>JAHBVR010000001.1 GCA_019637395.1 Vulcanimicrobiota bacterium
GACCCCCCTCTTTGTCCAGGAGGAATACTCATGACATGAAGGGTAAAAGCCCTCAGTCTACTCTTCTCTTGATTCTACACAGCAAAGGTAACACAAGCGTGACGGATACTCTCACTAAAGACTGGAAATCCAAACTGACCAACGGCAAAGCCGTTTACCTCTTCGACGAAGGCGACGCCAAGATGCGCGACATCCTGGGCGGCAAAGGCGCCAATCTGGCCGAAATGACCCGTCTGGGCTTCCCGGTTCCTCCCGGCTTCACGGTCACCACCGAGGTTTGCAACGTCTACCTCAATGCCGGCAACAAATTCCCGGCCGATATGCAGGACGAGCTCAAAACGGCCATGGCCGCCATCGAAAAGAAGATGGGCAAAGGCTTCGGCGACCGTAAAAACCCCCTGCTCGTCTCGGTGCGTTCGGGCGCCAAGTTCTCCATGCCGGGCATGATGGACACCGTCCTCAACCTGGGCTTGAATGATGAAACCGTCCAGGGACTTATCGAGCAGAGTGGCGACGAGCGCTTTGCCTACGATGCCTATCGCCGCTTTATCATGATGTTCTCGGATGTGGTCATGGGCCTGTCCAAGCACGACTTCGACAAACTGCTGCAGAAGAAAAAGAAAGAACTCAACATCACCGAGGACAGCCTGATCCCGGCTGCCGCCCTCAAGCAACTGGTCGACGAGTTCAAGGCCAAGTTCAAAGCCGAAGCCAATCGCGACTTCCCCACCGACGTCTTCGAACAGCTCAGCCTCTCGGTGGAAGCGGTCTTCCGCAGTTGGCGCAACCCGCGCGCCATGGTCTACCGTGATAAGGAAAAAATCGCGCATGATCTCGGTACGGCCGTCAACGTCCAGTCGATGGTTTTTGGAAATATGGGCGACGACTGCGGCACCGGTGTGGCTTTCACCCGCGACTACAACAGCGGCGCCAAAGTCCCGGTCGGCGACTACCTGACCAACGCCCAGGGCGAAGATGTCGTGGCCGGTATCCGCACCCCCAAGCCGTTGGAGGCTCTGGCCAGCGAGGCTCCCGAGATGTGGAAGCAGTTGCTGGAAGTCTCCAAGAACCTGGAACTGCACTTCAAAGAAATGCAAGACATGGAGTTCACCATCGAAAAAGGTAAACTCTACATGCTGCAGACCCGCACGGGCAAGCGTACCGCCCAGGCGGCCATCAAGATCGCCAGCGACATGGTGGAAGAAAAGCTGATCAGCCGTGAAGACGCGGTGTTGCGCGTGGCTCCCGGCCAGCTTGATCAACTCCTCCACCCCTCGATCCCGGCCGAAGCCAAGAAAGCCGCCCACGCCGCCGGCCGCTACCTGGCCAAAGGTACCGGTGCCGCCCCCGGCGCCGCCTGCGGCAAAGTGGTTTTCGAAGCCAATGACGCGGTTGAAGAAGCCGCCAAGGGACACCCGGTCATCCTGGTGCGCCCCGAAACGACTCCCGACGACGCGCACGGTATGGCTGTGGCCAAAGGAATCCTGACCTCGACCGGTGGGCCTTCCTCGCACGCCGCCCTGGTGGCGCGCGGCTGGGGCATTCCCTGTATCGTGGGTTGCGAAGCCTTGCGTATCGACCTGGACAAGAAAAAGGTCACCGTCAACGATCAGACCTTCGGCGAAGGCGAGTGGCTGACGTTTGACGGCGGTACCGGCGAAGTTTACCTGGGCCACACTCAGCTTCAGGAAGCTTCCGAGCTGACCGCCGAAACCAAGCTTCTGCTGGGTTGGGCCGACGAATTCCGTAAACTCGGCGTCTACGCCAACGCCGATACCCCCAAAGACGCCGAACGATCCCGTGCTTTCGGCGCCACCGGCGTGGGCCTGTGCCGCACCGAGCACATGTTCATGGAACGCGACCGCCTGCCCATCGTTCAGGAAATGATCCTCAGCGCTCCCAAGGCCGAAGCCCTGCATCGCCAGGAACTGCGTGCTCACAAAGAGCTGAGCGAGCAGGTCGAAGGCACCCGCCGCCATAGCGACGCCAAGGCGGCCCTGGACGAAGCCATCGCCAGGAAGGCCGGCCCCTGGAAGATCTACACCGATTGCCTGGCCAGGCTGCTGCCTATCCAGCGTGAAGACTTCCACGGTATCCTCAAGGCCATGGCCGGTCACTGGGTGATCATCCGCCTGCTCGACCCGCCGCTGCACGAATTCCTGCCGGCTCACAGCGAGCTGCTGGTGGACGTGGCCCGTCTGCGCACCGTGCGCGACCATGCCCCCGACAGCTACAACAAGGTGCTGGAAGAAGTCCGCCACCGCCGCGAGGACCGCAATGCTACGCTGGAATCCCTCGAGGAGATGCTGCACCGCGTTGAATCGATGAAGGAATTCAATCCGATGTTGGGCCTGCGCGTTTGCCGTCTGGGAATCGTTTACCCCGAAATCTACAAGATGCAGGTGCAGGCCATCTTCGAAGCCGCCTGTGACCTGGTCAAGGCCGGCATCGACGCTCGCCCCGAGGTCATGATCCCCGGAGTCGGAACCGTCGAGGAGATGCGCTTTACCCGCAACCTGGTGGAAACCGTGGCCAGGCAAGTTCAGGAGAAACGCGGCATTCAGGTCAAGCACAAGATCGGCACCATGATCGAGTTGCCCCGCGCCACTGTAGTGGCCGGTGACCTGGCCAAGAATGCCGACTTCTTCAGCTTCGGTACCAACGACCTGACCCAGACCACGCTGGGCTACTCCCGTGACGACGCGGCCGGAACCTTCATCCCGGTCTACCTGGAAGAAAAGATCCTCAAGAACGATCCCTTCCAGGTCATCGATACCGTCGGGGTCGGCCGTCTCATGAAGCTGGCCGTGGAAGAAGGCCGCGCCGCCAACCCCCAGCTGGAGGTGGGCATCTGCGGTGAACACGGCGGCGAGCCCGAGTCTGTGGCCTTCTGCCACACCCTTGGACTCGACTACGTGAGCTGCTCGCCTTTCCGCGTGCCCATCGCCCGCCTGGCCGCCGCTCACGCGGCTCTGGCCAGCAAAGCCGGCTTCAAAGACAAGTAGTTCGTTCTCCTACCAAAAAAGGGCGCACTCGCGAGAGTGGGCCCTTTTTCGTTTAGTGACGCCGGAAGCCGAAGTCGTCGGCGGTCGGGGCAAGCGAAACCCGCACCGGAGTGAGGACCGCCACCACGACCTGGATGAGCGCCAGCAAAGGCAAAAAACAACTGAGTCCCCAGAGTTCCGCGCCAAAATCCAACCACGGGCCCCGCTGATAGGTTACCGACTTATAGTAGCACCAGCCGGAAAAAGCCAGACCCAACAGCATCGTGAGGAAAAGACAGGCCCAGGCGGCCCGGCGCACGGCCCGGGCCGCTTCAGGCAAGCGCGGGTCGGGCCAGCGGTGGGCGACCCAGAGCAGGCAATTGCCGGTGAGGTAGTAGGGGGCCGGCAGCAGCAAGCCCATCGCAGTGAGAAACCCTACCAGGTAAAAAACTTCCATACAAGCAACTTAACACTGTTAATATTATTTTGTCAAATTAGCGTACCGGGCTCCAAACCGGTTGGCCATGGTTCCCTTGACGGCGATAGATTACGAGATTCCCGTCGTCCTGGACCTGCAGTTGGTAGTCGCCAGGAGACTGCTCCGGGGACGACCAGATCGTCTCTCCGGTGGCCGACAGAATCAACATTCGACCTCGACTATCCAGCCGCAGGCGCACCCCCGCGCCACGCGTTTCGGTTCCCCAGAGCGGCTTCAAACTGGCTCCATCCACCCGATACAAGACGCAATTACCATCGCTTTGCACGGCCAGCCGGAAGCGCTGGTTAGGCGACTCCAGCATGGCCCCCGCCGGCAAATCGGTGCCGATAAGCAAGCGCTCCGGAGCCTGCGCCGAAGTGGGGGACGGGGATGGAGTTGGCGAGGGGGACGGGGACAAAATCAATCCCAGTTGACCGTCGAGAGCGGCCAGGGCCTCGGAAGCGGAAGTATAAGCAATTCGCCAGGATACCTTGACCGGCCGGTCCTTCCCGTCCAGTTGCGTCAGGCACAGATAAGTACCGTTGCGAGCCACACCCATCCGCTTGAGGCTGGCCGCCATCCGGGATTCGGCGAAATCGTAAATTTGGAAGTACTGCTCCAACCCGGTGCCGGCAAAATGACCCTCGGCCCTTTTCTGCCTCAGCAGTTCGACTAACTGTTTATGGCGCAGCGATTGCCCCGTCTGAGCCGAGTCAAAAACCACCAGCAGACCGCGATGGGGCTGGGCCCAGGCCACCATCAGCCCTATCCAGAGCACCAGCCAGGCCGCGAAGCGGCTGGCGCTCATCATTGTAAGCAAGGCCCGCCTCATAAGCTCAGCGTTTCGCAACGATCCCACCAATGCCTTGCACAGGAATTCAAGAATCGCCACCCAATAGCCGTGCGTGGCCAACCTCCTCGAGCACGAAGCCATCTACTATCTACGCGAAGCTGTGGCCCAACTGGAACGACCCGCGCTGCTCTTCTCGGGAGGCAAAGACTCCATCGTGCTGGCGCATCTCTGCCGCCAGGCTTTTCTGCACCTACCCTGTCCCTTGCTGCACGTGGATACCGGCCACAACTTTCCAGAAACCCTGGAATTTCGTGATCGCTTCGTGCAAGAATTCAAGGCCCGTCTGATCGTGGCCCGAGTGCAGGACTCGATCGATCGGGGGACCGTGCACGAAGAAGCAGGCCCCCGGCCCAGCCGGAACGCGGCCCAGAGCGTGACCCTGCTGGAGGCGGTGGCCGAACACCGCCTGGACGGGCTGTTGGGAGGCGCCCGCCGGGATGAAGAAAAGGCACGCGCCAAGGAACGCTTCTTCTCCCATCGCGACCAGCACGGGCAGTGGCGTCCCAAGGAGCAACGGCCGGAATTCTGGAATCTGGTCAATGCCTTCCATCATCCCCACGAACACTTCCGTGTTTTTCCGTTGAGCAACTGGACCGAACTGGATATCTGGAGATATATCCAGCGCTATCAGATCGAAGTACCTTCGCTCTATTTCGCTCGGCCCCGGCGGGTGAATTCCCAGTTGCTGGCGGACGAGCAGGGCCGGGAAGAGCTCGTTCGCTTCCGCACCATCGGCGACATGACCTGTACCGGAGCGATCCGTTCCCGGGCGCGCACCGTCGAAGAAATCCTTCACGAATTGGAAACAACCCGGGCAAGTGAACGCGGCACGCGGGCCGACGATCAACGCAGTCAGGCCGCCATGGAGGACCGCAAAAGATTGGGCTATTTCTGATGCTGCGTTTCGTGACGGCCGGCAGCGTCGACGACGGCAAAAGCACCTTGATCGGGCGCCTCCTGCACGATAAAGAACTCATCCCCAGTGACGTGCTCCAAGGTCTGACCGATCTGGCTTACTTGACCGACGGCCTGCGTGACGAACGCGAGCAAAAAATCACTATCGACGTCGCCTACCGCTATTTTGAAATCCAGGGACGGAAATTCATCCTGGCCGATACCCCCGGGCACGAGCAGTACACCCGCAACATGCTGACGGGAGCCAGCACCGCCGACCTGGCCGTGATCCTGGTCGACGCGCGCAAGGGGGTGACCAGTCAGACGCGGCGCCACACTTTGCTTTGTTCTCTGCTGGGGGTCCCGCAAATCGTGCTGGCCGTCAATAAAATGGACACCGTCGAATTCCAGCAAAACGTTTTTCAACGTATTGAACAGGATTTTTACGACTACGCCGACCGCCTTAAGATCGCCAGCATCGTGACCATCCCGGTCAGCGCTCTGGAAGGCGACAATATCGTCCACAAGAGCGCTCACATGGAATGGTACGACGGCCCCACCCTGCTGCATCACTTACAGCACGTCCATCTGGGCAGTTTGCTCAATCAGGTGGATTTCCGCCTGGCCGTGCAATGCGTAGTCCGTCCCCATCAGGATTTTAGAGGTCTGGCCGGACGCGTCCTTTCCGGAAGGATCCGTCCGGGTCAACAGGTGACTTTATTGCCCGCTGAAACCACCACCACCATCCGGACCATTTTGGGCCCGGGAGGCGAACTGGACGAAGCGGTGGCCGGCCAATCCGTCCTTCTCACTCTGCAAGACGAGCGGGAGGCCGCTCGCGGCACTATGGTGGCGCGCACCGCCAACCAACCGGAACGGGCCACGCGCCTGGACGTCAACCTGTGCTGGACCGACGCCCGCCCGTTGCAGGTCCATACTCCCTACTGGCTACTGCACACCTCGCGCAAAATCCGCTGCCAGGTAGAGCACGTGCACTATCAGTTAGACGTGGACAGTCTCCACCGCCAACCGGCCCAAACTCTCGAGCTCAATCAAATCGGGCGGGTCCGCCTGGTGTGCAGCGAAGCCGTCTTTTTTGATCCTTACGACCGCAATCGCGAAACCGGCAGCCTGGCGCTGGTCGACCCCCAGTCCCACCACACCGTGGCCGCCGGGATGATCCGCGGAGCCGCCCTTGATCCCGAAAAAGACCAGCGGATTTACCCGTATCAGGCCTCGATCGACCGGGTCCAACGCGAGCAACGGCAAGGGCATCTGGCCTGCGTACTGTGGTTCACCGGCCTCTCCGGCTCGGGTAAATCCACCCTCGCCCAGGAACTGGAAAAGCTCCTCTTCGCCCAGAACTGCAACACTTTCAGCCTGGACGGCGACAATCTGCGCCACGGCTTGAATTCCGACTTGCCCTTCAGCCAGGCCGCCCGCAAAGAAAACGTGCGCCGCGCCGCCGAAGTGGCCCGATTGGCTTTTGAGCACGGCCACATCGTGCTGGCCAGCTTCATCTCACCCTTCGCCGAAGATCGCCAGCAGGCACGCCAAAGAATCGAGCCCGGCCGTTTTCTGGAAATCTTCCTCGACTGTCCCCTGGAAGAGTGTCTGCGCCGCGATCCTAAAGGCCTCTACGCCCGCGCTCAACGGGGCGAAATCCCCGAATTCACGGGTATTTCCTCGCCCTACGAAAAGCCTCAAAACCCGGAACTGCACCTGCCCCTACAGCCCCTGGAACGCTCCCTACAACAACTCCTGGATCTCCTCAAAATCAGGCATATTCTCCCGCCGTCCTGACACTCTACGATTCGCCTTGAGTGATATTCTCGAGCTACATTACGTGGAGTCGAGAAAGTTCCGCAAGTCCAAGCCCCACTCGCTGCAAAACCCGTTTCGAGCGTTGGCTCTATTTTTGAAATTTGCCGATCTCTACAGCGACGAAACCTTGCCGCTTCCCGACAATCTGGCTCAAGAGGAGGGCATCCCTATGTCTTTGGAAGAATGCGCCGCGCCTATCCATTCGCGAACTGATCGAGGCCCGCGAAAAGGCGGAGCGCGATGAAATAAGTCGGTTGCGCACCGCCGAGGCCCGAGGCCTGGAAGAGGGTCTCCTCAGAGGCCGGCAGGAGGCTGCCTGGGGCTACTGGGACAGGGCATCGCCTTGGAAATCATCGAAAAAGCCACGGACTTTCTCAGACCGAGCTCGAGGCGCTCAAGCAGGTCGATCTCGATCGATGGAGCCAGGCAAAACGGCCGCGGAGTAAGCCCCGCGGCCGCAATGTCAGGCCTTATGAAATTCGATTAGTAGAAACCGCCACCAAAGCCACCGCCGAAGCCGGGGAAGCCGCCGGGGAAACCGCCGGGGAAACCGCCGCCCCAGACGTTGCCGCGGTGGTTGACGCCGGTGAAGTTATGGAAGGGGTCGATGGTTCCGACCGAGCCGCGGCCGAAACCAGGGGTGGGGAAATTGAAGGGGCTGTGCTGCTCCCAGGGCTGGAACTTGCCGTCGCGATTCTGATCCACCAGCACGCGTCCGCCCGACTGGGCAAACTCCCACTGCGACAGGCGGCCGTCACCGTCCTGATCGCGGGCGCGCATCTCGCGGCTGAAGGCCCGGCCCTGCACGCGCTCGAGCAGGCCTACGCGGCCGTCGCCATTGAAGTCATAGTTGCCGCCCATCGACATCAGGCGCCGGCGGCTGCCTTCGATCTCGCTACGGTCAATCTTTCCGTCGCGATTCAGGTCCATCGCCAGCACGCCGTCCTGACCGGCGTCATAGCGGCCGTTGCCATTGAGATCGGTAGCGTAACCGCCGCGCTGCTGCAATCCGAGGAAACCACCGTCTCCAACCTGAGCGTAGGGCAGATTGCCGTGACCCTGCTGCCACATCGGGGGCTGTTGCGGGAAAAAACCCGGCCCCTGGAAGCCACCCATCATCTGGGCGCGGCGCATCGAGTTGAGCAGCATCTGCTGGTCCATTGCCTGCTGGTTGAAATTCGTGATGTTTCCGATTGCCATAGTGTCTCGTTACCTCCCGGCTTTTATTCAGTGTATCGTGTGCAAGAGAGTTATCCCTCGAAAATCACGGAAGTATAAAGACAGGAAGTAAAGCGTTTGTAAACTTCTTGTAAAATCCTCGACAGTCGCAATTCAGGCCCTTTTCAGGCTCCAGCACTACATTCATCGGGTGAAGATCCATTCTCAGGGAATTATCGCTCCTTTTACAGAGCCCCCGCGCAAGCAAGCCCAGGTCTCCAACCTTAGGGAAGATACCGTAACGATTTACTCCTTCCCTGAACTCTCGCCCCTGAACCGGCCACAGTCAGCCCTGGTCAACAGTCAGAACTACAGCTTAAAAACTCTGGGGGGTCAACCGGCCGCTCGCCAAGCCCTGCAAACCCTGGCCCAAGCTCTAGAGCAGAACCACAAAGGCTGGCCCGTACTCCTGTGCGGTAATTCCGGCTCGGGTAAAACCACTCTATTGCGCGGTCTGGCCGGCGATCTTCAGAATGCCAACATCGCCACCGTGGGCGTGGAAGCGGACGCTCTGAACTCCGACAACCTGCAGGCTTACTTCAGTCAGGCCACTCAACTGGCCGACCAGAGTCCGCACGGCGTCAGCCTGCTGGCCCTGGAAGATCTCGATCTGGCCGCCCGCGTGCGCAGCAGCGAAGCTGGCGAAGTCAGCACCCGCCAGCATCAACTGCTGGCCTGTCTGTGCCGCAATTTAAAAGAAAATCCCAGAGTGGTGGTGGTGGCCACCACCAGCCGCCCGGAAATCGTCGATCGCGAAGCCAGTGAACTCTTCCAGAAGATCGAAGTCAAGACGCCGTCAGGGCCCGAAGAGCGCCTGGAAATTCTCCAAAGCATCTGCCGGCAGCGCAATATCCAGGCCGACCCCCAAGCCTTGCAAGAAATGGCCGAGGCGACCCGGGGTGATCAAACCAGTCAACTGGTCGAGCTGGCTCAAAAAGCCTCCCCCCAAGGCCTTATCACCCCTCAATCGGGCCGCCAGGCACGCCTGGAAAAGGTCTTTGGCGCGGCCGGGCCGGTTACTTTGGACGATGCCAATTTTCGCGTCACCGTTTGCCACGAACTCGGCCACGTGGTGGTGCGCCACCTTTTCCAGCAACTGGCCGAGCGTACCGGTCACCCGGAACATCTACCCCAAGCTATCGACAGCCTCAGTTTCGCCCCCCGGGGCGGCTCCAATGCGGCCGTCTTCCTGAAGAACTCCGGCAATCCGATCTCCAGCTTTGAATATTACTTTGCCGAAGTGTCCTCCAATCTGGCCGGGCGAGCCGCCGAGAACCAGTGCGGCGGCGGCCAACTCACGGCCGGACCGGCCGACGACATCCTCAATGCCACCCGGCTGACTCAGGAAGCCGTGCGCCTGAAAGGGATGGGCCAAAACCTGGGACCGTTTAACCCGAACAACGCCATGTCCGGCAATACGCTGAGGCTGGCTGAAGAGGATGAAGACCGCTTTACCAAGACAGCCGACCGGGCGGCCGCCAGCATCGTCAACTACTATCGCCCGATGATCGAGGATTACGCCGAGCAAATCGTGCTCAAGCGCAACGATCCCGAGGCTCTCTGCGTGAGCGGAACCGATTTACTGCAGCGTATCAAAGATTGGGAACACGGGCGTCGGGAACCAGTGGAAAAGCTCCAGAATTGGGTATCTAAGGAAATGGAATCGCTCAAACCCAAACCCCCCGCCATCTACGACCCGGTTAGCGATAAGCTGGTGGGCTATTAAGCAGAAACTGGCCCTGGGGGTCTTTTTTCTGGTCGCCCTGCTGTGGTGGCTCTGGCCGCGCCGCATTGACTTTCTGACTCCCAGGTCCGGCCCCATCGTCGTGCTTGGCGATAGCCTTTCTTACGGACTGGGCGCGGAAAGCAACCACGGCTATATTTGCGTGCTGCAGAAACGCCTGGGGATTGAAATCGTCAACAAAGGCGTCAACGGAGACACCAGCAAAATGGCCCTGGACCGCCTCCAGAAAGACGTCCTGGACCTCAAACCCGCGCTGGTGCTGGTCGAGTTGGGCGGTAACGACTTCATGCAAAAGGTCCCCCTCGACGAAACCTTCGCCAACCTGGACCGCATCATTACCTCGGTGCAAGCGCAGCAAACCCCGGTGTTATTGATCGGAGTGCAGAACGGACTCTTCTCCAACAAAGCCGCCGGGCGCTACCGCAAGCTGGCCGACCTTCGCCATACCGGACTGGTGGCCAACGCCTTGAGCGACATCCTGACCAGGGCGGACCTCAAATCCGACGCCATTCACCCCAACGACAAAGGTTATGAAAGGATGGCCGACGAGGTGGAACCGGAGCTGCGCCGTATGCTGCGCAAGCTGGGCCGCCTCTAGAAGGGCCAGCCGTTGTTGGACTTCTGATTGATGTTGACCTGGCCGTTGCGCTTCACACCGATGGTGCTGGAATTACGGCTGAACCAATCGCCCTGGTTGGTCTTGTACTGGATCCCGCGTTTATTCAGAGAATAGGTCTGGCTATTCTGGTTCAGTGGGAAGCCCAGCACCGAGTTCTGGTTCTGAGTGGTAACATTGATATTCGGAAAGAAAGGTTCTTTCTTCTTCTGCTTGGCCAGCGCGGCGTCGGTGCTGAGCAGGGTAAGGGCCGCGCACAGTGGCAAAATCCAGGGTAATTTTCGCATAGGTTCCTCCAAAGTGGGTCTACTGGAAGCAACCCGGGAAAATCCAGCTCAGGTTCCCCGCCCGGCCTTTTGGTTACCGGCATACCCGCCGAGTGGGATCACGGTTCCAACCGGGTATCCACTCGCCCGCCCTGCCCCGGCCGGCCGGCTGCGCCGTCTGGAGCCTGGACAATGTCGTCGCCATCCTGATAGAAGCCGCCCCTTCCACCCCGGCCGGCCTGGCCCGGCGTCACGTCCAGATCCAGGTAGTCCCGCCAGGGCGCGTTGCGAGTCAGCACGCGGATATTTCCTCCCCAACCGGCTGCTCCCCCGTCATACCCCTGAGGATGGCTGGAAAAGTCGCGTCCGGCTGCACCATCGCTTCCGTTTCCACCCCGGGCCGTGATCAAGAAACGCAGGCCGGGTTCACAAAACAGGTAACGGCGGCTCGCCTGGCGCTCCACGATGTAGAGATTCATGCCATGCTCATCGCGCACCAACTCCACGCGCAGTTGCCCGCCGTTGCTGCCCGGCAACCCCCGAACGTCGCTGGCAGTGCCCGACCGCCCGTCCGAATGGTAGGCAAAACTGCCGGCCACGGAAAAAGCATGATTCTCTACAGGACCTCCGGCCGTGGACTGGACCGACCAGAGATAAGTCCCGCCGCTTTCCACCGAAACGGGAAAGCTTCTCTCGGTGGTGGTAACCTGCGACTGCAGCACCTCACCCTGCCAGAAGCGCACCACGAATTTCTTGCCGGGGCGCGTCCAGCGGAGCTGCACCTGGCCCGAATTCTGCAGCAAGATACTATCATCGGGCGGATAAAAAGCCGGCCCCACAGGTAGCCGCGGAACTGCCAACCAGAGCCAGAAGATCCACCACACCCCCAGCCTTTCTCCTTACACGGAAGGGCACCCCCCGCCCTGGATGGAATCCTCCAGAACCAAACCGTTCCGCTGGAAGGAGCACAGCATGGCTCAGAAAGACCAAAAAGCGAAGAAAGAAGTGAAAAAGCCCAAAGCCGATCCCAAACTCAAGAAAGAGAAGAAGTCGAAGAAGAACTACGAATAAACTTTCGCAAGGGATTTGGCCAAGGCACCCCACAGTCACCGGTCGGAGGTGCCTATGCTCAAGAATCGCAGTCTGGTCTCCATTCGCGATTTAAGCAGAGCCGAGATCGAACTGGTTTTGGACACGGCTCACAAGCTCGAGAACCATCGAGGGCGCCACCTGGAACATCGACAGGTGGCGCTATTATTTTATGAAGCCAGTACGCGTACGCGCAACAGCTTCCTGACCGCCGTCCACCAGTTGGGCGGCAGTGAAGCGGGCTTTTCCAGCGGTGAAGGCAGCTCGGTAGCCAAGGGCGAGAGTCTCCACGACACCATCAAAATGTTCTCCGCCTACTGCGACGCTATCGTCTTGCGCCATCCCCGCGACGGCGCCGCCCGCTGGGCGGCCGACGTCAGCGATGTGCCCATCATCAATGCGGGCGACGGCAAGAACCAGCATCCCACTCAGACTCTTCTGGATCTTTATGCCATCCGAGCCACCCAGGGACGCATCGAAAACCTTTCCATCGGCATCATGGGGGATTTGAAGTACGGCCGCACCGTCCACAGTCTGGTGGACGCCCTCTCGCTTTATCCGGGAGTGCAATTGCACTGCATCAGTCCCGAATCTCTGGCCCTGCCTAAGTCCTATGGGCCCCACCAGGTCCACCAGCGACTGGAGGACGTCATCCCCCAGGTGGACATTCTCTACTGCACGCGCATCCAGCGTGAGCGCCTGCCCGACGAAGCCGAGTATGAGAAAGTCAAAGGCATCTATCGTCTCAACGCGGCCCATCTGCACAACGCCCGCCCCCACATGCGCGTGCTCCACCCGCTGCCACGCGTGGATGAGATTCATCCCGATGTAGATGTCACCAACCACGCCTACTATTTCCAGCAGGCCGCCGGCGGCGTGGCCGTGCGCAAAGCCTTACTTTATCTGCTTTTAGGTCTATCATGAGAGAATACAAAGTCTACCGCATCGAGCACGGCACCGTGATCGACCACATCCCCCACTGGAATTCCCTCAAAGTGTTGGACCTTTTGGGTCTGCGCCAGGGTAGCGACCTGGTCACCGTGGGTATCGGCCTGGATTCCAAAAACATGGGCCGGAAAGACCTGGTCAAGGTGGAAAACCGCGAGCTGTCGCAAGAAGAAATGAACAAGCTGGCGCTGGTGGCGCCCCAGGCCACCATCAACCTCATCCGCAATTCCGAGCGCACCCACAAACACAAAGTCGAAGTGCCCGATCACATCGTAGGCCTGGTGCGTTGTCCCAATGTCGGCTGCATCACCCGCCATGAGCATGTACCGACTCGTTTCGACGCTATCTCTCGGACGCCGCTGGAGCTGCGTTGCTACTACTGCAACTACCCGTTCCGCAGCGAAGAATTGGAGCTGCTATGATCGTCGAGGGACGTCTGGTCGACGCCCATTTTGGCCCCCGCTGGGGCCAGGTGGAAATCCGCGACGGCAACATCGCGCGCGTGGGCAACCTGGGAATGCGGCCCGACTTGAAACTGGGCGAAGGCCAGTTGATCTTCCCGGGATTTGTGGACGTGCACACTCACCTGCGCCAGGGCGACGAACACAAGGAAGATTTTACCACGGCCACGCGGGCCGCCCTCAACGGCGGCGTCACCTGCCTGCTCGACATGCCCAACAACCCGATTCCTCCAGTCACCCAAAAAATGTTATCCGACAAAGAACGAGCCGTGGCCGAGCTACCTGTCGATATCGGCTTTTATGTAGGGGTCGGGCCCGGCACCAAGCCGTCCGGCCACCGTCACTACAAAGCCTTCATGGGACCCAGTATCGGCCCGCTTTTTTTCCACGACGACGCCGAGCTGGCCGAGACCGTCCAACACTACCAGAACTGCCGCTTGACCATGCATTGCGAAGACCCGGAAATGCTGCGCCAGCTGGCCGAGGCCCCCAACCACGAAGCCTCCCGTCCGGAAAAGGCCGAACAACAGGCCATCAGCACTGCCCTGGGACTGGCGCGCCGCTATGGTTTTCGCCTGCACGTGGCCCATTTATCCCAGGCCGACAGCCTGCCCGAGCTGATGGCGGCCGAGCGCCACTCCTGGCCGGATGCCAACGGGCTGCCCGGGGTCGTCTGGGAAGCCACTCCGCACCATCTCTTCTTCGATTGGGACAACCGCAAGCAATTTGCCCGCAACCCCTTCCTGAAAATGAACCCCCCACTGCGCAGCGCCAGTACCCGCGCGCGCCTGCTGGAAGCTTTCCTGAGCGGAGCCATCCACTTTCTCTCCACCGATCATGCTCCCCACACCGTGGACGAAAAGTCCGGCCCCAATCCGTCCGGCGTCCCCCTCCTCGATACCTACGGTTCCTTTGTGAGCTGGCTCATGGCCCAGGGCATGTCGGCCCGGCAACTGTGCCGTCACGCCTGCGAACTTCCGGGGCTTTTTAGCGGCCGCAAGGTCGGGCGCATCTTGCCGGGCTATCGCGGCCATCTCACCGTGCTCGATTGGAATCAGCCCTGGACGGTGCGCGCCGAGGAGTGCCGCACCAAGTGTGGCTGGTCTCCTTTCGAAGGCGTCACCTTCCCCGCCCGGGTGGCCTATACCATCGCATCTGGACGCCTTTTTCGCCATGGGCTCGAGGTGACCTGAAGATGTATGGGCTGTTACGCCAACTGCTTTTCCGAGTCGACTCCGAAACCGTCCACGAATGGGTGGTGCGCGCCACCCATCTCTTCGAGCCCGTGTTGCGGCTGCTGCCGCCGGCCGATGACCCGGTCGAAGTAGCCGGTATCTCCTTCCTCAACCGTGTTGGCCTGGCCGCCGGTTTTGACAAAAACGCTCGTTGGATTCGAGTGGCCGAGGCGCTCGGATTCGGCCATGTGGAGGTCGGCGCGGTCACTCCTCGTCCCCAACCCGGCCATCCACGCCCGCGATTGTTCCGCCTGCCCGAACACAAAGCCCTGCGCAATCGCATGGGTTTTAACAACGACGGGCTGGAAGTCATTAAAGCCCGCCTGCAGAATGCCCGCCCCCGGCGCATCCGGGTCGGCGTCAATCTGGGCAAGAACGCGGATACCCCCTTGGAAAACGCGGCGGACGACTACCAGCAGGTCATGGACGGTCTTTGGCACAGTTGTGACTACTTTTCCCTCAATATCAGCAGCCCCAATACCGAAGGTCTGCGCAGCCTGGCTCAGGTCGACACTCTGCAGGCTCTGCTCGCCCAACTGAAACCGCAACGCCCCCTCTTCTTAAAGCTCAGTCCCGATGAGGAACTGGAAACCTATCAAGCCATCGGGGCCCGGGCCCGGGACTGGGGTCTGGCAGGCATCGTTTTCTCCAACACCACCGCCCGCCGGGAAGGCCCTCTCCGCTCGGTGGACTCCCTGGGCGGTATCAGCGGGGCGCCCTTGCTGGAGCGCAACCTGGACCTGCTGCGCCGTGTCCAGTGGAGTGTTCCGCTCATCGGTGTGGGTGGTATATGCTCGGGAATGGACGCCATGCGCTACCTCCAGGCCGGCGCCGAGCTGGTCCAGATTTACACCGGTCTGATCTATGCCGGGCCCTCCCTGCCCCGCCACCTCGTTCGCGTCATGAAAGGATGCCCATGAACAATCCCGATTTCGCCGATTTCCTGCTCGACGAAGGAGTCTTCCAGGTCGGGGATTTCACTCTGAAAAGCGGTGCTAAATCCTCGTTTTTTCTCAACTTCGGTGAACTGTGCACGGGACGCCAACTGGCCCGGCTGGGCCATTTTTTCGGAGTCGGCCTGCAAGAACTCAAACCGGCCCCCACGCTGATCTTCGGACCGGCCTACAAAGGCATTCCGCTGGCCGTGTCGCTGGCTCAGGCCCTCAACGGCGATCTCCCCTACTTCAGCTTCCGCAAAGAAGCCAAAACCCACGGCGAGATTTCCACGCTACTCGGCCGGAAACCGCGCCATGGGGATCGCCTGGTGCTGATCGACGACGTCATCACTACCTCGGAGACCAAGGTCGAAGGCATGCTGCAGGTGGCCGAGTATGCTCGCGCTCAGAATATCGAATTGAGCTGGAGCGGGGTGCTGGTGGGCGTCGATCGCCAGGGCCTGACCCCGGCCGGCGACACCTGGGCCGAAGCCTTCGAGCGCGACCAGAAAGTGCCGGTGCACAGCCTGATCAAGCTGGAGGATTTGCTGGCCCGCGCCCGCCAGCGCGGGCTCAAGGTGCCCTCATGACCAGCTACCAGGACCGCCTCCGCCAGGCCGCCCAAAAAGCCGGACACATCCTGTGCCTGGGTATCGACCCCGACCTGGATCGTCTACCGCTTTCTCTGGACGCCTGGGAAGAATACGTCAACCTGCTGCTCGAGTCGGTTCAGCCGGCCGCCATCAAACCCAACGCCGCTTACTTCGAGGTCTACGGCTGCGAAGGCTGGGCCTGGCTGGAGCGCCTGTGCGGGCGCTGGCGCGGCAAGCTCCCCATCATTCTGGACGTGAAGCGCGGGGACATCGGGCCCTCCAGCCGGGCCTACGCCAGAAGCGCTTTTGAACGCCTGGAGGTGGACGCCTGCACGGTCAATCCCTGGATGGGCCGCGACTCCATTCAACCCTTCGCCGACTACGCTCCCAAACACGGCTTTTATGCTCTGGTGCGCACCTCCAACCCGGGGCATCGGGATTTGCAGAAGTCAGCGGTAGACGGTCGGGAACTGTGGCAAAAGCTGCTGCGCGACTTGCCGCAGTGGTTTCCCGGAGCCGGCATGGTGGTGGGTGCCACCGGACCCGAAGACCTGGCCTATACCTGTAGCCAGCTGGCCCCCAACTGCCCGCTGCTGATCCCGGGCGTAGGCAGCCAGGGCGGCCAGGCCGGCGAGGTCCTGAACGCCCTGCGCCAGACGGATATCGAGCTGCACCGCGTCAACGTCTCCTCCAAGATCCTCTACGCCCGGGAGGACTACCCCGAGCTGACCCCGGTCGAGGCAGCCCAGAAAGCATTCGCTGACTACGCGACCCGGCTACGCCTTTAAGAAAAAGGCTCGCAAGGGCACCTCGACTTCCGGCGCAAAAAGCGGGCGGACCGATTCCTCAGGCCGGCACAGCCTGACTTGCCGGAAGCGGTCGCCCTCCGGCTGGCGGCGTACTTCGACCACTTCGCCCGGCAGGTTGACGATCCAGTATTCCTGAACGCCATTGCGGGCGTAGAGCCTGCTCTTGCGGTTACGATCGAAGCTCAAGGAAGTCTGGCTGACCTCGATCACCAGATCGGCCCGATCAAAGTCCGTAAGCGGGCTCAGCACAAAGTCCGGTTGGGGCTGAGAGTCCAGACCCAGTCCCAGATCGCACTGAACCCTGATCAGGTGGGTGTCGCCAAAAAGTCGAACCAGAACGGTATTGGGAAACGAAACCCCGCAGATGTGATCTCTACCTTGGGGCGGCAGGATCAAAATCTCGCCTTCGATCAACTCGACATTGGGCCCCTCGAGAAAAACTCCCTGGTCGATGAGCTGGCAATAAGCTTCGCGCGTCCACAGGTAAGGGGAATGGCTCATTTTGCTTATTTTTCCCCACGGCCTCACCACCCCTGCTGGTCCAAACAGCGGTAGTGCACGGCCTCTTGCACCTGCTCCAGGTCGATGCGAGGCTTACCGTCCAGGTCAGCCACCGTCTGGGCCACCCGTAGAATCTTCTCCAGAGCCCGCATGCTCAAGAACTTCTGACTTGCGTAGTCGAAGACAAAATCCAGGGCTTTTTCTTCGATGACTCCCTTCTCCTCAAAGTAACTTCGAGACAAATCGCGGTTCAAGCAGCCCCGCCCGGCCTGGCGGGCGCGCGCCCGCAGCACCTTGGCGCGCGCCTGAACGGTGGTGGTTTTGTCCCTGGCCTTCCAACTCTCGCGCAAGTCCGGTCGCTTGAGCATGACCTGCAGATCCACCCGGTCGCGGATCGGTCCCGACAATCGGTTCAGATACCTGAGCCGGCGATGGTCCGAGCAGCAACAGACCTTTTTCTCGTCACCGGCGTAACCGCAAGGACAGGGATTGCAGGCGGCCACCAGTTGAAAGCGGGCTGGATAGCGCACCCGGGTCTTCACCCGGCCCACTTCCACCCAACCGGTTTCCAAAGCCGTGCGCAGACCTTCCAGGCCGTCCCGGGCAAATTCGGTGACTTCGTCGAGGAAGAGTACACCCTGGTGAGCTCGCGATAGCTCGCCTGGACGGTGACTGCCCAGCAAGGCCGGGGTGCTGATATGGCAATGCGGCTGAGCCAGGGGTGCACTCAACTGGTCAGCGCGCGCCTGTCCCATGGCCGAGGCCACCGAGAGGACTTCTAAAGCCTGCTGCTCTTCCAACTCCGGCAACAAGGCGGGCAAACAGCGGGACAGCATGGTCTTGCCGCAGCCGGGCGGCCCGATCCAGAGGAGATGGTGGCCGCCGGCGGCGGCCACCTGGAGCACTCGCTTGCCCATCTCCTGACCCAGCACCTCGCCCAGGTCGAGTCCGCCTTCGACCGGCTCACCGCGGCGGGCCCGGCGTTCTAGCAGGGGGGGTCCTGACGGAAGCCTTTCCAGCATTTCCGCCAGCGACCCGACCGGCCAGAGCTCCAGACCGTCCAGCCAGTCCACTTCCGGCAGGTTCTCGTTGGGCAGAAAGAGGCGTCGCAAACCGCGTTCCCGCAGGGCCAGAGCAGTGTTCAGCACGCCCCGCACGGGGCGCACCTCCCCCTCCAGGCTAAGTTCTCCCAACACCACGGAATCGGCCACCAGCTCCGGAGCCACCACTCCGTTTCCGGACAGAAGGCCCAGGGCAATCGCCAGATCAAAACGGGGTCCTTCCTTACGCAGATCTCCCGGCGCCAGGTTAATGGTGCAACGTCTGGGAGGAATCGGGTGTCCGACACTGCGCAAGGCGCTGCGCACGCGGTGTACCGATTCACCCACGGCGGTGTCGGGCAAGCCGACGATGTGGAAACCGGGCAGGCCCGAAGCCAGGTCTACTTCCACGCGCACAAACTGAGCCTCCACCCCGACCAGGGTGGTTGAAAACAACTGAGATACCATTGAAATGATCCCGCCTTTGCGGGACTCGTACTTCAGAGAATCCTCTGTGTACGGCTGCATCGCCCTCGGATGCGATGCACAGGTTTGTTGAAAGGGGGGAACGAATCCTGCCGCATGAAGAAGCTCTTCCTGGCTCTCCTGCTCAGCGCTCCCCTGGCGGCCCAGCCCCAATTGAAGGTTTTCCCCCTCTCCAACCGGCCGGCCGCGGCCACCGTGGAACCGGTCAGAGCTCTGTTACAACCAGGCGAGACCGTTATGGCCGAAGAGCGCCTGCAACGCCTCATCGTGCGCGCCGCCCCCGAGCGATTGGAACAAATTCGTCAGCTTTTGGAAGCCATCGACGTGGCCGCGCCCCAGGTCTGGATCACGGTGGCCCAGAGCGCCAACCAAAGCTTTTCCAACGGCGGCCTGCTACAGACCGGCCAGGGTCAACAGAATATCGGCAGCAGCCAGCAGTTATTGGTGATGAGCGGGGAAAAGGGCAGCATTACCGTGGGCGAGGACATTCCCCAGGTCCAACCCTTCTGGAACTTCGCCCACGGACTGGGCCTGGTGGCTCCCGGCGTGGTCTTCCAGCGCGTCAGCACCGGCTTCTCGGTGGAACCCACCGTCATCGGTCAGAACGTGCGCTTGCGGCTGACTCCCTGGCTGGCTTATCAAAGCGCTCAGGGTCCGGGCCGCATCGAGTTCAGCGAGGGCTCCACCCAGGTCACTATGAAGAACGGCGAAACCCTGACCATCAACAACGGAGGCAGCAGCAACAATCGGCAAGCCTCGGCCTTCGGCCTGATCATGGGCTTTGGCAGCGCTCAGAACTCGAACAGCAATTCTCTTATCGTCACCACGCTGATTCGCGATGAGCCCCCGCCTGTTCCCTAACTGCAGGATCGGTGTCACCTCCTGAAAAGCGCCGGGTGTGTTAGCATAGAGGGTGTTTTCCCTCTGGAAGTCCCCCAAAATTCAGTGCCTGGCCTTCGAGTCAGGACTGCTCTATTTTCAGAGCGAAAGCCCCTTGAAGCCGCTCAAATCCTATCAAATCCAGGCCGAAGTCCCTCAGGATGGACCTCCTCTGAAGGTCAAGATCCCCTTCAAAGTAACCGAGGAAATTCCGTCCACTCCACTCTGGCGGAACCGGGCCGAGCAACTCTTTCACAACGCTTGCCGGCATCTTTATGCGGCCCTGGTTGAGAGTCCGGCCACGGCTGACTCACTGGCCCAACTGCTCGATCCTCAGCCCCAGGCGCAAGAGCTGCGCCGGGCCCCGCGGGCCGAGAAGCGCCTGCGAGCCACCTCTCATCAGTTGCCCGGCTATCGCGGCACCGTGATCGATCTCTCCGTCACGGGCCTGGGAATGCTGGTGGAAAAAGCCGTTCCCCAGGGCAGCCAGCTCGAGTTCGCCATCGACTTTGAGGAACAGCGCAGCCGCCCACTGGATTTGCGCGGCCGCGTCTGCTGGTGCCGACCGGAACAAGGAACTGGCTATCGCATCGGCATCGAGTTTGTCGGGCTCTCCCAGCAACAGTCCTGGGAACTGCGCCAGGTTTTGGAGCGGCTCCTGAAGGCCGAACCGGGCGTAATTTCCGACAGCAACTTCCTGCGCGGGTGATAACCTTAAAACGGGCTCCAGGGAGGCCGGGCCACCCAGCCGGCCCAACCCAGCAGGGCCAGCAACGCTCCCCAGCGCACCACTCCGCCCACGCGGAAGGCCAGGCAGGCGATCACCCCACCGAGCATTCCGGCAAAGTGACCGACGTGGTCGACGTTGACGCCCATGCGGGCGGGCACGATGGTCAGCAGCACGCTGAAAATAAACAGGGCCACAAAGCGAAAACGCTCTTCCTCCCGGGGTGGGCACCAGCAGTGCACCACCCGGGCCGCCCAGATGCCGAAAACCGCCCCCGAGCAACCCAACGAAGTCACCTGAGGGTTGGCCAAAAACGATGCCGACAGCGAAGCGATGCCGGCGAAGAAGAAAACGTAGATCAGACCCAAAGACCCGAGCACGATCTCCAGTGCCGCGCCGACCATCGAGAGGCTTAGAAAATTGCAGCCGAAGTGGACCCAGCCGCCGTGCAAAAAGAGCGGCGCCAGCAGATGCTGAGGGCGCGGATGAAAGCCGTAGAGAGGAGGGCGCGCCCCCAACCGGCGCAGTTCGGCCACATCGGTGCTGACCCCGCCCAACAGCGCCGCCAGCAGCAACAACGCCAGCAAGACCCAGGTGGCCCGCACCGGGTAAAAGCGCCGCTCCATCGGTTCTGATCGAGGGGCCGGAGCAACAGGTCCTCCGCCCTCTTCGGGACGTTGCCAGGTGCTACTCAGGGGGAAAAGCCTCGAATCGTTCACAGTCGAAAGGTTCCTGCCTGGCAAAGCTCCGGGCCGGTTCCGAATCCATCAGGTAGTCTTCCCGATTGCTCCAGCCAAAAATTTTACAGCGATACTTAACGTATTCGGTATCGGCAATACCCGGAAACTCGCGGCCCTGTTCCAGCACCTGGAGATTCTTGCAGAGGGCGCAAATGCGGTGCTCGCGCTTCTTCATCGCAGCTCTCGCAAAATGGCCTGCATGTCCTCGGGGGCTGGAGCGGTGAATTCCAAAGGACGGTGCTCGACGGGGTGGCGAAATCCCAGGCGCGCGCAGTGCAAAGCCTGACCCACGATGGCAAACGGATGATTGCGCCTTCCATAGAGCGGATCGCCGACGATAGGAAAGCCCAGCCAGGTCAGGTGCACGCGAATCTGATGAGTCCGGCCGGTATGAATCTGCAAATCCAGCAGTGAATAGTTGCCGAGGTTCTGACTCACCTCATAGTCGGTGATGGCCGTCTTGCCGCGCGGATTGACGGCCATGCGAATGCGATCGACGGGATGGCGCCCGATGGGCTGTTCGATACGCCCGCGCGTGGGTTGAGGATGGCCGTGCACGATAGCCTGATAGTGCTTGTTGACCAGACGCTCGGAAAACTGGTGGGTCAATCCCAGATGGGCCTGATCATTCTTGGCCACCACCATCAGGCCGGAGGTATCCTTGTCCAGACGGTGCACGATGCCCGGCTTCTCTACTCCGCGAATGCCTGACAGGTCCCGGCAGTGGCCCAGCAAGGCGTTGACCAGCGTACCGCTATAGTTGCCCGCGGCCGGATGCACCACCATGCCGCGCACCTTGTTGAGCACCAACAGATGCTCATCCTCAAAAACTACATTCAGAGGAATGTCTTCGGCCTCCGGCTCGGCCGGCTCCAGAGCGGGGATCTCCACCAGGATTTCCTGGCCGGCCTTCAAGCGCGTGGACGCCTTGCCCGGCCGCATCCCCACCAATACCTGACCCGACTCGATCCAATCCTGCAGCAAGGAACGGCTGCGCTCGGGGAACTGGCCCACCAGAAAGAGATCCAGGCGCATGCCTTCATGCTCGAGCAGCACGCTGACTTCCCGAACCTCATTCTCCTGCTCCTCGACTTCCTCGTCGAACCAGGCGGGGTCTACTTTACGCCTCACTTAGTCTAAAAACCACAAGGGGATCTCCTGATAGGTATGATCCTCATGTTCCTCGTCCGCCTTGCCGGGGAAACGTTCGTCGCAATAACCGTAGTGAAAAACTTCGGGCATTTCCTCACCGCGGTGATAGCAATAGGCGGCCGCGGCCACTTCCGCCTCATAATTACTGACCCGCTCGTGCTGGCGCAGATGAGCGGCCCAACTTTCCTCCAGATAGACTTCGCGAAACCGATGGGGAGCGGCCAGATCGCAATAAAGCGCCCAGCGAAGCACGCCATTGCGCAGGCGAATGCGCTTGAGTCTCTCCATGGCGGTGACGAATTCGCGCGCCTTCTCGGGGGCGATATCATATTCCACCACGACCTGGATGGGGCCGTGGTTGAGCGGGATATCGACTTTAACATCCGGGTCTTCCCAGTGGTGAGAGGGATCATGATCATAACCTTCGCCGGTATGCAACGGAGCCACCCAGGCGGTGACGGCGCTGACAAAGAGCACGGCGCTGCTCAGTAAAAGACAGGAGCGCAGCCCCAAACCTCGGGCCAGATAACCCCAGAACAAACCCCCCAGGGCGGCCGAACCGGCATAAACCAGCAGATACACCGACATGGCTCGCGCCCGCACCCAGGGCGGAGCCAACGACTGCGCGGCCAGATGAAAGCACGAGAGAATGCAAATCTGACAGCCGCCCGCCCAGAAAATCACCAGGTAGGGCAGCCAGTTGTTGGTGCATTCGGCCAGCATCCAAAAGACCGGCAGATAGGCCAGCCAGGCCCGGCTCACCATGGTATTGGCCGGATACCTGGCCCGCCAGCCCGGCAAAAGAAAGGAAGCCGTCAAGATGGAGCCCATCCCGAAGGTCACCAGCAGCAAGCCATAGCCCTGAGCTTCCATCTTGTATTCGCTCTTGCACAGCAGCGGCAGCAGCGACCATAGGCAACTGGTGGTGAACACAAAAATCCCGCTGCGCACCAGCACCAGGCGCAACACGGGGGAGTGGCGCACATGTTGGGCTCCCACTCGCATGGCCGAGACGAAGCGCTCGGCCGGCAAATTGCCCATTCGCTGTTTGCGCCGCCAGGCCAGCAGCACGCCGATCACGGCCAGAAAGGAGAGGCTGTTGATCAGAAAAGCTTTGCCCGCCCCCAGATTGACCAGCACCAGGCCGGCCAGACCCGGCCCCACCGCGCGTGCGCAACTGATGCCCAGGCCGTTCAAAGTCACGGCCGCGGCCAGCTCTTGCTTGGGCACGATTTCGGGGGTGATGGCGTGCCAACCCGGCGAATTCAGGGCCGAGCCCACCGCCAGATAAAAGGTGCAAATCAGCAAAATCCAGGGATTCATCATCCCCATCAAGGTGACCACCGCCATGGTGGCGGCCGCGATCAGCATCCAGGCCTGGGTAAAAATAAGCAATTTGCGCCGGTCCAGCACGTCCGCCAGAGCCCCGGCGGGGATGGCCAACAAGAACACCGGCAAGGCGCTGGCCACTTGAGCCAGAGAAACCATCAAAGGATCCGGCGCCATGGTCGCCATTAACCAGGTGCTCGACACTTCTTGAATCCAATTGCCGATATTGGATACAATGGTGGCCACCCAGAGCATGCGAAACAGCGGGCGCCGTAGCGGGCTCGGACCGGGACTTTGACTCACAGCCGTCGCCCTTCGCTACCGCAACCCCCCCTTCATCCTCCCGTAGCGGCGCGAAGGTCTAAAGCCAACAGGTCTTCATCAAGAGTTCCCAGGTCATGGGTCGCGAAGCTCCGGTTTCGCGCAGTAGCGGCTCCAGAGTGCCGGCCACCACCGCCTCCACCTGCTTGAGGTCCTTTTCCTGGAATGATCCGTCGCTGTGGACCCGCCGGTCGAGGTAGTAAAAGCCACAGACCTCCCCCGAGCGACAGCGGATGGGCACGAAGAGCACGCTGGTGATTCCGGTTATCAAGACGCTGGTCACGGAGAATCGATCGGGTTCTTCCATATGCACGAGCAAACGCGGCTCCGCTTCCTCAATCAAGGACTTGAGAATACTGACACTGATCAGCTCGGTGGTCCAGAGACTTTCCGGATCCAGGTTATGCAGCCGCCCGTTCCCTGAATACGTGACCATTGCGCGCTCGGCCCGCAACCCTTCTTCAGCGAAAGTAAGGGCCTGGGCAAAAGCCTGCTCATAGAGAGAGCGAAGGTGCACCTCTTCGTACATCCCGCCCTTTTCGCAGAGTCGGTGGCCGTGGCCTTCACGACTACGCAAACACGCGCACACATCCCCCTGAAAACCGTGCCGACAAATTAACATTTTGCTTACATCGTTACCCCAAAATCGACCTTTTTCAGGACCGCCCCCCCTAGAGTTCTGCCAGTAGCAGGTGCAAAAACGAGACTGAGAGGGAATGATCGATGAACGGTTTGCAGACCTTGAACAGTAGGGTGCTTCTTCAGCGCTATCACCAGGAGCCATCCTATCGCCTCGCCGAGGAAGCTCCCCCCAAAAGTGAAGACACACTGGTAGCCGCTCCTCAAATAGATCCTCTTATATACACGCGCAAGATGTTTTCCCATGAAGATACCAGGGAGCAGGACCGCGCCATCGCCGCGGGCAGTCAGGCCATCAGCGCGGACCTGGGCCAGGTAAGCAATATTTTGTGGGCCAGCGAGCTCTCCGTGGACTATCGGGCGAAGAAAGCCGCCGCGGAAGCATTCCGCCAAAACGTCGGCGGCGCCAAGGAAGACGTCGTCAAGGCCGCCGCTCGACAGGCCGCCAGGGAAGCCATTGCAGACGCCACCCAAACAGCAGCCAGCCGCTCCGTGGAGAGTGTTGCCCGCGAAGCGGCGAAAAAGGGAGGAACTCTGGCGGGCGCCACTGGCACCGCCAACCATGCCGCCGCCAGGCAAGCGCTCGCCGAAGGCGCGGAAGCTGCCGCGGAGGCTGGCGCCAAAGCGGCTGGTAAAGGCTTGCTGAAACAGGGCGCCAAAATGGCCGGCCGCTTTGTTCCCTTTCTCAACTACGGCATCATGGCAGCCGATTGGACCACCGCAGCGGCCACCTGGCGCGACCCCGAAGCTTCCCTCACGAAAAAAGTCACCTCGGGCGTGACCGCGATTGGCTCCACCATCGCGGCCGTCACTCCACCACCCGTCAGTTGGATTGGATCGGGTATTGCAATGGTGTCCGGTTGGCTCGGCAGCCTGTTCGGATAACGATTCAGGTCCACGCGGAAGTTTTGCATCACCAACACACAAATGGAGGATAAAATCATGGATCTGACCACCAGGGCAGCTAATTTCGTCAGCAACCCGCGCACCCGGCAGTTTTTGAGTGATCGCCGCAATCAGCAATTGCTGGGCGAAGCCGCTTTAGATTTGCCCGGGATGTGGCGCGATCGAAGCATGCTTCTACAGGGAAAAAATCTCAAATTTGCAGCCAATCACAACCATTTGATCCGGTTGGCTGACAACAATCGGGCCCTGATCGCGCATCTGGCAGAGACAACCGGCAATCCCACCTTGGAGAAAGCGGCCAACTGGCCCACCCTGATTCATCTGGCCGCCGAAAATCCCCAAACCACGCGTTTTCTAGCGAATTTAACCTGATCTGAAGCCGTGGCGGCGCTGCTGAAGCGCTGAACCAACCGTTCACAGTGCGAGCAGAAATAGACCCAACAAACGGAGGTAATCAACAATGAATTCGCTTGGCCATATTCTCAACCCCAACCGTCGCCAACCCGCCCTTGAGCTCTATCAGTCCTCCCCTACCGCTTTCGAAGCGCCGCCCCCTTTATTATGCCCGGTAGATCGTCTCGATCTGGGTGACTGCTTTGTGCCCGAGCAGCCGGAACAGTTGCGCTGGCTGCTGCAGGGCCTGGCCTCCAACTTCGCTTAGTGCCTCGCTGACAAACCAGGGAGCGATTGCAGTTGCTAGAACTGACTGGTTGGATGTCTTCCGACGAATTGGACGAGTTGACCGATAATGTCCGGGCCGAGACCTTCGTCCCGGCGGGAGCGCATCTGGAGCTGCAAATTCAACAGCCGGGGGGACGGGAGTTCCGCTTCCCCTTCCTCGACTCGGAAATCGCCTTTCCCGAACCGTCTCTCTGGCGAGCCCGGCTGGTCTCGGACACGGTCATTCTGCACAATGCCGGCACCGGCCAGTCACTCCCCCTACCGGCCGGCACCACTATCGACCTGGAGGAAAGCATGGTCTCCTTGATAGATGCTCGCCAGGCCCCGGTGGGACGGCTCGAGGGCATCAGCGAGCCCTACACCGGCAGGTTCTGGACTATCGATCTGCAGCAAACCCGGCTGGGCCGGCGCGGCAAGCGGTTCAACCACATCGAGCTCAACCATCCCAGCATCTCGCGAGCTCACGCTTCTTTTCTGCCGGACCAGCACGGCCGGGTCACTCTGATGGCGGAATCGGCGGGTAGCGCCGTCAGCCTCAACGGCCAGGCCCTCAATCCCGGCGACAGACGCCTGGCCAACCACGGAGACCTGCTCACCCTGGGAGCCCTGCAGTTCCGCTTTCACGCCTCGGAAACGGCCCAGACCGGACGCAGCCTGCTCAATGTTCTCTCCCTGGGAACCTTTCAGGCGGCCCTGGGAGGCCCGGCCGAGACGGGCGTTCAGCTCACCACCAAAAAAGCTCGCTGGTTGCTGGCCGCACTGGCCGCCAACTGGGGCACGGCCAAGCCGGTGGAGACGCTGATCGACTGGCTCTGGCCAGAGCTCACCGAGGATCGCGGCCGGCGCAACCTCAGCCACGCCATCAGCCGCATTCGCGAAGAATTGCAGTGTGCGCCGGCTGACTTTGAAACCCTGATGCTGCGCACTCCTTCTACCCTGAGCCTGAACCCGGAACGGTTGGGCAGCCACGATTATCACGAAGTGCGCAAACTGACGCAAAGCCGAGGCGCCCTGACCTCACCAGCGGCGCTGGAATTGCTGCTATCTCTCTACAAAGGTCCCTATCTGCCAACCTGCCTGGAAGACTGGGCCCACCACATCCGGCAGAGCCTGGAACTCGACGTGCTGGGCACGCTGCTGGCCACGGCCCGCTACTTCCACGGCCAGTCAGACTGGGAACCGGTCGCCCGGGCCGCCGAAAAAGGCCTGGAATTGGACAACCTTAATGAAGATGCGCTCGCCCTGCTGATGGAGAGCTGTCTCCAAAGCGGCCGTCCCGAGCGCGTCATCAGGCTCTACGAGGGGCATCTTCGACGGCTCCAGGCGGAAGGGCTCGAGCCCGGCATGGAGCTGGTCCGACTTCACCTGCGGGCGACCTTGTCTTGAGGCGAGCTTTTTCATTAGCCGAGCTGGTGGTGGCTCTGGGGTTGGGAATCGTGCTCAGCATCCTGCTCTACCAGGCCTTGATTACGGCCATCCGGCTCACCGCCAGAGCCAGCGAGCGCAGCAAGGCCCAACTGGAAGCCACCGTCGTCTGGAACCGTCTGGTGCGCGACCTGCAGGCCAGCGACGTCAGCCAGGTCATCCTGGTGGCTCTGCCCAATCCAGCCGGACAGGGACTGCTTTTGCCCATCCTGGACGGGATCACCGCCTCGGGCGCGCGGGAATGGTCTAAAAATCAGGTGATGCTCCACTGGGACCGCACCAGCAAAGAACTCCACCGCCGCCTGGCCTTCCAGCCGGTGGTCGACCCGGCCAATCCTCTGCCCGGTTTCCTGGTCCTGCTGGAGGCTCCCAAAGGGCCCACCGACCGCCTTTTGAGCAACTGCCTGCAGAGCTTTCAGGCCACCCTCACGCCCTCGTCTTTGATCAGCCTGGATTTAACCTTTGAGGTATCCCCCGGCCGGCAACTGAGGCTGGCCGGCAGCATCGGAGCCAGAAATTGACCATGATTGAAAGTGTGGCCTCAGCCACCGTCCTGGCGCTGACCCTGGTCGCCATGGTGGCGCTGGCCCCACGCGCTCTGCGCGCGGCCACCCACATCGAAACCCGATCGCAGGCCCACAAACTGGCCCAGACGATTTTAGAACAGCATCGTCGCCTGCCGGCCGCCCAACTTCAGCCCCAAGCGAGTCTGGCCCTGACCGCCTACGCGCTCGACACGCAAGGGACGCGGCTGACCCCTGAGCTGCAAATCGTCGGGGTCAAACCGCTGACTCGGGAGTTACGCGTCAAGGTAAGTTGGGAAGAAGGCGGAGCCCGCCGGGAGATTCTCCACAGCGCCGTGGTGACGGAGTTGAGGCGATGAAACGCCGGGGCAACTTGCTGCTGGCCCTGGTGGTTTCTCTGACCTGCTTTGCCTTACTCTTTGTAGCCGCAGGAGTGGCCATTTCGCCGGTGGGCTTGAGTCAGCGCCTGGACCAGCAACAGGCGGCCCGCAACGCAGCCGAATCGGCCATTCAGCTGGCCCTGGCGGAACTCTACGACAACCCCGACTGGGGCAAAGACCAACAGGCCCAACTGAGCTGGAAGTCTGCCGAAGGAGGAACGGCCCGACTGACCTTCGAGCCCTCGGACCCCAACTACAGTACAAACCGGATCGGGCTTGAAACGCCGGGACGCGGCTCGCGCGGGCCCGTTCCCCCCGATGCTGTCCAACTGATCGGTATTGGCCATTTTGGAGAGCTACAGGTTCGGGTGCTGGCCGTCTACCACGTTCCTCCGTTTCCTTACGCCGTAATCAGCACCGCTCAATTCCAAAGCGGGGGGAATCTTCTGGTCGGAGCCCTGCTGCCCGGCCAGGATCCGGCCAACCTGCTCAAGCCACAGGCCGAGGAACTGCTGCAACCAGCCGGTGTGGCCTCGCAAGAGCGATCGGTGGAAGCGGTCAAGCTGGTCACGTCGGACCTGGTCCTGGGCGATCTTGTCTCCCCCGGTGGAATCGTGGCGCCCACCGGCACCTACCGAGGCAAACTGCGCGCGGGCGAACAGGTGCAGGCGATTCCCAGCATTGATCTGGATCGTTTTCGGCCGCCCGAGGGGGTGACGGAGGAATTGGAAGCCGGCGGCATCGCCTCCCGATCCGACAAACTCAACCTGGCCAGCTTTCATCACGTGGGCGGCAGCCTGAGCATCCCCAACGGTTTGAACCTCGACTCCGGAGCGCTCTACGTGGACGGCGACCTGACCATCGAAGGGGGCGTGAGCGGCAAAGGTCTGATTGTCAGCAAAGGAAAGGTCACGATTCACGGCGGGGCCGACCTGACCAGCCAGAACCAACTGGCGCTGCTTTCGAAAGGCTCGGTTACACTGGAGGGGGGCAACCAGGACAACAGCTTCCGGGGAATGGTTTACACCGAAGGCGATTTGAAAGCCGACCGGGTACAGATTGCGGGAGTTCTGGTGGCCAACGGAAAAACGCCGGGCACCGGCAAAATCGAGATGAGTGACACTCGGCTGGCAGTGGACCCGTCTCTTACTTTTAAAGCCAACTGGCTCTCGCCTCAAAGCACCAACTATCGCAAGAACGTCATCGGCGCGCCCGGAAAGAACGACTTCAGCGCCACCACCCACCAGACGGTCGAACCGCAAAGGGACGGTAGCTTTAAAGTCCGTTGGAACCTGGACCTGGGATTCTCCAAAATTTCCAGCATTCCGCGGGGCGACTGGAATCAGTCTCCCACGCCGGTGGCGGTCGGCAAATACTCGGGGCTGGTGCGTGAAGATGTGTATGACCGCGAGGGCAAACTGGTTTCTCAAAAGAAAAAAACCGCGGCTGAAATCGTAGCCGCGCTGAAAGCCGATGCCTTCTTAGCGCAACTGGATATCCGCCATACCACCCGAAACTATCGCAGCAACGGCCAGAAAGGCTTCTATCAATACCAAACCAACAGCTACAGCCGCTCGGTCGATACTGAAGTGGATATTCTCGACTGGATTGCGCAGGATGTCGCTTTCTTCGTGGCCAGGGCCGGTCCGCAATCCACCGGCGGGCACCATCTCGATTTGAATTTTGACCTGAATCAGTTTTTGCCTCTGAGTGACACTTTGCGCATCCTGCAATGGAAGCAACTCCAGGACAGCGAGTAGTGAAATGGCTGTTGGCGGCGCTGCTGATCGTTCCGGCCGAGGCCCAGGAACTCAAGGTTCGCTTCTACTGCAATCCGGTCGACGCGGAGGTCTACATGGTAGACACGGCCGACCACTATCTGGGACCGGCCAGCCAGTCTGTAAACATCACCTTTCCCAAGGATGGCGGAGTTTACTTTCGCTTCGAGCGAGCCGGTTTCGCACCGCGCACGACCCTCGACCCCGTCTCTCGAGGCCGCTTGCAGCAGCAGGCCGAGGGCTTCCGCTACCCCCCGGACAGTCTGGGCCCGGTCGAGTTGGAGCCGCTCAAAGACTGGTCCAGTCGAGTGCTACAAGTCCGGCTGGGGCTAAGGCGTTGGGGGTGGTGGCTGCTGCTGCCCATCCTGGGTTTACCGGCCTTACGGAGCCGGCCGGCTCGAGCCGTGGTCGGACCGGCCGGAATGAAAGTCGGTGATTTCGAGGTTTTCGAGCAAATCGGCAAAGGCGGTATGTCGGAGGTCTATCGAGGGCGCCGCAGCCAGGACACGGTAGCCGTCAAAATCCTGCAGCTGGAGTTGGCCCAGGCGCAGGACGCAGCCGAGCGATTCCGGCGGGAAGTGCAGACTCATCTGGCTCTGAGCCATCCCAATCTGCCGATGCTGATCGATTGGGGCGAGCACAAGGACGGCAGACTCTACCTGGCCATGGAATTATTGGAAGGCGAGACCCTCAAGGAGCGCCTGCTGCGTCAAAAAGTGCTGCCGGAGGCGGAAATGCTGACCATACTCACGGGAGTCGCCGCCGCCCTGGATTATCTCCATGAGAAAGGCTTCGTGCATCGCGACGTCAAGCCGTCCAACATCTTTTGCCTGGCCAACGGCGGTATCAAGTTGACGGATATGGGCATTGCCCAGAATCTGGAACTGGCGCCGCTAACGCGCACAGGAACGATTGTGGGCACTCCTCAATATATGGCGCCCGAGCAAATCTCCGGCCAGGCGGTTCCTGCTTCGGATCAGTACGCGCTCGGGGTGATCGCCTTCGAAATGCTGGCCGGGAGGCGTCCCTTCCGGGCCAGCGAGGCGCGGGAACTGCTGCACCTGCAGCTCAGCCAGATGCCACCTTCTATCTTGGAACTCCGGCCGGAAGCTTCTCCGCTCCTCGAGGAAGCGCTTTTTCGCATGTTATCCAAGAATCCCAAGGCGCGCTTCGCGGACTGCGAATCGGCCGTGGCGGCGCTACGCCTGGGAATGACGAACGCGGCCTCGGACGAAACGATAGCTTAGGCCGGCACGATGAGAGCCCATCTGACGCCGAATTTATCGGCCAGGGTGCCAAAAGCGGTGGCGAAGAACGTCTTGGAGAGAGGCATCTCAGCCTGACCTCCGACACTCAGGGCCTGGTAGGCCTTCTCGGCGGAGGCCAGGTCCGGCAGGTTCAGAGTCAAGGAAAATCCTTGGAAGCCGGAGGAAGCGGTGCAACCACCATCGGTCGCCAGCATTTCGGTTTCCCCAATGCGGAAGCAGGCATGCATAATCTTGTCCGCCGGCGGAGCTTCACCTGGACAGGGCTCGGGAGAGTCGCTGAAGCGCATGAGCATCAACACTTCGGCGCCCAGCGCGCCTTTGTAAAACTCCAGCGCTTCCTCGGTGCGCCCGTTGAATTGCAAGTAGGTCTGGACCTGGGTCCTGGCTTTCACGGTAGACATAAAGAAAATTCCTTTCAAATCCGGTTGAGCAATCAGCTCATGAACTAGACGAATGAGAGGCCGCCTGATCGACATCCTGCTGAAGGGAATTCTGCGGCCGAGGCCAACTTTGCTCTATGCAAAAGACAGCGGCGCTTTTCCTTCTTCTCGGCCTGGTCGGCTGCGGAGGCAGCGGCGACCTGGGCTCCAACAGCGCCACTTCCGGCGGATTCTCCAGCAACCCGGCCCCGGCGAGCTCCAATGTCTCCACCCGGCTTGTACCGCCGGCTCCGCCCGGAGCCCCCGGCAGCGTAACTTCTCGCGTCGTTCTGTCCAGGCTCGAAGCGGAGCCGATTCGGCCACTGGGAGAACCGCTGACGGTCTCGTTGCGCCAGGGCTGGAACCTCTTCGCCATGCCGTTTTCTCCGCCCACCTCGCTGATCGTCAGTCAGCCCGCCAATATCCTTGGACTTTCTCGTTACGATGCAAGCGCCGGCCAGTACGTGGACGTGCCCTTCACCGCCGGTTCCTTTACCACGGCCAACCCGTTCACCGGCTACTGGCTTTACTGCAGCGCTGCGACTCAGGTCACCATGGATGGCGTGGATCAGCACCAAACCACCCTCACGGCTCCGCTGGCGGTGGGCTGGAACCTGGTAGGCACCCCCCTGAGCAGCGATGTTCCCACCGGCGACCTCCTCTACGGCGGGGATACCCTGCCGCAGGCCTTCGCCACCTTCCGCCTCTGGCCCGGCGTGCTGGGCTATGACGGATCCGCCTACGCCGAACTGGGCCATCCGCCCACCGTCTTGCGAGCCGGCGAATCACAATGGATTTACGCTTACCAGGCCGACAATCTCAGGCGCCTGGGCGACGCGATCGGCGCCAAGCACAGCTCCGAATAAGCGCGGTTAACAGCCGCGATATCCACTGGCGTAACGGCCGTAGGGATAGCGCCCGCCGCCGTAGTGGCCCCAACCGCCATGGTGATAATGATGATGGGGAGGACCCCAGCGGCGCTGTTGCCAGGGCCGCCAGGAAGCTCTCTGCCAGTCCTTGAATGTGTCCGGCAAGGGTTCGGAGGGATTTTCGGCGGCCAGTTGGGCCGCCAACTGGTCGGCCCGGTGCTGGCGCACCGTCAGGCGGCTATAAGCCAGCTCAAACTCGTTGCACATCTGTGGCGGGCGGCCTTTCATCTCGAGAACGTCCAAATAGCCCTGCCAGGGGTCATTGTCGGTCGCCGGCCTGGGCGGCAGTTCGAACCCCTTGGGTGGATAAGTGGGGGATCCAGGGGGAGGCGCGTTAGCCCCCCATGGAACACAAGTGCAGGAACAGTCCCGGATGAACATGATCCAGATATGTCCGAGAGACCTGAAAATTCCCTGAAAACCCGTGCACGGCCCAAATGTTAAAAAATTGATCGTACCCTTAGCTTGTTCTGGAAATGGCCTTACGCATATACTGGGTGCGCTATAAAAGACAGATAAGGCGGTCGTTCACTATGGCAGGTATCAACGGAATCCCGGTCAATGCGATGGGCGCGGTGGGAGTGCCGGTCAGCAAATACATCAGCAACGCCACCCATGTGGGTGCGGCTCAACAGACCGGTAAAGACGCCACCCAGGTGCAGGATACGACCTCCGCCCCGCCTGCCGCCCAGGCGGAGGAAGCGCAATTCGTGCCCGGCCTCAAAGTCTCCAGCCGGGAAGACGGCACCCAGTGCTTCCAGGCTCAGAGCGGCCTGGTCATGAACACCACCGCCGATAGCAAGATCACCAGCATTGAGGTCCCCGGCGAAGGCCTGGTGCAGCGCCAGGCCGACGGCAGCCTGGCCATGGAATTGGCCAACGGCGCGGTCATCCCCGTCAGGACCTTCGGCAACGAACAGACCGACTTCCTCGGCTACACCTACACCCGCAACGACGGAACCGCCGTCCACATCAACCTGGCCGATATGGCCGTGGGCTACGTGAAAGGCGACCAGGAGAAGGGGGTCTGGCAAGAAGTCGAGGCGACCGGCACCCAGGTCATCAGCACCAGGACCAACGCTTTTGATCCGAAGGACGGCAAAAAAACGCAACTCATTACCAGAGTCACCGTCTTTCCCGATGGCGCGGTGGAGGTGGAAGGCCATGACAAGGACTTGCAGCTCGGTGCCAACCGGATCCAATTCAAAGACCTGACCAACTTCACTCAAACGTTCGAGCTCCCGCAGGCCGTGCCGGCCCTCATTCCACCAGCCAGGCCCGAGCCCCCGGTAACTCCCAAAACCGCCAACACAGGGCCCATCTTTGTAGACGACACTCCTCCCCCGCCCCAGCCGGAACCCCCCGTGAACATTCCCGCCAAACCCGTGGTGCATGCCTTGCTGCCTTCCCAAATCGGCTTTGATCGCGACGAAGCGGGACAGACTGGCATCACGTTTCCGTCCGGCGTCTCCTTCATCTACACGACCAACTCGGGAGGCGCTTTGCGCGACCCGAGAGTCATGGACCGGCTGTTGCCCTGCACGGTCGAGAACTTCACCTCCGCGGACGGCCGCCTCGAAAAGCAGTTCAAGTTTGAGGACGCGGTGGGCATCAAGTACCGTTGCTTCCAAGAATCCATGGATGTGCTCGTCGATAGCCAGGACGGCAAAGTGCGCCAGCACATTCTGCCTAACGGCACCATTCTCGGCCAGGTCCAGGGCCCCGACGGGCAATTCCGCCGCTTCGAGGTAACCCCGCGCGGCGAAGTCAAGGCCGACCCGGGCATCAGCGTGCCGCCTTCCAGCGGAGGGCGCACTCAGGCCTATTGGACCGGAGCGGACGGCAAGACCGTGCCGATTGCACTGCCTTACCCGATCCCGGCCGACCAGGCGAACTCGGGAATGTATGCGGACATGTACGGCACCCCCAAGTATCCGCAATCGGGCGAACGCCTGCCCGCCTTCGCGGAAGGTGGGTCGCCGCCCAACTCGGGACCGATTCCGCCTGGACCGCCCCCGGGAACCCAGGCTCCAGGGCCGATGGCGGGATTCGATCCCAACCAGGGTCCGATGGCCGGCACCAGCTTCGTGCCCTCGCAGCCGCCCCCCCAACCGGGAGGTTACAACCCCCCGCCCAACATGGGCCCCTACCCGGGAACCTATACCGGTTATCCCGGCGGCTCCACCTGGTCTCCCAACTATCAGCAGCAAGCTCCCTACCCCGGGCAGGGCCCGCAAACGCCGGGCTTTACCGGCCAGCAACCCGGCTACCCGGGAGAGATGCCCGACATGCCCACGCTCATGGAGAAAATGAAGGCGGACTTCGACCGCACCAATGCCATGATGTGGGGACAGTTGGCTCAGAGCAGCGCCACCACTCAAATGATGACCATGGGACAGACCATGAACAGCGCCATGTATGGCCTGCAGTTCGGCATGGCCATGTGGCCGCGCACCATGTTCCCCTTCTGCTGGTAGTTCGTGGAAGAACGGATCCTCTCGCGGGAGACCCGCTTCCAGGGTAAATTATTGCGTCTGGAAGTGGCCGAGGTTGAACTGCCCGACGGCAGGCGCGCCCAGCGGGAACTGGTCTATCATCCCAATGCGGTCTGCGCCGCCGTGCTCACCCGTGAAAAGAACTGGGTCTTCGTGCGTCAATGGCGCGTCCCCACCGAGCAACTGATTTTAGAGTGCACCGCCGGCAAAATCGACGGCGACGAGCATCCTGACCGGGCCATCGAACGTGAGTTGCGCGAAGAGATTGGTTTCCAGAGCGGTAAGATCGAGCGGCTGATGGAATTCTGGTCGACCCCCGGCTTCTGCAATGAGCGCATGACCTGTTACCTGGTCAGTGACGCGATTCTCGGGCCAAGCGCTTTGGACGACGGCGAATTCCTGGAGGTCGTGGAAGTTCCCCTGCAGGAGGGCTTAGGGATGGCCCTCGACGGGCGCCTCGGGGACGCCAAGTCCGTCGCCGCCGTGCTCGCCGCCGCCCGCTTCCTGGGCCTCTAACAACTGGGCGGTGGTGATGTCGGGCTTTTTCCAAAACTGCCACCAACTGGGCTGAGGGCCGGGTTTCGGGACCACCCGGTTGATAAACCACCACCAGTGGGTGCGCGGCGGATCATTCATGATGTGGTATTGCTTGAAGTTGGCATGGCCGATAGTGCGCACCAAAAGCTCCTGGTTGGCCCGCAGGATTTCGTCGAATTCCTTGACCTGCGTCCAAACGCCGCGGAAATCCACGCGGGGATCTCCTTTGAACTCTTCCAGCATCTCCTGAATTTCATCGCGGTAGTAGAGCACGTTCGGCGCGGAATAGCCCAGGTTCTCGATATCGCTCAGGTAACGCCCGTAGTCTTTGACCACGTCCAAAAGGTAAGCCCAGGCCTGTTTCTCATCGGGCGTCAGCGCCGGTTGCTCAGACATAAGCTCCGACCAATTCCAAGTCTTCCGGAGTGGTCACCTTGAGATTGCGATAGTCCCCTTCGACCGCACGAATGGTGCCACCGTAATATTCGATCAGAGAGCAATCGTCGGTGCCCAGATAGCCCTCGCGGTGAGCCCGTTGATGAGCCTCGAGGATGGCGGCATAGCGAAAGACCTGAGGAGTCTGAGCCGCGAACAACTCGCTGCGCACCAGCGTTTGCAATACCCTGCCCTGGTCATCCAGGCGCTTGATCGTGTCTTTCACGGCCACCATGGGCAGGCTACCCTGAGCCTCGTCCAGCGCCGCCAGCAGACGCTCCAGCAAATCGCCGCTCAGGCAGGGCCGGGCGCCATCGTGAATGGCCACGGCCTCGTCCCCGGCGCAGCTCAAAGCGGCCAGCGCGTTGCGGATACTATCCTGGCGCTCGGCTCCCCCGGCCACCACCGCGGAAACCTTCTGTAAACCATGCTCGCGCACCAATCCCAGGTAGACCTCTCGCTGCTCGGCTGGAGCCGACACGATCACGCCTCGGACCAGCGGATGCTTCTCGAAATAGCTCAGGGTATGCACCAGCAAAGGTTTCCCCTGGAGAGGCAAAAGCAGTTTGTTGGCCCCGCCCATACGGCGGCTCGAGCCGGCGGCCGTAACAATCACCCACACTCAGGCGGACTCCTCGCTGGCCGAGTTGGCTTCCACCAGGTGGCGAAACTTGGCGAAGACCATTTTACCGGTGGCCGTCTGCATCACCGAACTCACCTCGGCAATGACGTCCTTACCGATGTGGGGACGGCCGCGCTCCACCACCACCATCGTTCCATCTTCAAAGTAAGCCACGCCTTGATGGGCTTCCTTGCCCTCGCGCTGCAGGCTGAGCTGCAGCACCTGCCCGGGCAGGACCGTCGGCTTCAAAGCGGCCGCCAACTGGTTTAGATTGAGCACCTTCACTCCTTGCACGGAGGCGACTTTCTGTAAATTGTAGTCATTGGTCAGCAGGGCGGCGTGCGTGGTGCGGGCCAATTTCACCAACTTCTGATCGGCGCCCTTACCTTCCACCGGGTCATCGGCCACCTGGAACGGATGGGACGAGCGCAGTTCCTCAAGAAGCTCCAGGCCGCGCCGCCCGCGCACCCGTTTGAGCGGGTCCTCCGAATCGGCCAGCGTCTGCAATTCGCCCAGCACGAACTGCGGCACCACCACCTGGCCGGGCAGGAAACCCGTTTCCAGCACGGCCGCCAGGCGCCCGTCCACGATGATGCTGGTATCGATCAGCACCAGCGACTCCGCCTTCTCGCCTTTCGCTTCCAAAAATCCGCGCACCGACTTGGCCGCCGAGAAACGCACCCCCACGAACGCGCCCAACGTCCCAAACAGAACCGCATTAAAAAGAATCAAAACAGGGCTGAGCCAGGCGCCGATCAGCGGCACACTTTCGAACTTGAACGATTGAATGGCCAGACTGACAAAGAAAGCCAATCCCAGACCAATGATCAATCCGAGAGCTCCCAGCACCACTTCCGAAAGAGCCATTTTCTGCAGAGAACTGGTGGCCGACTCCACCGTTTCGGCAGCCGCATCGGCGACCGGATCGGCCAGCAAAATCCCCAGGACCAGGCCTAGAATAGTGAAGGCCGCATAGCAAGCGTAAATGGTGACCTGAGTCAAACCGACCAGGTAACGGGCGGAGTAGAGCCCGAAGAGGATACCGGCAATCCCCCCCAGACCTGTCACGACCCCGAAGAGGACGCGATGGACTGTTTGCTTGAAGGCCATTGGTCTCTGGTTTAGGGAAAACAGGCAACTTCCCTCCGTCGGCAAAGCCCGAGGGGTGAGTTCCAAAAGCTATGAGGTGGCGTTGCTACGCAGCCAGTTGCAGGGCATCGCCGAAGAAATGGGCCGGTTGTTGGCCCGTTCCGCTTTCTCCCCGAATATCACCGAGCGCCTCGACTTTTCTTGCGCGCTTTTCGGTGCCCGGGGCGAGTTGCTCGCCCAGGCTGCGCATATTCCCGTTCACCTTGGCTCCCTGCCGGATTTACTGGCGGCCATTCATGCCAAAGAGCAGCGGCCCGGCCACTGCTGGATCGCCAACAGTCCTTACCACGGCGGTACCCATCTGCCCGATCTCACCCTGGTCAAGCCCATTTTTGAGGAGAAGACTCTGGCCGGCTATGCAGCTGCCCGCGCCCATCACTCCGACGTGGGAGGCATGACCGCCGGCTCCATGCCCGATTCTCAGGAGGTCTTTCAAGAAGGTCTGATTCTACCGCCGCTTTTATTGTTCAAATCAGGAAAACCCACGGAGCTATGGGAACTCTTGTTGGCCAATGTGCGCACTCCGACGGAACGCGAGGGCGATCTCAGAGCCCAGGTGGCCGCCTGCGACCTGGGAGCCAGACGATTCCTCCAGCTCAAGCCGGATCAGGCGCTGGTGCAACGCTTGCTGGATTCGGGCGAAGCTCAAATGGCGGCGCTGCTAGAACCTCTGGGCAGCCGCCAGGTCGAGGCCGAGGAGGTGCTGGACTGGGGGGAGCAGCGAATCCCCTTGCGCGTCCGATTGAGCCTGGAGGACGGCCGCGCCACCATCGATCTACGCCAGGCCGCGCAGGCGCTACCCGCTCCCATCAACGCCACTCGCGCCATCACCTGCGCCGCCGCTTATTATCCGTTCTTCTGCCTGGCTCAAGCGCAACAGGGTAACGTAGTCATCAATGCCGGCAGTCTGCGCCGCCTGGAAGTGATCACCCGGCCGGGAACGCTGCTGCACGCCCGGCCTCCCTTTCCCGTCTGCGCCGGCAACGTGGAAACCTCGCAACGAGTCTGCGACCTGGTCTGGCGCGCGCTGGCCCAACTGTTTCCCCAACTGGTGCCGGCCCAATCGGCCTGCACCATGAACAACCTGACCATCGGGAATGCCCGCCTGGCCACGCCTTTTACCTATTACGAAACCTGCGGCGGCGGCCACGGAGCCAGCGCCCAGGGTCCCGGCGCTTCCGGCCAGCAAATCGCCATGACCAACACTCGCAACACGCCCGCCGAAATCCTCGAGACCTATTACCCTTTGCGCCTGTGGAGCTATCGCCTGCGGCGCGGCTCGGGCGGAGCCGGCCGCCACCCGGGGGGAGAAGGCGTGGTGCGCGAACTGGAGTTGCTGTGCCCGGCCCAGATCAGTCTGCTGGCCAGCCGTCGCCGTCTGGCGGCGGCCGGTCTGGCCGGCGGAAAAAGCGGTGAAGTGGGTCTGGACCTGGCCAATGGCCGGGTCCTCCTGCCTCCCTGGAGCGGTTGGCTGGAAGCGAACACAAGATTGGTCCTGCATACTCCCGGCGGAGGAGGCTGGGGGTCGGCCTCGTAACAAGCGGGATGGGTTGGGATCAGGGCCAGAGCAAGTCGGTGCAGTACATTTCGCCCACCGACTTACGCCACATCGTGGACTGTCTACCCGATCCTCTGCTGGTGGCCGACACCCGGGGGCTGATCCGTTTCGCCAACCCCGCCTCGGCCACGCTTTTTGACGGTGAAATCGAAGACTTCATCGGCACCCAGGTCCCCTTTTCCCCCGACGACGCGCGCGTGCGCCTGCGCGTCCGGGACCGCGAGCTGGATGTGCTGCTGCGCTGGGCGCGCACTCACTGGGAAGGCAACGCCGCCTGGTTGGTGACGGCCCGGGCCGCCACCGGACAGGAAGCGGCGGCTCCTGCCAAACCCGCCTCTGAAGGCGACCAGGCGCTGGAACATCGAGCCGTGCAGGCCGAGTTGCGCAGCGAACAGCTTCAGGAACAACTGCATCGCCTGCAGGAACAACTGAGCGCCAGCGACGATCTGCGCCATGAACAGCAGGTCTTGTTGGAACAGCGCAACCAGGCCCTGAGCGAGGTGCAGGAGCAAGTCGATTATACGCATCATCGCGCCCGCCAGCTGGAACAGCGCGCTCAGGAGGCCGAAGCCACCGCGCTGGAGCAATGGAACCAATCGGAAGAAAAACGACGCGAGCTGGAGCACCGCCTGCAGGTAAGCACCCAACAGTTGGAACAACTGGAGGGCGAACGCGCCCGACTGGAAGGCCAGATCAAGGAGACCAGCGTGCGAGTGGGTCCGCCCACTCAAATGGAACGCCAGTTGGAACAGGCCCATAAGCGCTTTGCCGAGCAGTTACAACGGATCCAGACTCTGGAAGCGGAGCTGGAGGGATTGCGCGAGCGAGCCGTGCCCCGCGACGAGGGCGCCTGGGACGATCTGCGCCAACAGGTCAGCAGTAGCCGGGAACAAGCCTTCCGCGCCGAGCAACGAGCCGCCCAACTGGAGCAGCGCCTGTTTGACCAGGAGCAGCGTTCCCGCGACTCAGACCAACGCTCCGAAGCTCTGGCGGCCCGCCTCAGCCAGATGGAGTTCGATTCCGAGCAGACTCGCCTGGGGCTGGAGCAACAACTCCAGCATGTCACCGCCGAAGAGCAGGAAGCCAAGCGCCTGGCCTTCGAGGACCAGCTGACGCGCCTGCCCAACCTCAACATTCTGCAACAGTACCTGGACTTCACCACCGGACTGGTCGGGCGTGACGAAGGCGCGGCCATCCTGGTGCTGATCGACATCGATCGCCTGCGCAGCGTCAACCAGACGCTCAGCACTTTCGCCGGGGACGAGCTGCTGCGCCAGTTTGCCGAGCGCCTCAAAAGCTTGTGCCGCAATACCGACGTACTGGGCCGGCGTGGTGACGACGAATTTCTGGTGGTGGTGGCCCACAAGGCCGTCGATCCGCGCGAACTGGCCCTGGCCCGCACCACCGTCGTGCAAATGTCGCAAAGCCTGGGCAACAAAATCTTGAATGCCTGTCAGGAGCCCTTCTACCTGGACGGTTCGCCGGTGCAAATGACCTGCAGCATCGGCATGACCATGTTCGGGGGGGAGGCCCTGGAACAGACACTGGAGCAGGCTCAGGTGGCCCTCGATCGAGCTCGCGAATTGGGCCGCGCCCGCTTTCAATTCTTCGGCCCCGAACTGCAGGACCGCATGCGCAAAAAGCATGCGGTAGTGCCGCGCCTGGTGGAAGCCCTGGAGCGCCAGGAATTCGTGCTGCTCTACCAACCCATCGTCGATCTGCGCAATGGCAAAATGGTGGGTCTGGAGGCCTTGCTGCGCTGGAACGACCCCAACCTCGGGCTGATCTCGCCGGGTGAATTCTTGCCCGCAGCCGAAAGCTCGGGTCTCATCGTGCAGATCGGCGAATGGTCGGTCCAGGAAGCCTGCTTGATGGCGGCTCAATACAAGGACCTTTTTGTCTCGGTCAACCTCTCGGCCCGCCAGTTGATGCACGGCGACTTTTCCAAGCGCTTTATGAAAGCCATCGAGCGGGCCCGCGTCAAGCCCGACAAGATCGTGGTGGAAATTTCCGAATCGACCACCGCCGCCGATCCCGAACGCGTTTCTCAGGTCCTGGCGGAACTGGCCCGCTGGCATGTGGGTCTGGCCATCGACGACTTCGGCACCGGCAGCTCCAACCTGCTCAAGCTGCAGCGGGAGAAGCCGCGCTTCTTGAAGATCGACATGGCCTTCGTGCAGCAGTTGCCGGATGACAAAACCAGCTTTCACATCGTGCTGGCCGCCTGCAATCTGGCCGCCAATCTGCAGATGCAGTCGCTGGCCGAAGGCGTCGAGAAGGACGCCCAACTGCAGAACCTGCGCAAAATGGGCTGCAATCTGGCCCAGGGCCTGTTTCTCTCCCCACCCGTCAGCCCGGCCCAGGTCAAAGAACTCACCAAGAAAACCTGGAAGCTGAATTAAGCTTTTTTTTGGTCTTCGCTCCTATCCTGAAGCGACACAGATACACAGGAGCGAACCAGTGAAGATTCAACGCCCGCAAATCGAAGCCCGCAATAGCCTGAATTTCAGCCAGATCAAGCAGGCCCCCGGCCTGCAGGCAGAACGTTTCAAGTCCTTTGTCGACGGCTACGAAGAAAAACCCGTCAAGACAGCCCTGGAAAACGCCACCAAGCTCCAAAAGAATGCCCTCTATGAGAGTGCAGATTCCCGAGTACTCCGCAACGGCTGGGGCGCGGCGGCACTGGTAGGAACCGGCGCCGGTGCGTGGGCGGCGGGCTCTGGAAGTCTGGTCCTGGGAGGCGCCATCGGAGCGGCTGTGACGGGCGCCGTGGGAGTGGCCGTTTATTTTCACGTCCAGTCTAAGAAACAGGACGCCGAGGCGGCTTTGGCCGGCGAAGCCTTGCAGGCTATGACCAGGGCCGCCGACGAGCTGGCCGCCGGCCTGGTCTGCGACGGACCGGGTCCCGACCAGTTTACCGACAAGCGTTATTTCACCGGCGGTGTGATCAACCAGATCGCCACCGTGCACTCGCGTGAGTCCGGGGCCGTGTTACGCACCCAGGTCGATCTGGGCGGAGCGGTGCCCCGCCGCCTGGAAGCCAATATAGCTAAAAACACCGTTTCCGTTCGAAGCCCTAAAGGAGACCAAACTTTTGCCGGTGAGCTCAAGCTGAATGACCAGGGTTTCGCGCTGATCGCTCACGGCCAACCGACCGATACCGATGGCCCGCTGACCCAGACCATCCATCCCGACGGCTCCAGCCGCATCAACGCCAAAGTGAACAACTGGAGCGGCCTCTCCTTTTCCAGCTCGGAAGCCTCGGGCAAAGACAAGGGCTTCCAGGCCTCGACCTATGTCTGGGAGAACGGGCAACTGGCCTCCCTTTCCAGCGACACGCTCTATGTTGCAAATCCTATCGTGCCCTTCCAAGACTTGAGCAAGGTCCGCGTGCTGCCGGACGGCGTGGTGGGCGGCTATTCCGATTCAGCAGGAACCCACCAGGCCGACGAAGCCGTGCTGCCTCCTTCGCACGGCATCGGTACCTGGAGTTCGGTTTCCAACCCGCAACTCACCCCTCGGCTGATCGAGACCCACTTCCCCGGCGGCTTTACCGCTCTCAGCGATCAGAAAACCGGCATCGTGCGCATCACGGCCGGCGACGGAGCCACCCTGGACACCAACTCGACTCTGGTAGAGACCAACCAGGCCTATCGTCTCCACACCCAACATACGCTGGGCGCCCTGGAGCAATCTCTGCTGCCCAACGAAGTGCTGCTGCACCTGCAGGACGGTGCTCGCACCGTCTCTGTGCAGCATAAATCGGGCAGCCAGCCCACCGCCAGCGAGCACAAAGACGAAGAGTTCCTCAGCTCCGGCCATAACCTGGAGGTCAGCCTCGATGAGAAAGGCATCTACCGGGTCGGTGAGGGCGCTGCCAAGATCGATATCAAACCGCTGATGCCGCTCGAATTCCTGGAAAAAAGGGCCTAACGGTAAGGCAACTCACACAGGCCGCCGCCTAAAAACAGGTGATGCCATAACTGAGTGGCAATCACGCCGACCATCGCCAGATCTTCGCGGCCGCTCAAGGGCTGGCCCAGGCGGCTGCGGGCGTAGTCGACGCGAGCCGGGTCAAAATAGCCGGTGCGGCCGAGGGATTCGGAACTCAGCAGTTGCCGCACGTAAGCTGGTTCAGGATCGAGCAACGAGCCGGCATAACGGGCCCGAAAAATGTGCTTGGGACGATTGGCGATGACGGCGGGAAGATGGCCGGCGGCGTAAGTCCGCAACAAGTGCTTATCGCGGAACCAGCCCTTGAGCTTCTGGTCCGGGTCCAGCGCGGCGCAGAAGGCCACCACCTCTTCATCTAGAAAAGGGAAGCGCGTTTCCACCGAGTTGGCCATGGCGGGCCGATCGCCCTTATGCGACATCAAAAGACCCGCCAGCATGACCTTGTAGCCCAGGTAAAGAGAGCGATTCAGAGGGTGCCAGCGGCGCATCCGCTCATGATTGAGGAGCAAATCCTCGCAGGCGGTGTGCTCCCCCATCTGTTCGAGATGGGCATCGGAATAGACCCGGTAGCCCGATAAGGAGCAAGCTCCATAAAGGTCGGAAGTGGCATGAAAACCCCCCATGCATTCATAACGCCGGGCAAAGACCGGCCATTCTTGCCCGCGGCGGTTGGCGCGCCCGTAAAACCGGCGGCGCAGCCCCTCTCCCAGCCCCAATCGGTCGAACAAGCTGAGCAGACGATTGACCTTAAACCAGGGATAGCCGGCCAGCGCCTCGTCCGCTCCTTCTCCCGTCAACGCCACCTTGTAACCCTGCCGGCGCACCGCCGCGGCCAGGCGGAAAATAGCGGCCGAAGAGGTGTCGATCACGGGACTTTCCGAGGCAGTGACCAGGGCGGGATAGGTCTCCGCGATTTCCCGGGCGCCGCACTCGACAATGAAGGGCTGGCTGCCAATCTGGCGGGCTGTGAGCAGGGCGCGCGGAACCTCATCCAACTTGTCCTGCAGAATTCGAATGCTGAAGGTGGGGATGGGGCGGCCCAACTGGCGACTGGCCAGGCTGGCCACCAGGCTGGAATCCACTCCTCCGGAAAGATAGCTCACCACCGGCACGTCGGCTCGCAAGCGCACGGCCACCGAGCGTTCCAGCCGCTCACCCAGTTGGGCCGCCAGATCGGGCCCGCGCAACTCCTGGCCCTGGTCCGGGAAATCCAGATCCCAGTATTGGCGCTCGCTCACGCTGCCGTTCTCCAGCTTGAGGTAGTGTCCGGGCAGAAGCGCTTGAACGCCCGCGAACATGGTGCGCCGCATGCCCATGGCGAAGAAGCTGAAGATGTGGTCGAGCGCCAGGGGGTCGGCTCGCGGGGCAATCTGCCCGGAAGCCAGCAACGCCTTGATCTCCGATCCAAAGTAAAACCAACCATCTGATTGGCAAGTATAGAGCGGGCAGATGCCCAGGCGGTCGCGGGCTAAAATCAGCCATCGCCTGCGTCGGTCAAGCAGTGCGAAAGCAAACTGGCCGCGCAGATGATCAAAAAGAGCTTCGCCGTACTCTTCCCAGAGATGGACCAGAATCTCGCTGTCGGACTCGGTGCGGAAGCGATGCCCGCGCTGTTCCAGGCGCCGCCGCACCTCCCGGTGATCGAAGAATTCTCCATTGCATACGACCGCCACCGTGCCGTCTTCATTCTCGATAGGCTGGCGCCCGGACTCCAGGCCGACAATGGCCAGTCTTTGGGAAACCAGGCCCACGCCGGGCTCACTCAGCCAGCCGCTCTCATCGGGACCACGCTGTTGAATGGCCGCCCCCATTTGACCCAGCATCTCCGGGTGGGTGTCCCGACTTGCCTGAAGATCGAAACGGCCGGCGATACCACACATGCTGCCGCGCCTTCTGGCTGGCCTCGCCAGCGACCTTGGTAGGAATATACTCTGAACCAGAAAGCCGGACGCGGCCGTAACTTTCCCCAAGGAGGTGGAAATGCGACGGAAAGCGTTTACTTTGATTGAACTCATGATCGTGGTGGCCATCATCGCCATGATCGCGGCCATTCTGATCCCCACCCTGCTCAAGGCGCGCCGGGCGACGCGCCAACCCGTGATAGCAGCGACAGTCCCGGAGGTTCCGCCCGAGATGGGCGCCCCTCCCGACCTGACCGAGGTGCAGGCGGACATGCGCTTAAAACACTGGACCACCCGCTCCGGCATGGACGTCACCAGCCGCTACCAGTTGAGTTATACAGGGAAATTGCGCGTCAGCGTGCCGGACAGCCGGCCCGGCTACCAACTGCGCATTCCCTTCCCGCTCCAGACCGAAGAAGCGCTCAACGTGAAACTGCGCTTCCACCAGGGCGAGCGCAGTTGGGAGCCGGCAGGCTGGACGGTGTCCCGCTGGGGCCTGGTGGCGCCTCTCAACCTGCCGGTGGGCCAGAGTCTGGAAGCGGAAGTGGCCTTCGAAGCGATTGGCCGCGACCAGATGCGGTTGGAACTCCCGCCCGCCCGCCGGCTGGGGCGCCTGAAAATGCAACTTATCACCGACGCGGCCGGCGGTGAACTATCGGAACACAGCCTGCAGCCTCAGGCGACCCCGACGGCCGGACATTTTCGTTGGGACCTGGAGAATCTGGTTTCTCAATCTCCCATTCTGGTGGACTTGCCCGGTTCCCACAGTCTGATGGGACGGGTTATGCTGCTCTGCCGCCTGGCCGGCCTGGCCGTGCTGCTGTTTGGACTGGGCTTCTGGTACGTAGGGGAACTCTATCGCCCGGGCTGCCTGTCCCGCTTTGGCTGGGGACACTTCCTGATGCTGGCCCTGACCTACAGCAGCTTCTTTCCCGCCTTGTGCGTGCTCACCTTAAGCCAGGGCCTACCTTTGGGCCAGGGCCTGGCCATGGCGGCGGCGCTGGCCCAGCCGCTGTTGCTGCTGCACGTCTGGCGTACCGTCAATCTGCGCTTCTCGCTGCTTTATGTGCTGCCCCTGGCCGATTTGACGCTGGCATTGGTGGTCAACGGCGTCTTCGGCGGCCCCTGGCGGGAAGCGGTTTTTCTGGGCGCCGGTTTCCTGGCCATGGCTCTGGTAACTTTCACTTATCCGCGTTGGCGCAGCCATCGTCAAGCCTGGCAGGGCATGCAAATTCGCCAGCTGCAAACGCGCCTGCAAGACCTGGCGGACCAGGCCGAAGAGCTGCTCGAAATCGTTCGCACCAGGCCACAGCTCACTCTTTTGAACGATCCCAGCAGCGAGGCCGAGGCCTTGAGCACCTATATCCAGCGTCTACGCCCGGAGGACTACTCGGCGGTACGCGAGCGAGCAGACCAGCTCGAGCGCAGCCTGGAGAGGGCCCTGCAAACCGCGAAACGGGCCCGTCCCGCGCCTGTGGGCAGCGAAGCTCACTGCATTGCCTGCGGACAGGCGGGCTGCTCCGGCGCGTTCTGCGCCGCCTGTGGCCAGGCCAAGGCTCTGCCGGTGCACTGCGCCTGTGGCAGCAAAGTTTGGTTTGAGCGCGCCCCCGACCGGGACTGCTACTGTCCGGACTGTGGCGCCAGGCAAGCCCGGGCGCCTAAGGGTTGATCGCCTGCCAGAAAATCCGGCGGATCTCGCTCGAGCCGCGCTGAGTGGGTTCGATCTCCCGATAGATCCAGGCGGCCGCCTGACCGAGAAAATGCGCGTGGATATCGGCCAATGGGAGGCTCCATTGGGCGGCCATCCGGCGCAATAAATCATTCATTGTCTCCAATGCAAAGTGGCGCGTGCCCAGGCTCGCGCCACTTTGTAATTTTCCCGTTCCATCTGTGGGGTCGTAGATGTTGCCGATTATGATGACGGCATCCCGATAGGTCTCTTCGACCTGCTCCAGCCACCTGTGCAACGACTCCCGCCACTGCTCGAAGCCCTGGACCGGCTCGGACCCAAAGTAATTCCCGCAGGCATAACCGATCCGGTTCTCGGTCTGCCCCAAACCGGTGAGCACATCGTTGCCGCCTACCGTGACCGTCACCAGCACCCGGCCCTTCACTCGAGGGGCCTCGGTCAACTGTCTCCAAACCCCGCTCAAAGTAGCCCCGTTACAGGCCAGCCGGGTGTAGCCGCAACGGGGGTTGAGAGAGACCAGGTCGAGCCGGTCAAACTCGGGCCAAAAATCCGCTCGATTGCGATGCAATAACGAAGCAGCCCCCAACTGTGGCCCGGCGTATTCATCAATGCTCAGGCTGTCGCCGAAGGCCAGGTAGTGGTCGAACATCGCCGCCATTTCAGCCCACCGGCTGGACTGCCTGCTCAAAAAAAAAATGCCTCCGCGGAAATCCGGGAGGCTACAGGAGACTGACGTCTCCATTGATTCAGAGGGAGCGACCTTCAACGTTCAATTGAAATCGATGCTACCGGGTTGGTATCACCGATGAACCTATCTTATCAGGGATGCTCAAAGCGATTCCAAAATCCGCCGCCCGCAAATGAACGAGTTGTAAAACTCTTCGCCCACTTTGGCCTGTCTGTTTGAGATTTCTTTGGCTCAAAATGAACGCCTTGAGTTCCACCCGCCCGGTTTGCTACACTGAGGGAGTATTCAAAGAGACGGAGCTCACTGCACCCATGGCAAAAATCATCGGTTTCCTCGTCCTTCTGGTTCTGCTGGTCCTGGGAGCCAAAATCGCCCTGGCGGGATTCGCCTTTATGGCCTCAGCCGCCTCATTTATGGCTGTGGCAGCCTCCGTGGCCATCTTCGGAGTCTTCGCGGTCGGTGTCTTTACCGTCAGCCGCTTCTTTCTCAAAAAGGGCAAGTGAAAAGAGCGCCGACTCTCCGGCGCTCTTTTTTTGGCCCTTAATTAGGTTTTGACTTAATTAAGTAGATACTACATGATGGTTTCATGCAGGCCTTCGCCGCCCTGGCCGACCCGACTCGACGCCGCATTGTGGAAATTCTGTCTCGGGGTTCCCTCTCGGCCGGAGAGATTGCCGGTCGCTTCACCATCACGGCGCCGGCTATTTCCCAGCACCTCAAAGCCTTGCGCCAGGCCCGGCTGGTCCGGGTTCGTCCGCTGGCTCAGCAGCGAATCTATGAACTCGACCCGGCGGGTATCGGCGAACTTTCGCAATGGCTGCAATCCATCCAGGCTTTCTGGGCCCCCCGACTGGATCGCCTGGGAGCCGCCCTGAAGGAGCCTCCCGATCATGAAAGGTGAAATGTCCCCCGTCCCCAGCGTGCGTTTTGAGCGCCGACTGCCCGGACCCATCGAGCGTGTCTGGCAGTACCTGACGGATCCAGAAAAACTTCCCGAGTGGTTCGGTCAGGGCACCATCGAACTCTGCGAAGGCGGGCAGGTCAGCCTGATGGATGGCCACATTCGCGGCATCGTCACCCAATGCCGCCCCCCGCACCTGCTCATCTACACCTGGAACGTGTTGGCGCCGGGGCAAACCGTCTCCGACTATCCGGAGTCCTATCTCAAGCTGGAGCTGGAAGCCCTCGAAGACGGTCAGATCCTGCTAACCCTTACCCACCTGCCCATCCTGAAACGCTTCGAGAAGCAGAACGCCATGGGTTGGCACACCTTTCTGGACCTGATGGAGAACGGAGTCCGCGGCGGCCCACTCAAAAGTCGCCGGGACTTCATGCAGGCCAACGCGAGCCTTTACGGCGTGGATCTGACTCAGTTGGCGAAATAAGCTATTTTTCAGCTCGCCCGAGTAATCTGTGAGCATAAAGCTACACACGCATTCGGAGGGTAAGATTATGTCGCTGGTTGGTTCACCGTTTGGCAACTGCTGGGGTACGGGCCGTCCTCAATCCAAGAGACCGGCTGAGAAGCGCGCAGAGAAGCCTCCCGCCGAGGAGCCCCAGGAGACCTACCGCCCGCGTCGCAACGAGCCTTTCGGCAACTGCTGGGGAACCGGCTCGGCCAAATCCAAGAAGCAGGCTCCCAAGAGCGAAGGCCAGGAACCGGTCGAGAAGTATTACGAGAGCTTCAACCCCACCCGCAACGAACCGTTCGGCAACTGCTGGGGCACCTAGATTCAAGTATTCCGGTTCCTATCCATAAGCTTTTGAGCGGGCATATCCTCTGGATATGCCCGCTCCTCGTTGGTTAGCTAAATTCAACCGCTACGTCACCAACCCGCTCCTCAGCGGAATAGCCCGGGTTCTTCCGTGCTTTGGCATCGTACGCCATTTGGGACGTCGCAGCGGTCGGGCCTATGAAAATCCGGTTTGCGTCTTTCGATACGGATCGATCTATACCATCGCCCTGACCTACGGTCCAGAAGCCGATTGGGTGCGCAACGTGCTTGCCCAGGAAGGCTGCACCCTGGTAACTCAGGGGCGCCTGCAAAAGCTTACCCAACCTTTCCTGTTCTACGACCCCGAACGAAGAGCCGTCCCTCCCCTGATCGCCCGCCTGCTCGGCCTGGGGCGCGTCAACTACTTCCTCGAGCTTCGCGCGGCCTAAGGACCCGACGCTTAATAACTCAGACGTTTGGGCGCCGGGCCCTAAGGCTCTTTCGGCGCGGGTGCGCTGGCGGCCGGCGGACTGATGATCTTGAAAGATTGCAGGAATTGCGAATCCAGGGCCGGCTTCAAACTCGTCTCCGAGCGCACGTCGATGACGTAGAGGCGGTATTTTTCCAGACGGAAAATGGTTTCTCCGCGATGGCCCGGGGCGTTGTAAAGCAGCCGCCGTGTCTGCGCGTCCCGCCGTTGCCAGGAGGTCTGGGTGCCGCTGCACTGCTGCAGCATTCCGTCGCGAGCCTCATCGAAGATACGGTCACGTCCGGCCAAAATGGCCAGCTTCGGCAAATCCGTAAAGCTGACCGTCAGAAACCGTCCGGGCTGCTTGTCCAAAAAGACGGTGGTGACGACCGCCCCTACGGGAGAATCAGAAGACGAAGTCGTGCAGGTGGTGGCGGGAGAGAGTTCAGCCGAAAAGCGACCGTCGGTAGATACGTAAGGCTCGGCCCAGGCTACCGTGGTGAACCACAGGAGCGCGCTTAAACCCCAGTTCCAGCGCTGATTGGCCACAATTTCAGAGTATCGAAATTCGCAGATTTGGTCAAGTGGAGGAGCGCGCCGCTCGGCGCGGGAAGGCTTCGGCGATTCCCATTAGGAGGACGCAAAATGCCCGTACGTGTCGGAGTCCAACTCCATCCACAACATTGCACTATGGAAGAATTACTGGAAGCGACCAGAGCTTGTGACGGCCTGAAAGTCGACAGCCTGTGGGTCTGGGATCACTTCTATCCCCTCTACGGTGAAGAAGGAGCTCCGATGGCGGACGCTCCCGTCACCGCTTCGCCCAATAAAGGGGCGCACTTCGAAGCCTGGACCACCCTCACGGCCATGGCCTGCCATAGCCAGCACGCCACCCTGGGCCACCTGGTGGGCTGCAACAGCTATCGCAATCCGCAATTGGTGGCCGATATGGCCCGCACCTTGGACCACATCAGCCGGGGCCGGGCCGTGCTCGGCATCGGCTCGGGCTGGTTCGAGCGTGACTATAAAGAATATGGCTTTGAGTTCGGTACCGCCATTTCGCGTTTGAAAGATTTAGGCGAGAATTTGCCCATCATCGAAGAGCGCTTGAACAAGTTAACTCCACCCCCCGTGCAGAAAAAAATTCCTATTATGATCGGGGGCGGCGGTGAAAAAGTCACCCTGAAATTGGTGGCCAAGCACGCGCAAATGTGGAATGGATTCGGTCCTCCAGAGGTTTTTGCGGCCAAGAATAAAATTCTAGATCAGCATTGCGCCACGGTGGAACGTAACCCCAAGGAAATCGAACGGACCGTGATGGTCATGCGCCCCGAAGAAATGGCCCAGTTAGACCAGTATGTGGAAGCCGGAGCCGAGCACATCATCCTCGGCCTGGGCTGGCCTTTTTCCATCAGCGGAGTGCAAAAACTCCTGGAATGGCGGGACTCGCGTAAATAGATGGCCAGGGTTGTCTATCATCCCAACCTGGTGATGGGCTTCCCCGGCCTGAGTTTGCTCCACCCCTTCGACGGCTCTCGGCCCCGGCGCGTCCGTCAGGCGCTGGACCGGGAATTCGGAGCCGGTCAGTGGGGCCTGCTCGAGCCGGAGGGGCCCGTTCACGATGATCAACTGGTTCGGGTGCATCATCCGGAATATCTCAAGAGCCTGCAACGCCCGCAAGTTCTGGCGCGCGCTTTCGAGGTGGGTCCGCTGGCTTTGTGCCCGGCCAAATTTCTAGACTGGATCGCCCTCACCCCGATGCGTTGGGCCACGCAGTGCGCATTGCGCGGAGCCCGTTCAGCTTTGCGCGATGGCATCGCCATCAGCCTGGGGGGCGGCTTTCACCACGCCAAGCCGGCTCAAGGCGAGGGGTTTTGCGTGTTGGCCGACGTGGCCTACCTGGTGCGCACACTGCAGGACGAAGGCAAACTGAAAAAAGTGCTGCACGTCGACCTGGACGCCCATCAAGGTAACGGTGTGGCCCACTGCTTCGCCGAGGACCAGAGCGTCCAGTTGTTTGACATCTACAACCGCGACACCTATCCCGCCGGAGACGAGCTGGGAAGAAGCCGGCTCAATGTCGACCTCGGGTTACCCCAGGGGGTGGGAGATGATCAATACCTGAGCACTCTGACCGAGAACCTGCCGGGCTTTTTGGATCAGGGAGCCGACCTGGTCATTTATAACGCCGGCACCGACGTCCTGGCCGGCGATCCTCTGGGGGGCATGACGCTCAGCCCCAAAGGAGTGCTGGAGCGCGATATGTTCGTCTTCGCCGAAACCCAACGGCGCGGCCTGCCCATCCTGAGCCTGCCCAGCGGCGGCTACAGCCAGGGAAGCACCCGGGCTCTGGCCGCCACCACCATCCATGTGCTGAAACGCTACGGAGTCGGATAGCTCTAAATTGCCCCCGCCCATGCGGCCGCTCGCAGCAAGCTGCTTCGACTCCCGCGAGCTGTTAGTGGGGGCAATTTAGACCACATCCTGGTGAGCGGCTATCCCGCTTCGCGGGACTAGCCAGAGGGACATGCCGGGGACGGACCGAAACCGCCAGCATGAAATTCACCCCGATTGCGATTACTGGAATCGGCTGCCGTCTGCCCGGCGAAGTCGACAGCGCGCAGGCCCTCTGGAAGTTGCTGATGGAGGGGGTGGACGCCGTCACCGACATCCCCAGCGACCGCTGGCTCAAGGACCGCTTCCATCACCCCGAGAAGGGCCGGGACTTCCGCACGCCGCAGGCTCAGGGCGGCTTCCTCAAAGACATCGACGGCTTCGATCCGGCCTTCTTCGGCATCTCCCCGCGCGAAGCGTCCAGCCTGGACCCGCAGCAGCGCATCCTGCTGGAAGTGGCCTGGGAAGCGCTGGAAGACGCGGGCTATCCGCTGGAAAAGGTCGCCGGAACCCGCATGGGCGTCTTCACCGGCGCCTCCTCACACGACTATTACGACATCCAGGACCTGGATTCGCTGACCACCCACAGCGTTACCGGTTGGGCCATGTGCATGACCTCCAACCGCATCTCTTACGCCTTTGATCTGCAAGGCCCCAGTCTGACCATCGACACCGCCTGCTCCTCCGCCCTGGTGGCCCTGCACGCGGCCGTCACCAACATGCAGCAAGGCGAATGCGACAGCGCCCTGGTGTGCGCCGTCAATGCCATGCTCCATCCGATTCACCACGTAGCTTTCAGCCGTCTCTCCATGCTCAGCCCGAGCAGCCGCTGCCACGCCTTCGACGTTTGCGGAGACGGCTACGTGCGCAGCGAAGGGGCCGGAGTGGTGGTGCTCAAACCGCTGGAAAAGGCCCTGGCCGACGGCGACCACATCTACGCCACCATCTTGCGCACCGTGGTCAACTCGGACGGGCGCAACGAAGGCCTGACCTTCCCCAGCGTGGAGGGGCAGATTCGCCTGCTGCGCGATTCCTACGCCGGACTTCCGGTGGAAAAAGTCCGTTACCTGGAAGCCCACGGCACCGGCACGCAAGCCGGCGACCCGGTGGAAACCACCGCCATCGGCAGCGTGCTGGGGCACCCCTCCAGAAAACTCAAGATCGGTTCGGTCAAGACCAATATCGGCCACCTCGAAGCCGGCGCCGGCATGGCCGGCCTCATCAAGACCTGCCTGGTGGCCAGCCACCGGCGCATTCCCGCCAACCTTCACTTCGACAACCCGAATCCCGGCGTTCCTTTAGAAAAGTTCGGCCTGGAGATCCCCACCTCCATCACCGACCTGCCCGCAGAGGAGTTTCTCCTGGGTGTCAACAGCTTTGGCTTCGGAGGCACGAATGGACACGTGGTTCTGAGCTCGCCGCCGGCAACCTCGGAAAGTGAGATCTGCTGCGAAGGCCCTCAGTTGATCTGCCTCTCGGCCCGCAGCGAAGGCGCCCTCAAGGAGCTCATCAGCCGTTACCAAACGCTGGATAAACCACTGCGCCAGGTTGCCTTTTCCAGCCTGACGCGGCGCTCCCACCATCCCCACCGCCTGGCCCTGGCCGCCGACCAATTGTCCGACCTGGAGACCGCCAGCATCCCGCCGGCCGCCCGCCAGGCTCCCAAAATCGCCTTTGTATATAGCGGCCAGGGCTCGCAGTGGCTGGGCATGGGCCGCAACCTGCTCCAGGATGCCACCTTCAGCGCCTTCGTTGACGAATGCGAGCCGCATTTCCAGAAACACGCCGGTTGGTCGCTGCGCGAAGCTTTCCAGAGTGACAGCACTTCCATCGATCAAACGGCCGTGGTTCAACCGATGATCTTCGCCCTTCAGGCCGGCCTCACGCGTATGCTGGAAGCCTGGGGCGTCGTGCCGGAAGCCCTGATTGGACACAGCGTGGGCGAAGTCGCCTCGGCCTGGGCCTCGGGAGCCCTGGAGCTGGCCGATGCCATTCAACTGGTCGTCAACCGCGGCCGTTCCATGGATCGGGAGTCCAGCAAGGGCCGCATGATTTCGGTCTCCGCCTCGGTCGGGGAGTTGGAACTCTACCTGCAGCCGGGGGTCTGCGTGGCCGCTCTCAACGCCCCCAACACGGTGGTGCTCTCGGGTGAGCACGCGGCCATGGAGCAGGTCGGCCAACGACTGCGCCATGCCGGTTTCGACTGCCACGACGTCAAAGTGGAGTATGCCTTCCACAGCGCCCAGCTCGACGTCATCGAAGGCGACCTCCGAGCCGCCCTCCAAGACCTGAAGCCGCGCCGGCCACACCGCAAGCTTTACTCGACCGTCAGCGGAGACCCGGTGCAAACCGTGGACGTCGACTACTGGTGGCAAAACGTTCGTTCCACCGTGCGCTTCAGCCCGGCCATTGCCAACGCCGCCCGAGACGGCATCACCCTCTTCTTGGAAATCGGCGGTCATCCGGTGCTGGGGGCGGCCATCAGCGAAATCGGCGGCAAAGCGGTGGCCACCTTACGCCGCCATCAGCCCGAGCGCAAAGCCTTCCTGCAGTCTCTGGCCGAACTCTACATGCAGGGCCAAAACCTTCAGTGGGGAGAAGAAGCTTGCGACTGGACCGCTCTGCCCCACTACCCCTGGCAGCGCGAGCGCTACTGGCAGGAAGCCCGGCGCGTGCGCCGCTTCCGCACCGAGCCCGGCCATTACGCTCTGCTGGGGCACCAGGCGGACCCCAACATCTTCAGCCAGTTCATCAACGGCCAGGACCCCGGCTGGCTCAAGGACCATATCTTCCATAGCCAGACCATCCTCTCGGCCAGTTCCATGATGGAGATGGGCTTTGAAGCGACCCATGCCAGAAACGCGGGGGGGCTTGGGGGGAGGCGCGAAGCCCCCCCCAATGACCAGGACGGTCAGTTGCCGTTGGCGCTGGACAACGTCCATATCGATACCGCCTGTTTCGTCAATCACCAGTTGCAACTGCAGACGGTGGTGAGCGAGGACGGCAACCTGACCGTCTATTCCGAAGCGGTGGACGGCAGCGAGCCGCGCCAGGTCCACTTCCGCGCCCACATCTGCAGCGACCCCGGCGCCATCCCGGCCGACCTGGACTGGCAGGCCATCGAAGCCCGCCTGCCCGAAGCCTGGCAGGGCTCCCTCAGCCAACAATGGGCCCGCCGCGGCCTGATCTTCGGGCCGACTTTCGACTGCATCCAGAGCGGCCGGCGCGGCCCGGGCGAGGCCCTGGCCCACGTCCAGGGCGCGGCTCGGCTGCCGGCCGCCGACGGCCTTTCCTTCACTCACCCCGGCACCATCGACTCCTGTTTTCAGGTCGGCCTGGCCGCCCTCGACAGCGCCCTGATGGGAGAAGGCACCAACTGGCTGCCGGTGGCCGCCCGCCGCGTGCGCGTCCTGCGCCCGCTGGAAGAAGACCTGATCGCCTACATGCGCTGCACCCACCAGACCGCCCGCGAGTTAGAAGGCGACCTGACCGTCTGCAACCGCCAGGGCGAGGTGCTTTTCGACCTGCTCGGCTACCGCCTGGTGCGCGCCGCCGAGGCCGCCAGCAACGCCACTGACGGACTCTGCTATGGCTTCCACTGGGTGCCGGCCGAACTCCCCAAATCGGAGCCCGCCCCGGGCAAGTGGCTGGTCTTCAGCGACGGCAGCTCCCTGAGCAGCCGCCTGATCGCCCGCTTCGACAACCCCCACGTCATCCAACCGGGCCAGAACTTCGACATGCGGGAAGTCGGCCCGCTGGCCGGTGTCCTCCATCTACAGGGCCTTTCGGCCTGTCTGGAAGATCCGGCCGCACCTTTGATGCCTCTGCTGGAAATGGTCCAGCAAAACGACCGGCATGGCCTCACATCCAGCCGCCTCTTTTGCGTCACCCGCCGGGCCCAGCCCGCCCACCCGGACATCCCCGTGGATCCCAACGGCTCTCCCGTCTGGGGCCTGGTACGCGTGCTGGCCACCGAGGATCCCTTTTTGAAAGCCACCCTGATCGATATTCAAGATGATTCGGATGAGGAGCGCATCTTTCAAGAACTTTCTTCCAAAACTCCCGAAGAAGTGGCCTACCGCCATGGTGAGCGCCTGATCCAGCGGCTGCAGCGCCTGCCGCTCTCGCAGCAAGAATCGACCCCGGTCAAGCCGCGCCCCGACCAGGACTATGTGCTCACCTGCGAGCGCCCGGGCACCCTGGAAGCCCTGCATTGGACGGTTCCCGCCCCGCGGCCCTTGAAACCTCACGAAGTCCGCGTCCAGGTGGCGGCCGCCGGCCTCAATTTCAGCGACGTCATGCGCGCTATGGGCCTGTATCCGACCGAAGGGGTGCTGGGTATCGAGATGGCCGGCACGGTCAGCGAGATCGGCTCCGAGGTCAGCGACCTCGAACCGGGCCAGCGCGTCTTCGGCATCGCTCCCTCGGCCTTCGCCTCCCAGGTGGTATTGCCCCGTGATTTTCTGGTTCCCACGCCGGCCCAGCTGAGCGACCTGCAGGCGGCGGCCATGCCTTTGGTCTTCGTAACGGCCTACTACGCGCTGCTCGAAGTGGGCCGCCTCAAGGCCAAAGACACGTTGCTGGTTCACGCCGCCTCAGGTGGGCTGGGCCTGGCCGCCATCCAACTGGCCCGCAAGGTGGGCGCGCGCGTGCTGGCCACCGCCGGCAGCCCGGAAAAAGTCCACTACCTTCACGAAATGGGCGTGGAACATGTCTTCAACTCGCGCTCCACCTCGTTCGTGGACGACGTTCTGCGAGTCACCCACGGGGAAGGGGTGGACGTGGTGCTCAACAGTCTGGCCGGCGAAGGCCTGACCGGCGGCCTTTCCATCCTGCGCCGCTTCGGCCGCTTCCTGGACGTGACCAAGCGCGACATCTACAACGACCTGCGGGTGGGCCTCAGCCCGTTCCGCAAAGGCCTGACCTACTCGGCCATCGATCTGGAGCAGGTCATCAACTTTGAACCGGAGACGGTCCAGCACTGGATGCTGCAGTTGAAGGCCGACCTCGAGTCGGGAGCCATGCAGCCTCTCCCTCTACAGACCTTCTCCTACAACCAGGCCATCGACGCCTTCCGCTGCTTGAGCATGGCCCGCCACATCGGCAAGGTGGTGCTGCAGGCGGAAACTCCCGAAAAAGTGCAGCCATCCTGGCGGCCCTCTCCCCAGGGAACCTATATCGTCACCGGTGGAATGGGCGGGTTTGGCCGCGAGGTGGTCCTCTGGTTACTCAAACACGGAGCCGGACGGGTGGCCGTGCTATCGCGCACTCCGCAGGCCCACAGCGGCTTTGACGATGCCCGGGTGGAGGCCCATGCCGTCGATGTGGGTGACGCCCGGGCGGTCGCCGAACTTTTCGAAAAACTCGGTGAGGTTCGCGGCATCGTACACGCCGCCATGGCCCTGGATGACGTGCCCACCCTCAGCCTGACCCGGGAACGCCTGGAAGGGGTTTTCCACGCCAAGATTCACGGCAGTTGGAACCTGCATCAGGCCTCTCTGCAGCAGCCGCTGGACTTCTTCATCCTGTTTTCCTCCAACGCCGCCTGGTTCGGGGCCGCCGGCCAGGGCAACTACGCCGCCTCCAACGCCTATCTGGATAGTTTGGCTCACTACCGTAAGTCCCAGGGCCTGCCCGCTCTGACCGTCAACTGGGGACCCATCGGCGATGTCGGCTACCTGGCCCGCAACCCGATGGTGGCCGCCTGGCTGGAGTCGGGCGGCAGCAAGATGATCACCTCAGCCGAGGCCATGCAGGCCATGGAAAGCGCCCTGCGCGTCAACCCCACCCAGGTGGGGGTGATGAACGCCGACTGGGCCCTGCTGCTCAAGGCCATGGGCGGCAAGCCGGTGCCTCGCTTCGAACCGTTGCTGGCCGGCAGTGGGGGAACGGAAAGTGGTCCCCAGAATCTGGAAAACCTCGACCCCGAGGAACGCCGCACGGCTCTGCAGCCCATGCTCATGGCCCAACTGGCCCGTGTGCTGGGCACCCAACCGCAAAAGATCGACGCCAGCCAGTCCCTCTCCGATATGGGCCTGGACTCGCTGATGTCGCTGCAACTGCGCAATTGGGTCAAGAGCACCCTCAACGTCACCCTGTCCGCCAGCGCCTTGCTCGACCAACCCTCGGTGGACAGCCTGGTGGGCTGGCTGGCCGATTCCATGCAACCTCAGCCAGAAGCGGTGCCGCCGGACCAGGCACTGGACCACCTGGAAGATGATGAGATCGAGGCCATGCTGGGCGCCATGCTCATGAACAGCCCGGAATGAAACCTTCGCTCCAATCGCTATCTCCGGAACAAAAGCGGGCCATGCTGGCCCGCCTGCTCAAGCAGCAGGCGGCCGTGTGCAAGACCGCCTTCATCCTGCAGGGTCTTTATCTGGACTGCATCCTCAGCCATGGACCGGTATGGAACATGCGCTCCACCGTGCGCTTTCTGCACAAGCAAGATCCGGAACGGCTGCGCGAACGCACCCAGCGCATTGTCGATCGCCACCCGGCCCTGCGCACCACTTACCATGTGCCCAAAGAAAAGGAAATCGAATACCACGCCAAGGTTCTCATGATCCGCTTGGATTCGCTGGGGCTGCATGAGCTCAATAGCGAGTGCCTGGTGGAGCAGCGGGTCCACGAAAACCACCAGCTCGACTTTAAGCTGGTGGACGCCCGTGACTGGAGCGTGGAACAGGTGCGCGAGGCCCTGCTGGCCGATGCTCTCGAGCCTTTCGATATGGGCAAGTTGCCGGTCTGCCGCTTGCGCCTCTACCAGAGAGAAAACGAAGATATCATGCAGTTTGACGTGCACCACTGCGCGGCCGACCTGTGGAGTCTCGAGCAAATCATGGCCGAGCTGGAAATCCCCCCCGAAGATCCGCCTCCTCCCAGCTTCGCCGAGTTCTGCGCCTGGCAGCACGCCTGGTTCGCCCTGCCCAAAGCCGAGGAAATGCGTTCCTGGTGGATTCAGGAGCTGGCTCACTGCCCTCACCTGGCCTTCCCCCACTCGGAGGGCGACGATCACGCCTTCAAGGTGTTCTTTCGCCTGGAGGGAGAGGTCGTCGAGCAGGCCCGGCAGATCTGCCGCAGCCATAAGATCACCATGTTCAACCTGATGCTCTCGACCCTGCAGGCCACCCTGGGCGCCGACTTGTGCCTGGATGACTTCGCCATCGGCGGTGCGGTGGCCAACCGCCCCCATCAGCGCTTTGACCAGACCATCGGATTTTTCGCCCAGTTAGTGCTCTACCGCCGCAAGCTTCACGAGTTGAAAAGCTGGCAAGAACTCTGGGCGGCCAACCGCACCACCATCAACGAGGTGGTCAGTCGCCAGTTTTTTCCGGTGGTCACCACCCTGCCGGTGCCGCGCACCGACGTCTGGATTATGTTCCAGCAGTACCAGAAGGCGCGCTGGGTGGAAGGGGAAACGCCCGCCCGCGAAGATCTGGGGCTGCGCAGCGGCGGCCTGATCAGCAGCCCGCTCGGCCCCTGGGAATTTCTCTTCGTCGACCCCCCCTTCAACTCATCGCCGGTCCAACTGGAAATCGTCGAGCAGAAAGACGCCCTGCAGGGAATTTTGCACTATCGAGTGAGCTGCTTTTCCAAGAAAAAAGCGCGTTTCTACGTCGAAGATTTTCAAAAGCGCCTGCGCGCCTCGCTGGCCGATCCCGCCTCGCCTATTGCTTGAAGTGCAAAGGACCTGCCTTGAAGCGGAAGGAACCAATCACGGATGATCACCCGCATATACGCCGACAACTACAAATCGCTGAGCAATTTTACTCTCGAGTTGAAAAGTCTCAGTCTGATCCTGGGCGAGAATGGAACGGGCAAGACCACGGCGGTTGAGGTGGTCGACAAGCTGCGGCGGTTGGTGGTCGAGGGTCAGTCCTTGGGGGATTTGTTTGCACGGAAAAGCTGCACTCGTTGGGACGAACGTTTGCAGCAAAAATATGAGCTGGACTTGACTGAGCAGGGCTCGGAGTACCGTTACCTCCTGACCCTCGAGTTCTGGGGAGTGGATGGTTGCCGAATCCTCAGTGAGAAGCTCCTGTTAGGGGGGAAGCCGCTCTTTGAGGCTGAGCTGGCGGGCGATGGCGATTTTCAGACCCAGTTATATCGAGATGACCATTCCAAGGGGCCCAAGCTCCTGTCTGATTGGGAGCGATCCGGCCTGGCTCGACTGCAGGCTCGTCATGACAATACGAAGTTAGTGCGCTTTCGCCAAAGGCTGAACGAAGTCTTTTGGGTCACGGTGGATCCCTGGGGGATGAAAGGGCGCTCCGAATCGGAAGATGCCCGACCCGATCCGACTTTGAGCAATTGGGTCTCGTGGTATCGGCACGTGCTCCAGGAGGAGAACGGCTTTTTCGTGGGACTACAGAAAGATGTAGAGCAGGCCATACCTGGTTTCAGAGACTTGCAGTTGAGCAAGGTCGGCTCCAGCCAGCGCGATCTTCGGGTTCAGTTAGGCTCGCACTACTACGACTTGATGGAACTTTCGGAAGGCCAGAGAACCCTGTTGGTCCTTTATATTCTGCTTCACCGAGCCATCCGGAGCGGTCAAACTTTGATTCTGGACGAACCCGAAAATTTCGTCACTCTACGCGAAATGCAGCCGTGGCTAACGGCAGTTCAAGATCGTGTGGCGGAGGGGGCTCAGGTCGTTTTGATTTCTCATCATCCTGAGTTCGTAAACTACCTGGCAGCGGACTGCGGCATCGTGTTTTCCAGAGAGGCAGGTACTCCGGCGCGAGCCAAACGTTGGGAGGAATCGGAGTCCACCCTCGCTCCGGCCGAGTTGATGGCCCGAGGACTGCTCGGTGCCGCCGAATAGAAAGCCCTACGCCGTCCTCCTCGTCGAAGACACCCAGCAAGAGAGCCTGCTCCGTCAGGCGCTATATCTTAAGGGATGGACTCGTCACGACATGCGCATCGTGAAGAGCCCGGCAGGAGCGGGTTCGGGCAAAGCATTTGTGCTGTCGCAATTTCCATCAGAGCTGCGGGAATTGCGCAGGCAACTGAGAGCCGCCGTCCTCCTGGCCGTAGTGGATGCCGACCAGCAAACGACCGGCGAAGTCCTGGCTGCACTCAAGAAGTCCGTCGCCGACTCGGGACAGGCACCGGTCGCCAGCGAAGAACCCGTGGCTCGTCTCGTTCCCAGACGCAACGTGGAAACCTGGCTGTGGTTCCTGCAAGGCCATCTAGTGAACGAGGGCGAGGACTACAAAAACAAGGTCGGTGAAGTGGGCTGCTGGAAAGACGAGGCGGCCAGGTGGCTGGCCGGTTGCGCGTCTTCTTTCGATAACGCTCCCCCGTCGCTGGCTGAATCTTGCGCAGAGTTGCAGCGAGTGGGCCTGAGTTAAAGATCAAACCTCAGCAGAGAGTAACCGATCCCGCCCATCTCCATGAAAAACTTGGAGAGCCGGGTTACTTCGCCGGCCACCGGTAAGTAGCGGCCCAGCAGGCCGCCGAGAAAGTCGTAGCTGGGCAGCACTTGCGGGCTGATGTCCTCGCTGGCCGTCAGTTGCAGGTCGACCTCGGCGGCCAGCGCCCGATACTCCGGGATCTCGATGGCCGTGTGCCGCCCCCAGAGCATTTCGGTGGTGTGATCATAGGATCCGGGCGGAGTCCCCTCGGGCACCACAAAGTCACAAAGGGTCAGGTTGCCACCGGGGCGCAGCACACGGCGCGCATGCTCGAAAAAAGCCCGCCGGCTGGGAAAGTGGAAGATACATTCCACCGCCAGCACACGGTCGAAGGATGCGTCCGGGAAAGGCATCGCGCAAGCGTCTCCCTGGACGAAATCAACTCCCGGGCAGCGGCGGCGGGCCACCTCCAGTTGGCGCGGGTCGATGTTCAGCCCGGTCAAGGCATTGGCAGGAAACTGCTCCTTCAGGCTCATCAGGGTGCCCCCGAAGCCGCAACCCACGTCGAGCACGGCCTCGCCGGGCTGGATTTCGGCCAGATCGATCAACAACTGGGTCAACTGCTCCATAGCTTCGGCCGGGCTCTCGTTGCCGAAGTAGGCGCCAAAGTGCACATGACGGTGAAAAGCCTCGACGAACTCCGGATCGCCGCTCTCGAGGCGTGCCAGGATGATGTCAAAGTAGGGCAGTTGGATCTGCATAGGCCTCCCGGAAAGAGAACAGGCCGGAGTTTCCTCCGGCCTGTCCGATGCGCAATTTATTCTTCGGACTCGTCTTCGTCGGCCGCTTCGGCGGCCTGAGCGCGCCGGGCTTTCTCTTCCTTCTTGCGCTCGTCAATGGCTTCTTTTTCGATCTTGGCTTCTTTCTGAATATCGCGAGAAGCGTTCATGGCATCGATACAGGTCTGCAGGCCGCTATCCAGGTCGGCCTGGTCCTGGGTGTTGGGATAGTTGAGCAAGACGGTCAGGCCCTCTTTGAGGCGATGCAATTCGACCTCCAGGGCGTTGACGATCTCGTTTTGATGATCGGTGAGCTTGCCCGGCAGGTCCTTCTTGACGGTCGGAATGGCGTAGACTCTCAAAGCATTGTCGGTAATCACGTCCAGCTTGGAGACACCCTCGACGAATTGTTCCTCGGTCAACACACCGGCCTTCAAGCCGGCCACCGCCTGCTTGAGTAGAATGACGTAGGGGAGTTCGCCGGACTCATCGACTCCCTCGCCGGAAAGACCGCCGCCGCTAACGACGTTGACCCCTTCTTCGTCTTCTTCGTCGCCCGCCTGGCTGATCGCGCTTTGAATCGCACCACCCCACGCGGGGACTTCTTCTTCGTCCGTAGCCATGTTCAAAACCCTCCAAAAATTCAAAAAACCCGAACCGTTGCCGGCCGAGTTTTTTTGTTTGCTAAAGGCCTGCTTCAGGCCTCTATTAGGAAATCTTTAGCCGCCCTGACCGGTGATGGCGCTCACCAGCTTCTGGACGATTTCCATGGCACCGCCACCCGCGTCGCCTTTACCGCCACCTTTGCCACCGCCGGCAATGCCGCCGATCACTTTACCGATAATTTCACCAATGGCCATGATTGAGGTCCTCCTGTGATTTGGTTGAGCCAATTCTCTCATAACCCGGGCCGCTTGGGAAGCTTTTCACAATCATTTAACATGCGGCCCGCTCGACTATTTGCTTATTTTCGCAATGCTTATCCGCGGCAATCCAGAGCATAGCGGATGGTATCCACCGGATAGCCCATCTGGGTATGCCAGCTCGACAGCGAGGCTACCGCCAGGCTGCCGTCGCCATATACAAAACCTCCCTCTCGTCCCGCCACAGACTCGGCCGCTCCTTGCAAAAAAACCGACAGACCGCGGCCGGCAAACTCCGGCGCAATGGCTACATCATAAACGTAGAAGGTCTTTTGCCCGGCCACCGGCTCGCCCGGCTGGAGCAGTAAATAGCCGGCTCTTTTGCCGCTGGCAGCTTCCTCGATCACAAAGTAGAGGGGACTGGTCAGGTCCAGCAGCAGATAGTTCAGCTGATAGCTCGCTTCGAGAGCCTGCAGGTCGACTTCCCGGCCGGCCGGCCGGTAGACCCTGGTGAAGGCCGCGTGGACTTCCAGGATAAACGGCAAATCATCCGGACGCGCCTGGCGGATGGGATAGTCCGCGGAAACGGTTCCGGAAAAACCAGGCGCAATGTGTTTGACCACCCGGTGCTGCTCGGCGCGAAATCCACAGCGGTAGAACCAGAGCTGGGAACGCTGATCCTGGGCGCTCAGATCCACCACCATGTATTCATTCTCAAAGGCGCTCACGATCTTGCGCGCCCGGGCCAGCAACTTCTCCAGCGCCTCGAAGCGGAACACCGCGAAATCCAGAAGCTCCGCCTGGAGTTGATGGGTCACTCCGTGTTCTTGATCCACCAGCAGGAAGAGATAGCCGCTCGCCTGCCCCTCCTCGGTCAGCACCAATACGCGCACCTCCGGTAAATCCTGGAGACGCGGCAGCGTCTGGCGCAAACGCGTAAGGGCCCGTTCCAGGTAATCCTCTTCGTTCAGGAAGAGGGAACCGGGGTAAGGCATGGCCCGCCGTAACCGCTCCAACTGGGGCAGGTCTTCCGCCCGCGCCGGCCTGACTTTCAGCTGGCTTCTTCCACACGCGCTTTGGCGGGGCTGCGGCCGCGAATCTTATCCAGCAGCTTGCGCAGGCTCTTGGTGGTGCCCGAGGCGGCCTCCTCGGCGATCGGTGCCATGGCCTGAAGAATGGGGGCTTGAGCTACAGCCGCGGGCGATGGCTCGGGCACGGGCACGGCCGGAGTTTCGGCCGGGGAGTCCCAACTGGTTTCGCCACGAGCGCTGGAATTCCACAAGGCCTGGGAAGCCGAGATGCCTTCAACAGGCTGGCGCTTGAGTTCGCCCATATCGGGGAGATTTTCCAGCTTATCGATACCAAAATAACGTAGAAACTCGACCGTGGTAGCATAGATATAGGGCCGTCCCGGCAATTCAGCCCGTCCCGCCTCGCGAATCAAACGTAAATCGCTCAGTTGAGCCAGCAGGCGTTCGCAGTTGACGCCGCGATAAGCTTCCACCTGGGCGCGCGTAACCGGCTGGCGATAGGCCACCACCGCCAGCGTCTCCAGTTGGGAGCGCGACAAACGGCGGCGCGTCTGTACGCCGATCAGACGCTCCACATGCTCGGACAGCTCGGCTTTGGTAACCAGCCGGTAGGCACCCGCCACTCGCTGCAACTCCAGGCCGTGATCCAAATACCGGCCGCTCACCTGGCGCAGGTCGCGCTCGATCATTCCCTCTGTCCAACCGGTGGCCTCAGCCAGCTCGCTCAAACGCACGGGCGTGGGGCTCACGAAAATCATCGACTCCAGGATGCGGAATCGTTCATCAGGGGACGGGTAGTCGTTACGGCTCATCGATACTCCTCAGCGGTTTCGGGGGCACCCAGGTCTTGGGCGCCTTCATAGGGACTCAAAACGATATCGTCATCCACCGACTCCTGCACGGCGGTCACACGGCTGCGGCGCACCAGCTCGAGCACGGCCAGGAAGCTGACGATGATAAAGGCGCGGTTCCAGTCGCCATTCAGAATCTCATGGAAGAAGGTGCGCGGATTGCGGCGGATCATGTCCCACATCTGCTTGACCCTGTCCGGCACCGACAGCACCACCCGCTTCAGCTCGACCGGACGCCGAGGAGCTTCATACTTGCGATCCATGCGCACCCAGGTGGCCGCCAACGCTTCTAAGGACACGTCCAGTTCGGGACAGTCTACTTCCAATATACCGGCCGGACGCGTATATTGGGCCAGGCTGCGCGTCTCGCGATGGTAGAGCCAGTCAGCGGCATCTTTGACCAGCCGGTAGGCCTGCAACTGGTCAAGCAGCTCGTTGGGCGCGTCTTCCACATAGTCGTCACCGCCCATGGCCGGGCAGAAGTCTTCCTCATACATGTCCATGGGCGTGGGCTCGGGCGGCAACAGCAACTTGGACTTGAGTTCCAGCAATTGAGCAAAGACGACGATGTAGGAACTCTCGATCTCCACATTCAGCTCTTCCAAGGTCTTGAGGTAGTCCTGGTACTGGCGGGCCACCGCCGCCAGCGAGATCTCATTAAGGGGCAGCTTCTCGTCGTCGACCAGATGCAGCAACAGGTCCAGCGGGCCCTCGAACTGAGGCAGCGAGACCTGGTAGTTGCTCTTGACAGCGTGTTGCTGGAACCCTGGTGCCATCAGTTGGGGAATCTCAGCAGGAAGTACATCGTGTAAGCGACGGCCGGGCGGATAAAAATGCCCATGAAAGCCATCGAGCAGAGCAAGAGAAAGACGGGAGCGAATCTGCCCAATGAGTCCTCCCAGCGCTGCATGGTGCGAGCCGCATCGCGAGGAACAAAGGCCTGCACGATCTTCCAGCCGTCCAGAGGGGGCAACGGGAACAAATTGAACAAGCCAAAACCCACGTTGGCCAGCACCAGCAAGTAGAGAAACTCCGTTCCAGGCAACCCGAAACGGCACAAAGTGGCGAAAAACATGGCCGTCAGCAAGTTGGACATCGGTCCGGCCAGGGCCACCAGGGCTCCATCAACCCAGGGATTCTTGAAGTTATCCCGGTTGAACATAACGGGCTTGGCCCAGCCCAAACACATCTGGCCCTGGCTGGTAATCATACTCACCAATAAACAAACCGACCCCACAGGATCCAGGTGAACCAGCGGATTCAGGGTCAGGCGCCCATCATACTTGGAAGTGGGATCGCCCAGTGAATAAGCAGCCTGAGCATGGGCCCATTCGTGTACCACGAAGGCAATCAACAGTCCAACGATGGCGCCAGCCAAAAACAAAGGAGTCAGGGACATTGCACCTCCATACGCCTTAACCCACCAAGTTCCTTGAAATTCCTTCAAAGCAAGGTGATTTTTTCGGTCCGGTGCTCAGTATAGCGCCTTCCGGGAAGACGGAAGTTACGAAATTACGACCATCGTGAACCAATCCTCTCCGCCGGTATTTCCCTCGACCTTAAGGCAGTTTGCAATTTTATGGAGGAGCGAGTAGGCCCCTTGGCCAATGCACGGCGATGGGGAATTCAGAAGAGCCAATTAGACTACTGGTCGTCGAGGACCAATTGCTCTTTCGGGAGGGCCTGAAGAGCCTCCTGAAACAGCATCCAGACCTGCAGGTCATCGGCGAGGCCACCACCGGCGCCGAAGCAGTCAATCTGGCCGTTACCCATGCACCGGATGTCATTCTCCTGGACCTCAATCTACCCGATATCGACGGCATCGAGGTCTGCAGCCGTATCAAAGCGCTGGTTCCGGTCACCCGCATCGTCATTCTGACGGTCAACAAAGACTTGCCCCACCTGTTGCGCGCCATGAAAGCCGGCGCCTGTGGGTATCTGACCAAGGACAATCCCTCGGAAAAGGTTGCCTCCACTGTACGCCAGGTGTTCCACGAAGGCTCCAGCCTCGAGCCCCTGCTGGCCGACCGGTTGCTGGCCGAGTTCGCCAACCCCACCCATCGCAAGGACGACCTCTACGACGCCGCTCTGGCCTCCCTCAGTCCACGCGAAAAAGAAATCCTCAAGATGGTGGCCGACGGCAAGCCCAACAAAATCATCGCCGATGAACTCGATATCAGCGAACACACCGTGCGCAACCACATCTCCAACATCTTCCAGAAGCTGCACGTCAACAACCGCACCGAAGCCACCGTCATCGCCATCAAAAAAGGTCTGATCTAGTTCAGTCCTTTCGAAACCAGGGCAGGGCCAGCTCGAGGACCAGCACGGTCACCTGCTCGACCGCACGCTTGATATCACCTGGGGAGACAACTTTCCAATAGTAGGGCTTGCCTTTCCACAACTCCCCCAGGGTCGTGCGCTGCGGGCAGTCGGCCCAGGTTTTGCCGCCCTTACCGACCCCCACCTCGAATCGGTCCGGGCCGGGCAAAATCTCCAGAACCCACTCGTCCTTACGCAGCCGGCCGCCGCCTCCGGCAAACCCGAGTGGAGCCAGCAGCGGCCCCACTCCTTCAACAAAAACGCGCTCGCTCAATGGGCCAGCACCGGCATATGCTCGCGAAAAATCTTCCACAACTTCTGGCTCAGCGTGTTGCGCGCCCGATTTAGCCGAGAGCGCACCGTTCCCAAGGGCACCGAAAGCACCTCAGCGATTTCCTGATAGCTCAACCCCTCCACATCGGAAAGCAAAACCACCGCGCGCATCGGTTCGCTCAGCTCGCTGACGGCCTGGCGCACCTCGGCGCTGGGGGTATGGTCGAAAAACATTTGTTCGGAAGAAACTTCGTGCTCCAGCAGATGATCAATCAAGGAGAACTTGGGGTCGTCACCGGGGTCCAACACCTCACGGCGGTGCTGAGCGGAGCGCAGACGCATGCGGTGGCAGTTGTGCAGGATCGTGAAAAGCCAGGACTTACAGTTGGTGCCCGGTTTATATTGATGAAAGGCCCGCAAGGCCTTCTCAAAACATTCCTGAACCAGGTCCTCGGCCGAGTCATCCTGCCCCGTCAGGCGGCGCGCAAAGCGAAACAAAGCTTCGGCATGCACCAGCGCCTCTCGATCAAACCGCTCGCGAAGTTCCGGGGAAATCGACACCTAGTGGCCCGCCAGGATCCGCCAGGGTTGCTCGCTGCCCAGGGCCGGCTGGATCCACTGCGTGACTTCATCCTTAGCGCCGGCCGCCACCAGAGCGAAAGCCCACTTAGGACTGTGCCATATGGCCACCGTTTGCGAACCCATCTGATAGGCTTCCAGGCTCTGGGGAACCTTTCCATCCGCCTCCTCTATGGGCAAGATGAATAAAGAGGCCTGCCGGCCTTTGGGATCGTGCAGCAGGAGATGCGGTCCCAGGCCCACCTCACCAAACGGACAGATACGGCGCTCTTTCTCGACAAAACCGTCCTTCAGCGGCACACGCACCTGAGGGCCGTTATGCTTTTCATTCCAATGAGCCACATCGGTGGCACATTGAGAATTGGCTGGCAGAGCCCAGCAGGCGGCGTGATGTTCGGCCAGGGCCTGACTGAGTTGAAAACCGTGCCCCTGGCTGCGCAACAACAGCGGCAGACAGGCCAGCAGCAGGCAGGCAGCCAGTCCCAGGCCGCGAAATAAACGGCCTGCCCAGCTCGTGGCCGCCCACCGGCCTCGTTCCGCAGCGGTCTCGACCCGCTCCAGGCGGGCCTTCAGACGGGCTTGAAAACCCGCCGGCAGGGTCACTTCCGATTCGGCCGAGCGCACCTTCTCCCGCAGACCCTCCCGCCACGCCAAATGCCGCCGGCACCGTTCACATTCGCACAGGTGGGCGGGCGTTACCTCGTCAAGAGACGGACACTGCATGGGCGATCCAATGCAGTGTCCAGCCGGCGGGTTCCCGTTCGAACTCAGCGGCGCTTGGTCTTTACGCCGGGCAGAGCCGGTAGAGTTTCCAGCGTGCGCGGGTCGTGACTATGGGCGCCCTGGGCCATCTGACTGAGCATGCGGGCCAACACGTCACCGGCAGCCAGCGTAATCACACCCCGACCCTTGATTTCCTCGAGGGCGTTGAAGTAGCGGAAAACCAGACCACCGTCCACGTTGGGGAATTCCTGATTGCTCAGAACCAGTTGCAACTGGACACGGCGCAACTCGACGGCCAAACCCTCGAGCGCAATCTGCTCCCATTTGTCGGTAACCTGCAGCGCTTTGAGCGTATTGCGCAGCCAGCTCAACTGGAAACGCTCACCCAGCGCGAAGTAGCGGGTGGCTGCCTCGGCCAGGGAAACTTTGGCCTGCAGACTGGTCTCGATCACTCCCAGACCGCTGGGCACCCACTCGAGACTGACCAGAGCGTCAGCCACTTCATCCGAGAACCCCTTGGCCTTGGCCTCCGCGGTCAAGCGGTTGAGTCGCTCGATCTGCTTGGGCGGCAGCAATCCGGCCAACTGGCCGCGTAGCTCCGAGAGCGGCGTCTTGTAGCGCTGGATAAAGTCGGTCAGCGAACTGAGATCGGCGTCGGTCAGCAGCGTCCAGGCCACCACGTTCTCCACCGCCACCGCCAGTCGCTCCAGAGCTGAATACTGATCGGCGGCAGCCACGATATTGTCGAGCGCATTGACCTGGCGCACGAAGTCGTAAGCGCCTACGATTTCCAGAGCCGACAGGCCGGCACGAACCACTTGAATAGGGCTGGCACCGGTATCCTGGATTTTGCGATGCACGAAAGTCATGCCCAGAATGTCGATGACCCGATTGGTGAACTGGGTGGCGATAATCTCGCGCCGCAGTGGATGGCGTTTGATCCAGTCGGGGAAGCGCTGCTGCATGGCGGTCGGGAAGTATTCCAGCAACTGATTCTGGAAGGCCGGCTCATCCGGGAAATCGGTCTCCAGAATACGCCGGAACAAGCCCATCTTGGAGTAGGCCATCAGAATGGCCAGCTCCGGCCTGGCGAAGCCGCGACCCGAACGAATCCGCTCCTGCAGCGTGCGCGCGTCGGGCAAGAACTCCACGTCGGTGCGCAAACCGCCGCGATCCGATAGATAGTTCATCATCGAGATGAATACGTCCATGTTCTCGCGGCTGCGCTGCTCGGAAATCGAGAGCGACAGCGTCTGGTGATAATTGTCGGCCAAGACCAGTTTGTTGACCTCGTCGGTCATCTCGCCCAGCACCTGATTGCGCTGCTCGAGAGTCAACTCGCCGCGCGAAATCATCTGACCGAAGAGGATCTTGATATTGACTTCGTGGTCGCTCATATCCACGCCGGCCGAATTGTCGATGGCGTCGGTGTTGATACGCCCGCCGCCCAGGCCGTACTGGATGCGCGCCAACTGGGTGAACCCCTGATTGCCGCCTTCGCCCACCACCTTGGCGCGCAGCTCGGGGGCATCGATACGGACCGCATCGTTGCTCGAGTCCCCTACGTCCACATTGCGTTCGTCGGAGGATTTCACATAGGTGCCGATGCCGCCGTTCCAGAGCAGGTCGACCGGTGCCTTGAGGACGGCCTTGACCAGATCCTCACCGCTCATCGATTCTTCCTCGACTCCTAACGCCTGGCGAATCTCCGGGCTCAGGTCGATCGACTTGGAGGCGCGTGAGAAAACGCCGCCACCTTTGCTGATCAGCGACTTATCGTAATCCTCCCAGGTCGAGCGGGGCAGATTGAACATGCGGACCCGCTCCTGGTAGCTCTTCTTGGCGTCCGGATTGGGGTCCAGGAAGATATGCAGATGGTTGAAGGCCGCGATCAGGCGCAGGGTGTCGCAGTAGATCAATCCGTTACCGAAAACGTCGCCGGCCAGGTCGCCGATGCCCGCCACGGTAATTTCCTGCTTGTGAACATCCACGCCCATCTCGCGGAAGTGGCGGCACACGCCTTCCCAGGCGCCACGAGCAGTGATGCCTTCCTTCTTATGGTCATAACCCTGTGATCCACCCGAGGCGAAGGCATCTCCCAGCCAGAAACCGTATTCGGCCGAGACGCTGTTGGCGATGTCCGAGAACGTAGCCGTGCCTTTATCGGCCGCCACCACCAGATACGGATCATCCTCGTCATAAATAACCAATCCCTCGGGATGAGTCACCTTGCCGCCCACGTTGTTGTCGGTCAGATCGAGCAAGCCGCGAATGAACGTCTTGTACTGCTCGACTACGTATACGGCCACTTCCTGGCGGTCTTTGGGCGCGTTCTTGAGAGCGAAACCGCCTTTGGAGCCGACCGGCACGATCACGGCGTTCTTCGTCATCTGCGTTTTCATCAGACCCAGCACCTCGGTGCGAAAGTCAGGGCGATCCGACCAGCGCAGGCCGCCACGAGCGACTTTACCGCCGCGCAGATGAATACCATCCACGCCCGGCGCTACCACCACGATTTCAAAAAGCGGCCGGGGCTCCGGCATCTTCTTGACTTCGTGCGAATTGACTTTGTGGCTGATGTAGGGCTTATCCAGGAAGTAGTTGGTACGCAGCGAGGCCGACATCAGGTTATAGAGGTCGCGCAGAGTGCGATCGAAAGCCAGCGAAGTGACCGCGTTGAGACTGTCAAAGAAGCGGCCTTTAGCCTGCTCCATCAATTCCTCACGCCTGTCCAGGCCCGGTTTGAAGCGCGCCTCGAAGTACTCGTAAAGGAACTGAGCGCAGTGGGGATTGCCCAGCAACGAGTCAATCAGGAAGTCGCGAGCGTTAGCCGGCTGAATCTGACCCAGGTGCACCAGGTAGCTGCGCAGCAGGGCCACCTGGCGCAGGCTCAGCCTGGTGGTGAGCACCAGGCCGTTGAGGCGGTCGTTCTCGGCCCTTCCTTCCAAAAGTGCGTCCAGAGCGGCCAGGAAGCGCTCCCGATCGGTCTGAGCATCAAGCGGCTGACCGCTGCCTTTCTTTTGCACCCGGAAGACGTCCAGATTGGCCTCCCGATTGGTCGCCGAGCGGACCGCGAAGCTGTTCTGAACAAGCACCTTCAGCCCCAAATTCTCCAGAATCGGAAGCACGTCACTGAGGTGAAAACTGGCCCCATAATGGGCAATGCGCAACTGCGTGCAAGGAGTGGTCAGCTGGTCTTCAGGGGCGTTGATGAAGTCGACCACAAAGTGATCGCCTTTGCTGGCGAAGAGCGTTTCCAGGTTGGCGATGTCCTTGCTGGCCACGTTGAAGGAAGTGGCCGACTTATAGGCATCATCAAAGGATTCAGCGTAGAGCTTGGCGATGCGGGCGCCTTCCACGTCGCCCTGCACCTGGCGCAGCTTCTCGCCCAGCAGGTCGACCCAGGTGCGGGTAAGGTCGGCGACCTCCTTCTCCAATTTGCCCATGTCCAGGCCATGGAGATGGTTGTCGGTGGTGAAGAAAAAGTGGAAACGGACCTGGTCTTCCTCTTCGCCGAAAGACAACTGGTAATCCACGTGGGTGGCGCCGAAGCGCGAGGAGAGCAGCTCCTGAATGCGGTTGCGCACTTCCGTATTGAAACGGTCGCGCGGCATGATGACCATGACCTGCACACCGCGGGCCAGCGGGTCGGGGCGCAGGGTGACCCGCACCTTGTGCTGGCGCTGAATGGCCATAATCGACCGGATATCCTTATGTAGCGAGGCGGCTTCCGTCCAGAAAAGCTCCTCACGCGGCATCGAGTTAAAGATCGAAACGATCTGCTTGAAGTCGTGGCTGCCTTCCAGGACCTGATCCATCTCCAGCACGCGCTGCAATTTGCGCCGCAGAATGGGGATCTCGCGCACCGGTGTGGACAGGCCCTGGCTGGTAAAGAGACCGACAAAGCGCATTTCGCCGTGGGTTTCGTCGCCGGCCCCCCATTTCTTCACGCCGATGTAGTCCATGCGAACAGCACGGTGGACGGTGGCTTCCGCGTTGGTTTTGGTCACGATCAGCAAGGGACCGCTGACCACCCGAGCCCGCAAGTTCTCGGAAAGCTCCGTCAGAGGAACCGGCTTCATGTAATTACTGAGCGAAGTGTTGCGCAGGATACCCAGACAACTGTTGGGATGCATCACCAGACATTTTTGCCCACCTTCCTCGACCAGGTCGTATTCACGATAGCCCAGGAAGACAAAGTTGTTAGCGCACAGCCAATCGATAAAAGCTTCGCATTCGGCCAGATCGGCGGCCCGCGATTCGTCCGAACTGGCCTGGCGCAGTTTGGCCAGGGTTCCCTTGACCACCTGCGCCTGTTTCTTCATGTCTTTATAATCGTTGGTGGCCAGCAGCAGGTCATCGAGCACCGCGTCGAGGCGCTTTTTGACTTCCTTTTGACGGTCGTCGTCGAGCCGGTCGACAAAATAGAGTTCATAAGCTTCGCCGCGTCCGGTGGAAGCTGGTTCCAGCCGGCGTTCCAGCTTGCCGTCGCCGTCGCGGACCAGATGCAGGATGGGATGGAGCAAGTAGCTGAGGCGCAATCCCAGGCGCTTGAGCTCGGCGCGAATGGTATCGACGATGAAGGGACGGTCGTCGAGGATGATTTCAATGACCGTGTTAGAGCAAGTCCAGCCGTCACCTTCCAGAGTCGGATTAAACACGCGAACAGTCAGGGGAGATTTCTTGCGGGCTTCGAGGGAGCGCAGGGCCCCCAGCGTCATCGCCGTCATCCCTTCGGCGTCAAACGACTCCAAGAAGTCGTCACTGGCTTTTTCAAAGAGAGCACCCGACAACTGCTTCAAGAAGTCGGCGTCCGCGCTGGGCATTTTCTGAGTGATGTGCTGCTGGAGTTTCTCCAGAGTTACGGCCACGAGATTGTCCTCCGTAAAGATGTCGGAGCGTGTTCGCTCAGGGCCGGGGGGGGGCCTGCTACCGCCATTCTCGCGAGCCAAGAAGAAAGAAACACGGTCAAATAGGGTAACTTTAAGCAAAATAAGAACAGATCGGCCTAAAACAAGCGTTATCCAACGCCCAATTAGAGCACTTCTCCATGGTTTACTTCAGAGCCCGCTGGGCATAAAGGACTACTCGAAAAAGAATGCTACCGGACAGAGCCGGTAGAAAAGTAATAAACCGTTCATCCCCCAGTGGCCTTCATCGGCTATGCTATCGGTTCGGGGTCCACAAATGCCACAAGACATAACAGATATACTTCAATATGACGACGAAGCCTTAGACCTGGTTTCGGCACGCTTCGCCGACCTGGTCGCCCAGGAATACCAGCAACGACTGCTGGATCAGATCGCTCGTCAACTCTTCCAGGCGGAAACGGAAGAAGATTTCGCGCAATTCTTGCTGCGCGCCGTGGCCCAGCGTTGTGGGGAGCACAGCCTGCTCTATGTGGGCCTGGACGAACCCAGCCTGGCGCCTCTGCTGGTAACTCACGGCTACGGCCAGCGGCCGGAAGTTTCACCCACACCCGCGCGCTCCTTGCTGGCCGCCGGCAGCGGCTACGTGATCGAAGGCAAGGCCGTCAGCCTGGCCCTGGGCACCCAGTTTCCCGTGGCCGCCGGATTGCGCCTGCGCAACCTCAACGCACCCACCGCCGTCATTACGCTGGACCGCCAACCCGAAGAAACCATCGTGCTGGACTTCCTGGAACGCCTGGGCGAGCGCGCCTCGCAAGCGCTATCCAGCCTGCGCATGCGCGAAGGGCTGGAGCAAACGCGGCGCGCTCTCCACCGCCAGCGCCAACAGGTTCAGAGACAGACGCGCCTGCTCAACCTGATGGATGATTGGTCGCAGGTCCTCAGCCGACTGGAAGATCGCTACGCTCAACTGGAGAAGCTCCTGGCTACGGCCGTGAACACCCTGGGTGGCGAAAAGGGTTCTCTTATGCTCCTGGATGAGTCCAGCGGGGAACTGGTGGTGCGGGCCACCTTCGGCCTGGAGCCGGAGGTCCAGGAACGCATCCGGCGTGGCGATCAAACCTGCCGGCGCTTGAAGCTGGGCGAGGGAGTGGCCGGCAAGGTTTGCCAGTCGCTGCAACCCATGATCGTCAATCAAGTCGACCGCGAGCCGGTGTTCCTGGAGCCGGAACTATCCCAAGTCGCTTCTATCGTGTGCCTGCCGCTGCATGTGGACGGCCTGGCCCTCGGCGTAATGAACGTGACCAACCGGGCCCGTGGCCGGCAATTCCAGGCCGAGCACATCGAGGAAGGCATGAAATTGGCCCTGCAGGCGGCCCAGGCCATCAACAATTCGCGCCTGTATCATCTGGCCATTCTCGATCCCGTGACCGAGGTGTACTCGCGCAATCACTTGTTCCAGCGCTGTCAGGACGAACTGACGCGGGCGCGCCGTTACCAGCGGCCCCTTTGCCTGCTGGCCATCAATCTGCAGGGACTGGAACAAGTGCGCAATCATCATGGCCACGAGCTGGGCAATCAATTGGAAATACTTTTCGCCGACGTACTGCAATTTTGCGTCCGCGAAACCGACATCGTGGCCCGGCTGGGGGACAGCAACTTCGGCGTGCTCATGCCCGAGACCGACGCCATGGCCGGCATGTTTGCAGCCGAGCGCATCTGCCAGCAATCGCGCGAGTCCGAACTGCTGACCCGCTACTACGTGACCGCCCACGTTGGCCTGTGCTCTTATCCGGACCGCGCCGAAAACGTCATGAAGCTGATTGCGCGCGCGGAAACGGCCATGGCCAGCGCCGCTCGCTGTTCGGATAGCCTGCCGGTGGTGCTCGCCCCCGGCGTGGGCGTGGAAATGGAAGCCCCGCCGGTCGCCCCCTGGGCCCCGGGACGCGCCGCCGTCTAAATCTTATCCCAGAGCGGCTTGAGTTCCAGCCGTTCCAACCAGAGTTCCAGGTAATTCATGTCGAGTCGCTCGCGGTGGAGTTGCACCAGGCCAACCACGTCGCGCCATTGGCGTTCGGAAACCTCTCCCCCCAGACGGTACCAATCCAGCTTACTGATGATCAGATCCTCCGCTGTGGCCACCCAAAGAGTCCTACCTTCACTGACAATCGGCTGGCGTCGGGCAAATTCTTCCCTCTCAAAAGGCTTGCCGCCCAGCACATAGACGTCGATCTTGAAACCGCTGCTAAACTGCACGACGTTGAACATCGACTTGCGTCGCACCGCCTCCTCGACCGCCGCTGGACTCACGTAAAAATCCTCTTGCAGACGCTCCACCAGGGCCAGTGCTTGCGCGCGGGAAAGCCGCGCCAGAACGTCCATATCCAGGGTGCTGCGAGCGATGCCCTGCAGAGAACTGGCTACCGAGCCGACCACCATATAGTCGACCGAAAGTTCTTCGAAATGGCGGAGGACTTCCCATCCGATGGCGATAGGAAGGTCGGTCATAAGCCGGGGTAGACTTGCTCAGCCAGCTCCACACCATAATTCATGCCGACAAACTTCTTCAACACCTGGGTTTCAGTCAATTCAGGATGGGCGCGAGCCACGGCCGCCAGGGCGCGATTCCAGCTGGCCCGGGTCAGCTCACCGGCCAGACGGAGGCGCTTCTCAGGACACATGTTGCGCAGAATCTCCAACTGCACCGGGTGTAACTCCTCGTCGAGTCGTCGCTCGCTCATCTGAAAATCTTCGAGAGGCCCAAGGTCCAGGCCTGTCCCAAGGACTCCGTATGGGCTTCGCCCAGCGGACAACGTCCGTCCCTTTGGGCTCCTCTGTCAGGGAGGTTTTCGAGGGAGCGAGACAAACTCTCCCGCATGTCGCAGACCATCAGTGATTCCATCCTTGCAACATCGCGTAAAATCTCGCAGGGCGAAGACCAGAAAGAGGCCCTGAGCGAGCTTCTTCAACAGGCCCTGCCGGCCACTCAGCAGCAGCTTGATTCCTTCCTGGAACACGCTCCCCAGAACCCTGAGTTCACCCAAGAAATGGTTGAGCAGTTCCAGGACGGCCTGCGTAACTTGAAGGCCAGCTTCGAACAGTTGGAAGCCCTGCTCGGGGAAGCTCCCGGCCCCGCCTGGAGCGAAGCCAGCGAGCATCTGCATCGCGCTATCGTGGCTATCCGTAAGGCGCAGTCGGCCCATCAAGAGCTGATCGAAGACGGAGACACCTCCCATCTTTATCTGAACCGCCTGTTGGTGCACCTGCGCGCCTGGCAACAAGGCCGCGTGCCCGGCCCCATGACGGTAAGCCTGGTGCAGGCAATGCCTCATTTTGAGCAGGACCTGCGCAGCTTCATCGACGAGTTCGAGGACGTCGCCGTGCAGGACCGCATGAATGCCCACGTCGAGCGCCTGATGGACACTTGCCACGCGGTGGTCGAAGCGGTCCAGGCGGGGCAAGCCAGCGCGGACGAAATCAGCCACTGGATTTCTCAGATGGTGCAGTTCAGCCAGGATCTGGACCAGACGCTGGCCGAGACCGTAGAGTCCCATCTATCCCTGGGCCCCACTCCTTTCCCGGTAGTCAATCTGGTTAACGCGGCCATGGATCGCTACCTGGGCCAGTTGATCCCGGCCGAAGAACTGGCCGACACTATGGAGCAGTGCGAAGACTGGCTGCGGGGCCAGTTGCCCGGCGACACCGACCCGTCCCTGAGTCAGGCGGCCGAAGAACTCTTCAAAGTATTGCAGGACATGCGCCAGACCACCATGGCCGGCGACGTCGACCTGCTCATCAGCCAGCGCGAATCTCTCTTCGCGGCGGCGGAAAACCTGGCGATGTTCGCGGCGGTTCTATCGCCCGATGAGGGCGTGGTCAACCTGGTCAGCGTGGAAGGGCTTTCGGGGGGCGGGGCCGCCAATGATGAGCGCCCCATGCCCGCCCTGCTGGCCACCATCATCCAGCAGGCCGAGTCCTATTTGAGCGGCAGCCAGAACTCCGAGAAGCTCGAGGAGTCGGTCCAGGCTTTGGAGCGACTGGTCACCTCCACCGAAGGCCAAATTTCGCGTTCGCGCGACAGCGTGGAAGTCAAGCAACGCACTCAGCAGGCGCTGGAACTGCTCAGTGAGGCCAGCAACCAGTTGTGGGACTTCGTGGAGAGCGCCAGCGAAGAGCGGCTCAACTCGATCGAGGACTTACTCTGCGAGGCCAGCGACGTGGTCAACACTTTGGCACCGCGCCGGCGCTAGAAGTCCGCCGAAAACCTTCCCAGGTTCCGCGCAGGAGTTCCAATTCGGCCTTGAGGCGAGCCACTTCGGCTTCGGCCTGTTCAGCGCGTCTTTGCACGTTCTCCATGTGACCAACCTGGCAGCTTCCATCCGAGCACTGTTTAACTCAGCATTAATCGATATCGGTGCGGCGCATCACCTGGACGCGCTCGACCTGAAAATCCAGTCCCTTCATGCCGAGCTGCAGAGTCCGATCGTTGCTGCTCGAAACCATGCCGACCAGGTACTTGAGCCCACGAGCCCTGGCCAGGGCCGAGGCCTTTTTGATCAGGCGGTGAGTGGTGAAACGCCCGCGTTTACCGGGATGTACGGCCAGATCCACGATAAAGCACTGTTTTTCACCAGTGGATGGCTCCACGTGAGAGAAATCCAGCATTAAGTAGCCGGTGATTTCCCCATGGGTCTCCTCCACCAGAATGATGAAGCCGGACTGCCTCAGCATGTCTTCCATGTCCTCATAACATTCGGCCGCATAGGCCTGCACCTGGGCGGGTGTCGCCTCCCGAGTGGCCGGGATGCCGGCGGTGATACAGATTTGGGCCAACTCACGGATGGCCGGAACGTCAGCCGCTTTGGCCATCCGGATCATGCCAACAACTCCACTTGCAAATGTTTCAGCCGGCGAAAAGCCAGCGTTGGTATCCGCTCGGGCGGCGCCGCCAGGCGACTGTTAGGCCATTTGCGCAGAAACGTCGAGAAAACCGTGCGCGCTTCCAAACGAGCCAGAAAAGAACCCACGCAAAAGTGAATCCCCTTCCCGAAGGGAATGTGATGGCCATCCCGGCGCTCCACCTGAAACCGGTCCGGCTCGGGGAACTGGCTCGGATCCCGATTGGCCGCTCCCAAACAAAGATTGACGCTGTCGCCCGGCAACAAGGTCTTGCCGCCCACCTCCACTTCCTGCAGCACCGAACGCACCGCAATCAAGGAAGGGCTATCGTAGCGAAGGATCTCTTCCACGGCTTTGTCGACCAGTTCCGGCTGCCTGACCAGCCTGGCCGCCTCGCTAGGGTGCTGCAGCAAGGCCAGCAGCCCGTTAGCAATGAGATTGGTGGTGGTATCATGGCCGGCTCCGAAGAGCAGGATACACATGGAGAGAATCTCCGACTCTTGCAAAGTAGAGCCCTCGTGCTGAGCCTGCAGCAGACGGGACATCAAATCATCCTCAGGCCGTTGGCGGCGCTCTTCCATGAGCCCACGAAAGTACTCAGCCATTCCCTCCAGGCTGGCCAGACTGCGCGCCACCGACTGCGGCGAAAGGTACTCGTTGCCCAGGAAGCTGGCCAGGTCGTGCGACCAACCGGCCAGTTCCCGGAAGTCTTGAGGCCGGCTTCCCAAAAAATCCGCGATCGTCATGACCGGCAGGGGGACGGCCAGATGCTCCATCAGATCGACCACCTGGCCCGTCTGCAGAGGCTCCAACAGTCTATCGATCCGCTCCTGCACTACCGGAGCCAGCAGCTCCACGCTACGCGGCGTAAAGGCCTTCGAGATCAGTCCGCGCAGGCGCGTATGGGCGGGGGGGTCGGTAAAGAGCAGAAAACTGGCCAGCCACCGCTCGATCTCCTTGAGCTGGGCGCGCGCCTCGTCCAATCCCTGCTCCCCCTCCAGCCGCTGAGAGAATTTGCCCACCTGGGATACCGAAAGCCGATTGTCTTTCATCAGGCTGGCCACATCCTGGTAGCGGGAGACGAACCAGGACTGCCAACTGTCGCTCCAGTGAACCGGGTCGAGTTTGCGGATCACGTGGTAGGCAGGATAGGGGTTGGTCAGCAGTTGGCTGGAGAATTTAGCGAGCAGATCCTGCATGGCCGCCGCTTCGCCCTGGGAGTTCGCTGGTCTTGCAACAGATTTTCAATCAATCAGAACAAATTTGTTACAAATTTTACAACATGTCCACAATTGCACGCTGGACGGCCACCTTACAGACCGATACTATCTTGGTAAGACATTCTGAAAGTGAGGACCTTATCATGGGTGGAGTTAATAAAGTTAATCAGAACCAGCAGGCCGGAGCTTCGATCAGCATCGCTCTCTCGCTCAGCACCGGACTCGGCGCAGCCGCCAACGCCGGTGGCGCTCAAGCTTTTGCAGGCCCGAATGGCGCCTTCGCGCAGGCCGGTGGACCCGGCGGACTCGGATCTTTCGCTCAGGCCGGCAACTTCGGCCCCAACGGCAACGCACTCGCCGGTAACTTCGGCGGCCCCGGCTTCCCCGGCCAGGGTGGCCCCCAGAACGCCTTCCAGGCTGGCTTCCAGCAGGGGCAGATGGCCGGCAAAATGAAGAGATTGATGCGTAAAATGCACAAACTGATGCACCAGATGGGTGGCGGTTTTCCTGGTGGTCCGGGGGGCTTCGGTGGACCTGGTGCCTTCGGTGGCGGATTCCCCGGTTCTTTCGGAGGTTTCCCCGGTGGCGGTTTCCCCGGCGGCGGCTTTCCCGGCCGGCTGTTCTAAGAGGCCCAAACCTCCCTACGAAAGAGACCAGGTTCGCCTGGTCTTTTTCTTTTCTCGAGGAATTCACCCCCCGCCGGCCAGAATCGCCCTCTATGAGCGCTTTTTTGCAGCGAGCCTTCGCCAACTGGGATTGCATCTACATTTGCCAGATGAAGGACTTCTGGCCGCGCATGCAGGCTGTGCTGACCTTCCAAAATCCTGACGAGTATACCATCACCATTGGTGAATGGCTGCTGGAAGCGCGACCGGGCCCTCAACTCCCGGCCGGAGAATCGTCGGTGCGCGCGGCCTTGCGCCAGGATCCGGATTGTCTGCTGGTAGCCCAAGCCGAGGGAGACCAGGGACCGCTGCTGCTGCAGGCGGCCCTGACCGGACACCGGGTGGTGGCCGGCTTCGCTCTAACTCCGCGTCAGGTACTGCAAAAACTTCTGGAGGAGCAGGAGGGCTTGGGTTTCACCCAGGCGCGTAGCCTCTTCTTCGAGCCGGACGGCCTCTGGATCTATTCTCCGGAGAAAGATATCTTTGAGCGCGTCAGCGCCTTTGAAGAGGGAACCTTCCGCGATCTGATCTTACCCGCGGAACCGCCGCCTCCACCTCCCCCGCCGGCGCCCGAACCCCTACAAGCGCCGGCCGAATGGGGACCCGCCTCCCCCCTGCTCCCCGAACTGGAAGCTATCTTTACGCCTCTGGCCCGGCCATGTTATGCGCCGCTCTTTAACGATGGCCCCCGGGCCGGCCAGTTCGGTGGCCGCCCGCGCCTGGCCCCATCCGAAGAATGGCCGCGCTGTGGCGCCTGTCAGGAACGCCTGCATCTGGTCTGCGAACTCGATTTAGCTCAGCTACCCGAGAGCCGGCCCTTTCCCGCCAGCGGCTGGCTGCAGCTTTTTTACTGCACGTCAGACCACTGCGACCATCCGCAGGCCTGGGGACCGTTCAGCCACAACGCACTGGCGCGGCGGCTCCCCGAGGGGGAGCCGGCCCTGCTGGCGCCTCCGAACTCCGCTCATCCGCAACGCAACATCACCGGCTGGCAAGCGTTGCTAGATTACCCGGGCTGGGAGGAACGCCCGCCCTTAAATGATCGACAACGCACGGCCAGTTACAATCTGGAAGAACCGGCCTTTCTGGAGCATTTTGGCCTGACGCAACCAGCGAATCGGGAAAGGGCGGCCGCCTATTTTCGCAATTATCCGGGCGACAAACTGCTCGGCTGGCCCGCCTGGACGCAAAGCGCGGACTATCCCCGATGCCCCCAATGCGCCAGGCCCATGAGCATGTTTTTCCAAATCAACAACGATGGTCAGGACTCACAAGAGCCTGGGTATACTTCTTGTCATGGCCAGATTTTCGCGGCAGACGGAAACGGCCATATCTTTGTGTGCGCGATACATCCTGATCAGTTAACCTTCAGCTGGGCCTGCGGATGATTCGTTTTTACGGGTAGGGAGTAACATGAGTTTCAAATCGAACCTCCAACTGGTCGTGCTCGACGGGCCGGCCGCCGGACGAACCATTCCTCTGGACGCCAAGAATCTCAAATTAGGCCGGGAAATCCGTCCCGGCGGGACTCCGCCCAAAGACTCCATCTGGATTGAAGATCCCACCATTTCGCGGCTGCACATCGAGCTAAAGTGGGACAACAGCCAGAAAACCTACCTGGTGATGCATCGCTCCAAAACCAACTTGACTCGAATTAACGGCCAGTCCATCGATAAGTACCTGCTCAAAGTGGGGGACCGCATCGGCATGGGCTCCGGCCTGCTGGAAGTTCAGCGCCCCGATTCTTTTCAACCGTCCCAGAAAGCCGGCAAAGATCTGCAGCCGGGCCAACAAAAATGTCCACGCGACCGCACCACTCTGGCGCCCACTCCGCTGCGCAACCAGGTGGTCGGCATGAGTTGCTCTTATTGCAACGGCGTCTGGCTCTCGGCGGGCGACCTGGCCCGTGTCCACGGCCACTCCCAAGATTTGGAGGACGCCATCGAGGTGGAGGCCCGGGGTCAAGGGCTTCGTTGTCCTCACTGCGACCTGGTCATGGGGGCCTGCTATTTGCCCAATTCGGGAGGGCTGGATGTGGTGCGCTGCCGCCGCTGCCAGGGAGTCTGGTTCGATACCGACGGCCTGAAACTCGCTCTGGGCGCAATTCGCCGCTCTCACGGAGCAGCCCCGCTGACCCCTCCGGTGGAGGCCCTGTTGGAACCGTCGGCCGGCCACATACCGCCATCCGGCGAGACTCCACGGGTCGACCCGGAAGGCCGCAGCGCCATGATGAAGCGGCTCAAGCGTCAGAAAGAAGAAGCCCTGGGGGGAAACGCCGCCATACCCCCCACTCCACCTCCGGCCACGGAGATCCCGAACTCGCTGGATCTGCTATCGGCGGCGCCCACAGTCGGAGCCTCCACCATCGAATTGCTCGACGGCCTGCTCAAACAAGCCGTGGAAACCGGAGCCAGCGACATTCACTTCGAAGGCGTGCGCGACCAACTGCGCATCCGCATGCGCGTGGACGGTCAATTACGGGTGGTCCATTTACTGCCCAAGGCCAATCACAGTCCCCTGGTCGCTCGCCTGCAGGTTCTTTCCAACCTCAACACGGCCAATCCGTGGATCGCCCAGGACGGCCATTTCTCGACCTTCATCAACGGCCTGGCTTACGACTTCCGGGTGGCCACCGTGCCCACCGACAAAGGCACCGCCTGCGTGGTGCGCCTGCTCGACCGCCACCGCAACGTGGCCGAACTCGACGACCTGGGCATGCACCCGCACGACCTGGAGCTCTTCCAGCAAGCCCTGGAACGCCCCCAGGGAATGATTCTGGCCACCGGCCCCAGCGGCAGCGGCAAGACCACTACCCTGTATGCGGCCATTCAGCGCCTGGCTTCGCGCAATCTCAAAGTAGTGACCATCGAGGACCCGATTGAATATCAAGTGGATCAGGTTGTGCAGGTAGCGGTCAACCACAAAGTCGGCCTGGACTTTGAAAAAGCGCTGAGAGCCGCCTTGCGCATGGATCCGGACGCCATTCTGGTAGGTGAAATCCGCGACCGCGAAACGGCCGATATTGCCGTGCAGGCCTCGCTGACCGGCCACTTGCTGCTCTCCACTCTGCATACGCGCGGCACGGTGGAAACACTGCTGCGCCTCGTCGATATGGGTTGTGAGCCATACCTGGTCAAGGAAGTGGTCAGTTGCGCCATCGCTCAACGCCTGGTGAGGGTGCTCTGTGCCCGGTGCAAAGAAGCCTACCATCCCTATAGCGAGGAGGTCGAGGCCTTCATCAGCGACAGTTCGTCGGTGCACCAACTGACTTTCTACCGGCCGCGCGGCTGCGAGGAATGCTCCCACACCGGCTATAGAGGCCGCACCGCCGTCAGCGAATTGATGGCCAACAATGACGCCATCCGCGCCGCCACCCAGGCCCGCCTGACCGCCCGCGAGATTCGCGAAGTGGCCATCCGCTCCGGCATGCGCTCCTTCTCCGCCAACGCCTTCGACAAAGTCAGCCAGGGCTTGACCAGCCTGGAAGAAGTCAAACCCTACCTTGTTCCCTGAGTAACCTCTAGGCCGGGGGCCACTTGTAAAAGAGCCCGGCCTGATTCCAAGCCGGGCTCTTTTATAAGGAGCTAGAAGAGTGGGCGAGGGCCGGCGAAGCCGAAGTTCCCGGCCTGGGCGAAGGCGCCGGGCCCGCCGGCCGAGGCGAAGGCGCCGCCAGGGCCATTGAATCCACCGGGCACTCCGCCGTTCATCTGGGACATCAAGCGGTGCATTTTGCGCATCAACCTCTTCATCTTGTGGTGGGGCCCATGGTGGCCGTGCGGGCCGTGCGGGCCACCGAATCCGGGAGGGCCACCGAAGTTGCCGGCCAGCGCGTTACCGTTGGGGCCAACCGCTCCCGCCTGCGCGAAGGAACCCAGACCACCGGGTCCGCCAGCCGAAGCGAAGGCTCCGCCGGCGTTGGCGATGGCCTGCGCGCCGCCGGCGGCAGCCTGAGCGCCGAGTCCGGTGCTCAGCGACAGCGCGATGCTGACTTGAGCTCCACCGGCCTGATTGGTGTTAACCTTATTGACTCCACCCATTTTCGTATCCTCGTCTTTCCGTTGCTATTGAAGTCATCATAGCCCCCGGCCGGCCGTTCAGAAGCCCGAGCATGTTCCAAGCCTGAAAACTTTGTTAACGCTTTGCGTCAAATCCTGAACAGAAGGTAAACCTCCCAACAGAGAACAACAGGCCAGGCATGAAAGTCCTGGTCGTTAACAGCGGCTCCTCCAGCCTCAAATTCCAACTCATCGAAACCAGCCTCGAGCACATCGAAGCCGACTCCGATCACTGTCTGGCGCGGGGAATCGTCGAACGCATCGGGGGACAGGCGCTGATCAACTTTGAAGCGGAGGGCCAATCCCCCACCAGGGGAGCCGCCCCCATCCGCGATCACAAACAGGCGGTGGAAAGGGTCCTGCAGTGGTTTTTGAACGAAAGCAAGTTGCTTGGCTCAGCGGCCGATATCGGCGGAGTGGGCCATCGCGTTGTGCACGGCGGCGAGAAGTTTCAGAGATCGGTAGCCCTCAGCCAGGAGGTCCTGGCGGAGATCGAAGACTGTATTCCGCTCGCGCCCCTGCATAACCCGGCCAATCTCAAAGGCATTCGGGCCACCCAGGAGCTGTTGGGCTCCTCCGTTCCCCAGGTGGCTGTCTTCGACACGGCGTTCCACGCCAGCATGCCGCCGGCCGCCTACCTCTACGGCGTGCCCTATTCCATGTATCGCCGCCATCAAATCCGGCGCTATGGTTTCCACGGCACTTCCCACCGCTATATCGCTTATCGCTATCGAACCCAGCAAAAGGTCGGCAAGGACCAGGTGAATATCATTTCGCTGCACCTGGGCAACGGTTGCTCGGCCTGCGCCATCAAGAACGGCCAGTCCATCAACACTTCCATGGGCATGACTCCGGTGGAGGGCCTGCTGATGGGCACCCGTTGCGGCGACCTCGACCCTTCGGTAGTGGAAATCCTCATGCAGAACGAAGGTCTCAACGTTCACGAAGTCGACAGCCTGCTCAATAAACAATCGGGCCTGCTCGGCATCTCCGGCCTGACCGGTGACATGCGGGATCTGCTTCTCGAACGCAGAGAAAATGGGGACCGACGCGCCAGCCTGGCCATCGAAATGTTCTGCCAGCGCGTGCGCCGCTATATTGGAGCTTATCTGGCCGAAATGGGTGGTGCCCAGGCCATCGTTTTCACCGGGGGCATAGGTCAAAACGCCGGTGAAGTGCGCGCCGAAATCTGCCAGGGATTGGGCTGGTTCGGAGTCGAGTTGGATGAGCAGGCCAACCAGAATATTCAAGGTGACCAGGGCGGCCCCATCACCCGTCCCGACTGCCGTTTGCCCGTCTACGTCATCCCCACCAACGAGGAACTGTTGATCGCTCGCGACACCGTGCGGTCGATTTTGCAGGGTTAGCAGCCCCCGTCGGGAAAACGGGGGCCACGAAAAATGGAGGAATGAACCGTGAAACTAGTCCATCTCTTTCTCTTGAGTTCGCTGGTGCTGGCCGGCTGCCAGCCCGCCCCGCCCGCCGGCGGAGAATCGCCGGTCGCAGCAAATACGCCGGTTGCTCCTCCTCCCACCGGCGAGCCGCCGCCCCCGCCGCCGATGCCCGAGGGCGCTCCCATCTATACCAAGGGCAAACTCGAGCCCCTGCCCGGGGTCAAGGCTCCTAAACTCACCAAGGTCGTCAAAGCCAAGTTCACCACCACCCAGGGCGATCTATTCGTGGAAATTTACCCCGAGTCCGCTCCCAACGCGGCCAAACGATTCATCGAACTGATTAAGGCGGGCTTCTATGACAATACCCCCGTCTTCCGCGTCGAACCGGGCTTTGTTTGCCAGTTCGGCATCAATTCCAAGCCGGGCAAGGTGGAGTGGAAAGACAAGAACTTCAAGGATGACCCCAGCTTCTTCCACCTGGGCACGGCCACCCTGGCCTTCGCCAAAGCCGGACCGGACACCAACAGCACCCAGGTCTTCATCAACTATAACGACAACAGTGGATTGGTCCAGCAGGGGGGCTTTACCGCTTTTGGCAAGGTGGTCAAAGGCTACGAGAATTCCACCAAGTTCAAGCGCGTGGAAGAAGCCGGCGACCAGGGCGCCCTGTGGGCGGACACCGAAGGTTTCATCAAGAGCCTGCCCAACAAGCCGGATACCATCTTGAAGGCGGAAATCCTCAAGTGAAAGCGCTCTTTCTGTCTTTCCTGTTGAGCCTGGCCGTGTGGGCTCAGCCGGCCGGCTACTTGACCCCGCTTCCCCAATACAAGGATCGGGCCCCGGCGCTGACCCAGGTAACCAAAGTGCGCTTCGTGACCACCCAGGGCAACATCCTCATGGAACTTTACCCGCAGGCCGCCCCAAACGCCGTGGCCCGCTTCACCGAGCTGGTCCAGAAGGGATTTTACGACTTCACCCCGGTCTTTCGCGTCGTTCCGAACTTTGTGGCCCAGTTCGGGATCAACTGGCGGGGCACGTTCCCAGAGTACCAGAACAACAACTTCAAGGATGACCCCAGCTATTTTGCTCTGGGCCCGGGCACGCTGGCCTTTGCCAAAGCGGGTCCGGACACTAACAGCACCCAGGTCTTCATCAACTACCAGGACAACTCTCGGCTGGTGCAGCAGGGCAACTTTACCGCCTTCGGCAAGGTCATCGAAGGTCTGGACGTGGCTCTGAGCTTTCCGGCCGTGGGCGACCCCAGTATGGGGCTGGATCAAGACCAACTGTGGGGCAAAGGGGACGCCTACTTGAAAAAACTCCCCCAGCAACCCGCCTACATACTCTTTGCCGAAGTCATCTGAAGCCCACTGCGGATTGCTCGGTTGCGCCACCGCCCTGCCGCCGCATTACTACTCGCAAGAAGACCTCTTGCAAGGCCTGGAACAACTCTGGCGAGAGCAACACTATAATGGCCAGAGGCTGCGCCAGTTTCATCAGGCCATGGGCATCGCCGGCCGCCATCTAAGCCTGCCCCGCGAAGACTATCTGAAAGCCTCGGATTTCAGCCAGCGCAACCGCGCCTTCGCTCAGGTATCTCTGGAGCTGGCCGAGCGCGTGGTCAGCGACCTGTTGAACCAAAGTCAGGTGTGCGCCGAGCAGATCGACTTCCTGGTCTACACCAGCGTCACCGGGCTCAGCGTGCCCTCACTGGACGCGCAACTGATGAATCGCCTGCCTTTTCGTCTCGACCTGCGCCGGCTGCCTCTTTTCGGGTTGGGCTGTCTGGGCGGCGCGGCCGGCACGGCCCGTCTGGCCGATTTGCTCAAAGGGAAGCCACAAAGCCACGGCATCCTGCTCAGTGTGGAGCTTTGTTCGCTGACCCTGCAACCCCAGGATCTGTCAGCCGCCAACCTGGTAGCCAGCGGTCTTTTCGGCGATGGGGCGGCAGCCTTGCTGATGGGGCCCGCCGCCTCGGGCCGACCCGCGGTGGTAGATACTCGCTCGGTGTTTTTTCCCAACTCTCAGGAGGTAATGGGCTGGAATATCGGCAGCCACGGATTCTCCATCGTGTTGTCCCCGCAGGTGCCGCATTATGCGCAAGAACATCTGGGCCCGGCCCTGGTTCAATTTCTCGAGGACCATCAACTGAGCCCGGCCGACATCAAAGCCTGGGTGGCCCATCCGGGCGGCCCCAAGGTGGTGGACGCCCTTCAACAAGCTCTGGGCCTGCCCACGGAAAGCTTGCGAACCACCCGCGACTCCCTGCAAAAAGTAGGCAATCTCTCCTCCGCCTCGGTTCTCTTCATCCTGGCCGAAGTTCTGAAAAGGGACTACCGGCCCGGCGACTACGGTCTGATGCTGGCCATGGGCCCGGCTTTTTGCGCCGAGTTGGTACTGCTGAAGTGGTAACTTTCCTGATCATCTGGGTGCTTTTAGTCTTCCAGCGTCTGGCCGAGGTCCGCCGGGCAGGCCGGAATACCCGCAAGCTGTTGAGGGAAGGAGCGCGAGAATTCGCTCCCGGCCATTACAAAGTGATGGTTCTGCTCCACCTCCTCTGGTTCGCCGGCTGGCTCTACGAGGTGGCCAGCCAGGGAGCCGGCTGGGACGGACGCTGGCTGCTGCCGGCCCTGGCCGGCCAGGCTCTGCGAGCCTGGGCCCAGCAGGTGCTGGGCTCACGCTGGACCACGCGCATCCTGGTTTTCCGCAACGAACAGCCCGTTCACCATGGTCCCTTCCGCTATCTGCGGCATCCCAATTACCTGGGCGTGGTTCTGGAACTGCTCAGCTTTCCGCTGCTGTTTGGAGCCTGGAGGACCTCTTTGCTGATCAGCCTGGCCAACGCCATGCTGCTGCACTGGCGCATTCGTATGGAGGAACAGGCGTGGAAGACATTTGGAAGTTGACCGAGGAGACCTTGCGCCGGCAATGCCGAGTGGCGGGTCCCATCCAGCCCTCCACCCGTTTACGCGAGGACCTGGGACTGGATTCCCTGGCTCTGCTCACGCTGGCCGTGGCCGCCGAAGACCATTTCCAATTTTGCCTCAACGAAGACCCCGAAAGTCCACCGGCCACGGTGGGTGACTTTGTCGGCCTGGTCGAGTCCCGCCTGCGCGAGCTGGGCCGCCATGCTTGAGCTGCTGCGGGCGCGCCGCCAACCGAGTCCGTGCGGCCTCTATTGCGAGCAGGCCTTTCATCCTTACGAGGAGATTCTGGCCACGGCCGCTCGCCAGGCCGCCGCCCTGACCCCGGGCACGGTGGTGGTGCTGGTGGGCGAGAATAGCCTGGAATTGGTCCAGGCTCTATTGGCGGCCTGGTGGGCGGGCTGCACTCCCGTCTGCCTGCCGCCCCCCGCCAGGCTGCAACAGGCCGGCCCCTACCAGGATTTTTTGCGCTCGTGCCTGGAGCACGTGGGAGCGACCGGTGGCTGGTGCGACGCCCGCCTGGAAAAACGCCTGCCCGGTCAGTGGCGCAGTTTACCGTTGCCCACCGCCGAAACGGAAACGGGGCCGGGACCCGAAGCAGCCTGCGCCTATATTCAGTTTTCCAGCGGCACCACCCTGGAACCGCGAGCCACCCGTCTGAGCCACGCCAACCTGGCTCACAATCTGGAGGCGATCGCCCGGCAGCTGCCCGGCGACCGAACCCGGCACAGTTGTGTCTCCTGGCTGCCGCTCTATCACGACATGGGCCTGGTCGGCTGCCTGCTCAGCGCCCTCTACGCGCCCGGCTCGCTCAGTTTGCTGACCCCGCTCCAATTCGCGCTGCGCCCCGACAGCTGGCTGCAAACCCTCAGCCAACGGCGCGCCAGCATCTCGGTGGCCCCCAATTTCGCGCTGGAGCAGCTGTTGCAGCGGGGCACGACCCAGCATCTGGATCTTTCGTGTCTGCAAATGTTGCTGCTCGGCTCCGAGACCATTCGCCCCGAAACCCTTCGTGAGTTTCACGCCAAATATGCGGGCTGCGGATTGGCCTGGGAAGCACTACGGCCGGTCTACGGTCTGGCGGAGAACACGCTGGCCGTCACTTTCAGCGCCGGACCGCGCTTGCTGGGATTCTGCCTGCCCGGCGAAATCGGCGGCCAGGTGACCACAGGCACGAGGCAACTCGTCAGCTTGGGCCAACCGGTGGAGGGAGTGCAGGTTTCGATTGGCGATGAGCAAGGCCAGCCGCTGCCGGCCGGCTCTTTGGGCTCTATTCAAGTAGCCGGCCCCAGCCTGGCTGCTGACTTGAATTCGCCCTACGATACCGGTGATCTGGGCTTCTTCTGGGAAGAAGAACTCTACTTTGTGACGCGGCGTAAAGACGTGCTGGTCCACCACGCCCGCAAGCACGACCCGGAGGTAGTAGAACAACTGGTGCTTCCTTTCGAAAGTGCGGCCGTGCAGCAGGAGCACGGCGCGGTCTGCCTGATCGAGCGTCCCCGGCGCGGGCCCGTTCCTAAGCTGGATGAATTGCAGCGGCGACTCAGCACGGCTCCGCTGCCGGTGCGGGCCGAACTGGTCGACAGCGGTTGGCTGCCGCGCACCAGCAGCGGCAAAATCTCGCGCTTTCGCGCCCGGAAAAAATGGGATGTCTCTTTATAATCTGCTGAACCGGCGGCGCATGGTCCGCGAATACGAAGACCGGCCTCTGGAAAGGGACAAGCTGGAGCGCGTGCTGGCGGCCGCCCTGCGGGGCCCGAGCGCCGGCAATTCTCAGGGCGTCAGCCTGGTGGTGGTGCAAACCTTAGAAAATCGGCAGGCCATCGCCGCTCTGGCCGGCGAACCGGACTGGCTGGCCCGGGGCTATCCCGCCTGGCTCAGTCTGGCTCCGGTGCATTTGATCCTCTGTGCCGAACCGCAGGTTTATCGGGACCGCTATGCCCAACCCGACAAAGACACGGCCGAAAAGAACTGGCCCGTCCCTTATTGGCATGTCGACGCCGGCTGCATGCTCATGATTTTGCTGCTGGCCGCTCTCGAGGAAGGGTTGGCGGCCGGCTTCCAGGGGATTCACAACCTGCCCGGCCTGGCCGACCTGCTGCACATTCCGGCCGAGGTGGAGCCCATCGGACTGCTCACCCTGGGCTATTCTCAATCCAGCAGAAAAGGACATTCAGCCAATCGTCCCGCCCGCGCTCAGCGCGTGCACCTGGAACGATGGTAAAAGAATGTTCGGTCCTTATCGTCGGCGGTGGCCCGGCCGGATTGACCGCCGCGCGCGCCCTGCTGGCCCGCGGCTTGCGACCGGTCGTTTTGGAACGGCGCCGCTGGCCGGTGGACAAGGTCTGCGGAGAAGGCATCATGCCGGTGGGCCTGGCCAGCTTGCGGCGCCTGGGGGTAGAGTCCCCGGCCGGCTGCCCGTTGCGCGGCGTCGACTACGTCGAGGGGAAGCTGCGGGCGGGCGCCGATTTTGCCGAAGGCCCGGGCCTAGTGGTGCGCCGCACCGACCTGTCCCGAGCCCTGCTCTGTCCGGCCGAACTGGTGGAGAACTGCCTGGTCCGGGAAGTACGCCGCCAGGGAGACTGGATGGAGGTGGACAGCAGCCGGGGCCGCTGGCGCTGCCACCTGCTGGTGGCGGCCGACGGCCTGCATTCCCCCATCGGCCTCATGCTGGGACTGCGCAGGGGCGGACAAAACTGGCTGCAGCGCTGGGGTTGGCGCCAGCATTTCGCCATCAAGCCCTGGAACGGGCGGGTCGAGGTGCACTACGCGCGCGACTGTGAAGCTTACCTTTCTCCGGTAGGCCCGGAAAGGCTGGGCGTGGCCGTGGTTAGCCGGACAGGATTGCGCCGCCACAACTGGCTGCAGGCCTTTCCCGAACTCCAGCAGCGGCTGCACGCGCCGGTCTCGCAACTGGCCGGCTACGGGCCGCTATGGCAGCGCAGCCGCCGAGTCCATGAACCGGGGGTGGTGCTGCTCGGCGACGCAGCCGGCTACCTGGACGCCTGCACGGGCGAAGGACTGAGTCTGGCCTTCGCCCAGGCCGAAGCCCTGGGCGAATTGTATCGAGAGGGTCCGGGGCTGACCTTTTTACCGGAATATGGGCGGCGCTACGCGGACATCGTGCGCCACTACTACACAGTCACCTGGGGAGCGCTCTGGTTGGCCCGCTGGCCCTGGCTGCGCACGGCCGTGTTGCGCACTCTGGCCGGCCAACCCGGCCTTTTTCAGCAACTGCTCAGCGCCAACCAGGGACTGCTACCTCCGCACCGGCCCCTGCTCAAGTTGTTGCTCAAAGTGCCGCCACAGCTCTTTGCAGGTTGGCTCGGGCACTGGTTTCCAGGCGTTGGCGAAAAAACTCGGTGAAATAGAGGTGAGGACGCTCCAGAAACTGGAGGAGGATCTGCTTGCGTTTACGGCGGAACAAAAACCACGGCACCCAGGAATATTCCTGGCGCACGCCCTGTTCATACCGGTCGAAACGGGAAGGCTCGGCGCCCAGCACGGACAGGTCGATGTCCACCATCCAGCGGCCCAGTTCGCTGGCCGGCTGCGCCGAATGCCGCGTATCCAGGATCAGTTCCACTTCGGCCCTTTCCCCCAGATCGCGCCGGCACCAATCGGCGCTGGCCTGCTCGTTGTCGCCGCGTTTTCCGTCGTAAACCGCATCGTGGTAGAAAAGAGCCAGGCTCAACCGATCTTTTTCGTGTTCGGGCAGCGGCACCCGATCCACCCATTCGAGCACCTCTTCCAGGTGCTCCAGGTTGTGATAGCCCCGTCCCGGTTGGCTGTAGGCCTCGAGCAGCGGTGCCGAGTCCAGTTCGGGTAACAATTTTTGCCAGCGCTGGCGGAGCCGCTCGCGCCGGAGCGAATCTTGGGTGTCCATGGCCACTTCTTCGCTCTCCTTTCCAGCGGACTTCTTCTGGGGCTGCGCCACCGCCGCCCTGCAAATCGAAGGCTCCACCCGAGCGGATGGGCGCGAGCCCAGCATTTGGGACGATTTCTGCCGCGACCATCCGGAGCGGATTCACGGCCGGGCCACCCCTGAGGTAGCCTGCGACCATTACCTTCGCTGGCAAGAAGACCTGGATTGGATCGGCCGGTTAGGCCACAATGCCTACCGCTTCTCCCTGTCCTGGCCACGCGGAGTCCGCGGCCTGGACTTCTATGATCGGCTGGTGGATGGGCTGTGCGCCCGCGGCGTGGCGCCCATGGCCACGCTCTATCATTGGGATCTGCCGGCCCGCCTGGGCAGCTGGGAGAATCGTGAGGTGCCGGAAGCCTTCGCCGAATACGTGGAACTGGCTGCGCGCCGGCTGGGCGATCGGGTCACCCATTGGATGACCCTCAACGAACCCGCCTGGAGCATTCTGAACGGCTATGTGACCGGCCTGCATCCGCCCTGTGTGCAAGACCTGGAGCGGGCTTTTCAGGCCGGCCACCAGCTGATGCGCGCTCATCACCTGGCTTTAGAACGCCTGCGGACGGCCGGAGTGCGCGGCCAGTTGGGCATCGCTCTCAACCTGAGCCCCGTGCGTTGCGCCGGGAACAGCGCCAGGGATCGGCGGGCGGCGCGTTGGGCCGACGACTATCTGAATCGCTGGTTCCTGGAAGCGGTGGTGCACGGGCGCTATCCTCGGGAAGCCGCGCGCCGGCTACGTTTTGAAGAGGTGCTGGAAAATCCGCAAGCGGTGGATTTTCTGGGGGTCAACTACTACTACCCCAAGTGGGTGGCCCACTCCCAACAAGCCACTCACTTTCATCTCAACACCAGCGGGCAAAGCCAGGAAAAGTGCCAGTTCTCGCTGCACGGCCGGATGCAATTCGTGGATTCGCCGCGCTCCCAAAAGACCGAGTGGGACTGGGAGATCGATCCTCAAGGGTTGGAGGACCTGCTACTCGATCTGCACAGCAACTATCCGGGCTTGCCGCTCATGGTCACGGAAAACGGCATCGGCCTGCGCGAAGATTGGTCTTCTCCAGAAGACCCGCAACGCATCGCCTTTGTGGAGGCTCATCTGCGGGCGATTGCGCGCGCCATGGCCAGGGGCGCGCCGGTGCGCGGTTACTTGATGTGGGCCCTGATGGACAACTTCTCCTGGCTCAACGGCTATCAGAAGCGCTACGGACTGCTGGCCGTCCATCCCGAAACCCTGGAACGCCGGCCCAAGGCCAGCGCCGCCTGGTTTCGGGAGCTCTTTCAGAGCTCGGCCGGCTCCAAGAGCTGAGCCGAGGTTTTCAGGCGGGCCGAGAAGAGCAGGCTGGCCGGCGGCCCGCTCAGGCGCAACCCCAGCGGAGCTTCCATGGTGTGGCCGTCCAGTTCCACCTCCGCCTGTTGCAACGGCCAGCGCTGGTGATAGACGCGGGCGCGGAAGACGCGCCCGTCGGGATGCTGAGAAAAGAGCCAGTAGCGCTCGGTGAGAAACTCCTCCAAGGAGCCGGCCTGGGAGCGAAAGACCTCACCCACCGGCCGGAAACGACCGGAGAAATGGACCCCGGGGGAGCCGCGGTGGGTGCGGCGCACCCAGTAATGGCACCAGCCGCGCTCCCAGCGCCGTTCAAAGCTGGCATCGAAATAAGGAAGGTGGAAAAAGGCGCGGGCGGCGCGCACGGCCAGGGGATGGGCGCAGTCCAGACTGAAGAACCAGACTCCGGATACGGCCCGATCGCGCACGTAGGTGCGCACGTTGAACTCGGGAAAGGCCGAGAGGCCGGGGATGTCGGGGAAGCCGGTGGGCTTGACGCCGGTCATGGTAAAGGGCACCAGCGCCAGCCAGGCCCAGCCGTCGTAAGTATTCACCTCCAGGGCTGCGGGAATGAAAGGGCGTAGCTCGGCCACCCGCACCGGCCAGTGCAGGAAACACAAATCCAGCCAGTTCATTTGCATGACTTTCACAGGTAGCCACCTTCCCGGCGCGAATTTCCCACTCTATGATTGGAATTCCCTCCGCCTCCGAAGACTCGGCGCCTCTAACCTCTCGAGCCATCTGGTCGGACTGCCTGGCTTATTGGGAGCCTCGCCGGCTGGTATACAATGGGCTGCTGGCCCTGGTGGTTCTGCTCCAATTACAACAAAACCATTGGTGGGCGGACTTCCTGACGGGGGCGTCTCTACTGCGTCTGGTCATCGCCGTGGCGCTGGCCAATCTGTGCTATACCACTGCTCACGCCATCGATCTGGCCATCCAGCATTCCGACTTTCGCAAGTTCTGGCTCGACATGCGGGGCTGGCTCTTCGCCGCCGGCAGCGTGTTGGGCAGCGTGCTCGCCTGCGTTTTCCTACCGGTCTTCGTGTTGGGGCATCCTTGGCTATGAACGGACTCTTCGGCGGCTTTCCGCTCAAGTACAAAACCGTCTTCTTCCGCCAACTGGCCACCATGATCACCTCGGCTCTACCGTTGGATCGGGCTATCAGCACGGCCGGCACCGGCGTGCTGCCCCAGGCCCGGGCCATCGGCCAGAGCATCCTGGCCGGCAACAGCTTTTCCAAGGCCCTGGCGGCTTACCCTTATCTGTTCAGTGAGTACGAAGTGGCCATGATCGCTACCGGCGAGACTTCGGGCACGCTCGACACCCAGCTCAACGTGCTGGCGGCGGAGCTGGAACAGACCCACCAGCTGGTGCAGAGCCTCAAGTCCAAGCTGCTCTACCCTATTTTTGTGGCCCACTTCGCGCTTTTCGTGCCCTCTCTGGTGGTCCTGGTCAAGGACGGAGTCGAGCCTTATCTGAAGATGACCCTGGGCCTGCTGATTCCTATCTACCTGATGCTGGGATTCCTCTGGACAGGCTATCGCCTGGGCACCACCACCGGCACCTTCCGCTACCTCATCGACACCACTTTAAACCTGGTGCCGGTGCTGGGCAGCGTGTTGCGGTTGCTGGCCCTGACCCGCTTCACCCGGGCCCTTTCTCATCTGGTCGAGGCCGGCACCCTGCCCTATCAGGCTTTCCAGGTGGCCGCCCGGGCCTGCGGCAACAGTTGGGTGCGCAGCCGGCTCTACACCAGCTACCGGCGCGTCGGGACCGATGGCAAACTCTCGCAAATGATGGGCCTGGCCTACCTTTTCCCCGTCACCGTCACCTCGTTGGTGGAAAGCGGCGAGGAGACCGGCCAGCTGGGACCCATGCTGGCCAAAGGCGCCGAGCTTCTGGAGATGGAGTATCGCGCCAGGGTCAACCTGGTCATGACCCTTCTGCCCGTGGTCATGCTGCTCGGCGTAGGCGGCCTGGTCGGCTTCCGCGTCTACAAACTCATGATGGCCACCTACGCCCCCATCTTCGACATGTAGCTCGGGGGGAGGTCGGTCCCGAGGGGCGAACGCAGGCACGCATGCGTGAACATCTACTCTCATCCATGAAATGCCTGGCCTTCTCGGCCCTTCTCGGCGGCGCTCTCATCGCTCCGGCCTACGCCAAACCCCCCGTTGCTCAAAAGCAGTCGGTCGCGCGCAAGGTCACCTCGGTGGAAGGCATCACCGAATATCTCTTGCCCAACGGACTGCGCGTTCTACTCTTCCCGGACCCTTCCTCGGCCACCATCACCACCAATATTACCTATCTGGTCGGCTCCCGCCACGAAGGCTACGGCGAGACCGGCATGGCTCACTTGCTCGAGCACCTGATGTTCAAAGGCTCCACCAAACATCGCAAAATTCCCGAAGAACTCACCCACCACGGCGCCCGTCCCAACGGCACCACCTGGCTGGATCGCACCAATTATTACGAGACCTTCCAGGCCTCCAGGCAAAACCTGGAGTGGTCGCTGGCGCTGGAAAGCGACCGCATGGTCAACTCCTTCATTGCCAAGAAGGACCTGGACAGCGAAATGACGGTGGTACGCAACGAATTCGAGAGCGGCGAGAACGACCCCGGCAGCATCCTGAGTGAGCGCGTGATGTCGCGTGCCTTCCTCTGGCATAACTACGGCAATCCCACCATCGGCGCGCGTTCCGACATCGAGAGGGTGCCCATCGAACGCCTGCAGGCTTTCTATCGCCGCTATTATCAGCCGGACAATGCCGTATTGGTGGTGGCCGGGAAGATCAACGAAGCCGAAACCCTGGCCCTGGTGGAACAGTATTTCGCCCCCATCCCCAGGCCCAAGCGCAAGTTGATCCCCACCTACACCGAGGAACCCACCCAGGATGGCGAACGGACTGTCACCTTGCGGCGCGTGGGCGACATCCAGGCGGCCATGTCCGGCTACCACGTGCCCCCCGGGTCCCACCCCGATTTCGCCCCCGTGGAAGTGATGTGCGAAGTGCTCGGGGACACGCCCTCCGGGCGCCTGTATAAGGCCCTGGTCCCGACGGGCAAAGCCGTGGACGTCAGCGGCGGTTCCTACCAGTTGCGTGAGCCGGGCATCGCTCTTTTCTCCTGTAGTCTGCGCAAGGACGGCAACCTGGACGAAGCCACCGACTTGATGATCAAGGTGGTCGAGGAGTTCCCCCAGACCGCTCCGAGCGCCGAAGAAGTAGAGCGAGCCAAAACGACTCTGCTCAAGTCGGTGGAACAGACGCTGAACAAAAGCGACCGGCTGGCCCTGCAGCTTTCCGAGTGGGCGGCCATGGGCGACTGGAGGCTCTTCTTCCTTTACCGCGACCGGCTCGAGAAGGTGACCCCCGAAGACGTGCAGCGGGTGGCCAGGGCCTATCTGATACCCTCCAATCGAACCCTGGGTAAATTTTTACCTACCGACAGCCCGGTGCGGGCCCAAGTTCCCTGGGTGGCCGACCCGGCCGCCGCCGTCAAGAATTACCAGGGTAAGCCGCCGGTGGCCCAGGGCGAGGTCTTCGTGCCAACTCCGGCCAACTGCGACGCCCGCGACAAGCGCAGCCTGTTGCCTTCCGGCCTGAAGCTGGCCACCTTCGAGAAAAAGACCCGCGGCAACACGGTCAATTTCAACATGGCCCTGCGTTTCTCCAATCTGCCGGCCGCGCTCAATACGGGCCTGGCTCCGGGTTCGGTCGCTTCGATGTTGTTGCGCGGAACCAAACAGCACACCCGCGAGCAAATCGCCGACGCCTTCGACAAGTTGCACTCCCGGGTGTCGCTTTCCAGCGACGCCTCGACCTGCAGCGTGAGCATCGAAACGACGCGAAACAATCTCGTCCCCACCTTGCAACTGGTGGGAGAAATCTTGCGCCAACCGGCCTGGGACCCTAAAGAATTCCAGCAAGAGAAGGAAGAAACGCTGGCGGCCGCCGAGCAGATGCGAAACGACCCGGAGACGCTGGCGGAAAATCAGTTAGGGCGCCATCTCGGTCCCTATCCGCCGAGTGACCCCCGCTACACCGATACGCCCGAAGAACTGATCGCGCAGGCCAGGTCGCTCACCCTGGAGCAGGTCAAAGCCTACTATGATAAAGTCTATGGAGCCGGCAACGGTGAGATCGCGGTGGTCGGTGACTTCGACCGGGCGGCGGTGGAAAAAACGCTCAACGAGATCCTGGACGGTTGGAAAAGCCCGCTGGCCTACGAGCGCATTCCTGGACAATACTTCGACGTGCCCGCCCTGAATCAGGAGGTAGTGGTCAAGGACAAAGCCAACGCAACTCTGGTGGGCGGCCTGAACCTGGTCATGCGCGACGACAATCCCGACTATCTACCGCTGACCCTGGGCAATTTCATGCTGGGCGGCGGCTTTCTCAACTCTCGCCTGGCCACCCGGGTGCGTCAGCAAGAAGGCCTCAGCTACGGCATCGGCAGCAGTTTCTCGGCCGGCTCTCTCGATAACGTCGGCAGCTTTGGTGTTTATGCCATCTCGGCGCCTCAGAACACCCCCAAGGTGGAGAAAGCCATTCGCGAAGAGGTGGCTCGGGCCGTCAAAGATGGTTTCACCGAAGCGGAACTCAAGAGCGCCAAAAGCTCCCTGTTGCAGCGCCGCGAAGGTTCTCGGTCCAACGACGCCGGCCTGGCTTCGACGCTGGTGCGTTACCAGCGCATCGATCGCCGCTTCACATGGGACGCCGAATTCGAGAAAAAGCTCAGCGCGGTGACCAATCAACAGGTGGTGGAGGCGATGCGCCGCCACTTCCAAATCGACAAGATGTCCATCGTCAAAGCCGGCGACTTCAAGAAATAAGCGAAAAGTCGCCGCCAGTGACGGGGGGACATACTGGCGACGACTAGTCTTTTTATACCAGCCTGTCCAATATTTGTCAATCTTTCACGAGAGGAAGCCTGGACAACAAGCCGTGTTGCCTACCAACCTGGGAAAACCCGACCACTGCACCAAATGCGGACAACTGCGGGCCAGTTCCGAGTTGATCTATGAGGGTCCTGACCTGGAAGCGATTTGCCTGGACTGCCTGCGCCAGTTGGATCCTGGACGGGCCGCCGTACTCGAAAAAATCAACCAGCAGCGCCGTCCCGGTTGATCCCAAACTGGTTGATCGGCCTGGTGCTGCTCTGGGGCTGCCTGGCCGCCTGCTATCAGCACATCCCCTCCCCCGATCTGTGGTGGCTGCTGGCCGACGGGCGCTGGATCAGCCAGACTGGCTCGATCCCCGTCACCGATCCCTTTTCCTGGAGCGCCCAGGGCCGCCCCTGGCACAACGATCAGTGGTTGGCCGGCTGGTTTGCCTTTCAGGTCTACCGCCTGGCTGGATTGGAAGGCCTGCATCTGCTTAAAGCGCTGGTCCTGACCGCTACGCTCGGCCTTTTGCTCGACACCGGGCGCCGCTTACGCGGTGACGACCAGGTTGGCTGGCTGGCCCCGGCCCTGGCACTCACCATCTTTTCCGCCGAGGGCCGCTTCTTCTTCGATGTGCGTGCCTACCTGGCCACCTATTTCTGTCTGGCTCTGCTATGGCGCTGGCTGCAATTGCGCGAGCGACTTCACCCCGCGGCCATCTTCGGGCTTTTCCTGTTCTGGGCCAACCTGCACGGTGGGGTGAGTTCCGGCCTGCTGTTGTTAGGCTTGACGGCGGTGACGCGGCGCAGTCGCCAGTTGCTGGCCATGACCGGCTTGGGGCTGCTGGCCGCTTGCTGCAATCCCTCGGGAATCTGGCTCTTGCTACACCCGCTACGCTTGCTGGGTAGCCCGTGGGGGCTCTATCTGAACGAGTGGACCCCGGCCTGGCGGCGTCCGGATCTTTTCGTGAACCATTTTGCCGGTCTTGGCTTATGGCTGATCTGGGGGCTTGCAGCTCGCCCTCGCTGGCAGAAAAATGACGCACTCCTGCTCTTTTTCGCTCTCTTCAGCCTGACGGGCTGGCGTCATATTCCCTTGTTCGCTTTGCTGGCTTTGCCGCGCTGGTGCTACCACTTGCGCGGACCGGCCTGGGTCTGGTCTTTGACCTTGCCGGGCCTGCTGCTCTGGGCCGGCTTCAAACCGTTGCGTTTGGCCGACCCGGGGCAAAGTTTGGAGAGGCAATATTTCCCCAGGGAAGCCTGTAATCTGCTTGCCGAACATCCAGAACTGCCACGCAAACTATTTCACCCCTACGGGTTGGGCGGCTACCTGCTGTGGCGGGGCTACCAGGTGGCCATCGACGGCCGGGCCGTCCAGGTTTATCCGTGGGAAACTTATAGGCAATATCTGAGCGTGGCCTTGCCCACCCAGCAGGAAGGCAACGCCTCCGGGCCCGCTCGTGCTCGTTTTGATGAGTTTTGCCGGCGCCACGGCGTGGAGGCGGCTTTGCTATTCACCCACCAAAAGGAAGCCGGCCTCTGGCTGGTTCAGGGGAACAAGCGCTGGAGGCCGGTCTACGCGGATGACCTGGTAACGGTAGTGGTCACTGAGAAGGTCCAATGGTCCCGTCAATGATGATGAAAAAGCGGGTGTCGCCCTCGGCGGCGCGAGCGGAAATCTCGGTTTTGTAGCCGGTGGTATAAATAAAGTCTACGCGGCAACGGTCGGCCTTGTCGGGCGACCAGAGAATGTCGACGTAGCGCTCGCGCAGGGCGATGTTGACTTTCTCTTTTTTAACTTCTTCTTTGTCGGGTTCACGGATGGCGATGGACATCGCCACGTAATCCCCGTTGTAGGTGCCGGAGCGATTGTTGAGTTCGCGGCCGGCGATGGCCGGCAGCGTCATCAAGGCCAGCACAAGCAGCATACGAAACCAGGCAGACATATCGTGTAAAAACCTTTCTTTTCAGGGGGCCAACCGGCCCGAGGGTCCGAACAGGCTCCTCATGGGCTTGAGGACTCTTCACGTTACCACAATTGACCTTACCGCCCATTGCTTCCTGCGCAGCACTTTCGATCTTTTGCGCAGGCAGGGACACGAGGTGGCTCTGGCCTGTGATTTTCAGCAGTTCCAGGCCGAACTGGCCGACCACACCGATCGCATGTTCCAGGTAAAAATCCCGCGCCAGATCCGTCCGCTGCAAGATCTGCGGGGACTGGCCCAACTGATTCGGGTCATCCGCCTCTACAAACCGCAGATTATTCACAGTCACACTTCCAAGGCCGGCTTCACGGCGCGCCTGGCGGCGTGGCTCTGCGACGTTCCCCTGATTCTGCATACCATCCATGAACTACCTCAGAACGCCACCCGTTCGCCCTTCAAAAAGTGGCTCTACCGGGCCATGGAAAGAGTGGCGGCCGGCTGGTGCGATCACCTCATCACCGTCTCGCGCGTCAACCAGGAACAGATCCTGCGCGAGGGCATCTGCCGGCCCGAAAAGCTGAGCCTGATACCGGGCGGCCTGCAGTTGCAAAGCTACCATACCCGCGGACCGGCTCCCTGGAGTTTGCCGGCCGACGCCATCGTGATGGGCATGGCCGGCCGCCTGGAGCCAGCCAAAGGCCATGAGGATTTGCTGCGCGCCTTCGCCCGCCTGGCTCCGCCCAATCCCCGGCTACACTTGATGATTATGGGCAGTGGACCACTGCGCCGGCCTTTGGAACAGTTGCGGGACGAGCTGGGCCTGCAGGGCCGTGCTCACTTTTTGGGCTGGGTGGACGACCTCATCAGCGCCCTGGCCGCGCTCGACCTCTTCGTGCTCTCTTCCCACTACGAGGGGCTGGGAGTGGTGCTGCTGGAAGCACTGGCTCTGGGCCGGCCGGTGGTTTCCACTCGGGTAGGGGGTACTCAGGACATCATTGAGGACGGCGTCACCGGACTCTTCGCTCCGGCCCACGACCCGGCCGGGCTGGCCCGGGCCGTGCAGCGCCTGCTGGACGACCCGGCTCTGGCCGCCCGTTTGGCCGCCGCCGGCCAGGAGAAAGTCTGGCGCGACTACTCCGCTGTCGACGCCGACCAGAAGATTCTCGACCTTTATCTCAAGCTAACGTCGCCACCATGATGGCTTTGATGGTGTGCAGTCGGTTTTCGGCTTCGTCGAAAACCACGCTGTGCCGGGACTCGAAGACCTCCTCCGTGACCTCGAGGCCGTCCGGCATGTTGAACTTCTGGCAAACCTCATGGCCGGTCTTGGTGTCCTGGTTGTGGAAGGCGGGCAGGCAGTGGAGGAACTTCACCTCGGGATTGCCGGTCAGGTCCAGGGCTTTACGATTGACCTGAAAGGGGCGGAAGGCGTTCACGCGCTCTTCCCAGGAACTGGCCGGCATGCCCATGGAGACCCACACGTCGGTATAGAGGAAGTCAGCATCCTTCACGGCTTCGGCCACGTCCTCGCTGAGCGTGATTTGGGCGCCCGTTTCTTGAGCAATCTCGCGGCATTGGGCCACCAGCTTCTGGTCGGGGAAGTAGGCTTTGGGAGCGGCCACCCGAAAGTCCACGCCCATTTTGGCCGACCCCACGAGCAGGGAGTTGCCCATGTTATTCTTGGCGTCGCCCAGGTAAACCAGCTTCTGCTGGTTGAGCGGCTTGCGGCAGTGTTCTTGCATGGTCATGAAGTCGGCCAGGATCTGGGTGGGATGAAAGTCGTCGGTCAGGCCGTTCCACACCGGCACGCCGGCAAAAGCGGCCAGTGTTTCCACCGTTTCCTGGGCAAAGCCGCGATACTGGATGCCGTCATACATGCGGCCGAGCACCCGGGCCGTGTCTTTCATCGTTTCCTTGGCGCCGATGTGGCTGCCCGAAGGACCCAGGTAAGTGACGAAAGCGCCCTGATCGAAGGCGCCCACTTCAAAGGCGCAACGCGTCCGCGTCGAGTCCTTTTCGAAGATCAGGGCGATGTTTTTGCCGCGCAGGCGCTGCTGCTCGGTCCCGGTGCGCTTGGCCGTCTTCAGGCTGTGCGCCAGGTCCAAAAGATACTGAATTTCCCCGGGGGTGAAGTCGAGCAACTTTAGGAAATGGCGGTTGCGAAGATTGACGGGCATAGATGCCTCCTTGAAGGGGCCTGGCCCCGAATATGAGGGGGGTCCTGGGGGGCGACGCAGTCCCCCCAAGAACCTTCTCGGTGAGGGGGAAGCTGTTCCGAGCGCGCGGAAGCGATTCCTTTTGGAGGAGGCCTCATGATCACAGGCTGGAATTTGTATCGCACCACAGTGAGGTGCAAGCGGCCTTTCGCCATCGCCACCGGCACTCAGGACGAGTGCCATGGCCTGCTGGTGGAGCTCAAGAGTTCGGAAGGAGTAAGCGGTTGGGGGGAGGGAGTCCCCCTACCCTATCTCACCGGCGAAACTCTGACCGGCTGCCAGGCTGTCCTGAGCGAACTGCTGTTACCCGCCCTGCGCAATGAGAATCCACGCGCCCTTCAGGTGCTGCGAGTGAAGCTCAATCGCCTGGCGGTAAACCAGCCGGCCGCCCGTTGCGCCATCGATCTGGCCTTGATCGATCTGTGCTGCCGGCTGCACAAGATGCCTGCCTGGGCCTGGCTGGGAGGCTCCAACCGGCCCGTGCAGACCAACTACAGCATCGGCATGACCACTCCTCAAGATGCGGCCGAACAAGCCCGCTCGCTGGTCGAGCAAGACTTCGCCTGCATCAAGCTCAAAATTGGCCAGGACCCGGACCTCGACCTCGACCGCTGCCGAGCCGTGCGGGGAGCCATTGGACCGGAGATTCCCCTGCGCGTGGACGCCAATGAAGGCTGGAGCTTCCTGCAGGCCAAACGCTTCTTGACCCGGGCCGACAGCCTGGACCTCCAGTTGATCGAGCAACCCGTCGTTCGCTCCGACTTTGAAGGCCTCAAGCGCTTGCGCGGGCTGAGTTCCACACCGATCTGCGCCGACGAATCGCTACGCGGAGTCCAGGAAGCCCGCCGTCTGGCCGAGATGGGCGCGGTGGACGTCTTTAATATCAAGCTGATGAAGTGCGGCGGGTTGCTGGAAGCGCGCGACATCGTGGCCATTGCGCGGGCCTCCGGCATCGACTTGATGATCGGTGGCATGGTGGGTGAGTCTTGCGTGGCGGTGGCGGCGGCGACCGCCCTGGCCTCCGCCTATCACTTCGAGTATGCCGATCTGGACGCGGACCTCCTGCTCAAAGCCAACTTTGGAGATGGTGGAGCCGCCCACAGCCCGGTAGGATACCGCCATCTCGACGACCGGCCGGGCTGGCCGATCGGTAAATTGAACCCGGACAGCACAACTCTCCTGGCCAGTTGTTAACAAAGTGTGAACACACTTTAAGAAAACCGCAATTTATTTTAGGATCCTTACAGTTGGGCGGTACGCCATGTCCCTCGGGCTTGCTATATTGAGAACAACCTCGGAATTGAAAGGAGTTGCCTCGAGCTCAACTGAAAACTTCATAGCTGATACCGGGGCATACCGGTGCCGGACGCCGACCTGGAGACGCAAGTGGACGAAGGCTTTGACAAACAAAAGTTAGTTCAAGACTTTGCCAACCTGCTTGCTCAAATGGAATCGGCGGTGCGCGGTGCAGGTAGCCCAGCCCCCCAGGGCGCGCCGGGAAAGTCTCCCGAGGAGCATTACTCCAAAGGGACGATCGACAGCTTCACGGATTACGAGGAGCTGAATCTCGAAGACGGCCGTATTCTAAGGCGCTACGACAGTGGTGCCGTCCGAGTGGAGAATCCGAAAAGCGGAATCATCCAGGAGGAGCGTGCGGACGGAGGCCTGATTATCTCTCTCCCCAACGGGCGAGTGATCTTCCAGGAATATCGAGGCGAACCGCTCCTGGTATACGACACCGACCGAGGAGGTCCGCCCACGCTCGCCCGAGTTGGGTCGGCCACTTTGCCGGAGGAAACTCAAGCCCGATTCGTGTTTCACTTCCAAGATCAGGATGGCAGCCATTTGGTGGACTTGGAAACCCTGCGCTACTACAAGGTAAAACGACCTGACTAACCCCTTGGAGATGTTGTGGATCAAGAAAAAGGCAGCGAGAAAAAGGTCAGTATCGGGGACGCGCTAGATGCGATTCGCAGCGGCAGAAATCTGCCCGCTGAGGCCAAGTCGAATGCCCCCAAGTTGCCGGCCGCCAACAATTTTGAGTATCAGCGTGTCTCTCCCGCCTACTGGCTGGACAACCTCCAGGAAGGCGTGCAGCGCAGTCGTGATCAGTTGTTCGATTCCATAGCCAAAGACCCGAAGAGTTCCAACGGAATGGCTCGCAGAGATCTGCATGCCAGCGAGTCGTTCTTCGTTCCCTCCGAATGGATGGACGAAGTCGACCTCACCAAACCGGCCCAAGAAGTCGGATTGGGGCGCTCCACTCCCGAGGAAATCACTATCGGCGGCCCAAGCATTGGAAGCGGCACCGAAACGAGCTCCGAAATTCAAGCTGAGGGTGCTCGCTTCAATTCCACTGAAAATCTTAATGTTCAGGCCTTGCAAGTTGAGGAGGTCGAGAGCGAAGATAGTGGTGAGCCGAAGATGCGTATCAACCCAATGATCCGCGAAATCTTCAAAAAGAAAGCCGAAAGTTGATTTCGGTGGAGCGACATCCTTACAACTCAGGTCCACGGTCCCGAAAAAGTTAACTGAATTACTGATTAAGACAGAGGAGAGAATCAAACATGGCAATCCAATTTGGCGGCGGCGTCCCGATTAACAACCTGTTCACCTCGCAGGGTGCTTTCACCACGGGGGGCGTCGGCTTCCAGCAGATAGCCCAACCGACCCTCGGGCCCGCGCAACTGATGCAGGCGCTCCAGGGCATCATGCAGGCTCTGACGATGATGCAGGGCGCCTGGGGCGGCATCGCCTCCGGCGGGTTTAACCCGGCCCAGCAGTTTCAGCAGCCGAACTTTGGCTCGATTGCTCAGCCTGGAATCTTCCAGCCTCAGTCTTACACCCCCACCGCTTTCTCGCCCTACAGCGGCGGCGGCTACACCGGTGGCTTCAGCACCGGTGGGGCTATTCAGCAGGCTTACGGCGGCGGCGGCAACACCGGTGGCGCCGGCAGCGCTTACGGCGGCGGCGGTAATACCGGTGGTGCTGGTAGCGCCTACGGCGGTGGCGGCAACACAGGTAGCGCTGGCGGCGCATACGGCGGAGGCGCAACGGGTGGTACTGGCGGCGCTTACGGCGGCGGCGGCGGCGGAGGTTTCCAGCCGGTCTTCACCGACCGCGCCGGCTTCCAGGCCTATATCGACGCCGTCGACCAGAACGGCAACGTCAATGCCGACAAGATCGCCAAGGGCGCCGAGAATGTGGCCGCTCAGCGCCGCCGCATCATTGAAGGCTACAGCGCCGAGTTCTACGCCGGCAAGCGCATCGAAGACGCGGGTGAGATGCAGCAGTATGCCAATATCGTAAATGCCGACCTGAGCGGCCGCAACGGCGCCAACGCCAAGAACGCAGCCACCTTCTCGCTGGTTGCCGCCTCTTTCAAGAACGCTGGCGGTAACTACGATAACGGCGACATTGCCAAAGTTCTGAAAGCTACCGGCAACGAGGACCTCGTGAAGGGCGGCGTGGGCGACAAAGACGTAGCCACCCTGGGTGCCGTCAGCCTCGCCATCAAGCGTGGCACGCTGAATCTCGGACAACTTTTCGGTCCGGATGGTAAGGACGTCCTTGGCGGCAACTCGATCACCGCTGGCGACAAGGTCAAGTATGATGCCGCCATCGCGGCGGTCACCTCAGGCAACCTGGGTGCCAACATTGCCGACGTCAACAACAACACCAAACCGGAAAAATTCAACTTGGGAACCTCCGGACTTAGCGGTAACGCCGGTAATGCCGGCGGCGCGGGCAACGCCGGTAACGCGGGCAATGCCGGTAACGCGGGCAATGCCGGTAATGCGGGCAACGCCGGTAATGCGGGCAATGCCGGTAACGCGGGCAACGCCGGTAACGCGGGCAATGCCGGTAATGCGGGCAATGCCGGTAACGCGGGCAACGCCGGTAACGCAGGCAATGCCGGTAACGCGGGCAATGCGGGTAACGCGGGCAATGCCGGTAACGCGGGCAACGCCGGTAATGCGGGCAACGCCGGTAACGCAGGCAATGCCGGTAACGCGGGCAACGCCGGCAACGTCGGTGGCGCAGCGGCCTTTAACCCTTACGGCAATCCTTATGGGCAACAGCCGCAAAATCAGTTGCAGGCGATGATGATGATGATCACGCAGATCCTCAACCAGTTGCTGGCTTCGATGACCGGTGGCGCTCTCGGCGGATTCGGTCAGCAGCCGGGGCAGTTCATTCCTCAACAGAATCCCTTCGGCTACGCTCAGCCGGCTTTCGGCGGCTACTCGGGCGGTTTCCCGAGCGCCTTCTCGGCCGCCGGCTCTCTATTCGGCAACGCCGGCAATGCGGGTAACGCGGGCAATGCCGGTAACGCGGGCAATGCCGGTAACGCGGGCAATGCCGGTAATGCGGGCAATGCCGGCAATGCCGGTAATGCGGGTAACGCGGGCAATGCCGGTAACGCGGGCAATGCCGGTAACGCGGGCAACGCCGGTAACGCGGGCAACGCCGGTAACGCGGGCAATGCTGGTAACGCAGGCAATGCTGGTAACGCAGGCAATGCCGGTAATGCGGGCAACGCGGGTAATGCCGGTAATGCGGGCAATGCCGGTAACGCGGGCAATGCGGGTGGAGCCTACGGCGGCGGAGCCGCTGCTGGTGGTGCCGGAGCTTACGGCGGCGGGACCCCCGCTGGCGGCGGCTACGGTAACAACACCAACGTAGCTGTGGCCGTCAACGTGACGCCTCCCCCGGCCAATAACGGCGGCGCCGGCGCTTACGGCTAAACCTCAGCCTTAATAGTCAAAAAAGACCTCGGAGTAATCCGGGGTCTTTTTGTCTTGGGAAGAGGGTCTCAGCGCAGCCCAGGAGATTTCCCAGCCACCTCACACTAGTTAAATCAGACAACCACACAATCGGAGGAAGATTGCCTTGAATCCTTTTGAAGGTCCCCACCTGAGTCGGCGCAGTTTCATGATCGGGGCCGCTGGAGCCGTAGTCTATAGCGCTCTCGGACCGGCTTATGCCGACGGCCCCTGGCAGCCGTTTCAGAAGCCCACTACCGAACAAGGTCTGGTGCTGGTGCCGCGACTGGTGACCCTGAAGGGAAAAGTCACGCTGGTCTGGTCCGGCACGAATGCCTCGGTACGCCAGCCGGAAATCATCTACTGCAACGCGGGCGATGAAGATGAAGTCTGGGGCAAGGCGCGCGCTCCCTTCTTTGGAAACGACATGGGAAGGGTGCGTCGGCTGGCGGTAGCCACCGCCCGAGACGCCATGGCGATTGTTTTCCAGCGAGAATCCTCGCAGGGCAATGGCGCCGTGGAAGTGTATCTCACCGTTTCCTACGATAGCGGATATAGCTTCAGCACTCCCTTCGTCATGGACAGCTACGTTTTGGGACAACAGGGCGGCAGTTATCTTTCCTGCGCCGCTCGACAGGGCAAGTCGCGACCCGAGTTTGCCGCGCTCTGGGTAGCCGAAGGAGGGGTCGTTCGCGCCTGCGGGATCGATCAGCGCAGCTCTTTTCGGCCACAGGCCAAGGTGGTGGGGGAAGTGGAGAATATCAAAGGCAAGGCCGAGATCGTCGGCGCCGGCGGGGACGGCTTCTACGCCGTCTGGCCCCAGGAGGGCAATGTCAAGACGGCCCGGGTCAAGCCGCTGACGACCAGCGTCGAGGACGCCACCACACTTTTCAAAGGCACGGTGGTGCGGAATTTTGGCGTGGCCAGCTACTACCGGGGGCCGGGCTTCATCACGACCTGTACCGAAGGCGGAGAATTCAAGATCCACCAGGCCAAAGACGGCAAGCTGGTGGAAGTTTTTAAGAACAAATTCCCTATGACCCAGCGCGGACTCGATAGTCGCACAGCCTTGGAGAAGGAAGAGTTTCTCCACATGGCGGTGGTGGAAGGCGGCGCCAAGCCGAAACTGCACTATATCACCAATCGTTCGGGCAGCTGGAGCACTCCCGAAGTCATCATGAATCTGGAAGCCGATGTGCCTATTTCAGGCTTTGACATCACCGTCAGCGATAGCTATGTATGGACCATCGTCAGCCAGGAGCAACTGGTGACCGTGATGCGGAGAAAGCTCGGCTAATTTCTAACCCGAAATTCGAACAAGCTGTCTGAGATTTTTAAGAACATCTGCCTAAGATGTTTCCATGATCAGCGACGTTCTTAGAGCCAATGCCCTTCCCCAGCGTTCGACCGTAACGACGGCGGCCGCTACCACCAAAGCCCCGGTCCAACCGGCCGACGGCTTCACGGCCTCGACGGCCGAGCCGCCCAGTAACCTGCGCAAGGCTTTCGACGGAATCTTGAACTCCGGCGGCGTGGCCAAGGCTCAGTTGCTCCAAGAGAACGTGGGCGCCTGGAATGCGCGCTGGAAGATGGTGGAGAGCGCCAGAAGCAGTATCCATACCCAGTACTTCTGCTGGGACAAAGACGCTCTGGGAATGGCCTTCATGGGCCTGATGTATAAAAAAGCCAGAAACGACAGCGTACAGATCAAGCTGATGGTCGACGCCACCGGCGACACCTTCGGAACGCGCGGCTTCAAATCCCATATTGGCGGCAAAGATTACCTGCAGGAACTGGTTATGACCGGCAACGCCGAAGCCAAGGTTTACCATCCCCACTACAAAAAGCTCATCGGCCAGTTGCTCAATCTGGGCAGCACCGCCATCTCCGCCAACAACCACGATAAGATTCTGGTGGTTGACCTGGACAAGGGCATCACCGGCGGGCGCAACATCGGCTACGAATACTTCGTTCACCCGGATGACTTCAAAGGCGCCTGGCGCGACCAGGACATGGCTTTCCAGGGTGCCGCCACCGCAGATGCCCTGAAAGACGCGTTTGATGTCGAATACGGCGCTCCCTGGATCAACAGCAAGGTCGGTAAAGACTGGCTTGGCAACTGGGTCCCACGCGATCTGGAACTGCTCGGCGCCTACAAGATGATGGACTTGTGGCTCAAGGACAAGCCTCTCAGCGCCAAAGACAAGGAGATCCTGCGGGAATCGGAATCGAGCCGCAAGGAACAGGCCGCGGAACTGCTCGAGCTGGCTCTGTCCAAGTTACCCGAAGAAGGCATCGAGCGCACGGCCGGCAAGCGTGAGCGCAAGAACCTGCTCAAGCTGGCCGAAGAACTGGTGGGCTACACCGAAATGCGCGGCAGCTACTGGGCTCCCGAGCCCAAGGTCCACGACGCCGAAGTCAAAATCATCGACAAGACTTCGTCCGTCGGCGTGGGTAACGACGACCTGAACAACACGCTTTGGAACCTGGCGGGCGCCGCCGAAAAGAGCATCTACATCGAAAACCCCTACGTATGCCTTTCCCAGGACATGATCGAAGGCCTGCGTGAGGCTGGCAAACGGGGGGTGCAGATCGTGCTCGGCACCAACTCTCCGGCTTCGACCGACAGCGACGTCACCCAGGCATTCTTCCTGCGCGACTGGCCTCGCCTCTCGGCCACCATCCCCAACCTGCAAATCCTGTGCGCCACCGGCGAACGCAAACTGCACGCCAAAACCGCCGTCATTGACGAGCAGGTCAGCCTGGTGACCACCTACAACCTCGACTTCATCAGCCAGCATACCAACAGCGAAGTCGGCTCGGTGACCTGGTCCAAGGAGTTCGCCAAGGAGGCCATCGACGGTTTCATGGCCGACGCCGCCGACCCGCGCAACGGCGTGGTGGAATACAAAATCCTGCGGGACGAAGCGGGCAAGCCAATCCGCAAAGACGGCCTGCCGGTGCTGGACGACCAGGGCAACTTGATAAACGAACCGGAGATCCTCTACGGACCGGCCAACCACCTCTCACCCGAGACGCTGACCAAGTACGCCAGCAAAGTGCACCGCTGGGATTTCCTGCGCAAATTCATCCCCCAGCTCAAGCCGGTGGATACTTTCGAAAACATCGACAGCGTTCCGTTCAAGGATCAGAACCGTTAGGTGGCCGCTACGATTTAGTGGTGGACGCCGGCGGGGGAGCAGATGCCCATGGCCATCATGGTGGCCGAGAGCGAGACCACGCGGCGGGGGATGCCCTGCTTTTCGAGGTTTTCCAGGTTCTCGCTGGCTTTGGCCGGAGTATAGCCGGGGGCGAAGAGACTGGAGGCAAAGTTCAGGATGGCCTGGCTGTGCGCTTTGTCCACGCCCAACCGAGTCGACAAACGGTCGTATTCCTCCGCTTCAGCAGGCGAAAAGACCTCGTCCCGATAGGCCATGGCGGCCAGATCCAGCAGCAAACTGTAGCGCAGGTCGGTCTGACCCAGACGGTCGATGATTTCGTCCATATTTTCGGGCGGGGTGGCGGTGGCCGCCATGACCTTGCCGCGAGCTTCCGGGCCGAGCACGAACTGGAGGCTGAGTTGGCGCACCGCATAGATTTCTTCCGAGGTCACCGCCCCGTCCTGACCTGCCATCGAGGCGACCACCATCATATAGTCCGTGCGTTCCGCTTCGTTAAAGTCGGTCAGGTGAAGATTCAAGATGCCCTCCAGTTTAGAATTTGCTCCGATAAGCGCCGCTTCGTTTGTCGTCCCCCCTATCCCTCCGAGCTTTTAGGGGAGGGAATGATGACCATTCTGAGAAGGACGTCCTTCATCCGTTCTTTGGAGGCTCGATGTTCAGTCGTCTAGGCAAGCTCATCAAAGGTTTCTTCAGCATGTTCATTTCGAACCTGGAAACCGCCAATCCCAAGGCCCTGCTCGAGGCGGAGATTGCCAGCTTCCAGGAAGCGGTGGGAACCTACAATAAAAGCCTGGCGCAACAGGCCGCGCTGGTCGAGAAAATGCGCAACCAGATCGCCAAACAAAAGACTGAATTTGACAAGCTGAAGGGCAAAATCGCCATTCTGGTCAAATCCGGCAACCAGGAAGAGGCCGGTCGCCTCGCCCTCCAGGCCAAAAATCTCTCGCAGTCGCTGGCTGAAAATGAAGCGCAGTTCGCCCAGACGGACGAGATGTACAAGAACATGACCAAGCAGCGCGACGTCTACATTCGTGACGCTCAGCGCCGCATCGACACCATCAAGCAAAAGCTATCCCAGGCGGAGATCGCCGAAAGTCAGGCCAAGCTGGCCGAAATCGCCACCGCCACCTCGTTCAATATGGCCGGTTCGGGCGCCTCGCTGGAGCGTCTGGAAGAGAAGCTGGACGATCGCGTGGCCCAGGCTCAAGGCAAGGCGCGGGTCGCCTCCGACTCGATTGCCGGCGGTTCCTGGAACGTCAAGGCGGAGGAAGAAGCCGCCATGGAAGCCGCGGCCTTGCACGAATTTACCAGCATGATGGGACTCGAGCAACCCGCCGCCAAGGTCGGACAGACGCAAATGTTGCCCGCCACCGAGATGCCGCGTGAGCTGGGCGGGGGCTAGGAGAGCTTGTCTAAGACCATTCTGCTGGTAGACGACGAAGAGTCGATTCTCGACATTCTAGAAATGAATCTGGAGCGCGAGGGCTTCAAAGTTTTGCGCGCCGACTCCGGCGCCGCCGCCATCAAGGAATTGCGCGCCGGCTGCCCCGACCTGGTTTTGCTGGACGTCGGTCTGCCGGACATGAACGGCTTCGAAGTATGCCGTAAGATGCGGCAACTGGCGGAAGTCTATATTCTCATGGTAACTGCCCGCGGCCAGGATGAAGACAAAATCGCCGGTCTGGAGACCGGCGCCGACGACTACATCGTGAAACCGTTCAACCCCAAAGAGCTGGTCGCTCGCGTCAAAGCCATCCTGCGACGGGCCGACCGCTCCCCGCAAGGCCCGTTGAATCGGCTACAGTATGAGGGACTGGATATCGACCTGCTGCGTCGCCGCGTGACCTATCAAACCAACCAGCTCGAGCTGACCCCTAAGGAATACGATTTACTGACTTTCTTGGTGAGCCGCCCCGGCGAAGTTCTGCAGCGTGAGGAAATCCTCACCGAAGTCTGGGGGTCCGAACACCTCGACGCCCGCTCGGTGGACGTGCACGTGCGCTACCTGCGCGAGAAGCTGGGCAAGCAAGGGGCGGCCCTGATCCGCACGGTCTGGGGCAAAGGGTATCAACTCGGCGGTAAGTAGGCGCCAACCGTTGAAACTGCGTCCACTCATCTACGCCTGTTTGTTGCTGCCGACCGTGGCCGGCTGGATGGGCGCCGACGTCGTCCACCAGGTTTTCCTCCTGGTCGCTCTGGCCATCGTACTGGAAACCACGGTGTTGCGTCCGCTCTTCCGCCTGACCGAACGAGCCAAACGCCTGGAGGTGCACAGCGGCAGCGGCACCGTCTTCGAAGTATCCGCCCTGGACCGGGCTATCGCGCGCCTGGAGTCGCGTTTCGATCAGCGCCTCCAGGAATCGGAGCGAGAGAAACAGCAAATTCGCAACCTGCTCTCGGCCCTACCGGACCCGGTACTCTATTACGACCGCGAGGATCGTCTGCTCTTTCTCAATCCAGCCGCCGAACTCGCTTTAGAACTGCATCGCCAGGACCTGATCGGGCGTTCGCTGGCGGCCAATTGGACCGACCTGCTGCGCCCACCCGAGTCCCCCCGCCAGCAGCAACCGCCGGTTCTCTCTTTTGAAAAGCCGGGCAAGGTGCTCATGGAGAAAGTCTTGGAAGCCCAAGAGAGCGGGCAGGACACTTTTGAAATTGGCGCCAAACGCACCTACCGCAGCCAGATCATTCCGATGCGCTCGCAGGAGCGGGTGCTGGTGCTGCGCGACATCACCGACCTCAAACGCCTTGAAGAGGTTCGCCAGCTCTTTCTCAGCTCGATCAGCCACGAGTTGCGCACCCCGTTGACCATCATCAAGGGCTTTGCCGTGACTTTGCTCGACCACCCCGAAATCCCCGACGATTTCTGCAAGCCGCTCCAAAAGGTGGACCGCGAGGCCGACCGGCTGACCCGGCTGGTCAACGACCTGCTGGACCTATCGCAGATTCAGAGCCGCCGCCTGAGTATCGAGGTCATGCCCTTCGACGCTCGCGAACTGCTGGAGGAGACGCTCTCTTTGATGGCCCCGCTGGCCGAGCGCCGAGTCGTCGATCTACAATTTAACGGCGATAGCCAGTTACCCGATGACCTTTTCGGAGATCGTGACCGCCTCAAACAGGTGCTCATCAACCTGCTCGACAATGCCATCAAGTTCACCCCAGGCGGTGGCAAGGTCAGCGTCTCCACCGTAACCACCGGGACCATCTGGGAGATCAATGTCACAGACACCGGGCCTGGCGTATCTGAAAGCGATCTACCAAATCTGTTCGAGCATTTCTTCCGCGGCAAGCATAGCCGCAAATTCGCCGGCTCCGGCCTGGGATTGGCCATCGTCAAAGAAATCGTGGAACTTCACCAGGGTAGCGTGGAAGCTTTTTGCCCGGCCAACTCGGGCCTGCACGTGCGCGTCCGACTACCCCGCCACCAGAGTCCTTAATTGGGGAACCACTCGAAGCTCCAGTCAGGAGCATGCTCGCCGCGATAACAACCGAGTGCATGGCGCAGGCAACCGGCCAGGTCGGGATAGAGGAAACGGTAGCCGAGTTCCAGTGCGCGCTCGGGCACTCCAAAACAGCCCTCCAGCAAAAGCGGGGCGCGCCGCCCCAAGGCCAGCCTGGCCCAGGCTTCCGGAAGGGACAATTGAGGTCGGCCACCCAAAACCAACCCGACCTCCCGGGCGCACTCGCCCAGCGTGGTGGGTTGAGGGGCGCAACAATTGACTGGCCCCCTCCACTGCTGCTGGGCCAGAGCGGCCAGGACCATGCCCAGAGTATCTTCCAGCGAAATCCAGTTAAAGGGCTGCTTGCCGTCACCCAGACGCCAGCTCGGGCCCGCCAGACAGGACCAGTAGAGCGGAGGCAAGGCGCCGCCGCGTAACGTCAGCACCGGTGCAATGCGCAGACAGACCCGGCGTGTGCCCACCGCCTCGATCGGCTGAGAAGCGGCTTCCCAGCGGACGCACACCTGAGCCAGGAAATCCTGGCCCGGCCCCACCCCTTCGCTGCAGAAGCCCTCCGGCCGGTGACCATAATATCCAATGCCACTGGCAGATACAAAAACAGCCGGGGGTCGCCGCAGAGCGGCCAGAGAGCGGCACAAAGAGGCGGTGGCCAATCCTCGGCTTGAATCGATCTCGGCTCTGTGGGCCGGCCCGTAGTTGCCGTCGAGAATTCCTTTGCCAGCCAGATGGATGAAACCGTCCAGGCCTTCCAGCCGCTCCGCCAGCCGATCGCCATGCGGCTCCCAAGAAACCTCGTCGGGCGCCGCCACCGTTCGGCGCACCAAACGGATCACTTCGTGCCCAGCCGTGCTCAAGACGGCCACCAGCGCCTGACCGAGCACGCCCGAAGCGCCGCTCACCGCGTAGCGACCGGGCCGCGAGGGCTGGGGAATGGAACGCCAGAGCCGGGTCGCCAGGTGGCGAAAGCGGAACATTCTCTCCAGCTGGCGCCGCAGCCAGGGCCCCACAAGACGCGAAGCGGGAGCCAGCGGCAACTCGAAATCCACCTCATCGACCAGCCAGCTTCCCTGCCGATCCGCCGTCAGGAAAGAGTGCTGATGCAACCAGCGCCGCAGAGGCCCGCGCTCCTGAAAATCCTCGAAGCCCCGGCCCGGCTGAAAATGACCATGGCGAGCCCACCAGGAGAGATACAGCGGCGTGACCTGGAGATGGCGCAGATCGCCGTCCCGCAATCCCTGGTCACGCCCGCGCGCACGCAGAAACTCCCAAGGGGGAGTCAGCAGCGAAAGGGCGCCGGGGCGGAGGTGCCAGTCGTATAACTGCTGGGCCGTTCCCGGCTGGCGGGAACGAGCCCGGAAGCGCACTAAGGGCCGAGGATTCCGGCCGTCGAGAGCGAGCCGCGGTCGAGGTAGTGCAGGATCATGAAGCGGAAACCACCGGGAAGAGCTGCCAGGTCCGGCCGAGGCATGAAGGGCGGGTTGGCATTGCGCAGGGACAGGTCATACTTGAACTCCTGGTTCTTGTAACCGCGCCCTAGCTGATCGCCCTCCACGTCGATATACTCGCCAATCACCGACCCGTTGATAGCGATCTGGCGTTGCGGCTGGCCGGCCGCGCGTGGTGCCATCAATTCTTTCCAGCTAGCGGCGGGCTGGCGCCCGGTGTTGTCCCAATCCAGACTGACCGTGCGTTCTTTGCTGACCAGCACGGCGTCGATGGTCAGCTTCTCCTCGCCGGTGACGGGGTCTTTCGGCGTATTGTCATTCAGCAACACGAAGTTCTGTGCGAAAAGACCCAGCTGGTTTCCGGATTTCTCGTTGTACTTCACGTCATCGGCGATGACCACGTTGCCTTCACGCTCCGTGGTGTAGCGAACCTTGTTGCCGAGCTGATCGCGCTCCACGGGAGGAGCGGGCCAGAGCAACTGTCCACTGGGCATTCCCGACTCCACCGGAGGGACGACGTCGGCGCCGAACCTGGTTCGCCCTTCGTTTAACTGGGCTATGGTATAGGGCGGCGTGGGATATCTGCCGACGTCGGCCGGCTTCAAGCCGGTCGTAAGCACGGTCTGATCCCATTCGTTCTTGAGCGCGGTGAAGTAGCCCCGAGCCGCCTCGCTGTAAATACTGGAGTCATTGGGCGTGAAACCGTCGCGATTAGGGTCTTCACCAGCCACGATGCTCAGCTTTCCCTGGAACTTGTTGGTGGGGTCGGTTTTCACCACCACGTTGCCACCCTGCACGTAGATCAATCCGCTCTGCAACTGGTCCTGTTTGATGGTCCGCGAGTCGGTGATGCTTCCATCCAGAGTGGACCTGGTCTGAATCTGAATCTGGTCTTTGTTGAGGACAATCTCGACGTTGGGGAAGCGCGGGCGGAAGTCAACCGGCACATTGACCGTCCTGGTGTTGCCGTCCGAGTCGGTGACCACTTCGGTGCCGTCATAGAATGGATTGGTAGGGTCGCTGGACTTGGGAGCGGCCAGGGCGCTGCCCCGAGCGCCCGGAATGGCGGCAGTGGGAATCTCGATCAGACCCGATTGGTCGCTGTCTTTCACCACCAACTTGGCGGCCAACTTCATATCCTCCTGACGGAAGTCAGGAATGCCGATGCGCGCGGAACGCGGTACGAATCCAGCCGTAAAGCCGGACATAGTCGAATCGGTCACGTCATCGGGATAGACGTTGGCGGGCTGGTTGATGGTCAGCTTATGGCTGAACTTCGGACCGTTTTCGGCCGAATTGGCCAGAAAACGGAGGTTACCCGCCTGCTCTTTGACGTGACGCTCGATGGAGCCAGCCGGCGAGCTGTCCACATCCTGCCCGTCAACCCGCATAGGACCCTGCTCCACGTAGTCTTTCGGAATCACCACGTAGTCGGCCAGGTCCGTCCCGTTGGCGTTGCTCGGAGTAGTGCCGGGCGTGTAACCGTTGACGTTCCAGGTACGTCCGTTGGCGATAAAGTGAGCGTAGTCGAAGCTGGACTCTTTCACACGGGCCTCGACCACCCGGCTGGCCACGGGAGCATTGACGTTTACTTCGGCGCCGTTGGCCAGGGCATAGACGCGCGCGGTGGAGATCAGCCGGTAGTCGTGCCGTCCCTGGCCCCGAGAAAGCAGAATGGGCTCCACCACGACATCGCAGGTAAAAGCGAGATCGGAATTCAACTGGATCAAGCGGGGCTTGAGATTCTGATCGACGATGGAAATACGGCGCAGGTCCAGCTCCAACTGGTCCTTGTCAGCCTGAGGCAAATTGGCCGGAATAAAGGCTCGTAACAAGGTATCTTGCGGGAGTTTGGTCACGATGGCGGCAATGCGCTGGTCGGGCGCGGAGGGGATTTCTTGTCCGACCGTAACGGGACCGGTTTGCTCAGCGAGCACATTATAGAAACCAAAATTCAGCGAAGGGTTGTTGCCCGGGTTGGGCCAGCGTTTCCACTCCCATATTGACTGGCCGGGAACGGTGCCCCGCCCCATGTAGGTGAGAGCGTATTCCAGTCCATAGCTGGCCGCTTGCACCGAGGTTTCTTCATATCCGTAGGAGCGGGAGGTGCGAGCTTCGCTGAGGGACAGCGACATGAAGGCGAGGCTCAGGGTCACCAGGATGACGGTGGTCAGCAGAGCCAGTATCAGCGCCACGCCTTTGCGGCGGCGCAGTCCTTTAGGAAGCTTCATCTCTCCTCCACGCTTAGAAATCAGTACCCGGACTTAATTGTAACCTGTTGTGTGAGCACTTGCGAGCCGTAATATTTATTGTTTCCTTGAGAATCGATCATGATCGAGACGGTGATGGTGTAAAGGGCCGGCTGATAGGCCGGATCGTTAGGCAGAGGCGTGGTCCGTTGGGCGGTGGCGGCGGTATGCTCCACGCTGAACTGAAGTTGATCTTCGGGCTTGGGCAGTTCCAAAACCAGGCCGCGTTGCAATTTCTGCTCCGAGGTCAAGGCGGCGTCGATCATGTTCCCGTTGCCCAGGGGATCGCCGGGGTCCAGAACAAAAAAGGGCCCGTTGGCCACTTCGTAATTACCGGCCAAAATCAGCCCGGGAATGACGGTGGCCAGAGGGTCGGACATGACTCGGTAAGTGCGCCGGTAGAGCTTGTTCTGGGGACGGTCGGGGTTGTCCGCGCGCGGTGGCACCAGATATTCCACAAATACGTAATCCGCCAGAGAATCGCTGAAGACCCCGCTCCGTTTGCCGGGAGTACTGAAGATCAGCCGGTTGTAAGCCCGGTCGACATTGACGGTGGATCCACCCGGCAAGGTCTGCAGAACATGCTCGCGCTTGTACAAATTGCCCGTGAAGGGCAGGTTGAGAGCCGGACTGTAGTCCGGGTAAATGACCCCGCTGCGCAGCTCACCGCCATTGGGAAGCAGACCCATGCCGATCGAGGTGGACATTTCGGCGGAGATGCGATTGAGCACCTCTCGCCCCAGAGCAATGGCCTGGCGCTTGGCTTCTCCGCTGCGGTGGGAACGCACGGCCCAGCGAATGGCCTCGGCCGCCACGCCCAGAATAATCGAGATCAGAAACAAGCCGACCATGGCTTCGGCCAGTGTGAAAGCGCGGCGCCGTTTAACGGACATCGCGATTTTCCGCCTTCCCGGAAATAACCGTAACGCTCTTTTCCGCCCCTCCCGTGTTGGAATCGTTGTAATAAGTGGTCACCTGCACCTGGGCAAAGCGACCGCCGATATCGTTGGTCACTCCGCTGGGGTCGGCGCTACCGTAAAGCGCGACCCGTATCGCCTGAGCGCGCACTTCGTAGCCGGGTGGAACGGTGCTGCGCATCTGTTCGGTGACGAAAGTCTTGATGGCGGTGGTGCCGTTGAGATCCTGGGCCAGGGCCGTCAGGTTGGGCTGAGTGCTGCTGAAACTGGGCGGGTCAAAAGGCAGAGCCAGGATCTCCGCTCCCACGGTGGAGGCGGTTTTGGCCGCGATGGTAGCCTTGGCGCTCTTGCGATTGAGCCGGTAAGCAGCCGGGTAAACGGCCGCAAAAGCCACCAGGATGACGGTCAGAAACCCGATGGCGAAAAGTATCTCGAGGAGACTCAGGGCCCGCGCCCGCCGCTTTTTCACGCCTGACTTACTTGGCTCAAAGAGTTCAGTAGACCTGCCTGGCCGCAACTTGCCCTCCGCTGCGCGGATTAGCCGCGCTCGGGACGAACCCAGACCAAATTGCGACAGACCTGCCCGAAGAGGTCCCCCGCTTCATTGCGCTGAGCGGCCGGATAAAGCACCTCGACCACCTGCGCCTGACCACCGCGAAAACTCCAGGCGGCCAGCATCTGCCAGGGCTTGCCCGCGCGCAGTCCCGAAACCAGAACCCGGGTGGCCGGACGCCCGCCCACCACCAGACTGGACATCTCCACCTGAGCTCCTTTACCCAGGCGCTGGCGCAAGAACTTCTCCAGTTCTTTGTTGTGGGCCGCACTGAACTTGTCGAGGTTGCCGAACTCGACTCGATAGAAGGAGAGGCCGACAGGATTGTCTTTGCGGGAAAGAAGGACGCGGGCCGGGCCGGCTTCATCAATGGTATAAGCATCCGGTACTGAAGCTTCCATACCCAGCAAGGGAAAAGCCAACTTGCGGGCCTCGGCGGCGGGAGCCAGGCCCAACCACAGACCCAAGGCCACTATGCCTACATGGTGCCGAATAGACGGTCTCCGGCGTCGCCCAGTCCGGGCAGGATGTAGCCTCGGTCGTTCAGGGCCTGGTCGATAGAGGCCGTGTAGATGTCCACCTCCGGGTCCGACTGCTGCAAAACCTCGATGCCTTGGGGAGAGCACAGCAAACAGAGAAACTTGATGTTTTTGCTACGGGCGCCGCGCTTTTTGAGAAACTCGACCGCCGCCGCCGCCGAGCCGCCGGTGGCCAGCATGGGATCAAGCAGAAAAAGGTCTCGTTCCGCCAGGTCCTCGGGCAGCTTGCAATAGTATTCCACCGGCTGCAGGGTGGTTTCGTCACGATACAGTCCGATGTGTCCGACCTTGGCATTGGGCACCAGGCGCAGAATTCCCCCGACCATGCCCAGACCGGCGCGCAGAATGGGGATGACTCCCAGCTTCTTGCCGGCGATGGTTTTGCCATCGCAGGGTCCGAGCGGCCCTTGCACCTGGATATCCTCGAGAGCAATCGTGCGAGTCACTTCATAGGCCATCAACATGGCGATCTCTTCCAACAACTCCCGGAAATCTTTGGGCCCGGTGGTGCGATCGCGCATCAAGGTGAGCTTATGCTGGATCAGGGGATGATCGATAACGGTTACGCTCATTGAGTACCTCCTAAGTGACGGCCGGCGCCTTCGGCCTGCCTGCCCGCCCCTCCTGGGCAGGGGAGTTTCGCGCGCAAGAGGAACGCAACACGACAACTTTCCCATTTCTAGGAGGCCTTCCATGCGTACCCTTATTCAGAATGCAGAGATTGTGACGGCCAGCGATCAGTTCCGCGGCGATCTGCTATTCCAGGACGACAAGATTCTCAGCGTCGGCTCCAACCTCGGTGACGCAACCCGAGACCAAACGATCGACGCCAATGGCAAGTACCTTCTTCCCGGCGGGCTCGATGTGCATTGCCACCTGGAAATGCCCTTCATGGGCTCGGTGAGTAAGGACGACTTCACCAGCGGCGGCAAGTGCGCCATCGCCGGCGGCACCACCACCGTGGTGGATTTCTGCATCCCCAGCAAAGGCGGCACGTTGGCCCAGGCGCTGGAAATCTGGGACGCCAAATCCAAGCCCAAAGCCATGTGCGACTACTCCTACCATATGTGCATCGTGGATTGGAACGAAGGCATCCGCAAGGAACTCGACCTGGCCTTCGAGCGCGGCATCACCAGCTTCAAAATCTTCACCGCCTACAAAGGCGCTCTGATGATTTCGGATGAGGAAATCTTCGACCTCATGTTGGAAGTGCGCCAACGCGGCGGTCTGGTGACAGCCCATGCCGTCAATGGCGACGTGCTCAACATTCTGGCCGCTCGTTTCGCCGCCGAAGGCAAGCTCAGCCCTCACTATCATCCTCTCTGCCAGCCTCCCGTGGCCGAGGGCGAAGCCACCGGACGCGTGTTGGAGTTGGGCAAAATGGCCGACCAACCCGCTTATATCGTGCACATGACCTGTAAGGAAGCGGTGGTCGAACTGGCCCGCGCGCGCAAGCGCGGTTGGGAATCCTACGGCGAAGTGTGCGCCCAGCACTTGATGCTGGACGCCGATCTCTATGATCTGCCCGACTTTGAAGGCGCCAAATACGTTATGTCTCCTCCCTTGCGTAAGGCCCATGATCGGGAAGCCTTGTGGGGCGCGCTGGCCAACGGCATCATCCAGGTGGTGGGTACCGACCACTGCACCTTCGACTTCAAGGGTCAGAAGGACATGGGCAAAGACGACTTCCGCAAAATTCCCAACGGCCTCAACGGTCTGCAGGAGCGCATGCCGGTGGTCTGGACCTACGGCGTCAACCAGAAGCGCATCTCGCTGCAGCGCCTGGTGGAGACCTGCTGCACCAATCCGGCCAAGATGTTCGGCCTCTACCCCACCAAGGGCAGCCTGTTGCCGGGCAGTGACGCCGACCTGGTGCTTTGGGACACCAAACAGGGTTACACTATTTCGGCCAAAACCCACCAGTCCGCCTGTGACACCAACGTCTACGAGGGCACCAGGGTCGAGGTCACCGCCCACACCGTCTTTATCCGCGGCCAGAAGGTCTACGAAGCCGGCAAATTCCTGGTCGAGCCCGGCTTCGGTCAATATCAAAAACGCCCCGCCGGCCGCCCCATGAAAGTCGACTACTCCAGCCTCGGCAACCAGACCGTCGGCGTCTAAGCTTCGGGAGAGGGGGGGTTGAGAGGGAGGGGATGGATGGCTTGAACCTCTTTTCCCCCCTCCCCTCCCTGCAAAGGGGCCAGGTCACGGGTGCTGGGATCGACCAGAAAGAGATCGTGAAACCAGAGGAAAAAGGCCTTGGTCATGGCGGCTAGCGGGATGCCCAGGAGCATTCCCCAGACGCCCCCCAGGAATTCACCGCCGGCGGCGGCCGCGAAGATGACGAACATCGGCGAAACACCAATGGCGTCACCCATCAATTTGGGTGTGAGCAAACGGTCGATACCAATGCTGACCACCGCCACCACGCCGCCGACCATCAGGCCGGTGGCGATGTCGCTTTCCGGCACAAATCCCAAAATCACCGCGGTGACCACGCTGGAAAGAATTCCGAAAAGCGGAATCGGGTAGGTCAGCCCGGCCACCAGACAGATCAGGTAGGCATACGGACAGGCACGGCCCGAAATCAGGGAAAACAGCGTCAGGCCGGCCAGGGCGGCCAGGGCGTTGACCAGGCTGGCGATAATGGTGGCCCGCACATAGCCGCCGAAGATCTGGTTCATCTTGGCGATCAGTTCGATAAAGTTATGCCGGTAACGGCCGGGGAAGGCCGAGACCAGCGAACCATACAGGTCCTCCCAGCCGAAGAGCAGGTAGAGGCTGATCAGCAGGGCGGAAATAAAGACCGCCGCGCCGGCCGCCATCTGCTTGAAGAAAGTGGCCAGGAAACCCAGGCCTTCCGTCAGTCCCTCCCCCACCATCAGCGTCAAATTCCCGACGCTGGCCTTGAGCCGCTCCAGCAACTCGGCCTGATATTGGACGGGCACCAGATCGACCAGCCGCTCGCCCAGGTGTTGGATGGATGCCGCCAGTTCCTGAGGATGATAGAGGGCGTGTTGCAGATCCAGCAGTCGTTCGAACTGTCCGGTGACGGCCGGGAAGGCCAGCGAGCCAATCACGAAAACAGCCGTGAGCAATAGAAAATACACGGTGCCGACAGCCAACCCGCGCGGGCACCGGCGGATGGGGCCGACTCGCTTGCCTTCAAAGAGCAGCACCGCCGGCCGGGTCAGGTAAGCAATCAACCAGGCCAGTCCAAAAATACTCAGGGTGACCTGGATGCGCGTGAGAAACCAGATACCCGCCGCCAACATGGACAGCCAGAGACCGGCTCGCACCAGCGTGGAAACTTCAGGGCTGCTTAATAGTCCAGACTGCCTCACGGCGGCCCCTTCTGCGAGACAGTTCGAACACCTGTTCCAGGGTTATTCCGCGAACATTTCCCCCAAACAGGCCAGCACCAGGCTCGCCTCCTGAGCCTGCAGACGACCGAGTTGGCGCACCAATCTGGTCCGGTCCACCGTTCGCAACCGATCCAGCGCAACCTTACCATCCTGTCCTTGAAAATGGACGGGCACACGCGTGGGATAGTCTTTGACGGTAAGCAAATGGCGATTCATCTCGTCCGGCGAAACCACCAGGCAGGGACGGGTCTTCTGAATCTCGCTCCCCCGAGTGGGATCGAGCGGTGGATTCACCAGCTCCATTCTTCCACATCAAAACCGGTGAGCGAATGCTCGGGCATCAGAAGCTGATCGTCCCCCACTTCGGCCATCTATCAATCTTCATAACCACAACCCGTCCGGAGGTTTATTGAACCGGAGCTTTGATCAGCAAGCCGATTTCAAACTCCTCGGCGATGCTGCAGTAAACCTCGAGCAGATCGAGGAGTTCGGCAAACACCTGAGCGGCTGGCATGGACTCGAAATGAAGTTCCGTGCCGGACTCGTTGCTCGCTCCCCAGGTGGGATAGCGGCCGACCAGCACATCGAACCCGATCTGTTCGCCCCGGCTGTCCTCGCCGAAAACGCCCATGTCTTCCCGCCACAAGCGGCGAAATACATAAGGGATCGGATCCTGGCCGGCCGGCTTGACCATGATCCCGTGCCGACTCAAATAGAGCGAATAACCCTCGTTGAGAAAAATCAGGCCGGGCGGACCCTCGCCGTTCCAGGCGTAAAACTGCATGGGGCCTTCGGGAAGGGTCGCCCCCGAATCGGCGGCCTCTAACTCCTCGTCGGTGCGCGGCTCGAAATAGGGACGGCCATTCTCTTTAGGGATGGCCACCGGCCAGGTCAATTCGCCCAACTTTACACGCAAGCCCAGCAAATCCGCCAGGAAAGAGGCGGTCTGGTGAGGAGCCACCGGCGTACCGTCGCGCGGAAAGCGCGTCCACAGAGAGTCGGGAACGAGTTCGTTGAGGGCCCGGAAAAAGATGTCCAGGTTATCCACCTGGCATTTGCAGCCCTCCACTTCGGCCATGATATTGACGGGACAATCCGCGCAATAGTCAATAATGCGGGGATTGCCCTCGAGAATAAAGAGCTGGCGCAAATGCTCCCATTCGAACTGAGGTCTCCCATCCATGTGATACTCGTAAATCGTCTCCTGGGCATGACGGCAAGGACGGAAGGTATAGTTGAAGATTTCCAGCGCCAATTCCCAGCGCTGCGTGTGCGGAGTATCAAGCATTGCCAGGAGGTTCGCAGCCGGCAGAAGGTGGCCCTCCCGCGCTCGACAAAGCCGCCCCCATGCGCTGCTTTGCCATCAGCGACCTGCATCTGTCCTTCACCAGCAATAAGCCGATGGATCGCTTCGGCGATCACTGGCTCAAGCACTGGGAAAAGGTCGAATCGTCCTGGCGCCGGCGGATCAGCGAAGAAGATCTGGTGCTGCTGCCGGGAGACCACAGTTGGGCTCTCAAGCTCGAACACGCGGGCCCCGACCTGGAATTTATCCAGAACCTGCCCGGCCACAAAGTGCTGGTGCGCGGCAACCACGATTACTGGTGGCAGAGTCTGGGCAAGGTGCGCAAACGCTTTCCCGGCCTTCATTTCCTGCAGAACGACGCCATCCGCATCGGCCCCGCCGCCCTGTGCGGTACCCGTGGCTGGGATCTTCCCGGCAGCCACGGCTTTGAGGATGCCGAGGACGAGAAAATTTATCGGCGTGAACTCGAGCGCCTGAAGCTGGCGCTGGAAGCTCTGGATAAGGAGGCGCCGGTGCGGGTGGCTCTGCTCCACTACCCTCCCCTCTTTCCCTACCGGCGCGAGAGTGAGTTTACCCAACTGCTCGAGGCTTTCAAAGTCGATATCTGCGTCTACGGCCACCTGCACCGCAACGGCGGACACCGGCCTTTCCAAGGCCAGCAAAATGGAGTGCGCTATTACCTGGTTTCTTGCGATATGATCGATTTCGAACCTATCGAAATCGGGTGGCCGGAAAGTGCTACCGCGTAAACGACTGCTGACCGTGAGGCGGCGCGACCAGGCAGGCGCGGCCCACAAAGACCAGTTGCTGCTGGAAGAACCCTTGCAGCTCACGCTGCAGGGAGGGGGAAGACGGCTGCGACTGGCCACCATTCTGCGCACTCCCGGCCACGACTACGAGCTGGTCCTGGGCTATCTCTGCGCCCTGGGGCTGATCCACTCCCCCGAGGACGTGAAAGAACTCGACTATTGCGCCACCCCCCAGGATTTCAATCACCTCACCGTGATCTTCCGGGGAGCTATTCCCGAAAAAGCCCTCCAGTTGCGCTCCCAAGAATGGGTGCATGGAGGTTGTGGCGCTTGCGGCCAGGATTCGTTGGCAGTGACTCCACCCCATCAGGTGGTGCCTGTTCCCCCTTGGCAGCCCGATTGGTTGTGCGCACTTCCGGAGCAACTGCGCCGCCACCAGGATTTGTTTGAAAAGTGCGGTGGCAGCCACGCCGCCGCACTGGTTCGACCCGGCGGCCAACCGGAGCTGGTCTACGAGGACGTAGGCCGGCACAACGCTGTCGACAAAGTAACGGGACGATTGTTCATGGAGAAAAAGAGTGCCGAGGGCAACTGGCTGCTCCTCTCGGGTCGTTCCGGCTTCGAGCTGGTGCAGAAGGCGGTTCAGGCCCGTTTCTCGGCGGTGGCCAGCGTAGGCCCACCCAGCAGCCTGGCCCTGAACTACGCCAGCCAGGCGGGACTCACCCTGGTGGGGTTTCTGCGCGGCGACCGCTACAATGTTTATACTGAGCGATTGCCCAGCAGCTCTATCAGTGCGGTCTAGACTGCGAAAACAGTAGCGCCAGTCTATGGCTCCGGCTGTGCCAAACAGGGCATTCGCCAGACGGTCAGTGGCACGGAAACCAGGCCCGCAGCACCAAAATTCCTGCCGGTGCAAATCTGCATGCCTGAACTGGTGGCTACGGTTCCTCTGCTAGAATCTTGCCGCTATTTTAGAATCGTTCGGATGCAGGGGGGCGCAAGGCGAAATCTAACCTTCGGGAATGCGTAAATTCAAAATCTTTCTTCTGTCCTTGCTCTGGCTCGGAAGCGCTCAGGCCGAACCTGGTCAACTGCTGACGTTCCCTATCGGACCTGGCCGGCCACCCAGTGTGAGCGGAAGCATCGACTACCGGCTCAACTACGAGAAGGAAAAGTTTTTCGTTTACCGGCCTCGGACCTACAACCCCGATGAGACCTGGGGCTTAATCGTTTATATAAGTCCGAACGATAGCTGTCAGAGCATCCCCCCAGGCTGGGACGGCGTGCTCAAGGGGAACAAGCTGCTTTTTATCTGTCCCCAAGGAGCGGGCAATGGCTGTGAGATGCGCCGCCGCTTGGGCCTGGGAGTGATGGCGGCTTTGGAGATGATCCAGACCCACAGAATTGATCCTAACCGCATCTACGCGGCCGGCCTTTCGGGGGGAGCGCGCACCGCCGGGAAACTGGGTTTCATGCAGAGTGACCTGTTTCACGGGACGATTCAAAATTGCGGGGCGGACTTTTACAAAGCCGTGCCCGTGGTCAAAGCCACTAACTTTACCGATAGCAACGGCAACGCCAATTACGGCGTATTCAAGGCCAGCCAGCGCGAAATCGAAGCCGCCAAGAATAACCAAAAGTTTGTTTTCATTACCGGCCGTGGGGATTTCCGATACGGCAATATTTCCGACATCTATGAAGGCGGCTACCAAGCGGAAGGCTTCAACTGCAAAATGATCGATGTGCCTGGAATGGGTCACGAAGACTGCAAACCTTCAGCCCTCCAGCAGGCCCTGGATTTCCTTAAATAACCGGCATCAAGCCTCATTTCCTGTAGCCTATTCAGGTGGCAGTAAAAAATCGAAGAAGCGCACGAACCCACTCCAGAAAGAGAAAAAGCCCCTGATACTTTCGTAGGCCCTGGTTCCCTGGACGAGCAGGGGGAGCAACAAGAAGCTTAGACCGCCGAGCACCAAGGCGCCGAACAGCACTTTGGGAATCAGGCGCGCACTCTGGTCCTGGGGATCGGTTGCGAAGGGAGTCGGTTCAGCCATCAGGGAAAGGTGAGGTTAGCCTTTTAACGCTGCAAGTCCTCTACATAATTTACATTCAAAAATCGCGGATCCTCGCCGAAGTCGACCCATTCGACTGCCAGCCCCTCCAATGCGCGCACCACGGAGCCGCGAGCCTCCAGGCGGTCGGCCGCCCCGCGATGATAGAAACCACACAGAGGATGCTTTTGCCGCCCGCAACGCGGCAACCTGGCCAGTCCGCTTTGAGGGATTCCCAGGCTGCTCACAAAGGCCTGATCCAACAACGGATAGTCCAGAGCCAGGATAAAGTTCCAGTCGGTGCGCGCCGTCTTCAGCGCGGCCACAATGCCTCCCAGGGGGCCCAATCCCGGGGCTTCCTCCACCAGCTGGGGCAAATCCAATTCGGCGCATCGGCCCACCAGCCGCACCTCCTGGCAAAAAGACCCCAGCAAATCGTAACCGTAGCTCCACAGGGGACGGCCTGCAAAGAGCCGCGTGGCCTTGGCGCCGCCCATGCGCGAACCGGCGCCGCCGACCAGCAGAAAGCCGGAGATCAAAGCTCGTTGCTGGGAGCGGGGGCCGGCGCGGGCGCCGGACCGGGATTGCCTGGATCGGGCGGCGGCGGTCCGATGACGTCCCCACCCCCCGGCCCGGGAATGACGTCCGGCTCAGGCCCGGGCGGGAGACCGGGATCCGGAGGTGGAGCCGGCTGGTCGAGTCCACCGGGAGCGGGAGCCGGAGCCGGCGGCGGAGGCAGCGGGTCCAGGGGCAACGTTTCGTCGGGTCCGGGAATGGCGTCGGGAGCGGGACCCTCGATGGGCCGGGAAGTGCGAATATTAGGCAGCAACGAATCGCCGGTGCGGGAGTGCATGGGACAGAATCCCAACGGCACCCCCCCGGCCGGGTAAAAGGCCCGGAAAGTGCGATAGCAACCCATACAGGCGCGCTTCTTGGAATCGCGGCACATGAGCACGCCCACTTTGCCCTTGTCCAACATTCCGAAGGGCACCGAGGGCTGTCCGGCCATGGCGGCGCTCATAAAGGTCTGCCAGATGCGCGCCGGCAGGTTACCGCCAAACGAGTTAATCATCTGCGAATTGTTGTCGTTACCCACCCAGACGGCGGTGGTGAACTGAGGGGTGTAGCCGCAGAACCAGGCATCGCGGTAATCGTCGGTGGTACCGGTTTTGCCGGCCACGTGATAACCCGACAAACGGGCCATGGTGCCGGTGCCGTTCTCGACCACGTTGACCATGATCTCGATCATAGCCATGGCGCTGATTTCGCTGAGAACTTCTTCTTGCTTGGGATAGGTGTTGTCTTCGATGGGATTGCCGTCGGAGTCAAAGATGGCCTTGATGCCGCTCACCTCGGTGTGCAGGCCCAGGTTGGGAAAGACGGTGTAAGCGGTGGCCATTTCCAAGGGGCTCAGTTCGACCGCGCCCAGAGCCATACTCGGATTGGGGTAGAGCTTCTCGGTGATACCGCAGCGGTAAGCGAAGTCGATGACGCGATCGGCCCCTACCAACATCAGCAACTTGACGGCCACCACATTGCGCGAGTTCTGCAGCGCGGTGCGGATGGTGATGGGCCCCATGAAGGCGTGGTCGGAATTCTTGGGCTCCCACTCCTCGGTGGAGCTGACCTGAATCTTGTAGGGGCTATCGTTGATGATCGAATCGGGCGTATAGCCGGCTTCCAGCGCGGTGGCATAGACCAGCGGCTTAAAAGAGGAGCCGGGGTGGCGTTTGGCCTGCCAGGCGCGATTGAACTGGCTTTTAGACGACCAGCCCAGACCGCCGCACATGGCCCGCACATAGCCGGTCTTGTTCTCGATGCACACGATAGCCGAAGAATCCGCCCGCAAGGCAGGCCCGTTCTGCGTGATCAGACTGCGCACGGTCTGTTCGGCCGCCTTTTGCAGGCGCAAATCCACCGTCGTGTGAATACGCAGGCCGCCGCGATAGAGCAGATCCTCGTCGTAGCGCTCATGCAACTGGCGAATCACCCAGGTGGTGAAGTAAGGCACCTCGAGCACCTGAAACTCCTGGGCTTTCTTGGTCATGAAGGTAGGATGGCGCGCTTCCAGCAGGGCCTTGCGATATTGCTTATAGGTCAGAAATTTCTGATCATACATCCGCCCGAGCACCAGAATCTGGCGGTGCATGGCCGCTTTTTCGGAAACCAGCGGAGAAAAGTTGCTGGGTGACTGGGGCAGGCCGGCGATCAGGGCGGCCTCGGGCACGGTCAGGTCTTTGGCGTTCTTGCCGTAGTAGGTCTTGGCCGCCGCCTGCACACCGTAAGCGCCCCCGCCGAAATAAATCTGGTTGAGATAAAGCTCCAGGATCTCATCCTTGGTGAACTTCTTTTCGATCTGCGAAGCCAGCAAAATCTCTTTGATTTTGCGCTCCAAAGTCTGGTCAAAACTTAAGAAAAGATTGCGCGCCAATTGCATGGTGATGGTCGAGGCACCCTGTTTTTCGCCCTTGTGCATCAAGTCGTAGACCGCGGCGCGAACCACGCCCACCGGGTCGACGCCGTGGTGTTGATAAAAACGGGAGTCTTCCACCGCCAGAATGGCCTTGATCAAGAAGGGGGACATCTTGTCGTAAGGCGTCCAGGTACGGTTTTCCTTGAACAGCGTGGCGATCAATTTGCCATCGGCGGAGTAGATGCGGGTGGTCTCGGAAGGTTCGAAATAGCGCAGCTTGGAGACGTCGGGCAGGCCTTCGGCATAGTGATTGAGCAGGGCCGTGAGCGAGGTGAGGCCGGCAATGGATAAGCCGAGCACAAGCAGAAAAGTGACCTGGATGAAGCGGAAACATCCCCCGCGGAGACTAGCCAGCTTCACCTTTGGACTCCCGCCAACACGCGTCCAGCACTCCATTGATGAAGGGACCGGACTTCTCGTCCCCATATTCCTTGGCTAAATCGACCGCTTCGCTGATGGCCGCCGAGAACTTCAGGTCTTCAGCACACTCGATCATCTCGAAGACGGCCAGGCGCATCAGGTTGCGCTCCACTCGGCCGATGCGCTCCCAGCTCCAGTTCTGCAGATGGGATTTGATCAGAGCGTCCCAGCGCTCGCGGCCCTCCCAGGTGCCGCGCACGCGCAGCTCCAGCCACTCCCGCAGCCCGAGGTCCAGATTCTCGGAATGAGCATAATCCAGGGCCGTCTGCAAGTCGACCTGGCCCACATCCAGCATGAAGAGCGCCTGAAAGGCCAGCACGCGCTCGCGGCGGCGCGGCGAAACTCGGCTCTTGGAGCGTGCGCTCAAGTCAACGCCAACATTTCCGGCAGATACTCTTTCTCCACAAAGGTGGTATGTACGTCGCCGGCCCGGAAACGGGGATGCTGGATGAGACGGCGCTGAAAGTCGATGGTGGTGTTGACGCCTTCGACTTTCAGTTCCGCCAGCAAACGGTTCATACGGGTCAGGGCTTCCTCACGAGTTTGCCCGTAACTGATGACTTTGGCAAGTAGTGAATCGTAGTAAGGCTGGACACTGTACCCGGAATACAGGTGGCTATCGATACGAATGCCAGGCCCGCCGGGAAAGTGGACGGCCTGGATCTTGCCAAAGGAGGGACGGAAGCCGTCCTCGGGGTTTTCCGCATTGATGCGGCATTCGATGGACGAACCGCGCATGACGATGTCCTCCTGCTTTAAAGTCAACCGGGCACCGGCCGCCACCTCGATCTGCAGCTTGACCAGATCCAGGCCGGTAACGTATTCGGTCACCGGGTGCTCCACTTGAATGCGCGTGTTCATCTCCAGAAAATAAAAGCTCTGGTCGCGAGGGTCGAAAAGAAATTCCACCGTGCCCACGCCGGAATAGCCGCACGATTTAGCCGCGGCCACCGCCATGGCGCCCATCTCGGCCCGTTTTTCCGGGCTGATGACGGGCGAGGGGCACTCTTCCACCAGCTTCTGGTTGCGCCGTTGCAGACTGCAGTCGCGCTCCCCCAGGTGAATGCAATTACCGTGGTTGTCGGCCAGCACCTGGATCTCGATGTGACGGGCCTGGGGCAAGAATTTCTCCAGATAGATGCGGCCGTCGCCAAAAGCCGCCTCGGCCTCGAGCTGGGCCGTGGTGAATAGTTTTTCCAGCTCGGAATCTTCCAGGGCGATGCGCATGCCTTTGCCGCCCCCGCCAGCGGCCGCCTTGATCATGATCGGAAAGCCGCTTTTAGCGGCGAACTCGTGAGCTTCGGCAAAATCAGAAATCTCGGAGGTGCCGGGCAGTGTGGGCACTCCGGCGGCGATGACGGTGCGGCGCGCCTCGGCCTTATCGCCCATCTGGCGCATGGCCTGGGCAGGCGGGCCGATGAAGGTAAGCCCGTGGCTCTGGCAGATCTCCACGAACTCGGGGTTCTCGGCCAGGAAGCCGTAACCGGGATGGATGGCGTCGGCTCGGGCCACCAGCGCGGCCGAAATCAGGTTGTGAATGTTCAGATAAGACTGGCCGGCCGGTCCAGGCCCGATGCAAAAACTCTCATCTGCTTCCGACACGTGTAAACTGTCGCGGTCCACGTCGGAGTGCACGGCCACCGTGCGGATTTCCAGCTCCTTGCAAGCCCGCAGGACACGCAGGGCGATCTCGCCCCGGTTAGCTACTAAAACTTTTTTGAACACGTAAAACCCCTTTACTGAATCACCAACAAGACCTGGCCGAATTCGACCGGCTCGGAATCATCCACCAGCACTTCGGCCACCGTGCCGGCACGCGGCGCTACCACTTCATGGCGAATGCCCATACATTCCACCCAACCGAGCACCTGATTGGACTCGGTGGTGTCCTGAGCTTTCACCATGGGCTTGCCGGTCTTGGGATGGCTGCTGCGGAAAACGCCCACGTAGTTGCTGTTGACCGGAGTGCCGAAATCTTCATTGACCGGAGGGATCGAGCGATTCGGAACCGCCTCCTGGCGTAGCGGGGCCGGGCCTTCGCCGTCTTCGCGGCGGCGCAGGCGCAAGCTCTGCGTTCCGTTCTCCAGGCGCAGTTCGCTCATCTGGGTTTCGCTCACCAACTGCGCCAGGGCTTCCGCCCATTTCACCACTTGCTTTGTGTTTTGGCTGCTGCCTGTCTTTGCCATTATGCCTCCCATCTACCCGACAACACTCGGGGCAAACCCGACAAATCCTGGGTAAGCTGCGTGTGCTGGTAGCCCTGTTCCTGCAGAAAAGCTTCCATGCCCTCGATCTGAAAAGGTGCCATTTCGAGCACCAGCCAGCCCCCCGGATTGAGGCGGCGACGCGCCTCCTGAGACAGGCGTTTGAGCAGATCCGTACCGTCACGCCCGCCGAAAAGCGCCAGATTGGGCTCATAGTGAACCACCCCCTCTTCAGGGCGCGGACCCGAGTCGGTGGCCACGTAAGGGGGGTTGCTCACGATAAAATCGTAGCGTTGGGTTTCGGGCGGCAAGGCTTTGAGAAGGTCGCCTTCAAATAACTTGATGCGCCGCTCCAGATTGTGCAGACGCAGATTTTCGGCGGCCACCTCCAGCGCCTTGGGGCAGACATCGGAAGCGCGCACCTGGGCTTCGGCCACTTCCAGAGCCAGGGTCACCGCCAGGCAGCCGCTGCCGGTGCAGCAATCAAAAATGCGCGGCCGGGCCAGTCCCGAGCGCGCCACGCAGCGCAACGTTTCTTCCACCACCATCTCGGTTTCGGGGCGGGGAATCAAGACGTCGGGGGTGACTACGAAACGCCGGCCGTAAAACTCTTTCCAGCCGATCAGGTAGGCGACCGGCGCGCCCTGGCCGCGTTTCTCCAATAAATCCTGGAACTGGGCGAGATGAGCGGCGCTCAATTGTTCAAAGGCCCGCGTGAACAACTGAGTGCGCGTCTGGCCGGTGACATAGGCCAGCAGCAGCTCGGCGTCCAGACGCGGCGAGCGGGGCCGGCGGCTGGCCAGAAACTCGGTGGCTTCGTCGAGAACTCGCGAGACCGTCTGACTCAAGAATTGGCTTCCTGAAGCAGCGCTTCTTGCTCGGCCGTTTGCAAAGCACCCACGATTTCGTCGAGGTCTCCTTCCACGATCGAGGGCAGGTTCATGATCGAGAGGCCAATGCGGTGATCGGTAACGCGGCTCTGGGGATAGTTGTAAGTGCGGATCTTCTCGGAGCGGTCGCCGGTGCCCACCTGCCCGCGGCGAGTTTCGGTCATCTCGTTGGTGATGCGCTCGCGTTCCACCTCGAGCAATTTGGCGCGCAAGATGCGCATGGCCCGTTCGCGGTTCTGAATTTGCGAACGTTCGTCCTGGCAGGCCACCACCGTGTTGGTGGGCAGGTGAGTGATGCGCACCGCCGACTCGGTTTTGTTGACGTGCTGGCCGCCGGCGCCCTGGGCCCGATAAGTGTCGATCTTCAGGTCTTTGGGATCGATGGGCACCTCATCCACCGTCTCGGCTTCGGGCAGCACCGCCACCGTCACCGTCGAGGTATGAATGCGCCCCTGCGCTTCGGTTTCCGGCACGCGCTGCACGCGGTGCACACCGCTCTCGTACTTCATGTGCTGATAAACTTCAAAGCCCTGGATCTCAAAGACGACCTCTTTGAAACCGCCCAGATCGGTGGCTTGAGCTTCCAGAATCGAGCATGTCCAGCCGTGTTTCTCGGCGAACTTGCCATACATGCGGAAGAGATCGCCGGCAAAGATGGCCGCCTCGTCACCGCCCGCGGCCGGCCGAATTTCCACGATCACATTCTTGCCGGCAAAGGGATCCTTGGGCAGCATCAGTTTACGGATGACCGGCTCGAGGTCCTCGAGCTGCTGCTTCAAGTCGGCGAACTCTTCTTTAAACATCGCCTGCATTTCGGGGTCGGTGGCCTGGTCCAGTTCCGCCCTCACCTCGTCGTGCTGCTCGGACAGTTCCACGAACTTGCGACACTGATTGGCCATGGATTCCATGCCGGAGCGCTGCTGGGCGGCCGCTTTGTAACGGTTAGTATCGGCCAGCAGGTCGGGGTCGCAGAGTTTTTCCGTCAATTCATCAAATTGGGCCACGATCTCGCGCAGCCGTCCCAGATCTAACATCTCAGCCTCCTAAAAATAAACAGAGAAGCCCGGACGGGGGACACCGCCGAGCTTCAAGCGATCCAGGACTGGCTTGCCTAATTCTTGTTGTAGCGCTGGCGGAATTTCTCCACCTGGCCGGTGCGGGCGAGAGCGCGCACTTTGCCCGTGTAGAACGGGTGGCAGGCGCTGCAGATTTCCACTTTCAGCTCGCCCGCGGTGCTGTAGGTCTCGAACTTGTTGCCACAGGTGTTGCAAGTCACGTTGACCGCATTGTAATAGGGGTGAATTCCTTCTTTCATGACCACATCTCCTCAATAACTGGCCTGTGTTTTAGGGGGGAAAGCCCTTCGCCCTAAAGACGGACAGCGGCCGACAGTTTAGCATGGCCTTGCGCAGGAATCAAGCAGGGCAGGATTCCTATACGGATAGTTGAAAAGCACGGCGGTTTTCTACGGCCGTTGGGAGTAATTATGGGGAATAAGCTTTTCGCAATCAAGTCGGTCGACAGCTTGCAGGCCGACGCGCACCACGGGGGGGGCCTCAAGCGCGCCCTGGGCGCCTTCGACCTGGTCATGTTGGGCATCGGCGCCATTATCGGCACCGGCATTTTCGTGCTCACCGGTCAGGCCGCCGCCGCCAACGCGGGGCCGGCCGTGTGTCTGTCCTTCATCGCTGCCGGTATCGCCTCGGCCTTCGCCGGCCTCTGTTACTCGGAAATGGCCTCCATGATTCCCGTGGCCGGCAGTGCTTATACCTACGCCTACGCCACCATGGGCGAGCTGGTGGCCTGGATCATCGGCTGGGACCTGATTTTGGAATACCTGGTGGGCGCCTCCGCCGTGAGCGTGGGCTGGTCGGGCTACGTCACCGAATTTCTCAAGCACATGGGCTACGAACTGCCCAAGACCCTGACCTCGGCTCCCTACCTTTGGGATGAAGCCGCTCAGCACTTTTACCGTTCACCGGATCTGGCCATCATCAACCTGCCGGCCGTGCTCATCACTCTTTTCGTGACCGCCATTCTGGTGGTGGGCGTCAAAGAATCGGCGCGCTTCAACGCCATCATCGTAGTGGTGAAGACCGTCGTGGTGCTGGCCTTCATCGTGTGCGCCTTTCCTTTCATCAATCAAGAGAACTGGCATCCTTTCATTCCGGAAAACACCGGAACCTTCGGACAATACGGCATTTCCGGTATCTTCCGCGGAGCGGCCACGGTCTTCTTCGCCTACATCGGCTTTGACGCTGTTTCCACGGCCGCTCAGGAGACCAAGAACCCGCAGCGTGACCTGCCTATCGGCATTCTCGGCTCGCTGACGGTATGCACGCTCCTCTATATCGCCGTCTCGTTGATTCTCACCGGCGTCGTCCACTACACCCAGCTGGGCGTGCCCCATCCCATCGCCATCGGCATCAAGGCCACCGGCATCGGCTGGCTGGAAACGGCCGTGGAAATCGGCGCCATCGCCGGGCTTTCCTCGGTGATGGTGGTGATGATGATGGGCCAGCCGCGCGTCTTCTTCTCGATGGCCCAGGACGGTCTGTTTCCCCAGTTCGCCGCCAAAGTTCACCCCAAGTTCGGCACCCCCTGGGTGACCACCATCATCACCGGCTGCATCTGCGCCATCGCCGGCGGCCTGTTGCCCATCGGCATCCTGGCTGAACTGTGCAGCATCGGCACCCTCTTCGCCTTCGTCCTGGTCTGCCTGGGCGTGATGATCCTGCGTATCAAGCGCCCCGACATCAAGCGTGGCTTCAGCGTTCCGGGCGGCACCTACTTCGTGCCCCTGATGGGCGTGCTTTTCTCGGGCGGACTGATGGGCTTCGCCACCCTCGCCTCGCTCTGGCGACTGGGCCTGTGGATGGTCGTCGGTCTGGCCCTCTACTGGGCCTACGGCGCCAAGCATTCCAAGCTGCAGGCGGAAATCCGCGCCGGGCGTTACAACCCGGACGGCCCCGTGGACGACCTGCGAAACGACATCGGCCCCAGCGACGCCAAAGAACCCTAGTCGCCCAGCGTATGTTGCACGCCCGCGCCAAGAAATTCTCGCGCCAGGAGTATTATAAACTGGCGGATAGTGGGGGGCTGGCACCCTGTCGAACAAGCTGCCAGACCCCGATTAGCCTCAGCGCCCGAGCTGGTCACTCCGGCCCATCTGCATGAGTGCCTGCGGCGGGGCAGCAAGCCCACCAGGCCAGACCTGGTCATGGAGGTCTCCTCGGACAGCTCCTATGTCTACGACACCAGCGAGAAAGCCAATCTTTACGCCGCCTCCGGCATCCCGGAATATTGGCTCCTCGACCTGCAGAGGCGGCGCCTGGAAGTGCGCCAGGAGCCCGGCTCGGATCCCGGCGGAACTTTCGGGCACAGCTACCGGCTGTTGCATATCTTTCCGGAAGACCAACGAGTCGCTCCCCGGTTTGCTCCAGAGATCAGCCTGTTGATCTCCGACCTTTTGCCCCCCATCTTCTAGAAGACAAGGAAGCCCTTGCCGGCGGACGAAGATCTCTCTATGGAAGACGTCGTAATCCGCCCGGTCAGTGAGCACGATGCCGAAGGCATCGCCCGGCTCGATCAGTTGCTCACCCAGGTCTGGCGCATCGAGCATTGGGAAGAACGCATCGCCTTCGCCATGCGCCGCGACCCCGAGGGCTCCCTGGTAGCCGAAAAAGACGGCCGCATCGTGGGCTATCTCTTTTCCGATGTGCGCGGTTCGGAATACGGTTTTGCCGATAAGACCGGCTGGCTGGAGGCCCTGGGAGTCGATCCCGACCTGCAGAAAAGTTCTTTGGGCCGCAGCCTGATGGACAAGGTCATGGAGCGCTTCCAAGCCACGGGGGTCAAATTAGTTCGCACCCTGGTCTCCGACCAGCACGCTCACATGGGAACGTTCCTGGAGAAGATGGGCTTTCAAATAGAGCCCATCCGCGTGTTGAGCCGGACCACGGGGTAACCGGAGGAAGACCATGGCCGCACACAGCGATACTCTACCGAAAAAATATCACGACGCCGTGCTGCGCTGGCAGCAGCAGTATTTGCCCGATCTGGACTTCCTCCAGGAAAACTGGGACAAGCACTTCCCCAAAGACCCTTGCTACAAGCTGTGCGCTTATCGCGAGCAAGGCATCTGCGGCCACATCGAAGTGGGCGACGAAGCCGGCAAGCCCAAGTACCAGAAGGCCTGCGAGATGTCCCCGCAGCAGGCCAATCACCTGCTCAAAGCGGTGAAAGCTCAGGCCAGCACCGAATTCGGCAGCATTCAACAACATCGCCTCACCCTGACCCGGGCCCAGAGCGAGCAAGACCAGTTCTGGGTGCTGCGCATGATGGCCGAAGAGCTGCGCCATGGCTACCAGATGCTCTATCTGCTGCTCAACGATGACTGGAAGAGTCTGGTGGGCCAAAGCGGCGAGGAAATGGTCGAGGAAATCCTCTCCATGAAGCCGGGCAGCCACGTGCTGGGCGCCTTTAACATCGACTTCGACAGCTTCGTCGACAACATCGTTTTCTGCGCTCTGATCGACCGGGTGGGCAAATACCAGTTGTCGATGCAGAAAGTCAGCGCTTATCAACCCATGGCCGAATCCATGCCGCCCATGCTACGCGAAGAAGCCTTCCATCTGGCCGCCGGCGTGATTCCCTTGCGTCGCTGGATGCAGGAAGCGGCCCGCGGGGACATTTACGCCACTCCGGCCGCTATCCAAAGGGCCTTCAACAAATGGCTGCCGCGCGGATTGGAGATGTTCGGCGACGAGCGCGGCGGCGCCAGCAACATCAAAATGGGCTTCAAAGACGCCACCAACCAGGTGTCCCTCGATCAGTATTATGTGGAAGTCACCAAGATGGTGCGCGACTTAAACCTGCGCTATTTGCGCGAGCGCCTGCCCAAGCTGGACTCCGAGCAACTCGATCGCACCTTGCTGGATCTCGAGGGCGGCGAACGCAGCCGCGACATTCAGCCGGACGAGATCCTGCGGCTACCGGCCAAGGGCTACTTCCGCCGGCGCGGAGTGCATGCCTACGAAATGACCGGGACCGACGGCCGCGCCTACCAGGACGTGCTAGAATATATCCGGCATCTGCGCGACACACTGCCGGAGGCCTACCTGGCCAGCAACGACTTCCGCCACTACCTGGAGCTACTCAAACAGGTAGCTGCGGGGACCATCACCAGGGATGAGGCGCAAAAGAGCTCTCCGCAACTCTCACGAGTGGGCGGCAGTTGCCCTTGCTCCAAGTCCGTCCGCTGGATCATGCCGGAAACGGCAGCCGGTTAGTAGTAATAGGAGGACACATGCAAATCAACGTGGCCCAAGCCTTCAATCCGGGGGCCGACGACCCGGAGGGAGTGAAAAAAGCGGCGATCTTCGTTGTAATCTCCGTCGTCTGCACGCTCGCCACCCTGCTCATCCTGCCCGGACTGTTCCTGGCGATTTACTTGCCAGGCTATGCGTTAGCCGCCATGCGCAACGTGGCCACCGGCGACAATGGAGGAAAACTTCCCGAACCCACCTCGATGGACTGCTTGTGGCACGGCTTTATCAGCCTTCTCGTCTTCATTGTGTATTCGCTGCCGCTGGCGGGCATCTCGCTGCTGGCGCTAGGCGGTGCCGTCGCCGCCGTGGGTGGCGCGGCCAAGAGTTCGGCCCTGGTAAGCCTGGGGGGTCTGGCCAGCCTGGGCATTATGGGTGTGGCCGCCCTCACGGTGGTCTTCATCATCTGCTGCTTCGTCCCCATGATTCTGCTGCAGTACTGCAAGCGCAATCAGTTCGGAGACTGCTTCGCCTTCGGAGAAATCTTCTCCGGCATTCTGCGTAGCCCGCTGGACTACGCCGTAGTGGTTTGTATTCCGGTGGGGCTGAGCATCGGTCTCAGCATGATTCCCATTGCCGGTCCCATTGTGGCCACGCCTCTGGCCTGGCTGGTCACGGCCAATCTGGCCGGTCAGTACGGAGCCAAGGTTCTGGATATGCACGGGGCCTCAGCGAAGGAAGAGGGCGTCGGTTTCAACCGCTTCGAGTAGAAGTCGTCCCCTCTGATAAAAAAGGGCCCCGATTGGGGCCCTTTTTTATCGAAGCAGGAAGCTTGGGAATTGTTGCGGGACGCCTCCGCCGGATGCCTCGATAGCGCAGGCCTGCCCGAGCAGGTTGGTTAAACCCTGGCTGCTGGCGGCATTGGCCTGGTCGTCGTAAAACATGTTCCCAGAATAAACCGGCCTGGTGGTGAGATTCTCGCCGATGGCGGCGGTGCCGGGACAGACGACCCGCATGCGGTCCATCAAGAACATCTGCTGATCCATCGCCTGCTGATTGAAGTTGGTGATATTGCCAATTGCCATCGGGAGGTGCCTCGCTTTCTTCGTTAAGTGAAGTATAGCCGGGCACCCGGAGGGCATAGCCCCCCGGAGGACGTTAAAAGAACGTTAAACGCATTGCCGTTTTACCGCTCCCATGCAACAAATCGGTAAACTTCGGTCAACAAAAGAAAAAGGACGGCGAGACCGTCCTTTTTCTTTGGCCAGGGCCGGGTCTACAGGAAGGGCATCTGAAAAAACAGATACGATCCGACGACCACAAAAAAGATAAAGTAACACAGGCCACCGAGGTAGGGCCCCACCGGCATGTAATTGTTGAATTCAGTGCTTTCGCTGCTCATATGCCTGCCGTTCTCAGCCACGCCCGAGAATCCTTCCGTCACTCGATCTCGTATTCCACCAATCCCCAGTAGCGCGCTTCCTGGGGATATTTGGCGCAGACCTGCAGGGGCACGCCGCGGGCGGGACAGGTGACCGTGCCTTCGTAGAGCGAGCCTTTCGGCTCCAGTTTACCCAAATAGTCTTTGCCGGCGAAGAAAGCCACCTCTTGCGCGCCCGGCACGCGCAGGCGAAAGCGCTGGCGGGACCTGGCACGCAATCGGCCGTCGAAGGGAGTCAGCAGCTCCGCTCCACCGCGTTGAAAGCTGCCGAAGGTCTTGGGAAAAGGCCTGGCCACGCCGGCCTGAGCGCGCACCGACAGTTCCACCAGTCCCTTGTATTTTTGGGGGGCCTTCAAGTTGCCTTGCCAGGCGGCTTCGCGCCGGCGACCAAAAAGCACCAGGCGGTAATTGCCCGCCTGCGGACAGCGTACCCGCACCTCCAGGGTTCCCCGCGGACTCTGGCAGAAAGCGCGATTTTCCAGCGTCTGCCCCCGGCTATCGCGCAGGTCGGAGATGGCCACCACGTCCTCGGGAGCGCGGAAACTGAAGACGGTGTCGGGCCGCACCGAGACGGGCTGGCGCAAATCCGGCGGGGGCTTGATACCGATGCGAAAGAACTCCCCGGTGTATTGGGGACTGGATTCGAAGCGCCGGCTATCCCAAGGCTCGGCCAACATCTGCCACTTGGGGTCCTTGGGAAAATGGGTAAAGACGAATTGTTCCGGCGTGGTCAGATACCAAAAATCATCGAAGCCTTTCTGGAAACGCGCCTGGGCATCCACCGCGCCGGCCGCCCAGGTGACGTCGAGCAGCCGCCAGCGACCCTTGAGCAATACCGCGTTCCAACCGTGGCCGGCCACGTTGTTGGGCAGCTTGAAAGGCAGCGCGTCGTTGAAGGAGGAACGGCCCGAAATGAAAGCCACTTGCAGGCCGGCTCGCTCGCCCAGAGCCTGGTAAAGCCGGGCGTAACCTTCACAGACGGCGCGCCGCGAGCGCAGCACGTCCTCGGGCTGCTGGCTGGGCAACTTATCCAGGCGCAGGCCCTCCACGTCGTAGACGATGCGGTCGGCCACCCAACGAAAGATGCTGCGCGCCTTTTCTTCCTCGCTGTAATGAGAGGGACAGAGAGTGCGCGCCAGCAGGTCAAGAGTTTTCTCCTTGGCCGGCGGGGTGCTCAGGGCGCGCTGATCGACGCCGGGCTGGGCCCAGGCCAGAGCCAGTCCGGCCGCCATCGCCAAGGCTACGCGTTTAATTTTCAAAGCGCAACGCCTGAATCGGATTGGCCCGGGCCGCCCGCATGGCCGGGTAAACGCCGGCCACCAGTCCGACCCCCAGCGAACAGGCCAGCGCCAACAATACGGCCCAACTGGAAATATGCACGGGCAGGCCGGTGCGCATCATTACCAGCGCCGCCAGGCCGATGCCGGCGAGCAGGCCGCTCAGTCCCCCCAGCAGCCCGAGCACCATGGACTCGCCGAAGAACTGCAGGAAGATATCGCGGTGACGTGCTCCCACCGCTTTACGGATACCGATCTCGCGGGTGCGTTCCAGCACCGAAACCAGCATGATGTTGACGATGCCGATGCAGCCGACCAGCAAAGAAACGGCCGCCACCCCCGAAACGAAGGCGGTGAGAGTGCCTGTGATAGTGCCCAATATGGAAATCATCTCCTCCTGCGTATGGAAGTGGAAGTCATCTTTGCGCATGTGTCGACCGGATAGAAATTCTATGATGCGCTCTTTGATCAGAGGCAGGTCTTCGGTGTGCCGGGCCCAGACCAGCACCGCGTTGAGCTTGTCGGTGTCCAACAGATCTTGCGCGGTGGTGATGGGCACGATGACCAGATCATCCAGGTCGTCCCCCATCATTTCGCCCTTTTTCTCCATGACTCCCACGATCGTAAAGCGCCGCCCGGAAATTCTTACCGTTTCCCCGATAGGTTCGAAGCCGGCGAACAGTTTGTTTTTGACCTTCTGACCGATAACGCAAGTCTTGCGGTGCTGCTCCACGTCCAGGGAGGTTAGAAAATTCCCCGATTCGACGCGGTGGTTGACCAGCTCGGTGTAGTTCTCGGTGAAGCCGCGCACCGAGGTCTTGTATTCCTGGCCGCCGGCGCGGATATAGGCCGAGCCCACCACGATCGGCACCTGGTCGAGCACTTCGGGCACGCGCCGGCTGATCTCGCGGCTGTCTTCCAGACGCAATTTGCTGGGCTCGATGGGCGGATCCATCTTGCCGGGATGGATGACCATGCCGTTGCGCCCGAAGCCGATGCCGCGCATTTGATCGTCCACGAAGGTTTTGGCCGACTCGCCGAGCGAGACCAGGATGATGACCAGGGCCACGCCGATGATTACACCCAACATGGTCAGCCCCGAGCGAACCTTGTTGGCCGCCAGCGAGTCCAGAGCCGAAGCCAGAATATCGCTGGTGGTCACGTTTCGCTCTCGATGCGACCGTCGCGCAAGCGCAGAATGCGGTCGGCTCTCTCGGCCATTTCCGGGGAGTGGGTAACCATCACCAGGGTGGTGCCCTCGCGGTGCATTTTTTCGAACAACTGCATAATTTCTTCCCCGGTGCGGGTGTCCAGGTTGCCGGTGGGCTCGTCGGCCAGCACCAGGCTCGGGTTCATGGCCAGGGCGCGGGCGATAGCCACCCGCTGGGACTCGCCTCCACTGAGCATGCTGGGAGTATGCTCGAGACGATGGGCCATGCGCACTCGCTCCAATCCCTCCACCGCCCGCTGGCGCCGTTCGGCCGGCGGGATGCCGGCGTACATCATGGGCAGCTCCACGTTGCGCACAGCGCTCATGCGCGGCAGCAAATGATAGTGCTGGAAGACGAAACCGATTTTATGATTGCGCAAGCGGGCCAGGCCGTCATCATCCAGGCTGGAGACGGCCACGCCGTCGATGAGCAACTCGCCGCAGGAAGGCCGGTCCAGGCAGCCCAGCAGGTTAAGCAGGGACGATTTGCCACAGCCGCTGGGACCCAGCAGGGCCATAAAATCCCCTCGTTCCACCCGCAAATCCAGCTCGTGGACGGCCATGACCGGGCCGGCCGGTGTGGGGTAGTGCCGGGTTAGCTTACGTAGCTCCAAGACCGGGGAGCTCATTGCACCCGGGCCCCATCGGCCATGGATCCCGGGTTGGCCACCAGCCGGTCGCCTTCGGCCAGGCCTTTAGTAATCTCCAGCCGGGTGTTGTCTTTCTGACCGATCTCGACCACCTGGCGCCGAGCCCGGCCTCTCTCGAGTTTGAAGACCACCCAATGTCCTTCACGGTTGATGCAGGCGCCGCGCGGAATGGTGAGCACGTCATTGCGTTCGGCCAGCACCACCTGCGCGAAAACCGACATCCCCGGGAAAAGCTTGCCGGTGCCTTGCTCGAGCTGCACGCGCGCCCGGAAGACCCGGTCTTCGTCCTGGGTGGGACTGTTGCGCAGTTCGCGCTTGAGGAAAGCCTGGCTCTCGATGGCTTTAAGTTTGCCGGCGAAGGTCTGACCGGGGTAGGCGTCGCTGGTCACCTGCACGGCCGCGCCGAGACGGGCCTGGGCCCGATCCCCTTCGTTGAGCAACAACTCCACGTAGATCCTTTGGGGGTCGCTGACGCGCAAGATCACCTGGCCGGGAGTGACCAGTTCGCCGCCCTCGACTTGCTCCCACTCCACCACGCCCGCGGCCGGACTGCGCAACTGCAGTTGCTCCAGGCGGGCGCGGGCCTGGCGAACCTGAGCACTGACCGCCCGCAGGCGCTCCTCGGCCTCGGCCTGAGCGGCCTCGGCGACCTCAACCTGGCGCTGTTGGGCCCGGCTGGCCTCGAGACTGGCCTGAGAGCGCTCCACCTCGGCCTCGGCCAACTGGCGATCCTGCACTACCGCGCCGCGTTGGGCTTCGCGCCAGCGCGCTTCGGCTTCGCGCAGGGCCGAATCGGCGTTACGAAACTGAGTTTGGAAATTCTCCAGATCGCTGCGCGAGGTGGCTCCCTCGTTGAAAAGGAACTGGCGGCGCTGTAAATCGCGCCGGGTTTCCTGCAGGCGCTGCTGGGCGCGCTCATAGACGGCGCGCACGGCCGCCTGTTGCTCGGGGCGCGGTCCGGCCTCGACTTTACCGCGCTGGGCCTGGGCCAGACGCACCCCGGCGCGGGCCACCCCCAGCTCCGCTCGCAGGCGCTGGCGGGTCAAGCCGACCTGACTCCGGCTCTGCGCGACCGCGTAGCGAGCGGCCCGCTCCTGGGCCAGCAACTGGTCCAGCCCGGCTCGCTGCTCGGCGGCCTCGATCTCGGCCAGCAACTGCCCGCGCCTGACGCTCTGACCACGTTCCACGACGATGCGCCGCAGGCGACCCTGCACTTGCGAAGCGACGCTGACCTCCACCTGGGAGCGTACCACGCCGTCTTCATCCAACACCTGCGCCAATCGGTGCCGCTCTACCGTAACCGTTTCCACGGAACGGGCTCGAGGCCAGAACGCCCAGCCCGCCAGACTTCCCAGGACCAGCAAGCCCAACCCCAACCAGACCGCCAATTTCACCCTTCTGGCTTCTGGTCACCGGGGAAGCCCCCTGCCGGTGGGGAAGCGCCGCTTCTATGGACGCCGAGCTGCGCCAACTGCGCCTGGACCACCCACACCCTGAACCACTCATGGCCTTGGGACAGCAACTGAGACGCCGCTACAGCTCCGAGCAGGCCATCTGGCTGCTGCAGCAACTGGAAATGTATTGGGACGCGCAGCGACTGCAGGCTTTTCGCCAACCACTGGAACTCCACTTCGAGGCCCAGGCTCTGCAAATGGGCAGCCGCTGGCCGCTGGCCGAGCGCCGCGCCCTGGAGCTGGCGCAACGTTACCCCGGACTTTGGTTATTGGAAATCGGGGGGGGAATCGGAGGCGACTCGTTGGAGTTGGCTCGCACCCGCGCTTTCCGGACGGTGGAGCAAGAGGATCTGCGCCGGCGCTATCTGGAGCACAACCTGAAAACTGGTGGTTTTGGCGAGGTGGAGGTACGAGGCGGCGACGGGTTGACTCAAGCAAAGGGGGCTCAGGTGCTTTACGCCGACCCGGCCCGGCGCAACGCCAAAGGGCGCCAGTGGCACGATCTGGCGCCCAATCCCGCGGACCTGTGGAACTTGGGACTGCCTTGCTGCCTGAAGCTGTCGCCTGGATTGGACGAGAGTCAGTTACCGCCGGGATGCGACCTGGACTACGTCAGCCATCAAGGAGTTTGCAAGGAGGCCACCGTTTGGATGCCGGGCAGCGGTCAAGTGCGCGCTTTTTTGCATGGCCAGGACGCCTGGTTGGTGGCCGAACGGCGCCAGCCCCCCCCATTGGGTCCACTGGAACCGGGAATGTGGTTGCACGAGCCCGACCCGGCCGCCATACGCGCGCAGGTCTGGGAGCCGCGTCAAGGCTGGAGGGTGGACGAGAGGCTGGCCCTGCTGGCCACTCCGGCCGGGCTGGCCAGCCAATGGACACAGGCTTTCGAAGTGCTGGAAATCGCCGACGCCGACCGCAAGAACCTGATTCGTTTGCAGAAGAAATATGACTTCCAACCGCTAGAAATCAAGAAGCGCGGCTTTGACGTGGAGCCGGAAGAACTCAGAAAAAAACTCCCGCGCGGCCGCGGTGGCGGAGCGGGAGTGCTCTACTTGACTCGGGTGGGCGGTAGACACAGAGCGGTCATTTGTAGGCGGGTTTAGCCGGGTGTTTCCGTCCCGGCCGGCAGATTTCGCGGTCTGGACCGCAACAAAAAAACTCCCGCAACCGGTAGCCGGCGCGGGAGTGATTTCGGACAGCAGGCGAATCTAGCCCCCGGGCGGAGCGTAGAATTCTCCGGAACTTTTGGGCTGGTTGCGGGTGCTGATCTTCTGGAAGCCTTTGCGTACGTTGTTGGAGCCAATCGTCGATTTCCCGCCCGGCGAGGCCACCAGCTCGGTGTGCGAACCTTTGCCCTCGGCGGTCATCCATACCGAACCTTTGGGGGCCTGGTTGCCGGGCACTTTCTTCCAGCCGGCGCTCTTGAGCTTGCCGCGCAAGGTGGAGACGCTGGCCGAACCACCGCCCTTGGGCAGAGCTCCGGTGTGTTCCAAACAGGCCGATACGAAGGCGGCGCAGTTATTGGTGTTGCCGCCGGGCGCGGTGAAACCGGGTAGTTTACCCTTGAGCGATTTGGAATCTTGGCCTTCGTACTTCTTGGCGATGTCCACGGCGCGCGCGGCCGCGCCACCTCCGCCGGTTCCGGCTTGTTCAGCGCCTCCCGTGGGAGCAGCACCTCCGGTCGGGGCGGCACCCCCTGTGGGGGCTGCGCCTCCCGCCGGGGCTGCGCCGCCGCCGACGTTGCCCAGGGAATTGGCGAAGTTGGGAATCCCGCCGATGGCGTTCTGCCCCAGGTCAGGGGAGCCATTGAACTGGTCTGCGCCGGGCATGCCGGGCATTCCCATGCCCGGCTGCTGCTGAAGCATCTGGGCCAGTTGCAATAGCTGCGGGAGCAATTGCTGAACAGCCGGGTTCATGGTTGGATTTACGCTGCCGAGATTTATCATCGCCTGGGCCTCCTGTGTGTTTTCTGTATACTCAGGATAGCAAGCCTGGGAGTCCACCATGATCTCCGGCTTATGAACAACAAGTTACCGATGTTACAACCACACAAAAAAAAGAGGACGGAATCCGTCCTCTTTTTTTACATGATTTAGAGTGGTCTTAAGCGCGAACGAAGTCGATAAAGCCGCGCTCCACGTTGACCGACTTGAGTTCCACGTGGACCTTCTGGCCAACTTTGGCTTTGCCGCCACCCTGCAGGCTGCCTTCGATGGGCGGATCGCTGAGCTTGATCCAGACCTTGTCTCCCTTGACGCCCGACACTACCGCATCGAACTGCTCGCCGATCCGTTTCTCCAGCATAGTGGCCATCACCGACTTCTCGATCTGGCGCTCCACCTTCTTGGTGGTCTGCTCCTTCATGGTCACATTTTCGGCGAACGAGTTCAGCTCGCCAGCCGAATAAGGACTGGACTTGCCGGCCAGCGCCGCCTTGAGCATCCGGCCGGCGATACGGTCGCCGCCGCGGCGGATGCTGGCGGTGCACTGCGAGTAGTTCTTGGAGCCCAGGCCGAAGTGCCCGGGCAGCGGGTCGTTTGGACCCACGGCTACGTATTCGCCGCGACCGATCAGCTTGATGCACGAGAAAGAGAGGTCTTTATAGCCTTCTGGATCCTTGGCCTTCTGAGCGTCCAGGAAGTCGGCCAGGGCCTTGCCGTTCGGCTGGGCCGGCAACCTGGCTCCGTGTTCGGCGGCCAGTTGCTGAATCTGGTCCCACTTCTCGGGCGGAACGACCACGCGTTCCAGAGTGGGCATTCCTTTCGAGTGAAGGAAGCGCGAGACCACTTCATTGGAGGTCACCATGCAGTTTTCCACCAGTTCGGTGGCCCGATTCTTTTCACCGATCTCAAAGCCACTGGCGTTGCCGTCTTTGACATTGATCTTGACTTCGGTGCTCTCGAAGTCGAGCGCGCCGCGTTCTTTGCGAGCGGCCTTGAGGCGCTGGGCGGCTTCATCCTGGAGCTTGATGCTCTCGAGGATCTGGTCGTCCTGCCGCATCGCCGGGGAAGGCTCGGCTTTGCCGTCGAGCCAGGCGCCCACGCTGGAGTAATCCAGCTTGGCCCGGCTGTTGACGATGGCCTGGTAGACGTCTTCATCCTTGACCTTACCATCGGGAGTGATGGTGAACTCGATAATGGTGGCAAAGCGGTCCTCGCGCGGGTTAAGCGAGATGACGTCCTCGGCCAATTCTTTGGGAATCAGGTTGTAAATTTTGTCCGGCGTATAGACCGAGGAACCGTTGACATCCATGAACTGATCGAGAGGCGAACCCTTAGGAACGAAGGCATCCACATCGCTGACGGCGATCTTCATGGTAATGTCCCCGTTGGGATGCTTGACGGGCATCCCCTGAATCTGGTCGAGATCCTTCGAAGTCATGTTGGCTTCTGGATCTTTGGCCAGCTCGGCCGGGTCCATCTTGGTCCAGAGGGTGCCGTTGTCGATGGAGATAAAGTGCTCGTTGCGCAAGTCACGCACCCAGGGCGCCTTGGCGGCTTCAGGGAGATTGTAGACACCCTCGGACGGTCGCACCTGCTTCATGATATCGGCGACCTGCGACTTGACGGCGGGCGGATAGTCAATGGCCAGCTTGGCTTCGCTCATGGCCTTGTCGGCCAGCGCTTTCAGATTCCAGCGACCATCAGGGTAGTGCAGGCTGGCGGCGGCTACCGAGCCGGCCAGGCCGGCTTGTCCGGCGGCGTTGATAGTGCCGTTCTGGCTGTGCTCTTTCCAGTGCTTGCGATTCAGCTCCTGATTGCCGCGCTGTCTGTCGTTGCCACGTACACCCTTGGTGTTGTTGCTGGGGGCGGAGCCGCCCATTTCCACGCGGTCCGCGATTTCTTCCGACTGTTGTTGACGAGCCTTTTTCGCTCCGCCGGTCGGTGTGAAAGACTGAATGGACGGTTGGCCGTTAACCTTCATGCGCCAATTCCTCAAGGTTTCCAAGAGTAGCAGCTAGAGGGGCCCGCCTCGCGCGGGGGTGACATGCGCCGATTTGGACCTATCCTCTGTGCCCACCCCGAATCCCGACCGCTTTCCAGTTCGCTCGGGGTCCTTCGTTAGGGTTGTAACAAATTATCACTCGAAGACCCCCCTGTAAAGTAATATTTTGGTAACAATCTCCTATGCCTCAGGCCGGGCCGAGTGGTCAAAAAAAAGAAACCGATAAGCGAAGGCTTACCGGTTTTTTCTAGGGAGTGGCGATGATGCGCTGAGCCTCGCGGTGAGGCTCGTTACTCCTTCATCTTAGCCAGTTCAGAGCATCGAGTCTGTGAAGTGGATCACATGTCACGGACAAGAAAGCGAGTTACGCCCTCAAAAATTCCGCGTGCCGCCTTCTGAGGATAGGCCCTATCATGGAGCATGCCTTTCTCCAGACCCGGGTTGGAGAGAAAGTTGCACTCGACCAGCACGGCCGGCATCTCCGGCTGGCGAATGACCGCAAAGGACCTCCAGAAATGCTGATAGCTGGGCTCGCCGATGGCCCGTGCCAGCGGCGCCGCGATAGCTTGAGCCAGCCCCCGCGAGGCCGGTTGATAGTAATAGATATGGGCACCGTGGCTGACCCGCCCGTCCTGGACGTCCGGCCGGGCGTTATGGTGCACGCTTACGAATAGTTGAGCGCGACTGCGCAAGGCCACGTCCACGCGTGACTGTAGCTCGGCCTCGGCGGGAGCCGATTCTGGCGCGACCTGATGATCGCCGTCGCGAGTCATGGTGACAATCGCTCCAGCTTTCTTCAACTGGTCGCGCAAGGCCCGAGCGACGGATAAATTCAGGTCTTTCTCTTTCACGTGCAGGTCCAATCCCACCGTGCCGCTATCCTCCCCACCGTGTCCCGCATCCACCGTGATTCTCACGCCGCGCAGCGGATATTTCGGGTCGATTCGCGGGGCGGGTGTGGGAGCGAATTCGAGAGTGTCGCCCTTCCAGGCCAGGCGGTAACCCCAGAGGCGCTGGCGCAACGGAATTTCCACGGTGGTGCCGTTCTCGCCCAGCGGATGGAGGCGTATGGCCGGAATGGCTTGGGAGTTTTGGGCGTAAGCGGTATGAAAGGTCGCCGAGGGAACACCGGGCAAATCGAGCCAGAACTTGCGATTTTCCACATCCTGGCGCACCTGCCAGGCGCAGGGCGAACCCATGGTCAGACGCACGATATTGTCGGGCTCACTGACCCGAATCACGGTGAGCAGTCCATTGCCCAGGCTGGCTTCGGGGCCCAGCAGCATGCCCTCACTCAGACGCAGCCAGCCCGATGGCGTGTGGAATCGATAGTAGTCCCCCTGTCGCTCGACCGCTTCCAGTCGCACCCCGCGCGTAACCGGCGTCAGGCGGTCATAGTCGCTGGTCGGACCGGTGCGTAGCACCGCGTTTTCTTTGGTCACTTCGAAGACACCCAAAGAGCCGCTATGCGTGCGACAGCTACCCAACATCTGCCCGTCCAGGGTCACATCGCCCACGGCCGGCTGAAAGCGCGTTCGATAAACGCCGGCCCTGGCTTCAGCCAGAGAAGTGGTGGTGCGCGCGGTCTGCAGGGAAGGATGGCGCCCGGCCGGCCCGCTCACCTCCAGCTCCACCCACTGTCCCTCAGGCGTATCCAGAGGAAACTGCGGGGAGACCACCGTCCAGATCGGCTCGGCCCAGACCGGCACACCCAGCAAGATAAAGAGAAGCGTCTTTTTCACGCAGCCGGATTCTCGCCCCGGCTTGAGAACTCTTGCCGCCCCGCTTCCGTCTGCGAAAGGCTGGAGTTTCCGTGGTGTGAATGCGATTCACACCACGCGACTACCAACGGAGTTGGGCGATTTCCCGGGCCGGACCCACCTTTCCCTGGGCCGCGGAGATCCGATGGCGGAGCCTCCGCCACGGCCGCTCCGCGGGGACTCAGGTCAGGATGCGTCCGGGCTGAACCCCACTTCTGTCGCGTTCGAGGAGGGGGTTCGCCGGTGGCGGACCAGGGCTGTGGCCGCGCTGATCCCGCAAAACAGTGCACATCCTCCCGAATTCTCGTGGCTCATCTCCCAGAGCCTGAAAAGGGAGAATAGGCAGAACGCTCCGGGCAAGAGAGCCGCGCAAAGGGCTCCGGAAGTGGTGCGCGCAAACCATGCCAGTATGGCTGGAAGCAAGAGGAAGAGGATTAGCACCATCGCCATTCCCGCAGTGTAGCACCTCAAGCCCCTCCCCTCTCTCCAAGAGGATCTCAGGATGTTCGCCGAACGGGGCTGCAGCACCACTGAGGGAGGCACCGTGAGCGAACCGATTGGCTCGGTAGAAGGCCCTGGCGACACCGGGGGCGCAGGTATTGGTCCGGCCACCAGTCCGGGGAGCAGCGGCCCGATTCGCTGGATCACCACCGGCGATATCAACGGCTTCTTCGGCCTGATGGTGGACAACCTCACGGTGATGGCCTTGATGGCCGGCTTCCTGATCAATATCTTCAAGTTCCCGGCCGAGATCATCTACACCAAGATGCTGCCGGGCACGGCGTTCGGTGTGCTCTTCGGCGACCTGGTCTACACCTGGATGGCCTGGCGCATGGCCAAAAAGACGGGCAACAACAACATCACGGCCATGCCCCTGGGACTGGACACGCCCTCCAGTCTGGGCATTGTCTTCACGGTGCTCGGTCCCGCCTTCCTGGCCTACAAGGCGGCCGGCATGGACGACATGGCGGCCGCTAACATGACCTGGTATCTGGGCATGGCCACCATGGTCAATATCGGCATCATCAAGCTGGTCTTCAGCTTCGCCGGCAAATGGCTGCAGCGTATCGTGCCTCAGGCCGGCCTGCTGGGCAGCCTCAGCGGCATCGGTCTGGCTCTGATCGGCCTGCTGCCCATGCTGGAAATCTTCAAGCTGCCCATCGTCGGCCTGATTTCGCTGGGCCTGATTTTCTACACGCTGGTGGCCGGCATTCGCCTGCCCAAAGGCATGCCGGGCGTGGCCATCGCCGTGCTGGTGGGCACCGTGCTCCACTACTGCATGCCGGCTCTGGGGCTACCCGGCGGGCACTTCGGTGAACTGGAATTCCAGTTCCACGGCGGCCTGCCCATTCCGCGTCTGGATTTTCTGAAAGCCTACAGCGATTCGCTCAACTACCTGCCCATCGCCTTCCCCTTCGCCATCCTGACCGTCATCGGCGGCGTCAACGTCACCGAGAGCGCCCGTGTGGGCGGCGATGAATTCGACACGCGCCAGATTCTGCTCACCGAAGCCGTGGCCACTCTGCTGGCCGGCATCTGTGGCGGTGTGGCCCAGTCCACTCCCTACATCGGCCAGCCCGCCTACAAAGCCATGGGCGCCCGCCTCGGCTACACCGCCATGACCGGTCTCTTCGTCGGCCTGGGCGGCATCCTGGGTTACGTCAGCTTCTTTGTGAAACTCATCCCCGCCGGTGTGCTGGCGCCGATTCTCGTCTTCGTGGCCCTGGACATCGTGGTGCAGGCCTTCCTGGCCACCAAGAAAGAGCACGCTCCGGCCGTGGCCCTGGCCCACGTGCCCACGCTGGCCCGGCTGCTGGCCATCAAATACAACGACTTCCTGTTCACCCCGGAGGCCTGGGCGGAGCGCTTGAAGCCCAACGCCGAAGGCCTCTCGGAAACCCAGGTGGTGATCGCGCTGGGCAACGGCTTCATTCTCACCGCCATGCTCTGGGGCGCCTTCCTGGCCGAACTGATCGATCGCCGCTTACTGCGCTCGGCCGGCTATTTGATGGTCTTGGGCGCATTGACTTTCCCCGGTATCATCCACTCCGCCCTGCCCGAAGGCAAAATGTACAACCCCCTGGCCCTGACGCCCGACCAGGCTCTGGTTCCCAAGCTCTTCACCCTCGGCTACTTCGCCTTAGCGGGGCTCTTCATCGCCCTCTCCTTTACCCCGGAGAGCAAAGAAGCACCTGATCCCAACGCCGGCCACGGAGGACACTTTGGCTAATCGACGCCCCATCAAAGAACGCGGCACCTTTTGGGCCCGCGGCCTGGCCAGGTTCGTGGCCAGGCTAGGCTTCACGCCCAACCAGATCTCGGTGCTCAGCGTGGTCTTCAGCCTGGTCGGCACCGGTTGCTTCATCCAGGGCCGCTATTGGGCCGCCGGACTGTGCATCGTCTCCCGTCTGATCTGTAATATGCTCGACGGCATGGTGGCGGTGGAACACAACCAGAAATCGCCCAGCGGCGAGATTTTTAATGAGCTGCCCGACCGGCTCTCGGACACCTGCTCGCTGATGGGAGCGGGCTACGCCGCCCACCTGCCGCAGGTGGGGCTATGGGCCAGCTTGCTGGCCCTGCTCACCGCCTACATCCGCACTCTTTGTGCTAGTGCCGGGGCTCCCGCCGACTTTGGCGGCCCCATGGCCAAACAGCAGCGCATGAAATTGCTGATCGGCGGCTGCGTCGCGTGTGCCCTCTGGCCTCGGGCCAGCGTCCACATCCTGGGCACCGTGCTGGCCCTGATCACCGTGGGCTGTCTCATCACATGTTATCGCCGCGCCAGCAGCGCCATCCGCTTCCTGGAGAGCCAGAAGAGTGATTAGCCATGCCGAATTCAGCCGTACCCTGGCGCGCGGCGGAGAAGCCGCCCTGTCCACCCTGGCCGACGGTTTCCCCTATGGTTCCTTGATTCAGTACGCCTGCGACGCCCAGGGCCAGCCTTTGATGCTGATCAGCGACCTGGCCGAACACACTCAGAATCTACTGATCGATCCGCGCGCCTCGCTGCTGATCTGGGACGCTCCCGGCCAACAAGACCCTCTGGCGGTGGGCCGGGTCACCTTGATCGGCCGCGCCGTCAAGACCCAGGAAGGACTGGAGGATTATCTGAAAGTCCATCCCCAGGCCAAACCCTACTCTTCTTTCAAAGACTTCCATCTGTGGCGCCTGGAGGTCGAGCGCGTGCGCTATGTGGGCGGCTTCGGCCACATGAGCTGGGTGGGCGTCGAAGAATACAAGCAGGCCGAACCTGACCCGGTGGCCGCTCTGGCCCACGGCGTTATTGCGCATATGAATGAAGACCACGCCGACGCGCTGGTGCTGCTGGCCGAACAAAAGCTGGGCAAGAGCGTGGAGAACGTCAAGATGGTGGCTTGCGACGGAGCCGGCTATGTGATGATCGCGGACGGCCAGACGGTGCGCCTCGAATATGCAAAACGCTGCCGCAGCAGCGATGAGTTGCGCAAGGAATTCATACGCCAGGTGCAGGCAGCCCGAAAGGCACAACCCCAGGAGGTCATCCGCCCTCCGGGCGGAGGTGACCATGCCCACTGAAGATCTTCAAGAACTTCGCCAGGAAGTGCGCTGGCTGGGGGCCTTGCTGGGTCAGGTCATTGCCGACCTGGACGGCCCCGAGTCACTGGAACTGGAAGAGCGCGTACGCACCCTGGCCAAGCAGCGCCGCCTGGGCGACCAGGCAGCCACCGAAGAACTCTTCGCCATCCTCAACGGCCTGGACATCGACCGGAGCTGGATGGTATGCCGCGCCTTTACGCTCTTTTTCGATCTCTCCAACCTGGCCGAAGATCGCCAGCGCGTGCGCACCTTGCGCTCGCGCAAGCATCTGAAAGAATCGCTGGACGCGGCCATCGAAGCCATGAAAAAGCGAAAATTGACGGCCGAGCAGGTGCAGGAGCGCTTGAACGTACTGTACCTGGAGCCGGTCTTTACCGCCCACCCCACCGAAGCCAAGCGCCGAGCCGTGCGCCTCCACTTGCAGCGACTGCGGCGCTGGCTGCAACGCGGCGACCGCGGGCAAAAAGTCGATGCTTCGGTACGCGAAATCATCGAGACCTTATGGCACACCGACCTGCTCAGGCCGCGCAAACCAACCGTGCTGGAAGAAGTGGCCCGCGGTCTGGCCACCGTGCGCAAGCTGTGGAACGTCATTCCCCGCCTGCACCGCGAGCTGAGGACCTCATTGCGCCGCCATTACCCGGACGATGAATTTCGCCTGCCCCCGTTTCTGCAGTTCGGCACCTGGATGGGCGGCGACCGCGACGGCAATCCTTTCGTGACCAGCGATATCACCGCCCAGACCCTGCGGCAGTATCGCAAAGCCGGCCTGAAAATGCACTGGAAACAGGCCCGCCGGCTGTTTGGCCGGCTCACCCAGTCGGAAATTCGCGTGGAGGCCAGCTCGGAACTCAAGGAGCGCATTCAGCAAAGCCTCTGGCAATGGCCGGCCCTGAGCCGCCTGCTCGAACCCTTCTCTCCCTTCGAGGTACATCGGCGCTGGCTGCGTATTATTCAGTGGCGTCTCAAACAGGCTCTGCGCCAGGTGACCAGCGGCGGCGGCGTGGCCGGCGCCTATACTCAATCCGCCCAACTCCGCGACGACTTGCGGCTGCTCAAGGCCTCGCTGGGAGAGCGGCGCAGCCGGCGCCTGGAGGATTGGCTGGTGCAAGTCGAGGCCTTCGGTTTTCACCTGGCCAGACTGGACATCCGTCAGGAATCCGAGCAATACCACCAGGCCCTGGCCCACATTCTGGAAAACCCGGAATACGCCCGGGCCGAGGCCGCCCAACGGGCGGAAATCCTGCGCCAATCCAGGGCCAACAAGAATCGTCCCCACGACCCTATGGCCCAGGAGGTGCTGGCGCTTTTCCGATTGCTGGGCTGGTATCAGGAAACCTACGGCCAGGACCAGCTGGGCTGCCACATCCTGAGCATGACCCACGAGGCGGTCGATATCCAGGCCCTGCTCTGGCTGCAAACCGAGTATGCGCCGGGCGTGCACATGCCGCTGGTGCCCCTGTTCGAGACCATTAGAGACCTGGAACGCGGACCGGCCATCCTGCGCACGCTGTTTTCCCAGAAGGAATATCGCGACTATCTGAGGGAGCATCACGGCGACCTGCAGGTAGTCATGGTGGGTTACTCCGACAGCACCAAAGACGGCGGCTATCTGGCCGCCAACTGGTGGCTCTACCGCAGCCAGCAGCGCATGCAGCAAGTGGCCCGGGAATTTGATGTCGACTTGCGCTATTTTCACGGCCGCGGCGGCGCCCTGGGGCGTGGCGGCGGTCCGGCCGCCCGCAGCATTCTCAGCCTGCCCATCGAAACCACCCGGCGCGGCCTGCGCCTGACCGAGCAAGGCGAGGTGCTTTCCGAGCGCTACGATTATCCGCCTATCGCTCACCGCCACCTGGAGCAACTGCTCTGGAGCCTTTTGGAAGTGGGCAGCACTCCCCCACCCGAGATTCCCGGAGAGTGGATCGAGTGCCTGGACGGCCTGGCCCAAACCTCTTTGAAACACTACCGCGAACTGGTGGAGCACCCCGGCTTTATCGACTTCTTCCAGCAGGCCACGCCCATCCAGGGAGTGGAGCGCATGGCCATTGGCTCGCGGCCTTCGCGCCGGCCCGGCGACGGCAAAATGGCGCTCAGCAGTCTGCGCGCCATCCCCTGGGTCTTTTCCTGGACCCAGAACCGGGCTATCATTCCGGCCTGGTACGGTATCGGTAGCGCCTTCCAGAGCGTGGATAGCCAGCGTCTGGCCGGCCTTTACCAGGATTGGCCTTTCTTCCGCGCCGTCATCGACAACGCCGAACTGGCCCTGGCCAAAGCCGACATCGACATCGCCCGCTGCTACGCCGAGTTGCTCGAAAATGACTCCGAAATCATTGACATGCTGGCCTCTGAATTCGAGCGCGCCCGCGGCGCGGTGCTGGCGCTGACCGGGCGCACTCAGTTACTGGAAAGCCAGCCCTGGTTGGAGCGCTCCATTCGCGTGCGCAATCCCTACGTAGACCCGCTCAACCTTATTCAGGTCGAGACCTTTCGGCGCTTGCGGGCGGCCGACAATGAGAACGAACTCGAGTTATACTGGCGACTGCTGCGCATGACCATTCAAGGAGTGGCGGCCGGGCTGCGCACAACAGGCTAGCAGGGGTTTAGCCGTCGGGCTGGGAAAGCGCGCCGTTGGAAGGCGAGTGCACTGCGATGGCTACACAGATTCAAGATCCCCCCAGTCTCCCCAGTTGGGACCTCAGCGACCTTTATGCGGCGGTCGACGATCCGCGTATTGATAAGGACCTGACTCGGGCCATCGAACAGGCCCGCAAGTTCGAAGAGACCTACGCCGGCAAGATCGGCCAGGCCGATATCAGCAGCGACGAGCTGCTGCACGCCCTGGATCATTATGAGAGGCTGCTGCGCGAACAGAGCCGGCCCGGCTCCTACGCCTCGCTCCACTACTCCACCGATACCACCGATACGGCCCGGGGCGCGCTCACTCAGAAGGTGCGCGAGATCGGCAGCCAGATCAGCACCCACCTGATCTTTTTCGACCTGGAACTGGCCCAATTGCCGCTGGAAACTTTCGAGCGCCTGCTCAAGGACCCCAAATTGGCCAAATATCACCACTACCTGGAGCAGCAACAAGCGCTGGCCAAGCACTATCTCAGCCGGGCCGAAGAAACCATTCTGGAGGAAACGGCCAATTGCCGCGGCCGCGCCTTCAAGCGCCTGTTCACCGAAGTGACCTCGCGCATGAAATACAAATTCAGCTTGAACGGCGAAGAAAAACTGCTGACCCAGAGCGAGTTGCTGGCCTACAGCTACGATCCCGATCGCAGCCTGCGCCGGCAAGCCTCGGAGTCGCTGGCGGCCGAGCTGCAAAATAACGCCCACGTGCTTACCTTCATTCAGAACACCCTGCTTCACGAAAAGCAGATCTCCGATCGTCTGCGTAAGTTCGAGCACCCCGAGTCCGACCGGCACGTTTCCAATGAGCTCGACAAAAAGGTCATCGACGTGATGACCGAGGTATGCGTCAAGAACTTCGATATCGTACACCAATATTACGATATGAAGCGGCGGCTGTTGGGACTGGATAGCCTGGCCCACTATGACCGCTACGCCCCCTTACGGCCTCAAAAGCAAGAAATCGAATACGAGAAGGCCAAGGAGCTGGTGATCTCGTCTTTCGGACGGTTTTCGCCCAAGATGCAAGAACTGGTCGAGCCGTTCTTCGCCAAAAATTGGATCGACGTGGCTCCCAAACCCGGCAAACGCAGCGGTGCTTTCTGCGCCGGGGTGACGCCCGACCATCACCCGTATGTGTTACTCAACTACACGGGCAAGGCGCGCGATGTCATGACGCTGGCCCACGAACTGGGCCACGGTATTCACGATCTGATGGCCGCCAAGAATCATTACCTGGACTATCACCCCGTGCTTCCCCTGGCCGAAACGGCCAGCACTTTCGCCGAAACGCTGGTCTTCGAAAAGCTTCAGGAACTACTGGAGAACCCCGAAGAGCAACTGGCTCTGCTCTGCGAAAAGCTCGAGGACACCTTCGCCACCGTCTTCCGCCAGATCTCCATGTTCCGCTTCGAACGCCAGCTTCACGAAGCGCGGCGCCAGGACGGCGAACTGACCACCGAGCGGATCAATGGGATGTGGCAACAGGCCATGCAAGAAATGTTCGGTCCTTCGCTGGAACTGGGGGCCGACCACCAGTGGACCTGGCTCTACATCCCCCACATCGTCAACACCCCCTTCTACGTTTATGCCTATGCGTTCGGGGAACTCTTGGTATTGGCCCTGTATGCGCGCTATCGCCAGGAGGGCGAGTCCTTCTTGCCCAAGTATTTCGAACTGCTGGCGGCAGGCGGCTCGCAGGCTCCAGCCAAATTACTCAGTGCGTTAGGGTTTGATATCGCCAGCGCGGAATTCTGGCAGGGAGGGTGTGACCTGATTCGCGCCAATCTAGAAAAAGCAAAGCAATTGGCCGAAGCCCAACTCGGGTCGTAGTGGTCGAAAGGTTCTTAAGGTAAGGGAATGGCACTAAACGAAGCAAAACAGCTGATCGCACGCGAGCGGATAGCCAGGTTATTCCGTTTCATGGGCGGCATGCAGCAACTCAGCTCGCCTCCTTGCCTGAACCTCAAGAGCTATCAGTGGAAACAGCGCTGGATCGATTTGCCCATGAGCAAATATGTCCAGGTGGGCCGGCTTTCCCAGGGCGAGGAGGATCCCGGCGACGATTTTTTGCTGCGCGTGCGCAAACCCACCGAAAAGAAGGACCCCGCCTACGCTCTCTTTGAGCACCTGCTGGAACTCAACAACATCATCGAGCGCGAGTCCGAAAAGGTAGAACTGGTGGTCGGTGACGGCATCATCAAGGTAGAGGGGGGCGACCCCATCGACCACCCCTTGCTGCTGCAAAAGCTTCAGATCGAGTTCCTGGCTGACAGCTCCGAAATCGTCATCCGCGAGACCGACCGGGAGAGCGAGCTTTACCTGGCGCTACTGCGCCGCCTCGGTCTGAGCGAAGAGGCCATCGTGGGAGCCCGCAAACTCTTGCAGCAGCATGCTGCTCATCCGCTGGGCAAAGAATCCACCAACGAATTCTTCTCCGCCCTGTGGGCGCTGCTCTGGCCCAACGGCAACGCACCGGCCACCCGGCGCGAGCCCACGGTCTACCTGGGCTTTCGTAGCGCCAGTTTCACTCAGGCCATTGAAGCCTTCTTGCGAGCTCTACCGGATGTACAAGAACTGCCGCCCTCCCTGGTTCGGGTGGTGGGCGTCGACCCCGGTCCCCCCGCCGACGCCAAGCCTCTAGAAGACCACGACCTGCTGCTCACCATGCCGAGCAACCCGGAACAAGAGCGCGTCGTCAAACGCCTGCACAGCGCCGGAGCCGTTCTCGTGCAAGGACCCCCCGGCACCGGTAAGACCCACACGATTGCCAACTTGATCGGCCATCTGCTGGCCGAAGGCAAAAGCATTCTGGTCACCAGCCAGGCTTCCAAAGCCCTGCGCATCGTGCGCGACATGGTCATCCCCGAGCTGCGCCCGCTGTGCGTCAGCGTGTTGGAGCAGGAATCGGAAAGCCGCGACCAGTTGGAAGCGGCCGTCAAAGGTATCGTCAATCGCTTTACCAGCAGCGATCCGGACGAACTGGACGCGCTGGCCAAGCAATATGAGAGCCGCCGCGGCGAACTGCGCGACAAGCTAACCGCCATCGAAGATCGGCTGCTCAACGCCCGCCTCGACGAATATCGCCCGCTCCAGGTCGGCGAAGAAACCATCACACCGGGACGGGCTGCCCAACTGCTGGTGGATCAGAGCGCCTCCCGCCACCAATGGATCCCCGGCCCGGTCGTGGCCGGGGCTGAATTTCCCCTCGATCAGGAAGAACTCCGCCAGCTCTACCGCCTCAACCGGGACGTTCCCGCCGAATTGGAAGCCGACCTCGACCAGGTACTGCCGCCCATTGAAGAGTTGATTTCCGAGTTCCAGTTCAAGGAACTGGTCACCAAGAAGAAGGCTCTCCAGACTGAGGAGGGCATAGGCGAGGAGTTCTGGGACCACGAATCTCAGGATCCCAAGCAATTGCAGCGCCTGCTCGACCAGGTGGAACGCGCCGTCACCCAGATCCAGGACGGCACCTCCTGGGTGCTCGACTGCATGCGCGTGGGGATGCTGGGAGGCGCCCACAAGCAAACCTGGGAAGACCTGGTGGCCACCGTGGAAAACGCCGTCCACGAATTCGCCGAACTCGACCGGCTCACGCTCTCCACCGGCGCCACCGTGGTCGACAACGATATGAGCGTGGACGAATCCTTACGTGTCATTGAAGAGATCATCGCCCACCTGCGCACCAAGGGCTCCATCTCTATGTGGACCTTTATCAGCGGTCCCTGGAAGAAGCTGATCGCCAACGTGCGCGTGCACGGCAAGAGCCGCCTGCAGAACGTCGAGGAAGCCGAAGGTGTGCGCGCCTTCCTGAAGCTCAAGCAGGGCCAGCAAATGTTGCGTAGCCGCTGGGACCGTCAAATGGGCTCGCGCGGGGCTCCCAGCTTCGACAGCCTGGGTGAGCCATCCCATGAAATCGCCTACAGCTACCTGCCCCAAATGAAGGCCGCCCTGGCCTGGTATGAAAACGAGTGGGAAGCCTGCCGCCGGCTGATGAAAGACCAGGGATTACGCTGGTCGGCCATCGTGGACCGGGTTCCCATCGATACCGGGCTCTTCGGCGAACTCTTCCGCATCCGGGAAGCCTCCCGCCGCTACCTGATCCCGACCATTCAGTCGCGCAAAGCCGAGCTCGATTCGGCCGTCTACAATCAGCGGCTACAGGCCCAAGAACGCCTGTTGACGCAATGCCAGCCGCGCGACATGGGCGGCATTCTCAGCCGCCTGCGCCAGGCCACCCTGAGCCTGGATCCCGAAGCCTACGGTCGCGCCTGGGCCTGGTTCATGCAATTGCATTCGCTCAAAGAACCGGTGGCGGCGCGCAATGTACTGTTGAACAAGGTTCGTGAAGTAGCCCCGGAATGGGCGCGCGCCATCCGCGACCACCGCCAGCCGCACGACCGCAGCGAGCCCCCCGGGGAGGTGGGCCCGGCCTGGAAATTCCGCCAGTGGACCCAACAACTGGAAACCCGGGCCGAGGTGGATCCCGAACAGCTCCAACAGGAAGCTATTTTGCTGAAAAACCAGTTGCGGCTGGCCACAGCCCACTATGTGGAGCACAAAACCTGGGCCAACCAGTTGCGCCGCACCGGGGTGCGTCAGCAACAAGCCCTGGTCGGCTGGCTCGACTTGATGCGCAAAATCGGCGCCGGCAAAGGCAAGCGGGCTCCCAAACTCAAAGCCACCGCCCGCGAGAAGCTGGCCGAATGCCGTGACGCCGTGCCGGTCTGGATTATGCCGCTGGCCCGTGTGGCCGAGAGCTACCATCCCGGCGAAACGCTTTTTGACGTGGTTATCCTGGACGAAGCCAGCCAGTGCGACGTCACCGGCCTGATCGCCTTCGCCCTGGGCCGCGAGGTGCTGGTGGTGGGCGACAATGAACAGGTCAGCCCGGAGGCCGTCGGTATGTCTTACGAGAAGATCGAGCAGTTGATCGATGAGCATCTCTACGACGTGCCCAACAAAGAGCTTTACGACGGCAAGACCTCGGTTTACGATCTGGCTCGCCAGTCTTTTGGCGGCACCATCCGCCTGGTCGAGCATTTCCGCTGCGTCCCGGAAATTATCGCCTTCTCCAACAAACTCTGCTATCAGGGTGAAATCCAGCCTTTGCGCGAAACCCACCAGGGTAAACTGCGTCCGCCCACCCACTTTCACCGAGTCGAAGGCGGCAGCTATCAGCGCAAGGTCAACAAAGCCGAAGCGGAAGAGGTCGCCTCCTTGCTGGTGGCCTGCTCCGAACAGCCGGAATATGCCGGCCAAACGATGGGCATGATCTCGCTGGTCGGCGAAGAGCAGGCCTTGCTGGTGGACAAACTGCTAACCCAGCATATGCCGCTCTCCGACTATCAGTCACGCCGGGTTCTTTGCGGTAACGCCGCCCAGTTCCAGGGCGACGAACGCGACGTTATGTTCCTATCGCTGGTCGAGACGGCCGATGACCAGAATGCCCTTTCCTTGCGCCGCAGCGACATGTTCATCAAGCGTTACAACGTGGCCGCCTCCCGCGCCCGCAATCAACTCTGGGTGGTAGGCGGTCTGGATCCCGATCAGCATCTGAAAGTCGGCGATCTGCGCGAAGTGCTCATCCGCCACGCCATCGACCCCGAACGCACCATTATGGAAGTGGCCGAGATGAATCCGCGCGACAGCAAGGAAGCTGATGCCGTTGCCGCCGGTGCCCGCCGCATGAGCCAGGCGCTGCAGCGCGAGCTGGAAGGAGCGGGCTATCGCGTGCACCGTGATTTCCCGGTCGGCAGTTACCGCCTGGATCTGGTGGTGGAAGGCAAGTCGCAGCGAGTGGCCATTCGCTGCGACGGCGATCGCGAACACGCTCCCGACCGCTTTAAGATCGTAGTCGAACGCGAAGCCGTGCTGGAACGCCTGGGCTGGCGCTTCGTCTCGCTACGCGCCAGCCAGTATTACCGGCAACCCCAGGAAACCCAACAGATGCTTCTACGTCGCTTGCGTGAATTAGGCGTGGAGCCGGCCGTCGGCGGATTGGGAGATCCTGGTCGTGACGACGGTTCCGCCCTTTACCAGCGAGTCCTCGACCGCGCGGCTCAATTGCGCCGCATCTGGCGAGGCGAAGAAGAAAACGTGCCGGCCATTCAGGTCCCCAAGCATTTACTGGATATGCCTAAACTGCCGGTGCCGCCGTTGCCTAACATGCCCGAGGCCGACCTTTCGCTGGGGGGAGTGCCCGGCCTGCCGGACGCTTCCTTTAGCGAACGGATGGCTCAGCGGCTGGCCTCGCTGGGAGATAGCCCCACTCCTCCCGTGCTGCCCTCACTGGACTCGCTGGCTCCCCTGCCTCCGCTGGGCGCCGCGCTCGAGCCGCTGGGGCCCATCCCCTCGATCCCCTCGGCTCTATCCCTGGACTTGCCCACTCCGGGCAGCTCGGGAATTCCCGAGGTACCTCAGGCACCCGGTGGACCGGGCTGGAAAGAACTCTTCTCGAAGCCGAACGAAGAATCCGCCAGCTTTCTGCCTTTACAGATCCCGGAGCCGCCCAAGCGCTCCGACGATCACTAGTAACCGGGCAGCCTATCGTTGGTGCGAGTCGGAGAACTATTGTAGCCGGGTAGCGAGCTACTGCGGTTGTTGTTTTGGTAGCCGGGCAGACCGCCGCTGCTCGCATTCTGTCCGTTGGGATACTCCAGTTTGGGCAGCTCCAGCCGGGGAGTTTTACGAGGCGGCGGGGCCATGCTGGCCGTTTCGGGCAAGTCTTCCTCGGCCTCCGCGGCAACACTTGTGGGTTTGGTGACGGCGCCGTTGGTCGGCCGGCGGTTCGGCCGCCCCTGTGGATAAGCGGCGGCCGTCTCCAACCGGGGCACAACCACGGGCATTTGCGCCTTGGTGAAAGCACCGCCCGAGGCGTTGTCGTTTTCCAGCCTGTCCAACAAGGCTTGCTGCGGGTGCGTTAAGGGACCCAACTTGCGGGCCTGGCGCAATTGCTCCAGGGCCCCTGGTAGATTCCCCTGGCGCAGAGCGATATTGGCCATCACCAGATGTCCGGCCTGAACTTGAGGCGAACCGCCTTGATTGCGCTGCAAACTGCTGACCGCCTGGCGGGCTTGCGCGTAGGCCCGATCCTGAACACCGCGAGTGGAGAGCTTCTGAGCACTTTCCAGCTCCTCCAGAGCATCCACGTTCAACCTGCGCAACTCGGCCCGAGCCAGGCTCAGGTTCTCCAAATCGTCGGCCGTACCGCGGTGACGCTGCAGCCAGGAAAAGTGCTCGACCGCCTCCACATAGTCTTTCTGCTGCAAATCGGCCAGACCGATAAGGCGGCGGATCTCTTTCTCCAAAGATGGCTCGGACGGTTTTTGCTGCTCGAGAGCCAGGGCGACCCTGGCCTGGATCAAAGCCCGGCGTGACTCTCCACGGATAAAGTGCTGGCGGGCCTGATTCAGATTCTCCAAAGGACTGGCCGAAGCGGTTTCGGCCACAGTTTGCGAAATCGACGTCTGTTCGAAGTTCCAATAGACGAGCAGGCCGCCGAAAACCAGCACGGCGCCGCCCAAAACAACCGTGGTGGCCCAGAGCAACAAAGCGTCGGATTTGGCCTTACGGGCGGCGGGCAGTTCATTGAAAGGCCGCACTTCTCCGTTCATCGCCAGCTCCAATCTCGTATCAGCTCGAGGATCCGGTCCTGTTCCTCAAACTTGAGGCCGGCATACAGAGGCAAACGGATCAGCCGGTTGGCGGCGGCGACCGCGACGGGACAATCAGCTTCTCCTCCTCCGTAAGCCAGGCCCATGGGAGAGGTATGCAGCGGTTGGTAGTGATAGGCGGCCTGGATATTCTGGGAGCGCAGAAACATCATCAACTGCTGGCGCTTTTCCAGATCGGGAAGCAACAGGTAGTAAAGATGGGCCGGGTGGCGCGCGGTGCCGGGAACGTGCGGCTGCTCCACGCCGTGCTGCCGGCACCAGTCGCGCAGACCCGTCTGATAGCGTTCCCACAGCTCCAAACGGTGACGCTGGACGGGCTCCATCTCCTCCAGGTTGGCCCACAATAAGGCGGCGTTCAAGTCGCTGAGAAGGTAGCTGGAGCCCGGCGATACCCAGGTATATTTATCGATCAACCCCATCAGGAAACGCGACCGATTGGTTCCCTTTTCCTGGGCAATCTCGGCTTTTTCCACCCAATCCGGACGGTTGAGAATGAGAGCGCCGCCCTCCCCACAACTGACATTCTTGGTTTCGTGAAAACTTAAAGTGGACAGCGACCCGAAGGTGCCCAGGAAGCGACCGGACAGGCTGCCGAAAAGTCCATGGGCGTTATCCTCGACCACTTCTACTCCATGGCGCGCGGCGATTTGCATGATTTTTTCCATGTCGCAAGCCACGCCGGCATAATGCACCGGAACAATGGCGCGGGTGCGCGGCGTAATGGCGGCCTCGAGCAAGTCCGGGTCAAGGTTCAGGGTGCGCGGGTCGACATCCACAAAGACCGGCCTGGCTCCGAATAAAGCGAAGCCGCTGGCGCTGCTGACGAAAGTAAAAGCCGGCACGATCACTTCGTCGCCGGGCTGAATGCCCAGAATGCAGGCGGCCATTTCTAAAGCGGCCGTACAGCTGGGAGTCAGAAACACGCTGGCGCCCTGAAACAGTTCGGCCAGGCGCTGGCGGCATTTCTGGGCGAAAGGTCCGTTGCCGGCCCACTTTCCGGAGCGGAGAGCCGATTGGATGGTTCTTTCGGCTTGGGGGGCGCAAAAGGGCTTGTGAAAGGGAATGTGGGTGGCGGTGGACTGCATCATTTGAAGAGTTCTGATTCCCCTCAGGAACCCCTCGAAAACTTGTGAAGATCCGCCAAGGGTCCCCCCGGCTTCCGCCAGGTCCCGAGCAGTTCCAGGATTTGCGGGCTTTCTTCCAGGGCGGGAGCGTGATGAGGCTTGGGGCGGGCGTCGATGATCAGCGGCCCCCGGCAGCCCCAGTGGCGCTGGTAGGTGGAAGGTGACACTCCATACACGTCGGCGGCCGGATTGGAGCGAGTGAAGGTCGTCCAGAGAAAATTGTTCAGGCTGCGGGCCGCGAACCGGCTGTCCTGGCAGACAACCCAAAGGGGAAAGGCGCACAGCGGGTGGTCGAGAGGCAGCCCCTCCAGCGGCTGAAGGCTCGGATCAGCTCCGCGTTCCGCATCGAACGCAAAAGCGGGTCCCTGGATGGCCAGCACGCCCGGTAGACAGCAGCGTGGCTCCGAGAAACCGGGAGGCAGGCGAAACTCACCTTGGCAGGTACTGGTTAGTTGGCGCAGCGGCTCCCCGACGGCCGCGATCACCAGTTTAGACCCCTGATTGAGCTGGCCGCCCGAATAGTCCAGTGTATCGATGGTCGTCTGGGTGTGAAAATGCAGGTCACGCCGCCAATCCACCCGCTCGAGCATGTGCTGGAAGAAATGCCTGATATCGCAGCAATCCAGACGCGCGTCGTCCTCCTGGGCGGCCAGCCAGAGGTACTTGGCCAGCGATAACTGCCCCTGGCCCAGGATAGCATTGGCGCAGGTCAGCAGCTCTTGGGGGCGCCGCCGTTTTTGAAAGGGGGTGTAGCGTTCGCTGGCCACCGCCAACAGCAAAGGATGCACTCCGGCCGCGTCGACCGCGTGCACCTGCTTGACCCCAGGCAGGACGGTGGGCAAAACCGGGTCGGTCATTTGATGGATCAGTTTGCCGAAAGTAGTGTCTTCTTGAGGCGGCCGGCCTACGGTAGTGACCGGCCAGATGGCGTCGCTGCGATGGTAGACCGCTTCCACATGCAGGACGGGAAAGGGATGAGCCAGGCTGTAGTAGCCCAGATGATCTCCAAAGGGACCTTCGGGCTTGGTCAACTCCGGGTCAATCCAGCCCACGATAGCAAAATCGGCCTCGGCCGCCAGCGCCAGCGGGCTCTCCGGGCAGGGGCAGAGAGTCACCGGCGCGCCCGCCAGAGCCCCGGCAAAAACCAGCTCCGGAATGGTTTCGGGCAGGGGCATCACCGCCGACCAGGCCAGCGCCGGAGGCCCGCCCACGAAAACGTTGACGTAGAGTCGCTGAGAGCGGGCGGCGGCGGTCTGATGATGAATGCCGATGCCGCGATGAATCTGGTAATGCAGGCCGGCTTCGCGTTCCGGCAGGTAATCGTTGCCGGCCAATTGCACCCGATACATGCCCAGGTTACCGTGCATCCAGCCCGGCTGGAGCGGATCTTCGCTGTAGACGGCCGGCAGAGTGACGAAAGGACCGCCGTCCTGAGGCCAGCTGATGAAGCGCGGCAGGCTGGCCAGGCTCGTCTTGTGCTGCAGAATCGGCCCGCTCCGGCGCCGGCGCGGCAGCAAATGCGGCAGGCTGAGAGGCAGGTCCCAGTAACGCCAGGGCTGGCGTAGCATAGCCGCCGGGTCGGCCTTGAGGCGCATGGCTTTCTCCACTCGCTGGAGACCGTGACGCAGCAAGTAACGGGCCCGTTGCGGCGATCCATAAAGGTTTCCCACCACGGGAAAGCGGCAGTCGCGCACCCGTGGAAAAAGCACGGCCGGCCCGCCCTGGTCGTAGACATAGCGCAGCACCGCGGCCATTTCCAACTCGGCCCGAATCGGTTCCTCAAAGACCAGCAATTGATTGGTGCGCCGCAGGTCGGCCACCACCCCGGACATACTACGGTAAGCCATGCCCTCCGCGTTCAAGGCGTCTTCCCCTGGGACCCCCCCAGAGTCCGGCGCTGACACCTGAGATCAAGAATCCAGCGGATTTTCCCAGCGCAGGCCGGGAAATCGAGCAAAGCCGCGATCGGCGCTTTGCAAAATCAGCCCGTGCTCTGTCGCTAAAGCTGCCAGGTGAGCATCCGGGACTGCATTTCCCCCTCTCCCTGCAGCCAGGTAGCGGCCAAGGAGAGCTTGATGGTTATGGGTTGGCCCCGGAATCCAGCTATTCGGCGCCTCCAGCCAGGCCTCAACCTGAGCCCAGGCCTGCTCCACAGTGCGGGGCTGCTGCAGAATCCTGGGATTCGTCACCACCCTCAAGAAGGCCAGCAAGGATGTCCAGGGGAGCCCCACCGGAGGGGCGTCATTGAACCGATCGTTGAGCCAGGTATGGGCTCGCTGATGTTGGTTCATTTCGGCGATGTGCGCATAGACCAGGAGATTGGCGTCAATCAGAATCAACGATAGTCCTCGCCCTCAGCGATCGCCAGAGCTTGGGAAATGCTCTCCAGGGGGATCAGGCACTTCCCCCCTGAAACCGACTGGGTATAAGCGCGGTAGGAGCGAGGCTCCTGCTTTCGCTCCAACTGGGCCAACCCCAGTCTCAGGGCCAAGTTGACCACCTCTTTAAAGGGAAGTCCCCTTTCACCTCGGATCCTCTCCAACAGGATAGCCACGTCATCATCGATGGTCAGAGTGGTTCTCATGTATCAAAACTTAACAAGATGATGTCTTGATGTCAAGCTTCTAAACCAGGACCCTCCTCCTCGTAGAGGTTCAAAGCCGGTCGAAAGCAAATCGGGCCCGATGCAACTGATTCATCTCGCTCCCCAGGCCACTCAGTGCGTCCTGCCGCCCTGCTCTGAAAACCAGGGCATCCTGGTCGGGCTCAGCGCTCATCATCATCAACTGTTGGCGCAGGCCTGCCAGCCTCAGGCCTCAAGCGCTCGAGCACAGTTGCTGGAGAGTCTGCAGGCCCAGGCCGACGAAACTCCGCAGAAGTGGTTCCAGGCCGTCGATTGGCTCGAGCAGGTTCCGGCGGATTTTCTCGCCCGCTTGACGGCCTGGGCGCGCCAACAGAGGGCCCGCCAGTTGGCCGGACAATGGTCGGTGACCTACCTGCCCAGCCAGGAGCTGCGCCTGGGAGTGCCGCCTGGAGCGGCACGCTGGGTCACCTCCGATCACAACGCCGAGGGAGAACCTCTGCTCCCCGTTCTGGCGGCCGCCTGGAAGCCCGACCTGTGCAAGTTCTGGTTGGATCGGCCGGCTTTCTTCTCGGCCGATCCGCGTCACGTTCCCCAGGCCCGCTTGCTACGCGAACTGGACTCGTTATGCGCCCAAGAACTGATTCGCCTGCGCGGATTGGATCTGGATTCGGCCGTGCTGGAAACCCTGGCCGGCTGCGATCTGGTGGCCGAAATCGGCTGGCTGCAAAAGCCCGATTGGCCGGCCAGCCGGGTGCTGCCTCAGGCACCGGGAGCGAGCGCGGTCATCTCGCTGGCCTCTGCCTCAGGAGTGCAGCTGATCACCCTGCAAAGCTCGCAAATGTGGCGCCGGCCGGGCTTTCTGTCACGCGCTTTTTTCTATCTGGTGGAAATGGGGCTGTCGGTGGACCTGCTGGCCACTTCGCAGACCAGCGTAACCATGACTCTGGACCCGGGACAATCGATGACCGGCCAGCAACAGTTGCTGCTGGAAAGCAAACTCGACTGCCAGGTGGATTGCCTGCAAGACTGCGCCTCCATCCACTTTCTGGGCAACAAAATCCGCCAAATGCTGCCGCAGCTCGGAGCCGCCTTCGAACTCTTCGACGAGCATCCCATCCACCTGGTCAGCCAGGCCTCCAGCGACGTCAGCCTCAGCCTGGTGGTTCACGAAGATCAGGCTGAACGCCTGCTCATCCCGTTGCACGCGCTACTTTTCGGCGGAGGCCAGGAGTCCGAAGTCTTCGGACCCACCTACCAGCAGTTGGAAAGCGGCGCCCTGCAGCGCCGGGTGGCGGCCGCCCACAGCTGGTGGATGGACGAGCGCGAGCGCCTGCTGCAAGTGGCTCAGGACGGCCCGGCCTATGTTTATCATCTACCCAGCGTGGAGGTGCGGGCCCGCGAAGTGATGCGCCTGAGCGCGGTGGAGAACTCACTCTACGCTCTGAAGGCCAACCCGGAGCCGCAGATCTTGCAAAAACTGGTGGACCTGGGCTTTGGCCTGGAATGCGTCTCGCCGGGCGAACTGGAGCGGGCCGCCTGCGCCGGCCCACGGCGTCTTTTCACTCCCAATTACGTGGGCCCCAGCGAGTACGAACTGGCCTTTGGCCAGGGCTGCTGGGTCACCCTGGACAACCTCGAGGCGCTGCGCCTCTGGCCGGACGTCTTCCGCGGCCGGGAAGTCCTTTTGCGTCTGGACATCGGCACCGGCTCGGGCCATCACAAACACGTGCGCACGGCTGGCGATAGCTCGAAATTCGGCATCAGCTCGGATCAGTGGCCGGAACTGAAAAGCCTGCTCAAAGAGCATCAGCTGACCGTGTTGGGGCTGCACAGCCACGCCGGCAGCGGCATCACGGATGCGGAACACTGGGTGCGCACGGCCCAATTTCTCTACCGGGCCGCCGAAGAGAATTTTCCGGAAGCACGCGTGCTCAACCTGGGCGGCGGCCTGGGCATTCCCGATCGCCCGGGCAAGCAGAGGCTGGATTTTGACCGGCTGCATCAATCGCTGGAAGCTTTCCTGGCCCTGCACCCAGGCCGGCAGCTCTGGCTGGAGCCAGGCCGCTACCTGGTGGCCGAAGCCGGGGTTCTACTGGCCCGTGTCACGCAGATCAAGCAGAAGGGCGAAAAGCGTTACCTGGGTCTGGAAATCGGTATGAACAGCCTGATTCGTCCGGCTCTTTACGGTGCCTACCACCCTATCGTCAACCTGAGCCGCCTGCAGGAAGCTCCGGCCTGGAAGGTGGATGTGGTCGGACCCATCTGTGAAAGCGGGGATGTGCTCGGCCACGACCGCTGGATGCCCGTCACCGAGGTAGGAGACGTGCTTCTAATCGACAACGCGGGGGCCTACGGCGCCAGCATGGCCTCGCGCTACAATCTGCGCGAGCCGGCCCGGGAGCTTTGCCTTTCCTAGATCTAGATCCAAAGGGGACTGCGTCTCCCCCTGAGACCCCCTCTTGTCCAAGAAAAATCTTCAACAAAAAATATGCTCACTTTACCTTGCAAAGTTCAATTAAAGTGTTTATGATGTCCAAGTTTTGAGCACCATGTCCGAGTCTTGGCCTCTATAGCCCGGTAACATCGGTAACCCGCTCGACCTGAGACGGTCGGGCAAGGTGCTCTAGAAGGCAGGAGAGTCTTGGATCCTCAGCCGCTTTGGTGAATTTTTTTCGCCAAAAATAGGGAAGGATTCTCATGTCAACCGCCGAAGGCCGGGCCCATCGCCTTGGCCGGAGAGGCATCTGGAGGTATTTAGTGGAGGCCAATTTCTTAACCGAAACGACCAAGTACACGAACGGGAACGGTCACAGCAACGGTAACGGCAAAAGCCCGATCGCGGTGATCAACGATCCCGAACTTCGCGCCCAAGGTACGCCCGGAGTTTACGTGTCCAAAATGGTCGTCGAGACCCGCCGCGGTCCCGAGTTCATCGACATTACGGAAACAGTCCAGGAATTGCTCAGCAAGACCGGCGTCAAAGAAGGCAATATCTTTGTCTACTCGCGTCACACCACTTGCGGCATCGTCATTCAGGAGCACGAGCCCCTGTTGATTCAGGACATGTACAAGAAGCTAGAGCAACTGGCTTCGCCCGCTGAGGATTATCATCACAATAACTTTGATATCCGCACGGTCAACATGTGCGACGACGAGTGCGCCAACGGCCACGCCCACTGTCAGCATCTGTTCATCGGCTGCTCGGTTCATCTTCCGGTGATGGACGGCCACCTGGCTCTGGGCCGCTGGCAGCGCGTCTTCATCCTGGAACTGGACCGGCCCCGCACCCGCGAGATCATCGTCCAGGTGATGGGCATCTAAGACACCCTGTAAAAAGCAAAAAGCCTCTGAGAAATCGGAGGCTTTTTACTTTTCCTCCAACCAAGTGGCCCCCGGCGTAATTCCGTTGCGCCGGGGGCCACTAAGGCAGACCCAATAAAACCTTGAGTATCTCCTCCACTTGATTCATCGTCTTTGGACTGACCACGCCCAACCTGCGAATGAACCGCTGCTTGGAAAGCGAACGGAGACCATCACAAAGGAGACTGGATGCCACCGTCAGGCCCCCTTCCGGCGGTTCCAGGCGAACGTGATGAGGCAACTTTCGCAGCCTGGATGTCATCGGAAGACCGTATATCAAGCCGGCCGGCCCCTGATTATACACAGTCTCCGACATCACCAGAACGGGACGAGTGCCGGCCTGTTCGTGGCCTCTGACCGAGTCCAGGGCAGTCATCCACACTTCCCCACGTTCAATTCTCGTCACGAAGACCGTCGCCCAGGGTGCAATCCCAGGCCGCGTGCTCAAGGCGCAACTCATCGCGCTCTTCCTCGCTCAGACAGCCATAAGCTGCGTTAACGCCTTCCAGGAAACGGCGGCGGCGCTCCCGCTCAATCGCCTGAGCAAGAATCGACTGCATACTCTCTCCGGACTCCTGGGCCAGGTTTCGCAGTATCTTGTGCACCTTGGGGTCAATCCGAACGGTCGACATATCTCCAGTAGACATTTCTGTAGACATCAATGTCTACCTGCAGGTTGAGCACGCCTCCATTCAGAACGCCGCTTGGGTGAACGACTGGAGCCTGCTCCATACCACTCGCTACCGCTTCGACAGGGCCGTGGCGCTGGGTCCGCACGAAATCCGCCTGCGCCCCGGCGGTCCGCTGGCGGGCGAACTCAGCCACTACCGTCTACGTGTCTGGCCTACCCCCAGCATCGCTCAGTGGCGCCTGGATCTGTGGAACAACCGGGTCTTTCAAGCCTGGTTCGCCCGGCCGGTCAGGCAGTTGACGATCACCAATCAGTTTCGCTTTCATCCCCTGCCGGTCAACCCGTTTGGTTTCGCGGTCGAATCCACGGCGGTCAATTTTCCCATTGAGCTGGACCCGGAACTGCGGCACAGCCTGGCCCCCTATCTCGAACTGTCCCAAGACGCCGCTTGGGTGGAAGGGTGGCTGAACTACGAGGGTCTCAGCGTTTCGCTCATGCTGGAACTGAACCGCTGGGTGAACGAAAACATCGGCTATGAAGCCCGCCAACAACCCGGCATCCAGAGCCTCTCCGAAACCTTGCACAGAGGTCGCGGCTCCTGCCGGGACACGGCCTGGCTGCTGGCCTTGGGACTGCGCCGCCTGGGCTATCCCAGCCGTTTCGTTTCGGGCTACTGGCTGCAGGTGGATAACGCCTCGGCCGAACTCCACGCCTGGACCGAGGTCTATTTGCCCGGCGCGGGCTGGCTGGGACTGGACCCCACCGCCGGACTGCTGGTCTCCAACCAGCACCTGCCGGTAGCCCGCTCCCCTCTGCCGGAACAGACGGCCCCCATACGAGGCAGCCATGACGGGGCCGAAAATCAACCGGAGTTTCGCGTGCGAGTCCGTAAATGCTGAAACTGCCGCAATCCGACTGGCTGGAGCTACAGTTCTCGCGCTATGGACTGGACGAACTTCAGCAGCGCTGGCAAGAGATCGCCCGGGGCATGAAGGACGCCCAGCCCCACATCGGGCAACGGCTTTGGGGCCTGGATCCGGTGCCGGCTCTGCTGGCCGAAAGCGACTGGGCGCAACTGGAAGCAGGCCTGAGCCAACGAGCCCAGCTTCTCAACCTGCTGCTGCAAGACGCCTACGGCCAACAGCAAATGCTGCGCGAAGGCCGGCTGCATCCCGCGCTCTACTACAACAACCCGGCCTGGCTTCAGCCCTGCCACGGCATGCTCGACTCCGAATTGGGCCGGCTGCTTTTCTATGCCGTCGATCTGGTGCGCGACGAGGCCGGCCAATGGTGGGTCTTGCGCGACCGAGCGGGCACCCCACACGGTTTCGGTTCGGTGCTGAGCAACCGGCGCTGGATGGCGCGCGCCTACCACGAAATCTTTTCGGAGCAACTCCTGCAACCCCTCGCCCCCGCCTATCAGAGTCTGCGCTTCTCTCTCAGCGAGCTGGGCCAGCGCACCGGCGAAGCGCGCACCGTCATGCTCACCTCGGCGGCCGACTCGGCACGCTCGGCCGACGACGCCGGCCTGGCTAACTTTTTAGGTTGCGCCCTGGTGGAAGGCGAGGATCTGACGGTGCGCAAGGGCCGGCTTTATCTTAAGCTGCTGGAAGGACTGCAACCCGTCGATTTATTGCTACGGCGCATTCCCGACCGTGATTGCGATCCACTCGAACTGGGCAGCAGTGGTTGGCACGGCGTGGTGGGAATGCTCCAAACGGTACGCGCCGGCAATCTGGTGGTATGCAATTCGCCGGGTAGCGGTTGGCTGGAGACCCCCGCTCTCTCTCAGAGTCTGGCACAGCTGGCTCCGGCACTGCTGGGCCAACCTTTGTTACTACCTGACTTGCCGGCCCATTGGGGCCAGGCACTACCGGAGGGACGCGATTGGGTAGCCCGCCGCTTCGCAGGCGGCCCTCCCCTGCTGCTGCCCGAAATGGAAACAACCGATCAGGATCGCTGGTGGAAATCTTGCCGGCCCGAGCAGTGGGTCTTCCAACGCTATGTCCGGCCCGGTCGCTTCCCATGCTGGTACCAAGGCCAGTTGGAAAATTTTTCGGGCGTAGTTCGCTGCTTTCTGCTGGCCACGGCCACTGGCTATCGTCTCATCCCGGGCGGCCTGGTGCGCATGCGCCCTCCGGGCGGCAAACTTTTTGCCAAAGACCTCTGGCGCCTGGCCCGAAAGGAAACGGAACCGGCCGCGGCTGCCCCGATCACGCCGGTGGACCTGGAGCTATCCCGCGGAGGCGGAGACGTACCCAGCCGAGTCGCCGAACAATTCTACTGGTTCGGACGCTACCTGGAGCGTTGCGAACACCTGCTGCGCTTTGCCCGCACGCTGTTGGCCCGGCAAACAGTGGACAGCGGTTCCCAGGCCCGGGCCGACCTGGAATGCCTGCTGGCCAGTCGCGCGGAATTCGGACCGGACTTGGTGAGCTGGGTCAACGGCCAGGAACCGGACCAGTTGCAGTCGTTGCTTTCCCACATGCAAAGACTGGGAACGGCTCTGCGCGACCGCGTCAGCGCCGATATGCCGCGCATTCTGGCCGCTCTCCAGCCGCTCTCCGAGCACCTGGAAGGTCGCCACCTGCTCGGCTATTTGGAAGAATTGAGCATCCCTCTGTGGGGACTGGTGGCCATCGCTCGCGAGAGCCTCTACCGAGGCTATGGTTTTCGCTTCCTGGAAATCGGGCGCCGCCTGGAACGCGCCCTGCTGACCTGCGAATTGCTGGAATCCCTGGGGACGGAGAGTCCGAGTTGGGGCGTGCTGGACATGCTGCTGGAGGTGACCGACAGCGGGCGCACCTACCGCCGCCGCTATCCCCGCCTGGAATGGATGCCCGTGCTCGACCTGCTACTGGCCGACGACACCCATCCCCGCTCCCTGGCCTTCCAGTTACGTGTCCTGGAGGAACATTTCGGGCTCTTGCCCGCCCGTTCCCGGGTCGGGCTGCCGGCTCACCAGGAAGCATTGCTGCGAGTTCGCGCCCCGCTGCAACTTTGGCGTCCTCCCCAAGCGCCTCCGCTCCAGCAACTCAGCCAGCTGCTGCCGGCCATTTCCCAAGGACTGGGCTCGGTTTATCTGAGCCACCTGACGCCTCGTTTCCAGGGAGGTTCGGATGCGCTATAAAGTTCGCCACCAGACGACCTATCTCTACTCGGAAGACGTCTCCCTGTCCCACAGCCTGCTCACCTGCCAGCCGCGCACGACCCCGTTCCAGCAATGCCTGAGCAGCCACACCTGGATCGAACCAAACCCAACCTACTGGGAAAAGCGCCGCGACGCCCTGGGCAACTGGATCGGCTACTTCAGCCTGGAAGAGCGGCATCGCAAGTTGACCATCGTGTGCCGTAGCCTGGTCGAGGTTACAGGTCCAACAGCTCAGAACGATCCGGGCCTGAGCTGGAACGCTCTGGAATTAACCGATCCCGAACTGTATCAGTTTCTCTATCCCACCCCCTGGACCGACTGCCAGGAATGCAAAGACTACGCGGCCGCCAGCTTCTCCACCGGAGCCACCGCGCTGGAAGCGGTTCTGCAACTGACCGGACGCATTCACCAGGACTTCCGCTACCTGCCCGGCTCGACCGTCGTATCCACGCCCATTGCCCAGGTGATGAAGCAGCGTCAGGGGGTGTGCCAGGATTTTGCCCACGTGCTGGTCAGTTGCCTGCGCCACTTCGGATTGCCGGCCCGCTACGTGAGCGGTTATCTCCTGACCACTCCGCCTGCTGGACAGGCCCGGCTGGTGGGAGCGGACGCCTCGCACGCCTGGGCTTCGGCCTGGTTGCCCGGCTTGGGCTGGGTCGATTTTGACCCGACCAATAATTGCTTATGCGACGAAAGACACGTGGTGCTGGCCTGGGGCCGCGATTATCAAGAGGTGGCGCCGGTGCGCGGGGTGGTATTGGGAGGGGGCCGACAGCAGATTCAGGTCGGGGTCGATGTAATACCGGAATAAAATAGAGCAGGTTAACGTTCACAAAGTTGTTGCTTTTTCGTCACGCTCTGTCCAACTCGATGGGCTATTCTTGTTAGACGGGGTTTATGATGGCGGAGGTAAGCAGATGAATTTTGACAGCTACGTTGAGGAAGCCGCCGTGCAACTAGACCAGTTGGACGGGGACGTAGCCGGCCTGCTCGAGGCCTGGTCGCAGCGTAAGTAGACTCCTCCGCAAGCTCTAAATTGCCCCCCGCCCATGCGGTCGCTCGCAGCAAGCTGCTTCGACTCCCGCGCTCTGTTAGTGGGGCAATTTAGAGCACATCCTGGTGAGTGGCTATCCCGCTTCGCGGGACTAGCCACAAGAAAGGGGCTCGCCATCACGGCGGAGCCCCTTTTTCATGAGTATCCCCTCTACAGACTTTTCAGGGCTTCACGGATCTCGTTCAGATTTGGCTTCACTTTGGCGTCTTCGGAAACGAAGCGGTAGCGAATCACGCCTTCCTTGTCGATGACGAAGGCGGAGCGCTTGGCCACGCCGTTCAGACCGAGAAAAGTCTCGTATTGGGCGCCATAAGCCTTGCTGACCTCTTTGTTGAAATCCGAGAGCAGCGGAAATTCCAGGTTATTCTTTTCGGCAAAGGCAGCCAGAGCGAAGCGGCTATCCACGCTGATGGCGAAAAGCTGCGCCTTGAGACTGTTGAGTTCGGACAGGTTATCGCGGAACTCGCACATCTCTTCGGTGCACACGCCGGAGAAGGCGAGAGGGAAGAAGATCAGCACCACCGGGCCGGCGGCCAACTTGTCGCTCAGCTTGACGGTTTCGCCTTTGGTGTTGGGCAGTTCGAAGTCCGGGGCTTTGACGTTTAATTCTGCAGGCATGAAAACTCCTAAAGTTGTGAGATGAGGCATGCCTACTCCTTTCGGATCAATATTCCTAGCGGGACAGGACTTGCTCGGGAAGGCAGGTAATTGCATAGCCCGTGTTTGGTTTTCTCGGCCCCGAAATCGTCAAGTTCGTGGACATGCGCGAGGCACTCCTTACCTTTGTCTGCGCCCGCGCCAAAAAAGCCGGCTCCGCCTGCAAAGTACGTCTGGTTTTGCCGGGCTGCAAAACCAAGAAAGTCGATCTCAACCTGAGGATCGTCACTTCCCGGCCGAGTTCCGGCGCCAAAGGGCACATCTGCGTGGGCTTCGTGATCATGTCGGAAGAGTTCTTGGGAGAACTGGAAGATTTGCTGCGCAGCTACGCCGAGCGGCCTGACCTGGGGATGGCGGCGCGGCGCAGTCCCCGGTTACCCATCAGCTTGAAGACGATGGGACGGGAACTGCCGGGCTTCAGTTGTGTCACCGTGGACATTTCTCAGCACGGCGTGCGCCTCAACTGCCACGGCGCCATGAAGCAAGGACAGGTGGTCAATCTGATCCTCGAGTCGGACGTGGCCAGCGTGGACAATATGAGAGTGCGCGGCCGGGTAGTGTGGTGCCGCGAGAACAAAGAGGTCAAGGGCTACCTGGTGGGAGTGGAATTCGTGGAAATCACCCCCGCCCAGGCCGATGCCCTGGAACGCTACAACAAATCCCTGGCCGGACGCCTGCGCGGCAATGTCATGCACCGCCAGATCGCCGATGGCGAAATCACCGTGCGTCCCGACGGAGCCGAGGAAGAAGCCATCATCAAGCCTCCCTCCGTCGCCGGAGGCCCTCCCCCACCCCCACCGACGTCCTAAATCCTGGCGCCTGGAGGGATGCCATGGGTAGGAGAGAATCCAGCCCCCATGGCTGAAGTCCGCCTCCATCAGGTCAACAAAATCTATCAGGGCCGCACACCCAGCCCCAAAGCCTGGTGGGAGTTTTGGAAGAGTTCCAGCACCCCCTCACAGGTTCACATCGTCAAAAATGCCGAACTGAAAATCAAAGACGGCGAATTTGTGGTGCTGGTAGGACCTTCGGGCTGCGGAAAATCCACCACTCTGCGCATGATCGCCGGCTTGGAAGAGGCCACTTCGGGTGAAATCGTCATCGGCGACCGCGTGGTCAACAACGTCTCTCCCAAAGAGCGCGACATCGCCATGGTTTTTCAGAGCTACGCGCTCTATCCGCACATGACGGTCTTCGAAAACATGGCTTTCGGCCTGCGCCTGCGCAACTTACCCAATCACGAGATTGAAAAGGCCGTTAAACAGGCCTCCGAGTTGCTGGGACTGGACAAGTTGTTGCAGCGTAAACCCAAGGAGCTTTCGGGTGGGCAACGCCAGCGTGTGGCCATGGGCCGAGCCATCGTGCGCAAGCCTCAGGTTTACCTGATGGACGAGCCCCTTTCCAACCTGGACGCCAAGTTGCGCGTGCAGATGCGGGCGGAACTGCAGAAGATGCACCGGCGCCTGGGTGTCACCACCGTCTACGTCACCCACGACCAGGTGGAGGCCATGACGCTGGGCGACCGCATCGTGATTATGAAGGACGGCATCATCCAACAGGCCGATTCTCCGCTGAACCTGTATGAGCGTCCGGCCAACCTCTACGTGGCCGGATTCATCGGAACTCCCTCCATGAACTTCATTCCCGTTACCCTGCAAGACGGCGAACTGGTCGCCTCCGGGTTTCGCCTGCAGTTACCCGAAGATCGCCGCGCCGAAGTGGGCAATCACAACGGCAAGGCGCTGGTCTTGGGACTGCGCCCCACCGACCTGAGCGACAGCCCGTCTGCTCTCAGCATGCAGGCCAGTGTGGAAGTCATCGAGCCGCTGGGCTCGGAAAACTACCTGTATTGCTCGGTGGGCAAGGACATGGTGGCCGCCCGGGTGGACGGCCGTTCCACGGTGCGGGCCGGCGATACGGTTACGCTCGGTTTTAAGGCAGAACAATTCCACCTGTTTGACGCGGAGAGCGAACTCGCCATCTCGCATTCCCGCGGTGGGAAGAGTGAGGGAGCATAGTGCCGGCAGAAGCCCAGCAGCAAATCTCTTTTGAGGAACCTCCGGACTTCTTTGAAGTCGGCTCGGAGGAGCCCGGTCTGCGCATTTACCTGCGCTACGACCTTTTTCGCGCCCTGGATGAATACGCGGTGCGTGACACCTCTCGCGAACTGGCCGCCCTGCTGGTCGGCCAGGTCCAGGAAGGTGGCCAGGGCGGCAACTGCATCGTAGTCGAAGATGCCATCGAAATCGGAGTGGCCGATGAACGAGAAGGACGTTTTTCCCCCAGGGTCTGGCAACACGCTCGGCGCGTGGCTCGCACCCGCTACGCCAACAAAGTCATCGTGGGCTGGTATCACACCCATCCCGGCACCGGCCTGGACCTCTCCCAAGAAGAACGAGAAGTGCACAAGTCGTTTTTCCCCGAGGCCTGGCAGGTCATGTACGTGGTCGATCCGGTCAGCCGCGACCGCAACTTTTACCGCAGCCAGGACAATCGGCTCAGCGGGGTGCGCGGTTTTCGTATTTTCGGTAAAGAAGCGGCCGCCCTCAAGGAACGCGAAAGCGCTCCCCCGCCTTCCCAGCCGGCGGCTCCGGCCCGAGCCGAAGAACCTCTGCGCGAACGTTATCTGGAACGGTCTCTGGAAAAGATCATGCGCGGCCAGCGCCGGCCACCGGTGCGCCCGGTGGACCTGCTGATCATCGGGCTGCTGGTGGCCAATCTGCTGGCCACCCTGCTGCGCTCGGCACCGGTGGCCAAGGTGGATTTGAGTCCGGTTACCGGCCCGTTGGTGAAAGTGGCGCAGCAAGTGAGCACGATCAGCAAACGCCTGGAGAAACTGGAGAAGCATCTGGTTGACCTGCAGGTACTGGATGAGCAGATCAACCAGCCCACCCCCGGCGGCAGCGCCACTCCCGAGGCGGGGCAGGCTCCCGCCGAAGGCTCGAAAGAAATTCGCGAACACCTGGTCAAAGAGGGGGATACCCTGTCCCTGATCGCGGAAAAATACTACGGCCCATCCGGTTCCTCGTTGGTGGGGGCTCTGGCCAAATATAACAAACTGCGCGGGAACGAAATTTTCCCGGGCGATACTTTGAAAATTCCCGCGAAAGACCGATTGCCGTGAAATTTTTTGTACTGGCCCTGCTGACCGCGACCTGTGCCTGGGCCGAACCCGCAGGCTCGTCCCAGGCTCAGGCGCCCAAGAGCTTCATCAAGGTTGAAGTGGCCGACGTGCGCAGTTCGCCCCAAGATAGTGCCGAGCAGGTGACCCAGGGCCTGTTGGGCGATGAAGTGCAGTTATTAGAACAACGCGGCGACTGGTTCAAGGTCTACGTCAAGCCGCAATACCGCACCGCTCAGGGGTACCCGGGCTGGTTGCGCAAAGAGAGCGTGGTCAAAGAAACCCCTCAGGCCAGTCCGGCCCAGGTGGTGGTCAGCGTCCCCGAAGTCTCCCTGCGCGCCAGGCCCGACCCCCAATCCAAGGTGTTGCAAAAGGCCGGACTCGGCTCCGCGCTGGCTTTAGCGGGTCCTTATCAAAAAGAAGGTTGGCTCTCGTTCTGGGTGCCCGGTTTGAAAGATCAGGTTTATGCGCCGGCCAAACACTTTGAACCGGCTCCCGAGGCTCCGGTCACGGACGGCCGGGAAATCGTGGAAACGGCCGCTCAGCTCAAAGGCACGCCCTACCTCTGGGGCGGAATGACCTACAAAGGCATCGACTGTTCCGGCTTTACCTACACCGCTTATCGCGTCCATGGCATCACTCTGCCGCGCGACGCCGACCAGCAATTCGAAGTCGGCATTCCCGTCAAGCTGAGCGAACTGCAGCCCGGCGACCTGCTCTTTTTTGGCGATAGTGCTAAAGAAATCACCCACGTGGGGATGTATATGTGGGACGGGAAGTTTATTCATGCCTCCGGCTCTCTGGGCGGAGTTCACATTACGAAGGTGGATCATCCGAAGTATTCGGCCATCTTCCAAGGGGCTCGGCGCATGCTGGGGGCGGAAAAAACCCTGCCCTGAAGGCATACCCCGAACGGCCGTTGAACCCCCAGGGCCGACTTGCCCACTACGACTGGAGTGCTCGATGAAGCCCACCGTTCCACCGGTTTTTGCAGAAAAGGACCTGAACTACTACCTGCGGATGATCCGCGGCGATTTTGGCGAGACCGAAGAAGAAGGTCAGATGGCCAAATCGGTATCGGCCGCCAAGCAGAAGAACATCGTTCTGGTGCTCAACAGCCAGGGACTGGGCCAGGGGAAACCCGAGCTTTCTCAACGTCTGATGAAGTTTTTCATTCAGGCGCTGGTGCACAATCGGGTCAAGCCCCGCGCTCTTATCTTGTTGAACGAGGCGGTTCATCTGGCCGCCGAAGGTTCTCCCTTGATCAATGATCTGGATGTCCTGGTGCAGCAAGGTGTGCGCGTTATGGTCGACGTGATCTCGGCCGACGAGTATAAAGTCGAACAAAATCTCAAAGTAGGCTGCATCGCGGATATGGACAACATCTGTGATTTTCTGCTGACGGCCTGGAAGGTAATCTCTCTGTGACCCCTAGTGTGGATATTTCGATCTGCGTTCCCACCTACAAAGAAGCGCAGTCTCTAGAAGACCTCTGCGTGGCCATTGCCAAGGTATTTCGCCAAACTTCGATGACCTATGAACTGGTCATCGTGGATGACAACAGTCCCGACGGCACGGCCGACCGGGCTCGCGAGTTGTCCAAGGACTACCCGATCCAGGTGCTGCAGCGTCCCGGCAAGCTCGGCCTCTCCTCGGCCGTCATCGACGGCTGGAAAATCGCCAAAGGCGAAATCCTGGCTGTGACCGACGCCGACCTGTCCCATGACCCCTCGGTCTTGCCCAGCATGGTGGCCAGCATTCAGCAGGGCGGTTGCGAGGTGGCCGTGGGCAGCCGTTACATCCCCGGCGGCGGTTTTGGGAACTGGCCGCTCAAACGCCAGATTATCTCTCGCGTGGCCGTGATGATGGGTTCTTTTATCTGCCCGGTGCGCGACGTAACCTCAGGTTTCGTCGCCTTGCGCCGTTCCGTCATCGACGGAGTCAAACTCAACCCCATCGGCTTCAAGATCGGCCTGGAGTTGCTGGTCAGAGGGCGCTATAAGACCTTCTGCGAAATTCCCTTCGTCTTTCAAGATCGGGAAAAAGGCCAGAGTAAGCTCGGTTTCAAAGAAATTCGCAACTACCTGGTCCAGTTGGGCCAGTTGGTGCTCTACACTCTCCGCACCCGGCCGCGCCGCCAGCGCGTCGCTCCCACCATCGTGGCCGTGGAGGGCGTTCGCCAGTGAAATTCATTTGGGTTAGCCTGGTGATTTGCTTGATTCCGGCGCTAACCTGGGCGGATGAGGAGTCCGATCGCATCCAGGCCATCAAAATTGGCCGGCGCTCGGTGGTTTCGCTGCGGGTCTACCGCAACAATTCGTCCAAACCCGGCGTCGGCTCCGGCATCATCCTGCGCACCGACGGCTTTATCCTCACCAATTCCCACGTGGTCGAGGGCGCCAAGGTGGTGCGCGTCGGGCTTCCCGGCGGCAAGCAGTACAACGGGCGCATCTGGAAAGAAGCTCCCGACAAAGATCTGGCCCTGGTCAAGATCGAAGCCACCGGTCTGCCGGTGGCCCGCATCGGCAACTCCGACCGCATTGAACTCGGTCAGTCGGTGGTGGCTATCGGCGACCCGCTGGGTTTCTCCGGCACCGTGACCCGAGGAATCGTGGGCGGCTTGAGCCGAGATATCAAAATCGGCCGGGTCCAGTATCCCTCCATGATTCAGACGGACGCGGCCATCAATCCCGGCTCCTCGGGCGGTGCCCTGATCAACCTCTCGGGCGAGGTCATCGGAGTCAACACCTTGATTTATAATGGCCCCAACGGAACCCGGCCCTCCCAGGGACTGGGGTTCGCCATCCCCATCACCCACGCCATCTCGGTGGCCAAAGCGCTGGTGGCGCAACGCCCGGTGAGCAGCGGCAAACCCTGGCTGGGCGTGGTGGGCGACAATCTCAGTCCCGAACTTTCCGTGGCTCACAACATCCCGGCCCGGCGCGGCGTCATGGTGCGCTCGCTGGTGCCCGGCAGCCCGGCCGATCAGGCCGGCATGCGGGTGGGCGACACCATCGTCCAGTGCGATAAGAAAACCGTCCTCAGTTTGACCGATTTCCTCAGCCAGATCGCCGTCCACAAACCCGGCGACACGGTGGAGCTGGGTATCTGGCGCCAGGGCAAGAAGACCAGTGTCAAAGTGACGCTGGACGTGGCGGGACAATAGTGGCGATGGCCAACGGCGTTCACGCCGTCCACTCGGGCCCGGTGCCGGCCGGAGCCGTCCTGCACGCAGTGGTCCTGCTGCCTGACGCGGAACACCGCATGGCCCAATATCTGGCCGCTCTTCCCAGCCGCACCCCCGGCCTGACACCAGGTCCCTGGACCGCCATCGAAAGGCCCCGCCCCTGCACCTGGTGCGACCTGGAAGGTGAGGGCTGGAGCTTCCGCCTGGTCTTTGATCCTCAGGGAGTGGCTCCGGGAGAGGCGCTCAACGCCGTCTCGGCCGGCCATCCCAGCGATGAATGCAAAATGGATCTGGAGGAACATCAGGCCGCCTGCCTGATTTTCCTGACCAAATTTCCCGCCGACACGCCGCCCTGGGGGCGCTTTGTGGCCCTTTGCCAGGTGGCCTGGGGCTGGGTGGACGCGGGCGCCTCGCTGTTAGCTCTACCCGAGGCCCGCTTGCTGATCCCGCGCCGGCTGCTGATGAGCACCGAGCCGGAGCAACTTTCGCCCGACCTGAGCTACCTTTTCCTCACCAACGGCGTGGCTGAAATCGAAGAAAAAGGCGAAGAACGCAAGCTCTGGCTGCGCACCTGGGGTATGGGCCAGTTCGGCCTGCCCGATCTGGCCGCCAGCCTGCCCAGCCGCAAAGGCGAAGAGGAGCGCTTGGAAAAGGACCTGGAAAGCCTGCGCCTGCTCTTCGAAAGGCTGCCGCCGGCCATGATTCGCGAGGGTGGCGTGCTGCCGGTGGGCGGCACGGTTCAGGTCGGCGAGCGCACCTGGACGGCCGTCGGCGAACCCGGTTCGGTGGACTATGCCTTCTTGCGCAGCCGTTGCGGCGTGCAATTGTTTGTCTGAACTGCGGCGCCGGCTCGAGAACGAGCTGGGTTTCCTTCTGCGTGAGAGCACCCGTCCCGAGCTGGCCGATTTCGTAGGTCCCGGTCTTGTGAATGTGCGAGTGAGCGACGAAGAACTGTTAGCTCTGGGCAGGCCGGGTCGGGAAGGCCGCGCCGGTCTGGCGGCACGCTTGTCGCTGGCCCTGGAAGCTCGCACGCTGGCCGTGGACGACTTCCGCCCGCTCTGGCTGGGCCTGGAGAGTAGCCTGCACCACGGAGCTCGCTCGCGAATCGGGCGGCTGGCTGTGCTAAGAACCTGGCAGGGCCTGGACCGCATCTGGGAAAGAGAAGCTCTGGCCGGACGGGAACAGCACCGGCGCGGTTATCCGCGCCTGGCTCAATGGGCCCTGTTGGCCGGAGGATTGGAACAAGCGTGCAAGAGCTCAGCCTAGAACAACTCAATGATATTCGCGCGGCCTTGCGCCAGCGCATCAGCGAAGGGCTGGCGGCCGACGGGCAGCAAGTGGCCTGTCTGCCCGCCTATCTGTCCCAGCCTCAGGCCGGCCTGAGCGGTGACGCGCTGGTGGTGGACGCGGGCGGCACCAATGTGAGAGCAGCCTGGGTTCGGCTGGGAAAGACCGCCGAGGTGGTCAAGGGCCCTCTTAGCGGCATTCTGCCCGACGGGCGCACTCGGCCGGTGCACGCTCCCGAGTTCTTCGGCTACCAATCCGATCTGCTGCGCCAGTTGGGCGCTCCGGCCGAGCTGCCGCTGGGCTATTGTTTCTCCTATCCGGCCCAGGTCGAGTCCAACGGCGACGCCCGCCTGCTTTATTGGACCAAGGGCATCAAGGTCACCGGTGTGGTGGGAGAACTGGTGGGCCAGGGCTTGCGCGCCGCCTATGGACGCCCGGGCGTGGTCAAAGTACTCAACGACACCGTGGCCGCCTTGCTGGGCGGAGCCATTTTCGCAGGCCCGGACTATACTCAGCACATCGGTCTGATCGTGGGCACCGGCAACAACATGGCCACCTTTCTGCCGGCCCCTAAGGTGGCCAAAATGATGAGGGCGGGGGGTGCCCCAGTCTGGGAGGGCCAGATCGCCGTCAATCTGGAATCGGGAAATTTTCACCCGCCGCACCTGGACGCGGTCGACGAGACCGTCGACTCGATCAGCGACAACCCCGGCAAGCAGCGTTACGAAAAGGCCGTCTCCGGGTTCTATCTGCCCCAGCTATTGCAGTGCCTGTGCCCTCACTTGCGCCTGCCCGAGGGAGCCAGCTCCAAAGAAGTGGTGGAATGGGCCGACAAACCCGGTCAGGAGCCGGCCTCGCTGGCGGCCCGCTGGTTGCTCGACCGCTCCGCCGACATGGTGGCGGCCGGCCTGTCGGCCGTGGCCGACCATCTGAACGAAGGCAATCTGGCCGTGCAAGCCGAGGGAGGGCTGTTCTGGAAGGCCACCGGCTACCGCCAACGGGTCGAGGCCACCTTCAAGAAACTCAGCCAGCGCAAATTCGCCATCATTCGCGGCGACGAAGTCAATCTGGTGGGCGCGGCCGCGGCCGCCCTGGCCTGACGTGGCCCGATTGCTCTACTTTGCCAGTCTCTCGGAGACCATGGGTTGCCGTGAGGAATCTCTGGAACTGGATCCGTCCTGGACGGTGAACCGGCTGCTGAATTCGCTGGAGGCGCGGGTGCCGGCCCTGCAGGCCATGCGGGGCCGCTATCGCGTGGCCGTCGATCAGAAAATGGTCGCTTCGGAAGAGTTCATTTTAGGCGGTGCCGCCGAGATCGCTCTGATTCCCCCGGTCAGCGGGGGCGGCGGACCCTGGGTACGCCTCGACTATGAACCCATCCTCAGCGACCTGGTGCTGGAGGCCGTGCGCCGGCCTGACTGCGGAGCCGTGCTGCTCTTTCTCGGCTGCGTGCGCGATTCGTTTCAGGACCAGCTGGTCGAGCGGATTGACTACAGCGCCTATGAGTCGATGGCCCTGGCGGAACTCAAAGGTCTGGCCGAAGAATCGCTGGCGCGGCTGGGAGAACCTTCAGCGGTGGCGGTCTGGCATCGTCTGGGGCCGGTGGCGGCCGGCCAGGCCAGCGTAGCGGTGGCGGTGGCCACTCCCCACCGGCGGGCGGCCTATGCCGAAGGCCAGTGGCTGATCGACGCCCTGAAAGCGCGCGTACCCATCTGGAAGAAAGAGATTGGCCCGGACGGAGCCGTCTGGATCGAAGGCGACGCCCGCCTGCCTGCCCCGTAGGGGAGCAGGATCCTTCGCTATTTTTCGCGCAGACATTCGGCCCGTGAGTCAAGAGGTAGAAGAGCTGAAAAGCAAGCTGGCCAAGGTTCAGTTGGAGCTGGACAACACCCAGGCCGAAAGGCGCCGTCTGGCCCAGTTGCTTCAGCAGCAGCCCGATTTGAAGCGTCTCGACGAGACTCAGGCCATGCTGCAGGCCGCCGAAGTCGCCCGCCAGGCCGGCGAAGAGCGCAATCTGGAGCTGGTCCGCCTGCTTTCCCAGGCTTCTGAACGCCAGCAGCAACTGGAACAGGATATGCTGGACCAGCAGCGCCAGACCCACGCACAACTGGCGGAACTACAGGCCACGCTGGTGGCTCTGCAAGGAGAGCGGGACGAGCTGTTTCTGCGCCTTTCCGAGCAAATGCAGCCCAACAACTCGGAAATTGCCCAAAAACTGCACGCCCAACTGAAGACGCTGCACCAGGCCAGCAAGGACAAACTGGAGGGTCTGGCCGAGGAACTGAAACGCCGCCACAAGCTGTGGGAGCGCGAGACCCAACACCGTCTCGAGCTGGAAAACAGCTTTGACGCCCAGGCGCAAATCTTCCGCCGCGAAATCAAGGAACTCAAAAACAGCTTGCGCGAGGCTCAGAGCGATCTGGCCGATCACGAATTCGCTCTGGAAACCAACGAGGACCAGCTCAACTGGCTGGAAGGCGAAGTCGAAGAGCGCGAAGAGATCATTGAAAGTTTGCGCCAGCAGGTGGCCCAGTATCTGGACAAGCTGCGCAAAGCCCAGAGCAAGCTGAGTGAAGCCGGCCAGGCCCTGCAGCATCGTAACAGCATGTTGAAACAGTTCCAGGAACAGCGCCTGATGCTGGCCAGCCAGTGCCGCGCCTGGGAGGCCAGCTACAACAACGCCGAAGCCGCCCGCGCCGAGCTCCAGGCCACCGTCAGCAAGCTCAAGGAGCGAGTAGATGAGCTGGAATGGGAGCTCGACGAGACCCGCGTGTCGTTGGAAGACTCACAACATCAGGTGGCCAGCCTGCAAGATCAGGTTTTCACCCAATTGCCCAAGGCCCATGAGCTTCTCAGAGAAGCTCAGGCCCGTGTAGCCGAACTCGAGCAGTCTTTTGAGAAGACCGTGACCGACGTTCCGGCGGTTCAAGAAAAATAATTTTGTAACATGTGATCTAGATCACATGGGTTACTAGTAGCTATCTACTAAACTACGACTACAGAGTTACTAGTCCAGTTTCGTAGGAGGGTAAATGAGCACCGCCAATCCCCAGCAGCCCCTCGACTCCCGACTTCTTTCCGCGATGAAACGCCTTCGTCTCGAGAACATCAACTTGCAACGTCAAATGCGTACCCTCCAAAGCGATTGCGAACTCGCCAGCAGCGAGGCCAACGAGTCCGGCTCCAGAAAGCGCCAGCTCGAAGTCCAGCTGACCGAGGCGGAAAAACAGTTGCAGGAACTGCAAGAGGCAAAGCTCCGCGTGGAAACCTTGGAAGCGGAACAACAGCACTGGGAAGGCCAGCGCCAGGCCATCACCGGCCTGGCTCAACGCCAGACCCTGGAATTGCAAGAACTGCGCACGCTGCTGGCCGAGCGCGACGAGCAGATCGCCGCCTTGCAACAGGCCAATCAGGCTGGATCCCAGGAACTCGAGCGCGTCAAACAGCAGGCTCGCCAGGTGATTGTCCAGCATTACCAGGCCATGAAGACGGCCCAGGAACAGGCTCAACAAGCTTTCGAAGAAGTTCGCCGCAACAAGAGCCAGATGGACGCCATTCGCGCTCCCATCGGCGCCAACCGCCGCAAGGTGCTACCGCCGCGTTCCTTGCGCCCACTGAGCCTCAATCAGAACCAAGGAGCCAACTCATGACCTACGTGCACCGCATCCGCAAGCCCAAGGTGGGCACCTTTACGAGTATGCTGCGCCAGCTCTCGCAGGACCAGCTCCTGTCGTTATATGAGCTGCCTATGCGGGACCGCTCAAGCGACAGCGAACCAGTTCGTTTACCTTCTTCCCGTCGACGGGCTTACCGGCAAGCTTCTTCATAACCGCTCCCACCACCGGGCCCTGTTTCTTGGGATCGGTGGCGCCGAGCTGGGCAATGACCTCATCGACAATGGATCCCAGTTCCTCATCCGAGAGCCCCTTAGGAAGGTACTCTTCCAAAACCGCCAGTTCGGCCTTCTCTTGATCGGCCAGTTCCTGGCGGTTATTTTTTTCGAAAACTTCGATCGACTCTTTGCGCTGTTTGCAAAGCTTCATGATCACGGCCATAGCGGCGTTGTCGTCGAGCGTCCCGGCCTCGATCTGCGCGTTCTTGAGCGCGCTCTTGAGCATTCGCAAAGAGGCCAAACGAATCTTTTCCTGACTCTTCATAGCGGCCGTCAGGTCAGCCTGCACTTGTTCTAACATTCCCATAGAGCAGGGCTACACCTCGCCTCGTCCCAATTCCTGTCACGCCCAGGGGGAGCGGACAACTGGAGAAGAGAACAGTGAGGCCTATGTTTTTCGGTTCCTCGCCTATTCCTCAGCCGGTGCCGCCCAAGTCACCGGCCGATGCGGCTCTATCGCAGATGCGTGCGGCGCTCAAAGAAGAGTGCCAAAACCATCCGACCCTCTTCATGATGGAGTGCAAGAAACTCTACCTGACTATTCTGGAGACTTACGAAGTTCAGGGCAAACTGCGGCAGGGAGCGCAGGGGCCCGACGCCCACAACCTGCTCATGCAAGAGCTACGCAATCAGTTGCTGGGCTTTGCCCTGATGCAGTGCCTGCCCGAAGGGGTCTCCAAGCAAGCGGCTCAGCAAGCCCAGAATCTGGCCGCCCATCAGCGCGGTAATCGCACTCGGGCCAGCTACCTGGTGACCGAGCTGGAAAAGCACCTGGAAGCCACTCCGGAAATAGAGGAAAAGGTGAGTCGCTGGCTGATGCTGCAACCGCTTTTTCGCCTCAGCAACCAGCAGCCCGAGCTCTTCCAGGAACTGGCCAAACACTTTGGTGACCTGGCCCGCAAAATTCCCGATTTGCTGCGCTCTACCAACGAGTCGCTGGTGACGCTGATGAAGACCGCCCCGCCTGGTTAGATTTTCACTTCACGGGGGTATGAACGCGGGTATCGGTTAAGGCTGCGGTGAAATGATTTCCATGGAGGTGCCAATGAAGAAAGCCGGTGTTCTCGTCATGGCGCTGTTCGGTGTCCAACTCTGGGCGGCGGCCGCCCCCACCGACACGCAAGACTACGAGTTTTATAAGGTACGCACTGGCGAAAGCGTGGAAACCATCGCCAGTAGCCGTGGCCTTCGTCCCGACGTGTTGCGTTCTTTGAACCCCGCCCTGGAGAACGTGGTGTTTCCCCCAGAAGGCACCGTTATCTTTGTCCCTCCCCGCCTGGAAGCTCCCCGACCGGCCCGGACGCTGGCGGCACGCTCCGGGCGGTTACGGCCGAGCCCGGAATCGGTGGCTTCGGCCGCTCCCGTGAAGGCCACCGCTGCCGCCCCGGCCTCGGCGCCACGCCCGGCCCGTTCCGGCAGCTTCGGTCTGAGTGAAGAAGAAGTCGACTATATCTTCGAACACGTGGTGGTCCCTCGCCGCGGTGCCGTGGAAGAGAGCGAACCGCTGGCCCTGCCTTCCCATCAAAACGTGATGATCACCGCTGACGGTCGCACCGTGGCCGTGCCCAGCGCCGCTCCGCCCCGGCGCGTGAGCAAGAAGAAAGATTCAAAGGACGACGACCACAAGCTGGCCGTGCTCTCGCCGCGCGGTCAAAAGGTGGTGCGCTTGATCCAGGAATCCTTTAAATATCTGGGTGTGCCTTATGTCTGGGGAGGCGAAGACCCCAGCGGCATGGATTGCTCCGGCTTCACCCAGAAAGTCTATTGCGACCGGGGCATGCCGATTCCGCGCACGGCCGACCTGCAGTTCGAGGTCGGCCAGGTGGTGCCGCGCGGCCAGGAGCAGCCGGGAGACATGGTTTTCTTTGAAACCTACTGCCCGGGCGCTTCCCACGTGGGCATCTATATGGGGCGCAACCAGTTTGTGCACGCCTCTTCGGGCGCCGGCTACATCACCTTCGGCGATCTGCGCGACGAGTATTTTTCCAGATGTTACCTGGGCGCCCGGCGCAACTGGTAGTCCTCTGGGTCTGGCTACTGGCTCTCTGGGTGGGAGCCGAGCCGCTCAGCCTGGGGCAGGTGGTCGAAGAAGCCCGCGACGGAGTTTATAACCGTTTCTGGCTGGACGGCGTGGAGGCCGAAGAAGGCTTTTCCCTGGAACAGGTGGCCGGCTGCCAATGGCTGGCGGTGCAATTGGATCATCCTCAGGCCGACGACGGTTTGTTGGCGGCCGGCGTCGCCCTGGCTCTGAACAAGCCTTCCGTCTATCTGGTGATGGGCCGCGAACAGCTCCCCTATTTCCTGCGCCAGGCCGACAAGGTGCGCCCCGGTCAGGTGCTCATTCCCGGCCCCTCGGAACAAAACGTGGCCTTTCGCTCGCTCCAGGCTCCGCTGGCCAGTCTGGACAGGCCGGTGGACAGCTTTATCGGCAGCTTGATGTCCAACCTCAACAATTTCGAGTACGGCGAAGCGCAGCTACACCTGCAGGCCATCCGCGACGCCCTGCTGCGCGTAGGCGGCCGCCGGGCTCCTTATTGCGAAGCTCTTAACGTGGCCCGGCCGGCCGATTTTGACAGTCCGGCCAAGGCGCTGGCCCAGGATCTGGCCGCCCTGAAAAAAGCCGAGAACTGCGTGTTTTACCTTTACGACGGGAAATCCCGACCCTCCGGCATGTGGGTGGAAGTGGGCGCCGCCCTGGCCTGGAACAAGCCCAGCATTTTGCTGACTCCCTCGCTGGAAGCGCTCCCCCCGGCTTTGCGGCTGCCCCAACGCAATCTGCGGGTGGTCGTCTATCAAACCCGCCAGCATCTGATCCATCAACTGCAGGGAGACGACGCCCGCGCCCTGGTGGTTCCCTGAAGCGTCTCTGGCTGGTGCTGGCGATGCTGGTGGGCGGCTACGCCTACTGGGTCAGCCACCCGCCCTCGCAGTACGAGGCGGTCTTTCAGGCGGAGCTCCAGCGCCAACGCCAGCGCCTGGCTGCCCGGCCGGGCGGTTCGAACGCCTACCAGGACCCGGTTCTCGGTCCGGTCTTAGGCGGCCAGCCGGCCCGGGGCGAGCTGAGTTCAGGCCTGAACAGCCAGGTTTTCGTCGTTTCCGGTCCCTGTCAGATAGACACCCTGCTGGCGGCCCGGCCTGATCTCCTGGACCTGATTCATTTTACCGGCCTGCCGGGCAGCTGGCTGGACAATCTGGCCCTGCTTGACTGCTGCCTGCGCTTGCGCGAGGAGGCTTTGGACGGGCTCAAGCCGGGCCAAATGAAAGAGCCGGAACTCAAAAGGCTGCAGGGCGAGCTGGCCGGCAGCCAGTGGCAGGCCCAGGACTACGTCCAGGCTTACGCAGGATCGATTCTGGACTTTCCCGAGAAGACGCCTTCTCCGGGCGGACTTTTCGCGTTTCCCGGCCTGGCGGCGCGCGAGGCCCGTCTTTTCAAGAACGACTTCATCGCCCAACTTGAGCGAGTGCGTTCGGGTGAGTCCTATGCGAGTCTACCCGGCGACCAGTCTCCCGATTGGGACTGGGTGTGCGGTCGCCATGGCGTGCTGCGCAGCCCTTTCCTGCATCCCGTTCCCGATTGTCACGAGCGATTCGAAAGGGTGCGCAGGCACCAGGCATTCTTGCACCTGTTGAGCGGCATCTTGCTGGAGCGGGCGGAAACCGGGCAGTGGCCGATCAGCCTGGAGGAAATGCCCAAATTCAAACCGCTGGCCGAGCTCGAGCGCAAGGCGGTAAAATATTACGCTTTGGGAGACACTCTGGAAGTCAGCTGGGGAGACTGGAGTTTCAAGCGCTGAGGGCTAGAACTCCGGCCGCGCTCCTAGACTTCGTCCTCGATAAAAGCGAGGCTTTCGGGAAACATGCGGTCGGTGCGCACCAGCGTCCAGCCGTCGGCGCGCCGGTTGAAGGTCCAGTATTCCTTATAGAGCTCGATGGCGATGTGGTCCGGAGTCTCGCCTATCTCGCCCGAGCCCTCCTGAAAATAGCCCTCAGGACCCTGCACATAGTCGCGCCGGCGCGTCTCGATTTCCACGGTCACGAAATCTTTCTCGTAACCGGGCCGATTCTGCAGATTGACCGGCTGCACGTCCACGATCTCCAGCGGGTCGAGCACCCAGCGCAGGCCGATCTTGGCGCGCCGCTCCCATTCGGCGCGCCACTCCTGAATGGGGCCGAAGGCCACCTGGGCGGTCAACCCGTCCCAATCCCCGGCCAGACGTAACTTCTGAATACTGCGGTAGTTCTGGCGCAGCTCAAAACGCAGATGATTAAGACTCCAGTGTTCTTCCTGCTGGCTCAAGCGCTGCAAAGCCTGGCGTGTGCGCTCGTGACGACTGATGCGCTTCTTGATACGCTGATCGGTTTTCTTGCGATCGAAAGCCAGGTAGAGCCCAAAGGGGACGGTCACGGCCGCGACGGTCAGCAAGAGTGGCTCGATCATGAAGTTAGCATAACTCACCGGCGCCAGGATTGCCATTTTCGCGGTCTGGGTAGGAGGGCTGTTATGGATACGATTGCAGCACCACTCCGGGGGATTATTGAAGAAAAGGTGGAGCAGGGCCAACGCCTGAGCGCCGCCGAGGGCCTGGCCCTCTACCAAGAACCCGATTTGGAATGGGTCGGCGCGCTCGCCAACAAAGTGCGCGAGCGGCGCTACGGTGCACGCACCACCTACATTGTCAATATGCATCTCAATTACTCGAACCTGTGCACCCTGTCGTGCATGTTCTGCGCCTTTGCCCGCAAACGCGGTCAGGAAGGCGGCTATGAAATGTCTATGGACGAAATGCTCGAGCGCGTCTCGATCATGAAGAACGTCCAGGAACCGGAAATCCACATCGTGGGCGGTCTGCACCCGGACTACCCCTACGAATACTATCCCAAGCTGCTGAGCACGCTGCGCGAACACTATCCGCAAGCCCACCTGAAGGCTTTTACGGCCGTCGAAATCGACTACTTCGCCGAACTGGCCGGTAAGAGCGTGGACTGGGTCCTGTCCGACCTGAGCGAACACGGCCTGCAGTCCATGCCGGGCGGCGGGGCCGAAGTGTTGACCGAGCGCATCCATCAGAAGCTCTACCGCGACAAGATGGGCCCCGAACGCTGGCTCGAGATTCACGGCATCGCCCACAAACTGGGCATCCGTACCAGCGCCACCATGCTCTATGGGCATATTGAGACCGATCAGGAGCGCATCGAGCACTTGGTCAAGCTGCGCGACCTGCAAGATCAGCACGGCGGCTTTCTGGCCTTCATTCCGCTCCGCTTTCATCCCGACAATACACCGCTTAAGAAGCTGCCGCTGCGCAGCGGCGATGAAGTCGTGCGCCAGACTGCCCTGGGCCGGCTGATGCTGGACAATTTCGACCACATCAAGGCCTACTGGATCATGAGCGGCCTGGAGAACGCGCGCCGCGCCCAGTTTTTTGGCGCGGATGACTTCGACGGCACGGTGGTGGATGAGCGCATCACCCACATGGCCGGCTGTGAAACTCCGGTCGGCCTGACCGAAGAGTCTTTACGCCAGATGATTCGCGACTCCGGTCGTGACCCCAAGCGCCGCAACGGTCTCTATGAGGTCATAGAATAGACTCCTGACCGGACCGACCCGGAAGGGATGGTCTGGGTGGGAGGGAAGTTCGGCCCGAGTTTACCGCCCGGGAGGGAGAACAGTGCAGTACGAAGCCGTCATTGGTCTGGAAGTCCACGTCGAGTTAGCCACCCACAGCAAGCTGTTTTGCGGGTGCGCCAATCGCTTCGGGGCGCCGCCAAATTCGCTGGTTTGCCCGATCTGCCTGGGCCTGCCCGGCAGTCTTCCAGTGGTCAACGAGAAGGCGGTGGAACTGCACCTGCTGGCGGCCAAAGCGCTGCAATGCCAGGTTCCCGCCCTGTCCAAGTTCGACCGCAAGAACTACTTCTATCCCGACATGCCCAAGGACTTTCAGACCTCCCAGTACGACCAGCCACTGGCCGCCCACGGCCGCCTGGTCATCTCCGAGCTGGGCGAGGCCGAGAAAGTCATCAACATCACCCGCATCCATCTGGAAGAAGACACCGGCAAGTCGATTCACTTCAAACGCAACGCCCAGGGCGAACTGGTGCCCGACCGCCTGGCTTCTTCCGAACTCAGCCTGGTGGACTACAACCGCGCCGGCGTTCCCCTCATGGAAATCGTCTCCGAGCCGGAGATCCGGACGGCCGACGAAGCCAGCTCGTACCTGCAGAAAATGCGCGAGATCCTGGTCTGGCTGGGCATCAGCGACTGCCGCATGGAAGAAGGTTCGATGCGCTGCGACGCCAACATCTCGGTGCGCCCGGTCGGCCAGCAAGAATTCGGCACCAAGGCCGAGATCAAGAACATGAACAGCTTCAAGTCGGTGCGCGACGCGGTCGACTATGAAATCCAGCGCCAGATCAAAGTAGTCAGCGAAGGCGGTAAGGTCATTCAGGAAACCCGTGGTTGGGACGAGGCGCGCAAGCTGACCATCTCCATGCGCAGCAAGGAAGACGCCCACGACTACCGCTACTTTCCCGAGCCCGACCTGCCCCCGCTGGAGATCTCGCCGGAATGGCTGGCCCGGATCGAGAAAAACCTGGCCGAACTGCCGCGCCAGCGCAGCCAGCGTTATCTAGACGGCGGTCTCAGCGCTTATGACGCCGGTTTGATGGTGCAGAGCCGGACCCTTTCGGATTTCTTCGAACAGTGCCTGAGCCTGGGAGCCGATGCCAAAGAGGTGAGCAACTGGCTGGCCAACGAGGTGGCCCGTCTCGGCAACCTGGGCGAAAGCAGGCTCACTCCTGAAGGACTGATCGAACTGCTGAATCAGTTGTCTCAGTCTAAAATCAATCGGCAGGGCGCTCGTCAGGTGCTGGAAAAGCTTTATGGCGAGGGCGGCCAGGCGGCCGAGTGGATCGAAAAACTGGGGCTGGCCCAGATCAGCGGCGGCGATGAGCTCAAGCAGATGGTTCAGCAGACGGTGGAGGCCAACCCGGGACCGGTGGGTGAATACAAGGCAGGCAAGGAAAAAGCCCTCAACCAACTGGTGGGACAGGTGATGAAGCAGAGCAAGGGGCGAGCCAACGCCGCCGAGGTCATGCGCATCCTCAAGGAGGTTCTCGATGGCTGAGAGTGTGATGGACTCCAACGAACTGGGTTTGCAAGAGTGGCCGGCTGAAGAAGCACTCGACCGCTTCCTCTCGGAACTGGAGTTTCACAAGGCTTTACGCCGCCCCGAGCATGAGAACGTGCCCCTGGCTCAAGCGCTCAAGCGCATCACCAGTCGCTCGGTGGCCGCCGCCATGGATTCGCCGCATTACTACTCAGCCGCCATTGACGGTCTGCTGGTGCGTTCGGCCGAGACTTTCACGGCCACCCGCGACCACCCGGTCGAACTTTCCATCACTTCGGGCAACGCCTTCGTGGAAATGGGCAGCCCGGTGCCGGAAGGCTACGACGCGGTTGTGCCCCTGGCCGAACTGGAAGCCACCAATCGCGGCACCGTCATCCTGGTCAAGCCTTCCAATCCCTGGCGCAACGTGCGGCCGGCCGGCGAAGACGTGCAGCAGAACGAAGTGGTCATTCCCAAGGACCATCGTATCCAGCCGGTCGATATCGGTGCCCTGGCGGCGGCCGGAGTAGAGAAACTGGACGTCTACCAGCAGCCGGCGGTAGCCATCCTCTCGCTGGGCAACCACCTGGTGCCGGCCGGCAGCAAACCGCAAGTCGGCCAGATGATCGATTCCAACAGCCTGACTCTTTCCGGCTTGGTGCAAGAACTGGGAGCCATTCCGGAAATTCTGACTATCGCACCCGAACGACTGGAGGAGGCCGGCCAGGCTCTGAAAGAAGCGGCTCAGAAGGCCGACCTCATTCTAACCGTAGCTGGACCATCCCACGGAACCGCCCTGCTCTCTCGGCTGGTCTGCGATCTGGGCGAACGCATCCTCCACGGGGTGGCCCTCAACCCCTGTCAAAGCCTGGTGCTGGGCGTGATCGGAGGCAAACCGCTGATCGGGCTGCCCTTCCATCCGGTCGGCGTCTTCGCCGGTTTTGAGTCGTTTGCCCGTCCGGTCCTCGAGCAGATGCTGGGTCCCTCGCTCTCCCAAGAGGATCTGCCACGGGCTCAGGCCACTCTGGCCGTGCCTTTCAAGCGCAACTACTCGGGCAGCGAAGAGTTCGTGCGTGTGCGTATGGGCTGGGTGGACGACCGGTTGGTAGCCGTGCCCGAAGTCGGCGGCGCCTCCACTCTCATGTCGCTGGTGCGCGCCTCGGGGCTTTTTCGCGTCAACGCCGACGTCGAAGAACTGCCGGCCCGCACTAACGTTTCCGTCCGCATGCTCAGCCCGCAGCGCTCGCTACACAACAACGTGCTGGTGCTGGGCACCCATGACATTTGCTTTGACCTGTTGCGCAGCCTGATGCGCGCCAGCTTCCCCGAACTCACCCTGCACACCGCCGCCACCGGCGGCATGAAAGGACTGCAGGCCATCAAAGCCGGCCTCTGCCACGCCGCCGCCATCCATCTCTTCGATGAAGAGACGGGGGAATACAACGTGCCCTTCCTGGAGGGCGCCGCTCTGCCCGAGCCGATGGTGCTGATGAACCTGTGCAGCCGCGACCTGGGTCTGATCGTGGCCCCGGGCAATCCCTTGAAGATCGAGGGCCTGCAAGACCTGGGTCGCTCCGACCTTAAATTTATCAACCGGCAAAAGGGCAGCGGCACCCGCGTGCTGCTCGACTGGCATTTGCGCAAACTGGGCCTGAATCCAGAAAAAGTGGGCGGCTTCCCGCGCGAAGTCAAAACCCACATGGCCGTGGCCGCGGCCGTCTCCAGCCAGGCCGTCGATTGCGGGCCAGGCATTTCCACCGCCGCCCGTACCCTGAGACTGGATTTCGTGCCCTGCATCAAGGAACGCCTGGATCTGCTCATTCCCAAGCGCTTCTTCGCCCGCTACCCGGTAGCCGGACTGGTGCAGGTCATTCGCTCCAGCCGCTTCAAAAGCGAAGCACCGCAGCAGTTGAGCGACTACGACTTCAGCCAGACCGGACAGGTGCTCTGGGAGAGTCCCACTTGAAGCACTGGAATGAGCGCGGAGAAGCCCATATGGTGGATGTTTCCAGCAAGGGCGAAAGCGTGCGCCAGGCCACCGCTCAAGGATGGCTGAGCATGACCGAGGAGACCCTGAGGCGCTTTCGCGAGGGTTCGCTGGACAAGGGAGACGCCGCCGCGGTGGCGCGCGTGGCCGGCATCTCGGCCGCCAAAAAGACCGGCGAGCTGATTCCCCTGTGCCATCCCTTGAGACTGTCCGGTGTGGCCGTGGAAATCATCCCCCACCCTCCGGAGAAAATCGAAGTCACCGCCACCGTGCGCTGCACCGAGCGAACGGGAGTGGAGATGGAGGCTTTGACCTCCGTGTCGGTGGCCTGCCTGACCCTCTACGATATGCTCAAAAGCCTGGACAAAGGCATTACCATCGGTCCCATTCGCCTGCTGGAAAAGACGGGCGGCAAATCGGGAGACTGGAAAGTCCATGGATAAGGTGAAAATTCACCCCTCCGCCTTCGTCGACGAGGGCGCTCACATTGGAGCCGGCTCGACCATCTGGCACTTTTGCCACATCATGCCGGGCGCGGTGCTGGGCGAGCGCTGCAGCCTGGGCCAGAACGTGGTGGTGGCGCCGGGCGTGCGCATCGGCAACAATGTCAAAATCCAAAACAATGTCTCCGTCTACGAGGGCGTGGAGTTGGAAGACGACGTTTTCTGCGGGCCCAGTTGCGTCTTCACCAACGTGATCAATCCGCGCTCGCAAATCGTGCGCCGCGGGCAATACCAGCGCACCCTGGTGCGCCGCGGCGCCACCCTGGGAGCCAACAGTACCATCGTCTGCGGCGCCACTCTGGGATGCTACGCCTTTGTGGCCGCCGGCGCGGTGGTCAAAGGCGATGTGCCCGATTACGCATTGATGGCGGGAGTACCGGCCCGGCGCAAGGGCTGGATGAGCCGCCACGGGTTTCGCCTGAAAGAGCAGCCGGATGGTACCTGGAAGTGCCCCGAAAGCGGTTGGGTCTACCGCTTTGACGCGCAGGGCTCGCTGCGCTGCGACAACCTTTCCGAGCAGGAAGCCCTACAGCCCACGTAGGGCTCGGGCCATTTCAGCCACGCTGGCATAGCGGTCCGTCTTTTTCTTAGCCAGGCCTTTCAAACAAACGTCGGCCACCGCTCGGGGAACCAGCGGATTGAGCTCGACCGGATCTTTTGGACTCTTCGACATAATCTCGAAGATCAGGGCCGCCATGGCCGTGGAGCGGAAAGGCGGAAACCCCGTCAACAGGAGATAGAACAGACCGGCCAGGGCGAACTGATCGCTGAGCGCATCGACCTCACCCAAGGCTGGATCAAAATGTTCGGGCGACATGAACTGGGGAGTGCCCCAGACATCGCCGGTGCGCGTCAGCTTTTCGTCGAGTTCCGCGATTTTGGCCAGTCCGAAGTCCATAACGCGGACCCGTCCATCAGAGCTGACCATAATATTGGACGGCTTGAGATCGCGATGCAGAATGCCCCGTTCGTGGACGGCCGCCAGGGCTTCAGCGATTTGCAAGGTCAGACGCACCGCCTCAGCGGGCGCCAGCGCTTTACCTCCGGTATAATCATCCAATTCTCGGCCTTCCACCAGCTCCATAGCCAGGAAAGAAACCGGGGAGTCGCCGATTTCATAGATGGTGACGACGTTGGGATGAGCCACCCGGGCCACGGCCCGAGCTTCGGTGAGAAAGCGCAACTGAGACTCGCGCTTCATCTCACCGCTCATCACCTTCAGGGCCACGTCCCGCAATAATCTCTCATCGGTAGCCCGGTAGACTTTGCCCATGCCGCCCTCGCCCAACAGGCTGACCAGGCGGTAATGCTGGAGCAGATCGCCAATTTCCAGAGTGGAGACGGCCCGCGCGGCGCTCGGGGCGGCATTGAGGTTGCCGGACTCGCGCCCTTTAAAGAGCGACTTCAGCTTGGCCAGTAGAAACTCATATTCCACGGGCTTGGGGATGTAGTCGTTGGCGCCCAATTCCATGCCCTGCACCTTGGAGGCGGTGTCGGTATTGGCTGACACCATGAAAATCGGAAGCTCATTCTGGGTGTGGGTCTTGCGGATCGCCTCCAGCACCTGGAAGCCATCCATATCGGGCATCTGCACGTCCAGCAGCACCAGTGAGACCGGTTCCATGTCCATGATCTCCAGAGCCATCGAACCACTTTCGGCCAGCACAATCTGAAAGCCGTCGCGCCGCAGGCGGCGGGCCAACCAGGTCAAATTTTCCTTGTTATCGTCTACCAGCAGCAGCTTGGGCTCAGTCATGCGCTCGCCTTTCTGCGCCCAGCGCAGAGTTCTTGCCAGTCGGCCGAGGAGGGTGGCCTCGGCAAGAGAAGAGCCGAGCATGCGCCTGAGCCGAATCCTGGTTGTTCTCTGCTTGAGCATACTGTGTTTGAGCGCCTGGTCCCGTTCCCAGGATGCGCCCCAAGACGTGATCAAGGTGGGAGTCTTGTTTTCCAACACCGGCACCATGGCCGAGAACGAAAAACCGCTGCAGGAAGCCACCCTGCTGGCCATTGATGAAATCAACGAAAGCGGTATCGGACTGGCTTCGGAGCGACGCCTGCGCTTGGAAGCGGTGGTGGCGGACGGTGAGTCTTCTCCGGCCGAGTTCGCCGAAAAAGCGGCCGAATTAATGGACCACCACGGAGTGCGGGTATTTTTCGGTTGCTGGACCAGCGATTCGCGCCAGGCCGTTCTCAAAGTTCTTGAAGCCCGTGGGGGCTTGCTCTACTACCCGGTTCAGTTCGAAGGTCTGGAGCAGTCGCCGGCCGCCATTTATTCCGGTTTGACCGCCAATCAACAGCTCTTTCCGGCCCTGCGCTATCTGAGCAGCGAGGGGCCTCCCAAAGTCTTCCTGGTGGGTTCCGACTACCTCTACCCTCGCGCCACCAACAAGCTGTGCAGGCAGTATCTGGCGCAACACGGCGGCCAGGTAGTGGGAGAACGTTACCGCCGCAGGGGAGCTAACGATTTCGCCGATATCATCGGCGAGATCCAAAAGAGCGGCTGCAACGTCGTGCTCAATACCATCAACGGCAGCAGCCAGCGGGCTTTTTTTCAGCAATACCAGCAGGCGGCCGGCAAGGCCCCGGTCATGTCGATGTCCCTCAGTGAATCGCAGGCCGTCGGCCTGGGCTCATTGACCGACGGTCACTACAGCTGCGCCGGCTACTATATGTCTCTGCGATCGCCCCAGAATGCGCGCTTCTGCGCGGCTTTCCGAAAACGTTTTGGTAGTGAACGGGTGGTCGACGATGCCTGCGCCACCGCCTATTCGCAGGTGCGAGCCTTTGCCCAGGCACTGCTACGTTGCGGCCGAGCGGAGCCGGCCGCTTTGCGCCAGGCGACGCGGGCTTTGATTCTGGACACGCCGGCCGGGCTGGTCCGCTATGATCCCAAGAACCTGTATTGTTGGCGGGCCATTCGCATCGCTCGCTTCCAGGCCGGTCGGGCCAAAGTAGTGTGGAGTTCCGAGCTGCCCCTTCGCCCCGAACCCTTTCTCGGTGCCAGCTTTTGAAGCAGGCGCGCCGATTGCTGTTTTCCACCAAGCTAATCTTGCTGGTGCTCTTCTCCTGTCTGTTTCCCACTCTGTTCATGGGCTTCCAGTCCTATCTCAACATGGGCAATCAAGTAGAGTCCTCCACCTTGAACCTGCTCGACTCGGTCGCCCAATCCTCGGCTTTCCAGGTAGAACTCTGGCTCAACGAGCAAAAATCCACGGCCGAGGCCGTCGCCCGCTCCACCGACGTGGTTCAGCACCTGGCGGAAATCAACCGCCTTACCAGTCTGGGCAAACAAGACGCCGACGAATACTTTCTTTCTCTTTACCGGCTCAACCGAGTCATCCATCTATGCGATGAAAGTTCCCGCTGGTTCACCGAAGTCTGTCTGGTCGGTGGCGACGGCAAGTTGGTGCTGACCGACAACGGAGACGGCTTCACGCAAGCGGTGGAACGTCATCAGGTGGACAAGGTCGTCAAGGTGATGGAGCAGGGCGGCTCCGCTTACACCAGTGTCTATCCAGCCGCCCGCCCGGCGCCCGAACACATGGAATCGACCGAACTATCGCTCGGCTTTCCCACCATGTGGCTGATGTCGGCCGTGCGCGGCGAAGGCGACTCTCAAGGAGTGCTGGCCTGCCGCGTGGCCGTCAGCGACGCCAATTACCTTTTTCCGACCGAAGCCAACAACGTCCCCGTCGACGTTTTTCTGGTCACTCACGACGGTTGGATGCTCTCCTGCAATCGCAAAGTAGAGCGAAAATCTTTCCGCCAGACGGTTCCTTGCGGGGATCGCTTTCAGGAACCGGGCCACTCGATCGAAGGCTATCAGGACTACGCCGGCCGCAGCGTGGCTGGAGCCTGGCAACCCGTGCCCGGCACCAATTTCATGGTGCTGGTTCAGATCAATCGGGAAATCATCAGCGGGCCTAAGGGAATGGCCGAACGCTCGGCCCTGAGCGTCAGCCTGGGCCTTTCTCTGCTGGTCGCCACCATCGGCTTCCTGGTGGCGGAGCGTTTGCTCAAACCGCTGCGGCGCCTGACCCGCGCCGCCCACGCCCTGGCCGAGGGCGAGCGCTCGGTACGGGTGCGCTTGCGCCGCGGTGATGAAATCGGCGACCTGGGCGATACTTTTGACCGGATGGCGGCCTCTTTGGAAACCACCTTGCTCGATCTGGAAGGGGCCCGTGACGAAGCGCTGGCGGCTTATCGAGCCAAGAGCCGCTTCCTGGCCAACATGACCCATGAACTGCGCACGCCGCTCAACGCCATTATCGGCTACAGCGAAATGCTCATCGCCGAAGTGGGCGATCACGAGGGGGGTAAGCAATGGGTTGAAGATCTGGGCGTGATCCGCCGCTCGGGCAAAGATTTGCTGGCCTTGATCAACAGCATTTTGGACCTGTCCAAGCTGGAGGCTGACAAAATGTCGGTCGACGCTGAGAACTTCGTGCTCTTCGACTTGCTCCAGGAAGTTGGGCAGGTGGTGGTGCCGCTGGTGCGCGAGAAAAACAACACCTATGTGTGCGACTACCAGTCGGCTGACGAGATCAGACAGGACCGCACCAAGCTCAAGCAGGTCCTGTTCAATCTGATCAGCAACGCGGCCAAGTTCACCAAAGACGGCAGTATCGAAGTGCGGGCCGAGGTGGCCGGCCAAACGGTGCTCATCCAAGTCAGCGACACCGGCATCGGCATGAGCGAGGAGCAGTGCTCCAAAATTTTCGACGAATTCGCTCAGGCCGACGAGTCGACCACGCGCAAATACGGCGGTACCGGCCTGGGCCTGACTATCGTCAAGCGCTTTGTCGAACTCATGGGGGGCAGCGTAACCGTGACCAGCCAGCCGGGTGCAGGCACAACTTTTGCCATCACTTTGCCGGCTGCTTACCAGCCTGGTTGAGCCAGTCTCGTTCCGCGCGCGTCAACGGGCGGCACTGGCCGGGGGCCAGCTCGCCCAGTTGAATGGGCCCGATGCCTACGCGGATTAAACGCAAGGTAGGGTGGCCGACGGCCGCGGTCATGCGCCGAACCTGGCGATTCTTGCCTTCGCGCAGCTGCAGTTCCAGCCAGCTGGTGGGCACACGGAGGCGCTGGCGAATGGGCGGCTCCCGCTCGGCCATTTGCAAGTCGGGGAGCAAGCGGGCCCGGGCCGGCGCGCTCGTAAAATCGCCGCAACTCACTCCCTGGCGCAGGCGTTGCAAAGCCACCGAATCGGGGATCCGCTCCACCTGAGCGCGATAGGTTTTCTCGATCTGGCCAGGCCGGGTCAGCAGCGTCTGCACCCAGGCCTGGTCGGAAATCATCAGCAGGCCCTCACTGTCTTCGTCCAGGCGGCCCACCGCTTTGCCCCCGCTCAAAGCCGGAAACTCCAGCAAGCCGCGCTTGCCGGCCACCGGCTTGTACTGGCTGAGCACCCCGTAAGGCTTATGGAAAACGAGAATCACGGGCTGCCCTTCGAGTGCAGGGTCTTTAGCTCTTGCTGCAAAGGGACCGGCGTGGTTCACCTGGCCCTGGTTGTCGATTTCTCGATGGCCGTCACGACGCCGCCGCAGCGGTTACAAGAACTTTATCAGCAGCATCATCTGCCGCTGCTGCAAGATCTGCTGAAATGGCCGCAGGCCGCTCTGACGCTGAGTATCAACAGCTGGTTGTTGCAGCACTGGCTGGAACAGGGCTGGGAAGCCGGTCTGCAGGCCCTGCGCGAGCTCTACGATTTTGGCAAGGTCGAAGTGTGCGGAACGGCTTCACATCACGCCATCTTACCGCTGGTGCCGGAGAGCGTGGCCTTCCGGCAGGTGCGGCGCAACTCGCGCCTGCTCCAGCAGTTGCTGCATCCGGAGTGGCGTCCGGCCGGCTTCGCTCCTCCCCAACTGGGCTACGGCCACGAATTGAGCCGGGTGCTCCAGCCGTTGGGGTTCCACTGGTGCCTGGCCGACGACAGCGCCTACGCCGCCCTGCACGGAACGGTGCCGGGCGAGCACATCGTGCGCTGCGCCGGACTCTCGGTGCTGCTGAGTTCGCGCCTGTGGAGCGAACGACTGCAGCACCTGGGTAATTTCTCGGTGAGCCGCTTTGCGCGCAACCATCACGAGGAATTGCGCCGCTGGTTGGAGGGAGCCGAGCGCGGTTACCAGGTGCTGCGCCTGGCCGGCGAAGCGGCCGAGTCGGCGATACTGCGCGAGTTTGTGGATGCCCACCAGCAACTGGGCAACCACTGGCTGCATGCCTCGCAACTTTTCGACCACTTCCCGTTGCTGGAAGGCGACGTGCCGCCGGGTTCCTGCACCACTTCGGTGGAGGAATTCTGGAATGGCAACTTCTTCAGTCCCTGGCAGGCTCAAGGAGAGGCCTGGCGGCTCAGTGAGCAGGCTATTTCCGGTTTGGAGGCGGTGCAGGATCGGCTGGACGAGTTGCTCACCTCCACCACTTTCGCGGCCGCCACTCCAGCCCAGCTGGAATCTTTGCGGCGCCTGGTGGAATGGTGCGGGGAACTGCAGACTTGATCGACACCGATCGCCTGGCCATCGCCTGCCTGCGAGGACTTTCGCTGGATTTGCCGCGCCAGGCGGACAATGGTAGCGGCCATAGCGGCACGGCCATGGCTCTGGCTCCGCTGGGTTGGCTGCTTTATTCCAAGATTTTGCGCTACGATCCGAAGGTTCCTCAGTGGCCGGATCGCGATCGGCTGGTCATGTCCAACGGCCATGCTTGCGTGCTGCTCTACGGGTTACTCCATCTTTGCGGCTTCGACCTGAGTCTGGAGGATTTGCGCCAGTTCCGCCGGCCTGGCAGCAAAACTCCGGGCCATCCCGAGAGCTGGGTCACACCGGGGGTGGACTTTTCGACCGGCCCCCTGGGTCAGGGGCTGGCGGCGGCGGTGGGAATGGCCTGGGCCGAGCAGCGCCTGGGCGAGGAATTCGGTCCGGATCTGGTCGACCATTATACCTATGTGCTGTGCTCCGACGGCGACCTGATGGAGGGAGTCAGCGCGGAAGCCTCTTCGCTGGCCGGCCACCTGGGGCTGCGCCGGCTGATCGTCTTTTATGACGACAATGGCGTGACCATTGACGGCCCCTGCTCCCGCTCTTTCACGGAGGATGTGCTGGCGCGCTACCAGGCCTATGGTTGGCAGGTGCTCAGCGCCGGGGGCGAGGACTGGGCCGGTTTGGAGCAGGCGGTGCGGGCGGCTCAGTCCGATCCCCGGCCCAGCCTGGTGCGCGTGCGCACCGTCATCGGCTATCCCTCCCCCACCATGCAGGGCCGCAGCCAGGCCCATAGCCCGGCTTTTTCGCATGAGGAAATCCGGGCCACCAAGCAATTGCTGGGGCTGGATCCGGAGGAGTTATATCAGCTCCCGGCCGCCCTGGAGGAAGTGCGCCGGGAGCTGGCCGGACGCAACCTGGCGGCGATCTGGCGGGAAAGACTGGAAGCCCATCCGCAGCGCGACCTGTGGAGCACTTTTCATAGTCCCCCTCGGCCCGGGCCACGACCTGCCTTTTCCGGCCCCACCGCCACCCGAGCGGCCTCCGGAAAAATACTGCAAAATCTGAATCTGCCCCAACTGGTGGGAGGGTCGGCCGATCTGGCCGGTTCCACCAATACCCAATCCGGCCAGCTGGCCTTCGGAGTGCGTGAGGGCGCCATGGCCGCGTTCTGCAACGGCGTGGCCCAACATGGCGGTCTGATTCCCTACTGCTCCACCTACTTTGCTTTCTCGGATCAGATGAAACCCTCGCTGCGCCTGGCCGCGCTGGCCGGCCTGGGGGTGATCTGCGTGTGGACTCACGATAGCCTGGCTCTGGGTGAGGATGGACCGACCCACCAGCCGGTGGAGCAACTGGCCACACTGCGGGCCTTGCCCAACTTCTGGGTGCTGCGCCCGGCCGACGCGCAAGAGACGATGCAGGCCTGGGAAGTGGCTCTGCAGCGCCGCGACGGTCCCTGCGGCCTGGTACTGAGCCGTCAGACCCTGCCGCTGCTTTCTCTCGAAACCCGAGTCGACCTTGGAGCTTACATCGTCAGAGACGGTCCTTTCGGTTGCCCGACCCTGCTGGCCTCCGGTTCGGAAGTGCATCTTTGCCTGGCGGCGGCCGAATTGTTGGAATTTCCGGTACGCGTGGTCAGCATGCCGTGCTGGGAGCTGTTCGAACTGCAAACGGCCAGGTATCAAACCGAAGTGCTGGGCAGCGGACCCAGATTGGCGGTGGAAGCGGCCGCTTCCTTGGGTTGGCACCGCTGGGCCGACGAGGTGGTGGGTCTGGATCGCTTCGGGGCCTCCGGTCCCGGACCGGAGCTGATGGAACTCTACGGTTTCACTCCAGGCGCGGTGGCGGCCAGGACCAGGACCTTACGCGCTTGCCAATCCGGCAGCCGCTCCAGTAAAGCCTGACACAAAGCGGCCGCATCCTGGGCGGTGCAGCGGGTCAGATTGAGCAGCACGTTCTCGTCGCTCTGCACTTCGTGCTGGACGACTTCGGCTTCGTGGTTGACGTCGAAAACCCAGAATTCTTTGTCCAGGGGCGGTGAAATGGGACTCTTGACGTCCCAACGCCGGCTCTGCCAGTCAGTAAATTCGGAATGGCCCGACTTCTCCCGCTCCACCTGGCGCAGCACGCCACTGGACTCCGCGTGCACAGCTACGGCCGCTTCTTCGATGGTGGCCGGATCGATCTTGTGACCGCGGGCCGGGTCCCGAGCCAGCTCGAGCTTTCCCTCCCAATAGGCATCGTCTTCCGAGAGGCCGACCGATTGCTGGGGAAGTTCCACGCCCTGCAAGGTCGTCCAGCGCGCCCCGGCCAGCCGGGCGAAGCGGTCATGCAAACGCAAAGCGGGACCTGTAATCACAAAAGCGAGTCTAGCTTATGAGACGGAAAAAACCCTGATTGCCCGCTACCAGAGCCGCAGACTTTGCAACTTGGCGCGTTCCACACCGCAGGCGGCCAGCTGGTGGTCGCTGAGACTGAGCCAATGGCGCATGAGGTTGTTCCAGCGGACACCGAGTTCGGCGCTGGGGGGGCTGTGGGTTTGGATATCGTGCAGAGCGCGCATGGCCGGTTCCAGGCCCAGGGCCGGAACGTGCTCGGGGTTGCTCTGATAAAGCCGGTAGAGTAACGCCAGCGCGTCCAACAGGGCGGAGGTCAGGCGCCGGCGATCGCCCAGCAGGGCCAGGTTGATGGCCGCGCCCAGCAGGCGCTCGCCCAGACCCGGCTGCTCCACCAACCCGCCGAGATGGGCCAGCAACGAGGAAAGCTGATCGCACTGCGGCTGGCAGAGCGGGCCGGGCTGATAGTGGGACAACTCTTCGGCCATGTCCGAGAGCAGGCGCGACGACAGCAGGCTGGGTTCCAGCTGCAGCCAGGTATGCACCCAGGCCACCACCCATTCCCCGGCCATTTCCGGCGAAAGGGCCCGCAAGCGCGCCAGACTGGTCAGCGAATCTTCCGCGCAATACTGCAAGAAGCTTGTCTTGGAGCGGTCTTCCAGGCTCATCAAGCGCAAGCGGCAGCGCAGGCGCTCCTGCAAAACCTCGGTGCGTTCCTGAGGAATCTGGCTGAGCAATTGGGCGGCCTCGCGGAAGTCGGCGCAGGCCCGGTCGGCCTGCCCCAGCTTGTCGTAAGCCAGCGCTCGGCCCAGATACATCCAGCTCAAAACCTCGGCTCCCAGCGGTTGGATTTCTTCCATCGCCAGGACATAGGTCAGTTCTTGCACGACCTGGGAGTTTTGCCCGTTGGCCCTGAGCAACTGAGCCTTTTGGGTGGCCAGTTGAGCCAGCAGTCCCGGGCGGCCCGGGTGCTCGGCCAGCAGGCGGGTGGCCTCGTCCAGGTCGCGCATGGCGCGCGGCGCCAGCCCGGCCCGCAGCAAGCCCTCGGCCCGCCGAGCATAGACTTCGGTCAGCAGTTCGCCCGGTTCACTCTCTAACGAGCGCAATTGAGCGATCGATTCCGACAAATCCTCGAGAGCTTCGGTGGTGCGCCCGCAAGCGAGACGTTCACTGCCGCGCTGAAACAGCGCCCGAGCCTGCACCGAACCGCTGGCCTCCGGCTGCAGTTGTCCATAGAGGCGAGCCAGGGCTACCAGCACGTCAGCCCGAGCCAGACGAGTCGATTCGTCGCTACGTGCGTTGCGCTCGCCCTCGATCTGAGCAAAGAGCCGCTCCACCGCTTCGGAAAGCGGCACCTGGGGGGCCTCCTCGCGAGTTTTCAGGAATTCCGCGTAAAGAATGGTAAAGTCTTGCCAGAGTTGCAGATGGGCCTGGCTGCTCATCAGTTCCAGCAGCAGTTCCAGGCGCAAAGCGGCCTCCGCCTTGCGCGAACGCAAATCGTCGAGGGCCACCAGCAATTCGGAAATGGCCAGGGGATAGCGCTCCTGCTTGTTGAGAATATGAGCGCGCAGGCGGCGTAACTGGAGGCGTTCTTCCCAGGCTTTTTCGGGATCGCCGCTGAGCAGATCGGTGGCCGCCTGCAAATCCTCCAGGGCGGCATCGGTTTCATTCTGACTGATTTGCAGGGCGGCGCGGCGGCGTAAAACCTCGGCCTGCTGCAGGCGATCGGGTTCCTCGCCGCCATCGGCGCCATAAAGGTGGAAGGCCAGGCCGAAATCCTTGAGCGCCTGATTCAAGTCTCCCTGGGTCTGAGCCAGTTCGGCCCGCAGACGGTGGGCATCGGCCAACTGCCGATCTAGATTGCCCGTCCCGCCGCGCACGCGCAGGCTGAGCACCTGAATGGCTTTGCTGGCCGTTTCCAGGCCGGTGACCGGATCGCCCAGATGATGCAGCGCCTCGGCCTGCAGCAGGTGAGCCTGGGCCACCACTTCTCCGGGACCGCCTAACCGGTCTTCGAGCAGGCGAATGGAGCTGGCCGCCCGGTCGGCCGCTTGACTGGCTTCGCCCAACTGCAAGTAAAGTTGGCCACTGTTGAAATAGACCGTGGAGAGCCGACGCAAATCGGGCTGCTGGAGCTTACCTGAGTTCAGACCGTAGAGAAAGTCCTCGATGGCCTTGTCGTAGTCCTGCAGGGCCTCCCGGCGCCGGCCCAGCGAGCCCAGACAATCTCCCCGTCCCTGGTAGGTCTGGGCCCGGAAGGGACGCAAATCGCTCTGTTCCTCACATTCGATCAACTGCGCCTGAAAAGCCAGGGAGCGCGTGTAATCCTCGATGGACTCATCCACGCGGTTGCGTTTGCGCCGCAGATCAGCGCGCGCGTGATAGGCCTCAGCCAGAGCCAGGCGCAAATCCAGACGGCCCTGGCGGACTTGCTGACTGTAGCCGTGGATGGCTTCGTCATAAGCGTCCAGGGCTTCCTCGAAGCCCTGCAGCGCTTCATAGGCGCGAGCCTGGAGAATCTGGACTTCGGGCGCCTTGGTATTGCTCCAGTCGACTCCTTGCACTTCCTCCAGATGCTGGGTGAGCAACAGGGCTTGATCGAGGTCGAGCAGGGAGTTGTCGTTTTCGTTCACCACTCGGTAGGCCTCGGCGCGCACAATCAGGGCCTTGACCCATTCATGGAAATGCGTGGCCACATCTCCCTGGTTGCCGCGCCCTTGTGCCTGGCGAGTGCTCTGTTCCAGCAAATTCAAGGCCTCTTGCAAATCGGTAAGGGCGCGCGGCCACAGGCTATGATCGGCGGCGCAGCGAGCTCGCTGCACCAGGGCTCGGGCCAGACCCAGGCGGGGCTGCTGAGGACCGCCTTCGACCAGCGACTGGCGATGATGTTCGACCGACTGGTGGGCGCATTCCCAGGCCTCACCCACCTGGCCCAGGGCGCGTAGCGCTTCGCTCCGCCGGTTCAGAGCCGAAGCCAGGCCGCTACGGTAGTGGACCTGATGGCGCTGATCCACCAGCAGGCGAAATTGCTGCTCGGCCAACTCCAGCTCTGACAGACAGCGCGAGAACTGGCCCAGGTGCAGATAGGTGAGACCGCGACTGTTGTAAGCCCAGGCCAGTTCATCGCGCAGGTCCACCGAGTCGTGCTGCTCGAGGACCACTTCCAGGCAAGATTTCAGGCCCTGCAGAATGGAAAGCTTGTGATGAAAGCGGCCATGTTGCTCCAGATAGGCGCAAACCTGGTTGCGGAACTGACCCAGCGGCTTATTGGAGACCACCGATTCGGTCAACTCCTGGTTTTGGGAATCCAGCAACCAGCGGTACAGACAGTCCAGACGAAAGCTGCCACCGTGCAGGGCTTCGGCGTCCGGGCTGGTCCAGGCGGGACGCCGCAGCAACTGGTGGGCGGCCCGGGCCGCCAGGCGCTGGCAGGTCTGGCTGTAGCGATGGCTGTAGTGCTCTTGCAGATGCAAGCGCAGATTCTCATGGGCCAACTGCAACTGCCAGCCGGTATTGGCCGTCGGACGTTCGGCCAGGAAGAGGGCCGGCACGTCGTAGAGCAATTCCTGGACCATGGAAGGAGAGAAGCCCAGGTCGCTGAGCTCATCGATAGGAACCGGATTGTAGGCAGTGGCCAGGACCATGAGCAGACGCAACCAGGGGTCGCCCCAGCGCCGCTCCAGGTTGGCGATTAAATCCAGCAGGACTTCATCTTGGGCGGGCCAGTTGCCCGGCGGCAAATGGCCGGCTTCCACTCCCTGGCCCAGCAGCCGTGCCTCCATGAGAGGGTAGCCCTGCTCCACCAGGCGAGCGGCGTATTCCGGAGTGACGAAGCTGGCTGTGATGATACGCTGGCACCAACTGGTGTAGACCGGTTTGTCGAGCGGGAATTCGAGCGACAGTGCGCCGCGCTCCAGCAACTGGGTGAGGCGCCGCTGCAGTCTAGCCGAGCAACCGTCGCCGCGATAGGCCAACAGCAAGAAAACCCCGTCGGGAAGCTGGTCGGGCAAGAAATCAGCCAGCGAGAGACTGCTGTCGGAGCCTTCGAAGGCTTCGTCCAGGCCATCCAGCGCCAGCACAAAGCGCTGGCCGTTGCGCAGCACCAACTGACTGAGGTAGGCCTGAAATTTTTCGGCCGGTGAAAGGGGGGAGTAACGGCGATTCAGCTCCTGAATGACCAGCGGTCCAAGCGGAACCATGCTGGTGATCTGGGCGTCCAGGCGGGTCTGAATGCCTTCATCGACTTCCTCGATCAGTGTTTGGAAGTCGCCCCCGAAACAAGTGCGCACCGAAAAGTGGAGCACCGCCAGATCGGGACTCAGGGCCTGCTGCAATCCGGCCAGGGAGAGCGATTTGCCCGTGCCGGCGGGAGCGTCCACCAACAAATAGGCCGAGGGGTGATGAGCCACCTGGTGGCGCAAGGGGGCCAGCAAGAAATCCGGGGGATGTAGCGAGGCCAGCGGAGGAAAGCGCTGCTGCAGGTGATGAACCACCCGGTCGAATTCGTTGCGCGACCACTGGGGGCTCCATTCGCCGGCTTCGGCCGAGGCGGCCGGCGATTCTTCCGGACGCCAGGGGCAGGGTGGCATCAAAGGAATCAGACGCGCACCCAACTGCCAGCCTTGAATTTCCTCGCGGCCGGTGCGGGAGTTGACGGCCACCTGCCATTCCACCGCCCGCAAGGCGGGCAGACAGGCCGAAACCCACGATTCTAACACTTCGCGATAGCGGGGAAGCAAACTTTCTTGATCGAGGCTGCCCGGCGTCCAGCGGGACAGCGGGGGCAAGGGGCTGGCCTCGGAACTCAACTGCAACCAGATGGTATGCAGAGGTGCGCTCAGATCCTCACGGGTGGCGTGTGGGAAGAAAATGTCCAGCAGGACCTGCTGAGTCGGCTGCGACTCGAGATGGCGCAGCAGATTGACGGAAAAACGCAGCAGCCGCTCATATTGCAGGGGGCGGTCCAGGCCCGAGGCCAGGGCGGCGATCTCTGGACGGCCGGGGTCCAGGTTGCGGGCCAAACCGGCGCTCATGCCGGTGAAGAGACGGAGCAGGTGGTCCAGGCAGGCATACAGGTTCTCCTGCGTGAGCGCGCCCTGCTGGACCCGTTCATAAGTCGCGGCGAAACGAGGCGACAAGCTGGAGGCGGGCGCCGGACGGGGGCTACCTGGAGGGAGATGGTCTAAATCGTGCATGAGCTGGCGCGTGGCCTTGCTCCGTCGTTTCTACTGCGGAGCAGCTTATCCCTGGCTGGGGCGGCCTAACCCTCACCTTAGAAAGGAGGAAAAGCTTGCAGGTGTCCCAATACCTGCATCGAGGGTATAACCCGTTCATCAGAGGAAATTGGAAAGTGAGGGCGCCCATGTCACATGGCGGTCAACTTCAGGGAGCCTGGGGCCGGCGTCGCCGACGCTTAGGAGATAGCGTTCCCGGCTGTCTGCTCCTTATCGCCATCGTGATTGGTGGAAGCATCTGGGGGTATTTCAAGTTCATCCACTGGCGGCCGCTCACTCTGGCCGGTCACAATCACAAGACCTTTCCTTACAAAAAAAACTCAGCCGCCTACCTGGAGTATGGCCGGCGTATGCGCACCGGCTTTGGTTTTCAAATCAGGGGAATGTGCGGCCAGAACGCCGAGCTGATCAAGAAATTCAAGAAGGGCGAGTACAAAGATCACAAAGAGGACTTTGACACGGATACCACCACCTTCTGCAACACCCTGCTGGAGTTTATCCAGCAGTTTGACGGCCAGCAGGTGCCTGATGTTCTGGAAAAGTCTCACGCCAAGATTGCCAGTTGCTGCCGACTCTGCTACGAAAGCACGCAGGCTCTGCGCGAGGCCTATGCTGCCGAGGGAGCGGAACAGACTCGTCTGGTGAAAGAGGCGGAGAAGAAGTTGAAAGAGGCCTGGGCCTCAGGGAACGCCGGAGTCAAGCTCCACGAGTCTGTCTGGGCGAACACGAGGACCTGATCGCCTCGAGCATTCTGTCACTGGCTCCGGCCAGTTCTTGAAAAGCCTGCCGTAAAAGCAGGCTTTTTTCCTGCAGATCTTCGGGCCGATCCAACAAAGCGGCCGTTTGCGCGGCGATGTCCCGGGCGGTGAGAACATCCACCAATTCCGGCATGACCGCCCTGCCGAGCAACTGGTTGGGTTGGGCGAGCAACCCTATCCGGTGCTTTTGGCGCAGCAGCAGTCGGCCTTTGAGATGCGAGCCTCCGGGCAGCCAGTCGAGTAAGCCTAAAAGCCCATGCACCGGCAGAACTTCCGGGCAGTTCAGCGGCACGATGGTCAAACATGGAACTCCCAGGCTGGCCGCCTCGGCCGTTTTGGTGCCCGGTAAAGAGAGAGCCAGCACCGAACGGGCTTCGTGTTGCAGGGAATTCTCCTGAATGATAGAGACTTCCAGGCCATCTCTGCCTAAATAGCGGTCTCCGACCAGTTGGCCGCCGGCGTGATCCATGCGGTGGTCGACCGGTCGTTCCAGTAACTGGCGCAGTCGCGGCAGGCTGAGGAAAGGCGAGAGCAGTGCCTGGAAACGCAATTCCGGCCGAGTTTCGCGCAAAATTTCCGCAGCCCGGCTAAAAAGCGGCAGGGCATGGCGGATTTCTTCCTCGCGGCTTCCTGGCAGAAAAGTGATCAGGTTGGGATCGATCAGCGGCAATTCGGGCACCTGGAAGTTGACCGAATCGACCACCAGGTCGCCAACCTCGAGAATTTTTTCGGGGGCCACGCGGCGCCTGCGCAGACCGGCGGTCGATTGGAAGTTGCGGCTGAAGTAACCAATGAAGGCGCTATCCCACCAGGGACGGGCCCAAAGATAGCTCCAGCATTTCCAACCGAAGCGGCGCTGAAAGAAAGCCGTATACATCAGGTCGCCGCCCAGATGAAGCAGGGGCGTGCCTGGTGGATAGCGCCGCCCTTCCTTCCAGAACAGGGAGAGCAAAGACTGCTTGGGCCAGACCCGCTCCACTCCCGGATAGGCGCGCAGCACTTCGGCTTCTTTGCCGGTGGCGAAGGTGCAAGGATAAAGGATGATATCGCAACTCCAGCCGCGTGCGGCGATTTGCTCGGCCAGCGGCCGGATCCAGGCGACTTCGCCCGGGCTATTGGCGGTGATGAGGAGTTTCACGTAATTGTGACTCGATCTTGGTGGTGGAGCGCCCTTCGATCAGCGGCGTCACCAGCACTTGTCCGCCCCAGCTCCGCACCAGTTGAGCTTCGGGCAGATCCTCGGCCCGGTAGTCACCGCCTTTGACGTGCACGGCCGGACGAATCTGGGCCAGCAGCCGCATCGGGTCGGCTTCCTCAAAGATGACCACGAAATCCACGCAAGCGAAGCCGGCCAGTAGCTCGGCCCGGTCTTGCTGGCCGGTGATCGGCCGGCCGGGGCCCTTCAGGTGGCGGACACTGGCGTCGGAATTGAGTCCCACCACCAGCAGATCGCCCTGCCGGCGGGCCCACTGCAGGGTGCGCAGATGGCCGACATGAAGCAGATCGAAGCAACCATTGGTGAAAACCACCCGGCCGCTCAATTGGGGGAGCAGTTGCTCGAGGGTGACGACTTTACCCATGGGCGCCGAAGCTCGTCAGAATTTCTTCGGGATTGGCCGTGGCCGTGCCCACTTTGCGCACCACCACGGCGGCTGCGTGGCTGGCCGCCTCAATGGCCTGGGCCGGGGTCGCTCCGCCGGCCAGGGTCCAGGCCAGGGTGGACAGGACCGTGTCCCCGGCCCCGCTCACGTCGAAAACCTGGCTGGCCAGGGCTGGCTGGTGATGGACGGCGCCGCTCTTTTCAAAAAGCGACATGCCGTGTTCGCCGCGGGTGATGAGCACGTGGCTGCCGGGCAACTGCCGTTGCAGTTCCGCTCCGGCCTGCAGCAAGCTATCCAATGGCAAAGCGGGGTGGCCGGAAGCCTGGGAAGCCTCTTTGGCGTTGAGGGTGACCAGATCCGCACCTTGAAAACGCCGCAGGTTTCCCGGCTTGGGCCCGCCGATGACTCGTTTACCCGCCTGACGGGCTTTCTCGAAGAGCGCCTGGACCAGTTCCGGCTGGAACAAGCCCTTGTCGTAGTCGGAGAAAACAATCAGCTCCACCCGATCGATCAGTTCGGAAATTCGCTCCAGGACCTGGTGCTGCACAGAGCTGGAGAGAGGTTCGCGACTTTCGAAATCGGCCCGGACCATCTGCTGGCTGTGGGCCACGATGCGCGTCTTCAAAGTGGTGGGGCGAGCCGGGTCCACGATCAAACCGCTGACATCGGCTCCTTCCCGGCGCAGGATGGCGCGCAGCTTGCGTCCTGAATCGTCGCGTCCGATCACGCCGACCTGGAAGCAGGGCACGCCCAGTTCGCGCAGGTTGGTGACCACATTGGCGGCTCCCCCGGCCGTGTAGCTATTGCGCTGCACGTCCACCACCGGGATGGGCGCCTCCGGCGAGATGCGGGTGACGCTGCCCCAAACCCAGTGATCGAGCATCAAATCGCCCACCACCATCACCGGCACCTTGGGACAGCGGGCCAGGCAGTGGTGCAGCCAGGTTTTCTTGGACATCAAATCTCCTCAGGAATTTGCAGGTGAGCCGGCAGGCTGGGAAAGACTCCAGAATTGCTGCGCCGCGGGCGCTGACCCACCTCTTCCAGAAAATGCAGAACCTCGTCGGCCGTCTGGCTCCACTGGAAATGCTGCAAATGCTGCTCAATTTCTTCGCTGCTGCGATTGGGCTTTTCCAGAGCATCCAGCAAGACTTTGGCGATGTCCACCGAGTCCTTGGGGTTGAACCAGAAGGGCAGCGGTCCGCCCACCTCCGGTAAAGAAGCGGCTCGGGCGGCGGCCACTTTCGTTCCGCAAGCCAGCGCCTCCAGCAGGGGTAGGCCAAAACCTTCGTAAAGAGACGGCATGACAAAGAGATCGGTGCGCCGGTAAAGTTCCACCAAGTGGGTGTCGTCCATTGGATCTAACCATACCAAACGGGATTCCAGCGCGTCGGTGATCTCCTGGAGGGCGTGAGTTTTGCCCCAGATTTTGTCGGTCCAGGGAGTGGTCGGTCGGGGGCAAAGCAGCGCCAACTGATGAGGGATCTGCTTTTCCAGCAGACTCATGGCCTCGAGCAGACCGCGCAAATTCTTGCGCGGCTCCAAAGTGCCGACGTAGAGCAAAAACGGCTTATCGTGCAGGGCTTCAGGCAGCAAATCCTTGCGGACCAACGCGCTGGGGCTGAAGATCTGGCGATCGGGAGCCCAATAAATGACCTCCATCTCTTCGATGGGATAGCCCAGGTAGTGATGAATCTCCGCTCGGGAGAAGTTGGAAACGGTCATGACCGCGTCGGCATGGCGCACTGCTTCCGCCATGCGAGCCTGGTCATCCTCGCGGTGCCGGGTCTGCGGGTGATAGTCGGTGAAGGGAGCCACGTCGTGGATCAAGGCCACGCGGGGGCATTCGGGGTCCCAATCGATGCGATTCCAGGGAAACCAGCAGACGGCCAGGTCCGGAGCCTGATTGTAAAGGCAAGTTTGCCAACCGCGCTGGGCGTATTCCTTCAAGGAAGCCAGATGGCGCCGGCTCAAGGCCAGTAGAATGAAGCGCTCCGGGTTTTCCTCCCACTGCTGCAGGATGGCGCGCACGCAGCGGCCCATACCCCGTGTATCGCGGGTGAGGTAAGTGGCGTCGACTCCAATTTTCAGGCCTGAATTCAAGCGTTGAGACCGATCAGAGCAAATTGGTCGACGTCCACCAGGCCCAGGTCCGTCAACTTCAGTGAGGGGATCACCGGTAAAGCCAGGAAGGACAGCGACATAAACGGGTTAGGCGCGGTTCCTCCCAATTGTTTCGTGGCTTCGATCAAGTCGAGGTTGAGTTGGGCCACTTTCTCCAGTGTCTGATCGGAAAGCAGGCCGGCGATAGGCAAAGGCAGAGCGGCCAGCACCTTACCCTCGGCCACCACCACCCAACCGCCTTCCAATCGGGCCACTTCGCGGGCGGCCAGCAACATATCGCTGTCGCTGCAGCCGGCGATGACCAGGTTGTGGCTGTCATGAGCCACGGTCGAAGCGATGGCTCCCCTCTTGAGGCCAAAGCCGCGCACGAATCCCAGCCCAATGTTGCCGGTGGCGCGGTGGCGCTCGATCACGGCCAGCTTGAGCACATCCTTCTCGAGGTGGGGCTGAAGCTTGCCGTCCTTGACCGGAACCTGCTCGGTGGAGCGGCCGGTCACGATTTGATGGGGGATCAATTCCACTACGTGGACATGTCCGTTTTCGTTCTTGATGTCAAAGCTGGCTTCGTCGAGGGCGGGCAGGTGCACGGTGGGCCTGGGGGCGTCCACCCTGGCCGGTTGTCCGTTCCAGGTCAGTTGGCCGTTTTCGGCGACCCAGCGGCCCCGTTTCATGACCCGCTCCACTTTGACTTCTTGGACATCGCTGATGACGGCCAGATCGGCCAGGTAACCGGGAGCAATGGCTCCCTGGAAGTGCAACTGGAAGTAACGGGCGGCATGGTAGCTGGCCATCATGTAGGCGCGCACGGGCGGGCAGCCCAGACGGATAGCTTTGCGAATGCAAAAGTCGATGTGGCCTTCGCGCAAGAGGTCGATGGGCTCGCGATCGTCGGTCACGAAGAAGCAGCGGTGAGCGTTGACTTCGTCGACCACCGGCAAGAGGGCCTCGATGTCGCGGGTCACCGAGCCTTCGCGCAACATAATGTGCAGACCCAGGCGTAGCTTTTCGCGGGCTTCGGCAGCCGTGGTGCATTCATGGTCGGATTGCACGCCAGCCGCCACGTAAGCGCACAGGGCCTGTCCGCTCAGGCGCGGAGCGTGGCCGTCGACAGGTTGATCGCCGGTTTGTAGCACTTTCTTCAGGCATTCCGGGTCGCCCTGAAGCAGGCCGGGGAAGTTCATCATCTCGGCCAGTCCCAGCAATTTGGGGTGCTGGAGCCCGGCCAGGTCCGCAGCCGTCAGAGTGGCTCCGGCGTTCTCCAGGTGAGTGGCCGGCACACAGGAACTGCGCATCACCCACATGTCCAGCGGCAAACCTTCGGCACTGTCAAGTAGATACTGAATTCCGGGAGCACCGAGTACATTAGCGATTTCGTGGGGATCGGTGACCACGCTGGTGGTTCCGCGCGGCACCACCGCCCGGGCGAACTGGCGTGGCGTCATCATGGAGGACTCCAGGTGCATGTGGCCGTCGATGAAGCCGGGCACCAGGGTGCGGCCGCCCAGCTCGATCTCCTCCACCCCGCTGTAAGTTCCCACGCCCGCGATGCGCTCGCCGCACACGGCTACGTCCTGGTCCAGAAACTCGCCGGTGAAAACGTTGAGCACCCGGGCGTTTTTGAGCACCAGAGGAGCTTTTTCCTGACCGCGGGCTACGGCCAACAATCGTTGCGCATCATCGTAAGAAGGGCGGTTGTTCATGGCGGGGGCTTTGTTTGCGGAGCCAGGATTTCCTTGGCCGGGCGGGGTAGACCTGAGCGTGAAGAGAAGCTTCTCCTGGGTCTTATGGTGTGGGTTGGCCTTGCTAGCGGTGGGCTGCGGTCTGGACCCGCGTCCGCGCGCTCTGCGTCGCGGCCTGGACCAGACCCGCAGCGTACTGGCCGACCCGCGCCTGCGCGGCCTGGCCGACAAAGCTTCCCAAGGGGCGCTGGAAGAACGCCTGGTGGAGGCGCTTTTCTCCGCCAACGCGCGCTCGCTCTGGCCGCCGCGGCTGGCCTCGGAATATGATTACAGCATCGCCGATCAATCTCGTCTGCCGGGCCGCATCGCCTATCTCCCGCAACCGGGGCTGCCCTGGGCGGTGGTAGTGCAGGCGGACGCAAAAAATCACCGCATCTTGCTCCTCGGCTACGGCATGTCGCTGCGCCATCCCTTGCTGCAGGACACGGTCAAGGTGCAGCCGTGAAAATGCCACGCCTGCACGGCCTGGAGCTGGAAGACTTGAGACTCTGCCCGGCCTGGCTGCGCGACGAAGCCACCGAGGTCTTGGTGCGCGGCCTCAATCTGGCCGGCTGGCCCAAGGCCATTGCCAGGACCTGGCTGCCCTGGCTCCAGCAGTTGAATTTTCCAAGGATTATCGACTGTTGTTCAGGTTCCTCTGGACCCATCGGGGGGATTTTGCGGGAACACCCGTTGCGGGTGACCGTCACTGATCGCTATCCCAACCCGCAAGCCTGGAGCGAGCTGCAGGCTCGCTTTCCGGGCTGGGTGGACTACGAGCCGGCACCGCTGGACGCGCGCTGCCTGCCGCCCGATTTCCAGGGGGTGTGGAGCTTCTTCAACAGTTTCCATCACTTCACCCCGGCCGACGCGCGCAAGGTCTTGCGCGAGGCGGTTTTCCGGCGCCAGCCGGTGGCCGTTTTCGAGGCCCTGCAGCGGCGTTGGACGCGACTGCCCAGCGTTTTTTTGATGCCCATCCTCAGCCTCAGCAGCATCCTGTGGGCCCGGCCGTTTCGCTGGCGCCGTATCAACCCGCTGGTTCCTTTCTTACTGACCTTCGACGGCTGTATGTCCTGCTTCCGCGTGTATACCGAGGAGGAGCTGTGTGAGATGACTCGCGAGGTGGATCCAGAGGCAACTTTTGATTGGCAAATCGGCTCGTTCCGGTTGGGTTGGGCCCCTCTGGACTGCCCATACCTGCTCGGCTCTCCCAGGTTTGCCGGGCCGGCCGCCGAGGCATAATAGCTTTCCACTCTTCATCAAAGGAAGCGGAACCGGATGAGCCTAGAGGTCTATATCGATGGAAAATACTACCCGAAGGAGCAGGCGCGCGTCTCTGTCTATGACCACGGGTTGCTTTACGGCGACGGGGTTTTTGAAGGAATTCGCGCTTACAGCGGCCGCGTCTTCCGTCTGGACGAACATCTCGAGCGTCTCTACGCCTCGGCCCGCTCGGTAGCCATCGAGATCCCTATGAATTTGCCGGAAATGCGCACCACGGTGCTGGAGACGTTGCGCCGTAACGGTTTGCGGGATTCCTACATCCGCCTGATGGTCACCCGCGGCGTGGGCGACCTGGGATTGGATCCCCGCAAGTGCAACAAGGCTTCCGTCATCGTCATCACCGACACCATCAAGCTCTACCCGGCTGACGCCTACGAGCACGGCCTGCGCATCATCATCGCCTCGACCCGCAAAAACTCACCCGACTGCTTGAGCCCGCGCATCAAGTCTATGAATTATCTCAACAACATTCTGGCCAAGATCGAAGCCATCGGCGCCGGCGTGGCCGAGAGCCTGATGCTCGACAAGAACGGCTTCCTGACCGAGTGCACCTCGGAGAATATCTTCATCGTGAAGAACCGCACCCTGTATACTCCAACTTCGGTGGTGGGCATTCTCGAGGGCATCACCCGCAGCGTGGTGATGGAACTGGCCCAGCGGGCCGGCATCGAGGTGCAAATGGCCTTCCTCACCCCCCACGACCTCTACACCGCCGACGAAAGCTTCGTGACCGGCACCGGCGCCGAAATTCTGCCGGTGGTGGAAGTCGGCCAGCGCAAGATCGGCGACGGCAAAGTCGGCTCCATCACCCGCCAGTTGCTGTCCGCCTTCCGCGAACTGACCCAGCGTGAAGGCACTCTGATTTTCGAACCCGACCCGGCCTCCGTTTAGTTGACAGAGAAAAGGCCTGTGCTATAATCAGGCCTGGCTTCGGGGCGTAGCGCAGCCTGGTAGCGCGCTTCGTTCGGGACGAAGAGGCCGGAGGTTCGAATCCTCTCGCCCCGACCATTCGAGGACCTCGGTTTTTCCGGGGTCCTCACGTATTTTCTGCGGAACTTTTTCATGGAACGGCAACAATTGGCGCGTTTGGTAGAGATTTGGTAGAATTCCCGGGAGTAGGCTCATCGGCATCAAGAAACGGAGGAACCCCCAGGATGAGTTTTCGTCACGAACTGGCCCGCATGCGCCGGGAGTATATGAAAGAAGCCGAGCGACTGGATCAAAAAATTGACGCTTTGGCGTTGCGCACGGATCAGGGTTTTGAGCGTGTGCAGATTGGTTTTGTCGCGATTCAAGACCAGCTCTCGGCCATGGCAGAGCAAATCGTCGAGATGCGCGCGGATCAGCAAGAAATGTCCCGCACCCTGAAGGGCCGGGCGCGTCTGCTGGAAGACCGCTTCGGAAAGATGCTCGAGGCCATGGGGGACGAAACCGCCTCCCGAGCGGAACTTGAAGCCCTGGAAGCCCGCGTCAAAGCCCTGGAAGACAAAACCTCCGCCGCTTGAACGCTCCTGCGGCCCACAAAACCAGAGCCCGAGTTCGCAATGAACCCGGGCTCTGGCGCGTTCTTTCGAAAGGTTACTTGCCTTTGAATTCGGCGGTGCGCTTGCTTACATAAGCGTCCAGGCCTTCTTTGGCGTCGCCGCTTTGGAAGAGCTGTTGCTGGAGTTCGCGTTCCAGGGAGAGGGCTTCTTGGAAGCTGATCTCCAGGCCGGACTGAACCGAGCGCTTGATGCGGCCGGCGGCCAATGAGGCCTTGTTGGGCGGGCAGAACTGCCTGGCGTAGGTCATGATCTGACCCATAAAGTCGTCGCCTTCGAAAATCTGGTTGATAATGCCCATTTCTTTGGCTTCTTCCATGGAGAAACTCTCACCGGTGACCATCAGTTCGATGGCCTTGGAACGGCCCACGATGCGGGCGAAGCGCTGGGTTCCGCCGGTGCCGGGCAGCACGCCCAGATTGATTTCGGGCAGGCCGACCTTGCCGGCGCCTTTGCGGGCGATACGGATGTCGCAGGCCATGGCGATTTCGAGTCCACCGCCCACGGTGTGGCCGTTGAGGGCGCCGATGACCAGCTTGGGGGTTTGTTCGAGGCGGTTGAGCGTCTCGTTGGCGTGCAGGCAGAAGTAATATTTGAAGGTCGGATCGACTTCGCTGAGCATTTTGATGTTGGCACCGGCGCAGAAGAACTTATCGCCATTGCCGGTGATCACGATGACATGCACGTTGACGTCGAAACGAGCCTTGAGGATGGCGTCGTCGAGCTGGCGCATCATCTCGTGAGTATAGGTATTGGCCGGCGGATCGTTGAGCGTCAGCAGAGCCACACCGTCTTGCACGGAGTAGCGAACGAGCTCGGTCTTTTCGGCCGCTTGAGTAGTAGACATTGAATAACTCCCTCTAAGGAAAACTGGAGGTCTATCCTACCCCGTCGCTCGGCCTTTGAATCGTGGGCCATTGCCCATTAAAGAAGAGCAACGGATCCGCATTGGCCCCCACCCGGATCTGCTCGACCTGGCCGAGCAGCACCACATGGTCACCGGCCGGCCAGGTGTTGACCAGACGGCACTCCAGCCAGGCCAGGCAATCGGCCATCCAGGGCACGCCCAGAACCGGACTGCGAGTATATTCCAGCCCCAGGAAGCGGTCCATCTCCTGCACCGGCGTCATACCGGCGAAGCGCTTGCATAAATCCATTTGCTCTTGCGCCATGATGCTGACTCCATAGGCACCGGCGGCCTGAATGGCCTTGCAGGTAGCGCCGTTGGTATGAGAGCAAAACAACACCAAGGGCGGGGCCAACGAGACCGAAGTGAAGGAATTTACGGTCATGCCGTAGGGATGATCTTCCCACAGGGTGGTCACGGCCACCACGCCGGTGGCGAAGCGGCCCAGCGTGCGCCGGAAGTCCTGGGCTTCGACACTCATAAAGGGATACTCAAACCGGCGCTGCCCGGCTCCAGCACCAGTTCGCCTTCGTGGGCCTGAGCCACTTTCTGGGCCATAGGCAGGCCCAGGGCGATCTGGCCGTTCCAGAGTTGGGGGTCTTTCAACCAGTCATAGATATTCCCGGGCCAACCTTTACCCGCGTCATGAATTTCCAACTGCAAGCGGCGCCCGGTCATCCGCAGGAAGGTTCCGCCGTAGCCTCCCCCATGCTTGACGGCGTTATCGTAGAGTTGGTCGAGAGCGGCTTTGAGCAGATCAGGATCGATACTGGCCCGCACCGGCTCCAATTTTAGCTGCTCCAGGCCTTTCTCTTTGGCCCAGCCCTCCACCACCAGATGCACCTGCATCTGATCTCGATTGGGAGCACTGCAGCGGGCCATCCAGCTAAGCTGGATCAGGCGGCCGTCCAGGCGATCCACTTCTTGCAGCAAGGCCTCACCCAGCATCCCGAGCATTTCGGGGCTTTCGCGACAGGCCTGGAGGCCCATGCGCAAATTGGCCAAAGAGCCGCGCAAGTCGTGGCTGAGCCGGCGAAGGGTAGGAACGTTCAATCGGGATCGTTCTCTTCAGGGATGTTGCCACCCTGACCGACTTCGGGCGAAGACAGATGCTCGGCCGAGGGCAGGGGAAAGTTGTTGATGCGGTTGATCAGTTGACGGAGGCGCCCAAATTTCCGTTTCACGAAGCGAAAGGACAGGCGCGGCAGATGGGCGATGTCCGGGTCGCCCGATTCTTGGGGAAGCGCGGGAGCCTGTTCAAAGACTCCACCCGGGGCCAGCAAGTCGGCAAACTCCAGGTTCAGCTCCTTGACTTCCTCGTCGCTGAGCGGGCATTGCAGGCGAAACACCAGTTGGTCACCCACGTAGCGACTGCTATGGTAGCGCCGGTAGAAATGCACGCATTCTTCCACAGCCCGCTCGACGGAGTCGGTTACCAGGTAGAGACTGGTGTCGTCAGGCGACATCAGACCCGGTTCGAGCAGGTGATCGAGCACATATTGTTCCCAGGTGGTCCAGAATTTGCTACCTTCGGGGTGCACCAGCACCACCGGCATCATATGCGACTTGCCGGTTTGAATGAGAGTTAGTGACTCGAAGGCCTCATCGTGGGTCCCAAAACCACCGGGGAAGCAAACCACCGCGTGCGATTCTTTCAGGAAAGCCAATTTGCGCGTAAAGAAATATTTGAAATTTATGACTTTGCGGTCGCCGGCGATGACGCTGTTGGAAGCCTGCTCGAAGGGCAGGCGGATATTGGCTCCAAAAGTTCGGTCGCGGCCGGCGCCGGCGTTGCCGGCTTTCATGATACCGTTGCCGCCGCCGGTGATGGTCATGAAGCCCTCGTCGGCGATGCGCTTGCTGAAAGCCTCGGCCATGAGGAAGTCCGGGTGGCTTTCCGGGGTGCGGGCCGAGCCGAAAACGCTCACCTTGCGGTGGCGCCGGTAGGGACCGTAGACCTTCCAGGTAAAACGCATCTCCTTCAGGGTGGAGTTCATGATCTTGAGGTCACCGCGATCGGTGTCGTCCTTGGCCAGTTTAAGGGCGGTCACCATCAATTGGAAGATCAGGTCGCGGTTGTTGCACTGACCGTTGGAGTCAATCAGTTCCCAAATTTTTTTGTCGAGTTCTTCATTGGAAGTGGTATAGCGCGGTATCATTAGCGTTTTGTCTTTCTAACTGCGCAGTCCCACGCCCTTTTTCACCATGTGCATGCTTAAGGCCAGTCCGACCAGATTGAGTCCCCCCAGCAGCACCACGCCAACCATCAGAGAAGCGTCGTGAACACCCAAGAATCCATAACGGAAGCCGTCCACCATGTAGAAAATGGGATTGGCCAGCGAAATTTTCTTCCAAGTTTCGGGCAGCATCTGGATGGAATAGAAGGTACCGGCGAAATAGGTCAGGGGGGTGAGCACGAAAGTGGGCACGATAGAAATATCATCGAACTTGCGGGCCATCAAGGCATTGAGCAGCCCGGCCAGCGAGAACAGGCTGGCCGAAGCCAGCAGATAAAAGGCGATGATCAAGAAATTGTAGATGGGGATGTGGGTGAAAAAGAGGCCCACCAGGGCCACGATGAGGCCGCAAATGACCCCGCGCACGACGCCGCCGGCCACGAAGCCGGTCACCATAACCCAGTCGGGCATAGGCGAAACCAGCATCTCTTCGATATGGCGCATGAACTTGGCCGAAAAGAAGCTGGAAGCCACGTTGGAGAAGCTGTTGGTGATGCAGGTCATCATCACCAGGCCGGGCAGGATGAACTGGATATAAGGATAGCCCTCGATCTCCTTGATCTGTCCGCCCAGAAAGCTGCCGAAGACGACGAAGTAGATGCCCATAGTGATGGCCGGTGGCAGCAAGGTTTGGGTCCAGATGCGCAGCACGCGCATGACTTCTTTGCGCGTCAGAGTGAGCCAGGATATGTAGAGTCGGTAGGCGTTCACGCGCTCAGGCCCTTGCCTTTCTTCCCCACCAGGTCGATGAACAACTCCTCCAGGCGATTGGCCTTGGGGCGCATGCTCTGCACCTTGACCTCGGCCTGTTTAAGGCGTTCGAACACTTCATTCATGGTGATGCCGTGGGCCACGTCGGCCTCGATAGTGAGCGGATCGACGATGCGGTATTGAACCTGCTCATCATCACCGGGCATTTCGGATTTCTCGACCAATTCCAGCACGAAAGTCTGTTTTTTTAGTTGTCCCAGCAAGTCACGGGTGGGCGCGTCGCGTAAAATAGTGCCCTGGTCGATAATGGCCACACGGTTGCAGAGCGCTTCCGCCTCCTCCAGGTAGTGAGTGGTGAGAATGATGGTCAGGCCGGCTTCGTTGCGCTTCTGCAGATAAACCCAGAGGCTGCGCCGCAGTTCGATGTCCAGGCCGGCGGTGGGTTCGTCCAAAATCAGCACCCTGGGATCGTGCACGAGCGCGCGAGCCAGCATCAAGCGACGCTTCATACCGCCACTCAAGTTGCGCACCGGCTGTTTGGCTTTGTCCCAGAGTTCCAGGTCGCGCAGCAACTGTTCGGTGCGCCGGCTGGCTTCTTTCCAGTCAATGCCGTAGTAGCCGGCCTGAAAATTGACGGTGTTCCAACAACTCTCGAAGATGTTGAAGTTGAGTTCCTGGGTCATCACGCCCAGTTGGGCTTTGACCCGTTCCGGCGAGACGTCCAGGTCCTCGTCGAAGACCTGGACTTTCCCCGAGGTCTTGTTGACCAGACCGGTCAGAATGCCGATGAGAGTGGACTTGCCGGCGCCGTTGGGACCGAGCAGGGCGAAAAACTCACCTTGCTCGACCTTGAGATCGACTCCCTTAAGCGCCTCCACCCCCGCACTGTAGGTTTTGCGTAATTGCTTGATATTTAGAGCTTCCATTTAACGATCCGCACGATATTTGTTGTAGGCGGCTAAAAACTGATGGCCAAATCGGGGGTTCAGCGTGATCAGCACGTCACCATTGTCTAAGGTAGACCGGTAGATCCTATCGTTTAGGAAATCCACCTCCAGCACCTTCCGCAGGCCAGAGCGTGCATCTTCCGGCAAATCCTGGGGAGCGATCAAGCAGGTCACGCCCCGCATCTGCACTCGCGAAAAGAGCCCGTAACCGCCTACGCTCAAGGCGCGTGTATTCATCAAGGTCTTGACCGGCAGCATGAGTTCGGGTTGATTGGCCGTCTTGCGCCAGCGCATGACCAGGCTGAAGAGGTAGCCCTCGAGTTCGGGGGTGATAAAGTCGGAGTAGGCCACGTACTCCGTGGGATAGCCGCTACGGTAGCCGTAGTCGGTCAGGGGAGCGCGCGACTGGAGCAGCTTTTTCTCCTGAATAGCCTTTTTGAGGGCGGCCAGCGATTCGTAGACGGGCAAACCGCGGGTTTCCGCTTCGGCCTGAGGCCCCGAGTAGCGCTGGATCTGCTGCTCGACATATTCCTTACCCTGGCGGTAAGCAGCCAGCGAGCCCAGCACTTTCCAGGGATAAATATCGCTTTCGTCACCCAGAGCCTGGGACTGATTTTCCGGGGTGGTGACGTCGCCGTCCATCGTGCGCAAGCCGTTGAGCATCTGGCGCGAACGGGGGTCGTTCCACAGGGTCAGATAAGTGACATTGCGCCGTTCCAAAGCGGCCAGAAAGTCGCTGCGATCGGCCCCGGGGGGGACTACCTGGCCCTCGGTGCGGGTCAGGTAGTCATAGAGAATGTCATCTGTATTGGCGGCGCCTTTGTGATAGGAGCCGATGGCGTGGTCGACGCGTCCGCCCACCTGATAGAGCAAGAAGCGAAAGAAGAGCACCATGTCTTCCAGGTTGCATTCGGGCACGAAGCGCTCGTCCGGCACTTTGGCCAGCCGGGCCGCCTTTTGATGGCGGAACTCGATGCTCTCGAGATATTTGGCCATGGGCTCCACGCCCGCCGGATTGGTGGCTTCCAGGCGCAGCCGGCCGGCCTCTTGATGAGCATAACGATGGGCTTCCTCGATGGCTCCATCGGTCATCTGACCGAGTCCGGCGGCGTCGGCGGCGGAAACCTTGGAAACACCTCCGGAATTTTCCCACGAGACGATGGCCATGACGGCCAGCGGCGGCACCTGGTAACGCCTGGCCGTATCCATCAAGGTTTTTTCGTGCCGGCGCAAGGCCGCGTGATTTTTATCCAGCTTGTGATGCTCGGTTTCATGAAAAATTACGTAGGAAAAGGCCAGGATTTCCGCGATGGCCTGGCGTTTTTCGGCCGGAGTGTAGTTGGGAAAGAGTTCCTCGATCACCGAACGCACCGCCTCAAACTCTTGCCGGGTGTATTTCTTGTTGTAGTAAGCGCGTAACTGGCCTTTTTCCAGAGCGGGGTCGATTTCTGGAGGCAAGGTCTGGGGAGTGTTCGCGTTTGGAGTGCCGGTGCCGCTGGGCACAGGAGTAGCCGGAGTGAGCGAAGAGACGGGGCCCGGTCGCTGGCAGCCGACCAGCAGAAGGGCAAAACAGACGATGGCTGGCCTCACTCTCATTTCTCAGGAAGGCGTTCCTCCCATGGCCACTAACTCCTACGAGACCGGCCGGCAGTCCGAGGACTGGGCGGTGGACTACCTGCGCCAATTGGGCTGGACCATCGTGGCCCGAAATTTTCGCGGGCGCCGCGGCGAGATCGACGTGGTGGCCCGCCACGGTCGCGTATTGGTTTTCCTGGAGATCAAGGGCAGTCTGCGCCAGCCCCGGGTGGAGGCGGTTTTACCCCGCCAGATTCTGCGCGTGCGCGGAGCCGCTGAAGAATTCCTGGTGCGCAGCCGGCTGCCGCTGGAATCAGAAATGCGTTTCGATGTACTGTTGGTCTGGGGCCCTCCTTACCAGGTAACGCATTTACAGGATGCTTTCTGACAGGGTACCGCGCCGGTCGGGTGCAAGTGCCTGAACATGTCCGTGGATCGGAGCCAGGAAACTGGCGTTATGTCGAGCCTCCCCTTCGAGGCTCGCCAGTTCATCTCGGCCTGCCGTATCGCCAGCGCCTACTGCATCATCGCTCTCACCATCAATATCGTGGGTGGAGTGACGCCGGCGCTCATGGCGCTGGTCATCAGCCTCTTCATTTTGCTCGAATGGATGCGTTACAAGGCGCAGCGCTACGGCATTTCAACCCTGCTCCAGTGGGGTTTCGCCATCGCCACTTCCGTCAGTCTGGCGCTGGCCTGGATGCTCAATGGAGGCTTGAACGGCAGCGTCCCCATGGTCTACCTGTTGGCTCTGTTTCTGGCCATGAGCATCTCCGAATCACAGCGGACACCGATATTTTGTCTCTACATGGTCAGCGCGCTTTTCTGTCTGGCCGTCCAAGGCATCGAACCCGAGTGGATTTTGCAATATTCCAACGGACGGGTCCAGTTTCTGGATAGCGCTATCGGCTTGCTGACGGCCATGCTCGCCCTCGGCTATGGCACCCACCAGTTCAAGAGCAGTTACGACCGCCAGCGCGTGCGCGTGCAGATGAAAAACGAAGAGGTCAGCCGGGCCTACTTGAGGGCTCAGGCCAGCAATGATCGCTTGCAGGAGGTCATGCGGCGCAATCACGAGCATCTCCACATCATTGCCCACGATTTGCGCAACCCGGTGGGCGCGGTCATCGGTCTGGTGGAGGTGTGCCGTGAAGAATACGAACTCGACGAGGGGATGACCAGGGACCTGGCGACCATGGAGCAGGCCGCGGCTCAGGCGCTCGAGTTGGTTCAGCATCTGAGCGAAGTGGCCTATTTGGAAGAGCGCAAGGTCATCCTGCAGAAGGGCTCGGCTCCGCTGGCCCCCATTGTCGAGCGCGTCTTGCGCAAGCTGGAGCCTTTAGCTCGCAAGAAGCATCAAGCTCTGCAGTCGGAGCTGGATACATCGGTATCGGCCCAGGTGGATACCAATCGATTGGCGTCGATTCTGGACAACCTGATCGAAAATGCGATCAAATACAGTCCGCTGGACACCTGCATCGAGGTGCGCCTGGAACTGCAGGACGAGCGGGCGGTGGTGCGCGTGCGCGACCAGGGACCGGGCATCCCCGACGATCAGAAAGCCAAGCTTTTCACCATGTTCGGCAAGGTCGGCAACCGCCCCACCGGCAAGGAAAGCTCCACCGGATTGGGTCTCTACATCGCCAAGATGCTCAGCGAGTTGCACGGAGGCCACCTGGAGCAGGAGAACCTCAAGCCGGGAACCGAGTTCAGGCTGCTGCTGCCGGCGGAACGTTCAGCGGGCGGCTAAGGCCGCTGAAAACTCCTTTGTGGCCTCCGGGGGAACCCCGGCCACCACAAGACATAGTTACAAACGCGGCCTCCTAGCACAACCTGTTGATAGTCGCTGACTGAAGAACCCGGCTTCGCCGAGTTCTTCAGCAGCTTCCTAAGGCCGCGAAGTCCAGCTCGAAGGCGGCGGCCGGATGACCCAATCCGTAGTGTTCCAACCACTGGGGGTGGATTTCTCCGAGCAGGCCGAGGTGCACGGCCTGCTCGCCTCTGTGACCCCACACTTCGGCGCCGCGCCCGGGCAGGAAAACCGGATCCAGGCTGGCTCTGGTTTCCAGACGATAGCCGAATTCGCGTAGCAAGGCTTCACAGGTGGCCCGCATGCCAGCGAAGTCCACGCGCGGGCCGATGGCGGCGGCGGCCAGGCGGCGATGCTCGCTGGCGCCCGTTTCACTCTCGTCAAGCAAGCTGATATTACCCACTTCAAAAATGCGCTGGGGCAGTTCGTGGTCGGTGTTGACGCTCAAGGTGTCGAGCAAGCCAGGAAGCAGGCTGACCCGAACCATGGTCTGATCCTGGCTGATGGGCAACTGAATAACCACGTGCTTGTTCTGGCGGGGGCGGCCCAAGAAGTCATACTGGGCCGCTTCGTTGGAAAGAATCAGGGTGAGCACTTCCAGGTAACCCAGGCCGGTCAGGCTGGCACGAGCCGCCTGCGCAGCGATCTCCAGAGGCTGCTCGGCGCCGACCGTGAGGGTGGGCACCAGGGTGGGCACGATGTTGTGGTAACCATAAGCGATGGCCACGTCCTCGATCAAATCTACTTCGTGCAGGATGTCGTTGCGGTAGGCCGGCACTTTTACGTCCAGGTTCCCATCCGGGCGTTCATGGACTTCGTGACCCATGCGTCGCAGGCACTCGCTCACTCCATCCCGATCAAGGGGCACACCGAGGCGGCTGGCGGCCGTTTTCGGGTTGAGGATGGCGGGCTGCGGGGTCAAATCAGGAGTGTTATGAGCGTTTGGCCCGCTGGCGATTTTCACCGTTTCCAAACCGGCCCCGGGGTCGAGTTCCAGCATGGAGGTAACGATAGTGTTGAGCGTCTTGTTGACAATGCGCTCTTCCAGGCCGGTGACGTCGATAAAGAAGTTGGTGGAGTTCTTGGAGACTTTGGTGGACTCCGAGTTGATGATCGGGATCAGGGCCATGACCTGCTGGCCTTCGTCCAACAGGATGGGGTAGCGCGGGTGGTTCTGAATCAGGCGGGCGTAGGCCGTGCCTTTAGTGTGTTCTTTGAGCACTCGGGCCGGCGTCCATTTTTCTCCGGCTGAGTAGCCCAGCGGCGCGAATTCAATCTCCTCGGGGCCCACGCTGGTGTAGCGGAACTGTTTACCCTGCAAGGTATCGAGATCGTAAACTCCGATAGAGGCGCGTTTGCGGTCGCGCCCCAAGGCCCAGTGCAGGTTCTCCTGCAACTTCATGATGACGCGAATCTTGTCGTCATCGAGCTTGAGATTGCGCACCACCGCGCAGGCGATGTAGGGCCGCTGCTCCAGGCCCTCTTCCACGGTAACGACATACTCGGAAGCTTTCGAAGGATAGCCGGGGCTGTCCAGCGTCTCTTTGAAATAATTGCGCAGGGTGCGAGCCAATCCGCCGGGGTCGAACATATCAGGGCGCACGGCCAATAGCTCCATACGAACCACATCTTTTTCGCCAGCCGCGGAAAGTTGCTCGGGCGAAGATTTAAAATCGGTTCCGCAACGATCGCAGACGACCGGAGGGTTTTCCGTTTCAGTGATTTCCATGAGGTTGCCGCAGCGGCCGCAAGCGAAGCGGCGCATGGTGGCATACCCCTCCACGTCACAGCCCAGGTGCTGCAGGTGCTCGACCAGTTCTTGCCGGCCGGGCTGAGTTTTGACGCGCTCCAAGAGCAAATCGACGGGAATGCCAATTACCGGCATAGCGGGGTCTCCTTCAACCAATTGAGGCGAGCGCGGTAGAGTTCACCGATGCTGCCGAGTTCGTAGCGAAACATGGCCAGGCGCTCCAGGCCCAGACCCCAGGCCAGCACCGGCACTTTACAACCGAAGGGTTCAGTGACTTCCGGCCGGAAGACGCCGGCGCCGCCCATTTCCACCCAATCTTCTTTGCGGTCCGACCACACGAAAATTTCCACGCTGGGCTCGGTATAGGGGAAAAAGGCCGGGCGGAATTGGAACTTCTGAAAGCCCATCTTACGATAGAAGGCCTGCAACGTGCCTAACAGGCTGGCGAAGCTGGCCTTCTCGTCAATGATAATGCCGTCCACCTGGTGGAAGACCGGTAAGTGCTTGTAGTCGACGGTTTCCCGCCGGAAGACCGGTCCCACACAGAAAACTTTACGCGGCGGGTTGGGGTTTTCGGCCAGGGCGCGGATGGAACTGGCGGTGGTGTGGGTACGCAGCACCGGCTGCTTGATCAGCTTGTCGTTCCAGTCGTAGCGCCAGCCCAGCGAGCCGGTCCGGCCGCCGTCGCGGTGAGTGGCCCCCACTTCGTCGACCCATTCCTGCCGCGGCAACTTGCACTGCTCAGGCTTGGAAATGTAAAAGGTATCCTGCATGTCACGGGCGGGATGATCCTGCGGTTGAAAGAGAGCATCAAAGTCCCAGAAGCTCGACTCCACATAAGGAGAAACCGTCTCTTCGAAGCCTAACTCGAGGAAAACCTTGCGGGTTTGCTGGATGATGCTCACAAAAGGGTGCTCTTTGCCGGGGTAGACGGCTTCGCTGGCCAGGCTGACGTCGTAGGGACGGAAGTCGACTTGGCGCCACTCTCCGGAGATCATCATCTCCTGAGTCAACTGATTGACCTGAGTGCGGGATTCCAGACCCTGGCGGACGGCGGCTTTACCTGGCTCGCTCAACTTGACCCAGCGCAGCGTGCGGGGCCGCTCTTCCACCACACCGGTGCGGCCCTGGAGCAGTTTCAGGCCCTCCACCGCATCTTGCAGAGCGCTCGACTCTTGCTCGCCGCTTTTCAGAGCTTCCAGGAGACGCTCGTCGGCACCGGTCGAACCGATGGCCTGTTTGCCCTGCTCGGTGAGAATGAGGGTTTTGGCCTGCTGCTCGGCCCAGCCTTTGGACTTCAGAAAACGCAAACTTTGACCCACATCCTGAGCGGTGATGCCGGCTTTTTCGGCCACCGCGTTCAGGTCGCCCTGACCGCCCAGCTTTTCCAGGGCTTCAATGATCTTCCGCTCCGGAAAGCCGCCTTCCACAAAAGGTTGAGCTTTTTTGCCCAGCCGCAGCCAGAGGCGCTCTTCTTCGCGGACTTCCACCCACTCGGCGCGGCTGATACAGGTGGCGCTGACCTGGCTCTGGTCCTTTCCCAGACTGGTAGCCAGCTCTCCTACGGTGATTTCGCCGGATTGCTGTTCCAAAAAAGTCAGCAGAGCATATTCTAGTTCGTTGACGTACATAGCGGCCTCCCCTTTTCTGTTCAGGCCGCCGCGTCCTTCCCTAAGCGTTCCAGCCAGGTTCGGTGGGCGGCCTCGGCCACGCCCGCGAACACGATATACAGTCCGGCCGTGGGATAGGCGCCCTGCTGGGCGTAGAGGGCGGCGCAGGCCAGGTCGACCACCAGCCAGAGGCGCCAGACCTGGCTGACTTTCTGCGCCGTCAGGCCTTGAGCGATCAGGGCGGCGGCCGTCAGCCAGGCATCGGCGGGGGTCAGCCAGTGCATCAGCGGCAGAGCCAGGGCGGGAATCACCAGGAGATAGCGCAAAGCGCGCGGTTGGCTGCGGAAGACCGGGTCAGCCCGCCAACCCCAGGCCTGGGTGAGGGCGTAAATGAGGTTGAGAAAGGCCTGGCCAGGCAAGTGAAGGCGCCAGAAGAAGCCGATGTAGCCGAGCGAGCCCAGAGTGGCCACCACCCAGCCCCAGCGCCGCCCCTGCGAAAGCGCCGCCAGACCCAACAAGGAAAAAAACGCCAGCGCCACTTCCATGGTGGTAGAGTTGCCCCGCCCGGGTTAAAGTGCCTGCATGGAGATTTTGAAACTACACGGTTCCGATATCGAACCACATTGGCAAGAGCTGGCCGAGTTGCGCATCCGCGTCTTTCGCGACTACCCCTATCTTTACGAAGGAACCATGGATTACGAACGCGAGTATTTGAGCACTTACTGGAGGTCGCCCGGCAGCCGGGTGATTCTACTGCGTGCCTACGGCGTGGCGGTAGGAGCCAGCACTTGTTTACCGCTGATTGATGAAGGCCCGGAATTCCGGGCTCCCTTCGAGCATCCACAGGACTACTTTTACCTGGGCGAGTCGGTGCTGTTGCCCGAGTATCGCGGGCAGCGCTGGGGCCATTTTTTCTTCGATGAACGCGAAGAACGAGCCCGCCAACTCGGCTATGCCCGGGCCTGCTTTTGCGCGGTGGAACGCGAGCCCCAGCCGGGTCATCGCTCGTTGGAGCCTTTTTGGCGGGCCCGCGGCTACACCCATCATCCCGAACTACGCTGTTCGCTCTCCTGGAAAGACGTGGGTGCCGATTCGGAAACGCCCAAGCAGCTTTCTTTCTGGCTCAGAAATCTTTGATTTCGCAGTAAACGGGCAGTTGGCGATAGGGGGCTGGCCCCAAAATGACCGAAACGGCGTGTCCTCGAAAGAGTCGGCGCGGCTTTATTCCCCGACTTCGGGCGCGGCCCAGCGCCATTTTGAGAGTGCGATCACCCTTCACACCACTCGGGCAATCGCGTAGTGCGAATCACGCTCACATCCCAGAGAAGCCCAGGGTTTCGGAAGCGGAAAGCGAACAAAGTTCGCGGGGCGCGCGGAATTGGCCTGGGTTTAACCACCCTGGACGGAACTCAATCTTGCCTTGGAAACGGGCTGCGCAGAAACAGATTGAATCCGTGAACGGGTAGCTGGCGGCTTCGATAGGAGCGGCCGTCGAAAGTCCAGAGCCGGTAGCCGCATTCGAACTCTCCCAGCGGAGTGGAATGAGTTCCCGAGATGAGCGGCTGGTAAGTCAACAGGCGCGGGAACTCGGAACCGGGTTCGAACCACACGGTTGGCCGGGAACAGAGAGCGGCGGTGCCCCACCAGTCGAACACCAGTTGCCTGTCGCGAAAGATCTGGACATACCAGTAGCTTTTATTGCCGGCACTGAAGCTGGTCTCGCCCCGTAGATCGCGGCCGAGCTGGAAGTGGTGGACTCGATCGCGGCAACCGTGAAGCGGGGCAGCGAGCCACCGGTCATAGGGAAGCAAACATACCTCGCCAGCGGCGAAAGTGGCTAAAAGGCTCAGAAACAAGGCCAGGGCGGTGGGCTTGAGCGACTTAACCATGACCCAAGTCTAGCGTGGCCGTGTGTCAGGGTGAGGTCGGGGGTGTGTCGGCGCAGGGGCGAAGCGGCGAAGGGACCGAAGGGGCGGGAGTGCGCAAGGGGATCTTGATCTTACTGTGGAGCCTGGCCGCTTGGGGAGAGCCGCGCTGGTTGCCCGTGGGTCCGGAACAGCAGCGGGACGGGCGCTTCTTCTTCGAGTGGGGTAGTTTACGCCAGCTTCCCGGAGCGGTTTGGGAAAAGGAGGCCGAGACGCCGCCGGATCGCTGGCACTATGTAACCATCCGGGGCAAGCGGGTCTGGCATTTGTTTCTGCTTCCTCCCGGCGTGGCCGATCCGGCTTCCACCCGCGAGTGGTTCCAGCAACTGGTGCCCGAGAGCAACGATTACCAGCTGGTCTACAGCCAGGTACCGCACGGGGGTAGTTATTGGATGCCTTTTACGGCGCCCGACTGGCAAGGAACACTGGTGATTGCTCACACGATTCCGGCCACGCTGGCCTGGCTGGACATGGGTCCGAGCCCGACACCCCCGGAATTCAAGGAGTGGCTCAAGACCTATCAGCGCAGCGACCAGCTTCTGCGCTTTGTGCCTGGGCGGAAGCCATCTACCTCGCCGACTCCCTCCCCTCTTCCGGCGGCGCGCCCGCAACCGAGGAACGGGCAGGAAAAACTGCACAAGCTTGGCTCAGCCCTGACCTTCTGGCCGCTGTTTTTGCTCATACCAATGGCCCTGCGCGCCCGCAAAGAGCGCAAGCGCGCCTCTTATCGGCGTCAGATGGCGGTGCTGCTGGCCTTTCCGCCGGCCCTGGGTCTGTTGCTGCTGGTGCTCGGAGATGGGCTCACCCGGCAGTGGTTTCCCGATCCGGCTCAGCGCTTGCCCGCCTTCAATTACCTGGCCTACCGTGCATTCGGTTTTGCACTGTTGGGACCGATTGCAGTGCTCCTGGTGAGACGCTTTCGCCCGCGCCGCCGCCGGCTAAAGCATCAAGAACGCAGGTGAGCGATGGCCTGACCCCAGCCGGAATCCTTGGCGAAGGCGGTGTCCGCGTAGCCGGCCTTTTCCGTGTCCAACCTGGTCTCGATTTGTAAGCCGTGCGCCCCCGGATAGTCGGCCCGATGGGCTTCGGCCACCACGGCCTGCGCCAGAGCTTCTTTGACGGCCTGGGCGGCTGGTTGGAGGGCGGGCCTGACCTCGGCGAGTTTCTCGGCCAGATCCCCGAGGTCGTGGTATTCTCCGAAAATCTGCGTGCGTCCAACCGCTTCCCGTAATCGGGCCGGGGCTTCTTGAGCCATGCTGGAGCCCAATTGTCCGACTGCCCAGGTCACTTGTTCCATCCTGGATAGATCGTAGGCGGCGATGGTGCGGAATTCCTCGGGGTACTTTGAGCCGGACTCCACCAGAAATTCGGCTAACTGGCGCGGGTTCTTGCCCTCGATGGCGGGCAGAAGGCTGGTGTAGTCGTGGCCGTAGTAACCGACTTCTTCTGGCGAGGCCACCATATAGCCGGCCTCGTGGCGCAGCTCGTGGGCGGCTTCCAGACTGCCCATGTAGCAACAATCAAAACTAAGCACATCCAGCTTGCGACCCGTCTTTTCACGCGCTTGCGCCAGAGCTCCCTGGAGCTGGGGCAGGCTCATCCAACCCTGACTGTGATCGTCTTCGAGCGCTCCCTTCCAGGCATCGCCGTGGTCGGACAGGACCAGCCAGTAATTCTCGGCCGGGTAGTTCTTGATGCCCCACTCAACAAAATCGGCCAGGTTCTTGGGGTCGGACATGTTCAGATCGGACCACTGAGCCTTCACTTCGCCTCTTTTAAGGTCCAGGCGCTGCCCCAGGCCGCCTACCGGCCGATGGTCGGCGGTGGCCAGCAACTGCACCGAGTCGCCCACCTGCGCCGCCTGTGCTTCCTTCAAGTCGTTGACCTGGTAGGCGTAGAGGTTGTTGTCGGAGGCGTTGTACATCATCACCGTCCACTTTTTCGGAGCTTGAGCGCACACGTTCACTGCCTGATTGTAGCCTTGCGGGGCAAATCAGGCGGTGAAACCCATGTTAAGGCTGCGTCAAAGGACCAAACCGGCTGAGCTGGGAAGTGCAAACGATGCGAATGCTCGTCTGCCTCACGCTGGCCGCCGTTCTCTGCGGTCCCGCCTGGTGCGCCCCGGTCACTCCGCTGGAGGAAGCCGTCAAAGCCTACAATCGGCTGCGCGACATCGAAGATGACACCCAACCCAGCGAACTCACCGAGTCGGATTTTGCCGGCATGAAGGCGGAATATGCGACCGTCCAGGCCAATCTGGAGCGTCTGTGCCGGGGAAAAGATGAAACGGGCCGGGCGGCCCGCTATTATCGCGCCAACTTTCTTTACGAGATCGGTTACGTGGGACGCTTGCTCAAACATTCGAAAGAAGCCTACGACGCCTGGTCTCTGGCCGCAGCCGACATGGTCTTCCTGTCCGATAGTAAAAACTTTCCCGTCGTCTATCCCTTCGAGGGCAAAAGGCGCGAAATTCGCTCGGAGGACTTCGCCTCCACCCTGCTCGAGTTCTATTCCAGCATGGGGAGCTTGTGCGGCGAGTTGAAGCGCCACGAAGAATCAATCACCTGGTTGAGCCGGGCCATGGACCATCCGAGTACGAACAATTGGGTTCGCTATCTGGCCTCCAGCGGCATCCTCAACGCCAAACGCGAGTTGCGCGAAATGGACGAGAGCCTGGCCCAGCGCAGCCTGGACCAAATTTTGCTGGCCACCAAGCTGCGCCCCGATGAATTGCAACTGGTCCTCTCGGCCAGGCATCCGACCGCCCAACTCGGCTATTCCACCCTGAAATGGGTGCTGCAGCTCCACCCCGAGTGGGACAAAGGGCGCAACTACTACGCTCAGGCCGCCACCGCCCTGGCCCGGCTGGGTTACAGTTCGGCCGCCGAAGAAGCCCAACGCCTGGCCCAAGGCAAAAAATAGTTACCGGCCTGGTTCGGGCCGTCGGAGGATTCCCCACCGATGCTAAGAACTAACCACTCGTGGACCTGAAGGGCTTTATTTCTTCATACATTTTCCCGGGCTGCAACTTCCGCATGACCGGCCCCGCAGGCTCGCCCAACGATCCCAGCGTTCTCGTATTCTCTGACATCGACGATACTTTTGTGCCATGGAAAAGCTATAACCAGGTAGCCGACGTCGACAAACTGGGACGTACCAAAGAAACGCTAAGCAAATATGAAGGCAAGACCATCAACGGTCTGTGCAGCGCCCGCGGTCTCAGCCAGATCCAACAATTGGCGCCCTTTTTCAAGGGCGTTCCCCTGCAGTTCATCGGCACCAATGGCGGCCAACAGGTCTACATCAACAGCAAGAACCAACCGGCTGAGGAATGGCTGACCGGGCTGAAGGTCCACGAGAGCGACCGCGATTGGGACAAAGAGGTATCGCGTCGCTCCGGCGGCTTCAATACCCAGTTGGTGATGCGGGCCACCCACGGGGTGCTCAAGGATTTCGGTTTTCAGAAAGCCGCCGTGCCTCTGCCCCCTCCACACCACGAACGCGACGCCTTTGTGGCGCCCATTCCCGGTGGCAAGAAGGGGGAAGTGGCGGTGGTGGCGCTCACCAAGGATCAGACCACGGTCATGTTCCGGGCCGACTTCAAAGACGTCAACAAACCGCTGACCGCGGCTCATCGGGATTTCGCCCGCAAGCTGGCCCGCAAGCTGGAAGAACGTCTCACCAAGCAGGGCGTCGGATTGACCGCCAAGCAATTTGTCGATCGCAGTTGCCATCAAATCTATCTCATCGAGCCCAACAATATCTCCAAAGAAAGCCTGGTCAGCTATCTGGTGCGCCGCTATCCTAGCGTTCAGGCGGTCATCACCGCCGGCGACAACACCAATGACACCATGCTGCTGCCGGATTCCTTCCTGGGCGTGCCCAACCACCGTATCGTGTCGGGCGACCGTCCCGAAGTAGCCAGAGTAATGGAAGGCCATGACAACGTGGAACGCGTCCCCTTCGGCGAATTAAGCCCGGGTCTCGACCATCATCTGTCCCAGTTGCTGTCCGACGACAAGCCCTCCGAAGATTGACCGACTGGCACTTCCACCCTGGCCAGAATTTTGAATGTAGCCAATGCTCCCGCTGTTGCCGTGGCTGGCGCATCGCGGTCGACCCGCAGACGGCGCAAAATCTCCAGGCCACTCCTTTTCACAAGCGCTTGGAAGAAAAGAACGGCCGCTTCTTTGCCCGCAAGGATTCCCAAGAAGCCTGCAGTTTTCTCACTTCCGAGCGGCGCTGCCAGCTCCACTCCGAGCTGGGCGCGGCGGCCAAGCCGCGCGGTTGCCGGCAGTTTCCCTTTCGCCTGACCAACACACCCGATGGCGTCTTCGTGGGCACTTCCTTCAGTTGTCCCTCGATTCAAAATAACCAGGGGGACTCGCTCGAGGCCTACCGGAGCGAACTGGAGGAGCTTGCCCAAGGACTTCCCCTGTGGGGAGCCGCCGGGCTGACTGTGTGGCAAGACAAACGATTGGCCTGGTCTGATTACCGACGGCTGGAAGATTTCATACTGCAAAGCACCGGGGTGGAAGCAGGCCTCGGCCAGGGCCTGTGGGCGCTGGCCCAATGGAGCTTGAAGCCCCAGCGTCCTTTGCAGACCTACCTGGAAAACAGCGCGGCCGCGCTGGAACCGCCCGCAGAACCGTTGATGCTCATGGAGCATCACTGGTTCAGCCAGTTGCTGAAGCACTGCGGTGAGAAACCCGTGGGCCGCCACCGAGAAGCCCCGTCAGAGCCACTGGAGCGCTATCTGCGCGCTCTGGTACACGGCAAGAGCTTGATCAACCGCAGGCCCTTACTGGGCAATTTGGCCTTGCTCTATCTGCTGCCCCGCTTCTACCGATACTGGTATGCTCGATCGGGAAGCCCGGATCAGACTTTGGATCAATGTGAACGCAAAATCGCCACCCATCCCAACAACCTGGACGACCTGGTTATCAGGATGGCTGACGACTTTCGTGATCAACTGGAACCCATCTTCTAGGCGCGGTTAGAAGCGGCCAGTCCAATCAGGAAGGCAGCGCCGATCACGCCGATACCGGCCATCAGTCCCAGGGTGGTATTGTCCATAGGGCCCGAGTCGGTCTGACGATCCACGATAGTGGTGTTTTTCTCCACCGTGCTCGTCGAGGTCTGGACCGGAGCCGGGGCTGCGGGAGCAGCCGGAGCGTCCACCTGCACGTTGACATTGGGGGCCGGCGCCGACGTATCAGTGGTGGAAGGTTGATCCTGGGCCATGGCCGGGCCCGCGCAAGTCAAAGCGGCCAGAGCCGCACTCAAAAGTAAGCGTTTCATAGTTGTAGTCCTCCGATGTTGTGTGACTACAGATTAAAGGGTGTGAGGCAGGGCATCCAGGTGTGCGGTTACCCAACGGAAGTATTTATGTCACAGTTGACTGAGCAAAACCGCCAACTGGGCGGGGTTGTGCCGCGCCCACTGGCTTAGCGAGGGCCCGGCCCCCGTTTCCGTGGAACGCTGGGCCGCTTCTTGCGCGCGCGCCAGAGAGCGGCGCAGCGCCTCTTTGTCCTCCTCCGAAGCGTTGGACTGCTCCACTCCGGCTCGCAAGGCCAGCAAAACCTGTTCCATGGTAATGGTCTGATGCAGCAGAATATGGGGATCGCGCCCTAATTTCGCGGTTTCCGAATGGGGCTCACTCTTTTTCCAAAACGGCGAGGACGGAGCCGCCTGCAGGGCGCGTTTGCCCGCCGCGGTCACGCGCACCAGGAATAAGCTTTTGTCGGGACTGGATTTGCCGAGCGAGGGGAATTCCACCAGGTCCATTTTCGCCAGCTCCTGGACGCATTCGATCACTTCGGCCTGATCCAGGGCGCTCAGGGCCTGCTCGCCCGGTATTTTCGTCAAAAGCGCCGGGCCCGGACACATTCCTACCGAGGAATGGTCCTGAATTTGGGTGACGAGGTGCAGCAACGAATGGAGAACTTCACCACGCTCGTTTGGCATTTGAGTAGATTCGCTAGAGCGGGGCGGTCTCCCTGGCACTCAGCCAGGTGTAGCGGCCATGCCGCCAATCCTCGACTCCATCCCTATAATGGCCGCTATCCCAGCGCCCGGATTGGCCCGGGAAATGGCAGGTGCGGCAATTCTCGGGTTGGCCGAGTTCGGCAATCATGCGGAAGCTCCCGATCAAACAGATCGCGCCCGGCAATTCTCGATCGCACAAGAATCCAGCCTGATTCGGGGTATCCGCATCCCCATCCAGAGGCAGCCAGCCTCCAAAAGGCAGGCGCAGGCCATGCACTCGACCCCAGTTCCAACTGCCCGGATGCCCCAATTTCTTGGAAAGACGCCGGTGGGCTTCCAAGAGGGCCTCGCGCACCCGGGGAAGTTGCTCGGGATTCTCTTCCATCCAGTGCAACACCCACGGCTGCAACCGAGACAAGTGCCCACCCCGCTTGAGCAGCGGATGGTGGGTTTCCGGACCCAAGAAAAGACCCCGCCACTGTTCCGGCAAAGCCAGTTGAGTCAAACACAGCAAGCCGCAGGCGGCCAGCAAGGCGGCCCGGCTGTCGGAGCGCATGTTGCCGTCCCAGCGGCGCAGGTCTTCGAGCATCCAGGAATGAGGGAAATGAGTTAATTTGAGGCATAAATCGGCAAACCGGCGGGCCGGCAAACTATAAATATCCATTTGAATTTTGGCAAAGCTGCGCCAGTCATGGTGGGTCTGGGCGGCCAGCAAATGCTCGATGCGCTGAGCCCGAATGCCGCTATTGAAGTCCCAGGACAGATCCGGCCCCAGCCCGTGGTTGGCGCACACCACGAAACCACTTTCGGGATTGGTCAGGGCGGGCCATTCCTCAAAATCCAGCAGGCCTTGCCAGCTGAACTCCTCTTTCCAGGCCGGCACCGGCACCAGTCCGGAACCCTTACCGCGGCGCGGGATGTGCCCCACCACCTGATAGCCGATGTCCTCCATATCGGCCAGCACGTAGCACAGGCTGGGGGCCACCCAGTGGCGCATGGCCCGGCGCGCTTCCGCCAGGTCGCGAGCGAAGTTTAGCCCGAAAAGAGCGCGAAAGAATTCACCGGGCTGCTGGCCGGTCCAGGCCAGCGACAGCGAATGGCCATCGCGCACCGGCACCAACAGCGGGCCGCGCTCGGTGGCCTGGATGAGCACGCGTTTCTTGCCAAAGCCGCGCACCCCGATTTCCTCCCAGCGCTCTTGCAGGTTGCCGTCGATTTTTTCCCAGAAGAGATCCTGCACGTCGATATAGGAATTGGTGGCTCCCCAGGCCAGGCTGCGATTCTGGCCGATCACCACGCCCGGAAAACCGGCCATGGTGGCGCCCACCACATGCCCCTTGGGCCAGATCAACTCCGCTTGATACCAGCTGTCGGGAACCTTGGGAGCCAGATGCGGATCGCTACCCAGCATGGGCCGACCGCTGGCGGTCAGGCGCCCGCTCACCGCCCAGGCGTTGCTGCCCGGCCCGGCCGGGGTCAGACCGGCCGGCAGACTCTGTTGGATGAGCTCCCATTCCTCCCGTAGCTCCTGTAACCGAGCCCGGGTGGGCTGCCCGGAAACCTGAGGGTAGCCTGGTGGGGCCGTCATGGCCCCCCAACTTTCCAGCGCTTCTGGATGGCTGGCGGCCAATTGACCGCGCAGTAGCTCCTGCTCCCAGTTGGCGGCCAGTCCGAAAGCCATCATCTTCACCCAGAGCAAGCAATCCAGCGGAGTCCATTCGCTCAAGCTCATCCTCAGCAAACGCATGGCCCAGGGCCGCTCGGCACGGAAATTCACGCCGGCGCAATAGGCCTGCAGAGCCGCCAGTTCCTGGGGGCGATAGAGTTCCAGCTCGCGCCGGCACAAACCGACCAGGTCCAACTTTCGCATGAAACAGTCGGCCCGAAAAGTCAGCTTGGAAAATACTTCCGACAGGCGGCCGCTGGCCAGCCGGCGTTGCATCTCCATCTGAAAGCGGCGCTCCCGCCCATGGGCGTAACCCAGTCCCCAGCACACGTCGTCCCAGTGCCGGGCGCGGATACTGGGCACTCCACGCCCGCTCCAGCGAATGCGGACCAGGCCGTGCTGGCCGGGCAGTGATTGCTTCTTCACCCCACTAATTGTCTGAAGACCTCCTGCAGGGCGGGGGGCAAAGCAGCCGCCTTTTCGGGCTTGAGACGGGCCTCCAGCAGGAGCAATAGCTCTTCCTGGGCCACCCGGCCGGCCTGCACGATGTCCACCATGGCTTGAAAGCCATTGCGGGATACCGCCTTACCGTCGCGTGGCGGCAAGCTGGCCACGTTGCCGGTTTTTTGATAATGGGCCATGCGCTCGTAAACCTTGCGATAAGCCACACCCATGGCCTGGAGAGCTTCCTCGGTGGGGGTTCCAGGCAGTTGCAGCCAACCTGCCTCCAACTTTTCCAACTGGTCCCAGAGCTCTAAGGAAGCCGATTTACTCAGGCCGCGGGCGCGCAAGGAAACAAAGAATGCCTGGAGGACCTTCTGTTTTTCTTGCTCCAGCAAACCGAGCATGCGCTGCACCTTTTGGGCCTTAGCCTGCTCCATCAGCTTCATAGGGCCGGCCAGCAGGCTGCGCAAGCCTGCCAGCGGAGAGAACTGGCGGGGAGGCGGATTGAGCACCCGCTCCACCACTTCCATGAGAATCGGCAGCTTGATGGGTTTGTGGACATAGTCATCCACCAGGATTTCGACGGCTCGGCGAGCCGCGTCCTCATCGGCGTAACCCGTCAGCATGACGACCTTGGCCTTAGGCTGAAACTTCTTGATTTTTTGCATGACGGCCAGGCCGTCCTGGGGGCCGCCGATGCGGATGTCCGAGACAATCAACTGGAAGGGGATGATCTTGGCCAGCTCGATGGCCGTGTCGGCGTTGTCGGCTGCCCGCGGATCATAGTTGTGAAAGCGCAGCACACCGCAGAGAGTCTCGAGCATGTTCATATCGTCCTCGAGAACGAGGACGCGGGGGGCCTCTTTCATAGGGCCCCTGATTCCGCACCCGATGGTCCGGAACCTACCTATGGGGGTCGGTCACGGGAATCTGTGTCTGCCAGTGCACCCCCCGCTGGTGACCCTCGAAGAGATGGTCGTGAGCGTTCTTTTCGGCACCGCGATAACCGTTCAGAAGCCGCTGCAAATCGGCGGAAAGCGTCGACGAGTCGGGAGCAAGCCAGCCCAGGGGCTGGCTGTCCAGGCCAAATTTCCCCGGGGCCAGCACCAGCAAGCCAGGCCTGGGCGTGGCCCGCTGGTCCAGACAATAAATCGCCTTTCCCAGCAGGGCCGGCTCCCAGGCCACAGCCGCCAGGCGGCTCTGCCAGTCGCGCAGCTGGGCGCCGTCCGGAGAAGTCAGAGCCACCACCGGCAGACCATCGCAGGCGGCCAGATTGACGGCCAGGCGCAGATTGACCACGGTGGGTAGTTCGCCGCTGGACTGTCCCCGGTAGCGCTCGGAAATGCGCCCCATGGTGGTGGCCATCTGTTGCGAGTCGACAAAGGCGAAATCGGGACTACGGCCCGAGTAGACCAGCGGCGTGCGGCCGTCGGGACTGAGCAGGGCGAAGGTGGTGTTCTCCAACTGGCCGGAGCCGCCCCGAAAGATAGAGCGCAGCATCCGAGCCTCCTCGAGGCTTTCGTAAGTGGCCAGGCGGATGCAGACAAACTTGCGCGAGGCCCGCACAACCTCGGGTCGGGACAGGAAACTCCTGTCCATAGCTTGCTTACCGGGTCACCAGATGCCGGAAACGTTGTGACAATGAGGCGCGGCCGCGATCAGCAAAATCGGCCGGCCGGTGGCGCGCGCCTGGCGCAGGCCCATCTCCCAGGTAGCATACCACTGGATTTTCTCCTGGGCCGGCACAGTGAGGGTGAGCAAAAGAAAAAGCAGCAGGATTCTCATCGGTTGAGCTTAGTTCACAATTGTGGAGACATGATGGACTGGCGCAGGGCCTGGGCGAACTCGCGGGCGGTGGCGAAACGCAGGCGCTTTTCGCGGCGCATGCCGCGCTGAATAGCCAGCCACAAATCAACGGACACGTCCAAAGGCTCAGGCTCATGATTGGCCAGCGCCATGATCAATTCCCCAAGATTCTTAGCCGGGAAAGGATGCTCGCCCTGCAGGCATTCGTAAAGCATCACGCTGACCGCGAACAAGTCGCTCTGCGCGTCCACATGTCCCAGGTCGGGATTGAAAGCCTCCGGGGCCATATAGTGGGGCGTGCCGTAAAGGCTGTCCCCCTTCATCGGATCAACCTCGGTGCGCGCCAGTCCGAAATCCATCACTTTGGTCTGGCCGTCGAGAGTGACCATCACGTTGTGCGGCTTCAGATCGCGATGAACCACCCCTTCCAGGTGAATGGCCTCGAGCGCTTCCAGCAACTGGATAAAGAGCTTCACGATGGTGGGAATATCGGCGATCACCTTGAGCGCGTCCGAGAGTAATTTCCCCTCGATCAACTCCATGGCGATGAAACGGCAGGGCTGCAATCCAATTTCATAAATCTTGACCACTCCCGGATGATCCACTCGCGCCAAGGCCCGCGCTTCCGTGATGAAACGCTGCAAGGCCTGACCCGGTTTGGGTTCATCGGTGATCAACTTGAGGGCCACCTGGCGCAACAAGCGCGTATCCTGGGCGCGGAAAACCTCACCCATGCCGCCTTTGCCCAGCGAGCCTTCCAGCCAATAATGGGCTACCCGCTCGCCGGTCTTATAAGACCCCGGCAGTTCCACCGGCAACTCTTCTTCCGGATTGAGGATGACCACCTTGGGTCGCAGACGCAAAAGGTGGCGGATCTTGGCAAAGAGCAGCTCGAACTGGACGGGCTTGGTGAAAAAGTCATTGGCTCCGCCGTCGATGGCCCGTACCATGGCCTGGACGTCGTCGCTGGAAGAGACCATCAGAATGGGCAGTTCGACGGGAGTAAAACGGCGGCGCAGGATTTCGAGCACTTCCAGGCCAGACATATCCGGCATATTCAAATCTAAGATGACCAGCTCGATCGGATGAAGCGCTACCGCCTCCAGGGTGGAATGTCCGCACTCAGCCACCACCACTTCGTGGCCTTCGCGAATCAGGCGGCGATGCATCAGTTCTCGGCTGATCAGGTTGTCATCAACGACCAATAACATCCCGTTCATCGCAGCCCTTTTTTGCATGGCTAAAGACCATTCCTGTGGAAGGTAGATCAAACTACTAGAGGGAAATTCTCGGCTGTGAACCGGGAGACGTTTCAACTCATAGGCTATGGCGCGCTGATCCTCATTCTGTTCGCGCTGGTCATCGTGATTTTGGGCAATCTCCTGGGATTGGCGGTTCTGGTTGCGATCGGCTGTGGTCTCGGACTCTTATCCGAATCCATTTACCCCTCTCCTTTAAGCCACGGCCGGCTTTCGGCCACCGCGCTGGGACTGACCGGCGCCATTGTGGGCAACGTTATTTTCGGCCAATGGGGCCCGAACCTGGCCCATGTATACTTGATTCCGTCCCTGCTGGGAGCGCTCATCGTGAGCGCTCTGTTGCGGGCCAAAGTGCGCTATGACCGGTTGCGGCGCATCGAAGATTACACTGCGGCCGCTGGAGAAGAGCCGCTGGCCATGTCCCTGGTCGAGCAATATCGCCTGATTCGATTCGTAGGTTCCGGTGGCTTCGCCAAAGTTTTTCAAGGAGTTCCTGACCGCACCCTGCGCGAAAGCGAGTCGGTAGCCGTCAAGGTATTTTCAGAAAATGCGCTGGAACAGGAAGATTTCGTCGCTCGCATCGGGCGTGAGGTCGCCCTCTGCCAGAAACTCGACCATCCGAATATCGTGCGCATTCACAAATCCGACGAACAGAACAAACTTCGTTACATTATTATGGAATTCGTAAACGGCGAGACGTTGCGCACTCGCATGAAGCAGGGCCGCCTGGAGATACCCGAGGCTGTCAGCCTGCTGATTGAATTAGCCGGTGCCCTGGCCCATGCCCACTCCAAGGGAGTAATTCACCGCGACGTGAAGCCCGATAACATCATCTTGACGCCCCACGGCTGCAAAATCATGGATTTCGGCCTGGCCCGCCAATCCGGCACCTCCGATCTGACTCAGACCGGCTCGGCCATTGGAACCCCCCACTATATGCCGCCCGAACAAATTCTGGGCGAAAAGCAATTGGACGGACGCTGTGACCAGTACGCGTTGGGCGCCATGGGCTTCGAAATGCTGACCGGCGAGAAGTTGTTTGACGGCGATGAAGCCATCCACGTGGTCATCAAGCACGTCCAGGAAGAACCCCGCAATCCGCGCGAAATCCGCCCGCAGATTTCGGAAGCGCTGGCCAACTGCATCTTGAAAATGATCTCCAAAGACCGTGACCATCGCTATCCCGACATGGACACCGTAGTCGCCGAACTCAGAGCCCTCCAACCCGAAGCCATCGCCCTGGCCCGCCCCATCGAGCCCTCACCACAGCAAAGTGGCGATGGAGTGGGCCGGTAGCGGAACTTTGGCGGCCCGGCCGTTGACCCAGAGTTCGGCCGATTGGGGTTTGTCGCTGCGGTTCATCATGACCGCCACTTTGGCTCCGTCAGTGTTTTCGAAGGCCGCCGCTTCCAGATCGGCCTGGGTGCTGGTGCAGGCCAGGCGGCGGGCACCGGGGCGCACATACTTGGAAAAGTGGCCGATATAATAGTAGCTGTTCTGGTAGTGCAAAGTGCCTTTGCGTGTGTCCGCATGCACCGGTGCGAAGCAGAAGTTTTTCACGTGGTTGGGGCCGCCTTCTTCGTCGAGCAGCACATTCCAGTCGGTCCAGCCGGTGGCCCAGTGATTGAAGTCGTTAATCATGGAGTGCCCGTAGTTCTCGCCCCACTTCCAGTCAGCGAAGGTGGTCCAACTGAACGGGTAGTTGCAGCCTTCGCTAAAAAAGATGGCCTTGTCTGGGAAAGCATCGTGCAGCCGGGACAGGGTTTCGAACATATCCCCCACATACCAGTGAAAGGCTGTTCCCCAGACGTAGCGGGCGGCTTCGGGATCGCTGAGCACGATGGCTCCACGCTGATAAGCCAGCCCGCGGTTATGATCCCAAACCATCAGCTTGACATCTTTCCTGCCCGCCTTGTGCAAGGCCGGGCCCAGAAAGTCGCGTACGAAGTCGCGCTCCTCTTCGGCGGTGAAAATACATGACTCCCAGGTCTGGGCGGCCATCGGCTCATTCTGCACGGTCAGGCCCCAGATGGGCACGCCCTCCTCTGCATAAGCCTGAAGGAAGCGCACATAATATTGGGCCCAGGCCGAGCGGAACTCAGGCAGCAGCTTGCCGCCGTGCAGCATGTCCTGGTTACTCTTCATCCAGGCCGGCGGGCTCCAGGGTGAAACGAACATGGTCAGCTTGGGGTTGCGCTCCAGCACTCGTTTGATGAAGGGAAGCCGGTATTTCCGGTCGGGCTCGATGGAGAAAGTCTTGAGCTCTTTGTCGCCCTCTTTGGTGTAGGTGTAGCTCCCGCTGGAAAAGTCGCAACTGTGAATGTGGGTGCGCCCCAGGGAATAGCCGATCCCCTTGTCCGGGTCATAATGGGCGGTCAAGAATTCTTCCTGTTTGTCGGGCGGTAGACGGGCGAACGTCTCGGCGGCGGCGTCGGTCAGGGCACCGCCGATCCCCACAATCGTCTGGAACCGCTGCGCCGGGTCGACCATCACCGTGAAGCTGGCTTCCTCAGGCTGCTCCAGGGCGCGGAAAAGCAAGGGCGGCTGTTCACTCAGACGATTCTGGGTATCTTTAGCGGTGAGAACGAAACGGGCCTTGTCTTGAGCCAGCGCGGGCAGGCTTAAGGCCAGGGCGAGGATAAACAAAGTTCGAGTTTGCATCGCCGGGCGTTCGCTATAACTCCAGGAGGGACCCTGTTTTTAGGGAAACATCCGGCCTATGATCAACCTCATTGGATTGCTCCTCATCGCTCTCTTTGCCTTCAGCGGCTATAAACGAGGGCTGGTGAGGATGTTTGCCTCCCTGTTGGCCCTGGCCGTGGCCGGCCTCATCTGCCAGCCTTTCAGCGGCCTGGGCGCCATCTTTCTGCCCGCCAGCGTGCCCAAAGTGTTCGCTCCTCTGGGAGGCGCCCTGGTGGCCGGCATTTTTCTCTTTCTGGTGATCGATTTTTTGATTGGCATTCCGCTCAAGAAGCAAGCCAAAGCCCGTGAAGAAGCCGGGGAACCCAAGGTTTTGCCCTGGGAAGCCTATACCGGGTTGGTCTTCGGCATGCTCTGGGGACTGGGCATCAGCGTGCTGATATTCTCGGGCATTGCCGCCATCGGCCGAGCCCAGCGGGCGGTGCGCCGCTCCGAGGCCATGGTGACCTACCGCGAAAAGCACCCCGGACCCTGGGGCACCATCATGGAGAAGGATCTTAAGCAGGTGCTGCAAGTGGGCCCGCCGCCCGAGCAAGGGGAAGCCTGGGCTGAAATGGTGGAAAGCTCGGTTTTTGCGCCCGTCGTCAACAAGGTGAATCCACTCGATGAAAAGATGGAGAAGACCCTGACGGATCTCTCGGTGGTATGCAATGATCCCCAGCTTTTTATGCTCTTCCAGGCCCATCCCAAGATTCAGCAGTTTATGGCCAATCCGGTCATGATCGGTCTGGCCCAGGACCCGCAAATTGCCGAATCCATCCGAGCCGGCAACTACAAAGCGGTGATGGACCATCCGAAGATTTCCCAGGTAGCCCAGGACCCGGTGTTGCGCCAGCAGCTCAAAGAACTGAAAATCGACCAGCTGCTGGCCGATATTCGCGAACAAAGCTACAAATTGCCTCGAAATGCTACGCGACGCCACTATCGCTGACGCCGAGGCTATTGCCCGCATCCAGCGCCAGTCGGTGGAAGCGATGGACTCGACCATGGCGGCGCCGGCCACTCGCGAAGACATCGTGGAGCAACTGCGAGCCATGGGCCCTCGCGAAGTCTGGCTGGTGGTTGAGGTCCCGGAGGGAGTGGTCGGCTGGGGGGTGGTCAAGAAATACTCGCCCCGACCTGGCTACGACCTGTGCTGCGAGACCTCGATTTTTCTGGATCGTTCCTTGGTGGGCCGCGGCCTGGGCCGGCCGCTCCAGCAAGAATTGCTGAAGCGAGCCGAGGCTCTAGGCTACCATCATGTGGTGGCCAAAATCTGGGCCGCCAATGCCGGCTCGATCCGCTTCCACGAACGCTTCGGTTACGAGATGGTGGGAGTGCAACGCGAAATCGGCCGGGTCGGCGACAAGTGGCGCGACGTCGCCATCATGCAGAAGATTTTCACGGAAAAACCCGGGTTGGCACCGGTTCGGGACTGAACAACACGGTGCCCGGATAGTAATGCGAGAGCAACTGCCGGTATCCCTGGCCGGCTCTGGCGCGGCCGGCCGCGCCTTCCTGGCACAGGCCCACCCCGTGACCCCAGCCGCCGCCTTTGAAGCGAATGGTGCGCGCCTCCCCCACTCCCTGGATATCCACATAAAACAAGCTGCTCTGCAAACCGCCGGCGCCGATTTTGCCACCGCTGGTCAGCCAGCGCACGCTGTCTCCGCCCAAAGACAGATCCACCGGCTCGGCACTGAGCTTGAGTTCGGCCACCCGACCGGAGCGGTCTCGTTTGGAAACTTCAACGTTCTTCAAAGTGGTCAGGGTGGCGTTGGGAATCAGCACCGGAACCGAGTCCTTGAGTTTGCTCTCGAACTGGGTCCAGGCCATGGTTTCCTCCCAGCGAAAACGACCGGCGGCCGAACAGTAGGCCGGGAAGCGCCCGTCCAGCCAGCCGCGAAAGGCGGCTTCCTGCGTCAAATCCGCCTGGGGCGAGGCCGGCAGTTGATCATAAGTACCGGCCAGGTAGGTCTTGTCGCTCATACCCGGCCAGGTGTCCTTGGCGTCTACCCCATGCCCCCCGCAACAGGCGTGGAACAAGCAGTCGGCGGGTTTGTCGTGAAACTGGAGCAGCTCGCCACGGGTAGCCACGATGGCGGCGCTGGTATAGGGATGCTCGGCGGCCAAACCCCGGTAGACCTGGCAGTGCACTTCACTGCACACGTCAAAACCCTCGGCGTGATGCCTCCCAAGGTGGCTGAGCGCATAGGTTCTGGCCACCACCGCCATGGCCTTGAGCGCTTCGCTCGGAAAAGTAAAGGGGACTTCGCTGGGGATTACCCCGGCCAGGTAGCTGTCGCTGGGTAGCTGATTGATGGCCGTAATGCCGGTGGTGCCGGCCTTGAGAGTAAGGGTCCCGCGGTAGGCCGACCAGCCTACTGTGTCATTGGCGTTCTCTTGCCAGCAGTTCAAATAAGGCGAAGCCGACAGGGTCAGCTCCGGCCCCAGTTTGATTTCCTTGCCGGGAAGAACCTGGTAAAGTTCTCCCTCTTTCATCACCAGGTGCAGATGCTTGCCCAGCGGTTTATTCTTCTCGCTAAGAATGGTGCGGCTGGCACTGAAATCCAGGGCGCCGTCCTGGGCCACCAGCGTGCCCAGGCCCACTTTGACCATGGTTTCTCCCGGTTGCTGAGGCAGCGGTGTGAAGGAAAGCTGCGGGACCACCAGGGGCGGACTGGACTTGGGCAGACTCAGGCGCAGCTTGGGGTCGAGGCGATTGAGCAAGCCGGCCACCAAGCCCAACACTTGTTTGCTGTGGCTGTTCTCCGGCACCAGCAAATCCTCGCTCAGGTAGATGGCGCCCCCCTTCTGCACCACGCTGGGCGCGTCGGCGGGCTTGTCCCATTGGGCCAGAACGTAGCTTTCCGGCGAGGCTTCAACGATCATGGCCTGGTGGCGGGCCAACGGAACCAACCCGTAGGGAGGAGCCAGCTTGAGTGCCTCCGTCTCGCCGGCAGTTCCGTTCCACCTGAGAAACTTGACTCCCAATTCCGGACCCAAGGCCAATCCGTTGGGGTTCCAACTGGAATTATCCGCCCTTTTGTAGGACGTCTGGTAGCTGGCCAGCAGCTTGCCGCCGCCTCCGAGGTGTTTGCGGATGGAGGCCAGACTGCTTTCCTCCAGGTTGCGGGCGTTGCACAAAACCAGCACGGGCGTGGGAATCTTGCCCAACTGGTTCTCGTTGACCACTTCCACCTGCAGGCCCAGATGCTCCAGGGCGGTCTTGGCGCCCAGCCACTCCCAGCGCGACTTCCAGCCCAGTTGTTTGAAGGTATTCTCGCTGCGCAACAGGCTGACTTTGGGCTTTTCCGCCCAGACCGGAGCCAGCAGAGCCAGAGCCAGTAGCCATTTCTTCACAACTGCAGGGCTTTTCGCAAATCTCCCCCGGCCGCTTCCAGCCGCTGCTCCGCTTCCTCCCAGGGAATGCTGGCGCTCTGCGAGAGGATGCGCAGACTGCGAATTTTTAGCTTCTCGCAGGTAGGAGTGAGGTCGGCCATGAGGTTGCCCAGGGTTTTGCCGAGCAAGACCATCACCCCGGTACTCAACATGTTGAGCGCCATTTTGGTGGCCGTGCCGGCCTTGAGGCGGGTGGAGCCGGCCAAAATTTCCGGCCCCACCTGCAGCAGCACCGGATGACGGGCGGCCGTCTCCAGCGGTGAGCCGGGATTGCAGTAGATCGAGCCGGTCAAGGCGTGGCGCTTGTGGGCCTCTTCCAGGGCTCCCAGCACGAAAGGCGTGCGCCCGGAGGCAGAAATACCCACCACCACGTCCAGCTCTCCGACCTGGCGCTGCTGCATTTCCTCGGCCCCCACCTCAAAACGGTCCTCGGCGTGTTCCACCGCTTTGAGAAAAGCGCCCTGGCCGCCGGCCAGAACAGCCTGCACCATTTCGGGGGGGGTCCCGAAAGTGGGCGGGCATTCGGCCGCATCCAGCATGCCCAAGCGTCCGCTCGTTCCGGCACCCACATAGAAGAGCCGGCCACCCTGAGCCAGGCGCCGGGCGGTGGCTTCCACCAGCGGGGCCAGCCAGGGAACGGCTTTGTCCACCGCCTCAATGACCTTCAGATCCTGGCGATTCATGAGCTGGAGAATTTCGGCGGCGCTCATTTTATCCAGGTTGGCGCTATCCGGGTTGGGCTGCTCGGTGAGGGCGCGATTCAGGTCCACTAATTCTCCTCCTGCCACTCCAGCCAGGCCAGGCCGCCGGGAGGCAACACCAGATATTCTTTGTGACGACGTTTGTCGGTTTGCCGCTCCAGCCGGGCCGGCTGGCCGCTGCCGTCGACACAGGAAATGTTCTCGGGAGGCCAGTGGTGTACCTCCGGATAGGTGGTCCTGGCCGTCTGCTTGGAGAGATTGTGCAAGACCAGCAGCCGGCGCTTGCCCTGGCTGAGAAAGCGGCGTTCCACCACGGGCCAGGCCAGCACGGCATCGAGGATGGCCGGCTGGGTCATCAGCAGGCCGGCGAAGCGAATTCCAAAGCTGTGCGGGCCGGCCCGCAGCGGACGCGGTCCGTCCACAAAATCCATGTCCACATAGGGATCGCTGGCGCCGCCCAGATTTACCTGAAAAATCTTATCGCCATCAATGCGCATCATGACCGAGACCAGGCCACCTTCCAGGCGACTTTTCAAGAAGATCAAGTGAAAGAAGTAGTCGTCTTCCCGCTCGATATCAAAGCGCATCCAAAACATCTGGTCGCGTCCGACCTTGACCATCTTGCCCGCTTCGCCGTCGGGGTAAGTGACGTCTATTTCGTCAAAGGCTTGCTTAACGGCCTTGCCCTTTTCCGCTTCCATGATTTGGTAGCTGACCGGCTCGGCCGCATTTTTAAAGTCGAGATAGCGATTGCCTTTGGTATGAGAGCGAACCCAATCCTGAGCGGCTTTCTCGTCGGCGCTCCGGGCGGCGGCGTTGAGGCAATCGCGGGCGCTCAGACCGGCCAACAACTTGTAAGCGTCGCTGTGGGTGATGGATTCCAGTGTGAGAAAATTATCCACCGCGGCGGCCGGGCCTAAAATCTCCGATCTGCCGGTAGGACGGGGGACAAAGGCCCAGATCCAGCGCCCGCTGGTGGCCAGATGCGACCATATTCCCATGGCCTCGACCTGCGCTTCCTCCAGCAGATTCTTGTCGCCCAAATATTGTGAGGCGGCGGCCAGGGCCTTGACCTGATAACTGCGCTCGGGGCGCCAGAGGGCGCCCGGAGCTTTGGCGTCGGCGCCGGGAGCGTAAGCGGGACTGTCGAGGCGAGCCGGATCGAAGGAGGTGTGTGCGCCAAAAGGGTAGTTCTGGAGATTAGGGTGATGAAGCTGGGCCAGTCCTTGGGCGAACTGATTGATTTGCTCGCGGCGGCGCGCATCGGGGTTGGCCCGATCTAATTCGATCAAGGCCAGGGTGACCAGCGCCACCTGGTCGGCTTCGCCGTGCACCCAGGCAGGTTCGCGCTGGCCGTGCACCTCCTGAAGGCGGGGATAATCCTGCAGCCAGCTCAAGTAGGGTGCGACCAGTTGCTGAGCCTGGCCGCGCAGAGCCGGCGTGCCCGACTCGGCCAGGGAAAAGGCCAGGAAGGCATTGCTGTAGTTGGTCTGGCCGGGTTTGCTCGAAGCCACCGATTGAGGTTGAACTCGCACAGTCCAGGCGGTTTCCTGGGCCAGCACCGGGCCGCTCCAGAGCAGAGCGGCCAACAGGATTTTTTTCATTCATCCACTCCCGGTAGGCGCGGTGGCGGAGCGGTGGTGGGGACTTCCATGGGGAAGGGTGGCTCCATGGGCACGGGTTCGGCCGGGCCGGGAGCGGCGGCGGCAGGTTGGGGTTTGTTCTTGTCTTCCAGCAGAGTGCGGGCGGTGACCCCGCCGTCGGCTTCAATGACGTTGGTAGCCAGATTCATGCGGGCGCGCTCGCTGGTCAGCCAGTCGCCGTCGCCCCGCTCCACGCGTACGTTACCCTGCATATAGACCATCTGCTGGTCGCGATAATAAGTGGCTTTGTCACAATAAGCGTGACGATCGCCCTGGTCGACCTTGACGCCGCCGCGAGCCTCGCCATACCCTTTGCCCCACTGGTATTCCAGCTCATTGCCGGTCATGATGGTGGGAGCGCCGGTGCTGCCTCCCGGGCCCTTGGTGCTGATCATCTTGACGTTTCCGGTCAATACGGCGCGCTGATCCTCGTAGAAGACTTTCATACGCTTGCCGGTCACAGTGGTGCCGTCACCCGTGATCTTCACGCCACCCTGGAACTCGCCGATCTTTTTGTCGGTGAAGAACTCGGCGTAGGGAGCGGTCATGGTGTATTTGTCGGTAGTGATCTTGACGTCACCGATGAGGCGAACCTTCTTGTGTTTTTCGTCGAAGTCCAGCTTCTTGGAATACATCTGGACTTCCTTGGATTTGGGAGCGGCCTGCACGGCTGGCAGCAGCAGCATAGCACCGATTAGAAAGGGTAGTATTCGCTTCATCTTTGCCTCCTTCGCCCGGGGTTCTGGCTGGTCCCCCGGAAAAATGAAAAAAGGCTCACGCTGGAGCCTTTTCCCTATTCACTTTATCTTCGTTTCGTGTCAGCTGCCTGAGCGAGAGTCCAGGTTCTGCCTGTAGAGCAGGTATGCTTCAAGGGAACCAGTGGACTGAAAAAGTTTCCAGAACATTTCAGTGGTCATCGTCATGGGGTCGTGCCTCCTGTAAGTCTAGACGCGGCAGGCTCTGCGCTCAGGCATTTGCAGCGTGTTTTTGCTTGGGGAAGAACTCGGGAAGCCCATTGTTACGGGCTTTTTTATCCCGGTCTTAGGTCCGGTCGGAGTATAGCACAGTCAATTTTGCATGGCAAGCACCCCGTCGAGACCTTTTTTGATTACTCCTTCCGAACGGCGTAATTCAAGGATCCGCGGAATATTTTTCAATTAGTCGATTGGCTCTACCAGGGCCAACCCCAGTCTCTCATGATCGGTTCCCGTCACAGAATGAAAAAAGCCCGGAGACCGAGAGAGCTCCAGGCTTCAGGTCCAGCGCGGCCAGCGCTAAACTTTGGCGGTGGCCATGCGCTTCTTGAGTTCGGCGACCAGTTCTTGGGTGGTGTCGAGCACGGGGACGCCGGCTTTCATAAAGGCATCGACCTTGCCCTGGGCGGTGCCCACGCCGCCCGAGACGATGGCGCCGGCGTGGCCCATGCGCTTACCAGGAGGTGCGGTGCGGCCGGCGATCATGGCCACGCAGGGGATGTCTTTGCCTTCCAGAAAACGAGCCGCCTCCTCTTCCTGGCCGCCGCCGATTTCACCGATGAGAACCAGAGCTTTGGTGGCCGGGTCAGCGAGAAACATCTCGACGCAGTCGAGGAAGCTGGTGCCGATGACGGGGTCGCCGCCGATGCCCACGCAGGTGGACTGGCCCAGACCGTTGCGGGTCAATTCGTCCACCGCCTGGTAAGTCAGCGTACCCGAGCGGGACACGAAGCCGACCGGTCCGGGGCTGAAGATGTGAGCGGGCATGATGCCCAGCTTGCATTCGCCGGGAGTGATCAGGCCGGGGCAGTTGGGTCCGATGAGTCGGGCTCCCAGGCGCTTCACTTCGGCGGCCACCGGAACCATATCCTGAATGGGCACGCCTTCGGTAATGCACACGATGGTTTTGATGCCGGCGTGAGCGGCCTCCAGCACCGCGTCAGCGGCACCGGCGGCGGGCACAAAGATGATCGAGGTGTCGGCGCCCGTCTTGTTCTTACCTTCCAGCACGGTGTTGAAAACCGGACGGTCGAACACGGTGGTTCCGCCCTTACCGGGAGTGCAGCCACCCACGATCTGGGAGCCGTATTCGATCATTTGCCGGGTGTGAAAACCGCCTTCTTTGCCGGTGATGCCCTGCACCAGGATTTTGCTGTTTTTGTTGATGAGAATGCTCACTGTAAACCCTCCTAGCGAGTAAGAGCTACGATTTTCTTCGCAGCTTCTTCCATGGTAGCGGCCACTTCGTAGCCGTTTTCAGCCAGGATGGCCCGGCCTTCTTTCTCGTTGGTGCCGGACAGGCGAATCACCAGGGGAACCTTGAGTTCCACCTGCTTGACCCCCTGCACGATGCCGTTGGCCACTTCATCGCCGCGGGTGATACCGCCGAAGATATTGAAAAGCACGCCCTTCACATTGGGGTCCGAAAGTACCAGGCCCAGCGCGTTGGCCACCAGGGCCGCGTTGGCGCCGCCGCCCACGTCCAGGAAGTTGGCCGGCTTGCCGCCTTCGCGGGCCACGATGTCGAGCGTGCCCATGACCAGGCCGGCGCCGTTGCCGATGATGCCCACTTCGCCGTCGAGCCGGACGTAGTTGTTGAGGCCGCGCTCCTTGGCGGAACGCTCCAGCGGATCTTCTTCGGCCACTTCGCGCATGGCTTCCAGTTGCGGATGGCGGTAGGTGGCGTTGTCGTCAAAGTTGATTTTAGCGTCGGCGGCCACCACGCGGCCATCTTTGAGCACGGCCAGCGGGTTGATTTCGGTCAACACGCAGTCCCATTTGCGATAAAGCTCGAAGGCCTTCTTGGCGAACATATGGACCTGCTTGAGAATTTTGGTATCCAGGCCGGTTTTGTAGAGCATTTCGCGGATTTCGTAGTCCTGCACACCCAGCCAGGGGTGGGTATGGCACTTGAAAATCTGATCGGGGTGGGTGACGGCCACTTCCTCGATGTCCACGCCGCCCATCGGGCTGAACATGATGACGTGGGTGCCGGCGTCGCGGTCCAGGGTGATGCCGAGATAGAACTCTTTGTCGATCTCGATGCACTCTTCCACCAGCACCTTGTTGACTTTGAGGCCCTTGATATCCATGCCGATGATGGCTTTAGCGGCTTCCTCGGCCTGCTCGGGCGTTTCAGCCAGCTTGATGCCGCCGGCTTTGCCGCGACCTCCGATATGCACCTGGGCTTTGACGGCCACTTTCTTGCCGATCTCGGCGGCGATGGCTTTGGCCTCCGCCGGAGTGGCGGCCACTCTGCCCTTGGTGGTGGGGATGCCGACTTCGTTCATCAGCTCTTTCCCCTGATACTCGTGGATGATCATTCCTTGACTCCTCTCGAACTTACGGATGGGCGATTCTTGGCTGGTGTGGCGCGTCCTTTAAAGACTTGAGGCCCGAACATGCAGCACGCCGTCACATTTCTCCAGGGCACTGACCACCTCGGGCCCGACGGCGTCTTCCACCAGAATGCGGACGCTGGCCGCCCTGGCCCCGGAGAACACCAGATTCTCCATTTCTTGAACGTTGACGCCGCTCTCCTTGAGCACTCCGAAAACGCCGGCCAGAACACCTACGCGGTCTTCGTGGCGGACGGTGATAGCCGAAGCGCTGGCCGGAGGTTTGCGCAGATTGACGCAGTTGGGCACCGGCTGGCCGTTGATGAAGGAGTTGACGATGCGAACCGCTTCCAGACCGGTGTCCAGCTCGGCCTGGTCGGTGGAAGCGCCGATGTGGTGGGTGCCGTAGCAATTGGCATGCTGGCTGACTTCGCTGGCGAAGTCGCCGTCTTTGCCCGCAGGCTCATGCTCGAAGACATCGGTGCCGTAGCGGATGTTCTTGCTGTTCATGGCTTCCAGCAGAGCCGCGTGGTCAACCACTTCGGCGCGGCAGGTATTGATCAGAAACGCGTCTTTTTGCATGGCGGCCAGGAAGTCTTTGCCGATCAGGCCGCGGGTATCACTCGATAGCGCCAGGTGCAGACTGATGATGTCGCAACGGCCGGCCAGATCGATAGCGTTGGGCACGTATTCCAGACCGTGGGCTTCGGCTCTGGCCTGCGTCAGCGAGCGCGACCAGGCCAGAATCTTCACACCGAATGGTTTGAGCCGTTCGGCCGTTTCCTGGCCGATGGCGCCCAGACCGATGAGGCCTATGGTGCGGCCCTTGAAGCCTCGGGCCTTGCCATATTTGCCCTTGTTCCACTTGCCCTGGCGCAGGTCGATGACGTTGTCGGCCAGGTTGCGGTCCAGCGCCAACATCAGGCCTACGGCCAGTTCGGCCACCGCGGTGGAATTTTTGCCCGGGCAGTTAGCCACGTAGACGCCCTTGGCTGACGCGCCCTCGACGTCGATGGTGTTATAACCGGAGCCGGCCCGAATGATAAGGCCAAGGCGGTCGGCAGCCGCGATGGTGGCCGGGTTCACCTTGGTCGAGCGAACGATCAGAATTTCAACACCCTGGATAGCGCCAGGCAGGTCATCGGGCCCGAGCGACGGCTGATTGAGCACTTCAACCCCGCTGATGGCTTGCAAAGCCTGCACCGATTGGGGATGAAGCTTGTCAGCTAAGAGAATCTTCATGAGGAACCTCCGAGAGTGGGGGTCGGAGGGATAGCCCCTACAACCTTTGGCGAGGTGGCGGGGGTTCTTGCGCCAGGCAGTCGCTTCCTTTTTATTTGTAGCGGTAGGTAATGCGTCCGCGCGTGAGATCGTAAGGCGATAATTCGACGGTCACCTTGTCTCCCGGAAGAATACGAATGAAGTGGCGGCGGATTTTCCCGGATACGTGGGCCAGCACTTTGTGGCCATTTTGCAGCTCTACTTGGAATCGAGCATTGGGGAAGGCTTCAACCACTGTGCCCTCAACCTCAATAGCTCCCTCTTTATCTGACATCCATTCACCTCCTTGATAAGCGGGGTTCTTACCCCGCCGGGGAGCATACTACACATTCCTGGTTACTGCCTAGTGGCGTACAGACAAAAGGCCGGCTCGGGGGCTGCCTGAAGGGTGTTAGATGTCGTCTCGACGCGGAGCTTTCAGTTGCCTGGCGGCCACCACTCCGCCGACAAATCCCCAGAAGTGCCCGGACCAGGAGATGCCCTCGTGGGGAATCAGTCCTTGCCAGACTATGCCGCTGAAGTAGCTGAAGGTGATCAGTGAGATGGCGATAGCCAACGGCCTGCGCGTGTACAGGCCGCGGGCCAGCAGGAAGCCCATGAACCCGAAAAGCACACCGGAAAAGCCCAACGACGCGCCGGTAGAGAAGACCCAGCTGCCCAGTCCGCCCACCAGGATCGAAATCAGCATCACCGGGACGAAGGCACGCTGCATCAACATCAGGATCCCCAGGGGGATAAGCGCCAGCGTGTTGCCCAGCAAGTGCTGCCAGCCACCGTGCAGGAAAGGCGAGGAGAAGATCTGAGCCAACCCGATCTGAGTGCGGGGGTGCAGAGCGCCCAGACGGTCCAACCTGCCATGAGTGAGAAAATCAGCACCTTCAATGCACCAGAGCAGGGCCACCATGGCGAACAGGAAGAGAACCTTGGACTTCAGCATTTTCATCATAGGAATGATTATACTCGCTTTCGTTGCATAAAAAAACAGGCCCGAGGACCTGTTTTTGGAATGGGCTAGTCTTCCAGACCGGGCGGCGGGCCCAGTACCATCATCAGTTGCAGAGCGTCGGCGATGCGCTGGCGGTCCCAACCCCGACTGGGGGGAGGTTGTTGCCATTCGTCGTCCTGAGCCGGCTCCGCCTGGGGCTCCGGCATCGACTCCTGCTGCTGTTCCGCTGCAGCGCGGCGTTTCTTACGGGCCTCCTGTGGTGGGGAGGGCGGGTCGGTCTTAGGAGCTTGAGATTGGCGCTCAATCTCCTTGAGAATCTTCATCACCGCATCCATGGGTCAGAAACCTCCTCAGGCGGGAGTCGCTTTGAAGCGGCCGTGGCGCATGGATTCAGCCAGCGCTTTGGGCACGCGGGCTTCGGCTTCCACCACCTTGGCGCGCATCTCCTCGACCTTGGCCTTCATCTCTTCCTCGGCCGCCACCGCTTCGGCGCGGCGCTGCTCGGCGCGGGCCTGGGCGATTTGCTTATCGGCTTCGGCCTGATCTTTTTGCAGTTGAGCACCGATGTTACGGCCGATGTCCACGTCCATCACGTCGATGGAGAGAATGTCGAAAGCGGTTCCCTGGTCCAGACCGCGCGAGAGCACCGTCTGGGAAATGATGCTGGGGTTCTCCAACACCTTTTTGTGGGTGGGGGCGCAACCGATGGCGGTCACGATGCCTTCTCCCACTCGGGCCAGCACGGTGGCTTCGCCGGCGCCGCCGACCAGATTCTGGATGTTGGCTTTTAAGGTGATTCGGCAGGTGGCCGAGACCTGAATACCGTCTTTAGACATTCCTGAGATGGAGGCGGTCTGAATGACTTTCGGGTTGATCATCATCGAAACGGCCTCGAGCACGTCGCGTCCGGCCAGGTCGATGGCCGCGGCCGTCTGGAAGTTCAGGTCAATCCTGGCTTTGTGCGCTTCCACCAGAGCCCGAACGACGCGCTGCACGTTACCGCCGGCCAGATAGTGAGCTTCCAGGTCGCGCTCGTGGAGATGATCCACACCGGCCTGGCGGCCCTGAATCAGGGGATTGACGACAGCCACCGGGTCCACGCGCTTGAAGCGCATGGTCAGTAAGTGGAAGAGATTGATGTTGACTCCATTAGAGACGGCGTTCAAGTAGAGGCTCACCGGGAAGTAGTAAGCGAAGAACATGAAGCCGAAAAAGCAGACGAATATAATAATTCCAGTCATGTCGCTCCTTTACGCCAACCGGGCCGTTTCGGGCGCGGTGTTGCCGGCCAGACCTTCACGCATCCGAGTATCGGCGATGAGGTTCTGAACTTTGTAGTAATCGCCCACGGTGAAGTTACCGTTGGCCAGCGCTTCGGCCAGGGCCGCGGGCACATCGGCCTCGGCCTCCACCACTTTGGCTTTCATTTCCTGCACTTTAGCGCGCATCGCCTGCTGCAGAGCCACCGCTTCCGCGCGGCGCTGTTCGGCGCGAGCCTGGGCGATTTGCTTGTCAGCGTTGGCCTGGTCGATCTGAAGTCGGGCTCCGATGTTGCTGCCCACATCGATTTCACAGATGTCGATGGAGAGGATTTCGTAAGCGGTGCCACTGTCGAGTCCGGTGGCTTCCACAGCCTGGGTGATATTGTCCGGGTGCTCGAGCACTTCGCGGAAGTCGCGAGCGCGACCTATGGCGGTCACGATGCCCTCGCCCACGCGGGCCAGCACGGTGTCTTCGCCGGCCGAGCCGACCAGGCGGGAGATGTCCGTGCGCACCGTGACCAGTGCGATAGCCTGGAGCTGGATACCGTCCTGGGCCACCGCTTCGATCAGCTTGGTCTGAATCACGCGCGGGTTGACCGAGGTCTGCACGGCCTGGAGCACGTCACGGCCGGCCAGGTCGATGGAAGTGGCCGTGTTCCAGTCCAGCGCGATATTGGCTTTGGAAGCCGCGATCAGCGCCGCCATGACGCGGTCCACGTTGCCACCGGAAATTTTATGCTGCTGAATCTCGGAGAGATTCACTTTCACGTCGGCGAACTTGGCGGTCAGCAGCGGGATTACCACCTCGTGCGGACTGATGTTACGGAAAACCCGCATCGAGAACAGTTCCCAGAGACTGACGCTCAAACCGGAAAGCACACAGGCGATCCAGAGCGGTATGGGAACGAACTGCATGAAGATGAAGAGGCCGAAGAGGCCCATAAAGAAGCCGCCAAAGCCTAGACCAATAAGTGTTTCCATAACTCTCCTCTCAACGATGGACCAAAAGTTATTCGACTGCTTCCACGATGAGCTGATTGCTCTCGACTCTTACCACACGGATAGGAGCGTTAGCGGGCACAAACGCTTGACTGGCGCGGCCACCATAGAGCTGACCTTCGATCATCACTTTACCGCTCGGCTTGAGGGCGGTGGTGGTCTCACCTTTTTTGCCCACATGGGCCTGCAGGGCAGCACCGGGGTCAAAGGCCGACTCGGCGGCGGTGGGAGGCTTCAGGGCTCCCAGACGGCGGCTGGGCAGATATTTCAAACCAGCCCAAAGTCCGGTTCCGAGAGCTCCATAGGCCACCAGCACGGCCTGCATTCCCTGCTGGTGGTCGGGATAGGACTTCAGAATAGCCGCGGTGATGCACACCGCGCCCAGGATGAACGGCTTCCCGAGACCTGGGACGAGCAAAACTTCGACGGCCACAAAGAAACCGCCGAGCGCGAAGATCAGGAGGGGGATCCAATCATGGGTAGCCTGGAAGCGGCCCATGAAAAATAATGCGAAGCTAAGGGCCGAGACGCTCTCGGCAAAGCCCGTGCCCAGGCTGATCAGGGCTGGGACCAGCGTAAGCATGGCCACGGCCAGGCTGAGGAGGGAGCCCCAGTATGCTTGAGACCACCCTATCAACGTGTGAATACCCGGCCAATCGATCGGGGCGCAGGCAATGCCCAGGATGAGTAGACCGGTTGCGATGAGACAGGCTTTCTGTAGCATAGGCAACTTTTTATCCTCCCTTCTTTTCATATAATACAACTCTCCAGGCCTAAAGTCCAGTGTCTGTGAAATCGGTCACAGCGGCTGCCAGTTTTGCAAGTCCACGGGCTGTTGCAGGCCGCTACGCAGATCCTTGATTTCCATATCCGCCTCGAAAAGTACGTAGGGAATTTGCTTGCGACTGGCATACTGCAGTTGCTTGTTTAGTTTAGCCGCCTCGTGGTAGGACTCGGTGTTGATGCCCCGGGCCCGCAGTTGGGCGGCGATTTGGCGGGATTTGGTGGCTTCCGGCTCCAGCCAGGTGACCAGCACCCGGGTCGGTGTCGGCGGCGGCAGTTGGGCTTTGAGTTTGGAAAAAATGCGTGTGAAGCCGAGCGAGAGACCCACTCCGGGCAGGTGATGGTTGGTGTAGTTGCCGGCCAGGTCATCGTAACGCCCCCCGGCGCCGATGCTGCCCAGTCCGGGGTGCTCGTTCCAGCGAATTTCGTATACGGAACCGGTGTAGTAGTCCAATCCGCGTGTGACCGAGAGGTCGACGAGAAAGCCCTGTTGATGCTCTGAGAAAAGACGCTCCATGACTTCGGTCAACTCTTGCAGACCCTGGCTGAGACCGGGGTGCTCGATGCCCAGGGCGGTGACTTTTTCGGCGAAAGAGAGATCGCGGGTTTGAATCTGGGCTAGAGCTAGCGCCTTGTCGGGCTGCTCCAGACCGAGTTTGACCAGTTCTTCTTTGACTTTGTCGGGCCCGATTTTCTCCAGTTTGTCCAGCCAGCGGGTGACCACGGCCAGGGGCACGTTCTCGGGAAGTCCCAGGCCCTGCAAGTAGCCTTGAGTAATTTTGCGGTTGGAGATACGGAAATCAAAGTCTCCGATCTCCAGATTTTTCAAAACTTCCCAGGCTACCAGCGGAATCTCGCCATCGAAAGATAAGGCTAATTTGTCAAGCGCGACCACGTCGATGTCACACTGCAGAAATTGCCGGAAGCGGCCTTCCTGAGGACGTTCGCCGCGCCAGCACGGTTGCATCTGGTAGCGCTTGAAGGGAAAGGTGAGCTGGCCGAAGTGCTGGGCCACATAACGCGCGAAGGGCACGGTCAGATCGTAGTGGAGGCCCAATTTGGCTTCCGCTTCCGCATCCGGATCCAGCCGCTGCAAAAGGAACATCTCTTTGTCGGTGTCCCCACCTTTGGCCAGCAAGACTTCCAGGCGCTCCACGGCCGGAGTTTCGATGGGCGTGAAACCGTAGAGTTCGAAATGGCGGCGAATTTTGTCCTGAAGCTGCTGAGCGGCGCGCTGCTCGGCGGGGAGATATTCGGCAAAACCGCTGATGCTCTGGGGACGAACGAGATTCTTGGACACGGGGCACCTCTTCTGTTGGTCTGGAGTTCGTGCCGTTCGCAGCCAGACTCGAGGATTCCGCCTTCGGGTCCAGTCAGACCCGCAAAATGCGCCGGGCGATTTGAGCGGCGCCGTCCTGGGGAGGAGGCGGCAGCTTGGGCCGTCCGGTGCGGGCTTGCTCCAGGCTCTCAAACCAGTTTCCCGTGTACAGATCGCCGGGTTCGATGCGGCTGTAGGCCGTGTATTTCCGAATGGCCGCCTCAAGCAGGTAGGCCTCGCTGAAGTCAGCGCGCGGCACGTAGACGAGGGGCTTATCGTTGGCGATGCAGTCGGAGACGATGCCGAAGCCCGGTTTGCTGACCACCACATCGGCTGAAGCCACGATGTCGCTGAAGGCCGCCTGGCTGTGGCGCGCCTGGGGCCAATCCATGCTGGTGAACAGCTCGTAAGGCAGGCCTTCCAAGCTACGCGGGTCCAGGTCCAGTTCGTGAAACCAGACCACCGCCCAAGGTTTGCCAGGGTCGGCGCCCGTTTCGGCCGCGATTTCGGCGCGCCGGTTGCTTCCGGGCCGGGCCACCAGCGGCACCGTTTCGGCTCCTTCTTTGATAGGCGCCGAGAACGGGTATTGCAGAGCCAGGGTGGCCTGGTGGTAGCCGGCCTGGAACCAGTCGCAAACTTCGTTCCAGGCGGATTCTCGTTGGGCGAACGGCCGATAAATGTAGTCCCAACCGAAGCTGGTCAGGGCCACGCCAGGGATTCCGGCCGCCCGGGCGGCCTGCAGGGGCAGCGAGGGCGAATCGACCACCACCAGGCGCGCCTGGTCCAAGAACTCGCGCTCCTTTTCCAGCAACCTCCCCGACTGTGACATAATGCCCTGAATTCTGCCCAAAGTGGCGAGAACATCACCGCGCACGGAATCCTTCTGAATGAGCCCGCAATCAAAGGCCTGGCGGCGATACCCGCCTTGAAAGCGCGGCCGAAAGAACTCCTCGGGGACCTCGGTCACAATGGTAACCGGCTCATGCTTCTCCAATTCAGCGATGACTTCGAGCGAGCGGCCCGCGTGCCCATAACCGTGGGCCGTGATGTAGAAAGCGATCATGGCGCGGCCGCTTCCTCTCAAAACTCGTCTTGCCTGCCCCGAGTGCCTGTGCTATATTGCCTCTGCAAAATCTTGCCGTTTTAGCTCAGGGGTAGAGCAACTCACTCGTAATGAGTAGGTCCGGGGTTCGAATCCCCGAAGCGGCTCCAACACTCCGTCCCTTATTCTGTAAGGGTTGGAAATCCCGGCCGGGAGGTTGCAACTCCCAGCCGAGGAAACTGGTCCCTCAGTGCGGTTCCCAAAGCCGCCCGAGGGCATTCAGTTATCAAAGACTCACAAACGGCCTCCGCCAGCCGGCAAGCGACAAAGGGGGCTGTTTTTGTTAGGAAAGTTGCCGGCGAAAGGGCCTTGTGGACGAGCAATTGCAGGAGCGAATTCCCCTCGACGAACTGCTGGCTTGGTGCCGGCGGGCACCGATCAAGAAGCTTTGGGTTTTCGGTTCGGTTTTGGGAGACTGGAAGCCTGATAGCGACGTAGATCTGCTGGTGGAGTTCACTCCCGGTCAGGAGCCTGACCTGTTCGGGTTGCTCGATCTGCAGGATGAATTGGAACTCCTCCTGGGTCGGCCAGTCGACCTGGTCCCCCAGGCGGCGGTGACAAACCCGTTCCGGCGCAAGCGAATCTGGGATACCCGTCGGGAAATCTATGCGGCTTGAGGACGATGACCAGGCGTTCCTGTGGGACATGCGGGAGGCCGCCAGTGACATCTCCAGGACCGTGCTCGAGCTGAGCGCGGATGAGTTCGCCAGCAACAAATTCACCCGCCTGGCGGTCGAGCGCCTGGCCATCATCTTGGGGGAAGCAGCCGCGAAGGTCTCGGAGTCCTATCGCCTGGCTCACGGGGAAATTGATTGGCGCCGAATCCAGCGGCTGCGCAACAGCATGGCCCACGAGTATGGAAGCAGACTGGCTCTAGGGTTTTACCGGACCTGCCGTGAGTTCGTCGTTCCCCTTTCTCTTCAGCTGGACACTCTCTGCCCACAACCACCAACGGAGGGACTCTGATCACCTGGTGATCACCGACAGTTCCCAATAGCCTGGAACAGGCTCGGATGCCCCTTGCTGACACAGCCCCGTAAATCCTTATTTCATCGAGTTTTCCAGAAACTCTGGAACAGTTTGAAACACCGTCCTGTGTCCCTCGTATTGAGTAGGTCCGGGGTTCGAATCCCGAAGCGGCTCCAGTCAGGACCTCGGTTTTACCAGGGTCCGCCGGGGATGGGACGCGACTTCAGGCATCGGGCAAGAAGGGGTTGATCACCCTGACCCCGCCATAGTCTTGACCGTGCCTCAAGTCCTCAGAGAGTACGGTGCGGCAACCGAAAGCTCTGGCGGCTTCAATGATGGCTGCATCCCAATAGGACAACTGAAACGGTCACGGCAGTGAAGTGCCGTATCCAATAAGTCCAGCGTGAGTTCCACCACGGGGAAACGCCGGAATGATTGAATCAACGCGCAAGCTTGTTGGTGGGTGAGAGGGTCGGGACGTCGCTGATGGGTAGCCTGAACGTAAAATTCTTGCAAGACCTGGACGGACAAAACCAGGTCTTGAGCTGTCAATATTTGCAGGGCGGCCCGGGTTTTGTCGCTCTCATCAATGGCGGTGGCTACTGCATAAAGCAAAATGTTGGTATTAACGATACCTCACGGCGAGAGTGAACATCCTCTCTAGAGAGACGATAGCCGGCACGAAACTCACGGATAGACGCAATCGTCTGGGCTTGCAGCTTTACCAGTCTTTCGAACTCGCTCTCTTCGTCGGCGAGTTTCATCAGAAACTCCTTTAACCGAAGTATTTGGCTGGGCAGCCTTATTCTAGCCTTTCGGTAAACCTCTTCCGGCACAGCTACTGTGATATTAGTCTCCACACTGAAGTCAAACCGGTTGGGGTAGGCGCGACTCCGCGGGAGTTCAATCCCCGGCATAGAGCGTGGACTCCAGAAAGCGTAAGGCCCGAACCCCGAACCAACTGAAGCTCTCTCCATCCACGAAAGCATAGGGGAAACCCAGCCCCTCGAGCCCCTGCCGCTTACGCAAGAACGGATAGGGCTCCGAAGAAAAAAGCAACAGGGTCGAGTCCCGGTCGAAGCCCGAAAGGTCCACGACCGGGTATTTCTCCGAAAATCCATGCACGGGGTAGCCCGTCTTACGCAAAACCGAGCCGATGAAGGTGTCCGGACCCACGGCCATCCAGGGGTCGCGCCAGATCACGTAGACCACTGAACGCACCTCCCCTTGCGGCCGCCTCCCCCACTCCACAATTCCCGGCCAGCCGGCGCAGGGCTCAGCCACCGCCACTTCAGACCAGCGCGCGGCCCACTCAGCCAACCGTCCACAGCCCAAGACGAGCGAGAGGTCGCGGAGCGCCGGCCCCACATCCCCCACGCTCAAAATGTGACTGGCCCACACCGGCAGCCCCGAGTCCAGGGACATAAAAAGCGGGTTCTCCTCCTTATCCAACACCAGCAAATCCGCCCCCAGCGACAACACCCGAGGCAAATTCCAGTCCTTGGTGCCCCCCACTCGGACCACCGAAGAGGGCGGGTGCACGCAGAAACGGGTTCTTCCCACCACTTCCACCCCGGCTTCCAGCAAGGTTTCCGTCCAGGAAGGCACCATGGAAATGACTCTCACGATTCAAGTCCCGCCCGGCTGGGTAGCAAGGAGCCAATGACGCTCACAATTGCCCCCACCACATACCCTATCCGCCTGGTCACGGCCGCCTCGCTGTTTGACGGCCATGATGCCGCCATCAACATTATGCGCCGCCTCATGCAAAGCGCCGGAGCCGAGGTCATCCACCTCGGGCACAACCGCTCGGTCCAGGAAATCGTCAACTGCGCCATCCAGGAAGATGTGCAAGGAATTGCCATCACTTCCTACCAGGGTGGCCACGTCGAGTATTTCAAATACATGATCGACCTCATCCGCCAGGCCGGCGCCAACATCAAGGTATTCGGGGGGGGCGGCGGCACCATTCTGCCCGACGAGATCGAAGAACTCCACCACTACGGCGTCACCCGTATCTACTCGCCCGATGACGGCCGCCAGATGGGTCTCGAGGGCATGATCAAAGACCTCTTGAAAAGCTGTGATTTCGAAAAACGCAGCCACGACTTCAAGCCGTTCCTGAACCAGAAAACCCAGGCGGAAACGGCCGCCCTCATCACCATCGCGGAAAACCACCGTGAGGTGGCCGATCAGCTCAAAGCCAGCTTGAAGCCCAACCAGGCCCCCGTGCTGGGCATCACCGGCACCGGTGGCTCCGGTAAATCCAGTCTGGTGGATGAATTCGTGCGCCGCTTCCTGGCCGACCAGCCCGGGAAGAAGGTGGCCGTGCTCTCCGTCGATCCCTCCAAGCGCAAGTCCGGCGGCGCCCTGCTCGGCGATCGCATCCGCATGAACTCGATCGACAGCCCGCGCGTCTTTATGCGCTCGCTGGCCACCCGCCAGTCCAACCTGGCCCTCTCGCGCCACATCGGCGACGCCGTCCAGATCTGCCGCGCCGCCGGCTATGACCTGATCCTGCTGGAAACCTCCGGCATCGGCCAGTCGGATACGGAGATCACCGAATTTTCCGATGTCTCCCTCTACGTCATGACGGCCGAATACGGCGCCGCCACCCAGCTCGAGAAAATCGACATGCTGGACTTCGCCGACATCGTGGCCATCAACAAATTCGACAAACGGGGCAGCCTGGACGCCCTGCGCGACGTGAAAAAGCAGTGGCGCCGCAATCACAACGACTTCCAAAGAGAAGACGTGCCCGTTTATGGCACCATCGCCAGCCAGTTCAACGACCCCGGCATGAACGAACTCTACGGCGCCATCATGGACAAGCTCGAGTTCGGCCACCAGCAATTGACCACCGGTTCCAGTGAAAAACACTGGATCATCCCACCCGAGCGCAGCCGCTACCTGGCCGAAATCGTGGAGACCTGCGAAGCTTATGACGCCCGGGTCAAAGCCCAGGCCCAGATCGCCCGCCGCATGTATCAACTCAGCGGCACCATCCAAACCATTCGCGCCACCGTCGGTCAGAAGCGCCTGGACATCGTCGAGCCCAAAGGCCCGGACGACACCGTGCATGTCACTCAGCGCATCGAAGGAGAACCGGACTACCTCAAAGACCTGGAAGAGCTCTACAAACAGTTGGAAAGCCAGCTCCACAGCGATTGCAAGCTGCTGCTGCAGGAATGGCCGGCCACCCAACGCCGCTACGCAGCCGCCAAATATCAGTTTGACGTACGTGGCAAGACCATCGAGCTGGACCTGGTCAGCGAAACCCTATCCCACTTGAAAATCCCCAAGGTGGCCCTGCCGAAATACGAAGACTGGGGTGACCTGCTCACCTGGTTGATGCGCGAAGCCCCGCCCGGGCAGTTCCCTTTCACCGCCGGCGTCTTCCCGCTCAAGCGCGAGAACGAAGACCCGGCCCGCATGTTCGCCGGCGAAGGCGGTCCGGAGCGCACCAACCGAAGATTCCACTATCTCTCCCAAGGCATGCCGGCGGCCCGCCTGTCCACCGCCTTTGACTCGGTCACCCTGTACGGAGAAGATCCCGATCAACGCCCCGACATATATGGCAAAGTGGGCAATTCCGGCGTTTCCATCGCCAGCCTGGACGACGCCAAAAAGCTTTATTCGGGATTTGACCTGTGCGATCCGAAAACGTCCGTGTCCATGACCATCAACGGCCCGGCTCCCATGCTGCTGGCCTTCTTTCTCAATGCCGCCATCGACCAGGCTTGCGAAAAATACATCCAGGCCAACAACATCCCGTTTACTCCGAGCGGACCCACCTACCAGGGCGAACTACCCGAGGGCAACAATGGTCTGGGTCTGATGCTACTCGGCACTTCGGGCGACCAGGTCCTGCCCCCCGACGTCTACGCCAAAATCAAAGCCGACACGCTCAAGGCCGTGCGCGGCACGGTCCAGGCCGACATCCTTAAAGAAGACCAGGCCCAGAACACCTGCATCTTCTCGACCGATTTCGCCCTGAGGCTGATGGGCGACATCCAGCAGTATTTTATCGATCACAAAGTGCGCAACTTCTACTCCGTCTCCATCTCCGGCTACCATATCGCCGAAGCCGGGGCCAACCCGATTTCCCAACTGGCCTTCACCCTGGCCAACGGTTTCACATTCGTGGAATACTACCTGAGCCGGGGCATGCATATCGACGACTTTGCCCCGAACCTTTCGTTCTTTTTCTCCAATGGAATGGACCCGGAATACACCGTCATCGGACGGGTGGCCCGGCGCCTCTGGTCCCGTGCCATTCGTGACAAATACGGCGGAAACGAACGTAGCCAGAAGCTCAAATACCACATCCAGACCTCGGGGCGCTCGCTGCACGCTCAGGAAATCGCCTTCAACGACATCCGCACCACTCTGCAGGCGCTGCTGGCTCTCCAGGACAACTGCAACTCGCTGCACACCAACGCCTACGACGAAGCCATCACCACCCCCACCGAGGAAAGCGTGCGCCGCGCCCTGGCCATCCAGTTGGTCATCAACAAGGAATTCGGCCTTTCCAAGAACGAGAACCCCACTCAGGGCTCATTCGTAGTCGAAGAATTGACCGATCTGGTGGAAGCGGCGGTACTCCAGGAGTTCCGTTCACTCTCCGAGCGCGGCGGCGTGCTGGGAGCGATGGAGCGCATGTATCAAAGGTCAAAAATCCAGGAAGAATCACTCTACTACGAGACCCTCAAGCATGAAGGCAAACTGCCCATCATCGGCGTCAATACCTTCCTGGATCCGCAGGGCTCCCCCACCATCATTCCTCCCGAAGTGATCCGCGCCACCAGCGAAGAAAAGGACTACGCCATCCGAGCGCGCGACGCATTCTGGAAAAAACATGAACAACAGGCCAAACAACGGCTCAAGGAAGTTCAGCGTGCCGCCATCCAGCACGAAAATCTCTTCGAAAGTCTGATGGAGGCGGCCAAAGTGTGCACTTTGGGCCAACTCTCCGCGGCCCTCTATGAAGTGGGCGGCCAATACCGCCGCAACATGTGACCTCAGCGTCTGCGCAGCAGAAACCAGACGGCCAGACCCAGGCCCGCCAAGACCAGGCCCCCCAACCCGCCGGCACCAGCGGACGCGTGGCGGCGACGCTCGTAAATCGGGCGCACATCGCCGCTGATCAATTCCTTTTCGCTGGCCGCCCGCAAACCCAGCAGCGCGGGTAAAGCCAGCACCCGGCGGCAAGTGCGCTCATACTCGGCTGAAGTCTCGGGATGATATTCGAAATACTCCTTGGCCCTCTCCTGAAAGGCCATGGCAAAGTCCCCTCGTGACAGATACACCGTATAAAAGTGATGGGTCTTGAGATCCCCCATCCTCTCGTAGTGGTCCACCACGAACTCGTCCAAGGAATCCAGAGATAGCGTGATCTCCGGCCCCTTCAAGGACGGACCGGTGACCGTTCGGGCCCTCAAATCAAAACGCACGCGCCCTCCTGAAAAGGGCACGTAAAGCACCTCATCTTCCAGCCAGGCGTCCGAGAAGTAGACGGAATGGGCGGCGTCGCGCATCAACTGAGTCAACATCCCCGTCCTCTTCTCCAAAGTACCTTCATCCCTTCGAACATCAAGAGAACAAGTCTAAACTGAGCTCAGAACCTGAAGGGACACACACTATGTTACGTTGGGCACTTTTCTTCTTTCTGGTCGCGCTGGTGGCGGCCATGTTCGGCTATGGCGGCTTTGCCGCGTTCTCGGCCGATATCGGCAAAACGCTATTAGGCGTCTTCCTAGTGCTGGTCTTGCTGGCCATCGCCTTAGGTGGCTGGGGCTACAATCGTTTCTTTGGCAGCCGCTAGAGCCCGTTTGTGGTTCGCGCCTGGTCCCCAGGACTCGAACCACAAAGGCGCTCCCAAAGCCGCCACGTAGCTCTCCAGCTCAAACGGCTCATAAACCGGTGCGCAGCCCCCCAGGAGCCGGGTCAGAGTCTGCTGATATTCCAGGTCCTGAAACGGCCCCGGCTGCAGTTCTCCGCCAGCGTATGAGACACACTGCAACCAGTCCGGCCCGACCCGATCCAGGTGCGTGATGGCCAGCCCGTCCACGCCTCCGCAACAGGCCAGGGCGTAGCGGCCCAAAACCGCGTCCGCCCAGCCGGTGCGAAAGGCGCCCTGCCAGGGACCGTGCACATTGTCCGGCTCGTCCAACCCTAAATCGCAGGCGCTGGGCAAGGGCCCGTTACCATGCCTCGTCATATAACTGCGCAACACCCCCAACCGCACCACCTCACCGGCATACCCCTGCAACAGCGCCAGCGCGTTGTCAAACGTGCAGGTCGACCAGGTGGTGTGCGGATGAAAGCCCCGCCATTCATCCAGCAATACCCCCTGGGCGCCTTCGAACACCACCGTTTCACGAAAGACGTCCTCGGCCATGGCCACCCCCAGGGACCCCACCAGCGCAATCCACTCCTCGATCAGCGTGCGGCTTTCCAGCACCGGATCCGGCCCCAGTTCCGCCCACTTGCGCGACTGGATCCGCAGCAGCTTGCGCCGCAACAGCGCCGCTGAGGATAAATCGCAAAAGCGAATGGCATCCTCAGGAAAAGCCAGCGAATCGGCCACCGTCTCCCCCACCCCCAGGCCGCAGGACCCGTGGCGCAAGCGCCGCTCGCGAATGTGGTTGGCGGCCACATGAAAGGGAGTGGTCACCAGCGCCTCAGGAGCGACCGTAATTGCGGACAGCCCGCAGCCCAACACCTCGGCTTCCCGCAGCAGACCCCCCGGATGGACGATCATGAAACGAGACAAATGAGTGCGCACGCCCGGCACCAGCGAACCGGCGCCGAACTGAGAAAAGGTATGTTTCCGACCGTCCGGAGCCACCACCGTGTGCCCGGCCTGGGCGCCGCCATTAAAACGCACGACCAGGCGGGCATCCAGTTCCCGCACCAGGTAGTCGGTCATCGTTCCCTTGCCCGAATCGCCAAATCCGAGGTCGACAACGATGACCGCCTTCACGGCATCACCGGTTCCAAGGCGGGCAGCGGCTCCAGCGTGGCGGCAAAACCGCTCACCGCCGAAAGAATGCGGCCCACTTGCTGGCGCTCCAGACCGCCCGCCACCAGGCGCCGAGTCACTTCCTGTAGAGACGCGCCTTCGCAGAGAGCCACCAGGGCAGCCGCCACCAGGCAGGTGTCGGCGGAGCCTTCCATGGCGATGACGTGGTCACCGAAGACCTTTTCCCAGGCCGATCCGCAGCGCCCGACCCGACCCTTATCGGGAATCAGGAAGAACGGATGGTAATGACGGGACAACTCCTCGACGATTTGCTCCAGCGGCAGGTCGGCCGTCAAATCGTCGCCGATCAGATCCCGCACCCAGGTCTTGGAGACGGTCGGATACGGATTTTCGTCACCGGTCATGAAGAAGTAGCCGCGCTTACCGCGCCTGGCCGCTCGATCGTGGTCGGTGTGGCGAGCCGCGAAATACATGGCCAGGTCATACGACTCGCAACCGTTGCCGCCGCCGCCCCCCTCCAGCCAGCTCCAGGTCAACCAGCGATCCATATCCTCGGCGCTGGACTCGAACTGGCCGACCTGCAGCGGGCCCTGATCGTGGGCGGCGTCGCCTATGAACAGAAAGCATACCTGCGGATCGGCCACGCCCGAATCGAGCAGCGTCTTCATGAAGCGCGGCAATTCCTGACGTGCCAGTTGTTCGGGGATCTCTCCCATCGAGCCGGTCACATCCAGCGCGAAGAGGATGGGAATGGAGTTGGGATGCTCCTGGCTGTCGCGGCTTTCACGCATGCCGACTCCCAGGGGGTTCATGAGCGGATGAACCCTGGACTGCTGGAAAACCTCGGAGCGACTCTGGGTCGAGCGGGCTCTGGTGATATTCTGATGTGATTCGTAACTATAGGAACCATAACCCATGGACTGTTACCTCCGTTAGCGTAATTGGGAAAGAGGGCAGAACTTAGGCGGTCCGAGAACCGCCGCGCTCACCCGTTTCAACTCTTCATTGACCTCCAGGGCGCTGCCCCGAGCGTTGCCCAGCAACCGCTTCAGCGGCGCGGGCGCCCGGGCAACCAGAGTGCCGGCAATGGCCTCTAAGCCATCCGCCACATCCGACCCCTGACCCGGCCGGCACTGCGACCAACCGCACAACCTCAGACCGTGGGCCTCGCTGTGGGCCAGCATGTGCTCGGCGCGCAAGTTGCCGTGCTGGAAGCCCAGCTCGTGCAGCTCGTGAAGCTGCTCCAGCAGGCGATGACTCAGCCAAACTCCGGCTTCGGCCGGAACACGCCCCGCATAGCTGGCCAGGGTGCGCTGAAATTCGCGCCGCCAGCGATAGACCAGCACGCGCTTTCCGGAATCGGAGAGCGCGCACTGGACCGGCTCGGGCAAATGGCGACCCAGGAAGCGTCCGGCACACAGGCGCTGCAAGGCGCGCATCCGCTCCCACTCCGCCCGCACCTCACCCACCTTGAGCACGACCATTTCCGTCAGCGGCGTATCGCGCCGCGCCAGGAAAATGCCGGGAGCCAGGCGGCCGTGCACCAGATAGCTCAGGTCACCAACCCGGAAGCGGCCCAGAGAAGCAACACGTGAACGCGGAAGATCTCGAGGGATTCTCCAGGAAGGCAAGGGCCCTGGTAGCGAATCGCAGTATTCACAGGGCAAAGCCCGAGACTGCAACGGTCCGCCGCAGTTTTTGCAACGTTCCAGCATAATACTCATTTTGAGCATTATGCTGGACAAGTAAGTGTCTTGTCAACACCCAGGATTTCCAGGTCTCAGTAGAGGCCGGTCAGACGGTAAATCGCGATCACCACAAAGACGGCGGCCGTCTTCAGGCAGGTAATCACAAAAATATCCTTATAGGAATCCTTGTGGGTCAGCCCGGTCACCAGCAGCAAGGTGATCACCGCCCCATTGTGCGGCAAAGTATCCATACCCCCGGAGGCCATGGAGGCCACCCGGTGCAAGACCTCGGGCGGCACCTGCCCGCCCTCCTGAAACTGCTTGCCCAGTGCGGCCAAAGCCAGCGACAATCCCCCCGAGGCCGAGCCGGTGATGCCGGCCAGCACGTTGACGGAGACGGCTTCATTCACCAGCGGATCGGAAAAAGCCCCACCCAGGGCATTCTTGACCCATACGAAGCCGGGCAAAGAGGCGATGACGCCGCCGAAACCATACTCGGAAGCCGTATTCATGGTGGCCAGCAGAGCTCCGGCCACGGCCGCCCGCAAACCTTCCTGCAGACTGCGCTGAATGTCGCGAAAACCCACCGCCAGACAGGTCAAGATTCCGGCGCACAGGGCTATCTCGATCGACCAGATGGCCGCCACCGTCTTGACGATCACCGCTCCATCCTCGGGCAGGCCGATGGACGCAAAGTCATAGGTCTCGCCGTAGACGCGGGCCAACCAGGGACCGAGCAGATAGTTCAACACGGCCACCACCAGCAGCGGCAGCATGGCCAGGAAGAAGGGAGGCAACACCCGTTCGCGAGTTTCCTCGACGGCGTGTCCCCCATAGCCCTCGCCGGCCAGAAAGGCCCGATTGCGCTCGCGCGCCAGATACAGCATGCCGGCCACGAACACGAACACGGCCCCGCTGCAGCCCAGCACCGGAGCTGCGTAGACCGTGGTGCCGAAAAAGGTGGTCGGGATCACATTCTGGATTTGCGGCGTGCCCGGCAGGGCGTCCATGGTAAAGGTAAAGGCGCCGAGGGCAATGGTACCGGGAACCAACCGTTTGGGAATATCCGCCTGATAAAACAGGTTATTGGCCAGCGGATAGACCGCGAAAGCCACCACAAACAGTGAAACGCCTCCGTAAGTGAGCACGGCGCAGGCCAGCACGATAGCCAGCATCACCTGACGCTGTCCCAGGCCGCGCACGATAGTGGCCGAAATAGAGGCGGCCGCCCCCGACATTTCCACGAACTTGCCGAACACCGCCCCCAGCATGAAAACCGGGAAAAACTTGCGCACAAACTCGACCGCCTTGACCATGAAGACGTCGGAATAAAAGGGCAGCACGGCCGCCGGGCCGAGCGACAGCAGCACCGCCAGCAAAGCGCAGAGGGGCGCAAAAAGCACTACCGAGAGTCCCCGGTAGGCGACCCACATCAGCAAAAAGAGAGCCAGCAGTACGATCAAAAGTTGCATGGGGCCACATTGCAGAAGTTTTTCAGGGTGTCCTCCTAGACTGAAACCATTCACTCGAGGAGGGTCCCAACATGTCCTTTACCATCGGTAACAACAAGGTTGACAGCCGCCAGGTCAACCCCGAGCTGGTGCGCAAGTGGGCCGACAGCGCCAAGCGCATCGAGGTGGAGGGCAACGCCTCCAAGGATAGTTGGGAAAAACTGGCCCAGGGCGCCGAGAAGAACAGTGCTCTCAGCCAGGCCGACATGGACCAGATCACCAACCTGGGCAAAGCCTGCTTCAAGTACCACAAGCAACTCCATTCGGATTTCAAGGCCAGTGGTTACAAAGACATGGCCATCAAAGACAAGCTCTCCGACGTGCACGTTTTCACCACCGGATCGGACGCCATCAAGAAAGCCGTCGCCCGCAGCCAGGCCCTGCTGGCCGTCGAAGCCGCCGCTCCCGCCAGTTTTGGACCCACTGGCGTGGTGGCCGCATACGCCGCCGCCGCCCGCCTGGATGATGAAAGCCTGAAAGCCCTGGTCGACTCGGTGTCCGGCATGCGCGCCGGAGAAAGCAATCTGGTCTTCGGCGGCAACTCCATCAAAGGTTTCCACTGCGAAGAAATCTGGGCTCAAATGAACCGAATGCTGGACAAAGCCGCTGAAAACGGCCGCTCCGGTCAACCCCAGGAAGTCAACTCCCAGTATTACGAACTCACCAACCAGCAGATCGTGGGCAAACTGGCCCAGGCCGCCGAAGCCGGCAACAAAGTGCGCGTCAACGTCGATGCCGGCCGCCTGGTGGCTTACAAGGGCAGCCACGTGGTTATCGACGAGGTGCCCGACAAGCTGCGCGCCATCATCCAGCTCAACAGCACCAAGGGTGACATCGCTGTTTCCGCTTATCCCGTCCCCAAGCAGCTGGGCGACCCGGGCAACCTCATGCACCGCAAAGGCCTGCGCGTGGGCGAAGAATTCTTGCTCTCCGGTATGAACGCCAACGAAGGCTCCGGTGAAAACATCGACGCCGGCTACGTCATCCAGGGACCGGCCGCCAAGAAGCTGGTGGCCAACTTCTCGCGCGACGTGCAACAGTCGGCCGGCGCCAGCAACGCAGAAATCTACGGGGAGAAGCCGCTGGCCGGCTTCATGGACGGCGACATCAACATGGGCACGCGCGGTCTGGCCGCCATGATCGACACCGTGGCCGGTCCGGCCAAGGCGGGCAACTCCGTGCCCCGTTTCAAGACCTTCGCCCAAATCGAAGAATTCGCCAAACAGAACGGCCAGAAAGCCGCCGACTACATCAATGTCAAGCCGGCCGAAGCCGAGGAGCTGCTGGCCAGGGGGGAAGCCCTGCCGCTCAGCAAAAAGGGTAAGGAAACCTTCATGGGCCTGGTGGATCGCGCCCTGGGCGGCTGCCGCACCAAGGAGAACGTCGCCCGTCTTAAGGACATTTCGCTCCCCGAGGGTAAGAAGGTGGGCAAGGCCGACGTGGCCCTGGCCGACTTTCCCACCGACCGCGAAACCCTGATGATCACGGCCATTCAGGAAGCCGAAAAGTTCATCTACATCCCCGCCTTCGTGATGACCGGCACCATCGCCGAGATGCTGGTGGCCAAGAAAGAAGAAATGGAAGCCGCCGGTAAGCAAATCGACATCCGCGTGCTGGCTGACCCGGGCGTCTACCCGGACGGAGGCACCCCCAACGAAGCCGGCATGGAGCGTCTGGAAGACGCCGGCATTCCTTGCAAATGGGCCAACCTGCCCCGCTCCGGCTGGCACGACCGCAAGATCCACGCCAAGGAAATCCTCACCGATAAGGGCGAGTTCTTCGGCAGCACCAATTTCTCCAAGAAGGGCCTGCGCGAAAACTGGGAGCACTCCGGCTACGTCAAGTTCGACGACAGCAACCGCGACGAGCAAGCCGCCTCGGTGGCCCAGTTCAACAACCTGTGGGAGAATGAATCCTTCGAACTCAACAGCCTGGAGCGCGGTAAGAAGCTCAAGAACCGGGATCGCGAGCGCATCGACTTTGCCGAACTGGTGGATGAGTCCCGTTACGGAACCACCCGCGACATCATCAGCGGCATCGAGAAAGCCGAAATCGACACCGGCACCTTCACCGAAGAGCAGGCCAAGGATCCCCAAACGGCCGCCCGCGTGGCCGAACTGGAGAAAGCCGGCTACGACGAAGGCAGCGCCGTCATTATGGCCGTCCAGGAGAAGCTGGGCAAAGCCGAATATTACAAGGCGCTCAACGAACTCCCCGGACGCAAAGAACTGAACGGGCTACATTAACCGAAGGCATTCGTTCCTCTCAGAGCGGGAGTCAGTTCGCAGGCTCGCCTGGCAGTTACGCGCTTGAAGGCGCGCGCTTCGGTCTTACCAAAAGTGAAGGATAGTCGATGATTGTTGAGGGTCTGCTCATAAAATCGGCAAAAGCGCTCGATCAGCGGAAGGTAAGCCTCTGGGGGTTGGCAATCAGGGCAGTGCAACAACTGCGTTAGCCGCTAGTTATTAGTTCTAATTCCAAATCGTTCCGTAATAGTATAGCTAGAGCGGGCGAGTGGAACCTGGCCGAGAGCGATGTGCTTTTGGGCATCTCTGAGAGCGACTGCGCTTAACTCAAAGGACCACAGTGGTCCAGTTTTGAGGATCCTGAAGCCCAGCATTCGCTCAGCCACCAGTTTCTGACCCGCTGGCAAAGTGGTGGAGCCTGGCTGAACCAACCAACTGTTCCAGCCGGCATTAAAAACAGAAACACCGGTGTCGACCCTGCGGATCAGCCACTTAAAAGGATTTTGCTGTTCATAGCCATTGGCGTCAGCCGCTCCACCCGTTACGCTCACCCCATTAGGATTTGGCACAGCCGGAACGACAAGATAATAGGTAATCTGGCTCTGAAACTGGGCTCTGCCATGCGGGTCAACCGTCCAATTGGCGAGGTTGGAACCACTATCGCTGCTCAGAAAGCTCAGGGCCGCCCCGTCGTAGCCCGGATTTCCGTGAGGACCGACCTGGGCCACGCCGACCTCGCTGGGTTTGGAGGAGGCGTTCATCAAATCGCGGGCCAGCGCCGAGCGAGCCTTCAACAACTGGCGAATCACATCGTCTTTGGCGTCGGCCTTACGCCATAGGTCGGTGACATTCTTCAATACCACCACAAAGACCACCGACATTAACGCAAAAATCGAAAGAGAAATCATCAATTCCACTACGGTAAATCCGAATCTACGGCGCATAAACCAACCTGCTGATGCTTACCCGCTGTTGGCCTTGTCCGGCCACGCCATTCCAAGTGACATTGACGGTGCAGGTCAACAAACCACTTAAAGCACCTGTGCCGGGCTGCAAGAAGAGTTGAGCCTGGTAGGTTTTTGTACCTAACTGAGTTTGGTCTTGTAAGTAGGGAGCGGCAAAACTGGTCTGAGTCCAGAGGGGGCCTGTAAGGGGGGGTAAATCATAGACGAACGCTTCCATGAATTCCCCAGCATAAGATTGCGCGACCACCACGTCGCTCGATTTCTGCATTCCGCGCTGAGCGGAAATGGCCAAAGCGATGACGGTGAGCAGGGCGACGGCGCAAAATCCCACCGAGAGAATGACCTCAGCCAGCGTTAAGCCGTTTCTTAAAACTCGTGCCACGAAAGTATATCAAGATCGAAAGGTCCAGAAGAAAGCAAGCTGGCCAGATAGGCGGGGTCATAAGTCAACGACATCGAAGCTGCTTTCAGGTTCGCCTTTCCCTGGCCGGCGGCTACTGAAGTTTGAGACGGGTCTCCCCCATAGGCCACCAGGCCGCCACGCAAATTGAAAGTTCCACCCCCGCTGGAATCGCCCATCAGGACGTTGACATCATTCCAAGCGTAGAGGATACCGCCGAGGTTGAAAGAGCGGAACTGACCGCCGGAACTGTCTAATTGAAAGGCGTCGATCGTTATATTTCCTTGGGCATACAAATTCAGTCCGAGTTGCGTGCCGGGTGAGGAACTCAAGTCGGTGCTCGTTCCGATCAGCGCGATATCACTCTTGCTGACCAAGGCTGAACTGGTCCCCTTTATTTGGGTGCCAATCGTAATCGCTCCATCATTAGCCAAAGTGAGTCCTGACGCTCCGCCGTTGAGCTGCAATTCCACATCTTTAGGCTTTAGACCGGTTGGATTGCCACCATTATTATTATTGTTGTTGTTTTGGATTTCTGTGGCGGCCATATCCGCCCCGGCGCTGACAATGAGCGACTGAAATTCAGTGCTGTGGGTCTGGCTTTGCAGAAACGTAGTAAACTCTTGGTTGGCCGCCTGTTGTCCGCCCCCTTCCATCCAAAGGTAGACGGGCCCGTGCACGGATACAGACATAGGCACGTAGAGCGGCTGCCCGCCGGGCATTAAGAACGACTTGTAAGTCACCGAAGTATCGGCGTTCCCTGGTGGGGTTGCATTGTTGCTGAGCAGAGTAAGATGGTTTTGAGCCAAATTCAACAGGTCAGTGAGCGGAGCAGAAGTTAAGGGAGCCGAGTTGCTTCCGCTGACCGGGTCAAAATAGTATGCCGCTATGGTCGCATAATTGACCACCTGGGGAGGTGGCGGGGGTGGACTGGGATGGCCGCCACCGTAGCTCGCAGATTGGTCAGCTCCGCCGTCGGGCACGAGCGCGAAATCCGTCACGCCCCCACTCTGCCCAATCTGCACATCGCGATTGACGGCAAGAGTGAACCTGGGTGCTGGCTCAGCATTGGGTCCCGAAATACTCATGCCGCTGGGCAACGTAAACGGGTTTCCGGTGGGTCGGGGGTTAGCCGCCACGTAGTCCGCGTAAGACATATTGACATAGTGGATCTGAGGAGCGGTAGTGCCGCTAACCACATATACACCCGCTGCCAAACTGATAGGCGAACTCGGCTGCTTGACCTTATTGGCCGGTATCTTGAAAAAATCTGAGTTCCCATCGGTAGCAACGGTTACTCCAGTGGTCGGCCCGCTCACGTTCTGGCCTTGCAGATATAGAATCTCGCCGTTGGTCGACAAGGCGCCGCCCGTGAGGGAAACGCTTTGTTTGGTGCGCATACGAGCTTTCTCTCCGGGCTGCGCATTCAGGGCCAGCGGTTGATTGACCTTGATATCCAAGTCACCATTCACCATCGTGACTGCTTCCAAAATGGGTTGGCTGGAACCGAAACGCAGAACGGTTTGGGCTACCTTTTTCTGATAACCCCCCAGAAAGCGATCGGGGTATTGGCCTGCAAATCCAACGTTTCTTCCACAGGCACCCTCAATGCTCAGGAGTAGACAGTGTGCCGGCAAATCTAGCTGAGTGTTGCCCCAAGCCGCAGGGCTGCTGTAATTTGTGCCCGACTCCGCTATGGGAATCTGGCGAGGCGAAGGACCCATGAGATTGTTGCAACTAACATACGGAAAGTCTGTCCAATCGACGGACGGATCATCCAGGCCATCGCTATTGACGGCCGCGCTGGCGGGCCCGTCCTGGTAGTTAAAACGTAGTCGGAAGCGCGCCCACCCTCCGTTGTCCTGAAGCCATCCGGTCACCTGGCCATCACCTTCGACTACGTGCAAGGTGCCCTGGTCGAAGGTTGCGGCCGTCTCTGCATTCCATCTCGGGTCGCTGCTCAGGCGGAGACGAGCCCAATCCAGCCCGCTACGCGCGGCGCGTGTGGAAGCGGAAAGGGCCGAGTCATGAGCGCTACGGAGAAATCCACTCGGTGCCAATGCGAAAGCCGCCCCCACAAACATCAATACCAGAACACTAAAGAAAAGGACGGTTACCAGCATAATTGCTTTTTTTGGGTGGCGGCCGGATCGTCGCATACAGCAATTATATCATGAACTTCTTGGAGATCCCACTTCTTCTTGGCTGCACGCTGCCTTTGTGCAGACCCTCACAGGTGTCGGTAGTCCCGCCCGGTAGCTTCTTGGCCAGCGAATGGCTCAGGACCTTACAAGATGGACAGACCCGGGTTTTGCAAGAAATGGAACCGCCATATGAATTTGGCAATCAGGGCAAAAGAGGGAACCGTGAGATTTCCGTAGCGAGAGAGCCATAAAGTCTGAGCAATTCCTTCCCGTGATCGGCTGGAAATCTTCCGGAGAAATTCCCGTTGACGAGACAGCGGGGCTTGAGCACCGGCGACGGGTGATGAACTGACTTTTCAAGGCAAGGTTACCGTGGTCTTGGGCACGAACACCCCGCCCTCGACCCGGTAGAGAGTCACCACCTTGTTACGCGTATCGCCAAAAGCGTCGAAACTCAAAGGTCCGGTCACTCCTGTGCCACTGATGCCCTGTACCTCCGCAACGACACCGGTCCGGTCAAAACCGCGCCGGTCCACGGCAGCGATAATCAAGCCGGCCGCATCGAAGGCGTAAGGTCCAAAATCGCTGGGCGGCTCGGCGAAGCCGGCCGCCTGGTAGGCGCTCAAAAATTCGGCTCCACGCGGCTGGTTGGCGATGGGCGCCCCTACCGAACTGGCATAATCTCCGTTGCTGGCCGGGCCGGCGCCGGTGATGTAGGCCTGGTCCTTGATGCCGTCGCTGCCCATCAGCGCTACGGTCAGTCCCTGCGCGCTGGCTTGCATCCGGAAAGGGGCGGCGGTGGCGTATTCACCCCCGAACACGATCAGATCCGGACCGACCTTTTTCACGTCGTCGATGATGCTGGTGAAATCGGTGGTCCCATCGGGGAACACCGAGCGGATAGCCACTCCACCGCCCAGGCCGGTGAATTTATCGGTAAAAGCGTCCACCAGAGCCAGACTGACAGCTTTGTCCTCGCTGACCACGGCCACGTTGCGCACATTCAGTACATTGTAGGCATAGGCGCCCAGCTCCGACCCCTGAATGGAATCGGGCACCACCAGCCGGAAGTAGTTGCTGAAAGGGCGCACCGGACGACTCGGGTCGGGCCCCAGGGTCAAAGTGGGGTTGGTGTTGCCCGGCGAAATCATGACGATGCCGGCGCTGGCCAGCACCGGCTGCACCACCGCCGCCACACCCGAATTATAGGTGCCCACCACCCCGATCACCTGAGGATCAGCGGCCAGAGCCTGGGCCGAGGCCTGGCCCACGGCCGGAGTGGAAGAATCATCACGCGCGTCCACCACAAAACGCACCGAAAAGCGGCCTGAGGCGTTGGCCTGATCGACGGCCAACTGCACCGAGTTGCGGATGCCCTTGCCGAAGTCCACCAGACCCGCCTGCAACGGCGCAATCACGCCGATCTTGACCACCGGCAAGTCGCCTCCACCCGAACTAAAGTTGTTGCTGTCGCTGCCACCGCAGCCGAAAACGGCCAGGGCCGCCAAAAGAAGGAAAGAATTTCGCATAAGGCCGGCCATTTGACGCTTCCCCGGAGAGAACCCTGCCGGCCGAGCAAAAGGCAAACCACCCGCCCAGCTAGAAAGGTAGTGGGTGAACCCCCTTTCGCGACTTTCGCCCCTGCAGCAACGTAGCCTGGTGAACACGGCGCGCCTGCAAAAGTCCGAGGGTGAAGCGGTAGCGCTGCCGCAAGACAGCGCCGAAGTCAGCCAGCCGCAGAAGAGCGCCACCCGCCGCCTGGTCAAATGGAGCGCCGCCACCGGCCTGGCGGTGGTGGCCGGTTCCTCGCTGTTGGGAGGCATCGCTTATCACGCCAACTACGCCGCCCTCCAGCAAAAACCGACGGTCCAAATCGTGCCACAAAAGCTGCCCGTCAGCCAGAAAGAAACCCCAAAACTGAGCGCTCAGGTGAAGGCCGCCCAAACTCCTACCGTGGCCAGCGCCAAGGGCGGGCCCATGCGCGTCTTCGTGCCGCCGGCCACCCTCACCCAGCTCTCCCACGAAGTACAGAGCACCTCTCAGTTCAAACAACTGAACGCCGCCGCCGTGACCCAAGCCAGCCACGAAGTAGGCCAGCAGCTGGCTGTGCTCAAAGTCCCCGACTCCAAGGTGCTGCTCGACGTGAGCATGCCGCTGCCCACCAGCGACCGCCCCTTCTTGCACATCGGCAGCCTCGATCTGCCTTCCATGGGGATGCGCGCGCTTCAGTCAGAATCGGTGCCGCTGGCCATGGACTATACCACCCAACCCATTGCCACCGGCCTTCAAGTCCAAATCAAGAACCTCGAAGCTCCCCCAGGCACGAAAGGCCCCGGCCTCCTGCTGGGGGCGGTGCAGGTCAGTCTGACTTCGGAAAGCGGCAAAATTCCCGTGCAGGGCATGCTCAATCTGCATATGGACCTGGATGGCCAGGCCAGTCAGGAGCAGATGGCCAAACTCAAGGGCGTGCCCGGCCAGGAATCGCTGGTCAAGCATCTGCAGCAGCGCCTCCAACAAGGCCGGCAACTGAAGGAGAAAGTCGGACAGCAGGGCCTCGAGGGAATGCTGCAGGACGGCTTCGACCAGAAACTCAAGTTCGAGGCGCAGGTACTCACCGGCAAAGGTCCGGTGGCCCGGTCCACCCTGTATTTGTGGGGGGTTCCCGACAAGACCGGCGACGGCCGCATGGACATTCAGGTCACCCAGGTCAACGACGACACCGGCATCGCCAACCTCTCCCTGGAAATGACTTCACTGGAAAACGTAGGGAAAACACCCGATGGCCTGGCCGCCGGCCAGCTTCACAGCCAGGTTAAGAGCGCTTTGCTCAAGGGCATGCAAGAAAACCTAGGCAAAGTCACTCAAGATCTGCAGCGTATGGCCCGCGAGCGGGCCGAGAAAGAGTTCGCCCAAGGCGGTCCGCGCCTCGAAGAAGTGGCCAACATCCAACTCAGCAAGATTTATGCAAGCGGCCAGAACGTCAAATACGAAACCGGCAACGCCCTGGCACCGCTGCTTTCGGCCAAAGTCGGCAAGGTGCAGGTAGCCCAGGGAGGCCTGCTGGTCGACCTGGCCACTTCGGCGGGCGGCAGCGGGCGAGCCGACTTCACCGGCCACCTGGACAACCTCAAGCCCGGCCAGTTCGGAGCCGCCATGGATCTGAGCGTGCTCAACGGCCAGCTCAAGAAAGTAGACTGGAGCCCCACCCTGGCGGCGGTCAAGCAAAAGGCGGAGCTACGTGGACTCGAGTTCGCCAAAGGCGGGGCTCCACAAATCTCCATGCAGAACGGCAAGCCCACCGTTTCCTTCGAAGTGATCGTGCACGCCAACGGCCTCAACGCCACCAAGGGCGTGACCGGCGTACTCAGCCACGCCACCGGCGGCCTCGACAAGGGCATGGGCAAGTTGCAGAAAAACCTGAAGAAAGAGGCCGGCGGTTTGGGTGAGGTGGTGGGCGGCGTGCTGCGCGCGCCCTCCTTCTTGCTCGACAAAATCGTGGGCGGCGGCAAAGCCGTGCTCGACAATACCGTGGGCGCCGTCACCGAAACGGCCACCCGCCCGACCGTGCACACCCACATCAGCGTGCCGCTGACCTTCCAGACCGAAAACGGCCAGCTTAAGATCGGCCTGGACGGCAACAGCGTGGAATTCAAAAAGGCCCAGTCGCAAACGCCCTTCGATCTGCTGGATTTGCTGCCCACCCGCCTGATCTCCAACGCCATCGCGGGAGCGGTGGCCGACGCCCAGGGTCCTGAAATGGTGGGCAAGCAACTGCAACAGCAAGGCCTGAACGTGGACCTGCAAAAGGGCCTGGGACTGGCCTTTGACGAAGTGCGCGTGGCCAAAGACGGTGACCTGACGCTGATTATGCATACCACTCAGCAGACCGCCAACTGGGTGGGCGAGCATCTGCCTCATCCCCCGAAGTAGCCTGCTCGATCGGCGGCGTTATACTATCGGCCAAGCTCTTTCAGCCTGACGCCCAGCGCGGATTCAACCGCCCCGCCTTGATTTGACAAGGAGTTTTACGACCCTATACTCTGAGGCCATGAAATGGGGCAAGCTAGGCAGGAGACTTCTGTCGGTATTGGTCCTGGCAGGGGCTATGGGAATCAGGGAGTTTCTACAGCGCGATCACGCCACCATCTCGACCTTTCCCTGGATGGCAATCTATAACGCCCCCTTCCAGCCGTCGCGATTCTTCCACGATATCCTGGAGAATCTCTACCGTTCCGGTTTGGGGTGTCTGGGCACGGCCTGGCTATTGTTGCTGGCCGTCTGGCTCTGGCAAGGCAGCGGCACCGCCAAAATTCTCGAATATTTTAAGAGACCCTGGTTTTGTCCTCTGCTCGCTTTTGTGCTCGCGCTGCTCGTGCGCGCCTATGCGATGTTCAACTTCGACGCCATCAGCGATGAAGCGGGATTCACCTTTCAGGCGCAAGTCTTCTGCAGCGGACACTGGACGGCTCCCGCTCCGCCCAGTTACGAGCACTTCGCCCACCCCGCTTTCAGGATTTACCGAGATCGATGGGCCTATATCGGAGCACCCGGTTGGTCTCTCGTTCTAGCGCTCGGACACCTGTTATCCATCCCTAATTTAATTTCGCCTCTGATCCTGGCCGGCACGATTCTCCTGATGCAAGCGCTCAGCCGCCGCTGGCATGGCCCCGAAGCGGCGGCCTGGACCGGGGCTTTAGCCCTGGGAAGTCCGACCATCATGCTGAGCGGGAGTAGCAATTTCAGCCATCTGGCCGCCGCCTTTTGGGCGATGGCCACATTGAACTGTCTGGAACGGGTCCGTCCCGGCAACTTCAGCTGGAGTTTTGCCAGCGGCCTTTGCCTGGGGCTGACCTCCAGCACTCGGATGGTCGAAGGGGCGGTTCTGTGCGGGGTGCTCTTCGTCTGGCGAGTGATCTTGCCCCCGGCCACCTACCGGCGGCCTTCTTTCGCCCAAGTTCTGACTTTGGCCGCGGGCCTGGCATGCGGCCTGTTCCCTCTGCTGGCCCAAAATCATGCCATCACGGGCCATCCCCTGGTGTCAGCCTACGAAGTCCACGGAGCCGTCCGCAGCTTCCAAGAAGTGGAACTTTCCAAGCGATTCCACCTGGCCTTTCTGACTTTGAACAGAATGATGTTCTGGGCCTCTCCCCTGCTCTTGGAGCTCACCGTGCTGACGTGCTGGCGGTCCGACCGCCGAATCTGGTTTATCCTGTTGTTCCTGGCCCCCAACGCCTGGCTCTTTGCTCACCCGGAAATGATCGGGATCGGCATTCGCTATGTGCTTCCTTGCCTGGTCGTGTTAACCAGCGCGGTCGGCTCTACCTGCTCCACGCTTTTCTCGAGATGGCGCGAACAGTTGGGTAGTCTGCTACCGTTCTATTTTTTGTTTGTAAGCGGAGCCGTGTATCCCGATTACATTCGAGCCTGCTCCTCCGTATACTCCGACCGGTTGGCCCTCGACGTCTGGCTCAGGCAGGCCATCGGCCCGGATGGAATCGGCATCTTACGTTTCGACCCCATCAATCTCGGCATGGGCTTCACGGTCAATCGGCCAGACTTGCAGGGGCCCATCCGGGTGGTTTCGCTAGGACCAGAGGAAGACGCCCTTTTAGCTCGAGCCTTCCCCCATCGAAGAGTGATGTACCTGGATTTCGACCAGCAACGGAGGCAACTCGTTCCAGTTCCCTTTGATCGAACGCAAGATGACTTCACCCGACTCTGCGGCGGGGCCCATTATGCCAATGAAGTCGAGAACCCGCAAAAGGCGCTGGAGCTGTGGCGTCAAATTCCCCAGGAAAGCCCGTGGAAACAAGCCGCGCTGGGCAACTCCATCCGAATTCTCAAACGCCTGGGTCGCGAGCAGGAAGCTCGGGCTACCGAGGAACAATTGAAGGCTTACCAGCAGGGTCCGACTTAATACCGCCTGGCGCTCACGCGCCTCCCACTCTCCTCTGAGCCGCACCCCCGCCACTCCGGACCGGCTCCCAATCCGAAGACGGCGTTCCATAACCATACCAGGCCAGCGGTTCCGACGGATGATAAGTCACCGGGCAAGATTCCCGTCCCTGGCCAAGAAGTCCCGCCCTATGATCGAGCAACTGGCCCAGCGTCTCCAAATCCCGACCCGGCAGGTGGAGCCCACCGTCAAACTGCTGGAAGAAGGCAATACCCTTCCCTTCATCGCCCGCTACCGCAAAGAGGTTACGGGAGGGCTGGACGAAGAGCAAATTCGCCAGCTTGAGGCCGAGTGGAAGAGCTTGAAAAATCTGGAAGAGCGCCGCCAGAGCATTCTTGCAACCATCCAAGACCAGCTCACGCCCGAGCTGCGCCAAAAGTTTGAACAAGCGCAGTCCCTGACCGCACTGGAGGACCTCTACCTCCCCTACCGGCCCAGGCGTAAGACGCGCGCCACCCTCGCCCGCGAAAGAGGTCTGGAACCGCTGGCCCGGCTGCTCCAGAAGCACGCGCCCATCGGAAATCCCAGCCCGGAGGAACTGGCCGGTGCCCAGGACATCCTGGCCGAGGAAATGGCCGAGAACCCCGAGATTCGCTCGGCCGTGCGCGAAAAAGCCCTGCGTTTCGGCAAACTCAAGAGCAAGCGCGCCAAAGGCGCAGACGAAAAGCAGGTCTATGCCCACTACTACAGCTTCGAGCAGCCGGTGGCCCAGCTCAAAGCCCACCAGATCCTGGCCCTCGACCGCGGCGAGAAGGAAAAGGTCCTCTCCCTGGACCTGGTTCTGGAAGAACGCGACTGGCGCCCCCCCGTGTGGAACGCCTGCCGACCGCGCAACGCCCAGCACCAGGAAGCGCTGGAGGACGGCGTCAAACGCCTGCTATTGCCGGCCATCGAGCGCGACGTGCGCCGCGAACTCACCGAATACGCCCAGCGCCAAGCCATCGCCAGCTTCGCCGCCAACTTGCGTGGCCTGCTCACCATTCCGCCGCTCAATGGCTATACGGTGCTCGGCCTGGACCCGGGCTTTCGCACCGGTTGCAAACTGGCCGTGGTCGATCCCACCGGCAAAGTGCTGGCCACCGACGTTCTCTACCTGCACCAGGAAAGCAACGCGCTCAAAACCCTCCAGCAACTCTGTCAAAAATACCGGGTCAACCTGATTGCCATCGGCAACGGCACGGCCAGTCGCGAAAGCGAGCAAATGGTGGCCTCTTTCCTCAAAAACCAGCCTGCTATTCGCTATCTCATGGTCAGCGAAGCGGGTGCCAGCGTCTACTCGGCCAGCCCGCTGGCGCGAGCGGAACTACCAGACCTGGACGTGAGCTTGCGCGGCGCCGTCTCGATCGCGCGACGCGTCCAAGATCCACTGGCGGAGCTGGTCAAGATCGAGCCCAAGTCGATCGGCGTGGGCATGTACCAGCACGATCTGGAAGAAAAGCAACTCAACACGGCCCTGGCCGGCACTATCGAGTCGGTAGTCAACCAGGTGGGCGTCGATCTCAACACCGCTTCCCCAGCGCTGCTCGCCCACGTGGCCGGCATCGGTCCCAAGCTGGCCGAAAAAGTGGTGGCCCACCGCAACCAGAACGGGGCCTTCAAGAATCGAGCCCAACTGCGCAAAGTAGCCGGCTTCGGGCCCAAGGCCTTCGAACAGTCAGCCGGATTCCTCAGAGTCCGCGGCGGTGACGAGCCGCTTGACGCCAGCGCCATCCATCCCGAAAGCTATGCCATCGCCCGCGCCCTCCTCAAGGATCCCAACCAGCAGTTGGAAGTCGGCGAATTTACCAAAAGAGATATTCTCGAACAACTCCAACGGCCCGGCCGCGATCCCCGCGAAGACCTTCCCCCGCCGCTGTTGCGTCAGGATGTGCTGAGCCTGGACGACCTGACGCCCGGGTTGGTTCTGCACGGCACCGTGCGCAATGTGGTGGACTTCGGGGCCTTTGTCGACCTGGGCGTCAAGCAAGACGGCCTGCTGCACCGCAGCCAGCTGGTGCGCGGACAACATCTATCGGTAGGCCAGGTGGTGGAAGTGGAGGTGCTCGAATTCGACCGCCAGCGCGGCCGAATTTCTCTAAAGCTGGCCTAAGCTTCCAGCACGGGCGCCCAGCGGCCCCACTCTTTGCCCAGAAACATCCGAGTGAAGGTGCGGGCCAGCACGATGCCGTTCATAATGAAGAGCACGGTGAAGCCGATAGCCACGCCGCCGCTGAGATGAACGGCCGACGAAAGCAGCAAATCTTCGCCGAAGAAGGCGGGCGTGATGGGAAAGCCGCTCATTCCCAGAAAGCTCAAGAACAGCAATCGGGCCGCCACCGGGTACTGGCTGGCCATACCTCGGGGGCGGTCCAGCACCAGATTACGTTTCTCGGCCGGCATCTGAAAGATACCGATCACGCCGATGGCATACGAGGCCAGCAGGCCGGAGAGGAAAGGAATGGCCACGTGGGAGCTGCCCAGCCCGGCGGTGATGCCCAGCACCAGCGCCAGGGCAATCACCACCGAGCGCGTCCACACCTCAAGCAGCGTCTTGTTCTCCCCGAAGATGTGCCGGGCCAGCCACTGCGGAAACCAGAAGACCACCCGATTGAGAAAAGTCTCCATGAACGCTTCCTGCGAAGCCAAAACAAACAGCGAAGAGCGCAGTTTGTTGGGCAATATACGTTCCAACGCGAAGTCGGAGAATCTGGCCTGGTGCGAAGCGGTGCTCTGCAGTTTGAGCAGGTAGGCCACCACCGACGGAGAGACCAACAATTGATAACAACGCAACGAGGCATTGCCGACGAAGTGCAACAACACCAGATGGTTCAGACCCAGAGCCAGCTCCACGAACATCAAACCTACCTGGGTCACCGAGCCGTAGCCGATCTGGCCTTTGATGTTGGACTGCACGTGCCCCAGCAAAGTGGCCAGCAAAGCCGTCACCCCACCCACCAGACCGATGCACAGGCGGGCCGTAAAGGAGTCCTCCCAGAGCGGCATGGTGCGCAGCAGCAAGAAGACTCCGGCGTGAATGGAGAGCGCTCCATAAAAGATGGCCGAAGAGGGCGTAGGTCCCTCCATGGCTCGCGGAATCCAAAAGGAGAACGGAAACTGGCCCGACTTGCCGGCGGCGCTCAACAGCAGCAAAAGAGCTACGGGCAAGGCCACCTGAGCGGGCAAAATATCGCTGGCCAACAGATGAAAGTCGGTGCTCCCCAGAGCGTGATGTTGCAGATAGGCACCCACCAGCAGGCCGATGTCGCAGATGCGGTAAACGGTGTAGACCTTGAGCGCGTTGCGCACCGGGAACTCGCGATGGCGATAGAATCCGATAAGCGCGAAGGAACTGATGCCCACCAGCTCCCAGCCCATGAACAAAGTATCGATATCACCAGCCAGTTCCACCGCCGCCATGCCCGCCAGGAAGAGCATCAAGGTCGCGAAAAATCTGGTCTGGCCCGGCTCCCGATGCATATAGCAGTGGGAAAAGCGCACCACCAGCGCCCCCAGGATGGCGGTCACGCACAGAAAAACGGCGCTCACTTCATCCATGTGCAAACTGAAGTCGAACTGATAGCCATCCCAGTGAAAGAGCGGCTGCTTGAAGTCCAGCGCCGCTCCCTGCAGCCAGCGCAGCACCTCAAAAACGGTCACCGCATTGAAAAGCACGACCCCGGTCATGGCCACGCGATTGATGGTGAGTTCGCGAAAGCGTCCGAACATGATGAACAGACCGGCCAGGAACGGAACCAGCGGAATCCAGTAGACGGGAATCATGCCGACACCAACGAGGGGCTGAGAGCCGGAGGGGAAGCGGGGACCGGAGGAGGCGGCGAGGGCGCGAAGCCCATGCGGACCATGGTGCCGTCGCGGTACTGATAAATCTCGTAAGTGCCGGGAACGATTGCGAAGTAGAGCACCCAGCCGTTGAGAATCCACTCAAAAACGGCAGGATTCTTCTGAGCGGCCTGGAGAGCCGTTGCCGGCGTCTGCTGCACCAGCAGAGTCAGTCGCACCGGTTCGTGCACTTCGGTCATCTGAGTGGGCAGGCCGGTCAACAGGTCCCCTTCGGTGCCGTTCATCACGCCGATCAGGCCGTTGATGTTATGCGGCAGCTTGCTGCCCGCGCCATAGACCCGGCAATCGAGCCGGGAAAAGTAGTATTCGAGATTGATGCCCCCGCACACCGGCACCACCGCTCCCAGGATGCCCGCCAGAATATCTCCCGAAGGATCCAGGTCGGGGTCATAGGAGTTCAAGAACATGCGCCGATCGAAATTCAGCCCGCGCGTCAAGGCTCGCCGGCCCACGATGGTGGCGGCGTTGGTGGCGTGGTTCAGTTCAGGCCGCGGCTCAAAAATACCGGTGGAACGGCGGCGCACCTCCTCGCGCGCCTGCTCTGGCGAAACATCCGGGTCGATCAGCGCGAATTTGAGGCAGCGTTCTTTGGCGTTGCGCCCCAACGCCTTCTCCATATCCGCCTGAAATTTGGCCAGCTTGGCCTGCAGATGAGCGGGCACCCGGTCGGTTTCATAGTATTGCACCTCATCGCGGGTGGTATCGTGGAGAGCGCCCACGAACCAGGTTCCGTCCGGGATGTCAACGCCTTTTTCGCGCACCAAGGCGCGCACGTCGGGGCGGTTGGCCATCTTGGCGAAAGCGCGCGCGTTGGGAGCACCCGGCTTGCCCGAACACGCCCCGCAATCATAGGCAGCGAAATAAGGATTATTGACACTGCTGGCGCCGTGGCCGAAGAAGACCAGCAATTCCGCCAGCGGGCGCGCGCTGGCTCCGGAAGCGCGCAGCAGAGTGAAGACGCGGTCAGCCATTTCGGGTACCGAGTAGCCCACCAGATACCCGTCTTCCGGCTCATCAGAAGTGCGCTCGATGAGCAGTTCGGCTTCCTGGTCCACGCGCCGCAGCGAACTGGCCGTGAGCGGACTCATACTGGGACGAAAAATCGAAAAAGCCAGGCGTAGCGCCGAAGCCAGCCCGAGGGTCTGACTGATGAGCAAACCACGCACCAGCGTGTGGGACTTGGGATCGCTGTCCAGCTGCAACAAACGCGAAAGCCAGCCACTCTGGGAGCGGACCGGATTGGTTCTGATCTCTTTGATCATGTGCTTGGGCTGCACCGGTACCGGGCAATGTTTGAAGGAGAAAGCGTCATCCGCGCCCTGAAAAACGCAGTCGATTCCATAGAAGCCGGCCCAGGCGAAGGTCTGCACCGCCGGAGCCACCTCTTCGAGATGGCGGCGCATCGAACATTCTCGGTCATCAATGCAGAAAAAGGCCTGGACCGAGGGCTCGCTGAGGGCGGACCGCCCCTGGTGCTCACTCACTTTGGCCAGCACGCCCAGGTAGTAACTGCGCTCGTAGGCTTCGTGCCAGACCTTCTGCAATTTCTCGGTTTCCGTCCACTCCAGCACGTATTCGGGGTCCACCGGCAGAGGCGGCAGTTTTTCCCCCGGCTCCAGCAGCGGCTTGAAGTTCTCGCCGAACCTGGCGGTCACCACCGCGTGCTCGGCGATCAGTTCCAGCGCGCAAAACTCCAGCAGGCTGACCTGGCGGCGCAGCACCAGTCCGTGGGGCTCGGTTTCGATCATGTGGACCATTCCGGACCAGCCGGCATGGGCCAGCGACATTTCCAAAAGGTAACGCTCGAAGTACTGCTCATCTCCCACAAACTGCCGCAGAATCTCGAAAATCGCTTGCTGCGGCTCCATTTCCAAGAAGCACCGCGAGCGCGGCGTCGAGTAGGGCACCAGGGGCACCCAGGACTCCCGCACAATGCGCCGGACCGACTCGTAAAGAGAATACTGCGTGTGCGGCATGCGCCAGATAGAAATCCCCTGGTCGAGAAACTGGCCGATCAAGCGGAAAAGGATGGGATGGGTTTGGAGCTTCAAAGCCAGATGGCGCTCCTCGCGCCAGCGGGCCCGCAAACCTTCCTTGGCAATCCCGCGCGGCAACGTCTCGTCGGGAACCTGGGCGTGCAGCAGGCGCTCCTTTAGCTGGGCGGCGGCCGCCTCATGATTGTTCGCTTCCTCGAGCAACACTTGGCGCAAAGCGCTCTCCAGAATACGTCCGCTATGATAATAGCCTCGATACTCAGACAGGGGCAAAAAAGCCCGCGAGGCGTACATGCGGGAAGCGATCAGGCAGCCCTCATAAAAGGGATAATTTTGGTAGGCGTGCAGGGTATTGTGATGGACGAATTCCTTGATGGGTCCTTGGGTGGGCAGCCAGTGGGCAACGCGTTTGACGAGTCCCACTATGTCTTCCGCAGTCATTCAGGTCGTTCCGTTCTTTGGCGATGCCAGGTTAAGGTATCAATCCAGCCCCCACTCCAGGATTACAACTTTGCAAGGTGGAAAAGGCGGGCCCATGCTGGCATCCTTCATTTATCGCCTGGCTCTCGTCTGCATGCGCGCGCTGGGCTGGAAATTTAAAGGCCAAAAGCCGTCCGAGAAAAAATTCGTGCTGCTAGGCGCGCCCCACACTTCCAACTGGGACTTTTTCATCACTCTGGCGCTTATCGGCCATTTCGATCTGCCCTTACGCTATATGGTCAAAGATCAGGTCTTCAAGGGTCCCTGGGCCGGTCTGCTCAAAAGCCTGGGCGCTATTCCCATCGATCGCAGCCGGCGCGTCAACGTGGTTGATTCCACCATCGAAGCGATCCGAAAAAACGACGAAATCGTCATCGGCATCCTTCCCGAAGGCACCCGCAAACGCACCGAATACTGGAAATCTGGTTTTTACCACATCGCCTTCGGCGCCGGCGTGCCGGTGGTGCTGGCCAAAGTAGACGGCCCCAGCAAGACGCTCACTCTGGGTCCGTCCCTCAGATTGACCGGCGACATCGAAGCCGACATGGCCAAAATCGCCGACTACTACAAGGACGCCGTGGCCATCTTTCCCGACTGCTTCGGCCCGGTCAGGTTAAAGGGGGAAACTCCCCAAAGTTCGCCTGATAGCGCTCCACAAACTGATCCATCGTAAAGCGGTGTCCCTGGGTGCCCACGGCTTCCAGCACAAAAGCGGAAGCCGTGGAACCGAGCCGCGCGCAAGTCTCCCAAGAGAGGTGGCGCAGCCAGCCGAGCCCGAAGCCGGCACGGAAAGCATCGCCAGCTCCGGTCGAGTCAGCCGCTTCGCTGTGCAGGGGGCAAGCCGGCACGGCCACCGGAGCCAGGTCCCGAGCGTAGAGGGTGCAGCCCAGCTCGCCCCGGGTCACCGCCGCCAGCGGTACTTGATCCAGCAAATGCGCTAAGTCCCATCCGGTCTTGGCGTGGAAAACCGACAATTCGTACTCGTTACACACCACCGCCTCGGCGCCCAGCACGCCTGCCTTCAGTTCCTCCCCACTCAAGCCGGAAACCTGAGAACCGAAATCAAAAATGAAGGGCAGCCGCAACTGCCGGCACTGCTCCGCGAATTTCAACATGGCCGGTCCATCGTCGGGAACGATGATGCAACCAAAGATATTTTCGTCAACGGCCTCCGGCACTTCCAACTGACTGGCCAGGTCGGTGGCGCCTCCGAAGAAGCCGACCACACGATTCTGCGAATCGTCGGTGATAATGACGCAGGTGGCCGTGTGCAGATGCTCCACCCGGCGCACGTAGGAAAAATCCACGCCCATGGCGGTGAGGTGCTGCTGATACTCGTCCGCATCGTCGCCGGCGATGGATAGCAAGCGTGGCCGCTCCCCGAAGAGGGCCAGGGTGTAGACCACGTTGCCGCCACAGCCGCCGAAATAGCGGCCCATGCTACGGGCCTGCAGGGTGATGTTGCAACCATCCCGGGTACGCAGTTGCCCCAGGCTACTCCCCAGCAAGCCGGGGTAGCCCAGGATGTAATCGTAAGCCAGGCTCCCCGCGATCAGCAACTGCTTCATCTGGGCAAACGCGTTCTGTCGTGGGCTCGCCAATCCTGTGCAAACAGCGCGGGATTAGTGCACATCCTGGCGAGCCGGCCAGCCGGGTTTTCCCAACCAATGGCGAAGGCCCCTCTCATGAAGAAACTGCTTATCATTCTAATGTTAGCGATACAGGCCGTGGCTCAAGGACGAGTGCCGGCCGAATTATGCGGCCGCTGGACCTATTTTTCCAGTGGCGGCACCTACACCGGTGGCAGTTACTCAGTGGAACGCTGGGTGGTGCTCAACGCCAACGGTACCTACGAATACCAGGGCGAGAGCTCCAACTCCGGCGGCAACGGCCAGTCCTACGGGAACGGCTACGACCACGGACAGTGGTGGATCCAGGGGGAGACCTTATGTGGCAAAAGCGCCCTGACCGGTGAAGTAACCCAGTATCCTTTGGAACTGCGCAATAACAAGAATGGCGATCCGATGATCATCATCGATGGCGACGCCTACGTCACCGCCACCCAGCGCGCGCCCTGGCCCTGGTGAGCTAGCCGACTTCGTTTTGTAGCGCTTCCACTCGCCTGGCCGTTTCGAAAAATAGAGCCTCCAGGGTCTCGTGACCCTGGCGGGCGGTATCCAACGCTTGATCGGCCAGACTGTCATCCCCCGTGGCCAAAAAATCGCGCATGATAGCCGAGGCCTCGCTGAAACACTCCAAACCCTGGAAGGATCCGTTCAGGGTTTCTTCCCCGTCGGGTAGCACCTGCGGCTGCACTGGAAGGGCCATCAGCCCTTCATTCCATTGCTCGACAAAAGCATCGAAAATATCCAGCGAGCGAGCCACATCCTCGGGAGTGCGCTGCCCGTTGCGATATTCGTCGAGTAACCTTTCCAATACGAAGTAAGGACTGCCCGGAAAATTCATGGCTGACCCTTCGCGACTCATTGCCCGACTCCCACCACCAATGAAAATGAGGCGGGCGGTTCCCCGCTCGCCTCATTTTTAAGAACTAACCCTTGGTATAGTAAACGCCGGAGTTGGGATCCTTGGCGCGCTCGGAGATGCGCTGGAAGCCCTGGCGAATGTTGTTGGAACCGATGGTCTTGCGGCCGCCGGCTTCGGTCACCAGCTCGGTATGACCGCGGGAATGGTTCATCCAGACGTCACCCGGCTTGGCCTGGCTGGCCGGCACCTGGCGGTAACCCTGGCGTTTCAGAGCCTGCTCCAGAGCGCGCACGCCCACGAAGTGGCCTTTCAGCTGACCGGTGCTCTCCAGTGCCGAACTGACGAAGTCGGCGCAGTTGTTGGTCTTACCGCCCGCCGCGGTGAAGTGATTCATCTGGCCCTTGAGAGTATAGGAATCGCGGCCGTTGAAACGGCGCGCGTAGTCCACCGCCGCCTGGTTGCCCTGGCCGGCCGGCCCGGTCGGCACGGGGCCGGTGACACCGCCCCCGGGTACGCCACCAAAACCACCGGGGTTAAAGCCGCCGCCACCAGGCACGCCGCCGAATCCACCTGGATTGAAGCCGCCGCCGGGGAAGCCGCCCCCACCTGGGAAGCCACCGCCACCTGGGAAGCCACCGCCACCGGGAAAACCGCCCATGCCGGGCATTCCAGGCATTCCGCCCATCCCGGGCATGCCCAGCATATCGCCCAGGCCGCCGCCGCCCATCATCATGGCCATCATGTTGAGCATTTGCTCCATGATTTGCAACTGCATCATCATCATCATGCGGGGATCTCCGCCACCACAACAGCCGCCGGGACCTCCCATCATACCGGGACCCAGGCCTCCACCCAGCGCCGGGTTGAAGCCACCTCCCGCAAACATCGGATTGAACCCGCCGGTCATCGGCACACCAATCGGTTGGAACAAGGGAACACCTCCTGTAGGTCTTTGGATCCATTGTCTATGCCGCCCCGATCAGTAGCTACGGGCAAAAGTTAGCAATTTGTAAAGAATGTTAAACCTTTTCTCAAGTCTGTTCAGAAATAGCTATCTGTTTACCGAGAAGTCACAAACCCCGCCAGCCGATTCCTGTATTCTGAGATTGTGAAAATCTGCAAAACGCCCACCCCGCAGAACCTCCCCCAAACCCGGCTACCGCCTCCCACCAAGGAGCATCAATTGCACGACGGCGTGCAGCTGGGTCACAACCTCTCCTCGGTGGGCGAGGCTTCGGGCGTGCTGGGCGAAGTTACCCGCGAAGAAATGGTGGAGATGCGCAGCCTGGTGGCGCGTGAATCCCGCCAGGCGGCCATCCTGGGCGAAGCTTCGGCTCCCCACACGGCTCTGCGCGCGGGCGCGGCCGGACTCAACGTGCTGGTCGCCGCGGGCGCCACCTGGCACGCCCTCGAGTTACTGCGCCGTCCCGACGGCTACAGCAAAGCCGAAGGCGCCAGCCATTTGCTGATGGCGGCCGGCTGCGGCCTGACCGCCGGACATCTGGGCCTGGCCAATCCCGGCCTGGGCGAACTGGGCGGCAAGTTCCTGCTGGCCCACGGGGCCGCCGAAGTCGGCCTGGGCGCCTATCGCGCCATCAAAGGCGACAAACTCCTGGGCGGACTGCAGGCGGCCCACGGCGCCTGCCTGATCGGCGCTGAACTTTTTCCCGCCGCGGCCCTCCCGCTCTGCGTCGGCATGGCCGCTCTCACCGGTATCCAGATCTGGCAGCATCACCGCCATCCCGGCCACGGACAAGGTCAAGCCCACCCCGCTCCCCATCCCCACCATTAGGTCGTAAAAGATTTCCGATCTGTCACACCGTTAGCAAACTTTTAACCTGCTTGGCATGGTTGGCAATGACCTCTCAGTGTATAAAGAGGCAACCAATCCCTGGAGGTACTCCCGATGCTTTTCTTCTCCGCCCCGCCCGTGGTCGATCTGGTCGATCTCAAACGGAACCAGGTCGTGTTCACTTCCAAAAAGGCGTTGCGCGTCGGCCGAGATACCCCCGTTCGCCTCTCGCTGCAGGCCCCCGAAGGAGACTTGCAACTGGTAAACTCGCGCATCTTCGTGCAACAAGCCCGTCCCCTGGCCAGCGGCCAGGTGGCCTACGTGGGCACGCTTCAGACCGAGTTGCCGTTCCAGCCGCTGCCGGCCAACAACGCCGATTGCGACGCTCTGCGCCGCGGCGCTCGCCACGACCTCAGTCTGCGCGTAATGTCGCCCGACCTGCCCGACTTCGGCGGCGTCACGGTGGACTTCTCGCTCACCGGCCTGCAGTTGGAGACCCGCAATGCCGTAGCCACCGGCTCGGTCGTGCGCCTGACTCTCGACACCAACATTGAAGAACTCGAATACATCACCGTCAGTGCCCGTGTGGCCTGGTGCCGCCCGGAAGGTCGCAAATCACACCGCTCGGGCCTGGAGTTCCGCGACCTTACTCCCGAAAGCCGCGCCCAGTTGGAAGAGCTCAGCCGCTACCTGCGGGCTCGCGAGTCGGCCAACCTGACCCAATTGGTTCTCGAGCGCGCCGACCGCTATCTGCTCGGTTACCCGGTGGTGGCCGCCGCCGAATAATTCCAAGCGAAAAGAGCCCCGGCTAGAAGCCGGGGCTCTTTTTCATTTCCGGGGCCCCTTCCGCTGTGAACAGAGGGGTTAGAATGCTCAGCCCCTGGCCGTCGCCCTGCAGCACAGCCACGCCGCCTTCGGCCTCCAGCGTCACCAGCAAGTCCAGCCAGCCATCCTCATTGACATCCCAGGCCACCAGGCAGTCCGGCTTGGCTCCGGCCGGCGTATTGAGCGGACTCCCCAGCAGGTAATGGTGCCGTCCTCTTCATTGGCCACGGCCACATCCAGCTTGCCGTCGCCGTTAAAATCGCCGCCCGTCAGGCCGAAAGGCGCCTGGCCCACGGCCAGCGTCTGACCCGCCACAAAATCGCGGGAACCAGCGTAATTGAAAATCGAGACCGAGCCGGAGCCAAAGTTACGTGGGTGACCGTAAAGTCACTCGGCAGCGGGTCACCGGGCAAGGAATTGCGCTCCACCTGACCGCATCCGATCAAAACCAATCCCCACAGCCAGGGAGGCGAACCAGGTTCCGGGAGTCCCAGTCTGCTCCTGCCGCCCGAAAGCACAGAAGGGCCCGGAAGCTAGCGGGCGTAGTCGATACCCTGCTGCACCTGATCGATAGCCTCATCGATCAATTCTAGGGCGCGCTCTCGGTGACCACCCTTGTTGGCCTCGGCCATGCGCAGCTCCTCGCGGGCCAAGCGCAGGTTTTCTTTAGCGTTCTGCATGTGGGGCTGATCGGCCATCACCTGGCTGGTCAACATTCCCAGCAGAAACAGGCTGCCGCCCAGAATGACTTTACCAAAATTCTTCTTCATTTTTACCCTCCAAATTCAATTTGACGAAGCTGCCGAGAGCTCGGCTGCCAGTCCTATTCGTGCGCGCCAATCTCATTTTCCTCGTCATTCGCGGGCAAAATCAGATTCAAAGCGGCCGCCGCCAGGGTTCCCATGGCCATTCCCGATTCCAGCAAAACCTTGAGCGCCTCTCCCAATCCGGCCGGCACTCCCAAATCCAGCAGGCCGGTGCGCAGAGCCTCCAAAGCGGCCGGGGAACCCTGGACCCCGATGCCCAGACCTAAAGAACAGGCCAGGATAAACTGGTTGCGCCCGCTCAACCCGCCGCGGCCGGCTATCTGTAAGCCGGCCGCGGCCACCGTGGAGAACATCAGGAAGGTAGCTCCGCCCAGCACCGGCTTGGGAATCACGCTAATCAGGGCGGCCAGTTGCGGGAGCAGGCCGCAAATGGCCAGCATGACGCCAGTGGCAATACCGACACGCCGAGAAGCCACGCCGGTTAAAGCAATAATTCCGTTATTCTGAGCAAAAGTAGTTTTGGGTAAGGCGCAAAACAGGCTGCAGAAGATGCAGCCGACCCCATCGGCCAATAGCCCCCCACGCAGGCGCGATTCGAATAAAGGTCCCTCCACCGGTTCCCGGGATACTCCCGAGGTGGCCGTTAAATCGCCGATACACTCGAGAGCGACCAGCAGATAAGCCACCAGCCAGGGAACCAGAAAGACCGGATTAAAATGCAGACCGTAGCGTAGCGGATACGGCAATTCAAAGGCCGCGGCCTGGGAGACGGGGCTAAAATCGACCCGGCCGGCAGCCGCCGCCACCAGAGTGCCGACCAGCAATCCCAGAGCGATCGAGGTGTTGCGCAGCCAACCCTGGCCCCAGGCCTGGCCGGCTACGATGAAAGCCACTACCAGAAAACCCAGCCCGAAGTTGAGCGGCGAGCCGAAGCCGGGAGTGCCGGGAAACCCGGAGATCTGAGAAAACCCCACCCCGATCAAAGTCACCCCGATGAGCGTGATGGCGATGCCCGTCACCAGTGGCGGAAACAAACGCCGGGCCGCTTTCAAGCTAAAGGCGACCAGCATGGGCACCCAGGCCCCGGCCAGAGCCAGTCCAAAAACCATGCCCAGATCGCCGCCCGCCCCGGTGGTGATGGCCAACGGCACGAAGGCAAAACTGGGGCCGGTAACACTCAACAAACCAGAACCCAAAGGTCCCAATTTGTGCACTTGCAGCAAAGTGGTCAGCCCCGACGTAAATAAAGACATGCTGACCAGGTAAGCCGTTTCCCGGGGAGGCAGCCCCAGTTGGGAGCCCACGATCAACGGCGGAGTCACGATGCCCACGAACATGCCCAGCAGGTGCTGCAAGCCCAGACTCAGAGCCAACCACCAGGACAGCTTTTCCTCGACCGAATAAAAGCGGGAGACAGTAAGCCGAGCCTGCGACGCGTCTGTCTCCAAACGGCTCACCGCCAGGTGGCGCGCTCCCCGCGAATTCTTCCCACCGACATGGCCTTGCCGGCCGGGCTTTCCTTCATCGGCAGGCGATAGCGGGTCTCTCCATCATAAGCGTATAGAGCAGAAGCCACGGCCGCGGCCGTGGGCACCAGTCCAATTTCGCCCACACCCTTGGCGCCCATCGGGCCTTCGGCCGAGGGCACTTCGAGCAGAATGATCTCCATCTTGGGCATATCCTGGGCACGCAGGACCCCGATGTCGCGTAGTTTGGTAGTGACGGGCATGCCATCCAGGCAGGGCAACTCCTCGCTGAGCGCATAGCCCAGGCCCATGTGCAGGCTGCCTTCCAACTGACCTTCGCAGAGCTGTGGATTGACTACTTTGCCCACATCGTGAGCGGCGATCAATTCGGCCACTTTGCCATCCTCATCGAGAATGCACAACTGAGTGGCGAAACTGTAGGCGCTGTGCGTCTTGGGCGGCTTACTCTTGTCATAAAGCGCGGTGGTGTCGTCGACCAGGATGTCGGCGGCGAAGATCTCGCCTTGCAACGCCTCCAGGCGCTTGCCTGACTTGAGCGCCTCACCCAGTTTGGCGGCCGCGCTCATGACCGCCTTGCCCACGAAGAAAGTTGCGCGCGATCCGGTGGTCTGGCCACTCCCCAGCTGGAACTTGGTATCCACCTTGGGCCGGAATATATGGGCCGGCAGGCCGGTCATTTCCACCGCGAACTGGGTGGCCACGGTCAGCAGCCCCTGGCCCATCTCGGTATAGCCGATGTAAATCGAAACCGTCAGGTCCTCTTCCACCACCAGCCGGGCTTTACCCCATTCGGCCACGCCGTTGCCGATGCCGGTGTTCTTGAGTCCGCAGGCGATACCGACCTTTTTGCCCGCTTCGAGAGCCTCGTAATAGCGACTCTTGACCGCTTCCAAAGTTTCAATCAGGCCCACGCCCTCTTTCAAAACCTGGCCGGTGGTCACCATCTGGCCGTTCTCCAGGGCGTTGCGCCGCCGGATGGTCCAACCGTCGATGCCGACTTTGGTGGCCAGTTGATCCAGGCAGCCCTCCATGGCGAAAGCCGACTGATTGACGCCAAAACCGCGCATGGCGCCGCAGGGCGGGTTGTTGGTATAGACGGCGAAGGCTTCGATCTCCACATTCGGCACCACATAAGGACCGCAGCAATGGCCGGCGGCGCGTTCCAGCACCTTGCCGCCCACCGAGGCGTAGGCGCCGCTGTCACCGACCATGCGAGACCATACGGCAGTCAGCTTTCCTTCAGCGTCACAGCCGACTTTATATTGCATCCACAAGGGATGGCGCTTGGGATGCATACGCACCGATTCCTCCCGGCTCAGCGTCAGCTTCACCGGCTTCCCGGTCAGGTATGCCATGAGGGCCGTCTGCGACTGCACCGACATATCTTCTTTGCCACCGAAGGCACCGCCGTTGGGCAGCAACTCGACCTCGATGTCCTCTTCCGGCTTGCCCAAGAAAGTAGCCACCTGGCGCCGGTCGTCAAAGATACCCTGGCCCTGTGTATAAAGCTTCATGCGGCCGCCCTCCAGAGGCACGGCCACACACGATTCGGGCTCCAGGAAGAGGTGCTCGATACGCTGCGTTTCCCACTTACCTTCCACGATATGGGCCGAGTTGGCGAAAGCGGCTTCCACGTCGCCGCGCGAGATGTGCGAATGCGACAGCAGATTGTGGCCCTTGGGATTGCGGGGATTGACCACGGGCGCCTCGGGCAACATTCCATATTCCGGGTCGAGCACGGCCGGCAACACTTCATACTCGACCTGCACGGCTTTGGCCGCTTCGCGGGCCTGAAAGCGGGACTCGGCCGCCACCACCGCCACCACGTCGCCCACGTAGCGAACCTCCTCACCTTCGGCCACCAGGCCCGGCCAGTCGGCCAACAGGAGCCCATAATACCGGTCGCCCGGCACGTCTTTATAGGTGGCCACCCGCACCACTCCGGGAAAAGCTTCGGCAGCGCCGGTGTCGATGGAGATCACTTTGGCGCGAGCGTGAGGCGAGAGCACCATAGCTGCGTAAAGCATGCCGTCAATGTGCACGTCGTCCACGTAAGGGCGGGCGCCGATGGCCGTTTCACCGGCCTGATAGCGCACCAATGACTCGCCCACCTTGCCGGCCACCCCATGAGCGCCGGGCTTCCACTCGCCACGCCGGGCCCTGGCCATCAAAGCGACGGCGTCCTGAATTTTTTTGTAACCGGTGCAGCGACACAAATGTCCGTCCAGCGCCTTGACGATCTCGGCCGGCTGCGGGTCGGGGTTCTTCTCGAACATATGGTGGGCGCGCATCACGATACCGGGAATGCAAAAACCGCACTGCAATCCGGCCGCCTCGGCGAAGCAGGCGGCGTAAGTGGCGCGCAGGTCGGCATCAATGCCCTCCAGAGTGACCACGCTCTTACCCTCAGCCTTGGTGGCCGGCAACGAACAAATGGTGATGGCCCGCCCGTCCACCATGGCCAGACAGCAACCGCACTGCCCCTGCGGACTGCAACCGTCTTTCACCGAGCAATTGCCGGTCCGGTCGCGCACTGCGTGAAGCAGGGTTTCCGTAGCATCGACCTCAAGCTGGCAGGGCTTTCCGTTGAGGGTGAAATGCAGGGTGCTCATGCGGCCCAATTCGCAATCGCCACCCAGGAGCCTCCCAGGCCTCCCGGAACACACTATGCATGAGCTGGATGGCGTGGCTGACTCAGCATGGGCTGGGCAAACTCTTCTTTGTATTGAGCCTGGGCTGGTTCACCCTGGGCTGCTGGCGTTGGCAGGTGGCCCGCAAACGACTGAGCAGCCTGGACTTGCCGCCCCTTTTGCCGCCCTTGCTGGCGGCGGTGGCGCCTTTCCTGATGATGCAGGGCTTCACGGCCGGTTGGGAACGCCTCGACAAGGAACTCAACCACCTGGACAACCTCTCCCCCCTGGATGGGCTGCGGGCCATCGAAATCGTGCGTCACGCCCTCAACAGCTTCTGGAACTGGAGCATCCCGCCGGCCAGTGCCGGCGCCATGGCTCTGCTCTGCGCCTTGCTCTTAGGTATGGCCCATATGCTCTGGAGTTTCGATCTGTTCCTCAACCGCCGCCGCAAAAAACCCGATGAACTCGAGGAGATCCGCCGCGAACTGGCCGAGGTCAAGCAATTGCTGATGCTCCAGGCAACGCAAAGAAGCCCGGAGTTACCTCCGGGCTCCTATGCCCAGCTATCAGCCCCTAGCTGATAGCGATCTGGCGGGGCTTGGCCGACTCGAGCTTGGGCAGAGTCAGAGTGAGCACTCCGTCGTGGTATTCGGCCTGAGCCTTCTCGGCATCCACCGCGAAGGGCAACCGGAAGGTGCGGCTGATGCTGCCATGGCCGCGCTCCTTGAGCAAAAACTTGCCGTTCTCGGGAGTTACTTCGGCGGGAACCTCGGCCTTGAGGGTCAGGATGTCCTTTTCGTAGTGAATCTCGAGTTGCTCCTTGGAACTGCCCGGGATCTGGGCTTTGACCACGATCGAATCCGGGGTTTCCAGAACATCGACGGGCATGGCCGGCAGGCCGCGATCAGGGCGAACAAAATTCTCATCCATCATACGGCTGACGGCCTCTCTCAGGCTGACTCCGGTGTTGGGTTCAATCAAGCGCATATTCGTGTTCTCCTTTAGCTTTTTCATCACTGGCTTGCTCCTAGAATAGGCTGTTTGCGTTAGCTGAACGTAGAGCCAATGCAAGCGTTTTGTTAGAGCCCGCGAAGGCTGCCTCCATGAAAGTTCTTATGGGAATCTGCGGCAGCATTTCGGCCTACAAAGCCCCCTGGATCGCGCGCGAATTGATCCGCTCAGGAGCGGAGGTTCGCGTCATCATGACGCCGGACGCCTGCCGCTTCGTCACCCCGCTGGTCATGCAAAACATCAGCCAAAATCCGGTCGTCATCGAGGCCTTTGATACCGAGCACCAGGAGAAAGGTTCCTGGCACGTACATTGGGCGCGCTGGGCCGAGCAGGTGCTGGTGGCTCCCTGCAGCGCCACCACTCTGGCCAAATTGGCCCACGGCATCGCCGACAACGCCCTGACCCTGGCTCTGCTGAGTCTCGCCAAAGAAACCCCATTGCGCCTGTGCCCCGCCATGGATCCGGACATGTGGCATCATCCCGCCACTCGGCGCAACCTGGCCATCCTGCAGGCCGACGGAGCTCTGATCCTGCCGCCCGAAGAAGGTGAACTGGCCAGCGGACTGAGAGGGGCCGGCCGCCTACCCGAACCTTTGCAAATCGCCGAATGGGTATTCGCCAAGAGATCCTTGAGCGGCAAGACCGTGCTCATCACCGCCGGCCCCACTCGCGAACCTATTGATGGAGTCCGTTACATCAGCAACCATTCCAGCGGCAAGATGGGCTTCGCCATCGCGGCCGAGGCGCAGGCGCGCGGCGCCCGTGTCGTGCTGGTCAGCGGCCCGGTTTCTCTAGCGGCACCGCCCGGCGTGGAATTGGTGCGGGTAGAGACAGCCCGGCAAATGCTGGAAACCTGCCAACAACACTATGAGAAGGCCGACGTCATCATCAAGTCGGCGGCCGTGGCCGATTTCACGCCCGCCCGGGTGGCCGTCGGCAAGCTCAAAAAAGAACAACTGGGCCAGAACTGGACGATGGCCCTGGAAAAAACCGGCGATATTCTGTCCTGGTTGGGCCGGCACAAACGTCCCGGGCAATATCTGGTGGGCTTCGCGCTCGAAATCCAGAACGCTGAGGCCAATGCCCGGGCCAAATTGGAACGCAAAAATTGCGACCTGGTGGTGCTCAATGAAGCCAATCAACCCGACAGCGGCTTCGGCGGCGACAACAACACCATCACTCTGATCGGGCCCGACCTGCGCCAACCCTGGCCGCCGCTGAGCAAACGCCAGTGCGCCCAGCGACTTTGGGACTTCATCGAAGGTGCAACCGGAACAACTTAGAAGGTCCGCCGCACAAGTGGGGGGTCCCAGGGGCGGCGCGCTAGCTCCCCCTGAATCATTCAGCCTTGGGGGTCAACATGTCAAAACTCGCAAAAATCATCGCTCCGCTGGTTGCTGTCGGAGGCCTGGGCGCAGCCGCCTATTACTTCTCCAGTCACGGCAGCCTGGGCGGACACAATGTCGTGGACCTGGCCCGCAACACCCCCCAGAAAGCTTTCCTCTGGGTGGCCGCCGAGATGCGCGAGGAAGCCAGCCCGAACAAGTTGACCGAGCAGATCGCCAAGGCCAAGACGGACTATAAGGGCTTCAACGAGTTTTGCACCGATTTCGAAAAAGAGAGCGGCAAAAAGCTGGAAGACATCGTCAAGACCTATGCCGCCAGCGGTTACATTGCATTCTATATCGCGGGAGGCAAGGATCATATCGAAACTCCAATCGGGTCTGAAGCTCCCGTAGAGGTAGTGCTCGACTGCCAACTCTACGATCCCAAAGCCGCCGACGAAATGCTGACCAAAGTCAAAGAAAAGGCCAGCCGGGAAACGCTGGCCGGTCAGACCGTTTACCTCAACGGCAAAGACTTCTGCCTCTCCGTTGCCGGCGACTCGTTACTGGTGACCAACAATAAAGCCACCATGGAAAAAGCCATCCAGGCGGCCGTGCAACACAAAGGTACGCTGGCCGAGGACGAGCAGTTCAAGCAGGCTCTCTCCAAGGTGCCTGATCTCGGCCACGGCAACGGCACCGCCATGTATCTTGACCTGAATCCGGTCTGGACCTCGATAGAAAAGGCGCCCCGGGTCGGGCAATACACCGACGCCGACACCTTCAAAGGACTGCGCAGCCTGCCCTACGCCATCGGCGGCGCCACCGTGCAGGGCGGCAAATGGACCGCCGAGGGCTTCCTCGCCGTCAACTCCCAATCGGAAACCGACCTGGCCAAAGCCTTCCTGAAAAAGCCCACTTCCGCCCATGAACTGGCCGGCTTGGTACCCGAGAGCTGGGGATTTTTCCAGGCTTTTGACACCTATTACACCTACGAACTTCTGCAGGCCATCGTGCGCCTCGCTCCCATCGGACGAATGGGCTTGACCATGGGGTTGTCGCGCGCCGGTCTGGGAGCCAACGGCGAACGCGAACTCCAAATCCGCCAGGCCTTCAACGGTCAGACGGCCTGGGCGGTGGATATGAGCGCCCTCTCTGAAGCCGGGGCCGGGGCCCAAACCCGGGGGCAAACCATCGCCTGCAAGTCAAATCTCAAAAACATTGCCACCGCTCTGGAAATGTACTCCACCGACTACGGCGGCCGCTATCCGGAAAATACCGGCCCGCTCGTCAGTGGCAATTACCTGAAAACCATCCCCACCTGTCCGGCCGCCGGCAAGGATACCTACAGCGAAACCTACAAATTCACCACCGACCCCGATCATTTCAAGGTGCGCTGCAGCGACACCGCTGCTCACGATCTAGCCTACGACAGCGATCAGGGCTTACTTGGGGCCGACGCCAATTCGAGCTCTCCGGCCGCGCCCGCCCCGGCCCCCAAAGTGCTGGGCACATTCCTGCTGGGTGTCAAAGACCCGGTCCTCGCCCGAGACCTGATGGCCCAGTTGGGTCCGTGGGAAAAGGTCGAGGTCGCGGGCAAAGAAGCCTACCGCCTCTCCCAAAACGGTGCCGAAGCTTACTATATGCTGCTCGACAAACCGGCCGCCCTGGCCTTCGGTTTCGGTCCCAAAGCCAAAGAGAGCCTGACGGCGGTGGCCGAGGCGGCCGCCGGCCAGACAACCTCGCTGGCCAAACGCTCCAATTTCAGCTCATTTGCCGGCAAATACTCCAAGGATTCGGCGGAAATCAGCTTCCTCAACTTCAAGGTTCTCATCGATCAGGTCAAAAAGGAAGCTCTCAAGGCCGACCAGGCAGACAAGACCGCCGCGCTGCAAATGCTGGCGCTGGTGGAAGGCCAACTATCCGACGACCTGGGCAGCATCCAGGTGGAAGCCGATGGACTCCGCTACACCAACGCAGGCACGGCCGGCGCGCTCGGCATGGTGGGTGCTCTGACCATGCCGATCCTGGTGCCCAACTTCATCAAAGCGCGCAGCCAGGGCCAGCTGACCGCCTGCAAATCCAATGAAAAGAATATCGCCACCGCCCTGGAGATGTACGCTTCAGACAACGCGGGCGTATATCCGACCGATCTGAAACCACTGATCAGCGGCAACTATCTGCGTCTGATTCCCACCTGTCCCGCCGCGGGTAAAGATACCTATTCGGAAAGCTACCAGGTGGAGACGAAGCCCGACACTTTTAGCTTCTACTGCAAGGGCCACAATCACGGCAATCTGCTTCCCGCCGACCTGCCCGCCTATAACGCCGAGATGGGATTGATCGACCGCCCATGAAATGGATACACTGGCTGCTGGCCTTAAGCCTGACCACGCTCCAGGCGCAGGCCCAGACCTTCGAGGGCAAGCGGCGAGCATTGCTGCTCTGGTGTCGCGAGAATCTGGCTCAGCAGTTCACCCCCGGCTACAAAGCCACCATTACCAACTACTGGGCGGGCACCCGGCCCGACCTGGATATTTCCCAGGGACGCGTGGTCAACACCAACATCCCCCTGCATCTGGCCATCCTGGGCGAAGGCTACTTCTGCTTTCAAGATTCGCGCTACTCCCGCGACGGGCGCATGATCTTGAAAAACGATCTGATCCTGGGCTCGGCCGGCTCGCCGCTGCTGGCCTATAAGCTGGATGAGCAGGGCAACATCACCCAAAACCTCGATGTCATCCGCTTCCCCATGGATGCGGACAACAAGCTCTACCTGGGCAAATACAACGAGTGTACTTTCGACGCCCAGGGCTACTTCTTAGGCGGCATCACCAACACCGACCCGGTGACCGGATACACGCATACGGACTACACGCCACTCTACCGGCTGGCCATCGCCACCTTTCCCCAGGCCCACCGGCTGGGCCGCGAAGAAGGCACCATGCTGTCCGCCAACAGCGAAAGCGGGGCCGCCAGCCTGGATATGCCCGGCCAACACCGGCTGGGCTTCCTGGTGCCCAGTTCGGTGGAGATGTCCAACGTGGATCCGGTCCAGCAAGCTTATATCTGGGGCCGCCTGGACGCCAACGAGATGCGCCCCCTGCCCAAGAAACCCACTCCTAAGAAATAGTTACTTGCGCTTATGCCAGATCACGCTGTAAAGGTCGTGGCGCCGATCATGCACGTTGAGCACGGTTCCCGAATGGCGGGCCTCGTAAAGCGTATCCAGGCGCAAGTCGGCGAAGATGACCTGCTCCACGTTGGGAGTGGTATCCGCCGCGATGCCGTCCCGGGAAAAGGCGAAGTCGCAGGGTGTGAGGATGCAGCTCTGGGCATATTGGATATCCATGGCATGCACACGCGGCAGATTGCCTACATTGCCCGACATGACCACGTAGCACTGGTTCTCCACCGCCCGGGCCTGAGCCGAGTAGCGCACCCGCAAGTAGCCCTGGCGTTCGTCGGTGCAAAAAGGCACGAAGAGAATATTGGCCCCCTGGTCGATGAGGTGGCGCGACAACTCGGGAAATTCCACGTCGTAGCAAATCAGCACGCCAATCGGCCCGCAGTCGGTGTCGATCACGTTCAACTTGCTGCCGCCGGCGATATTCCACCAGAAACGCTCACTGGGGGTGGGATGGATCTTGGGCTGGATATGCACGGCCCCATCGCGCAGACAGATGATCGAGATGTTCTCGATGCTGCCGTCGCGTATCTTGGTCGGGTGGGAACCGGCGATGATGTTGACGTTGTATTTAATGGCCAGGCGATGAAATAAAGCTTTGATCTGATCGGTATATTCGGTCAGCGTGGCGATGGCTTCCTCGGGCGGCTGCTTCTCCGACTGCATGGAAAGCAACTGCAGCGTGAAAAGCTCCGGGAAGCACACAAAATCGGAGCGATAGTCCGAGACCACGTCCACGAAGTAAGTGGCCAACTGTTCGAATTCCTCAAAAGACTTGATGGCGCGCTGTTGATACTGCACCGAGGCCACCCGCACCACCGCCTGGCGCGGAGCGCGCTGGTGGCTCTTGCTGGCCTCCGCCGCATCCACTTCCGGATTATGCCAGATCATCTGGGCGGCGTAGCCCAAAGACTCGGTATCCTCCGGTAAATAATTAGGCAACACCTGGTAGACTTCAAATCCCTGGCGCAACTGAAAACTGAGCACCGGATCCTTGATCTTCTTGGCTTTCACCAGTTCGATGTACTGCTGCACCGTCTCGGTCTGCTTGAGACGGCGGCTGAGCAAGGGCAGGCGGCCGCCAAAGGTAATGCCTTTGAGACGGTAATGCTTGCATAGATTGCGCCGCTCGCTGTAGAAACGCTCCCCGATGCGCAGACCTCGATAATGAGGGTCCACCATGACTTCCACTCCGTAGAGATAGTCGCCGTCCGGCTTGTGGGTCGAGCAATAACCATTAGCGGTCATTTCAATCCAGGTGTGCCGCTTCAGGGCTTTTTTTTCGGTGGTGCGCATGGTGGCGCAATAACCGATGATTTTGTCCTCATAGACGGCCACGAAGCAGCCTTCGCTGTAGTGGTTGATCTGACCGCGGATGGGCGGAGCCAGGTAGGGTTCGGGATAGATGCGCCCCGACAGCTCGAGGATTTCATCAAGGTCCTTGAGAGTGGCGTTGCGCACCACCAGCTTGGGCCTCGGAGTCAGCCGCTTACTCACGATTTGCGCAACGGCAGCAGCCGCTTGCCTCCCTCGCGCAAAGTGTCCAGCCCCTTACAAAAGGCCCAGCGCACCAACCCCTGGCCGGCCCCGGGCGTGTGATAAAAGGCGCTGGCCGGAATGGCGGCCACGCCCAGCTCCTGGGTAATCCAACGGCAGAACTGGACGTCATCCTGGTGGCCGAGGGAGCGCACATCGGAAATCACGAAGTAGCTACCCTGCGGTACCCGATAAGGAATGCCGGCCTCCTCCAAGAGCGAACACCAGAGATCACGCCGCTGCAAGTATTCACCGGCCAGCTCCTCCACGTAGGCCGGCAGGCGGTCCATCACTTCGGCCATAGCCGCCTGCAACGGTGACACCGAGCAGAAGGTGAGAAACTGATGGGAAGCGCGCACCGCCGCCGTCAAATGGGCGGGCGCGAAGACATAGCCGATTTTCCAACCCGTCATGGACAGCGTCTTGGAGAAGGAGGAAATCACCAGCGTGCGCTCGCGCATGCCCGGCTGAGCGGCCAGACAGGCGTGCCGAGCCGGAGCAAAGACGATGTGCTCATAGACCTCGTCGGTGATAAACAGCACATGGGGATGGCGCTCGGCCAGTTGGGCCAGTTGGGCCAGTTCTTCCAGGGAAAATACCTTACCGCAGGGATTGCCCGGCGTATTGACCAGGATGGCCCGGGTCCTGGCGTTGATCAACTTCTCCAAAGCCGCCCAGTCCACCATGAAATCCGGCAACTGAAAAGGCAGATAGCGGGCGGTGGCCCCGGCCAGAGCCACGCAGGCCGGATAGCTGTCATAAAACGGCTCAAAAAGAATGACCTCATCGCCCGGATTGAGCAGCCCCAGCAGCACCGCCGCGATGCCCTCGGTCGCTCCACTGCAGACCGTAATCTCCGTGTCGGGGTTATACTGGAGTCCCGACTCGCGTTGCATCTTCTGGCTGAGCTTCTGACGCAACAGCGGGTTGCCCGGACTGGGAGCATACTGATTGGGCCCGCTCTGCACCGCCCGCACGGCCGCCTCCTTCAGCCAATCCGGCCCATCAAAATCGGGAAAACCCTGCGACAAATTGACCGCCTTATGCTCTACCGCCAATCGCGACATGGTGGAAAAGATCGATTCGCCAAAGGGCACTAAACGCTCAGCTACTTGATTCATCCTGGCGCCTTCTCAGCCCAAGCGCGGCTGACCTTGTGAGCGCGCTAGGAGTCCATTCGCGAAAATCCCATCGCCCGTTCCTCGGCAAGAACCGCCTGCGCCTCGCGGCGAGCGCCCCGCCAGCAAACCCCTACGTTGAGCAGCGCTCCAAAAAAACAGAGCAGGAAAAATCCGCCCGTAATTCCCGCCGCCATGCCTGCGCCACCATCTAGGGAATGGTCAGTCACCATCGCCATGAAACCTCCCCCCGCCAAGGCCAGGAAAAGCCCCGCCAGCACGCGGGCGATGCGATAGGCGCGCCGGGCGCGTCCTGGCGACCACATGGCGAAAATCTTGGAAACCCCGAAACATAGCAGCCAGGCTATAAGGATGATCAGCAAAAAGATCATGAGTGGCGGTACATTCGCAGAGCCGGAATCCTTCCCCTCTGGTGGGAAATGCCCGCTCCGCACACGAAGTCGGGGCCATGCGCGCTATTCAAGTTGCTCAATTCGGTGAACCCGAAGTTCTCAAACTGGTCGACCTGCCCGACCCGCAACCGGGTCCCCATCAGGTGGTGGTGCGCCTCCACGCCGTGGGGGTCAATCCTGTAGACACCTACATTCGTAGCGGCGCCTACGGGGAACGCCCCCTACCTTATACGCCCGGTACCGACGCGGCCGGAGAAATCCTGCGAACAGGCTCGGAAGTCAAACACTGGAAGGTGGGGGACCGCTGCTACCTGACCGGCTCTCAAACCGGCACCTATGCCGACACGGCCCTGTGCCTGGCCACCCAGGTCCAACCGCTACCCGAAAAGGTCACCTATCAGCAGGGGGCGGCTCTCTACGTCCCCTACTCCACCGCCTACCGGGCCCTTTTCCAGCGCGGCGACGCCAGACCCGGCCAGTGGCTGCTTATTCACGGAGCCAGCGGCGGCGTCGGCCTGGCCGCCACCCAATGGGCCCGCGCTCACGGCCTGCGCATTATCGGCACGGCCGGCAGCGACGAAGGTCTACGCCATGTGCTCGAGCAGGGAGCCCATTATGCTCTCGATCACCGTTCCGCCGATTACCGTCAACAAATAGCTGATCTTACTGGAGGCAACGGCCCCGATCTGATCCTGGAAATGCTGGCCAACGTCAACCTGCAACACGACCTCGACATGCTGGCCAGATACGGCACCATCGTGGTCATCGGCAACCGCGGTAACCTGGGCTTCAACCCCCGCGCCACCATGAGCAAAGACGCCAACGTCCATGGAATGTCCTTATTCAACACGCCACCCGGCCTCATGGAACAAATTCAGGCTGCCCTTGTAGCCGGACTGAAACAAGGCTTCCTCAATCCCGTGGTCGGCCGCGAATTTCCCCTGGAGGAAGCCGCCGCCGCCCATACCGCCGTGCTCGCACCCGGCGCCCTGGGTAAAATCGTGCTCATTCCTTGAAACGCCGGAAGGCCACGGCGGTACCCGTTAACTCAGGAGGCGTCACCACCTGCAGTCGAGGGAAGCGAGCCCGGGTCAATTGCCGCCAGTGCGGACGCAAGTTTGCGGAGGTCAATAGAACCCCTCCATCTTCCAATCGATCCAGCATTCGTTCATCCAGGTGGTCCAGCACCAGCACTTCCAAGACTCCGGTGACCTGCTTATAGCGTTGCCGGCTCAAATGCAGGCGTACCCGCTCACTCATGGCTGCCACCTCCTCTCCCGGCCGTTCCGCCATACAGTCCAGGATCGACTGCAAACCACGGATCGAAACACCCTCCTCCAAGAGATTGCGCAGCACCTGCCGGGCTCTGCCCTGCGGCAGGCCTCTCAGATCGACTTGCTTGAGCAACTCGTCCAAATTCGCCAACAGGCCCGCCTGACAGCGAGCCAACCGCCGCAAGTGAACGATCGGATCCGGCCCGGGTCCCCGTCCGACTTCGTGCCCGTAGAAACAGATACGATAGGGACCGCAGCCAAGCTGAATACGCACGGCCGGCAAAAGAAACCCCAGCTCCTCAGCCAGCTCCCGGCGCAAAACCGGTAACTGTTCCAGCAGCCCCTGCACCTGGGGCTGCTTCACCTCCAGCACGATGCGCCCGTCCGCTTCCCCCCAAAAAAGCTGGTCTTCCAGCAAAGCCTTGCGCTCGCTGCGCAGAGCTTTGAGTCCCAGGTGGAGGAGGCCGGTGAGCACAAAAAAGGCAGGAGCCGGCAGAGCGGCCGCGCCGCACACACGGATCAGCTCGACGAAAAAGATCAGGCCGGCAGCCCCGGCCAGAAAGCCGCCGTTCAGACGGCTCTCGCAAAACTCCGCGCCCAGGTTGGCTTGCACGGCCGCTCGCGTGATCATCAGGCCTTTGGCCAGGGCCGCCAGACCGGCGCAAACCGACGCGATCACTGCATTGCCCAGGCACAGCAACAATCCGCTCTTGAACAGGTTGATCAGCATCAAGGCGGCGGTGGCGTAACACTCCCCGCGCACAAAACCGCCCAGTCCCTCCATGGATGTGTAGAAATCCGCATCACGCTTTATTTCTCGGTGCCGCCAGCGGGCCGTTTCGACATCCATCACCCCGGCGTGCAGGTCCGCATCCACGGCCATTTGCTTACCCGGCAGGGCATCCAGGGTGTAGCGCGCGCTGACCATAGACGCCCGAGAGACACCTCGTGGAATGACCAGCAATTGCACCCACAGCAGCACCAACCAGAGTAGCGCTCCCAGCCAAACCCGCTCGGCCAGCACCGCCTGTCCGAAAGCGGGGATCAGCCAGCCGGTCTTACCGCACCAGAGCAAGCGAGTGGCGGCCAGATTGAGAGCCAGGCGCAGCAGCGTGGTCACCAGCAAAAGCCGCGGAAAAGCGGTCGATTTGGCCGGCTGGTGCGTATGCATCGCCAGCAACACCACTCCCACCGAGAGAGATAGATTGAACACCAGCAATGCGTCCAACACGGGAGCCGGCAGCCACCACAACGCCATCACCGCAACCAGCAGCAGCCAGAATACTTTCACGCATACTCAGACTAGGCTTCAGAAATTGCAGAAATATTGGCATTTCGTAACATATTTATTTTTGCCAACACTTTCTTCCCGAAAGTGAACTTCAAGCCTTACGGGACTTGAGGATCTCGTCGACTTCCGTCATTTGCTGCAGCAATGTCCTGGTGGTCTCGCCCTTGACGTAGTTCCACATCTCGTCGAAGGCTTTGAAAGCCCGCTCGATGTAAGCTTGCTCGGGCTCGCGACCGGCGTAGGCTTCCAGATTGGAGCCCTGCTTCTCATCCTCCAGCACCTGAAGCTGGTTGGTCCAGCCCTTATCCAGGTTCTGCAGAGCCGTCTGCCACTGATAGTTCTCCAGAAAATCCCGGTGCAGATCGCTGGGGCGGTTGCTGTTGATGGAATCCTCCACCACCGCCAATTGCGTGCGCAGAGCCGAATCCAGGCGTTTCTTCCAGTCCCCCTTGCCCTCGGGCACCTCGACCGGGAATTTGAAATCCTCGGCCACCCTGGCCACGGCGCCCTGCAGGCGGGCCTCCGCGTTGCCCTTCTGCTCCTTCATGGCCTCGCCTACGGCGGTGGTATAAGCCTCCACCACCCAGTCGTGCACGGTGGCGCCGATGTCCATGGTCTCGTCCGTGACCGGCTGGCCGGGACGCGAATCCACCCACTTGTCGCGAAAGCCCCAGACGACCTCGCGCTGCTTGTTGGCCACCTGATCGAACTTGGCCGTCTGCAGGCGGGCGTCCGCGTTCATGTTCTGCACGCGTTCCTGGGCCTCGTCGGTCAGTTTGCGAATCTTGCCCTCGCCGCCGGGCTTATCGAACAGCTTCTTCAGCTTCTCGCGGTCCTCGTCGCCGTAGATGCGCATCAGATCGTCTTCCAGACTGACGTAGAACTGAGTCTCGCCGGGAGCGCCCTGGCGGCCGGCCCGGCCGCGCAACTGGTCGTCAATGCGCTGATCCAGATTGCGCTCGGTGGCCAGCACCACCAACTTGCGGCCGGGGAAGTCCTCGGCCTTGAGCACCGTGTCGCCGCCGGCGACCGGCTCAAAAGTCAACAGAACCTTGCCCTTAACCGGCTTCCCTCCCTGAGAGAACTTGATCTTATCGGCGTCGTCCTCGGGCAGGTTGAACCAGGCCGTCAAACGTTCGGCCTGTTCCGGCTGCTGCGGGTCGAGCTGCACCACCACCGACTTGCCCTCGCGGCAAGCGGTATCGCAGGCCACTGCCAGCTTCTTGTAGTTGACCGCGTCCGGCTTGATGTCCACGCCACGGCCAGCCATGTTGGTGGCCACCGTGATCACGCCCGATTGACCTGCGGTAGCGATAATGGCGTTCTCTTCCGGGGTATTGGTCTTGACATCCTGAGCATCCAGGGCCTGGTTGGGAATGCCTTCACTGGACAAAAGCGCCGAGACATACTGGTTCATCTCCACCGAACGGGTGGCCACCAGCACGGGGATGCCCTCCTGGAAGAGGTTGCGTACTTCCTCGGTGACGGCCTTGAACTTTTCTTCCTGGGTGGCGAAGAGCTTGTCCGGATGATCGACGCGCTTGCGCTCTTTATTGGGCGGCACGTTGACCACGTTGAGACCGAGCACCTCGCTGAACTCCTTCTTGGAGCTCTCGGCCGTACCCGTCATACCCGCCACCCGCTCATAACGGCGGAACAGGTTGGGATAGGTGATGCTGGCCACCGTGTAGGTCTCGGGCTTGGGCTCGAGGCCTTCCTTGATTTCCAACGCCTGGTGCAGACCCTGAGTGAAGCGCCGGCCTTCCGAAATCCGGCCTTTGAACTCGTCGATGATCTGCACCTCGCCGTTTTCCACCGCGTAGTCCTTGCCCAGACGGAACAACCCACGGGCTTCGAGGGCGTTTTGCAGGTAACGCACTCGCTCCATCTGGTCTTCGGCATACAGATTGGCGCCGGGGAAGATGTCGAGCAGCTCTTCCTTGCGTGCCCGCAATTCTTCCAGTTTTTTTGATTCCGTCGTTTCGGTCGGGCGCCCGAGCAGATGGCACCAGGCCGCCTTCAAGCCGCGCTGGGTGACCAACTCGCGAGGCAACTCGGTTTCGCCCTGAGTGATTTTGGCTTCTTCGCGCAGCAGGGTGCGCAGCTCGCTGCCGGCGGCCAGCTTGGCCTTATAATCGGGGTCGTCTTTGCGCAACTCGAGCAGACCCACCTCGTTGGCCACGATGTCCTGGCCCACATCGGTCAGGAAGGCGCTGTGCATCTTGCGATCGATACGAAAATCCTCGCCCGGCACCAGATCCTTGACGATGTTGTTGAAGAGCTGTCCCTGTTCGACGGCCCCCCGCACTTCTTCATCTCCCTGCAGCCCGGCGATGATCAGCGGTACGCGGGCTTCATCCAAAAGCACCTGGTCAGCTTCATCCAACAGGGCGAAGTGAGGCTCACGCTGCACGCGGTCATTCGGGTTGGTCACGGTGCGATCGCCCAGATAGTCAAAACCCAGCGTATCGTTGCTCAAATAAGTGACGTCGGCGTTATAGCCGGCTCTTTTTTGATCGGGGGTCATCTCCTTGAGCACCAGACCGGCGCTCACACCCAGATTTTCCAGGGCCGGTTTCAGTTCGTCAAAGCCGGCCTGGGCCAGGTAATCGTTGACGGTGACCAGGTGACTGCCCTTGCCGGAAAGCGAATTCAAATAGAGCGGCATGAGGGCGGTCAGCGTTTTGCCCTCGCCTGTGCCCATCTGGGCGATCGTGCCCGCGTCCATGGATAGTGCGCCCAGCATCTGGCTGTCATAGGGCTTTTTTCCCAACGTCTCCTGGGCCGACAGGCGGGCCAGCGCGTAGGCTTGCGGGCGTAGCTCATCGAGGGTCATGCCCTCCTTGATCATGGCCTTGAACTTGTCGGTCTGGGCCTTGAATTGAGCCGGCGTTTTGATATGGGCGAATTGCTTCTCATAGAACTCGACGCTTTTCAGTTCCAGCCTCTGAGCGGCCACCGGATCCTGACTGAACTTGGCCTGCAGCGACTCCAGAACGGACGGTCCCTGAAACGCAGAAGGCCCCTCGGCCGGGGCGACTTCCTGACCTGGGGCTGCGGCGCTGGTCTTTTCTGTTTTTGCCTCTGTCCGTGTGGGCGCCGGCAGTAGCTTCGGCACTGTGGGCGGCTCGGGGGGGATAAACTCTTCGAAGAGCGCCCCGGAAGCGGTTGACTGGAAAGGCCTGGTGAAGTAGCCTCCACCCACGGCCGGACCGTCATCGCCGGTAATTTTGGTTGGCTTGGGCAGTCCCGAGGTTCGCCACAACAGGCCGTCGCCGGTGGGCACGGGCAGATGAACTTCTACACTGACAGGTTCATAGCCGCCGCCGACGCCGGGCCCGTCACCATCGGCATCGTCCGCGATGGAGGGGTCGTCTTTAGGGCCGGGTTGGGGCAGAACCGGAACCTTCTGACCATTGAGCAGCACCGGTCCCCATTGGGCAGGGTTCGGCATGGTATAAGTAACCGGTATTCCCTGCGAAGAGGTAGTCAGCGTCAACCCATCTTTGGGATCCTGCTCAACCTTATCTTTTTTCGGAGCGATCGCGCCGGTCTTGCCCTTGGAAGTTAGAGCGGCGGCGTCATTTACTTTATCTAATTTCACCTGGTCCTGGTCCCTTTCCCATCCGGGCCACACCTCGGCCCGAACCCTGCTCATTCAGGGTAGCAACACATCATCACAAATTGGTGAAAAATTTGTAACCTCTGGTACCCTACCTTCGAGGACCGCTCTTCGAGGTCAGCGAAAGCCAGGCGTTGTGTCGTGGTCCATTCTTCGTCAGGCGGTCAGCCTTTCCCGTCAGGGAAAGCACTCAGAAGCGTTAGCTCAAGCTAACATTTTACTGCAAAAAGACCCCCTTCAAGAAGAGCGCTGGCTCTACCAAATCGCTCTCCTTCAATTGGAAGCGGAGCAGCCTGAGGAAGCCCTGGTCACTCTAGGGAAAACCGGCCCATCTCCGGTTCAGCATCTCTACCGCGCTCTGACCTTAGGCCAGCTCGAACGCTGGAGCGAAGCCCTGCAGGAGACCGAGAAACTCAGAGCGGCCAGCCCCGGCCACCAGTTCCTACCCAGCCTGCAGTGTTACCTGTTACTTGGCTCGGGCCAGGTGGAGGCGGCCCTCAAACGAGTGGAAGTGGACAAGCCGATGGGCTGGATCAGCTGGTTCCGCCCTGAACTCTCCGGCTTTTCTCCTCTGCTCAGTCGCCTGCTGTTACAAGTGGAATCCTATCTTTTGCCGTTGGAGTTGCCTGAACTCTACCAGGGCGCGGCGCTGGACGAGCCGACGCCGATCGAGTCCCCGCCCCAAAAACTGACCCTGGCCGCCTTCATTAACTCCATCCACGGCTACGTCCAGCAACGCATAGGTCTACGTTACTGGGAAAAAGGTCTGACCACCAGCGACCAGCACAAGCGCGACGACTACCTTAAGAAGAACCTGGAGGCTCAACGCAAAGCGGTGGACCTCGAACCGCGCCAATTTCGCGGCTACTACCATCTGGGCGAGGCCCTGCTCTATTCGGCCACTCCCTTCGAGGAACAACTGCCCGACCACGAAAAATTAGCAGAAGCCGAGAAATGCTTTGTGCACTCCTGGAAACAGGAGGGCCCCAATCCCTACCTCTATTTCTACCTGGGACGCACCGTGCAGATGCTGGGCCAACCGCTGGCCGCCAGGACCTACCTGGAACGCGCCCTCAAACAGTTCGAAAAATTCCCCGAGGCGCATTATGCGCTGGGGCAGATCCATCTGCTCATCGGGGAACCGGCGCAGGCCCGCGAATGGCTGAAAAAGAGCGTAAGCAGCGACTTCCTACCGGTGGCTCGCGACCGCCTGGCGGAACTCTGGCAGGCTCTCCAACAAGGAAAACTGGGCCAGAAACCGCCTATGCCCCAATGGCCACCTCCGCCAGCAGCGGGTAGTGGTCTGACAAACGGGCATCCTCCACCAACTGAAAGCGTTGCAGACGCCAGTGGGGAGTCAGCAGAATGCCATCAATCCGGGGCCCCCGCGTCCCCCCCTGGAAATCATGAAACGTCCCACGTCCCGCCTGCGGAGACTGTTGCTGACAGTCCGTCCAGCCCTCCAGTTCCGGCTCCTGATTGAAGTCTCCGACCACAACCGCCGGTTCCTCAAAGCCGAGCAGTGCGGCCACTTGCAGCAAAGCCTGGCGCCGGGATTCCGGCCCGTGATGATCCAGGTGCAGGTTGGCCGCCCAACAGCGTTCGGTCCCGTGGGCCAGGCGCACCAACGAGACCACTCGGGGCAACATGGCGTCCCAGCCGACCGAGGGCCGATCCGGCGTATCCGATAGCCAGAGCGTACGCGCCTCCTCGAACCACCATGGATCGCGCACAAACCAGCAGCACTGCTCGTCTTTGCCCAGGCCATCACGAGAAATACCATAACTCCGGTATTCGGGCAGCATCGCCTCCAGATCGCGCCGCTGACCCGGCAACACCTCCTGGAAAGCCAGCCAGTCGGCCGCCTGGGCGCGCAGGAACTCTTCCAGCGGAGCCTTGCGCCGGGCCCAGATATTGGCTCCGTCGTGCGGATTGTCATAGCGGACGTTCAAGGTCATCAGTCGGACTTGCATGCGGATTCCTTTCGACGAAACTCGACCTGCTCCATGGCCCGCTGACACACCTCTTGATAAGCGGGACTGCTCAAGCGCTCTTTCAACTCCTCAGCCACTCCGCGCACGATTTTCTCCGGTCGCCAGAGATAAGGCCGCGCCTGGCCGGTGACCCGATCCACGATCTCTACTTCTTCCCGGGCCACCCACCAGGAAGCCGGAGCCAATCCCTCGTCGAGCAGGTCGCGACAGGCCGCCTGAAAGCGCCCCTGGACCTCGGCCTCGAGAAAGCGAAAGTGGCCCGAGTACAGCACGGCGTTGTGAAAAAACTGCGGTACCGCCGTCAGGCCCTCCACCTCCAGGCGGGGAACATAGTCCAGCATCAAGCGCGTCAGACCTCGGAACAGACCGAGCCCGGGATGGCTCTGCCCCGGCAGCATCGGCCGGAAAGGCGAGGGCCGCGCCAGCGGGTCCTGCATTTCCACCCAATCCCACCCCAACACCCGGTAACGGGTGCCCCACGGAGCCTCGATGGCGCCGCGGTGAGAGCGCACGTCCATCAACTGCAGTTCCCCCGAGTGGTCGGGATGCACCCCGAAGAGACGCAACCTTTCCGTATACACATCCTCCTTATCCAGGCCCAGACGAAAACGCTGATAACCCCGCCCGCGCAATCGCTCAAGCAAACCGTGTTCTTCCAGGTCCTCCATGAATTGGTCCAGGGAGATCAGCCCAAAGACGCCCTCGGACGGCTTATGAAAAAGATCGCCCTCCAGGTCTCCTGGCTCCAGGCCCAGGCCATCCAGGTCGTCCCAGCCCATCAGCTTCTGCTTCATCGGCGCGCCTCCAGCCGGTGCAACAACAAATCGGCAAGCTGGCGGGCCCCCTCGCGGTTGGGCTCGATGTCCATCTGAAACCACAGCGGCAAGCGGCGTGACCAGCCGTGACCCAGGCAATGAGCGTGAATATCCACCAGGTCGTCTCCGGCCACTTCGGCGATGACCCGATTCAAGCGCCCCAGACTTTCCACCAGCTCCGGGCGCGGCGGGAAACCCCTTGCTTCGCGCCCGGGTAGCTGCCCGGTGCCGTCGGTGGGATCGTAGAGGTTGCATACCAACCAGGGAGCCGACGGATAAAGCACCCCGAGCTGCCGCCGCAACTCCTGATAGCGTCGCGAAAAAGACTCGTACCAAAAATCGTCTGGAGGCGAATCCAGCGCCAATAAATCGTTGCCGCCGATGCTCAGCAGACCGGTCCGGCACCGGGTAGAGCCCTGTAAATGCGGCAACTGCGCTTCCAAATCGGGCAATCGGTAACCGGTGCGGGTGATCCCGTGGCGCGTTACCGGCTCCAGCCCGCGTTGCACCAGAGCAGCCACTCCATAGCCCGGCCCCGGATAACAATCACTGATGATACTATCCCCCAGCGCCAGGAAAACGGGATTTTCACGCTTCCCTGAAAAGAATTCAAGGAATTGCCCAACTGCGCTGGAAATCATTCAAAAGACCAATCATGAGGAGCGTGGGTTATGGGAACCGAGATGGATTCATTCGAATGGATGCAAGCGGAAGGCTTTTTCGAAGATCCGCTCATCGCGGCCGCCGTTAAGCGGATGCGCCCCGACCTCAAGCGAGTCGAAGGCCTGCGCGATAAAGCCAGGCAACAGGGCCTCAAGGGCGATAGTCCCATAACCATCGACTTCTTTTTAGATGCGATGGATACCTATGTTCAATTCATGGTTTCCCACCGCTACGTCATCAAAGCGCTGTTGGAACGCAGCATGCGCGCGCAACTCGGCCTGGAGCAAAGCCGGGAATAATTGTTAACAGGATGTGAACCAGATCACAGACCCCCTCCTGGCCGGGCAAGTAGTATAAAACTACCTTCCTAAGGAGACCCTGACGATGTGGATCCGACCCGACAACACCCTGCTCTTGGTGGAGCCCGATTCCTTCATTCGGCGCTGCCTGGTTGGAGCGCTGCAGCAGGCCGGGTACCGCGTCCTACAGGCCAGTGACGGACCCGAAGCCCTGCAAGCGATCCGGCAGAACCCGCGCATCCGAATGGTAATCAGCGAAGTGCTACTACCCAGCTCCCCGGCCACGAGTTTTCTCCGAGAACTCCGCCGCGTGCGTCGCGACCTGCCGGTCCTCTTCACCGCTGGAATCAACCCTCGCCTGCTGACTCAGCCTCTCCCCCATCGCGACATCCTCAGTAAGCCCTTCAGTCCGGACATGCTGGTGGAACGAGTGGGACGACAACTGCGCGGCCAAAGCCCCGCGCCGACCAAACTGGCCGTTCCGCGTACCCGCAACAGCCAGGAGACCCCCAAACCCTAAGGCGTGGGCGTCACCAGGTAGACATCGATCCCGTTCCCGGTGATTTCGTGGAACGGACCATTGACCGCCTGACCGGCGAATTCGATCTTAAAGCCCGAATTCAGCCAATGACGCCAACGTTGCGGGCGGTCCACGATCTGGTCATTCACGAAAAACCACCAGATGCGCTTGCGCAAACGCAGTTTTCGTTTCACCTCCTCGTCCAAGAAATCCCGTGCCTCCAGCGCCAAAAAATCCTCGGGCCGCCAGTAAAAGAGCAGACTGAACTGCTCGAATCCCGGCACCACCACCACCGTATCATCGGGCCGCCAGTAGGGCTGCAACTCCCCCAACAGTTGCTTCCAATTCTGCTTACCCCAGGCGGGATCGCGATGGAAACGCACCAGCGTGTAAAGGTTGAAAACGCCCCAAAAACCGCACAGGACCAGGGCGGCCGGGCGCGGCAGCCGGCCCAAGGCCAGGCCGCAGCCCAGCAGGAACGGATAACTCAGCACCACCGAACTGTGCAGGCTGTAGGCGGGGGTGATCCAACAAGAATAGGCCACCAGCGCCGCCCAGCTTCCCAAAAAAGTAGCGGCTCCCAACACCAATAAACGATTCTTCCCCAGAGCCGGAACGAGGCTGAGAATCAACCCCAAAAAGGCTACGCTCACGGCGGCCAGCACAGCCGTGGACCCTTCCAGGAACCAACCCCCGGCCAAAGCCGGAATCTGGCTGGACAAAAGCTCCAGACTCATAGGCGGAAGGAAAGCTTTCATGCTGGTTCCCCCACCGGCCGCGCTGGCTTGATGCCGGAGCAGAGGCACTACCGGCAGACAGCCCAGAGCCCCGACGCTCAAGCCCAGGAATAAGCGCCGGCGAACCGCTCCCGCGCTGGCGAAGAGAAAGACCAGTGAGGAAGTCACCAGAATGAGGGCCAGACGATACTCCAGATAGGCGCAGGCCCAGGCGGAAAGCACCAGCAGGGCGGAGCGCCCCTTGCCCGGCGAGTCGTAGAGGCGCAGCAGGCAGACCCAGAATGCCACCGTGGCGCAAAAGGCCGGTCCATACATGCGACATTCACTATCGAAAAGAATGACAAACTGTGAAGTGGCCGCCAAGTAACCACAGATCCAACCGGTTCTCGCCCCCCCCAGGCGACGGCCCACCCAGGCCAGACCCATGACCGCGACCACTCCGCTTAAAGCATGCGGCAAGCGCAACCAGAACTCCTGAAACGGAACCAATCGAACCCACAAAAACAGCAACGCATAATGCAGTGGGGGATGGAGTTCGTAGGTTCGGATATAGTCCAACATCTCGCCCCAGCTCTGGGTGGCGATATAGAGAGAATGAGCCTCGTCCAACCAGAGCGAGGGACCGCCCAGATCCATCAGGCGTACGGCGCCGGCCAAAACCAGCAGAAGCAAGATAGCGCCGCGAGCACTACCGCGATTCAACCAGGTTCGCCCCAGCCCAGGTAACGACCCCAACAGTTTCTGGCCGAATCCCGGCGCGCCATCAGCCAGTGCATGAGCGCCGGCTTCCGCGGCTTGGAGGCCAGACGCATGTTGGCTTCGTCGGGAGTACGGTTATTTTTCAAGCGGTTGCAGGTGGCGCAGGCGCACACACAGTTCTCCCAGGTGTCTTTGCCGCCCCGGCTGCGCGGCATAATATGATCTACTGTATCGCCGGATCGGCCACAATACTGGCAGCTGCCGCGATCGCGCAGAATAATATTCTTGCGCGTCAGGGGCACCTCTTTGAAGGGGCGGCGGATGTAATACAACATGCGCACCACAGCGGGCAACCCGATACGCTTCGCGACCCCGCACACCGACCGCCCCTCCACGGCTTCCACCACCTCGGCCTTCTTCTTCAGCACGAGCGAAAGGGCGCGTCGAACACTGGTCACATTTAGGTATTCGTAACTGGCGTTAAGAACAAGAACCGAGCCTTTCATGACCACCTCGAAGAACGATGAAATCAAGTATCTTTAGGATTGTCAAGAAGCGGGCTGGTCCGCGTAGCGGCTAGCCAGCTTCCAGGATGTGCTTTAAATTGCCCTACTAACCGCGTTCGCCGGAGTGGAGCGGCTCCGCCGCGACGAAGGCCCGGGCGGTGGTTTTCAGACTAGTTCCTAAGCAGGACTTGAAATTTCTCCACGAAGGCAACCACGGGAGGAAGACCACATTATGTTCGGATTATCCAATCGTAGCTCCACCGTGCTGGAGAATTACCGCGACCTGATTGAGGATATTCTCTCCGATTTGGGCATCGATCCCCAGGAAAACCTCGAGGAAGCCCAGGAGAAACAGCGCTACAGTTGGTGTATCAAACGCGGCTCGGCTAACATCTTTGTGGAACTCTTCACGGAAAACCAGGAAAGTTACTTCATGGTGGACTGCCCCATCCTGCGCCTGCCCGCCGCGGAACGACTCGAAGCATTTTACCGGAGATTGCTGGAACTGAACGACAAACTGGTGGAAGCGGCGCTGGTCTGCCGGGGCCAGGAAATCCACCTGGTGGGCATTCGCCCGCTACGCGGCCTGGATGCCGAAGAAGCCAGCGGCATGCTCGATCGAATTTCCGCCTGGGCGGACAGCCTGGACAATTCCCTCTCCGAGGAGTTTGGAGCGCCCCTGTGGGAAGGCCCCAGCACCGACAGCAGCGCGACATAAAGTCCTTTGAGTCCATCCTGGCGGGACTCATCGGATCTCCCCCGCCCCTGCCCACCGCTCTCGGGTGCCGCACGCCCAAAAGGGTATGCACTCTTTGTTGGGGCAGCCGTCTCACCTATCTTCAGGAAACTCGCTTCAAGACGGAAGCGCTGGCTCGCTGGGCGGACCAGATCTCCAGCCTGCCCGCCCCCAAATTCATGGCCAGCCCCCAGGGCCGGCTTTATCGTAGCGTGAGCAAACGGCGTTGGTTTCATGATCAGCGCCGCCTGGCCATGGTCGAAGGCATCGAACGCGGCCGGGTCAAGGGCATCGCGCCTCCCCAATGTCAGATCGAACCGGGCTCCCACGCCGCTCTCTACGCCCAACTGAACCAGGAACTATCTCACAGCAGCCTGGCCCGCTTCGTCAACTACGCTATTATCAAAAGCGGTAGCGAAGGCGAAGTGCTCGTCCTCAACCTGAACGACATGCGCTCACAACGGGGCGAACTGAACCGCATCTCCAAAAAACTCACCCATCACAACCAAAACCTCAAAGCCATCTGGCTCATTCAAGGCCAGGAGGGCGATGAATACTACGCCAACATCCGCCCCGGCCAGTGGCAGAAGTTGCACGGCGACAATCACCTGGCCACCGCCCAAAACCTGCACTACTCGCCGCTCTGCTTCAGCCAGGTGAACCCTCAGGTGGTTCCCATCATGCTGGAAACCACCCAGAAATGGCTGGCCGAGCCGGCCTTGCCCATGCTCGATCTTTACTGTGGCTATGGCCTATTCTCTCTATCGCTCCCCCGCACCGGGCCCACCTGGGGACTGGAGCTTTCGGGCGAAGCCGTGCTCTGGGCCCGGCGCAACGCTCGCCGACTGCACCGCGACAAAGCCAAATTCGACCCTTGGGATCTGGCCACCATGGAGATTCCCCAACGCCGTTTCCCTACCGGCGCCTGGGTGGCCGTGCTCGACCCACCGCGCAGCGGCGCGCCGGTGGAACTGATCAAGCACCTGGCCGAGGCGCGGCCCAAGCGCGTCATGCACTGGATCTGCGACATCAATGAATTTGAAGATCAACTGCGCGGCTGGACCCAAAACGGCTACCGCGTGACCGAAGCTCTGGCCCTGGACATGTTTCCCGGCACCAACTCACTGGAGCTGGGACTGTGCCTGGAGCCAGGAGGCCGCCTGAAAAGCGCGAAACCCAGCCATCTTATCACCAAAGCAGGGACACCGTCTGAATGCATACCGCCGAAAAAACCCGCCACTTCACGAGCTACATCAACGGTCAGTGGACCCAGGCCGAAGCGACCAAAACGCTAGAGAACATCAATCCGGCCACCGGCGAATCGCTGGGAACCGTATTCCTGGTCGGCCGCGAGGAGGCCAAACAGGCCATCGAAGCCGCCCATAAAGCCTTTGAGAGCTGGCGCGACACCCCCGCCCCCCGGCGCGGCCAGTTGCTTTTCAAAGCCATGCATCTTCTGGAGCAGCGTCTGGAAGAAGTGGCCACGGCCCTTCACCTGGAGGAAGGCAAACTGCTGGCCGAAGCCCGCGGCGAAGTGCAAAAATCGCTCAACATCCTGGAATTCACGGCCGGCGAAGGTCGGCGCCTGGGCGGCCAAACCGTCCCCTCAGAAATGTCCAACACTTTCTGCTACACCATCAAGCAACCGCTGGGCGTGGTGGGCCTGATCACTCCCTGGAACTTTCCAGTGGCCATCCCCATCTGGAAGATGGCTCCGGCTCTGATCGCCGGCAACACCATCGTGCTCAAGCCCGCCTCCAACACCCCCTGGACGGCTGCACTGATCGCGGAGATTTTCCACGAAGCCGGCTTCCCCCCGGGCGTCGTCAACATGGTTTTGGGTCCGGGCAGCAGTGTGGGCGATGAAATCGTCAACAACCCGAAAGTGCGCGCCCTTTCTTTCACCGGCTCCAATCAGGTGGGCCAGGACCTCTACAAACAGGGCGCCGCTCGCGGCGTCAAAGTCCAGTGCGAAATGGGCGGCAAGAACCCCATCGTCATCCTGGAGGACGCTGACCTGGACCTGGCCGTGGAAGCCACCGTGCAGGGCGCTTTCGGCTCCACCGGACAGCGCTGCACGGCCACCTCGCGGGCCATCGTCATCGACAGCGTGGCCGATGAATTCGTGCGCAAGCTGGTGGCCCGCACCAAGGACTATCATCCCGGCCGCGACCTGGGTCCGGTAGTCGACACCGCCCAACTCAAAGAAGTGCTGGAAGCCATCGAGCAGGCCAAGAAGGACGGCGCCAAGTGCCTCAGCGGCGGCAAGCGCTCCGATGAAGGCGAGCTGACCAGGGGATACTACGTGGAGCCGACTCTCTTTGACCACGTCGATCCCAAATCGCACCTGGCCCTGGAAGAAGTCTTTGGACCGGTGCTGGCCATTTTGCGCGTCAAGGACCTGGATGAAGCCCTGGAAGTAGCTAACAGCGTGCGCTACGGCCTCTCTTCTTCGATCTACTCAAAAGACTCCAACCGGATCTTCAAATTCCTGGACCGTATCGAAACCGGCATTACCCACGTCAACAGCCCCACCATGGGCGGCGAAGCCCAGTTGCCCTTCGGCGGGGTCAAAGACACCGGCGTGGGTGCGCGTGAACAAGGTGCGGTCGCCATCGACTTCTTCACCGAGCTGAAGACTGTCTACATCGACTACACCGGACAGAAACGCGACAGCAAAATCTATTAATGCACCATTACCCTCTGGGCTTGCGGGTGTGGCTGGCCCAGATCTTGGGGTCCGTGCTGCTGTGCGCGGGCGTGTTGTTCGGACCCGCCGACAATCTCGCCCGCGCCCTGGCGGTGGGGGCCTGCGCCAGCAGCCTGGCCAGCGCCCTGGCCGGCTTCCGCTATCCCGGTTGGCCCTGGTTGAGCGCCGGCCTGGCTTGTAGCCTGGCCGGGCTGCTACGCCAGCATTATCAACTGGATGATTGGCCCTGGCAACTGGGCCTGGCGGCGGCTTCGCTGGTGGCCTACGTCATCTTCTGGCCGATTGCCCAGGGAACACTTATTCACGTCTTCAATGTCGAAACTCAGGACTACGAAGCTCCCCCCGGCAGTAGCCAGAGTTCTTTCCTGGGCGGGCTCAATGTCACCCTCTACAGCGCCATCGCCACCCCCGTGGCCCTGCTCATGCTGGGCGCCTCCAGCCAATGGTTTGCCGGACTGGCCTGGTTTTTCCTGGCGGTCTGGCTGGCCCACGCCTATCCCGGCACCCGTCCCGAATGGCACCTGCTGGGCAACCTGTCGGGACTGGCCTTGCTTTCCAATCTGGCCGGAACTCCGCTGCTCCCGCTGGCCCGGCCCTGCCTGCTCACCGTCGACAGCTTCTGGTTGGTGGGCCAAACCGCCGCCTGGACCAGCCTGGGCGTCTGGTGCGCCCAATGGCATCACGGTTATTTGACACATCCGCGAAGGGCCGTTTAGGATGCAACCGTGAAACGTCCCCCTCCCGCGCGCAATGATACTGAGCTCAGCCTCAGTCCCGCCATGGAGGATTATCTCAAGTCCATTTTCCGCCTGGAAGAACGCCAGCAGCGGGTCACCACCCAGGCCCTGGCCGAACGCCTGGATGTCGCACCCGCCTCCGTTACCAGCATGGTCAAGCGCCTGGCCGAGCGGGGCTTGTTAACCCACGAACGTTACCGAGGTGTGGAGCTCACCGAAGCGGGACGTCGGGTGGCCCAAGAAATGATCCGCCACCATCGCCTGCTCGAACTCTATCTCACCCAGGCCCTGGGCTTTGACGAAGATCAGGTGCACGCCGAAGCGGAACGACTCGAGCATTTCATCTCGGAACAGTTTGAAGATCGCATCGATCAGATTCTCGGGCGCCCGACCTGCGATCCCCACGGCTCCCCCATTCCCAGCCGCCCCGGCCAGGCTCCCGTCAGCCTCGAAGGACAGCTCACCAGCATGGAACTGTTCCAACCGGGACGCGTGCTAAAAGCTCCGGCCTGCGTGCGCGAAATCGGACTGGTTCCGGGGGCGCGGGTCACGGTCCTGGGCAAGCCTCAGGGAGCCAAGGTCCACCTGCGCGTGGAAAAAGAAGAGCATCTGGTGGAATCGGCCCGCTGCCAGGAAATCATCGTCAAACGCGATTAGAATTCCGGCGGAGGAGGCGGCGCGGGCGCCTGCGGGGCCGGAGTCATTCCAACCCCTTCTTCGGAAACCTTGGGCAGCGAGCGGGCCAGCCACCAGGCATCCAGGCCCGCCAGCCCCCACACGATGAAGCTGCCCAAACCGAGGCCTGCCAACACCACCACTTGCCGCGCATCGATGGGCACCTCGCCGGTGGGGCTCATCATGCCGTCCATCACCTTGCCCAGGTTCACCCCGAAGATCAAAATGATACTCACTAAAATGGCGCCGAACACGCCCGCCCAGATCACTCCCCTCCAGGGACGGCCGGCCACGAAATGGCCGCTGCCGGGAAAGACCAACAAACTCAGGGCCACGACCGCCATGGTCTTGGAGGTGCTTTTCATACCCGAGATCCTAGCACAGATGAGCGGGTGGAGGATAGGGTCGCTAGACGATGCGGCGGGGATTGTAGCCGCGCCGGGAGCGGGGTTGCAGCTTGAAGGTCTGCACTACCTTACCGTTGCGTACTCGGGTATTGGCCTTGACCTGCAGACCTTGCGGCGGCGTGGCCGAGGTGCCGCGCACCAGGAAAGCGTCGGAGGAGCGTTCGCGGCGGCCGACGCGGCCCAGCAACTGCTCGATCTCGGCCACGCCGAAATGGTCAGCGTCGGTGACGACCACCAGGTCGGCCATGGGCACGTCCAGTCCCGAACCGACCAGATTGGTGGCCACCAGCACGGCCGGAGCGTTCTGACGGAACTGCTTCATCATGGTAACGCGGTCTTCGCCGGCGCCGGCCGAAGCGCGCGGACCCTTGCCGCGAAAACGCTTGCGATGCTCGGCCGTGTCGGCCATTTCGCCGTGCAGGATGGATACCGGCACGTTGTAGCGGTCCTGCATATACTGACCCATAATAGCCACTCGACTGCGCGTGCGGCTGATCACGTAAATACGGCTGCCCACGGCCAGATGCTGCTTGATCAATTCGTCGGCTCGCTCCAGTTGGCGGAAAGGATTCTCGCCCCATTCCCCGCGCTCTTCGTGCACTTCGGTCTTGGGAGAGTCAAAGGGCATCTGAGTGAGCAGCACCGGATTGTCCAGAGCGCCTTCGCGGCGCAGGAAACGGCCCACCGCCTCGGGCGTGGCCGTCACGAACACGGTGGGCGTCTTGACGCCGTGCAGGTAGCGCAAGTCTTCTTCTTCATCAAAGGCGTTGACGTCGTCCACCACCACCAGGCTGGCCTCGTTGAGCATCCAGCGATAGCCGGAATTCTGCAACAACAGGGCGCTGCCCACTACGATCTGCACCTTGCCGGCGCGAATCTCGTCAAACTGCTGGCGGCGCGTGCGCGGCGGAATACCGGCGTGCATCTGAGCCACTTCCAGATCGGTATCGCCCAACCGCTCTTCCAGATAGTTGGCCTGCTGGCGAGCCAGGTCGCGGGTGGGCACCAGGACCACGGCGAAACCACCGGCGCGCAACACGTGATGGATGGTGGTGCGGAAGAAAACTTCGGTTTTGCCGGAGCCGGTGGGAGCTTTCAAGAGGATGCGCTTCTCGCCGTTTTCCAGGCGCTTGCCTAACTCATCGATACCGCGATTCTGATCGGCGGTCAGCTTAAACTTTTGTCCCGGAGGCACCAGCTCGCTGTCTTCAGCGACCCTCTGAACGTTTTCTTCGATGACTTTCCAGACTTTATTGGCTTGCAAACTGGGCATGAAAGATCCTTTAGTGAGAATGCCGGCCACTATATCACTAGCTTCTCGACTTTGTCGAGAGGGAGGGGGGAGGGGGTGGCGGCCAGAGTGTCAAAGGGCCTCGCCGCCCGTGGAAACTTAGCTTTGGAGAACCAGCTGTGGCCGTTCGTGCTGTCAAAGAATCGATTCGGGTCATCCTGCTCACCAGCACCTATCGTGTTGAGGGCTACATCCACGTGGTTCCGGGCGGAAGACTGCTCGACGAAGTGAATAAGGAGCGGGAGTTCATTCCGATTACCAGAGCATCGATCTATGCCCTGGACGGAGAAGCTCCCCTGGACACCCTGGATTTTGTTGCCATCAACAAAGGCCAGGTGGTCATGATCGCTCCCGCCGTCGCCAGTTAAAGCCGCCCGGCCAACGCCAGGAGGAACCGATGATTGTTCGCTATTTAGGTCATTCCAGTTTCTGGATCAGCTCGGGGAAAGCGACTTCAGTAGTAATCGACCCTTATGGGACCCACATTCCCTATAACTTCCCACCGCTGGAGTCCGACGTGGTGGTCATCTCCCACGAACATCGCGACCACAATGCCGACTACCGCGTGAACGGTAACCCCATGCTGGTCAAGCGCACCCACGACTTTCAATGCGAACAAGAGGTCATGGTGCAACGCACCAAGGAAACTCTGACTTTCCACGGCCTGCCCACCTTCCACGACAATTTCAACGGACGCCGCCGCGGCCCCAACACCGTCTGGCACTGGTATTGGGAAGGCATCCATTTCGCCCATCTGGGCGATCTGGGCCACCTGCTCACCGACCAGCAACTGAAGATTCTGGGCAAAGTGGACGTGCTCTTCTGTCCGGTGGGCGGCAAAATCACCCTCAATCCGACCGAAGCCTCGCTGGTCATCTCCCAGCTCGAGCCGCGCCTGGTCTTCCCCATGCACTATTTGACGCCCCAAATCGAGAAAATGGAACTGGCCGAGTTCACCCTCAAGGACTTCGCGGCCAAAATGAGCAGCGTGGAAGACGCCGCCACCATGGCTATGGAAATCGAGTTGGCGCGCCTCCCAACCCAAACAAAGGTAATGATGTTGAGACATGAGTAAAAAAACCCGCTATCTGTTCGTCACCGGAGGCGTCGTATCGTCTCTGGGCAAGGGCATCGTGGCCAGCTCGCTGGGCACGCTCTTGAAAGCTCGCGGCCTCAAGGTGACCATCCAGAAGCTCGACCCCTATATCAACGTGGACGCCGGCACCATGAACCCGTATCAGCACGGCGAAGTCTTCGTGACCGTGGACGGCGCCGAGACCGATCTGGATCTCGGCCACTACGAGCGCTACATTGACGAAAACCTCAAGGCCAAAAACAACCTGACCACCGGCAAGATCTACAGCCAGGTAATCGAGCGCGAACGCCGGGGAGACTACCTGGGCGACACCGTACGCGTCATTCCCCACATTACCGATCAAATCAAAGAGTTTGTCCATCAGGTGGCCGAGGACAGCCAGGCCGACGTGGCCATCGTCGAAGTCGGGGGCACCGTCGGCGACATCGAGAGCCTGCCTTTTCTGGAAGCCATTCGCCAATTTAAAAACGACGTCGGTTACGAGCGCGTCATGTACCTGCACGTCACCTTGCTGCCTCACCTGGGCGCGGCCGGCGAGCTCAAAACCAAACCCACCCAGCACTCCGTCAAGGAACTGCGGGCCATCGGCATCGCCCCCGACGTGCTGGTGTGTCGCACCGAAAAAACGCCGGGACAAGAGCACATTCGCAAGATCGCCCTCTACGGCGACGTGCCCACCAAGGCCGTCTTTGCCTGTCCCGACGTGCCCAGTATCTACGACGTTCCGTTGATGCTGGAGCAAGAGGGCCTGGGCGATTTTACCGTGCAGCGGCTCGGCCTGGAATGTAAAGCGCCTGACCTGGAAGCCTGGAAAACCATGCTGCGCCGCATGAAAACGGCCACCGACAAAGTGCGCATCTGCCTGGTCGGCAAGTACGTGGAAATCAAAGACGCCTACATGTCGATCGCCGAGTCGCTGCAACACGCCGGCATCGCGGCCGGCTGCCAGGTGCACATCGACCGCCTGGATGCCGGCGAACTGCTTTCCGGCTCGGGAATGGAAACGCTGCGTAGCGCCCACGGCATCCTGGTGCCCGGCGGCTTCGGAGCGCGCGGCGTGGAGGGCAAAATTCGCGCCATCGAATACGCCCGCAAGGAAAACGTGCCCTACTTCGGCATCTGCTACGGCATGCAGTGGGCCGTGGTGGAATTCGCCCGCAACGTGTGCGGACTCAAGGAAGCCAACAGCACCGAAGTGGCCCCCGACACCGCCCACCCGGTGGTCTGGGCCATGGAAGACCAGAAAAACCTCGAAAAAATGGGTGGCAGCATGCGCCTGGGCGAATACGATTGCAGGTTCACCCCCGGCACGGCCGCTCACAAGGTCTACGGCGCCGACAGCGTGCGCGAGCGCCATCGCCATCGCTATGAATTCAATAACGAGTATCGCCAGCAACTGACGGATAAAGGGCTGGTCATCTCCGGCCTCAACCCCGAGCGCGATCTGGTGGAAATCGTGGAACTCAAGGACCACCCCTGGTTCGTGGCCTGCCAGTTCCACCCCGAATTCGGCAGCCGCCCCTACCGTGCCCACCCCCTCTTCCGCGGCTTCGTGGAAGCGGCCCTCAAACGCGCTACCGCGGGGCGTACTCCAGCCACCGTTTAACTTGACAAACGGGGTACGCTTCAGTAGAATCCGCCGGTATCTCTGTTCGACAGAGCGGAGAGCAGGTAAAGCAAATGCATGTTGGTATCGGCGATATTCGCAAGAGCAAAGGGTTAGCCAAGTCGTTCGACTGGGATAGCCCCTACAAACTCGAAGGAATTGATCTCGAAGGCCCACTCAAGCTCGACCTGAAAGTGACCAACGCGGGCAGCCGCGTGATGGTGACGGGACCGCTCAAAACGGCGGTGCGCTTACCTTGCACCCGCTGTTCTGAGGATGTCGTCTTTCCGCTGGAAATCGACCTGGAAGAGGAATTTCTTCCGGTCCACAGCGAGGAAGCGATGAGCCGGGCCAAAGATCTTCTGGATGGCACGTTCACTTTTGAGAACGACAAGGTAGTGCTCGACGAGCTTCTACGCCAGGAAATCGAAGCCGCGTTCCCGATTCAGGTTCTGTGCACGGATCACTGCCGTGGACTTTGCGAACGGTGCGGCGCCAATCTCAACCGCGAAACTTGCCAGTGTCGCCCGGAAGAATCCGATTCTCGCTGGGCAGCCCTGAAAGATTTGACCGGCGGGACCACAGTCCCCAGGTCAGCCAAGAAACCGAAGAAATAGGAGGCTCACCACAGTGGCCAATCCAAAATGGAAATTATCCCGTATGCGGACCCGCCGCCGGCGCTCTCATGATGCCCTGACGGCCCCCAACGTGGTGAATTGCCCCAGCTGCAAAGCGCCCACGCTACCGCACCGGCTGTGCCTGTCCTGCGGCACTTACGACGGCCGCCAGGTCATCCAGCTGAAGCAGGACGAAACGGGCGACTCTTCAAACTAGCCGTTCGTGCCCAATGAGCAGTTCAACTCACCCCAAGGCTACAAGACACCCGTCGGTATCCTTGGGGTGGGTCATTTTGTCCCGGACGAGATCGTCACCAACGCGGACCTGGCCAGGTTCGTCGACACCACCGATGAGTGGATTGTAAGCCGCACCGGCATTCGCGCGCGCCGTCGGGCTACCTCGGACCAGGCGACTTCCGATCTGGCCATCGAGGCCGGCCGCCGTGCTCTGGAGGCCGCCGCCATTCGGCCCGAAGACCTCGACCTCATCATTGTGGCCACCATGACGCCCGACTGCCCCATGCCGGCCACCTCGTCGATCGTTCAACACAAACTGGGAGCCACTCGCGCCGGTGGATTCGATCTCAACATCGCCTGCTCCGGATTCGTTTACGCTCTCATCACCGGCGCTCAATTTGTGGCCAGCGGCACCTTTCGGCGCGTGCTGGTCATCGGCGCCGACTGCATGACTCGCTTGATGAACTGGAAAGATCGCAGCACCTGTGTGCTTTTCGGCGACGGGGCCGGCGCGGTGGTGCTCGGCCCGGTAGCCTCGGGCTACGGTCTCATGGGCGTACACACCGGCGTCAATGGGGCCGGTGGACCGAGCCTGACCGTCAACGCCGGGGGCAGCCGCATGCCCAGCTGGAGCGAAGGCGTGGACCCCTCCGACTTCTACCTCCAGATGGAAGGGCCGGAAGTCTTTCGTTTCGCCGTCTCGGTGATGGGAGAAGCGGCCCTCAAGGCTCTGGACAACGGGGGACTTACGCCGGAACAGGTAGCCCTGTTCATCCCCCACCAGGCCAACGCGCGCATCATCGAAGCCTCGCGCAAACGTTTGAATTTACCACCCGCCCGCGTTTTTTCCAACGTGGAGCACTACGGCAATACCTCTTGCGGCTCGGTCCCTCTGGCCCTCTCCGAGGCGCTGGAACAGGGCCGCATCCAGGATGGCGACCTGGTCGTGCTGGTCGGGTTTGGCGGAGGCCTGTCCTGGGCTTCCGCCGCCATTCGCTGGGGCGGAGTAGCCCTGGAACCAGGAGTGGGGGGTTTTAGGGGGAGGCGCGTTAGCCCCCCCTAGACCCAGATTTGGAGTAATAAGATGGAACTTCAAGGTCAAAAAGCTTTGGTCACCGGCGCCAGCCGCGGCATCGGCGCGGCCATCGCGTTGGAATTAGCCAGAGCCGGCGCCGAAGTGGCTCTGCTGGCACGCACAGTCGAAGGCCTGGAGGCCAGCGCAGCCGCCATCCGTGAAGCCGGAGGCACGGCCCAAGGTTGGGCCGCCGACGTAGGTGACGCGGCCCAATTCGAAGCGGCCATCGGCGAAGCCCACAAGCAAATGGGCCGCCTCGACATCCTGGTCAACAATGCCGGCATCACCCGTGACCGGCTCATCATCCAGATGAAGGACGACGACTGGGATCAAGTGTTGCAGGTCAACCTGCGCAGCGCCTTCGTAGCCTGCAAAGCGGCTGCCAAAATCATGCTGCGTCAGAAATCCGGCCGTATCATCCAGATCAGCTCGGTCATCGGCGTCATCGGCAACGCCGGCCAGTCCAACTACGCCGCCTCCAAGGCCGGCACCATCGGCCTGGTCAAATCGCTGGCCAAGGAACTGGCCTCGCGCTCCATCACCGTCAACGCGGTGGCCCCCGGCTACATCGAAACCGACATGACCTCGGTGCTGCCGGATAAAGTTCGAGAACAGATCCTGTCCCAAATACCCTTGGGTCGAATCGGCTCGGCAGGCGATATCGCTCCATTGGTCCGCTTCCTGGCCGGCCCCGGATCGAGCTATATCACCGGGCAGGTATTTCATGTGGACGGTGGAATGGTCACCTGATTTTGCGGGAGATTCAAGGCCTGGCCCAAGAAGGTCCCCCCAACGACTCATTCAAATAAGAAGCGGCCGCACACGGCACGCATTGGAGAATTACGCAAATGGCTAATGTTGCAGAACGCGTCAAGAAGATTGTAATGGAGCAACTCGGAGTGGAAGAGGAGCAGGTCACCGAAACCGCTTCTTTCCAGGAAGACCTGGGCGCCGACTCGCTCGACACCGTCGAAATGGTCATGGCCTTCGAAACCGAATTCAAAATCGAGATTCCCGACGAGGATGCCTCCGGCATCACCAACGTCAAGGAAGCCGTCACCTACATCGATAAGCGCCTGGCCGGCGGCTAGAGTTACTTCGAGGCGGCAAGAGGAGCCTTGTATGGGGCTCTTTTTTTATGGCGGAAATCACCTCCGGCCTGCGGGCTATCCTCAATCACCCTTTGATCTATCGCGGCCTGCAATGGCTGGTCGGCGCCGAACGTCTGCGCCGGCACCTCGCCTCGCTGATTGAACCACGCCCTGGCTTGAAAGTGCTGGACATCGGCTGCGGCCCGGCCGACTTGCTGGCCCACTTGCCCGGTGTGGACTACGTCGGCTTCGACTCGAGCGCCCATTACATTCAGGCCGCTCAGAGCCGTTTCGGCGCGCGCGGGCGTTTTTTTCAGGAGGAACTGCGGGCTGACAGCAACCCGGAATTGGGCAGATTTGACTGCATCGTGGCGATAGGATTGCTGCACCACCTGGACGACGCGGCAGCCCGACAGCTCTTTCGCATCGCTCGGGAGCGCCTGCAGCCCGGGGGCCGGTTGATCACGGTCGACTGCTGCTGGGACGAGCACCAACACCCGATCGCCCGCTGGCTGATCTCACGGGACCGAGGTCAAAACGTGCGCAGTCTGCATGGCTACGCCGAACTGGCGGCCACCGCCTTGCCCATCATGAGCGCCGAATGCCGGCACAATTTACTCCACATTCCCTACAGTCATACGCTGATGGTCTGTGGCCTTCAGGATTCTTTGGGGGACTCCAAATAATCTGGAAGCGTGATACCGGCTTTCAACAACCCGCGCCTGGCGGCTCAGCAGCAGAAGGACACCAACTGGCGCGCCCTACACCAGCGCCTGGAAGCGATTGCGCCCGAAAATCAATACGCACGGGACATGCTGGAGCTGGCCAAAGACACCGATCATGCCGGGCGGGTTAACTTTCGCTCTCTGGAAGAAGCCTATCAGGCGCGTTACCTGGCCAAAGCCGGCATCTGGCCGGAACCGAGCCGCGGTCCCAAAGGCAGCGACTTCGTCTCGCGCGAGCAGCAGTGGGACCTGAAGACCGAAACTTCCTACCCGATTACTTCCAACGCCGGCTATAGCGATGAACGCATGCAGCGCAAAATCGACAGCAAATTGAGTCGCGGCATCCAGGTGGCCATCGACCAGACGGCCCTGAACCGCGAGGACCGAGAACGCCTGCGCAGTTTGCTGGCCACCAACTCCCACTGGACGGGCAAAGTCTTCACCTTCGAACGCCGGGCCAGCAGCGCGGCAGCCCTGACCTGGGGAACGTCAGAGCGCGAACTCCTTATGCACCGCCTCGATGGCTGTCCTCAGCTTGTCGGCCGGAATCAAGCAACTGATGGTGATGTTGGAGTCGGTGCTGTGAAAGACTTCCACACCCGCCTCGGATAGACAGCGGTGAGCTCGGTGGGCCACACCCGGCGTGCCGCGCATGCCGGCCCCTACCAGCGAAATCTTGGCGCACTCGTTGCGGATCTCGTAAGTGCAACCCAGCGCTTCCAAAGCTTCGGTGGCCTGGGGCAGATACTGGGTACGAAAGATAAAATACATCTGCGGCCCGCACACGTTGACCAGATCGAGATTGATGCCACGCTCGGCCATGGCGGCCATCACCTGCACCTGTTTTCCCGAAGACTCGATGCGCACCTGGGATAGTCCCAGCATGTGAGCCACGGCCGTTACCACCCGGGTCTTCTCGATAGCTTCCGGGGGTGGCACGGGGGAAAGCAAGGTCCCGTAGGCATTGCCGAAAGTATTCTTGACCCAGACCGGCACATTATGGTCGGCGCCCAGGTCCACCGCCCGGGGATGCACCACTTTAGCGCCTTCACCGGCCAGCTCGCCCATTTCCTCAAAACTCACTTGAGCCAGGATATGGGTGCGCTCGCAAACGCGCGGGTCGGCCGTCATCACCCCGTCCACGTCGGTGTAAATCTCCACCACCTGAGCTTTCAGAGCGGCTCCCAGCACCACCGCGCTGGTATCGCTGCCACCGCGGCCCAATGTGGTTACGCACAACTGGCTGTTCACACCCTGAAAACCCGTCACCACCGGCACATTGCCGGCGCGCAGACTGGCCATCAGGTTATCGGTGACCACCCGCAACACCTGGCCGTCTCCGTGGGTATCGGTGCAGCGAATGCCGGCGTGGAAAGCATCGAAAGCTTCAGCCTGATAACCCAGACTGCGCAGGTGGTGGGCCATCACCACCGTGGAAATGGTTTCCCCGCAAGCCATGAGCAGGTCCATCTCGCGCTTGTCCTGGTAAGGCTGATAAGCGCCCACCAGCGAGAGCAGCGAGTCGGTGGCGTAAGGTTCGGGATGGCGGCCCATGGCCGAAACCACCACTACCGGAGACAGACCTTTATTGAGAGCCTCGATCACCTTGTCGGCCACCCGTTGACGACCTTCAGGCGTGGCCACCGAAGTGCCGCCGAATTTCTGCACGATGATGTTCACAGCAGCTTCATCTCCAGCATCTTGCAGGCGATCTGCACGGCGTTGGAAGCCGCTCCCTTACGCAGGTTGTCGGCCACCACCCAGAACTGCAGCCCGTTTTCCACGGAAGGGTCAAGGCGAATGCGCCCCACCAGCACGTCATCCTGATGCGCGGCCTGCAAGGGCGTGGGTCCGGGACCGGCCTTCTGCACTTGAATCCCCGGCATTTTGCTCAATCTTTCTTCGGCCTCGGCTACCGTGCACGGCTTCTCCAACTCAAGGTGCACCGACTCGGAATGTCCGTAAAAGACGGGCACGCGCACGCAAGTGGCGCTGATACGCAGGTCGGGCAAACCGAGTATCTTACGGGTTTCCTCCATCATCTTGCGCTCCTCGCCGGTAAATCCGTCCTCCAAGAAGCTGCCGATCTGAGGCAGGCAGTTGAAGGCAATAGGCGCGGGATAGACTTTGTGGCCGGCCTCTTCGCCGCGGGCCCAGGCCCTGGTCAGAGTCTCCAGCTCCTCGATGGCGTCTTTACCCGTACCCGACACCGACTGGTAGGTGGACACGGTCACCCGTTTCAAGCCCAGGTCGAGGAAGGGCTTGAGAGCGGCCACCATCTGAATGGTCGAACAATTGGGATTGGCGATCACCTTCTGATGTTGGCGCAAAGCTTCGGGATTGACTTCGGGCACCACCAGCGGCACCTCGGCGTGCATGCGGAAACTGGCACTGTTATCGATGGAGATGGCGCCGGCCGCCCTGGCCCTGGGCACCAGTTTTTCGGAGGCAATCTCGCCGCCGGCAAACAGGGCCACCTGCACACCCGTCCAGTCAAAGGTCTCAATATCCTGAACCTTCAGCATCCGGCCGTTCCAGGCGTATTCGCTGCCGGCGCTGCGAGCGGTGGCCAGCAAGTGCAACTGGGAAACCGGAAACTTCTGCTCCTGCAGAGAAGCGATCATGGTGGAGCCGACGGCCCCGGTGGCGCCGACGACGGCAACGCTGTAGCTCATGGGTAGTTCCTTTATCCTTGCAACATCAGGCGATAACGCTCGCCTTTTTCGACATAGTGAGCGGCTCCGCGCGCAAGGCGCTGGAGTTCGTCCGGGCGCAGCAGGCGAACCTGTCTGGCCGGCACTCCCAGGTAAAGATACCCCGTTTGCAGCCGGGCGCCTTCCGGCACCAGCGTGCCCGCGCCCACCACCACTTCGTCCTCGATGACGGCTCCGTTGAGCACCTTGGCCCCAATGCCGATAAGCACCCGATTGCCCAGAGTGCAGCCGTGCAGCACGGCGGCGTGGCCGATGACGCAGTCTTCCCCGACTTTCAGAGGAAAGCCGGAATCCACATGACAGATGACGTTTTCTTGCAGGTTGGTCCGGGCCCCGATGGAAATTTCATCATTATCACCCCGCAATACGGCGTTGAACCAGACCGAGCACTGCGCGGCCAGTTTCACCTGGCCGATGAGCACGGACTGCGGCGCCAGAAACACGTCAGGGTAAATTTCCGGGCTGTGTCCGGCGTAGTCTAAAATCATAATCGGCCCATTCCAAGGGGTTTTACGGGTTCCTGCAGGTTGAACTACCTGCCAGACAGAAAGGCGCGAGATGAGAAGGATTTTCAAGATGGGGGCCCTGCTGCTGGTGTCCTCCTCCTTATGGCTGGGGGGTTGCGGCAAGCCAGCCGAAGTCAGCGAGGCGAAAACCTATACGATCCGCAAACAAAAGGTCAGCATGACGCCGCCCAAAGACTGGAAGGAACGCCAGGAGGAAGAGCCCAAAGGGGAAGTCGCGGCCGTCGTCTTTGAACCACCGGACGGTAAGTTCGGCCACATCGCCGTAACCGTGACGCCTGAGATCAAGCAGACTCAAGAATTCATGGATCGATTGGGTAACGCAGTCGTTTCCCGCAAAGGAAAAATTCTCGGACAAGATTATGAGCACAAGCTCGACGATCCCGACCCGAAAAATGCCTACTGGATGGAATTCCAACTGGAAGACGGCAGCGTCGACCATCCCAAACAAAAGGGCAAGCAGTATCAGATCTTCACCAAAGAAAACGTGCTCTACTCGCTCGTCTTCACCGCCGATCCGGAAGTCTACGACGCCAACAAGGCCACCTTCGAGGCCCTGGTCAAGTCCTTCGAAAAAGCTAAGTAGCGCCTGAAAAGTCGGCCGCTTCTCCTCCAACTCTTCTTTCTCACGCTGGTCAGCGTGGCCAGCGTCTGCCTGGTCATTTTGCTGGCCATGCGGGCTACAACCTACGAGGCCTTCCAAGATCAGCAACGCGCCCAACTGAGCTGGCGCCCCTTTGCCCAGGCGCGCGCCATCCGCGCCCAAGATCTGGCGCATCTAGGCCGGTTGATGGGCAACGACGCCACTCTGGTCACGGCCTGGCGCCAGTCCGCGCCGCAAATTGAGGCCTATGCCCAGGGCGTAGCCGAGGACCTCCCCCCCGCCCAACTCGAAAAACTCAGACTGGAATGTCTGCCCAGTCTCTGGGACATCGCCCAGCGCCTCTTCCTGGAAAGCGACCCGGGCACGGCCGACTCGCAGCCCCACACCGTGGCTTACGGCTCCTACGCCGACCTTTTCTTGCTCTGCGACCCCAAGGGAGTGGTCATCCTGGAAGAAATCTCGCAGGCCGACCCCGAGAAGGAAGACTTCGGTAAGGTCTCGGTGCGCTTTCCGTTGGACCCCGCCAACGATCCGGCGCCCTGGCAGCGCAGCCTGGCCCGGGACGTCTTGTTCCAGGCGGCCGGCCGCGGCCCGGTCAAAGGAAGCTACTGGGCCTACGGGCCCTCGCACCTCTATCATGCCGTGGCCGTTCCTGGCCCCCTGGGCGTCGTCATCCTGGGAGACCGGGTCGACCAACAAATGGCCCGGGAAGCCTCACAGTTGACCGGTCAGGCGGAGACCGTGATTCTTTTCGAAGGCAAGATGCTGGCCTCCAGCCAGCCCAAGACGACGGACGACCAGGCCAAAGCGGCAGCCGCCTGGACTCCCCGGCAAGACCACATGCTCGAAGTCGATTGGGGAGGGCGCCCCTACCTGGCCGCCAGCTATCCCCTGGGCGACAGCGGCTGGATGGTCTTTCTCAAAAGCACTCAAGAACTGGACGCGCTGGCTCGCCAGCAAGCCTGGCTGATCGCCGCCATGGTGCTCCTCTCGGCCCTGATCTCGCTGGCCATCTCGGCGCCGCTGGCCCGGCGCATCGCGGCACCCCTGCGCGCCTTATCCCAAGCCATGGCTCAGGTAGGCCAGGGCGAGCTGGAGGCCCGCGCTCCCACCCAGGGGCCACTCGAGATCGTAGCCGCCGCCCAGGCCTTCAATCGGATGGTGGAAGGGCTGCGCCGGAAGGAAACGCTGGAGAAGTTCGTCCACAAGTTGGAGCAACTGCGCAAATCAGCCGACCCGCAGGATCCGCTGGTGCGCGACCAGACCCAATTCGGCGGCTACGTGGTCACCCAACGGCTGGGAGTGGGAGGCATGGCCACCGTTTACCAGGCGCTACCCGCTCAGACCCTGAAAGAAGGAGGCAAAGTGGCCATCAAAGTGATCCACCGCGCTTTCGCCCAAGATGAAGATTACCAGCAGCGTTTCCGTCGCGAGTTCGAAATCATGCAGCGACTCGAACACCCGGGTCTGGTGCGTGTGCTGGAAAGCGGCGACCTGAATGGGCTGCTCTACATCGTCATGGAATACGTGGAAGGTGAAAACCTGCGCGACCTGCTCGAGCGGCGCGGTCCTCTGGACCTGGCGACCTTCGTGAAGCTGGCCGGTCAAATGCTGGAAGCGGTCCAGGCCGCCCATCAAGCCGGCGTTACCCATCGCGACCTCAAACCGGAAAACCTGATGATCGGCGAACAGGGCGTCAAAGTCATGGATTTCGGCCTGGCCACCGCTTCCGGCACCGCCCGCATCACTCTCTCGGGAGACACCGTCGGCACGCCCCGCTACCTGGCTCCCGAGCAATTCACCAGGGGTGGCGGCGATCACTCCGACCAATATTCCCTGGGCGTGGTTTTCTACGAAATGCTCACCGGCGTCACGCCTTTTGAAGGCGAGAATCCCATGGCCGTGCTGTTGCTCCACCTCAATGAACCCCCTCCCCGTCCTCGCGACCTGCGCGCCGACCTCCCCGAAGCCCTCGAGAACATCCTCTTGCAAATGCTGGCCAAAGACCCCCGCGAACGCTTCCGCAACCTGCTCGAAATCAAAGAAAAACTCGACCGCCTGGGCGCGCAATGACCGGCGCCCGGTAAAACGTGCTCAATCCCTGAGCAGGCGGATCCCGTCCGCCTCCAGCGCCACCAACTTCTGCTTATAGATCCCGCCCAGGGCCATCTTGAACTGCTTCTTGCTCACACCAAAGTGGTGGTAGATCGTGTCCGGATCGGACTTCTCGGTAAGCGCCAGGTAGCCGCCGTTAGCTTCCAGCTTTTCGAGAATCCGGCGGCCCACATCGTTACGCCCTTGAATTCCGGGAGGCTGCAAAATCAGATCGACTTTGCCGTCTTCGCGCACCTTCTTCAAGTAGCCCGTGACTTCGTCACCCGAACGCAGCGGCCGAAAGATCTCGCTGTGATAGAGAACGCCCAGCCAGCGTTCATCCATCAATGCCTTGAAGCCCAGGACCGTCTCTTCCACGATCCACAAGCGAAAGCGCTGGGTGTTCCGGAAACGGGCCGGCGGCTCCACGAAATTCTCGAGGCGCATCGAGGCCGCCGGGCGGCCCGTGAAATCCATGTGCAAAAAAACGACCAGCACCTCGCCTACAAAGACCTCGCGGGTCTGCTCCTCGGCGGGCAAAAACAAATCCTTCGGTTGTCCCCAATCCAGAAAAGCGCCAGCCGGTCCGATGTCCACCACCCGCAAACGGGCAAACGAATTCTCTTGCACTAAGGGGCCACTACAGGTTCTACCGGAGCGGGATCCTGGCTGCCCACCGTGGCCGGAGGCGGAGTCGAGGCGACCGGCTTCAAAAACCGCGCATTGGCCCGCACGAAACAAAACTGGCCGTCACCGTTCTGCACACGCAGCCAGGTATTGCCGTCGAAATCCTTCCACATGCTACCGCCTACCGAGTCTGGCCGGGCCTTCAGGTGCTGGCCCTTGGGAAATTTGATGACCACCGGCCAACCGCCCATGCGCCAGTCCAGATGGAGCAACGCCCCGGGCTCCTCGTCGTTCACCGGCCAGGCCGGACTCAAATGCCCGCTCAACTCCGTACAGGTGACTTCCCATTCGCACCAGGTATTTTCATTACGCACCCAATAATCGCCACCCGCAAAGGGCTTAGGAGGGGTCACAGGCTGAGCCAGGCTCAGAGCAGGCAAGAGCAACAAAAAGAACATCCGCTTCATGAACAACCTCCAAGAAAATTGAAAGTTATTCAACATTTGGCTTTCGCCGGCAGGATTCCTTCCAGGCCGGTGTCAGTGCGAGGCCAGGGCCTGACCGGCCTGTAAGGCCAGGCGATAGCCCAGCGGGCCGAGTCCGCAAATCACCCCCCGGCACACCGGACTGAGAAAGCTATGATGGCGGAACTCCTCGCGGGCAAAGACATTGCTCAGATGCACTTCAAAGACCGGCACCGAAAGAGCGGCCACGGCGTCGCGCAAAGCCACCGAGGTATGCGTATAAGCTCCGGCATTGAGGACCACAAAAGCGAAGTCCTGAGCTTCGTGCAGCCAGTCGATAAGCTGGCCCTCGTGATTGCTCTGGCGGCATTCCACCAGCAATTGCAACTGGCTCCCCCAGCTGCGGCACTGCTCCACCAGACTCTCGTAGGTGGTCGTGCCATACACGCTGGTCTCGCGCTGGCCCAGCAAATTCAGGTTCGGACCATTCAGCACCAGGGCTCTCATGCCAATTCCTCCCAGCAACGCTCGACTTCGGCCAGGCTTACGTCAGAGCAAACCCGAGCCGCTCCCGGCCGCTCCAGCAGCACGAAGCGCAACTGGCCGTCCCGGTTCTTTTTGTCGCGCCGTAAATACTGCGGTAACTCTTGAAAACCTAGATCGGGTCGCCGGAACGGCAGCTCATAGCGCTGCAACTGCTCGACCAGCCGCCTTTCCCAGACTGGATCCATCCCTAGCTTCCACTGACTGAGGCGCAAGGCCGCGCGCATGCCGAACCCCACCGCCTGCCCGTGATTCCAGCCCCCGTATTGTTGGGCCGACTCAATGGCGTGGGCCAGTGTATGCCCGAGATTCAGGTGGGCGCGAATGCCCTGCTCCAGGGGATCGGCGGCCACCACCCCCAGCTTGACCTGGCGTGAGCGCAGCACCAATTCGGAACGCGCCTCCAGGGCCAGCGGATAGACCAGATTTTCCAGACTTTCCCAGTGTTCCGGCCCATCCAGCAAGGCGTGTTTGAGCACCTCGGCCATACCCGCGTTCCATTCTCCAGCCGGCAGCGTGTCTAACACTTCTGGGTCCAGATAGACCAGCCGGGCTGGATAGAAAGCGCCCACCAGGTTCTTGCCGGCCGGCAGATCGACGCCCACCTTGCCGCCCAGACTGGAATCCACCTGGGCAACCAGGCTGGTGGGTACCTGGATTAGGGGAAGTCCGCGCAAATAGGTGGCCGCCACGAAACCGGCCAGATCGCCGACCACACCGCCTCCCAGGGCCACCAGCCAGGTTTTGCGGTCAATTTCCAACCGGGCCAGTTGTCCGTAAAGCTCTTCGGCCTGCGCCAGACACTTGCTGGCCTCGCCGGCGGGAACCACCAGCCGCTCCGGAGCCCACCTCAAGTCTTGGCAGCGCTCCAGATTGGAATCGCAGATCACCACCCAGCGAGCGGCACCCAGGCGCTGCAGAACTTGTGGCAGTGCGGCCAGAGCGCCGCTATCCAATTGTGTTGAAGAAAAATCAATCATGGCTTAGTCTTTTTCAAGTTACGCTGGCTTTTCGAGGATTCCCCCGAGGTTAGCCGAACTTCAGCAAATGCCCCAGATTCCCGCTGCCCGCAGAAACGTCTATTTGGTGGGCTTTATGGCTACAGGGAAAACCACCATCGGCCGCGAGCTAGCCCGGCTGATGGGGCGAAAATTTATCGACGTAGATCAAGAAATCGAAAGACGCCATGAGTTGACAGTCGCCGAGATTTTTGCTCAGCACGGAGAAAAGACGTTTCGTCAGGCTGAGGAAGAGGTGGCCCTGGAGCTGGCGGCGGAAACCAACCGGATTATCGCCACCGGCGGCGGCACTATCTTGAATCCCAAGATTTTCGAGGCCTTTGAAACCACCGGAATGCTGGTTTGCCTGTATACTCAGCAGGACGATCTGGTGGACCGTATCCAGCGCACCGACAAACGCCCCTTGATGAAGGGTCAATCTCAAGACGAAGTGCGCGACCGGATCGAGCGCATGCTCGAGGAGCGCTCGGTAGTCTACAACAAAGTGCCGGTTCGTATCGACACCACCAACCTTACACCACTGTCGGCCGCCAAAAAAATCCACGACGTCGTTTCCGTGCGCAGCCGCGTGCAGAAAGTCCGTGACGCCCTGGGCGGGGTGCTCGACGTTACCTGAGAGACTCCCGCAAGGCGGCCAGCATCGGGCCGGACTCAGGCTTCCGACCGGTCCACCATTCAATCGCGCGCACGGCCTGGTGCACCAGCATGCCACAACCATCTAGAGTGCGCGCGCCCCTTTCCGCGGCCTGCCGTAACCACAGAGTAGGACTGGGATTGTAGATGAGGTCGCAAGCGATCAGGCCGGAGGGCAACTGCTCCGGCCAGGCCAGCGGAACCTCTTCCTGATACGGCCACATCCCCACCGAGGTAGTTTGCACCACCACGCAGCCCGGTTCCAATTCCCGGGCCAGGTCCGACCAGGCAGCCACCCGCTCCACGCCTTGAGCCAGGGCGCGAGCGCGCTCGGGAGTACGGTTGAAAAGGACAATCTCGGATGGATGCTGGCCGCGCACCTTGTGCAGAACGGCCCGGCAGGCTCCGCCGGCGCCCAGCACCAACAACTTGCGACCCTGGAGAGTGGCGCCCAGTTCTTCATGAAAACTATCCAACCAGCCCTGGCCATCGCTGTTATGACCTTCCCAACCCCGGTCACTCCAGCGCAAACAGTTGATGGCCCCGATGGCGCGCGCCTCGGGCGTGGGGGAACAGTAAGAAAAAGCCGTTTCCTTCAGAGGCAAAGTCAAATTGATGCCCAAAAGCTCAGGCCCGGCCAGTTCCTCCAACACGGACGCCAACTGCTCCGGCTTGACCTCGCGCTTCTCGAATTGCCAGGGCTCCCCCAACTGCGCGTAGGCAGCTTGATGCAGTTGAGGGGAACGAGAATGGGCAACCGGACTGCCCAGTAGATAGGCCGACTTCAGCGGGCTCCCGCGAGGACGTAGAATTTGTCTCGGCAAATTCTGCGCGAGTCGTCTCAGCGACTCGACATGCTCTGCGAAGCAGAGCAAAGTACGCCAGCCTGCTCCAGCAGCGGCTTGAGGGTGGAGATTTCGGCCTGGCTGGCGCCATACAGCGGCGCCCGCACACCGCCTACCGGAAAGCCCACCAGTTCGAGGGCCGCCTTCACCAACACCGGATTGGTGGTGGCGAAAAGGCCCTTGAGCAGTGGGAATATCTTGAGGTGAATAGCCCGCGCTTCGTTGATACGCCCGGCTTCGAAATGCTCGATCATATCGCGCATCTGGGGTCCGACCACGTGGCCGGCCACGCTGACCACGCCCACGCCTCCGGCCGACAGAATCGAAAGCGTGTGGGTGTCATCGCCGGAATAGATGAACATCGACTCGGGTTTCTCGACCAGGCGGGCGGCCAGGTCACTGATTGGATCGACATCCGGCAAGGACTGTTTGACGGCCACAATACGCGGATGCTCGGCCAGCCGGGCCAGCGTCTCCGGGGCAATTTCCACCGCCGTGCGGCCCGGAATATTGTAAAGCATGATGGGCAGAGTGGTGGCTTCGGCGATTTCCAGGAAGTGGCGGCGCTGCATGTCCTGAGTGGGCTTGTTGTAGTACGGAGAAACCAGCAACAGGGCGTCGGCACCACAGTCGGCGGCCGCCTTCGACAGCTCGATGGTCGAGCGGGTGTCATTGCTACCCGTGCCCGCGATCACTTTGGCGTTGGCCGGAATGGCTTCGCGCACGCCTTTGAAGAGCGCCTTCTTCTCGTCTTTGCTGAGGGTGGGACTCTCGCCGGTGGTGCCGCACACGACCAGACTGTCGTTGCCCTGCTCGATCAGGCGCGCGGCCAATTCCTTGGACCGGGGCAAATCCAGATCCAGGTTGTCCTTAAAAGCGGTAACCATAGCCGTCACGACTCGTCCGAAAGGTGGGCGCATTGCTTACTCCTCGTTGCTTGTTAAAGGGTTTCTTCGCAAGGCGCCTCGTGGGAGCCTGCGACCTGGGCCATGACTTCAGAAAAGGCGGGGGTTTCCACCGGCCCATCCCGGGGCAACTCCCTGGCCGGTTCGCTTTTCTTTTTCCTGGATTCGGGCTTCTTCTTGGGCTTCAGGCCAATCCCCCAGATGACTCCGGCGGTAGCCAGCGTCGGAGTGAGCAGCAGGTTAAGTCCCAACGTATAAATAGCCAGGCGATAGGGACCGGGAAAGGCCCAGGCCAGGAGGCTGGCCAGGAAGCAGGCCAGCATGCAGCCCAACAGCCCCCCGCGTATCCCCTGGTAGACGCCTTTGCCCCGCGCCGGCTGCCAATAGCGGCTAAAAAACAGCAAATTGGCCGTGAGCACCGCAGTAGCCAGCACTTTGAACATCCCTAAGGTTTTAGGGATCGGACCGGTAATCCCTGGAGGCTCAGGGGCCGAGTTGCTTCTCTACCCTGGCGTTATCCGTTTCGACCCGGCCATTGAGGCGCGCAGTCTGCTCCATCAAGGACTCCATCAGGGTGCGGATTTCCGCAAGGTCACTTTTGGGAGCCATTTGGGCTTCCTGCTTCTCTTGCAGGTCAAAAACCTTATCCAGTAACGGGGCCAGGTCGCTGCGGGTGAGAGCCTGATCGGGCAGGCAACCGGCCGAGACCAGGCCGTTCTGGCGCAGGCTGCGCACGGCATCCTGAACCCAAAGCGGATATTCCTCGGTCATCAACGGACTGGCCGAAGCGACCAACGGTGCTAGCAGTAGCAGGACGGCGAAAATGCGTTTCATAATCGCTTCCTTCGTTCCGAGGGGAACAATGCCTCCGGCGAGAACATTGTGCATCCTATGCAGCAGGTCAGACCTTTTTTATGGGACCGCTACAAAGAGCTGGAAGCTCTAGGCGAGGGTGGCATGGGCAAGGTGGTCAAAGCCCAGGACCTCGGCCTGGAACGGGAAGTCGCCATCAAACGCTTGCGCGTCGAGATCGGCGACCCCGAGAACGCTCAGCGCTTCTTGCTCGAGGCCAAGGCTACCGGCCAACTTGAGCATCCCAACATCCCTCCCGTCTACGAACTGGGCAAGGATGAAGACGGTCGCCCCTACTTCGCCCTTAAACTGGTGCGCGGACGCAGCCTGCAGCAATTAATCGCCGGCCTCAAAGCCGGTGACGCCCAGCTCCACGAAGAGTTCTCTTTCATCTTGCGCCTGCAGATCTTTCAGAAGGTCTGCGAAGCGGTGGCTTACGCTCACGAGCGCGGCATCATCCATCGCGACATCAAACCCGACAACGTCATGGTGGGAGACCTCGGCGAAGTCTTCTTGATGGACTGGGGTCTGGCCAAAGACCAGCAGGCCGCCGGCGCCGACGTCACCCAGGCCGGTATCTTCATGGGGACCCCCATGTACGCCGCTCCCGAACAGATCTCGGGCGAAAAAGCCACGCCCTCGTGGGACGTCTACGCGCTCGGAGCGACTCTCTACGAGTGGCTGAGCCTCAAGCCCCCCTATGACGGCGCGAGCGTGCGCGACATCCTCACCTCGGTCTTGACCAAAAAGCCCACCGACCCCGTCTTCCACTTCCATCCCGTGCAAGGCCGAATGCCCGTGGAAATGAGCCGGCTCATCATGAAAGCCATGCACAAGGACGCCAAAAAGCGATTCAGCTCCGTGCGCGAAATGCTCGACGAAATCCAGAATATCCTCAACGGAGAAATCCAGGCCGTCTGCCCCTGCACCGTAGTAAAATCCAGCTTCCACGGCGTTTCCCGCATATTGGACCGATATCCCATCGTCGTCTTTCTGGTCATCCCCTGGCTGCTCTACCCCCTCTACGCCCTGATCATGGCGCTCTGGCACTATTTCAAGACAGGGTGAGTCTTTCGCGGGAAGTCTCCCCGAATGGGCCAAGCTCTTCAGACTGTTCAAATGGTGATACCTCACCACCATGTTCCCAGGCAAGCCGGGCAACTGTTGCTCGCCGTGCAAGATTCCCTTAGACTTTCGTGGTAAATATTAACCAGCCGCCTTTGCCCGTTCGGTCGGATGTCTGTACCCTGGAGGCAGATACTTTTGTCTGATTGAGCCAGGGATTCCACGGCGATGCCGTTTCAGGGAGTGAGTATGTAAGCGTGGTCCTGCTTGGCGCCTTCGTCGATGTGAACGCGGCCCTGGTAATCGGTGGGTGTGCCCCACTTGTCCCCAATCATCTGGCCGTCTTCTTGCCGCTCCACAAAGTAGGCATGGCCATTGCCGTAAACCACGGCATGGTCGTGCTCGCCGACGTCACCGACGTTGATGAAGTCCACATGGCCCTGCAAGCCCAGGTACTGGGGAACGTTGCCGGTGATTTCACCGTCGTTGAGGCTGAGCAGGGCCTGCCCATAGGTCCTGGCTCCTTCGTGGCCCATGGCGAAGGCGCGTTTGGCCATGGAAGCGAAAGAAAGCGTAGCCAGCGACTTGGTTTCGCTGGTTGCTCCCTGGTAGTGGGTGGCGGTGGCGGCCGCCTCCAGTTCGGAACGGCTGATGTTCTCGTGGAAGCCGTCGCGCATGGTCACGTTGTAGCTGCCGTCCGGTAATTTTTCCACATTTTGGAAGAGGCCGGCGCCGAACTCGTGCATGGCCGCCTTGATCAGAGCCGTCGAGGCGCAGTTGCCCCGATCCCGTTGCTGAAAGCTCCCGATCAAATCGTCACTGATCGGCACCTCACCCGAGAGGGCCCGATCCAGCGCCGCCTGATCTTCAACAGTGAACTGGGCGCCTGCTTCGGGGCTGGGAGCATTGGCAATCTGGTCCAGATCGTCGGCCGAAATCGTTCCGTCCCGGTAGTTACTGCTATTCACAAAGGAGAACAGGCCGGTGGGATTCGAATTACTGGCCACATCAAAAGCATTCAGGTAGTTAGGATTGGCCAGCAGGTTCTCGGCCAAACTGCGGAACTGGCCGGGAGTGCTGGGAGAATCCAGGGCGGTATACAGGTCGTCCAAATCGAATTTGTCGTTTTTTGAGCCTAACTGGTCAAAATACTGGAAGGCACTCTGGCCGTCATAGGAGGTCAGAAGATCGCGGCGCACCGAGGAGAAGCTGCCGAAATCACCGCCCTGCTCGTTTTGCCAGGCCTGGTTGAGGTCATCGATGCTGATAATATGATCGACCTTGGTACCGGTGGCCACGTCCAGCGAATTCATGAGCACCGGATCAGCCAGCAGGGCCTGGGCGGAATCTCGAGCGGCGCTGGGAGCGCCGGCGTCAGCAGCCACCCGTTCCAGGTCGGAAATGCCGATCTTGCCATCGTTGTGCCCCTGGGGAGAATCCAGCCGGTCGATGTTCTGCTGCAACCCCTCGATGACAGCGCCGCGGTCGGTCGCCAGTTCCCCTGAATATCCCTGCAGTTGCTCGACCATGCTCTGCACCTGAAATTGGGGATGGAGAATCTGCTGGACCAGCGCCTGGCCCGGCGCGGTCATAGCTCCCAGCGAAGCAGCCACCGAGACTCCCATGGTCGTGGCCAGCAGCGCCTTCTTGAGCTTGGAGCTCTTCTTTTTGACGCGAGCTTCGGCCGGCGCGGAGAGTTCGAGCCGATCGGAAGGCGCGTCCGGCTGCTTATGAGCATAAGGGGGCCGCACCGCGGCCGAGCGCTGAAGAGGCGAACTCTGCGAAAGAGAATTGATCATGGTCACCCCATCATAGCCGGCGCCCCATTAAAGGAAGGTAAAATCCGCCTGTCACAGGCAAACAATTTGTTGCGACTTCGCACCACCCAATCAGCCTCGCGCCTTATTTCACCGGTGGATACTTTTCCAAAATCAGTCTTTCAAAATGATCGAGGGCAGCCCGTCCGGCCCCGTACTGCAAAGGGCGGGTCAGGCGGCTGAGCAGGCGCGGCCAGGGCGGCGCCAACTGCGACCAGGCCTGTAAGCTGGCCACAATCGCTCCGGTTTGGGGGTCCTTGGTCACCGCAAAGGTCTCCTGACCGGCCTCCGGATGCCCCTGCAAGGTTTCGTAGGCAAAGCCGCTACGGCATTCCTCTTCGATGACCTCATAAACCCGGCTGGCGAAGAAAAGATGCAATCCAGGCGCCAGGTAGTAACGCAGCCCGACCACGTCGCCCACCTGCACGGGCCGACGCAACACGCCCCGCCCCAGACGCCGAGGAAAAATGTCGTAATTGCGGATGGCTTCGGCCAGGATCCGGAATGGACCCTCAGACCGGGGCGGTCCCGGCGGCTCGACGGCCACGATACGCCGGTGGACATCGTGGAAACTGTAGCTTTGCGGGCCGGCCGCGGTGGCCGCCGAAACGGGCCGAGCCTCCCAGGCGCTTAAATCCTCTTGGGCAAACCAGGGCAAGAACATCAAAACTCCCTCAAATGACAAAAACCGCCCGATTTCTCCGGCGGTTTGTCTGTCTGGCTGCCATCCCCTACCAGACTACTTTGGGTTGACCTGAGTGACGCAACGCCTTTCCTCAAAACGGCATCAAGATTCCCGTCGTTGCACTTTCACCTCTCGGTTCTCAGGCTCACCCAGAGCCCAGGAGCATACGCTGCTCCTCGCGTTGCGTGGTAAGGTCTGCACGCTCCCCTGTCGATTACGGCCCGACAGAGCCCCCTGGCCGCCTTCCTGCCTGCACCAGGATGCCAAACCCTACAGTTCGGCCCAGATTGCGATGACACCAAGTCGCAACCACTTGGGTTGGCTCAGGTAAGCCAACAGCCCCCAGATCTACGCTTGCTGGAGCGCCGCTCGTGTCGCTGAGCGGGGCGTCGTCGGCGTCGTTACTGCCTCCGTGGTTTGGATACTATGCGCAGGCTGGCCGGGGGTCAATAGGTTACCAGACCGAAAGTGACCCGTTGTCGGCTCGGAAACCTGCCGTTTACATGCTATATTTTAGCCACCAATGCAAGCCGGATTTCTCAACATCCTCAAGCCACCGGGAATGACCTCCCACGATGTGGTCTATCGCGTGCGCAGGTTCTTTCCCAAGGGGACCAAGGTCGGCCACCTGGGCACCCTCGATCCTCCGGCAGCCGGCGTGCTACCCATAGCCGTGGGCTTTGCCACCCGTCTCATCTCGCATCTGCCGGACGAGAAGAAAGCCTATCTGGCCGAAATTCACTTTGGCTGGCGCAGCGACACTCTGGACGCGGCCGGAGTTGTTGAAGCCGGTGGCCCGGTGCCGCAAGAGTTGGACCTCGCTCCTCACCTGTTGCCATTTCAAGGCACCATCTTGCAGAGACCTCCGCAGGTTTCGGCGCTGCGACAAGATGGCCAACGCAGTTATGATCGGGCCCGCCGCGGTGAGCGATTCGAACTGCCGGCTCGGCCCGCCATCTATCACGGCGTCCAGCTCGTTCGCCAGACGCGGGACACGGCCACTCTACGCGTCGCTTGCGGGCCGGGCACCTACATTCGTTCGCTGGCCCGCGACTTGGGCGAGAGCCTGGGGTGCGGGGCCATCCTGCGTTTCCTCTTGCGGCTTCAGAGCGGTGCCTTTCATTTACCCGATGCTATTCGGCTGGAGGAAATCAGCCCCCAGCAACTGCTTCCCTGGCATTGGCCCTGGCGCGGACAGAGCGCGCGCCACCTGGAACACTGGCCTCCTCCCAACCAGGTGGAGGGCTGGCAAGGCCTGGCCTTCCATGCCAAAGGAGCCGCTCTCTACCGGGACGGGGTCAAAATCTGGGCGCGCGAAGGGGTGGCCGGTGGGACTTCGGCTTAAAAGCCAGCTGGTGGTCTTGTGCCTGACGCTCATGCTCATCTCGCTGGGCGCACTCACCTATTTCCATCTGACCCTTTCCAGCCAGGACAATCTGATGCGCAGTGACCGCGACGGTCGCCGGGCGGCCTTACAGGCTTTTCAACAGGTCCAACTGTTCGTACAGTCCAGCGCGGATGCCAACAATCTGGTCGCCTGCCTGAGCGGACCCAAGTCCAACGCCCTGGCCGACAGCCTGCGCAACACTCCAGACCTGATTCAATTCGATATTTTTCTTCCCGACGGCAGCAGCCTGATGAGTTCAGGCTCGGCCGGCATTGACGAACTCTCCTTTCAGCAGGCCCTCTTCTGGGTGCAAAATCACCGCGAAAGCTACAACGAAATCTGGGGCTATCAGGATGGAAAAATAGAGCCCCTGGTTACCGTCGGCCCTTTTTACCGTGGCCAGGTGGTTCACCACAGCTATCACGCCCTTTATCAGGCCTCGGGCGACCTCGAAGGACTCGTCCATGTAGCTATCAAGCTTCCCAAAGCTCCGCTACGAATCAACTTTATTCTGCTTGGCTACCTGACCATCGCGGCTATCTTCCTGGTCAGTTCGGTATTGGCCATCTATTTGTGGGCCGAGTTCGCCCTCAACCGGCCCCTGCGCGGTCTCAACAACTCTCTGCAGCAACTGCACAACCTGGACCCGGCCGGCAGCAAGCCCGATTCACTGCCTCAACCCAACGAACTCTCGCAAGCGGCTCGCGCCCTCAATCACGTAACTCTGGACCTGGTCAAGTATCAGCAGGAACTGCAGCAAAAGACCGCCCACCTGGAACGTCTCAACGAGGAACTCGAGCAGAAGGTAGCCGACAAAACGCTACAGATTCGCGAATTTTTTTCGCTCATTACCCACGATTTGCGCGTGCCGCTGGCGGCCGTGGCCGGCTACGCCGATCTGATCGAGAACCCCCGCAGCGGCCAGTTGAGCGACAAGCAAACCCAATATTTACATTCCATCCAGGTGGCCAACCGGGACGCCCAGGAGTTGGTCCGGAACATGCTGGAAGCGATGAAATACGAGTTCAGCCAGCCGGCCATGCAGCTGGAGGAATTCGACGTCGGCGAGTTGGTGGGCGAAATCACCGAGCAGTTAAAAATTGGCAATAAGCCGATTGAGCTGGTGGCTGACCCGGGACAGAATCTTTCCGTATGGGGAGATCGAGCCCGCATCGGTCGAGTCTTTTCCAATCTACTCTCCAATGCTCTTCACCATGCCGGGCACGTCAAAGTTGAGCTAAGCGGCGAAGCCCGTGTGGTCTCGGTGGTTGTGAGCGACCAGGGGCCGGGCATCGCACCCGAGGACCTGCCCCGGCTCTTTGAGAAATTCAAAGGTTCCTCCTCAGGGCTGGGACTGGGATTGTACATCGTGCAGCGCATTCTGCAGGATCACGGACAGGAAATCCAGGTTCACAGCGCACCGGGCCAGGGCACCCGGTTCGCCTTTCGTCTCGCCCGCGCCGAAAAGGAGCAATCTGTATGATACGCTTGGTGGTCGCCGATGATGTGCCGGTCTTCCGAGAGATGGTCGTCTGTGCCCTGGAACTGGAGGACGACCTGGAGGTGGTGGGCCAGGCCAGCAATGGCGCCGATGCCGTCGAAGCCTGCCGCCGGCATCAACCCGACGTGATCATTTTGGATGTGGAAATGCCTCGCATGAACGGCGTGGAAGCAACCCGCCAGATCGTGGCCAACTGCCCAAAAACCCGGGTGGTCATCCTGACGGCTTTCGAAGACGACGGTTTGATTTTGCAATTGATCCAGGCCGGCGCCACCGGCTACCTCTTGAAGGAATCCAAAACCAACGAAGTCATTCGAGCTATCCGCACGGCCTACGGGGGTGAGTCGCTGATCGACCCGAAAGTTGCCCAGAAAATGATGCGCATGATGATGGGCATGTCAGCGCAACCGGCGCCCCCTCCAAAAAACGGCGCGGAGGAAAAACTCGAACAACTCACTTCTCGCGAACGGGAAGTTTTAAGAGAGATCGGACGCGGCCGTAATAATAAGGAACTGGCCGAAATCTGTCAGATCGGCGGCAACACCGTCAAGACCCACGTGGCTCGAATCATGCAGAAGCTGGATGTGCGCGACCGGGTAGAGCTGGTACTGCTGGCGGTTCAGGCGGGGCTGGTGGAAGAATAGTCTCAACCGAGAAGGAGAAACGGGCGCCCTGGTTGGGCTGGCTGGAGACAGCCACCTCGCCCCCCAGAGCCTCCACAACCTGCCGAACGATCCATAGCCCCAGCCCCGTGCCCCGCACCGATGAATTCGGTTCGGCGCGGAAGTAGCGGTCGAACAGGCGGTCCTGGCTCTCCAGGGGAATCCCCGGCCCCTCGTCGCTGACCTCGACCCAGGCCCGCTCGCCTTCCCCCTGGCCTGGATGCAGGCGCACGGAAATGGTGCCACGACCGTATTTGACCGCGTTTTCCAAGAGATTAGCGAGCACCTGGCGCAGGCGCATTTCATCGGAGTGCACCAGGGTGTCCGGAGGAACAGCATTGATAAAGCGATAGAGATCGCGCTTTTTGACGTGCAGGTTGGCTTCGACTTGAGTCAATTCGCGCTGCACCAGTTGGTGAAGATCGAGTTGTTCCCAACGAAGCGATAGGGATTGGCCCTGTTGCAATGCGGCCGCGTCCAGGTAGTCTTCCACCAGACGGCGGGCGCGCAGCAGCGAAACTTCCATGTCTTTGAGAAGATCCGGGGGAGGTGGATTCTGGGGGCGCCGGTTCAGCAAAGCCAGCCCGTTCTGAAGCACGGTCAGCGGTCCTTTGAGATCATGGGAGGCGATGGACACAAAGGCGGCCATCGCGTTCTTCCAGGCTTCCATTTCTAAGGCCCGCATCTGATCGTGATATTGGGCGCGCATGGCTTCCTCGCGCTGGCTTAGCAGTTTGGCGTTCTCGATACAGATGGCTGCCTGCGAGGCCAACGAGGGTAGGACTTCCCGGCACCAGGGACTGAATCGATTGATAATGCGGCTGTCCAGGTAGAGCACGCCCTGCATGCGATCCTGCACGATCAGGGGCTCGCACAAAATGGAACGCAAGCCGAACATTTCCACGCTGTGAGAAGGATTGGGCTCGCGTAGCGCATCCTGACTGTGATGCGTACTTCCCCCCTCGAGCACTTTGAGGATGGCCGTGCGCGACAGCGAGAAATCATCCTCCAACAGTTCTTCCGCACCCAGGCGATAGGCAGCGCGCACCTGCAGACGCCGGTCCATCGGCAAAGTGGTATCCGGGTCGAGCAACAGGAGATAGCCGCGCTCGGCCTTCATCATTTCCACGGCCTGGTTGAGGATGTGCTGCAAAAGCTGGTCCAGGTCGAGCACCCCGGTGATGGACCGGGTCACTTCCAGCAGTCGCAGAATCGGGTCTACGGTAGAAGACATTCGAAAGTGTGTTCCGTGAATTTTCTTCACCTCCTGGTTGCTAAGGAAAACCTTTAAAGTGGGGGGGCTAACGCGCCCCCTGGAATACCGAAGAGGGGGTTACCGGCTTCAAGCTAAGATATGAGCATGCATCGCCCAGAAATCCTGGCCCCGGCCGGCAGTCGCGAAGCTCTGGAGGCGGCCCTCAAGGCCGGTGCCGACGCCTGCTATTTCGGCCTGGACGAAGGCTTCAACGCGCGCGCTCGCGCCAACAATTTTCCCCTGGACGGCCTCTCGGAGGTGGTGGAGCAAATTCACGCCGCCCGGGCACGCGCCTATCTGACTCTGAACGTGCTGGTCTTCGAGAGCGAATTGGCGGCGGTGGAGCGAATCATCCGGGCGGCCGCCCAAGCCGGCGTGGACGCTCTCATCGTGCAGGACCCGGCCGTCTGCCTGCTGGCCCGGGAAATCTGTCCGGAACTGGAAGTGCATGCCAGCACCCAGATGACCATCTCCAGTCCGGAAGGAGCTCAACTGGCCAAATCCTGGGGCGTCACCCGGGTGGTGTTGCCCCGGGAGCTCTCTCTGCAAGAGATCGAGAAGTTTGCGGGAGCCGGCACCGGCGTGGAAATGGAGGTCTTCATCGCCGGCGCTCTGTGCATGTCCTGGAGCGGGCAGTGCCTGAGCAGCGAGGCCTGGGGCGGACGCTCGGCCAATCGCGGGCAGTGCGCTCAGGCCTGCCGCCATCCCTACGACCTGGTGGTAGATGGCCAGCTCAAACCCCTGGGCGACCGGGCCTACCTGCTCAGCCCTCAAGATTTGGGCGGCTACGAAGCCATTGAACAACTGGTGAAGCTGGGCGTGCATACGCTCAAGATCGAGGGCCGTCAGAAAGACGCCGACTACGTCTTCCACGCCGTGCGGGCGGTGCGCGCCTGGCTCGACCGGGTGCCTGACGAAGTGCGCGCCCAACGCCTGGAGAGCCTGCAACTGGCCTACTCGCGCGGCATGGGAGCGGGCTTTTTCTTCGGCAGTGACCACCAGGTCCTGGTGGAAGGCCGCACCCCCCGCCATCGCGGCATTCTGCTCGGACAGGTGATGCAGGTCAGTCCGCCGCGCGTCACCATCCGCCCTCACGGCGACTTTCAGCCGGAGCCGGGCATGGGCGTGGTCTTCCGCGAGCCACGCCTGGTGGATCAGGACCAGGAGCAAGGCGGGCCGATTTTCGGGGTTTCCCGCCAACAAGACCAGTTGGTGCTGCAGTTCGGCAATCCCGGACCGCAGTTGCGCCGGGTCCATGTTGGCGATCAGGTGTGGGTCACCAGTTCGCCCCGGGTCACCCGCGAACGCCAGGCCAAAGCGGCCCGGCAGCGCTGGCCGCTACGCCTGTGGGTGTCGGGGCGGCCGGGAGAACCGCTGCAGGTGACGGCACGCTGGGGGAACGGGGAGGCCAGCGTAACCAGCCAGGAGGTTCTCCAGCCGGCCCGTGCCGCTGGTCTGGATCGGGACCGCCTGGCGGATAAATTGGGCGGCTGGGGGGACAGTTCTTTTGAATTGGAAGCTGTCGACGCCTCCGCTCTGGAAGCGGGACTTTTTCTGCCCGTGTCCTCACTCAAACATCTGCGCCAGCAACTGCGCGACTGCTTGCAACCGCAACTGCTGGCCCTGGGCAAGAAAGCGACGGTCAACACCAGTCGGCCGCGCCGCCGGGTGGAGCCGCGGGAGGGACCGGTGGTCCTGGAGCCATTGTGCCGCACCCCCGAGCAATTGGAAGCCGCCATCGCCGAAGGTTGCCCGGGTGTGACCCTGGATTGGATGGAGCTGATCGGTCTCAACGGAGCGGTGGCCCGAGCTCGTGAGGCAGGTTTGCAAGTGGGGCTGGCCACCGTGCGCGTGCAAAAACCGGGCGAAGAAGGTTACGATCGCCGCCTGCGCGCTCTCCAGCCGGACTGGGTGTTGGCGCGCCACTGGGGGGCCGTGGTGGGCTTTGCCCAACATCGACCCGGCCAGGTCCACGGCGATTTCTCCCTGAACGTGACCAACTCCATCACCGCCGCTGAACTCATCGGGCTCGGTTTGGACACCGTTACGGCCGCCCATGACCTCGATCAGATCCAACTGGAAAAGTTGCTGGAACACTTCCCCGCCTCGCGTCTGGCCGTCACCGTGCATCACCACATCTCGACCTTCCACACCGAGCACTGCGTCTACTCGCACCTGTTGAGCAACGGCCACGACTACCGGGACTGCGGCCGCCCCTGCGAAAAACACCTGGTCGAACTGGAAGATCGCAAACACATCCGCCATCCGGTTATCGTCGACGTGGGCTGCCGCAACACCGTTTTCAACGGCGCCGCCCAGAGCTGCGTAAGCCTCATCCCCCGCCTGCTGCAACTGGGCGTGCGCCGCTTCCGCCTCGAGTTCGTGCGCGAATCCCACCAGGAAGCGCGGGCCGTGCTGCGTATCTACCGCGAAGTGCTGGCCGGCCGCCTCGAGCCCTCCCAGGCCCGCGCCCAACTCGGCGCCCACGAGCAATTCGGGGTTTCTTTAGGGACGATGGCGGTCTTGAGTTAGTTCCTCCAGGGAGGAAAAATTGCTACTTTTACAGAAAACCGATCGTATGACGCTCAATGTGAAAGACCCCGAGGCCCATCGGTTGGCCGTAGCCATCGCCCAATGCACCGGAGAGAGTCTGACTCGAGTTGTCACCGAAGCTCTGCGCCAGCGCTACGAACAAATTCAGCGCCAGAAGGGTCGGGCCAGCTTGGAAGAATTACAACTCATTGCAGGGCGAATTGCGAAGCACTGCCCGGGAACCTATGTGGATCATGGCTCCCTGCTCTATGACGAGAACGGTCTTCCCCATTGATTCTGGACACTTCCGCTCTGGTAGCCATTTTCTACGGCGAACCAGAGCGTGACGATTTCATCCGACGAATCAACCTTGCTCCCAAGTGCTCACTGAGCGTAGCCAGCTTTCTTGAGCTGTTCATGGTCACGGAGAAACAGTTGGGTGCCGATGCCTCACGTCAAATCGAGTCTTTCCTGCGACGCGCCGGAATCGCTTTGGAACCCATCACGGTCGAACAGGCCTATCTGGCCCGCCAGGCCTTCTTAGACTACGGCAAAGGCCGACATCCCGCCGCCCTCAACTTCGGCGACTGCTTTGCCTACGCTTTGTCCAAGGCTCTCGATGAGCCGCTCCTCTTTAAAGGTCAGGACTTCTCTCGAACGGATGTGAGAATTGCCTAAGGGATCAGAGCCGTTTTTACGATGGCCGGGGTAATCGCCTCAGGCAACGGACGAGGCTCCCCGTTGGGCGGGTAATAGACGTAAAAAGGCACGCCGGTGCGGCCGAAGGTGGCCAGGAATTTGCCGATGGTCTCGTCGCGCTGGGTCCAATCGGCTTTGAGAGTCACCACCTTGCCGTCTTGAAAAGCTTGAATGACGGATGCATCCGCCAGGGTCAATCTTTCATTGACCTTGCAGTTAATACACCAGGCGGCCGTGAAGTCGATAAAGACGGGCTTACCCTCTTTACGGTAGCCCTCGAGCTTCTCCGGAGTGAAGGGTTCCCAGGTCAGTCCGTTCTCGGAATGAGCCACCTGAACGTGAGCGGTATGGCTGTATTCGGGGGAATGAGCCACCGCCGCGGCCGTGCCCACTCCGGCCAGGCCAATCACCGCGGCAGCCAGCTTACCCTTGAGACGAACCGAAGATTCGGGACTGTAGCCCCAGCGCCCAAAAATCCAGGCCCCCAGCGACATGGCCACCAGTCCTCCCATCACCAGCCCCAGGCCCTCGGCCGAGAGCAGATTGGCCAGGATGTAGACGAACCAGACCATGGCACCCAACATGGGGAACCCCATAGCCAGCTTGAAACTCTCCATCCAGGCCCCGGGCCGGGGCAGCCAGCGCCGGGTGGCCGGCACGCCGCATAAAAGCAAATAGGGGAAGGCAATGCCCAGACCGAGCACGGTAAAGACCAGAAAAGCCACCGGCGCCGGCTGGGTGACGGCGTAACCGAGCACTGCCCCCATGAACGGTCCGGTGCAGGGAGTGGCCGAAACGGTGGCCACAATGCCGCTCCAGAAAGATTCTGAGTAGCCCTCCTTGCCCTCCGCCAAAGAGCCCAGCCTGGTCAGCCCCTCCCCCACTTCAAACAATCCAAAAAGGTTGAGCGCGATACCTAAAAAGAGCGAGGCCAGCAAAGTTACAAAAAGGGGCGATTGCATCTGGTAACCCCAGCCCAGACTGCGGGTCCCGCTGGTGACCAGCAGCAAGGGAGCGGCGATGGCCCAGATGGAAACCAGGACGCCGGCGGTGTAGACCCAGCCCTGCATCCACTGGGCTCTGGAGCCCTCCTGGTTATGCCGGACCAGACTGAGAGCCTTCAAACTCAGCACCGGGAAAACACAGGGCATCAGGTTCAAAATCATGCCGGCCAGGAAACCGCCCAGAATGGCGCTCCAAAAGCTGACTCCCGCGGCCACTGGAGCCAGGGGGGCAGCCGAACTCAGGGGCTTCTCGGGGGCCTTGCCGTCGATGGCAACGTCTATCAGCAGGCCCCTGCGCTGACCGCCCTGCTCGATGGCCAGCACTCCCTGCAGACGCTCATCCTTCTCGTGGACCGGGATCTCCAGCCCTTTGCCGGCCTGCCATATGGGAGCGCTGTCGAAGTTGGCTTCACTGCTGTTGGCGAAAAAATCTGCCTTATCACCCGCATCCCCCGGATACTCCAGGAACGCCTTCTGGGGCCCCAGACGCCAGGAACGCAGGGTGATATTGCCGGTCGTTTCAGGCAGCTCACTGGCGGCTTTCTCAAAAAGTGCGGTGGGAACAGCTGCTTCAGGCAAATGCAAGGCGACTTTAGCCTTACCCGGAATACAACTTTCGGAACAAGCCAGCCAGTCGACGTCAGCGCTCAGTTCGACTGCTTCCCCTTTATAGTCCGAAGGAACGGAAACCCTGGTGGTCAGCAAGACCTCTTTCTCATAGACGAACTGCTGCAGGTCGGCGATCACCAGGCGTTGCGGCACCGGCCAGGCGATTTCACCGGCCGTCCAACCCTTGGGCAGATGCCAGGTAAACTTGGGCGGATAGCCGGTGGCTCCCGGGTTCTTCCAATAGACGTGCCAATGCTCGTCCATCTTGAAGTGAACTCCCAGTTCCAGCGCCTGACCGGCCACCGGAGAGCCGGGTTGGGCCACCAGTTCCACCTCGACGTGTCCGTCGCGCACCGGTTTGGCCCAGGCCAGTGTGGTCAACAGCAACAGCAAGAGAAGCGAAAGTCTCATCGTCCCTCCAATTCCGTCCAACCCGCCGGAGTTCCGACCGGCCGTCCCGACTTGCCCGGGCTCAAACGCAGGGCCAGAGCCGAAGCCAGGGCCTCACCCTGCTCAAAGCCACTCTGTTGGGCCACCTGGCGCGCTTCCTGCAAGAGTTCGGGCAGCGGACGGGAGCCATGGATCCATCCGCGCAATTGAAAGACCACCCGGAGCAGAAGATTCTCCACCCAGCGCGGCGGGTCGTCTTCCAGGTCATCCTCCAAGGACAACTGCAGATACCACAACGCCTCCTCCGCCCGTCCTTGGGAGGCCAGCAAGGTCGCCAAAAAATGGCGTGGTCCCGAGGCCGGACTGAGTCCCGCCCAGCCAAAGTGGTACCAGGGACCGGGGAAAATGCGTTCCACCACCGAGGCGGCCGGTTTCTGGCAGCGTTTCATCCAGCCGCGAGCCAGCTCCCACTCTTCGGCCTCGCAGGCCAGCAGCAGGCACTGCGTCAAAGTCCGCAACCAGGAGCGCGTGTCACCGGCCGATTCGTAGTAATCGGCGGCGCGTTGCCAATCGGGTGATCCCGACTGGGGAAATTCCAAAAACGCGCCCACCAGGCCGGCCAGGCGTTTCATGCGGCGCCTGTCCACCAGGGCGTGGGCCGCCTGCCAGCGGGCCCGGTGCGTGAAGCGGTGGCTGGCCACGCCCGCTTCCCAACTTTCCTGCACCCAGCCCAGCCGTACTAACTGGTCCAGCAGTTGCTCCAATTGCGCTTCCTCGCCTAAATACAGCGACTTGACCAGATTGTAGGGAAAGCGCACGCCGATTATCGAGGCCAAGGCCAGGAACTCCGAGGCCGAATCGCCCAGGTCCTTGAGCTCCCGCGTCAGCCAGGCCTGCAAATCCACTTCCAACTGGGAGGGTGGAGCCGTCCAGCGGGCCGAGGGACCGTCCACGGCCAGATAGGTGCCTTCCACTTTCTCCAGCAGCAGTCCCAGAAAGAGGGGATTGCCACCGCTGATGCGATGCAGCCAGGTGGCCGCTTCCGGAGGCGGCGGCGACCACAGGCGCTCTTCGATGAGGCGGGCGCACGATTCACGCGAGAGTCCCTGAACCTGAAGTTCGCCGGTCAGGCGAGGCCGGAAAGTTTCGCGAGGGGCATTTTGACTGACCAGAATGAGCAGCAAGGGCGTGCGCCGGGCCGTATCCGACCAATCGGCCAGCAAACCCCAGAGGCTGTCGTCGGACTGCTCAAAGCCTTGAATCACGCAGATACGTGGGCGTTGCTGGGACCATTCCTGCAATCGCGTGGCGTCGGGATAAAAACGCAGGGCCGGGTGCTGCACCCAATCCACCCAGTGCAAAGGGCGGGCTTCTCCGGGCTCCAGCTCTACCCATTCGACCTCGCGCCCCGCCTGGCGGCGCATATGCTGGAGCAAATGGCCTTTGCCCACCCCGCTCTCCCCCCACAGCCAGAGACAGTTGCCTTCGCCCATGGTCAGATGGCCAAGAAAGCCACCGAGAATCTGCATTTCGCTCTCGCGTCCCAGCAGAGGCGCGAGCACGTGCGGCACATTGGGGCCGCGACTGGGCCGGCGCCGCACCAGCGAAAGCACATCTTGAGCGCTGGTGGGCCGATCGTTGGCATGCTTGGAAAGCAGTCGCCTCACCAGGCGATCCAGCCAGGTGGGCACCGAGCGGGGCAGGTTGGAGAGCGGAACCGGCTGCTGATGCAAATGGCTGAGCAGCATCTGCGCGTTGGTGGGGGCCAAAAACGGCGGCCCGCCGGCGGCCAGGTGATAGAGAATAGCGCCCAGGGCATAAAGATCGCTGCGCCCGTCACCGCGCTCGCCCAGAATTTGCTCGGGGCTCAGGTAAGCCAGCGCCAGCGGCGAACGCCCGATCTGATCGTCCAGGCGTGCCGACAGACCGAAATCCAAAACCATCGGCTGGCCCTGGCCGTCCACCAGGATGTGATCGGGCTTGAGAGCGCGGTGCGGTACCTTGTGGGAATGGGCCAGTGAGAGCGCTTCCAGCACGGTTTCCAGCACGCCGGCCAACAACTCGTAGTTGCGGCTCTGAGCCTCGAACCAATCCAGTAAGGAGAGGCCATCGACATGCTCACACACCAAAAAGGGACTGCCCAGAAATTCGCCCGCGTCCAGCGGGCGCACGATGGCCGGATGGCGCAACTTCTGGCCCAGCTCCAATTCGCGGCGAAAACGCACCGACAGCGAGCGGCTGTTGGCCTGATCCACCGAGTGGGCCAGTTTCAAGGTCACTTTTTGTTGGGCTTGCAGATCGTGCGCTAGATAGACATTGCCTAGATTCCCCTTGCCCAGCAGAGCGTCCAGGCGATAGCGCCCGGCCACCGTAACCCCGAGCGAACTCACTACAGGCGGCGGCGCTGGCCGCGGCTGCGGCGGCGTTTGGGTCCGTCGTCCGTGCCGGTTTCCCGATAAACGGGGTCGACTTCAGCCGGCGCGACCGCTGTCGAGTAGCTGACGGTCGCCTTGGGAGCGCTTTTGAAATATTTGTCGATGATGACCAGCGTGGGAGCGGCGATGAATACGGAGGAGTAAGCACCTGCGGTAATGCCCACCAGCAGCGCGTAAGCGAAATTCTGCAGGGTGCTGCCGCCAAAGAAGTAGATGGCCACCAGGGTGATCAACACCGTCAGGGTGGTGTTAACCGAGCGCGACATGGTCTGATTGACCGAAATGTTGACGATTTCCGGGAAAGGCTTTTTGCCTCCATAGAACTGATCATTCTCGCGGATACGGTCGAAAATAACCACCGAGTCCATCACGGAGTAGCCCGCCACCGTCAGCAGAGCGGCCACGAAAGGCGAGTCGAGCTGGCGCCCGGCCAGCGAGAAGAGGCCGACCATGATGATCACGTCGTGTAAGATGGCCACGTTGGCGGCGATGCCGTAGCGCCATTGCATACCGAAGCGCAGAAAGATGTATAGCCCTTGCACGAGCATGGCCACGCCCATGGCCAGAAAAGCGTGGTAGCGGAGTTCGCCGGTGATGGTGGGCCCGATGCTGGCCGTTCCCAACTGCTTCAGGTCGCCAAGCTTGCTGGCCAGGTGCTGCTCCAGCGCCGCCGGCTCCTTGTTCTCCAACTGCTTACCGCCTTCGGCGGTGGCCTGGGCGCGCGTCACGCGCACCACAATGCGTTGGTACTGCTTGCCTTCTTCATCGGTCTGCATATTGGCACCGACCTGGACCATGCGATCGCCCAGTTCGGGCGCCTTGAAATCTTCCAAAGCTTTCTGCACCTCATCGGTGGTGACCATCTTCGGGGAACCGAGCTCCAAAATGGTGCCGCCGGTGAAATCCAGACCAAAGTTCAAGCCTTTGACGGCCAGAGAACCTATGGCCAGCACCAGCATTAAGGCCGAAATGCCGAAGTAGATGCCCATGTTGCCCATGAGGTTCCGCTGCCTGTGACGGAACGAACGGCCCCAGATGACAGCCATGGTGAGCCCGATGATCCAGCAGACCAGGCCAACCCAGGAAAGCGGTGCGAGATTGAACATGCTAGGCTCCAAACGTCTTTCGGTCTTGAACTTTGAGATTATAGAAAGCGAAGTCGATCAGAGTGCGCGTGAACATCGTGGCCGTGATCAGACTCCAAATCGTGCCGACCAGCAGCGTCAGTCCGAAACCGCGGATGGTGGCCGACCCGAAAATATACAGAATGAAGGCGCCGAAGCCGGTGGTCACGTGGCCGTCCAGGATCGAAGGCCAGGCTTTCTCAAAGCCGATGCTGATGGCCTGGGCCACCGGTTTGCCTTCCCAGAGTTCTTCTTTGAGACGCTCGAAGATGAGCACGTTGGCGTCCACCGCCATACCGATCGAGAGGATGAAGCCCGCGATGCCGGGCAGGGTTAACACGAACTCGAGCCCCGGAATATTCATGCTGGCCAGGCAGATCACCGTGTAGATGACCAGCGCCACGCTGGCCGTAAATCCGGGCAGCTTGTAGTAACCGATCATGTAGAGACAGACGAAGCCGAGGCCCATGGCTCCGGCCGTCAGGCTGTACTGTAGCGACTGAGCACCCAGGGTGGGGCTGACCGTGTAAGATTCGAGGATTTTCACGTCCACGGGTAGCGAACCGGCGCTGAGCAGGTTGGCCAGGTCCGTGGCTTCCTCCACGGCCGTGCGAGTTTTCCCCTCATGGAAGGGGTCAGGGCCGCCGTGGATCTTGGTGATGCGGCAGGAACCTCCGGTAATCGGTTCTTCCACGTTGGCCGACATCACCTCACGGCCGTCGAAGTAGATTCCCATCTGGCGGCCGACCAGGCGGCGGGTAAGCTCCCCGAATTGCTTGGAAGCGGTCCGGTTCAAATTGAACACCACTTCCCAGGTCTGCCCGTCCGTGGACGGCTGGGCGTGAGCCCCGGTGATGCCGGTGCCGTCCATGGCGGTTTTCCAGGTGGTCTCCTTGGTCACCGGGTCAAAACGGGGTTCCTTGATCTCCAGGCGAGCTGCCTGACGAACCAGGTCTTCCGCCTTCTGCAAATCGGTCTCTTCGGGAATCTCCACGATCAAACGGTCGGGAGGTTCGGGAGTGACCACGATTTCTTTGGTGCCATCCGGGTTCAGACGCTTCTGAAAGACGAGCACGGCCTGTTCCTGGACGCGCTGGGTAATCTTGACGGTCTCCCCCGTCAAAGGATTGGGGGCTTCCACCAGACGCACGGCGATATGCGAACCCGATTTCAGGTCCAGACCCAGCCGCAGCTTCAGTTTATTCCCGCGCGGGTCCCAAATCATAAACAGGCAGGCCAGCGTAAAAGCACCCAGCAACAGCACCCAAATACCAGAATGTCGCTTCATCGTATCGTCCTCAGGTGGGGCCTACAAACCCGGGGCCCCGGCTAAACTTGAACTTTCTTCCACATCTATGGATGGCTAAAACCCAGTCTTTCCCCCGCCAGGCCAATTCTACACCCAGGGTTTGTCGATTGGGGTGAGAAGTCGAAAAATATGGAACTGGGACGCATACAACCCGAGCAGCGCATGGCCTGCCCCGACTGCCGCAAGCTTTTACCCGAGTGGGGCCTGGAGGATTTTGAAAAAATTCCGCGCTGCCCCCACTGCGGAGTCAAGGTCAAACTTCCCAAAGAAGTCATGGACAAGTTGCGCAATGCCCGCTATCTCGGCCGCAACCTCGACTTGATGGGGTGATCCGGCTGGCCAGCTACAACGTGTTGGCCAACGCCTATGTGCGTCCCGATTTCTATCGGGGCTGCCCGCCGGCCGCCGTGGAGCCGACCGCGCGCCGACTCGCCTTGCTCAAGCGCATCCACGGACTTCAGGCGGACTTACTCTGCCTGCAAGAAGCCGAGGCCGACCTGTTCAAAACCCTTGACCGACCCGGGCGCTTCTTCCAGAAGGGCGATGGCAAGCCGGACGGTTGCGCCATCCTGGTCGACCACCCGGGTCCCGCGAGCTGGACGGAACATCCTTATCAGGACGGATCGGGTCACGGCGCGCTGCTCCTTCACCTGCCCGGGCTGACCGTGGCCACCACTCATCTCAAATGGGACCCTCCGGCCGTTCGACCAGGCTACGGGATGGGGCAAGTCCAAGAACTGCTGTCACTGCTGAAGGGGCCGAGCATCGTGTGCGGCGATTTCAACTGCGAAAGCAGCGATCCGATCATGCAACGCTGCTTTCAAGCCGGACTGACCGATGCTTTCCTGGGGGTGGCGCCCAATGAGACCTTCGTCAAGCAGGGTCAGGGCCGGCGCATCGATTTCGTGCTCTATTCCTACGGACTGGACGTGCGTGCTTTGCCCATGCCCGCTCTCACTCCCGGACAGTTCCTACCCGGCGAAAGCGAGCCTTCCGATCACCTGCCGTTAGTGATCGAGGTGCAGGGCTTCTAGGAAACGGCGGAATTTGGTCTTGGTCTGGCGGATCAAATACTGTTCGATCGGCTGCAGCGCCTGCTCCACCGCGGCCACCTCGGCCGTTTCAATTTCCAATTCGTAGTCGGTCCGCCCCCCGGGGAACCAGGTGATATCCAGCTCCGCCGTCCAACCGGCCGGCTGCGGACAGCAGTGGCGCTGATTGCGCAGCGAACCCAGTAACACCAGTCGCTCCACGCCAAACTCCCGGCGCAACCGCTCCAACGGCGGCAACTCCCACAGCGATTCGCTCCAAATCGGCTGATTCAGCAACTCTTCCACCTGTTGCGAATCGATCGGACACTCCACTTCGGTGGACTGGAAATACCCCTGACTCTGCTGCTTGCCCAGCTTGAACGTCAACTCATAAAGTTCATTCTCCTGACGCACGCGCAGCGACCAATCCGGCGAGGGCCGCTCGGGACGATCAGAAAAGTAATGATTACACTGCTCCAGCACTTCGCCGGCGGGACCCAGAAACTGCAACACTTTCTCAAACTCAGCCGGGCCGGCGATCTGATACTTGAGCTCTTGCTCCAGATGCTGGGTCATCAGCTGAAAAGACGGGGAAAATAGAGGCTGAGCTGAATTTTCCACCAGGGCCAGTCGTGAGCCACATCATGACCCCAGAGATCGAAGTTATGCTCGATACCCCGGCGCGCCAATGCCTGCGGCAATTGGCGCGACCACTCCACCCGCTCCCACGGCCCCTGGCCGCAGATTACGTTGATACTGCACTGATTGAGTTCCTGGATAGGCTTGCCCTGAAGCCGGGCCAGGTAGTCGCAGGGATTGTTCTCCAGGCAATTCTGATCGTAGTGCCCATCGAAGTAACTGCTCATATCGTAGATACCGCTCATGGCGATGCACCAGCGAAAGAGGTCCGGATGCTTGATCAATGTATTGGCCGCATGATAAGCGCCGAAGCTGGAGCCGACGGTGGCAATCGGCAGCTTGCCGCGGCAATCGTGGTAGATTAACGAGACCAACTCCTCGCTCACATGGCGGTCATAGAGCGCCTGACGGTAAGCCCGCTCGGCCGGAGAGATCCGGCGATTCATCCAACTCTCCCGGTTGATGGCCGAAACGCAGAAAAGCTTGACCATTCCCTGCTGAATGAAGGGCTCAAGCGTCTCGATCATGCCCTGGCGCTCATATTCTTCGAAGTCCTGGTCGGCGGTGGGAAAGACCATCACGGGAACGCCAAAATGCCCGTAGATGGCTACGGGCATCTGCTTGCTCAGGACCTGGCTGTGATAGGGGACTTTGCTGACCCGCATCAGCGAGTCAGGGCCTCGTTGAGAACCTCACGTCCTTCGAGTCCCTGCAGCCAGAACTCGGGATAATTCTGACAGGCCTTGAGACCCGGACAGGTCAGGCAGCGCTTGGTGCGCATGTTAACTTCACGGATGCGGCGATCGCGGCACTGCGGATCAAAGAACTCGTGGTCGTCGTAGTAATTTTCCAGGTAATGTTCGCTGTAATTCGGCACAATTCACTCCAAGTTCGGTTCCCAGGGATTGCGAGGCAACCCAAGTCGGGAAGTTTATCTCCTGCGGGCCCGCTTGTCAAACCTGACCTTTGGGCCTGGAGAATGGCGAAAACAGGTGTTTCTTGCTCATGAAGTAGCCTTCCACGGTATGAAAGCTGAGATAGCTGGCCAGACATGCCAGGATTAGCGTGCAACCATTGACCATCAGCAGAGTCGAAAGACTGGCGAAATCAAATCCCAGGCGGCCGAATAACTGCACCAACCACCATTGCACGATGCGGTGATACATATAGAGGCCGTAGGTATACTTGGAAAAATTTACCATGGGCTTGATCCGGTCGCTACTGAAACGATGACCCTGGTAAACGATTTGAGAAATCATCAGCCAGCAGCAAAAGAAGGCGGTAAACGGCCCGTAAATCGGCAGCCAGACGTGGTGAGCCAGAGACAGGTAGCCCAGACCGAACATGAAAACGAAGAAAGCCAGCGTCAATCCCACCACCCGGCCGTAACCCAGGGCGCGTAACGGCCGCTCGAACCCCTCGGGACAGGCATGGTAAGCACAGCCCAGTAAAGTGCCGCTAGAAATATAGAGAAAACAGGGCACAGTGTGGTTGCTCCAGGTCACCACGTCATTCCAGAAATAGAATTGCGAAGCCCAGGCCACCAACCAGAAGAGCACGCCTCCCCAGCGCAGGCCGGCGACTCCGAAAAAGACAAAAACCAGGGGCCAGATCAGATAAAATTGCTCCTCGATACCCACCGACCAGAGCAACGACAGTTGGGAGTTGGAGTAGAGTCCCGGAGTGTGGGTCAGGCGCAGCAATTCGAAGTTGGGTAGAAAAAGCAAGTAGGGCCAGAGACGCTCGTGCAGGTGACCGGGAAAGAGCCAGAACATATAGCCCAGCACGATGAAATAAGCCGGCCAGATCCGCAGGATACGGCGGACATAAAAGTTGCGCAGAGAGAAACGTCCCGTGCCCTTGAGCTCGCGCAACATGAGATAGGTGATCAGGAACCCGCTCATGGCCATAAACAGCCGCACCCCAAAGATGCCGTTGCCGAAGAGAAAGGCCAGCACCCCCATCGGCAAGCCCTCCAGCCAGGGCAGACCGGCCAGCCGCTGCTCCGTGATCTCCCAGAGCAAGTGAGTGGAAATCGGAAAAAAGCAGGCGAAGGTCCGAATCGCATCGAGACTGGGGAAGTGAGTGCGAGAACCGCTCACCTCGGGGCCGGCCTCCAGCTCCAACTCTGGTTAAGCACCTGCGCGGAAGCCGGCTGGCCCAGCTCCACAATCCACTCCTCCAGCACCAGTCCCTCTCGCATCCCCAGATTGGCCGATACCTTTTGGAAGTAAAGCGGTAACGCCTGGGGAGCGGTGGTGGCCAGCGTGCGCACCAGCACCACCGTCAGGGAATACCGGACGCCTTCCGCGGGCGCGTCGCTCCACAGCAGCGCTCCATGCTCGTCGCGCAGGCGAAAAAACACGCTGAGGTTGGCCGGCGTAGGAGAAAAGGTATTGTATCGGTGGTTGAGCCCCAAATTATCCACAAGCCTCTGAAAAACCCTGATAGGCATGAAGTTCAGCAAACTTTGCCGGATCCGATAGGCGGCCGATTCCAGGCTGGCCAAACCGGGAACGGGCGAACACAGGGCTGGATCCTTCGGGTAAACACGATGCACCGGCAAAACCGCCCAAACAAGCATGGCGGCATGCAACCCCACCCAGCCCTTTTTCCACCGGGAAGGCGGCGCGCCGGCCACAATCGAGCGGCCTGGTAGATAAGTTAAATAGAGAGCCAGCATGGCCGGTGGATAGAGCCCCACGTCGAAAAATAGCCATAGACTAAGATGCATAACCAGGCCTATGCCGATGGCCAGGCGGCGGCTCGGTCGCCACAGCAACAAAAGCGGAAAGGCGAGTTCCCAAAGAAGCACGATCCAGGTGGCCAGGCTCATGACCCCCGCCACCAGGGGTCCCGGAGCCTGAAACCACCCGGCCAACCGGCTAAAGTTCAGGTTCTGGGTGACGCGCAGCAGGGCGCTGCCGTCCCACCAGTTGATCCCCATGAGCTTGTAAACGCCACTCTCCACATAAATTATTATTTGCAAAAGCTGAAGGACCCGGATCGGTCCACCCCAGAGACTCTGCTTACAGCACCAACCGAAACGGGAATCCAACGACCATTTCAGACCGCAGGGTGTCCAGAGCAGGCACAGCAGAGCGCACTGCACCACCTGCAGGCCCCCTTCGCTATCAGCCCAGGCCAGATGATTGCGCAAGTTAAGCAAAACCAACCAGAGCCCGAGCAAGGAAATCGGCGTTACCAACCCGAGCATGCTGGTCATCCCCAAGAAGATGCCCAGACATAGAAAGATGCGCACGGTCTCGGGGGAGCGGCCTGCCAGCCAATCCATCCACAGGTGGGGCCGGTAGATTTCCGGCCCTCCCAACCATTGGCTCTCCTGTAAGGCCATAGACAGGGCCGCCACCCCGAGCGCGGCAAAGACGATGCGCATCAAGGCCAGCGTGGTCGGACAGAGCGGAGCGGCCAGCCCTTTCACCAGCCTATCCCTCATCGCGCCCATCGTCCCTGTGCTTCTCGGCGCAACCGACCCAGGCCTTCGCCCCAAAGTAGGATCAGGAATTGGGCGAATTTGACCAGTCCGACAGGAAAAGGAACGCCCTCGACTAACACCGAGCCTTTGAGACAGTTCTACAGGGTTCCGGGATAAACCCAGAAAAGGGGGGTCTCGGGATCGAGGAGGGCCTTTCAGTGGGTGGTATTTTTCCCAGTAAGTCCAAAAAAGTGCAATTCAAGCTTCAGCCTCGGCAAGAGGTCGAAGTCGAGATGCAGGTCGGCAACAACGGCGCCTATGAAGCCTACTTCGTGCAGGTACAGGAAGTGCATAAAAAGCGCGTGGTCCTGCAGATTCCCGGCAGCGAGCGCAAGCCGATGCGGGTTGGCGACGGTCAGGAAGTGACCGTTTCCACCCTTATCGACGACAACCTGGTCTCTTACAAAGGTTTTGTCATGGGAGCCCGCGATCGCGACTTCGACGTCATGTATCCTCCCAAGGAGAAAGATGTCGAAGAACTCACTTTCCCTCCGCGCGACGACGACTTCAAAATCGAGGTCAATATCGCCGTCGAGTTTCGCGCCATGTCCACCGCCCACACTCAAGTCGCCAAAACCCACAGCGTGACCAATAATGGACTTTTCCTGATCACCAATCTGCCCATCCCCAAAGCCACTCAACTGCTCATGGAAGTGGAAATCCCCAACGGCTCGGAGATCAACACCAAGGGCAAAGCCCTTTCCAGTGTCGAGGACAGCTCCAGCGGCCGTCGCCAGTACATTACCGAGGTTGAATTCGACGCCGATATCTCCGACAAAGACCGCGCTTCCCTCATCCGCTACGCCATGTTCTTCAAAGCCCGCCAGAACCGTGCCGAAAAGAGGCTCGCCGAAGGCGGCTAACCAGGCCGGCCAAAAAAAAGAGACCCGGACTTACGTCCGGGTCTCTTTTTTAGGTGCTTATTGATTTTTGCTGCGGACCGCTCGCTTTTTAGCATTGAGTGCCGCCGTTTCCTCAGCCGGGGGAGGCGGAGGAGCGACTTCGAGGATGAGGGCGCAAAGGGGGCCGATATGGACGGTCAAATTTCCGTCCACTGGAGTCAAGGTCTGCTCCACCATCTCCACGCCGCTACCGCCGAAGCGGCGAGCGTCGCCGTTGACCACCACTTTGCAGCTCTCGGCGAAAGGAACCGGGATGGCGTATTCCTTGACCTCAGCCGTCAAATTGAGGACGAAGACCAGACGGGCGTCGTTTTCCTCACCCTGGCGCATCCAGCTCAAGAGGCAGCGCTCGGCGTTGTCGCAGTCCAACCAGCGGAAACCGTCGGGACGCGAATCCCAGCGATAAAGAGCCGGGTAACGGCGATACAACTGCTGCAAGACGGTGGTGTATTCCAGCAGGCCCCGATGGTTTTCGTGGCCCATGGCCTCCCAATCGAGCGGGCGCTCCTCGCTCCATTCGCGCCACTGCCCGAACTCACTGCCCATAAACAACAGCTTCTTACCGGGGTGACCCAACTGATGAGCGTAAAGGGTGCGCAGGTTGGCGCGCTTCTGCCATTCATCGCCGGGCATCTTGTCCAGCATGGATTTCTTCAGATGCACCACTTCATCGTGAGAAAATGGCAGCAGATAGTTTTCCGAATACTGATACATCATGCCGAAGGTCAACTGGTGGTGGTGCCAGCGGCGATGGATGGGATCGCGAGCGAAATAGTCGAGCACATCATGCATCCAACCCATATTCCACTTAAAAGTGAAGCCCAGACCGCCCTCTTCCACCGGATGAGTGACTCGCGGGAAGGAAGTCGATTCCTCGGCAAAAGTGATCACGTCGGGATATTCCTCACGCAGCACGCGATGTAACTCCTGCAGGAAAGAAATCGCCTCCAGGTTCTCGCGACCCCCGTGAATATTGGGAATCCACTCGCCCTCCTTACGGCCGTAGTCCAGGTAGAGCATCGAAGCCACCGCGTCCACGCGCAGACCATCGATGTGGAAGTGCTCCAACCAGAAGAGAGCGCTGGAAATCAGGAAGTTGCGCACCTCGTTGCGGCCGTAGTTGAAGATCAAAGTCCCCCACTCGGGATGGGCTCCCTGGCGAGGATCGGAATGTTCGTAAAGGTGAGTCCCATCGAAGTAGCCCAGCCCGTGTCCGTCGCTGGGAAAGTGAGCGGGCACCCAGTCCAGAATGACGCCGATGCCGGCCTGGTGGAGTTGGTCCACCAGGTAGCGGAAGTCGTCCGGAGTTCCGTAGCGAGAAGTGGGCGCGAAGTAACCGGTGGCCTGGTAGCCCCAGGAACCGTCGTAAGGAAACTCGGTGACCGGCAGTAATTCCACGTGGGTATAGCCGATACGGCTCAGGTGATCGATCAGGCGCGGGGCCAGCTCGCGGTAGGTCATCCAGCTGTTATCCAGATGGCGCAACCAGGAGCCGAGGTGGACCTCATAGATGGACATCGGGGACTCAAGCGGCCTGGCCTCTTTGCGTAAAGCCAGCCAGTGCTCATCGCCCCACTGGTAGCGGTTCAGATCGTAGATCACCGAAGCATTGGAAGGCCGCAGCTCGCCCTGGAAAGCGTAGGGGTCGGACTTCTCCAGGTAACCGCCGCTGCGGGCGGTGATGCAGTACTTATAGCTGGCGCCTTCTTCCAGGCCCGGTAAAAAAGCGGACCAGATGCCGGTATCCCGGTCGAAGTGTTGCATCGGCGTGGCCGTGCGGCTCCAAGCATTGAAGCTGCCCATCAGGTGGACGGCCTCCGCATTGGGGGCCCAGACGGCGAAATGCACGCCGCGCAGGCCGTCTATATTACAAAGATGGGCGCCGAGTTTGCGATAACTACGGTGAAGTTTACTGCTATTCCAGAGATAGCGGTCCACGTCGGACATGGTGGTGTGCTGAAGCGTGTTCATAGATGTTGGCTTCTCCCTCTCCTTCGAGGCTCAAACCTCTTTTTTCCCTTCGAGGGGTTCTGGTTACACCGTTGAAAGCGATTCAAATGCGTCGCTCCATCCTGATCGTCTACGTTTTTCTAGCGATTTTGCTCACCCTGGGCGCCCTGGGGGTGATTTTCTATGATCATCTGCCCTGGATCGGAACGCATTTTATTCACAAGAACCCCGGAGCCCCCACGCGCTGGTCAGTTTTGCTGCAAATTCAGCAGGGCAGCGCTCTGGGCACCAAGGTCAGCCTGGACGAAGTGCCGGCGCCCAGCAAAGAAGCCGAACTGAAGGGCACCTTTGTACAGCAAGGGGAAACGGCTGGTCAGGAGTGGAGCCAGCAGCTCCGGATGGAATCGTTGGAGTCCGTCCAATATAGCTGGGAACAAAAGGAGAACAAAGAATTGCTCAAGTGCTTGCTGGAGGCTCGGGTCGGCCCCAGTGGAGGCCTGCGCAACCTGGAGGTCAAGCCGCCCAGCCGCTCCCTGTGGCTGCGCCAGGATCTGTTGGCCAGCTGGTTGCAAACCCTCTGGCCCCAATTTCCCGGTCGCGGCCTGGAGCCCAAGGCCAGTTGGAATTCCAGCGTCCCCTTCAAGATTCAGGCACGCGAGCTGGCCAACCCGGTCGATGCCCGCTGGGATTGCACCTGGACCTTCCGCGGGATGTCCCATGACGCGGCGGTACCTCTGGCCATGATCGATGTGCAGGCTACCGCCGGCAGCCAGGGGCAAGCCCTGGACGGTACGCTCCGGGCCGAAGTAGCTTACGCCCTGTCCACCCAGCAAGTGGCCGCCACCCGAGGCAGCTTTCAGCTCCGTTACGCCATTCCCACCCAGGCCACCGAGCAATCCACGGTGGTGCTGCAAGAGTGCCTGCAGATCCAGTTTCAAACCCTGCGCCTTATTCAGAACGCAGCGAAGACGCCTTGATCTCCTGCTTCAGTTGCACCAGCAGGGCTCGGGCCTGTTGGTGCTCGCTGGGTGTGCTCGGCCGCCCGGCATAGGCTACTGCTTCATGCAACTCGACCAGGCGCTGGAGTGATTCCAGGCCGCTGCCGGCGGCCCGCTGGCGCGGCGACAAACCAGGAGGGGCCGGACCCAGTAGCTGCCAGGCCTCCAGCAAGGCGCTGAGCACCGGGTCCAGTCGGGAACGGGGACTCAAGGCGCGCAAGCCGGCCACTCCCAGCAGGCCCAGGCCCAGACCAGCCAACCAGAGAGTCAGACGGGTGGCGGAAACTCCCAACTGATCGCTGAGATACTGCAGCACCGCCAGTCCCAGCCAGCGATGTTGAGGAGCCGAGCCGGTGTTGAGTTCCGGGGTCAGGTTGCCGCCGGGCGTGGGGTCGAAAGTCATCCAGCCGTAGCCCGGAATATACACTTCCACCCAGGCGTGAGCCTGGTCTCCGTAGACTTCGCGAAAACCGCTGAACGGATTGTAGGTGCCGGGTAAAAAGCCCGTGCAGTAGCGAGCCGGTATCTTGAGGCTGCGGCACATCACCGTCATGGCGGAGGCGAAATGCTCGCAATAACCGCGTTTGCTCTCGAACAAAAAGGTATCGACGGCGTCGTGGTCCTCGGGAAAGCGTCCGATATCGAGATCGTAAACGTAGTTAGTGCTCAGGTAGAGGGCCAGAGCCGAAGCCCGATCGTAGTATCCGTTGCGGCCGGCCACCACCTGGCGACTTAAATCGCGCACTCGGACCGGCAATTCGTCGGGCAACTGCAGGTAATTATTCAGTCTGCGCAGCTCCGGATCGCGCCGGGGCAAACGACTCAGCCTTTGGGGAGTCATATGGGCCTGGCGGCTGACCACCGAATAGACCATATCTTTGTCCAGCACGAAGGGCGCGCGCAAGCAGCCGGCCCGGTCCTGGTAAAGAATCTGACTGGGGAAAAATACCTGGTAGGCGTCTGGTGAAAAAAGCACCAGGTTGGAAAGCGGCCGATCGATGTAGAAGATCTGCACCACGTCGGTGGCGTTGCTGGCCGCCGGCATGAAAGTAAAGGGAGGATTCTCCACGTTGAGGGTCTGCAGGTCTTCTTCCGATTGCGACCAGAACTGGCCGTCATAGGTGTCGAAGGTGAGACCCCGGAAATAACACTCCACGTTGCTGCGCACCTGGAAAACCCGCTGGTGGTCGAGCCGGCCGCGCGCCTGCAGGTCGACGATCGAACTGAAGCCCCCGTAACCGCTGGAGTTGAAGCGCGACTCTTTGCGCATCTGGTCTTTAGACAGCTGGGCCGGGTAGTAGGGATTCCTCACTTCCCCCTGGCTGGCTTGCGATTGTTCCAGGCGATTCTGCATGCTGACGGGCAGGGCGCGAATACGAAAGCCTTCCAAACGCGGCATCAGCAGCACCACCAGCAAGCCGCACCCCAAGACTGAGAGACTGAGACCCAGGGCTCCGCGCCAGGAGGGCACGGCGCGCCCTCTGGCCGGGCGCCAGCCGGTGCGCTCCCCCACCAACGAGCGTACGTTCCAGCGCAAGGCGATGACCGCGCTCACATAGTAGGCCGCCAGGTAGACGGCAAAACTGAGACGGATACTGAGCACCGCCGCCACCGCCATCAAGATCAGCGCGGACAGCAAAGAGTAGCTCAAGTCCTTGCGGGTGGGCAAGTCGCAACTGTGCAGGGCCTGCAACCACATCAGTAGTTGCGCCAACGGCTCGCGCGGGTCATAGAAATTATGGGACAACCCGCTGAAAAAGTTGACCAGCGCCACCACCATCAAGACCGAAAGGGCGGCCTTGATTTCCCAGTTGTTACGGCGGCGCAGTCGGTAACTCAGCCACATTCCGAAGCCGGTCAATCCCAGGCAGGGCCAGAAAAAGGAGGGCCAGTCCAGTTGTTCGGCGGAAGCCACCAGGGCCACCGTGACGTTGACACCCACCCAGAAACGAAAAGCCGCCGAATCCTCGGGTACGCGCTTGAGGCTCTTGAGAAATTCGATCCAGGCTTTAAGCAAGGCGGCGCTCCTGGGAGGCCCGTTGGCCGAATTCGAAGACCCGGGCTCCCCCCCCAAAAACCGAGCCGGGGTGAGGACCCAACCAGAAATCGAGGCGCGCCCACCCTTCGGCTTCGTTGCTCGCAGGAGCCGCCGGCGTCGCCAGGGGTTCGGCGCAGGCCAGGGTCTCCGCCCTATCGCTGGCTTTCCAGGAACCATCGGGCTGCGGCGCCAGCAACTGCACCGGCCAGCCGGATTCGCGGGCATGGGCGAAATAAGTGTAAACCCAATCCAGCATTTCCTCAAAGGCCTCCAGCTCGTGCACCGCCTCGGGATGACAGCCCCAGCAGAGCACCAACTGGAGAGCGCCGCCTTGAGAGAACTCACGCACCACCAGTTCGCCGCGGCGAGCACTGCTGGCCCAGTGGATGGAGCGCACATCGTCGCCCACCTGGTACTCGCGCAACCGGCGCAGGTCGCCCTGTCCCGAGGGTTGGCCTCGCCGTTCGCCCAGTTCACCACGGGAAAGGACCTGCAGGGCGGTTTGGGTCATTTGCAGTCTACGCGGCAGAACGTGCAGCGGTTGACTCAATTCCGGCGTCAGGGCGCGCCGGGCCGCGAACCAGGCCAACGGCCCATAACAGGTGATTTCACCGTCGAGCCAAGCGTAAACGCCACGCCGTTCGGCGATCAACCAGAGGCGCTGTTCGCGCACATTCTGCTCCAGCCGGGCGGTCTCCCGGCCTTGCTGATCCAGCCGCAAACCTTCCAGGGGGCGCCAGTAGGCCGGATAGCCGCGAGCCGCCGAGGTCCAGCTCAAGGTGGCGGCGAACCCCTGGCCGCGCGGGGCGCTGACCGGAACCCAGAGGCGGAAGCCGGCCGGACGCAGGGCTCGCCGGGAAGTCCACCAACCCGTGATCAAAGCTCCGAAAATCGTTCCGGAAAGTAAGTAGACCCAACCGGTTTGAGTATTACTGGCCACCAGAAAGAGCACCAATCCGATGGTCACCAGACTCAGCTCATCGACGTAGCCCAGCAGCCGGCGCAGCTTGCTCAGGACTACTTACCCTGCAAGCCTTTCACCAGGCGGGCGGTGGTGGCCTGGGCGCGCGTCAACTCTTTGTCGATGGGCATTTTCTGATAGAGGTTACGCTCCAGGGCGTCGTTGATGATGGCCCGGGTGGCTTCCCAACCGACCACCTGCGGCTGCACTTGAGCGCGGGCCAGCTCACCGGTGATCACCATGCGACCGGGGCGGGCCTGGAGATATTCCAGGTAGACGGGGTCGTTGTAAGCGCTGGCCCGAACCGGCAGATAGCCGGTGGCGATGGCCCAGTCACGGGTTTGCTCCGGTGAGGTCAGGAAGCGCAGCAGACGCAGGCCGGCACGGCGCTCGGCCGGGCCGGATTTATTGAACAGCGAGAGCTGAGTGCCGGTCAGTTGGATACGGTCGCCAGCACCGCGCGGCAGGGGATAGACGGCCAGGCGTTCTCCCAGCTTGCCCTCCAAGGTGGCCAGCTTGGCGCTGGTATCGATGAGAAAAGGCAGCTTGCCGTCGGCGAACAACCGATAGGCTTCGGGCCCAAACAGGCAGTTACTATCTTGCCCGGCCAGCCCCTGCAGATAGCCGCCGCTGGACAGACCCAGAGGTCCGGCAAAACTTGGGCGTTTTTGCGCATCGAAAAAGCGCCCGCCTTGCGAGACAAAATGCATATCGAACAAGTCAAAAGGGGTTGGAGTGGCCACCACGCCACGCGGAAATTGCTGTTTGAGCTTGCTGCAGGCCACTCGAAACTCGCTCCAATTCTGGGGCGGCTCCTTTTCCTCAAAGAGGTGGTTGTTGGCGTAGAGCGTCCACAGACTCTTGTTGAAAGGCACCGAATAGCGCTTACCATCGGCATGAGTGGAAGCTTTAAGAAAAACGGCCGGCATGTCTTTCCAGGTCGCGCCCATTTGTTGGTCCAGCGGCACCAACTGTTTGACTTCGGCCATCTGGGTCACCCAGTTCTCATACATCTGGGCCACCACCGGTGGCCTGCCCTCTCCCAGAGCCTGCAGCAAATTCTTGTAGAGCTCGCCATAGTCGTTGCCGGCCTTACGCGGATCGGTAAAAGCTTTGAGGTCCACCACGATTTCCGGGTTTTGCTCCTGAAAACGGGCCACCTGTTCTTTCAGCCGCGCCTCGCGATCGCCGGAAAAGGCGTGCCAGAACGAAATGTGCAGGGGATCGGCGGCGGCCATGGAGCAGAGCAGCAGAAGAAAGCAGAGGACTCTCACAGATTCACCTGCACCGGAGACTGGTTGGTGGTGACCAACACCAATCGCACCGGCACCGACTGAGTCGGCAGCTCGTAGACGAAGTAGCCGAAGTTGATGCCGTAAGGCTTGAGCACCACGCCCATAAAGTTAGAGAACTCCATCATCGGCTCGAAATCGTTGCCCTGTTGGTCCTGCACGAAGAAGGTACCGGGGTTGAGCACCGGCTGCATGGTCACGTTCTTTTGAGAAACATAGACCACGATAAACCGGTGCCCGTTACGCGGTTGGTGATGGCCTCGGATGCTCTCCACCACCTCCAGGTTGGTCACCGTTACCTGGAAGGCCGCATTGCGGGCAATGCGCGGCGTGTAGATGTCGCCCGAGCCTTCTTTCTCGCGGTTGAGTTCGGCCGTCACGCGCTGACCGGCGATCGGATCGGGAATTCCCGGAGCGGGACGCACCGGTACCGAAGGCGGAGGCTGCAGATTACTCTTGGTATGGCCGCCCCCGGTGGCGTCCTCGGGAATGTGCGAGCCTTGAAAAGACACCATGGGAATATTGTTGGGAGCATTGAGCTTCTTGGTCCGGTTCAGCACCACTTCACCCTGGCCCGGATTCCAGGTAGCCGAGGCTCCCAGTGCTTCGGCAATCGTTTCCAAGGGCAGATAGATTTCTTCTCCGATAAAGACCGGCTCGATCTCGATGTTCTTGCGGTCTACCCGCAAGGCGCGCACGGTCGGATTCCAATACATGTCGGCGCCGAAGGCGTTCACCACCGGCTCCACCGGGTAGTAGGCGACTCCATTGCGCAGCACGGCCGTCAATTTGACGGGCACGCTGTTGCAAAACACGGTCAAGGATCCGTCGGCGGCCGCCACGGCCAGGGTCAGACTCAAAAAGAAAGCACCGATCCACTTCTTCATAAGCAGGGAGTTCGCTGCCCACCTTCCGTTCCTGCTACCATCGAACACCAGCAGAGGAGTTGCCCCCCACGGTGTCCAAGCCCAGGGCCAATCATTCTACAGGACGGCAAAGGATGCGCTCGTGGACCGTATGCAGTCCCCTCTCGACCCGCTAGGGGCGGCCACCTCCGACGAGGTTCAATATCATTATCGGCTGGGCAACCAGCATCTCTACGAAAACCGCCTGGAGGCGGCCATTCGTGAGTATCAGCGCGTGGTGGTGCTTCATCCGGAGCACCATCAGGCTCACTATGAGATGGGCACCGCTTACTTCCGCCAGGGCAACATCGACATGGCCATCCGCGAGTGGCAAGAAGTGCTGGCCCTTGTCCCCAACTTCGTGCGCGCCCATTACAACCTGGGCCTGGCCTACGAACGCCTGGGCCAGCGCGACCGCGCCATCACCAGCCTGCAAGTCGCCCTGAAGATCGTTCAAAACATGAACGACTCCACCGGTGAACGCCGCATTCAGCAAGAGCTGGAGCGCCTCCAGGGCGCCGATGACTACCTGCGCCAGGTTCGCCTGGACCCCACCAATCAGGACGCCCGCTTCAACCTGGCCCAGGTTTACCAGCGCCAGGGCAAGCTGGAAATGGCCATCGAAGAATACTCCAAGCTGCTGGAGAACACTCCCAACAGCGTCGAAGCTCATTTTCAGATGGGCGTTTGCCTGGGCAAACTGGGCAAGACCGATCAGGCCATCGAAATGTTCCGGCGCTCCATCGAGCTCGAGCCCGAACACGCGCCGGCCAATTACCACCTCGGCCTCTATCTTTCCCAGACCAACGAACTGGATGAGGCCGTGCAGTTTTTACACCGCGCCGTCCAACTCAGCCCCGACGAATCTTACTATCATTACAATTTGGGCCGCGCCTACGCCCGCCTGGGCGACAGCGAAGCCTGCATTCACGAGTATCTGGAGGCGATTCGCCTCGATCCCAATGACCCCTACACCCACAACAACCTGGGCCTGGCCTATTACCAAACCCAGCGCTTCGAGCTGGCGGTTCAAGAATTCCGCAAGGCCATTGATCTCGACCCCAATGACGCTCAGGTTCATTATCACCTGGGCCAGGTCTATGCCCACCTGGGCAAGCTGGGTATGGCCAAGCTGGAGCTACAAACCTCCCTCAGTCTGGAGGGCGATAACCCCAAGAGTCATTTCGAGCTGGGTAACATCTTCGCGCGCCAGGGGAACATCGAGGACGCCAACCGCGAATACCAGCGCGCCATCGAACTAGATCCCGACATGTCCCAGGCCCACTTCCGTCTGGGCCAATCCTACGTACGCCTGGGCCGCCTGGACCTGGCCATCAAGCGCTATCAGCGCGCCCTGGCCGGCGATCCCAACAACGCCGAATTCTTCGTGGCCCTGGGCCAGGCTTACACCCAGTTGGACAAACTGGATCTGGCCGTCAGCAATTACAAGCAATCCATCAAACTGGAGCCGGAGCAAAGCCATACCTTCTTCCTCATGGGCACCGCCCAGTCCGGAATGGGCCGCTACGAAGACGCCGTGGAAAGCTATGCCCGCGCCCTGGAGCTCAACCCCCACAACAGCTTCGTGCATTACGCCCTGGGCCAGGCTTACTGGAAGCTGCAGCGCCTGGACCTGGCCGTAGTGGCGTTACGCCAGGCAGTCGAGCTCAATCCTTCTCACCACGAAGCCTATGCCGTGCTGGGCGAGGTTTACGAAGCGCTGAAACTCCCCGAGCTGTCCACCCAGGCTTATCAGAACGCCGTCAAACATCACCCTTACTGGGCCGATGCGCACTACCGCCTGGGCCTGGCTCTGCGCCGGGTAGGGCAGGACGAAAAAGCACGCGAACACTTCAACCAGGCCGCCCAACTCGAGCCGGGCCATGCCCACTACCACTATGAAAGCGCCCTGGTGGAACGAGATCTGGGAAGGCTGGACCTGGCTCGGGAGTGCCTGCAACGAGCCACCGAACTGGATCCCGGCAATCTTCACTATATTCTGGACTTGGCCGAGACTTGCCGCGAACTCAACGATCCGGAAACGGCCATCAGCGCTTACGAAGCGGCCATCAAACTGGCTCCCCAACGAGCCGAAAGCTACTTTGAGCTGGGCAACGCCCAATTCCAGTCTGAGTATTTCGAGCAGGCTCGCGAATCGCTGGGCAACTGCCTGCGCTACGACCCGGAACATGCCGACGCGCTCTTCCTATTGGGCCTGTGCGTGCGCCACCTGGGCGACCACCGGGGCGCGGAAAACTACTTGCGCCAGGCCCTTCGCATCGAAGAGGGACGCTCAGATTTCCACGGCGAGCTGGGACTCTTGCTTCAGGAAGGAGCCTACTATGCCGAGGCCGCCTTCAACCTGCAAACGGCTCTCGACCTGAATCCGGCCTCGTCCAAGCGAGCCGAACTCTATTATGCCTTCGGCTGCGCCTGCACCGCTTTGGGGCGGCTGCCGGAAGCTCTCGACCTGTTCTCCCGGGCGGAGGAGAGCGGCTCTCCCCACAACGATATTCACTATCGCCGGGCCCAGATTCTCATTCAATTAGGACGCTGGGAGCAAGCCGAGAACGAGCTGGCCCAGGCCGCCGTACGCTATCCTGACGAGTCCTCCTTGCGCTACCTGTCGGGCCGGCTCTACCTGCTGCAAAGCAAGTTGGAACTGGCTCTCCAGGAAACCCAGGAAGCTTATCGCCTCGATCCTAAAAGATTGGATATCCGCGTTCAGCGGGCTCTCTGCCTGGCGCGCCTGGGCGACACTGACGACGCCATCCGCAACTTCCAGCAGCTGCTGGCCGACTATCCGGACCTGGGCTCGATTCGCAGCGAACTGGGCAGCCTCTATGAAAACAAAGGCGAGCTCGACCTGGCTATCGAGGAATACCTGCGCGCCATCGACCTCGATCCCGGCGATGTCGACCTGTTGCTCAAGCTCTCCGAAGCCTATCTGAAGAGAGGTGACGCCCAACTGGCCATTCAGACGGTCGAAACGGCTCTCAAACTCAAAGCCGGCCCTGGAGTCTATGCCCGCCTGGGCGATGCTCAGTCGGCCCAGCGCCGTTGGGAGCCGGCCGAACAAAACTTCCGCAAAGCTCTCGAGATGGATCCCCATTGCTCGCGCGCCCTGGCCGGGCTGGGCACGGTGCTGCTGCGCCGGGGCAAGTTCGAAGCCGCCCTGGACAACCTGATCCGCGCGGTCGAGGCCGATCCTACCTGGGCGCGCCCTTATGCCGACACGGGCCTGGTTTACATGCAACTGTCGCGCTGGGAGCAGGCCGCCTCTGCCTATCAGGAGGCTCTGCGCCTGTCCCCTCGCGACCCGGACATCCTTTCCAAGCTCGGCCTGATCTATTTCCGCCAGGGCGACTACGATCAAGCCATCGACGTGTTGCAGCGAGCGGTCGAACTCGATCCTTACAGCGCCGAAGCCCACAGCCATCTGGGCATCGCCAACGCCGGCGCCAATCGCCTGGACGAAGCCATCAGCGCCTACCAGAAGGCCATCGCTCTCAATCCCACCGATTCCAAGAGCCACTATAACCTGGGCGTGGCCTATTCCAAGAAAGGTCGTTGGGAGCAGGTCATCGAGGCCTACCGCCGCTGCCTCGAGATCGAACCCCAGGATCTCAACGCCCGTTACAATCTTGCCCTCGTCTACGACCGCTTAAAGATGACCCAGGATTGTATTGAACAGTTGCAAGAAGGCTATCGGGTCGCCCTGCGGAAACGTTCCGAGGCCTTTTTAGAGAAGATCCAGCGAGAACTCGACCGGTTGGGCGTCCCACCGCAGGGCTTGAGCGAACGTAGTTAACAACCTCAGGAGGTTCCAAGGTAATGAATCTGATGCGCGAGCGTCTCAAGGTCCGGGTCAGCAAGGAACGGGAAAACGACCTGTGGGCCCGCCTGTGCGAGCAATTCCAGCCCCTGGTGGTGGACGTCGCGCTGCAAATTCGCCGCGTGTTGGACCTGCCGCCGGCGCTGGTGTCCCCGGGCGGTGAACTCTTTCTTACCGGCCAGTCCGATCTGCTCTACTACTGGATTTCCGATGATCGCCGTTCCATCGAGGTCGGCGCCGTCTACAATGAAAGCGCACCAGACCAGGCTTTCGACGAGTTCCGCCAGACCGTGGGCGAGGCGCTGGGCAGCGACCGCTGGCAACAACTCACCAATCAAGCCGAACGTTTTCAGCCTCTACTGGAGGAGAGCGACGCTTTTCCCAACTTCGAAGGCGACATCGAGCCGGCTCGGGCCATGGCCCCTCCCGCCAATCGTCACCTGCTGGCCGAAGTCAGCCGCCGCTCCGGTGTGCCGCTGGAGCAGGTCACCTCCACCAAATTCGAAGCCAACTGGGACCAGGTGGCCGAACAACTGGAAATCTGCCAGCTCATCCAACGAGAGTTTCAGGTCTATTGCCGGGACACCGGCATCCAGTTGTGCAAATTTCCCAGCAAGTCGGCCCTGGATGAAGCCGCCCGCATGGGCTTTCGCAGCTTCTCCAGCGGGCGCCCCATCATGGAAGAGCGCATCATTCAATTCCTCTTTTCCACCGATCTGGGCCGCCGGCTTTCCAAGCGCAACCTGTGGCTGGCCCTCTGCCTGGCCGACGCGCTCAAGCAAATCGGCGTGGAGCGTAAGCACCTGCGCTGGACGGTAGAGAAAGACTACCGCACCATCAATCTTTTCTCCGCCTTCCGCGATTCCGCGCTGCTTTTCGAGGTGCAGGAAGAAGCGGTGACCGCCGACATGGCTTTCCGCTTCCTGTCGCGCGCTCGCTATTATCGCCCTGATGCGGCCTTTTTAGTGACCCCGCTGCCGCTTCGCCAGGACGCCCGCCAATTGATCGACGGCTACCGGCCCGAAGGCGGCATGCGCGTGCGCATTCTCCACGACCTTAGCCAGTTGAGCAAAGAACTGGAGCGGGTCCAATTCCAAACCATGGATCGCTCCGTGGAAGACCTGCTACAGCGCTTCGGCAACCTGACCTGGGTAAACGTCGGCAACTGTGTGGGCGAGCATCTGCTTGGTCCCGAACCGGAGCCCACCAGCGTTCAGGAGTCCAGCGAAACTCTGCTGGACGAGCCGGAGATCCTGGAAGCCGTCAGCGAAGCCGCCGAAACCGTCACCCCGGCCGGCCAGGACATTCTCGATCTCGATCTCGATCTCGACCTGGAAGAACTCGGACTGGGCACCTCTCCGGTGGCTCCCCAATCTACCTCCTCGTCGCTCGACGACTTTGACCTGGAACTCGACCTGGACAATCTCGACCTGGGCAGCGTGCGCCCGGCCGCGGCCGCTAAAGGCGCCAGCCTGAACCCCCTGGACGACTTATTCCAGGAGATGCCGGAAATAGGCAGCTTCTCCCCGGCTAAAGAGGATGCGGCCGCTCCGGAGACGGCCGAACCCGACCCGGTGGTCGAACCCGAGGCCGTGGAAGCGGAACCCGTCGCCGCGCCGGAACCGTTACCCGAACCCGAGCCGGAGCCCGTGGCTGTGGAACCGGAACCTGTTCCCCCCGAACCAGAACCGGTGGCGGTGGAACCTGAGCCCGTGCCGGCGACGCCGGTGGTGCAGGCTCCCACGCCCAGCACCCCCGACAGCATGGCCGGCCTGGACTTGAATCTGGACCTGGATCTGGATCTCGATCTGGACCTCGACCTGGACCTTGACCTCAATCTGCCGCCGGCGCCCAGCCAGCCCCCCCCGGCCGTCTCGGCGCCGCCCACCTCCACTCCCGGAGAAGAACTTCCCGAGGAAATGCTACCCGAAGTCAGCCTGCCCATGAGCGAACGCAGTCCGGAAGAAAAGGTGGACGCCGCCGCCGCTCGCGCCCTGGAGGAACTGCGCCTGCACGGCACCGAGGCCGAGCTGGACGACATCTTCCAGGAAATCCACGATCAAGCGGGGTATTCCGCCATCGTAGCCACCTCGGAAGGGCTGACCATGCTGGGCGAGCTGCGTCCCGCCGCCCTTACGGGCCCGGTCAGCGCCTATCAGCTCGACATCTGGGAACATTTCCGCCGCGCTATGGAAGAAAGCGGGCTGGGCAGCCTGCAATCCCTTTACATCGACGGCGGCCGTCTGCATCTAAGCGTTGCTCCCACCGGACATCAGCTCTGGCTGACCACCGCTCAAGAAGTGGTCGTCTCCATGGAAGAGAGTTCAGGCTCATTGTCAGCCGACCTCACCTTGTTTGAAGCTATCCTCAAAAAGGTCCTGGAAGACCTCGGACAGGTTCAAGGAATCGAAGGCAACCTGGTAACCGGCCCGGACGGCCCCATCGAAATTCAATATGCCGGTTCCGACCTATCTCCCGACACCGTCAGCGTCGTGCTCAGCCAAACATTGAGTGACTGCGAGTCCTCCTTCCAGGCCATGGGATGCCTTCCCACCCGTCAGATCGTGTTGCGCGGCGACCGCTTCTCTTTTAGCCTGATTCCCCTCGACAAACAGACCGTCCTGATTACCATCCTTTCGAATAACGCCCCCAAGGATGTGTGGCAGACTCGACTGCAAGGGGCCGCTACCATGCTGGCCTCGGTATTCCAATAAACAAGCTGGAGGTTGATCCGTGGAAGAGATTCTGGATAAGTTGCTCAAAATCAATGGAGTCGAGGGAGCCCTGGTAGTCGGCAAGGACGGCCTGGTCATCAGCAGCGTGGGCACGTTCCATCCCGACCCGGATAGTTTCGGGGCCGGTGTTGCCGAAGCGCTCAACCATCTGGACAGCCACTTCCAGGCCCGCGGCGTCTGCCAACGCGTAACTCTCGACCAGCAAACGGGAGTGACTCACCTGACAGCCATCAATGAGGTCACTTTTCTGGTCGCCCACGGTTCAACCGGTATCAATCTAGGCCGCTTGCGGCTGGACAGCGACCAGGTGTCGGCGGCCCTAGGGGAACAACTCTAAAGGTTCGGCCTCCATCGAAGAACAGTCCAGGCCAAGCAGCTTGCCGATGCTGGGAGCCACCTCCAGCAGGCTGCGTGAGCCCAGATCCCGGCCCGCCGCTATGCCCGGTCCCACGACAATCCAGCCGGTCGGCAGCAACTCGGGTAGGTGCCCATGCTGGCCCAGCCGCCGCTCGGTGGGCGTTTCGAACGGGCCGTCCACCGATTGGCCCAAAGCCAGCCCTGGTGCTACCGAGATGGCCAGGCTGGCGCGCGCAAAGGTGCGCCGGGCGTCCAGCTCGTCGCGCTCCAGCAGAGTCCAGCGACCTGCACCGTAGCGGCGCAGCAAGCTTCGCACCCGGGGCAAAAGATCGGGGTCTTTGCAGTAAATCGCCGCACTCCCGCCATTGCTGCGGGCGTAGACCTTCCAGGCCTTGATTCTGCCGGCCTCTAACTCGATCCAGCCGCAATCGTAAAAGAGCCGGTTGGGTGCCAACACCGTGTCCACTCCCAAGAAGCCATGGTCACCTGCCACCATCAAGACCGTTTCCTGCAAGTCAACTTGCTCCACGATCTTCTGCAGACTGGCGTCCAACTGAGACACAGCCTGACGCGTTTCCAGGCTATCGGGCCCGTAGCGATGCTGTGTCCAATCCAAATTCAGCATATGAATCAGACTGAGCTGGGGATGGTAGCTACGCCAGGTGTAACCGACGGCGGCCGGCAACCAGTTGTCCCACTCGGCAAAGGTGAGCGGGAAAGGCAGGCCCGATTGCCGCTGGATTCCATCCAGCAAGCCGGGAGTCGAAGTCTGGCGAAGGAGTTCCTCAGTAGTGCCCAGGTTGGCCCCGGGGACTGAAAAAATTTCCGGTATCAAATAGTCAACCCTGGCGCCCACGGAAACCGGCCAGGAAAAGGCGGCCGTGCTGATCTTGCGCCGGCCTGCCAGCTCCCACAGGGTAGGGGCCTGGATCCGCTCGGCTTCCCAGTTCCAGCCCGGAGTCGGCCCGGTCCGCCAATCGAAGTCCACGTTGCAGTCGATGCCATGGCGATTCGGCGAGACGCCCGTGACCAGACTGGTATGATTGGCGTAGGTAATGCTGGGAAACACCGAGTACACCGCGCGCGCCGCAGCCCCCTGGCGAGCCAGGCTCTGTAAGCAGGGGGCCGGCCAGCGCGAATCCAGGTAAAACTCCGGCCGCAGGCCATCCACGGAAATCAGCACCACCCGGGGCTCCGCCACCGCAAAGGCGGACAACAACCAGCAGAAAATCAACATTCGACGCATAAGCCAGCGCTTGCGCGCCCCACCTTCCAGCCCCCTCTTTTTAGAGGGCAGGACTTCTAACCCACAGGCCAAACCAGGCACGATGAAACGCGCATGGTTTGGCCTGGTCCTGGCCGGATTCCTCATGGTCGGATGTGTGCAGGGCCATGTTTATTACGAACAGGGCAATCAACTGGTAGAGAAGCGCCAGTGGGAACAAGCTCTGGAACATTACAACAAGGCCCTGGCCGCCGACTCGCGCCTGACCGGCGCCTATATGAAACGCGGTCTCTGTTTTCAGCGACTGGGCCGCTACGACGAAGCCCTGGCCGACTACAACAAGGCGGTCGAGCTGCAGCCCGGCAACGATCAATCCTACATCAATCGGGCCGTCTTTTATGATGACAAAGGCGACCATCGGCAATTAGCCCTGGCCGATCTGAATAAAGCGCTCGAACTCAATCCGCGCAATGCCTATACGTTCAATCTGCGCGGCAACGTTTACCTCAAGCTGCATCAACTGGAGAATGCGCTAAACGACTACAACGACTCGATCCGCCTCAACCCACGTGATTACGTACCTTATTGCGGGCTGGGCGACACCTATCTGGAAATGGCCGACTACTTGAAGGCCATCGAGTCTTACGAAAGAGCTATCGCCATCGACCCCAAGCAGGCTCTCCCCTACTCCGGGCGTGGTTTTGCCCACCTCGAATTAGGCCACTGCAAAGAGGCCATGGCCGACTGCCAGGAAGCCGTGCGTCTCGACCCGTTCCTGCCCGCCTCTTACGCTCGCCGCGGCCTGGTCTACATTCGTTGCGACCGGGATTACAAAAAGGGCATCGCCGACTTCACCAAAGCTATCGAAATCGAGCCGAAGTATTTCTGGGCCTTTCTCTTCCGCGGCGATGCCTACCGCGATATTGGTGAAACCCAGAAAGCCCTGAAGGACTATGACGAAGCATTGGAGCTGAATCCAGCCCTGATTCCCGCCCTCAATTCCCGGGGACACTTACATCTGGCCCTGGGCAACAAAGCTCGCGGACTGGCCGACCTGGACAAGGCAGCCGAGTTGGAGGCCAAGTCGCCTCTGGCCCAGGCGGCGCGCGGCTATGGCTACCGCGAGGCCAAACAGTACAAAGAAGCGTTGGCCGCCTACGATAAAGCCATCGAACTCGACCCCAAACTGGCTGACGCCTATTACGGACGCGGCTACACCCATGTGCTCATGGGGCGCGACGACCTGGCCATGCAAGACTACGACCGGGCCCTGAAATACGATCCCAAGCAACGCTATGTCTACACTGCCCGCGCTTCGTTGAAGCAAAAGCAGCACAAGTATACCTCGGCCATCGAAGATTATGCCAAGGCGATCGAAATTGAACCCGCTTTTGCCGAGGCCTACATTCAACGCGGCAATCTGTACAAGCTGATCGGCCAGAACCAGAAGGCCATCAGCGACTACCGGGCCGCGCTCAAGACCGGCAACAAAGTCGAGGCGGTCAATAAACAGGCCAGGGAAGGCCTGAACAGCCTGGGAGAAAAGCCATAGAGTCCCTGCTCATCTACTATGGTTATCCCGCGCTCATCAACGGAGCCAAGAACCTGCAGGAAGCCGCCGCCCACTTCTCCCCATACTCCGTGGTAATACTGGGAGACGGCCTGCAGGACGCCCGCCATCCCAACCACGAGGCCACCCGTGAGCTGGTTGCGGGCTTGCCTTCCACTCGCTTTTACGGCTACGTCGATCTGGGCGTGCACAGCCCTCACCACCCGGTCCAGAACCTCGAGATAAGCGAGATCCAGAGACGTGCAGCCGCCTGGAAAGAACTGGGAATGCACGGCCTCCTGTTGGACGACTACGGCTATGACTTTGCCACCACTCGCGAGCGTCAGATCGAAGCCGTCCAGGCGGTTCATCAGCAAGGGCTCAAAGTCATCGCCAACAGCTGGGATCCTCGCCACGCCCTGGACAGCCAACCCGGGCCGGCTAACCCCAAGGGCAAGCCGAGCCCGCTGGGCCGGGGGGATTTCTATTTATACGAAAGCTATCTGGTCAGCAACGGCGAGTGGACCGGGTTCAAAACCTGGCGTTCCAAGGCCAATACGCTGGCCCGCCTCTTGAAGACCGGCGTCGAAGTACTCAGTTGCACCACTGCCTCAGGCTTGTGCACTGCTACGGAAATGTGGCCCTTCACCGCCTTGTGCGCCTGGATGGACGGCCACCGCGCCTGCGGCTGGGGCGAACCGAATTTCAGCGCCAGCGACAACCAGGCTCCCTGGCGCGAACGCCCGGCTTTCCCCTCTGGCCCCAAGGGCCAGGCGCGGGCCAAAGGCTCCCATAGCCTGGAACGTACCTGCCAGCAGGGGCTGGCCGTGGCCAACTACCTTTCCAAAGAGTTCACTCTCCAGCCGACAAAACCATGGTGGGAGCGCCTGCTTCCATTGAGGAGGTAAAGCAATGGGACAAAAGATTGTCATCACGGGAGGAGCTGGATTCATCGGTTCTCATCTGGCTGATGCCTGCTGCCGTCTGCCCGGCGGCCCGGAAGTGGTGGTGCTGGACAATCTGCGCAGCGGCCGGCGCGCCAACCTGGAGCGCAATCAAGCCCATGCCAATTTCCGCTGGGTCGAGGGAAGCATCTGCGATGCTGAGGTGCTCGACCAGATCTGCGCGGGAGCCGACTGGATTTTTCACCTGGCCGCCCTGATCAGCGTACCCGAATCCTTGATCCGCCCTCGGGAATGCGTGGAACTCAACGTGAACGGAACCCTGAACGTGCTGGAAGCGGCCCGCAAGCACGCCGTAAAAAAGGTCGTGCTCTCCTCATCGGCGGCCGTTTATGGCGATGATCCCGAACTACCCAAGCATGAGAAGCTGAGACCGGCCCCCCAGACTCCCTACGGAATTACCAAGCTCGACGGGGAGTACTACCTGGAGATGTATCGCCGGGAATACGGGATCTCCACGGTATCTCTACGCTACTTCAACGTCTTTGGCCCACATCAGGACCCCACCTCACAGTACGCCGCCGCCGTCCCGATTTTCATCCAAAAAGCGCTGGCCGGCGAAACCATCGGAATTTTTGGCGATGGCCTGCAGACCCGAGACTTTGTCTACGTGGGGGACGTGGCCGCGGCCAATCTTTGGGTGGCTCAACACGAAGAACTCCACGGGGTTTTCAATGTGGCCACCGGCTCGACGGTGACCATCCTCCAGCTTGCCCAAACCATCCGCGAACTTCTGGGTTCCGACTCGCAAATCGAGCATCTCGCGCCGCGTCCCGGAGACATCCGGGCTTCCTGGTCGGATCCCGGCAAGCTGCTGGCCACCGGCTTTCGTCCCCAATTCGATCTCGCCTCCGGCCTGCGCCCCACCCTGGAAGCGGCGGCCCGACGCTCGTAACGACGCCTCCAGGTTATCCTGCTAACGGAAGGAATGGTCGAATACTCGCCGTATATCATGGTCACTTCGGAACAACTTGGAAAAATTTTGGCAAAGATTTTTTCATAAACTGTCCGAGACAGAACCCAGAGGGGTATAACCCGATCAACTGCTACGGAGAAGTCCTGAAACAGTTGATAAATCCATCACCGTGGAGGTGAATCTCAGATGCTCATGAAAAGAAAGAAGGCCGGCTTTACGCTGATCGAGCTTATGATCGTAATCGCGATTATCGCGATTTTGGCTGCTATTCTTGTTCCTAACTTCCTCAAAGCTCGTGCGCAAGGTCAGCTGACCGCCTGTAAGTCGAACTGCAAAAACATCGCAACTGCGTTGGAAATGTATTCGTCGGACAACGGTGGACGCTATCCTACTCAGGGCAGCTTCACGCAACAGCTGACCAGCGGCAACTACCTGAAGCTGATCCCAACCTGCCCTGCGGCCGGTGGGTCAACTTACGCTCCTGCTTACACTTCTACTCAGACCCCCGACTCGTTCAGCTTCTACTGCACGGGCAACAACCACGCCAAAGCCTACACTGGCTTCTCCACCGTCTCCGGTGGTTTCCCCCAGTATAGCGCTGAATCCGGCCTGCTCGACCACCCGTAAACCCGGATGGTCCAGAAAGAGAGGACTCTCGGGTCCTCTCTTTTTTTCTGCCTGCGCGACGGGCCAATTTAGAGTTAGGGCACGGTTCCCTCGCGCCCCTCCAATCAGGGCGAAATTAAGGAACTCCCCATCGAGGACCCGAGGGTCCTCTCCGTTTTTGTCGAAGCGAGAGTGGTACGTGAATCAGCAAGCTTGCTTTAGCCAATATTCCCACACGAACTCCTGCGGTCCGGCGTGAATCCTAAGAAAGGTCTCGTTGGTAAGGAGATCAAGCCTGGCGTGCCGGGTGGCGCGAAGCATGGTATGGGCAAATCAGACCTGGGCGCCAAACCCTCCCTCAGCGGCAACAAGCCAGCTCTCTCCAAAGAACCGCCCACCAAGGGCTCGGCCAGTCGCAATCTGCTCAGCCTGGAGGACGTGGCCGACCGCCTTCGTGTCGATGCCCGCCACGTGGAAATTTGGATCAAAGACGGAATTCTCAAAGGTTCTGTCCAGGGAATTCAACTCTACGAACTGGAGAAATTTCGCGCCAAGCACCATCGCGATATCCAGCAAGCCCAACACGCACCGCCGCCCGGCCCGGCCAAGGCTTCCAAAGCCCACAAGAGTCAGGGCAAGAAGCCGGCCGCCAGCACCAAGGAACCGGCAGCCGCCAAAGAAAAAACTCCTGGGCCCAATCCGTTCTCCCTGGTGGCAGCCGCCATCAAGAGCGTAGTTTCGGCAACTCTCGGTTTAAACCGGCCTCCCAAGCCAGCCAAAGTGGCTCCCTATGTGCGTCCAGCCGAGAGCGAGGACGACGATCCTTTTCTCAACGCTCCGACCAGCCACCCCACTATGGTCCAACGCCCGCCGACCCCGGAAGCTGAACCTCTCTTTTCCGCCTCCGCCATGGTCACAGCCAATATTCCGGCCGGGGCCTTCCAGGCCGCCGTGACCACAGGAGAACTGAGTCCGCCCGCTCCTCCGAGTTCCGAAGTCTGGCCCAGCCTGGAGGGCACGATCCCAGATCCTGGCAAGACCCCCCCCTGGCTGACCACCAGCGTGGAACAACCGGCAGCTCAGCACGAGACTCTGATCATGCGCGCCGATCAGATCATGGCTCAAATGAAGGGAGCCCCCGCCAGCCAGCCTCCCGCTCCGGCGGGAGCCGCCAATACCAACGCGGCTCGCGAACTCCAGGAAGAAAAGCAGCGTAATCAACAACTTTTGCTCCAGCTTCAGGACCAGCGGCGGGCCGAGCTGGAGATCCAGGACGAAGTCGAAACTCTCAAGCAGAGGCTGGAATTAAGCCTGACCAGCGAGCGAGAAGTACGCTCCCAACTCAAGCGTTCCCGTCAGGAACTTCAGACGGCTCTAGAAGAATTGGAACAACGTCCCCCCGCCGGAGGCGCGGACCCGGAAGCGCTTCGCCAACTGCAAGAACGGGAAATCCAATGGGCCAGCGAAAAAACTGTTCTCGAGCAGCAACGAGCCCAACTGGATCAACGTCGCACTTTGCTGGAGCAACAAATCGAGCGGCTGCGAACCCAGGCTGAAGAAATCCGTCAGCATGGCCTGCAGTGGCATCAATTGGCCACCCAACAGGATCAACAACTACGCAATCTGCGTCAGCAACACGCCGAACTCGAGCAAGAAGCCGGCAAAGCGTTGGGTGAACTGGAAAAGAAGGTTCGCGAAGCAGAGGCCCAAAAAGCTCGCGCGGAAACCGCCGCGGAGCAGAGCCTGGCGCGCCTTTCCCAACTGGAAGAAATGACCAAAAATACGGAAACCGGGGGCCTTCAGCAAGAACTGAAGAACCGGGAGCGCACCATCATTCAGTTGCAACAAACTCACGACCAGATGCAGGCTCGCCTGACCATGTTGGAAGGCCAGCAGCGCACCCAAGTGCAGCGTTGGGAACAAGAGCTGCAAGCCTCGGCCAGTTGGGTTCAAAAGCTGACGGAGGCGGTGGCGGTGAGGGATCGACGCATTCAAGAACTGGAGGCCCAGGTGGCCCAGAGTACCACGCGTCCTCAAAGTGTGGGTGAGGAGGAACTCAAGTCCCAGGTGATGTCGTTACGTGTGGAATTGACGTCGCTGCGCCGAAATTACGAGATCGTCAGCCTGCAAGCCAAAAATCTGGAAAATCAATTGCAGGAAAGTCGCCGTACTCAACCTTCCACTCCCCAGCCTGCCGTAACCCCCGCCGCCGCGCCCGTTCTGAGTTTGGAAATCCCCGGCACCGCCCTGGCCGCTCCGCCGGGCGGCAGCGGCGAGGAAGAAGGCGGCTTTCGACGTCGTCTGAAACAGCGGCTGGGAACGCTGGGACCTTCATTCGAAGAAGACTCCAAAAAGCGGGGTCTGGAGCCGCCTCCCTTTCTGGAGTTAGATATTCCCGAAAGCTAGCTGAGTCCCCAGGAATGGGATACTGCAATCCGAACCGAACTGCCAGCACTTCCTGGAGGCAAGGAGTAACCTAAAACCAATTCATGTCCGACTCGATCTCCGGTGTCATCATTCCACTGATCATCCCGGTGGATGCTCCCCCATCGCTTGCATCCGGCGTGCAAGCGTTGGCAGCCTCCTTAGAGACGACCGAATTCAGTAACGCCTGCCTTCAGTTGCAACAGTCTTTCTGCTACCTCACCTGGCATTTCGCCGACTACAGCGCCCGCCACTTACAGCATTTGGGGCTGGAATCCACCGGTTGCAGCGCTTTCGGGCATTCTCGCCTGGATCAACACTTACAGGCTCTTCAGGAAAACCTTGAACGACTGGCTGAAGCCGCCGAAAAACACCCGGAAGTAGGCGATGTCTTCCGTGTCTTTTACGTAGGCGGGTTGCGCGCTCGGCACAGTTCGCCGCGCCGCCACACTCGCTTGCTGGGGCTGGGCGGGCAATCCATTCGCGGCTATCGCAGCGTGCTGGAATGGTGTAGCCTGGAACTTGGTGACGAGGAGTTCTCGGGAGAATTACGCTGTCAACGCGAACTCAGGCGTTATCTACCGATCCTACGGGAGTGGCTTGACTCTTCTTCCGGTCACTTTCGCCAGATCAAGACGTATGCTTGGTTCGACCAGACGAGCACTGCACCGACCGAAGAAGGCGAGTCTCCGGCCCATCCTCCTCCGGCGGCTACCACGCCGAGCGAAGCCCTGGCCTCTCTGAAATCTCCCAGCAACGAGGCACCGGCAGTCGTTGCCTTGACCACTTTTCCCACACCTCCGCTACTGGCCCGCCATCAGGCACTTTTCGAAGAACAGGCCGCAGCCCAAGATTCTGCCGCGTTCGTCACCTTGGGACGTCTGGCCGGCCTTGCCGTGCAATATCTCTTCGCCATTTCCGGCGCGGCCTTGCGCTCGATTGGTCAGTTGGACCCGGCTTTGGAGAAGCGTCTGGAGACAGGGCTGACTCTGCGCCAAAAGCAAACCAGCCTCACCTTCCTATTCAAGGGCCTGGCACAGCATCGGAACGAAAACCCGATGTTGGAGCAGGTGGCGCGCGCAGTTCAGGCTCCCACCGGAGGCAAACTGGCCGATTTTCTGACGAACACCTGGGGTGGTGGTCATACTTTTGCCGAATTCTGTATGGAAACCAGCAAACCAGAACCTCCGCCTTTGTGGCAGGAGCGATTTCTGCCGGGCATCCGGGCCTGGCTCCAGCAGTCAGCCTCATGGTTTGCTCACGCCGAGCATTATTTTCAACCTCCTAACGAGCAGGGCTTCGTCAGCTTCACCCTGCAACTGGGCGATGAACACCTGGAAGTCGACCGCAAGGCTCTCCAATTGGATACCGCCGCTCTCCGGATCGGTGCAGACGAGCTCAGGCAACTGCTGGCCCCGGCCCGCGGAGAGGCGAGCGGTGAGAACATCCCGGCGGTAGCTGAACCGGTTAAGGCGAAGCCCCCCAAGGTCGAACCTGCCCAAACAGAGCCTGCCAAAGTCCAGGCCGCCAAGGCGAAACCTGCCAAAGCAGAGCCCGCCAAGGCCGAGCCCACGAAGACGGAAACAGCCGAAGCGGAACTCGCCAAAGCTAAGCCGGCCAAAGGCGAGCCTGCCAAGGCCCAACCAGCCGAAGCGGAAATAGCCGAAGCGGAACCCGCCAGAGCCGAGTCAGTCACAACGGAAACGGCCGAAGCGAAACCGGCCAAAGCTGAGCCGGCCGAGGTGGAGCCTGCCAAGGCCCAGCCAGCCGAAGCGGAAATAACCGAAGCGGAACCCGCCAGAGCTGAGCCGGCCGAGTCGGAACCGGCCAAGGCCCAGCCCGCCGAAGCGGAGATAACCGAAGCGGAACCCGCCAGAGCTGAGCCGGCCGAGTCGGAACCTGCCAAGGCCCAGCCCGCCGAAGCGGAGATAACCGAAGCGGAACCGGCCAAAGCTGAGCCGGCCGAGTCGGAACCCTCCAGGGCTGAGCCGCCCAAGGCGGAAACAACTGAAGCGGAACCCGCCAAAGCTGAGCCGGCCGAGTCGGAACCTGCCAAGGCCCAGCCGGCCGAAGCGGAAATAACCGAAGCGGAACCCGCTAAGGCCGAGTCCATCACAATGGAAACGGCCGAAGCGAAACCGGCCAAAGCTGAGCCGGCCGAGGTGGAGCCTGCCAAGGCCCAGCCAGCCAAAGCGGAAATAACCGAAGCGGAACCCGCCGTTGCCGAAGTTACGGTGCAGCACGTCGTGGGAGAGCCCCTCACGGCTTCCGCTCAAGATTGGGAAGGCCCGGCGCTGGCACTTGAACTCTGGGACAAAAGCATCGAGTCTCAGCAGGTCAAACCTCTCCTCACCCTGGTATCGTTCCTGATTCAATACACCAGTGGAGTCACCGCCGAATGGCGTGAACTTGAAGACAAAGCCGCCCCCACCAGCATCGGTTCGGCCCTGGATCAACTGCTGGACCGGTTGAAGACCACGGACGACACTCCGGTGCTCACTCCGCTGGGTGCCGACACTGATCCTCAGAGCCTGCATCACTGGCTACGAGGGTCCGAATTGAAGGCCTGGCTTACTCGGCAACGAGAGAATCGGCCGGAGATGCTGCGGCAGACTGGAGCCTGGTTAGCCGCTTTACAGCCCTTCTTCAAAGATTCCGAACAACTCTTCGAGGACCCCACGGAGGGCGGCAAATTGGAGGGAGTGGTCGTCTACCAGGAGCGCTTTCTGGAGTTCGTCGATCATCCCATTTATGTTGGGCCGATCAGCGGAGAATTCTGGGACTCCCCCCCGACCGAGGTCGAAGCAGCCGAAGCCCCCACGGAAGCCGCCGTGGTGGCCGAGACCCTGGTGCCGCCCGACCTTGCCGCCTTGCCTGCCTGTGTGAGCGAGTATTACGAAAGTCTCTGGACGGCCGAGCCCGTCGGCCCGGAAGGCCTGGCCGCCGCTTTAGAATTCTCCATCCAATACTACGCGGGCCTTCTGGCCAGCGTAGCTATCAACACGGGGGAGAGCGAGGCATCCCATCTCAGCGCCTGGCGCGGAGACTCCAACCTGCTGCAGCGACTAGAGATGATCCAACAAATTCTCGACGAGACACGCCAGAGTGAACAGGCCACGCTGGTAAGCCTGCGGGACGTCTTCGAGGGAGCTATTTTTGGCGCAATTTGGAAGCGCGAAACCACTGGATTGGCCAGCCTGGCCTACGCGCTACGCTCCCACCATGACGAAGAGAGTGAGCGCGCGTCCATCATCCTGGCGGCCTGGATCGAAGCCGCCAAACCGTTGTTGGGCACCCTGGAGAACCTGGCGGAGCCGATCGACGCCAAAGGGCATCTCGAGGTTGTCATCCAGCAGGACGAGAGCTTCTTTGAATTGGTCGAACCGGAGTATGCGATTCACCTGGTACCACCGGGATTCAGCGGCTGGCAGGATCTGATTTGCTATCGTAATCTGGCCGCCCGTTACGGTAGCCAGGAGTTGCTGGGCAAGTCGGATGGCAGCCAGGAGTTGTCGGGAAGCGCGGTGACCGACGATGGCGAAGACTTTTTCAGCGCCCCCAGCCTCTCTTTGCAAGACAAGATGATGGAGGCTCTCTTCAAGGAGCCCGAGCCGCCGCCCCCAACCGCCCAGCCGGAAACTCCCAAAGCCAAACCTCAATTGATCCAGCAAGAGGAGCAGCCGGTGGTGGCCACGCCGCGCAGCGAGTTGCAGTTGAACGCCGTTCTCGAACAACTGCTGCAAAAGCCGGCGGAAGAAGACCCACCACCACCCTCTCCGCCCTCCGCCGACGAGGCGGCGGTCACGGCCAAAACGGAAACTCCGAAACCACCGGCTCGCCTGGATGCCGCGGCCGCCACCGAGAAGCCGCCGGAGTTCATCGTGGTCGACCCACCCAAGCTCGAATATACGATTCATTATGATGGTAAAGAAGGCCAGATTCATAAGGGGCGTATTGCGCTCAAAAACGTGGGCGGCAGCTTGCTCAAAGGCACCGTCAAGTCCAATCACCCGTGTTTGCGCGTTAATCCCAGTGTTTTCCGGACCAACGAGGCTGAAATCAACTACTGGATCGACGACAGCGACCGCCCCTCGAATATGCAGAAGATCGGCCTCTCCTTCCACTTTTCGGGTCAGAAGGTGGAAGTGCCCATGGAAAAGATGCTACCCGACAAGAAATTCAAGCAACTGGCCACCAAGATGCTCGGGTTTGTCAAAAACTTGCGGCAAAAGGGTTGAGGACCGCCTCCAATAGTGGACAACCGGGCATGTTGCCTCCCCTTGACCTCGATGCTATAATGCCGAAGATTTTTTGGTTCGCGCCTCCCACTCGCAGGTAGAATCGGCGATCAAACCTGGCCAGTCCGCCGCAGGCGGCTAGCCTCCATCAGGTTGTGCTGAAAATTGCCCCACTAACAGCACGCGGGAGTGGAGCTCGCTTCGAGCGACCGAACGCATGGTGGGCCAATTTTTCGGCGAGTCTTGCGCGGCTCGCCTGCTGACCAATCCCAGCGAGTCATAGCCCACGGGAAGAAAGGTATCATCTCCAGTGATCAAATACGAAGCAACTTATATCGTCGACCCCAACCTGGCGGAAGACACCCACAACGGCCTGCTCGAACGCATGTCGGGCACCATCACCGAACTGGGTGGCAACGTCATCGACGTGAAAAACATGGGCCGCCGCCGGCTGACCCATGAAGTCAAAGGCAAAATTGAAGGTATCTACATCTGCATGCGCTTTGACAGCAGCCCCCAGGCCGAAGCCGAACTCAATCGCCAGTTGCGTCTGGCCGACGAAGTGCTGCGCGGCCTCATCATTCGCCTCAATTAATCAAATCGGGCGGGCAAATCGCCCGCCTTCACACCAGGATGTGCACTAAATTGCCCTACTAACAGCTTACGGGGTCCTTCCCCACGCCAGCTTGCTGGCGACCGCTTGGTTGAAGGCAATTTAAGGCCAGGAAAGCGAGAACACACACCTCTATGGCTTCCATGAATTTGGTTGTACTGGTCGGCCGGGTCGTTGGCCCGCCGGAACTTCGCTACACTCCGGGCGGCAAAGGCGTCGCTCAATTTACCATCGCCGTGGATCGCACGCGCGGCGGTAAAAACGGTCAGGAAAAAGAGACTGACTTTATCCCCATCGTAGCCTGGGAACGCCTGGCCGAGATCTGCAATGAATACCTCACCAAGGGAAAGTTGATCTCGATTCAAGGCTCTCTGCGCACCCGTACCTACGAGACTCAGGACGGGCAGAAGCGTAAAGCCTTCGAAGTGGTCGCCTCGGATATGCAGATGCTCTCCAGCGGCGATCGCGGCGGTAGTTCGGAAGGCGGCTACCGCGCCTCCGGCGGCGGCCAGCAGCAGCGTGCTGGTGGCGGCGGCGGGAGCTCCAATCCACCTTCGGGCTGGGGTTCAGACTCCGGATTTGGCGCCGATGACCTGTCGGTAGACGAAATCCCGTTCTAACCATAAAGCATCGGGCGATTTTCCAGGGGGGCGATAGGAATCTTCCACCAGACGGGGAAAACACAGACTCACACCAAGCACGCCCGCGTGCTCGAGGTGAAGCCCAAGGAGGAGGTCGAGTTGCCGGACCACGCTCGGGGCGGTCGACGAAACCGCAAAAAATTCACTCGTCCTATCATGGTAGGCCTGGACTCGCAGACCAAAGCTGCGGGGATACCGAAGAACTCGGTATTAGGCCTCCCCTTCGATCCGATGCCAATCCTGGCCAAGGTCTCTCGCAAGGCCCATTTAGCCCTGCTGCCGTTACCGTAAATCGGATTCGCGGCATGCCCACGGCCTGATGGTTCAGGCCGGGCCTCTGCCCCGCTCGTTCCCATTTGGGACCAGGGTCTTGAGGCGCCAATTTGCGGTTCTCACCGCGAAGGAGTGTCTAATGAAGCTTGTACTTTTGCAAGACGTAAAGAACATCGGAAAAAAGGGTGCCCTGGTCGACGTAGCCGACGGGTATGCGCGCAACTTTCTACTCCCCAAGAAACTGGCCACGCCCGCCACAGACGGCGTCATGCGCAGTCTGGATAAAGAAGCCGCCGATCTGAAAGCGAAGAAGATTCGCGAAAAAGAACAGGCTCAAGAACTGGCTGGCAAGCTGGAGGCGAAACCCGTACAAATGCACGTAAGGGTCGGAGAGAACGGCAAATTCTTCGGTTCCATCACCAGCTCTGATATCGTTGACGCCGTCAAGAAGCAGTTCAATCACGCTCTTGACAAGAAGACCATCCAATTGAAGGATCCTCTGAAAACTCTGGGCGAGCATACCGTCCCGGCCAAACTCCACCCTGACGTAACCGCGAAACTGCGACTGAACCTGGCTGCCGCTGAGTAATATGCCGACCAAGCGGCGGTCGAACGCCGATTCCATGGTACAGCTCGAAAAGAGAGTCAATACTCTCTTTGGTTTCTTGTCCAACCTGCACGGCCCGGACAAACTCGTGCTCAAAGCCGGCAAACTCCACGCTCTCTATCTCATGAGTTCGGAAAGCCTGGAAGACCGTTTGCTCGCCCTGCAGCGCCTGGTTTTTGAAGACCCCACCATGACCAACCGTCCTCAGAAGGACGAATTCGCAGCGATTCTCGATCGGGTCGAGGAAGAAATCGCCGACCTGGTGGCCATGAAAACGGTCGAAGAGAGCCTGGACCAGAAGATCGCCCACAAGATGCAGGAGCGGCACCGGGATTACCTGCGCGAGCTCCGTCGTGAGGCTCTCAAGGAAGAAGATGGTCCGGAAAACTCCACTACGCTGAGACGCTTGAGTGAACTGGAACTGCTCGAGAAGAAGTCACTGAATAACTCGGTGCTCAGCCTGCTAAGACCCCGCGACCTGGAGGAAGTGGTCGGCCAGGACCGGGCCATCCATTCCCTCAAAGCCAAAATGGGAACGCCTTTTCCCCAGCATGTACTGCTCTACGGGCCTCCGGGCGTGGGCAAAACCACGGTGGCCCGTCTGGTCCTGGAGGAAGTGCGTAAGTACACCCACACCCCTTACAGCGAAGAAGCTCCTTTTGTGGAAGTGGATGCCACCACCATCCGCTGGGATCCGCGCGAAATCACCAATCCCCTGCTGGGCAGCGTCCACGATCCCATCTACCAGGGTTCTCGCCGCGACTTGGCCGAGGAGGGCATTCCGGAGCCCAAGCTCGGGCTGGTCACCAAAGCCCACGGTGGAGTCCTTTTTATCGATGAGATCGGTGAACTCGACCCTATCCTGCAGAACAAGCTGCTCAAGGTGCTGGAAGACAAGCGCATTATTTTCGAGTCGTCCTATTTTGACGAAGACGACCCGCGCGTGCCCCAGTATATCCGCAAGCTCTTCACCGAAGGCGCGCCCGCCGACTTCATCCTGATCGGCGCCACCACCCGCGATCCCGAGGACCTGACGCCGGCCCTGCGCTCGCGTTGCGCCGAGGTCTTCTTCAACCCGCTGGGCCAGGAGCACATTCAGGAAATCGCCCATCTGGCCGCCCGCCGCCTGAAAGTGAAATTCTCTCCAGGCGTGGCCGAACTGGTCAGCAAATACACCATCGAGGGGCGCAAAGCCGTGCAATTGGTGGCTGACGCCTACGGCCACTCCTACCTGCGCAAAGTCAGCAGCAACGGCAACGGGCGGGCCAAACTCTCGCTCAACCGCGAAGACATCGAGACGGTGGTGCGCACCAACCGGCTATCCCGCAACTCTACCGTGCAGGCCAGTGAAGGTCTGGAGGTCGGCTGCGTGCTGGGCCTGGGAGTAGCCGGCTTCCTGGGTTCCTGCCTGGAATTCGAGGCGGCCGCCTTTCCCGCCCGCGATAAGGGAAAAGGCGTGCTTCGCTTCAATGAAGCGGCCGGAAATATGGCTCGCGACTCGGTCTTCAATTCGGCCAGCGTGATCCGGCGCATCACGGCCAAGGACGTTTATGACTATGATGTGCACGTCAACGTCATCGGCGGCGGCAAAGTGGATGGACCTTCGGCCGGGTTAGCCATTGTGGTGGCTCTGGCCAGCGCCCTGGAACATCTGCCCATTCCCCAAGACATCGCCCTGACCGGCGAGGTGACCATTCAGGCCAAGGTTAAGCCGGTCGGCGGAGTCTCCGAAAAAATCCGGGGAGCTGCCCTGGCCGGCGTGCGCCGGGTGGTTATTCCTCAAGAAAATCTTAGCGAAGTCGACCGCGACCTGTTCTCGGTAGTGGAAATCCTCCCGGTCAGCACGGTCGCTGAAGTTTTCGCCCTCATCTGGCCTCGACACGCCTGGATCCAGGAGAACTAGCCCTTGTCCGTCAAAGAATTCCGGGCCCACTCCGAGGTCTCGGCGCTACATATCCCTCCCCACGACATCGAGGCGGAGCAAGCCTGCCTGGGGGCATGTTTGCTGGATCCGGAGGCCCTCGACCGGGTGGCCGAAGTCCTGAGCGGCGCGGAAGACTTCTACCGCGAAGCCCATCAAGAAATCTACGCGGCCCTCATGGCCCTGGCCGAGAAGAACCAGAACCTCGACCTGATCACCTGCTCCAACCAGCTGAAATCGCAGAACCAGTTGGACTCCTGTGGCGGCGTAGCCTACCTGGATTCACTGACCGCCATGGTGCAAAGCTCGGCCCACGTCACCTCCTACGCCCAGATTGTCAGCGATAAGGCCACCGAGCGCCGCCTGCAAAAAGCCGGCAACGATATCGGTCGCCTGGCTTTGCAAGGCGACCTGACTCCGGCCAACAAAGTGGACCGGGCCGAAGAACTGGTCTTCGCCGTGGCCGACCGGCGCCGCCACCAACAGCTTGAGCAGATCAAAGACGCCCTTCAAGCCACCTTCGATGACATGTACGAGCGCTCTTTGCGCAAGGAAACCGTCACGGGCGTGGCTTCCGGGTTCCGCGACCTGGACGAACTGACCTCGGGCTTTCAAAAAGGCAACCTGATCATCGTGGGAGCGCGCCCGGCCATGGGGAAGACCGCCTTCTGTTTGACGGTCGCCAAAAACGTCGTGCTCAACCGTGAAAAACCGGGTATCGTAGCGGTCTTTTCCCTGGAAATGTCGCGCGAAGAGCTGGTTCAGCGCGTGCTCTGCTCGGTGGCCCAGGTCAACGCCATGGATGTGCGTAAAGGCAGACTGCGCGAAGAAGAATGGGTGCGCGTCACCCGGGCCATGAACCAGCTCTCCGACGCCAAGCTCTTCATTGATGACACCTCCGGAATCACCGTGCTGGATATGAAGTCCAAGGCCCGCCGCCTGCAAAAACGCCACGGTCTGGACATGATCATCATCGACTATCTACAGCTGATGCGGGGTTCCGGCAAAATCGAAAACCGTGCCCAGGAAATCTCGGAGATCTCGCGCCAGCTCAAGGGCCTGGCCAAAGAGTTGGCCGTGCCCGTCATGGCCCTTTGTCAGGTAGGACGCCAGGTCGAGTCGCGCCAGGACAAGCGACCATCCATGGCCGACTTGCGCGAATCCGGCGCCATCGAGCAAGACGCTGACATGGTCTGCTTTCTCTATCGCGACGAATACTACAACCCTCAGACCGAAGACACTAACATCGCCGAAGTTATCATCAGCAAACAGCGCAACGGCCCGGTGGACACCTGCAAACTATCGTTTATCGGCCGCTACGCCAGCTTTCACAACCTGGAGCGCGAACACCGCGACGAAGAGCTCCCTCCCCGCTTCCCCAGCCACGGCGGCCCCGCCATGGTAGACATCCCCGACATGTTCTAGCCTTTCCGGGTGGAGAATTACTCACCCTCTCTCTGAAGTTTACTTCAAAATGTAACAAACTTTACAAACATGAAACATTTCGCCCGTTGCTTCCCTCGCGAAATCCTTTAACCTGATAAACAGACTTACTGGAGAGAGGACATAGAGGACCATGGCAGCTCCCATTTTAGGCGGACTCATCGGCGGCGTGATCGGTGGCGTTCTGCCCGGATTACTCGGCAAACTTTTTGGCAAGAAGAAGAAGCGCTGCTGTCAACAGGGACAGCAGTTCAACAACTTCCCCATGCAGCAGCCGGGCGGCTTTCCCGGCCAGGGCTTCCCGGGCCAGTTTGGTGGCCCGCAAAACCCGTTCCAAGCTGGCTTCCAGCAGGGAATGATGCAGCAACAGCTGCAGCAGATGCAGCAGCAACTGGCTCAGATGCAGCAAATGATGGGGGGCGGCGGTTTCCCCGGCCAGAATCCCTTCCAGGCCGGCTTCCAGCAAGGCTTCGCGCAAAATGGCGGCATCATGCCCGGTCAGAACCCGTATCAAGCGGGATTCCAGGCGGGCCTGCAACAGGCCGGCGGTGGCTTCGGTCCGCAGAATCCTTACCAGGCCGGCTTCCAGCAAGGATTCCAGAACGGTAACGGCTTCGGCGGACCCGGCGGCGGTTTCGGCGCCTTCCCCGGATTCGGCGGCTTCCCCGGTCAATTCGGTGGTTGCCCCGGTGGCTTCGGCGGCTTCGGCGGCCAGCAGGGCTTCCTGGGCGGTGGTGGCTTCGGCTCCGGCCTGGGCATCGGAATGGTGCTGGGCAGCGTGCTGGGAGCTCTGGGTTCGGGCGGCGGCGGATTGAATCCGGCTTTCCAGCCCTTCACCCCGATGCTCAACAGCGGCTTCGGCGCGGGCATCCAGCTCTCGATGTTTGCCCGCGGCTTCTAGAAGAGCGGTCGGACCATGCTCGAAGACCCCCGCCAAACGGGGGTCTTCTTCGTTTTCGGGCAGGAGCAGCCAGCGTTTCCCAGTAAGATTTTCGTTCGGGAAGTGGAGCTCCTGGGGGCGCGTGGAGGAACGAGGTTCCTCCGGCTCCCCCTAGAACACCAGAATGGTTCTATGGAAGGGATTTGACAAAACGTGGCCTTTGGACGTTCTGACCCCGACGCTCTGGTGGCGGCTTTTGCCTCGTCGGATTTTTCTCATGACGATACCGCCTGGAACGAAGCCGTAGAACAAGACAAAGCGCCTGGTGAGTTCGACGTTCCCGAAATCGATGCAGACGGCAATTACAACAGCCCGGTGTTGACGCGGGTGCTGGACGGCTACGCCGCCTACCTCGAGGACCGCAGCCAGCGCCGTGCCTTCACCAGCACCCTGGACAATGTACGCACCCAAGTAGAACGCCTGCTCAATACCATGGACGCGTGCCTCCAGGAAGGCCTGGACGACCCCAACAATCCCATTCACCAGGCGGCTCGGGCCGGCTTCGAAGACTTTCTGACCGGTCTGGACGAACTGCAGGACTCGGTGGAACAGCGCGACCCCAAATTGGCCGATGGTGCCTTTGAAATGCTGCGACTGGGCACCAACCGCATCATGGACGCCTACGCCTTCTTCCAGAAGCTGCGCAACGTCGTGATGACTCTGAATTGCCCACAATGTGAAGCCGAGAATCGCAAAGGAGACACCAAGTGTCACGCCTGTGGCGTGACACTCCCGCAATTCGAGACGGTCGAGGAGGGTCGTGTGCTGGCCGAAAACGCCGAGGGGGTACTGCGCCAGGAACCGTCAACTCCAGCCTTGACCACGCCCAACTACCAAAAGCTCGAGCTGGCCCTGCATCGTTGGCGCCAGAACGAAATCGACGACAGCGCGCTCTGGAATGAGATCTCTCAGGTCGAAACCAATATGAATGGTCACCGCCAGGTCAACCAGAGCGAAATGGAAGACACCGAAGGCCTGACAGAGCAGGAGCAGGAAATCACTCTACGGCTCCTCGGGCTGATCGACGTGGCTTTGGACGGCTCTCTAAAGGCGCTGGACGAGATGAAGCTTTATTGGGAAGACCGAGATATGGATCACCTGGACAAGGGAATGGCCATGATGGGGCCGCCCACCCAACAGATGATCGAGGCCTTCCTGGCACTCCAATCAATCACTGTGGAAGAGGATTAATTTCTTGCGACGTCTGCTGCTGCTCCTCTGTTTGAGCCTGGTCACCTGGTGGGTGTGGGCCGAAGAAGCTCCGCGTATTATCCTGATCGGCCCCCCGGGGGCCGGCAAAGGCACTCAGGCGCGCTACCTTTCGGACAAGTATAACCTCTCCCATATCTCCACCGGCGATATTCTGCGCGAGAACCGCAAGCAAGGGACCGAACTGGGTAAACAGGCGGCTGGCTACATGGATTCAGGCAAACTTGTTCCCGACGAGCTGATCGTGACCATGGTGGCGGAGAAATTAACCGGTGACGGCGGATTTGTCCTGGATGGCTTTCCGCGCTCGGAGGCGCAGGCGCAACTGCTGGACGGTATGCTGGCCAAGGTTGGCCACCCCATCAACAGCGTGATTTTACTCGACGTAGCCGACAGCGACCTGGTGGAGCGGCTCTCTTTACGCCGTTCCTGCCCGACCTGCCAGCGCACCTACCATCTCAAATCCAATCCCCCCAAGAAGGCCGGACTCTGCGACGTGGACGGCACCGCCCTGATTCAGCGCCCGGACGACAAGGAGGAAGTGATTCGCAATCGCCTCAAGGTCTACCACGAGCAGACCGAGCCGGTGCTACGTCACTATCAGGACACGCCTGGCATCATTAAAATCGACGGCCGCCTGAGCATTGAACAGGTGCAAAAGCAGGTAGACGCCAGCCTGACGCCCTTAGTTCCCCACTAACAGGTCGGACAGACGCCGTAAAAGAAAATTTCGTGGCTGTTGACCTTGAAGCCCGCCGGGCACATCTGTCCGATACCGGCCAAACAGCCTTCCACGTCGTAAACCTTGCCGCAGGCCTGACAATGAAAATGATGATGGTGCGCCAGATCCGACGCCTCGTAACAGGTGGACTGGCCCGGTACATCGATCGGCTTGATGTGCCCTTCCTCGACCAGACTCTTGAGGGTCCGATAGACGGTAGCAATGCCCAGGCCGGGAACATCGGCCTGAGCTTCGGCTAAAACTTCCAGAGGGGCCAGGGGACGTTCGCTTCGTCCAAAAACGCTGCGAATGGCGTCCCGCTGGCGGGTCTTTCTATTCATCCTCGGATCTTCGACGCAAGCCAGGTAAACCTCTTGAAGGCTGCGAAAGGCGGCAAACTTGCGGAGGAACCTATGAGCAACATTCGACGAGCAGCGGTGATTGGGTCCGGTACGATGGGCGCCAGCATCGCCGCCCACCTGGCCAGCGCCGGCATTCCCACTCTCTTGCTGGACATCCCCAGCCCCGATGGCCCGCGCAGCGGCATCGCCCAGAAAGGCCTGGAGCGCGTTCTCAAATCCCGCCCGCCAGCTTTTTTGCGACCGGAGGCCGCCAAGCTGATCACCGTGGGCAACACCGAAGACGACCTGGAGAAATTGAAAGATGTCGACTGGGTCATCGAAGCCATTGTCGAGAACTTGAAAATCAAGCAAGAGCTGCTGCAAAAACTGGAAAAGGTGGTGGGGCCCCAAACCATCGTCTCTTCGAACTCCAGCGGCATTCCCATGAAGCTGCAGGCCTCCGTGTTGGGCGATGACCTGAAAAAGCGTTTCCTGGGCACTCACTTCTTCAATCCGCCACGCTATCTGCACTTGCTGGAACTGATTCCCACCCGGCACACCGACCCGGAGGTAGTGCAGCGCCTGGCTCACCTGGGCGAAGTTCGTCTGGGCAAAGGTATCGTCATCGCCAAGGACGTGCCCGGCTTCGCCGCCAATCGCGTCGGCGTTTACTGCATGGGCAAGGCCATGCAGGCCACCATCGACATGGGGCTGACCCAGGACCTGGTGGACGTGCTCACCGGACCCATTCTGGGCCGCCCCAAAAGCGCCACCTTCCGCACCGGTGACGTCGTCGGCCTGGATGTCACCGGCATGGTTGCCGAGGGCTTGCAGCAGGCCACCGGTGAAGACTTCACTCTGCCCCAAGTGGTCAAGGATATGATTGCCAGGAAATGGCTGGGCGACAAAACCGGCCAGGGTTTTTATAAAAAAGACAAAAGTGGCGGGGCCACCAAAATTCTCAGTCTCAACTTTGAGACCATGGAATACGAGGAGCGGCCCAAAGCCAAACTGGCCGAACTGGGACCCATTCTGGCTCTGCCCACCCCCCAAGAACGCACCAAAGCGCTGCTGGAGCTGGATGGCGTGGCCGGCGACTTCACGCGCAAGAGTCTGCTGCCGCAACTGGCCTACGCCGCCTCCAAAATCGGCGAAGTAGCCGAAAGCGCGGAAGAGGTCGACAACTCACTGCGCTGGGGCTTCGGCTGGACGGTCGGCCCCATCGAGCTGGCCCGCTACCTGGGCCAGGATTTTCTCAAGAAAGCCTTTGAACGGGCCGGCCTGGAATGGGCTCCGGCTCTCGAAAAGATCCCCGCCGAGCCCAAGCAGCCGAGCGCCTACTCGATCAGCTATCAGCGCCAGGTGGGCAACCGCCCGGTGATGACCTCGCCGGTGGCCAGCCTCTGGGACATGGGCGACGGCGTCAGCCTGCTCGAGTTCCACTCCAAGGCCAACGCCATCGGCGTGGAAGTACTGGAGTTCATGGACCAGGCCCACGAGCGAGTCTGTAAAGACTTCAACGCCCTGGTGATCGGTAATGAGGGCGAAAACTTCTGTGCCGGCGCCGACCTCAATATGCTCTTGGGAGCGGCCATGCAGGTGGCCGAAGGCAAAATCGACGCCTTGCGTCAGCAGGTCAAAATTTTCCAGGCCATGACCACTCGCCTGCGCTATGCTCCCTACCCGGTGGTGGCCGCTCTGCACGGGCTTAACCTGGGCGGCGGCTGTGAAGTCGGACTCTGGTCGGACGCCTGCGTGGCCTCGGCCGAACTCTATACCGGTCTGGTCGAAGTGGGCGTCGGCATTCTCCCGGCCGGCGGCGGCACCACCGAAATGCTCTTCCGCATGATGGATCGGGTATTGCCCGGCGCCGACCCCTTCCCGGCCGTGCGCGCGGCTTTCGAAATGATCGCCATGGCCAAGGTTTCCGGCTCGGCTTTCGAAGCTCAACAGATGGGCATTCTGCGCCCCACCGACCACATCGTGATGAACGCCGACCTGCGCCTCAGCGAAGCCAAGCGCATCGCCGCCAGCCTGGCGCCCGGTTATCAAGCGCCGGCGCGCCGGCGCGTGCAGGTGATGGGCGAACTGGGCCTGGCCAACCTGAAAGCGGGCGCTATCGCTATGCACGAGGGTGGCCTGATCACCGAATACGAAATCCACCTGGCCACCACGGTGGCCACCGTCCTGTGCGGCGGCACCATGAACTACAGCGACACCGTCGACGAGCAAGTCATCCTCGACCTGGAGCTGGAGGCCTTCCTACAACTGTGCGGCCAGGAAAAATCCCGCGAGCGCCTGGCTCATATGCTCAAAACCGGCAAGAATCTGAGGAACTAAGATCATGGAAGAAGTCGTCATCGTCAGCGCCGTGCGCACCCCTGTGGGCCGCGGCAAAAAAGGAACCCTGGTCAACACCCGACCCGATGACCTGGCCGCCCTGGTGCTCCAGGAAGTGCTCAAGCGGGTCAACCTGAGCGCCTCCGAGGTCGAAGATGTCGTCCTCGGCTGCGCCATGCCCGAAGGCGAGCAAGGCCTGAACCTGGCCCGTATGTCGGCCCTGCTGGCCGGTTACCCCAACGAAGTGGCCGGCGTCACCGTCAACCGCTTTTGCGCCAGCGGCCTGCAGGCCATCGCCCAGGCCGCCCAGGCCATCGCCTGTGGCATGGTCGACTGCGCCGTGGCCGGCGGAGCCGAGTCGATGAGCCAGATCCCCATGGGGGGCTTCCGCAACGCCGTCAATATGCGCCTGCTCGATAAGGTGCCCGGTGCCTATATGGGCATGGGCCACACCGCCGAGCGACTGGCCGCCAAGTATGGCGTAACTCGTCAGGAGGCCGATGAATTCGCCATCGGCAGCCACCACAAGGCCGCCGCCGCCCAGGCTCGCAAAGCCTTTGACGAGGAAATCGTGCCCGTACCGGTGCGCGTCGACAAACGCAAGGGCACCGAAATCAGCACTTCCACCGTGGAATTCGCGGTGGACGAACTGGTGCGCGGCGACGCCAATCTGGAAACCATGGCCAAGCTCAAACCCAGCTTCAAGCCGGATGGTGTGACCACGCCCGGCAACGCCTCTCCCCTGTCGGACGGAGCCGCCGCCCTCGTGCTCATGAGCAAGAGCAAGGCCGAAAAGCTGGGTCTCCAGCCGCTGGCTCGTTTTGTAGCCTACGCCGTGGCCGGGGTGCCGCCCGAGATCATGGGCATCGGTCCGGCCTACGCCATTCCCAAGGCGCTGGCCAGGGCCAACCGCAAGCTCTCCGATGTAGCCGTCATCGAACTCAACGAAGCCTTTGCCGCTCAGGCCCTGGCCGTCGGAAGAGAACTCAGCGAACTCGATTTTTCCAAAGTCAATCCCAACGGTGGCGCCATTGCCCTGGGCCATCCCCTGGGCTGCAGCGGAGCCAAATTGACCGTCAGCGCCATCCACGAATTGCGCCGGCGCGGCGGCGGCTTAGGTCTGATCACGATGTGTATCGGCGGCGGCCAGGGCGCGGCCGGATTGATCGAGGTTTAACGCGGAGGCCCTGGGACCGGGTTCGGCTCGGTGAAGCCTGAGGCGTTTTTGTGGCCGCCGCCGCCGAAGCGTTTGGCCAGCGCAGCCACGTCAAAATCTCCCACCGAACGCAAAGACCAGGAACGGTGGCCGTCCTGGGTGTCATAGTAGGCGGCCGCAAACAGGGCTTCAGGATGAAGAGTGCAGAGGCGGTTGGCGATTTCCGAACGCAAATCGCTGGCGTTCACGACGGGCACTCGATAGCCGCCCAATTCTTCCCAGCGGGCTCGCCGGCAGTGAGCTCCCACCTGCATTTCCTGCAGGCGGAGCAAAGCCACTCCCTCCACCTTCAGGCGTTCCACTTCGAAGGCGTCCCAGATGGCGAAATCCATCGGATAACTGCGGATGGCGGCCGTCACTTCCTTGCTCTCAGGCAGGTGAAAGTGCCATAAATCCTTATCTTCCACGTAAGCCAGGAGCTCAGGCAACGGTTCGTCGGGGTGGAAAAAGTTCCAGGCCAGATGGGCGCCGGAACGCTCCATGTCAAAGACGGCGAAATCCAGGTCCTGCAGGTCCGTCTGAGCGGTGACATGGTGATCCAGGATGACCATGCCGGCCACCCGCTGCACCAGCTTATCGACGATGGGCCGTTTGTAGCTGAAGTCGACCAGAGCCACCACGGCTTCGGCGGGCAGATCGGGAACGGGGTCACCGTGCTGGGCCGAAACATAGGTAGCGCGGTCGCCCAATCGTTTCCAGGCGCTCCAGGCGGCCCCAAAACCATCGTCGCAGGAGCCATGATAGATGACGTGGGTCACCTCTTGCGGTTTTACCATCGTCTGCTATTCTCTGAAGCCATGTCCGCCATCCTGCGCATTCTCAAGTTCAAGGGGGGACTGCTGTCGGCTTCGCCGAGCGGGCTACGCCCGTCCCTTGGACCCCTCTCCATTCTCTTGGTGTTACTCTGCAGTTTCGCCGGCTGGGCTCAGGCCCTGGCCGGCGACTGCCAACAGTTCCTGTTGGTGGTCACTCCCGGATGGAACCAACCCAAAGCTCAGCTTCAACGTTACGAGAAAAAGGCCGAGAAGTGGCTGGCCGTCGGAGCTCCCATGCCGGCCATCCTGGGCCGCGCCGGGCTGGGCTGGGGTCTGGGCGATTGGACGGTCTCCCGCCAGGGCCCGCAGAAGAAGGAGGGGGATAACCGCGCGCCGGCGGGGAGTTATCAAATAACTCAATTGTGGCTGCGCCAGGGCATCGCCGGCCCGCCTCCGGGCGGCTTCCCGGTGCACCGCATCCAGGCTGATACCGTGGCAGTGGACGACCCCAAGTCAGCCTACTACAACCGAATTCTTCGCTCCAGCCAGGTGCGCCAGCCCGACTGGGAGAGCTGGGAAAAGATGGATATCCCCGACTACGACCGGGTACTGGTCGTCTCTCACAACCTGGAACAGCCCACCCCGGGCCGCGGCTCGTGCATCTTCATTCACCGCTGGGAGGGTCTGGATAAGCCGACTTCCGGCTGCACCGCCCTGGCGGAGAAAGACTTGATCGAGGTCATCGGCTGGTTACGCCCCCAGAGCAAGCCGCGCCTGGTCCAGCTTCCCAAAGAAAAGGCCGAGGAATGGCTGCGCCGGCAAACGATTTCTGGGAACCCATAGAAGCCTTAAGCAGAAGTGCCGGCCTTAGGCCGGGGCTGAGTTTCATTCATCCAGTTCCAGTTGAGCGGCACGGACAGAATGGGCGATGGAGTGCAGGCGCAGGCCTGCCAAATGGGCACCTTAACCCAGTCCAGACGGGTAGCTCCCGAACCTTTGCACTGCGGACAATCTTTCATTTTCCAAAGCACCTCATCTCCAAGAGTGCCAGGGGCATTCGCACCGGAAGATCGGACTCCTTGAATCTAATTCAAAGACCGAGACGCTGAGAGAGATAATCCTCGAAGCGCTTTTTCTGGCCCGCCTTCATCGTCATGATCTTGAAGCGAGAGATGCCGTCTTCCACCGCCGCCAACTGGCCGTTAACGGTGATGGCCTCGCTGCCGAAGGGCAACACCAGACGGGCTTTTTCTTTCTCCGGCAGGCTCTCCGGGCAACGCACCAGCGCCTGGGAACTGGTGATATCCAGCAACTGGCAGTCCAGCGCGCGGTCCTTCGAATCAAAAACCTGGATCGGCTCTCCTTCCACGGGGGCAGCCGGCGACACTTCGATCTGAGGAGTGGTGGGGGGAGCGGTTTCGGCCGCTTCTTCCAGCTTCTCGGGGGGAGCCACCGGCGGGACGAGTGCTGGGGCTTCCTCCACCACGGATTCCTTCTCCGCCGGGGCTTCCGCTGGAGGCGCCGCTTCGCCGGCAACTGGAGCCTCTGCGGGCGCCGCTTTGGGGAAGGTTCCGTTGCTCGAAGTGGGCAGGTCCTTCACCGCCTCCGGTGTGGTTTCGGGCGCGCTCGGCGGCTTATCGGCGTCAGGCTTGGCTGAATTCGGCTGCTGGGCCTCTTGATGAGAACCGCCTTGACTCAGCCACCACAGCAGCACCGGCACGGCCGCGATCAGTAACCAGTAGATTCTCTTCATTCCTGCCACCTCTACCCCATCATTGATCTTCAAGCCTCTGTTTTCCAACCCGCCCCCTAAGTCCTACGCACAGCAGGGGGGTATGTTGGACGCGACAAAAGCATGGACCTGAAATTCAGGAGGTGGCTATGGCACAAGTGCAAGGACAGGTTTCCCCCCAAATGACGGCTGCTGAAATGCGTGAGTACTATCTGGAACAAACCCGCCGCAGCCTCGAGGCCTTCGAAGCCACCCACGGCAACATCACCGATCATCCGCCTTTCGCCCTGGACCGGGGCAGCGCCAGCGAGTTTCTGCTCACTCCTCAGGTCGCCGAGCAAATTCAACTGCGCAAGCAAATCGACGAATTCGCCGCCGAAGCCAAAGTCTCGACCGCCGGTGTCCGCGAAAATCAAAACGTGTTGTGCAGTTGGGATTCGCGCTATCGAATCAATCAGTACATTTTCGCTCTCCTGGCCGAGGCCCTGGCCCGCCTGGCCCAGGAACTGCAGGCTGAAAGAGTAGCCAACCTGCCCCACCTCGACACCGCTTCCATTCGGGCCAGGTTAGGCGAAGAAAACGCGATTCTGGTCGAGGAAATCTTTCAAATGCCGCTGGCCCAGGCCATCGAATTCGCCCGCGCCCATCCCCTGCGCATGGTTGGCGGTGAAGTTCGCTCCAACACTCCCCTCTACGTGGGCCTGATGGGACGCATCTACGCGGCTCGGGGCCTGCACGTCTTCGTCACCGCCGACCACGGCTTTCGCGACACCTCCACCATTTTCATGTGGAGCTTTCTGACTTATCTGCTCGGCATGTCGGGCGGAGACTACTTTACTTCGAGCCACGGAGCTCCTCAAAAACAATCCGACAAAATCCTGGCCCCGGACGGAGCCCAATATCTACCGCCGCTTTACGCCCGTATTGTGGAACATCTTTATCAGCTCCTTGGCGAGATCGAGAAAGACGGCTATTTGATCAAACTGGCCGCTCTCGATGACCCTCATCTGCACTTCAACTTGACTTATGGTCGCATGGCCAAACTCTACGCCAACTACCTGCGCCAGGGCCCGGCCTCAGCCGGAGCGGTGGCCACCATTCAAAAGGCCATCGACAGCAAATTGCGCCTGCAGTTGGACTTTTTCGGCGGTGCCGGCTACCGCACCATCTTCCCCGTTCTGCAAGAGCTGGGCATCGACGGGGCCTTCGAAGGGGGCCTGTTGCGCTGCGAAGAGGACCCATTCTTCCACGATATCGGTTTTCGCGTGGCCCAGAAAAAGGGCGGTGACGACTACGAAGTCGTGCACGATTCAGTAGACGCCAGCCTGCCCGTGGTAGTGAGCAGCGCCGGCTACGACAAACTGCTGGCCAACGCGCCCGATGGACAAATGATTTTCAATGTCGACCCGGACTCCGACCGCTTTGTGGTGGGCCAACTGGTGCCTTCCAGCCAGAAAGCGGCGCTCGACAAGTTGGGAATCACCTCTCTGGAAGTGGGCTCCCGGCTTTTCGCACTTTACAGTCCCAACCAGTTCTTTTTACTGCTGGCCGAAAACGATCGGGTGGTGGCCGTTCAGGAGGGCACCTGGCAGAAATACAGCAATTTTGACGTGCACACCTATGTATCGGCGCTGGCCTGGGACGAGTGGGCCGCCCACCACAAAATTCCGGTGGTGCGCGTGCCGGTCGGCTTTAAAGAAATTGCGGCCGTCATCCGCCAGGTAGAAGCAGGCGCGGCCGGAGATGGACCCATCGAAGTCAAAAACGAGCTGGGCGAAATCATTCCCATCGGCAAAAATCCCAAGCTTCATCACGCCGGAGAAGAAAGCGGGGGGAAAATTGGCGGACCCAGCCACCCGATCTATAACATGCTTGGAGAAAGCGTGCTGGGAATGCGCGAAAAAAGCAGCGGCGAAGCCTGCGTTTCGGCCGTTTCGCTGGCCGCCCGCCTATGGCTGGAAGCCCTGAAATCGGGAAATCCGGAACACTACTACCTGCACAACTATCTGCAGCAAGTCTTCCAGGAAAACTCCATCGCCAATCCCATGGAATCGCGCGGCGACATCGTACACTATAACGAAGCCATTTTTGACCCTGAAGAACTGGCCAGGGCCAAGAAATTGGGAATCGAAGAGCGGGTTCAATTCAATGCCTTTTTCACCGAGCCGGTGGAGCGTTATTGCGCCGGACAAATGACCCTTTCCGACCTGTCCGGCCTGCTGGCCCAAGCCATGCCCGGAATGGCCGACGAGTGGGCTCGCCTGGAAAAGGTCGATCGCTGGTCCGACGGCCTGCAATTCTGGTTCGCACCGGGCGGAAAAATGCGCGATCTGTGCCTGAGGCCTTCCGGCACCGATGCCAAAACCAAGGTCTACCTGGATGGAACGGATAAGCATTACCTCCAGGAAATCTTCGAAAAGAACTTCAAGAACTTCAAGCCAATCTAAGGGGGGAACGACGTTGGAGAGACGAGCTTTGTTAAAGTGGCTGGCGGTGATAGCTCTCTGCCCCCGGCCCGGTCGCAGCCTGCCCGACTTGAGCAAGATTTTCGGAAAGATTCAATGGGTAGACAGCTTCCCCGACTTCAAGGTGCAGGTGGTCACTTCGTTTCCTGACCTCAAGGTCGAGCTGGTCACCGCTTTTCCGGACAAAGTTGGAAAATGGCAGATCGTAGACTCGTTTCCCGATTTCAAAATCCAAAAAGTGGACTCATTCCCAGATTTCAAAATCGAGTTCGTGACTTCTTTCCCGGGCATTCCCTAACTCGAGAGCACTCGGCAACTCACCACCTGGAGGGTAGCCTCCGGGCACAGGGCTCCCAGCAACATGCGGGTGGAAGCGGCCTGATGGATCTGATCTCCATGCATGCGGGGACGCTCCACCAGCACGGCGCGGCGGACTTCACTGTGCTTGCGCCCATGGGCGTAGAGGGAGATCAAGGCTCCCTGCAGGGGACTCAGACTGGGGTTGAAAGCGGCGTTCTCGCAGTAGGAGCCGACAAAACTCTGATCGTCGGTGGCCAGAGCAATGCCCGAAGGACAGTGGGAATAAGGAGCATAGGAACGGCAAGCCGCTTCCAGCGCGTGCTCCACCACCGGGTCGCGGGACGACTCGGTCAGCTCCAGGTTGTTGCGCGAGCTGTTCATGAGCGCCCCGGTCTGACCCATCTCCCGAGGACCGAAACTATAGGGAAGCAACACTTTCAGCTTGGCGGTGCGATCCGGCAACATGACTTTGAGTTCCCCACCACTGGGGAGCTCGTAAAGAAACTGGCGTACCGAACCGGAAGGAGCGTTGGACCCGGCGATACACCTCAGACCGCGTTCCCCGTGGCTGAGCGCATTCATCACCGCGCAGATCTCGGCATTGACCGTCTGCACCAGCGGGACCTCGGGAAACTCGATATTGAATCCCAGGTAGAAGTCGCCACTGACTCCCTGGGCCACGATACCCACGCGGTAATGGGAAATACTGGCGCGAGCGTGCTCGCGGGCGATGGGTAGCAACTCCTGCATCAACTGAGGAGTGGTCAGGTCCAGACGACGAGCGATCTCGCGGGCCTGTTGGACGGGCAGATGGGTGGCCCCTTTGAGAAACTGGCTCAAGTGTTCGGTCACCAGCCGGCGACCGGACTGCAGAATACCGGTCAGCGGCTGGCCAGCCGTAGCCAGGGCGGCGATCGAGGCGGTTTTCAACCCGAGCATCCCGGTCGTCTCAAACTGATGCAGAGCGTCCAACAGGTCACGCTCGCCAGGAGGCAAGACTCCCTGAGCATTTAGCTTCTGCGGTTGTAAATCGAACTTCTTACGCTTTGCCACCAAACTTTCTCCCTCAGCCTACGTATAGGCCAGGGTTTCCAGGGCGAGCACCCTGCCTCCTGGGACCCCCCCAGATTACCCCTCCGGAAGTTATTTGCAAAAGACAATAAGCAGAATTATCTAGTCAAGGGGGCAGGAATCACCCTGTCATACAGGGATTATTTGAGGAGTTAAATTTTACCCCAGGAAAGGAAGGCTCGCATGCTGCTCGATGTAACCGTATTGCTGCAAAGCTGCGGCGGTGACGAGGACTTCGCGCGGGAATTGTTCGGTGAATACCATCAGCGCGTCACGGAACTCATGGCCAGCATGCGGGAAGCTTTCGCGGCTCAGAACGTCGAAGAAATTCGCAAAGGCGCCCATGAATTGAAAGGCAGCAGTTTGACCCTGGGGGCCAGCGAAATGGCGCAGATTAGTCGCACCATTGAAGACGGCTGCAAAGCGGGCCAGACGGACTCGCTGGCGGAATGGCTGAAAAATCTCGACCAACAGTCGATATTGCTGTTCGAACACCTGAAAAGTATAGGCTACCTGTGAGCGAACTCTGGATTCTCTCGGCCACCCGCACTCCCATCGGGAGATTTGGCGGCTCACTGGCCAAACTCAGCGCGGTACAGCTCGGCGTGGTTGCGGTAAAAGCCGCCCTGGAACGGGCCGGCATTCAACCGGAGCAAGTCGATCTGTGCGTTGTCGGCTTAGCTCGCCAGGCGGGCTGCGGCCCTAACCCCGGTCGTCAAATCAGCGTCAAATCAGGCATCCCCGTCAGTTCACCGGCCTACACTCTGAATCAGGCCTGTGCCTCGGGCCTTTCGGCCGTGCTGGCGGCGGCCCGCCACATCGCCGCCGGCGAAGCCGAAGTGGTGGTGGCGGCCGGAACGGAAAGCATGTCCAACGTTCCCTATTTAGCGCAGGGGGTTCGCTGGGGCACCAAGATGGGCCACCGCCCGTTGGTGGACGCTATGTATCAGGACGGTTTGCTCTGTCCCCTGTGCGACAAAATCATGGGTGAGACGGTCGAGGCCCTGGCCCAGGAACTCTCCATTTCGCGCCAGCAACAGGACGAATACGCATTGCAGTCCCAGCAGCGCGCCGCGGCCGCTGATTTCTCGGCCGAGTTGTGCGAAATTCCCGAGCTGTCGGTGGACGAACACGCCCGCGCCGGCACCACCATGGAATCCTTGGGCAAACTCGCCCCCGTCTTTAGCCAGACCGGCAGCGTCACCGCCGGCAATGCCTCAGGAATCACCGACGGCGCCTCGGCCCTGGTGGTCGCCTCGGACGCCTTCGTCAAGAAACACAACCTGCAACCGCTGGCCCGCTACCTGGGCGGCGTGGTGGTCGGCCTGGAACCGGCCCGCATGGGACTGGGCCCGGTACCCGCCATCCAGGCCTACCGTCAGAAATTCGGTAGCGACTTCCAGCGTTACGAAATCAACGAAGCTTTTGCGGCCCAGGTGCTGGCCTGCCAGCAAGACCTGCAATTAGACCCGGCCACCCTCAACGTCAAAGGTGGCTCCATCGCCATCGGCCACCCCATTGGCTGCAGCGGCGCCCGCATCACCGCGACTCTGCTGCACGGCCTGCGCGAACGCGGCGGCGGCCGCGGCCTGGCCAGCCTGTGCGTCTCCGGCGGCCTCGGTATCTGCGCCGGATTTGAAGTCTAGTAAAAGACCGTCCGTACCCGGTGGTAGGGCTTTTCTTCGGGCAGTTGAGTCTGGCCGAGATTCCAGAAGAACCAGTCCAGTTCGTAGGCCATCAGAGGTCTACCCAGGTCAGCCATAGCCCGGCGGATCAACTCCACCGCCCATACCATAGCGGCGCGGATTTCCACCTCTTCTTCGCTGCCGGGGGGCAATAGCTGCTGGCGGTCGACCCGGTCGGCCAGTTCTTGCGTGTACTCCATGATGCCCAGAGCCCGCAGCACCTGAGGGACCTTGTAATCGGCGAAGGCGGTCAACTGATCGAGATCACGGAATTCTCCGTAACCCTGGAAATTCAAACTGCCGGCGATATCGACCACGGTAATCTGAGCCCTCTTGTAGAGGGGAATGTCGCGCCCTTGATAGTGCGAAACATCATAAAAGCAGGGGAAATCGCGAGCAATCAGAGCGGTCAGGGCCAAAGCCGAACCCTGGCACGCCATCACCGCCCGGGCAAAGTCCCCCTGCCACAGCTCCAGCAGGCGCCGACCCACTTGATTGGCGTGCTCCAGGCGCTCTTTCAGCATGGGTATCCGGCCGCGGCCGCGCAAAATATGCGCCAACTGGTCGTGCGTCAAGCAGGCCAACTGCTCGGCCGAGGTCAGCTCGAAGCCTTCCTCTAAAGCCCGCCGCAAAGCCACCGAAAGAGCCTTATAGCCATTGAAGCCCTGACCCTGGTAGTCCACTTCCCAACGAATCTGCCCCGGGTCGACCCAGAAACAAAAGTTGAGCGCATCCAGCAGCAGCACGTAGTGCAGGGTCTGCTCGGGCGTTCCGCGCCAGTGGATAGGCTCGTCCCAAGCGGGCACCTGAAAAGGCTGGTCAACCCACTTTCGGGCTAACGAATCCAATACAGGCAGATTCAAACGGACGTGGCGAGCATGGTCCACCACAAATTCGCAGGCGGGTAAAATTCCCAGATCGAGGCTGTCCATGGCGGCCCGTTCCCAGGGCCGGCTAGGAGTTCCTGCCCGGGCGCGCGAAGCCCAGCGGCCGAATATACTGGAAAGGTCGTTCATGGATTCTTGGCGCCAGGTGGTCGCACCAACTAAATTCACGGGCCGCGAGTGGTTCTTCCAGCGACTCGAAACCTGGCTGGCCGACTCGGGAAGCCAGGTTTGGCTCCTGCAAGCCGAGCCCGGTTACGGAAAAACACGCCTGGTCCAGGAGATTCTCCAGCGCTACCCCGAGGCCAGGCGCCTGAACCAGGGGCCGGCAACCTTATTGGTGGGCGATGAGCCCGATCTGCGGGAGTATGCCGCCCACTCGATCGGCAAAACCATTCTCTTCAGCCGCCCGAACCTGCGCCTGGCCAGTTGGATTGGGCCCGGGGTCCAATTTGACTCCCTCGATCCGATGCAACTCGAGAACATCACCGACCTGGCCGTTCATCTCAGCGGCCACCCTCGCGCGGACAGCATTCTGCGCAGTTGCGGCGGCAATTTCGGCGTGGCCGAACTGTTGGCCGCCACCCCCTCGGAACTGGACGTTTTGCGCAGCCTCTGGCAACTGGCCGAGGATTGCCTGCAACAGTCCCCCAACCGGGATCTGTCCTCGCAAATCCTCACCCTTCTTGGAGAGACCGGCGGTCCTCTGGAAGCCTGGCGCATCTGTGATTTCCTGGGAACCAGCGCCATGCGGGTGCGCCAGGCGCTGACCCCGCTCGAGCCTATTCTCAAGCGCCAGGAGGATCGCTACCAGGTCTTCACTCCCTGGCTGGGCCAGGCCGTCACCTGGTCGCACTTCCGCGATCTGGAAGTGCTGCATGCCTCGGTCATCACCTATTTCCGCGAGACCTATCCTTCCTGGGAAGAAATGTCTGATCCCTACGGCTGGGATTATCTCGTCCACCACTGCGATCGCTTCGCCCGCACCGCCCGCAAAAAGGATTTTTCCGTACTGCACTGGCTGGGCGAAGGTCCGTTTCTGCGCCAGAAACTACGCCAGGGCGGCAAACTACCGGGAGTCCTGCGCGATCTGGAGCGCTGCCTGACCGCCGCTATGGAAGAAAGCGACCTCTCGCGCATTGCCTTCTACGCATTCCAGTTACCGCGCGTGCGCCAGGAACGGCTGGCCGGCGAAATGCACAAACTGGCCGACCTGGGCCAGATCGAAAGCGCCCATCAATACGCGCTGCTGATTCCTCGGGAAAATCACAAACTGTTGGCGCTGCTGCTGCTGGCCTGGCAGGCGGTGGATGAACGCCGCTTCGAACTGGCCGACCGCCTGCTCACCCAGGCGATACAGGTCGACACCGGCGGTATGTTTCCCGAACTCAACCTGCTCATCGTCAGCATCTGCGCCTGCTTGCTCAAGGGTATGCCGGCCCGCGAGAAAGACATCCTGGAACTGCTCAGCCGTGACGACCAGAGTGGCCGGGCGGCCAGCAACTACCTGACCCTGGGCCTGATCGAGGGCCTGGAAGACCGTCTGCGCAACTGGGTGCTGCGGCGCGGCTGGAATCAGGCGCCGCACGGCAGCGGCAGCGATCAGCAGCGCTTGAGCACCTTTATCGGCCAATCGCTGCGGGCTCTGAAACAAAACGAACTGGCCCAAATGTGGTCCGGGGCGCTGACCCGGCCGGCCATCAGTCAAGAAGACTTCGATGGCAAGCTCAAAGAATTGATCGGAATGGAAAGCGAGGTGGAACGGCTCGACCAGTTGGTCGACCTGGCCGACCAGATCACCCGCCAGCAGCCTTCCGAATGGCTCAGTCACGCGGTGGGCGTGCTGACCATGGCTCTGCAGAACTTCGCCCAGCCGGAATGTTGGTTGCGCGGCTTTGCTCAGTTGTCGCGTTTATGGATGACCCTGGGACCGATTCCGGAAGCCTTTGAAGGCCTGGAGCGTCTGACCCAGCTGGCCAAGGATTTGGATTTGGAAAATCAGTTGCGCGTGCGCATCGTTGCCGATCTGGCCCTGGGATTTTACCGATTGGGCGACTCCACCCGCAGCCAACAACTGATCAGCAAGGCCGCCGCCGGAGCCGTCTCGGAAGTCGAACTCGATAAAAAAACCGCTTCCCTGGCTTTCGTAGGGGCCGCCACCGCCCAGCTCAATCACCCGGCCCGCGCCCGCGACCTGGCCTTCACCCTGCTGGAAGCTCTGGAGCCGCCGCCCGGAGCCATGCAGGACCACTTTTGCCGGCTGACTTTCCGCCTGGCCAGCAATGCCAACGGCTCGCCCGACCAGTTGCGCCAGGCCCTGGGGCAAGACCAGCGCGAACTGGTCGGGCTGGGCAACAGTCCGCGGGAACGCGCCTATTTACTTTTAGGTCTGGCCCGGGCGGCCCATCATAGCGGCGACGGGGATTGGGCCGACCAGTTGATGCAGCAGGCGGCCGTGCAAGCTCACTTACTGGTGGTGCCCAAGCTCAAAGCCTGGACGCTGGCCGATCTGGCCTGCCTGGCCTGGGATACCGGCCAGCACGAGCGCTATCGTGCTTTCTTGCAAGAAGCCGAGGAAATCCTGGCCACCGAGAAAACGGCCATTCACCGCCTGGAGGGAATGGTCGACCTGTGCCGGGCCCTGGGCCACAGCAAGGACCGCCGGGCCCGCTCGGTGCACCGCGAAATCCTGCAGGGACTCCATGAAGTGGGTCAACTGGAAGTTTGCCTGAGTTCCACTTTGCCGCGCCTGCTGCCGCTCTTGCAGGAGACCGAGACGCGCGCAATGGCCAAAACGCTGCTGGAAAAGCTGCGCCACGCTCCCCCGGAGTTGAATCAGCGCGACCGCGACCTTTACCAGTCGGGCCTGCTCCACCTGGAACTGGCTTTCGGAGAGTACGACAATGCGCTTTCCGCCCTCACACCCGTGGTCAGCCCCCAGGTGCGCTCGCAAGCGCTGGTCGATCTGGCGGTGGGCCTGACCGCCCGCGATCCTCGCGAAGGACTGGCCTGGTTGCCGCTCATCACCCGGCAGCCCGATCGGCTGCGCGCCATTCGTCTGATTCTTTCGGAACTGGGAGCGGAGAAACGCCCCTGGCGCCGCCAGGCCTGCCACGAGGCCCTGCAGCAATTGACCGTGCTGGCTCAAGAAGACGAAGCCACCATGGACCTGGTGGTCAGCTACTGGCTCACCCGCGAAAGCGATCGCCGCAAGTTCGAAGCCACCGGCAAACGCCTGGGCTGGATTCCCGAGCCCGCGCCCATGCAGCCTCTCGTCGTCAAACAGGCGTAGTGCAGAGGCTTTACTTCAAAAACTGGAGCCATGCTTTGCAGCGCCCCATGGAGGCTCTGGTCTATGGCCACGGAGGTGCTCCCGTGCTGGTTTTTCCCACCAGCCGCGGGCGTTTCCATCAATGGGAAGACTTCTATATGATCGAGGCGCTTCGTCACCCCATTGAACAGGGCTGGCTGCAACTGTTCTGCGTGGACGGCATCGACAACGAAACCTGGTATGACTTCGACAAGCCCGTTGCGCAGGTACTGGAACTCCACGAGCGCTACGAACAATATCTGCTCCAAGAATTCTTGCCCCAACTACGCAACTGCAACTCCAGCGACTTTCTCATCGCCACCGGCACCAGCTTCGGCGCCTTTCACGCCGCCAATTTCGCTCTTCGCCATCCCTCCCAGGTGCGGCGGGTGGTGGCCATGTCCGGTGATTTCGACGTGAGCAAGAATCTGGACGATAGCTACGACCCCCCCGCTTACTTTTTCAACCCCATTGCCTACCTGGGCAACGTGCCGCCCGGGACCTACCTGGACCAGTTACGCCGGATCGAATTCCGGCTGGCCGTGGGAGCCCACGACTTCTGCCTGCCTCCCAGTCGCGAACTGGCCTATCTATTGGGCCGCCTGGGCATTCCCCAGCGACTGGACATCTGGGACGCCCACTTCATCCACGATTGGCCCAGCTGGCGCGTCATGGCCCCCCAACTCTTATAGAGGACCCGTTTCGAGAGTACACGAACCGGGATGGCTCGATGTCTCAATTGCTGGGCATACTTCACGGCCGCGAAGAAACGTTCCCGCCCGCCCTTCTGCACGAGCTGAACGCTCGCCAGGCCGGCGTGCACGGAGAGTCCATCACCGTTTCCAGCGTGGAAGCCCTGGAACGCAGCCCCTACCGGTTGTTGGTCGACCGCATTTCGGGCCGGGTTCCTTACTTTCGCAGCCTGCTGCAACAGCAAAGCTGGCTGGGAGTGCCCTCAGTGCCCTGGCTGGCCCTGCACTCGCTGGATCGGGTCGGACTGGCCCAATTAGCCCTGCAAGCGCGGGTCCGAGCCGTTCCCACCATTCTCTTACCTCATCAATCCCATCCGCCTGGCGTGGAAGGCGATGACCTGAGCAATCTGGCCTACCCGATGCCCTGGGAGAACTACTTGCGCCAGCTGGGCCTGCCCGCGGCCCTGCGCGGTGCTCGCCTGGGAAGCGGACCGGTTTACCGGGTGGGTAGTCTCAGCGAACTTTGGGGCGCCTACGGTAAAAGTGGTGACCAACTTATGGTGCTACAGCCCGACATGAGCGACGCCGAACATGTACTGGCCATCGTGGCCGGCACCCACCTGGAAGTGCTCGGCTATGACCCCGTCAGCCATCGCTACCGGCCGGTTTCCGAAGAATTACTGGCGCCCACTCTGCAAGCTTGCGAACGCTTACTGCAACTGGTCGATTTCAACCTGACCGGCCTGGAATTTGCCTGGCACCGCTCCAAGCTCTGGCTCAGCGACCTGCAGGTGACTCCCGATCTGGAGTGGTGGTCTCTGGGCGAAGAGGCCTTTAGCCGCATCGTTGCAAACTGTGCGCAAGAACTGATTCGTAGAACCGCGGAGACGTCAGTCTCCAATCGGCACAAAGCCAAAAAGACGAGGACGGAATAGCATGCCCACATCCCTGAAGCCCATTCGCTCCGATGGAGTCGATGCTGCCCTGGCAGCCGCCGCCCGCGAGGCACACCGCCTCGAGGCCGTTTCTTACTACAACTCTCTGCTGGAGCGCGAGGACCTGGCTGAATTCGCCCAGGATCTGCAAACCCACATGCATAGCCGCGGCGCCGTCTTCGGCGAGCGCCTCATGTGCCCGTTCCTCCGCCCTCACTTCTGTGGACGCGAGCAGTTGGATTTGCTGAATTCGGCCGTGCGTGGCGTGGTGGGGGCCTGCAACGTGTTGGGTCCGCGCATCCAGGCCTCTCCGGAACTGCAGGACGCCCTCGGGCTGAGTGAAGAGGAACGTCGCTTGCTGGCCGTCGATCCCGGTTACCCCGAATTCTCGGTCACTTCTCGACTGGACAGCTTTATGCTGGGTGGTAAAGTGCGCTTCGTTGAATACAATGCCGAGTCGCCGGCCGGCATCGGCTACAACGATGTCATGCAGGATGTCTTCCTATCCACCACCGTCATGAAAGAATTCGTCCGCGAGTTCCCCTGCCAACCGCTCTACACCAGCGAGACCCTGCTGAATAACCTGCTGGAGTGCTATAAGGCCTGGGGCGGCAGCGACAAACCAGTCATAGGAATCGTCGACTATGAGGGTCTACCCACGCGCCACGAATTCGAGATCTTCCGCCGCTTCTTCAACAGCCGCGGCTACCAGTGCGTGGTGGCCGACCCGCGCAAGTTGGATTACAACGGAGAACGCCTCAGCTACGAAGGCCAGACCATCAATCTGGTCTACCGCCGCCTGCTCACCACCGAGTTCCTGGAGCGCTTTGATGCCTGTAAGCCGGTCTGGGAAGCCTACCGCGACCGCAAGATCTGCATGGTCAACAACTTCCGCGCCAAATATCTGCATAAGAAAGCCATTTTCGCACTGATTACCGATCCGGTTTACCAGGACGGCATGACGCCGGAGCAGCTTTTCGCCGTCTACACCCATGTGCCGTGGACGCGCCGCGTCTCCGACGTCCGCACCACCGACGTGGAAGGGCGCAGCATCGAGCTTCTCGATTGGATTCGCAAGAACCGGCGCCAACTGGTGATGAAGCCCAACGACGAGTACGGCGGCAAGGGCATCTTCGTGGGCTGGGAGTTGAACGACGACGACTGGGAGAAAGCCATTCAGACCTCGCTGGAAAGCTTCTATCTGGTGCAAAACAAGGTAGAGGTCTCACGCGAAGTCTATCCCACCTGGGATGGCAAAACCGTACACTGGGCGGAATACAGCGTGGATCTGGACCCCTTCATCTTCAAAGGCGAAGTGGAAGGATTGCTGACCCGTCTTTCGGCCACCGCTCTGTGTAACGTGACCGCCGGCGGCGGCGTGGTGCCCACCTTCGTCCTTGACTGAAGTCCAGGTTGGGGTGGACGTTGGCGGGACGTTCACCGACTTCGTGGTCCTCGATCCTCAGCGAGGTCGGTTGCAACTCAAGCGGCCGACCTCGCGGCCCGATCCCTCGGAGGGCATCCTGGCCGGGCTGCAAGAACTGGGCGTCAGCCAGTGCGTCTTGAGCCACGGCACCACCGCGGCCACCAATGTGGCCTTGGAACGGCGCGGCCCGCGCACGGCGCTGGTGACCACGCTGGGCTTTGGCGACGTGCTGAGCCTGGGACGGGGTCAACGCCTCGACCTCTATGCTCTGTTGCCCCCGGCCCGGCCCACGCTGGTTCCGCCCGAGCTGTGTTTTGAGGTAAACGAACGTCTGGATGCGCGCGGCCAGGTTCTACGTCCGCTGGACCTGGGAGAATGCGAGCGTCTGGCTGCCCGTCTGAGCTCGCTGGGAGTCGAAGCGGTGGCCGTCTGCCTGCTTTTTGCCTATCTGAATGGCGAACACGAACGGGCCCTGGGAAAGATTCTGACCCGTCATGGTCTGGCCCCCAGCCTGAGTCACCAGGTAGACCCGCAGCCCAAAGAATACGAACGGGCCAGCACGACCGTTTTGCAAGCCTACGTAGCCCCCAGTCTGGAACGCTATCTGGAGAACCTTAGCGCCAGCCTGAGTCAAGCAGATTTATGGGTGGTGCGCTCCTCCGGCAGCGTCTGCCGTCCGCGCGAAGCGGTCGAGCGAGCCGTGGGCTGCTTGCTTTCGGGGCCGGCCGCCGGCCTGCGGGGAGCCTGGCAACTGGCCCGGGAACAGGGATTATCCAAGATTATGACGGTGGACGTCGGCGGTACCTCGACCGACGTGGCTCTGTGCGACGGCTCGCTTCCCTACCTGGAGGAAAGCTCGGTGGCCGGGCTGCCTTTCCGCTGCCCGCAAACCGATATTCAAACGGTAGGGGCGGGTGGGGGCTCGATCGCCGGCCTCGACGCGGGCGGATTGCTGCAAGTCGGTCCGCGCTCGGCCGGTAGCCAACCGGGGCCGGCCTGTTACGGCCAGGGAGGCCCGGCCACCGTCACCGATGCACTGCTGCTGCTGGGCCGCCTGCCCGAGCAACTGGCCGGCGGTCGCTTACGGCTGGATCGGCAAGCCAGTTGGCGCGCCCTGGAAGAGCTATCCGAACGGCTTGAGCTCCCGGTCCTGGAAACAGCCGCCGCCATCCTGGCTCTGGCCGAACACAACATGGCTCAAGCCCTGCGCCTGATCAGCCTGGAACGCGGCTACGATCCTCGCCTTTTTGTGCTGATGGCCTTTGGCGGAGGGGGAGCCAGTCACGCCACCGCCCTGGCCGATCAACTGGGGATGCGGCGGGTGGTGATTCCCGCTCAGCCCGGTCTGCTCTGCGCTCAGGGGGCCATGTTGGCGCCCTGGCAGGCGGATGAGCAGCGCGCCTGGCTGGCTCCGCTTGACGACGTGGAGGCACAACTCCAGACCTGGACCGCCCGAGCCCGTTCGCTCTTGAGGCAGCGGGCGCCGGCCGGCAAGCTGACCTGGAACCACCAGTGCGAGATTCGCTACCGGGGGCAGGGCAGCAGCCTCTGGCTCAAGGCGGGGGCGCGCTTGCAAGAGCGCTTTCACGCTCTCCACCTGCGCCGCTTCGGTTATCATCGACCCCAACAGGCGCTAGAGCTGGTCTCGACGTTGCTGCGGGCGACTCTGGAGCGGCCTCGGCCGGAGGCCTGCGAATCCGAACCCTGTGCCGGCCCGCGAGCGACCAGCCAGCCCGCCTGCTGGGGCCTGCCTCCGCGCCCGGGCACCATCCAGGTCTATCCAGGTTACCCCAAGGACTGGGTGGCCGGCCCGGCCCGGCTTGACACTATGGACGGCACGGTGTGGATTGGCACCGGTTGGCGGGCGCGACGAATCGCCGACGGCAGCCTTATCATGGAATCTCTCCCCTTAGAAGAGGAACATGAGGAATAGCCGGAAAATAAGAACGACCAACAGTTCGTCCGGGCAGGTTTATTTATCGACCTGTGGCACCCGGAATACCGAAAAGTGATAGGAGTGCCTCAATGAAGAAAACTCTGCTGACCGTGGCTTCGGCCGCCGTCGCCGTGACCTGCCTGGCCTGGGCCCAACCTCAAGGAGCCAAGGAGACCGTGGTCATCAAAGAAGAGAGCGCGGCCGCCAAGAAACCCAAAGAAACATTACCTTCTCCGGGCGCGGCTCCCAAGCCGAAAGTAGCTCGCGACCCCTTCGTCAAAGGTGGCGGAGGTGGAGAGACTGCCCCGCCGCCGATGGAGACCAGAGATGCCGGACCCGCCGTGGTAAAACCCGGTGGGCCCGAGCTCACCAACCAGAAGCCGGCTGAGCCCGCTGTAGCCGCTCCCGACGTCGCCGTCAAGGGCATTCTGCTCGGCCCCCGTGGTAATCGCGCTATCGTGGCCGGCCCCACCATGACTTTCATCGTCAAGCAAGGTGATAAGCTGGGCGACTATAAGGTGGCTCATATCGATCGCAAGTCGGTGGTCTTCACCTTCAAGACCAAGAAGTTTCCGATCAAGCTCGAGGACGAATTCGCCGCCAAAAAGTAACTGGCTGGTGAAAAAAAGAGGCCCGCTCCGGCGGGCCTTTTTTATTTCTTGATCGCCTGAACCAGTTGGAGCACGTGGGCATCTTCTATCTCCAACTCGTCCAGAATCTGGGCCAGGCGCAGCAGGTAATCAACGGAATGGCCGCTGGGACCGGCCGCTTGGCGGATGCGCTCCGCCAGTTGCTCCAACGGAACGTCACCGATGTAGGATGGATTCCGTTCATCGGCCACATAGGTCCAGCAAGGCAAAACTTGTTCCTGCCAGCGAGCGGAGACCCCCTGCAGTTGGTAGCCGTCCTTTTCTCGATAGTCCAGCTCGGCCCGAATGGCCGGCCAATCCTGGTGGCCGATTTCATAGGCCAGCCCCCAACAGCCGTGGCCTGGATTGGGTACCAGGGTGCAGACAACGCCGGGATATTCAGGAGTGCCGCGGTGGTCGGTCGAGCCCTGCCAGAGCCGGCGCGACCAGTCGGGCAGCCAGACTTTCCGAACCTGGCGATAGGCAAATCCAGGATTCCACAAGAGAGAGCCGTAACCGAAGATATTGTGAGTGAGCGCGTTCATCCCGTAACCTATGTCGGCAGCCTGATCGCCAGCGCCGCGGCCGCCCTGTTTCTCCTCTGGCTGGTCTACTTTAAGCCGGCCGCCGCCGAGCAGCAAGCCTGGGTAGCCTATCTCCCCTGGTGCAACGCCTTCTTCAACAGCCTGAGCGCCTACCATCTGGTGCAGGGCTGGCGCTCCATAAAAGGCCGCCGGATCCCCCAACATCGTTACCACATGCTGGCTGCATTAATTTGCTCCAGCCTCTTTCTGGTCAGCTACATCCTCTACCATTCGCTGCACGGCGACACCAAGTTTCCCGCCGACCTTGGCTGGGTCCGCAACCTCTACCTCACCATTCTCTTCAGCCATATCGGGCTATCCATCCTGGTCCTACCTGTCATCCTGACCACCTTCGCGCTCGCTTTTATGGGCAAATTCACCGTGCATCCCAAGTTCGGGCGCGTCGCCCTACCCGTCTGGCTCTACGTCTCGGTCACCGGGGTCATCATCGTCCTTTTTCTCAAGGCCTACGTTTGAGCCTTAGCGGCGGGCGCGGATTTGCCCGAGACCTTTGCTGAAATCAATTTTGTTGACCAGTTCAGGGAAATCGACCAGAGGATTGCGATTACCCTGGAGTTTTTCGATGTATTGATTGCGGTGCTTCTCGTATTCGCTGGGGGGACTCTGGTTGGCCCACTCCAACAGCATAGGAATGTCTTCTTTGGAGTACTCGCCCCGCCGATCGCCGATCATACCCGGGTAGCAGAGCATGAAATAGAGCACGGCCCGGGCCGTCTCGGATTTACCGGCTTTAGGCTCAAAGAGGTTGTGACCCTGGTCAAGCACTCCACATAGCTTCATTTCCTGGCCGTCTCCGACGTGATCGTCATATTCGGCATTGCCGCGCAGCGAGTTGCAATCGATTTGGGCGGCAAAGAGGTGATGGAGGTCACCGCGGGGACTCTTCTTCTTGCTGAACCAGGACTGGGGAACGACGTGTTCGCAGTTGTACTGGCCCTCCTTGAGAGCCTTTCCCGCCCCCTGGTTGGGCCCGTCTCCCGAGTAAATGCAGTAAATCTCTCCATCCTGGTGACGGTCGACCTCGGGGTAGAGATATTGCGCCGGGTCATAGTCCAGAGATTTGTGGGTCTTCTGCACCAGCGAACTCAATTCCGAATAAAGTTCGCCGGGAGACATGGAGTCAAAGCGGGAAGAATCGCCGTAATATTTCTGGCGGGCGCTGGCGTCGCTGCTGGCATCGTAGTATTTGCCGCCGGGGCGTGGTGCGGCTGCGGGCGCGCCGGCCGGATGGGAAGGCTGGGAATGTCCACCGCGCCGGAAGTCCAGATCGACTCGATCGGTTACGCCTTCCGGGTGTTTACACAGAGCTTCAGCGGCCGGGCGAGCCAGCCACCCCTTAAGCCCTGGAGCAATATTCCAGGCGGATCCTACCGTCATTAAATTCATGACAAACTTCCCTCTCGATGATACTCCCAGGAGGTGGGGCGAACCTCTCCAGGGCACACCTCTCACACCCCTACAATAAACCTGAAATTGTTACCTCAGGATTAGGAGAATATGAACGGACAACCAACCAGGAGCCTTTCAAATGGCTGAGAACGGTGTGTCCATGCGTTTGGTCAGCTGGAATATCAACGGTTTGCGCTCTGTCTTCAAAAAGAACTTCGTCAACTGGCTGGAGATCCACCAACCCGATGTGGTCGCCCTCCAAGAGATCAAGTGCGCGCTGGCTCAGTTGGAGCCGGAGATGCTCAAACCGGCGGGCTATCACAGCTGGTTTTTTCCGGCTGAACGACCCGGCTATGCCGGCACCGCCCTCTACAGCCGGATCTCCCCCCTCAAAGTCGATTACGGTCTGGGAATGACCGAATTTGACCGCGAGGGTCGCAGCCTGACCGCCGAATTCGCTGACTTCGTTCTGGTCGGCGCCTACTTTCCCAACTCGCGCGGTCCAGGGCTACGCATCGATTACAAAATAGATTTCTGTGAAGCCATACAAAACCATGTCGAAAAGCTGGCCCTGCGAGGAAAGCCGGTTTTCCTGTGCGGAGACGTAAACATCGCCCACCAGGAAATCGACCTCTTCAACCCCAAAGGAAGCCGGCGACAAGCCGGCTTCTTGCCGCCGGAGCGGCAGTGGATGACGCAGATGCTGGAGCGCGGCCACCAGGATCTTTTCCGCCAGCAAAACCCCCAGCCGGAACAGTACACCTGGTGGAACCAGGCGCGCGACGCCCGGGGCCGCAACCGCGGCTGGCGCATCGACTACTTTCTGGGCAGTGCCGGCTTCGATTGGGACCATCGCTGCCGCCACTATCCTGAGGTGCTGGGCTCCGACCACTGCCCGGTTGAACTGGAACTTCTATAGACTGCTCTCGGGCTCCAGGGCTTGAACAGAGTTGGGTTCGACCGGGTCTCCCACATCATCGTCACTGGCAAGCAGACGGCTGATCAACATCACCACGTAGAGTTGCGCCAGCAACGACTCCATAGCCAGCAAATTGCGACAAAAATGGCTGACCCCGGAAAGTTCGTTGTCTGCGCCGGTCAAAGTTGCAAAGCTGACGTAGAGCGCCTCGTGAAAGCCGATTACGCTCGCGGGTATATTGGGGCCCAGGGTGTCGGGCCGCAAGAGATGCACGAAATGTATCAGTTCTCCAAAGGCAATCCCCAGCATGATGTAGAGTCCCGCCGCCGCCCAGAGCTTGTCGGCGGCATTGCGTGGGCCGTGCACCAGATCGCGCAGACCCAGCCCAATCACCACCGCCTGAATGCCGACGGTAACCCCGTGCAGTAAACAGTTGACGGCAATTCCCCGCACCGGGTCCCAAAACAAATAGTTATAGGTTAGGGATGTGCTGACCACCATGATGGACAGAATCCCCAGAGTGCGGGGTAGCCATCGTTTGAACGTGAAGTTGCGCGAAAGATCCCAAATCAGCCCCAGGTAGACGATGCAGCAAAGCTGGAAGAGAAAGAAGGTTATACGCGTGTCGTTCAGCCAATCGTCGGTGAGCAAAGAAATCACCAGCAAGATGGCCTGAGCGGCCACTACATTGCGGTAATCCTTACGCTTCTCTTCCTGGGACTCGGGACTGTAGAGTTTGCTGAGGGCCTGGCGAATCACCCCTTTGTCTTTATCCGCGCGCTGGCCGGGCCCTTTGAAATTTTCTCATTTTTAGACAGAAAAAAGACCCGCCGGAGCGGGTCCTCTTTTCCTACGATTCAGCCGGTTTTAGCCGACCTTCTTGATCATCTCGTCCCACTTGGTGTCCTGGGAAAGCTTGACCGAGTCGTAGCTGGCGAACTCGATGCGATTCTGCGAATCCTTGTTCATGTTCGGGATGTCGTAGACCGGGCGGCCCGTCTGATTGCTCGGTCCGGCCTGGTTGGACGGGTCGATTTCCTCGCCGCCACCCTGCTGGGCATGGAACTGCTGGTTGAGGGCGATGATTTGCGGCATCGCCTGGCTCAACATCTGCAACTGATCGGGGCTCATCCCCATCACCATCAACTGCACCAACTGCTGCATCTGCTCATCGGACAGACCCGGGCCGCCTTCACCCTGGACGTTGGTTCCGCCCGTCATTCCGGCCTTGGCGTTGATTTCAACGTTCAGGCCCTTGGCGTTGGGGTACTTGGAGCTGTGTTGTTCGGCGATGACCGCTTCGCCCATGGCTGCCTTGACTTCATCCGCGGCTTCCCCGATCTTGCCACCGAACTTCTTACCCGCCAGCTCCACGAAGTGGCCCATATCGGCGAACTCGTAAAACTTCTGGGTCTTGAGTTTGATGACGGCGAAGTCTTTCTTGGTCTTGCCACTGTCGAGCACGGCGGTGGCAAACTTGTCCATAGCGGCGGTCACAGCCGGCATCTTATTGAGGTCGATGGCCGACATCGTGCCCAGATCGCGCTGGTGGCCTTCGGCCATTTTGACGATGCCCTTGGCCATGTCGGCGGGGGTCAGCGGATCGCGGGCGCGCAGAGCGGCTGCGGCGTAATTGAGCACTTCGCCGGTGAAGACGCGGCTGTTGCGGTTGGACTGCTTGCCGCCACCGGGGAGAGCTTCGTCATACTGCCAGCCGGCGCCGCCTTCGACTTCCTCGGAGGCCACCATGTAGTCGGCCGCACCGCTGATCTGGTGGGCCACTTCGGCCGAGGCCATCAAGCACTCGTCGAAACCGACCACGTCGATTTTCTGGCCCGACTTCTCGACGGCCTTTTTGAGACCGGCTTCGATGTCGGCGATGTTCATCCAGCTATTCTGGCTTTCCGACTGGTTGGCTCCCTGCCAGCCGCCGCCATGGTCGGACATGATGACCATGAAGTGCTTGGCGGGATAGTTCTTCTGAGCCCAGGCAATGGACTCGGCCAGGTTATCGGCGCTGCCCATATCGTGGTCAGGGCCGAGATCCTTCACCACCGGCGAGGTCAGACCTTCGGTCTGGTCGGCTTCCAGCTTCATGCGAACGACGTTACCACCCTTCGGCTGGTGGCTGGTTTCGACGATGACGTTCATCTGGTCGGTACTGCCGACACGCTCGGCTTCGTCGAGGTCGGACTGCAGGAATTCATAAAGATTATTGTCGGAGACGGAGTAAACCAATACGGTCCATTCCTTCAGCTCCGGCTGCTGCGGAGGAGCCGGCTGTTGGCCCTGCGCGGGCGGAGCGGGCTGCTGGGCGGGCGGAGCGGGCTGCTGCGGCGGAGCCGGCTGCTGCTGGCCGAGAACGACGCTGTCGGAAGGAGCGGGCGCGGGCTGGCCGGAGGGAGCTGCCGAGCGGGCGGGCGCGTTGCGCAGGGCCGGCTGGGCGCTGTTAAGAGAGCTGATATTCATGTTGTGGTTACCCCATTGCTTGGTGTTGTGTGTAACTCTACGCTAGAGCATCAAGGGACGGCAGAGGTTGCTGGAATGTGAACTGAGGTACAAAGCGAACCGCTCTTAATCATGTTGCCCCGTCGCCCCAAATTCGTAGCGGCCGGCCGCGAGCAAGAATTGGCCGAGTTGCTGGATACCGCCGTGCAGGGCGGAGTGCTCTTGCTGGAGGGAGCACGCGGCAGTGGCAAGACCAGTCTGGCCCTGGAGTGCGCCCATCGGCTACCGCGAGCCCGCTGGCTCTCGTGCTGGCCGCAACTCAGCCTGCCTCATCCCGACCCGCTGGAGCAGCCGCTTTTTCTCGATCATATCGAATGTTTGCAAGATGCTCCTGACTGGTTGGCCTGGTGCTCCCAGCATCTGCGGGGCTCCGGCCTGATCGCCATCGCCGACCGCCGCTTGCGCCTTCCCACCGGTTGGCGCGCCCAACGGTTGCTTTTGCAAGGTTCGGCTCGCTGCGCCGAGCTGCCACCCGAGAGTCAGATCCTGTCTCTCCCTTTGCCGCCCGTCCGCATCCCGGCCGAGTGCGGGCTGGCCCTGCTCGAAGAGCAATTCCTGATTTGCGAGAGCGAAGGCTGGATGAGCCTGCATCCCGATCTTTGCCGGCCCCTCACCCCCGAATTGCACCGCCGAAGCCTTCGCCTGCTGCAGGAACTACCGGAAACTCCCATCTGGGTCGAGACGGTTTTCCAACATCTGGTGGGACTCGAGGATTGGAACCGCGCCCTGGAGCACTTTCAGCGCTACGCTCCGGGACTGCAGCAAGGCGGCGAATTCACTCGAGTTTTGCGGCTGAGCGGACGGTTGTTGGAGCACGATCCCCGGCTGAGCGCGGCCCACTACGCTCAGGCCGAAGCCCACGCCGCTCAAGGCCGCCTCGAACAAGCTCGCGCCGACCTGGACAGCGTGCTGCGCTGGGGCGAACAGGAACTTCAGCTACGGGCGCTGGCCGCCCGTTGTCATCTGCATCTGGACCTGGGACAACCGCAGGGTGCCGAGGCCGATGCTCAAGCGGCGCTGGAACTGGCCGACCGGCTGGGCGGACGCCAGCCGGCTCGCATCAAAGCCTGCAATGGTCTGGCCCGAGTCCACAATCTGCGCGGCCAGCCCGACCAGGGAGAGACATGGTCGCGGCGCGCCCTGCAACTGGCCCAGCAATGCCTCGACCCGAAAGGCGAAGCCTATGCGTTCTTCATTCTCGGCCAATCCCTGGCCGATCAGGAAAATTGGCAGTCCAGTCTGGAGCATTGCCAAAAAGCGCTGCAATTAGCTCATCAACAAGGAGAAATACGGCTGACGCTGCTGGCCCGCTACTGGATGGTAGCCGCCTTTCTACACTTGGAGCGCCTGACCTGGGCCGAAGAACTGCTGCAGGATTGCCGAATCGAGGCTTCCCATTTCGCCGATCTCAAGATGCTGGTCCTGGGTGAGCTGATGATGGCTCAACTGCAGTTGTGCAAAGAAGAGCTGGAGGCTGCGGAAAGACACCTGGCCGAAGCGGAAGCGCTGGTGCAACGATGCGGCTTTCCCCTGCTGGCCATCCGCGGCCTGTTGCTGAAGCAGAGTCTGCGCCAGGATTCCGCCTGGGGAGAGCGGGCCCGGCGGCTGGCGGAAAATGTGGGACTGGCTTTGCCTGGCCAGTCCACTCAACTGGTATGGACGCTCGGCCAGCATCGCGAGTTGACCGCCGCGGCCGTGGCCAGTCTGCGCGCCGCCAGCCATAGTTACGATCTCTGGGTCGACCTGGAACGAGCTCAAGTGCGCGAGCGGCAGCTTGGCGAACTTCCCTTGCTCTCCAAGAAGATCCCCATGAAACTATTGCTGCAGTTGATGGAGCGGCCCGGCCAGGCCCATTCGGCCGAAAGCCTTTTTGCGACCGCCTGGAAGCATCCCTACGAGGGCGAAAGCAGCTCTGCTCAGGTGCGCAAGAATGTGGCGACGTTGCGTAACCTGCTCGAACCCGACCGCCAAAAACCACGCTACATTCTTATGCGTGAGCATGCCTACGGACAGGCGGGCGGATACTTTTTCAGCCAGCAGGCCAGCTACTGCGTCATTCACCCTTGAAGGTGGCGGCCAGGCGCTCCAGTGCGCGGCGCATGGTTGCCCCGCGCACAGCCTGTCCGTGGCTGCTCAGCACCAGTTCGGGTTGCAGGGCCGCCAGGATTCGCAGCGACTCGGCCGCTCGCGTCCAATCCTGCGTCAGAGCCCGAGGAGGACCACACAATTCCAGTTGGCTACAGGTTACCCCATAAGCCGATTGCTGAGAGGTGGTGAGCAGAGCATCGCCAGCCAGCAAAGTCCGATCCGATTCGCGCCACAGCGAGATATGCCCGGCCGAGTGTCCCGGCGTGTGCAACCAGCGCCAGCCGGGCATGAAGGGCAGACTGCCGTCGGCCGGCAGCGCGCGCAAACGGCCGTTGGCTTTCAGCGGCTTCAACTCCCGGGCCAGCGTAGCGCGCGAAAGCAGCCCGCCGCCGGCCCCCGGATCAGGGGAAGGGTAGAAAGCTTCTCCGTTCACATACGGATGTTCCAGCGGATGAGCATACACCGGAATATCCCACAGGTCGCACAATCCACTCAGGCAACCCACGTGATCCGGGTGGGCGTGGGTCAGCACGATGGCGGCCGGCCCTCTGCCGCCGAACCTGCGCGCGGCGGCTTCCTCCAGATTGGCCTGAGTGCCGGGCACGCCGCTGTCGATCAAGACCCAACTCTCGTAAGCATCCGGGTTACCGTAGAAAGCCACGTTGGCCACGAAGAGGCGTTTGTAAGCCAGGTCGGATAACAGATGACGGGTTCCGTCCTCGCGCAAGCCCAGGTGATCCGCTCGGGCGTGGCGCTCAAGAGCAATTCGGTCCGTCACTGAAGCCATTCTATTCAGGTTAACGGGAAGGCTGAAGTTTCTTCAATATCCCGGCGTACTGAAAGAATCGGTATTGGCGTACAGGATTCCTTTTAAGCCACCACTACGTTGCGCTCGATGACGGGTTGACCGTCCTTCCAGCGCAACACGCCGATATAGGGATTGCCGTTCTTGTCGATCAGGTCCTTGTCGCTGAGGCGCTGATGCGGCTCGGTGTAAAGGATGCGGCCGGCGTCGATGAGGTGCTTGATGTCGGCGCGCAGGTCGGAGTCGTCGTCGGCGAAGCGAGCCGAGTCGGTGTCGCGGGGGACTTCCACCAGCGCACCGGAGAAGTTGCCGAAATCACCCACCAGCGGCACCAAATCTTTCTGCACCGCGGCCGCCTCTTCGGTCAGCGAGCGGCTGACCGATTGGCTGGGTGGTAGGGAAGACGGCGTAAAATCGGCCGGCAGAATCTCGCGATTCTTGTAAACCTGAGTGATCAGGTCGACGTGCTTGCCGCCGTTGTCTCGATCGGAGGCGACGAAGGCCTTGGCCATATCTTTGTAGGTGAAGTCGAAGCGCGGGGCGGCCTTGACCAGCCGGCCCAGCATGCGCAAACCTTCGTTGGAGGCTTCACGGATGGCTTGAGCGGGCTCCATGCCGGCGGCGCGATTCTCATTGACCAGGCCGGTGAAGACGTCATAGAAAGCGCCGGTCCAGAGGCGCGAGTAGTTGTGCACCTCACTGCCCAACTGGTTGGGGTCTTCGGGCTGACTCTCCAGCGATTTCGGGTCGGCCCACTTAAAGCTGTTGATGGCGGTCCGGGTGTAGTCACCGCCGGTGCGATTCTTACCGGAGGTATTGTTGATGGTGATGCCAAGTTCCTCGCCCAGGTTAGCGGCCATGTTCGGCTTGGTCATGTCACCGCCGGTCTGCTCGACCACTCGGGCCAGCACGCGGTCGTCCTGCACACTCATCACCAATGCCAGCATATCACCGAAAGACTCGTGGAAAGCGCCGGCGTCGGTTCTCCAGTTCATCAGATAGGCGGGGCGGAAACCATCGAGAATGGCATGGCCCACTTCGTGGGAAACCACTTCACCGGAATCTCCGCTATGCACCACCAGATTGGTCTTGGGGTCGGTGGAGTGGAAGAAATTGACGCTGCCTTCACCCCTCTGATAGTAGGCGTTGAGCATTTCCCCGGCGTCGGGATTGACGTCGAGCTGGGGCTTCTTGAAGGCCCAGCTGATGTTCATGCCGGTACCTTCCTCGAAAAACTTGATGGTGCGGGCCACCGCCGAAAAAGCGTTGGCGGCGTGAAAACCGGGGGTGCCCTGTGCGTAGATGAACTTGCCCTCGCCGCTCGGCTCCAGAGCCTCGTTGAGGCGGGCCTTGTCGACAGCCGGGCCGACGTCGCCGGACTTCAAGCCAGCGACGGTATAGGTGCCGGGCTCGAGAACGACCTTATCCTGAGGGTTCTGAGAGAACTCGGCCTGGGCGGTTTTGCCGGGAAGGCTGCGCGGTTGGGCGGGGGCGATTCTGTGGTTGTGTGTGTGAGTATTGCAGAACATATCCAGAGTATGCCACTCAAGCAGGCCTGTGCATGTGAAAAGCTCGTGAACGGACCGCCGCTTAAAAAAAGTTGAAAGCGCTATTTTTCGTAGCGCCAGAAGACGCGGTCGATGCGCGCGCCACACTGCTTGTGATAAAAACCGTAGGGGCCGACCCAGGGGATGATGGCCTGTTCGTGGCCCTGGGCTTTCAGGTCGGCCAGGCAGCGGCGCAGCAGAATCCCCCCTAAGCCGGCCCCCCGCCTTTCCGGGTCCGTGCCCATGGGACCGAACCAGCCGGTGCCCAGGTTGTTTCCGTCATAGCCGGAGAAACCCCGCAGGCGCTGGCCCTCCCAGGCCAGGTGCAGGCTGACGGGATCGTTTTCGAACATCTTGGCGACCTCGTATTTCCAGCCCGCCCAGTGTTGGTCCAGAAAAGCCATGACGGCGTCGCGATCGCCGGTTTGCGCCCGGCGCACGCCTTCCCGCTCTTCTTCTGGAAAGTCCTGACGGAGGTCACACACCAGGTTGTAGGTCTCCCCGAACTTTTTATAGCCGCGCTTTTCCAGGAAGAGTAAGCCGGCCGTGTAGCGGACATCGACGCCGGGAACCAGGTAGTTGGGATTGCTTTCGGCGATGCGAATCGGCCCAGGGGGAAGCGACGCCTCGGCGGCCTCCAGCAACCTGGCCCCCAGCCCCCGGCGTCTGCTTTCGGGGGGGACCAGCAGGAACTTGACCGTGCTCTTGCCTTCCCGCCGGACTGCCATAGCGAAACCATCAAAAGGTTCCGCCACATAGGCGCCTTGAAAATCCGTATCTCCCCAGACCTTCTCGCGCAGCAAATCTAAAGTGATCGGATCGAAAGGGCAACTTCGGTTCCAAAGGTGGAGCAGCGCCGCCTCATCCTCGCGCCGCAACCGGCGCAGGTTACTCAGGAGTAATTCCCACGCCTTCAGGCTCGACTTTCTTAGGTTCGAAATAATCGAGGAAGTCCTGGTCCTTCCAGGCCATCCAGGCCACCGCGAAGGAGGGCAGCGTGCACACGGCAATGTAGCCGAAAAAACCTTTGAAGCCAAGTGCTTGCTGTATATAGCCAGTGGCCATTTGCGGCAACATAACGCCCGCAGCCATAAATCCGGTTGCGATGGCGTAGTGAGACGTCTGCAATTCCCCCCGAGTGAAGTACATCAGATAGAGCATAAAAACGGTGAAGCCGAAGCCGTAACCAAACTGCTCTATGAACAGACAGACACTAACTGCACTAACGTCGTTATTCTGCGTGAAAGCCAGATAGAGGAAAGCCAGGTTGGGCAAATGCATGATGAAAATCATCGGCCAGTACCATTTCTTGACCCCATACTTCGACACAAGCCACCCGGCCAAGATACCCCCGACAATAATTCCGATCATGCCAAAGGTCCCGTAGGTAACTCCTACCATTTGCGTGCTTAGAGCCAGACCTCCTTTATCCAAAGGGCTTTTCAAGAATGGAGCAACCATCGCAAGGACCTGACCTTCAGCCAATCGGAAAAGCAGTATAAAAGCAATCGCTTGCCCAACGCCGGGCTTCTTAAAGAAGGTCATGAACGTCGCGAGATAACCGCGAACAAACTGGGGAACACTAGGAACCTCACGAGCCTTGTCTACCGAAGGCTTGGGAAGAGTCAAAAAGTGATAGATTCCAAGTATCAGGAAGAGAGCACCTGGAATCGTTATCATCAGGGCCCAGCCGTCAAATTTCCCGTGATTGAGAGTCAAAGCTCCGGCGATCCACACGAGAGCACCCTTCGCGATAAGATTCGACAGTTTATATGCCGTGGAGCGAATCCCGGTAAAGCCGGCCTGATCCGTCTCATTCAAGGCCAACATATAGAACCCGTCTGCGGAGATATCCTGGGTGGCGGATGTCGCAGCCAGCACCCAGAAACAAACCTGGGTCCAAAATAGCCAGGATGGGGACTTTATTGCCGCCGCCAAGCCTAACAGAGTAACGGCCAGAACGATTTCCGTGAACACAATCCACCAGCGCTTCGTTTTAGCGAGATCGATCAACGGACTCCATAGCGGCTTGACCACCCAGGACAGATACATACTGCCAGTCACCAGAGCCATCTTCTCGGGGGACAAACCCAGATCCGTGTACATCAGTTTAGAGGTATCTGTAACGATTGCGTATGGAATTCCCTCAGCAAAATAGAGAGAGGGAACCCAGATCCAGGGGGAGAGTCGGCGGCCGTTTTCCATCCCGAGGAGTTACCCCAGAACCCGTGTCGCCAATCTGGATCGGATCCGGATCTTGGATGGATCGCCCGGGCCAGGCTAGCCTGTGGGAGTTATGAAGATACGCACACAACCCTCCGCACCCAACACACGCTTCCGTCTGCAGGACTCCCCGGGCGAAGCCTCCCCCCTCGACCAATGGGCCCTGGACCGCGTCGACGCCACTGCCGCCTGGCAGCGCTCGACGGGCGCCGGCGGCCCGCTGGTGGCCGTGCTCGACACCGGCCTCGACTGCACGCACCCCGACCTGCGCAAAAACCTTTGGACCAATCCCGGCGAAATCCCGGGGAATGGCCGCGACGACGACGGCAATGGCGTCATAGATGATGTGCATGGTTTTAATGCGGTCGCCCAAAGTGGAGACATTCACGACGGCGGCGAGCACGGAACCCATGTGACCGGCATTATCGCCGCCGACGGTGCGGTGCGCGGCCTGGCCCACGGAGCCACCGTCATGGGCATCAAGATCTTCGATGACAATGGCTACACCGACGTGGGAGCGGTTTGCCGGGCCATCGACTATGCGCAGCAACAGGGCGCTCGCATCCTCAACTGCTCGTGGGGCGGCGCCGTCGAGTTCAACCAGGAGCTGTATGAAAAAATGCGGGATTTCCCGGGCCTGATTGTCTGCTCGGCCGGCAACGGAGGCTCCAACAGCGATGAAGTGCCACACTATCCCAGCGGCTTTGATCTGCCCAACCTGATTTCGGTGGCGGCCAGCAGCCGTCAGGACAAAATCGGGTTCACCTCCTGCTACGGCCCTCAGTCGGTGGACCTATCGGCTCCCGGAGAGCAAATTCTCTCCACGGTGCCGGGGGGCCGCCATAAGGTCAAGTCGGGCACTTCGCAGGCCGCTCCGCAGGTGACGGCCACCGCGGTGCTGCTGGCCGCTCTCCAGCCCGAGGCCACCCCGGCTCAACTGAAGGCGCAAATCCTGGCCGGCGTGGACCGGCTTCCCCAGTTGCAAGGAAAGGTGGCCAGCGGCGGCCGCCTCAACGCCGCCGGTGCCCTGGCCGACCGCCACCACGGCCCTCACCTGCTCCACCAGTTCTATGAGGATATTCAGGACGAGCGCCACTGGGCCGTGCAAATGGATAACGGGCCCGACGACGGCGACCCCAGGCCAGGACGATTGGATCTGGGAGACCAGCGCGTGCTGCTGAGCGAGCAGGGCCTGGCTATCTCGGAGAGCAATATGCTGGTCTGGCTGGAAGCCGAGCAGCAGGGCGAGCGCCTGATCATCGACCAGCGCGGCTTCGACCGGGATCGCGAAGGCTTCTACAGCTATCCCCTCCACCTGGAAGGCGGCCCCGACCTGCCCTTCGACCCCCCCGACGCGGAGCGAATTCCGGCCAGCCAATGGGAAACGGCCCGAGCCGAGTTCGAAGCCGCCTGGTCCAACCCCTGAGAGGCACCACCGGTGGTGGCACCCGGTCAGCCTGGTACCAAAAGAAGGCCCGGAGGGGCACACGCCTCCGGGCCGACGGGCTCTCTCAACGAAACTTTAACTAGCGGACCTTCTGGAGCATTTCGTCCCAGCGGGTGTCCTTGGCGAACTTGGTGTTGCTGTATTTGTCGAAGGAGAGGCGGTTGATATCGCCCTCGTCCATATTGGGAATATTCAACAAGCTGGCCTGGCGGTCGATCTCGATGTTCAGGCCGCGAGCGTTAGGGTAGCTGGCGCTGTGCTGGTTGGCCACCAGCGCGTCGGCCAGAGCGGTTTTGATGCCGTCAGCGGCTTCCTTGACCGCGCCACCGAACTTCTCGGAGGCCAGGTCGACGAAGTGAGCCATATCCGCGAAGTCGGCGAACTTCTGGGCTTTCTGGGCCACCGACTGGAAGTCGGCCTTGGTCAGACCGCTATCCAGCACCACGCCGGCAAAATTGTCGAGGGCGGCGCTGACGGCCGGCATCTTGTTCAGGTCCACGGCCGACATGGTGCCCAGATCGCGCTGGTGGCCTTCGGCCATCTGCACGATGCCCTTGGCCATCGATTCGGGGGTCAGCGGCTCGCGGCTGCGCAAGGCGGCGGCGGCATAGTTGAGCACCTTGCCGCTGAGCACACGGCTGTTGCTGTTGCTGGTCTTGGCCCCACCCAGGGCCTGGTCGTACTGCCAGCCGGCGCCGCCTTCGGTCTCTTCGGAAGCGACCAGGTAGTTGGCATAGGGCTGAAGCTGGTGGGCCACTTCGGTGGAGGCCATCAAACATTCGTCGAAGCCGAGCACGTCGATTTTCTTGCCGGTCTGTTCCTGGGCTTGACGCAGACCATCTTCCAGGTCACTCAAGTTCATCCAGCTATCGGTGCTCTCCGCGTGATGAGCCCCCTTCCAGCCGGCACCGTGGTCGGAGCAAATCAGCATAAAGTTCTTGGAAGGATACTCCTTCATGGCCCAGGCGATGGAGTCGGCCAGGCTGGACGACTTGGCCATGTCATGTTGGCGACCGAGATCTTGCACCACCGGCGACTTCAGGCCGGGAGTGGCGTCGGTTTCCAGCTTGAGGCGAACCACGTTGCCGCCCCTGGGCTGGTGGCTGGTTTCGGCCAACAGGTTCATCTCGTTGGTCGAGCCGATACGCTCGGCTTCGTCGAGATCCATCTGCATATAGCGGTAAAGATTGTTATCAGAAACGGAGTAAACCAGCACGGTCCAGTCTTTCAGCTCGGGCTGCGGAGGCGCCGGAGGCTGCTGAGGCGGTGCCGGCTGCTCGGCCGGCGGTTGTTGAGCCGGAGGCGCCGGCTGCTGCTGGCCGCAGAAAACCACGCTGTCGCCACAGACCGGCGCCTGTTCAGCGGCGGGGGCGGAGGCGCGGGCGGCCGAGGCGGCCACGAAAGGACGAGCTTGAGATACAGAAGAAAGAGTCATGAGGAAGATCTCCCTGGTTTTGTGTGGTGTAGGGGTATCTTAAATCTTGACTCGTCCTGAACATGTTGATTCCGTGTGAACGGGTCTCCATCGAGTCCACTACCAGGTCGATCGGAACGAGGTTAGACGGCTCCAGCTACTCCGGCAGCCCATTGTTTGGCGGCCTCACCGCTGTAGTGAATGCCGTCACCCCCACTGTATTTGGGCGTAAACGGCGCGGACGAAACATAGCTGCCGTAGGGGGCCACGGCCGCCTTCATATCTTCGTCGAATTTTTGCAAGGAAGAGCGATTGCCCTCGTCCTGGCGAGTGGTGGGAGGGCCCACCCAGGTAATTTTGATGCCGTGTTTCTTGGCGATCTGACCGATTTCGTCGACCTGCTTTTTGATCCCGGAGGGACCGGCACCGCGGAAGTTGGCGCCCAGATTGACGATGATGGTGTCGGGCTTATCTTCGTTGATCAAGTCTTCCAGCCTGGGGGTGGCGTGCGCGGCCGTCTTCTCGGTTTGCCCATTGGCCTTGTGATCAGCATAGCCGACGGTGGTGCCTTTGCCGGTGATGAAATTGTCGGCAGTGGCGCCGCTACTGCCGACGGTGTGCACACTGGCACCCTTGGCGCGCAGCAGACGGTCGAGTTCGTCACCGAAAGCTCCGGCCGTATGCGAGTCTCCGATGACCAGCACCTTGCTGCCGGACTTGACCTGGCCCCCGCTGGGAGCAGGAGACTGCTGAGCCACGTCCCCGCCACCCGAACTACCGCCGGCCGCGTTCACGGCGGTGGTGTCACCGCCAGCCAGAGCTTGCGACAAACTCGAGGCCCCGGCCGTGCCGTTGCTCATCAGGCCCATCAACATCATCGACATCAATTGGAGCATCTGGCCCATGAGTTGCTGGCTGCCCGCCAACAGCGAAGAAGTCGGAGCCATTCCCTGCACTCCCAGGCCTTGGGAGCAACGCAAGCTGGCCAAATCCCCGCCTGGCAAGAGTGGCGCGACCGCGGAACCGCTAAAGGGACTGACTCCACCGAGCTGGTTGAGCGGATCGAGTGAGGTGAACGCCATCGAAAGACCTCCTTGGGATGTAATCAAACTCTACCAAGAATCTCTTAACGCAGGATGACCGTTTTGAGTGATGTTCGGCAACATGAAAGAGCGTATTTAGCCGGGTTTTATCCGCCCAGAAAAAAAGCCCCCCGAACAGCGGGAGGCCTTTTTCCAGGAGACAGCTCTTAGAAGCGACTCATACCCGTGCCGCCACCGAGTTCGTCCAAACCTTTGTACTCGGCATCGCCGAAGCCAAGCGCCAGAATCAAGAAGGGTGCGGCGGGAGTGAACATCCCTATAGTCCAAAGCACGCTCTTGCCGAAGGCCATGAAGATCCGATGGAATGTATAGATCCCAACAAATAAGCCAAGGAATGGCACGAAGAGAAGCAATACCGTCCAGATAGGCAATCCAGCCATTCGGGCCATAACTACGTTACTGTAGATGGGAACCAGGCAGGCCCATCCAGGCTGACCCGCCTTGGTAAACATCCGCCAAAGCCCGGCGATCATAACTGCACAGAAAAACAGCACGACCAGGTAGAACATCATCAAGATCATTCCGCCGCCAGAGTCTTGCATTACAAACCTCCCCTACGTGTTGGGCGTCGTTGACCCCCGAATACTGGTAGCAATTCCCTAGGACTTTAGGATGGCCTTTCCAGCCCTGTTCCAAAGGCGAGTTTTTTTCGGAGTCCCCCGCGTACACACAAAAGGGGACCAGGCCGACTGACCTGGTCCCTTTTCAGGAGGAAAACCTCACTCTAGCGGACTTTACGCAGCATTTCATCCCAACGGGTTTCCTGGGCCCACTTCTGGTCCTTGTATGGAGTGGTGTTGATGCGATCGCGATCCTCCTGGCTCATGTTGGGGATGTCGGAAGGACCGTTCTCGACGAAACCGGCCTGGCGGTTCAATTCGATGTTCAAGCCCTTGGCATTGGGATACTTGGTGCTGTGCTGCTCGGCGACCACGGCTTCGCTCATGGCGGCCTTCACCTGGTCGGCGGCTTCGGCGATCTTGCCCCCGAACTTCTGGCCGGCCAACTCGGTGAAGTGGCCGAGGTCGCCGAAGCGGTAGAACTTCTGGGTCTGCTGAGCGACCGGAGCGAAGTCGGCTTTGGTCAGGTCGCTGTCAAGAACGGCGCCGGCGAAGTTGTCGACGGCGGCACTGACGGCGCCCATTTTGTTGAGGTTGATGGCGGACATCACACCCAGGTCACGCTGGTGACCTTCCGCCATCTGCACGATGCCTTTAGCCATCGACTCGGGAGTGATGGTGTCACGAGCCCGCAACGCGGTGGCGGCGAAATTCAGCAGCTTGGGGTTGAGCACGCGGCTGTTGCCGTTGGTGGTCTTGGCACCGCCGAGGGCTTCGTCATACTGCCAGCCGGCGCCGCCTTCGACTTCTTCCGAAGCGACCAGGTAGTCGGCGCAGCCTTGCAAAGCGTGAGCCACTTCGGTGGAGGCCATCAAGCACTCGTCGAAACCGAGCACGTCGACCTTCTTACCGGTGAGTTCCTGAGCGCCCTTGAGACCGGCTTCGATGTCGGAGATATTCATCCAACTGTTGTTGGACTCGGACTGGTTGGCGCCTTGCCAACCGCCGCCGTGGTCGGAAAGGATGCACATAAAGTGCTTGGAGGGGAACTCCTTCATCGCCCAGGCGATAGACTCGGACAGGCTCTTGGACTGGCCCATGTCGTAGTTTTTGCCCAGATCCTGCAGCACCGGTGACTTCAGGCCGGGGGTGCTGTCGGTCTCGAGCTTGACGCGCACGACGCTGCCGCCGCGCGGTTGGTGGCTGGTCTCGGTGAGCAGGTTCATCTCATTGGTCGAGCCGATGCGCTCGGCTTCATCGAGGTCGCTCTGCATGTAGGTGTAAAGATTGTTGTCGGATACGCTGTAGACCAGCACCGTCCACTCCTTCAGCTCCGGCTGCTGCTGGGCAGGCGGCTGCTGCGCCGGCGGCTGGGGCTGCGTGGGCGGTTGCTGGGCCGGCGGTTGCTGGGCCGGCGGAGCCGGCTGCTGCTGGTTGAGAACGACGCTGTCGCCGGCTACGGGAGCTTGTTCAGCGGCGGCGGCCGAAGCGCGCGCGGACGAAGCTGCGATGAAAGGACGGGCTTGGGATACAGAAGAGAGAGTCATTGGATCATTGGTCCCCTTTGTGTAGGTGTGTTGTGTAAGCCAATGATAAAGCGCGTACCCGGCCGCAAATGTTGAATTCTTGTGAACGCGGCAGCAGTGAAAATATTGCGAAAAGCTTAAATACCCCTGAAAACTAGCGGTATCCAGCCGCCTGCAACTTGAATAAGGTGGCGTAGTGGCCGTCTTTCTCGAGCAGTTGTTCGTGACTGCCGAACTCCACCACCCGGCCCTTCTCCAAGACCATGATTTCGTCAGCCATGCGCACGGTCGAGAATCGGTGACTGATCAGAATGGCCATCTGATTCTCGGTCACCTTGCGGAAGTGCTCAAAGATCTGCACCTCGGCCTTGGGGTCGACGGCTGAAGTGGGCTCATCCAACACCAGCAAATCCGCTCCCTTGCGCATAAAAGCGCGGGCCAGGGCGATCTTTTGCCATTGGCCGCCGGACAGCTCACGGCCCCCCTTGAACCAGCGCCCCAGTTGCGTCTGATAGCCTTCCGGCAGAGCCGCGATCACTTCCTGAGCCTGCCCCTTCCGGGCCGCCTCCTCCCAGCGGGGTTGCTCATCCAGGGCCACCACGTCGCCTACCCCGATGTTCTCTCCGACCGGGAAATGATAGCGCATAAAGTCCTGAAAAATGACGCCGATGCGCTGGCGCAAAGCCAGTTCATCCCACTTTTGTAAATCCAACCCATCCAGCTTGACCACTCCCCCGGTAGGCGAATAAAGGCGCGACAGCAGCTTCACGATAGTCGTCTTACCGGAGCCGTTCTCTCCCACCAGGGCCAGCTTGTGCCCCGGTTTTAAGTGAAAACTTACGTCCTCCAGGGCAGGCTCCTCGGCGCCGGGATAGGTAAAGCTGACCTTTTCAAAGCGCAGGCCATCGCCAGGGACCGGGCCTTGAGTTTCGCCTCCGGCCTCCAGCTCGACCGGAATAGCCATAAAATCGTAGAGATTCGAAAGATAAAGGTTGTCTTCGTACATCCCGCCGATCGAGGAGAGGCTGCTGGTGACGGCCTGTTGGCCTTGCTTGAAGACCAGCAGATACATGCTCATCTCGCCCAAAGTCAGACGACCCGACACGGTAGCCTGCACAATCCAGTAATAAGCCCCATAAAGAGCCAGGGTACTGAGCAGGCCCAGGGCATATCCCCAACCCGCCCGGCGTAAAGTCAAGGCTCGATCTTCAGCATAGAGTTTGTGGAAAATATCCCGGTAACGATTGAGAAACAGCTCACCCAGGCTGAAGAGTTTGACCTCTTTAACGTAGTCTTCCCGAGCGATCAGAGTTTCCAGATAGGTTTGCATACGCGACTCGGGAGAGCGCCAGGTAAAGAGCTGGAAGGCGGTCTTGGCGAAGCGCGCTTCCACCCAGAAGGTGGGCAGTCCGGCCAGGAACAGCAAACCCACCGCGTAGGGCGAGAATTGCCAGAGCAACACCCCATAGGTGCTCAGAATCAGACACTGCTGCAGCAGATCAAAGGTGCGGTTGACCAGCGAAAGCGGTCGCTGGCTGGCCTGGCGGCGCGCCTGGCTGAGCTTATCATAAAACTCTGAATCTTCGAAGTGCACCAGACTCAGGGTCAGCGCTTTCTCCAAAATCATCTCGTTGACGCGCTGGCCCAGTTGCGCGCGCAGCAAGGACTGCGTCACACCTATGGCCTTCTGCACCAGGGCCAGCGCAATCACGGCGGCCGCCTCCAGGACCACGTAGTTCAGAGCCGGGCCCGGATCATGCAGAGCCCGGGCGGCCACCACGCCGTCCACCAGCAATTTGCTGACATAGGCCAGAGTGGCGGGCAGCAGGCCGGCCAGGAGAGTGAAGAAGCAAAAGGCGTAGGCCAGCCACTGGCTGGTGGTCCAAACCAGGCCGAAAGCGCGCCGCGTAAAAACGAACACATCGCGGACGCTGCCCCAGCCTAATCTATGCGGATCGGTGTTGGCCATCTTCAGGAGAAAAAGTTTCTCCCGAAGCGTTCACTTCCTGGCCGCTCCCACCCACAACTACCTGTTCGACCAGGTAAAGGGGGCGCGCCCGGCTCTCGTCCAGGGTTCGCCAGATATATTCGCCCAGCACTCCCAGCATCATCATTTGCATGCCGCCCAGCATCAGCACCACCACCATCAGCGAAGACCAGCCCTGGGATGGCGAGCCGTGCACGTAGTTATAGATGACAAATAACGAATAGAGAAACCCGCCCAATCCCACCAGCGAGCCGAAGGCCATCATGTAGCGGATGGGCAGATAAGTAAAAGCGATGATAGAGTCGAGCACCAGCTTGAACTTTTTGGCGAAGGTCCAGCTGGAGCGGCCGTGCTGGCGGGCTTCCTTGACATAGTCAATGTGGCCGTGGCGAAAGCCCAGCGAGCCGATCAGGGCAAACAGGCTGACGTTATTCTCGCGAAACTGAGCCAGCGCGTCCAACACGCGCCGATCGGCCAGGAAGAAATCCGCGCCCGTAGCCGGCATGCTGGTGAGGCCGACAAAGCGGCGCATTATCCAGTAATAGAGCCTGCCAAAGGCCAGGTTGGAGCCCCTTTCCCCCGGCCGTCCCCGGCGCACCGCCCAGACCACCTGATCCCCCGCCTGCCAGGCCGCGTAAAGCTGCGGAATGACCTGGGGCGGATCTTGAAGGTCGGCGGCCAGGATGACAGCCGCCTGCCCGCGCGCCTCACGCAAGCCACAGAGAAGCGCTTTATGAGAGCCGAAGTTGCGCGAAAAACGCAGCCCCCTGAGGCGGGCGTCGGCCGCCGCCAATCGGCTGAAAACCCCCAGCGTATTATCGCTAGAATGGTCATCGACCAGAATCCACTCCCAATCGTAGTCGGCCAGGTGCTCACACAAAGCTGTGTACAGCAAAGGCAGATTGGCTTCCTCGTTGTGGGCCGGAGTGACTATGGATAGCTCTGGCATAGCGCCTCCGCCACCGTTTCCATCTGCGGCTCGCTCATCTCGTGAAAGAGCGGCAGCAACACCACTTCGTCCTGGGCTCGCTCGCTCTCCGGCAAAGGGCCGCCCCGCCACCGGCTGTAGGCCGGTTCGCGGTGGGCGCACATGATACCGGTTTTGCTGGCCACGCCGCGATCCAGCAAGTTCTGCATAAAGCGCTCCTGCGGGACGCCCTCGGGCAGGCGCAGGGCCAGGCTCTGCCAGTTACTACGAGCCCAAGAAGGCTGCTCTTGCCAACGGAACGGCTGCCCGCTCAGCCGCCGGCGAAACCATTCCATCTGCTCGCGCCGCCGCTTCAGCAGGGCCTGCAAACGCCGCAACTGAACCCGTCCGATCGCCGCCTGAATATCGGTCAGGCGAAAATTATAACCAACCTCCGGATAGCTCTCGCGGATCACCGTGGTGGCACCGTGACGGACCGTGTCGGGGATGCTCATGGCGTGCTGGCGCAGGCTGCGCGCGCGGGCGGCCCATTCAGGATTGCGCAAAGTCAGCATACCGCCGTCGCCGGTGGTCAACAGTTTGCGCGGGTGAAAGGAGAAGCAGGCGATGTCTCCGTGGGGCCGGCCGATCTTCTGCCAGTTGCCTTCCCAGTGAATCTCGCTGCCCACCGCGCAGGCGGCATCCTCAATCACGATCAACCCGTGCTGACCGGCCCATCCCAAGATTCTGGCCAGGTCGCAGGGCATGCCGATCTGGTGCGGGACCAGCAAGGCTCTGGGCTGGTAGGCCAGCAAACCGTCCAGACACTCAGGATTCAGGTTAAAAGTGGCCGCTTCCACATCGCCGAAGATCGGTTCCGCTCCCACGTAGCGGACAGCGTTGGCGGTGGCGATAAAGGAATGACTCACGGTGATCACCGTATCGCCGCGTCCTACTCCGGCCAGGATCAAAGCCAACTGCAAAGCCACCGTGCAGTTGGCCACGGCCACAGCCTCTTCCGCCCCCACGTAGGCGGCGAATTCTTGCTCAAAAGCTTTCACTTCCGGTCCCTGGGTCAGCCAACCGGAAAGAATCGGGCGCCGCGCCGCTTCGGCCTCCTCCTCGCCCACCCAGGGCCGATACAGCGGGATCACGGAGCCCCGACAAAGAACACGTGCATAGTTTCGGGTTTCCCCCCACGAAAGGGGGACCCTGCCTTAGGGGGTTGGCTATGAGTGAAGTAGTTTTGATCACCGGCGCGTCCACCGGTATTGGGAAAGCGGCGGCGCTGCACTTTCACCAGCGGGGCTGGAGGGTGGCGGCCACCATGCGCACGCCCGAAAAGTGTGACTGGGCGCCGCAAGACGAGCGCTTTTTGCTGCTTCCGCTCGACGTCACCAGCACCGACTCTATCGCCGCCGCCTTGCAAACCTTACTCGAGCGTTGGAACGAGCTTGACGTGCTCATCAACAACGCGGGCTACGGTCTGGTCGGTCCCTTCGAGGGCACCGACCCCGACCAGGTGCGCCGTCAATTTGAAACCAACGTCTTCGGCCTGATGAACGTCACCCGCGCCTGCCTCCCCCATTTCCGAGAAAAGCGCCGGGGCAGCATCCTCAACGTTTCCTCGGTGGGTGGGCGGGTGACCTTCCCTCTTTACAGTTGCTACCACAGCACCAAGTGGGCGGTGGAGGGTTTCTCGGAGTCCCTCCAGTTCGAACTGAAGCCCTTCAACATCAAGGTCAAGCTGATCGAGCCCGGGGCGATCAAGACCGAGTTTTACGACCGCTCGCAAGACCGCGTGCAAGCGCCGGAATATCAACCCTTTTACGACAAAACCATGGAGCGGCTGCAGCAAGCCGGCGCCAACGCCCCGGGGCCCGAGTTGGTGGCCCAGACGCTGTGGCAGGCCGCCACCGACAATTCCTGGAAGTTACGCTATCCCGTCAACAGCGCCGAAGTGCTCTGGTTCCGCAAACTGGCCCCGGAGGGACTCTTCCGTGCCCTCGTCGGCTGGTATCTGATGCGCAAGTAAGGACTCAATCATGCAAACCTCCAGACCCTCCAGCCTCCTCCGTATCTCCTTAGGGATGTTGGCCCTGGGACACCTGGGTGCGACCCTGGCTTGCCTGAAGAGCCGGGAGCTGGGATGGCACTACCTGTGGCTCATGCAATTCATCCCGGCCTTACTGAAGCTTGCCCTGGGAGGGGCTCTCCTCAGCCTCCTTGCTCCCCTTCCCAGGAGCATAAAAGTGTGGCTGGGGCTCTGCCTCGGCATACTCCTGACAATCCAAATCAGCGATCCCCTTGCCTCTCCATTGCAGGTGCTGGCCATCGGGGGGCGCCCGGGTCTTTCACTCAGTCAGGTTCTCTCCCGCCTCAGCGTACTGTTCCTGGGCCTCGGTTGCTACGTCCGCTTCCTCGACGCGCTCTGCCTCGAATGGGAAACTCCTGAGCTCCGCCGTCTGCTGCGCTGGTCGACCCTCCTTCAGATGCTCTCCCCGCTTCTGGGGGTCCTGGCCCTGCCCCCCATGTATGTCAGCCTCCCCCAGCCGCTTCTTCGGCTCGGCTCGGCTCTGGGCTCGGCCGGGCTGCTGGTGGTCACCGGCTACCTGGCCCGGCAGGCCGGACAGGAGCCGATAGAGGCTATGATTTCCACCCGGCGAGTAGTGCGAAGCTAGCCGCACTGTTGCCAGGATGTTAAGTTTCGCGAAAGTCCCCCAGGCTCTGGGTCATTCTACCGGTGCGGATTTTGATCATTTGCTCCAGATCGACCACGGTTTCCAGCTTTTGCTCGGGTCGATCTTGCTACGGTGAGGCCGGGGAGCAGCCCGTGGCCGGCGGGTAAAGCCGCCTGGAAGGCGACCCGGTCCCCGCGTTGGGCCAGGGCCTCTCTCCCCAGCCACTGCCTGCAAGCCCTGGCTTTTGCTCGGCAACTGACCTCTCGAAAAAACTGCCGCCACATCACTCCCGGCCCCCGACCTCTACCTGGCTGCCATGGCACTGGCGTCGGGGGCGCGTCTGATCACGGTAGACCGGGTTTCTCTACGATTCCGGGGTTGGACTGGGGGCACCCCTGGTAGTGCTCCCGGCGCGGCGCACTAGCACCCACCAGCAAATCAGAGCAAGGGCACAGGGCAGCACGATGAGCCACTCTTCCCAGCTTTTGGCCCAGCCCAGGCGAGCCACCACCAGACCGCTGAGAATGGTCAGCAAAGAGCAAAAAACGTCCCCCAGACGCATCAGTGGGCCTTCGATAAACGGCTTGGCCTGGAGGATGGCCTCACGATCGGTGCCGGTGTAAAGCATCTCCTTGGCGGCATTGTTGAAGCTATAGTTCAAACTGCCGCTCAGCACCAGGATCAGTTGCACCCAAAGAACGTCCAGCGGGAACATCAAGACGATGGTGGCGCACAGTGCAAAAGTCGGCATCACGACCAGCGCCGCGCTCAGGCCGAAGCGGCGCAAAAAAGGCCGGCACAACACGCCCAGAATCAACACTCCCAAGAGCCCCTGGTATTGAAAAATACTGGCGAAAACGCCGCTCAAGCGACTGCCGAACTCCCTCTTGTAGCGGCCGTAGCCGGCCACCAGTTGTTCGGCATCGAGTTGCTGACCCCGAGCGAGTTCCCGCAAAGCCGGCTCCTGGCGGGCGCTGGGCAAGTTGCGTAGAGCGCTGATCTGCTCATAGCCACCGGGCCAGAGCGGGGCGAGTTCCTGGGCGTAAACCGCCTGCCCGATGCTTACATCCAGACGGCGCTGGGTGATGAAATCAGTTGAAGTCGAGTAAACCGCCAGCGCCAACACCATCACGGCGATGGCGCGCAACGACCGGTCGCGCAGCCAGCCGAAGCCCACCGCCGGCTTGTCCCTGGTGGCTGTCTTTTCTTGCATCTGCACCGGATAGGCCAGCTCGCGCCAGAGCAGGAGCAACGAAAAGAGACAGGCCAGAGCGGCGCACAGCAAAGAACTGGGTCCGGCGCCTTTCATCCCTTCCGCCAACGAAGCTCCGGCGATATTGCCGATAGTGGAACCCAGCGCGATGAAGGGAAAGCAGCGTTGGCACTGGTCCATCCGGAAGCGCTCGTTCAAGCAACCCCAGAGAGTGGAAACCAGCAGCAAAAAGTAGACGGAAGCCCACAGGTAAAACAAGGCAGTAACGGCCTGTCCACCCTGCCGCAAGGTCAAAAAGAAAAAGACCTTGCAGCCGATGGCCCAGAGGAAAGTGCCGGCCACGACCTGACGGCGGCTGAAGTGCAGGGAAGCCCATTGAAAGACCCTGGTCACCGAGACCGAGGTCACGCTCACCACCAGATAGACCAGAGGCAAGGCGGAGGGGCCAAATTCGGCCAGAAACTGGGAATTGCGTAACGGCTTGACCAGATAATAAGAGAGAAACAGGAAAAAGAGGGCGGAGGCGCAGCGCAGGATACGCCCCAATTCGTCCCCCTGAGCGCCGCTGCGGCGCGAGAGCCAATCTTTAACTTTCGCTAATGCCAGACAGGCCTACGTCCCAGCGCGGCACGCTCTTCAAGGTCGGCGAAACGCGTTTGTAGACCAGGAAGGTGAGCACCGAAGTGATGGAGCCTTTGATGAGATTGAAGGGTATGAATACGGTCAACAGCAGCTGCAGCACCTGGTCCGGCTGAGCCGGGGTCGAATTCGGGAAAAAGAGCCGCTGAAAGAGCGGCAACAGCACCAGGTTACAGGGGATCATGACCAGCGTCATCGAGACCACCGCCAGGGCCAGGGCCACCAGCGCCACCGACTTCTTCCTGCGGACCCTGTAAACGGCGCCGGCCACGCCCGCCAGAGTGCAGCCGGCGATGGCGTTGATGGGCAGTCCCACCAGTTCGGTGGGACGAAAATGGGCCAGGCCGTGCAGAATGTCCTTGAGTACCACCACCGCCATTCCGGCGGCCGGCCCGAGAGCGAACGAGGCCACCAGGGCGGGTACCTCGGAGGCATCATAGGTCAGATAACTATGGGCCGGGAAGATCGGGATCTGTAACTGCATCAGCACGGCCGCCAGAGCCGAGAGCAGCGAAATTTTGATTAGGAGGGACAGACGCATGGGCGCCATGTTACCCGCGCGCCTCAGTCTTAACCCAATTCAGGTAAGCCGGTAGCCCTTCTTCCACGGGCAACACCACCAGCTCGGGCACGTCGTAGGGATGCAGTTCCGGTAAAACCATCTTCAACTGCTCGATACGATCGGCTACGGTCTTAGCGATCAGTAAAATCTCCGAGTCCTCCTGGATCTGGCCATCCCACCAGTACAGACTGGTAACCTGGGGGACCAGATTGACGCAGGCCACCAGACGCCGCTCCAGCAGTTGCTTAGCGAGACTCTGGGCCGTCTCCGGATTCGGGCAGGTCATCAGGCATACTCTCGTCATCAGGCTTCTTCTCCGGTTTCTTGGGCTCTTTTTTGGGTGGCGGAGGAGGCAGGCGGCCACCGTTGACATCCAACCAGGTGGTGGCCTGTTCGAACACGGCTTCCCGTCCAAAGTTTTCCTCGACCTGTAAAAACCAGCGTAACCCCCCGCCATAGACAGGGTCGCGGTTGGAGCGCAACAAATCGCCGCCGCTACCGAACCCGAAGCGTTTGAGCGCCTGCAGAGCCACCCACTCGGCGAAGCCCTCGCGCAGCGAGTTGTCCACCCGGTCATAGCCGGGGTGGTTTTCGGCCTGCCAGGCGTGGCCGTATTCGTGGGCCAGCACGGCCACCGCCAGGCGGCGTGAAAGCACGTTGCACAAAGTGATCTGACCGTCGTCATACAGTCCCTGGACCCCGTCACCACCGTAACGAACCAGTTGCTCGGGATTGGCCAGCCGAATGCGCAGCGGGCCTTTCACCTGCAGTCGCTCGCCCAGCGCTCCCAGCAAGCGGGCTCGCACTCGCGTCAAAGTGCCCTCAGTCCAGGCTTTGGTAACGGGCAAAGTACAATCACAGCACGGGGTATAGCAGTCGTCCGCCGGGCAGTCACAGCCGGGGCAATTCTTATCAGCCCAAGCCAGACCGCAGAGCCACAGGAGGAAGACTAGTTTTCCGGCCAATCGCGGTCTTCCAGCGAACCGGTGGAGCGGCGGTGTTCCTTGTAAAGACGGGCGACTTCTCCGGTCAGATCGCGGTAGAGGTCGAAGACATCACAGAGCTCGACCATCAGATCGATCATCTCTTCCTCGCCGAGCGCCATAAAGGCATTGTGGAGGCGGGGGTACTTGGCCGACAGCAACGTGATCAAATCCTGGGTCAACTCCAGCATGTCCCGTTGCAGCCGTTCTTCGCTCAACTGCATGGGTCTGGCTACCTGACCAGGGGGAGAAGTCCTGCGCGAGGAACACCCCGGCATGTCTCAGACTTCGCACCACTTTGACTGGAATCAGCCCGACGAAGCCCTGTTGAGCTGCCGCCAGCCCATCCAATTTCAAGACGAGACTCTACGTGACGGATTGCAGTGTCCGTCGGTGGTCGATCCGCCTATCGAAGGCAAGCTGGAGATTCTCCACCTCATGGCCAGGCTGGGCATTCATGGCGCCGACGTCGGCCTGCCGGGCGCCGGCCCCCGGGCGGTGGCCGACGTCACACGCATTATCGAAGAAATTCGCAACCACCGACTGAACGTCAAACCATCCTGCGCCGGGCGGACCCTCAAAGTGGACATCGATCCAATCGCGGACATTTCTGATGAAACCGGCGTTTTGCTCGAAGCCGATCTCTTCCTCGGCTCGAGTCCCGTGCGCCAGTATGCCGAAGGCTGGGAGCTGGACAAACAACTGCGCATCGTCGACGAAGCCGTCAGCTACGCCGTCAAACGCGGCCTCGAGGTGATGTTCGTCACCGAGGATACCATCCGTTCCCATCCGGAAACGCTGCGCCGCCTTTACACCACCGCCATCGAATGTGGCGCCGTTCGCATTTGCCTGTGCGACACGGTCGGCCACGCCACCCCCGAGGGTGTGCGCGCGCTGGTGCGTTTCGCGCGGGAAATCGTTAAGGAATGCGGCGCCGAGGTAGCCATCGATTGGCACGGCCACCGCGACCGCGGCCTGGATGTGGCCAACACGCTGGCGGCCGTGGAAGCGGGGGCCGATCGCATTCACGGCACCGCCCTGGGCATCGGCGAGCGAGTGGGCAATACGCCGATGGAACATCTGCTGCTCAACCTGCGCCTCTCCGGCGTCATCCGCAATGACCTGACCTATCTACCCGACTACGTCGAGGCGGTCCACCGCCATTGCCAGGTACCTCTGCCCGAGAACTGGCCCGGCCTGGGCCGGGACAGCTTTCGCGTGGTCAGCGGCGATCGCCAGCGGCTCATTCACGATGCTCTCGAGCGCGGTCGCCTGGAACTGGCCGAAACTCTCTTTTCCTCGGTTCCGCCCTCCCTGGTGGGACGCTGCCTGCAGGTGGCCCGGGAGACGCGCGTATGAGTATTTCTGAGGAGAACCTGATCTACGACTGGAATATCGTCTGTGATCCGAACGGACCCAAAGCGCCCCCCCGTCTGATCGACCATACTCTGGCCAGCGCCCGGCTCACTTCCTGGCTGGAAATGCCCGATCTGGAGGGGCAGAAAGCGCTGCTTTCGCAACTGGAACGCCTGGGCTTGCACCACCTCTGCCTGGGCAGTTGGAGCGACGCGCAGGTGCGCAAATTGGTGGAAACGTCTCGGGAATTGGAAATTCAGGCCTGGGCCGAAGCTCCTCCCGGCCCCCTGCCCAAGGCTCCACTGGGGGCCTACCTGAGCCACCGCCACAAGGGCTGGCAGGAGCGAGCCCAGCAGGTCAACGGGCCGGCCACCCTGGTGATCCAGGATATCAGCCGGCGCACTCCCACGGAAATCGCCGCACTGTTAGGCGAACTGCGCGATACCCCGGTGGCTTCGGTATGTCTGAGCGACGACGGGGGTCGGGCCACACCCGCCGGCACGGCTCGCATAGTGACTTTTGTAGCCGATGCCCTGGAGCGCTTACAGTTCCCCCTGGAAATCGAGTGGAGTGGTCGCAATGACCGAGGTCTGGCCCTGGCCAACGCACTCAGCGCCTGGAAAGCCGGAGCCGGAGCACTGCATTGCGCCTTCTTCTCGCTGGGCGAAGGCTGTGGGCTGGTGGCCACCGAGCAACTGTTGGTCAATCTGAGCTTGGCCGGCAGCGTCAAGCGCGAACTGCGCTCGCTGGCGGAAGTAAGTCAGGAGCTGGCCCAAACCCTCAACATCGAGATCTATCCCAACCTGCCCGTGATCGGCGTGGACGCTTTTCGCACCGGAACCGGCGTGCACGCCGCCGCCATCCTCAAGGCCCAAAAGAAAGGCCACGAATGGCTGGCCGACTTGATCTACTCGGGAGTGCCGGCGGCCCAGTTCGGCTTTCGCCAAATCATCGAGATCGGACCCATGGCCGGGGCTTCCAATGTCCACTACTGGCTGGAGCAGCACGGACTGGAAATCGGTCCCGATCTGGTCCAGGCCATCCTGGCGCGCGCCAAAGGCTCCATGAAAGTTTTGCTGGATGAGGAAATCCGGGAAGTAATCGAGCAACAAGCCGCCAAGGTAAAGGGATGAGAAAACTCCTGGCGGTGATCTTATTGCTGGCGCTGCCAGCTTCTTGCGAAACTCACAACCTCGTGCTGACGGGACAAAACCGGGTACTCAACGTGCGCGCCGGTGACACCATCGACCTGGTGGGCGACTCCAATCAGGTGACCATTCAGGGAGACTGTGTTTCCTTAAACCTCACCGGCAGCGGCAACACGGTCCGCCTGGAAGGCCAGATGACTTCGGTGCAGATTCTAGGAAGCGACAACCAGATCAACTGGGTGCAGGCCGGCCATCGCCGGGCGCCGCTGCTCCAATCGATGGGCCGCAACAATCGCGTGGTAGCGGTCGGGCCCTGAGAAGGCTATTTTTGTGCGCCTGGCTGGCCGGATCGGGCTGCGCGCCCTCGGCCCAGGTCTTTGAAGGCCAGGGAAAAATGCGAGACCTGCAAGTCAAGCCGGGCGGGAGCCTGGAAGCACGCTGCAACGAATGCAGTCTGCGGGTCCAGGGAGATTTCCAGGAGTTGCGCCTGGACGGCAAGGACAACTTTGTGATCCTGGAAGGCCGGGCCCGAGTCATCCGCCTGGCCGGCCAACACAACAGCGTCGAATGTGCCGACGGTCCGGAGCAAGTCTTCCTGAGCGGCTCGGGCCAACGCGTCAAGATTACCGAACAGCCCGGCCGCTCGCGCCCTCAGATCCGAGTGGAAGGCACGGACCAGGCCGTAACTTACAGACCGCCTAACGGAAAGGCAGATTCGACTGCTGCTGAATCGGATAGTGCCAGCCATCCGCCCCCACCAGAAAATACTCATTCCGGTCATTGACGAACACGGTTCCCTGAGGGGTCTGGTGATAGCCGGGAGGCATGGTGTAAGAATAAACCTGAGCGCCCATCGGGGTCGCATAGGTGGCCTGACCCATCAGATTCTGCCCGGCGATGGACTGGTTGTGACAGAAGTGGGCCCGGTTCTCGGCCTGGGCCTGAGCGCGCTGCATTTCAGCCGCCCGTAAATTCTGATGACCCGCCCATTCGCGCTGCTGATTGGCGTTCTCGGTTTCCCGATACTGGCGCATTCCTTCCGGGGTGTAACCGCCGGTGGCCATCCAGCCATAAACGAACTGCTCGAAGCTCATGGGGCCGCCCTGACTTTGATACTGGCGGTAGGCCTGCTGAATCCGGGGATCGGCCATATTCTGCTGCATCATGCCCTGCAACTGGCCATTCATCTGAGCATTCTGCTGGGTGTTCCACTGATTGTTGATGGCGGTAAGGTCCAAATTGGTGAAGTCACCCAAGAAACCCTGAAAAAACTGCTGCCACATCGCCGCATGCTCCAATCTTTGACTAAAGCATTCTTACCAGACTCTATGGTCTTTGGATGTGATCCCGATTACGAAAGCTGCTCCAGTACCTGCTGGACGCTGCTGGCCTTGAGCTTGCGTTGCTCGGCCCAGCGGCAAAAAAGCGCCGCCGCCGTGAAACCCACCGTCATGGCCAATCCGATTTTGCCCATGGTCTCGAAAGCCTCGCCGATGGCCTGCCAATCCTCGGAAGGCGCGGCCGGGCGAGCTTCCACCGCTGCTTCGGCGGGGGTCTGGGCGGGAACGCGAGGGTGCATCTGGCGCTTATTCCAGATGCCCGGGGGCAATGCCTCTTGACAAGTGGCCTGGCATAGGTAAATTTAGACACGTCTAAAAATTCTCTAGGAGGAGTCTTGAGTCTGTCTGCTTTGCTTCATCAAGGGGGCGTTTTCATGTTTCCCCTGCTGCTGGGCTCCATCCTCACGGTGGCTATCTGTATCGAGCGCGGTTTTTACTTCGCCCATCTGGAGCGCGGTGGGGTGGCTTTTCTGGCCCGTCTCCAAGACCTTTTGAATAAAGGCAATCGGGCCGGGGCGATCGAGTGGCTGAGTGGCTTGCAGGGACCCGTACCCGGCACCGCCCTGACCGCCTTGCAAAACTGGACGGCTAACCGGCAAACCCTGGAGGATGCCGTGGTGGCTCGCTCCCGCGTCGAGTCCCCGAGGCTGTATCGCTATCTCAACGTGCTGGAAACGACCGTGACGGCCAGTCCGCTGATCGGATTGTTGGGCACAATTACCGGCATGATGGGAGTTTTCCGAGCCGTCTCGGCCAAAATGGCCAATACTCCGAACGCCGACACCTCGCACATTCTGGCCGGCATCGGCGAAGCTCTGGTGGCCACCGCCACCGGAATCTTGCTGGCGGTGGTGGCGCTGCTGGCCCACAATTTCTTCCAATCCTTGGCCGAGTCTCAGTTGGAAGCCTCCGAACGAGTCGGCGACCAACTGCTGATGGCCCATTCTCAAGAGACGCAACCGTGAAAAGATTCGCGCGCCCCCGCAAGAAACGCAGTCCTCGCATCGAGATCATTCCGATGGTGGACGTCATGTTCTTGCTGCTTGTGTTCTACGTACTTTCCTCGCTGGCCATGAGCCAGAACAAAGGTATTCAGGTAGCCCTCCCGGCCGCCTCCACCGGCCAGGCCAGCGCCGTTCCGCAAATGGTGGTGGTAACCGTCGATTCTCAAGGACAGGTTTTCCTGCTGCAAGACAAAGTAGAAGTGACCGAACTGGCCGCTAAGATTCAAGAACTGGCCGCGGGTCGTCCCGGGGGAATGGAAGGCTTACAAAAAGATGGCATCGTTCTGAACGCCGACCAGACTTCGCAAATGAAGCAAACGGTGGCGGTAATGGACCAGATGCGCCAGGTCGGCGTCTACAATTTCTCCATCTCCACCCAGGACGGGGCCAAACCTTGAGAATCGGCAGCCTGGGCGCCTGTCTGCTTTTGTCAGCCCTGCTCAACCTGGTGGGATTTGCTCCGCTCATGAATTTTCTTTTGGGCCGGGGCGGAGCCAGCCGGCCCGCTCCGCATCCGCCCGTGCAGGTTCGCCTGCTCCATGCCCAGGTCACCCCCCCCAAACTGCAGAGCCCGGTGGTGCCCCCCCCGCCGGAAGAGAAGAGTCCTCCCCCTCCAACGCCCAAGGATAAGCCCAAAGTGGCTGTCGTGCCGAAAGACGTCAAACCGATCCCATCGGACTTGCCTGAGGATGTCACCCCCCAGGCCAAACCCCAGACCCGGCCCCAACCCAAGGCCGCCAAACCCGCCCAGGCCACACCGTCGGGCCCGCTGACCCGGCCGGATGAGAAATCCTCCCCCTCGCTCCCTCCCCCCGGCACGGGTAACGCCGCTCCTTTTACCGCTCCCGGCAATGCCGCCACCCCGGTTCCTGGTAACGAGGGTCCGCCCGGCGAGCCACCGCCCGCCGAAGCGGCCACGCCCATCCCTACTCCCTCGACAACTCCCAGCCCCCTGGCCGACAACAGCAACCCTCAGCCTATTCAGACTCCCTCCAGTCCGGGCACCCTTCCCAACGAAGGAGCTGTCATCGACAAACCAGCCTCTTATAACAGTTTCCCACCTCAACAGAACAGTCGGGCCGTCTTGCGTAGACTGGGCGGTAAATCCCTGGTCCGGGTAAAGCTAACGATCTATCCGGATGGACACACGGACAGCCAGATTGTGCTCAGCAGCGGCAATGCCGAATTAGATTCGGCCGTGCTCAAAGACCTGAAAGACTGGAAATGGAACCCCGCCGAGACCGGCGGCAAGCCGGTCCTCAGCGAGCGCGTTATCAAGCTCAAGCTAGAGGCCGACTGAGAAATCCAGCCACATGGGGTAATGGTCGCTGCAGCGTTTGAAGAGCTTGTCGTGGCCCACCTGACTGCTGGCCCGCAGCCAGTGCCGGCTGAGGCTCCGGTTGATGAGAATCTGGTCGAGAGCCGCCGGCTGGCCCCGATGTTTCAAGGTATAGCGCTGCTCGGGACTGAGGTGCACGAAAGGATCGTAGAGACCGGATTGAGCCAGCGGCTGCAGCGGCCAGCTTTCCAGGCTATCGTTCATATCCCCGACCACGGCCAGCCCCCGTCCCGGATAGGCGTGCTCCAGGTCGGCCACGAGTTTGCGCACGCGCATGGCCTGAGCCCGGCGCTTGCTGTCGGAACTCTTGCCTTTGCCCACCTTACTTTTGAAGTGATTGACCAGGATGATGACCGGCTCGGGAGTGACCAGGTGCACTTCCAGACAATCCCGAGAAAACTTGGTATCCAATGGAGCGCCCTCCACATAGGGTAGACGGTCATTACGATGGGAAGCGTAGCCCTTGACTTTGACTTTGGAAAGCAGGCCGACGTTGATGCCGCGCGCCTGGTCATTGCCCGGGACCAAAATCGCGTAACGGTAGCCGGCTCGCTGGGCCAGTCGTTCTAAAAGGAAACGTTTCTCCACCTCTTGTACGGCCACCACATCGGCACCGATGCTGTCCAGGGCCACGGTCAAATCAGTCAGCTTTTTCTCGACTCTGGCGGGCGTGTGAACCTGGTCCCCGTAGTTGTCGTCGATGGAATCAAAGAAATTGTGCAGATTCCAGGTGCACAGCCGCCAACGCGGCGTTTCCGCCCAGGAGGTGATCCACCCCAACAGGCAGAGTAAAAACAGCAAACGAGTTTTCATGCCCCGAGCTTAGAAGGCCGAGTACTACGAAATCTCTACCAAATTCAAGACTTGTCTTGAAACACCAATTGGTCGAGCATTTGAATCAGTTCTCGGAAGCGCGGATCAGGACGAGCCTCCTCGCGGGCCTTCCTGAGCCCGGGCCAGGAAGGAGGCACGGGCCACCCACTCGCCATTTCGCGTTGCAAATTGGTCAGGAGCTCCTCCCAGGAGCGCGCCCCGAGCAAGTGAGCGACTTGGATAGAGCGGGCCACGATCGCCTGATTATGGGCCCAGTGTACCCAAACCATGTTATATTCAAATTCGTGTCCGCTGTACCAGAAGGTACCGCCGTAGGCCAGCATCTGGTTATCATCGGTGATTTCCCGGCCGGGGGCCTGGGCGTAATACGCCATGGCGTCCTGTTGGAACCAACCGCAGGCGCGAATCTGCTCCTCGGTCATGTCTCGGCCTTTAGCCGCACGATTCAGACCCGGCCATTCGGAACCCAGCGGGGGAAGCCCCTGACCGCCCAGCCGGCCGACCAGAATGGCGTCGCCATTGGGGTCCTGCCAAATGATGGAATCCTGAAATACAGAGCGGAAGGCTGCGGCCATGGACATGGAATAAATGGGGGTCTGAAGATGGAAGGGTAACCACTGAGCCACGATTCCTCCCGGGTTGAGTCGGGTGGCGGCCAATTGGTAAAACTCACGCGAGTAGAGAGAGTTGACGCCCGCCTGGCGGGGAGGCATGGGCTCAAGCGTGATCACGTCGTAGTGCGCTTGGGTTCGCCGCAACCAGGAGCGGCCGTCCATTACGGTGGGATGGACACGGGGATCAGAGAGCACATTCTGGTTGGCGGCTGCGAAAAAGGGAGCGCACTGGAAGACACGCGGATTGATATCCACGACATCGATCCATTCAGGCCCTTCCTGGCGGACCGCGTTGACCGTCTGGCCGGTCCCGAAACAAATGACCAAAGCCCGTTTCGGGTTGGCATTCAACAGCATGGGAACGCGACCCATCCAGGCCATGTAGTGAGCCGACTTGGAATTCGAAGTCGCCACAAAGCCGTCGATGACCAACATGCGGGATTCGTCGGGACGCACGCCTTCGGCGGCTGAGCCCGCCGCATCAGCGCCCTCCACCACCGCCACCGACGAGTCGGGGCCTTCCAGATAACTCAGAATGCGATAGTCGTGGAGCTGGCACGAAACAACGCGGGTCAGGCCGATACCTGAGCGCGTGGCCCAGGCCACCGTCAAAGCGGTGGCCAGTCCGACCGCCTCAGCGCTTCTCCAGCGCGAGTCGAGAGCCAGGCCAACCAGGCCTATCACCACCCCGACCAACCAGGCGGTAGCCACAAAACCCAAAGCCGGCAGGAGGACCCAGCCAGCCGCTAAGGAGCCCAGCACCGCGCCCATCGTGTTGACCGTGTACAGGCGGGACCAGTTGGCCAGCCCCGGACGCAGGTCGAATAAAGTGGGCAACGCCGCTCCCAACAACGCCATCGGCGGGCCCAGAACGCCCACGCTGCAAGCCAGCCATTTCAAGAGCAACAGCCAGTACTTGCCTGGCTGCTCAAGTGAATCAAATCTCTCGATGAGAGGAGTGACTAGAAGAATGGCCATCCCAGCCCCAGTCAGCAACTTTCCAAGGGGAAATCGGCGTCGCGCCAGTTGCGCGCCGACCGTCAAAGAGATTAAAACCGCGGTCAAAAGAATGGCAAAAGTTGTGGTAGTGGTTTGGAAGGCAGCTCTGAGGGCTCGAAACCAGGCCACCTCGAGACAAAAAGTAGCGAAGCCGGTCAAAAAAGCGATGCCTAGTTCCCACCGTGGCGCGCTCGGGCAGTCTACTTTCGCCACGCGTGACAGTTTCTGTCCGGCGGCTGAGTCCAGGGCCAGAGCGCCCAGAGCAACGCCAAAATTGATAGCGCTGATGGTATAGATACTGGCCTGGACGCCGAGCTGCGGTATAGCCAGAAAGGCCAGGCCCAAACAGCCCAGCGCGGCTCCCAGCGTATTCAGTCCATAGAGCACGGAGAGAGAAGTGCGGAAGCGCCCGGCAATCAAACCGTAGACGGGAATGGTGGCGCCCAGCGCGGCGGAGGGGAGGCCCAGTACCAGGGCGATAGCCGAGGCCAGGAAAACTGGACTGGCAGCCGGCAGGGACCGGTACACTTGCACGTCCAGCTGCTCCACCAGCCCGAACGCCGGAGTCAGAGCCAGGCCCGAGAGCCCGACGAGAACTTCCAGGCCCGCGTAGAACTTCAGAGGCTGCGGGTTGCCGCCAGCCGACAAAAACCGGGCCGCGCTGACCGAGCCCAACGCCATTCCAGCCATCGTCGTGGCCAGGGTGATGGCGGTCCCCAGGGCCGAAACTCCGAGGGAGAGTGAGGATTTGAGTTGCCAGATGATTTCCCAGGAGAGTGCGGCAAGGCCAGATAACAGAACCAGCAGGCAGACAACGAGTTTGGCCACGCGCAAGCGTTTCTAGTATCAGCAATGCATAACCTGCGGTGGGTTAGTTCTCCATGATCTGCGAGGCGATTTCCGCCAGCGGGGAGCGTTCTCCCTTGACCAGGGTGACGTGAGCTGCAATGGAATGGTCCTTGAACTTCTCCACGATGTGAGTCAATCCGTTGGAAGTACTGTCCAGATAGGGGTGATCGATTTGATAAGGATCCCCTGTGAAGACCAGTTTGGTTCCCTGGCCAGCGCGTGTAATAATGGTCTTGGCCTCGTGGGGCGTCAGGTTCTGCGCTTCATCCACGATAATGAACTGTTGCGGCAGGCTGCGACCGCGAATATAGGCCAGAGCGCGAATGTCGAGCACATTGGTTTCCTGTAAGTAGTCGATGCGGCTGGCGCCACCGCCGCCCTTCCGGCCGCCACCTCCGCCGCCGTTGGGGCTGGGTCCGCCTCCCTCGGAAAGCAGGTACTCCAGGTTGTCAAAGATGGGCTGCATCCAGGGGGAAAGCTTCTCCTGCTCGGTGCCGGGCAGGTAGCCCAGGTCGCGCCCCATAGGAATGACCGGGCGATAGATGGCCAGCTTGCGGTAGATCTTTTCCTGGCAGACTTTGTGGAGGCCCACGGCGATGGCCAGAATGGTCTTGCCGGTGCCGGCCTTGCCGGCCAACGTGACCAGCGGAATATTGTCGTCGAGGAGGATCTCCAGAGCGTAACGCTGTTCGCGGTTGAGCGGGCGCAAGCCCCAGATGTCGTGGCGCATCTCGCGCACCTGTTGCAGACTATGGCTGGCGCTGTCGTAGCGAGTGATGGCGCCGCCGCTGGCCCGCAGCATAACGAACTCGTGGGGCGTCAGCGGCACCGGGCCAGGATCCACGGCATCCACCGGGATCGATTTGTATTCGTAAAGGTCCTGGAGGACTTCTTCGCTGGTCACGACTTCGCGGTGGCCGGAGTACATTTCGGACAGTTCCACGATCTGATCATGGCGGTAGTCTTCCGCGGAAAGGCCCAGCGCCTCCGCTTTGACGCGCATATTGATATCCTTGGTGACAATCACCACTTTGCGCTCGGGAGACTCGCTCTTGATGCCCAGAGCGGTGGCCAGGATACGGTTATCCACGTTGTGGGCGAAGCCCGGAGGAATCAGCGTATCCAATTTGCGCAGCTGCCCGATATCGACGCGCAGGCTGCCGCCATCCGGCAAGGTCACCCCCTCGTTGACCGGGCCCTGGCCGCGCAACTCATCGAGCTGATTGATCACCCAGCGGGCATTGCGATTGAGTTCGGTGGAGCCTTTCTTGAAGTTGTCCAATTCATCGAGCACCACCAGGGGCAAGACCACATCGTTCTCGCGGAACGAGAAAATGGCTTCCGGAGAGTGCAGCAGCACGCTGGTATCCAGAAGATAGACCTTGCGATCGCCGCCTTTGCCGTTGGCTTTCTTCCTGGCCATTAAACGGCGGCCCCCGCGCGAGCCACAAACTGACAGTACTGATCCACATCATAGGCCGATCCGATGATCAAGGGAACGCGCTGATGCAACGCGGTCGGCTGCACCTCCAGAATACGCTGGGTGCCGGTACTGGCTTTCCCGCCGGCCGCCTCGACCAGGAAAGCCAGCGGGTTGGCCTCGTAAACCAGACGCAGCTTGGGTTTGGGATTTTTGGGGTCCTTACAGTTAGAAGGATACAGGAAGATGCCGCCGGCCAACATGTTGCGGTGGAAATCGGCCACCAGCGAGCCGATATAGCGGAGACCGTAAGGACGCTGAGTGTCCTTGTCAGATTCTTTAAGGTGTTGGATGTAGGCTTTGGTGCCTTCATCCCAGGTGTTGAAGTTACCCTCGTTGATGCTGTAGGTCTTGCCTTTGTGAGGAATGCGAATATCCGGGTGGGAAAGGAGAAACTCGCCCACGCTGGGGTCCAGGGTAAACCCGTGCACTCCCGAACCGGTGGAATAGACCAGGATGGTGGACGAGCCATAAACCACGTAACCGGCCGCAACCTGCTTACAACCTTGCTGAAGAACGTCCTCCAGTTTACCGTCGCCGGCCGGGGTCACGCGCCGAAACACGCCAAAGATGGTGCCGATGGACACGTTCTTATCGATGTTGGAAGAGCCGTCCAGAGGATCGAAAACCAGAATATAGTTGCCCTTGGCAAACTTGTCGGGGATAGGAATGATATGCTCGACCTCTTCGGAAGCCATACAACAAAGATTGCCGCCGTGGTCCATGGCCTTGAAGATGCGGTCCTGGGCGAAGGCGTCCAGCTTCATGACCGTCTCGCCTTGAATATTCTCCTCGTCGGTGGCCCCCAAGATCTCGACCAGTCCGGCTTTGTTGACTTCGCGGCTGATGATCTTGAAAGCCAGCGTCAGGTCCATCATCAGCGAAGTAAAGTCGCCCTTGGCTTCGGGAAATGCCGTTTGCTCCTCGAGAATGTGGCGGTTCAGAGTGACGAGTTTGGTGTTGAACATTCTTCCTCCCTGTTTCAGGCGGGCCCTTTCTCTAAAACGGCACGATCTTCCTAGGGAGAGCGATAGGGGCCGGTCGCGTTTAAGGCGAATCGCACAAGGAACTGGGGGAAAACTTCGGAGGTAACGCATGTCCCACGATTACCGCGGTTTTCAAGACAAAATTGGCGCCGATATGGCCACCGCCTCGGCCGCCGCGGCCGGCATGGACCGAGGCGCCAAAGGCAGCAAACTGCGCATACGCCAGTCCGATTTAGAAACCCTCATTCCCTCGGGCGCCCTGGTTGAATTCGTGCCCTCCACCGGTCACAAGCTAAAGTTCGGCGATATCGTGTTGATTCGCAACGGTAGCGAATTTTCGCTGCGACGCTTCGTGGGCTTTCAGATCGTCAAAGGCGGCGCCAAGGTATCGGTGGCTCGCGCCAATCCGCCGAAACTCGAAATTTATCCAGACACTTCCATCGTGGGCAAAGTCACTAAAGTCGAGGCCAAGGGCGTTTCTTACGATCCACTCAAGAAAGAATCCCAGTTGGTCAAATGGCGCAACGAATGGACTTTCTTCGGCACCAGTTCGATGTTCTCGCGCATTGGCCACAACCTTAAGATCTTCGGCAAGATGATGAAGAAAAAATAAGTGTCCAAGCTGCTCAGCGCCCAGGAGGCGGTCGCTCTGCTTCGCTGCGGCGACACGGTAGCGACGGGCGGGTTCGTAGGCATCGGATTCCCTGAACTGCTGGCCGTGGCCCTGCGCGAGCGCTTCGAAAGAGAGCAAAAACCCTCGGGCCTGACGCTGGTTTACGCTGCCGGGCAGGGCGACGGAAAAACTCGGGGGCTCAATCACCTGGCCCATCCCGGTTTAATCAGACGCGTGATCGGCGGCCACTGGGGCCTGGTGCCGGAACTCGGCCGCCTGGCGGTGGAAAACCAGATCGAAGCCTACAACCTGCCCCAGGGCGTCATTTCGCATCTCTACCGCGATATCGCGGCCGGCAAGCCCGGAGTCATCACCCACGTTGGCCTGCATACTTTCGTCGACCCGCGCCTGGAGGGCGGGCGGCTCAACCCGAAAACCAGCGAAGAGCTGGTGGAAGTCATTCAACTGGGCGGGCGCGAGTGGCTCTTCTACAAAGCCTTTCCCATCCAGGTTGGGCTTTTGCGGGGAACCACCGCGGACCGGCGGGGCAATATCTCCATGGAACGGGAAGCCCTCAGTTTGGAGGCTCTGGCTATCGCCCAGGCGGTGCGCAACAGCGGGGGCCTGGTCATCGTCCAGGTGGAGCGGCTGACCGAACGGCACCAACTCCACCCGCAGTTGATCACCCTGCCCGGCGTGCTGGTCGACGCGGTGGTGCTGGCCCCCTCCGAACACCATCCGCAAACCTTTGCCGAGCACTACAATCCGGCCTACACCGGCGAGGTAGTCGCTCCGTCCACTTCGTTCCAGGCCATGGATTTGGACGAGCGCAAGGTCATCGCCCGCCGAGCCGCTCAGGAACTGGTGCCGGGCGCGGTGGTCAACCTGGGCATCGGGATGCCGGAGGGCGTAGCCTCGGTGGCCTTCGAAGAAGGTGTGCTCGACCAGGTCACTCTCACGGTGGAACCCGGCGGTATCGGCGGCATTCCAGTGGGCGGCCTGAGTTTTGGAGCGGTGCGCAACCCGGAATCGATCATCAATCAACCTTCTCAATTTGATTTCTACGACGGGGGCGGGCTGCATCAGGCCTTTCTGGGCATGGCGGAAATGGACGCGCGCGGCCATGTCAACGTCAGTCGCTTCGGTAAGCGGGTGGCCGGGGCCGGCGGATTCATCAATATCAGTCAGAACGCCGGCCAGGTTTTCTTTATGGGCACCTTTGCCAACAAAGCTCGCTTCCGCTTCGAAAACAACGCTCTGGTCATCGAAGAAGACGGCTCCTGCAAACTGGTGGAGGCGGTCGGGCAGATCACCTTCAACGGCGATTACGCTCGCCAGAAAGGCCAGCGCGTTCTTTACGTGACCGAACGCGCCGTTTTTTCGATGGAGCCGGAAGGCCTGGTTTTGCTGGAAATCGCTCCGGGCGTCGACCTGCAGACACAGATTCTGGACCGCCTGCCCTTCCCGGTGCTGGTCAGCCCCAGCTTACGAACGATGGATTCAGCCTACTTCGGACCGGCCAAAATCGGCCTGACGCAACTAGGAAAACGGCCGGTGTCCGAACGGGTGCGCTACCGCCCTGAAGAAAATACGCTTTATCTGAACCTCGAGGGCCTGGAGTTCTACACAGCCGATCAGGTCCACGAATTTGAACTCCAACTGCGGCCGCACCTGAATTTTCCCGGGCGGGTCGAGGCCGTCATCAACTACGACCGCTTCTATCTGGCCGAAGCGGCGGCCGCCGCCTGGTTCGACCTGGTGGAACGCAACTCGCGGACCTACTTCAGCAGCTCTACCCGGCACTCCAGCAGCTTGCTCTTTTGCCGCGAGATGGGCGAGCCCTTAGGTGTTCAGCAGGGACAGCGGCGGGGGGAGCACGAACCGCAAAGCCATGATCGACCTGACCATAGACCAGAAGGGGCTCGAGAATGCGGTAGCGCTGGCCCGCCAGCGTAAAATCCTCATTCCCACCTTCCGCCAGTTGCGCGACCCCGGCCACGTACCCTTTTCCCTGGTGCGTAAACTGGCCAAAGTGGGCCTGTGGGACCTCGATCCGCTCAATCTTTTCCGCCTGAACTGGCATAACGAACCGAGGGCTCAGGGCGGTGGCTTCGGAGCGGTCAACTACCTGGAACTACCTTCCAGCCTGACCGGCGTCAAAGCCCGCATTATCGGGCTGGTGGGCAAATGGTTTCCCACCGGCGCCCATAAAGTAGGCGCCGCTTTCGGCTGCCTGGCGCCGCGCCTGGTTACCGGCCAGTTCGATCCCACCCGCCAGAAGGCGGTCTGGCCTTCGACCGGCAACTACTGCCGGGGCGGCGCCTACGACTCGGCCTTGTTGGGTTGCGAAAGCATCGCCATTCTACCCGAAGGGATGTCGCGCGAGCGCTTCGAGTGGCTGGAAAAGATCGCCGGCGAAGTCATCAAGACACCCGGCAGCGAAAGCAACGTCAAGGAAATCTTCGACAAGTGCTGGGAATTGCGCAAATCCGGCCAGGATTTGATGATCTTCAACCAGTTTGAAGAGTTCGGTAACTACCTGTGGCATTACCACGTAACCGGTCCCTCCATGGCCGAACTGCTGGACGACCTCATGGGGCCGCAGGACGAATTCCGCGGCCTGGTGTGCTCCACCGGCTCGGGCGGCACCATCGCCGCCGGCGATTATCTTAAGGACGTCTATCCAAACTCTAAGATCGGCGCCTCCGAAGCGCTCCAGTGCCCCACCCTGATCTACAACGGTTTCGGGGAACATCGCCTGGAGGGCATCGGCGACAAACACGTCCCCTGGATCCACAACGTCAAGAACACCGACCTGGTGATCGCCGTGGACGATGAAGGCCCGGTGTCGGCCATGCGCCTCTTCAACTGTCAGGTTGGCCAGGAATACCTGGCCAAACAGGGCGTGCCCGCCGAGGTGATAGCCCGCCTCGACCTGATGGGCATGAGCGGCATCGGCAACTTGATGACCGCCATGAAGTTCGCCAAATACTACGACCTGGACGAGAACGACGTGGTTCTCACCGTCTTCACCGACTCCATGGAGATGTATGGCAGTCGTCTGCAAGAGTATGACCAGACGCGCCAACCGTTGACCGAGCTCGAGGCCGCCGGCATTTACCATCGCTGGCTGCTCGGTCAGTGTTCCGACCACGTTCAGGAACTCACTTATCCGCAGCGTAAGCGCGTGCACAACCTCAAGTACTACACCTGGATCGAGCAACAGGGCAAAAGTCACGAGGAGCTCCAGGCGCAATGGTTCCAAAAAGACTACTGGACCTCGATTCGCCAGCTGGTCGATCAGATCGATCCGCTGATCAACGAATTCAATCAGCGCACCGGGCTCGCCGACGAACTATGAGCCTGGACGCCCAAGCCATGCTGGAGGTGAATCGCCAACTCATCTTCGCTGCCGCCAAGCAACAACGGCAAAGTGGGGTGGAAAGCCCCCTGGTTGTTTCGGTGGCCACTTTCGGCCGAGGTGTGAAACAAGAGATGCTGCAGGCCCTGGAGCCCTATCGCACCGCTTTCGGACACAACCAGTCCCTGGTGGCTGCCCCTCCGCTGGAACTGGCCCGGCAGTGGCTGAAACAGACGCCACCTGGCGTGGAGGAAGGGTTCGCGGTGCTGGGCTATGCTTTCGGTAAGACCGTAGTGCAACAGTGGCGCTGGGATGAGGAGGTTGGAGATGCCTTCTTCTAAGAAGCCCACCACCGAGGTGGCCACCCTGGCGCCGGCTGAACTGGCCAACTGGGTGGATCACCTCTTCCAGGGGCATCACCAACGGGCCGAGCCGCTGCTGCACGAGGTCTTCGAAAGCATTCTCTGGGCCGCCAACCAGTATGTGCCTTCCGAATGCGGTTCTATTTGCCTGAGCGGTTTTCCCGACGCTCCCGATGAGCTGGTTTTTGTCGCTTCGTTCGGGGAAAGCTCGGGTCTGATTCCGGGCACGCGCCTGAAGATGGGCCAGGGGATCACGGGCAAAGTTTACGAAACCGGCAAAGCTCAACTGCGCAACGACGTCTCGCGCGATCGCAACTTTTATGCCGGCGTGGACGAACGCACCCAGTTTGTCACGCGCTCGATCCTCTCGGTGCCGATCGTCTTTGACGGCGAGGAATGCGGAGTCTTGAGCCTGGTCAACCGGCGCGGCAAGCGCGGTTTTCGGCGCCACGACCTGCGCCTGATGCAGATCTTTTGCGGTTACCTTTCCACCTCCATCCGCAACAGCGTCGACTCCGCTTTTCATCGCGAAATGGCTCTGCGGGACGACCTCTCGGGACTGCGCAACGACCGTTATTTCTACAAACAATTGCTGTCCGATCTGGAAGGCTGTGACCGTTACGGCGGCGACTTGAGCCTGATTTTTATGGACCTGGATCACTTTAAGTCGGTGGTGGACGAGCACGGCCACCTGGTGGGCAGCCAGGTTCTGGCCGAAGTGGGCCATCTACTGGCCGAAACCGTCGAGCATCCCGGCTGCACCCTGGCCCGCTACGGAGGGGACGAATACGTGGTGGTCCTGCCCGGCGCCGACCCCCCGAAAGCGCAGGCGGTGGCCGAAAAAATCCGGCTGGCCGTGCTCAACGGGGTTTTCCTGACCGAACCGGGAGCAGAAGGACGCCCCGCCCTCCACTTAAAAGGACGCTTTTCCGCCAGCATCGGCGTTGCTTCCTACCGCGATAGCCAGCTAGAGGACTATGACGATCTGGCCGTGCGCCGCCAGCAATTGATCCGCATCGCCGACGAAGCCATGTATCGCGCCAAGCGCCGGGGGAAGAACCAGGTCTGTCTGGGGAGAGATAAGGCACCACATTGAAAAACCTGGATACCGAGCACTTGTGGCCGCGGGGAGCTTCCCCGCTGCCCAGTTGCCCCGGCGACATCCGCGTCCACCACTGGACTTCCAAATTGCTGCATCGCCGCCGGCCCGTCCTGGTCTATCTGCCTCCCGGCTACAATACCCAAGATCCCTGGCGCTACCCGGTGCTCTACGTGCACGACGGTCAGAACATCTTCGATCCCAAAACCTCCGCCTTCGGCGTGGATTGGGGACTCGGCCAGGTCATCGAGAAAGAGCTTACGGCCCAAACCATCATGCCGGTCATCGTAGTGGCCATTTACAATACTCGCTACCGCATGGAAGAATACACCCCCACGGTGGATTACCGCGAACGCGGCGGCAAGGCCCGGGAATTCCTCAGCGCCGTGGTCGACGAACTCAAACCGTTCATCGATACTCACTATCACACCCGCACCGACGCGGCCTCGACCGGCATCATGGGTTCCTCGCTGGGCGGCTTGCTGGCCCTCTACGCCAGCCAATCCTTTCCCCACGTCTTCCAGCGCGTGGCCGCCCTCTCGCCCTCGCTATGGTGGTCAGGACGTGACCTGATCAGCTCGATCGCCGGCGCCGAGCAATTTTACAGCCCGAGCCGGCTCTGGCTCGACATGGGCACCCGTGAAAGCAATGAAGACCGCAATCGCAACGGCGTCCCCGACGTGCTCGACGATCTGCGCATGCTGCGTTATGTGCTGCTGGGGCGCGGTATGCAGGAAGGCCTGGATCTGCACGTCGAGGAAATTTCCGGAGCTTCGCACACCGAAGCGGACTGGGGCCGCCGGGTAGACCGGGTCCTGCGCTTCCTTTACCCGGTCGAGAGTAGTTCGAAATCGGAGGGGGACGTTTAACCCCGATCTTCCCGGGGTAGACCAGACGTTGGCCAACAAGGCCCTTTGGGGGAAGTAACCTATGGTTGCCTGGATGACATCTTCAGAGAATCGCGCGCTTGACAACGCCATGCGCCGGGGCTACCTGGTCTGCCGCCGCGACCAGCGCACCTTGTCCGATCAGTACTCGCAGTACTGCGGCGCGCTAGGTCTACCCGTGCTGCGCGTGGATCGCCATGGCCGGCAATCCCAGGTGGTGCTGCAATGGTCCAAAGCCCTGCCCCCTTTTCGCCACGACCAGCAATGCAAACTGCGCGGGCTGCTTTCCGAACCCGACCAACCTCCCGGATTATTGCCGATCGTTTTTCGCTATGGCGCCTACAGCGCGTTTTCCAGCCACGAAGTGGCGGAAGAATTGGCCTCCCTGGTGGCCAGTTGGATTCAGGAGCAATTCTGAGCCTTCGTCTCTGTCCGGCCTGCTCGCAGGTCGCCATGCTCAGCTATCAACACCAGGGCCTGGAAGTAGACAGTTGCCCGGAATGTTTCGGTATCTGGTTCGATCGCGAGGAGCTCAAAGAGTTCCTGCAGCGCCCGGAACTGGCCCAACGCCTGTCCGAAGGAGCAGCCCGGCCCGCGCCGACCGGTGGAGGCGAACGTCTCTGTCCCAGTTGCAGAATCGCCCTGAGCGAGAGTTCTCTGGGCGAAGTCAGCGTCGATCTGTGCTTCCGTTGTCGCGGAATCTGGCTGGACCAGGGGGAGTTGGATCGCGCCGTGGAGCAGTATCGCCAGGGACAGCGCGGAAATCTGGTGGTTCTCAATCAGATTGCCGAAGGGTTAAGGGCCGCGCGAGGAGGTTAGCGATGAAGGTTTCAGTGGTGGCATTGGGTGGCGACGGCACCGGCCCGGAAGTTCTCGAGCACAGCTTGAAGGTACTCGGCGTGATCGGGGAATGGAGCGGAATTCCCTTCCAGGTCGAAACCATCGATTGCGGCGGCCAATATTATCTCAAACATGGCCAGGACTGGCCGGCCGGCTCCGAACAGCGCTGCGCCGAAGCGGACGTCATCCTGCTCGGCGCCGTCGGCTGGCCGGCACCGGACGGCTCGGGTCCGGTCACCATGAGCGACGGCAAGATGGCCGGCTGGTCACCGGTCATCGGCAACCGCATTCGCCTCGACCTCTACGCCAACATTCGCCCGGTCAAGCTCTATGAAGGCGTGAAACAGCGTATCCACGGCAAACCTCAATCGGTCTGGCAACCGGGCCAGGTGGACATGGTGATCTTGCGTGAGAACACGGAAGATCTCTACTCCGGCATCGGCGGCACACTGCGCCCCGGAGGCCGGGACAAAGTGGCCGTGGACACCCGGGTGATCACCTGGGAAGCCAGTGAGAAGGTGATCCGCAAGGCTTTTGAAGTGTGCCGCGGGCGCGCTCAGGGCGCCCCCAAAGACGGCAAAAAGCGCGTCACGGCCGTGGTCAAGGACAACGTGATGCAGGGTTGCAAGCTATTTGCCAAAGTCTTCCGCGAGGTCGGCCAGGAATACCCCGAAATCGAGCAGGAAACGGCCATCGTCGACGCTTTCACGCAGTGGTTGATCGGCCAGCCGGAACACTACGACGTAGTAGTCACCACCAACATGTTCGGTGACATCGTCACCGACCTGGCCAGCGTCCTGCAAGGGGGCATGGGAATGGCCGTAGGCTGCAACACCGGAGATCACCACGCCATGTTCGAGCCCATCCACGGCTCGGCCCCGAAATACGCGGGCCAGGACAAAGTGAATCCCCTGGCCATGATTCTCTCGGTCAAAGAAGCGCTGGCCTGGTTGGCCACCCGCCCCAAGTTCGCCGCTCAGGCCGAAGCCTTCAACCAGGCCGCCCGGGCCCTGGAAACTTCGGTGGAAGAGGTGCTCAAAGAAGGCAAAGTGCTCACCTATGACCTGATTGGCGAAGAGAAAGCCAGTTCCGGCAGCCAGGTGACCGAGGCCGTCATCGAACGCCTGCGCGCTCATCTCAAACAAGTCAGCGGCTTGTCCGTAAGTTAACAACTTCCCCCGGCAGGAACCGAATGAATGAGGATATGTTCGGCCTATGAATCACAACGAAACCAACCACTTCATCTGGACCTTCATCGACCTTCCGCAGCTGGACGGGGCGAGCGATGGACAGTTGCTGGGCTCCCCCATCTAAAAGATGCCTCTAAAGGCATCGAGAGCGGAACGCTAGAATTTTAGAGGAATGCCCCCCTCTCCCCAAGCCCTCAACGCGTCTATGTGGCGCGGCGCTAAAATGGGCGCCGTCAGCCTCGGCCTGGTGGGTTTTGTGGGCGGCATCACCGTCTGCGTTGCCTACCACCTGCCCTTTCCACCCATTGCAGTGAGCGAGCTCGGCATCCTGCTGGGCGGCTGCCTGGGGGCTATGGCCGGCTATGCCTGGTGCTATCCGACTGGACGCAACATCCTCAGGGGCGCTTTTTGGGGTGCCTTGTTCGGGTTGGCTCCCGCCGGACTACCCCAGGGCAACGTTTCCGTGCCCGTCTGGCTGGCCTGTGTGATGCTGGCCGCGGTCATCGGCTACCAGGCCGGCTGCTCACCTCAGAATCCTCAGGAATCGGGTTGGAGACTCCGCTAACCGTCGTTTTTGTCGAGCAGCCGGTATTGTCCGTCGCGAATTTGCACCAGGTAGGGAGTGCGGCGATCGAGCCGGCGCCCCGGTGCGAAATCACCTGAAACGCCAGGATAAGCCGGCGACCTGGCTCCAATATCCTGGAAGTACTCGGTCAGTTTCTGACGATCGAAACCGACTTTGTTGATCCCGTCGGCAATCAACATCAAGCTGTCGTAGGCGTTGGCCTCGCGATGCGAAGGTCGCAAGCTGCCGAACTGCTGGGTGAAGGCGGCGGTGAATTCGCGAATGCGCTGACTGTTGGCGTCCGGATGAAAGTAAGTGGAAGTCAGCATTCCGTCCACATCCTTGCCGCCGTTGAGCACGATGGAACTGGAGAAAGCCACCACCTGAGTAGCCAGAGGCAGCTTGGGATGGACCTGGCGCAGCAACCGGGTGAACTGCAAAACGATGTCGCTGCGATACTCGGCCAAAAAGACCGCATCGACCGAATTCTCATCGATTACCCGGAGCTGGTCGGCGAAATCCGGAGCGGCATTATTGTAGGGCAACTGGGGGGCAACCACATGGCCGCCCAGCTTGGCAAAGGCCTCCTTGAACTCGTCGCTTTCCGAACGCGAGATAATGCTGTCTTGAGCGGTAAAGACGGCCACCGTCTTCCAACCGCTGTTCCACATATAACTGGCGATGCACTCGACGCGCTGCTGATCGCTGTCGGAAGCGGTGAATATATGCTTGCCGATCTCCCAAACGCGGGGATCGGAAGCGGTCGGGGCCAGCGCCGGCATGCCCCCGCCTTCGAAGACCGGAGCGGTGGCCACGACTTGCTGCGAGGTCCAGGGGCCCAGCACCACCTGGTAGTCCGAATCATTCTTGATGCGGCTGGCCATTTCGATGGCCTGGTCGGGGCGGCTGGCCGTGTCATAAAGATCCAACATCAGCAGGTGGCCGCGCACCCCACCGGCCTGATTGATTTGTTTTTGAGCCATGGCCAGGCCGGGGTAGAACTGAACCCCCTCACGATCATTGCCCAAAGTGCTGGTCATCACCGGGATCTTGTAGTACGGCTTCTGCTGAAAGATGACGTAGGTGTTCTGGCTCAAAATCTGCGCTTCCGCGTCTTCTGGATAGCGCGTGATCAGCTTGTCCAACTGATCGATCGCCTTGGCATACTCCTTGGAAGCCACCAGACTGCGCGCCCTGGCCTTTTCGTCGGCGGTGGCGGCCAGAATGGGAATCAGCGGGTCTTGAGCGGGAGGTGAAGGATTCTTCTGGGCCCAAAATTGGGTCAACCCCAAAGACGCGGCCGCTAAGAAGATCAGGGTCGAACTCTGCAAGAAGCGTAACAACCAGCGCGGAGTCAAAGGCGGACGTTCGACCGGAGTAAAGAGGGGTGGAGCCAGCACGGCGCTATCGGCCAGCATCTCAGTGGCGGGCTCGGATGGTCCGCGACCGGAGCCGGAATTGGCCGCGGTGGGCGCGGGCTGCTTAGAAAGCCAGAGCAACAGGTCTCGAATCAATTCACCTGAATTGGCATAACGCTGAGAGGGCTCAGGCTGCAGGCACTTCAAGACCACCGCTTCGCAAGAAGGATCGAGGTTCGGGCGAAACGGGCGCAGGCGCTGAGAGCCGTAGACGGGACTGGGCGGACGGCTGGTAAGCACGTAAAAAAGCGTAGCTCCCAGAGAATATACGTCGCTGCGTTCATCGGTCTGAGCGGCGTCCTCCCACTGTTCGGGGGGGGCGTAACCGACCGAGCCGGAGGCCTGGGTATCCCGGCGCTTGCCCGGATCAAACTGGCGAGCCAGGCCGAAGTCCACCAGCTTGATGTGCCGGTCCTCGGTAATGATGATGTTGTCCGGCTTCAGATCGCGAAAAATGACCGGCTTTTCCTGCCGGTGCAGGTAGTCCAGCACCTGCGCCAGTTCCAGCGCCCAGCGCATGGCCTGAAGTTCGCTGGCCTGCCCCTCGCGTTGAATCAACTGCGCCAGGTTCTCGCCCTCGATACACTCCATCACCAGGTACTGCTTGGACTCTTCGATGAAGTAATCGACGATCATGGGCAGGTTGCGATGGCGCAACCTGCTCAGCATCTGAGCTTCCCGCTTGAAGCTTTCCTCGATTTGCTCCTGCGAAGCCGGATCGAAGACCAGCATTTCCTTGACCGCCCAACGCTTGCCCGGCAGGCGCAGGTCTTCGCACTGATAAACTGCGCCCATGCCACCTCGGCCTAGAAAACCGGTAATTCGGTAGCGGCCCTGGAGCACGGAACCCACTTTGCCTGAAATTTCCATCGGCCCCTCGCTTCGCCGCTACTCCTCTTTCTCCCGGAGGTTGTTTAAGACAAACTCCATGGTAAAGGCAATTCCACCGCCACCTCACCACAGCGCGTATTCGGAAGCGGCCTTCCGGACCTCATCCGGCAGGCTGCCGAAGAGTTGAGCTTGAGGTCGGGAAAGCTGGGGCTCTGCAAGGTCTCAAAGCTGTCGTCATAACTGCCCATGATCATAAAGTGCCCCTGATTCAGATGGAAGACCTCCAGCGTGGTCCTGGATACTCCGGCCACAGTCTGAAGGGGCCTACTTCAAGCAGGTTGCGCCCGGCGCACTCGACCCGCACCAACAATCGATAATCGGCCGAGAGAGCCCAGCGCAGCACGGTGTGGGCCGGGTCCAGATCTTCACTGACGCGCAGGCTAAGCCTTTCCAGAGTCACCAACTGACCGTTCAGGCTGCCGTCGGGCAGCACGTAGTCGTTCTCCCAGCCCAGATTCTCCACCACCTCCAGCCAATTCTGGCCGGGCAACAAAGACACGGGCGTCAGTTCAGCCGTGCCGGGCAGGCTCTGACCGAGCTGGATGAGCGGATGAAAGCGCGCCCCGCGCTCCCCCATCAGTTTGACGCCCAGGCGCGTGGTGCACACGGTCGCTCCCGTCTGCTCGGGAAAAGCCAGCCAGCTCGAGCCCGGGGCCAGACTGCGGGGCGGCCCGGAGCGCACGACCTCCGGATGGTAACGAGCCCCCAGCACCACGCAGTGTTTTGGTTCAGCCGCCCGCTCCAAAGGCACGCCCGGGAAACACCGCTGCAGCCATTCCGGGATCAAAGGGTAAAGGGAGCCCAGCCCACTGACCACGATCAAATCCGGCGGCACGGGCCCTTCCGGCAGACTCAGGCGGAGCCTGGGTTCGACCAGCGGGTCGATCACGGAGCGCAGGGAATGCTCGCGCTTCAAGCGCTCCGCCTCCTCGTGTTCTGGGGGGGACTGCCGTCTCCCCCCAGCCCCCCCCTGCTCCTCCAAATGAGCCGCGTAGAACGCGGTGATGTCATTGCCCCCAAACCAGCGGTCGCCTCCCACATGTTCGAGCTCCACGCTGACCATGGTCGAGCGGCGGCTGTCCACTGTCAGCCAGGCCACGTCGCTGGTGGTGCCGCCGAAGTCGTAGAGCAAGAGCCGCCACTCGCGCTCGGGCCAGGCGCGCCCGGCCAGAAATTCGTAGGCGGCCGCCAGCGGCTCACAAATTAGCTCCAACCGGCAGTCCAGCCGGGACAAAAAGGCCTGGCGCAATAAATGGATTTGCCGCGGTGAGAAAGCCGCCGGATGAGCCAGGCAGCAACGCCGCAAACGCTGTCTGGCCAGAGCAGGCGTCCGTCCCACCCGCTGCCAAAGCACCTCCAAATAGTCGCCCAGGACCTCTTCCGGAGTGCGCTCCAGAATCTCCTGAGACGGTAAGATGAGCCGGAAGCGAAAGTCAGGCAAACCCAGATGCCTCTTGGCCTCCAGCGCCACGTTCGGGCCCGCCTGCTCGGTGGGCTGCGGGTCCCCCTCCGAGAAATAAGCCAGTCCGCTGGGCAGGCACAGGCTCTCTCCGTCCAGCGCCAGTTGGGTCAGCCTCCCCTGCTCATCCAGCAGCGCGGCCGTGGTGGTGGTGCTGCCCAGATCGATCAGCAGCCAGCCCGCATAGTCGGTGCGATCCGGCTTGACCACATCGAGCAGCAAGCGCCGCCGCCGCCCGTCGCGTAAAACCACCTCCACCCAGCTCAGACCCGGCTCCGCCTCGCCCTCGAGTTCCAGGCCGCCGGCTCCTTCCAGCGCGGCTGGGAAATGAGCGAGCAGACCCGGGATGGAACTCTCCACTCGCTCGATCTCGACCCCGCCCTGCCAGGTCCGCAGCGGCACCTCGAGGCGCGGCTGGCTGGTCAGGCACCACTCCAGCCGCTCGGGCATTTCCAAATGGCCCGCCCAGCGGCATTCGAGCTGGCTGCGTAGCAACAATTCCCCCAATTGCCATTGAACCGGCCCGGTCACCGCCGGAGCCTTCAGATGCAAAGCCGGCCGGGCGCGCTGGCTGAGCACCAGTGGCAAAGTTTCGGCGCACTCCCAACCGGCCGGCAACTGATCCACGTAGAGCGCTCCGCTCAAGACCCGCAAATGTCCCGCGATCCAGCCTTGCTCGGGGTTGAGCAGTTCGGTTCGCCACTCGAGCTGAGCCCGCGCGGGCGGGCTGCTCCAGACCGCCACCTCCGCTTCACCCAACTGGATCACGCCCGGCAGTCCCTCTTCGGCCGTATCCAGGACAGACAAATCCAACCGGACTGTCTGGCCGGGATCCAAAGGGAGGAACTCGGAATCCGCCCGAAGCCAGGCCGGCAGACGCAAGGAACCCGGCTCCAACAGGCCGCTTCGCCCCAGGTAAGTCACCGCCAGGCCGGCTTTCCCCAGAGACAAGACGTTGGTTTTCCGGCCCTGACCGTCGAGTGGGATCAACTGGACGGGGAACTGCCCTTGCCCACAATTGGGGCAGAAGCGATCCTCGGGTGTGAGTTCCCAGCCTTCACAGTCGGCGCCCAGACAACGCAACATATTTAAAGCCTGGCCCGAACCATCTCGGCAAAGCGATCCTGGTGCTGTTCATAAAGTCGGCTGGAACAGATCTTCTCTTCCATTTCCGCCAGAAATTCCAGGTCGGCACCGCTGCCTTCCCTCTCCCAAAGGCGCTGCTTATGCTGAGCCACGCTGCCAGCCAAGCCGAGCAAAGGTTCGAGCCTTTGGCCGTGCAGGATGGTATCCAGGGCGGCGCGGCTCTCGGCCAGCATTTGATCGCGCAGCCGCGGCGCCCGAGTCAGGCGCGCGATCAGGCGATGACGTTCTCCCAAAGGATGAATGCGGGCGCCGGCGGCATGGCTCTGGCGCCAGATCCAATCGCGGCCGTCGGGCTGCAGGACCCCCAGCAGGGCGGAAAGCAAAAAAGCCTCCTGTGACTCGCGCAGGGCCTGCAGTTCCTGGCGGCTGAGCACGGCCAGGTCGATAAACTGCTGGTCGACGCAGTCGATGTGGAGCGATTCCCCCTGGGCATAGAGATGCAAATAGGCTTCCCGCCAACTCTTGAGCGGCACCAGTTCGGCCACCGTCAACCCCACCGCTTCGGAGAAAAAAATCACCTCTTCGCTGTAGGCCATCGAGAAATAATGCGTCAATCCGGGGCGCAACTGCAGGATCTGAGCCTGTAGTTTCTCCACGTTGCGTTCCGCTTGCGCCTTGTGCAGCGGCCCGCTATTGGGCGGCAAGCCGGGCAAGGCCACCAGATGGTAAGCCAGTGCGGGATTCACCGAGCGCGAAGCCAGCATACTCTGTTCGATCAGAGGAGCCAGGGACTTTGCATAGCGCGCATAGAGCAACAACAACGCGTAGTCCCTGGGAAATTCGCCAAAAGACCGGCGGGCTTTGTGGAGCAGTTCATGGCGGAAGGACTCACGAGTGAGACAGGCAGCCAGCCCTCCCCCTTCGCGCAGCATGGTCCTGGCCAGTTGCGCCGGCATTTCGGCGGCCACGTAGCGTGGCAGAACTTCCTCCCATACCAACGAATCCTGGCATAAATTATGGCAACGAGGCACGACCGAGTCCGGCAAGGAGGTGCTCGCTTCCAGCTTTTCGATGAGACCTTCCAGTTGCTGGCTCAACATCTGCAGTTCCGCCACCAGTTCGCCGGCCGGTTCTTCGATCTGCAGGGCCAGAGCCAGATCCCGGCAGAGCAGGAAGGCTTCGTTGTGGGCCTCCTGCATCAATCTCGCCAGGAACAAGCCCGGCGAATCGTGGCTACCCAGATGCATTTCCAGAACTCTCCGCAGGTGGTGGGAGATCAGCAAGGACTTGCGGCCATCCCAGTTACTGCGCGCCTCAGCGCGCGAAAGTTCGGCCATCTGGCGGGCAATCTGACCGGCCAGTTCGCGCTGCAGCTCGATCAGGCTACCCGCCTGGCGGCGAAAACTCTCGCCCCAACGGAGCAAATGGCCCGACGCTTCGGGAATCTTGGAGAGAACCTGGCGCAAACCCCAATTCTGCTGTTCTACCGAAGCAAAACAAAGCGCGCGCACTCGGGCCAACTCCTGGGCCAGGATTTCCTGACGTTGGCGCGCCAGGGTGGGCAAAAGCTCCTGCTCCAGCCAGCGCTGGCCTTGCTGGAGGAGCAACGTCAAATGAGTAGAGCGACTGCGATGGCCCCGCTGCAGAGCGCGCCAGCTTTCCTGGCCCCAGTTCTGCACCTGTTGGCTGAGATTGGGTCCTTGGGGGCTCTCCAATAGCCGCGCAATCCACAACCGCCTGGTGGCCCGTTCCTCCTCGAGCAACTCCAGGAATTTTCCCGAGGCGCTGCTTTCCGCGGCCCCGGCGGGTCCCAAAAGGGACTGCAGGGCCTGTGAACTCAAACGGGCGCTGCAGGCTTCGCGGATGGCGCCATAGGCCAGACGCAGGCGACTCTGACTGATCTGCGAGAAGCCCCGCGCCAACCTTTGCTGCAGTTCTTCGGGCAGCGAACCCGCCAGGTGAGGGGTTTGCGTCTGCACGTTGAGGCGCAAACTCCTTCGATGCTCGCCCAGATCAGCGATCAGCAACTCCTTGCACAGGTAGTCGGCGATCAGCTCCTGAAGTTCGGCGGCCGAACCGGGCTGCAAGGAACATCCGTCATAAGCCGGCCAATTGGGCCGAACCGTTTTGCCCGGCTCCCATTCGGCCGTGAAACCGTGTTTCTCGAAGCTGTAGTGATTGAGTTCCTTGAGCAGGGCATAGCTGTTGGCTTTGTAACGAGGGGACCCGGACTCATCCAGAGCCACCCACAAATGCCGGCTAACCGCTGCATCCGGCACCAGATCTCGCAGCAAGAAGCCCAGGTCGATCAACATCCCGGAATCACCATCCCCGCTGGCTCCGACCACATGGACGACGGTGGGTTGATCAAATTGCATTTGGGCGACCAGGCCACGCTGGCGCAGGTCCGGAGAATTGAGCAAGCGGGTCGAATTTTCCGGGTCTCGGAGACGATTCAAACTTTCGACCAGGGCTGCCCGCAGGCCGGCATAGTGAAAAAAGAAGCGCATGCGTCCGGCCGGGCGGCTGTCCGCCAGATCGCCGGCCAGCTCGCCCAGGGACGACCAACCGGGATACCACCAGCGATGAACGTGGGCGAAAGCCGCCCCGCTCAAGCGGCGCACCACCTTGGAAGGCTCTTCAAGCCCCATGGACAGGCGGGAAAGGCCCGTTTCCACCTCGCGCGGTCCATGCTGCTGGTCCAGCCAGAGTAGAGCCAGACTAGGGATGTCGACCTGGGCCCCGAATTGCTTGGCCAGTTTGCCGCGAAGTCGGTGCAGCACGGCGCCACCAACCTCGCCCAAACCCACAATCAGGGTGGGACGCAACTTCAGAGATTGGACATCCGCTTGATCGAAATTCATCGGGAATGCAGGCGGGCTTCTGGCTCGCGACTGGCCATCCTGCCGTGACGCCAGGCGCTCACATGCCAACTTGCGCCCGGTGTGGCGCGGCCGCGCAGTTGCTGGCCAACTTTTGCGCCCGCTGTGGTCAGGACTTGCGCCATTCCGCCGGCTTGCCTGTGGAGACCCAGTTGCTGGAGAATTGGACTCAGCCCGAAGATGACCCTATAGAGTGCCTCCTGGGCAGCCATACGCTGCTGGCGGCCCTGCGCCAAACCGGCTGGGCGGATTTTTGGTCTCCCTATCAGGTGGCTCGCTTGCAGCGACTGCCCGTGCAGGCGGGCGCCGAGGCGGCGGCCCTGGCCGATAACCTGCTGGTCAGCCTGCGGAGCCAACAGGTGGAAGTGCTTCATTTAACCCCGGCACTACGCCAGGATGCCTGTCGCTTTGATCGCGGCAGTCGCTTTGCCGCCCCGGGCCCGCTGGCTTCCCCGCTGGCGGCGAAAGGGCGGAAGCTGGCCTGGGTGGCCGGTTCAGAACTGGTCTGTCACCAGGTGCTGCCGAGCGGGCTGGCACCGGCCTGGAGCCGACCTTGGAAGGGTCTCTGTAACGCTTTAGCCTGGAACGAAGAGGGTCTTTGGGCGCTGCAGGGTGAGAGTCTGGCTCTCTACCGAGCGGAGGACGGGGAACGTCTGACTCGGTTACAATTGCCGGCTCCACCCCTCAGCCTCAGCCTGCAGGGCCGGGAAGCCTGGGTTTGTGGGCACCAGGGCGAACTGTGGTTGTGCCATTCCGGCACTATCCAACGCAATTGGCCGGGACGCGGAGACACCTGCTTCAGCTTCGCCACCAACGCCTCCCACGTGATTCAATGCTCTGGACGGCGCCTGCACGTCCTCAACCAGCGTTCCGGCCGCCAGCATTTGCTGGAAGTTCCGCAACCTTGCGTGCTTCCGCCTGTGCTGGGACCCGGCTGGGCGGTGCTGGTCAGTTACGAAGGCATGGTCTACCACCTGGCCCTGGACCAGGAATACCCTCGGGTGGCCCAGGCCCGCCGGCCCTTCAGCTCCTTTGAACCGATTATGATTCAGCCGGTGCTGGCCGGCCCCCGTTTGTTCTTAGCCGGTCCGGAGGGGCAATTAGCCGGCTGGGTCCTGTAATGGCACGAAGTCGATAAGCAAGATGTCGCGGTAGCCGTCCGAGTCGCTTTCGATGGGTGTGGCGCTGTGCCAGAGCTTACCTTGAAAATAAAGGGTGTCCCAGCGCTGCAACTGGAGCCAATGGAAAACCGGTCGTTTTTCCTCGTCGTAACCGGTAAAGACACCGCCGCGAATGTGCCGGCGCGCGATCAAGTGCTGCACGGTGTAAGTTTCCGCATCGCGATGGACACCTTCGGGTGTGGGCAGGCCGGGGCGGGACGGACGAGCCAGGATGCGCACGCAGTGAATGCCGACCTGCCAATCCCCCCGTAAATGAAGGACGCGGGCATCCTCCTGAATCACCGCCCGCAGGAACGGGTTGGCCAGAATCTCCGGAAGCAGGGGGGCGAAGGTTCTCTCCACGCCGCCGTTGAGGGGATTGTCGACCAGTTCCTGATAAATGCTGTTGCCGGAGAGGTCGCTCAGGCTCCCGTCGCGCCAGAGCAGACGGCTGTAGCGGCGAAAACGATAACACCCTCCGTCCGCCATGTGCCGGTCCTGAATCAGATCCCCCCAGCTGGCCACCAGCTGGTCTTCACCGGATACCTGGGGAACAGCCCATTGGGCGGCGGGCACGGCCCTCCAACCTTCAACCAACACGCAGGTCCACCCCCACAGGAAGGGATTCCGGCCAGGCGATGGGCCGTTGTTGGCGTAACGCCAGCCAGAACTCCCCGGTGAGCTGCGCGATCGTTTCCAGAGCGGGAGCCACCGCCAGCCCGATGCCGGCGAAAGCCATATGGTCAGCACCCTCCAGCACAGCCAGCGCCTTGCGTCCGGCCGGCACCGCGTCGTAGGTTGTGAGGCGCTGTTCAAAAGTCACTCCGGCGGGCATACCACTGTCTTGGGTGCCTGTCAACAGAAAGGCCGGCAAATGCAATCCGGACAGCCCCCGGCGGCTGACCGCCGAATCAGGCGGTTGAGCCGACATGAGCACCACGCCCGCCCAATCCAGGCCAAATTCCCAACTTTGCGGACCCTCGGGCAACAACGCCTCTACTCCTAGAGTAGCCAGAGCCGTATAGCTGCCGAAACTGTGGCCGGCCAAACCGGCCCACCCGGAGCCGGGGGAAAGCACCCGCCTGACGTAGGCCAGGTCCTGGGGGCGCGCTTCCAGTTCCGCCTGATCGCGCACTCTGCGGCCAACCGCCTCGGCCAATTCCGCCTGGCGCATGCCCGGCTGGTGGATGGCCTTAAGGATATCCGCGTTGCTGCCGACATGCTCGATAACGGCCACCTGGAAGCCCAGGCGGCTCCAGGCTCGGCCCAAATAGCCGTAGCCCGCCCGGCCCCCGCCAAAACCTACCGAGAAAAACAGCCAGCCCTGAAACTCCCCCTGGTAGGGATAAAGACCTACCGGAATGGCTCGTTGTCGAGCCGAGTCAAAAAGATCCAGGATTTCCATTCGATATTCCCGTTCGCAAGCGCACACAGCGGAGCCTGTCAAGAGATTGGAGGACTTTTAGCAGGGACATGAAGGTCAAGGGTAAAGGCGTGTATAGGTCCGGGTGGGATTCAGATTAAAGGTAGAGGACGAAGATTGTCGTGAGTTCAGAACAAGTAGAATATATTTGTCCGCAGTGCCGTCGGCGCACCGTGGTCAACGCCAAAGAGGGCGAAGAAGAGACTGTCTTTTGTCCTCGTTGCGAAATTGACATGAAGCCGTACGTGAAAACCTCGGAGGTCGCCGCGGCTGCGGCCAATGCCCCATCCTCCAGCGGTGGAGTGGGAGCCGCCACCAAAACCAAGGCAAAAACCACCAAGACGCGCAAGACCGCGGCCACGGGTGAAGCCAAGGCGACCAAAACCAAGTCGACGCGGACCAGTATCAAGGCCTCGGCCACACCCGCGCCGGTGCCCACTCAGCCGGATTTCGGTGAATTCCGCTGCCAATGCTGCGGCTACCACAAGACGGTCGCCCTCGGCAGCGAGAAACCGGCCGGTGGCTGGCGTTGCCCCACGTGTTTTGTGAAACTGGCCTGGCTTAAATCCTGAGCGCCAGCCGAGGAATAACCAGGGCCGGATGCAGGATGACCGTTCCAGGAAAGGAATTTCTTGAACCATGGCTACCATTCAACCCGGCTTGGGACAGATTTCCAGCAACTACCAGGTAAGCGGCAAGAAGCCGGTCACACTCAAGAACGGCGAAGAAGACAGCTCCGCCGGACCCAGCCTGGACAATCTGGTCAGCGTCAATTTTGCTGCTGGGGACAGCGGGCCGAGCCAGAGAATCCCGCCTTCCGGCACGCCTGTCCCGACTCAAGCCAACGCTGCTGCTCCGGTAGCCGAACAACAACCCCCGCCCCCGCCCGGCGCTCCTCAAGGGACGGCCTTTGGCGCCAGCGGCTCATTGCTGATGGTGGCTGACCAGCCCGCAGCCCAAGAGAGTTCAAGCATCGACGGCTTTCTGGCCCGTATCGCCAACGGTGCCAGGCAAGGCATGGAAAGTTCCGGCTCGGTTCTCCAGCGCGCCATGGTCGACGCAGCCACCTTCGGCAATCGAGTCGGCAAAATGCTGGGCTGCGATGAACAAGCACCCGGCCTGCGCGGCGCTGCCGGCACTACTCTGAGCCTGACCAGCGCGATGTTGGGCGGCCTGGTGGCCGTCCCCCTGGCGCTGGTTGTGGGCGCCGCCGACGCCGTCTCTTAGCCGGGTTACGAGGTCAGCGCTGGCACGACAAACCGGCGGCTACTCTCGCCAGAGTGCCACCCGCCGCCCCAAAAGAGCTCAATCTTAAGGACAACTGATTGAGGTAACGGTATGTGTATCACAAGTCACCTTGGGCGATTGGACTACACCATCGCACCGGTAGGTGACAGTGAAGGTTTTTTTGGTGCCCGTGCAAGGATCAGGTCCTGGGAGTTGAAGCGCTCCAGCGCCCGGCCAGGTCTCATACTCTAGCAGGTTTCCGCCCGCCGCCACAATCCGGGCGTTTAACTGGGTAGTGAAATCAGCGGCGATGCAAGGGCCGCTTCCGGCCTTAGCACCACATGGACCTCCGTCGAGGGCCGGGCCGTCATAGATGGCGCTGACGACTACCAGTCGAGCGCTGGCAGCGGCAACCGGCAGGGGAGCTACGATGCTGGTAAGGAGAGTCAGCCCGGCCACCTGCAGGAATGTTCGGCGCTCCTGATTGGCCAATGCAGGACTGTCTTCAAGCAGTCTCCTTATCTTCAATTGCTTCAGGGCTAGATCGACCACTGCTTGTGCCTGCGCTTCCCACTTAGGGAACTTCAGCGCAAAAGCTTCTTGTATTTGGACCTCACCCTGCTGGACCAGCTTCAAAATATAGCTGGCTTCCGGACTGAGAAGCCAGCACTCGTGAGTGGTGGCATCATAGCAAAGCAATTCGTCACCAACCGGTTGAAATATTATTTTGTCGGATTGCACGAGGACTCCCTGTACGCGAGACGCGTCATGAGTGCTCCTATGCACCGGTGAAACACGCCTGCTTTGATGTCGAGTTTTACGACGACAAAACAGAGAATTTCCTCTCGGGTTATATGGTAGTTTATGGCTGCCGGCAACAGTTGATTTGGCAATACAAACCGGTAAACCCGGACTAGTAGAAATATCCACAAGACTAGGAGTAATTTCAAGCATCCCCGGTGGCTCGCTGCAGTTCGAGCGCGAGAGCCTTGGCGCACGAATCCGCGTCGGCGCGTGTGCCCTTGAATATCTTGGCGTTCTCACAGATGGAGCTGAGGGCGGCCATTGCTTGGGGTAACAGCGACTGTCCGCCAGCGATAATCCGTAGCATTTCCAGCGCACACTGACCGGCAGTTTGCGGGCTGTAGTGCAAAGGCTTACCCGGTTGGTAAGGAAGCCAGGCGACCAATTCGACTGAGGCCCCGGGGCTCGTCTGATCTGCCAGCGCATCTCCATGATAGGGAAGCACGTTCAACGCATCGTCGAAAATTGCCAGACGATCGGAATAGCGGATGGCTCCTCGTTGGCACAACGCCTCCACCAAGCGGGTGGTCCCTGAGAGGCGGGGGCCAGGGAACACCCACGCCTTCCCCTGCCAGGCCACTACTCCTGCTCGGAAAATCAGGTGCGCCTTAGCATGTTGGGCGATGCTTTCGTGAAGTCGGGCGAGCAAAAACTGTCGAACGAACTCGGGGTCATGATTAGGAAGTAGCATGTGATGGTCATGCTCCAACGAAAGCAGACTCTTCTGAGACTGAAGCTGAAAGATTGAGTCAGGCTCTTCAAAGCTTTGCTCACGGACTCCGGGTAACAGGGCTCTAGCCTGGCTCTCTGCGAGGTCTCCCTCGGCCAGGATGCGTATACGCGCTCCATGGAAGATGTAATCGGCTTGCACGATTCTGACAATACCTGATACTGGACACAGTTCCTCTGAATGCGGTAAGGGTAATACATGATTAAGATGTTTGTTTACTCGGAAGGAAGCATTGCTTTGGGACTGGCAGGCACTGCTTTGCGTCTGACTCTGGCGGGCCTGCTGGTCGCCTCCGCCACCGGCAAACTTTGGGACATGTCCGGCACACGCCAGGCCGTCTCTGAGTTTGGCGTGCCACCAGCCTACTCCAACCGCGCCAGCCAGATTCTAGTGGCGACAGAGTCCGCGATTGCGCTAATGCTGTTACTCGATCCCTTGCTGTACCTGGCGGCCTGGCTGTGTAGCCTGCTCTTTTTCATCTTCTCTCTTGGAGTGGCCCGAGTCTTGATCCAGGGACGAACCCCCGACTGCCATTGCTTGGGGCAGTTGCATTCCGTGCCGGTAGGACCAGGCATTTTGCTTCGGAACTGCATACTGGTTTTGTCCTCGCTCTACCTCATCCGTAACCCTGGTTATCCCTTGACAGCTTCACCGCTGAGCACCCTGGCTACGCTGCTGGGTGCGGGTTGTATCGGATTGGCCAGCAGTCATTTGGCCCTCTGGAAGAGCGTCAAGCAGACAGCCCCAACTCATCTCAAACGTGGTCAACTGGCGCCACACATCAATTTGACCGCGGAAAACGGGCGCCAAGCGGCGCTACATAGCGTTTTGCTCCCCGATCGTCGGAATCTACTAGTTTTTTCTTCTCCGAAGTGCGGTTTGTGCACGGAGTTGCAGCCGGAACTGCAACAGTGGCGGAAAGTCCTGCAACAGAAAGTCAATATCGTTCTCCTTGAGAGAGAAGTCGGTGAACCTGAAGAGACGTGGGTAGAGGGCTCATGGCGGGTCGAGAACGCAGCCTTGACAACCTTTAAGCTCAACGGCACCCCGTCCGCCGTGCTTCTCGATGAGCAGGCACGAGTCGTCTTCTCCCGGCCGGCCGTCGGGCCTGAGGAAATCGTAGCTCTAATTCGAACCTCTCTGGTGGAATAAACCTTGGTTGCGCATGGAAAAGTGACACCGCCGGGCTTGTTTTTGGTGAGCGGGTAAAAGTTCGTTTTTTCGTAGCATTTGGACTGGACTCCCGGTGTTACCGTGGAGACCAATAGAAGTGTCGGTCGTGAACCGCCACGAGTCTCCGGGAGGACTTTCCATGCTGCTAGCCTTGCGCAGTTATCAGAAAATTCAATCTTGGCACCAGGCCGATTCTTGTTGTTCGGCGGGGCCGGTACAAAACCGCGGAAGCCACCGTCCGAATCCCAATATCAACACCACCCTGCCCGAGTCGGGCCCCGGCTTTCGCACTTATAACCGCGAAGAGAATGGCGTCGACCAGGTCGGCCTGCCCGAAACCATTGCTTTTATCCAGCGGTTGGGCGCCGAATGGGAAAAAGAAAGCGAGCTCCCCTTTCAAGTGGGCGACATCAGCCGCGCCGGTGGCGGTCCCTTCCCTCCTCACGAAGCTCATAAAAACGGCACCGAGGCCGACCTGCGCCCGTTTCGCAAGGACGGCGCCATGGAGCCGACCAATATCAACGACCCGAGCTATGACCGTGCCAAGACCCGGCAGTGGTGCCAGCTGGTCAAGCGGATGGACCCGGGCGCGACCATTCTCTTCAATGATTCGCAGCTGATCAAGGAAGGCCTGACTCGTTACTACAAGGGTCATCACAATCACTTGCATTTGCGCCCCAGCCTGAGCAGCGACTCTCTCGACCAGGGCTGTTAACCAGCTTTTTTTCAGCTCCTCAGGCTAGGCTGTACCGGACACAAACACAGCATGATTGAGGAGCAAAACCATGAACGTACAGAGCTTTTCCAGATTTACTCAGCCCAAGGCCTTGAAGGCCCCGGAGCACAAGCCCCAACCCGAGGCACCCGAAGCCTCCAAGGGCGGCGGAAGTGACTCGGACTTCCTGGAAGTCTTCGCCGGCGCCACTCTGACCGGTCTGGCTTGCGGATTGAGCGCCAACAGCCTGGGCGCCGGGTGGGGCACGCTGGCCAGTCTGCCCGCCTCCACCGTGGCCTGGGGCGGCTACGGTTACCTGTCGGCCGACAAGAACGGCTATGAAGGCCTGGCCGCCATCGGCGGCGGTATTGCCGGGTTGACCTTCGGCGCGGCCGGCTCGGTTGGCGCCGCGGTCGGCAGTCTGGCCGGCCATCCCGTCATCGGCGGCGTGGTGGGCGGAGCCCTGGCCGGCCTTTACCTGGGCAGCAAGTCCTAGGTCGCCCGCTTTCTCAAACGGATCACATTGCGCTCATTTCGGCGCTCGTAGGCCAACTCATCGAAGAGCCTGCGCGTCAGATGAATGCCCAGGCCTCCGATGTCGCGTTCTTCCAGACTGGCATCGGCATTGACTTCCGGGCCCTCAACCAGCGGGTTGAAGGGCCTGGCGTCGTCTTGGAGCTCGACTTCGATCCAATCGTCTTTGAAGTCCAGAGAGAGCTTTAGCCTGCCGGCCTGGCCCGCGGGATAGCCGTAACTGACGGCATTGGTAAACAACTCTTCGATGGCCAGTTGTAAGGCATTGGCCACCGTGGGTGAGAGGTGAAAGGAAGCGGCAAAGCCTTCCACGGCCGCGGCCAGGTTGTCCAACTCGGCCAAGGAGTTGGCCACCTCCCGGCTGACCGGACCACCCGGTCCCAAATAGGTTAACACCAGGGCTGTGATGTCATCGGCCTGGGGCCCTCCCGCCTCAAAGGCGCGCACCGCATCGAGCAGGTTCTCCACCAGTGCGCGCGGGCCGAGATCGCTTTGGCCGGCGAAAAACTTGCGCATGCGCTCCTCGGTGAAAAGCTCGGCAGCGGGGTTATGCGCTTCGCTGATGCCGTCGGTATACATCACCAGAGCCTGCCCGGGCTGCATGGTGAAGCTGCTGGTTTGAAAGGCGATGCCCTCGGCCGCTCCCAGACCCATGCCGCGGGTGCGCGGCAACTGCTCGGGTCCCTTGTTGGGGGAAAGCAGGAAAGGCAGATTGTGCCCCCCATTGGAAAACTCCACCTGTCCCGTGTTGACGTTCAAAATCGCCGCGAAAAGCGTCACGAACATGCTGGCTTCGTTGTTCTCACAGAGCTCGTCATTGAGGCGGCTCATCAACTCACCTAAAGGTAGACCCTGGCGGGCGGTGGCTTTGATTAAAGTTTGGGTGACGGCCATAAAGAGCGCGGCCGGCACGCCCTTGCCGGAAACATCGCCCACCACCGCAAAAATGTGCTCATCATCCAGTTGGAAAAAGTCATAGAGGTCCCCGCCCACTTCCCGCGAGGGCTCCAAAGTCGCATAAATATCCATCTGGGGCAGCGCCAGGAAAGCGGGAAACTTCTTGGGCACGATGCTCATCTGAATATGGCGGGCCACTTGCAGTTCGCCCTCGATACGCTCTTTGGCGGCGGTCGTCTGGCGCAAATGCAGTACGCTCTGCTGAATCTTGTTTTCCATCTGCAGGAAGGACTCGGCCAGAGTGCCGATCTCCCCGGCCGAGCGGGGAACCAGCTGAGCCAACTCGTCTCGCTTCGGGAAGTCGGTGGCGAAGTCGTGCCGGGACAGCGCCTGAGCACAGTCGGTGAGCACCGTGACCGGGCCGGTGATGCGCCGCACCGCCAGGCTAACCAGGCCCAAGCTCAGCAGAAAGATCAACCCGATGGCGACGCCCTGCAAAGCCGCCTCGCGCAGGGCGGCGGCATAGACCTTTTCCAAGTCCATCCCGACGTGGATGTAGCCGCCCACGCCGGCCATAATAGGAGCGGAAATATCCAGGCGGCGTTGCTCCGAACCCAATGCCACGCGGGTGGCGGTAATATCGGTGGGCGAGACGGGTAGCTGCAAGACCTGGCTGGGGACTTGAGGAACGAAGGTGTGGCAGACGGTCTCGCCCTGGCCGTTACTCAAAAACAGGTAAGCCACGCCTTCCAAAGCCAGAGACTCGTCCAGGCTGGCCTGCACCGTAGCCAGATCGCGATTGACCAGCAGTTCATCCGAGGTGCGCGAGATACCCTGAGCGATGGCCCGGCCCTTATTCTCGCATTCGCGAAACAGATTATTATAAATGCTGCTAATGGAAAGGCCCACCGTGATCGTCAGCACCACCGCGAACATCAATGAGGTCAGGAGTAAAGTTTGCCAGAACAGTCCGGTTCGTGTCACCTGCGGGCCACCTTTAAAGCCGAAACCACTGCCTTCCAATTGGACAGCGGCACAAACTGGTCTCCCTGGACGCGGGTGAAGTAGACCGTATGCAACCCCTGATGCTGTTGGCTGTTGAAACTGACCGTGGACTCGAGCCCCAGATTGAAGTCATGAATGGACTCGGCCGCCTTGAGAATGTGCTCCTGGTCGTACCGGGGAGCACTGCGACGCAGAATCTCGGCCAGCAGCTTGGCGCATAAATAGCCTTCGAAGCTCACAAAACTGTAGCGCAGCGGCTGATACTCGGGGCCGCCGGCCCCCACCAGCGAGGCATCCGGCATAGGCGCTCCGGCGTCCATGGCCTGACGGTATTCGCGCACTGCCGCCAGACGGGTATCCTGATAGGTGGGCACCACCTGGCTGTTGACCAGCCAGCGGGTATAGTCGCGACCGGTTTTCTGGCCCTCCTTGAGGAGCAGCGCCAACATGCTTTCGCTGCTCACAAAAGAAACATTGGCGATCGGGACATTCCAGCCTTGATTGCGCGCGTCGCGAATAAAGCCGGCGCAGGGAGCGTAGCTACCCACGCAGATTACGTGGTCCACGCCCGCATCGCGCAGGATCTTGACCTGGGCGGCATAAGAATCGTCGAATTTAGAACCGCGCCGGTAGGTAGCCTCGGCCCCCAACTTGAGCTTGCGCTCGGTCAAAGCCCGCCGCGTGCCCTCCCAGCCCGACCGCCCATAGGCGTCGCATTGATAGAAGATGCCGGTTTTATGGCAGCCGGCGTTGTAGAGATGGTCGATGAGACCGGCCGTTTCCTCGCGGTAGGAAGCCCGCAAATTGAAGCACAAATCCTGATAAGGCGGCATTCTCTGAGGCTGGGCGCCGGTGAACGGGAACATCAGAAGTTGTGAGCGTTCAAATCCTCCTTTGAGTAGCGGCAAAACCCGGGTTACGGTGGGAGTGCCTACGTAGCCGAAGAGCAAAAGCACTTTCTGCTGGTTGACCAGCTCGATGGTGTTGAGTACGGCCGGCCCGGGATTGTAGCCGTCATTGCGCACCACCAGCTCGATGGGGTGCCCGGCCACGCCGCCAGCCGCATTGAGCTGGCGGAAATAGACCTGAGCCCCACGATACAGTTCGATTCCGAGCGCTCGCGAAGGACCCTGGAAAGCGGCCGACATGCCGATACGCAAAGGTTCGCCGGGAGGTAGCTGCTGAGCGGCACAGCTCCAGGAAAGCAGCAGAAGAATGAATAGGCGTCGCATCGGCGCAGATTCCCGTTAAGCGCAAGGAACCCCCCTCGGCTGCCAGAAAGAGCCGGAATGGAAATCAAAGACGGGGAGATCAACGGACATTTGGTGCTGGCGGTGGAGGGACGATTGGATGCCAATACCTCGGCCGTTTTTCAGGAGCGCTTGCTGGCCGAAGTGGAAAAGCGCCCTAATACTCGCATTGTTCTCGATTTAACTCCGCTCAATTACTTGAGTTCGGCCGGCCTGCGCGTCTTGCTGGTGGCCGCCAAGAACAGTAAGAAAATCGGCACCGAAGTGCGTCTATCGGGCATGCGTCCGCATGTGGAAGAGGTCTTCACCATTTCCGGTTTTGACGCGCTCTTTCAGATTTTCCCCACCCCCGAGGCCGCCGCCGCGAGTAGTTGATGCGCGACCATCTCAGGGCACTATCCGCCATCAAGAAGTGGCTGTGCCTGGTTTTCGCTTCCGGTTGCGTCAATTCGGGCGGATGGATGGCGGCCGCCAAGTTCACCACTCACGTCACCGGATTTGCCACTCTCTTCGGCATTAACTTGAGTCGAAATCATTGGATGGAAGCGCTGGCGATCAGCTCCATCCCGGTCTATTTCATGGCCGGCGCCATGCTTTCGGCTTTGATGGTGGACCGGCGCATTCAGAAGGATCAGCCGCCGCTCTACGGCTTGCCTGTGTTGCTCTCGGCCGGCCTGCTGGCTGTGGCGGCCCTGGGCGGAGAATCGGGCTGGTTCGGAATGTTCGGCAAAGACAGTGCGATCAGCGAAGAGTATGTGCTGCTGCTGGTGCTGGCTCTGGCCAGTGGCCTGCAGAATGCGGCGGTGACCACGGCCACCGGAGCCGTGATGCGGGCCACCCACATGACCGGTCTGACCACCGATCTGGGATTGGGGCTGGTGCGCTACTTCTACTTGAGCGGGCCGGAGCGGCGCATTGAAATTCGCTCCACCATGGTGCGCACCGCCACACTGATCTTCTTCGTGGCCGGCTCGGTGGCCGGGGCCTACTTCTTCCTGACCATGCAATATCAGGGGTTTCTGGTGCCGGCCGGCATCTCGTTTGTGGTGGCTCTGGCCACCACCCGCATGCCCGACGACGACAGCGACTTACTCGACCGCTGATGCCTGCCGCAAGTTGGCCAGCACATTACCCACGGCGGGACCAGCCGGAACATAGGTCTGCAAATATTTTTCGGCAACCACCGCCTTCTCTTTCTGCTTGATGGCCGTGCCGATCTTATAAGCCCCCAGGGCCGCGCCGGCGCCTACGCTCACGCCCAGAGCAGGCAGCATAGGCACGCCCACTACCGGAGCCAGCATTCCGAAGGTTCCGAAAGTCAGCGCCCCGAGGGCCGCTCCAGCCGCCATTTTGCCGCCCGTGCCCAGCGGATGCTTCTCCAACCAGGGGTCCAATTTGCTATTGATGCCCGCCACCATTTCATCCTGAGCGTTGCGGGTGACCTGGCGAAACACCGGACCGACCACCGTTCCGGCCGGAGCGGACAGCGCGCCCGCGGTGATGCCTTCCACCAGCGCTTGAGCGGCCAGAGGGTGGCCGGCCAGAAAATACGGAACCGCGCTGAGAGCACCCAAAGTAGCGCCACTGACCGTGCCGAGAGCGGCTCGCCCGGCCACCGTCTGAGCGCGACCGCCGATACCGGCACCGGCGGCACCGGCCAGAGCCGCCAACGGATTGTGGGTATATTGCGAAGCCACCAGGCCGGCGGTGTAGCCGCCGTAGACGCTATCGCGCGTAACCGCTCGGCGCGAACCGCCCAGGGTGCCCACCGCGCCGGTAAGACCACCTAAAATAGAATAACCGGCCACATTGGCAACCGATATGGGCTGGCCGGTCAAAAGGCTCATAGCCACCGTGATGGCGGCGGCGCCCACCGCGCCACTGCCCGCGCCGGCGGCCAGCGCCAGCGGAAAACTCTGGTATTTAAAACCGACCTTGGTGCCCACCATGCCGCCCACGGCGCCGGCCACAGCACCGGACACGGCACCGTTGAGGCCGCCCAAGCGAGCTCCGGAAATCAATCCCTGAATGCCGCCGGAAAGCGCGCCGCCATTGCACAGGGCGTCGACCTGCGCGCTGCTGCGCGGCACCGGAATGTCACCGGCGGTATCGGTGCCCGGGTTGACCTTGGAAGCCTTGGGCTGCGTAAAGGCGATAACGGATTTAGCTGCTTGGGTTACTTTCACACACTTAACTTAAGCTATAGCCGTGAAATTTTCATGAAGGCGGTTTGATATCGGTCGGTTCCGGACCGCCCGGATCGCGGAAACCGGCGGCCGCTTTGTGACCCCCACCGCCAAACTGGTTGGCCACGGCGTTGACGTCAAAGCCGCCGTCCTGCGAACGTAGAGACCATTGCTTCTGGCCGTTTTCCACATAACTGACGGCCGCAAAGGGCGCGTCCGGATACCGGGCGCGTAGCGCTTCCCCGACTTCCGAGCGGATTTCGGGAATACACTGGGCCAGGGGAACCTGGTAGCCGGCCACCGTGCCCAGCACGGCCCGCTCGGCGGCACCGTCCACCAACTGCTGCTTGTAACGCTGAATGGCGGCGCCTTCGGTTTTCAGGTTGTCGATATCCAGATTTTCCCAGATCTTGGTGTTCATCTCGTAGGAACCGAGGGCGGCGCTGACCTCACGGGACTTATCCAGGTTGAACTTCCAGAGGTCGCGGTCTTCGACATACTTGAGAAGGTCCGGCTCCTGCTCATTTGGGTGGAAGTAGGCCCAGGACAGCCCGGCGCCGGCGCGCGATTGCTCGAAAACGACGAAAGGGAGACCTTCCAACTGCTGGCGGGCCTTCTCGTGATGATCGAGCACGACCATGCCGGCTACTTTAGATTTGAACTCGAGAAGCTGTTCGCGTGGGTAGGAAAAGTCGACGATGGCTACTTTAGCATCCGCCGGCAACTGAGGCGGGCCGTCCTTGTAGCTGACGGGAATATACTGAGCCTTGTCGCCCAGCGCCTGTTCGGCCGCGAAACGAGCTCCGAATCCGTCCCAGCATTCGGCGTGATAGAGAACGTGAGTAATTTCTTCCGGTTTGACCGGCAACGCATCAATGCGACCGCGCAATTCGGGAGTGGTATCCAGATAACCGGCGGCGGCTCCTCCCGGCAACTGCGAGGTGGCTTCGATGGCCGACTTGAGCGAAGACTTGGACATACAGCAAGGGCAACCGCCACCGTGGGATTTGGCCGTGGGAGCGTGGCTGATGCGGACGCTGTCCGCTACGGGAGCGGAGGCGGCTTCTTTCGGCACCGTGACCTGAGGCTGGCGCGGAGCGGCTGGGGGGGAGCACTTGAGCTGCGAGCTGATTAGCATGGGATAAGTGTATCGGGTCGGCCTGAAACGGGCCTGAAACGCCCGGTGGGTTTCGCACCCCCTGGCTGGAACCGCTGGCGACCAAATAGTAGTGCCGTACCTTGTTGCCTTCGCTGGGGTCCAGTTAGTGTCCTAAACTATATGGAAAATCGAATTCCTTGAAAGAGGTGTCAATATGAGAAGATTCCTAACGGCAACAGCCATTCTCGTGACGATTACGGCCGCCCAGGCCGACGTCAAGGTGGAGGACCTCCTGATCCGGACTGACGGAGGCAATGCCAACATCCGCGCCAACATCCACAACCCCGGCGGAATCACCGAGAAAGGGCCGATCACCGTGACTCTGTCGGCGCGCGAGAACGGCGGCCAGTGGCAGGAAATCAAGACCTGGACCAACATTGACAAGCTCGGCCCCAACTGGCGCGTGGCCCGTGATTACTTCGACGCCAACAACCAGGTGCTGCGAGATCTGGTGGCCAAGGGTTCCTTCGAGGTGCGCGCCGTGGTTTCGGCCCCTGGTGGCTCCACCGACGAGAAAGTCTCTGCCTGGAAGCCCGAGTAGCCCCTTCTTCCGGCGGATCCACCGGCACCTGAAAAACTTGCTCGCGCATGCCGCCGGGCCCACGAGACTTACCAATCCGCAGTAAGTCGGGGCGCCGGCGGAGAAGGCGGGCCTACCCGCGCGCGGAGCCAGGCATGGCGGCCGGCTTAGGAGCCAGACCGGCCTGGAACTGTACGACTCGGGCCACTTTGCCGTCGATGTTGAGTTCGATCAGGTAAGTGCCGGGCTGGGGGAGCACCTGTTGGGCGAAGGTGGCCACCAGCGGCACGGTGATGGTCTCGTCGGGCTTGGCGCCGGCGTTGGCGGCCACGCTGAAGTCGACCGAGAACTCGGCGATTTTCTCCTTATTTTCGTGGGTAACGGTGATGACCAGCTTGTGGTTTTTACCCATCTCTTTGGCGGTGCTGTGCAGCAGCAGGGCCAGCTGAGTGCCCATGGCGGCGGGAAACTGCTCGCGGTGCAAGCGGGTGATGCCCGCTCCTAATACATTCAACAGGCCTTCACGTACAGTGGCGGCGTCGCACAGCATTGCATCAACGGTCATATCATCTACCTCCTCAAAATGGCTTGGACGCGTTCGGCCTCTGCGGCCACGGCCAGCCTTAGTTCTGCTTCTTCGATGGCCGGCACATTGCCGTCCGACATAACCAACTCGCCCTCGATGTAGACCTGGGTCACATCGCTGGATTTGGTGGTGTAACAAAGCTGCGATATGGCATCGAAGACCGGCGTTTGGTGAGGCGAGTCGAGCCTTACCACGATCATGTCGGCCCGTTTGCCGACTTCGATGGAGCCGACCAGGTGATCCAGGTGGGCCGCCCGGGCACCGCCTAAAGTCGCCATGTGCAGCGTATCGCGCGCCGTCATGACGGTGGAGCTGTGGCAACTGAGTTTTTGCAGCAGGTTGGCCGTCTGCATCTCCTGCCACATATCCAGGTCGTTGTTGGAGGCGCAACCGTCCGTGCCCAGGCCCACGTGAACCCCCGCCTGCAACATCTTGACCACGGGGGCGATGCCACAGGCCAGTTTGGCGTTGCTTTGGGGACAATGGCCGACGCCGACGCCGTGGGTTGCCAACTTGCCGATTTCCCCTTCTTGGGGCCAGACCATATGGGCCGTGACCAGCCGTTTGCTCAAGCAACCCAGGTGGTCCAGATGATCGACGGGGGTACGCCCGTGGCGTTCTCGGATCAAGTCGACTTCGGAACGCGTCTCGCACAAGTGGATGACCAGCGGAGCGTCCAGTTCTTCGGCCAGCCGGTGGCATTCCTGGAGATGCTCCGGCGATACCGTGTAGGGGGCGTGCGGACCCACCGCGCCGATGATGAGCGGATGTCCCTTCCAACTCTGGATGAACTGCCGGGTGCCCTCGAGGGACTCTTCCCAGGTCTGATATTCCGGGGTGGGGAAGTCGATCATGGCCTGGGCGAAGACCCCGCGCATGCCGATGCGGGCGCATTCCCTGGCTACTACTTTTTCGAACATGTACATATCGACCACGGTGGTGGTGCCCCCGCGCAGCATTTCCCAGAGCGATAGAGCCGTGCCGGTGCGCACGAAGTCTTCGTTGAGAGTGGCCGCTTCAGCCGGAAAGATATAGTTATTGAGCCAGTCCATGAGTTCTTTGTCGTCAGCCAGGCCGCGGAACAAGCTCATGGGCAGGTGAGTATGACAGTTGATCAGACCCGGCATGAGTACACGGCCCTGCAGGTCGTAGCGCGGCCATAGGGGAAACTGCTCGACTACCTGAGAGCTGGCGCCTACGGCTGCGATCTGCCCGGCGCGCACGGCTACGGCGCCCCCGGCAACCATAGAGAATTGCTCGTCCATGGTCAGGACGAGAGCATTGTCCAGGATGAAGTTGCTCATACCTGGTGGATCAGCAGAGCGTCTCGCAGTTTGGGCTCAAACCAGGTGGATTTAGGCGGCATGATTTCATTGGCGTCGGAAATGGCCATCAATTCCTCCACCGAGGTGGGAAACATGGAGAAGGCCACGGCCTCACCCGCCTGGACGCGTTTTTCGAGCTCGCCGGTGCCGCGAATGCCGCCCGAGAAGTCGATGCGCTTGTCGGTGCGGGGATCATTGATTCCCAGCAGCGGATCGAGCACCTGAGCCTGCAGGATGGCTACGTCCAATTTGTCGGAAGGCGACTGGGCGTCGGCCGGCACCTTGAGTTCCAGCCCGTACCATTTGCCACCCAGAACCATGCTGACCTGGCCGCGCTGCTTGGGCGAGGGAGCGGCGCCCTCCGTCACGGTGCAAATCTTTTTCAGCAGGTTGAGAAAATCTTCCGGACTGTGCCCATTCAGATCTTTGATGACGCGGTTGTACGGAAGAATGCGCAACTGATCAGCGGGGAAAGCCACGGCCAGAAAATAATTGCCGGGTTCGTCGCCATTCCAATTCGAACCGGCTTCCTGGCGCAGTTGGGCGCGGGTGCGGCTGGCGCTGGCGGCGCGGTGGTGGCCGTCGGCGATATAAAGCTCGGGAACTTCCGCGAAAGCGTCCACCAGCGCCTGGGGATCGATGACTTTCCAAACAGTATGGCGCACACCGTCAGCCGCCGTCAGGTTATATAGCGGCTCCCCCTGGATGATTCTTTCGATCATTTCGTCAATGGCTTTGCGACCGCGATAGGTTAAAAAGACCGGTCCCGTTTGAGCGCGCAGGGTGACGATGTGGCGGGTCCGGTCGTCTTCTTTTTCGCGGCGCGTCTTCTCGTGTTTTTTGATCTTGTCGGCGTCGTATTCGTCCACCGAGTAGGCGGCGGCCACGCCGGTCTGCACCTGGTCGCCCATTTGCAACTGGTAAACGTAGAGGCAGGGTTGTTCTTCCCGGATCAACTGGCCGTCGTCCAGCAGCTTCTTATAGTTAGCCGCCGCTTGCGAGTAGACCTCGTCCCCATAAGGATTCTGTTCCTTGGGCAGGTCAATTTCAGCGCGCGAGACGCGCAAAAAGCTGAGAGGATTGCCCTGGGCCAGGGCGGCGGCTTCCTCGCGGTCGACCACGTCGTAGGGCACCGAAGCCACTTTATGGACCACGCTGAGATGGGGACGGATAGCTGCGAAAGGGCGAATTTTTGACATAGGCTCGCCAGTTTGCCGCGGGTTACCTGGCTCCTTCTCCGGGAGAGAGTGAGGGTAAAGGAGCCCTGTCCCAAAAATAAAAAAACTCGCCGTGAAGCGAGCTTTTTATAGAGGCAACAACGAGGGCGAATCAGTCGCAGTAGGGGAGCAGGGCCAGGAAGCGAGCGCGTTTGATCGCGGTGGTCAACTGACGCTGCCACTTGGCCGAGGTGCCGGTAATGCGACGGGGTAGAATCTTGCCACGCTCACTGACGAAGCGGCGCAGCAGACCTACGTCCTTGTAGTCAATTGCGGTGAACTTGTTGGCGCTGAAATAGCAAACCTTACGCCGGGGGCGACGTCCACCACGCTTTTTGAAGCCTTTGTCGTTGTCACGATCCATATGGTTATTGCGGTCGGACACGGTTCCTCCGGAAGGGTTTCAGAATGTAAGGCCACATGTATACAACGACCCGTACCGATCTGTCAACTGCCGGTAAGCTATTTGTCAGTCTCGGGGGTGGGCATTACGCCATTCCACGGCCAGCTGGTTGAAGCGTTCAAAGCCGTTGGCCCCCTTCATCAGTTCGTTGGGAGTGCAGCCGAAGCGGGCGCGGCATTCTTGAGCCAGCCAGTTGGCCTGGTCTTGCAGGTCTTGCTGGAAATCGAAGCGGTCTCCGCCGGCCTGCTCGCCAGGCCTGGATCGAGTTTGGGCGATGGTGGTGGTATTGTGAAGGCCGCTGATTTGCATGGCTTTACTTTACCCGCCCACTCTGAAAGGTTCCTGATGGGGTGGAGCTTGTCTTGAGCAAACTCCACCACGGAGGCCCCACCGGGTTGTGCGGGTGGTGAAATGAACCCCTTACTTGCGAGGGTCGATGTTGTCGAAATAACGGCGCACGGCTTCGCGGTGTTCGGCGGGGACTTTTTCCTCGGCCACCGACTGTTCGGCCAGGGCTTTGGCTTCCAGGAAATCGCCGGAATCCGGGCGCAGACCGGGATCGCCCAGGCGCGGGTCGCCCAGCTTGCTGTCGGCCATACGCAGCAGCTTGCCCTTGGCGCCGGCCAGCGCCACCCGCTCGCGGCGCGTCTGCAAGTCTTTGCGGTCGGCGCCGTAGAGCTGTTTGAAAGCCTCCTGCTTGTTACGCTGTTGCTGATTCTGGCGCTGGCCGCGGGCCTTGCGGGTGGCCGCCTCGCCGGTCTTGCCCTCCTGATTGGTCGAGCCCCGGCCGAAATCACCCTTAGTGCCTTTGCCCTGTCCTTTGCCGCCCGGGGGTCCACTGGCGCCCTGGCTGGGCCCGTCGTCTTGCTTACCCGGTTGCGCTGAGCCGCCCAGTTGCTTCATTTCATCTTCCAGCGCCTGGCTGAGTTCGGCGTCTTCGGCCATTTGCCGGCCTTCGGCCAGTTCTTGCTGAGCTTCGCGCATAGCCTTTTCAGCCTGTTCCTGGTGACCTTGTTCCAGGGCTTTCTGAGCCTGCTCCAGCAGCGATCTGGCCTGCGGTTGCTGCTCCAATTGCTGGCGCATTTTCTCCAGTTGCTCACGCTGCTGCTGCGGAGTAGATTGAGCCAGTTGGCCAAGCCGCGAGGCCTGCTCGTTCTGCTTGTCCATCTGCCGCTGCAGTTCCCCGAGCGCCTGACGCAGCTGCCGGGCGGCCTGGGCCGGTACCTGGTTGGGCAGCTTTTCCAAAAGTTGGCGCAGTTGCTCCCGCCGCAATGATTGGGGGCGCTGGGCCAGGCGTTTGTGCAAGCGGTCGAGGCGCTGGCGCGAAGCCAGCACTTCCTGCTGCAAGGGGTCGGGAGGAGGCGGGGGCAGCCAGATGGGCGCCAGCACCAGAGCGGCCGCCAGAGCCAGGGCCGGCACGGCCCAACGCAACAGCGGCCGCTTCCAACGGGCCGGAAAAGTGCGGGCCGGATCGATCTCGTCCAGGCGCTGCAGAGTTTCCTGCAATAACAATTGGGACACCACCGTATGCGGCTTTTTCGACTCCAAATGGCCGTAGCAGGTGAGCAGGCGCTCCTTCAGATCATGAGTCTGGTCGGCCGCATAAGCCACCCGCCGCAAACTCCAGGGGCTCAGCAGGCCGTGCAGCAAGCCGATCAGGGCTAAAGCCGGCCACAACCAGACCACCCGCAACTGGTCGGCTCCGTCCAGACGCAGGGCGGCAAACAGCCACAGCCACGGCAGGCACAACCAGCCGCCCCACAACCCCCAGTGCAAACCCCTCTCCACCGCCTGCACCAGCGCCTGGCGCCGGCGCAGTTGGAACAGTTTGATGAGAAGACGCTCTTCCATGTCACCAGGGAAACTGCAGGTGAATCTGGTTTTGCAAGGCGGCCTGCCAGGCCTGCGTCAGAAATTCGGAATAGCGTTGCAAGACCCAGTCACACTGGTAGGTTTTCTGGGGAGTGTCGCTGCCGGTCAGCCAGTGCAGAATCAATTGGGCCGGAGCCAGGATGTCTTTGCTGCCATCCGGATGGCGGTGCGAAAAGGCGCGCGCCACCCAGTCCACTTTCTCCAGTTCGGCCGGGCTGAGAATGGCCAGCGTGGCTACACGCGTGAGCAGGTTAGCCATTTCCGGATCGCCGCTCTGCTTGGACATCAAGCGGTAGACATAGGCCAGGCCATAACAAGAGAAGGCCTTGTCGATTTCGTGGTGGCGCATCTTGGTGGGCCCGGCCCGCTCCACCCGGTCGCGAAAGGTGCCGGCCGTGCGCGGTGACTTGGCCATCAACTCGATCAGAGTAGTGATGGTGGGGATGGCGTGCAAATATTGCTGGCCTATGCCGCTGGGGCCGCCCCAGCGCTGGATGATTTGCGAAGAAGTCGGCATGCGCAACATGCGAGCCTCGAGCTCCAGGCGGCGCTTTTCAAACTGTTGTAGAAACGGATCGGACATAAGCAACTCACCTTCGACGGTTTTCAACCAGACCTCTCTGCTATTGCACCAGAATGCGCACGCCCGGGCTGCTGAGGCTGCGCCCGCCGCCGTGGGCCACCGCGACCACGTAAAAGCCGCCCCGGCGCAATGGCCACCAGGCATCAAAGGGTCGCTGGGCGCCGCGCACTTTGTCCTCGCCCACGCGCCACTCCACCCACTCACACCAGTCGGGCACGGTGGCCTTGAGGTGCAGCTTTTGGTAATCACCGCGCAAGTACCCGTCAAGGCGAAAGACCGCGCCGTTGTCGGGGAAGGCCACGGCTACTTCCGTGTCCGAATGGATGGCGCCGGCGGGGGGCTGGGGAATGCCCTGAGCCAGCGCCCAGGCGCGGTAGAGGGGCGGATAGTGACAGAAGACCCGGCCCCCTACGCGCTTGTGAAAGCCGCAGCGGCGCGCCGGCAGGCGTCGCTCCAGGAACCACTCCTGTAAAGGATGGGGGCAATCGGGACCGGGTAGTTCCCCGGACTCGGCACACACCGCCAGGTGGCGCAGCCCCTCGTGGCTCGAGAAAGGCGGAGAGCCTCCATCGCGCTGGGCCAATCCGCTGATCACGTCGTGAAAGATGGGGGCCGCCCCGGTAATGCCGGAAACCCCGTTGCGCATCGAACTGCCGTCAAAGTTCCCCACCCAACAAGCCACCACGTAGTGGGGCGTGTAACCCACCGTCCAGTTGTCCCGATAACCTTTGCTGGTGCCGGTCTTGGCGGCCACCTCGAAGGGAAAGTTGAGCGGACTGGAGAGTCCGAAGGCGGGCGCGCGCGCTTGCCCATCCTTAAGAATATCGGTCAGCAGGGCGGCCACGGCCGGGTCGAAAACCTGCTTTTCAGAGCTTTCCGGCTGTCCCTCCCAGAGTTTTTCGGAGCCGTAGCGACCCCCGCGGGCCAGCGCCCGGTAGGCGCGGGCCAGCTCCAAAACGCTGATCTCCCCGGCTCCCAGGGTCAAGCCCAGCCCATAGTGCTGGGCCGACTCGGTCAAACGGGCGAATCCCAGCTCGCGCAGGCGCACCAGCAGGCGCTCCACTCCCACCCGCTCGAGCACGCGTACCACCGGCACATTATACGAACAAGCCAGGGCCTCACGCAGACGCACCGGACCGTGAAAGCGCTCATCGTAGTTGCGCGGAATGAAGCCTTTGTCGAGCTGCTTGGGATAGAGGTTCAAATCGGGCAGAATGGAGGCGGCCGTATAGTCTCGCTCCAGAGCCAGACCGAAGGTGAAAGGCTTTAAGGAAGAACCCCCCTGGCGCCCGGCCAGACAGGCGTTGAACTGGCCTTCCGCATAGTCCAACGAGCCGACCATGGCCAGCACCTCGCCGCTCTGCACGTCCAGCACCACCACCGCGCCGTTGCTCACGCCGCGTGAGCGCAGGCGCTTGAGGTGCACTTTGACGATGCCCTCGACGTCATGCTGGATATCCAGATCCAGAGTGGTACGCACTTCACCGCTGGAATGGGCCGGCAAACGCGTCATCAAGTAATCGCAGAAATGGCCGGCCTCCCAGGTGGAATCGAGGGGGCGCAGCTTGAGAGGCTCCGCCGCCGCCCGCTTTTCGTCCTCTTCCGTAATCATGCGCAGCCGGACCATTTGAGCCAGCAACTTCTTTTGAAAAACGACAATTTCGTCCACGTTCTGGTAGGGAGCAAAAGTCTCGGGGGCGCGCGGGAGCACCGCCAGAAAGCTGCTTTCGGCCAGGGACAACTGACTGGCCGGCTTGTCGAAATAGAGTTGGGAAGCCGCTTCAATACCGTAAGTTTGCAGACCATAGGGAGCCAGGTTCAGATAGCATTCCAGGATCTCATCCTTAGAGCGGCTACCCTCCAGACGCAAGGCCCAGTAGGTTTCGGATATTTTCTGCCGCCAACCACGTTCCGCCGGAGGCCTGAGCAAGCGTACCACCTGCTGAGTGATGGTGGAAGCGCCCTCCAGCACGTGGCCGGCCTTCCAGTTACTGCGCAGGGCTCGACCCACCGCCAGCGGGTCCAATCCCCAGTGCGCGTAGAAGCGGTGGTCCTCGGCGGCCAGGCTGGCCTGCACCAGCCAGGGGCTGATCTCTGCCAGTCCTTTCCAATTTTGCTCGGTAGCCTGATCCGAGGCAACTTCCCGCAGCAGGCGCCCCTCCCGGTCGAGCAGCCGCAGGTTGTAGGCGCGCCGCAACTGCTGCAAGTCGGACGGCAGCGGCGGCGCCAAGAAAAGGGCCGCGCCCAGCAGCGACAGCCCGACCAGGCCTTGCACCCAGCGGCGGCGCACTTACTGGATCTCCACCACCCGCCCCGTGGTCGTGCCGAAGATTTCCGGGTGGTAAATCTCCTCGGCCTTGGTGGCCGGCATGGCGAACTTGCCGGGCTGGTTGGCGCGCACCAGATATTGGAAGGTGTGCTCGCCCGCCTGCAGTCCGTCGGCGAAAAGGGCGACTCGATCCGCATACTTTTCGAAGTGCACAAAGGTAGAGTTACCCGACTTGCTCTGCGAGGCCGCGAGAATACGCTTCATCTCGGCACTTTCCGTCTCGAACTGGGTCTGCACCACCTCGCAGCCGGCCGGCAGCGGGTCGTTGACCATCACGAAGCGGCGGTCGCGCGGAGAGACCACGGTCAGCGTCACCATATAGGTTTCGCCGGCCTTCAAGGCGGCCGGGAAAGCATCGCCTTTGACCGTCGATATTTTCTTCAGCACAGCCAACCCTTCGTCGCGAGCCGGGGGTTCTTTGGCTGCCACGTAAGACAACCGCATTTCGTAATACAGGCGCCCGGAACCGACCTTCTTGAGTCCGACGGCCAGGCGCTCGACGGCCGTGGCGATCGGCCTGGTGGTTTGCTCGACCTTGAGATCGCGGCCCAGGAAAGAGACCTTCTGCACCTGTTCTTTGCCCACGAAGGCGGTCGCCTCGAAGTTAGGGCGGTCTTTCTCCTGGCTGCTGAAGTATTGGTAGAGAGTCTCCATCACCCGGGCGTCATCGTGGGGGTCCCCCCAGTCGCCGTTCTTGGTGCGCGCTTCCATCAACCAGGAGACCACCTTGCTGGCCTGCGGATAGCCTTTAGGGGAATCCATCAGGGCTTTGAGGGCCAGGGCCGTCAGCTTGTTGTTGGAAGAGAACGTCCAGTAAGACTGCTTTTCGTTACCATCTTCAAAGTAGACGGTATTGGCTTCCACTTTGGCGGCGTTGATCAGGTCTTGCTGGAGCAGGTCCAGGTCAGTCTGACTGGCCCCCAATTTGCGGCCGGCCAGCAACAGGTAAACGCGACCCTCGAGCGGCACATCCGCGCGCGAACGCAGCAGATTGTTGAAATAGGATAGCCCGTCAAACTCGCCCAGACTCAGCGCGTAAAGCGCGAAGCAGCGGAGCGTGCGCCCTTCGGCTGGCCGGGTCCATTTGCTGTAGTCCTGAGGATTGTTGAGATAGTCCTTGAGGAAGGCGCGGGCGATGTCGATCTGGCGGTTCTCCACCGAGAGACCGGCCTTGCGGGCCAGGTAGAAAGTCTCCAGGGCGTAGCTGGTCAGGTAGGGGTCCGGCCTTCCCCATTGCGAGTCATAGGCGGTGTAGCCTTTTTCGCCGACAGCGAAGGTCGAGGTGTCCTGCAGCCATTTTTGCAGCGGGTCCTCTTTGCGATCTTGATCCAGGGCCCGGGCCAGGTCGCGCGCCGACAAGCCGGCGCGAATCTGGCTCAGACGCGGTTCCAAACCGTAGAGCGTGGTGTTTTCCAGCTCCTTCAAGGGTCCCTCCAGGCCCACCAGGGCGCTGCTCGAGAGCAGCAGTCGCAGCATGCCGGTACCCGGACTCATGGGCGAGGGCACCACCATTTCGACGGCCGCCGATTCGGCCGTCGAACCACTGGTGCTGACGTGCTCGAGAATCACCGACTGCTGTAACTTGAGCGGCAAAGTCAGACCGTCATTGTATTCGCCGCTCTGGGCCTGGAAGTTGAACTTGGCGTCTCCCAGCTTATCCGCCTGGAAGTGGAAGAGCACCTCCTGCTCCTTGCCGGCGGCCAGCTCCAATGTCTTGCTGCCTTCGCCCTCGAGCTTCACGCCTTCGGGATGGGCGCTGACTTTCACCGAGAGCTTATTAGAAGTGTTGTTGCGCACTACCACGCCGGCCTGGAAGTCGTCGTTGAGCCGGGCGAAATCCGGAACCGAGGGCTGCAGCAGCAGCGGTTTGGCCACCTCGAATTTGGCCTCGGCCGAGCCGAAGTGGGAATTGATGGTCTGAGCCAGGGCCATCACCTTGAAAGTAGTGAGGTTGTCGGGTAAATTGAAGTGGATCTGGGCTTTGCCCTGAGCATTGCTGGTCAGGCTGGGATTCCAGTAGGCCGTATAGCGGAAGTCGTCGCGGCCCTCGGCCGCGTCAAAACCACCGCCGCCACCGGCATTCTTACCCTTGGCCCCGTAGGAACGCAGGCCGATCACGTCCATGCGGGTTTCGCAGGTGGTCACGCCCAGAGCTCGCGCTCCGTAAAAAGAGCTGAACCAATCCGGCAGCGTATAGCCGGTGAGGGCCAGCACGCCCTGGTCGGGAACAGCCACGGTAAGTTCCGATTCGACGGGAGCTCCCGTCGAGTCGGTCACCTGAAAGTCAGCCACCACCTCCTCACCCGGCTGATACTTCTCTTTGTCGGTCTTGATTTGGACGGTCAGGCGTTTTTCTTCGGGGGCCACCGGCAGGTTGATGTAACCCAGCTTGAAGGTGGGTTTGCTCAGGTCCTTACCGCCGGGGCTGAACTCTTGCTTGGGATTGCGCCCCTGCAGCAGAATCACCGAGACGTAGACGTTGGGCAGATGGCGAGGAGTCAAAGGCACTTTGATGGTCGGAGCGGTGCCCGTCAACTCCACCACCTGGCGCTCCAGGATGTGGTCGCGCTCCAGGGTTACCAGAGCCCGCGTTTTCTCGTAAGGAGACTTGACCAGGATGGTGGCCGTGTCGCCCGGCTTATAGCTCTTCTTGTCGGACACCAGTTTGATGATGTCGTCCTCGCTGCGCTCCCAGGCCACATAGTCGCTGCCTTCCGCGTAGAAGCCGCTTTCGCTGACGACGGCGTTACCGCGACTGTCCTGGGCGCTGGCGCGCACAAGGTAATAGCCGGCTTTGGGCGGAGTGAACTCTACGGCCAGCGGCTCGGTGGAACTGCGCACGCTTTTTTCCTCGATTTTTTCGTCCTTGACTTCACTGACCCAGCGATAGCCACCGGACTCATCGCCTTTCTGCACGGAATTCCACTGGCGCCGCAGCAATTCTACCTTGAGGTTGACGCCTTGCTGGCGGTCGCCCTCCGGGCGAACGGCCACCACCTCGACCTTGTGGGCCTGGCCGGCCGGGCCAAAAGTGGATTCATTGCGCAAACCCAATTGGAATTCACCGCGATACAGCGGGATGACCTTACGTCCCGAAAGGGTCTGGCGATTGGGCGCGGTGGCTCCACCTTCCACCACCAGATTGGCGCTACCCCGGAAGGGAATCTTCTCCAGCGCGATTTCCTGATGCAGCAGGCCCTTGCCGTCCAGATCCCCTTTGCCCGAGGCCAACTCCTTGGACTCGTCCTGATGCTCCTCGTCCCAACTGAGACCGAAGTCAAAGCCTTCATACCCGTCGGGACGCAATTCCGAGGGCTCCAGGCGGGCCGTCCAGGTGGCCGGCCGCTCATTCATGGGAGCACCGAACAGATACCAGCCTTTGATGTCTACCTGCGCTTTGTCGCCCATCACATAGTAAGACTTGGCGCTATTCACGGTGACCTCGAACTGGGCCGGCTTGAAAGCCTCCACCTGGAAGCCCACCGTGGCCACTGGCTCCGACCACTTCAAGCTTTTCTCCAGATTCTCGGGCAGCCGGTACTCGACCCGGTAAAGCCCCGTGAGCGAGTCGCTCTTGAGGCTCAGGCTCTGGTCGAAACCGCCGAATCGGTTGATGGGCAACTGCCCTTTGGTCAGCTCGCGGTCGCGGCTGTCGAAGACCTTGTAGAGGACTTTGTCCACTCCGGCCGGCAATTTCCAACTGCCCTCGGCCATTTCGCGCAGCGAACCTTTGAGTTCGACCACCTCACCCGGCTTATACACCCCTCGCTCGGCGAAGGCGAAGGCCTGGAAGGTGCGGGCGGACTGATTGGTGGTGTAGTCGATGTTGAAAGCCCAGGGACCGACGCTGTTGTAGCCGGCGCTATGCACATAAGACTGCGAATCGCCGCTCTTGACGAAGATCCACAGGTCGGGCGGACTCCACTCTTCGCTCTTGGTCAGGCCCAGCTTGGCCCAGCCGGGCGCCTGGCAAAAGCCTTCGCCATCGGTCTTGCCGGACCAGAGTTTGGTGCCCTCAGCGCTGTACAATTCCACCTGGGCGCCGCCCACCGGTTTGACGTCTTTCAAGCTGGTGGTGTAAATCAAGCAGTTTTCAGCCGAGAACTTGGCGGTAACGCCCACATCCGTAACCGCCACCAGGCTGCGCATCGACTGACTGTCGGCAGTCGCCTGGACATAATAGAAACCCCCGCCGGGCAGCGAAACATTGCGCTGTTGCTCTTCATTGCGCCGGGTTACGCCGCCCAGATTGAGGGTCTGACTGAATCCGCCCGGAGGCGTATAGGCTTCGGAACTGTACAGGGCTTTGCCCGAATTGGTAACGCTGATGACTTCGGCCGGGCTCAGTTTGCGCACCTTGGCCGTGACCTTTTCCATGTTGCGCACACCGTAGGGCAGTTTGCGCGGCCCATTCAGTTCCAGCACACCGCTGCCTTCGGGACCCTGGAGCATTTCACGGTAGTCCGAGGTGGTGATTTTGAACTCCCGCGCGCCGTTCAATTTGGCGCCATAGCGGTCGACCAGACCTTCACCGAAGCGCAGGGTATAAGTCGAGTTGGGCTTCAGAGTGCCGCCCAGATAGCACTCCGAGCTGGCATAATCATCGCCGGTTTCAAATTCGGGCAGTTCCACCGGCGGCTCGATGGTCAGGTTTTTGCGCAGCAAAGCCGGCGAAACCGGAGTGGTGAACTGAACGGAAACGCCGCCCTCGGGGTCGACGGTGCTGTTGTTGGCGGTCAGAGCAAACGGTTTGCGCGTGGTAAAGTCGTAGGAACGCTCGCTGGGGGTGCCTTCCGGCCCTCCCATGCCTTTCATTCCGCTGAGCAGGAGCACCGAGGTCAGCTCTCCGGGCTGGAGCGGTTTCTCGGGAGTGACCACCACCGCATTCTCGACCGGGCCTTCCACCAGTCCGTTGGGCCGTGGCAGCTCGTAGGCATCCTGGACATCGGCGGCCTTCGACTCGGCCTTGCGATCGTCTTCCGTGTAGGCGCGCACCTGGACGCCCATGGTTTCGCTTCCCTGGCGCAATTTGATGGAGGAGCGGATATCTTCGGGTTTCACCGGCTGGTTGAAATGCAGGTAGATCGGTTCGTCCACACCCTGCATTTCGGAGTTTTCCATGGGCAGCGTATGGGCCAGAGCCACCGTCGGGGTGACGAAATGGAAGGTGTAATCTTGAGCCAACTGCTGCTCAGCCCAAGACTTGAGCCCCTTCTTGACGGTGACCTTGAAACGGGTCCCGTAGGGCAACTTCACCTTGGGTTCAAAAACCAGCGTGGCCGTGCCTTTCCAGCGAAAGCGGCCGTCGATCTTGGGCGTGATTTCCACGAAGTCCACGTTGACGTCCGTGGAAACGGGCCTGAGTGGAACCATCGGCTGGTTGAAGGCCATGACAATCGACTGGCCCTGATCGAGATCGGCCATGTCTCCCTGGGGAGAGGCCAGCACCACTTCGACAGGTCGTTTTTCGCCGAGGGGAAGAACGTCCAGCAACTCCTTGGGCAATTCCTGCTCCAGGCTCCCTGGCCCGGAACGGGTACATCCCGTAATTCCCAGAGCTACCAATCCGCAACAGAGTACGGCCAACCGGCGTGGTCGATTCACGATTCTCCTTCTTTCTCCAGTCCAATTGGACTGTTCAACTGGGCCCATCTTAGTTGGGCTGCCTGACTCAGAATAGGATCTAAGTCACAGTCAAGTCGTCTTCGAAAAGATTTGCTTTCACCCCCTCGAAAAACCATGGCAGTGGCCGAAAACAAACTTATGTCCAGCCAGCACTTAGTGAACCGTTTCGAGATTCTGGACCAGCTCCTGCGCGGCCCCCCCTCAAGAAAATCCTCTTGAGCGTCTGCGCCATGGTCAACAATATTCTGGCCACGATTTTGGGAAACCTGGAGTTGGCCCGCCTCGATCCGGATCCGAGCTGGCTGGAGGAAATTCAGGCGGCGGCCGAACGAGCTCGCGATTTGATACAGCGCATGCTTTCCTACAGCCATCCCCATCCGGCCAGTCGGCTGGCCACCCCCCTGGTGCAACCCATAAGCGAGGTTTGCCGGATTCTCTCCGCTGTCATTCCTTCCAGTATCCAACTTCGACTGAACTTGAGCGAGCAGGCCCCACCCGCGCAACTCGATCCGGTCGAGCTACACCAAATCCTGGCCAATCTGATCATCAATTCGCGCGACGAACTACCGGAACAGGGACTGATCGAGGTCGGTTTGCGCTACGCCCAGTTGGAAAGCCTGGTATGCAGCTCCTGTCTGCATGCGGTCGAGGGTCCCCTGGTGGAAATCTGGGTGCGCGATAGCGGACCCGGCATCCCGGCTGAAATTCGCTCGCGCATCTTTGACCGGTTTTTCACCACCAAGGGAGTAGGCAAAGGCAGCGGCCTGGGACTGGCCGTGCTCCACCGCCTGGTCCACGAGCGCGGCGGTCACGTGGTCCTCGGGCCCGGTCCCGGCGCACATTTCCGGGTTCTGCTGCAACCGGCTCCGAATTCACCGGCACCCTCGCCGATAGCAGCCAGCCGGGCCGAAAAATCGGCCCGCATCATGGTGATCGACGATGAACCCATGCTGGCCCGAATGTTGGGCAAACTGCTGGACAGCCGTGGCTATCAGCCCGAGGTGTTTACCGACAGTAAGCTGGCCTGGGAGGCTTTTGCCGCCGAACCGGCCGCCTACGCCGCCGTCATCACCGACCAGACAATGCCCAATAAAACCGGCGACGTCTTCGCCCGGGACGCTCTGACCTTGCGCCCGGAATTGCCCATCCTGTTGTGCACCGGCTTCAGTGAGCGCATCGACGCGGACAGGGCCCGCGCCATCGGCATCCGCTACTTTTTCCAGAAGCCGGTCAAGCCGGCTACTCTGTTTGAGGCCCTGGCCCAGGTAGTGCCGGCTTCGAAGTAGAAGAGTGAGCGGATTGAAGGAGATCTATGGTAGATAAAAGTCACGAGGGCGAACACCTCACGCTCGAAGCAGAAATGAGCGAGAGCGAGCAGATGTATCTGATCACCACCGCCATGTTGATCGAAGACGGCATGGAACAGCCCGTCCCCTTGCCGGCGCTGGCCCAGGCCCGCTCGATCATGCCCGCCTCGGTGAACCAGATGGTCCGCAAGCTGGCCGATGAAGGTTTGGTAACCTATATTCCCTACAAGGGAATCGTCTTAACGCCAGCCGGAACCAACATTGCCACTCGCATCTTACGCTACCGCCGGCTATGGGAAGTCTTTCTGGTGAAGAAGCTCAAGCTGGCTCTGGCCCCGGCCGACCAGTTGGCCTGCCGCCTGGAGCACCTCACTACCGATGAAGTGGCCGACCGCCTCAGCGACTACCTGGGGGATCCGCAATTGTCTCCGCAAGGTAAGCCGATTCCGCGCGCCCCGCGCGAGGAAGACCCGAGTTCGGGCCTGTGCATCAACCAGACTCGGGTGGGACAGCGCAGTCGGGTGGTGCAAATCAAAGGCGAAGGCGTGGCTCGCGGCTTCCTTCAGGGCGAAGGCATTGTCCCTGGAGCGGTGACGACGGTATTGGCGCTGGGTGGCGACGGCTCGGTCCTGCTGGAAATCGAAGGCCGGCACACCCACCTGGCCGCTACCATCGCCGACGCCGTGCTGGTCGTTCTCACGGATTAAGCGCCCGACCGCATCGAGCCGAGGGGGGGCAACTGCTCTCCGCCTGCGTTGACGCGCTCTATCTTCGAAACTGGACGTAGAGTTGTTTCTACAGCCGGTGAGCCAGCCTACGGAACCCTGGAAACTTCCAGCAGACGGCGGGTCTGGATACGTACCAGGTCGATCATGCCCATCAGGCCCTGGCCCTTACCCATGGAAATCTCTTTTCCGAAGATGGAAAACACCACGTCGTGACTTAAATTCACGGCCAGCTCCGGGTCTTCTCCGCTGAGACACTCATCCAAAATCACCGCCATCGCCTTGGCCGAGATCCCCTGAGGATTCTCCACCGCAAAGTGATACTTGAACTTGCCATCCGCCAACGCTTCCGTCCACACATAGGCTTCGGAATCGCAGCGCGGAGCGCGCTGACTTTCGGGGAAAGGCCGCGGCCCGCTGATGCTCGCCGGTGCTTCCTGGAAGCGGTCGGCAAACTCGATCAAAGCCTGGTAACGCTCCATGCGATCATCGAAAAAATCCAGCTCCTCGAGCAGTTGCTCAATCTTCGGAGGAAACGGCATCAGGGCTTCTCGATGGGAGCCCCGACCAGGTTACCCCATTCGGTCCAACTGCCATCATAGTTGCGCACCTTCTGGTAGCCGAGCAGGTGGGTGAGCACGAACCAGGTCAGGCTGCTGCGTTCACCAATGCGGCAATAGACCACCACGTCGTCGTCCGGCTTGACACCCTGTTCTACCTGGTAGATCTGGCGCAACTCCTCGGCCGTCTTGAAAGTGCCGTCCTCCGGATTGATAGACCTGGCCCAGGGCACGCTTTTGGCCCCGGGAATGTGGCCGCCACGCAGAGCTCCTTCATTGGGGTAGTCCTCCATGTGCAGGCGCTCCCCGGTGAACTCCAGCGGCGAGCGCACGTCGACCAGCGGTTTCTTGGACTTCACGTGCTCCATGACGACGTCGCGTAGCGCGCGAATGGTTTCGTCGTCGCGCTCTTGGGCCGCCTGGTAGTCGGTAGGGGCAAACTTGGGAATTTCCCGGGTTAGCGCGCGCTTCTCTTTCTCCCACTTGAGCCGGCCGCCGTCCATCAGCTTGACCTTTTTGTGGCCGAACAACGAGAAGACCCAGAGAGCGTAGGCGGCCCACCAGTTGGACTTGTCGCCGTAAAACACGACGGTGGTGTCCGGCGTGATGCCAATGCGCGAGCACAGCTTCTCGAATTCGGCTTTGCCCAGATAGTCGCGGACCACCTGATGGTTGAGATCGCTGGTCCAGTCCACCTGGACGGCGTTCTGGATGTGGCCGGACGGATAGAGCAGCAGATCCTCGTTGGATTCCACCAGACGCACGTCGGCGTCGTTGAGATGCTGGGCCACCCACTCGGTGCTGACCAAAATTTCGGGATGCACATAGCCTCGCTCGGCGGGGCTGAGTTCACTGCTGATTGACATGGTTTCATTCCTCCAAAACTCTGAGCACCTGTTATGCCGGGGTTCCGCTCCGATCTGGAGGCTCCTGCCGCCGAGAGCCGAAGGCGCGGCTCGTGTTGAGCCGGATACCCGGTTGGGTCTTTTTGTGTATGTTGGGACTGGGACTTTCCTTGTGCCAGGAGTGGATTGGCCTGCACGGGCTGTTCCTGGGCCTGGGCAGCGCCGCCCTGGCGGTGCTTCTCCTGGGCCTGCCGCGCACCCAGAACCTGAAAGTCTGGACGCTTACGCTCATGACCTGGATGGTGGGCGGCAACCTTTGGAAAATCTGGCTCATCCAGGACCACCTGGACAGCCCGGTCGACCTCTCCACGCTGAACTGGTGCTGGCAGGCCATGACTTTAGCGGCCCTGGTGATTATCTGCCAGCTCATCAGCCGCCGCCACTGGCACCGCCTGGTCTGGCTGCTGCAGGCTTTGCTGGGCTCGCTGTTCCTCATCGATCAGCTCTACGAACGTTACTTTGACGACGTTCCCGGCCTCTACTTGCTGACCCAGCTCAACCAGGCCAAATCGGTCATTCCCTCGACCATGGAATTGTTGGCGCGAGAAGACCTGGCCTTTCCGGGAGATATTCTGCTAGCGCTTCCCTTGCTCTTCATGAAAGCTCCCCTGGCTCCGGCCCGCAGCCTCAGTGCTTCCTGGTTCTGCTTGTCACTGGTCAGCAGCGCCATCTTCGGCCTGACCCTGGATGCTGAAGACTTACGCATTCTGCGCCTGCGCTTCCGCAACGTGGCGGCGGTGCAACGTCTGGGCCTGTTTCATTACCACTTTTACGACGTGCTGCAGATGGTCTATTCCCGTTGGGAAAACCTCATTGATTCTCGCTACGACAAAAAGATGTTGTCCGAACTGGTCCAGCAAAGTCGCAAATCGATCCGTTTCAAAAATGATACCCTGGGGATGTATCGCGGCAAGAACCTCCTTGTATTTCAACTCGAGTCCTTTGAATGGTTCGTTTTCAACCTCAAAGTGAACGGCCAACCAGTCACGCCTTTTCTCAACGAACTGGCCAAAGAATCCTGGACCGGGGGGCTGCAAGATCAATCGGGTCAGGGCCGCAGTTCCGACGGCGAGTTCATCCTGCTCAACAGCCTGCTGCCCCCGGGCCAGCGCCCGCTGGTCTACGCTTACCCCAGCAATTTCTATGAAGGCCTGCCGGCGCTGCTCACCAAGGCGGGCTACCTGACCAGCTATTCCGTGGCCTACTACGGTTCATTCTGGAACTGCCGCTACATGGCGCGCCGCTACGGCTTCAAGCGCAACCTGTTTCGAGAAGAACTGCCCGCTGATCCTAATAACGCCATCGGCTGGGGACTCAGCGACTACGGCCTGGTCAATCGGCTCAAGGTCTACTGGCAAGAATTCCCCCGCCCATTTTTCGCCTACGTGGTGACCATGATGGGCCATTATCCCTATCGCGAACTGAGCAGTTCTCAAGAGCGCCTCCAACTGCCAGGTAAAATGGCCGACAAAGAAAATCTGCTGGGCCGCTATCTGCAGCTTTGCCGGGAGCGCGACGAAGAGTGGAGGCGCATCGTCGATACCCTGAAGGCCGAAGGCTTGTGGCAGAACAGCGTGGTGGTGCTGGTAGGCGACCATGATGCCCGCATCAGTTACGAAGACATGGCCCTGTTGCAGCCCAAAGGCACCTTTGATGAAGTTGACAAAATCGAGAGTGACCGGGTCTTCTGCCTGATCCATGGGCCTGACGGCAAATTGCGCGGGCAGGGGCCGAAATATGCCGCCCAGGTCGATTTGACGCCGACCTTGCTCCATCTGCTGGGCGTGACCGAATACCCGAGCGCCTGCCTGGGCATCAACCTGCTCAGTCCGATGCAACGCAAGACCATCGTTTCCAAGACTGGTTACAGCATCGATTCGAACTACGTGGTGGTGGACAATGGATCGACCTGGTCGACCTACGCCCGCTCCACCCACCAGGAAGTCAACCAGAAGGGGCTTCCCGTGCAAAAAGCCCTGGACGACTGGAACGACCTGGTGCGCGATATTTTGCGCCTCAATCTGGTTCCCGCCATGCTGAAAATGAATTAGATACTGGGAGTTACACCCTTATAGCCGTAAGCTTTCCAGTAACTGTAGCGACGCAACGGCTGGCCGGCGCGCATTTCCACCAGTTCCCAAGGACCATCGACCTTCTCGAAACATCCGCGCAAGCGGTTGATATCGATCTCATATTGCGGATGCCAGTCACCATTGGCTTTGACGCGGCTATAGCCGACCACCACCGCGTCCCAGCCCACGAACTTGTAGGCCGGCGTCCAATAATCGTAAGCCAGGGCCCGCATTCCCAGCGCGTTGATGGAGACCACCCTATCCAACGGCACTCCCGCAAAAGCCAGTTCACTGGCGCACTGATAGCCGTAGCCGAGAAAAAAAGTCTCGTTGGGACGCGGCATAGCGCCTTGAATCCGCAAAGCTTCCACGGTCATGGAATGCCACTGGGTGACATCATCGCCGCGATTGGCCGCTCCCATGGGAAAGACCAGTGCGTAAAAGGGCAGTAACGAAAAGAGCGCGGAAGGGTAAATCAAGGCCCAACGCCAGCTCGACAGGCTGACCCAGGGCGCCAGCAGCAGCAGAAAGCCCAGATATCCCGGCAACGGCCAGTTGATGTTGACCAGGCGCTGGCTGCTGACCCAGAGCATCAGTCCTAAAAAGGGAAGAGTCCAGCTTAACCCGATCACCGCCGAAGGATGGCGGCGCCGCCCGGCTCCATACAAAACGAAAGGCCCGGCCAGGTAAACCAGAGGCCCGAGCATAACGGCCGGATAAAGCAAGGAAGCCATTTTTTCGCCCTCGCTGGAGGCCTCCTGGAAGCGCTCTGAACCTTGAAAACGAAAGCTGGCAAAATCGTGAGTAAAATTCCAATAGACGACCGGCGAGAAGAGCGCGATGGCCAGCAGGGCGCCCGCCCACATGGAGGGGCCCAACCACAGAGAACGTGGCTTGCGCAAAGACCAGCAGGCCACGAAGGCGGCTACGGGGATGAACACAGCCGGGTACTTCGAATCCATGCCCAGGCCGGTAGCCAGACCGATCACCCACCACCACTCGGGGCGATCGTCCTGGAGCAGACGGGTCGTGGCGTACATCCCCAATGACCAGAAAAACATCAGCGGAGCGTCCGGCAGCAGCACCATGGAATACCAATGGAAAGCCGGCAACAAGGTGTGCAATAGCAGCCCGGTGCGGGCCACCTTTTCATCCCAAAGCCGGCGCAAAGTGTCGAAAATCAACCAGCCGCTACCGGCGAAAAGCAAGATGGCCGGCAACCGCACGGCCAGCGAGTTGGTGCCCAGGGGACTGAAAAGGGCGATGAGCCAGGCCACCATGGGTGGGTGATCGTAGTAGCTGGCGGCCAGATGCTTGGAATAACACCAGTAATAGGCCTCCTCCACTTTCAAGTCGGTGGAGGCCGCGATGGCGCAACGCAAAAGAGCCGTCGTCACGAGAAAGACCAGGGCCCAGCGAGTGGAAGACTTATCTACTCCGGAAATTCCGCACCATCCCAAACTTCAGAGGCGGATGCTTCGGCTTCAACTTCGGCCTCGAGAGGGCGTTCGTAACGAACCCAGGTCAGCTCCGCCCCCAATTCCTCTTCCCAATAGTCCTGAGAAGCGACCAACTCGTAGCCTAAAGACGCGAAGAATCGGCCCTGATTCAGAAAGAGCTCACGAGTGTCGGGCAGCAGACTACCCTCGATAGCCAGATGCGTCAAGCCGGCCCTCTGCAACTGCCCCACCAGGTGGGACAGCATCAAGCGCAAATCTTCGATTTCGCCTGTGGCCAGTGCCAGATCGTCAATCAACACCACCGACTCGCGCAGACCTTCCACCCGGCTTTCCTCAAGCCAGGCCAGCATGTAGGCCATCAGGTTGCCGCGCTCCAACAGGCCTACCGAAAAATTGCCACCCTCGCGCACGGCGCTGGTCAGCGCGGCAGCGATCTCGGCGGCTTCGTAGAGCATTTCCTCGGGATAGAAATCGGCCGCCAGCTCCGCGATCTGCTCGGCATCCTGGGGTTCCAGGGACTGAAGATTCATTCGGCCAGGGCGGCGCTCAAACCGATTTGGGCGCGACGAACCTGCTCGAGGGCCAGCCGCAACGGCTCCTTGCTGCCATCGCGCATGTGCTGATGGATTTGCTCCAGACTATCTCCCAGCGCTTCCAGAGCGTCACTGATGGTGGGAACGGGAATGAATCTCGGAGGCCCGAAGTGTTCGGGGTCGTCCACCATGGCCACGGTCTGTTCCAGGCGCTGCAGACTGCCTTCCAAACGAGACTCAAAGAGAGCCAGGTTGGGCAGGAGAGCCTCGCACTCCTGAAAGGAGGCGGCCGCGAAAAAAGTCTCTTTAACCTGGCTCAGCGCCGCTTGCAGTTCGCTTTGCACGTCCTCCACGGCCGCCTGAGCCGCCTTGAGAATCTCCGGGTCAAGCTCGTCGGGAAAGTTCTCGCGAGCCAGCTCCAGCGAACGCGTCACATAACCGCTCACCGTCTCCACCGAGTCGGCCACCGCTCCCTTGATGTGAGCGTAGAGTTCCTCGAGCTTGGAGGCGCTGGCGGGCATCTGCCGGTCCATCAAGCGACGCGCGCTGCTGCGTAGAATCTCTAAAGGCTGCTGAATCTCCAGCTTATCGGCTTCAGGCTCGTGCATAGCTGGCAACATTCGGCTGGCCGGGTGAGTCTCCTGGAGTTTGGCTGAGAGCAAACCTCAGATCGCCAAATAATCGCGAAATTCTTAAATGAGCGGCAACAAGCCGGCAATCTCCGGCAACAATCATGTTACAAGGTTTACGCAAAGTCTCTATCCGGCTGGTGGATAGTGTTCATTGGAAAGAGCACTATGAATGTAACGAAGCGACAAACAACGGAGGACATTCAAATGGCTATCAATCCCATCGGCGGCGGTTTTCCCCAGCAAATTCCCGGTGGCGGCGCCCCTGGCGGTCAGCCCGGCCCGAACCGCCTGCAAAAAGTCCAGCAAGATCTGGCCGGCCTCCAAAAAGAAGACAAGCAGAAAATCAAGCAGCAGCTTGAACAAGAGCTCCAGAACCCGGCTGCCGGCGGCGCCCAGCAGCAGCAACCCCAACAGGCCGAGCCCGGCAAAGAGAATGTCTCCAAAGTTCAGAATGAAGTCTCGGCCCTGACCAAGGGCGAAAAGACCGTCATCAAAAATCAGCTCGACCAAGAAGACAAGGTCACCCAGAGCCAGGAAGCCCAGCAGGGCGGCGGCGGCGAAAAGGGTGGCGACGACAAGGGCGGCGGCATCGGCGACATGATCGGCAAAATCGGCGAAACCATCGGCGGTATGCTCGGCGGCGGTGACAAAGGTGGTGACAAGGGCGCGGCACCGGCCGCCAAATCGTCGACACCGGCTCCCAAAGCCTCGGCACCCGCGCCCAAAATCGGCAGCGGCACGAGCAAGTAAATCAAATCCGTCCGGCAAGAAAGGCGACCTTCGGGGTCGCCTTTTTTTATTGCCTCCAGGAGCTTGCCCGCCGAGGGAAAAGGAGTTATCCGTGGAGCTTATCGTTCAAGCCGGTTCGGATTGGTTGAAGTTGCTTCCCGAGGCCCTCGAAAGAGTGAGCCACGAGCTGGACCGTTCCGGGCTTTGGGACATGGATGAAGTACAGATCGAGTTGGCGCCCCAACCCGATCTGGTAACTCTCCGCCTGCGCCGGCACAACTGCGGCCAATTACGCGGCGCACCCCACCTTGGCGACCTGTGCCATTTCCTACTCCAGACCTGGAAAGAATGCGGCTACCTGGGCTACTCCCTGGAGCACTTGCACGCCAGCCTCCACCACCTGGACCGGCCGCAACTGGTCCACCTGGTGCGTAAGCGAGTCGATCCGCTCATCCTCTGGCAAACCATGCGCGGCCTCATCCAGGAATGCGTGCCCATCTGCGATCTGGAAACCATCCTGGAGACGGTCCTGGAAAACTATTCGATTACGCAGAATCCCGAATCACTGGGCGAATTCGTGCGCCAGGCCCTGAGCCGGCTTTTCGTTCCTTCGCTCCTGCACCAAGGGGAACTGCCCGTGATCGTATTGGCACCGGAATGGCAGCGCGAGATGGAACTGAGCACCTCGGGCCGGTTTCTTAGCCTGTCCGCCGCCTCCGGCAGCAATCTGCTGCGAGCGCTGCGCAAATCTTTGCAGGGCTTTTCCGGTCCCGAGCCGGTGCTGCTCTGCTGCGGCCAAATCCGTCCCGCCCTGCGCAAGCTTGTGGCCCGTATGCTTCCGCAAGTTAGAGTCATCAGCTACGCTGAACTGCCGCCCCGTACCACGGTGCGTCGGGTGGCCACCGTCTCCCAGTCGGTCGGACTCAGTCAGTAGCTTTCGTACCAATCGAGTGCCGGCTCGGGCTCTCTGCAGTTGTTCCAGAACGGTGCCGCCCCCGCGCAGATCTCACCCAGACGTTGCAGCCGCTGAGGCACCACTTTCTCTAAAAATTTAGCCCTTTCCACGCCCTGCAACTGACAGGCCTCGCTCCAAACAGCCCGCCCCACGATCACCCCGGACGCCCCATGAAAGCAGGCGCGCTCGGCCTGGCGGCAATAGGTCTCGAAATCCACCCCGCCGCTCAGCAGAGCCCAGGGAGCACTGCACACTTTACCCAGGTCACGGCAGGTGGTTTCCCACTCGCTCTCGTCGGCCGGGATCTGCAGTTTGAGCACATCGGCTCCCAGAGCGCAAAACAGCTGAGTCATTTCCACCGTGATCTCACGCTGCTCCTGGGGAGACAGCTTTTCATCCGGGACAGGCGCGCAGGCGATGGGTTCCAGATACAGTGGAATGTCATATTTTTCGCATTCCTGCACGAGCTGCTCCACCAGCTTTTTCTTGGCTTCGGCCGCGGCCAGCCGGGGATGAAAGGGCAGCAAAAGCTTGACGCCGTCTCCGCCCATGCGCTTGACTTTGTCCACTCCCCAGTGGGGTATCCAGTTGAGTTCGCGCTGACTGGGGTGCACTCCGTAGTCGGTCACCTCCAGCGGGGAGAGCAGTCCGCCCCTGAACTTGCGCCCGGCCACAATCGCTCCTAGCCCGAAGCCTGGATCGGCCAGCACAGCCGTCACTTGAGGAGCCGAGGCTTCGATGACCTGCAATTTGAAATCGCGGAAAGCCAGGTCGTCGATAGGTCCGGCCTGCTTTTCGATGGCTTCACGCAAGTTGGCGCGGTGGTCGATAGCCATGATCACGAATTGACCGGTTGCATTGGTGCAGCGGCTGAGGTGGCGGACTTTCCCGATACTCACGCCTGAATCTCCGAGAGCTTGACGGGCCGGTTCTCGGCCAGGGATTTCTGGGCGGCCAGCGCCATCACCACCGGCGCCCGACCGTCGTGAGCCGTTACCGGCGTGCCGCGGTCCTCGGCGATGCAGCGCACGAAAGTCTCCAGCTCGGCCTGATAAGACGCCAGATAGCGATCCATAAAGAAATTCTTGGGCAGACCGCGCTCCACGCTGGTGGCGGTACTCAAGCTCACTTCGTCCGGAAAAACGTTGTCGCTGCGCAGCACGCCGGCGCTGCCGAAGACCTCGACGCGCTGGTCATAGCCATAGACGGCCTGGCGGCTGTTGTCGATGGTCCCCAAGGAACCGTCGCTAAACCTCAGGCTGATCAGCGCCGTGTCCACGTCCCCGACTTCGCCAATGCGCGGGTCGACACGCACCGCGGCGCTGGCGTAGATCTCCTCCACTTCTCCCAGCAGATAGCGGGCCATATCAAAGTCGTGGATGGTCATATCAAAGAACAGCCCACCCGAGACTTTGATGTATTCCAGGGGCGGCGGCGCGGGGTCGCGGCTGATGATGTGCAGCAGGTGCGGGATACCGATTTTGCCCTGCTCGATCGACTGCTTGATACGCCGGTGATTCGGATCAAATCGTCGGTTGAACCCGACCATCATTTTTACGCCGGTGCGCTCGACCTCGTGAATGACGGCGTCGATGCGGGCCAGGTCGGCATCAATGGGCTTTTCACAGAAGATGTGCTTGCCGGCGTTGGCGGCGGCCAGGCAGTAATTGGCGTGAGTATTGGTCGAGGAACAGATCACCAGGCCCTGGATATCGTAGTTGTGCAGCAGATCTGCCACGTCTTCAGCCACTTTGGGCACGCCATAGCGGTCGGCGCAGGCCCGGGCCGCATCCAGGTGCAGATCGGTGACGGCCACCAACTCGCCGGTCTGGCTCTTGAGCAAGGTCTCCACATGCAACTGGCCGATACGGCCAGTACCTACCAATCCAAGTCGAACCATAGCTTACTCCTTTACCAGACCGATTGACTGCAGATACTCGCGGTTTTGCCGCGCGAAGCGCCCGGGCGCCTCCCGTTCTTCCACCAGCACATCTTGTTCTACTACGGCCCAGCCGTCATAACCCTGCCGGGCCAGCTCGGCCAGCAGGCCGGGGAAGTCCACTTCGCCTTCACCCAACGGGCAAAAAAGGCCGGCCTTTACGGCCGCGAAATAATCCAGCTTCTGCTCGCGGCACTTTTGGGCGATGCCCGGATGACAGTCCTTGAGATGTAGGTAGCCGACGCGCGAGCCCCAGCGCTTGAGGCATTCCACTGAATCACCGCCGGCGTAGTGCCAATGACCGGTATCCAGGCACAGCTGCACCTGGCTACGCTCAAGCAGCGCCTCGGTTTCTTCAGGAGTTTCCACGTGGCCGGCGCAATGGTGATGAAAGACGGTGGTGAGGCCCAATTCGTCGGCGACTCTTCTGCGCACCAACTCCACGCCCTCGGCCAGGCTCTTCCAGTCTTGTAAATACGTGCCGCGGCGCCGGCCGGCCTGGCTCACCAGTTCGGGAACGCTGCCGTTGTTGTCGGCCAGCACCAGCATCGGCGCCTCCAGGGCGGCTAACAAGCGGCCCACCTGCAGTGCGCTTTCAAGCCCGGTCTCGTGAGCGCCGCGATCGACCAGGTTCACGGGAACAAAGGCGGAGAGCAGCTTGAGTCCGCGCCGGTCCAGCTCGCTTTTCAGTTGGACCGGATCGGTGGGCAGATAGCCGTAGGGGCCCAACTCCGTACCCACATAGCCGGTTTCAGCGATTTCATCCAATACTTGTGCCCACGGGCAGGGCGGTTCCAGGCCGGCAAATTCGAAAATACCCCAGGAAACAGGAGCATTGGCCAGGCGAATCTTCATGGGCGGCGAGCCGCGCGCGTTTCTTCGTAGCTTTTCCGGGCGGCTTGCACTTCGGGATCGTCCGAGACTTCGGCCACCGGAACATCCCACCAGGACTCGTAACCGCCCACGCGCTGGCGGCGGTCCACTTTGAGGCAGATACAGACCGGTTGGTTCTGAATCTTGCGTGCCTGGGCCAAAGCTTGTTTCAGTTCCTGAGAACTTTGGGGGGAAAAGACTTGCGCTCCCAGGCTGGCGCAGTTGGCGGCGAAATCGACCTCCACTGGCTCACCGGTGAGGCCGTCGGGAGTGCGCTTACGATATTTGGTGCCGAAACCGTCGCTGCCCAGACTCTTGGAAAGACCCCCGATGCTGGCGTAGCCCTGATTGTCGAGGACCAGGATGTTGACCTTGATACCCTCGGCCACCATGGTCACAATCTCGGTATGCATCATCAAGAACGAGCCGTCTCCTACCATCACGTAGACCTCGCGCTCCGGGTCGGCCTGTTTTACTCCCAGCCCGGCCGCGATTTCGTAGCCCATGCACGAGTAACCGTATTCCAGGTGATAAGCGCGGGGCTCGCGGGTACGCCAGAGTTTGTGCAGATCGCCCGGCAGGCTGCCGGCGGCGCAGATGACCACATCCTGAGGGCGGATGAACTCATTGAGCACTCCGATCACCTCGCCCTGACCCCCGTTTTGGTAGATACGCGTGACCTCGGCGTCCCACTCCTGGTTGTATTTCTGAGCTCTTTCGCGGTAAACACCGTCGGCTTGGTAGCCTGGGAGGATTTGGGCCAGTTCTTCCAGAGTGGTTTTGGCGTCAGCTTGTAGCGGTAGACCCCGTAGCTTACAGGCATCGACTTCGGCCACGTTGAGGTTGACGAATTGCACTTCAGGGTTTTGGAAAGCCGTGTTGGAGGCGGTGGTGAAGTCGGAGTAGCGGGTGCCCACGCCGATCACCAGATCGGCCTCGCGAGCCAGAAGGTTGGCGCCCGGCGTTCCCGTCGCTCCAAGAGCTCCCAGATTGAGGGGATGGTCATAGAGCAGCGAGCCTTTACCCGCCTGAGTTTCGGCAATGGGAATACCGGTCAGTTCAACCAGCGCCTTGAGAGCCTGGTGGGCTTCGCTGTAGTGGACTCCTCCACCGGCCACGATCAGCGGTTTTTTTGCGCTCTGAATGCGCTGAGCAGCCGCCCGCAGCAGGCCCTCATCGGCCCGCTGACGCGGAATCGTCCAGATGCGCTTCTCGAAGAGGTATTCTGGATAATCAAAGGCTTCGGTCTGCACGTCCTGAGGCAGGCATAGCGTAACGGCTCCGGTTTCGGCTGGCGAGGTGAGCACGCGCATCGCCTCCAGCAGCGAAGCGGGTAACTGGTCGGGCCGGTTGATGCGATCCCAAAAACGGGAAACCGGGCGGAAACAATCGTTGACGCTCACATCCAGCGACTGCGGGCATTCCAATTGCTGCAAGACCGGAGCCGGATAGCGGTGGGCGAAGATGTCGCCGGGCAGCAACAGCACCGGCAGCCGATTGATGGTGGCCAGCGCCGCTCCGGTCACCATATTGGTAGCGCCCGGCCCGATGGAAGAAGTGCAGGCCCAAGTCTGCAAGCGGTTCTTATGCTTGGCGAAGGCCACCGCCGCGTGCACCTGGGCCTGCTCGTTGCGCGACAGATAATAAGGCAGACGCCCCTTCATCTGCTGCACCGCCTGGCCGATACCGGCCACATTGCCATGCCCGAAAATCCCCCACAAACCGGCGAAAAAAGGGCTCTCCCGCCCATCGCGGCGCACCCACTGCAGGCTGAGGAACTCCAGCAAGGCCTGAGCCATAGTCAGACGGCGAGTTTTCACGGCCACCTCCCAAGACGTTTGCGCCGGGTTCGTGCCTGGCCGGAAGCAGTCCTCGTAGGTTGAATCCGTGGGAGTGAGTGGTGCCGGCCCCATATCCAATCCACAATATCCGCAAAAGCAAATTTGAATAATCATCAAAAACAAAACAACAGTTCGACAAAACTCATGAATCCCATCGTGAACTCATGTTTTGTTTTATGGTATTTTTGGACTAAATTTATTTCTTTACATGTGAGAAATGCGGCGCAAACACCGATCAAACCTGCAAACTGAAATATTTTACATCTCAAATAGCCGGTTGACCCAATCGACCTCCTCATGGTAAAAAAAATACTCCCAATGCACCCGAAATCAAGGAGATTAAGTTATGCCTTCTCCCTATGTGTCCCCTTTCCAATTCAATAATCCCGTCAATGGCAACGTC
>JAHBVR010000010.1 GCA_019637395.1 Vulcanimicrobiota bacterium
CGAAGCCACCCAGCCTCCCGCGCCCTCGGAACTACCACCTCCCGGTAATAATTACCGCCTGGCCGGCAAGCCAAAGCCGCCCACAGCCCCGCGCCCTCGGAAATTACCAACCGCCGGTAAAAATTACCGCCTGGCCGGCAAGCCAAGCCGCCCACAGCCCGCGCCCTCGGAAATGACCAACCGCCGGCAAGCCAAAGCCGGCTTCTAAATCAACAACTGATACAAAATCCACAGGATCTGCGCGGCCACCATGTGCGGTAGGTAACCCGCCAGCACGTCCAGCGGTTTGTCCAGGCGGCTGGCTGGCAGGGTGTCGTGGACCATCACCAGCAGGTCGAAGAGGGCGAATACGATCAGGCTTCGCAGAGCGTAGGCCTGCTTGGGACCAAGTTGACGCCGGGGCTTGTAGCCCTTGCGGGCGTTGCGCCCCTTGCCATAAAGGCTGTCAGCCACCGTCTCGAGAGTTTGGGTGACCACTCCGTCGCGTTCGGCCCAGGCCGGGCAAGGCTTCATCTTGAAGGCGCCTAACTGAGTCTCCACCTCGTTGGCCGGCACGATCAGGCGAATGCCGGCGGCGCCGGCACTGTAGGGCACGGGATCCAGGGCCACGCCCCACTGCAGCGGGATGACTTCCGCCTGGCGCTGGCGCTCGCTGTCTACCTCGACCTGAATCAGAACCGCCCGCTTCTTACCGTTGCTTGAATACTGGGCCTGGATGGGCTGACCGTGAGCGGGCCAACAGCCGCCCGCCTGGCGATCGCCGCTCAATTGCTTGCCTTTCCAGGTCACGGCAATCGGACAATAGGCCAGGCGTTGGCGCATCGAGTGTTCCTCGAACTCGATGACGGTGCGCGCGAACAGCTCCAGACTGAGCGCCTCCAGGAAGCGGGCGTCGGGAGGATACCTGGCGATTTGCTGAGGAAAATCGCCGCTGCGGGCCGAGTCAACCACCTTCCCGCCATGCACCACCGTTAGGGCCACCTCCACGCCATGGTGCAGAAAGTAGTTCAGTCCGGCGAACAGGGGCCGACGATCATCCTTCACCTCTCCGCTGAGAATCTCGGGCATTTGAGAAAGCATCTGATCGGCCGGAGTTTCTTCGGAAACCCCCAGAAAATGAATCATGAAGCCGGTAGGGGTGGGCAGCAGAGCAATGCCCTGGGCGGACTGCGAAAGCCCGTACTGAACCAGCTTCAAAAAGGCGTCGTCGGCGTTCGGCAAGAGATAGCGACCCAGTTGACGTACCGCCGCCTTGAGGTCGATTTGAAACCGGCCCGAACTCTCCATGCAGACAACTTTCCCCGCCGCCCAGGCTCCGCCTGCCTGAAAGGAGAAGCCCGAAGCATGCAACCGGATACTCTCCAGGTCGTGATCACCGACCTGATTCAACTCGAAGCCGACAAAGTCGACCTGTTTTTCCAAGTCAGCGGAGCCTCCTGGGTCAATGGCCGGGCGGCTCTCACCCAGGCCCGCGAGGTCAGTAAGTTGGTGGCCGACCTCATCACCGCCGGGGTGGCTGAAAAGGACATTGAATTGCTCAACGTGCGCGCCGAGGTTTCTTCCGGCATGCTGGGCAAGAGCTCTTCCGCCCACTATTCGCTGAAAGCCCGCTGCCATCAAGTGGAGAAGCTGGATGAACTGCTGGCGGTGGCCACTGCTCCCAAGCAGGTGGTCCTGGAATCCCTTCGTTGGGGCTATCCGCACGATGAAGAGGCCGATTTACAACGCACCGAAGCCGGCCTGGCCCGCGCTTTGAACCGAGGACGGCGAATGGCCGCCGCCCTCGAATTGAAACTGACGGGGGTTCATTCCGTAACGGAAACGCTGGTCGACAACGAACAGGGCCAGGTGCGGTTGCAGCTAGACTATTCCAGTCTATCCCGGAGCCGATATCAGGCTGACCTGGGGGTGGAAGTGCGCCATTGCAAGGAAGTCATTCATACCTTGACCGTCCTGTTTACGGTCAAGGCGTCTGAGCTCATCCCATAATTTACGATTCTCTTCCACCAACTGATCAGCTCGTTGCCTCTCCAACCAGGCCTTTTCCGCGGAAGTTGCCAGCAGCTTTCCATCCGGTGTGCGCAAGCCGCAGCCAATCGCCTTCCAAATCATACCGGCCGTCGGCCTGCGGCTTCTGGCTGATATAAGCTCCCTCGATCAAACGGTAGGCCTCCAGTTGGAGGCTTTCCTGATCAACCAGAACATAGTCTTCGGTAGAGGCAAAACTTTTCTCCCCGATCTCGAATCTCGCTGCTGGGAGAGAGAAATTCAATGACGGTGGTTGGCATCAGCCAGCCTTCATCCCCGGCCACCCACTTGCGAGCCACATCCCTCCCCGCACCCACGTAAAAATCCGGTCCTACCGGTGGCCGGTCGGGATCGTAGTAAACAAAGCTGTCCCCAGAAAATAAGCACGCAAAGGATGGATCAGGTAGGTGCGGGTCGGAACCGTCCTCTCGGGTAACTCCTGGTCGCGAGGCAGGGGACCGGGCCAGGCCCGTTCCGGGTCCTTGAGTTTCTCGAGGGCCATACGCGAGACTTCGCGAAGCGTGGCTATGACTCCCCTGGTTAGAGGAAGCGCACCGTAACCCCGCGTCCGCTCCGTTCCACCTGGTTGCTCGGCTTTTTGGCGGTCGCTTGCCTGGCCAATTTCTCAAACTCGACGGCGTCCTTGTCGCTGTCCCAGGTGGTTACCCAGATTCCGGCCAGCCCACTGGAGGTGCGGAAGACCTCGTAGCGATCGCCGCCCCAGCCGGCGGCCGCCTCGTCGCCGAAACCATTCTCGCGGGCCCAACAACGAATGGTGAACTCCCCGGCCGTATCCTGACCCAGGCTGGTGCCCGGCCGAGCGGCTTCCATCCGCACCGGCTTGGGATGATCGCGCAGATACTTCTCGGGATGGATGATCTGCTCGGTCGACTCGGGCAACTGGCCAAAAGCCCGGTCCACCGCCGCCCAGTTCTGGCCGCGCTTGATGCTGCTGACAAACTTCATGCCCTGGCCATAGGGAAAGCCCAGCACGTCGCGAAAAAACCGCGGCGCCCGGGCTACCGCCGCCGACTGGCCCATCATCATTTGCTCGCTGTCCAGACCCCCTAAAGCTGAGGTATCGACCCCCTCAAGCCCGGTCGCCTTCAAGGCGAAAGCCAGCATCAACACACTGGCGTCGCCCTCGAACAAAGAACTGGCGGCCAGCTCCTGGTCAAAATTTTCGGCCACCTGTTTGGTCAGGGCTCCCAGGCCGAAATGCTGATCTTGAATGGCGTGGCCCAACTCATGCACGGTCAGAATGTCGTCCAGATTCAGCCCCAGGGCTGCCGCCATGGGGTCCTCCTGACCTTTGGCCGAAGTCACCACCAGGTAGCGCTTCTGCTTGGGATCATAGAGGCCACGAACCTGATCGCCGTAGAGTTCGGCGTAGATTTTCTTCAGCGAGCCCTGCTCGGGCATAAGCCCAAGCAGTTTGAGAAAGCCCTCGCGGCGGTTGGTCTGAGCAGGCTGCATCTCCTCATCGAGCAGTTTCATGAGGTAAGCCACGCACTCTTTTTGCGAAACCGCCTGAGCCTTGACCGGCTTGTAGCTCAAGTTTCGTAGCTGCGCGGCCTGCATGCCCAGCTCGCGGATCCTGTCTTTTTGCGCCGAAACGCCGCCGGACAGGAGCAGCACGCCCAACACCAACCCCCGTCTGAGCATCAGTAAAGCTTGACCCAGGTCATCTTGAGATCGACGTATTTTTCCAGGGCATGGATGGACTTGTCGCGGCCCGAACCCGATTGCTTATAGCCGCCGAAAGGCGTGGACATATCGCCCTCGTCGAAGCAGTTGACCCAGACCACGCCGGCCCGCAGTGCTCGCGAAGTGCGGTGGGCCAGATTGATGTCACGCGTCCATACGGCGGCGGCCAGGCCATAGTGGGTGTCGTTGGCAATCTTGATGGCTTCGTCCAGCTCATCAAAGGTCAGCACCGAGAGCACCGGCCCGAAGATCTCTTCTTGAGCAATGATCATATCGTTCTTGACGCCGTCGAAAATGGTCGGCTCCACGAAGTAACCACCCGTCTCCTTACGCACCTGCTGGCCGCCCTGAAGGAGTTTGGCCCCTTGCTGCTGGCCCTTTTCGATGTAGCCCAGCACCCGGTTCATCTGGTTCTTGTCCACGATGGCACCCATGCGGCACTTGGGGTCGAAAGGATCGCCGGGCTGTAGCTTCCTGGCCCAACCCTGCAGTTTCTCCAGGAACGGCTCTTTGATGCTCTTGTGCAACAAGAGCCGGCTGCCGGCGTTACACACCTCGCCCTGGTTGAAAAAAATACCGAAAGCGGCCGACTTGGCGGCGGCGTCCAGGTCGTGGCAGTCACCCAGCACGATCACGGGGGTTTTGCCGCCGCATTCGAGCCAGACCCGCTTCAGATTGGACTGACCCGAATACTGCATGAACAGCTTGCCGACCTCGGTGCTGCCGGTAAAGCCCACGCAGTCGATGTCGGGATGCAGGCCGATGGCCTTGCCGGCCTTTTCGCCAAAACCGGGCACCACGTTGAGCACGCCCTTGGGCAAGCCCGCCTGGCTGGCCAGTTCGGCCAGACGCAGAGCGGTCAGCGGGGACTGTTCGGCCGGTTTGAGCACCACCGAGTTGCCCGCCGCCAGCGCCGGCGCCAGTTTCCAGGCGGCCATCAGCAGCGGGAAGTTCCAGGGCACCACCGCCCCCACCACGCCCACCGGCTCGCGATTGATCATGGCCAGATTGGCCGGACCGACCGGGGCCATTTCGTCGTAGAGCTTATCGATGACTTCGCCGAACCAGGCGAAACAGTTGGCCACCGCCGGCATATCGATGTTGCGGGCATCGTTGACGGGTTTGCCCATATCCAGTGTTTCCAGCATGGCCAGCTCATCGTTGTGCTGGCGCACCAGTTCGGCCAGTTTGATCAAAACTTTCTTGCGGTCACGCGGAGCCAGGCCGCTCCAGCAGCCCGACTCGAAGCTATGGCGGGCGGCTTTGACGGCCGCGTCCACATCGTGCTCGTCGCACGAGGCGATTTCGCCCACGGTCTGGCCGGTGCCGGGAGAAATGCACGGGAAGGTCTGGCCGGATTTGGCCCCCACGTAGGCGCCGTCGATATAAGCGCGCCCTTCGATTTTGAGCTTGGAAACCTCGGCCAGGTTGGACTCAAGAGTAACGGACATCAGGATAGCCTCCACACAATACTATGGTGGGCGTGTTCCTTACGCCAGCCCGTTCGCCTCCCAGGCTACCCCGGATCGCCAATCAATTGGTAGGCTCCCCAATTTCTCGGTTCCTTGAGCTCCGGGTCGTTCAGGCACTCCAGCCGGGCCTGGCGCAGGGAGGTAGAAATGCTCTCGTTTTTCAGCAAATGCGGGTAGAATTTCTGGAAAAAGGCTGCCGAGGGGCCGTCTTCCACGCGCCACAGAGTGGCCACCACGCTGGAGGCGCCGCTGGAGAGAAAAGCGCTGGCCAGACTGGCCACCTCGCGGCCGGGGGCGGCCTGGCCCAACCCGCTTTCGCAGGAACTCAGCACCACTCGGGCGCCGCGCTCCAACTGCAGACCGTAGATCTGCTCCAGACTGAAACGCCCGTCGCTCAGTTCGATATAGGTCTGATTGAGCTCAGGACTGAGTCCACTGTGAGCGGCGACATGGAGGACCTGAGCCCGAGGAGCCAGCCGCACCAGCTCGCTGGCCCGGGCCTGCGGGCCGATTAGAGCTACGCCGTGCGGAAAGAGCGCCGCCACGGCGCTAGCTTCCTGTCCGGTAGCGGGCAGGTTGGCGGAAGTGCCGCCCAGGGCGACCACCCGCTCCAAAGTTTGGCCTGCTTTCTCCGAGCCGATTCCGGCCCGCAGCAGTTCGGCCGGAGAAACACAGCTCCACTCCTGGCTTTCCACCAAAAAGCGTCCCTGCGGGTCTTTGAGCACATCCCAGGGCAAATACCAAAAGAAGCCGTTGGGCACGACCTGGATTTGTTTTCCGTCAAGGTCGCTGCCCAGCGCTCCCACCAGGATGGCGTGCAGGCGCCGGGCCGGCAATTCGGGCACTTCATTTCCTCGGATCAGCGCCCGGCGCAGGTCCTCGACCCATTGCTGCAGCACCTTTTTTTCCACGGCCACCTGAATCAGGCGGCAACTGCTCGAGTCCACCCGCATGGCATAGAGATCGGTGTCGGCCGCATAATACTGCACCAGCACTCGATTCTTGGGGAGTTGCTCTTGCAGGGCGGCCAGGTCACCGGGCGGCACGGCCAAGGTCGAATCCAGGTCCGGATAGCGCTCGCGCACGTCGTTGAGTTTGGCCAGAAAGGTGCGCCGCGACTCACGCGGCGACTCGCTCACGGTGGCGTTGACCAGGGCCGGGCGGTTGGACTTGAGCAAGACCTGCGTATGCGGTTCGTCCAGCAGTCGCTCACGCACCTCGGCCGGGTATTCCTGCAACATGGCCGTGACCAGCCCGGCCGCTTCCCGCTCCAGTTGAGAAGCCCGCTCCTCTTGATGCTGCTGGCGCAGCCAGCCCGCCCAATCCAGGCAGACTTCGCGCACGGCCAGGCTACCGCTCCGGCGCGCCCGTTCATAAGCCTCTCGGTAATATTCGTCGGAGCGGGAACCACAACGGGCCAGGTAGACGAGCCGCCCGATCTCGGGCAATTCCTCATCAAACCTGGCCGCCAGGAAGGCTTTCTCGGCCTGGGCCGGCTGGTTGAGGGCCAGATAACAACGCCCCTCCAAGAAGGAAAACCAGGGGCTGCCCGAGTGCTGGCACAAAAGCAGCGCGTCTTGAGCCTGATTGGAGCGCAGCAGGAAATAGGCGCGCAACAAACGGCAGTCCTGGGCGGAGCGCTGATCACGGGCATTGGGGCTGGCGGCGAAGAGTTGCTCGGCGGTTTTCTCCGCCTCGATGGCCAGCCGGGCCCGCCCCATGGTCCAGAAGGCGTCGGCCATCATGCGCTGGGCCAGCGCCTGGCGCAAGGGCCAGCCGCCCACTTTGGCCGACTGCTGCACCCGTTCCAAGGCCAGAATGGCCTCGCCCCAACGTCCTTGCGCCAGGAGCAGCTCGGCGCGCGCCTGGTAGGCCTCGCAGGATTCCTTGTAATTTTGAGCCAGCCGGATGCGGTCGTAAATGTTGCGCTCCAGCCGCGACTGCAGCGCCTGCTCGCGCAGTAACTGAGTCAGCACGATGGTGGAAGGCGACTCGGGAGCCGGCCGGATGTCGTCCACCAGCAGCAGGCGCTTGAACTGGCTGGCTTCACTACGCAGGGCGAACATCTGCGAGCGCACGATACGAGAAGTCTCCTGGTCCAGCGGAGCCGCTTTGAGCATCTCCAGCAGGCGGGTGAGGGTTTTGCGAGCCAACGGCATGGCCTGGACGGCCGTGTAGCGCGTCAACTCGTAGTTGACCACCTCCAGACGCCGGGCCGGCGTGGCCGCCGCCGTTTCCGCCTTGCGAAAGGTTTCCTCGGCTTTCCCGGGGTCGTCGGGCAGGTAGGTCTCGGCCAGCGCGGCCAGGCCGCCGTGACGCGGTAGAGTGCGCAGAATAGGATCCTCGGGTTGCAGGTCGCCCAGCTTTTGTAGGGCCCCGTTCAACTCCAGCAGGGCGGTGCGGCGAGCCAGTTTGTCGCCCGGGCTGATCTGGCTGAAGCGTTCCGCCAGAATACGCACGCGCAGTCGCGGTTGCTTGCACTGGCGTAAAGCCGAGTCCAACAGACGTAAGCCTTTGACCCGTTCGTTCAGGCCCAGCGAGTAGGCCCGCGCCAGTTGGCGCGTCACCGCCAGACGAGCTTCCCCTTGAAACCATTCCTGGGCCGCTTCCAGGCTGGTCACGCAGTGACCCACTGCGCGCGGCTCGGAACGGCGCGCCAGTTGTTGATCGACCCAGAAAGTGCAGATCTTTTCCACCAACCACGGTTCGGGGCAGGCCCGCGCCTGCTCCAGGCTGCGCAGGCAGTGGGTGGGGAAGGCCTGCCAGTCGGCCAATTCCATATCGGTTTCGGCCAGTTTCAAGTCGGCCAGGCAGGCCAGTGCGGGAAAGTGGCTGCGGGTGGCCAGGGTGCGGGTCGTAAGCAGACCGGCTAGAGCCTGGTTGGGCCGATTGGCCTGCAGGTGCAGGTTGGCTTGAATCAGGCCGAGGCGAATGAGGGCGGCCACTTCATGGTCTTGCAGCAAGGAGGCCTGCTGGGTGGCGTCAGCCCAATATTGTTGGGATTGGGCTTCCTGATGCTGCTCGGCGGCGCCCTGGGCCAGCAGGCTGAGCGCTCCCAGGCGCAGTTCCCGAGAACACTTCAGTTCGAGCAAACCACGCAGATTCTTTTCCGCCAGCTCCCATTGATCGTTGCGCAATAACTGAGCGCGCACCCAGAAGAACTCCGGCGGCTGCTGGCCCGGTTGGTAGCTCTTCTCGAGTTGGCGGATCAGGCGCCAGGCCTCGCCCGTCTCACCCGCCGCGTAAGCCAACTGGGCCCGCTGCAGGGGGGTAAAGGAACGCAGGCGCTGCCGGGCTAACTCCGGCCGCGCCTGTTGTAGATAATCCCAGAGAGTCTCGGCTCCTGCCGATAGCCAGAGACAGACCAGCCAGAAGCAAAGAAGACTATATCTTACCGGTGCCACCACAATGTACGCAGACACCCGTGCCGCTGCAGATGTATTCGCAAGCTCCCGCGTAGTTGACGCCGGAACCGGCCGGATAGTCCTGAGTGCAATTGCCGGTGGCGGCGCAGTAGTAGCAATCCGTATCGCCGCGCAGTTTGCGCTTCACCGAAGTCATTTTTACGTCCAGCTTATGAGCCTTCTCGTCGCGCAGCAGCGAGATGTTCCAATCCTCCCGGTCGCTGGTGACGGGCACGGCCAGCGGCACAATCAGCGCGTCCTTGTCACGGCCGACCTTCAGCTTGGAAGGATGGCCGTTAATGGTGACCTGGTATGGTTCCACCGCAGCGGATCCGAGACTGTAGCCGCCCACAAAGGTCAGCAACACGAGTACAAGCAAAGACAATTTAGCTCTCATACGCCTCAGTGTAACCGATCCTGACCCCATCGGTTCCCGGTGGCTTTGTAAACCTCTCTCCAGATGGAAGGGAACACTTGCCCGCCCCGGAAAACTCATGCTCGATATGGCCGCGAGCAGATCACGCAGCAAGCTACGCATTGGGGTGGACGTCGGGTCCAGCCTGACTAAATTGGCCTTTCGCGGCGGGTCCGGGGCGGTCCGCTACGAGTTGCTCGGCCGCAGTGCTTATGACCAGGTGGTGGAAACCGTCCACAGACTGCAGCCGCAGGTGCTGGGCTTGACCGGCGGCGGGGCCGCTCAGTTGGCTTCCCGCCTGGATGGGCGAGCCGTGCAGGTGAACGAGTTCACCGCCTGGGGAACGGGCGCCAACCACCTGTTGCCGCGCCGTCAGAAAACCGACACCTATCTGCTGGTCTCGCTGGGAACCGGCACCTCGGTCATGCTGGTGGATCACCAGGACGTGCGCCGCCTGGGCGGCACGGCCCTGGGCGGCGGAACCATCCTGGGCCTGGGGGCGGCCTTGCTGCAGGAAAACAGCTTCGCCGACACCTGCGCGCTGGCTGCTCAGGGCAGCCGGGACAGCGTGGATTTGCTGGTGCGCGACATCTATTCGGATCCCGACCGGCCGCTCAAAGGTGATTTGACGGCGGCCTCGTTCGGTCGCATGGGTCGTCAAGAGACTTCCCCCCCTCCGCGCGAGGATGTGGCCGCCGCCATCATGCGGCTGGTAGGCGAAAACGTGACCCTGATCGCCGGAGGCCACGCCCGCCACCTGGGGCTGGACCGGCTTGTCTTCGGTGGCTCCACTTTGCGCAATAACCCGGCGCTTGAGGCTGTGCTGGCGGAAGTCAGTGGTCTGCTGGGCCTGAAAGCTTATTTCCTCACCAACGGCGAGTTTGCCGGCGCTCTGGGCGCCCTGGCCTCCCCTCCGGACGCGGAGGTGCCGTCCTGATGGAGGAGACCGACGACGACGAACTGGTGCGCGCTTATCTGGCCGGCCACCAACAGGCTTTTGAAGAACTCTATCGCCGTCACGCCAAGAAGCTGCTGACTTTCTTGGCTGGCGAAGTAGGCCGCACCTGGGCCGAGGATCTCTGTCAGGAGACTTTTTCTCGTCTCTTGACCTCATTGCATCGCTACGATCCGCGAGGGCATTTCGCCGCCTATCTATACCGTATCGCCCGTAATCTGGCCCGCGATAAGCAGCGTCAAGTGGTGCATACCACCCCGCTGGAAAAAGCCGAATGGCTGCTGTCGACCCTGACGCTCGATCACGAACTGGACCGCGCCTGGTTGCTCAATGCTCTCAAGAATCTCACCAAAGAGCAGAAGCAAGTGGTGCTGATGCACGAATACTTAGGTATGACCTTTGCCGAGATTTCCAATACCTTCCAACGACCGCTGGGCACCGTGCTCTCGCAGATGAATCGAGCCATCGGGGCCATGCGCCGGCAACTGGTGCTCGCCCCCGAAATGTAATGAGCTTCGTCAAAGAATTCTACATCGGTCCCGAGCAGGTGCGTGCTTTCGCCGACCTGGTGGGCGACCACAATCCGGTCCACCTGGACGCCGAGTTTGCCCGCACCACCAAATACGGCCAGTGCATCTGCCACGGCATGTTGGTGGCCTCGTTCATCAGCGGCTGCCTGGTCGAAGCGCTGGGCCGGGGCACCGTTTACGTGGAGCAGTCGGTGCGTTTCCGCCGCCCCGTTCCCGTCGGCTCGCGCATTCGCGTGCAGTTGGGCGATGCCGAGCCGGGAGTCAAAGGCCAATCGCTGGTGAGCACGGTCATCGAATTGCAACAAGGCGACTCCTGGAAGAAAGTCCTGGAGGGTCAAGCCACGGTCATCGCTGGTGAGTGAGCGGCTGGTCATTCGGGCCGGCCATCCCTATACTCAAGATTTAGCCTTTCGCCCCGATGGTTTAATCCTGGCCACGGTGGGTACGCAGCAGGCCGGGCTGCATTTCTGGGAGGTGCGCGGCGCTCGCCCGCTGGGGGTCTGGCACGGCCACCCGCGCCTGCAAGGCCTGCGGCTCAGCCAGGATCGCCTGCTCACTTGGGGTGAGGGGCGCGCCTGCCTGTGGGACAGCACTCCTCTGCACCAGGGCAGCCTGGATTTCCACCTGCTCAAAGACTACACCGGTATCGGTGACGGCTCTCAACTGGGCGCGCGCCAGTTTCTGTTGAGCGGCACCACCACCCGCCTGGGCAGCAGCCGCAGCGGCAAAGTGCTGCTGGAACTCCCCGGGGAGCGCTGGTGCCACCTGGGGCCGCGCGGGCGCCGGCTGGTGGTGGGCAATCGCCTGGTCTCCGGCGTCTCCGGTCGCATCGTGCATCAGTTTGAAACGGTCTGCGCGCAGGCCGCTTTTAGTCCGGAGGAACGCTGGTTGGCGGTGTGCGGCTATAGCGACAGTTTTCTTACCCTCATGGATTTGGAACGCACCCAAAGCTATCACCACGCAGCCCATTCTCAGCGGATTCTGCAGCTACGCTTTTCCCCCGATGGGCTCTATCTGGCCAGTCTCTGTGAAAAGGGCGGCCTCACCGTGGTGGATCTGGAATCCGGCCATTCCCATTGCCTGGAAACCCAGTTGGAAGGCGTGTCGGCTCTCGGCTGGTTGGGCGCGGACCGCCTGATGGTGGGTGATGGAAGCGGATCTTACCGTCTGGTGGAAGTGGCGCCCGAAGGACTGCGGGCCAGCACGGTCGTGCCCGGACCGCTGGTGACCGAATCGGGGACCGGTCGCTGGCTGCTGGGTCCGGATGGGCTGGCGGCCTGGACGCTGGGGGCCCACCTGGGCATTCGCCACCTGGCTACCGGTCAGACGCTGGGCCATCTGCCCGCTCCCTTGCGCAGTGAGCCGCGCGTGCGCCAGCAACTGGTCGGTCAGACCGTGCTGGTGGAAGGCATTCCCTGGGATTTGCGGCGCGGCAAAGCGCAGCCCGGCGGTCCGCTGGCCGCGCTGGGCCAGGTGCTGGTGGCTCGCCGCGGCCAGGAATATCAGATCGGCGAGGGGACCGTGCCGATCCCCGCCGAGGTTCCCCAGTTGCGGGCCGTTTGTGGCCGTTTACGTTCCTTTGCTTTTACGGACAGGGGCGGTCAACGGCTGGAAATCTGGCGGCGCGACGCCGACCACTGGTCGCGCTGGCGCACCGCTCCGGCGCTGCCGGGCGCACCGCATGACCTGCAATTCAGTTCCAACGGGCAACTGCTGAGCTGGCACGACGGACAGGGCGGCAGCACGGTTTGGATACCCGAGAGCAATCGCCTCTATCCCTGTAGCGGCCCCACCTTGTTGTTGCCGCAAGGCTGGCTGGAAGCCGATGCTTCGGGGGCGGTGCAAGTGCGCGATGGCCAGGGCAACCTGCGCCGCCAGGTCCCCGGCAGCACCGGCTGGTGCTGGCTGCTCTACAGTTCCTCCACAGGAGTGGTGCTGGTCGCACCCCGGCGAGCCGAAGCCTGGAACCTGGAGTTGGATAGCTTGCGTGGAGCCTGGGAGCTGCCCGGCCTGGTGGGAGCCAGTCTCAGCGAGGACGGCAAGGCTCTACTGGGCATCGAGGCTTCCGGCGACATCTCGCTGTGGAGCGTGCCGCAGGGCCGCTCGCTGGGTCCTTCTCAGCCCTTTCACCCTCAGGACCTGCCGCATTTGCAGATCACCAGCGGGCACGGTCTGGCGCTGGCCTGCGCCGGCCGCGAGTGCGGCTGCTGGCGCCTGGACGACGGTAGCTTCGAGTGGATACGCTTCGGTGAACCCTGGTTCAGCGGGGTCTATCCCCTGCCGGAACAGCGAGTCTTGCTGCTGACCCAGGATGGCTCCTGGCACCTCTATGGAGGCCGCCCCCTGCACCGCCTGGCCACTCTGAGCACGGCCGAAAACGATGGGTTTCTGGTGATCGGCGACGGCGGCCGCTGGGACTCCAGTCCGGAACTCTACAGCAAAGTCTTGTTAGATTCCGGCCGTCAGGCCCCGGCACCCGAGGACGAACTGTGGCAGTCGCTTATTTCTTTACCGACTTCTCGGCTAGAAGCCGATCGAGCAACATCACCAGATCCAGCGTAGTCACAATGCCCACCAGCTTGTCCTGGTCGGTCACGAAGACCCGGTGCAGGCGAGCCGACTTCATCAACTCCAGCAATTCGCGCACCTCGGCCCGGGCATCGACACGGATCAGAAACTCGGTCATCACATCCCCGGCGGTGACGTCGCCGGCAAAAGTCAGGTCGGCCAACTGCGGTGGATCATCGTGCCAGAGGTGCCGTAAATAGCCGCTGTCCTTGGGTTTGTCCAAACCGGCCGCGTGGGCCGTCAGATCGCTCATCGAAATGACACCAACGGGCACACCCTCATCGTCCACCACCGGCGAGCCGGTGATGCCGTGCTCGATGAAAAAGCTGCTGACTTCCTGAAGGCTGGTGGACCGCTGCACGGTCATCACCCCTTTATGCATAATCTCACCGACGTTCATAAGCTTACCTTTCCAGGGGTTTCGTCATCGCCCTCTTAATCAACTACGCCGAGTTCGTTGCAGGTAGACGGGCAGGGCTTTGAGACGCAGGGCGCGGTTGCGCATTTCGAGGCTGTAGGGAACGGCCGGGTCACCAGCCCAGGCCGAGCCTTTCTCGGGCACCGATTCGGCGATCACGCAGCGGCCGGCGATCTGGACCTGAGGTCCAATTTCCACCTCTCCCAGCACAGCTCCCTGAGCGGCCACCAGCGAATAGGCGCCCATCCGGGTATTGGGTCCGAGGCACGATTGCGAGATCAGCAGGGCATGGGGACCGATCTGGGAGCCGGGTCCGACGTAAATCTGATTGTCAGCTTTGATACCCGTGGCCAGGGCGGCCCCGTCGACCACGGCCCGGGAGCCCAGCCAGACGGCATCCCCCAGGGACGAACCGGCCAGCACGCGCGCCCCCGGCTCCAGAACACAGTGCTTGCCGATGGCGCAACCGGCGGCCAACGAACTGCCGGGCCAGAGTTTGCTGCCTTCACCCACGCGACAGCCCGCACCCAGGGTCACCTGAGCCACCAGTTCGGCGCCTTCTTCCACAACCGCGCCGGCCTCGACCAAACACAGCGGGCCGACGCGGGCTCTCGGATGCACCTGAGCAGACGGTTCGACCCAGGCCGTTTCGTGCACTCCCGGCTCCAGAGCGGGTTCGGGATAGAGCAGACGCAGCGCCTGGGCAAAAGTGACGCGCGGGTTAGTAGAAAGCAGCACGTTCCAGTCGCCTTCCGGCGGTCCGGGCGCGATTAAAATTCCGACATCGGAAGGGCCAAATTTGACCTGATTAGCCTTCTCGCAAAAACAGATCGCGTTCGGGCGCGGAGACTCGAGCGGGCAAGCGGAATCCACCCGAGCTTGCGGATCGCCGCGCAACGGCACCAGCAATCGCCGGGAAAGTTCTTCGAGGGTAAGGGACATGGTTGGGGCGGTTTCGAAGCAGTGCGGGTGGAACCTGTTTTGCTGGTCGACAATCTGTCGGTGGCCTTCCCCTATCGCAAGACCTGGCTGGAAGCGGTGCGGGGGGTGAGCTTTCAATTGCTTCCGGGCGAAACCATGGCGCTGGTGGGAGAGTCGGGTTCGGGCAAGAGCGTGACTTCGTCGGCCGTCATGGGCTTGATCGATCCGCCGGCACGGGTCCAGGCCGATCGGTTGCTCTTTGAGGGTAAGCCTTTGCTCAGGCAGTCCGAGACAGAGTGGCGAAAACTGCGGGGCCATAAGCTCTCGATGATCTTCCAAGATCCGCTGACGGCCCTCAATCCGGTCCTGAAAATCGGAGAGCAGGTGATGGAACCTCTGCAGATTCATGAGGGCAAGGACCCTACCTCGGCACGCCTGGAAGCGCTGGCCTGGCTGTCCCGGGTCGGGCTGAACCAGCCGGATCGCGTTTTTGACAGCTATCCCCACCAGTTGTCGGGCGGCATGCGCCAGCGAGTGGTCATCGCCATGGCTCTGTGCTGCCGGCCCTCGGTAGTCATCGCCGACGAGCCCACCACCGCCCTGGACGTGACCGTGCAGGCGCAGATCCTGCGGTTGCTGCGATCTTTACAGGACGAAGTAGGCATGGCCGTATTGCTCATCACCCACGACCTGGGGGTGGTGGAAGAAGTCGCTCATCGAGTGGCCGTCTGCTACAATGGCCAGGTCGTGGAGACGGCCACCTGCGAGGAACTTTTTTCGAATCCGCGCCACCCCTACACGCGCGGCCTGCTCGATTCGATTCCCCGGCTGGACCGGCCCATCGGGAAATTGCCGTCGATTCCGGGCACGCCGCCCAGTTTGCACGAACCGCTGCCGGGCTGCCCTTTTCAGCCGCGCTGCGGGCAGCGACTGGACCGTTGCGCCTCTCAGCCCGCTCCTATGCTCGAGGGCGTGCGCTGCTGGCTGATAGAAAAGGAGGCGGCCCTTGAATCTGCTGGAGGTTAAAGATCTAAGCGTAAGCTACGGCAAGTTCCGAGCCGTCGACCAGGTCAGCTTCACCCTGGCCGGGGGCCAAACGCTGGGGCTGGTGGGGGAATCCGGCTCGGGCAAGAGCACCACGGCCCGCGCCATTTTGCGTCTGGTGGAGCCGGCGGGCGGGCAGATCCTCTTCGGGGGGCAGGACGTCATCCAACTGAGGGGCGCTGACCTGCAGAAATTCCGCCGGCGCGCTCAGATGGTCTTTCAAGATCCCTACTCCAGCCTCAACCCCCGGCGCACGGTGGCTCAGACCGTGCTGGAGCCGCGCCAGGTCAACGCCCTGGCCACCCAGGGCTGGCTGGACAGATTACTACAACGAGTCGGTCTGCTGGCCGAACACGCCAATCGCTTTCCTCATCAATTCTCGGGCGGACAACGCCAGCGCATCGCCATCGCCCGGGCTCTGGCCAGCGAGCCCGACCTGGTGGTGGCCGATGAAGCCGTCTCGGCCCTGGACGTGTCCATTCAGGCGCAAGTACTCAATCTGCTGGCCGATCTGCAGCGTGACCTCAACCTGACCATCCTCTTTATCAGCCATGACCTGGCCGTGATTCGCCAGATCTGCTCGCGGGTGGCGGTTATGTACCTGGGCCAGATGGTCGAACTGGGGCCGGCGGAAGAAGTCTGTCAAAGACCGCGACACCCCTATACAGCCAACCTCGTCTCTTCGATCCCGGGCAGTTCTCGGACCGTCCCGTTAATTCGGGCCGAACAAAAAACCTCCGGCGGCTGCGTCTTTGCTCCCCGCTGCTGGAAAGCCCAATCGGTTTGTTGGCAGCAAAGACCGCCAATGCAGGAGTTGGAATCCTCTCACGAAGTTGCATGTTATTATCCCCTGACTGTGGAAGAGGTAGTAACTGTATGAAAAGACTCGTCTCGGTGGCCCTGGTCGCCATGACCCTGGGTCAATTTGCGCCCGCGCAGGACATACCCAAAGATGCGGTGTTGCCGGTCGAGTCCAAATACCTGAACAGCCCGGGAGCCAGTCAGTATCCCGAATCCAACGCCATTTTCCTCAGTGACGCAGTCACTTTTCGCGTCTCCGCCGACGGCTCCACCGAATACGACGAACACGACGTCGTCAAGGTTTTCACTCCGGCCGGCGTGGAGGATCACAAAGATCTGCTGCGCGTCTACCGCTCCGACCTGGAAAAAGTGGAGGTCGACCTGGCCCGCACCATCCTGCCCGACGGGCGGGTGCTGGAGGTCCCCAGATCGGCCATCGTCGACGAAGCCGTCTTCGAACCCGGTGAGAGCAAGACCAACCAGAACATGCGCCGACTGGTCATTCGCTACCCGGGCGTAACCCCCAACTCCATCGTGGAATACCGTATTCGCACTAAGAAGAAGCCTTATCCGGGCGGCAAATGGTGGGGAGTCAGCTACGTGCAGAACCCCGAGCCCATGGTCGAGAGCCGCTTTCAGGTGGATGTGCCCACCGGAACGACCGTGCATTTCGCTACACCGGGCTACACCAACCTGGTGCCCGAGAAGACCAGCCTGAACGGCATCGACAGCACCGTCTACAAAATTGTCCAAAGCCCCCCGCTCAATCAGGAAGCCTCCGGCCCGGCCCTGTTGACCCAGATGAAGCGCCTGGAGGCCAGCAACTTCGACAGTTGGGGACAATTGCGCAGTTGGTTCAACCAGAGCTTCGAAGCCAGTTGCGAAACCACCGGGGCGGTGCAAGCCCAGACGCAGCGCCTGCTGACCGCCGGCTCCGCGCCGACGCAGCAACTCATCGATATCGGCACATGGGCCACCCATAAGCGCTTTATCTCGGGTTCTTTGGATGATTTGCGTCCCAACAAAGCCGGACTGTTGGTGGATGAACAGGTGCTCAACGCCGTCGACGCGGCGGTGCTGTTGACCAGCATGTATCGCGCCGCCGGCTTCACCGTGCAACCGGTACTGGCTTTCGAACTCCCACCCGAACAGGTGCAGACGGAACTACCTCGGTTCAACCGCGTGGACACGCTACTTTTACAAGTCCAACAAGGCACGCAAAGCTGGTGGATCGATCCGCGCCACCCTCTCGAGTTCGATCAGGCTCCCCCCTCCGGCTATCAGGGCGGCTCGGCCTTGCTGGCCGGCGACGACCAACATCCCTTTGAACGCCTGCAATCGACGGCCGCCGACGCCAACCGGGTGGAGACTCAGGTGGAAGCCCGCCTGGACGACAAAGGCCGCCTGGAACTCCGCTTCAATACAGTGGAGCACGGCGCCTCGGGGGCGGCCTACCGGGAAGCCAGCCGGGAGTTGCTCGACAGCGGTAAGGAACAGCGTGACCAGCAGTTGACCCGCCTCTTCGATAGCATTGCTTCTAAATACGGGTCACGCGCCCGCGTGCTCGATAAATATTTCAACCTCAATGCCCGCCAGGGACAACCGATCGACTTCGCGGCCACCGTGGCCGTGCCCGACTACACGGTGCGCATGGGCAACAAGCTGGCCATGGTCATGCCGGTACGCGTCAACCCCCAGATGATGGGTCTGGCGGAGGGAACCGGCACGCGCACCCAGCCCATCCGGCTCGACCACCCCTGGCGCGAAGACGTGCGCCTGCGCCTGCATCTACCGCAAAACGCGGATATCAGCGAACTGCCGGCCACCGTGCAGATCAACAGCCCCTTCGGGAGCTACTTTGCCACGGCCCGCGGTGAAGGGCGTGAAGTCTTTTACTACAGCCGCCTGGTCATGAACGAGGCGCTCATTCCCAAAGAACAGGCCGGAGAACTGGCGCAATTCGCCCGCCAGGTCATTCAGGCGCGCGGTAAGCTGCTGCTCACTCCCAACAATCGCACCGCCATCACGCCCTGAGCCATGCTGGCCCCAGCCAAAATCAACCTCGCACTCGAGGTTCTCGGCGATTTGCCGGGAGGCTACCACGAGTTGGACAGTCTCTTTGCCACCCTGGATCTGGCCGACGAACTGCATTGGCGGGACGCCCCGGTCACCAACCTGCGCCTGGGCGGAGAAGTAACCGGCCTGGACATCTCGGTGGGCGAAGACAATCTGGTCATACGAGCGTTACGCGCCCTGGAACAGGCCTCCGGACGCCCGCTACCGCTGGAAATCGAGCTGTTCAAAGGCATCCCGGCTGGAGGCGGCCTGGGCGGCGGGTCGGCCGACGCGGCCGCTCTTTTGTACGGAGTCAACCAGTCGCACAGCCTGGGCTTCTCCCTCGAGCAGCTGGAGAAACTGGCTGCTCCCCTGGGGGCCGACGTGGCCTTCAGTGTGCGCGGCGGCCTGGCCCGAGGCACCGGGCGGGGAGACCGGTTGCAGCCGCTGCCCGCTTTACCTGCACGCTCGTTAGTGCTGATTCTACCTCCTTTCTTCTGCCCCACCGGTGCGGTCTACCGGGCCTGGGACACAGCCCGCTGGCGTCCGGCCGCCGGCAAAGTAGCGGCCAGCTTGCCTTACCTCGGCGCCGCTCAGTGGGCTCCGTTGGATATCATGCTGGGCAACGATTTGGAACCGGCCGCCGAGCAAGTGCAACCGCAACTGGCGGAGATTCGCCAGGCTCTGCGCGAATTGGGACCGACCTTATTGTGCGGCAGCGGTTCCACCGTGAGTTGCTGGGGCGGTAACCTGGAGCAAGTGCAGGCTGCGGTGGAACCCTGGAAATGCCGTTGTGTGGCCGCTCAGGTCACCTGTGTGAGCCGCTTGTGAAAGCGGTTTTGCTGGCCGGCGGGCCGGTGGGCAAACTCACTCTGGAAAGCGGTGACACAGCGGGTAGCAAAGGCCTGGTGCGGGTGGGCGGACAACCGCTGGCCTGGCGCACGCTGCAGGGCTTGCGCGCGGCCCAGGGCCTGACACGCATCGTACTGGTGGGGGGAGACCGCCACTGGGAGGGCGTCGACGCCTGGGTTCCCGGTCAGGAGACACTGATGGGCTCTTTCGAAGCCGGTGTCAACGCTTGCCAGGAAAGTCATGAACCGGTGCTGGTCTGCTGCGGCGACCTGCCTTTCCTACCGGGGGAAGCTCTCGACGATTTTTTGCAGCGCTGCCGTCTGCGCCCCGAGGCCAGCCTGTGGTACTGCTATCTGCGTCAGGAGAACTCGCTTCGGAAATATCCGCGCCTGGCTCACACCTGGGCGCGCCTGCAGGACGGCACATATTGCGGCAGCGGCGTGATGATGCTGCGCCCCGAGGTCATGCAGCGCATGCGCGCGGCCATGGAGAGACTCACTCAGGCCCGTAAAAACATGTTCAAGCTGGCCGGTTGTCTGGGCTGGGGCAATCTGCTCAACTACGGGCTGGGCAGGTTGACGGTGGCCCGCGCGGAGAAAGCCGGCCAGGGCATCTTCGGTGTGCGCTGCGCCGGCATCGAAACGCCTTACGCCGAGCTCGGCTTCAACGTGGACGATGCGGACAGTCTGCGCGAGGCCCGCCGTATTTTGCAGGAAGTTGGTGATCCTTATGCATCAAGTCGTTCACACGGATAAAGCCCCGGCCGCGGTCGGCCCCTACAGTCAGGCCATCCGGCTGGGCAATATGGTCTTTTCAGCCGGACAGGTGGCCCTCGACCCGGCCCAGGGCGTGCTGGTAGGCAGCGACGTACAATCCCAGACCGAACAGGTTTTCAAGAATCTGCAGGCGGTGCTGGCCGCGGCCGGCAGCGACCTGAGCAAGGTCGTAAAAACCACCGTTTTTCTGACCACCATGGACCATTTCGCGGCCATGAATGAGGTCTACGGTAAACACTTCCCCAACCATCCCCCGGCCCGCTCGACGGTGGCCGTGGCCGGCCTGCCGAAGGCGGCCCTGGTGGAAATCGAAGTGGTGGCCTACGCCGAGTAGATGCTAAGATTGGAAGGCATCAGCAAGCAGATCCAGGGCCAAAACCTCTTTGAAAACGTGGATCTGACGTTGCAGGCGGGCGACCGGCTGGGCGTGATCGGCGTCAACGGCTGCGGCAAAAGCACCTTTCTCAAGGTCATGGCCGGCCTGGTGGAGCCCGATAAGGGAACTGTCTGGGTGGCTGAAGGCTATCGCGTCGGCTATTTGCCGCAAGCACCGCAAGTCGAAGGTCATCTGACGGTAGCTGAGGCCGTCTACCAGTCGCAAGCTGAAGTGCTGGCCCTGTGGCATGAGTATGAAAAAGTGGCCGAGGCCGGCCAGGACATGCGCCGTCTGGGCGAGCTGCAGCATTCCCTGGAGAATGCCGGCTTTTTTGAGCTGCAGGTGCGCGCCGACATCGCCATCACCCAGTTGGGTCTGGGCGCATTGCGCGAGTTTCCCATCGACCAACTATCGGGCGGCCAGCGCCGCCGGGTGGCCCTGGCCCAGGCGCTCACCCGGCAGCCCGACGTGTTGCTGCTGGACGAGCCCACCAACCATCTGGACACCGATTCCATCGACTGGCTGGAAGGCTACCTGCGCGGCTACGCCGGGGCGGTGGTCATGGTTACCCACGATCGTTACTTTCTCGATCGAATCACCAGCCGCACCCTCGAAATCGAGGACGCTCAAGTGACCTGCTACCAGGGCAACTACGCCCGCTACCTGGAGAAGAAGTCCGAATTGCAAGCGCTGGCTGAAGCCAGCCAGGCCAAACGAGCCAACCTGTGGCGGCGCGAGCTGGAGTGGCTGAGGCGCGGTCCGCGGGCCCGGGCTACCAAGCAGAAAGCTCGCATCGAGCGCGCCTATGAGCTGAAGCCCGAGCACCAGAAGAAGCCAGAAGGCCTGGAAATCGGCCTGGGCTCCGCCCGCCTGGGCAAGAAGGTTTTGGTGGCTCAGGGGCTTTCCAAGAAATTCGGGGAGAAGCGCCTCTTCGAGAAATTGGACCTGATATTGGAACCGGGCGAGCGGTTGGGTATCGTGGGTCCGAACGGCAGCGGTAAGACCACCCTGCTGGAGATTTTGGCGGGGCGACTGCAGCCGGACAACGGCAGCCTGGAGATCGGTTCGACCGTCAAACTGGGCTATTTCGATCAGGAAAACCGCCAGCTCGACCCCAACCTCAAAGTGATCGATTCGCTGCGTCAGGTGGCCGAGAGCATTCCGCTGGCCAACGGCGAGGTGCTCACGGCCGCCCAGATGCTGGAGCGTTTTTTGTTCAGCGGCCGTTTACAGCATACACTGGTGGGCCGGCTTTCGGGCGGTGAGCGGCGCCGTCTTTATCTTTTACAGGTGCTGATGAGCAATCCCAATGTGCTCTTCCTGGACGAACCTTCTAACGACCTGGACATCCCGACCCTATCCTGTCTGGAGGATTACCTGGATCAGTATCCGGGTTCCCTGCTGGTGTCCAGTCACGACCGCTACTTGTTGGATCGCTGCGTGGACCAGTTGCTGGCTTTTGAGGGGGGTGCGCAGCCGCGGCGCGTGCTGGGCGGCTATTCGGACTACGCTCAGGACAAACCGGCGCCGGTGACTGACGTGGCGCCCGCCAGGAAGGCGATTGTGGTGGATCATGCGCCGGTGCGGGCGCGCAAGCTTTCCTTCAAGGAAAAGCGTGAGCTGGAGCAGTTGGAAGTGAGCATCGCCGGGGCGGAAACTCGCCAGCTCGAATTAGAGGAAGTTCTGGCCAGCCAGGGTACCAATTATGGTGCCGTTCGCCAGGCTCACGAGGAGCTGGAGAAACTGAAGGCGGACCTGGAAACGCAGATGGAGCGCTGGGCCGAACTGGCCGAGCTGGCGGAATAGGAGTCTTGGATGAAGCCCTGGATATTGGTGCTGGGACTATCGGTCTGGGTGTGGGCGGCTCCTCCGGCTGAGGACGTTTATAAGGTGGTGGAAGCGGCCGGGCTACCGCGGGAGATGGTGGTTCTGCACAATCCCGACAGCTTTCCGGAGCTGGCCGTGGTGGGAGTCGAGAACCAGCTCAAGGCCGTTTACCTGGATGGCGCATACACCAGCCCCAATCAGGCCACCGGGACCATGTGCGCCCGGCTCGACCAGGAACTGGCGGTGGCCTGGGTGCTCCAGGTTCTGTTGAGCTTTGAAGAGCCGCTGCTCAAGAGTCCCGCGGAATTCACGGGAACCAGCGACTGGCTCGCTCCCACCGCCGAAGCCGACGGAGCCAAAGGCTTTAAAGTGAAGCTGTGGGTGCGCGAGAAAAACGGGGAACTGGCTCTGCGCCAGTATCACCTGACCTCCAGGGGCGCTCGAGTGAGTGTCTTGCGCCGCCTGAAGTAAGCCTACTGCTGGTGAGCGGCGGCCAGGTCGGCGTCGTTCTGGGAGAATTCCAACGTCATGGGCTGGCCGCGGTCGTTACCGGGCTCGCGGATGTCCAGGGGACCGCCCAGGTAGGAAGCGGACTTGAGTTCCATGCGGCCGGCGTCCTGGGCTTCGGGCACGGGCTTGAGCCTGGCCACCTGCTTCTGATCGGTTTTCATCTGGTTATCCAGCACGCGCTCGGCGGCTTCCAGGTTAGACTCGGGGATGTCGCCCAGCAGGCGACCGCAAACCTTCTCCATGTTGCCATCCAGGGTGTTCAGGGCATCCACCTGGTCAGGGGCCAGCACCGATTCGACTCCCTGATCGTTGCGAATGCGCACGAACCCGTCGGGGAGCATGGTGGCGCCGGCCCTGGCCTTCTCGGCCTTTTCTTCTTGATCGCGCTCGTGACCGCGCCTGGTCTTGAGTTCGTGGTCTTCGTTGTTCTCCGGCTCTAGCTCCTGGAGTCCGGCGTGGGCGGCCAGTTCGTGCTCGTGGCCCTCGATGTGCTCCTGGTGGGAAGCCTGCAGCGACTTCCTGGCGGCATCACTGAAGGTGAAGCCTTCTTCCTGCTCCACGCCCTTTTTATTGACGATGGTCTTGCGCTGGGTGTTGGCGGTTCCGCCGGTATGATGGAGGTTCTCGGCCGTTTTGGAATCCGGGCCTTTGGCGACTTGCTGATTGATCTGGCTGAAGTAGTTTCCACCCTGTCCGATGCTGGATGCCATGGTCCGATACCCTCCTCGTTTCTGAAAAGCTCGGGTATCATATCATAAGTTCATAGTTCTACAACCTTTGTGGTCATTTCTGAAAATATACTGCGAGCGTGAAAATTGCTTATGCAGCCCAGGCCCCGGCCCTGTCTAAAGTGAAGACGTATTCGCAAGATTCTATGGTGGGTCCCGTCATTGAAGACACCATCGAGATCAGCAAGATCGGCCGCCGCCTGGAAGGTCCCCGAGTAGGGGTCTGGGATCAAGAAGTCATGAAGGCCTCGGCCGACAGCCAGGGCAACTATCTGTACGGGCCGGAAAGCCGCAAGTTCGACCAGGTCCAGGCCTTCGTCAGCTCGCAAAAGACCCTTGATCTCTTCGAGGGTTATGCTCAGCGCACGCTACCCTGGGCTTTTGAAGGCGAGACTCTGGGGGTGGGCCCGCACGCCGGTGAGGGAGCCAATGCCTATTACCAACGCTCCTACGGCTCCCTCAGCTTCTATTACTTTGACTCCAAAGCCCTGGGCCGGCGCGTGCAGACCTCCCAGTCAGCCGACGTGGTTTCTCATGAAACCGGTCACGCTATTCTGGACGGACTCAAGCCGGAGTTCGGACGCACCTTCGATCGCGAAACCAAGGCCTATCACGAGGCTTTCGGCGACTGCGCGGCCATGCTGTTGACCTTGTCGCGGCCGGCCAATCGTGAGGCCATCTTAAAAGAAACCGGCGGCGATCTGCGCAAGGAAAACTGCCTGTCGCGCATGGGCGAAGAGTTCGGCTACGCGGTGCGCCGCATGAACAAAGACGACCGCGACGATCGCGATTATCTGCGCACCCACCTCAATGACTTCCGCTACATAGACCCCAACACTTTGCCGGCCGACGGACCCCGCGAAAAGCTGACCGGCGAAGCGCACAGCTTCTGCCAGGTGTGGACTCGCGCTTTTTACGACACCCTGGCGGGGCTTTTCGAAAAGACCGGCGACATGGGCAAGGCCGGGGAGATCGGCGGCAACCTGCTCACGCTGGGCACGCACATGGTCAGCCCCACCCGGGCCCGCTACAGCCAGCTGGCCGGCGCCATGCTGCGGGCCGACCAACTGCTCTACGGCGGTGAAAATTCGGGCATCCTGCGCCAGGCTTTTGAGAAGGCCGGCATCGAGTGTGCCCAGGAAATGGTGCCGGAGTTCAACTGGAGCCAGCCGCCCGCCGATCTGGCCGAGGCGCAACCGTTGCTCGACCAGTTGGGGCCGGGCGGCTTTCAGGCCCAGCGCATTCTCAAGGACGGCCACGGTTTCACCGTGGTCGAAGGGGTGCACAGCGAGGTAGTGCGCTGTGGCCAGGACAAGGCCAGCGAAGTGTCTCAGGGAATGAGCCTGACCTTCGACCCCTCGGGGCGTTTGATTCACAAAGTGGTCGACGATCCGTCTGCGCATAGCGAAGCCATTGGAATGCGCGATGAAATCACGCGTTCGCAACCGGGTCTGCCGGCTACCTGGCGGAGCCTGCGCGAACTCGGCGACGGAACGCAGCTGGTTGAGCGCCTGCCCGTCTTCATCGACTGAAGGCCGCCCCGGCTGGGGCCGAGAAGGGCGACCGATGAAAAAGCTTGTAATCCTGACCCTGGCCATTCTACTTTCCCCCGCCTATGCTGACGTGCGCTACACCAAGAAGGTGACCTTCAACCATGGCGATACGGAAGGCATGTCCATGCAGACCACGACCTTCTTGAAAAATAAACGGGAGCGCATCGACACCGTCATGCAGGCCGGCCCGATGAAAATCCAGCAGAGCGAGCTGACTCTGTGCGACCTGGAAAAGCGGGCTCGACTGGATTCGGAGCTGAAAATCTACACCAGCCGTTCGCTGCGGCCGCAGCTGAGCGAAATGCGCAACCCCATGGAGGAAAGGAAGACCGAAGAGGCTCCCATCAAACCGGGTAGCGGCACCTACACCATGACCTATAAAGTGCAGGATCTGGGTGTGGAAAAAGTGGCCGGGTTGGACACACGCCACTATCGCGTGCAATGCCATATGGTCAGCACGGGCTGCGCCGGTGACTCCCAGCACGATATGGACCGGGAGGTGTGGGTGGCCGACCTGCCGCGCCTGCAGTGCCCCATCCTGGACGCCAGCTCCGACTTCTCGCTGGAAAATCAGTGCCAGATCAAGGTCATTCAACAGGGAGATGTGCAGCTCTATCTGGCGGCTATGAAAGGGGAGCCGGTCAAGGAGATCCTCTACCAGGAAGGCAAGCCCATGATGACCACCGAGCTGACCGACTACAGCAGCGCCGCCCTGGAGGACGCTCTCTTCAGCCTGGACGGGCTGAAGGCAGTCAGCGAAGGGGAATTCCAGCAGCAGATGCAAGCCAAGATGATGCGCCAGTTTCTCCCATGAAATGGCTGCTCTGGCTGCTCCTGAGCGGGGCGGTCACGGCCCAAACACTGGTAGAACTGGACGGGCGCCAGGTCAGCCTGGACGAATTGCGGCGAGCCGGCAAACCGTTGGTCCTGATGACCTGGTGCAGCCATTGCGCTTGCTGCCGTAGCGGCGAGAAGACCTTGCTGGAGCTGGCTCGCCGCTATCCCGAGATGGAGATGCGGGCTCTGGATGCGCAATTCGGGGATGACGCCAAACAGGTTCAGGGCTATTTACAGCGCCAGAAGTTAAGGTTGCCGGTGCTCTTTGACCCGCGCGGGGGATTGTGCCGGCTGCTGGGAATCCGCACCAGCACCACCGCTCTGGTTTGGGATACACGCGGGGAGATGCGCTATTTTGGGAACCTGGCCGGTCTGCCGGGAGCGTTGAAACAACTGCACTCCGGTCAGGCGGTCGTCCCGCCCAGCACGCCTCAACAGGGCTGCCCCATTCTCTTTCTCGAGCACCTGGACAAAAGGGACCGCCCGTGAGAGCGCTCGACCTGCTGGTTCTGGCCGTCTATTTCGCCGGCCTGGCGGGGATCGGCTGGTGGGTGGGTCACGGCGGCAAGGATGACTCCGAGCGCGATTTACTGGTAGGCGACCGTCGTATCCCCTGGTGGGCCGTGCTGCTTTCGGTGCTCGGCTCGGAAATTTCGGCACTGACCTTTGTGGGCGTCCCGGCTTTTGCTTATTCCGGTAACTGGACTTATCTGCAGGTAACCCTGGGGGCCATCGGCGGCCGCTACCTGGTGGGGCGCTATTTCGTGCCCGCTTTCTACCGGCACAACGTCGTTTCCATCTATGAGTTTTTGCTGCGCCGCTATGGACCCTGGACGCGCAACGTGGCCGTGCTGATCTTTCTCTGCGCGCGCGTGCTGATGAGTGGCGTGCGTCTGGGAGCGGGAGCGGTGATCGTGCACCTGGCCCTGGGTGTGCCGGTGAACACGGCCATTGTGATGGTGGCTCTGGTGGGACTGGTTTTCTGCGCCGTGGGCGGCGTCAAAGCGGTGGTCTGGACCGAGGTTCTGCAGGTTTCGGTGATGCTCGTCGGAGCCTTGTCCGCCTTGCTGGTGCTGCTCTCCGGGACTCGGGGGCTGAGCGCGCCGCCGGAGGCCATGCGGGTGCTCGACCTGAGCTGGGACCCGAGTTTGGAATTCACGCTGTGGGCCGCCTTGCTGGGCACCACCCTGACCAATACGGCCATTTTCGGCACCGACTACGATATGGTGCAGCGCATGCTGACGGCCAAAAACAGCCAGCAGAGCGGCCGGGCCGTAATCGGCTCGGCCCTGGCCGAGATCCCTATCATCAGCCTGTTCCTGGGCATCGGCACGTTGTTGCGGCTCTTCTACCAGGCTCATCCCGACCCCAACCTGCCCGCCTCGGCCAAGCACATCTTCGGTTACTTCATCATGACCCAGTTGCCGGCCGGCCTGTGCGGACTGCTGATTGCCGCCGTCGTCTCGGTCTTGCTTGCCAGCTATGAATCCGCTCTGGCTTCGCTGGCCGGTTCGTTTGTAGTCGATCTTTATCGGCCTTTTCAGCCGAATCGCGAGCCCGCACACTATCTCTGGGCCACCCGCCTGGCCACCGTGGGATTCGCCACTCTCTTGTTGCTGGTGGCCGTGCTGTCCGGAGATGTCGAGGAAGTCCTCCAGCTCGGGTTGGAAATCGGCACCTACTTCTATGGCGCCTTGCTGGCCGTCTTTGGCCTGGCGCTGATCCAGAGTGAGGAACGTCCCGCCGGTTGGGACCGCTGGACCGCTTTGCTGGCCATGCCGACGGCCATCCTTTTGGTGCTGGCGGTGAAGCTCAGAGGCGGCCTGGCCTTTCCCTGGTACGTCGCCTTGGGGGCCCTGACCGCGGGGGTACTTATTTGGCTGCCTAAGAAACTCTTCAGAAACCCGAAAGAGAGTCCTTAAGCCGATCCTCTTAAGCTGAGGTCATGGCAATCAAGTCTCTGCAGGTTTGCTCCGAGGAGAATGCGGCTGGCGCAGCGCACCGCGATTCCTTCCCACTGACGATGACCTGGACTCCCTTGCCCTGGGCTGCCACTGGATGAGCCGGATTTCCAACTTCCTGGTCCGGCCGCTGGAGAGCCTGGTAGAAGCCAGGGGCAAAGTGACGCCAGGCAATTTCTGCGCCCACGCTCCTCTGCGCGGCAGCCTGGAGATCCGATTGGTGGACGAGCTAAAAACGCCCCTGACCTGCATCGCCACCATGACCGAGTTGTTGCAGCACAAAGGTGAGGTGCTCAGGCCGGAACGCCGGAAACGGGCCTGGGAGGTCATCGGTCGAGAAATCACTCGAATGGACCAGGTGCTGCACGACCTTCTCACGCTCTCTCGCCTGGACCAGCCCGCCCGAGACGTGGTCGACCTGGCCGGAGAGTTGCTCTCCGTTTTAGAGAGCTACCCGCGCGTGTCGCTACGGGGCGAGTTGGCCCCAGGCGTGATTTTCGGCAATGCCGCCGGCTGGACTCGCAGCCTGCGCAACCTGTTCGACAACGCTCTGGCGCACACCCTGCAACGCCAGAGAGCGGGATACGAATTGAAAGTGGAGGATCGAGGATGCGGTATACCCCGGGAAGATCTGAACAAAGTCAGGCAGTGTTTCTTTCGCTCGGAACGGTCGCGCAGCCGGCACCTGGGCGGAACGGGATTGGGCCTGTCGATGGTGGCGGCCTGGGTGCGGCGGGCCGGCGGGAAATTGGAGCTGGAGAGCCAAGTGGAGCAGGGAACCTGCGTAAAGATTTGGATACCCGCTCGATGAAGCCTTATAAGATTCTGGTAGCCGACGATGATGACTCGATTCGCGACTCATTGGAAACGGTCTTTGAACTCGAGGGCTACGAGGTGGCCCTGGCCGCCGACGGCCGCCAGGCGATGCAACTCTTTGACGGTAACATCGATCTCTTGATTCTGGACTGGATGATGCCTCTGATGGACGGTATCCAGGTCTGTCAGGAAGTGCGCCGGGTGAGCCAGGTTCCCATCTTGATGCTAACGGCCCGGGGCGACCTGGATGATAAAATCACCGGCCTGGATACGGGCGCCGACGACTATCTGCCCAAACCGTTCAAGACCAAGGAATTGCTGGCCCGGGTGCGGGCCCAGTTGCGGCGCAGCCGAGCTTTCTCCAAAGAGCAGCTGGAATTCGGTTCGTTGGTGCTGGAGCCGACCTCGCGCTCGGCCCGCTGGCAAGATCAGCAGATCTTTCTGACCGCTCTGGAGTTTCAACTGCTGCAGTTCCTGGTGCAGAATCCCGGCCAGGTCTTTTCCAAGGAGCAATTGCTCAACCATGTCTGGGGCTGGCACGAAGCGGCCAATCTGAACGTGGTCGAGGTGCACGTCTCGAGCCTGCGCCAGAAGCTGGGGGAAGGCGCCAAAAATTTGATCCGCACCGTCCGAGGATTGGGCTACAGCCTCGGAATTTAGTTTGATTTGCCAGGACTCCCAAGGTTTTAACTTTCCGGTCACAGCTTTATCAGGATGATGCTTCTATCGTGGGTGGGCAAAGGGGGATTTCCCATGGTTACTCAACAGATGCGCGGGCTGAGTCCCGTGCACGCGCCCAGACCTTCAAAACCCGCCCGCCCTGCGCCACCGGCCGGGCCCGACCGGGCCGAAATCGGTAACTCCGTGAGTGGGGGTATCAAATTCGCGACGCTGGCGGGGCTGTGCTTGATGGCCGGCACATCGCTGGTTCAGGCGCAGGTCGCGCCCCAACCCACCAATCTGGTTTCCCAGCTCGAGAGTGAGGTCACTTTGAGTGATCAACTCAGCGAGGCCGCCCAGCAACGGAGAATCTCCCTCCAATTCGAAGTGCGTCCTCCCAATCGGCCGCCCGTCTCGATCACACCCTGGCATGCCGAGAAAATCATGGCCGAAGCCGGCACGGTGGTGGTCACCGAGGTCAAAGACGGCCAGTTTGACCGCGCCGCCTACCTGACCGACACCACCGATCTGGTGGCTTATCTCAACTACATGAAAACGGATACGGCTGAAAATGAGGAAGAAGCCGGAGCGGTATCCCTGCGGGCCTTCTTCCATCTGGTTCCGAACACTCAGATCGTCCATCCTCGAACACAAGAAAGCCTGTCGCCCTTTACGGCGGCGCGGCTGCTGAAGGAAGAGAAACCCCTGTTGCTGCGCATGGATGGTGCTCCCGAGAAGCAATTCAACAACTTGCGGGAACTGCAGCGCGAAGTGAGCACCGAGGCCGCGCCTGGATGCACCCTGACCGATACCATCGGGCCCGGTAAGCCAGGGGTATACTGCTTCAACTGATGAGGCTACCGAAGATCTGGACGGCTCTCTTGCTGGCGCTCGCAGTGGGCAACTTGATGGCTTCCGAGCTGGGCTTGCAGATCGTGGTCGCTCTGCTGGGCATCCTCATCTTGCCCATTCCTGTGGGAATAGCCACTGACAACTTGGCGCGCACCCTGCTGGCGGTGATTTCTCCCTTCGTGTTCGTCATGGCCGTGGCCAGCCTGGCGATATGGCTCGGGCCGACCGTTTTTGAAGAGTCCTCCCGCGGTGTGGCCATAGCTCTGATGCAGATCCTGCCGGTGGCCACCAGCAACGCTCTCTGCCCACCCCCCTACCGGCTATCCATCCTGACGGCGCAAACCATCTGGGTCTGGTTTGTGGCCGCACTATTTCTAGCCAGAGGCTATGTAACACTCCCCTGGGCGCTGCTCATCGCCCTGGTCGGGCCGATGATCTTCCTGATGACCGCCGTCGTCGGGAGAGTCAGGCCTGCCAAGTAGCTACTCGCGACCCCGTTCGCCTTTGTCCTCGTTGATGAAGATCCAGGCGGCAATTTCTCCCGGTTGTATGCTGAAGGACCCCTCCTCGCCTCCGCGCCAGAACTCACGGTCGCGCACATAGCGCGAAGAAGTATCGGCAGCCGGAATGGAGAGACTGTCGGCCACCAGAGCGCGGATGCGCTGCTGCCACAGCTCCAGGTTGGCCGGGCGCAGGTCGATCCAGCCGGCGCGGGCCCATTCTTCCAGGTTGTGGCTGTCCAACTGGACTTCGTTGGCACCGCTGGGCGGGGGAGTTTTGACCTGGCGCCCCCTCAGCAGTTGAGGCTTGCCGTCTTTTTCAAAGAGCACGGGAATGCCGATGGACACGGGAGTGGCCAGTAAATCCGGCTGCTGGTCGAGAAGCTGGAAGATTTGTTGGACCAGCGCGGCCGGTTCGTGTTGGAGCACATCCTGCAGGTCATTGAAAAGACGCTTCAGATAATAGGCCTCGTAAAGCAACTTGGAAAGACGTGGCGGGCCCAAATTCTCGAAAGCGACCGAATCGACGCCGTGGCGGCTTTCCAGTTCGCGAAGTTTTTGAATGGCGCGCTGGCGTTGGAAGCCGGCCCGGTAGGTCGGGCCCATGCAGGTCACGTTGAGGGCGTTGATGACGTCTTTGCCGGTGTTGACGCCGCGCACTTCGTCGACCACGTTGCGCGCAATCTCCTCCGGGGTGACGAACTCCATCTGGCCCGGACTGGTGATGGCCACGAATTCTTCGGTAGAGAAAAGCCCATTTTCGCCGGTATCGACGTAGACCGTCTCCAGCATGCGCCCGCTGGGTTTGCCGTAGTCGGGGTCATCGAGTTTGAGCGAGCCTTTGGCCGGGATGGCCATGGCCAACTGGACATCCTCGAGTTCTACCGGCCGCCCGCGCTTATAGATCTCGCCGTAACCGATGCCGCGCCAGCCGATCATAGCGGTGGGCTTGATTTCCATGGTGGCCGGAGGGGCTTTGGAAACGACTTCTTCTTCGTTTTCCAGGCTGGCGATGCCCGGCGTGCGGGCCAGCAGGAAGAGCAGCAAGGTGTGGGCGCCGGCTACGGCCGACTTGGAGAGCAAGACCGAGGAGGGGCGCTCTTCGCCATGGGTGTAGGGAATGTTCCAACCCATGCCACCGGTTCCGGAGGTGCCCAGCTTGACGTAGGCCTTGGTGTCGACTGCCACCATGGCCCGATAAAGCACGTCCACGTGGCGGATCAACTGGGGGATGTAGAGGCTGCACAGCAGCTTTTCCACCGAATCGCGGCTGGTCGCGTCTTCCTGAACTTCGCGCCAGACCTGGCGCGAGTGCGAGAAGATGTCCGAGTAAGCGATGCCGGTGGCTGTGTTCATGGCATCGATGATCACCTGCGGTTGATATTTCAGGACGATTTGATAGAGAACGAAGCGCCGGGCCACGGTGGCGGACATGGGGGTGAGCGTATCCTCGATGATGGCGGCACGCCCTTCGGCGGTCTGCATGGCCTGGTTGCCGGTCAGGTGGCGCTGGCTGTCGCGGGCGAAAAGGTTGCCCCATTCGGGGATGAGTTCCACTGGCTGAGAGTCTTTGGTCAATTGGGAGGCGCGTTGAATTTCTTCTTCCAGCGTGCGGATGGCCAGCTTGGACTCGGCTTCATGCAGCGAGCATACGACAATGCGGGCCGGGCGGTTCTTGAGCAGCTCGCGGCAGACGGCGCGGCCGACCATGCCGCCGCCGCCCAGCACCATGACGGTGGTTCCTTGAATATCCATAGTCGCTCAGGCCAGGGTTACGCGCAGGAGGCGGACGGGCTGCAGGGTGTCGTTGACGATTTCCAGCTCTTCACCGGATTCGCGCTGCAGAATCTGGCCGGCCAGCGGGCGCAGCACGCGCTCGCCGACGCGCACCTGGGCGCCGCCGGCCAGGGTGATGGTGATCAGCTCCTGGCCCGAGCCGAGTTTCTCGGGAGCGAAGGACTGGTGAGGGGCCACCTCTTGCCAGAGGGCGGTGGAGGCGAGCTGGGCGGTCCGACCCCAGGGTTGCTCGGTCCAACTGACGTTGTATTCGGAAATGGCTTGCATTGAGGTTCTCTTTCTACCACCAGGTGCCGGGTGGTTCGGGGCGGGCTTGAAATTCTCCGCAGGGTTCCAGGCGCAGGCGCTGGATGCTCAGGGCCGGAGCCAGGCAGCGCCCATACCAGGCGCGGTCGGCGGCCACATTGACCAGCTCGCGCCCCAAAAGGTCGCTGAAGCGTCCGCGCACCAACATAGGCGCGAGACGAATCTGCGGCCGCCCCCCCTGGAGCAGCCAGGCCACTTCGGCCAGGCGGCAAAACTCATCGGGTTCACACGGGGCGTCGCACGGCACCAGACGATCGAGCAGGATGCCGTCGCCCATGTCCCGGGCTAAATCGCCCAGCGAACTGCGCCCGCCCAACAGGCTAAGGTTGGACCAGCCCGGGTTGGGCGGCAGACCCCATTCGCGCACGGCCAATCCAGGAGCATCCACGCCCATGGAGCGGGCATGGAAGCGGTCGACCAGGTGGTGGTGCACAACCCCTTCCTGAACCAGCGATACGGGACGCTTCAGTTGGCCTTCGCCGTCGAAAGGAACAGTGCCAGGACCGCTTTGCAGGGTGGCGTCGTCCTGTAGAGTGATCTGCGGGGAGAGCCAGGCCTCGCCCCAGGGAGCGGCGATTTCGGGGTGGCTTTCGAAGCGGCGGGCGTCAAAGTGGCGCGCCACCATGTCGGTGACCAGGGCGGCGCTGGCGGCCGGCGTGAAGACCGCGGCCGTTTCGCCGGCGCTGAGTTCCTGGACGCCGTCGGTGTGGGCGCTCTGCCAGACCAGGTCCATGAGCAACTCAGAAGGGTTGGCGCGCAGGCGGGCGGCCAGGATCTGGGCCTGCAACAGCGGCGGCTGGGTGGAGTCCACGGCGATCTGGTAGACGACGCGCTGGCCGGTCTGTTCGCCGGCGCGGGTGACCAGGGTGAGCATCTGCCAGCGCAGGCTGGCGCGGATGCGGGTGGGGTGGTCTTTGAGCAGGCTGGGCAGCAGGAACTGCAGCTTGGAGACGTAGCGAGAAAGCTTCTCCAGGTGGGGCTCCAGGGCTATGGGTTCGCTGGCGTTGGCGCTACTGTGGATGGGCAGGCCGTGGGCAAAGAGGATGCCTTCCAACGGAGAGCTGCGAGCCGCCTGCAGACTGCGTTCGAGCAGCATTTCCGGCAGTTCGCTGGGCTCCCCCCAGGCCCAACCCAGCCGGCCTTCGTAATTGACTCGAATTCCCCAGCCCCGGAACTCGCGGCGGTTGCGCGGGTCGGCCAGGTCGATCTCGCTGCGCTGCTCCCAGGCGATCTCGGCATCGCGGCAGCGACGCAGGGCGGTGGCCATCAGTTTGCCGGTGGGTGGTTTCATGGCCCGGCTCTTTGCTACCGGCCCTGGGGGATCCTTGGGCGGGCCACAGGAGGGTTCCGAGCGGGTGGGAATTTTCTCCAGAATGCGAAACCTTGCGATTTTGGTTTGATCCTAAGCCTGGTTGGGCTGTTTGCGGGCTGCTCTGGCGGTCCCACCGGCGGAGCACCCGCTCCGCAGGCAAGTGCCGTTCCGATCACGACCGAATCCCAAGCTGCGGTGAATCCGTTGCGTAAGCTGATCAAGAACGCGACACTGACTCTGAGAGTCGAAGCGATTGCCGGGACCACGGAAAAGATTCGCGCCAAAGCGGACCAGCTGGGTGGCTTTATCTCGAATTCGCGCTTCGACGTGGACTCGCAAAAGACCGAGTCGGCCACCATCGAAGCCAAAGTGTCGTCCGACAAGCTGGACCAGTTTCTGCTCGAAATCGAGCCGCTAGGCAAGGTGCTCTCCAAGTCCGAGACCGGCCAGGACGTGACCGATCAGTTCGTCGACATGGAAGCCCGCCGTTCCAACCTGGAGCGCGAAGAAGAGAGCCTGCTGGTGATCCTCAAGTCGGCCAGGGGTCTCAAGGACTTACTGGCGGTAGAGCAAGAGCTGGCCCGCGTGCGCGGCGAACTCGAGGCGATCGAAGGCAAACTCAAGCACCTCAATTACCAGGTGGACTATTCCACCGTGGCGGTCACTTTGACGGCCACCGGCCAGGGGCCGACGGTCACCTTCTGGGATATGAGCGGCACGGTGGGCAACGCCTGGTTTTTATTGAAGTTGAGCCTGCGGCTTGTGCTGCAGGCGGCTATCTACTTCGTGTTTCTACTGCCACTGGGACTGCCGGCCTGGTGGGCCCACCGCCGCGCTACCCGGAGCTCAGGCTTGAAGCGCGACTTTGTCGAAGAAAACTTGCACTAGCTCGGGGTTGAGCTTGCCGGCCTTGGGGAGTCCTATGGAAGGCGAAGCGGCTCCAGGAAATTCAGGCTCCTTTGGACACTGTCGACTGCGAAGTCTCGGCGCCACAAGTTGACGACGTGATTTTGGCGCGGATAAATAGCCAGTTGGACCTGCTTACCCAGGGTTTTTAAGGCCAGATACATCGCCTGTGCGTCCGCCACCGGAAAGGCGGAGTCTTCTCCGCCGTGGATGAGAAGAACAGGCGACTGGATTTTATGGGCCTGGTAGTAGGGACTGGCTGCCAGGTAGCGAGGCAGGGAATCGCCCCACGGATGAGTGCCCATGCGGCCGTGATAACCCTCCATCCAGGGGGCTATGTAGTATTTGAGCTCCTCGTTGGGGAAAGCATAACCGTAAAGGGAGGGCTGGTCGTAGCCGCCGTTGATGCCGATGCCAGCCGCAAAAAGGTCCGGCTCGGTAAGCAGGGCGATGGCCGCCCAACCTCCCGACGACTGACCCAGAATCGCCACTCGCTGGCGGTCGATCAGGCCCAAACGAGCAGCTTCGGCCAACTGAAGCCGGACGAATTCGCCCATTTCCTTGACGACTTCGCGATCAGGTCCGGGCGGCTTCAGGGGCAGATCCAGGTAAAGCACGGAAAAACCGCGTTCCAGGAAAACCAGTGAGGGGATGGTGGTCGGCGAACCTCCAGCGAATTCTTCCACACCGCTAGAAGCCCGGGCGCCGGGATACATGATAGCGATGGTGGGCGGCCTTCCCCCCGCAGGCTGGTGGGCCGGCTGAATAACACCGGTGGTAAGGCGGGTTCCATCCTTGTCTCGTATCGAGAATTTACGCACTTCCCCCAGCTTGACGTTCTTGAGTCGGGGGCGCAGCAGGCGGACGGGTTGCGCCAGTGAGAGACCTTCCTGGAAGCGATAGACTTCCGGCGGAGTGAAAGTATCCTGGTAAGTTCCGTAGAGCTGGTTGCCGACCGTGAAGGTGTTGTCGAGGCGAAACAGACCTTCCTTGAGGACCCGGGGACCCTCCCCGCCCAGTTGAATCAGACTGTAGGTGGAGTCCGAAGCGCGGCGAGCGCGGACCACCGGCTGACCCGGTCGCGGCTCCCAACTGGTGCGCGGACGACTGGTGAGCATACCGGTCAAAGTATAGCCGGCGGGCAAGGGGACCGGTTGTGAGGAGGGTTCCTGGCTCAGCGAAATGCGCACCAGACCCTGGGGGTTCTTGGCCCAGACATAGGATTGGTCAGCGGCCAGCACCAGCGGACCCTCCAGTTTTCCGGCCAGTGTCCGGGTTTGCTGATGGACCGGGTCCAGGGCCTTCAGCTCACCGGACTCGAGAAAAAGCAGGCGGCTGGCGCGCGGATCCCAAACAAACTCCGTATCTGCCAGCCTTTGAAGGGGGCGTTGCCTCCTTACGTCCCAGATCACAAGCTGGCTGGTTGGCTTGTTTTCGACAACTTGATAGCTGCGGAAGCAGAGCCAGTGTCCGTCGTCAGAGAGGGCCGCCTGTTCGACCTGAGCCTTGCCGGCTTCGGGGACGACCGTGGTTCTCTGACCGGTCACGACGTCGAGGCGGCTCAGCGGAGCCTCACGCAGTTGCATAAAGTAGGAGATCTTCGCCTCTGGAGGCTTACGACTGTCGAAAACAACCGGCTCCTGACGATCGTTGTGCAGCTTTCGTAGTGGGAGCCGGCGGACTCGTTCCCCGATCAGGACGGAGCGATTATCGGGGAACCAGCGCGGATTATCGTCTCCTTCGATTCCCAAATGAACGGGGACACGCCCCACCCGCTTGCTGGTGCCGTCTTTCAGCTCGCAGACCCAGAGCCCCACCTGTCCATCCGCCAGGCTGTAGTAGGCCAGCTTCTTCCCATCGGGCGAAAAGGCGGGACTCCAGGCTGGACGTCCCCTGGCTGGAAGAGGAAGAACGCGTCCCGTCGCCGAGTGGACCAACTGCAGTCGAACGAACTGCTCCGGATAGGGAATTCCGGAATTGTCGTAGCCGGCACCAAGGTCTCGCAGAGGCAGTTCGATACCGCGCGCATCCGGTTCGTAGCTGGAGGTAACAAACCAGGTCCCGTCCCGGCTGACCGCCTGATTGCTGGCCGTAGAGTCACCAGAGGCCAGAGCGAAAGCGTCTCCCAGGCTAAGGGGCTCCGCAACCACCGGCCCCGCCAGGCTGGCCAGCCCGAACAAGACCATCAAGGCATTGCGAGTCATGGCGAGAGATTCTCCTTGATCCAGACGTTTCCTGGAACTTGACCTCCCGTCCCAACGGCGCTTTCAGGGGAACCTTCGCTATCGAGTATCTGTAAATACAAAGCCAGGATTTCGCGTTGTGCGCAGTAACATGTGAGCAACGACCTGTATACAAATAGTTAACAACCCGAGCCTATACTGAGCCCACAGCAAGTGGATCGTAGGCACGACAAGCGAGGCAAGGAATGAACGTAGGCGGACCACCAGGAGCACCACCTCCCCAAGTTGGGAACAAGGCTCCGGCAATGGGTCCGACGGGCGGCAAACCAGCAAACGTTCCGTCGCAGCCCCAACAACCGATGCAGCCCGGTCAGATGCAGTTGAAGCTCCCGCAAGGGTTTCGCATGCCTCAGCAGGGCACCACCTTATTCGCTCAAGTGGCGGGCAAGGACGGTCAGGGTTACCTGATGCGGATGGGCGACCAGTTGCTGCGGGCCCAGAGCGGTACGCCGCTGCAAGTGGGCCAGTCGGTCCAGATGAAGGTCCAGGCGGAACAGCCCCAGACGGGTGGCCAGGTGCGGATGCAACTGGTGCCGGGCGGCGGGCAGGCCCGCCTCAGCGCCGGGGAACTGGCCGACAGTCTTTCAAATATGAAGATCCCCCTCAGCGAGAACACGATGGAGACGGCCAAAGCGATGGTCGAAAGCAAGGTTCCGCTGACCAAAGACAATCTGCAGACGATGCAGAAGCTGACGCAAATGCCCGAAGGCTCGAAATCGCAGCCTCCGATGCAGGATCGAGTCAGCTCTGTGGTCTTTCTGCAGCAAAATAACTTGCCCGTGACGCCGCAGAACATGTCGTGTCTGGCCAATTTCCTGGCGCAAAACCCGCAGTTGGGACAGCAAATGGCCTGTATGAACGACGAGTTGAAGCGGCTCATCGAAAAGGGCGGCGGCGACGCCAAACAATTCGACGATATGCGCGAGATGGTGTTGGAAGCTATCGAAGGTAGCGGCGGCTCCATCGGCAAGACCAGGGAAAAAAAATCCCCTCCCCCTCCCAAGAAGTTCTTCAACGCCGCCAAACAGGCGGGTATCGAGTTCGGCACCTCGCCCTTCCCGGGCAGCGACGAAGACGAATGGGAACTGCTGGCCAACTACCGCGAACTGCGCAGAAAAGCCGGCCAGGAACTGGGCGAGGAAGAAACCCAAGAACTGACCCGGTTGCTCAACGAAGCGGAAGAGACGGTGCAGGCCCAACGCCTGCTCAACAAAGCCATCATCGGCGAAATCGGCTGCCTCTACTTTCAAGTGCCGATTCGCTTCCGCGAAGACGCCGAAATCTGGCTCTATTTCCGGCGCAAAGGCGGCGGCAAGGACGACAGCCTGGGTGATGAATTCCGCGCCGAGTTTCTGGTGACCACCGAGTTTCTGGGCAACCTGTTCTTCATCGTCGAAGTGGCCGCGGTCGAAGTGAGCGTGGTCATCGAGGTCGAGAACGAAACGACGCAAGAATTCGTCAGTCGCTACGCGATGGTGTTGCAAGAACGCATCCAGATGGCCGGCTGGAAATGCCTGGGAGTGTCGGTGACGGGCCGCAAGACGGTGCCCGGCAACCCCTGGATGAATCACGAAGAATTACACGATATGGTGAGCTACGATGTCCAGGCCTGACGAAGTGCTCGACTCCGGCGCCGGCGCCGGAGGAAAAAGAGCCGTCTCGGTCCGCTACGGGCCCGGCGGAGAAGTAGAAATTTTGGGAATAGCCGAGGGTCCCGAGGCCGAAGCGATGATCGCCAAGGCCCAGGCGGACGGTGTGGATGTAAGACAGGATAAGAACGAGGTCGACGACCTCTTCCGCTCCAGTCAACCCTCCAGCCGGGTGCCTCCCGAGGTGTATGAGCTGATGTCGATGATGGTGCAATTTGCACAGGAATTGGATGAAGCTTGGGGCTCAGGAGCCCGAGACTGACGAAGGTTAAACCTTTCTCGTGACGAACTATCGGAACGAGAAAACAGCGGAAGAAGCGGATGGAGGTACTAGGCGAGATGCTCGATGGTATGAGAATGGCCACGGAAGGCATGAAACAGATGTCCATGAAGCAGGACATGGTCACGAACAACCTGGCCAATGTAGGCACGGCGGGTTTTCGTAAGGAAAGCCTGGTGGTTGAATCCTTCTCGGAAGTGATGGCTCGTGAGTCCAATGGCGCCACCGAAGTCGGCACCACCGGCGGCTACGAGAACAACGCCCGCTTCAATCAATATTCGATGACCCATATGAGCCAGGGTGCTCTCAAAGAAAGCGGCAGCGCTTTCGACCTGGCCCTGGATGACAACGGCAAAGGCTTCTTCACTATCCAAACTCCCAAGGGCATTGAGTTTACTCGCGGTGGAACCTTCCATCTGTCCACCAGCGGCCATCTGGTCACCGCCGACGGCTCGTTCGTGCTCGGCCAGCGCGGCCCCATCAAAGTCAACGGTGCCGACTTCAAAGTCGATGACAACGGCGTCGTCAACGTCAACGGCAAAGACGTCGACAAGCTGCTCATCAGTCGCTTCGAAGACCCTAAAGCGATGAAACGCCAGGGTTCCTCGAGCTTCGCCGCCGAGACCAACTCGGTGGTGGCCACCGGCGACTTCAAAGTCAAGCAGGGCTACGTTGAACAAGCCAACTTCAACGCCCTCACCGAAATGGTCGACCTGATGCAGACGATGCGCAACTTCGAAGCCAACCAGAAAGCGCTCCAGTCTCACGACCAGCGCCTACAGAAGGCCGTCAACGAACTCGGCCGCGTCCGCTAATAAAATTCGCAGAAGGATAATAAGGAGAACAGAACCGCTATGATGAGAGCTCTTTACACCGCCGCCTCGGGCATGATGGCCCAACAGGCCAACATCGACAACATCTCCAACAACCTGGCCAACTACCAGACGACCGGCTTCAAAAAGTCCCGCGTATCCTTCGAAGATCTCCTTTACGCGACCATGGAAACCCCCGGCACCGAAGCCACCGGCGGCAAGACCCAGATCGGTATGGGCGTGCGCACGATGAACACCCAGAAGATGTTCTCGGCCGGCCAGCTGCAGGAAACCAAGGATCCCTACAACGTGGCCATCGACGGCGAAGGCTTCTTCAAAGTCAAGATGGCCGACGGCAGCACCGCCTACACCCGTGACGGCTCTTTCGAAATGAACAAGGACGGCCGCCTGTGCCTGCACAACGGCGCCGACCTGGGCGTCAAAGTCCCGGCCGACATGAGCAACATCGAAATCAAGGGCGACGGCACCATCATGGGTACCCGCCTCAATGGTGACGGCAAGCCCGAGCAGGTGGGCCAGATCACTCTGACCAAGTTCACTAACCCGGCCGCCCTCAAGGCCATCGGCGGCAATCTCTATCAAGAAACCGAAGCCTGCGGCTCCAAGATCGAAGAGACTCCCGGCAAGAACGGCTGCGGCGTGGTGGCTCAAGGTTATCTGGAAAAGTCCAACATCAACATCGTCGAAGAGATGATCAACATTGTGACCGCTCAGCGCTCCTTTGAAATGAACCAGAAGGGCGTGCAGGCGGCCGACGAAATGATGCGCTCCACCAACCAGCTGCAGCGCGGCTAGAAAGGCTAAAGTATGCAGATCGAAGGCTTCAATCCCGAACCTCTGCGCCAGGCATCCGACAAGACGCCTGGACGCGCCAAAGAGGAAGCCAAACTCAAGGACGCCTGCCAACAGTTCGAGCAGATGTACCTGCAGCAGATGTTCACGCAGATGCGCAAAGCCTCCAAAATGGGGGGCGGCGAAGGCATGCTGGGCAACAGCCAGGGCGAGGAAATGTTCACCGGGATGCTCGATCAAGAGCGTGCCAAAACCTGGTCACAAGAAGGTGGCGTCGGCTTGGCCAACCTGCTCTTCCAACAGATGAAGAAAACTCTGTAGAAGTAACGGTCTCCTTCCGAAGAGGGAAGGGAAGCCCCGTGACTAAAAAGGAGAGGTCTCATTGGGACCTCTCCTTTTTGCTTTGATGCGAAGTTTCAGAGGTCCTGAAATCACGGGAAGGGAGGCCCCAAGCTGAGTCGACGCGGCGAGCAGACCGACGCACAAGAGTTAGACAACCTGTGGCGCAGCTATAAGACCTCCAAAGACCCGGTGATCCAGAATCGCCTGGCCGAGCAATATTTGCCGTTGGTGAAGTCGATCGCCATGGGATTGTCGCGCAAGATGGGGCAGAGCGTGGACGTCGACGATATGATCGCCGACGGTAGCATCGGCCTCATTCGCGCGATCGACACCTTTGATATCGACCGCGGCTTCAAGTTTCAGACTTACGCCACCACCGTGGTGCGCGGGGCCATCCTCAACGGCATGCGTCGCATGGACTGGGTGCCCGAACGGGTACGCGCTAAGAATCGCCAGGTGCAGCAAGCTATCGATCGGCATCAGGCCGAGACCGGTGAAACTCCCAGCGAAGAACAGTTGGCCGAAGAACTCAAGATTTCCACCGAAGAAGTCTATGACCTGATCGCCAACCTGGGCACCACCTACCTGCTCTCTCTCGAACAACCGCTGGGCAGTGAAGATGGCGACGCCAGCCTGGGCGATATGGTAGACGATGACGACGACGTCCCCGACATCGAATTTGAGTATGCCGAAGAACGCGACGCTTTGCGCTCGGCCATCCAGGCGCTGGACGAACGCGAGCAACTGATCATTACCGCTCACTATTTTGAAGGCGTGACCTTTGACGCCATTTCGAAGATTCTGGGCGTTTCCAAACAGCGCATCTCGCAGATGCACAGCCGCGCCGTCACCCGACTGCGCCATGCCCTGGGCGATCAGGAGATATCGCCTGAATCCATGCAAGGATTTACCTTCGAAAGCCACGCCTGACGAAGTTGTTGCATTCCCCTAACCTGCTCCCCAAATGGATGGAGTTTGATAGGAGGGCATGCAAATCAGTTCCGGACCCAAGTCCTGGCAAATTCCACGGGCCCTGCCCATGGGCAAACCCGACCAACCTCGGCCCGACGCCCCTAAGCCCGATCCGGACGAAGAGGGCGACGATCCTCAGTTGATGGAGCAAATCGCCCGCTGGGTGGGCAAAGGCTCCCAGGGGATGGCCATGGCTCCGCAGTTTCTGGGGTCGCACCCCTGGATTCTCGAGAGCCTGCGTCTGAAGCACATGACCCCTTACCTCGAGGCCGGGGCCGGAATTTTCGGCGGCATCGGCACGCTCTCGCTGGTAACGGCCGGCACCAAGGATCTGGTCGACGGCATTCGCCACAAAAATCTAGCCGAAGGTCTGATCGGCGCTTCCGACATCGCGCGCGGTGCCTACGTGGGCACCTGGGCCACCTCGATCGCGCTGGGCAATCCACCGTTTGGTCGGGAATTCGGCCTGGCCAGCGGCATTCTGCAAACGGCTGGCGGTCTGGCCCGCATGCGCCACAAGAAAGTGGCCGGCAACCCGGTCAATCCCAAGGTGGTGGGTGCGATCGAGGTGGGACAAGGTTTGGCCTGGGCCGCCTCCATGGTAGGAGTACCCGTAGGTTTATGCTTCGTGCTGCGCATGGGGTTAGGAGCGGCTCGCACCCTCTACACCCATCATGAGGACTGGAAGCAGTGGACTCACAAGAAGGATTAAGCTGGCAAGTCAGAAGTCCCCTTGAAATTTCTGCAATACCCAGAGGAGAATGGTGATGCCTAGAGGACCCCGCGGACCGCGCAAGCGCACTCGTCCGGCCAAACCCAAGCGCCCGGCGTTAGCCGAGCTGGAGGACGATGAGGATATTGACCTTCGCGACACTCCCGAGTATCGCAAGCGTCAAGCCATCATTCGGGTGGGCACGGGAATCTTGCTTTTCGCCTTCCTCTCGACTTCAGGCATCACGTGCGTGGCCAGCAATATGGGAGAGAAGGAAGAGGCTCGCCAGCAGCAAGAGCAAACCAATGCCGCCGCCAACGGCACCACCATCAGTCCACTCAACTCCGAAATCGCGCGCTATCAGGACGAACTCAAGAACAAGCCGGGCGACACGGAAGTCCAGCGACTGCTGGCTCAGTGCCTGGTGCTCCGCTCCAAGACCGAAGATCCGGCGGCCGCCGCCAAGGATCTAGAAGAAGCGCGTAGCCACTTCGAGGCTCTGCTCAAGACGGAACCCGAGAATATGCAAGCCTGGGTAGGCCTGGGCAATGTGAATACCGCCCAAAAGACCGCCGCCAAAGCGCTGGAGTCCTACAATAAAAGCTTGGAGCTGGCCCAGCGGCCTATCGATGAAAAAGCTCCTGACAAAGACAGCAAGCAGTCTGAAGCCGAGCAGGTGCAGTTGGAGGCTCATCTGGGTCTGGCCCAGGTGCACTTTGAGCTGGAGAAAAAATACGAGGAAGCGCTGACCGACCTGGATGCCGCCCTCAAGCTGAATCCGGGCTCGGCCGAGGCCTATCTGCTGCGCGGACGCTTGCAAATGGCCCGCAAACAGCCCGAGGCAGCCCGGCGCGATTTCGGATTGGCCAAGGACATCGCTCTGCAGCTACCGCCTGGAAGTCCCGACCAGAACAACATTTTGAGCCAGTACGTTGCGGCCATGCGGATTCTGGACCCCAAGGCCTTGGAAGCTCCAGCCAGTCCGGCACCGGTCTCGATACCTGTGCCCGTGCCCGCCGCTTCAGAAACGCCGGCCACCGCCGGCAACGTGACGGTGGCGAACTCGACCAATCCGGTCAACGAGACGGCCCCGGCGAACAGCACCAATCCCTGATGTGGAAGGCGTGGCTGCTCGTCCTGTGGCTACATCTTCCCCTCCTGGCGGAGTCTTTTGACCCCCAGACCCATCTCAAGCGCATCGCCGTCGGCATACAGGCCGGCCTGGTGCGCGTCCTCTCCGACGATGGCCTGTCCGTACTCTATACGCGTGGCCTGGACGACCCGTCCAGCGCTCGTTACAGCGAGGAGAGCCGCCAGGCAACCTTCGCCGCCCTGGAAATCGATCCGCGTACCCTGGAGAAGGTGGGCTTCTACACGGTCAAGCTGTATCCCAAATTGACCCGGCATGCCGAAGCGACCGCTCTGCTGGGAGCGATCCTATCCAGTCCCACTTTGAGCAAATGGGGGCGTAGCCAGCTAGAGTATTTTCTGGTGACGGTGATGAACTCGGACAAGCAAATCGAGGCTCGCCGCCAGGCTCTGCTGGCCCTGGCGGTGGCTCCCTCGTTGAGCGATTTCACCATGGACCGGGTAGTGGGCAAGTTCGAGCGCATCGATAACCTGTGGGAACTGTTCCCCATGCAGCAGTTCTTCGAGTATCAGGGCGCCTCGTTGAAAACGCGCAAGATTTATCCGAAGCTACGCGAGCGACTGGAGAAGGTCGATTCGCTCTACACTCCCGGGATTTTGGAGGCCCTCGATAAAGCCCGTTAGAGCATAGGACTGAAGAACGCCTCTCCGAAGGGCCCCAGGTGCTAGAACACTTCAGAACCCCGAACGGGCGCGGCCTGCTGGCGGCCAGCTTCATGGCGCTCTATTTTGAACTCGTCTTTATCCGCTGGTGGCCAGCCGCCTTTCACGTTCTGGCGTTCTTTGGAAACGTCGTGCTGATTTCAGCCGTGCTCGGGCTGGGATTGGGCATGGCCCGGCAGACCGAGACACCGACCGAGAAACTGTGGTTCCGTTCCTGGCTCTGTGTGCTGCTCAACTCCACGCTGGTGCTGATCTTTTCCTGGATGGAACTGGGCGTGGACTACAGCAACAACAGCCTGGCCTTAAACACCGGCCTGATCAAGGTGCATGAATTTCGCGCCAATTTCTATATCGTGGTGGGTCTGCACTTCGGGCTGACCACGCTCTGTTTCATGCCCATCGGCCAGCTCATTGGCGCTTACCTGGCTCGAATGCCGGCGCTGGCGGGCTACAGCATCGACATTCTGGGCAGCCTGCTGGGCATCTTCTGCTACACGGCACTGACCGCCATGAGCCTGCCGCCGGCCGTCTGGATCAGCGTCGGCCTGGCCATCGTCATGCTGGCCCGGCCGGACTTGGGGACGCGCGGGCGTGTGCTAGCCGTGATCGGTGCCTCCCTGGTGGGGGCCGCCATCTTCGCCAACGAGCGCCTGCAAATTCGCCAAAAGCACCTGGAAGTGGTCTGGTCGCCCTACTACCAGATCAAGTGCTGGCACAACAAGAATGGCTGCCTGGTGCACGTCAACCGGAATTTTCTGCTGATGGGGCTGGACCTGCGGCCGGGCGGTCCCGAGGACTATGAGCAATATCGCCGCCTTTACAACTTTCCCCATCTCCTTTTCAAACCCAAGAAAGTGCTGGTGCTGGGCGCCGGAGCTGGCAACGATGTCGCCTCAGCGCTGCGCAATGGAGCCGAGAGCGTCACGGCGGTAGAAATTGATCCGAAAGTGCTCAACTTCGGGAAACTCTACAATCCCGAACAGCCCTACCAGGATCCGCGTGTGCACATCGTCAACAATGACGCCCGCTCCTTTTTACGCAACACCAAGGAAAAGTTCGACCTGGTCATCTACGGAATTCTCGACTCCCACTCGCTTTTCTCCAGCATGTCCAGTATCAAGCTGGAAAATTACGTCTACACGGTGGAGTCCTTTCGTGACGCGCTCCATGTGCTGAAGCCCGATGGCGCCGTTTATATTACTTACAGCGCCTGGGTGCCCTGGCTGAAATGGCGTCTTTATTCGACTCTCGAGGCAGCCGCTCAGACCGAACCGATCCTTCTGGAGGGCGAGTTCGGCAACGCGGCCATCCTGGGGAAACTGCCGGCGGGCGCTCAGCTTTCGCCGGATATTCACTCGATGTTGCCAGAGTTTCGCAGGGCTCAGAACGAAGACCCCACCGTCAACCTGGTGCCGACCGACGATCGGCCGCATTTCTACCTGCGCGAACACAAGATTCCGGCCGAATATCAACGCATCATCGGCATCATCTTGGTAATGGGAACCTTGATGATCTCCCGATCCGGAGGACTTAAGCGCAAGGGGTTCCCGCTGGACTTTTTCCTGCTGGGAGCCGGATTCTTGCTCTTGGAAACGACCTGCATCGCCTCGTTCGGCCTGCTGTTGGGCGCCACCTGGCTGACCAACGCGCTGGTGATTTCTTCGATCCTGGCCATGATCTTCATCGCCAATCTCATTTTGCTGCGCAACCAGAACCGAGTTCGCCTCGATCTGGCCTTTCTGGGGCTGGGCCTATCGCTGGTTCTGCTCTACATGGTGGACGTGAAAAGCCTGCTGGTCGACAACCCGGTAGCACGTTTGACTCTGGCCGGAATTCTGATGGGTTTACCCATGTTGGCCGCGGCCGTGATTTTCGGCACCAAATTCGCCCGCCATCCCAACCCCCGAGAAGCTCTCGCCGCCAATATGCTGGGCGCCGTGGTGGGCGGCCTGCTGGAGAACTTCTCGGTGGTGGTCGGCTTTCACAATCTCTACCTGATCGCGATCTTGCTCTACCTGGGAGCCTGGGGCGTCCATAAGCTCAAAGAATGAACTCCCCCGGGGCACAAGCTTCAGGCTCAACGAGGTGGCCGCTGAAAAACTCCTTTGTGGCGTCCGGGGGAAACCCCGGCCACCACAAGATATAGTTACAAACGCGGCCACCTGGCACGACCTGTTGATCGTCGCTGACTGAAGAACCCGGCTCCGCCGACTTCTTTTCAGCAGCTTCCTAGTTGTTAATATTGGCTTTGCGCAACGGGTCCTTGGTGCGAGTAATGTGTTCTATCAGGTCGATCTTGGTTACGATACCGCAGGGCTTCTGCTCACCGTCGACCACCAGCACGGCCGAGCGGCCGTCGAGCAGCATTTGATAGACTGAATTGACGTTGGTATCGCGCGAGATCATGGGCAGGGCGTCGCCCATGACGTCTTTGATCTTGTGGTGCAGACTGGCGGGCTCTTCGAAGATGCGGTTCATCACGGAAGACTCTTGAAGAGTGCCCACCACCTTGCCGCCGTCCAGCACGGGCAACTGGGAGACGTTGTAGCGCTTCATCATTTCGATGGCCACGGTGACTTCGTCGTCGGCGGCCACGGTGAGCACCGGGGTGCCGTTGTTGACCGAAGGCTTGTGGGCCAACAATTCGGCCACCACCAGGCCTTCGGACTCATCCCAGAAACCGTTTTCCTTCATATAGTCATCAGAGTAGAAGCGCGACAGGTACTTCATGCCTCCGTCGGGGATGAGGATGACCATGGTCTGGCCTTCGTGCATCTGGCGGGCGTAGCGCAAGGCGCCGGCCACGGCCGAACCGGCCGAGCCGCCCAGCAGCAGGCCTTCTTCTTTGCACAGACGGCGGGCCATCTGGAAGGACTCGCGGTCATTGACGCAGACCATCTCGTCGATAATATCCAGGTCGATGGTGGCGGGAATGAAGTCCTCACCGATACCCTCGATTTTATAAGGTTTGGCTTCGGGTCCGGTGTAGAGCGAACCCTCGATGTCGATGCCTAAAATTTTGACGTTAGGGTTCTTTTCTTTCAAGTATTTGGCCACGCCCGAGATGGTGCCGCCGGTGCCCATGCCGCAGGCGAAGACGTCGATTTTGCCTTCGGTCTGCTCCCAGATTTCCGGGCCGGTGGTCAGGTAGTGGGCATGAGGATTCATCGGGTTGGCGTACTGATTGGGTTGGAAGCCGCCGGGAATCTCGCGGGCCAGACGTTCGGCCACCGAGTAGTAGGACTCAGGGGACTCTTTGGCCACATGGGTGGGCGTAATCACCACTTCGGCCCCGTAGGCCTTGAGCAGGCGAATCTTTTCCTGGCTCATCTTGTCAGGCATGACGAAGACGCACTTGTAGCCCTTGAGACAGGCGGCCTGAGCCAGACCCACGCCGGTGTTGCCGGAGGTGGGTTCGACAATGGTGCCGCCCTTCTTGAGGCGGCCGTCGCGCTCGGCGGCTTCGATCATGGTGAGGGCGATGCGGTCTTTGACGCTACCACCGGGGTTGAGTTGTTCCAACTTGGCCAGCACCAGGGGCTTGACCCCGGCCGCGATGCGATTGAGTTTGACCAGCGGCGTGTTGCCGACCAGATCGAGAACGTTATTGGCGTATTTCATGCTGCCTATATACCCGGCAAGGCCAATGTTACACGCATGTTAAGTGGTCACCAGGTCAATCTATGAATGCGATTTAGACCTTGAACGGCAACATACCCCACCCATAATAGGCTGAGAGAAGGAGTATCCAAATTCAGATGAACTTCACCGCCATCCTCAGCCAGTTCCGCTTCGCCGTTACCCTCGGTGCCACAGCCTTTGGACTGGCCACGCTGCTGACCTCACAGGCCCCGCCCTTCGATATGGGACTGCTGCTGTGCCTGGCCCTGGCGGTTCTCTCCGAGCGCTGGCTGCTGGTGCTGCCCCGCTACGGCCCGTTCACTCTTTCTGAATCGATGATTTTCGCCGTGATGTTGCGCTACGGCCCGGTGGCCACCTTGTTCGCCACCGTGCTGGCCGGCCTCTCCCGCTTCCACCGCGAAGCCAGAAGCGGCCAGGCCGCTCGTCCCGAGTTCATGTTCTACAGCCTTTCGCAAAGCTGGCTCAGCTATGGTTGCGCCGCCTGGCTGTGGGCCAAGTTCCGCGGCCTGGGTCCGATTATGAGCGCCCACCCCCTGGTGGACATGAGCCTGATGCTTCTGCTGGCCCTGAGCGTCTTCGGAGTGCAGGCTTACGTGGTGGCTCTCCACCAGTGGCTGGAACAGCAGTGCCTGGGCGACTGGTCCACCCGCGTCAACTGGCCCCGCCTGCGTTTGATCGTGCAGGCCCTGCTCCCGCTGGGCGTGCTCTTCACCGCCTGCCTGCAGGAGCGCCCGGCCGCCGTGATGCTACTTCTCGGACCGCTCTGGATCACCTATTCCAGCATTCGCAACTACACCACCACTTTGGAAGAAGCCCAGCAAGTGGTGGGCAGCCTGGCTGAAGCGGTGGAACGCCGCGAGCCTCATACCGTAGGCCACGCTTCGCGAGTGGGCAAGCTGGCCACCGATATGGGCCGCTACCTGCGCATGGCCGAAGGCGATGTACGCACTCTGGCTTCGGCCGCCCGCCTCCACGAACTGGGCAAAATCAGCCTGGGCGACCAGATTCTCTGCAAGTCCGGCAACCTGCAGGCCAGCGAATGGGAACGCGTGCGCCGCTACCCCGAAGTGGGTGCCGAAGTGGCTTCCCACCTGAGCCTGAGCCGCCGCGAAGCGGAAATCATCCGCTACCACCAGGAGTGGTACAACGGCGGCGGCTATCCGCACAACCTGGGCGGAGAGCAGATTCCGCTGGGCGCCCGCGTGCTGAACGTGGCGAAAGCTTTCGACGCGATGATTTCGCGCCGCTCCTACCGCACCGCCCTGAGCTGGCAGATGGCCCTCAACGAGCTGCGCGCCCGCGCCGGCACCCAGTTCGACCCTAAAGTGGTAGCCGCGTTGGAAGCCGTGCTCGGACCGGCGCTGCTCCGCAATCGCGCCGCCTGACCTGGCCCCGTAAATGGCTCCAACGCCCCGCGAATGGCTCTGGTATCTGCTGGTCTTTGGCGTGGGCTGCAGTCTTTGGGGCGTGGCCCTCAGCGATCTGCTCCAGCAGACCTGGTCACAACAAAGCCTGTGGGCGCTGGGCGCTCTGGCCGTGGTCACCTTCGCCAGTCTCTTTCGCTATGTGCGCCTGAGCGATGACGCCTATCACTCGGTCTACACGCTGGATGACGTCCCGCTTTACGCCCTGATTTTCTTGCAGGGCTGGCAGGCGGCCGTGGTGGTGGCCGGCCTGGCCCGCCTGCTTTTTGAAGTGGTGCGCGTCTTTCAAGCCTGGCGCCAACACCCTGAAAGAGTTCACTGGGCGCACGTACTTTACCACTTCTCCAACATTCCCATGACCGTGAACGTGACGGCCGCGGCCGGGCTGACCTACCTGGCCCTGAAAGGACCGGAAGCCCTGATGGAAGGGCCGCAGAACATGGCGGCGGTGGCTGGCGCCACGGCGGTCTGGTTTTTCCTGGCCTTTGCCCAGAACTCGCTGACCCTGACTCTGCGCCGCCAGTTACCGTTGAGCTGGATGCTCCAGGTTTTCCGCCAGAACCTGCGCTATATTCGGCTGCATGTGCTGATGCTGGTGCCGCTGGGCGCGCTGCTGGCCATCTTTCTGGAGACACTGCCCTGGGTGGCCATTCTGCTGCTGGTGCCGGTGGTGTTGATGCACAACGCCCTGGAAGCGCAGCACAAATTACGCCTGGAATCGGTGAGCACCATCCAGGCGCTGGCCCGCTATCTGGAAGAGCGCGACCAGTACACTCAGGGACACTCCACCCGGGTGGCCGGCTACGCGGCGGCCATGGCCGCCTGTATGGAGATGAGCGACGAGGAAGTCGAGCAGGTGCGCCGCGCCGGGCTGATTCATGATATCGGCAAAGTCGACATCCCTGACGCCATCCTACGTAAGCCGGGTCACCTGACCGATACCGAACGTCAGATCATGCGCACCCATACCGACCGCGCGGTGGATTTGGGGCGGCGCCTGGTCAGTCTTTCTCGGGAACTGCCTTTTCGCGAGGCTGCCTATCACCATGAGAACTATGACGGCTCGGGCCACTACCAACTGGTGGGCGAGGAAATTCCGCTGTATTCGCGGATTTTAGCGGTGGCCGACACCTTTGACGCCATGACCTCGGACCGACCCTACCGCAAAGGGGTGGCCCTGGAAGAAGCGCTCAAAACCCTGCGCGAAGTCTCCGGCCGGCAGCTCGATCCCAACTGCGTGAAAGCCTTCGAGAAGGCGCTGGAAAAGGGCACCATCCAACCCATCCTGGCGGAGAATCAACGCAAGTCCTAATCTGTTGCCAACCCCTGGGGCCTGTGCTAGAATGCCTGGGCCCAAGCGACGAGCGCTGGTAGCTCAATGGATAGAGCGTCGGCCTCCGGAGCCGAAGGTTGGAGGTTCGAATCCTCTCCGGCGCGCCAACTGACTTGGGTCAGAAATGAGGTAAGTCAGTCCAAAACGATGAAAAATGGATGAGTCTTGCTCTGGAGGTAGCCAGACAAGACCAGGGTGAGGTTCCCGTCGGAGCGGTGGTGGTTCGTGAAGAACAACTCCTCGCTCAAGCCGGAAACCAGCGAGAACAATCGAATGACCCGACCGCCCACGCCGAGGTGGTGGCCTTACGCGAGGCGGCTCTACGGCTGGGACGCTGGAATCTCAGCGATTGCACCGTGTATGTCACCCTGGAACCGTGTCCGATGTGTATGGGAGCGATTCTTTCAGCCAGAATCCCCCGGCTGGTTTATGGGTGTCACAACCTGAAACTGGGCGCAGCCGGCAGCATCCTCGGTCTGCACGACTTTCCCGGTCTCTCGTTGCGCTGCAGTGTGGAGCACGGAATTCTGCAAGACCAGTGCGCAAGACTCATGGAAAGCTTTTTTCAGAAGCGTCGCAATTCTGGAGAGGTGGCAGAGCCCGGTTGAATGCACTCGATTCGAAATCGAGCATGGGGAAACTCATCGGGGGTTCGAATCCCTCCCTCTCCGCCAGCCGCGTAACGCGAACAAAAGCTAATATGGAGAGGTGTCCGAGTCTGGTTGAAGGAGCACGATTGGAAATCGTGTATGTGGTTTATAGCTGCATCGAGGGTTCGAATCCCTCCCTCTCCGCCATTTTCACTCTCTAGGCCCGGGCCTCGTCGGGTCTGACCGGAGGGTCCAGCCGTTGAACCTCGGGTCCCACTCAACGAGACGCCCTTGAACCCGGTCAGAAGCGGAAGCGAGCAGCCGTAAGGGGGAGGTCTGGTGTGAAGTGGGAGTTCCTGAGCGAAGGTGTGTCCTGCGGTAACGTCGACGAGGTTCCGGTCTAGAGAGTCAAAAACGTCAATCCACGAAGGCCTGCCCCAGGCGCGGGCCGAACTTCGCCAGAAGTATGTGGACTGACGTTTTGCCTTTATTGCTCTTCTTTGGATTTTACAAGTGGAAGGGCATCTACGCCGCCACCGGCTCGGCCATCGCCGCCGGCATCTTCGGCGCCATCTACCGCTACCGCAAGGAAGGCAAAATCGAGCCCCTCCCCCTCTTCACGCTGGCACTGATCGTGGTGCTGGGCGGACTGACGATTTACCTGAAAGACCCGCGCTTTCTAATCTGGAAGCCGACCGTCGCCTACACGGCCACCGCGCTCTTTTTTGCTTTGTCATGCCGAGCCGGCCAAACGCCCATGCTGGAGCGCCTGCTGGGCAGCTCTCTGAAGCTGGCTCCCGCTCAATGGCGCAGCGGAACCTGGGCTTACGTCGGCTATTTCTTCTTCGCCGCCCTTTTGAATCTGGCCGTCGGCTATTCGGTCAGCCTGGACCTGTGGGTCAAATACAAGGTCTTCGGCACTATCGTGTTGAGCATGACCTTCATGGTGGGCCACACCATGTGGCTCTCCGGCAAGCAGTTGCCCGAAGCGGCCGAGGCCGCCGAGACCGTAGCCGAGGCGGTGGTCAGCGAACCCTGAACCTGCCAAGCTGGCTATATATGGATAGCCAGGACTCCTATAGCGTGGCTGAGGCCAGTTGCCGGCGCTCATTCACAAAGCCGAAAAACCCGGGCCCGTGCGGCTTACCCGGCGCGGGAAAACCTGTGGCGGTATTACTCTCCCAGAAAGAGTATAGCCACCTGACCGATCCTCCAGGGGCCTGGTTCGATCGCATCATGGCTCTCCGGGAGTCCGGCCGACTCGGCACCGAAGAGAGTGACGGCAATGAGTTTGAGGGCTTACGCGACCGTAACCTCGGGCGCCCCGTGGACCTGTGAAATATCTCCTGGACACGAACATCCTTTCAGAGCCAGGACGCACAAAGCCGGAGCATCGAGTTCTCGAGAAACGGGCAGCCCACAAAGCGCACTGCGTAATTACACTACGGCATCTTCCGTCTGCCCGCTGGAAAAAGGCGAACGGAGTTGGAACTGCTGGCTTCGGCATATTCCGACCTACCGATTCTGCCCTACGATCAGGAAGTAGCCTCTCGCCATGCACAAGTGAAAAGCAGACTGGAACGAGCCGGCACATCGATGCCTGAAACCGATGGTCAAATCGCAGCGATAGCCGAGGCTGGTGACTCGCAATGAAGCCGACTTTCGGCACTATCCAGGCCTCAAGATCGAGAACTGGTTCTTGAAGCGATTTCCTCAGAACTTGAAGAAAACTTCTCAACCGGACGTGGATTGAAATCCGGTAACAATGGGGTAAAGACGCGTCTGGCCGATAGGCCTAGAATATCCCCAGGCTCCTGCGCAGGAATTTAATGGTTTTCCTGCAATAACTGAAAAAAATTCTATGACGAAACTTTCGCGACAAGCTCACAGCGGCACCGGAACCTGGCGGGACGGCCTGGTGGTGAAGCTCATGGTCGGCAAGCAAGGGGTAGTGTATCGCATCTCTCCCTGGATTGTGCTGGCCAGTTTGCTGCTGCTGGGGGCGGGGGCGCGGACGCTGGCCTCCAATCAAAACACCCGGGAGCAAGCGCTCAAGACCCGCATCGCCGAGTTGGAAGAAGAGAAGCGCCAGGCGCACACCTTCCTGCAGCGCAAGGAACGCGAGAAGAAACAGGCCCTGGCGCTGGCTCAGATGCGCTCCGAAGAACTCTGGGAAGAACTGCGCGCTCGCGATCAGCAGATGGATCAGATCTGGAAGGTGGTTGGCAAACACCCGAGTTCCAGCCACAGCAAAACCCGGCGTTCCCTGAACAGTTCGCGCTCACGAACCCATCCGCTGGTTTTAAAAAGACGCTACCTCGAACTGCAGAAAGCCTTGCACGGCGACGATGGCGAGCTGAAGCAGCTACGCACAGCCGCCATTTCTTACCACAAAGAACAGGTGCGTCAGGCCAGGTTGGCCCTGTGGAACACGCAACCGACCTTATGGCCCTGCGAAGGCTACTTCTCCAGCCCCTTCGGCTATCGCATTCATCCCGTGCTGGGCTATGCGCGCTTCCATTCGGGTTGCGACATCGCGGCCAGCACCGGAACTCCCATCTATGCCACCGCCGCCGGCCGTATCACCAACGCCGATTACCTCGGCGGCTACGGCCTGGCCGTCACCATCGACCATGGCGCCGGGCTTTCCACTCTCTACGGGCACTGCTCCGCGGTCTGTGTCAAAAATGGCGACTATGTACGCAAAGGACAACTGGTAGCCAACGTCGGTAGCACCGGCATGTCGACCGGACCTCACTGCCACTACGAGGTTCACCAGAACGGCGCTCAGATCGACCCCGCCCCCTTCATGCAGCATCGCAGGTAACCGCAGTCGGGCGGTGAATTATTAAGAATGGCCAACGAGTACGACGACATCCTTCCTCCTCTATCCAGTGAGGACAAGATGATGGCCGGATCCTGCTACCCCTTCTGGCCCGTCGTTCCCCTCTTCGTGCTGCTGAGCTCCAAGCGCCAGGACCCATTTTTAGCCTTCCACGCCGTGCAGGCATTGGCCGTGGGGCTGACCACCAGCACCCTTTCCGTGGTGGGACTCTTCTTGCTCTGGGTGACTTATTCAAGCCTGCCCACCAGCTGGATGATGACTTCGGGCGCCATAGGCGCCGTGCTGATGCTGGCGGCCATGGCCTTCGGCGGATTCTGTTTCCTGGCTTCGATCTTCCTGGGCTGGCAGGCTTCCTCGGGACGCTTCCTGCGCGTGGCCGGGCTGGGCGACCTGTGTGAAGCCCGCATGGCCAGCCTGCTCGGACTGAGCGCCACTCAATTGCGCCAACTGGCGGTGGATCGCGAGCTGGCTCTCGAGGAGAAAGTGACGGTGCTGGCCCCTATCGCCACGCCCGAGCAAATGCAGGCCGAAATGGACCGCTGGGCGCAACCCCAGGCCCAGGCTCAGACCTGGTGGGGCAAATCCCAGCCAGCGCAGGCTCAAGTCCAGGCTCAGGCGACCGAAGTGGACTGGCAGCCAGAACCCGAACCCGTGCGCCAGGCTCAGCCACCTCAACAGCCACGCCCAGCCGCCCAGCCGGAGGTAAAACCCTGGCGTCCGGCCGCGGCCCAGTCGCCGGCTCCCCCCCAGCCCGCGACCCGGCCCAGCAGCGGTGAAGTGAAGCCATGGCGCCCCGCTCCGGCGCAGCCAACTCCTGCCGCCCGACCGGTATCCTTCCCCAGCGTCGCGCGCGAGGCGCCGGAAGAGAAGAAAAAGTGGTGGACCCCCAAAGAAGGTTAGTCCGCGCAGCGGATAGCCGCACACCATTTGCCGGAGTGAGCAGCTCCGCCGCGACCGGAGGCTAAACTGAAGGGGCGTCGTCGGGCCGGATATGGGCGCGGGCGGCGGCTTCGGGGTCTTTCTTTTTGCGCCTGGTCTTGTCGAAGGGGGGCGGGGCTTTGTCCTCCAGGTAGGCGGTTCCCCAGGTCTTTCCGAGGCTGAAGTAAATGTGACGGTCCTGCAATTGGTCCCAGGGGATCTGGGTCGAGAGCATGCAGATTTGCAGCATCAGGTGGCGCAGGGCCGGCGGTAACAGCACCCCCGTTTCCAGAACGTCGCGTTGCTGATAGTAGTTGAGCAAATGGAGCGAAAGCAACTGGCGGCGAGCAGTGTGAAATTCGCTCTGGCGCAGGGCCGGCAGGTGCATCTGAGCCTCAGCGTAGCTGACCCAGGGCTGGCGTCCGATCAATTGAAACAATTTTTGCCGCCGCTCGCGCCCTCGCTGTTGGCGGCAGCCAAGACACAGCCGGCGCTCCTGGAGAGCCCCACAGAGCTGGCAGGGCATGGCTCCCTGGCTACGCAGCCATACGTCGCGCCGCTCCTTCTGGCGCAGGGCGCGCAGGAAGCTGGCGCGCAGGTCCGGGTCCTCCACTCCGGCGGCCAGGCGCTCCAGGCGATATTCGACCGAACGGGGCAATTCGATAGCACTCAGCTCGTCCGAGGCGGGCGCGGGGCCTTCGCCCAGGATAGGCACGACCACGCCCACCTGGCAGCGCAACTGCTCGACCCGCAGGCGAGGGAAGCGCCGGGCCAGGGAGGTCAGAATCGAGTCCTGCGCGAGCATGATTTCCTGGGCCCAAACGGGCGCCCGCACCCGCAACCAGAGAATGCGCCCCTGGAGCTTTTGCGGAGTGCAGTGAGGAGCCAGCCGGGCTCCCACCAGTTCCGGCCAGCAGGCCTGAATCTGAAAGCGCGCCAGTTTCTGAGTGATGCCCAAATCCTCAACAGCCGGGGCCAGGCTGAGTCCCAACGGCCTCAGCACGGCCTCACTCGTCCCTCCTCCACCCGGTAGAGACGGTGCTCGGGGGACAGGTCCAGGGGCGTGGCGGTGGTAATCAACACCTGGGAGGCGCCTTCCAACCAGCGTAGCAAACGGGCCTGGCGGCCCGGATCGAGTTCGGAGAAACAGTCGTCCAACAACACCACCGGGCGCTCCTTTCCAATCTCGAGCAGCATTTCCGCCTGAGCCAGGCGCATAGCCAGAGCCAGCGTGCGGCGCTGGCCTTGCGAGCCGAAACGGCGCACCAGAGCCTCTCCCAAGGAGAGTTGCACTTCGTCACGGTGGGGTCCTACCAGGCAGGTGCGCCGGCGCCACTCTTCCTGGTGAGCGCGGCGTAGAGTTTCGCCGAAGTCATGCTCCACGCAAGGGCGGTAAACGAGACGGAGAATACAGGTCTCACCGGAGAATTCGGCATATAGCGAAGTCAGGCGAGGCTCCAACTGCCGGCAGATTTCGGCCCGAAACTGCATCAACTGCGAGCCGAACTGCACCAGAAGCTGATCCCAACTTTCCAGTTCGGCGCGCGAAGATTGAGCCCGCAGCAAGGCCCCTTTTTGGCGCAGCACTTTCTGATAGCGCCCCAGGGCCTCCAGATAGGCCGGATATAATTTGCACAACAGCAGATCGAGATAACCACGGCGCATTTCCGGGCCTCCCTGCACCAGTTCCAGGTCGTCGGGAGTAAAGAGCGCCAGCGGCAGCTCGCTGAGAAAGTCGGCCAGGCGGCGCACCGGCTGGTTCTGAAGCAGGATGTGGCGCTGCAGGGGCTGGGCCTGCCAGCGCATGGTCAACTGGCGAGGCCGGCCGGAATCGCGCTCCATGGCAAGATGCAGCCCCCCGTCGGGCTGGCCCCAACGGATCAGGTCCGCTTCTTTACTGGTGCGAAAAGAACGGGCGGTGGCGCCCAGATAGACGGCCTCCAACAGGGCCGTTTTGCCCTGGGCGTTGCGCCCTTCAAAAACATGCAGACCGGCACCCAACTCCACCTCCTGAAAGGTGTAGTTGCGAAAATCCTGGAGACGGAGCGCGGAAATCCTCATCTTCCCACCCAATGTTTCCGCAAGGCATAAGGGTCCCTCCATAGAACACGCCCGCGTGCGAATCGCCCACTTCAGCGACTGCTACACGCCGCGTATCAACGGCGTAACCACTTCCATCCAGGTGCTCAAACGGGCCCTGGAGCGCGAAGGCCATGAAGTGCACCTTTTTGTACCACGTTACCAGCGCCAGGATCCGCCCGAGAAGGCTGTCCATCGCATCGGGTCCGTGTATATGCCGCTGCAACCGGAAGACCGCATGGGGCTGCCCTGGCCACCGGGACAGATGCGCCGGCTCTATGCCCAAAAATTTGACATTGTACACGTGCACACGCCCTTCAACATGGGATGGATGGGCTACAGCAAGGCGTTTTGGGGTGGCACGCCCATGGTCTTCACCCACCACACCCTGTGGGAGGAATACGCCCATTACCTCAAGATTGTCCCCTTGAGGCTGGGACGTTGGGTGGGCCGGCAGCTTTGCGATTTTTACTTCCGGCGCGCGCGAGCGGTGGTGATGCCTTCCCATGAAGTCGCCGAGGCTATCAAAGGGCGTCTGCGCTGCCGCTACGAGGTCATTCCCACCGGCATCGACTGCCAGGCTTTGCACCACGGCGACGCTCGAGCAGCCCGCCAGGAACTGCGTCTGAACGAAGGCGATGCGCTGTTTCTCTACGTGGGGCGGATGGGCAAAGAGAAGTCCATCGACTATCTGCTCAAGGCCTTCCGGGACTACCGCCAGGCGGGCGGGCAGGCCCATTTTGCCTTGATCGGGGGCGGTCCGGAACTGGAAAACCTCCAGCGCATGACGGTCGAAATGGGCATCGGCCCGAGCTGCCATTTCCTCGGCTATCGCCAGCGCGACCGGCTCAAAGACTACCTGGCGGCCACCAAAATTTTTCTGTTCGCCAGCCAGACCGAGACCCAGGGCCTGGTGCTGCTCGAAGCGGCCGCGGCCGGGGTGCCTGTCATAGCGGTAAGAGCCAGCGGCGTAAACGAAGCCGTCGAGCCCGAAGGCAGCGGACTGCTGACTGCTCCGGGCCATTTGGAGGAATTTGTGGCGGCCATCCGGCGCCTGGACGGCGATCCCGCTCTTCACCAGCGACTGAGCCAGCAGGCGAGCCGCTGGGCAGAGCGTTTCTCGGACCTGGAAATGGGGCGAAAAATGACGAATTTATACCGGTCTTTGGGCCACTGAAGGGGCAGGAGAAGCCTGACCTTTCCAGAAGTTTTTTCATCTATGAAGTTATTTTTCCAGACTCGGTTTTTAGGAGTCTGAGCGCCGATACGGCCCCCTGACGGCCGCCCGCTAATGCGAATCGCAAACCCACCCGTCGAAGCATCCCCTGGAGGACCCATGGATCCCATTACCGAGATAAATCCTGAAGAAGAGCAGTTCACCGCAATGGCCGCCGAAGACCGCGTGCAGTCGCACGAAGGCGATCTGGCCATGGCGGTGGAGGACTATGAGGCCGGGGACATCCAGGTGCTCAAGGGTCTGGAGGGGGTGCGCAAACGGCCCGGTATGTATATCGGCCGGACCGATAGCGACGGCCTGCATCACTGCGTTTTTGAAGTCGTCGACAACTCGGTGGACGAAGCCATGGCCGGCGCCTGTAACAATATTTGGGTTACTATGCATACCGATGGTTCCGTCTCGGTCCGGGATGACGGGCGCGGTATTCCGGTGGCCGTTCACCCCACCGAAGGGGTCACCACCCTGGAGCTGGTCATGACCCAGTTGCACGCGGGCGGCAAGTTCGAAGGCAAGGGCTACAAAGTCTCCGGCGGCCTCCACGGCGTGGGCGTCTCGGTGGTGAACGCGCTCTCGGTCAAGCTGGTGGTCGACGTCTGGCGCGACGGTGGACATCACCAGATGACCTTCTCGCGCGGTTTGCCCGAAGGTCCGATGGTCAGCACCCCCGACCCCGGCCAGGAACACAGCGGCACTCAGGTGCGCTTCTACCCCGACCCGGTCATCTTCGAGACCACCACTTTCGTGTACGAGGTGCTCATGCTGCGCCTGCGCGAGCTGGCTTTCTTGAACCGGGGACTGGCCATCGAACTTTCGCAAGAAGGCGGCAAACACAATCGGTTCCTCTACGAAGGCGGCATCCGCGAGTTCGTGCAGCACCTCAACCAGAATAAACACGCCATCTATCCCGATCCTTTTTACGTTTCGCGGGTCGCCGAGTCGGCCGAGCGCGGCGCCGTCTCGGTGGAAATCGCGGTGCAGCATAACGAGTCTTTCCAGGAGCAACTGTATAGCTTCGCCAACAACATCAACACGGCCGAAGGCGGCATGCACGTCACCGGTTTCAAGACCGCTTTGACCCGGGTGATGAATCTGTTTGCCCGTGAGCGCAAGCTGCTCAAGGATAACGAGCCCAATTTCACCGGCGATGACGTGCGCGAGGGTCTGACAGCCATCATCTCGATCAAGTTGCCGGAACCACAATTTGAAAACCAGACAAAAAAGAAGCTGACCACTACGGAAGCCCGCCAGATCACCGAGTCGATTTTCGACGAGTTCTTCAAAGAGTTCTTGGAAGAAAACCCGAGCGTGGCCAAGGTCATCGTGGAGAAGGCCATCAGCGCCAGCCGCGCCCGCGAGGCCGCTCGCAAGGCGCGTGAAACGGTGCGCCGCAAGGGGGCTCTGGATTCGGCCTCGTTGCCCGGCAAGCTGGCTGACTGCTCCAACAAAGACCCGAAAGAATCCGAGCTTTACATCGTCGAGGGTGACAGCGCCGGCGGTTCCGCCAAGCAGGGGCGTGACCGTCACTTCCAGGCCATTCTGCCGCTCAAGGGCAAGATTTTGAACGTGGAAAAGGCCCGCATCGACAAAATGTTTGGCCACTCGGAAATCCGTGCCCTGATCGCGGCTCTGGGCACGGGTATCGGCGAAGACTTCAATATCGAGAAGTTACGCTACCACCGCATCATCATCATGACCGACGCCGACGTCGACGGCGCCCACATCCGCACCCTGCTGCTGACCTTCTTTTACCGTCAGATGCCGCAGCTTTTTGAAGGCGGGCACATCTATATCGCGCAACCCCCGCTCTTCAAACTGACGCGCGGCAAGAAAGTCCAGTACGCCTACTCGGACGAGGAACGCGACCGCATGATCGCCGAGATGGGCGATAATGTCGGTATCCAACGCTACAAAGGGTTGGGAGAGATGGATGCCGAGCAGCTTTGGACCACCACCATGGATCCCGCCGTGCGCATCATGCGCCACGCGCACATTAAGGACGTGATCGAGGCCGACGGCATGTTTACCGTGCTGATGGGTGACGAAGTTCCGCCGCGCCGCGAGTTCATCATCAATTACGCCCGCCACGTCAAGAACCTCGACATCTAGGAGTCGCCGCACCATGTCCACAGAAGATAGAAAAGACCTCATTCCTGTCGCCGTCATCGACGAGATGCGCGAAGCCTACATGGACTACGCCATGAGCGTGATCGTGTCGCGCGCCCTGCCCGATGCGCGCGACGGACTCAAGCCGGTGCACCGGCGCATTCTCTACACCATGCGCGAGGAAAACATCACTCCCGACCGGCCCTTCAAGAAGTCGGCCTCCACCGTCGGAAACGTGATGGCCCGTTACCACCCGCACGGCGACTCGGCCATTTACGACTCGCTGGTGCGCATGGCCCAGCCCTTCAATCTGCGCTACATGCTGGTGCAGGGCCACGGCAACTTCGGTTCGGTGGACGGCGACAACGCCGCCGCCATGCGTTATACGGAAGCACGTCTTTCCAAGATCGCCATGATGATGCTCGAGGACCTGGACAAGGACACGGTCGACTGGCGTCCCAACTTCGACGCCTCGCTGCAAGAGCCGGTGGTATTGCCCAACCGCATCCCCAACTTGCTGCTCAACGGTTCGGATGGTATAGCGGTCGGCATGGCCACCAAGATTCCGCCCCACAACCTGAATGAGCTGATCGCCGGCTGTCTGCTGCTGCTCGACAATGCCGAGACCGAGATCGAGGATCTGATCGAGGTCATCCCTGGTCCCGATTTCCCCACCGGCGGTCAGATTCTGGGCCGCAACGGCATTCGCGAGGCTTATCGCACCGGTCGCGGCTCGATTCTCATGCGCGCCAAGATCGAAGTGGAAGAGATGAAGCGAAGTGGGCGCCAACAACTGGTGGTGACCGAGATCCCCTTTCAGGTCAACAAGTCGCGCCTGCAGATCAACATCGCCGAGATGATCAAAGAAAAGCGCATCGAGGGCATCTCGGATATGCGCGACGAGTCGGATCGCAAGGGCATGCGCATCGTCTTTGAATTGAGCCAGGGATCGCATCCCGAAGTGGTCATGAACCAGCTCTTCAAATACTCCGAGTTGCAGACGACTTTCGGCGTCAACATGCTGGCCCTGACCAACGGCGTGCCGCGCGTGCTCAACCTGCGCGACATGCTGCTGGAGTTCGTCAACCACCGCCGGGTGGTGGTGCGCCGCCGCTCCCAATACTTGCTGGACAAGGCGCTCAAACGCGCCCACATCGTCGAAGGCCTGCTGAAAGCGCTTGACCATATCGATGAAATTATCAAGCTGATCCGTGGATCGGCCGATCCGGCCGAGGCCCGCATCGGCTTGATGACCCGGTTTGACTTCACCGAGCCGCAGGCTCAGGCCATTCTGGACATGCGCCTGCAGCGTCTGACCGGCCTGGAGCGCGACAAGCTGCAAAACGAACACAATGAATTGATGGCCGAGATCGCTTTCCTGCGCGGCCTCTTGGAGGATGCGCTGAAGCTCGACGCGGTAGTGCGTGAGGAAATGGAAGAGGTGCGCAAAGACTTCGGTGACGAGCGCCGCACCGAAATCGTGGCTTTCGCCGGCGAGCTTAATATCGAGGATCTGATCGCCGAGGAGAAGATGGTGGTTACTATCTCTCAGACCGGCTACATCAAGCGAGTTCCCTACGATACCTACCGCACCCAAAAGCGTGGAGGCCGGGGCATCTCGGGCACGGGTCTGAAAGAAGAGGACTCGCTGGAACACCTCTTCGTCAGTTCCACTCACCACCATATCCTGTTCTTCACCAACCGGGCCCGCGTCTTCCGCATGAAAGTGCACGAGATCCAGGAATACTCGCGCACGGCCAAGGGTACTCCTCTGATCAACTTGCTGCCCATCGTGGACGGGGAGCGAGTCGCCTCCATCATTCCGGTGCGCAGCTTCGAAGACCCGGGCACGATCGTGACCTGCACCCGCGAAGGCATCATCAAACGCACCGAGCTGGAAGCTTATTCGCGCATCAACTCCTCGGGCTTGATCGCCCTCACCCTGAAGGAAGGTGATGAGCTGGTCAGCGTCAAGTTGACCCCCGGCGACCAGGACCTGATCCTGATCACGCAAAACGGCATGGCCATTCGCTTCCACGAGGAAGATGCGCGGGCTCTGGGGCGCACGGCCCAGGGTGTGAAGGGCATTGATCTGCGCGAAGGGGACATGGTGGTGGCCATGGACTCGGTGCAGAAGCGCGAAGCCAACGGCGAGGAAGCGCCCGCTGACGCGGACGCCGAAGTGGTGGCCGAGGGCGAAGAAGCGGTGGCCAGCGATACCACCCCCGGGGAAAAACTGCTGGTGGTGACCGTCAACGGCTATGGCAAACGCACTCTGCTCGACCAGTATCCGACTCAGGGCCGTGGCGGCAAGGGCCTGAAGACCCTGCAGATGACCGAAAAGACGGGTCATATCGTGGGCGCTATGGTGGTCGACGATCACCACGAGTTCATGGTCTCGACCTTGCAAGGAACGCTGATCAAACTGGCGGTCTCCGACGTATCCTGCATCGGACGCGCCACCCAGGGTGTGCGCGTCATTCGCCTGGGCGACGGGGACCTGGTGGGCGCGGTCACGCGCATCATTCCGGAAGAGAGCGATGACGAGGCGGTCGACGGCGAAGCCGAGGGCGAAATCGAAACTGGAGACGAGCCGGTGCTGTGAAGTCCATCCTGGTCCTGGAAGACGACGAAAATCTGCGGGAACTGCTGGTCGATGTGCTCGACTCGCTGGAATACAAAGTGGAGGGCGCTTCGGCTCCCGAGGTGGCCATTCACCTGGCTCACGAGATCGTCTTTGACGCGGTCATCTCGGATGTGCGCATGGCCGGACCGGTGGACGGGCTGGGCGCCCTGGAGGAATTAAAGCGGCAACGTCCGTCCCTACGCTGTATCGTGATGACGGGCTATGCTGACGAACTGGCTCCGCTACGGGCTCTGCAAATCAGCGTGGACGACTACCTCTACAAGCCGTTTGATGTGAAGGACGTCCTGGCGGCTTTGGAACGCGTCAAGAAATCAACCCAGCAAAACGCCTGGTATCGCAAGCTTTTGGGCCGGATTATGGGCCAACCCGATCCGGCTCACGTACTTTCGGAACTGCAACAGGTGCGGGAATCCTGTTTGCGCGACTTCTTCGTAGCCGTTCGCTCGAACTTTCTCTACGCCGAGACGGCTTTGGATGCTTGGGACCGCCTGGAAGAGCTGGAGTTGGGCTACCTTCAGGCAATGCGCACCCCCACCGCCCTGACCGCCGCCAGCGCCCGGACCGCGGCCGACCGCTATGAAGCCTGGAAAACCCGGTTGAGCCAGCGCGCCTCCAAACAAGAACTGATCATGCCCGGGCAGCGCTCGGTCGAGAAGGTGGAGCGGAGCCTCTTCAAACGCTTCTTGGAGCGCATCAAGCAGGGAGAGATTGACGCCGCCGAATTGGGAATGGCGGTGAGTCTACGCCGTATGCCCGAGGACCGGCGCGCCCAGGATCCGGAATACCAGGAACTCTGGCAACGAATGTGGAGCTGATTTCATAACTTTTTCAGGGCCCTGACTTAGCCTGAGAAAACCATGAAACTCAGCAACCTGTTCCATCGACCGAGCCATACACTGAGCAAGAAGCCCAAGCCCGACGCCGATTTCGGCCAGGACCTGGACTCGGGCCTGAGCCACAAAGCCAAACTCGGCATGGCCGCCGGCTGGGTTGGCCTGACCACAGCCGCGGGCGCCGTCATCGGCCACCAGCGAAGTCTGACCGATGTGGTTACGGTGGAACGGGTGCCCTATCAGGAAACCATTCAGGTGCCCATCGGCAGCCACACCGAAAGCGGCTGCTATCAGTATCATTACGGCTATGACGCCATCCAAGGCGAGTTCGGCTATCACTACGGCTACGATGCCAGTTGCACCCAGACGGTGACGGACTATCAGACCCAATACACGGGACGCACCCTCTACAACGAAATCAAGCATCACAGTACCGGCTTTCCTCATTCGGCCACACAGGGCGCGCTGCTGGGAGCTGGCGTGGGCATCGTGACCGGCGCGGCCGGCCTCGTACTGTCCAAGCTCATCGCCGATAACCACTAAGGGGTATCCGGATCCCTACGCTCCTTTTTCTGTTCAGCCTACTCTGAGTTGGGGTTCAACTTGAGGAGGAAGATGATGTTTGTAACTTTGCATGCCAGTTTTGAGGACGCCGCGCTGGGCGAGAAAGCTATGGGAGCGCTACTCGACCACGGAGTGGCCCGAGAGGACCTGTCCGGCTTTTTCCCGTCCGACTACGAGACCGAAGACGTGCACGAGGTCCGCGCCAATCTGAAGCACGGCATCACCACCACCACCAGTGCCGATGCGGCTTCGGGCGCGGCCAAGGGAGCCGGCGTGGGCTTTGGAGTGGGCGCGGTGGCCACCCTGGCCAGCTTGCTCATTCCCGGTTTCGGCCTGGTCACTGGAGGGGGAGCTTTGGCTACGGCTCTTATCGGAGCAGCCGGCACCACGGTGGGAGGAGCGGTGGCCGGCGGTATCGCCGGCTACTTCGAAGACCAGGGCGTGGACCATCAGGTAGCCCTGGATTCCGAAGCCGCGCTCCGTCACGGGCGCGCGGTGGTAGTGGTGCGCTGCCCTAGCGGCAAGTTGTCCGAAGCCGAAATCAGCGCCATTCTGCTCAAATATCACGCCAGTACCTTCGGCCGCATAGAGGCTCCGGCGATTATTGGCGAATAGCAGGGCCCGATGGCCCTGTCCTTTGGCCCGCCCACCGATCTAACGGCCCTGGAACTTCTTCAGCAACGCGTCTGGGGTTGTTCCGCCAACGAGATCGTGCCGGCCCATTTGCTGCAAGCCCATCAACACCACGGCGCCTGTGTGCTGGAAGCCAGGCTGAACGGGGAATTGGTGGGCTTGCTTTATGCCGTCCCCGGTCCGCTCGGAAGCGATTATCTCTATTCTCACCTGGCCGCCATCACGCCCGAGATGCAGGGACGCGGCTACGGCCGGCAGTTGAAGCTGACCCAGGCTTCCTGGGCGCGCGAGCGCGGTTACCGGCGCATTGTCTGGACTTTTGATCCCCTCCAGGTTTTGAACGCGCGCTTGAATATCAGCCGTCTGGGGGCCGTGTGCAATCGCTATCTGGTCGACTACTATGGGGAGCTGGATGACGAACTGAACCGCGGAGTGCCCACCGATCGATTTGAGGTCGATTGGTGGTTGAGTCCCGTGGAGCGCGGCCCGGTGACAGAAACGGTCACCTTCGAGCTGGGCGCGCGCTCTCGGGAAAGCACCCGCCATCGATTCTTAGACTCGTTTGCTCGCGGGCTTTCGGTCATTTCTTTCGAAGTTGTCGAAGGGCGGGGAATTTATGGGCTGGGGGTGGTCCATGCGCCTTGATCGAGTCGAGTTGCGCTGGGTGTCCATGCCCTTACGCACACCGTTCGAGACCAGTTTCGCCCGCGAAACCGAGAAGGACTGCCTGTTGGTGCGGGTCTTCGGCGAGGGATTCGAAGGCTGGGGCGAGGTGGTAGCGATGAAAGAGCCGCTTTACAATGAGGAAACTCTCAAGTCTTGCTGGCACATTCTGGAGGATCTGCTAATACCGCTGGTGCTGTCACGTGCCTGGGAGACGATGGAGGAGTGGGACGAGGCGACCCGAGCCATTCGGCGCAATTACATGGCTCGAGCCGGTCTGGAAGCGGCGCTGTGGGATCTTTATTCTTTATGTCAGGGCCAATCTCTGGCGGCTTTATGGGGCGGGGTTCGCCAGCGGGTGGAGGTGGGGATCTCGCTGGGCATCGAGGCTTCTTTGGACCGGCTGCTACCTCAGGTTGAAGCTGGAATCGGCCAGGGATATCGTCGCGTGAAGCTCAAGATCAAGCCGGGCTGGGACTTGGAGGTCGTGCGAGCGGTGCGCTCGCGCTGGCCCGACCTGGTGCTGCAGGTGGACGCCAATTCCGCTTACCACCTGCGGGACGCCGAGCATCTGAGCCGACTCGACGACTTCGGTCTGTTGCTGGTAGAGCAACCCCTGGAACATGATGACATCGTCGATCACGCGGCCCTGCAAAAGCGAATAAAAACACCGATTTGTCTCGATGAGTCAATTGATACGACGGAGCAGTGCCGGCGAGCTTTAGAGCTGGGCTCGGCTCAAATCATCAACATCAAGCCGGGACGGGTCGGCGGTTACGCCGCGGCGCGAGCCATTCATGATTTGTGTGCGTCCCGCGCGGTACCGTGCTGGGTGGGCGGCATGCTGGAGACAGGCGTGGGCCGCTTGCAGAATCTGGCGCTGGCCTCGTTGGAAAACTTTAAGCTGCCGGGCGATATTTCCGCCTCGCGCCGCTATTTCGAGCGCGATATCATCCACCCTGAGGTGGTGTTGGAATCCGATGGTTGCGTACGCGTCCCCGAAACGCCGGGAACAGGACAGTTTCTGGACTGGCGGGCGTTGGAAAGATCTACTGTTAGATTGGGGCACTGGTAGCCTGAAACAAGTCCGGACCGGAAGCAACTCTTATACCAGGGTTTTGGAAACGGCTTTCTCGAGCGCTTGCTGCAGGTCCCCGATGAGGTCCTGGGTATTCTCGATGCCTACCGAGATACGGATGAGACCATCGGCAATTCCCATTTCCAAACGGCGTTCGCGCGGGATGCTGGCGTGGGTCATGGTGGCCGGGACTTCGATGAGGCTTTCCACGCCACCGAGGCTTTCAGCCAGCAGGAAGAGCCGGGTGGACTCGACCAGGGTCCTGGCTTCCTCGATACCGCCTTTGATCTCGAACGAGATCATGCCGCCGAAGCCATGCATCTGGGCTTTGGCCAGAGCGTGCTGCGAGTGGGAGGCCAGGCCCGGATAGATCACCTGGCGCACGGCCGGATGGGCTTCCAGGTACTCGGCGATGGCCTGGGCATTGCGGGCGTGGGCCTGCATGCGCACAGCCAGGGTCTTGAGGCCCCGCAGAGCCAAAAAACAGTCGAAAGGACCCGGAATGGCTCCCACAGCGTTCTGGTGAAACCGCATGTCGGCGGCGATTTCATCCAAGTTGGTAGCCAGGATGCCGCCCACCAAATCGGAGTGACCGCCCAGGTACTTGGTGGCCGAGTGCATGACGATATCAGCGCCTAACTCCAGAGGACGCTGGAAAGCCGGTGACATGAAAGTATTGTCGACCACCACCAGCGAGCCATTGGCCTTGGCCAATTTACACACGGCGCGGATGTCGGTGAGCTTGAGCAACGGATTGGTGGGGCTCTCGACCCAGACCATCTTGATCTTGGGGTTGAGATGTTTTTCCACCTCGGCCAGGTCACTGGTATTCACGAAATGCGCCTGGACGCCGAATTTGCTCATCACTTTGGTGAAGAAACGGAAAGTCCCACCGTAAACATCATCCGAGACGAGCACTTCGTCTCCGCTCTGCAGCAAGTACATGCAGTTGTTGGTGGTGGCCATGCCGGAGGCGAAAGCCACACCGTGTTTGGCGCCTTCGAGGGCGGCCAGACATTGCTCGTAAGCCTGGCGGGTGGGATTGTTGGTGCGCGAATACTCGTAGCCCAGTCGGGGTTGACCCAGGCCTGCCTGAGCATAGGTGGAGGTCTGGAAGATGGGAACGTTGACGGCTCCCGTCATGGCCTCGGGGTCCTGGCCGGCATGGATGGCCAGCGTTTCCAACTGATATTTCATAGACGGATCACCGAAGCCACGATCATCGAAAGAAAGAGAAAAGCGTAGGCCAGGTTGTTGGTCAAGTCGGAGAGGCGTTCTTCGCCGGTCATCTTGCCCTTGGCCGTCGGCTGCGAGGGAGCCGACATGCTCTGCTGCATCAAACCCTCAGACTTGTTGGTGCGCAAAGTGACGCATACGATCAAGGCGGCGCAGACCACAAAATACAGGGTCAGCAGCGCCAGTTTCCAACCGGCCAGACCGCCCGTCGCGCCGGCCTGGTTGAGTTGCTCCACTACAATGTCGGGGGTGGGCAGCGGCGCCAGAGGGGTGGGGGATTGGGCGAACCACATATCGTTCTCCTTTAATTGGCCAGCGAGGCCTGGGTTTGATAGTTGACGATGCGGGCGAAGCTTTCGGCCTTCAGGCTGGCGCCTCCAACCAGGGCTCCGTCGATATTGGGCTGGGCCATCAGGGCGTCGATGTTGCCCGGATTGACGCTGCCACCATACAGCAAACGCACTTGCTGAGCAATGCGTTCCCCGAAGAGATTGCCCAGCTCCTGGCGCAGCACCGCGATGGTGTTCTCAGCTCCTTCGGGAGTATCGGTCTTACCGGTCCCGATAGCCCAGATAGGCTCATAAGCGATGACCAGCTTGTCACCGCTGCTCAGCGACTGCCCCTTGAGAGCGCCTTGCAGTTGCGCGAGCACCACCTCTTTAGTTCGGCCCGCCTCGCGCTGTTCCAGGCTTTCGCCCACGCACAGGATGGGCACCAGGTTGTTCTGCAAAGCGGCCGCAACTTTCTGGTAGCAGTCTTTGTCCGTCTCGTGAAAGTAGGCGCGGCGCTCGGAATGCCCGATGATGACGTGGCTGCAGCCACAGTCTCGCAACATGGTGGAGGAGAGCTCGCCGGTGAAGGCGCCCGACTCTTTCCAGTAAACGTTCTGGGCACCCAATCCGTAGTGGGATCTGCCCTCGAGCAAGCCGCCGACTTCCACCAGCAGGTGAGCGCTGGGGCAGAGCACTACTTCGCGCTGCTGCACCGGGTAAGCGGCTTTGAGCAGGTCTTCCACCAGGTTCTTGGCCTCACGGCGGCTGAGATTCATTTTCCAGTTGGCGGCGAGAATGGGAACGCGCATTTGTGTCACTCCTAAACGGTTTGAGCGCTGCGGCGCAGAACCGCAACCCCAGGTAGTTCTTGGCCCTCGAGAAACTCCATGGAGGCGCCGCCTCCGGTGGATACGTGGGTAATCTTGTCCGCCATGCCCATCTGGGTGACGGCGGCTGCCGAATCGCCGCCACCGATACAGGACCTTCCCGAACTATTGCAGACCGACTCGGCCACGGCGCGGGTGCCTTTGTCGAAGGGTGGCACTTCAAAAACGCCCATCGGTCCATTCCAGAAGATGGTTCTGGCTTTGGCGATTTCGGCGGCGTAAAGCGATGAGGTTTTCTCGCCGATGTCCAGGCCCATTTTGTCGGCGGGAACCTGGTCAGCCGCCACGGTTTCGGCCGGGGAGCCGCCCTTGATAGCGGTGGAAACCTGCACGTCGACCGGCAGCAACAGCTTGACTCCGGCCGCCCTGGCCTTCTCCTCGATGCGTTTGGGCAGGTCCATGTCGGCTTCACACAGCGATTTACCGATTTCTCCGCCATGCGACTTGATGAAGGTAAAGGCCATGCCTCCACCGATGAGGATGACGTCGGCTTTCGTCACCAGCGACTCCAAGACGGCGATTTTATCCGATACCTTCGAGCCACCCAGGATGGCTACAAAAGGTTTCTGAGGCGCGCTGAGCAGTTCGCCCAGATGGGTCAACTCGGCTTCCATCAAGAGGCCGGCCGCCGAGGGCAGGAACCTGGCCACCCCGACGGTGGAGGCGTGGGCGCGATGGGCCGTGCCGAAGGCGTCGTTGACGTAAATCTGGCCATGTCGGGCCAGCTTCTCGGCGAAGCCCTCGTCGTTGGCTTCCTCTTCGGGATGAAAGCGCAGATTCTCCAGCAGCAAAATCTCGCCCGGCTTGAGGGAAGAGCTGAGCGCTTCGGTTTCCGGTCCGATACAATCGGTGGCCAGCTTGACCGGCTTGCCCCACACCTCTTGCAATCTGGCCGCCACCGGGCCCAGCGTGAACTCCAGGTTGCGCTTGCCTTTGGGGCGGCCCAGGTGGGACATCAGCACTACCGCGGCGCCTTCGTTCAGGAGACGGCGAATGGTGGGCATGGCGGCCTGGATGCGGGTATCGTCGGAAACTCGACCGTCTTGAATGGGACAGTTGAAATCGACGCGTACCAGTACGCGCTTGCCTTTCACGTCGAGGTCTTTGAGAGTGGAAAAATCGGCCATGGATGTTCCTTTCATGAGAGCAAGAAAGCCCCATCGCCTGAGCGATGGGGCTTTTGAGACCGTGGTTAAACGATGGCCAGCTTCTTGGTGAACATGTAGTGGATCAGATCACCGACGCGGCAACTGTAAGCCCACTCGTTGTCATACCAGGTGATGACCTTGACCATGTTGCCCATGGCCATGGTGCAATCAAGGTCGACGCACGAGCTGTGGGGATTGGCCTTGAAGTCCATGCTCACCAGGGGCTCGTCGACGGCTTGCAGGATGCCTTTCATGCTGCCGCCGGCGGCTTCGCGGAAGGCGGCGTTGACTTCTTCCTTGGTGGCCGGCTTCTCGAGTTGGGCGACAAAGTCGACAATCGACACGGTGGGGGTGGGAACGCGTAAAGAGAAGCCGTCGAACTTGCCTTTCAGGTCGGGGATGACCAGAGCCAGGGCTTTGGCGGCGCCGGTGGAGGTCGGAATAATGTTGAGGGCGGCGGCGCGGGCGCGGCGCATATCGCTGTGGGGCAGATCCAGGATGCGCTGGTCATTGGTGTAGGAGTGGGTGGTGGTCATCAGGCCGGAGAGAATCTTCCACTTATCGTGGAGAATCTTGGCGGCCGGGGCCAGACAGTTGGTGGTGCAGCTGGCGTTGGAGATGATGTGGTGCTTGTCGTGATCGTAGTTCTCGTGGTTGACGCCGAGCACGATGGTGATGTCCTCGCCTTTGGCGGGAGCCGAGATAAGCACTTTCTTGGCGCCGGCTTTGAGGTGCAGCTCGGCCTTGTCGCGCGAGGTAAAGATACCGGTGGATTCGACCACCACGTCGATATTATGGGTGCCCCAGGGCAGGTTGCCGGGGTCCTTCTCGGTGAAAATCTTGATCTTACGGTCGTTGATGATGAGGTGGCCGTCTTCGGCTTTGACGTCGCCCTTAAACACGCCATAGTTACTGTCATACTTGAAAAGATGAGCGTTGGTGTCGGCGCTGGTCAGATCGTTGATGGCGACGATCTCCAGGTCCGGGTGATTCTCCAACATCGCCTTGAGGCTCTGACGGCCGATGCGGCCGAATCCGTTAATCGCAACTCTGGTTCCCACGATAGTTCTCCTTCACCACTCTATATTGTGCGGGCAGCATACCCGGGCCATCGAGGACATAAACGCGGGGGCCAGAACAGCCCCGAATATGAGCATTTATCTGGACTATGCGGCCACCGCTCCGCTACGCCCCGAAGTGCGGGCCCTGCTGGCGCGCTGCTACGCTCAGGATTGGGGTAACGCTTCCTCGCTGCATCGCGACGGCCATGCCGCCCGCATGCATTTCGAGGACGCTCGCGAGCGCATCGCCCGAGTGTTGGGAGCCAGGGTCGAGGAGATCATCTTTACCTCGGGGGCGACCGAAGCCAACAATCTGGCCATTCTGGGCTGGATGCGCCAGCAGCCCCGGGGCAGCCATCTAATCGTCAGCGGCATCGAGCATCCTTCCACCTGGGAAGCGGCCGAAGCCCTGACCTATGAGGGCTTTCAGCTCGATATCGCGCCCGTGGATTCTTCGGGGAGGGTCGATGTGGCCGGACTACTGCATCGGGTCCGCGCCAACACAGCCCTGGTCAGCCTTATGGCCGTCAATAACGAGGTGGGGACGATCCAGCCGGTGGCTGAACTGGCTCGACTGGCCAGGGGTTGGAAGTTGCACGTGGACGCGGTGCAAAGCGGGCTGGTGGGCTGGCCGGAGCTGGCCGGCATCGACATGCTCAGTCTCTCGGCCCACAAGCTGGGGGGGCCGGTTGGTAGCGGCTGCCTTTTTCTGCGGCAGGGATTGCGTTTGGCCCCGCTGCTGATAGGAGGAGCCCAGGAAGACCACCGGCGGGCCGGCACCAGCAACGTGATTGGGGCACTGGCGCTGGCCGAGGCCCTGGAGGCGACCGGCCGGCAGCGCTCCGAGGAGACGGGCCGTCTGACCGAGCTGCGCGATCAACTCGAGGCGAAGCTGGGCGCCATAGATGGCGCGGTGCGGCTGGGGAGCGAGCGCAGCCCGCATATCAGCAGCTGGTTTTTTGAAGGAGTGCGGGCCGAGCCTTTGTTGGTGCTCTTTGACCTGGAAGGAATCTCGGTCTCCTCGGGTTCCGCCTGTTCGTCGCATAGTGTGGAACCCTCGCGCGTGGTTTCCGCCATGGGCTTTTCCCCCGAGCAGGCACGGGGTTTGATACGCTTCTCGCTAGGCCACGCCAGCACCGAAAAAGAAGTCGATTTTGCTGGTAGGCGTGCCGGCCTACTGGTAGAAAAGGCCCGCCGCCAGGGGGGAACTGAAAATTGACTGCGGGGGTTTGGTTGGGTGACTATGATCAGGGAGGCTTACACACAAATTGGTCGTTTTCTCTAGTCTCAGCGCGGCTCTCCGCGAAGGCTACCGTTGGTCCGAATACCTACAACACGAACAACTGCATCGAGTCGAGCGAGACGCCCAACGTCCCGACGGAAAGCGAGTCAAAATGCTCGCCTTCGCTCGACCGCAACCGGACGAAGATGTCTACAAGAACTAAACCGAGGGCCGGCTCCCAGACCGGCCCTCCTGCTTTTAGTCAAGGATTTCGTAGCAAGGCAGGGAAGTTTCGGCGCCCATGCGGGTGTCTCTGGCCATAGCCTTTTCTCTGCTGCTGCAGGCTCCGCTGTCAGCCCAGCCGGCGTCCGTTCGGCCTCCGAGCGCCGCTCCCCTCAAGTTCACTCTGGAAGAAGCCCTGCGCAAGTCGCTGGATGGAAACCCCGACATTGGTCAGGCCGAAGCCCGCATCGTCCAGGCCCAGAAAGCCATCGACCTGGCTTATGTCCCGCTCCAGCCGACCTTGACCAGCACGCTTAGCTACACGCGTATTCTGGAGCCGATTCCCCAGAACGGATTGGCCAACTTCTTCAGCAGCCTGATTCCCGGATTGGTTTCCAGCAGCAGCACCACTCCCAGCGCCAACAACTATAACGGCACGCTGGTGCTGCAAAAAACCATCACCACTTTCGGGCGCGTGCACTGGACGGCGCTGGCCAAGAAGCTGGCCAAAAAACAATCCCAGCAAGACTATCGCACCGCCATTGAACAACTGCTGCAGACGGTGGAAAAAGCCTACATTTCCGTGCAACTGGCCGAAGTCCAGGTCAAGCTGGCGCGCAGCCGGCTGGACAACCACAACGAATATCTGCGCCTTTCACAAAATTTGTTCAAAGCGGGGGAAATCGCGGAATTCGAAATCATTCAGTCCAACGCGGCTCTCCAGTCAACCACTCAATCTCTGCTGGACGCGGAGAAAACGGCCGACACCGCCCAAATCGTGCTGGCCGTTTTGCTGGACTTGCCTCCCCTGACTCCACTCGAACTGGCCGACGTCCCCCCGCCGCCGGAGCCGCCCGATTATCAACCAGGCTTGGAGCGCGCCCTGGTGCGCCGGCCCGAGCTGGCCGGTTTGCGCTGGTCACTGGCTTCGGCCCAGGCCAATGCAATTGCCCTGGGACTGACCAATTCTCCGACCTTGAGCGCCTTTTCTCAATATAGCGGCAATTACGTGCCGGTGACGCCGCCCACCGTCAATTGGGTGGCCGGCCTGCAGTTGTCGGTGCCCATCCTGGACGGCGGCCAGGCCGTCTACCTGCAGCAGCAGGCCAAGGCGGTGTCCGACGAGATTCGCCAAAGCATTATTTCCCAGGAGCGCTCGGTGAAGCAGGATGTGGCCCAGAATTACGTGCTTTTGAAGAGCTATTGGGCGCAAATGAAGCAGGCGAAAATTGCCGCCGAGCAAAATGACCAGGCGCTCAAAATCGCCTTTAACCGCTTTCGCGCCGGCGTTTCCAACGGCACCGAGTTGCTCAACGCTCAGGATAACTGGGCCAATTCCCAGCTCACTTTGTTGAGCGTGGAAGCTTCCTATCGCACTTCGTTGGCGGACTGGCGGCGTTCCATCTCGGCCGAATACCCCTTTGCGCTTCCCGAATCGATGACGGTAGACTGGGAGCTGCCGCCCATGCCTTCCCCACCGGGTGAAGAACCTTCCGAGGAGCAACTCAATCCGAACAGACCGATCATAACCTCACCTAAGAACGAATGAAGCCTTCGCCGGGCTGGTAGCGAAACTGGACCGTCTCGGCAGGCTCGGGAGGAGCAGACACTTCGGCGCGGTAACGACCAGCTCTGGTGCAGATCATACTTTCCACCCAACACGGTGCGTCCGCGCTGAAAGCTTTCCACTCGAAGGTGGCCGGCTTTTGGGGGGCGGGCACGAGCATACCTGATTTGTCATAGACAAATCCTTTTCCGTTCCAATGAAAGAGCCGAAAATGGGTGGGCCGCACATCCGACTTTTGGTAGCTGGCGCACAGATCGATCCGGCCGTCGCCGTCGTAATCGTCAATCCACGAAATATCCCCCATATCGAATTCACCCAGAAAGGCCCAGGGGCTGCTGGAGTGGACATCTCTAATACGCGGGCCGGTCCAGAGAATCTTGCCGGCGGAATCGAGAACCAGCAACTGTCCCCGAATGGTGTCGCCCAACGTGTAGGGCTTGAGCACGACAAACTCTTTTTTCCCATCACCGTTCAAATCCACGGCAATCTTCTGGCGGTAGGAAGTGGTGCCGCCGGCCAGCGAAGTCAGGAGCAGAAGGCAAAGCAATTTTTTCATGGGAAATCGATGCGGCTCTTCGCAGCCGTCGCGAGTGTCCCTTCCATCGAAAGGACCCACTCAATGGCACTCAGGCTCTGGTTGCTCCTCGGCTGGCTGGCGGGCTGCGCCTGGGCCCAGCCTGCTCCTTTTGTTTCACGCGCGGCCTGGGGCTCGGAACCTCTGGAGATGCCGGCGGAACTGCGCCACAGTCCGCGCTTGATCGTACTGCATCATTCGGGAGTGTTTTGGCAAGAGGGCGATGACGCTTTCCAGAAAATTCGCGCCCTGCAGCGCTGGGGACAAAAAGAGAAACATTGGCCCGACCTGCCCTATCATTTTCTCATCGACCCGAAAGGCCAGATCTTTGAAGGCCGAGAGCTGCAATATCGGCCAGAAAGCAATACCGAATATAATTTAGAGGGCGTGATCAATGTGGAGCTATGGGGAAACTTTGAGGAGCAGCCGGTCACGCCGGCAGCCCTCGAATCCACCGCCAATCTGCTGGCCTGGCTGCGCGAGCGGCACGGCCTGGGGCAGATCTCCACCCACCGGAGCCAGGCGCCGGGCCAGACCCAATGTCCGGGTCAGGATTTCTTTCGCTATTTTGAATCGGGCGAGCTGCAAAAAATGGTCGACTCGCGCTAGCGAGTGAGAACGGGTTGGCCGGCGGCCGCCTCGAGGGCGTCGAGAGCCACAAACACCGACTGCAGCAGAGAGATGTATTCCTTACGCACGGCCGCCAGGTTCTGTTGGCTGGTGAGCAGGCGGGTGTAAGGAACGGCGCCGCGCTTGAAACCGTATTGAGTGATGCGGGTGGACTCTTCGGATGGTTGCAACACTTTTTCTCGGAAGTCGGCGGCGTTCTGAACCGCTCCCAGATACTGCTCAAAGGCGACTTTCAGGTTGGAGGAGACTTCCAGGCGAGTGGCCCGCAGGTTCTGTTCTTGCTCAAGCACGCTTTCTTCCTTGGCGCGCACGTCGTTGCGGATCTGGCCCCAGTCGATGGGGAACTGGAGGCCGATTTGAAACTGGTAGGTGCGGGTGGCCAGGTCGCGCAGGAAGGTGAGCATGGGGGTGGGGTTGGCTTGCTGTTCGGCCAGGGTGACCGAGCGCCGGCTGCGTTCCAGGGAATAGAGCGCCGATTGAATCTGAGGGTTATTTTGGGCGAGCTCGAGCAGTTTGGTATAGGCGAGTTCCAGGCTGGGAGTATCCAGACTACCGGCGCACTCGATGAGGGTGTGGCCCGGTAAGTTGAGCAGCGGCGCCAGGGTGGCCTGAGCCTGCTTGAGACCGGCCTGGGAGCGTACCAAATCCTGGTTGGCGCGCGACAATTGCACGCCCGAGTCGATGAGATCAAGCTGGGGACCGGCGCCGGAGGAGAAGCGCTTTTGGGCGATGGTGTAGCCTTCATTGGCCAGATCCCGATTATTTTGCACCACTCGCATAGCTTCCTGAGCGGCCAAAAGGCTATAGAAGGCGTCCTTGATCTGCTGGCGCAGCTTGACCCGGGAAGTCTTCCAATCGGCCACGGCCACCCGGTAGTCTTGCACGGCCACTTTCTGAGCGGTGGTATAGCTCCCCATGGGCAGGAAGGGTTGGGTAACCTGGATGTATGTATCAGTCAGGCCGTTGGCCGCGAAGGTGGCAAAACCGGCGCCGGCGCCAGCGGGGTTATTGCCGCCCGGCTGGGAGCCGGCCACGTTGGTACCGGGAATAGTGGCCACGGTAATCTGGGTGGAGGGCAACGACGCCGCCTTTTGGAAAGCCCAGTAAGCCGAGCGCACCCGGGCGTTGGCGGCCAGCACCTGGGGATGGCTGGAAAGACCACGCTCCACCGCCTGTTGCACGTCAAGTTTGATCACCCCCTGGCTGTCGGGCGCCAATTGCAGGGGGTCTACCCCAGGCGATGGGAGCAGGTCTTCGGGGAGGGACAGTCCTGACGGCTCCTCCTCGTCCACGTTGTAAGTAGGGGTGGGCTGCTGCGCGGTTGCCAGCGGCGACAAAGCCAGCGTCAAGAAAAGGACCAGTTCCTTCAAGATCAGACGACTTCCAGCAGGAAGGCGTTGAAGCGCGGGGTGAGACGGGAGGGAAGCTGGCCGTTGGTTCCCAGATACATTTCCGAAAGACGTAAGGCGCGATAATAATCTTCATGTGAGGCCTTGGCGCGGCCTGCCTGATGAGCGTAGAAAGCGGTGTAGCAGCGCACCAGGCGGGGGATGACGGCCAGCATCCACAGATTGTCCAGCAATGGGCGGTAGATGAGCAAGGATTTGCGGTGCATCTGCATATCCGCCCAACGGTCGAGCTCATCCTCGAGCTCATCGCCGAAAGCTTTGTCCTGGAAACGCAGCAAAGAAAACCAGGTGCCCTTCCAGTTAAACTCCGGAAAGTCGAGGTCCTCGCCCTTCTGGAAGGCTTCGTCCAGGGGCAGGATGCGTTCGGGGCTGGTGTCGTCGAGAAAGAGTTTGACCAGTGCAAAGAGAGTGCCGTCCAGCATGGCCGCCACCTGGCCGCCGAGCGGCATTTCCTCCATCTCGAAGCGATCCCAGGAGAGCGCCAACTGAATCTGGGACTCTTTGAGCGCTTGACCGGTCAGCACCAGTGCTTGCTGAGCCGTCAATTCCAGTCCTTGCGCGGCCCGGCGCCGATTGAATTCTTCTTCGAAGGCCGCGTAATCTTCCCAAGTGGTGAAGCGGCCTTCGCCCACGGGCACTTTATCGGCCTCGATGGTGGTGATGCGAATGCCTTTGGCCATGCGTTCCCGCAGCCAGTCTTCGTGAGCGCTAAGAGGGCGGCCGCTATTCTGGCGCACGGCGGTGCACATGTAGCTGACGCCGACAAAGACGCCGTCGGGAGTTTCCGTGAGGTGGAAGGGAAACTGCTGGCAGGTCAGAGGCTTTTCGTCCATGCCGATCTCGGCGTGGATAGAGCAGAGCTTGTCCTCCCGCAGGAAGCCGCAACGGGGGTCAGACGGGTCTTTGTAATAAATGGCATAGTTGCCGGCTTCGTCTTTGGCGAAGGCGGCGCCGTTTTCGTTGATGACCCGCAGTCCCAACGGGTGAGCCTCGATTTTCTCGACCACGGCGGGTTCGACCGGAATGGTCCAGAGCGACTCGCAGCCGGCTCCGCACATGACGCAATCGTAGTTCTGGCCTTCAGGGAAATGCAATTTAATCATCGGGTGCAGGTTCCCCTCGATGGGGAGACGCCCCTCTATCGGATTTCAGGTGTTTTTCGGGGTTTGCCCTTACTCTGTGGGAATGACAGTGGGTCAGAAGATAGCTGGAGCGGGAATGTTGGGATTGGCGGTGTTGGCTGTCGGCTCGGCCACGCCCGCCCCACAACCGCAAGCTCAGGTTATGCTGCTGGACGAGTTTCCGCGCGATTCTACCTCTTTGACCCACGGCACCATGGTGGAGGCGGTGCTGCAGAGTCGCACCCAGGTGAGTCACCAGCGCGTGCAGGTGCCGCTGGGAGCTCAGATGGACTTGATCAACCGGCCCGAGCCGGGCAACCTGGATAAATATATCGTGCAGCGCTTTTCGGTGCCGACCGAGGCCACCGCCCGGGCCCTGGAGAACATGCACCGGCCGGGAGTGGCAGCCCAATCGCAGGGCGCTTCCGAGTCGCGGGTGGTGGAAAGTTTGTGGGGCGCGGCCCAGGCCAGGCCGGCCACGCGCTCCTTCTTGGAGAACGAATTGGGCCTGGCCAGCGGTTCCAGCGACGCGGAGTTCCTGCAGGCACTGGTGCATCGAGTGGACGAGGTGCACCACGGTGACCGGACCATCGGCGCCGCCCGCCAGCATCTGCTACGAGCCGCCCATTCGGCCGAGGAAGCGGGCGTCATCCGGGTTGTTTCGGCCGGTAACCAGGGCCACCTGGAGCAGCTTTTCGACCGCCTGGGGGTGCTCACCGGACGCGATTTTTATATGAGTGATATGGCCGACCCGGCCGCCATCATCGTGGGAGCTTCCGATAACCACGGCACCGATTCCCGCGCGGACGACGGACCGGCGGCGCTGGCTTCGCCGAACGCGGGCGCACTGGTGGGCGCGCAGGGCGTGAACGTGCCGGTGACGGTGCACGGCAAAACTTACCTGGAGAGCGGCTCGTCCTTTGCCCAGCCGCAGGTTTCGGCGCTGGTGGCCGAATGGAAAAGCGCCGATCCGGGTCTGACCCGGGACGAGGCCCTGCAGCGCCTGCTGACCCTTTCCCAGCCGGTGAGCAATGCCGAGCCCTATATCGGCGCCGGCATTATCTACGGTCAGTAAGCGAAGACGCGCAGGTGGCCGTCACCACCGCCGGCGCCCAGCAAGCGTTGCTCAGGATCGGCGCAGATGGTGCCGGTCAGGCCCTGGTTGACCTCGGTGCACATCAGCAGACGGCCGCTGTCGGCGCGATAGCCGTAGAGCGAATGGTCGGCCGAAGTGGTGATAATCATGGTCTGGTCACAACTGAAGCAGGCGTCCCAAATTTCCGAGCGGTGGCCGAAGAAGCTGCGCACTTCACGTCGGGACTCGACGTCCCAAAGGCCGACACTGCTGTTCCCGCTGCTGACCAGGAGGCCGCTGCCGTCGTGGTTGAAGCGCAGTGCGCGCACCAGGCCGGCCACGGCCAGGCTGCCGTTTAGCGAGCCGCTTTCCAACTCCCACAAGTGCACCCGCCCCTTTTCGCCGCCCGTGGCCAGAACCTTGCCGGCGGGATGGACCTCCAGCGCGTGCAGGGAGCCCTGCTGGCAAAGGAAGGTGAAGTCGCGCGAGAGGTTGGCCGAAAGCAGACGGCAACTGCCGTCGGCCAGGGCGGCCACCAGGAAGTCCTGGCTGGGGTGAAAGCGCAGAGCGCGCACGGCAGGGCCGGAGGCGACCAGCCAGTGACAGTCGGCTCTCTCGGTGGTCGACCAGAGCTTGATCGAGCCGTCCAGCCCGCCGCTGGCCAGATAGCGGCCGTCGGGGGAGACGGCCAGAGCCGAGACGGGTCCACGATGGGCCTGCTGGCTGATATGCGGTTTAAGTTCCGGCCAGGTGTGGCCGCACAGGCGCCCGTCCCGCCCGCCCGAGTAGACCAGTTGGTGCGGGCTGTCCAGCACCAACATGGAGGTGGCTCCCAGATGGGCGGTGCGCTCCGCTCTCAGCTGGAAGGGCTCGATCCAGGCGGTAGGTATGGGATAGCCGTGACGCGGGCTGCCCAACTGGTCGAGAAACTGACCAATGCTGGGAGTGCGCCGCAGGGGGTGAAGCTGCAGGGCCTCGCTGAGCGCCCGTTCGATGGTGGCGGTGGAATTGGCCAGCGGAATCAGGTGGGCGCCCCGGCTGCGTTCCCGCGAATCGGGCGGGGGATAGCCCTGCAGCAGATGATAAACGGTGGCCGCCAGGGCATAGACATCGGCGGCCGGGGTCAGGCGCTGGTCCTTCTGATACTGTTCGAGAGGGGAATAGCCGGGAGAGACGGCGGCCACGCCGGTCCAGGGCGCATGCTCTCCGTAGGTGCGGGCCGTGCCGAAGTCCAGGATGACGTAGCGGCCTTCGCCGGTAATGAAGAGATTGTCGGGCTTGAGATCGGTGTGCAGCAGGCCCTTTTCGTGGACCTCGATGAGAGCCTCGCCCACCTGGCGCACCGCCTCCATGACCCGCTCCACCGGCATGGCTCCGGCGCTGCGCAGGCCTTCACCCAGGGTCACCCCACTGAGCAATTCTTCCACCAGGTAGGCGGTGCCGTGCGCCTGGAACATGCCTAACAGGCGCACGATGCCGGGGTGGTTGAAACGCTCCAGGAAAGTGCCTTCCTGTAGGAAGGCCTGCACCCCGCGGCCGAATTCCTCGGGGGTGTAGGGAGCGCCGGGCATGATTTTGAAGTCCTCGCGCCAGCAGCCCTGAGGAAAAAACTCCTTGATGGCGACGGCCAGCTTGCCCGGGCGCTGACGGGCGGCATAGGTAATGCTGAAACTGCCCTCCCCCACCACTTCTCCCAATCGATAGAGGCCGCGCTGCATCAAAGTGCCGGGCGCCAGCGGTTCTCGAAAGGGAACAACCAGCTCGTCTTCCCAAGTCACGGCACAGACATTCCCAGAGCGGGCGGCGCGACCCTGCCGAAGACGGTCCTTTGTTCGCCAGGGACCGGGGCGGGGGTGGTAAAGCAAAGGGTGTGGAAATTCTTCAAGGGCTGACGCCCGAGCAGTTGGAAGCGGTCCAGCACGGGCAGGGACCGTTGTTGATTGTAGCCGGCGCGGGCACAGGCAAGACGACCGTGATTACCCGGCGCATCGCCCATCTGATTCTATCCGGACAGGCGCGGGCGGGTGAGATTCTGGCTCTGACCTTCACCGATAAGGCGGCTCAGGAGATGCAGGGGCGCGTGGACGAGCTACTGCCGCTGGGCTATGTGGACACCACGATCTGCACTTTTCACTCGTTTGGCGACAAGATTTTACGCCAGTTCGCCCTGGAGCTGGGCTTGCAGCAGGATTACCGCATGCTGGATGACACCGGCCAGGTACTCTTCCTGCGCCAGCATCTGTTCAAACTGCCGCTGCGCCAGTTGCGTCCGCTGGGCAATCCCACCACCCATTTGCGCGCGCTCAAGCAGCACTTCGGCCGGCTCAAGGACGAGTGCGTCGAACCCGACGATTATGTGAGCTGGGCCGACGAGCTGGTCAGGGCGGCTCATAAGGTCCCCGCTTTACAGGAGCGGGCCGAGCTGCAACAAGAACTGGCCCTGTGCTACCGGGCTTATCAAGAGCTGCTGTTAAAGGAAGGGCGCTGTGACTTTGCCGACCTGGTCTATCGCCCTTTGCAACTGTTACGGCAGCGACCCGGCGTTTTGCAGCGGCTGCAAGAGCGCTACCGCTACATTCTGGTAGACGAATTTCAGGATACCAACGGCTCGCAATTTGAGCTGGTGCGGCTTTTAGCCCAAAATCACCGAAATCTCACCGTGGTGGGAGACGACGACCAATCGATCTATGCCTTTCGCGGCGCGGCTATCAGCAACATCTTGCAGTTCAAGGAGATTTACCCGGACGCTCATCCGGTCGTTTTGACGCAGAACTATCGTTCGCTACAGCCAATTCTGGATGCCAGCTACGGGCTGATCCAGAACAACAACCCCAATCGCCTGGAAATCATCAACCAGATCGACAAGCGCTTGCGGGCGGCCCGGGAGGATCTCGAGCCTTTGACTCAGGAGCCGCTGGAATATACGCGCTTCGAGACGGTTTCCGATGAAGCCGAGGCGGTGGCGCGGCGCATCGCTCAATGGCGCGAAGAGCTGGCTCTGGAGTATACCGATTTCGCCATCCTGATTCGCAATAACCGCGATTCCCAGCCGTATTTGCGGGCCTTGAACCAGTATGAGGTGCCCTACCGCTTTTCTGGCAACGAAGGGCTTTACCGGCGGCCGGAAGTGCGCTTGCTGACCTCGATGGTGCGGGTGCTGGTCGACCCCCATGACGGCCAATCGTTGTTCTATCTGCTCTCCAGCGATTTTTACGGGTGCGGACCCCGCGACCTGGTGCGCTTGAGCAATCTGGCCCAGCGCGAGCACAGCACCCTGCTGGTGCAAGTGGAAAAAGCCCTGCAAGAGCAGTCTCCAGAACTGCAGGGACTGGCCATCCTGCAGCGCTTTTACGACGACTACCGCCACTTTGTGGACTTGATCCCTAACTTGCAGCCGGGCCCGCTGGTTTATCAATATTTACAGCGCAGCGACTGGTGGCGGCGCGTCAGCCAGGGCGAAGTGGATAACGCCCAGGCCCTGGTGCAGAATGTGGCCCGCTTCTTTGACGTGTTGGGGCGCTTTTCCGACGAGTTTCCCGAAGCCAACCTGGCCGAGTTCGTGCGCCATCTGGATCTCCTGATCGAATCCGGGGACAGCCCCAGCGTGGTCGAGTCCGACACGCTGGACGAGGCCGTGCAGGTGCTCACCATTCACCGTTCCAAGGGACTGGAGTTCCCGGTCGTCTTTCTGGTGGGCTTGAACGAAGAGCGTTTCCCCAACAAGCTGCGCCCCGAGGACCTGGAATTTCCCTGGCCTTTGTTGCAGGCGGCCGCGCCGGCCGACGAAGAATCTCACCTTCAAGAGGAACGCAGGCTTTTCTACGTGGCTCTGACGCGGGCCCAGCGCCACCTGTGGCTTTCGGGCGCCACCGACACCGGTATGCGGCGCAAAATGAAGCCCAGCCGTTTCGTGCGCGAATCCCTGGGAGCGCAGGCGGCGGCCCGACCGGCGCCGCGGATGCAATCGCTGGAGCGCATTAAACGCGCGGCCCCGGTGGAGCCGGCCGCGCGTCCGCACGAGCCTCTGAAACCGCGGGTGCTTGACCTTTCCCATCAGCGCATCGCCGACTACCAGGACTGCCCGCATCGCTTTTATCTGGCTCACGTGCTGCGCATTCCCCAGCCGGAATCGCAGACGCTCACCTTCGGCACGGCCTTGCACGAGTGCATCAGTTGGTTTCTACGCCAGCGCAAAGAAGAAGGGCGCGTTCCCGAATTGTGCGAGCTGCACAACCGCTTTCGCAAACAGTGGCGGCGCGTGGGCTGCGTCAGCGGCGAGCACGCCGAACACCGACTGCAGCAGGGCTACGACTGCCTGGAGCGCTTTTGGAAGGATGAAGCGGGCAGCCAGCAATTACCGGAGATGATCGAGCAGGAGTTTACCGTGCGCCTTGATGACGTGCGCATTCGCGGGCGTATCGACCGGGTGGATCTGGACAAGCACGGGAGAGTCAAAATCACCGACTACAAAGCCAGCCCCGTCACCCAGCCGGCTCAGGCCCACCAGCAGGCGCAAAGCAGTCTGCAGCTTTCGATCTACGCCTTCGCCTACCAGGTCATGCAAGGCAAGTTGCCCGATCTGCTCTGCCTGCACTTCATCGAAAGCGGTCTGGAAGGGCACAGTCTGCCCAAGCACCATCCGCTGGACGAGCACACGGGGCAGATTCGCCACGCCGTGGCCGGCATTCGCGAAGGCCGCTTCGAAGCGCGTCCCTCCCTGATGCGCTGCCGCAACTGCAACTACCGTCCCGTCTGCGACGCGGGGGCGGAGGGCTGAACTCGATAAGCCACGAACGGAGCGGGTATGTTGAGATACCTGCGATCCTATCTGGGCCACATTCAAAATTGCCTGGCCCTGCGCCGGCTTTTGCGCGGCCGTTGGACGCACAATCTGCGCAATACCTACTGGTACGACCTGTCCTTAGCGGAAGCGCTGAGCCTGGGCGGCATGTTGAAAGTGCTCCGCTGGGGCCTGCTTCGCCGCAAAACCGATGAGATTTCCTCCAACTACGCTATCAATAATCTTTACCTGGCCGAGCCTGCCGGTCCCGGTTTGAATGCGCCGGCCCCCACGGTGTGGCACTGCCGCAGTCTGGTGGCATTGCCCTGGCACGATTATCCAAGCGCCATTTCGGAGCTGCTGGAAAGCAACAGTTCCTTGATTCTCTCGGAGTATGCCAACGTCAAACACTTGCTGCAGGCCCATCCCGATGACGCCTCCCTGGCCGGCCAGGGCAAGTGGAAAGGGTTGTTTTTTTACGGCGCCCGCGCTCAGAGAAACGAGGAACTGTGTAAGCTGTGCCCGCACACCACGCGTGTCCTCGAGCAATTGCCGCTGTGCACCAACTTTGGCTTCGTGATGTTTTCCGAGCTGGCTCCGGGCACCCACGTCAAGCCCCATACCGGTTCTTCCAACTTGAGGTTACGCTTTCACCTGGGTCTCCAGGTTCCCGACACGGAGAATGTCAAACTCCGCGTGGCCCATGACTTCCGCGCCTGGGGCCAGGGCAAAGTGCTGGTCTTCGACGATTCCTTTGAGCACGAAGTATTTCATAAGGGCGACCAGACGCGGGTGGTGCTGGTGGTGGATTGCTGGCAGCCAGGTTTGAAGCCGGAAGAGATCGAGATTCTGCAAAATCCGCTTTTCGGGCGCTTCGGCCGGGCATGAAACTGCGGGCGGCGCTGGGCATCGCCTTGCTCCTGGCGAGCTGCTGGGGGGCCTTTCGCTTTTGGCAATACCAGCAGCGTCCACACACCAAACAGTGCGTGGAAAGCGAGCGCAAGTTGACCACCGCTCTCAATTGGTATGCGGTCGACAACGATGGATTTCCGCCTCCGTCGACCAGGCACCTCATTCCGATCTACCTGGAAACGATTCCTGAATGTGATCAGCCCTATGACTACGAAGTCATAGGACGCAATTATACGGTCTCTTGCCACGGAGGGCATCGGGCTTTTTTTATGCCGCCCGGCTATCCCAAAATGGCCACCGGCAAACCGCCGGGAAAGTATCTGATGTTGCGTCCGTAGAACTGTGTTAAACTGGCAGAGAGGGGTGGGTGAATGAGCGCTCGGCGCAAGGGAATTGCTCTGGTCACGGTACTGTTGGTAGCAGCGGTATTGGCCATGTTGGCGACGGCCATGGTCAGCCTGAATCGCAACGGATTCCTGACCCTGGGTCAGTATCAGGACCGCTCGCGCACGGTGCAGGCCTGCTATGCCGGACTGGATTACGCGCGTGGCAAAATTTTGCAGGACGGCGCCTGGGGATTGACTCCCTTTGACGATGCCAAAGTCCCCGGCCTGAATGTGGTGCAGGCGATGGTGGTGGAGAGCGGCGCCGCTCCTGATTTGAACGTGGTGGACGGAGAACTGCCCAAAGACGGTTCCAGGTTCCAGTTGCGCATCGTCAATAACCTGGCCAATCGCTACGCGCTGCCCGCCCCCGAATGGAGCCGCTGCGGTGTGGCCATTCCCCCGCGCACCGCCTTTGTGGCGGTGGACGGCATGTGCGAGGGGAACCGGCGCCACATGGAGGTGCTGCTGGCGCGCAAAGTAGGGGTGGGAGTGGGAATCTACGCCGGCAAGGACCTGGCCATCCGCCTGGCCAGCGCCGGCCCCAACAAAGTTCTGTCCTTCTCCAGCACGCGGCCGCGCGGTAATCATGTCAACGTCAACAATAAAGTGTTGCTGCCCGCCACGGCCAACGTCGATTTTGGCACCACGGCGGCGCGCGGCCGGCTGCAGTCGGGCCAGGACACATTGATCGACACCGACTTTGCCTTCGATTCCAATGGTGACGCCGGCACACCCAGCAGCGGCCGGAGTCTGATGGGCGACGCTGCCCTGGCCAAACAGGCTTCGCAGGACTTGAAAGCCACCGTTTATACCGGCGCTCCACCCAGTCCGCCCAAGTTTCAACCTGATCAATTGAAGCAAGCGAGCGCCCCCCAACCGCTGGCGCCCGGCACCTACAGATTCATCAATCACGAAACGGTCAGCTTCACCCCCGAGGGGAGCGGCAGCCCGCAGCTTTATGTGGGTTCCGTTCCAGTCGGCTCCGCCCGCGTTCGACTGGGCGAGTATCGCTTTATGCCGGAGGGCAACATTCAAGTCAACGGCAACCTTACTCTGGTGGGCGAACAAACCAAAATGGAGGTTTCGGGAGATCAAATGGTGGCCACCGAGACCTCGGCCATGCCGGTCAGCCTGGCGGTGGGCTACGGCGCCAAGGGACTGCCGCTCTCCTTCGACGCCGCCGGCACCGACACGGCCACTAAGGAACGCTTCACGGTCAGCGGAAATCTTACTATCAAGGGAGATATGGTAGGCAGCGGACAGCTCTTCGTGCAGAAGAACGCCCAGGGCGGCGGCCGGCTAAAGGTCGAGGGCAACAGCCTGCTCTCGGCCACTCGCACCGACGGCATGGCCGTAGTCGCCGAAGATTCAGTGCATTTTGAGGACGTAAACAGTATGGCGGCCCTGCAGCCTTTCGCCATGATGACGAACGAGTTCGACCTCTACTCCCAGGCCATGCAACCTGACGCTTTCACCGCCAAGCAGAACACCATCCTCAACGACTGGCAGGGCCAGACGACCGCCAATATCATAGAAGTGGTCGGCAACGACGATTCTCCGGCCAACACGCTACGAGGCCGGCCGGTGGGAAACTACGACCCGATCTTGCAAGAAATGGCGCCGGGCTTCGTAACCCAGGCCGGCACCAGCCTCATCGGCACGCTGGTTTCGGTCCCTCAGGGACCTCCCGGCAATGTGGTAGATACCACCATGACGGCCAAAGACCTGATTGAGGCTTACGTTCAGGAAGTGAGTTTCAACCAGGGCGGCATGACGCTGGGACGGCACACGCGCGTGCGGGAATTCATCAAATCGGTGGACCGCGGAGCCCCCAATCCGGCTTTGCTTTCGGTGTGGCACCCGGGGGCCCAGGTGGCGGGCTTGACCTCCGTCGGCCTCAGCGACACCACCTATAATTCCTACAGTGACTCCATCCTGACCATGGTGGCCAATCAAGTTTCCGCCTATAACCAGGATGCCCGTCTGGAGGGCAAAAGGCTGATGCAGTACATGAGTGGCGCCAACCCCTACAGCAATGGGCAGCGCTTCGACTTCATCTTCGGGGGCATTCTTTACGCCCAAAAGAACATCTACGCCCATCTGGCCAGCAAATTTAACCTGCTCGGCTCCATGCTGAGCGCCGAGGGCACAGTCGGATTTGATGACTTGACTGGCGGCCGCGTCGTCTACGACCCGAACTCCTTTGAAGAGCAGTTTGATCTGAGCAAGGCAGGTCTGGCGGCCCAATTTTTCTGGATGGCCCCCTGAAACGCCGCGGTATGACCTTGATGGAGGCGGTGCTGGCCCTGGCTTTGCTGGCCATTTTGCTGATCTTCGTATCCGGGCTCTTTCTGCGGCTGCTGGCTGGCTCGGAAAAGTCGGGCGACCTGACGGCCGGTGCCATGCTGGCCGAAAGCATTCTCCAGGAGCACTGCGCCGATGGGCGGTTCCTTTCCAGCGCCAACCAGCGTCGCCTGCTCTACAATCGCGACGGTTCCCAGGCGGAGGAATTCCTCTACCAGGTCACCTGTACCCGGCTGGCCCCGGCCATCTATTATGTTGACGTCGAGGTGTCCTGGAGCGGAGGCAGCCGTCAGGGCCAGGGTCAACTGAAAACCCGTCTGGGCAGACTGGCCAGTCCTTGAGGCGGGGGTTTTCTTTATTGGAGACGATGCTGACCCTGGGACTGCTGTTTGTGGGGATGTGGGTGACTTTCGCCCTGTTCGAGCGCGGCACCCGCGCTTTTGCGGTGGGCGGAGCCCAGAACGACCTGGCCGGCGACGCCCGGCGCAGTTTGTTGGCTCTGGTGCCGGACATCCGCCTGGCCGACGCCGACCTGCTTTCGGTGGACGATAGCCGGACCTGTGCCGACGAGGCAGGGCGCTCGGTACATCGGGACGCTTTCTGTATGGGCACTCTCTCCCGTTGGGATCAGCCCGACAACTTCAACCTGGTGCAGGCCGGGGTGTATTGGGACACCTACTCGGTGGTCTACGCCAACCTCGCCCCCCGGGGCGTGCTGGTGCGCCAAAACTACCGTCCGGCCGGCGCCCCCTACGCCGGGCCCTGGGATGGGTTCCCCGACAGCTGTCTGGCCGAGAATTTTCACCTGAACGCCCAGGTGAAATCCACCCGGGTATTGAGTCAGGCGGTGGAACAGTTCCAGGCACTCTACGATGAAAATCTCAATATGCTGCAACTGGAACTTCAGTTAGTAGACCGGGGCGCCAAAAAGGTGGGGGGACGGGCGCGCGACCAGCGCAGCCAGGCCAGCGTCAGGATGAAACTGGAGAACACGGCTCCAAATTGAGGATTTCGATGTGGCGCCGGGCCAGGTCGACCACCGCGCAGGTGGGTTTTTGAGTGAGCCAACCGCAGACTTCGCCGGGGTTGAGTAAGAGAGCCCCCTGGTCGGGCTGGCGCACTTCAAGGTGGTGGGTGTGTCCGTAGACGACCAGGTCGTATTGGGAGCAGCCGGTAAACGTATCCAAGGCAGCGGGTTCGTGCAGAAGTAGGAAACGGTGGCCGTGGTGGTGATATTCCCAGGGGCGCTCCTGGACCTGATGCCCGAGCGCGGCAAAACGGTTGTGCAAACCGACTTTTTCACCGTCGTTATTGCCGAAAACGGCTCGAATGGGGCAGCCCACTTCGTGCAAGATGGGCACGGTGAAAGGGGCAATGAAGTCACCGGCGTGCAGCAACAGCTCGATCTTGCGATCGCGCAGTTGCTGCACGGCCAGCTTGAGCCGATCGAGGTGATCGTGGCTATCGGCCATCACCCCGACCAACATTAGCGGTTATCGAGCTGCTGCAGAGCGCCGCTGCGGTTGATCTGCTCCTGGATGGGCCCGGGCAGGTCATGCAGCGAGCGGAAATTGGGGCCCGTGAAATAAACGGTGGTTTTGCCCCCGTTAGCCGGATCGTTGTCCACGGTCAACTGGGTGTCGAAGTGCTTGGTGGGTTTCTTCAGTTTCTCCACTTTGTAGGTCACATTGGCGCGCGTGCTGCTGTGGGGGAAGTGGAACTGAATATTGGTGTTGTTGGCCTTGAACTCGAAAATCTCCAGGGTCACTTTATAAGCCGAGTGGAAATCGAAGGTCAGGCCAATGTTATCTGAAGTGAAGCTGTAGGCGTGGAACTTGTCACTGGCCATCTCGGGGTACTTATCGAGCCAGAGAACGTCATAGAGGTCCTTGGCAGCCAGGGTGTCGACGACGGCGGCGGGCGCCTTCTGCTCGCCGGGGAGCTGGGGTTGGCTGAGGCCGACCACGCAAATGGCGGCCGAGGCCGCGATCATGGCGGCGAACCAGCCGGGCACGAGTCTGCGAACTTGATTCACGATTCCTCCAAGAATGTAAGGTAAGAGGCCGACGGCTTCGACGCACCAGGTCAGGGCCCTTGCAGGCCTGCCGGGAGGTACTGGGAAGCATGGGGCATGAGCCGACTGCGCAACGGTCAGGTCCTGCGCGAGCGCTACCAGGTTCTGTCCTTCTTGGGACAGGGCAGCTTTGCACGTGTCTACCTGACCAACGACCAGAAATGGCGCGGCAACCTGGTGGCCCTTAAGGAGATTCCCACCGGCCACTTCAACGAGAAAGAGTATGCCGTCTTCAACGCCCAGTTTCTGCAGGAAGCGGCCTTCCTCATGCGGCTATCCCATCCCGGCCTGCCGCGCGTGGTCGAGTTCTTCGCCGAGAAACAAAACTACTACCTGGCTTTGGAATGGGTGCCCGGGCACACCCTGGAGCACGAGGTCAAGGAGCGAGGAACGGCGGTGGGCGAAGCCGAGGTGCTCGACTGGGGAATTCAACTGGCCGAGGTGCTGCGCTACCTGCATAGCCAGAAACCCTATCCGGTGCTGTTAGGTGACTTGAAGCCGGCCAACGTGGTGGTGGACTATCAAGGAAAGTTGCGGGTCATTGATTTTGGCGTGGCCCGCTATGCCGCTCCTCAGCAAGACCGCGAATACGCGCTGGTCTCACCGGGCTTTTCGCCGCCCGAACAATACCAGGCGGGCCGGCTGGACGAACGTTGCGACGTCTATTCGCTGGGGGCGACGCTGTGGTGGTGCCTGCAGCCGACTGCTCTGGAGCGCTATCGCTTCGAGATTCCCTCGATCCGAATCGGGCGCCCCGAGCTGACTCCGGCACTGGACGCCTTTTTGCAAACCTGTCTGCAATCGGAACGTGGGCGCAGGTTTCAGGGTGCTGATCAGGTGATAAGAGAGCTGCGGGGGGTGCAGCAGGCCGCCAGCGTGCGGCAGGCGCAAACTTCCCCTTCGGAGATTCTCTCGGCTCTCTATCGCGACCAGAAGAAGAAGTTCGATTTCTGATAGTGTAGGGCGGACAAATATTTTCCCCGTGAGCAGGATTCAGGCTGCGGTGACGTAAGTTACAGCCGTTTGTTGGACTTTCGTCCAATGCTCTAGGGAATGTGGCGGAGCGTCAATCGGGACAATCCGCAGGATAAAATAAGGGAGGTTCTTCCAAGATGAAGAGCATCAAAATCGGATTGTTGTTAGTTACTGGATTCCTGGCCGTGGCCACCTTCGGCTGCTCCGGCGGCGGCGGCACTCCGCCTGCTTCGGGCACCCCGGCTGCCACCGGAACTCCTGCAGCCACGGCAACCCCCTAGTCTGCTGCAGCACATCACAACGGAGGTTCCCTCACATGATGAGGAATAAAAAAGTTCTCGCGGCCGCGGGGCTGGCAGCTCTGCTTATTGCAGGCTGTACCAGCCCGCCCGACAATGCGGGCGGCACGGCCACCACCACTGGTGGTGCGCCTTCAACCAGTGCTCCCGCCCCAGCTCCCGCTCCCCCGCCCGCCCCGGTGGCCGTTTCCACGCCCACCGTAGCGGCGGCTCCGGACCTGGAATTTGACAAGGCCAAAGCCCAGAAAGGCTACGCCGACGTCAAAAAGCTGGGCAAAAATCCAGTGGCCGGCGATGTGGAAGCGACCAAGGCGGGGGCGACTTTGTTCGCCACCAACTGCGCTTCTTGTCACGGGCCTGAAGGCCACGGCGACGGCCCGGCCGGCATGGCGCTGAACCCCAAACCGCGCGACCTGACCAAGTTTGCCGACTACCAATTCGGCAAAGGCGATCTCGGGATTTTCCGCACCGTCAAGTATGGTGTGGACGGCTCGGGGATGGCCCCCTGGGAAGGCCGTATGACCGACGACGAGTGTTGGAAGGTTACGAACTACGTTCGCACCTTGCAGAAATAAGTCGTCCAAGTCCGAAAAAGGGGCCGGTTCGCCGGTCCCTTTTTTCTTTGGGAGCATCGTATGGGAAACACTTTCGGAAGAGCTTTACGCATCACCACCTGGGGAGAATCCCACGGGGGAGGTGTGGGCGTGGTCGTCGACGGCTGCCCACCGCGCTTGCCGATCACGCTGGAGGAGATCCAGTTGGAACTGAATCGGCGCCGTCCGGGCCAGAGCGACCTGACCACGCCACGCCAGGAAGAAGACCAGGTCCAGATCCTCTCCGGCCTGTTCGAAGGCCAGACCTTGGGCACACCGATTTCTCTGATGGTCTGGAACAAGGACGCCAGGCCCGAAGCCTACGCCCCCTTCAAGGATACTTTCCGGCCTTCGCACGCTGACTACACCTACGAAGCCAAGTACGGCATCCGCAATTGGATGGGCGGCGGCCGGGCCAGCGCTCGCGAAACCATCGGACGCGTGGCCGCCGGCGCGCTGGCGCGCAAGTGGCTTTTTTTACACTACGGAGTCGAGATAGTGGCCTGGGTGGAGCGGGTTCATGACTTGCGCGCCTCGGTGGATGCGGACACGGTGACGCGCGAGCAGGTGGAGAGCAACCTGGTGCGCTGCCCGGACGCGCACATGGCCGAGAAGATGGCCGAACGCATACGTTGGGCCAAGGACCAGGGCGACTCGGTGGGAGGCGTGGTGGCGGTGGTGGCTCGGCAGGTGCCGGCCGGCTTGGGCGAGCCCGTCTTCGATAAGCTGGAGGCGGAACTGGCCAAGGGGCTCATGAGCCTGCCGGCCGTCAAGGGCGTGGAGATCGGCTCGGGCTTTGAAGGCACGCTGCTGACCGGCTCTCAGCACAACGACCCCTTCGAGATGCGCGACGGCCAGGTGCGCACTTTGAAGAATCATTCGGGTGGAGTCCAGGGGGGCATCAGCAACGGGGAAAACATCGTGTTGCGCGTGGCCTTCAAGCCGACCTCGACCATTTTCAAAGCGCAGCAGACGGTCGACAAACAGGGCCATGAGGTGGTGCTGGAGGCTCAGGGACGCCATGATCCTTGCGTGTTGCCCAGAGCCGTGCCGATTGTGGAGGCCATGGTAGCCCTGGTGTTGATGGATCATGCCCTGCGGCAGAGGGCAATTGCAAAGGAGTGAGGAAAGGCGCCACTGAGTAAACCAGGTGGAGGCCTAGATGCAGGTTCAAAAAGCTGGCGTTTTTAGCGAGATTCTCGACCAACCGAGAGCCTGGCGGGAGACGCTGCAGATGCTGGTCAAGCGCAAGGAAGAACTGGGCGGCTGGCTCAAAGGCGAAAACTTTGGCCAGATCGTCTTCGTAGGTTGCGCCAGCTCCTACACGGTGGCTGTTTCGGCCGCCCACATCGCCCAACTGGTTTCCGGCCTGAACACCGAGGTTTACCCCAGCAGCGAATTTTGCTACCTGCGCCGCCCTCCTTACGATAGCCGCATCAAGACGCTGGTGGTGGCCATCAGCCGCAGTAACGATAGCGACGATACCTTCTGGGCGGTGGACAAACTCAAGAAACTGCACCCGGCCGTCAAGGTGCTGGGCATCTTCGCCAAAGACGGCGGCCGCATTCAGGCGATGTGCGACCAGACGGTCATTCTGCCCAACACGCTCGAGATCGGCCCGGTTTCGACCCGCTCGGCCTCCAGCTCGTTGCTGGCCTGCATGGTGCTGACCGCCTGGATCTCCAACAAAGATGCCTTTATCAATGAGATGATTCGCGTGCCGGATCTCTACGCAGACCCCGAATACATCAAGAAAATCCAGGATACGGCTCGCAAGCTGAGCGTGCCCAAGCCGCTACCCCTGCACTTCGTTTTCCTGGGTTGCGGTCCGTACTACGGTTTAGCCCTGGAAGCAGCCCGCAAGATTCGCGAACTGGTGGCTTACAACGCGGAGGCTCAGCAAACCCTGGAGTTCCGTCACGGCGGGCAGGGTGGGCTGACCAAGGAAGCCATGGTCTTCTGTTTCCTATCCGATACTATGCGCAAGGCCGAACTGGACGTGCTGGGCGGATTGGCCAAATACCGCTGCCCGCGTGTGGCGGTGCTGGAGCAATCCGACGAATCGGTCAAACTGCGCACCGACCAAGTGATCGAGCTGAAGACCAAGGTGAGCGAAATCACGCGTATCCTGGCCATGTACCCGGTCATCCATTTCTTGACCTTTTACATGTCCATCGCGCGCGGCAAGAATGCCGACAAGCTTTATCACCTCGACCCCCCCATCCAGGTCAAGGATCGTCCCGGTGTTTGATCGCCCGGAATGGTGGCAGGTTCTCCTGCTCATCACCCCCATCAGCCTGATCATCTACGGACTGCGTTGGCGTGAGTTCGTGCTGGAGAACACTTCTTTCAAGGCCCTCAGCGACACTCAGAAGGGCTATATCCTGCTGCATTACATGCCACCGGGCGCGGCCGCCGGATTCTGGAATAAGATGGAAGCCTGGGAACGGGATTCCTACCTGAAGGCGGGGGCGGAGATTCGCGGCAGCGGTAAGCGGCTGGTGGCGCCGCTCATCAAAGAGGTCATCAAGAAGTTGACCCAGGAAGGCGACAAACCGCCTTCCACCGAGAGCAACGATCCATTGGAAAAACTGGCGCTGGCCGCCAAGTTCTGCGAAAACGCCCTGTGGAAGCTGCTACGCGACAGTTACCCGGCCACCCGGGAGCCCCGCACCTGAGCCAAGAGCGCGAACTGTATCGCGAGTTGGCCCGCGGCCGGGCGGCCCGGGCCATTTTAGTGCAAGGCTGGGGCTCGGTACCGCGTGAGGCGGGGGCCAAGATGCTGGTCTTCCCCGACGGCTCCATTCGTGGCACGGTGGGTGGGGGCTGCGGCGAGGCCGAGGTCTGGCAGGCCGCTATGGATTGTCTTCGCGATGGTGTTTGTGGACGGGTCGAAGTCGATCTGACCGAGGACGAGAGCAGTGACAGCGGCAAAGTGTGCGGCGGCCGCTTCGAGGTTTTTATCGATATCTGGGAAGGCCTGACCTTACCCGAAGAGGGCCCGTGTCTACTGGTGACCTGCCTGGGGCCGCGGCCGGCTCGGGCCTGGCGCGGCGCCCCGGCTGGTTCGGGGGCGTGCGCTTGGGCCGCGGGCGAGAGCCGTGTGCTGGTGGCCGATGACGGCTTGTTTTGGAATCTTGCCTTTAGCGACGGGCTCCCCAAACTGGTGGAGCGCGACGGCCACGAGTTTTTTCTGGATCCCCTGGGGATGGGTCAGGAGTTGGTGATTGCCGGGGCGGGCCACATCGCCCGGCCTTTGTCCCGCATGGCTTCGATGTGCGGCTACTCGGTGGTGGTCATCGACGATCGGGCCGAGTACGCGCGAGCCGAGTTGTTTCCGGAAGCGCGGGTGGTGTGCCAGGACTTCGGGCAGTTTTTTGCAGAGTATGCTGTGCATCCGGGCAGCCATGTGGTGCTGGTGACGCGCGGCCATAAGCTGGATGAAGACTGTTTGCGCAGCCTGGTCGGGCGCTCGATTTTCTACCTGGGGATGATCGGGAGTCGCCGGCGAACCCGGGCAGTGCTGGACGAACTGCGCTCCGAAGGCGTAAATCCGGCCTGGCTGGCCCGAATATGCGCCCCTATAGGCCTTAATATCGGTGCTTTAACGCCTGAAGAGATCGCCGTATCCATTTTATCAGAAATGATTCTTTTTAGAAGGGGTGGAACTGGAGGTTCTCTAAGGGGGTCCGGGAAGGGGCCCTCCCAGGCAAAATTTGCCGCCCCTAGCATCGGGATTTGATCGTCTAACCATAGAGTACACGGACGACAGTGCGCGCTCCTCAGCGAGTGCGGTCCCCCGAAAATGGAGTGAGAACCGGTGATGAAAAACGCTTGCAAGCATTTGCTTTTGCTTTCTTGTTTGATGAGTTCGACGGTGCCCGCCTTTAGCGAACCTCAGGCCGCGCGGGTCCTGGGCGAGCAGGTAGACGGCTCGTTGATCCAACCCGAAGAAGAGGAGTGGATGCTCACCCCCAACGAGGTCACCAACTGTGATTTGAACCGTCCCAGCGATGCCACCTGCACCATGGACGTGGCCCCCCTACCTTCGATCTTCGTGGCCGTGGAGTCGGGTTACTATGATCAGGTCCCGGTGGTGGTGCGCAAGACCCGGTATGAGCACCGCCGCCGTTCGCTGGCTTCGCGCGGAGCCCACTCTTCGGCCGGACCGGTGGCCAAGGTGACCGAGACAGTGGTTTATCGCAGCGTGTATCGACGGGCGGTGCGCAAGTACGATATCACCCCCATCATCATGAAGAACGCCCAGAAGTTCAATCTGGACCCCTGGATGATCCGCGGCGTGATCGAGGTGGAATCGGCTTTCCGTCCTTATGCCCGGTCGTATGCGGGAGCGGGCGGCTTGATGCAATTGATGCCGGGCACGGCCTCCTATCTGGGCTGCCGCGACCGCTTCGACCCGGAGCAGAACATCGCGGCCGGAGCACGCTACTTGCGCCAAATGCTGAACCGTTTCGACAACAACTATGATCTGGCCATCGCCGCCTACAACGCGGGTCCTGGCAATGTGGAGCGCTACGGCGGCATCCCCCCTTTCGCCGAGACCCAGAACTATGTGCGCAAGGTGCGCAAGGCCTGGAGTTGGCGCCCCTAGCCGAGAGTTTTCGGGAACTGACGGAGGGGGGTCTTTTGCCGCGCCGAAGACGCAAGTCAGTAGCTCAAAAGAACTACTGAGCGACCATCAGTCTAGGAGGCGCATTTGGACATTACCGTAAAAGGCAAGAACTTCGACATTACCGACAGCCTGCGCAACCATGCCAAGTCTAAACTCTCGAAAACCGCCCGGTTTTCCGACAATGTAATGACCGCCGAGGTCACGCTCGCCACCGAGCGCAACTGGCACGTAGCCAAAATCACTCTCAACTGCAAAGGCTCCGACCTCCACGCCGAAGAGAAATCGACCGACATGTACAACTCGATTGATCGCGTGGTGGAGAAACTCGAGCGTGAATTAAAGAAGCAACGCGAAAAGGAAACCAACCATCGGGCTGGGCGCAGCGCCAGCGCCCCCACCGACTCCGCCGAGGATCGGGAGCCCGAAAGCGGCAAGAAGAAGGAAAAAGACGCTTATAGCGCCCGTATCGAGTCCGTCCAGAGGTTCACTCCCCAGTCCATGACGGTGGACGAAGCCATCAAAGAGCTGCAATCCAGCGGCGAGGACTTCGTCGGTTTTCTCAATGAGGACACCGGCAACTTTCAGTTGATTCACCGCAAGGGGAAAGGCTACAGAATCGTAGAGCCCCGTCTCAACTGATTTACGTAGTGAATCGCTCTGAGGGGCCTGCCTTTTGGGCAGGTCCCTTTGCTTTGGTTCCGAAAATTGCTAACCATGCAAGCGATCTGCACAAAGTGTAAGGGAACCGGCAAAGTGCCCGCGCCGGTTGCTCCCAATCAAGCTCCTCCAAAGGAACCGGAACTGATCAAATGTCCGGCCTGCCTGGGCGGGGGCATCATCGACACCACGGCCATGGCCTGATTTAGAGGAGTACATTTCCATGAAGCGTCTTAACCTTGCCGCCGCTCTGCTGGCCTTTGGACTGTGGGGCTGTTCCGCGCCCAGTCCCATTCGCTCGGTTTCAGCCGAAGAAGCGCCCAAACCCGCGGTCAAGATCACGCTGCCCGGTCACGCCCTGGAGAGCGCTATTCAGCTGGCCGAGGAGGCCAGGCCGGAAGAAAAGAAACGCAAGAAAGCCCGCAACGGCGATGTCGAGGAGGTCAAGCGCTCCTATGCCGAGCTGCTCAAGGACCCCAAGAAGCTCGACTTTGTGGCCACCGATGACCTCTACCGCAACATCTACTTCCACGCTCGCCAATCGTTCGTAGCAGACGTGCCCGAGACCCAACTGACTGCGGGCATCGTCAAGGAGCTGGATAATTTCCTGACCCAGGCCAAGGTGGACCACGCCAACCTGAAAGAAGCCCTGGAGGGAGTCAAGCCGGTCGACGCCTTTAATAAGACGCAAACCCTTTACGGCGACAAAGTCGACAAGAGCCTGCTCGGCTACGCCACCATGAACGGCATGCTGGAAGGCCTCAAAGACAACTATTCGGTGCTAATGACCCCGGCCGAGTGGGCTAAGATGGACGAGCAACTGAATAATACAGAGTTTGGGGGCATCGGCGTCTACATCGAACTCGACCGCGAAGCCGGCAATAAGCTCACTATTTTCGAACCCATCGAAGGCACGCCGGCCTACAACGCCGGCCTCCTCTCCGGCGACAAGGTGCTCAAGATCGACGGCAAGACCACGGACGGTGTAACTCTGGACGTGGCTCAAACCATGATTCGCGGCGAAGCCGGCACCCCGGTGGTCCTTACTGTGGAACGCGACAAGCAAGTTAAAGACTACACCGTCACCCGTGCCAAAATTCACACAATCACCGTGACTCAGCGCATGTTCCCAGGCAACGTGGGCTACATTCGCCTGCGCGCCTTCGGACGCGACACCGGCACCGAAATCGCCGAAGCCATCAGCAAACTCAAAGCGAAGGGCGCCAAGGGCCTGATCCTGGACCTGCGCAACAATGGCGGCGGCTACATTGATGCTTCGGTGGACGTGGTAGGAGAATTCGCGCCCAACAACTCGCTGGTGGTTTACACCATCGACCGCAGCGGCAAGCGCAAGGAATATCGCAGCCACCACGAGGGCGGCATCGGCATTCCGGCGGTCGTGATGATCAACGAATACTCGGCTTCGGCCTCGGAAATCACCGCCGGCGCCTTGCGCGACCACAAGCTGGCCACGGTGGTGGGCGATCACTCCTTCGGCAAAGGCTCGGTGCAGCAGCTCTACAACCTCGATTTGACGGCCCAGAAAAGCCCCAAATTGAAACTGACCATCGCTCGCTTCTACACCCCCGGCGGCTCCGTCATCGACCGCCAGGGTATCGAACCTCAGGTCATGGTGGATATGGAAACCCGCTATGTGGGTAAGGTCGACAAAGACGTGCAACTGCAGAAAGCGGTTGAACTGCTCGGGGGCAGTGTTAAGTAGGGAGCATGGAGTTTGCCTTAGAGCAAACTCCGGGGTTTGCTTCGCAAACTTCCAAGAGGAGAGACCAAGGGGCAAATGAGTGAGGTTGTCCGCAGCCTGGGGACCTATTATTTACAGACCTACGGCTGCCAGATGAATGAATACGACTCCGAGCTGATCAGCTGGATGCTCGAGCAGATGCACTATGCCCCCACCGACGATCCGGCCACGGCCGATATCGCCGTATTCAACACCTGCTGCATCCGCGACAACGCCGATCAAAAGGTTTATGGCCGTCTCGGCGACTTCAAGGGCTACAAACGGGACAATCCCAACCAGGTGCTGGCCGTATCCGGATGCCTGGCCCAAAAAGACGGCGAGGAGTTCCTGCAGCGCTTCAGCCAGGTCGACGTGGTGGTGGGAACCCACAACCTGACCGAGGTGCCGGATTTGATCCAGCGCGTGCAGCGCGGCGAAGGCCGTTTTGTGCGCGTGGAACGAGTCGGTGATTCGTTTTCGCTGCTGGCCAATCCGCGTAATTCCCACAGCGCCATGGTCACCATTTCCATGGGCTGCGATCAGTGGTGCACGTTTTGCATCGTGCCTTACGTGCGCGGCAAGCTGAAAAGCCGGCCGCTGGAGCAAGTGGTCAGCGAGGTCAAGCGGGTGGTGCGCGAAGGCCGCCGCGAGGTCATGCTGCTGGGCCAGAATGTCAACGACTACGGGCGCGATCTCAATCCCAAGAAAGACTTCGGCGATATCATCCGTGCCCTGAAGGGCGCGCCCGGCCTGGACCGGTTGCGCTTCATGTCGCCGCATCCGGCCTACTTTACCCAGTCCGTGATCGACGCGCTGGCCGACAACCCGGCCACCTGCTCGGGCATTCACCTGCCCATGCAGTCAGGCGACGATGAAGTACTGCAGCGCATGCGGCGCAAGTATACCTCGGCGGAGTTCCTCGATCTGGTGAAGCGGATGCGGGCGGCCATGCCGGACCTGGCCCTGAGCACGGATGTGATCGTGGGATTCCCCGGCGAAACCGAAGAGCAATTTCAGAATACGCTGGAAGTGGTGCGCCAGGTGCGCTTCAAAAGCGCCTTCATGTTCGCCTACTCACCGCGACCCGGCACCCCCGGGAACCTGTTCCAGGACCAGGTTCCCGAGGACGTCAAAATGAACCGGCTCTATCGCCTGATCGAGCTGCAGAACGAGATTTCGGTGGAAGAGAATCGCAAGCTGGAAGGCCAGATCATCGAGATCATGGTGGAAGGCCGCAGCAAAAAAGACGCCAGCCGCCTGACCGGCCGCGGCCGCTGCGGCCGCCTGGCCCATTTCGAGTGCGCCGAGGAGCTGACCGGACGGTTGGCGCGAGTGCGCATCAGCAAGGCTTTTGTGTGGGGATTCCAGGGAGAATTGGAGGCTTGCGAATCCCGCCCGGGCGAGTGGTCGCTGGTACCGCCCTCGCCGTCGATTCCCGTGGTCGTTTAATGTCCGCCACGGCCATCCGGTGGGTGCGTCAGGACCTTCCGCAGGGCGCCTCACGCGTCCTGATTGCTAGCTTGGAAAGCCTGCGCTCCGAGCATGAAGCTCCCCGTTGCTGGGTCTTGCTGCTTTTAGGGGCTGATCGGTATGAGCTGATCGCCTCGGTGGGTGATTCCAGTCCCGAGCGCGTCTCCTTCGTAGGCCGGGGTCCCGACGAACCACAGCAGTTGACCAGCTACCAGGCCCGCGCTCTCTCCCCTTTTCGCGGCGCCGCCCACGTCTTTTGCTGGCCGTTGAGCTATGGATTGTTGCTGGCCGAAGAAGTTCAGGAAGTCGGCCAGGAATTGCTCGACAAAGTGCAGTTGGTGGTCGAGCGGCTGGGTTTTGAGCACGAATGCCAGGGACTGCGCAAGCCACCCGTCTCGGAAGACAGTGAGCTGGGTCGTGAAGCCGAACTTCGTTCGGCCGAACGGCGCGCCGAATCCCTGCACCTTTGGTACCGCCAGGCGGCCAGCACGCTGGCCTCTACCCAATTGTCCCAGGCTCTGCCCAGCTTTGCCCAGCGAGCCGCGCGTTTGCTCGAGACCACCTTTTCCGCGGTGCTGGTCTTCGAGAACCGGCGCCTGCGGCTGTGGGGCGGTGAAGCTCTGCGCGCCGTGCTCGGTCCGGTTTTTTCCCCGCGCCGGTTGGGCTCGCTGGCCCGGTTGATGCTGGAACAGCGCATTCCCTATGTCTCTTCGCTCGATCCGGAGCGGCTCAAGAAGAGCCAGATTTTCCAGTCTTTGGAACTGCAGTCGCTGATCGCGCTGCCGCTGGTGGTGGACGACCGCTGTCTGGGCGGTTTCCTGTTGGGCGGAGCGGAGCCGCGCGAGTGGACCAACGAGGAGATCGAGCTGGCCAAGCTGATGGCCCATCAGATCTCGCTGTTTTTGGAGAACGCCCTGCTGGCTCATGGAGCCGACGTGGAGCGGGTGGTTTCGCGAGCCGTGCTCGATTCCATGGCCGACGGCGTGATGACGTTGGACTGGGAGAAGCGCATCACCAGTTTCAACCGAGCAGCCGAGTCGATCACCGGCTGGCCGGCCGAACGGGCTATCGGCCGCACCTGTGAGGAAGTGTTGCGCTCGCAATATTTCTGCGCCGGAGACGGCACAGGGAGGCGCTCCGCCACCTGTTCCGAGAGTTGCCCCCTGGTGCAACTGCTTTCCGATCAGAAACTGATGGACACCGGCATCACCGTGGAGGGCAGCATTCTTACCAAAGAAGGCGATTCGCGCTACGTTTCCTCGACTTACTCGGTGGTGGCCGACCAGGGCGACTTGATGGGGGCGGTGGTTCTCTTCCGGGATATCACCGAGAAGCGGGCCATCGAGCAGATGAAGTCAGATTACGCGGCGGCGCTTTCTCACGATTTAAAGACCCCGCTGACGGCCATGAAAGGTTACGCCATTACGCTGCTGCGCCACGGGGAGAAGCTGGACGAGGAGACCCGTCAGGACGCTCTGGAGGTGATCAACTCCGAAATCGACCGCGTCACCCGTATGTTTGATAATCTGCTTCATCAAGCGCGCATCGAAGCCGGCCAGCAGGGCCGTTTCATCGAGGCTGTGCCGCTGCAGCAGGTGGTCAAACGGGTGGTCAGCGTGCATCAATTGAGCAGCCGGCGCCACGACCTGAGCAGCAGCGTGCCGGAGAACGTGGTGGTGCGGGCCGACCGCGATCAGCTCGAGCAGATTCTGAATAACCTGGTTTCCAATGCGGTGAAGTACTCTCCCAAGGGTTGCGCCATTCACGTGGACGCCCGCATCGAAGGGCGCAACGCTTACGTCGAGGTGATCGATACCGGTCCCGGGATTCCCGAGGACCAGTTGGAATATGTTTTTGAACGATTTCGCCGGGTGCAGGACCGGATGTCGCGAAAAGTCAGCGGCAGCGGCCTGGGTTTGTACATTACGCGGATGTTGGTGGAAGGAATGGAGGGAGAGGTCGGAGTGCGCAGCCAGCTCGGTTCGGGCTCCACTTTCTGGTTTCGGCTGCCGCTGCAGCGCAGGTTTTAGGGAGGTTTTATGAGGTTTTTGAAAGGTGCCTTACTGGTTTTGGGGCTGACCGCCTGGGGACAGGCTCAGGGTATGGCCGAGTCTCTGAAGAGCGAATTTCACAAGGAATCCGAGCTGGGAGCCAAGCCGGTGGCGGCCGGGGAACTCGGTTCGGTCAAGGCCTTGATGGCCGATCCAGCGGTGCGCATCATCGCCCTGCAAATTCTGCGCGAAGACATGGATGAATCGCTGGTAGGTCCTCTGACCGCCTGGGTGCAGGCCGGGCACAGCCTGTGGATCTATGATGCGCGCATCACCCCGTTATTCGGATTTCAGCCGGTGATGATGAAAAAGAATCAATTTACCAACAAGGATGAGAAGGGGACCCTGGGAGGTCGTGGCCTGGAAGGCGTGGGCACGGTGGCGCTGGCCATGGGCAACAGTGCCATCAACACCGGCGTGGGCCAGGTGAGCGCCTTTCTACCCAAGGTCAATGAGGACGAGTATGGCGCCGTCAATGTGACCGCCGACACTCAGGCGCTGCTGCGCTTTACCTACAACTCTCCGGCGGTGGCCGCTTATCGCCGCGAAGGCCGCGGCCTGATCGTGTTCAAGCCGCTGCTCTGGCCCGAGGCGCTCTCGGGAGATCGCTTCCAATCTAATCTTTTGGAATTCTCGGCCGGCTTCCAGGTACCCGGTCCGGCCGGCTCCGATAAGATTGGCAAACCGCCGGGCCCCAACGCCGAATATATTCAAGGCCACCCGGCCACGGGAACGGCGGCCGTGGTCAACACGACCGCTCCGGAAACTCGGAACGACCGGGTAGTGGCCCTGCCCAAGAACGCGGAAGACAAGGACGAGATGGAAGTCATCGGCGAGGGCACGCTGGTGGGCCAGATTACCAACGAAAAGCTCAGCTTCGAGACAGGGACCGCCAGCGTCAAATTGACTCGGGCCGAGGTGGATCGGGTAGAGTTGAGCACCGCCGGTCAACTCGACACTGTCTACTGGCGCGATGGGCATACCTCCAAAGGTCTGCTGATGGACAAAAGACTGGAAATTGATGTGAACGGCGAGTCGCGCACGGTGGAGAAGAAACTGGTGAAGAAGTTTCGCTGGAGCAAAGAGGTGGCCCAACAATGAGAGGTCTATGTATTTCGGTGCTGCTGCTGGGTCTGGTTTTGACCGGCTCGGCCAATCAGGTCAACAAGCGCATCCGCTTTGCCAAAGGAGCCAGTTCCGGCACGGTTACCGGCAACTGGCATCCCGATCCCCAGGCCAATGAGACCTTTGACCGCTACGTTCTGGGCGCTTCCAAAGGCCAGCGAGTAACGGTGACTTTCAGGGGTAGCGCTGCCGGAAGCGTTTATTGCTGGCAGTCGGACTACGAAAATGGCGAGCTGGCCAGCGGCTCGGGCAAAGACGCCAGTTGTTCTTTCAAGCTGCCGGCCAATGGGGACTTCTACGTGGACGTGGGTCCCGACGAGAAAGGCAAAGCCTTCGACTATACAGTGACCGTCGCGATTCACTGACCGGGCGGCTTTGGATCAGATCGGCCGGGGGTGGGCGGCCACCCCCAGTTGACCGAAAGCACCGGCCCAGAAGCATTTCCGACTGAAAGCCATCTGGCCGGTAAGCAACAGCAACCGGGTGCCCAGATGAGGATGAGCACGCCAGATGTATCCTAGACGCGTACCAGACCTCGGCGCAATCCTTGAGCTACGGCTTCGCTTCGACTCGAAGCTTCCAACTTTTGAAAGATGGAGGCAAGGTGAAACTTGACGGTATGTTCGGAGATGGTCATCTGAGCGGCGATTTCTTTGTTGGAGCGGCCCAGGGCCAGGAAGGCCAGCACTTCGTGTTCCCGGGTCGAGAGGGGCGAGGCGGTGGCCGGAGCGGTGGGTGCCAGGAAGTCGGGATGGGTGAGCACCAAACCGTGGGAAACGGCCGTGATAGCTGCTTCCAACTCATCCTCCCCTGCCTGACGGGGCAAGATGGCGCGCAATCCCCGTCCCCAGTTCTGCTCCACCCACAGGCTACGCGCTTCATCCACCAGAGCCACCCAGTAGGGAGGGCTCTGTAATGACTGCTGGGGCACTTCGCCTGCCAGCAACTCGGTCAGGATGATGTCGGCATGTTGGGGTGGAGTGGAACTCAAATTGCCGCTGCCCAGGTTGCGCATTCCCGGCGTACCGTCCAGAAATCGCTCCAGGCTTTGGCGCTGAGCCACGCTGCCGGCTACTGTATAGACTTGGATTAAATTATTCAACCGTTTCATCTCCCGCGCCGGGCCGCTGCCCCAACTCGACCTGGTAAACGACTTCCTGACCGGCGCGAATCCAGCGCGTGGAGACCACCTGTCCGACCTGTAGTCTCTGTAATTCCTGAAGCACCTCGGCGGTTCCGCCCACCTGGACTCCGTCCAGTTCTACGAGGATGTCGCCCAGCAGAGAGCCGGCCCGGCCGGCCGGGGATTGGAGTTCCAGACTGACCACCATAGCCCCACTGGGGCGACCATAACCTTCGGGCAGATGCACGGTTTGCAGGCCGACTCCCAGGTAAGCCGGCTGATGTCTGCCGGTGCGCAACAGTTCCACCACCTCGGTCACCGTTTCCGAGGTCAGAGTGATGGCCTGCCCCCTCGAGAGCCCCCGTGTGTTGATGCCGAGGAACTGACCTTCGGCATCGACCAGCGGGCCGCCCGAATAGCCCGGGTAGAGTTGGAGATCGGGCTGCAGGAAGTGCTCGGCTCGGCCGCCACGGCAACTGGTCCAGGCATCGCTACGGCAAGCGATGAGGCCGCCGGCCACGCCCAGGCCGTCGTCGGCGGAACGGGCCACGGCCAGCGCAAATTCGCCAACCTCCAGGCTGGGGGTGGAGCGGCTGGCAATTTCCACCACCTCCACTTCGCTTTCCAGGCGCAGCAAGGCCAGATCCAGGCCGGGATGAGTGCCCAGGACTTGAGCCTGCAGGCGTTTACCCTCGGGGGTGAAGACCCAAGTTTCTTCCCGGCCGGAGAGAATGTGCTCGACGGTGACCAGATGAGTGGAGTCCCAGATCCACCCGCTGGCCTGATGCCTTCCCGACTGGACGGCGGCCACCCGTAAACCTACGCGTTTCGACAGGTCCCGGATATTTTGACTCCACTGAAGCAAGCTCACGAAATTCTTTCCTCCACTCGGTATACACCCAGCTTACGGCAGATTGGAGGAACGGATAACTGGCCAGTCGGTTAGACTCCACTCAGCCGCCTTTCCCGCCCCGGCTTCGAGGTGCCACCACGTAAAAAAGAAGGCCTGCCGTTGCCGGCAGGCCTTCTTTCTAGCCGGGCTGTGATCAGGCGCCCAGGGCGAAGCGGACGAAACGTTTCACACGGATGTTCTCGCCGACTTTGGCGATAACTTCTTTGATGACGTCTTCGATCTTTTTGGAGTCGTCGCGGATGTAGGGCATTTCGAGCAGGCAGATGTTCTGGAAGAACTTGTCCACCTTGCCCTGAGCGATTTTCTCGGCGATGTTGGCCGGTTTGCCTTCGGCCATGGCGGCCTGCTTGTAGCCTTCCAGCTCGGAAGCCAGAGTTTCCTGAGGAACTTCTTCGCGGCTAACGTAGTCGGGCTTCATAGCGGCGACCTGCAGAGCCAACTCGTTGACCAGGCCCTTGAAGTCGTCGGTTTTGGCTACGAAGTCGGTCTCGCAGTTAACTTCGATCAGTACGCCCACCTTACCACCGAGGTGGATGTAGGAACCGATGGCACCGTCCGCGGTGATGCGGTCGGCCTTTTTCTCAGCCCGGGAAATGCCTTTCTGGCGCAGCCAGTCGGCCGCCTTATCCACCTGCAGGGAGTTCTGCTCGAGAGCTTCCTGACAGTCCTTGATACCGGCTCCGGTCTTTTCGCGGAGCTCTTTCACCAATTGCGCACTCACTTTGGACATAATTGTTTACCTTCCTTAGGAATCGGCGCGCCAGACGCCGACGCGGACTTCTTCGGTTTCACCCTCATCGGTGGTGTAAACCACCGTTTCGGTCTCCACAGTGGGAGCAAAGTAGCTTTCCGCCGAGACGGCGCCGTCTTCACCTTCACCGGTCTGCTCCATGCCGGGCAGGCTGGCTTCGATCTCGGCTTTGGCCTCGATGATGGCATCGGCGATCTTGCCGGTGATCAGACGGACGGCGCGAATAGCGTCGTCATTACCCGGGATGGGGAAGTCGATCTCGTCGGGATCGCAGTTGGTGTCCACGATGGCCACCACCGGGATGCCCAGACGGCGGGCTTCCTGCACGGCGATATACTCCTTGCGCGGATCCACCACATAGATGGCGCCGGGCAGGTTGGGCATATCCTTGATGCCGCCCAGGAACTTCTCCAGCTTGATGCGCTCGTCTTCGAGGCGCTTGACTTCCTTCTTGGGAAGGCGGTCAAAAACGCCGACGGCTTTCATCTCTTCCAGGTTCTTGAGGCGCTCGACGCGCTTCTGGATGGTTTTGTAGTTGGTGAGCATGCCGCCCAGCCAACGCTGAGTGACGAAGAACTCGCCGCAACGGACGGCATCTTCCTTGATGGTATCCTGAGCCTGCTTCTTGGTTCCCACAAACAGGATGGGGCGGGGAGTTCCGACCTGCTCGTCACGGATCTTGTACTCATCATAATCAAACTGGCCCTTGGCCACGGCCTTCACGAAGTTGAAGGCTTCCTTGAGTTTGACCACCGTTTTCTGCAAGTCGATGATGTAGATACCGTTACGCTCGGTAAAGATGTAGCGGGACATCTTGGGGTTCCAGCGCCGAGTCTGGTGGCCGAAGTGCACACCTGCTTCCAGCAACTGCTTCATGCTGATAATAGCCAAAGGATCATCCTCCCGGTTTTTTCTGAGCCACGCGCTGGGGGTCAACCGGAAACGCGCGCGGCTTGAATGTCTCGTTCCGGAGAACGAGCGGCGCCGATGTTACCATGGTTTTACAAGTCCGTCAACGCGGAACACCCATAAGATGCTCAGTGCGCGCCTGCAGGCCGTGGCCGACCGCGTGAAAGGGCCGCGCCACGCCGATATCGGCAGTGACCACGGTCACATGCCGCTCTTTTTGGCGGCCCGGCTGCCGCAGGTGATTGCCGTAGAAAAACACTCCGGTCCTTTCGAACGTTGCCTTCAGGCGGTCCAAGGAACAGGGGTGGAAGTGCGCTTCGGAGACGGACTGGCTCCGCTCCGCGCGGGTGAGGTTGACAGCCTGAGCATTTGCGGAATGGGCTCACTGAACATTCGCGATATTCTGCAAAGAGGACGGGAGAAATTGCCCCGGCAGTTGGTGCTGCAGCCCATGGACAACGCCCGGCCCGTACGCCACTGGGCTCGCCATAATGGTTTTCACTTACGATCCGAGCAATGGCTCGAACCGTATGTTGTACTGGAATTCCGGGCGGCTTCAGGAGCCGATCCGGCTTATGCAGATCTACCAGAAGAGGCCGAATTCTTTGGCCCGCTTTTGCTGGCCAACCAGGAATACCTGGCGCAGCAAAAAGACTGGTTAGAATCGTTGGGGCGGGCCGATGCGCGGCTCGAGTTCCTGCGCATTCAGGGATTGAGTAGGCCCGACCAATATTGACGCAATTCCTCTTGATTCATCTGGCCGGATGCAACCGCAAGGGCAACTCGCTCCAGCTGGTGGGCGGGCGGGTAAACCTCGATGCCGTTGACATCCCGAAAGACCAGTGTGGCCAGGGTGCCGACTCGCTTGTTGCCGTCCACGAAACCGTGATTGCTTACAAGGGAAAACATCAGAGCAGCCGCCATGGAAGCGATGTTGGGATGCAAATATTGGCCACCAAAAGAGGCGGCGGGCGCGGCCACAGCGGACTCGACGAGAGCAATATCTCGAATGCCCTGCGCGCCTCCTTCGTGCTCGAGGGTATTCTGGTGGATAACCAACACGTCGTTCAAGTCCAGGAAGAAAATTTCGTTCATTCCGCCAGGTGCTGCAACATCTCGGGATATCCCGGGCGGGAGCGTATCTTCTTCAGGGAGTTGGCCACCTTCTCTGGCCCGACGCCGGTCGAGGCAGGTCTTACCACCAGACAGCCGGAGCTTATAGTGACTTGTAAAAGGGTATCGGGGCCGATACCCAACTCTTCCAGCATGGTCTTATCCAGTACCAGGGCGTGACTGTTTCCGCGTTTTTGCAGCTTTTTTATCATGGTGCCACCATGTTAGCACGACACTGAAGAAAAGTCCAGAAACGGCATGGTTACCGGGTTTGCAAAATTACGAAAGAATTTTACCCCCTCGCAGTTAACATCTTTGTTTCAATTCGTGCCCCTGGGTTGGGATATTTTGTGGTGGCACACAAACCACACCAGGAGATTCTCACCTATGAATATCGCTTCCTCAACGTCCATGGCACCGCGCGCGGTGGCCAGTCAGGTAAAGTTCAGCAATAACCCGCAGGATGTCGACGCGCTTCCCAATGACACCATCGACATTCCCGGCGTGAATGCCAACGGCGGCAAGCCCACCACCGATCAGGTCGCCTTAGAGAATAAAAAGGGCATTTTCATTCTCGGCCAGATGGTCGGCCTGAAGCCCGATCCCAACTTCAAGCTGACTCCCAACGCGGACGGCAATTTCGTGTATGCCGACGGCGACAAGAATTTCAACGGCGCCAACGCCTTCGGCGCGGTAGCCGCTACCGTAAACAAATACAACGAAGTGCTGGGCGAACTCAACGCCGACAAGATCGAATGGGCTTTCCACAAGCCGCAACTGAAAGTCTCGCCCGAGACCGGCGAATATCCGAATGCTTTCTACGCCCGCCAGTATGAGGGCTTGCACTTCTTCCACTACAAGACCACCAGCACCGCCGCCTCCGGCGAAGTGGCCTCTCACGAAACCGGACACGCCATCCTGGATGCGCGCCGTCCCGGTTTCATGGAGGGCAGTGGCACCGAAACGGGCGCGTTCCATGAAGCCTTCGGCGACACCACCGGCATGCTCATGACGCTGGGCAATGCGCGCGCGGTCGAAGCCATCGTGGCTCAGACGGGCGGAACCGGTGACCTTTCCAGCGCGCGCAACCTGCTCTCGGATGTCGGCGAAGCTTTCGGCCACGCGCTGGGCCGCGAAGGTGGCATCCGTACCGCCAAGAACGACTTTGTCTACGCCGACCCCTCCACGCTGCCCGAGCAGGGCGACGAGACTCACCTGGGTCGCGAAGTCCACGACTTCTCGCGCCTCTGGGCCGGTGCCTTCTACGACGTGCTGGACGGTATCTCCGACGCCAACCGGGCCGCCGGCATGACCCCGCAGCAAGCCCTGACGGCCGCTGGTGAAGAGGCCTGGAAGCTGATGGTGGGCGGCGTCGAACTGTCGCCTAAAGCCTCCGAGACCACCTTCCACGAGATGGCCGCCAACCTGGCCGCGGCCGACGCTCAATTCAACGGCGGCGCCCGCGCCGACGTGATCAAGAGCGTCATGGTCAAGCGCGGTTTGATGGATGCCGATGCGCCCCCGCCCAGCCGCCAGAACGGCGCCCGCCTTTTCAACGCCGAGCCGGTGCAGCAGCAGTTCACCTTCGGTCCCGAGGCCGGTGCCTTGGCCGGAGTCAAGATGACCAGCACCGTCGACCAGCCGGCCTTCGGTCTGGTGGGTTTGCACAACTCGACCATCGCGGAGGCCGAAAAGGGTGCCCGCTTGATGGCTCAGGACGGCAATGTGCTCTTCACCGACAAGCAAAACCCGGAACTGGCCGACTTCTTCCGCCCGGACGGCACCGCCTACACCGCCTATGTGGCTCCCAACGCTCAGGGTGAGCGCGAATTCCACCGCACGCAGATCGCCTTCTAAAAAAGCTGGAGTGGCCACAAGAATCGCCGGATCGGCTTCGATCCGGCGATTCTTTTTTTTTTTATCTTGGCGGGCTAGTGAATCAATTGTGGAGACTTGACCGGGGTGCCGCCGCTGAAGAGGAATTGCAACGGCAGATGCAGGCGTCTGGCCCAGGAGGCCTGATTATGGCCTCCCTCAGGGAAGCTCAGGAACATCAAGTCCGCATCGGTAAAGCCTCGGTGGGACATCTGATTATAGGTCAGCCAGGTCCATTTATGGAGAGGCTCCTGGGCCCCGCAATCCATGTAGATGCGGATGTCATGCGACTTCTTCTCGAAGGTCGAAATCCGCCGGCGAAGCTTGTCCGCTGCGTCCAGCCCGTCGACTCCTTCGCGAGCGAATCCATCTTCGCTGAGCAGGCTGGGCGAGAGGGCCGCGCAACTACCAAAGATTTCGGGACTGTCGAAAACCAGCGAGAGACTGAGCAGCCCTCCCATCGAAGAGCCCATCACCGCCAGGTTTTGTGGCCCGTCGAGACGCCTTTTTTTATCCACGAATCGCTCGATTACGTCGATCAGATAATTCCGATAGGGCACGAAGTCGTTGCCGTACTCAGCCAGGCGAGCGTGGCCCGCATTAGCCACGGCAAGCACCAGCATCTTGTCGATCACCTGACTGGCCATCAGATTGTCGAGCGTCCTCTCCAGACCCCAACCGTCTCGCTGGAAGGTGTGCTGACCGTCATGAACCACCAGCAATGGATAGCGCTTCAAGGGATTATCCCGGTAGCCGGGCGGAGTGTAAAGCCAGACCTCGTGCTCATGATCGCCGTGAGGATAGTTGGGTAGAGATTCGTCCACTCGTCCACGGTCCTCAGAGTCAAAGTAGGGATAAATGGAAGTCTGGCCGGGGGCGCAATAATCGGCTCCCACCGCCCATTTCATGCTGCCATCCGGCAACACGAGAAGCGGCTTGAAAAAGAACGGCATGTCGTGAGCGACTTGAAACACATAGGCCGGGGTTTCCGGGTCCGCCTCGTCGTAGCGGACCTGATAATCAAAGGGGCGCCAGTTATCAAAATCAGTGGCCAATTTCATTTTGCTCACCTGCAACTTGGGATAGTGAATGCGGATCTCCGGCATGGTTTTGTCTCCTTCTAGTGTTTCTGGTAAAAAATGTGTCCCCAATGGGAATTGATGGAATGGTTTCGCAGTCGAAAATTTTCGACCTGAAAGTCGAGATCATTGAGCAGGTCTCGCCAAACCCCGGAGCGGGGAAAGGGAATGTCTACGCTGGCAGTCGTTGGGCTAAAGTTCAGAGCGACCAGAAAAAGCTCCAGGCGCTGATCCGCTCCCGGGCCGAACCGGTGGAACAGGACCACGCCCTTGTCCTGGTGGACTCCATAACCTTCCGGACTGAATTCTGTCCAGTCGTCTTGGTAAGTGACCGGATAGAAGTTGGGGGAGCAGAGCCCCGGGTGCTCGCCGCGAATCTCGAGCAGCCTGCGATATAACCCCCGTAAGTGGCGACCCACTGCGTCCTCGCTCTCACTCCAGCGCAGAGTGCGCGGCCTCACGCGCTTCTGCCCCTCCGGCAGATCTCGGTCGTCATCCGGGAGGAAGAGATCGCGGCCGAACTCCTGACCCATCCCGAGCATTAACGAGCCCGGCGAAGTCGCCCAGGCGATTGCGAACGGCTGCACCCGATACCAATAGTCTCGTCCGCCGGCAGAATGCATCAAGGTGGGACGGTCATGGCTCTCCAGGTAGAGCACCGGGGCCTGCGGATAATGAAACTGATCGGCGGCATTCAGGAGACGGAGGAACCACGGTCCGGGATTCTGGCCGGAGCTCATCAGTCCGGCCATTCCGCTGCGATAAGGCACCCACCAACAATGACTGGCCTTCATCTCATTGGTGTGGCGGCGAGCCTGTTCATCCCAGGTGTCCTCTAAAATCAGGGGAAAGTGCCCCTCCATTTCCTTCTCGGCCGCAAAATTGCGCAGACCGGCGATCAAGGCGGGAGCGCCGAGTTTGGGTTGGTCCGAGCGCCGATAACCGGAGACCTGGTCGAATCGGAAGCCATCCACCTGAAACCGGCCGGCCCAGTAGCGGCAGACATCCAGGGCGAATTCCAGAGTGCAGGGATTATGATAATCCAGGGCCAGGCTGCCAAAGGTATCCTCGTCGGTAAACCGGCCCACAAATGGGGAATCATCGGGATTCTGCCAAAGCCAATAGTAAGGAAACCCTTCGGTCGACTGGCCTTCATGAGCATGCTGAAGAACCATGTCCAGGATGACCATCAAGCCCTGCTGGTGGCAGGCACTGATCAAAGCCGCCAGATGCGAAAGACGCTCTTTCGAATCGTGCGCCTCGGCGACCAACCGGGACTCCACCGAGAAGAAGTAGGCAGGGTCATAGCCCCAACTGAAGCCGTTACGATCCGGCCAGGAAATCCACGGCATGAACTCGACGGCGTTGATGCCCAGCGACTTCAGATAGGGAAGCTTTTCAATAACCGCTCGAACCGGCGAAAGTTGACCGCGATACTCGGCTGCAAAATCTTCCAAAAGCAATTCATACACCCGTAAATCATGGCCGGATCGTCGAAGAGAGGGCTCCAGGGGAGTCACCTCCACCGAACTTCCACCCAGCACAAAAGCGGAGTTATCGTCGCTCAGACCGCCATACTTGCTACACGGGTCCCCGACCCAGCGCTTCTGGCCGTTCTCAAACTCCACCACATATTTATACTCGTAATAGCCCTCGCCGACCGAATCCGGCAACCGGGCTTGAAAGAGAATTCCATTGGGGTGAGCCAGGCGCTCCATGGGCAAAGCCTGGTCTGCATCCCATCCCTGAAAAGAGCCGGCCACGCGCACCTGGCGGATTCGGCAAGGACCTCCGCTCTGATACTGGTTGGGGTCCACTGAAGCATCAGGTAGAAAAAGCCGAAAACCATGTTTCCCGTCTTCCCAACGAGAGAATCCAAACAGCTCGTACACACCAACCCCCCACTTCCAGGCTAAATCTGCGTTCTGAACCGTAGAACCCAAAACCTCTGGCCAAGTGGCCAAAAAATGCGCGACACGGTGGTGGGCAGATTCACGAAATAGCCGCGCTGTTGATTACCTGGCTTCAGTCCAGAGTGCCGAAGGCCTCAGCCAGGTCCTGAGCGGTGAGCGGGGTCAGGTTGTCCAGCCACGGCCAAGCCCGCGGCAGCATCTGCTCGCTGGCCAGGTTTTCAGGCACAGGTTCCACTCCGCCTGAAGCTCATTTGTATTGATCAGGCCAGATCGGCGGAATCTTCCTGAGCGTAGCCGTCGTCCTCGCCGGCGTTGGAATCGTCAGCGTGGATATACTTTTGCAAGGCGTCGTCGAGGCGGCGGACTTGCCACATTTTCTGGCTTCCTTCGTAGTAGAAGCGCAGGCCCTCGACCATCTTATCGTTGTCGTCGTCGCTGGCGCCGTCGCGCATCTGGGTGAGGCCGTATTCGGTCTCCTCCACGCCCTGGGCGAGCAACTCCAGTGCCTCAGCGCAGAGATCGATGAATTCTTGGGCCTTGGCGCGTTCTTCTTCAGTGGCTTCGGGCGGCACGGGCGGAGCGTGGTATTTGGAAAGCTTCTTCTTGGCATCCTCGGTCTTGTCCAGGTAATCATCCATGACGGCCAGGAAGCCCTCGAGGGACATTTTCTCGCCTTTGAAGTCTTCATAGGCATCGAAGACTTCTTTCATGGTGGTGGTGATCACGCCGTCGCGCGAGGTATCCACGCTCTCGCCTTCGAGAGCCTGAAAGCTGCCGGCCGTCTGGCCATAGAGTTCGCTGCCGGTCATCTGAGGCAGCACGCGGTTACACTTGGCGCAAGATTTGTTGCTGGTGGCGTTGGGCGTCTGGCAGTGGGGACAGAGCACCTTGCCATAGTTCTCGCTGAAGCTGTCCAGACTGGCCTTGCTCTCCAGCATCTCCTTGGTCAGGTCCTGGAGATCGCGCAAGGCGGCCCGCACTTCTTCCTCGCTGCCCTGGGCGTCGCAATAAGCCACGATGGCCAGCAAAGCCTCCTCAATTCCTTCCATGGCTTCCAAGGCTTTAGGCGTTTCCGTCTGGATGACGCTGGATTCGTGAGGGGCCTTGACCACCGCCTGCATTTCCTTGATCCCTTCTTGGGTCGCTTCAATCTGGGCGGTGCACAAATCGCGCAGCATGCGCGGCTGAAATTGCTTGGCCAGCACGCCTTCGGCGGCGTTGAGGATGATGTTGATGGCGGGAGCTCCGGTCGGTCCCGAGGTAATCTCCCGATTGTAGGCGGCCACGGCTTCATCCAGGTCGCGATGTCCGTCAGCCAGTGCCTGAATGACCTCCTCAAACTTGGCGCCGGAGGTGGTCGGGGTAAACTTCTCCATTTCCTGGAGAGCTGCGACAATGTTCTCCAGGGCTTTGCGGCGCTCGGGCACACCGGCCGCCTCCTGCTTCTTACTGGCGTTGACTTCGCGCAGGGCCTCGGTGTAAAAGGCGTCGTATTGCTTGCAGGTGCCCACCCAGGCTTCCAGGCTGGTGCGCTTTTCGCGCAAGGCTTTGCCCAGATTGGTGAAAACGTTGATGAGCGGGTAGCGATGGGGACCTTCGGAGAGCAGTTTCTGTTCGTAGGCCGACATGGCGGCGGGCATGCCGTTGGAGCAGAAAGCCAGCATGTGGGCCGACTCTTCCAGCAGCTCCTTTTTGGGGTCGGCTTTGAACTTGAGGATCTGCTCCAGGGCGGCGTCGTAGCTTTCGAAATACTTACCGATAAGGTCGATTTCGACTTTATGCTTCTGCTGAAAGTCGGCCGGCTGGCTCTCGACGCTGGCGAAAAAGCCGTCACTGGCCTGAGTCAAGGCGTCCTGGCGAGCGCTGACGGCATTCTCCAACTGCGGATAAACGTCCATTTTGCCTTCGGCGACATCGAAGCAAAGGTCGATCAGTTGTTGCGATTCCGGCGAAGCGGCGACGGGTCTGGTAGCTTGGCTCATGTTGTCTCCCCTGATTTTTTCTTACGGCTTTTGAGCATGCGGGTGACGGCGTGATCGCGCTCGGCGAAAGGCCGACCTGGCATGCGAACTCTTCCTTCGGGTCCGCAGGCGATCGTCAACTGGTAGCGTTCGATTTCGAACCCCATTTTGACGGCGCTCAGCAGAGCCCGTTCGTTGCTGGCGGTGACTTTCGAGGTCATATAGCGGTACCCCCTCTGGTGGGAAACTTTGCAGGCCTCCCAAACCAGCCGGTGGCCGGCCCACTTACCCCAATACTCAGGTCGAACCGCAAGATTAAAGATGTAAGACTGCTTCTCGCCGGTGGATTCTTCGGTGTGATTGAACTCAAGGATGATAAAGCCGGCCCGTTCGTTGTTTCTCTCGGTGTCGACGGCCACCAGGATGGCGAATTCGCGTTTACGGGTGATCCATTGTTCGAGTTCGGCCAATCCGGCCTGGCAAAGCTCTTTGACCTGGTCGGTGGGGATGTCGCGTTGTTCGGGAATCCCCTGGCCCACCACCTCGAGGGAGAGTTCCCGGATAAAGGAGCAATCAGTCAGGCCGGCTCGGCGGACTTCGATCATCGGCGTTTTTGGCTCAGAGCGATCTTCACCGGCAACCTTTCGGTTCGGATGCCGAGTTTTCCCGGCAACTCCAGCGAGGTCAACTTGCGATATTCAGCCTGGGCGCGCAGCGCCTGTTCGGTTTCGATGTAGAGTTCGGCCAGGTCGATCTGAGCTTCCAGGTTATCGATTTTCAGGGGCTCCAGCTTGATGGCTTTGCGCAGGCTCTGGATCGCTTCCTTTTTCAGTCCCTGCTTTCTTTGAAGGCGGCCCAATTCCCGGTAGGCGTCGCTATCCGGCAGGCATTTTTGCAAGGCTTCCATGGCCAGTTCGGGCTTGTCGCTATAGGCTCTGGCGATCAGGGTAAGGAGGTGCTTTTGGGTGAGGGGGTCGGCCTGTTCCAGCAGACTGCTCCAGTCTTTGACGGCCTGGCTCGGTTGGTGTTGTTCGAGAGCGATAAAGCCTCTGATATAGGCGGCTTGATCGGGGGGGAGCCATTGGAGGCAGCGGTCGTACTTTTTACGCTGCCAGTATAGAGCGGCCACGTCGAAGGGATTGATTTGATAGGCGGGGGCCAGGCGGGCGGCCTCTTCCCAGGCGGGGCCCTGATGATCGCTGCCGCTACCCCAGGCGCGGGTAACCAGGGCGGCCGCCTGCAGGCCGGGGGGAGCGTTTTCCAAGGATTGCAGGGAGTTCATGAGATCCCACCACTGTTGGGCCTGGATTTCCTGGTCGGACCAGAGGAGTTCGGCCAGGTCGCCGAGGTATCTTCTGGCCAGAGGGGTGTAGCCGCCGCGCACCGAGTAGGCGACGGTAGTGGCCTGGATTTCCAGGTGCCGGGTAATTTCTCGGAGCTGGAAAGGGGTCTGCCAGACGCCGTCTTGTTCGTCGATCAGATAGTCGACGTCGAGGTCGAAGAGCCAGGGCCCGGTTGACTCGGGCAAATGGTCGCTGGTGCACAGGGTGAAGGGAGCGTTCCTCAGGCTGCCCTGGACTCTTCCCTCGACCAGTTTAAGGGAGTTGAATTCCTTCAGGTCGAGGGACAGCCAGCGAGGCAGTTCGCTGTAGCTCCAGTGGAGCAGGTCTTTGTGAGCCTTGCTCAGATGCGGCGGAACAACCCAGACAACCTGGCTGACGATGCCCTTTTCCACAGCCTTGAGCAGGTAATTGGCGCAATTGATCTCAGGATGGTCCAGCGAGCTTTCCAGAGGACTGAGGAAGCCGGCCATGTCGAGATGGGCGTCGATGTGCAGGCAGGAGGCTCCCCGGATGCCCAGCTTCTCCCAGAAGAAGTAGGCGTCGCGGTGATCCTCCATCATGAGCAACGGTCCCATGGGGCCGCTTTCGTGGGTCGCCCGGGGACCTCCCCTATAGAAAAAGAGACCCCGTTGCCAGGGCCTCTTCTTCCTTTTTGTCGCTTACTTCTAGTAGAAGAACTGACGCGGTCCGCCGGGCATACAGCCACAGCAGGGGGGCTGCATGAAGGGCGGGGGAGCGCAGGGGTTCTGCATCATGTTGTTCATTCCGCAGTTCATAAAGCCACCCTGTTGCATCATCTGCATCTGCTGCATCGTCTGCATCATTCCCATCATCTGGGACATCATGCCCATCATCATCATCATTTGCTGCTGCTGCATACCGGGGTTAAAGCCGCCGCCGGGGAAGCCGCCGGGGAACTGGCCCGGGAATTGACCGGGGAAACCGTAGCCGCCGCCGGGGAAGCCACCGCCGGGATAACCACCCGGGTAACCGCCGGGGAAACCGCCACCGGGGAAGCCGCCGTAGCCATAGGGCGGGAAGGGAGGCGGCATGATGCCGCCGCAGCCGTTACCATAACCGCCGTTGCAGGGACCGAAGTCGCGGCAGTTGTTGGCCTGGCCACATTCACCCTGGGGTCCGACCCCGAAGAGATTCTGAACTCCGTTGTCCAGGAAGCCGGCCACGCCCGAGATGGCTTTGCCGGCCATAATACCGGCACCGGCGCCGGCCATAATTCCCAGAGGATTTCCGAAGGTAAGGACGCCGCCTACGACGCCGCCGATGACACCACCGACAATCGGGTCACCGGCGATGTTCTTGACCGCCGAAAGACCACCGTGGAGCACTTCGCCGGTGCCTTTGACGACACCACCCACGACCGAGCCGAGAGCGCCAATCGGATCACCGCTCAGAAGTTTGCCGGCGCCTTCGACGACACCGCCGACTACGCGTCCTACGCCGCGAGCGACACCGCTGACGACATTACCTACAGCACGAACTACTCCACCCATTATAAATCCCTCCAGATTCCGTTTCGTTCAAAGTTTGAAGCTTGTTGTTGGATTACTTATCCCCCCCGTACTCGGGTCATCTAGGGGGCAGATGTTGAATGTTTGCAACAAGATTGTTGCCGGTTTGTGAACTTGCGACTTGAACAGCGGAAACCCTGCTGCTAAAGAGCGACGCGGAATTCTTCGAAGACACCGCCGTTGAGGGTGTCGCTGACGCCGGGGAGTTCGGAGGCGATCACGTAGTCTTTGGCGGCCAGAGCCGGATTGTTGCCGTTCTTGAGAGCCATGAGGCGAAGCGCTTCCTCGATGTCGGTGGTGCCGCCTTCTTCGACTTGCTCCTCGGCGTTGGGCCGGGTCAGGCCGGCCTGGCTGACCAGCTGGGAAACTTTCTCGACTTCATGCGTATCGACCGGAGCCCGCGCCTGGGCGGCCGCCTGTTCGGCCTGAGCCGTTTGGGCCGGCTCGGAGGCCGGGGCTTCTTCCGCCCGGGCCGTTGGAGCCGGCTGACTGGCGTGTTTGACAGGGGCTGGCGTGGCAGGTTGGGCCTGGGCTGGCGCCTGTGGCCTGAGGGTCTCGGGTTTGGCTTCGGCCTGTTTGACTTCGACTTTGTCCTGAAGTTTCTGGGCTTCCGCCTGCAGACGGGCGACGTTGGCCCGGATTTCCTGCAACTTGAGCTTGCGCTCTTCGGAAATTTTGGTGTTCTGGCGCATGACGGTGTCGCGCGGCAGGCTGGCTCCACCGCCGGCTTCTTCGACGGCAGGGGTGTGCTGTAGCGGGGGCCGCGACTGGATGCGCTCGAGCATTTCAGCCCAGGCGTTGAGTCCAGCTTCGCGGCGTTTTTTGCTTTGAATCTCGTCGATCGCGTCCATGATCTCATGGTGGCGCATGGGGGCTGAAAAATGCCTGAAACAAAAAAGAGCCGCCCCCCTGATCCGAGACGACCCTCGCCAAGCACGCGAAGGCAAATTAGCCCTCGCTGGCTTTGTCTCCGGCACTCTCACCGCGGCGCGCGCGCCGCCAGATGGCCGGCAAATCCATCCACTTGCTCTTCTTCTCTGTCTCGCCGCTGGCCATCCCACCCTTGCGCACCAAACCGGCGCGAGCGGGAGCGGGAGCGGCGGCCGCGGCCGGGACCTTGGCAGCCGGTGCGGGCGGTCGTTGGGAGGGAGCGAAGGAAATCTCGGCCGACTCCTGGCGCTGGCGGCGCTCATAGGCGGTCAGTTCCTGGTGAGGCAGCGCCGCCGAAGCCAGTGGCAGCAACTCGTTGTCGCGCACCACCGGTTCGTCGTGCAGTTGGTGCGATGCCAGTTGGGGCTTGCGCACGCTGTCGGCGGGAACCACCCGGGTGGCCACCACGGTAGCGCGGGCGCGTCCCATCATCGAATCGTCCTGCACGTAACCGCACAGCACCATGGCCTCGGGAGAAGCCGATTCTTGCAGCAGCGCACAGGCAGCCGAGTAGTCCTGCAGGGTCATATCCGGACCGGCGGTGATATTCAACAGGCAGCCGGCGGCACCGTCGGGGGAGCCACCCACCAGCGGATTGCTCAGGGCCAGTTCCACCGCGCGCTGAGCGGTGGGAGCCGTGGCCATGCCGAAGATGGCCCGGCCCGAACCCTCGAGCACGGCCCGCACGTCGGCGAAGTCCAGGTTGATGACCCCCGGCATGGTGACGATTTCCGTCATTCCGCGCACGGCATCACAGAGCACCTGGTCGACCACGTTGAAGCTCTCGTCCAGCGGGCAGTTGCCCGACTCCATGGCCAGCAGCTTCTGGTTGGGCAGCACCAGCAACGTATCCACCTCGTCCTGCAGAGCGGCCACGCCCTCGCGAGCCACGCGCACGCGGCGGTGCCCCTCGAACTCGAAAGGCAGGGTGACCACGGCCACCACCAGCGCGCCGGCTTTGCGGGCAGCCCGAGCGGCCACCGGGGCGGCGCCGGTTCCGGTGCCACCGCCCATGCCGGCGGTCAAGAAGACCATATCCACGCCTTCGAAGAGCTCTTCCAGGCGTGCCGTACTCTGCTCGGCCGCCTTGCTGCCCAGGCGGTGGTCCGCTCCGGCGCCCAGGCCGCGGGTCGCGCCTTCACCCAGGAAGATGACCTTAGGTCCTTTGCGACTCGACAGTAGAGCCTGGGCGTCGGTATTGGCCAGCACCAGGTCGACCCCCACGGGGGGTCTTTCGGCCAGGCGGTTGACCAGATTGCAGCCTGCGCCGCCCAGTCCCATGACCAGGATTTTTGCAGGCTGTTCGGTGTTTTGAGGGGAATTGAACACGACCCCACCTTCCTTCTCGAGTGAATTTAATTCTAGTAGATGATGAAAATTCTTCAAGAAACCAAAAATCCTGCAGAACAATGAAGGGATTCCACAAAAAACAAAATATAGAACACAGTTTCGCCTGCCCCGCCCAGAAGTGAACCGAGGAAAGTGAGCAAACGTAGTGGCCCCCGTGAATGTCTTCCAACGAATCATGACCAACCTGGAACTTGTCGTGCGCGGTAAAACCGCGCCGCTGCAACTGCTGGTGGCCACTATCTTCGCCGGCGGCCACGTGCTCATGGAGGATGTGCCCGGAGTGGGCAAGACCACCCTCTCTAAGGCGCTGGCCAAAACCATCGGCGGCGACTTCCGCCGCGTCCAGTTCACTCCCGACCTGCTGCCCACCGACATCCTGGGCTCCTCGATCTATAGTCCCAAAGACGGCAGCTTCGAGTTCCGCCAGGGCCCCATCTTTGCCAACGTGGTGCTGGCCGACGAGATCAACCGGGCCAGCCCGCGCACTCAGTCCAGCTTGCTGGAGGCCATGTCGGAGGGGCAGGCCACCGTCGAAGGCGTCACCTATCCCTTGCCCAGGCCGTTTCTGGTATTGGCCACCCAGAATCCGGTCGAGTTTCACGGCACCTACCCGTTGCCCGAAGCGCAGCTTGACCGCTTCTCGGTCAAGCTCTCCATGGGCTACCCGGCCAAAGCGGATGAAGCCTCCATCCTGGAGGGCCAGCGCGGCAGCCACCCGCTCGACCGCCTGGAGCCGGCCATTCAACTCGACGAACTGGTTCAGGTGCAGCAGCAAGTCGCGCAAATCAAGATGTCTTCCGAAGTTCTCGGCTATCTGCTCGACATGATCGAGGCCACCCGCAACGACTCGCGGCTGCGCCTGGGCTCCAGTCCACGCGGCTCGCTGGCTTTCTACCGGGTTTGCCAGGCCTGGGCCTACTGTCAGGGGCGCGACTACGTGATTCCCGACGATCTGCAGCGCATGGCCGAGCCGGTGCTGGCCCACCGCCTGGTGCTGGACACCAAGACCAAGTATAGCGGCATCAGCAAAGAACAGATCGTCAGCGAACTGCTCAAGAAGGTGGCGGTTCCTGTCTAGCCCCAACGCTATCCAAAATTCCTGGAGCTACCGGAGTTTTCGCTCTCTTATCATGGAGCGCCTCACCGGCAGCGGCACGTTGATCTTTTATCTGGGGTTGGGCAGCAATCTGCTCAACGGCGGCTCCGCCCTCTTCAAGGGCCATTTGCTGGCCTGCGCGCTGGCGGCCGTGTTGCTCGTCTCCATGGTAGCCGCCCGGCTGGCCCGCAAGCGCCTCAAAGTCACTCCGCTGATCCCGGAGCGGGTTACCCAGGGCCAGCAGTTCGAGATCGCCTGCCGGGTGGAAAACCCCCATGCGAAAACGGCCGCCGACGTCAATCTGAGGATCATCGGATTGCCGCGCAGCACCGGCCTGGAAAACGAGTTTGGTCCCTATCTGGGTCATCTCGAACCGGGTCAGAGCAAAACCGGCAGCTGGCAACTCACTCTGCCTCAAAGAGGGCGCTACGCGGTGGAGGCCATCCATCAGGCCACCATTTTTCCTTTCGGCCTGTGGCGCGACTGGTACCGCCACGAGGTGGGCCGCAGCCTGCTGGTCTATCCCAAGTTCCATCCCCTGTTGACTTTGGACATGCCGGTAGGACGCAAATACCAGCCGGGCGGAATGGCGCTCACCTCCAACGTAGGCGACTCGACCGAGTTTCTCTCCGTGCGCGAGTTCCGGGCCGGCGATAGCCTGCGCATGATCCACTGGCGTTCCTGGGCGCGCCGCGGCAAACCGGTGGTCAAGGAGTTTCAGGAAGAGTTTTTCTGCCGCATCGCCCTGGTCATGGACACCTTTCTCGAGGCCCAAGAAGTCAAGGCCCGCCGGCCCGACTTCGAAGCCGCCATTTCGCTGGCGGCGGCCATCTCGGATCAAATCAGCCGGGACGAATACGTCATCGACCTTTTCGCGGCCGGGCCGGAACTCTACCAGTTGCAGGCCGGGCGCAGCCTGGCTTATTTGGAGAACGTGCTGGACATTCTGGCTTGCGTGGAGCCCTGTACAGAGCCCGCCTTTCAAAAATTGGAGCCGATTCTTCTCGATGGTCTGGAAAATGTGACGACCACCGTGGTCATCTTGCTGGACTGGGACGAAGCCCGCCTGCGCCTGCTACGCGCCGTGACCGAAAGAGGTTGCGCTCTCAAGGTCATCTTCGTAGGCGAGCCAAAAGACCTGAGCGGAGTCGACGACTACGCCCCGGGCCACCAGACTTACACAGCCGCCCAAATTCTCCAGGGTGTGGACAGACTATGAAACCCTTGGATTGGCCCGGGGCTCTCACCATACTGCTACCCTGGCTGGCCCTGCTGATGCTCAATGCCGACGCTTTCACCATCTCGCTGACGGTAGCCGCCTGCCTGCTGGCTCTGGCGCGCGGCCGCTGGAACGTCAGCCGCACCTGGTGGCTGCTCTGGTCTCTGGTGGGCGTGGCCGCCTTCGTGGCCATGTTCCGCTCGGACGCCCGCCGCGCTCTCGGATCGGGATTGGTCTACGCCAACCTGTACCCGGTGGCCCTGTCGTTGGGCTGGGCCAGCCTGCCGGCGCTGGTGCGTCGCCACACCCGGGGACAGTATTGGATGGCCATGACTCTGAGCGGCCTATTCTTTTTGATCACCGGCCTCAACCTGATGCCTCTGAGCATCCAGTTCGGCGTTATGTCTTGCCTGTGGATGGTCCTCTTCGGCGTGTCCTCGCGTACTTTTCTAACCAATACCCGGCCCAACCTGGCGGCCTGGCTCACCCTCATTCCCACCTGCGCCTTGATGGCCGTGCTGGCGGTGATCTTTACTTACAGCGAAGTTCAGTTCGGCTTTCTGATGCGTCTGCTCTCAGCCGGGAACGACATCGGCCTGACCTTTCCGGCTCAGAATCGGCTCAATAGCATGATGAGTTCGGAAACCAACCCGGCCGTGGTGGCCCGCTGTTTTTCCCAACGGCCGAATACCTATTTGGCGGCCCGTGTTTATACAAAATACCAGGAAGGCACCTGGACCGAGTTTGGTCCCTCGGAGAACACCACCGGCACTCAGGCGGCGGGGGCATACCGCTATACCATCTCGGACTTGAAAGAGGGGCTGACGGTGGAGCGTTTCGAGGTGCACGCCTCGCCTATCGTGCTCTTTCACCCCCGTGATACCGTCTGGATAGAATGTCAGGAACCTCAACTGGCCCAACTTTCCGGCCACCTCCTGGAACAACGCGGCGGCGGCAATGGCCTGCAGGCCTACATGGTGGCTCGCAAGCCCGGGCAAGACCTGGCACCGCCGGAAAGCCCGGAATATCTGAAAGCCTGCTTGCAGTTGCCCGAGAATCTCGATCCCATCGTCGCTCAGACCGCCCGCCAGGTGCTGACCGGACGCCCTGGAACAGATATCTGGAAGCGCTCCCTGCAGTGCCAGATTTGGTTCCAGAGCAACTTCGAATATGGCTTCGGCTACGATTTCTCCAAAGCCAAAGACCCGGTGGTTGACTTCCTCACCAACAAACCTGCCGCTCACTGCGAATTGTTCGCCGCCAGCATGACCTTGATGCTGCGCACCCAGGGCATTCCCGCCCGCTACGTCAACGGTTTCGTCTGCGTGGAGCAAGCCTACAGTCAAGATTACTACGTAGTGCGCGTGCGTGACGCTCACGCCTGGGTGGAAGTCTGGGACGGCAAAGCGTGGCGCACCCTCGATCCCACTCCACCCTCGGCCATTCAGCCTCCCCAAGGCTGGGGCAGTTGGTTTGACAAAATGCGCGAAGCATTCAATTACTATACGCGCGACCTGGGCAAGCTCGATTGGCGGGCCGTGCTGGCCGCCCTCTGGGATCGGCGCGCTTACTGGTTCTCTCTCCTTTTGCTCTATGTCTTGTGGCGAATCCGCAAGGCCGAGTGGTTCCCGCGCCTCCAGGGAAAGAGCGCCCAGACTCCCCAATCCGAGTGGATCCGCACTCTCTCGCGAGTGTTGGAGGCCAAGAATCTGGCCCGCCATGAATGGGAGACCCTGCTGCATTGGGCTGAGCGTCTGGAGGATCAGGAAGCCTCCGATTGGTTACGAGATTATAGCGCCTATCGCTACGGCGGCGCTATCGAGAACAACCTGGCCGACCGGCTGAGGAACCTGGTTAAACGTCTTCAAAATCCGACATCGTAGCAATGCGCCGCGAGTTGGAGCGAGCTCCCGTCAGTTGGTGATCGATGAAATCTTCCAACCGCGAGGTCACGCCCGCGTCCAGCGGACTGAAGTGCAGTCCTATCACGTATTGGCCCAGGGTATTGGCTTCTTGCCAGGTCACGCGAGCGACCACTTCGATGGGCGGCTTATCATACTCCAGCAAGATACGGAAAGGGATATCCACCTCTTCGGGCAGCGGATAATCGTGGCTGATCTTCATTCCCGTGGTGGAAATGTCGAGGGTGAAGACGCCGAATTTCTGCGAAGTGGAGCCGACCACCATCTCCACCACCAGAATGCGCTGCAGGCGCACGGAGGTGCGTTTGTTCTCGGGGGAATGCCGATCCAGGAAGGCTCGAATTTCCTCCTGGGACTCGCCCGACACCTCCAGAAACTTGAGACCGGCCACATGCATGCCGCCGATCAACTCCTTTTGCCAGATGGCTTCCACGTTCAAGTCGATGGGACGATCGAGCAACAGGCGCAACGGTAAGGATTCCCCGGTGGGAAAGGAAAGATCAGTGTGGACCCGCATACCGGACTCGCTCAGGTCATAGATATGCAGAAAACAGTTCTGAGGCGCCACCGGGCCTAGAATTTCGGCCGCAAAAATGCGTTGCACTTTGATTTTGCGGCGCCGCTCGCGTCGCCGTTCGGATTCTACTGTCACGGAAAACCTTTCCCCGTCCGAGGAGCTCACTCGACCGGGTCGAAACCTTCACCTATGCACATCGTTCGCGCTCTGGCCCTCGCTGGCCTTGTTTTTCTACCGGCTCAAGCCGAATTCCATCGCCTCGACGGAACCAAGAAGGAAGTCGACATCGAGGCTCTGGTGATCCCCGAGCGGCATAACGTTTTTTGTTTTTACGCGGACAATAACACCATCTGCCGCGCCCTCTATCCCGACTTCGTGAAGCTGGGCAATCGCCGGCTCACCGAATTTCAACTCATCGACGTCGGCTCGGGGACCTCGCCCACCTCCAAGAAATACGCCCTTACCTCGGTGCCCTATTTCGTTATCTATAACAACCGCGGCAAACTGGTCAGCGAAGGCCCCCCCGCCTACAAACAGGTCACCGATTGGATCGCGGGTAAATAGTTCTAAAGCTTTTGCTCGGCCTTGAGGTAGGCTGTTTTCGGGTTGCGCTCGTCAAACAGGTGAATCAGCCGATAGACAGCGGGAATCTGGCTGCGTAGCCGAGCAGCGACGTCCTCAGAAATGTTGGCCTTGCTGAAAGGCGTATTGCGCACATAGGCCAGATCCTGGCCGGCCGTGCGCCCATACTTGTAGTCGTAGGTGAAACGGCCGCCGTTGGCCTCCAATTGCACGCCCTTCACTTCGGGGTTGGGCACGGAAATGAAGAACTCCGAGTTGTCTAAAGAACCGTTCTGGTTCTGCAGCCGAAAATCGTGCAGGTAAGTGTAGAGTTCGCGCGCGGTGTTCACCGAAGGATCGATGAGCACGACCTGATCCGCGATCAGTCCCTGATAACGCTCCTGGCCGCGTAGTTCGTCGAGTACCTGGGCGATGGTCTTTTGCACGTAGGGATAATGAGTGCAGCCCAGGATGAGCGCCTTCAGAGGTTTGGCGCCGGGCGCTTTGCGCAGTTGCTCGACCAGCGAAACGATATGATAGCGAGCGTAGTTCTCGGAAGCGTTCAGTTGCAGGCAATCGCCCTCGCAGAGCATCTTGCCGTCGGCCTGATCGAAGCCGTAAAATGGCATCAAAGCTTTCTCGGGCGAGGGCCCGCGGTAATTTTTACGCACCGCCCTGGCCTTATGGTCGACAAAGTCGGGTTCCTCGTCGATCGATTCGGCCAGACCCACGCCGCCCTGACCATAAATCTGCAGCTCGCCGGTATAACCCAACTGCTGGCGCAGCTTCTCGATCGAGCGCACATAGCCGTTGGACGCCACCGTGCCGGCCGTGGCAAAGATGCCGATACTGCCGTCCTCGTCGGGCTTGAAGCTGGCCAGGGCGGCCCGGGAGCCGGCGTCGATGACGCCGATCACCTTAAGGTCCGAAGGCGCCTGCTGTAACATGTCTTCAATCGAGGCCTTGCCGTAGGCGGTAGCGGTGTTGCAGGCGATGACCATCACTTTGACCGGCTTCTTGTCGCCCCTGGGAGCGTCACCGTAGTAGTGGCTACCCAAAAGGAACTGGGCGCATTTCAAAATGTGCTCGAGCAGAAGGTCGGTCTTGCCCACTCCGGGATAGTTGCCGTAAGGCATGTTGGCCTGATCGGCCAGGTAGATCATGTCTTCGCGGGCGAAATCCGGCTGGCCGTCGGCTCCTTCAGCCCCGCTGCCGTTGTTATGCTCATCGTATTCCACGATGGCGTTGAGCACGGTCAGGCCACCCGTCCCCGAATCGAAAACGCCCACCGGCAGGCTGGGGTCGGCCTTGGGATAGTGGGAGAAGTCGACATAGTAAGGACTGTGCGGGTTGGAGAGGATGGATTGGCGGACATCTTCGGCTGCGACCAGAGAAGTCAGACACAGCAACACAATCAGGCTCTTTTTCATAGCCCGGTTCTACCCGTACTCATATCAAGAGGAAACCCCCGATTGAATACAAAGTAGCCGCGGTGTCGAACCTCTACCTGGTGACCATGGGACCCAGTCCCTATTCCGAGAAGGCCCGCTGGGCTCTAGACCTGCTGGGCCGCAGCTACACGGAAGAGCGCTGTATTCCCGGACTGCACCGCCCTGCTCTCAAGCGCATTCAGGCCGGCCTGACCTGTCCGGCTCTGGTGGTCAATAAGAAAGAGCTCTTTACGGATTCGTCCGATATTTTGCGCTGGGTGGACGGACAACTGCCCGGTCACCAGAAACTTTTTCCCGAGGACCCCATTCAGGGGTCGGTGGTCAAAGATTTTTGTCAGCGCTGCGACGCCAAGTTGGCTCCCGAGGTCATCGCCTTTGTGCAGACCTACCTGACGCGAGCACAATTTGTGGAATTGTGTAGCAAAGGGGCCGCCGAGGAGCAACTGAAGAAGTTCAAGTGGATGTCCTTCTTCATCCACCTGGGGGTGAAGTCCAAGCTGAAGCTGAACCCTTCCAATTTCAAGATGAGCGTCAAGCGCATCGGCCAGTTTTTTGAATCCGTCGACCACTTGCTGCACGGCGGCAAAAATTATCTGTACGGTGACAGACTCTCGGCCGCCGACATCGTCTTCGCTGCCTACGCCGGGGCGGCTTTGTGTATTCCCGAGTATGGAGGCAACGCTCTCAACTTTCAGGATGCTCCCGACGAGGTGCGCGAGGAAGTGAAGCGCTGGCGCGAGACGCCGGCCGGGAAATTTGTGCAAAGCCTGTATAAAGATTGGCGTAAGCGCCGCCTGTGAGGTGCCTCCTGTGGCTGGCCTTGAGCGCGCTCGCGCTGGCTCAGCCGAATCCGGACGGTGTCCCGCCCTGCGCCGGCATGATACCCTGGGGACCTTCCCGCTATCTGGTCGCTCACGACCTGAAAGTGGGCGAGGCGGGCAGCCGCCTGGGCCTGATCTCGACCCAGCCACACCTGGCCTACCAAAGGTTGTCGGTGGATTGGTCCAAGGTCGGCGGCGAAGCCAACGATCTCGAATCACTGGCGCCGGTGGAAGGTCAGCCGGGTCACTTCCTGGCCTGCGAATCCGGTTACGTCAAAGGTCAATATGGCCACCTTTACTGGCTGTCCGGCCAGCAAAGCAGCGTGGCGGTCGAGGCGCGCTATGCCATGCCCACCGGACTGACGCAGGAGATAGAGGGCTTGGCCACACTGAGCCTGGATGACGGTAACCGCTGGATAGTTTTTTTGGGGGGTCGCGGAGGCCGCTCGGAGGAGCCCGGTCGCCTCTATTGGGGCATCCTGGACCGGGGCAAGAAGGCCATCGAATGGCCCAAGGAGGGGCTGCAGGGAGTGGAAATTCACCTGCCCCGGCGTCTCGGGCCCTTCGCCCGCACGCTGAGCGACATGTATCTCGATGAGCAACACCGGCTGTTCGTCAGCTCCTGCAGCACGCCGAGCCGGCTTGGACCAAATCGTTCCTTGATTTTTCTGGCCGGTAGCCTCCACCAGAACCTCAAAGCCCCTTTCCATCGCGCTACCGAGAACCAGGATGTCTGGTGGATCGACGGCTGCAAAATCGAAGGGATCTGCCCCTGCGACCGACCCGGCTACGGGCCCGCCTACGTCACCGATGATGACGAGCTTGGCGGACTATGGCGGGCCGTGCCCGCCAGCCCCAGCCTCAGTTATTGATGCTTCTCCAGATAGCCGCGTAGGACCGGAATCCAGGCGGCGTAGCCGGAAAGATTCATGTGCAACAGATCCTCCCGATAGTATTCCACCTTGGGGCGGCCCTGCTCGTCGAGCAGCAACCGGCTGACATCGATATAGTCCAGGTTGGGCTCCTCGTCGCACAATTGCTTTAGTTTGCGGTTGGACTCCTCGTATTGGCGGGCGTATTGGGCTCGCGAGGGCGGCATGGCCATGGAGACATAGGCGACCCGGGTCTTGGGGAGTTGGCGGCGCAAATGGGCGAGCAAACATTCGAAGTCTGCCAGAATCTGCTCTGGGGAATGCCCCTCGGCCACATCATTGGTTCCGACGTACAAGACGATCAAATGAGGCTGGTAAGGAAAGCAGATGCGCTCCAAATAATGGTCAACCTCAAGAATGGTGCTGCCGCCAAAACCCCGGTTCAGTGCGTGAAAGCGGGCAAATTCTCGCTCCAGGTCGTGTCCCCAGAGAGTAAAAGTGGAGCTTCCCAAAAACAAAGCTCCGCCAGGCTCCGGGGGCTTTAATTTATCGGCCGATTCGTAAGCGGCAATGTTGGATTCAAAACGGTCCAGGGGAACGGCCAGGAGGGGGAAGGCTAGCAAGAGCCACATGAGCCAGATACGCATAGGACGTTTATGCCCCGTCTTAACGCAAGAAAACGTCTGTTAATTGACTCTTTCTTTACTAGGCCGCGCCAGGATGTCCATTTATACCGGAGAAAATGCAGCGGCTGGCTATGCTGAGACACATTTGGATAGGTGCGTTGGTTCTGGCTCTACCGTGGTTCGCTTTGGCCCAACCTTCCGGTCCCGTCGCAGTTCCGCTGCAAGTCACTCCGCAGGAGCAACTGCCGTTGACGCTCGAGCAGGCCGTCAGCGAAGCTCTCAATCATAATCTCGAACTGCTGGCCAAACACTATGATCTAAATATCGCGGAAGCTCGCCAACTGACTGCCGCCATGCACCCGAATCCAACCTTGAGCTTGGGCGCGGACCACCTGGACTTCGTGGGGACCGGTTTTAACGAGATCAACACGGCCGGCCCCAGTGAGTACTCAGGCCGCTTCGACTTCACCTTTGAAGGCGGCGGCAAAAGAGCGCGCCGTATGGAAGTAGCCGAACTGGCCCGCCAGGTGGCCGAGTTCCAACTGCGCGAAGCGGCCCGCCAGTTGATTCTGGAGGTGGACAATGCCTACATCGAAGTACTGTTGGCCCGCGGCAACCTCTCGGTGGCCCAGCAGAATCGCAGCGCTTTCGCGCGCATTACGCGCATCAGTCGGGAACGGGTGCGCGCCGGGGATCTGGCTCGCGTCGAACTGATGCGCACTCAACTGGCCGAGCTACAGTACGACAACACCGTGATTCTCTCGGAGGCCCGCCTGCGCACGGCCAAACAGAAGTTGCTGCTGCTGATGGGAAGAAACAAGAACGTCCAGGAAGACATCGAACTGGAGGGCAGTCTGCCCCGGCCGCCCGTCAATCTGGCCATACCCGAGTTGGAGCAAATCGCTCTTACACAGCGACCCGACTACCTGGCCCTGATCCGCGACCAGAAGCGTTCCGAGGCCAGCATCCGCCTGGAAGAAGCCAACGGCAAGCCCAATTACATCGGCGGCTTCGAATACCGCCGCCAGCAAGGATTTGCCGGCAAGGGCAACATGCTCGGCTTCTTTTTTAGCATGCCGATACCGATTTTCGACACCAACGAGGGCGAGGTGCGGCGCGCCCGCCATGAATATGACCAGGTGATCGCCCGGGCGCGCGCTCTCGAGGCCGAAATCAAACAAGAACTGGCCTCGGCCAGCCAGCAACTGCAGGCCGCCGAGCGCACCGTGCGCCAGATCGAGAGCCACATGTTGACCCAGGCGCGCCAGGTGCTCGATACCATGGAATACTCCTATCGGGGAGGCCATGCCACACTGGTCGAATTGCTCGATGCCCAGCGTTCCTACAACGACATCATGGTCAGTTACAATGAGGCCCTGGCGGAATATGCGCGCAGCCGCTTCTTGCTCTACTCGATTACGGGCCAAGGAGGTTCTCTTGAAAAATAAACCGCACTGGATGCGTGGAGCTTTTGCCGGCCTGGCCGTCCTCTCGCTCTACGGGTGTAACCAGCCCGCCCACTCCGACCCCACGCCCAGCGAAACTCCCACCGTGGTGGCCTCTCCCACTCCCACCATCGTTCCACCGGTCCTCTCCTCGGCCGCCAAGATTTCCATTCCTCCCGGTTCGCCCAAACTCCAGTATATTCGGGTCGAGCCGGTGCTGAGCGCCTCCATGCCGGGGGCCGAAGTGACCGTTCCCGGCGACGTGGAAGCCAACCCCAACCTGATTTCCCACATTCACCTGCCGGTCAGCGGGCGCATTCGCCGGGTGCTGGTGCGCGAAGGCGACTCGGTCCAGACCGGACAGGCGCTGGTCACCGTCGTGAGTCCGGAAGCAACTGAGGCTCAGGCCGCCCTGCGCGAAGCCGAGGCGAGTTTGCGCCAGCAGCAGGCCAGCGCCATCGAAGCCCGCGTGGGCGTGGCCAAAGCGCGCACCACTCTGCGCAAAGCCCAGCTGGACTGCCAGCGCGTGCGCGACCTTTTCAAGCACGACGCCATCGCCAAGAAAGAAGTGCTGTGGGCGGAAACGGACTTGACTCAAGCTCGCTCCGACTTGGAAAATTCGCTGGCTCTGGTTTCCCAGGCCCAGGCGGGTATCGACAGCGCCGTGGCCGCCCGCGACCAGGCCGTGAATAAGCTGCGCATCCTGGAAGTGGGCGCCAATGATCCCGATCCGGAAATCGTGGTCCACTCTCCCCTGACCGGCAAGATCTTGGAGATGAGCGTGGTGGCCGGCGAGTATCACTCCGATCTGGGCGCTTCGGTGATGACGGTTGCCGATCTCAGTTCGGTGTGGGTCATTTCCAACGTTCCCGAAGCGCAGATCCGCTGGATCAGCACGGGCGATCCGGTGCGCATTACGCTGGATGCCTATCCCGGCCAGCAATTTGACGGCAAAGTGGCGCGCCTGGCCGACGTGCTCGACCCCAAGACCCGCACCGTCAAAGTGATGACCACGCTGCCCAATCCCTTCGGCAAGTTCCGCCCCGAGATGTTCGGGCGCGTTCACCATCTTCACGATGAGCACAAGTTGGCGGTGATTCCGGCCGCGGCCGTGCTGCAAACCGGCGACGGCAAGAAGGTCGTTTATGTGCAGGTGAGTCCCGGCACCTTTGTCCCGCGAACCGTCGATATCGGACAACGTCAGGGCGCCAATGTGGCCGTGCTGCGCGGCATCAGCCCCGGTGAAAGAGTGGTGGTGGATGGGGCCATGCTGCTGAGATGAGCGCTCGATGCTGGTAAATTTCGCCTTCCGCAACAAGCTGCTGATCCTGGTCCTGACGCTGGTGCTCATCGGAGCCGGCGTGGCCGCCTTCAAATCTTTGCAGATCGTGGCCTATCCGGATATCTCGGACCCATCCGTGGTGGTCATTTCCACCTTTCCCGGCCAGGCGGCCGAGGAGATGGAGCAGCAGGTGACTATCCCGGTGGAGCGCGCTCTCAACAGTGTGCCCCGCGTTATTTCCCGCCGCTCGCGCACGATTTTCGGCCTCTCGGTGGTGGAACTCACCTTTGAAGACGGTACCGATGACTTTTTTGCCCGCCAACTGGTGCTGGAGAAGCTGCGCGACGCCGAGCTCCCGCCGGAAGTCATGCCCTCTCTCGGACCTCTAGTTTCCGGCATCTCGGAGTTTTACCGCTACACACTCAAGGGGGCGGGCAAATCCATACTCGAACTGCGCGAACTGCAGGACTGGGTGGTGGCGCCGCGGCTGCTGCAAGAGCCGGGCATGGCCGACGTCAGCGTTTTTGGCGGCCTGGTCAAACAAATGCAGGTGGAGATCGACCCGCTGGCACTGGAGGCCCGCGGTCTGACTATCGCCCAGGTGGCCACCGACATCGCCAACAACAACCGCAACGCCGGCGGGGCCATGCTCGACAACCAGCAGCAGTCGCTGGCCGTGCGCGGGATGGGCTTGATTCAAAACAGCCACGACCTGGAATCGATCGTGCTGGAGGCCGCCAACGGCGTGCCCGTCTATGTGCGCGACGTAGCCAAGGTCAAAATCGGGGCGGCGCCCCCCACCGGAATTTATAGCTACACCGACCGCACAGGTGATCATATCGATCAGGTCGAGGGGATCTGCCTGATGCGCCGCTGGGAGAATCCCAGCACGGTGCTGGCCAACGTCAAAGAAGCCATCGAAGACCTCAATACCAACCGTCTTCCGAAAGGCGTGCGGCTGGAGCCCGTCTATGATCGGTCTTCGCTGGTCACCAACACGCTTTCGACCGTTTCTCACACGTTGATCGAGGGTTTTGTGGTAGTTTCCGCCGTGCTTCTGGTAATGCTGGGAGATTTGCGCGCCGCCCTGCTCACGGCCATCACCATTCCGCTGGCCCTGCTCTTTGCTTTCTGTTGTATGAAGCTGCTGGGAGTGCCGGCCAACCTTCTGTCGCTGGGAGCCTTTGACTTCGGCATCATCGTGGACGGCACGGTGGTGATGATCGAACGCATCGTTTACCGGGTCGATCTGGCTCGCCAGGACGGTGCCGAAGGCGGCCCGGCCGGGGCCGTGCTGCTGGCCGCCCGCGAAGTAGCCCATCCGATCTTCGTATCGTTGCTGATCATTACCGCCGCTTACGTGCCCCTCTTTACCCTGGAGCGGGTAGAGCGCCGCATCTTCACTCCCATGGCTTCGACCATCTGTCTGGCCCTGATCGGGTCGATGCTGCTCACCCTGACCTTGATTCCCATCCTGGCCTCCTGGCTCTTCCGCGGCGACGCCAAGCACTGGGAGAATCCCGTCATACGCTGGCTATGCGACGTTTACGGCTGGATCGTGGGCATCACCGTGCGCCGCTCCTTGCTGACCGTGTCGCTGGCCAGCTTGCTGGTACTGGGCGTTTTCGGACTGGGCGGCGGTTTGGGAACGGAATTTCTGCCGCAATTAGATGAAGGCGTGATCTGGATTCGTGCCAATCTGCCGGCCGGCGTGTCCCTCGACAAGTCCGCCCAAACCGCCAATAAGATTCGCCAGATCATTATGACTTTTCCAGAAGTGGAAATCTGCATGTCGCAGAGCGGCCGCAACGATAGCGGCACCGACCCCTTTGGACCAAACCGCAACGAATTTCTCATCGACCTGCAGCCCTACAAGAGTTGGAAAAGCGGTTGGAGCAAGGCCAGATTGGTGGCCGAAATGTCCAAGAAACTGAACGACTCGGTTCCCGGCGTGACCTTTAACTTCACCCAGCCGATCGTGGATACTTCCACCGAAATAGCCACCGGCTCTTCAGCCGACCTGGCCGTGATCATCAGCGGGCCGGATCTGAAGAGACTGCGCGAAGTGGCCGAAAAAATGCTGGAGGTGGTCCGCCAGGTCCCAGGTGCAGCCGACACTTCCATCGAGCAGGAAGCCGATCAGCCGCAGTTGCGCATCGCCGTCAAGCGCAGCGAAGTGGCTCGCTACGGCATCAATGTTTCGGAGGTTCAGGATGTCATCGAGATGGCCATCGGCGGCCGGGGCGTGACCACCATTTTTGAGGGCGAGAAGCGCTTCGATGTGACCGTGCGCTACGTTCCCGAGGCGCGCGTGGACGCCGACGCCATCGGTCAGATTCTGGTAGCCACCCAGGACGGCGGCCGCGTGCCTTTGTCCCAGTTGGCCGACATTCGCGTCAGCAACGGCTCGAGCATCATCGCGCGCCGCGAGAACAAACGCCAGATGACGGTACGCACCAACATCCGCGGCCGTGACCAGGGAGGTTTCGTGGAAGAAGCCCAGGGCAAGCTCAAGGCGGCCGTGCCCTTGCCGGAAGGCTACAGTATCAGTTGGGGCGGCCAGTTCGAGAACCTGGCCCGGGCCGAAAAACGCCTGGGTTTCATTCTGCCGCTCACCATCGTGCTGATCTTCGGCCTGCTCTGGTCGGCCCTCGGCAACCCGCGCGACGCGGGCCTGGTGCTGATCACCGTGCCCTTCTCGCTGGTGGGGGGCATCCTGGCCCTGCTCTGGCGCGGCATTCCCCTCAGCGTCTCGGCTGCCGTCGGCTTCATTTCGGTGTTCGGCGTGGCCGTCATGTGCGGTCTGCTTTATATCGAAGAAATTGGACGCCGCCGCATGGTGGAAGGCATGCCTCTCCAGGAAGCCGTCATCTCCGGAGCCAAGGTGCAGATGCGCCCGCAACTGGTGCTCATCACCGTGGCCACCCTGGGCATGTTGCCGGCCGCCATGGCCACCGGCGTGGGTTCGGACGTGCAGCGCCCTCTGGCTACGGTGGTGGTGGGCGGCTTGATCTCCACCCTGTTTCTCACTCTGCTGACTTTGCCAGCCCTCTATTCCTTACTCGGCCGCAAGGATAAGCCGGCCGAGTTCCAACCTGTGCCCGAGGAGGTTCCCCCACCCCAGCCGGAAGTCGAGATTGCGGACCCACCGGAGCCTCTGCCCGAGGCTCCGGTAGAGGAAGGATAGCGCTGTGAACCGTGATTTGATTCAAGAAGACATTCGCAAGATCTGGGCCAGTCTGGATGGACCCCAGCGCCGCCAGATGTTTGCCGAGCTGGACCAGGTGGATGCGGAAGAACTCTTTCTCGAGCTGGCTGCCGCCGACCAGTTGGAGCTGCTGGAAGCCAGACCCCTCTTGCAGAGGCGCAGTTGGATGCGGCTGCTCGCTCCCGACGACGCCGCCGACCTGGTGCAGTGCCTGGCGCCGTCCGAGCAGTCCGACTATCTAGGCTTGTTGGACGAACCCACTCGGCGCGAAGTCGAGGCCTTGATGGCCTATGCCGAGGATCAGGCCGGCGGCCTGATGAGTCCGCGCTTCGCGCGCCTGCGCCCGGACATGACCGTCGATCATGCCGTCACCTACCTGCGCCGCCAACCGCTGCAGAGCTACGAGACCATCTATATCCTGTATGTGCTTGACCCTCAGCAGCGGCTGCTGGGCGTCCTTTCCCTGCGTGAGTTGCTGGCGGCCCGGCCGGACGCCCTGATTTCCGAGGTCATGGAGGCAGAACCCGTGACGGCCACGCCCGGGCTGGACCAGGAGGAACTGAGCCGGCTCTTTGCCGCTCACGATCTGAGCTCCGTGCCGGTGGTCGACGAAGAAGGCATCATGCAGGGGATCGTGACCATTGACGACATTGTGGACGTGGTTCAAGAAGAGGCCACCGAAGACTTTCAGAAAGTCGGCGGCATGGAGGCATTGGACGCGCCCTACCTGCGCAGCGGGTTCGGGACGATGCTGCGCAAGCGGGCCGGTTGGTTGACCGCCCTGTTTCTCGGAGAAATGCTCACGGCCACGGCCATGGGACATTTTGAGGAGGAGATCGCCAGGGCGGTGGTGCTGGCGCTGTTCGTGCCGCTGATTATCTCCAGCGGGGGCAATTCGGGTTCGCAGGCTACCACGCTGGTGATCCGCGCCATGGCCCTGGGAGAAGTGCGCCTCAGCGATTGGTGGCGGGTCGCCCGGCGCGAGCTGGCCGCCGGATTATGCCTGGGCCTGGTCCTGGGATTGGTCGGGCTGCTGCGCATTTTGCTCTGGCAAAGCGTTTTCGCCACTTACGGCGCCCATTTTCTGGCTATCGGCATGACGGTGGCTTTTTCTCTGGTGGGAGTGGTCATGTTCGGCACTCTGGCCGGCTCCATGCTGCCTTTTGTCCTGCGCCGGGCCGGTTTCGATCCGGCCAGCGCTTCCGCCCCTTTTGTAGCCACGCTGGTGGACGTTACGGGCCTGGTCATCTACTTCACCGTGGCCCGGCTGATTCTCAAAGGAGTGCTCCTCTAACCAGGGAACTTGCCACCCCTCGTTATGTGGAAAGTCATCAAGTCGCTACCCAAAATCTCGGTCCTGAGTCTGTGCGTCATTCCCTCTCTGATCATGCACTCGCTGCACATGGGCGAGGGAGTTCCACTCTTTTTGCTTTCCGCCCTGGGCATTCTCGGCACGGTCACGCTGATGGGACGTTCCACCGAAGAGATCTCCATCTACGCCGGACCTCTTTGGGGCGGACTCATCAACGCCACCTTCGGCAACGTAACCGAGCTGATGATTGCGATTATGGCTCTGCAAAAGCTCGAACTGCACGACGTGGTGCGCTCTTCCATTACCGGCTCGATTTTAGGCAACCTGCTGCTGGTGTTGGGCGCCGCCATGGTGTATGGCGGTATGAAGTATCCCGTGCAAAAGTTTACGCGCACCGGAGCCAACGTCAACATCGGCATGCTCTGGGTGGCCATGATCTGCCTGCTGGTGCCAACCTTTGTACATCTGGTCTACAACTGGGATCCCAAGTTGAACAAGGCCAATTTTCCCATCTTGGAACATCAAATTTCCCTGGCGGCCGCCTGCGTGCTGCTCGGCCTCTACGCTCTGAGCCTGATTTTCTCGTTGCGCACCCACCGTTTTATGTTGATGCCGCACGAAGGCGAGCACGAGGAAGCCGAATGGTCCTTGAAGACGGCCGTGGGCATGTTGCTGGGCGGCACCCTGGTGGCGGCTTTTCTGAGTGAAGTCTTCGTCGACTCGATGAACCACATGCTGCATGTGCAGGGCATCGGTATCAGCGAAATGTTCGTGGGCGTGGTCATCGTGGCCGTGGTGGGCAATGCCTCCGAAGGTTCGGTGGCCATCTGGGTGGCCCGCGAGAACAAGATGGAGTTGTCTTATCAGATCGCCATGGGCTCGTGCTTGCAGATCGCCCTCATGGTCGCCCCGGTGTTGGTGCTGGTCTCCCACGCCATCGGTAAACCCATGAGCCTGGCCCTCAACCCTTTTGAGATGGTGGCTCTGCTGGCGGCCGTCCAGATCGCCACCACTTCCCTGCAGGACGGCGAAAGTAACTGGCTGGAGGGGGCGCTATTCCTGGCCACTTATGTCTTCTTTGCCTGCGTCTTCTGGTTCCATCCCTGAGATGGGCTCCACCACCCGGTAGCCGATGCCCTGTTCGTTGATGAGGTAGCGGGGAGCCTCGCCGATCTCAAGCTTCTTGCGCAGATTGGAGATGTTGACGCGCAGCATGTGCGTGTCTTGCTCGTAACCGGGACCCCACACTTCCTGGAGAAGCTGGCGATGGCTGACCAGCTTGCCCTGGCGTTGCATGAGGACCTGCAACACGGCAAACTCGTTCTTGGTCAGATTGACTCGCTCTTTGCCCACCAGCACTTCGCGCCCGTCCTGGTCGAGCACCAGCAAGCCACAGCGCAACCGACCCCCTTGTGGCAGGATGTGCTTGCGCCGCAAGGCGGCCCGCAGGCGGGCCATGAGTTCGTCGACGCTGAAGGGCTTGCACAGGTAGTCGTCAGCGCCGGCGTCAAAAGCCTCGATTTTGAGCCGTTCTTCCTCGTTGACCGAGACGAAGAGAATGGGCACCCAGCTCCACATGCGCACCTGGCGGGTCACTTCCAGCCCGTCCAGGTCGGGTAGACCCTGATCGAGCAGGACTGCGTCCGGTTGTCGCTCGCGCACCAGCTCGATAGCCTGCTGTCCGGTGCTGGCTTCCAACACCTGGTAGCCCTCACCGGTGAGGGCGATGCGCAGGAATTTGCGGATGGCATCCTCGTCATCCACGATCAGCAGCTTTTCGTTAGTGCGCGACAAGAGCTACCTCCAACGGCAGAGTCACCGTAAAGCGACTGCCGCCGGCGGGCTCGGGATCGTAGCGCAGTCCGCCTGCATGCAATTCCACCACCCCGCGGCAAATGTTCAAGCCCAAGCCGCTACCAGGCACGGCCATCGGTGTGGTACCTCGAAAAAACTTCTCGAAAATCAACTCAACCTCATCCGGCTGCACGCCAACTCCGGTATCCTTGACGCTCACGCATACCGTGCCAGCCCGCTGGCAGCCGTCGATTTGCACCGCGCCCTGGCTGAATTTGAGCGCGTTATCGATCAGGTTGGCGAAAACCTGGCTGAGTAAAGTGAAGTCACCTTTCACCTCGGGAAAGTCATCGGGCAACAGCAACTGGATACGGGCCGCCGCCTGCTTGGGGAAACGCCCTTTGACCACGGATAAAAGCTCCCCGATGTTGACCCAGGCGCGCGTGAAGCTCAGGCCGCCAGCCTCCATTTTGGAAAGGTTGAGGATATTCTTGACCAACTTTTCCAGGCGCATGATTTGCTCGGAGGCCAGCTGCAGTAATTCCTGGCGATCCGCTCTGGAAAGCTTGTCCACCGATAGGCGCAGAGTATCCACAGTGCCCGCGATGGTACTCAGCGGCGTCTGCAGATCGTGGGAAATCGAGTTGATCAAGGTCGTCTGAAGCTTCTGGGTGGCCCGCAAAAGTTCGTCCTGGCGCAATCGCTCGCGGTGCTGCAGGCGCTCCTTGGCCAGGGCGCACTGCTCTTCCATGGTTTTAACCACTTGCCGAGCCAGGCTGTCGGGTTGGTGGTATAGTTCGCTCGACTTCTTCAGCAGTTCATCCAATTGCGGGGCGGTTTCCAAAATGGTGCACTGTTCAGCGAAATGGCGCAAAATCTCCTCGGCCTTTTCCCGCCGCCGGGCCTGCCAGGCCTCGCGGCGGGCCTGGTCGGCGAAGCGGGCGATCTGGTCGGTGGCCAGCATGAAAAATGTAAAAGATATAAAGTATTGAAACCCCTGGGTCACCACCCGAAAGCCCGGGTGAATGTGAGCCACGTGCAGAACGAACAGGCACAATAACGAGGCCAGGCGGGCCGGTCCCCGACCGTAGTAGAGAGCGCCCACCATACCGCTGCCCAGATAGAAGAGCATCTCATTATCATCCGAGACCAGGTCGCCGGCCACATAGAGAGGCCCGCCGATCATCAGCACCGTCAGCGCCGCCAGCAGATAGCGCTGGCCGGAGGAGGCTTTGTTCAGGCTCCAGGGGATGGGCGCGAACAGGTCGGTAGAAGCCATTGGCCCCGTTTTCGCCCCGCCGGGCCGATCCCTGGGCGGATTGACTCGATCTTGACTCAGGCACACCAAAAGACCCCGGCCTGGTCAGGCCGGAGTCTTCTGTCGCCGGAGAAAGATTATACCTCGGGCGGAGTCTCGGGCCGGGTTACGGTTTCGCCCTGGCCTTCGGCGCGGGCCTTGGCGTTGGCCACCAAGGCCTTATTCAACTGGCCGACGTAGTCGCCCCAGCCGGTTTCCTTGGTGAAGTCCAGAGCGCTGTATTCGGCCATCTTGGCACTCTTGACCAGCTTCTCGCTGAGCGGAGCGAAAACACTCAGGCCGTGGGAGTCGTAGGTTCCTTCGTAGATGCGCACATCTTTAAAGGTCTCCTTGCCGTCGAGGGTGCGGCCTTCGCCTTTCTCCTCATAGCGCTTGTAATCGTGGGCCAGGTTGTCGATGACGCTGGCGTCGACGGCCAGGCTGACAGCCTTGGCGGCGGCACGCACTTTCTTGTCGGAGATCAACTCGGCGTTGCTCAAGTTATCGGCCAGACCCTTGAGGTCGCGGATCTGGTCATAGAAAGGATAGACACCTTCTTCGGTGATGCCGAAGTTTTGGGCACCCTGAATGGCGGCGGCCACGGCTTCGGGCTCAATCTTACTGGCCTTGAGCTGGTCGACCAGCACCTTGAAGGTCTCCTTGACGGCGGCCATTTTGGGCAGATCCACGGCCGACTTGGTTTTGAAGGCGTCTGGATTGTCGTCGTAAGTGTGCACGATGGTTTTGGCCAGAGTCTTGGGGGAGATAGGCTTGCCGCTCTGGCTGGCTGCGTCGATGCCGGCGATGATGGGACCGTAGTCGAAGGAGGCGGTAGTGCCGATCTCTTCCGAGGCCAGCAGATACTTGGCGCGGTCCTTCATCTGGTAGGCGACTTCGCTGGTGGCCATCAGGCAGGCCACCATGTCGACCACTTCGGGCTTCTTGCCGGTAGCCGTCTCGGCGATTTTGAAGGCGCTCGAAATCTGGTCGGGGGTCATGATGCTATGGCCCGAGGCCGAGGCGTCGCTGGTGAAGGCGCCCAGCCAACCGCCGCCGTGGTCGGCGAGCACGACCATGGTGTGCTTGGAGGGATAGTTCTTCATGCCGTAGACCAGGAAGTCGGCCAGCGAGGTGGCATCGGACATCTTTTTGTCGGTGGGCTTGCCGATGACCTTGGAGAGGATCTTATCGCCCTGCTCTTCGCTGCGATCCTGCTGGGTGACCAGGTAGCGGCGCATTCCCCCCCAGTCGCCGTCGATGCCGGTGGGCTCGTACTTGCGGCCCTGGCCTTCGTAAAGTTTTTTCAGGTCACCCTGCTCCATACGGCCCAGTTGCGCCACCACGTTGATGTTCTCGGTAGTTCCACACTTGTCTTCGATTTGCTGCATCATTCTGGCAGCGTAGGGCTCCAGGTCGTTGTCGCCGGCGATATACATCAGCACGGTCCAGTCTTTGATTTCCTGGCCTCCCTCTTCAGCGGCCGGTTTGGCCTTGGCGGGTTTCTTGGCGGTATGAGCTTGAGCGGCTTTGACTTGGTTACTGATGAGCATGACTTAAACCCCTGTGTGTGTATTTTCGTGTCGTGTTGTTGACCTAACACTAACTGGTCTGATGGGTAGAACTAGTTAGAGATTTGTTAACTCAGGTACACAGGCTTCAGGATTCTTTCAGGGTCGTCGATGCGAGACAACCTGGACGCTCTGTTAAGTAAGGTTCTAAGATTGCGCAAGGCTCCTGAAAGCGAATAGCGAATTTTGTGGGATGCAACCAATTGGGGGAGGCCCGCAACCGAGCTACGAGCAGTTGTTGGCCGAAAATCGCAAGCTCAAGCAGCAGCTCAACGGCATCCATATCAATCCCGGCCAGGATCAGGTGAGTCTGCGCGGCCTGCAGAGCGACGATTTGAAAATCGACGAGCTTCAGGTCAAGATGCCGGGCCTGGGCAAGCTGGTGCCCGAATTCCTTAATGTCAGCACCCTGAGCAATCCCAACGGCACCGTTCAATTGCCCGACCTGTCTCGTTTCGCCAGGTTTCCCATGCAGGTTCAGACCATCGACATGAGCTTGAACGAGAAGGCCATCAACAAGGTGCTCTCCCGCCAGAAAGTGGAGGGAATGAGCGGCCTGCATCTGCAAATCGGCGAAGGCGGCAAGCTAAAACTGAGCGGTATCGCCAACAAGCTGATCGATGTCTCTTTTGAGGTGCAGGGGCGCGTCTCGGCCGCCGGCGGCACCAAAATGCGCTTCGACCTGGATAAGACCAAGGTGGGCGGCTGGTTGCCCGTGCCCAAGCTGATGACCAACCTCTTCGCTTCCCTGGCCGCCAACGAGATGGCCAGGATGAGTGTGAAACAGGAAGAAGACGGTGCTTTCGTAATCGATATGAAAGGCTACCTACCCCCCAACATCGGCCTGACTATCGACGACGTGCGCACTGCGCCGGGTGTCATCCAGGTGCGCGGGGGCCGCTAAGCCTCGCTCTCGGCCTCTTTGATCTGAGAAGCCTCGAACTCGAAATCGTTGAACGAACGATCAGCCTGACCGGTCAGCTCACAGGCCTCTTTCTCGGTTTCTTCGCTCAACTCGCCGGTGGCTTCCAGTTCGCGTCCCACCTTGCACAGTGCTTCCAAATAAAGCTGCAAGGCTCTCACGTAGTGTTCTCCGGCTTTCCCGTCGGGCGGCTCCTCCATTGCTTCCTGCACAATCATGCATTCCGACTGCAAGGCATAGAGGAGATCCGCCAGTTCGACCGCTCCCTCGACGAAATGCTCGTCCAGCGTCTTGCGCAGCTTTTGGGTCAAGGGGGACTGCGACGGATCGGATTGTGCGGCGAAAAACTGCTCTAACATGGGTCGCAGCTTTTCCGCAAGCCCGGGCAAACTCCCTGGGGATCTCATCGGCTCTTTGTAAACAAGCGAGACTGGAAGTGGCACCCGGCAGGCCAAACGCAAAAAGCCCACCAGTTGGTGGGCTTTTTGCGTCAGATTATGAGGACCTGATTAGAAAGCTTGGGCGAAGGCTCCGTTGGGGGTGGCCACGGCGCGGGCGCCACCGCCGTTGCTGATAGCCGCCGAGATGGAAACGTTGCCGACACCGCTGACGGCCTGAGCTCCGGGAACGCCGCCGTTGAAGCCCTGCGGGCCAAAGCCGCCGCCGAAGCCGGGACCACCGAAGCCGCCCGGGCCGCCGAAGCCACCACCCATCTGCCGGCGGGCCATCGCCTCACCGGAAACATTGCCCATTCCGTTGGTGCGGAGGTGGTTCATCATGTGGCTGGCCTTGAACTTTTTCTGCATAATGGCCATCTTCTCTTGAGGGGTGACCACGCCGTCGAGCTTGGCCATCATCTCGGTCATCTTGGCGTCCATCACGGCGTGACCGGCGATACCGCGCTCACGTCCCACCAGGCTACCGTCCTGCATACCGCGGCCGAGCTGGCCCATCAGGCCGCCTCCACCACCGCCGGGCACACCTCCACCGAACTGGGGGTTCATCATCATCGGGTTGAAAGCCATCGTAGTTAATCTCCCTTTACTGCATCTCTCTTGGACCTATTGTGCCCGAGAGAGCAGGCGCATGCAGGGGGTCAGATCTGAAAAAATCCTGAATTTCGTAAACAGATCCTACTCGCTTTGTAAACTGTTGTTAACGGGCCGGCAGGCGTAAAAAGATCTGCCGGCGCCCTTCGGCGGCCAGCACGTTGGCCCGCGCCTTGAGCAGGTCGCGCAGCGAGATCAGGCCTAAGAAACCGTTATTTCCGACCACGGGAAGGGTGGTCAGGCCCGACTCCGCCATCAATCGCTCCACGCGACGCAGAGGTTCCTGGGGCCCGACGGTGATCGGCTCGCGGACAATCGCCGGCCTGACTCCACCATCGCGCCAACGCTGCCAGTCCGAGCGGCGCACCACCCCGTGCAACCGATTGTGTTCGTCCAACAGAGGAATCAACTGGTCATTCTCGCCGGGCCGCGCCTCCTCCAGCGTATGGCAGCGGTAGCACTGCGCCTGCATCGCCTCGCGGGCGAGCACGAACTCCAGCGGGTCGACGGCGTATTCGCGCGAGATGTGATAGCCCCGCCGGGCCACTTTCTCGGTCATAATCGAGCGATCCAGCCACAGGCTCGAGAGCCCGTGGGCGGCGCAAGTGGCGATCAGCAGACCCAAGGCCGCCGGATAGTCGCGCGTCACTTCCAGGCAAAAAACCAGCGCCGTCAAAGGCGCGCTCAAACAACTGGAAAGCACCGCCCCCATGCTGAGCAAGGGCCAGAAGCCGGTTCCCATAGCCGGCAGAATGGCCGCTTCCAGGCATCCCAACGCCGCGCCGATCATCAAAACAGGTGCCAGGATACCACCCGAGGTGCCGGAGCCCAGGGCTACCAGCCAGACCAGCGTTTTCCAGAAGAGCACACCGACAATCAACCAGGCTCCGGGATTCTCCCCCAGCAGTCTCTGAATCACGTCGTAGCCTACGCCCAGGCAGGGCGGAAAAAAGTAGCCGCCCACCCCGACCACCAACCCGCCCAGCGCCGGCCACCAGGCCCAATGAAGCGGGAGACGCCGGAATCCGTCTTCGACGGCGTAGAGAGCGTGGGTCAGCAAGGCTACGCACAGGGCGGCCAGCAGCGCGCACAGGAGGCATCCCAACAATCCGGCCGGACCCAATGAGGGGTGTTGAGACTCCATGGCAAAGGGAGCCGCATCCCCCAACCATAAGCGCCGGCACAGAGTGGCCGTGCCCGCCGCCAGAGCCACCGGCACCAGACTGGCCGGTCTCATTTCAAAGAGGAGCAGCTCCACGCCCAGCAGCGTGGCTGAAAGCGGTGAGTTGAAGACGGCCGCCATGCCGGCCGCCGCTCCCGAGACCAGTAGAGTCTTGCGCTCATTGCTGGTCAGGTTGCCGAATTGAGCCAGCACCGAGCCGACCGATCCACCCGTCATGATGATCGGGCCTTCCGCGCCAAAAGGACCTCCAGACCCGATGGAAATAGCTGCCGAGAGGGGCTTCAACCAGGCTACTCGCGGGTCCAATCGGCTGCCGCGTAAGAGAATTGATTCGATGGCCTCGGGAATTCCATGGCCGCGGATTTTCTCCGAACCGAAGCGGGCCATCAACCCCACCAGCCCGGCGCCCACCGCCGGCACCAGAATCACCCAGGCTCCATAATGATTCTGCTGCGGTGAGGCGGCCTGGAAAAAGAGGCCGGTGCACAAAGCGATCAGCCAGAGCAAAAGGCGAGCCGCCAGAGTGCTCAGGATGCCTAATCCCAGGGCCAGGCCGGACATCAGAATCAACCGTGAGTCGCTGGAAAAATCCCGCAACTTATGCATGATCATCATCCAGCATGGCCAGCAATTCACGAACCGGTTCTTTGAGACGCTGTAGTTCACGTCGGTGCACTTCGGTCAAGCTTTCCAGGAGGCGGGTTCCGTATTCCGAAACGGTCAGCAGGGTACGTCGCCGGTCCTCCGGGTCCTCTCTGCGCTCCAGCAAGCCCGCTGTCTCCAGGCGGGAACTGAGTTCGGCCGCGCTGTGCGGCTTGATCTGCAGCCATTCAGCCAGAGCCCCCACCGTCACGCGGCGCTTTCCAGACGAGCGAGTAAAGAGCAGAGCCTGATGTTGCTGGGGCGACAGGCCTACGGCTCCGGCCGCTTCCTCGCTGAATTTGAGGAAGCGGCGCAGGGTATAACGAAAATTGGCCAATACTTCATAGTCACGGTCCTGCATGGGCAGGATTATATCGCAATACGATATAAAGGCAAGTCAAGAAAGTATCTTTTCAATTCCAACGCTCGCGGCTATACTGCGCAAATGACCAGGCGGGTAGTGGTAGCCATGAGCGGGGGCGTGGATTCTTCAGTGGCGGCGGCCTTGATGCACAATCAGGGCTATGAAGTCATCGGCATTACCATGACCCTGTCCCCCAATGACAGCCAGGCCGCTCCGGCCGGACGCGGTTGCTGCTCCGTGTGGGACGTCAATGACGCGGAGAAGGTGGCCTGGAAGCTGGGAATCCGCCACTACGCCTTCAATCTGCGCGACGAATTTCAAAAGCACGTTATCGATGATTTCGTGGCTGAGTATGCCCGCGGCCGGACCCCCAACCCCTGCCGCCGCTGCAATCAACACATCAAGTTCGATCATCTGCTGCAGCGAGCCAGGGAGCTGGGGGCCGACAAGGTGGTCACCGGCCACTACGCGCGCATCCGTTACGATGAAGCGGCCCGCACCCATCGCTTGCTGCGCGGGCTGGACCAGAGCAAGGACCAGTCCTACGTGCTGGCTTCGCTCACCCAGGAGCAGCTCTCCCAGACGCTCTTCCCGGTGGGCGAACTGGCCAAGAGTGAGGTGCGCCGCCTGGCCCATGAGTATGGTCTCGCCAGCGTGGCCGATAAGCCCGAAAGTCAGGATCTGTGCTTCATTCCGGATGGGGATACGGTCGGATTCCTGCGTAAGAATCTGCCCAACGCCGACCAGCCCGGCGAGATCGTCGAAAGCGACGGCACCCGGCTGGGAGACCACCAGGGGCTGGGTTACTATACCGTCGGCCAGCGCAAGGGCCTGGGCATCGCCACCGGCAAGCCCCGCTACGTGCTGGAACTGCGCGTGGCCAGCAACCAGTTGGTGGTGGGCGACCCCGACGAGCTGCTGCGCTCCCAAATGGAAGTCGAAGAGCTGAACTGGATCCAGAGGGTGCCCGAGCGAGCCTGCGTCAAGTATCGCCACCAGACCCCCGGTGCTGACGCCACCCTGACCCACATAAATCAAGACCGCCTGACGGTAAGCTTCGACACGCCTCAGCGCGCTCTCACGCCCGGTCAGGTTTCGGTCTTTTACGCCGGCGACGAGGTGCTGGGTGGAGGCACCATCGCCAGCATTCTAGGTTAAGGACCCGTCGCTTGCGGGAGGGGCGCCTCTGGCACCGAAACGCCCATCTTACTAAACGCCGGGCCCTAAAACTCGGTGGAGTGGGCGTGAAACTGAATCTCCCCACCGGCAAAAGCGGTGGGATGGTTGGCGAACCCCTGGCGCAGGGAGGTGCTCAGGTAGTTGTTGCGCCCGGCCTGCATAATCTCGCAGCCCTCCTGCTCAACGCGCTCATCCGACCAATCGCTGGGAATGACGATGGCGATGTGGCCCGGTTTGTTGGCCACGGGATTGCGCCAGGAGGCCACCACCCACTGACCCTCGTTGGCGCGGTCGCGAGCGGCTCGCGCGTTTTCCACTCTCTCCCAGCCGGCATCCCGGCCCTCCGGACTGTTCAACCAGTCTTGCTGGGCGCTGGCCAGGAAAGTAGGCTTGTGCTCAGGAGGGCGCAGAATATAAATGCCCAGGCGCTCTCCGGCTGAGGCCACAAAAGCGCTGCAATGGGTGCCCACTTTAGCGCGCGGGGGCAGCTTGGGATCTGGATCGCCGCTGCGCCAATCGATACGCTCCAAACCGGCCGTCCAGTGGTGCAGGACGTCCATCTGCCGGAGTTTTTCCAGCAGCAATCCAGGATTGCCGTCGCCCCAGGCCAGGGACGTCAGCAACCACCAGCAGATCAGGCGGTAAGGGAAAGCCAAGTCTGATAAACGGAGGCGCCGTGAGCCGGGTCATCGTTGTCGGTGACCACCAGTGCTTCCACGCCGCCCTCTTTCTCCAAGCCGGTGATGCCTTCCAGCTTCACTTTCTTGTCTACCTGGAAGATTTGCGAGACCCCGCCGTTGAGGTCCACCACGCCGATGCAAGAACCGAGCACTTCCCCATCATCGAAAGGATTGCTGGTATCTTCGGCGGCGGCCGTAAACAGGCAGCGGCCCTGGCTGAGCGGGGACAGGTCGGTGATGGTCAGCGGCACGGGCCCGTTGCTGCCGGTCAGGCTGGGCAACTGCAGGGGGCGCTGCTGGCGGATCAACTCGGGTCCCCAGGCTTTCCCGTCGCGGGCATTGGCGAAAGCTTTCTCGAGATCCAGGTCGATCAGCGAGTTGTCGACCTGGCTGCCGTTACCCCGTTGGGCCAGGCGCAGCCTACCTTGTTCGACGATGGGCGCGGTACCTTCGATGTTCAGTTCGGGGTGAGCTTTCTTGAGTTCGCCGTAGAGCGGCGTGAGATCGAATTCCACCGTGGATTGTGGCTCGCCGTCGACATTGAGACGGACACACACGCCTCTGTTGCGCTGTTCCGTCGAGCCCGATCCCAGACCCAGCCAGAAGGATTTCCCCTCATGTTGAAGCAGGCAGGAAGACTCCAGGTCGGGCTTGAGTTTTTTTCTTTCATGCTCATCCACTGGCAATGTGGGACGCTCAAAAAGGCGAAAAAGCTTGCCCGGATCCTGCGAGGTGCGGTCGAAGACTCCGAGTTCCAACGCATCGTCGGCTACCACGTGGAGGCGGTTGCCCACCTGGGTCAGTCCGCTACCGGCGGCCAGGTGCGCCGGCATGCCCTCGGCGCAGGGTCGTTCCAGCGAGAGCATCCGGACCAGGGTCAGCGTCAATACATTCATACTCATAGGACCTCCAGTTCAGCATAAGTCCATGAAATCCGGCTGAAAGGACCGAAAACAAATGCAACTTCGCAAGAGCATCCTGGGGTTGGCCCTGCTGCTGTCCCCCCAAGTCCAGGCCGAACCGGCCCGGCTGGCTCTTTCCACCTGGCGCGCGCCGGTCCAGCTTCAGCCTCAGCAACGTTTCGAGCATTACCGGCGTATTCTCCTCAATTGCGGAGCCAGGCCGGCGCCGGGCGAACTCTGGGTGCTGGCCCTGCCCTCTCAGCTCAGCCCCAAGACCTGCTTCGTGGTGCTGACTCCTGAGGGACAGGTGCGAGAGTTCGAGGGCACCTCGAAACCTGACGGCCTGGCCGCCGGCACTTATGTCTTGGGCCAGGATCTCCAGGTGGTGGGTCAGCCCCAGGCAGAGACCGGGTTAGCTCTGGAGGATGAGGAGTTTCGCGCGCTGACGGGTCCGGGAGCCTTCCGCTTTGCCCTGGTCAACATCTGGCAGCCTCCGCCGGAGGTCCCCGCGGTGACGCCGAACGTCCCTTCTATCCCGGCCGCCTCCCTGGGTCTGGCCGAGCGTTTCAACTACTACCAGCGGCTGGTGCTGGCCCGGGGGGGCAAAATCACCCGGGGGACGACCGTTTTGGGACTGCGCGGACTCAGCCCGGACGGCCGGCGCCACCCTTCCTCCGACAACGTGGGCGCCTATGACGATACCTACGTGATCTTGCGCCGCGACGCCAAGGGGCAGCCGCAGGTCTATGAGTTCCTGGGCTCGACTCACGCCGGCGACAGCAGCGACCCATCCGTGCCTCAAGGCGTGGCTCAACTTCGCCCCGGCCACTACAAAGCCCGGCCTTACGGACATCATCACCAGATGCCGTGCTGGCTGGTGGTCAACCACCGGGGCAGCAAGCACGTGCGGGCCGCTCGCGATGTCGACGCCGACGGCAGCGTCTCCGCCGATGAGGTGCAGTTGGCTGAAGGCCGCGGCACCACCGCCAGCGACATTCTTTTCCACAATGGCATCTGGGAGGACCGCTGTGCCTCCATCGGTTGCCTGACCATGGCGCCGGCTATCCATTCGGCCTTCGTGCATGCCCTGGGAGCGCGCACTCCCTTTGACTTTACTCTGGTGGACGCCAATGAACCGATCGACCTCAGTTGCTCCACCTACACCCTGGGCCGCTCATCCCAGGGACGCCCGCTCAGCATGTACGTGCTCGGTTCCGGACCCAAGATCGCCCTGCTCTTCGGCAATATCCATGGCGACGAACCGGCCGGCCAGGATCTGCTGCTCCGGCTCAAGCGGTATTTGCAAGAGGATCCAGAGCGCCTCAACGGCTGGCAGGTGCGCATCATGCCTTGTCTCAATCCCGACAACTCGGGCCGGGCCCGCACCAATCCTCGCGGAGTGGACCTCAATCGAAATTTTCCCGCCCTCTGGCAACTTTCCGCTCGCGATGACGAATATTCCGGACCCGCGCCGCTGAGCGAGCCGGAAAGCCGATGTTTGCGCGATGCGACCTTAGGACTGGGCCTGGGCCCGGCCGGGCGCGTGCAGCGAATTCTCAGCCTTCATCAACACCGGGGCATCGCGGCCGGGCAGGGCATGCTGGACGGCGACGGCCCCAGCCAGCGAGTGGCCCCGCTGGTGGCGGCCATGCGGAATGCCGCCCCCGACCGTCTGACCGCTCAGAAGATCGCCGATTCCCACGGGCGAGTGCGCATTCCCGGGTCTTTCGGCAGCTGGGTGAGCTTACCAGAAATTTCGATTCCTACCGTAACCTATGAGCTAGCTCACGGTGACTCGCCGGAAGCCTCCTGGCAGTGGAACAAAGGGGTGCTGATGTCCTTCTTGACTACCGACCACTGAGTTCGGTCCTCAGATTTCGCCGAGGTCGATCTCGTCCAGGTTGCCCTCCAGATCGAGATCGTCGAGCCCCTCAAGACCCTCGATGCCTTCCAGGTCCTCGAGGCCTTCCATATCGAGATCTTCCAGGGAAGCGTCGTCAAGTTCCAATTCACCCAGGTCCAGATCCTCATCCAATTCGGAGAGATCCAGGTCATCCAGGGAAAGATCTCCCAAGTCCTCGACGGTGGGCTCGGATTCAAGTGCGGGAGGGGCGGTCAGGGCGGGTGCCGCGGCCACCTCCACGGGGGGAGGGGCGGCCGGCGTGGTCGGTGGCTCGACCACTACCGGGACATCCACTGGTGGGGGGGCGGGACGGGCCGGAGCCGGCCGGGCCTGGCGAGTGGGTGCCGGCGGTGGTGGCGGCGCGGCGGCTCGGGGGGCCGGAGCCGGCGGGACCACGGAGCTGGTCAGCCGCTCCCCCGACGGAGTGGGCCTGACGATGGGCACCGTGCCCTCCATGGTGCGGTCCTGGCGGGAAAGCATCACCATCAAGTGGCGACCCGCCCAAAAAGCACTGTTAACCCGTTGCTGTTCGGCTATCTGAGTGCCGGCCCGGCGGGCCGGCTTGACGTGGCGGGAAATTTCCGCCAGCAACTGCTCGCAGTTTGCCTGCATACGGGGGCTCCAGTAAGGGGACAACTGCTGACGCTCGGCGTGGAAACGCTGCAACCAGAACTGAAATCGCTTGGCGGCGACCTCGTAGTCGCCAAAACCATAAGCGACCCACGCCTTGATCCAGGCCTGTTTAAGTTCTTCTGAAGTACCAGTCATAGCCGTAGCCCCCTTCAATGGGCGGCCCCTTCGCGACAGAGTCCTGAGCACCTCGGCATATACCCGGCGCATACGAAAAAACGCCCGGGCCGTAAAGCCCGGACGTGAAACCTGTGGGAGCGCCTTCAGGCGCCCCCAATTTTTTACTTGCCGCCCTCGGGGCGGGGACCGTGATGGCCGCGGCGGCCACCCTTCTCGGCCCAACGCTCCTTCATCTTGGCTTTCATTTCATTGTATTTGGTCATCTGCTCCGGGGTCAGAGTGGCCTGCAACTGCGAATCGATCTGGTTACGCTCGGCTTGCCAGGCGGACTTCTTGCCCTCGCGCTGAGACTGCCAGAAGCTCTTCATCTGAGCCTTCTGATCGTCGGTCAGGTTCAGGTCGCGAAATCCACCGCGCTTGTGCTCTTTGCGAGCATCGGCCATCTTCTGCTGCTGTTCCGGCGTCAGAATGGTCTTCATCTTGGCTTCGAAAGCCTGGCGCTCGGCCTGATGCTTCTGGCGGATGGAATCAAAGGTGGGCTGCAGTTTGGCGACCTGGTCATCACTCAGATTCAGCGAGCTTTTCAGATGGTCCAGCGGCGAACCACGATGATGGCCCCGTTCGGCTGGGGCGGCAATAGCCAGTCCAACCAGGAGAGCTCCGCCGACCAGTAGGCTTGAAAGTTTGTTCATCGTAAATTCCTTTCTTGGTTACCCCCGTTGAATTCACTATAGCGATCTTTTCTGAATTGAAAGATGGACTTTTCTGAAGATTCGCTAAGCTCGCAAGAATTACCCGCCAAGAATATAACCAGCGCCACGAATCGTGCGGATCAACTTACGATCGTTGTCTTGCAGTTTGGACCGTAAAGAACTTAGGTGGACTTCCACCACGTTGGCGTTGCCATCGTAATCCCAGCCCCAAATGTGCGTGAGAAGCTGTTCGCGGGTGACCAGTTGGCGTGGGTTACGCATTAAATACTCGAGCAACTCGAACTCGCGGTGGGTTAATTCCACCGGCTTCTCCTGGCGCAACAAGGTGCGGTTGGAGACGTTGAGATTCAGATCTCCAAAGGTCAGGGTGGAGCCGACGTCGCTGCCGGTGCGGCGCAACACGGCCCGCATACGCGCCAGCAATTCCTGATACTTGAAGGGCTTGGCCAGGTAATCGTCGGCCCCGGCATCCAGCCCTTTTACCCGATCCTCCCACTCGCCCTTGGCGGTGAGCATCAAAATGGGCACGCTGGAGGCCTGGCGCAAACGCTGGCAGACCTGCAAGCCATCCAGGTCGGGCAGCATCCAATCCAGGATGACCATTTGGGGGCGCTCTTCCTGATAGACGTCCAGAGCCTGGGTCCCGGTGGTGGCCGTCACCACCTGGTAACCATCGTGCTCCAGGGCCATCGTGATGAAGTCCAGGATCGACTCCTCATCGTCGACCACCAGCACCTTGGGTTTACTCATTTGCGACCTCCAAACACCACTCGAAAGCAGCTTCCTTTGCCCACTTCGCTGGTCACGCTGACACGTCCGTTATGGCGGGCGGCAATCGACTGCACGATGGCCAGACCCAAACCGCTGCCGCCCGTCTTGCGGGCGCGCGAAGAATCGGGGCGATAGAATCTTTCGAAAAGAAAAGGCAGGTCGCGGGCTTCGATGCCCGGACCTTCATCGGCCACTTCCAAGACCACGCCTTCCTCGGCCAGACGCAGGGAGGCCCTGATACGGGCGCTGGCGGGTGTATAGGCGACGGCGTTATCGAGCAGGTTGCGCATCAAGCGGGTGAGTTCATCCCGGTTGCCCATCAAGTAGATGTCCTTTTCCGCGTCTACCTCAATTTTGCGCTGAGGATGGAGGGTGCACAGCACATCCACCGTCTCCTCCAGAGTCTGCGTCAGCGAGAGATGTTCGATGGTCTGTTCAGCCGGCTTCTGGCCCGCCTTGGAGAGAGTCAACAAATCGGCCACCAACTTGGACATACGATCGGTCTCGCGGGCGATGATGTCCACCGCCTTGCGCTGCTTCTCGGGATCCTGACCAAGTTTGAGCATGTCGGCCATGCCGCCGATAGCCGTCAGCGGGGTCTTGAGCTCGTGCGAGGCGTCAGCCACAAAACGGCGCTGGGTCTCCAGACTATACTCGACCGAGTCGGCCATTTCATCGAAAGCGGCCGACAACTGGAAGACTTCGTTGCGGCTGTTCACGCCACTCAGGCCGGTGCGGGCCTTGAAATCGCCTTTTTGTAGCTTCAGGGTGGCTTGCTGCAAGCGCTCGATCGGGACGGCCAGCCAGTGGGCCACCCACAAAGCTCCCATTCCGGAGACGAGCAAAGCCACCCCGGCGGCCACGCCGAGGTAGCCCAGCATGCGCAAGCTCAAGTCGCGTGGCTGAAAGCGCACGGAAGTGAATTGCAAAACGCCGACATCATGATGATTCTGACGGATGGGCAAAAGCAGGACCATGTACTCGAAACGCTTGTTGCGCCAGGTGTAAGCGATGTTTCGATTGCGGGTATCTTCGGGCAGAGAAAGAGCTTGATGCAGATGGTCCAGGTCCGCTTCGGGCACCTCGGGCGCATTGGCCGACTGAGCCAGCAAACGGCCGTTGGTATCAAAAATTCGCGCCGAGGTACCGCGGGAATCCAGAGCGGCCACCCGCGCGGGGGCGTCTTCCGGATAGCTGTCGGATACGGGCAGGCCGTTGCGGCTGCCCCACTCCGGCTCCTGCCCGGTCCAAACGATGCGCACCTGAGCCACCATACGATAAACCTGCGAATACCAGAGAAAGGTTTGGCCCAACCAGAACGCTCCCAAGGTCCAGACCAGCATGGAAACAATCAAGGTGGCCAGGGTAGCCCCCAGGATGACCCAACGGATCGGCAATCGTTGTATGAAATTGGCGCGCACCATCGAGACTGTCCTTCTCGTCGATTTCCAGGGTGGCCTTGTGGATAAAAAAGGGGGCCCCCAACGTAGCCAACCCTTGTCTTACAGGACCAGGTTGCACTGCGTCGGGGGCCTGTGATCGGCGTGGGACCGACCTCCCTAACTTTGAGTGAGACTTAGCGGAAACCGCCGTTGAACATCCCGTTCAGCAAGCCGCTATTGAGCAGACCGCTGAGCACGCCGATGCCGATCTGGGCGGCATTGTTATAGCCATTGTTATAATAGCCATTGTTGTAGTAACCGTTGTTGTAGGGAACGTTGCCGGGATAGTAGCCGGTGTTGTAGCCATTGTTGTAACCCGGATAATAACCGGTGTTGCCGTTGGCATAGGGGCTGGTGTAGACGACGCTGCCCGGGTTGTAATAGGGCTGGTTGTTGATATACGGCGAGCCGTTGTAGCCCGTATTGTTGTAGCCGTTATTATTGCAGGTGCCATTGGTGTTGCCGTTGGCGTAGCCGCCGTTGTAGCCATTGTGACGGCGATGGCGGCGCCCGCCGTTGCTGCCATCGCTATTGTACTGTTGATAGTACTGAGCCAACTGGTTCTGCTGCTGGGGAGTCAGAATCCCCATGATCTGCTGCTGAACCGCCGGGTCGGACATGTTGCCGCCTTTGGAAATGTTATACAACTGGCTGCGCTGCTCGGAGGTCAAGCCCAAGCTGTCGGCCGTCGGACAGTTCTGCGCACTGGCACCCAGGGACATCAATCCCACAATAGCTAGGCTAAAAGCGGGCTTGAGCAAGTTTGCGAGCTTCATCATTTGATTTCGTTGGTTCCTTTCGTTCGTGCAACTCATCCGTTTGCATGACTTAAGGTAACCAATGAAACTGAACCCAGTGGCCTGGATTTCTGAAGACTTGCTGAAGAATTTTTTCCTTTTAGGGGTTGCTAAAGAAGGACTCAGGGTTGGCGGAGGAGGTTGACCAGGCTGGAATTCCTGTTGTAGACGGTTCCAAAGCCGCTGGCCTGGCCGGGCTGCGTTAGCGCCAGGGTGATGTCCATCCGGCCGTCCGCGTTGACGTCACGCAGCACCAGGTCGGCGCCGGAGCGGGTATTGGAGACCTGGATTACCTGCTGGGGGCCAAACCCTTCGCTGCTTCCCGGGTGGATGGATACGCTGACGTCGCTGTCGGTGGCCAGGGTGCGCTGGCTTTTGCTTTGCACCGTGACCAGGTCGGCTCGACCGTCACCGGTCATGTCGGCCAGCCTGCTGGCGGAGATGCGAAAGCCGGTGGTGCCGCTGCGCACTCGGCCGAGCCCTCCCAGGCCGTCGCCGAAGGCCACCACCCAGTTGCGATTGCCGTAACCCTGGCTGTTCATATAGGTGACGTCGAGGTGATGGTCACCGTCGATGTCGCCCACTTGGAGGTGACCGGTTACCGAAATAGCCGCCAGCAACGGCCGGGCAGCGAAATTTCCGGCGCCGTCCCCCAGGAAAATCTGCAGCCCGCCGGGTCCGCCCACGACCAGATCAACTTGTTGGTCTCCGTTAAAATCGCCCTGGCCAATCTGGCTGCCTGCGAATCCCAGAGGGGTCGTGGACTTTAATTCGCTGAGCGGTGTCGCACCGGTGAGACGGATCAAGAGTTGACCGTCGATCACGAGGGCGGCGTCGGATTTGCCGTCCTCGTTGAAGTCGGCCACCACCGCGTCCTTCACGGCTCCATCGTTGAACTCCGTATAGGTGATGGGGGGAAAGGGAAAGGGCGAGAGGCCACCCCTCTTCACGGCTACGGCGTAGTCCGCGCCGGTGATGCCCCAGCTGTGTCCGGCGTAAAAGATTTGCTGGGTTGAACCGTCGGTAAAGTTGCCAGCCGCCAGGGCGGTGATGTCGGTCGTGTTGGGATTGAGGCGGGACGGATTAAAGCCGAAACTGATCAGGTGATCATAGTCGACTCCGATCAGGCCGCCAGGGGAATTCTCGATAACCGTGCCGATCCCGGACTGCTCCGCCTGAGCGGCAAAGCTCAGCCCCAGCGGTTGATTCACCACGACCACCGCTTCTTCATAGGGGGCAGTAAAATAGTCCCGTTGGCGCGCGTTGAACTGGCTGGTGGCGTAGTAACTGTAGCGGGCGGGGCCGGGCAGCACCGGCAAAGCGGGAAAAAGCGCTCGAAGCCGATCGACTCCGGGTTGCTGGGCGGTCAGCAGGTGTTGTCCGTTTACGGCGGTGGAATTTCCCTGGACCTCGATGCTGACGTCTCCCCGATCGGTCTCCTGAGTTCCATCGGTGAGGGCCGTGAGCGTCTCCAGTTGCACTTGTCCTCCTACTTCCAGCACATGAGTCTGGATCGGGTTCACGCGCGCTTCGAAGGGCACCGGGTTGATGACGGTCAGCCAGGCCTCGGCGTTGAGCGATTCGAAACTGGCGAAGATACGTGTGATTCCCAGGCCAACAGCGCGTACGTCGTTGTCATCGGGGGGAAAGAAGGGAGGGGGGTGTAGCGCAAACTGCCCGGGCAATCCGTTATAGGGGACGACGACCGGAGGGAGAGCTGGGGAAGGGAAGGCTTCTGCCACGCGGGCTACGTCCGTGTTTTCGGATTCCAAAGTGGTGCTGGAAGTCACGTCGGTAGAGGTTCCGTCGGTGTAGCTGGCCTGGGCCGTGTAGCTGAGCGCCATCCCTTTGGGGACTTGAATCTGGGCGGGGGAAAGGAGCAGTTGGGTCAGGGTGTCACGGATGGCCACCGTCAAGGTGGCGTTGCTGGTCAGGCCGTCGTAGGAGGCCTGAATCCGGCATTCACCCGGCGTCAAGGCATGGGATTCCCCCTCGCTCGAAATGGTGGCCACCGAGTCCGGATGGCTACTCCAAATGGCGTCAGGAATGGGTTCCTGGCTGCCGTCCTCAAATTGTCCGATAACCTGGTAGGTGAGCCGGTCGCCTTCCAGCAAGTTGGCGTTGAGGGGCGAAATCTGCAGTTCTTGAAGTAAAGGCCTGCTGACCTGGACGCTGGCCTGGGAACTCAAACTGCCGACCGTGGCTGTCAGGGTGCAGCTGCCGATTCCCCGGGCCACCACGATTCCGCCGAAATTTTCGGCCACGTTGGTATTGCTGCTGGTCCACTCGGCCGCCTCCGTCACATCGCTGCTGGTGTTGTCCGCATAACTTCCCTGCACGCGTAATGGAGCGATTTGTCCGCGGCGCAGCTGCAAGGAGGTCGGGTCAAGCCGGATTTGCGTGAGCGCATAGGTGACATCGGTGAAATGGACGTCTTGAATTTGCGTGTCCTGGCTGGCGGAAACCTGCACGGGCTGGCTTGCCTTGCCACGCAGGACGCCATTTTGCAGGTAGTCAATTTCCAGCGTGCGCACGGCGATGGGTACATTTTCCAGCACGATGGTGGCCGCCCTGGCATGAAAGACCGGTCCGAAGACGCGCGTTCCCTGGGCGTCCAGGCCTCGAAAGCCGAGGGTATCGATAGTGTTGGGAATGGCTCTGGCCAGAACGCTGTTGAGTATGATGCGTCCCACCGTCGACGGCGGCGGGGGTGGGATGGAGACGCTGCTGGAACCGCCCGAGCCGGTCGAACCGGTGGTGGAGCCGCCGCCGCCTCCGCAGCCGGCCAGACAGAGCAGGGCCGCGACCAGGAATGGTTTTTGCCAGTGTGCCATAGCCGAAAAAATCATTCCGTTCAGCGAGCGGAAACCCTTGTGCAGTCTCTACCGCAGGATCTTTTGCCGGACCAGGTAGCGGGCGAAATGTTCGGCCGCGGCCACCCCCGGGTGCCAGCTGTCGCCGGGGCTTTCGGGGAGGTCGACGCCTTCTTTCAGAGCGGCCTCCATATCGGGGAACAGATCGTAAGTGGTGATGCCCTCTTCCTTCAGCAGCTCCAGGGCGTTCTGACGCGACCATTTTTCTTTGTTGGTCCATTGCTCGTAGGGCTTCAGGATGGGCAAAAGGATGACCGAAAACGGGACCTTTTGCTGGCTGGTGATCTGGCGGAAACCGGCCAGGGCTTCTTTGACGGCCGCCCGCTGGCGGGCTCGGTCCAGGTTTCCCAGGCTCAAGCCGGTCAGCCAGCGATAGAGATAGCTGTGGGAGAAAAGCCAGGCGTTGATGTGCTGGCCGTCGCGCCGCATAAAGTGGATTTGCAGTTCGCCGTTTTCACGGAAGACCAGCGGTGTATCCTGGAAATCGTTGTTGTGAAAGGTCAAAATGACCTGGTCCGGCTTGAGCTGGGAGTTGACGCGCCGATAAAAGACCAGCTCTTGCATGGTGTTGAAGCTCTCCACGCCCGCGTTCCAGTATTCATAATCCTGCTTTCCGTAGTGCTTCTCCAGGGCGTCCTGAATGCGCCCGCGGCGAGTCACCGAATCGCCTACGAAAAGAATTCGTTTCCCTTGCCGCGGTTGGCTGCCGTCGCGATCGGGCAGGCGCCGGCCCTTCTCATCGTAACGGTCCACCCGGCAACCGAACCGGTCATAAGCAGCGTTGCCCAGAACCGGGATATAGCCGCACTCCGGGTCGGCCTGGAAGTTGGCGCGCTCACCCGCACGAAACTGCAGTTGCGAACCGGCCCCCATGACCATGCCGGGGAAAAACCAGCGTAGGGCCAGCTCCATTCCCAGCAGACCGATGGCCAGGCCCAGGCCAAGCAGGGCCAGGCGCTTGAACCATTTGTTCAGGCGCGCACCAGGCGCATGGCGAAGTCGGTCATTTCATAGATGGGTTTGCCGTCCACCACCAGGAAGCCGTTGGCCGTGACCACCGGTTCGTCGCCCTCTTCCACCCTGGTCACCCAGGCTTCCACTTCCACGATCTTGTTGGTGGGAATGACCTGGCCGCGATAGCCCCAGGTATGGGGCCGGTTGGTGGCGATGCACTCGAAGCGGTGGGTGTCGGCCAGTTGCGGCCAGCGATCCAGCATGAGCACCTTGAGCAACTGCAGGAAGGCCTCCAGGCCGAGCGATCCCGGCCAGACCGGATCCATATAAAAATGGGCCTGAAAGAACCACTCGTCGGGATTGACCTGCTTGATACCGTGGATATAGCCCAGTCCATGGGGCCCACCGTCCCGAACATAGAGATCGGCCTCATCCATCATCTGCATGGCCCCACCGGGCATACAGGCGCTGGTGCCCGCCTGATACTGGCTATCTTCGGGAGTGAGCGGATGCTGGCGGGGCAGAGCCACCCGGCGGCCGCGCGCTTTCTCCTGCGCGCTCGGTTGATAGCGTTTGGCTTCGCGAATGCCCACCTGGTTGTCGAGCGCGGCCTTGGAAAAGAAACCGAAATAGGTAGTGCCTTCGTAGACCATGGTATCGCCCTGCAACACCTGCATGTCGAAGTTCTCGATGATCATACCGCCGGCTTCCGAAACTTTGGACATACGCACGCGAATGCGCAGCATGCCGGCCTGATCGGTGAGCTCGCGGAAGAGGGTGGCCGTGCCGCCCAGGTTGCGGAATTTCAGGTCCTCGTTGCTGCGCAGGGCCGAGCCGGCGTAAGCGGCCAGCCAGCCACAGGGCTGCAGGGCGATTTCCAGCAAAATTGCGAAAGCCATGGTGGGCTGGCGGTTGGCGGCGAAATACCATTCGCGTTCGGGCACGAAGTAGTGGGCTTCGATCCAGCCGCCGGCCTGCAGCACCCAGGGCTCCTGATTCACTTCCACTACCCGGTCCATAAAGGCGTAGGGGGGCCGGGGCAGGCGCGCGATGCGCCGGCCTTCATCGAAGATCTTGTATTTATCGCCAAAGGCCAGACTGGGCTTGCCGTAGGCGAACTGCATGATGCTCTCCCGATCGTAGAGAGCTTTCACGCCGTCCTCTGCGGCGGCAGGGGGCCAGAGCGATTCGAGTTGGGCCTGCGTGAGTCCGACCAGGCGCATGGACATGCCTACGAAGCGCACGATGCACTTGCCGTCGGCATACATCAGCGCGTCCGCGATCACGTAGGGCTCGGGGCCGTAGCCAACTTCCTTGATCTCGACTTCGTATTGCACTTTCTTGGTCTCGACCGTGACCGGGCCGCGGCAGCGCAACACGGCCGGCACGCCGATCTTCGGCTCATAGGTGACCTGGTCGGCTTCCCCCACCCAGCCCATGCGCAACAGTAAAAAGCGCAGGGTATGAGCGCAGCATTCGTACATCAAGGTGCCGGGCATCACCATGTCGTCCACAAAGTGGCAGGTCAAGAACCAGTCGTCGGGATGCACGTCCGCTTCGGCGCGCACCCGGCCCAGTCCAAAACGCCCCCCCTTGGGGTCCACCTCTAAAACACGGTCGTAGAGCTTCATGCGGCCCGAGGGGAGATGGGGCGGGTTGGTGATGGGCAGTTGGGCGAAGGCGGCTCCGAAGCAGCCACCCAGGTCGCCCACGCGCAGGCAGTTGACCTGGGCGTCGCTATAGCTTTCCTTTTTCGTGAAGGGCGCCAGAGGACGGTAGCCCACCACTTTGCCGGCTACCTTTTGCGTCTCTTCAGGAGTGAGAATGATCCCTTTGGAATTGCGGATTTCATCATCTTCAAAAAAGCCGGCGCAGCCGTTGCGCATGGTGATCATGGGCTGGCCGTCGATGGTGCCGTCAAACTCGAAGAAGAAGAGATAGGTCTCGCCCTGGCGCACGAAGCGGTCGATGCGGATGTCATAAGCAATCGTTTCCCCGACCGTCGGCAGTTGCCGGTGGAAACTGACGGTGGCATCGAGCAGACGGTAGGTGCGCTGACCTTTGGTCTGCAGGTCGATGCCTAAATAACCGGAGAGGAAAAGGTCCGCCTGACCCGCCTCGACGGTCACGCACACGGGCATGCGCCCATTGTCCAGATACCAGGCGCCCGGCTGCACGTCGTGCTCGGTCACCACCTTGCCGCCGGTCATGGAACCGGGTTCGCCCACGATTTCGGTGATGCGGTGTACCAGCATCAGCGGATCATCGGGCAGCCGCACCCGGGTGGGGTAGGTGTCGACATCTTTGAACATGGGCCCGAGCACTTTGGCGATCGATCCGATGGCGAATTCCATGCACTGGTCATAGTCGAGCACGCAGGGTTTTTTGACGGGCACGATGGGCTGCAAGTTGTGGTCGCAGAACGGGTAATACTTGCCTGTCGGGGGCGCGGCCACGTTGCCGCCCATCTGTTGCAGCAGCGTAATTCCTTCGGCCAGTTGGGCGACCGCCTGTTGGTGCAGCTCCAGGAATTTCTGGTGGGCCCGGCTGCCGGCCTGGGCCGAAGCCAGAATCTGAGACTGCAGGGCGGGCAGTTTCACGCGTTGCTTGTCCATGGAGTCTATCTCCCAATCGTCGATTTCAAATTCCAGGTTCAGTTCAAATTCGTCTTCGCTGAGCTGCACGACAGCAGAGGGCTGCACGACCGGTGCGGGCGGGGCAATCGGCATTGTCGGTTTGGGTCGGGGCGGGGCGGGCTGGGGAGCGAGCTTCTCCGGCAGTTGCCTGACCTGAGGCAGCAGCGCACCCAGCCGGATGGTGACGCTTTTACCGGCTTTCCTCGGGGGCGGTCCTTCCACGGCCGGGTAGAGTGCGGATAACGACAAGCCCGGGCATTCCTCGGCCAGCAAGCCGGCCCACAGGTGGAGCAGGCCGGCCCACTCGCCGCGGTGGCTGGAATTGAGGGCCAGCGCTCGTTGCGGCTGGCCGTGCAGAATCTGCTCCACCATACGGGTGCAGGAATTGCCCGGTCCGATCTCCACGAAGTAGCGGATGCCGTCGGCATAAGCGCGCCGGATTACCTTGGTGAAGTCCAGCCCGTGCACGGCCTGTTCCACGATGCTGCGGGCCGAATTCTCGCTGGTCATCTCATACGGTTCGGCTCGATAGGCGCTGTAGTAGGTCAGGCCCGGCGGTGAGGCCACGCGCACGTGGTGCAGGTCAAAGTACTCCTGGGCCACCTGCTCCACCGCCTGGCTGTGCACCGTGGGCACGGCTTCCAGATAGACGGCCTGACAACCTAATTGCTCGATGAGGCTCGCCAGATCGGGAGCGTCACCACCCACCACACATTCCTTGTCGGTATTGACGATCAGCAGCTCCAGCTTGCCCTGCAGACGCGGACGCACTTCCTCGGCCGGCCGGGTGAGCACGGCCACCCGCCACTCGAAGGGCTGTCCCTCGGGCACCTTCCAGAAGCGCCGCGCCGCCAGGCACGGCCCGCCCAGTTGCCGGCGGAACAAGTCGCTGGCCTGCATGCGATCGTGAATTTCTTCGCGGCCCGGCCAGGCCCGCAAGGACATCAACGCGGCCGACTCGCCCAGCGAGTAACCGATAGCCGCCTCGGGTTTGAGCCCGTAGCTCTGCACGATGTCGCTGGCCAGCAGCCCGAACATCACCTGTCCGAAAATGGAGCGGTGCAGGTCGGAGGCGATCTCCCCGGCCGAGCGCCGGGTCCAATCGGCCGGCCAATCCTGACGATAGGGCACGGTCCAGCGGGCCGCCATGTAGCTGCGCAGATGGTCGGATTCTTCATCCAGACGATCGACCACTTCGGGATGCAGCAAAGCCAGCTCGCGGCCCATGCCCGCGTAGTGGTTGCCCGAACCGGGATACAAGAAAGCCACTTTGCCGGCCGCGCGCAACGGCGAGCGGCTGAAATAGAGCCCGCCCTGACCCTGGCCCGGACCCTGCAGCAGGGCCTCCAGATGCTGCAGGCTCTGCTGCAGTTGAGCCCGATCCTCAGCCACCAGGTAGGCCTGGGGTTTCTGGCCCGGATGCTGCTGGGACCAGCGGCGGGCCGTCTCATGCAAACTCTCGTGGGAAGCTTCAATGAACTCGCGCAATCCCGGAAAAATGCCGAAAAGTCCGCCCTGGGGCTGGCGCAGCCATAGTCGCTGGCGCTGCGGTCCTTGCTCCAGCACCAGATGGACGGCGTTGCCCTCGCTGGACAAACAATGCACGGCGGCCTGCCGCGGTCCCTGGCTGCGATCGCGCAACCAGGCCGAAGCTTTTATGGGCACGTGCAGGCGGCCGGCGCTCAGATCGGCCAGCGGTTTTTCAAACTGGGGCAGCGGAGGCAGGCGGCGAGTGGCCAGGGCCGCCGCCGCTTTGGCCAGGCTCAGCAGTCCTGAGCAGGCGCCGGTCAGACCGCTTTGCGAAGTCAGGCTGCCCAGCGCGCAGGGCGCTTCACCCGGACCATACCAGGCCTGTAGCACGGCCAGTTCTTGCTCATCCTCGGCGGACACGCCGCTGCCGCAAGCTTCGACATAGCTCACCTGGGTGGGATGGCTGCCGGCTTCCTGGTGGGCTCGGAAGACGGCCAGGCCCTGAGCCTCGGGAGAAGGCGTGGGATCTTGCGGTCGGCCGCCGGTGGCCGCGCCGTAGCCCCGGATGATGGCGTAAACCTTGTCATCGGCGGTGCAGTCTTCAAGGCGCTTGAGCACCACCGCCACCGCTCCTTCGCCGCAGGCGCTGCCGGTGCTGGCCGGATCAAACGGGCGCGGTTCGCCCTGAGGGCGCAGCAGGTTGGCCTGACTGCGCGGATCGCCCTGCAGGTCGATGGCCGTCACCAGAGCGGTATCCATCTCGTTTTGCTGCAGCGCGCGCAGGGCCACCTCGAGGGCCTTCAGGCCGGACGCTTCTTCGGCGGAAATGGCGAAGCTGGGGCCGCCGAAGTTGAACTCGCGGGCCAGACGGCTGGCCACGATACTGCCCAGCGCTCCCAGGGTCCGGGTGGAATCGAGAGGCTTGGAGGCCAGGTCGCGCAGCTCGGCCAGCCGCGAAGCATCGTGGCCCCAGTTGCGCAACGCTTCGGGCAGGGCCCAGCGCAGGTGGAAGTCGGTGGTGTCCATGTCCAGGCTGATGCCGATCAGGGCGCCGGCCCGGGGACGGCGCTGCTGACGGTCCAGGCCGGCGTCGGCGGCCGCCTGGGCGGCCACACGCAACATCAGGGTCTGCTGCGGCAGCACCTCGGGCATTTCCATGGGCGGAATTTTGAAGGCGCCGATCTCCAGGTCGAAATCCTGGATAAAAGCGCCGGCCGGTCCTTTTTCACCGTTCCAGCGGTCCGGCGGGCTTTCCAGCAGCAACGAGTGGCCGGCGAAGACGGTGTCCAGCCAGGCTTTCAGATCGGGGGCGCTGCCCACTTCGGCGGCCAGACCCACAATGGCAACCGGCCGAGCCGGCAGGGCCGGCACCGAGTGCAGCTGGCGCCGGGGTTGGTATTCCTCCACCAGCACGTGGGCGTTGACGCCGCCGAAACCGAAGGCGCTGACGGCGGCCCGCTTGATGTCTGCCTTCCATTCCTCCGCTTGCTGCTGAATGCGGAAAGGACTGCCGTGCAGTTGCAACTGCGGGTTGGGGTTTTCGCAATTCAAGCTGGGCGGCAGCACACCGTGCTGCATGCCCAGCAGCACCTTGATCATCCCCGCTCCGCCGGCGCCCGTGAGCAAGTGGCCGATGGTCGATTTTACGCTGCCGATGGCGCACTGACCCGGTTCAAAGGGCAGGCCTTGCCATAAGCCGATGAGGCTTTTGACCTCGATACGGTCCCCCATGGGAGTGCCCGTGCCGTGACATTCGATGAGCTGGACCTCATTGGGCTTCCAGCCGGCCTGTTGGTAGGACTGGTGCATGGCCCGCAGCTGGCCTTCGGTATCGGGAGCCAGCAGGCTGCCGCCGATATCGTTGGATAACCCGATGCCGCGAATGACACCGTAGATTTTGTCGCCCTGGGCCTCGGCGTCGGAGAGTCGCTTGAGCAGCAGCACACCGGCCCCTTCGCCCACCACCAGACCGTCGCCGCCTTTGTCGAAAGGCGCGCAGCGGCCCGAAGGCGAGAGCGCGCCCAGGGCGGTGAAGCCCATCTGAGTGTAAAGACTATCGGGACGACTGACGCCGCCGGCCAGCATGGCGTCGGCTCGCCGGGCCTGCAGTTCATCGCAGGCCAACTTGATCGAATACAGGCTGGAGGCACAGGCGGCATCTAAGGTATAGCTACCGCCGCCCAGCCCCAGAGCGCGAGCCACGATGGAAGCCGGCAGGCCCGTCACCTGGCGATTCCAGGGGCTGGTCTGCCGGCGAGTGGATTCGGCCTGAGCGCCCACCCTGGCGGCCAGTCGCGCCTGATAGCGATTCCAGGTTAAAGCCGAAGAACCATCGGTGGGCAAGGCGATGGCGGCCAGAATGACTCCCACCCGCGAGCGCTCCAGCGACTCGTGCCGTCCGTCTAAAAACGCCTGGCGGGAAGCCTGCAGAGCCACTTTATAAAGGGGATCCAGATCTTTCAGCCACTCCTTGTCGACCAGCAATCCGGCCGGGTCCAGTTCGAACGGATCGAGAAAGAAGCCGCGCTTGGAAATGACGTGGTCGCTGCTGCCGCGCGGATCGTAGGCCAGCTCGGGAGGCAGAACCCAGCGACCGGCCGGGGCTTCCCGGCTGACATCGACTTTTTGAATGAGGTTGGACCAGAACTGGTCTAAGGAAAAGGCGCCCGGGAGCATCGCCCCCAGGCCCACCACCGCAATGGGTTCTCTATGCATTTATCTAGGGCTCGATACGGGTTCTTTCGTAAAAGCTTGTTTCAGACTGGCGTCGGCCGTCCATTCCACATCGCTGAGGCGAGCCACCAGGGTCCCCTGGTTGTCGACAAAATCGACCGAAGCCACGATCTTGCTGGGGCTGGACTTCTCCACCCAGAGACGCGCTTCCACGCCGCCGCGCGGGAATTTGCGTTGAAATTGCTGGTAGCCGCCCACCACCATCGGCAGGGAGGGTTTCCCCAGCGCTTCGATACCCCAGAGGATGCCCAGTTGCAGAGCCGCGTCCACCGCCAGCGGATCGGCCAGCCAGTCGGAACGCAACGGCTGTTTGATCCAATCGCTGACTTTGGGCAGGGTGCCGACCTGGGCCACGATGCCGTGCGAGGACCAACCGCGCACGCTTTTCACGGCCTGGAAGTGCGGCCCGTGGAAGAGATGGTCTTTGTAGATGACGGGGTTGCTGTGCGGGTAGGTCTGCTGGGCCAATCCGTTGACGCTGGCCAGCGAGGGGGGCTCGGGCAGCTCGCTGCCCAGGTCGACCGAGGCGCGGCTGTGCACCTGGCCGGTCTGAGCGTTGCGCAGTTCGAAGACGTCGCCGTTTTGCACCACCTGCAGGGTCACGTCGCCGTTTTCCAGCGAGATGGGGCGCAGGATCTGCAGTTGGCGCAGGCCGCGGAAACGTTGGCCCACCTGGGCAGCCGTGGCCGCCTGGGCAAACCATTCGATCTGCAGGGCCACCGGCACCACCGGACGGCCACCCACCTGGTGCGATTCCAGGCAGGGGAATTCTTCCACGGAAGCCACCACCTGGAGTAAACCACCGGAGGGCTTGTCGCTGCCGGGCGGGGCCGGGAAGCCGTCACCGTAGAGGATTTCCACGGCACCGCCGGGAGCGGCCGAGAGTTCGCGCACCATCGCTTCGGCGCCGGCGTCCAGCTCGATCAGTCCCACACCCAGCCGCTGGAATTCTTTCTTGAGGCCTTCGGTGACCATACCGCCGCCCCACGGGCCCCAATTCAAGGAAACCACCCGGCAACCGGGACGGCGCTGGGCTTCCAGTTGAGCGGTTTTGTTGAGCAGGTCGTTGGCCATGCAGTAGTCCACCTGGCCGGGCCGGCCGAAGCGGGCCGTCACCGAGGAGAAGAGCACGATGGCTTTCAACCTGGCGTCTTGGAGCGGCTGCAGCAGGTGCTTGAGGCCGGTGATCTTGGTGGAGAAGACCGAATCGAACATCTCGTCGGTCTTTTCCTCAATCTTTTTATCGGCCAGCACGCCGGCGCCGTGCACGATGCCCTGGATGGGCCCCAGGCTGGAGCTGATCTCGTGGATCATATTGGAGACGGCCTGCTGGTCACGCACGTCCAGCGAACGGTATTCCACCTTGGAGCCGGCCTGACGGATGGCTTCCAGGTTGCCGTGGACTTCGCGCTGGGCCTGCAGGGCCTTGAAGCGGGCTTCAATGTCCTTGGGCGAGGCTTTGCCGTTGAACTCGTGCTGCAGGATGGCTTTCTTGAGCGCGCCGTCCTGGGTCAGTCCGCGCGCCCAGGCCGGTTCTTCCGCCGGCAGCGGCGAGCGGCCCAGCAGCACCAGAGTGGGCTGGCACGAGCGGGCCAGAGCGATGACGGTGGCGGCCGTCACTCCGCGAGCGCCACCGGTAACCAGCACCACATCCCCTTTTTTGAAGAGAGGTTTGGTGACGGTCACTTCCTCCAGCGGAGTCTCGAGGGCAAAACGCTGGCCGGCCGTCAGGCCCAATTCCAGCGGACCGCCGTGAGAGATTTCCTGGATGAGCTTCCGGGCCACCGCCTGGTCGTCGCGGAAAGCGTTATCCACGTCGAAGGCGCGGCAGGTCACTTCCGGCCATTCGTGGGCGGCCGTCTTGGGCAGGCCGGTCAGGGCACCGCTTTCGGGCGCCGGGAAGTTCCCGGTCAATCCGAAGCGTCCGTCCAGGCGGGCGACGCTCACCAACAGCCCCTTCTGAGCGCGCAGAGCGGTGGCCGCGCTACGCACCGTCTGGAAGCTCTCGCGCAAGGGGCTATCCACCAGGAAAAGGCCGGCCAGGTCTGGAGCGACTTCGTGGACGACTTTGAGACCGAGTTCCTGCAGTTCTTTCTCCAGCGCTTGCGCCAGACTGTTGCCCTGGGAGGCAAAGACCATCACCCTGGCGCCTTTGCCCAGTGGGAACGGCTTGCCGTTATTGAGGGGAGGCTGGGCGGTGGCCAACAGGATGCGGCGTTCCAACTTGCTGGTGCTGGCTACGGGCGCCGGAGCCAGCACCGGCGTGGGAGCCGCGGTGGGCAGGCCGATGGCTTCGACAATCTGGCGCAGGGTGCGCAGGCTGCCCACCCGATCCGCCGGCAGGGAACCGGCTTCAGGCACCGCCGCCAGAATTTCCACGCGCTTGATGCTATCCACACCCAGGTCGGCTTCCAGGTCCATATCCAGATTGAGCATTTCTACGGGGTAGCCGGTTTTTTCCGCGACAATGGCCAGGAGGTTCCCGTTGGTCTGAGGAGCGGCTACGGGCGCGGGCGCAGCGGTGGCGCCGAAAGCGCTGACGATCTGACCCAGAGTCCGCAAGGACCCCATCTGATCCGAGGCCACCTTGGGAAGTCCCGGCACCTTCTCTTCGATGGCGGCCAGGATTTCCACCCGCTTGATCGAGTCGATGCCCAAATCGGCTTCCAGGTCCATCTCCAGGTTGAGCATCTCCACCGGGTAACCGGTCTTTTCCGCCACCACCTGCATCAGGGCCTGGGAAACGTTGCCGCTCGGGGCGGCCGGTGCCGGAGCCGGGCTGGCGCTGGCGCCAAAGGCGCCGACGATCTGACCGAGAGTCCGCAGGGACCCCATCTGATCGGGGGCGACTTTGGGTAATCCCGGCACCTTCTCTTCGATAGCGGCCAGGATTTCCACCCGCTTGATGGAGTCGATACCCAGGTCGGCCTCGAGATCCATTTCCAGGTTGAGCATTTCCACCGGGTAGCCGGTTTTTTCGGCGACTACTTCGAGCAAAGCTTTGGAAACGCCGGGAACGGGAGCAGCCGCTGCCACGGGCGCGGTATCGACCGCTCCAAAAGCTCCCACGATTTGCCCCAAAGTCCTGAGAGACCCCATCTGGTCGGGGGCGACTTTGGGAAGTCCCGGCACTTTCTCTTCGATAGCGGCCAGGATCTCCACGCGCTTGATGGAGTCGATGCCCAGGTCGGCCTCGAGATCCATTTCCAGATTGAGCATCTCCACCGGATAGCCGGTTTTGTCAGCGACCACTTCCAACAAAGCTTTGGAAACGCCGGGAACGGGAGCAGTTGCTGCCACGGGAGCAGCCGTTACCGCACCAAAAGCTCCAACAATCTGACCGAGAGTCCGCAAGGACCCCATCTGATCGGGGGCGACTTTGGGCAATCCCGGCACCTTCTCTTCGATAGCGGCCAGGATTTCCACGCGCTTGATGGAGTCGATGCCCAGGTCGGCCTCGAGATCCATGTCGAGGTTGAGCATCTCCACCGGATAGCCGGTTTTGTCGGCCACCACTTCGAGCAGCGCCTTGGACACTCCGGGAGCGGGAGCGGCGGCCACGGGAGCAGCCACCGCGCCAAAAGCGCCGACAACCTCCCGCAGAGTTCTCAAAGACCCCATCTGATCCGAGGGAACAGCAGCCAGATCGGGCATTTTTTCCTGCACGGCGGCCAGAATTTCCACGCGCTTGATGGAGTCGATGCCCAGGTCCGCTTCCAGATCCATGTCCAGGTTGAGCATCTCGACCGGATAGCCGGTTTTATCAGCTACCACGGCCATGACCGCGTTCCCCACCGCCGGTTGCGCCGGAGCGGCCGGAGCCGGGACGACCGGAGCGGGCTTGGGAGCCACCGCAGTGACCCTGGCTACGGGAGCCGCAGCCGGCGCGGGCGGAACGAAAGCGGCCGGAGGCGGAGCCGGGGCCAGCGCCGGAGCGGGCACGTGCACGGCCGCCGGAGCCTGGCCACCCTGCAGGCGCGACATCAGCGCCTGCTGGTTCTGCACCAGCGTCTGGAAAGTTTTCATGGTGGTTTCCTGGGTTTCCAGGAAGCGCTGGTGAGCCTGCGCGGCCTGCTGCTGCAGGGCCTGGATGGCCAGCATGCTGGCCTGCACCTGCTGCACGGCTTCCGGAGACACCACCGGCTGCTGCGTAACCACCGGAGCCACCGGCCTGGCGGCCACCGGAGCGGGCGCGGCCACTGGAGCCGGAGGGGTCTTGCTCACCGCCGGCTGCGAGCCGGCCGGCGGCAATACGTTGACGCTTCCAGCCGGACGCACGTTGCTGGATTTCTTGGTCTGAGGCGAGCGGTAGTTGGCGCCGGTCAGTTCCACCGTCATCTTGCGCTGGCGACCCTCGGCCGGAGCGGTTTCCCACTGGCCCAGGTGCACGGGCAGGCCGAGGGCGGCCAGTTGGGCCAGACCCTGAGCCAGGTCGGCCAGACCGTGTTTGCCGGTCGAAGCGTCCAGCGGCACGGCCTTGAAGTCCTTGCCCTTGAGGATGGCGCCCACCAGTTTGGTGAGCACGTTTTTCGGACCAACCTCGACGAAGGTGCGGGCACCGCGGTGATAGAGTTCCTCCACTTGAGCCACCCAGTTGACCTGGGAAACCAGTTGATTGGCCAGCAAATCCTTCATTTTTTTGGCTTCGCCCGGGTAATCCTGAGCGGTTTTATTGGCCACGACCGGCAGGCTGGTTTTGGCGAATTTCACCTCGTCCAGGCCCTTGCGGAAAGGAGCCTCGGCGCTGGCCACCAGCGGGCTGTGAAAAGCCGCGCCAACCTGCAGAGGAATGGCCCGCATGCCGTGTTCTTTCAGTTTGGCGGTGGCTTCCCTGACCGCTTCCTTGCTACCCGAAAGCACGCACTGGCCGGGGCTGTTACGGTTGGCGATGACCACATCCTTGAGTTCGGGTAACAGCGCTTCCACTTTTTCCAGCGGAGCGGTGACGGCCGCCATGGCGCCGCGGCCGCCGTCGCCCCGGGCCATCAACTCACCGCGCAGGAAGGAAACCTTGCACAGCGCGTCGGCGTCATATACGCCGGCCGCATACAGGGCGCACAGCTCACCGTAGCTGTGACCGCAAGTGAAGTCGGGGGTCAGGCCAAAGCGCTGACTCAAAATCTCGTAAATACCGCGGTTCAGCGCACCTAGAGCGGGCTGGGCGGCGTCGGTGGCCGTCAGCGCCTCTTCGCGAGCCTTCTTGAGCTCGTCGTTGAAGGTGGGCGGCGGGTACATCTTGGCGCTGAGCGGCTCGCCCTGGGGCGAATGGGCGTCGCTGCGTTCGATGGATTCCAGCACCTCGGGGAAGATGCAGGCCAACTCACGCCCCATGTTCACATACTGGGAACCCTGGCCGGGGAACATAAAGACGACCTTGCCGGCTTCCACGCCGGGGGCATAGAAGATCTCGGGACCCTCGCTGGCCTTGCCGTCATGCACCTGCTGAGCCGCCTGCAGCAGCAGGTCTTTTAGCGAATTCTCGGTGTTCCACACGATCACGCAACGGGCCGGGGCTTTGAAGTCGAACTCGGCGCTGCGCTGATGGGCCAGGCGAGCCTGTTCGGCCAGTTCAACGGGCAGCTTGTCGGCGCTGGTCTTGAGCGCCTGGGCCAGCAGAGCGGGCGTGGTGTTGGATTCGGCCCAGATGCGCAGGCTGCCGTCCCAGGCCACTTCCGGGCGCTCGGATTGGGCTTCTTCCAGCACCATGTGAAAGTTCGAACCGCCAAAGCCGAAGCTGGAAAGGGCGGCGCGGCGCGGTTGGCCCGGCTCGCTCACCCAGGGACGAGCTTCGTTATTGATGTAGAAGGGGCTCTCCTCGATGTTCATCTTGGGATTGGGCTTCTCCACGCCCAGCGTGGGCGGGAATACCTTGTAATACAGGGCCAGAGCGGCCTTGATCAGGCTGGCTGAGCCAGCCGCCGCCTTGGTGTGACCGACCTGTGATTTGACCGTGCCCAGAGCCACATATTGCTTGCGCTCGCCGCTGGCCGGCGCGTAGACGCTGCGCAGGCCCTCGAATTCGACCACATCACCGACCTTGGTGCCGGTGCCGTGAGCTTCCACCAGGCGAATCTGGTTGGGCGAAACGCCGGCTCTCTCATAGGCGTCGCGCAGAGCGCGGGCCTGGCCTTTGGAGTCGGGGGCGTAGACGGCGCCGGAGTTGCCGTCGGAGGCCGTGCCCACGCCTTTGATCACGGCGTAGATACGGTCGCCGTCGGCCCTAGCGTCGGACAAACGCTTGAGTACCACCATGCCCAGGCCTTCGCCGATCAGGGTCCCGTCGGAGGCTTCCGAAAACGGCCGGATCTTGCCGCTGGGAGACAGGGCCGGGGTTTTGGAAAAACACATATACATGAAGATGTCGTTAAACGTATCGGCGCCGCCGGTGATGACCATATCGGCCTTACCGGTGACCAGCTCCAGCATGGCCAGGTGGGCGGCCGACAGCGAACTGGCGCAGGCGGCGTCGACCACGCAGTTGGTTCCGTGCAGGTCCAGGCGGTTGGCGATGCGGCCGGCCACCACGTTGCCGAGCAGACCGGGGAATGAGTTTTCCTGCCAGGGTACATAGCCCTCCGCGATGCGGCCCATGACCTCTTCGACCAGTTCGGGAGCCAGGCCGGATTCCACCAGAGCTTTGCGCCAGATGGGGTGACCGAGGCGGGCGCCCAGGGGAACGACCAGTTCCAGCGTGCCGGTCACGCCCAGGATGACGCTGGTGGTGTCCCGCTTGAATTCCTTATTGGGCCCGTAGCCGGCATCTTCCAAGGCCGCCTTGGCCACGACCAGGCCGAGCAACTGACTGGTATCGGTGGCTTCGAGCACCGTGGGCGGCAGCGAGAACTCGGTGGGATCGAAGCGGTGAGCGGGCAGAAAGCCGCCGCGCTGACAGTAGGTCATGTCCGGTGCTTTCTGGTTGGCGTCAAAGTAGTCTTCGGGACGCCAGTGAGTCTGGGGGATCTCGGTGATGCCGTCCACTCCGGCCCGAATCAGGTGCCAAAAGCCCTTTAAATCCGGTGATTTCGGATACATCGCGGCCATACCCACAATGGCGATGGCGTCGGCGGTGTTGTTTTTCTTACTCATCTGTTTCCCTTATGCTCCCAAGTAGGCACTGATTTGGTCTTTGGTCATCGGTTGAAAAGCGGTGGCGCTGTCGGGCAGATCGGCGCCCTGCTGGCGCAGGTAGTTGGCCCGGGTCAGCACGGCCGCGCCCAACATCAAATTGTGGGCAACCAAGCCGGCCCGGCGATTCTCGGCCTTCTCAAGCTCGGAGCCCTTGGCCCACTCGTTGAAGGCGCCCATGGCCGGGCCGCACCAGATTTGGAAGTCCACCTTGCGGTCTTCCAGGCCGGAATTAGCCCAGCGCGAGGCCCGTCCCAGATAGGAGCGGAAGACCAGCGCCATTTTGTGCTTGGGATCCTTGTCGGCGCGCTCGTTCTGGCGCGGATCCCGTTGCGTGAAGAAGGCGCGGGTATTTTCCCATTCCTGCTCGAGGGTGGTGCGGAAGTAATCTTTCTCCAGAGTCTGGCGTTCGGCCGCCGGAATGGCTTCCAGACTGTCATAGCGCCGATAGATCTCATACAGCTTCTTGGCGCGCACCGGGAACATGGTGCCCCACTTGAGCACCTGCACGTTGACGCCCATTTCGAACATATCGGCGGCCGGAGCCATGGCCACGTCGGCCTGGCGAGCCTGAGCCAGCATACCCCGAACAATATCGGAGCTACCCGACTCCAGACAGCTCTGATTGACCGAACCGGTGACCACGAAGCCGGCGCCCATGGCGAAGGCAGCGCACACCGAGTAAGGAGTTGCGAACCCCCCGGCGGCGCCCACGCGCGGCTTGCGGGCATACTGGAATTTGGCCTGCAGTTGGTCGCGCAGGGCGATCATGGTGGGGATCAAGCAGACGGCCGGCCGATTGTCGGTGTGTCCACCGGAATCGGCTTCGGCGGTGATGTCCTCCGCGACGGGAATTTGGGCGGCCAATTCCGCCTGATCGGTGGTAAGAAAACCTTGCTCGACCAGTTGGGCCAACATCTTGTCCGGAGCCGGGGTAAGAAATTTGGTGGCCACCTCGACGCGCGAAATTTTGGCGAAGACCTGGTTGGGGGTGACTATGGAGCCGTCCGGGCCGCGATGAATGCCGGCCAGGCGGTATTTCACCAGCGGCAGGGTCAGGCCCAGGAAGGCGGCCGCTTCAATGCGGCGGATACCCCGCTTGATATAGAGGTCGGCGATGGCCGCTTCCAGGTCCGGCTCGGAAGGGCTGTGGATAAAGTTAAAGCCGAAGGGCCGGTCGCCCAGACTGCCCTGCAGGCGGTCGATGGCTTTCTCGACGCGCTTGGGGTCGAGTCCAGCGGCTCCGAAGAAGCCCAGTCCGCCGGCGGCACAGGTCGCTTCCACCAGTTCTTCGCTGGCGATGCCGTTGGCCATGGCGCCCTGCACGTAAGCGTATTGCAGGCCGTGGATGCGGCGAAATTCCTGATCTCCCAGAGCTGAGGGATGGAGAGCGGGGGCAAAAGCCAGGATTTTCTTGCCCTTCCCCTGGGCCGAGAAGGTGACCGAGCCGCCCTGAGCGACCTTGAGGTCTTCCAAAAGGAACACCGGTTGGCTGACGTTCAGCAAAGCTTGAGCCAGATCGCTCGATTCTGTTCCATTGTCTTGTGCTTGCCACCAGCCCTGACTCGCGGTCTGGGTCATTGTTGTCGTCATCTCCGGCCTCCATGCTTGGTCCCGCGCCCGCCTCGGGCACAGGGTCAAGCGCTATTACCCGCATGGCGCGGTACAAAACCGTTACTTTTTCGGGCAAGCATGAAGCATAACGGAACCGATTGCCCTTTTATTGCATGACCGGGAAAGTTTTTTCAGAAGGTTCCCCTGGGCCGGGAGCAAAGACTCGGGCCAAACAATCGCCCGGAGGTTTTTCACTGTGACGGTATTGTGCGTCGCCAGTTTCTATAAAGGATGGAAGTTTCTCGAGGAACTTGCCCGGTTGGGTTGCCACATCGTGCTGGTTACCACCCAGGAGGTCTACAACGAACCCTGGCCGGCCTGTGTCAATGAACGCTTTTGTGTGCACAAGATCGATAATTTCGAGGAAGTTCGCAAAGCCGTCGGTTACCTGGCCCGCTCCCGCGATTTCGGCGCTATTTTGCCGATCGATGAGTACGTGGTCGATATTTGCGCCCAATTGCGCGAACATTTTCGCATTCCCGGGATCGGAGTCAGCGATGCCGCGCGCTTCCGCGACAAGTTGTTGATGCGCATCGAGGCCGACAAAGCGGGCGTGCCGGTGCCGGCCTTCTCGGCGGTGCTGCCTCATTCCAGGCTCAAGGAGTTCTGCCGGCAAGTGCCCGCCCCGTGGATTCTCAAGCCTCGCGCCGAGTCCGGCTCGGTCAAGATGCGCAAACTGGAAAACGAGCGCGAACTGTGGGCGGCCGTCGAAGAATTGGGCGATGACCAGTCCCATTATCTGGTGGAGCGCTTTGTCAAGGGCAATATCCTGCACGTGGACGGCGTCGTCTGGAAGGGCAAGCTGGTTTTCTCTTCAGCCCACCGTTACGGCAAGACGCCCTTCTCCATCTGGCGCGACGGCGGCGTTTTCTCATCCCGTACCATCGAAAAGAAAGATCCCACCTACGCCAGGGTCCACAAGCTGAATGAAGAGTTGATCAAAGCCCTGCGTCTGGAACATGGCGTTACTCACGCCGAATACATCGAGGCCGAGGACGGCTCCATCTACTTCCTGGAAATCGCTGCCCGCGTGGGCGGCGCTCATATTGACGCCCTGGTCAAAGAGACGCGCGGAGTGGATCTGTGGGTGGAATGGGCCCGGGTGGAGCTGGCCGCCGCCGCCGGCAAGCCCTACAAGGTCAAGGCCTCCAAAGACCTTCAAGGGGGTCTGTTTGTCTGTCTCACCCGCCAGAAAACCCCCGACCTCTCGGAATACGATGACGAGGAAGTCACCTGGAGCCATGTCTGGGACTACCACTTGGCCATGACCGTGGCCAGCAAGGACAGCAAACGCGTCGACCGCCTGCTGGAGGCCTACCAGCACCGTTTTGCCGATGACTTCCTGGCCATCGGCACCGGCGGAGATCGCCCAGCTTAGAGCGGCAGGGGGCCGACCGGTTCCGGCCGGTGTTCCGGCTGGATCAATAAGGACTGGCTGGTGGGGTCGATGAGCGACTCGATCAGGCGGGGAAACCAGGGCCAGTTCTGCTGGCCCTGTTTGCTGAGCCAGAGGCAGTCGCGGCGCCAGGGATGGTACCCCATGGCGGCCTGATCCACCCGCAATTCGTAGGTAGCCACATCATTGACGGCGCAGCGCAGCCAGCGCTCGGGAATGCCGCGCAAAAAAGTTTCCTCGTTCGGCTCCGCCTCGTGCAGGCGCGTCCAACCCCAACTCGAGGAGCCCGGCCACAGATAGACAGGGGCTTTGGCATAGTGAATCCACAGGGCCGGGCGGGGTAGCGGCCGCCGATCCTCCAGTTCCGGCTGCCCCTGCAGCCAATATTGCTGAATCGAATGCTTTTCCTGATGAAACAGGCTGGGGGCCGTCAGAATCAGGCGCCTGGCCCGGAAAATCGTGTCCCGGCTCACAGCTGTCGGCCACTCGTGTTCCCAGTCGATCTGGCGGACCTCGGTGTCGGCATATGGATTCGCCCCTGCCCGTTGTAGTTCGAGCCAAAGCCGTTCGGTCAGGCCGGACACATCCAGGCTGGGCAGTTTCTCCATATAAATGGAGCCGATTTCGCCGCTCAGTTTGAATTCGCGAAACAGTCCTGCCTCAAGGGGCGGTCCCTTGACTCGATGACTTTCCTGCAGCTCCACCAATCGTTCCCAGGAAGGGCTCTCGCGTGGAGCCAGGGCCGCGCCGTCGTGAAAACTCAGACCGCCTTCCTCTTCCCAAAAGGCCTGGCTATCGCGAATCCACTGCCATTGAGCGGCGCTGTACAAGAAGGGTGAACAGACCCAGCGGTCATAGGGGGTATCCGGGTCGCGCGGCCGGCCTTTCTCCAGAAGCAATACCTTCTGTCCCGAGCGATGCAGAGCACGCGCGATCAGGGCACCCTCCAGGGAGCCTCCAATCACCAGTACGTCGCCTTTTTGGATAAGCATGGGCCTGGTTTCGTGCAATAAAAAAGGTGCCCTTCAGGACACCTTGTGGCGGAGTGACAGGGATTCGAACCCTGGCGGGCCTTGTGGACCCTCACGCTTAGCAGGCGTGCGCCTTAAACCGCTCGGCCATCACTCCTGGTTCAGGCCACCGGTAGTATAGTGGGATGTCTCGACCTTGTCCAGAGGGTAGGGGTTTTCCCAGAAGGAACTGCCTGGCTGTGTGCGTAGGACAGGCCCGAAGCAAATGTTCGCCTGGAGGACCCGTGGCCAAAATCTTAGTCAGTGACCCATTGCCGCAAGACATCGTCGATAGCCTGCGTAAAGAAGCCGAAGTGGAAGTGGCTACCGGTCTTAAACCGGCTGAATTGGCCGCCAAATTGGTTGGCTTTGACGCTCTGATCGTGCGCAGCCAATCGAAAGTAACCAAAGAGGTTATCGAGGGAGCGACTCAACTCCGCGTCATCGGACGAGCCGGTGTAGGCGTCGACAATATCGACGTGGAGGCGGCCACCAACAAAGGGATCATGGTCATCAACTCGCCGGAAGGCAATACCATCTCGGCTGCGGAGCATACCTTCGGCCTGCTGCTGGCCGCCGCCCGTTGGGTTCCCCAGGCTCAAGCTTCCATGCGAGCCGGGGAATGGGATCGCAAGACCTTTACCGGCTTTGAACTTTACAATAAGACTCTGGGTATCGTGGGCTTCGGCCGCATCGGTCGCGAAGTCGGCGAACGCGCGGCTGCCTTCCGTATGAAGATCCTGGCCTACGATCCCTTCATCAGCGAAGAATTCGCCAAAGAACGCGGTGCCGAGAAGGTCGAACTCGACGAGCTGCTCAAGCGCAGCGATTTTATTACGCTGCACATGCCCAAGACCGCCGAAACCGACGGTTTGATCAACGCGACTCGGCTGGCCATGCTCAAACCGACGGCGATTCTGGTCAACTGCGCCCGCGGCGGCATCGTGGACGAGAACGCTCTCTACGAGGCTCTCAAAGCCAGGAAACTGGCCGCGGCCGCCCTGGACGTTTACGCTCAGGAGCCGGTCGGACCCACACCTTTGCTGGAGTTACTCAACTTCGTCTCCACTCCGCACCTGGCCGCCTCGACCCATGAAGCGCAGGAGCGTGTGGCCGTCGATGTGGCCGAACAAATTTTGGAAGTTTTGCGGGGCGGAGCTCCGCGGAGCGCGGTCAACATTCCCTACGTCCCGCCCGAGGCGATGAGCTTCCTCAAGCCTTACCTGGGCCTGGCCGAACGCATGGGCAAGTTCGCGCAGTCTCTGGTATCCGGTCCGGTGACCGCCGTTACGGTCAATTATCGTGGCGAAGTCGCCGAAACCGACACGCGCTTCCTGACCAAGGCTCTACTGAGAGGGCTGTTGGCCGCCGGTTCGCCCGAAACCGTCAACTACGTCAACGCCGCCGTGGTGGCGCGCAATCGTGGCATCAACGTCAGCGAGGGCAGCACCAGTGGTCATTCCACCTACTCCAGTCTGGTGGAAGTGACCGTGCGCTCAGCCCAACGCTCCTGCACTCTGGGGGGCACCGTCTTCGGCACCAGCGAAGCCCGGGTGGTGGAAATGGATGGACACGCCATTTCGGTGGTGCTTTCGGGCACCAAGCTGATCACCTGGCAGACCGACCGGCCCGGTGTGATGGGCAGCGTGGGCAGCCTGCTGGGGAAAAGCGACATCAATATCGCCGAAATGCAGTTGGGTCGCAGTCAGCCTCGCACCCACGCCGTCATGGTGATGTCCATTGATGAAACTCCCAGCGATGCCGTCATGGGGGAGATCAAGGCGCTGGACGGAATTGAGGATGCGCGTTTGGTCCAGTTGTAAGCGGGGAATATTTCCAGGCCATTTTGAGGAGAGAACCAGTATGAGTAACAGCCAAATTGATTTGCGCCGCATTGCCGAGCAGATCGACGTCGTCCTGACGGAAATCTATGCCGAATACGTCGCCAAGGGATCGCCCACCAAGCTCGGTGGTCTGCGTTTCCTGGACGTGCAGAGCGCCAAGACCTTCGCCTTCGAAAAGAGCACCGTCATTGGTGAAGGCAACGGTCTGGTGGTCTCCGCCCCCTATTCCGAAAACAAAGAAGTCATCGAAGGGAAGCTGAAGGAAGGCCCCCACGTCGACCTGCTGCGTGACATTCAGGTGCGCAACAGCCCCGACGCCGGCAAAAAGAACAAGTATTTCTTCGAAGCCGCTTACTATATCGACTCCAAGAAATGGCTCACCGATGAAGCCATCTCCGCCGTCGTCACCCGCTTCGAGTGCACGGGTAACCAGGCCGTCGCCCGTCTGCTCAAAGAAAACGTGCTGCCCATCGCTCGTCAGATCATGGAGTACTTCATCCAGATTGTGCGCGAGGACGAAAAGAAGCCGGACGTCGTTCTCTTCAGTTAGACTGCGAAGAGCCGAAGGAAAACGAGAGTCCTCAGAGACTCTCGTTTTGCTTTTCTGGACTTTCTTTGTCGCGCTTGACCAGCAAGTCGGGGTGATTCTCCTGCACGTAGCCCAGCAGCATCTGCTGCAGGCGGGTGCGGGCGCGATTGAGTCGGGAACGCACCGTGCCGATGGGGATATCGAGAATGTCGGCGATCTCCTGGTAGGCGAAGCCTTCCACATCACACAGGATAATGGCTGAGCGGTATTCTTCGGGCAACTTGGCCATGGCCTCGACGATTTCTTTGGACCAATTTTGCTCGAAGAAGCGTTTCTCGGGACTGTCGTCTTTGAGAGCCTCCGGATCGTGCAGTTTGCCGTAGAGTGACCACTCCTCGGTATCCTCGAGCGAATCGCTGACCAGGTTGCGCGCCTTGCTCTGAGCCCGGTTGATGCTCAGGTTGCGCATGATACGAAAAAGCCAGGCCTTGCAGTTGGTGCCCTTCTGATACTGATGCCAGAAACGCAGGGCGCGCAGGAATGTCTCCTGCAGCAAGTCCTCGCCTTCGCGGGCGTCGTTGGTCAGGCGCCGCGCGTAACGGTAGAGGGCATCCGTATGAACCAGGGCTTCTTCTTGGAAATCCTGATACTGTTCCGGAGAGACCACTCTTAGTCTACTCTCCTCATGTCGAGCGGCCGTTTCTTGACCGGATCCCAGGAACCCTGTGTTGGCGATGCGAAATCCACTTGCGGGAGTGGATGGGGCCCGGTGGCTTCCACAGTCTTCAAAATTGATGTGACTCGCAAGGGTCAGGAGGGTTCGACTCCTTCCCATTCCCGCCACTGCGCTTTCCGGTGCTAACGTCGTAGTGCTCATGTCTCGATAGTAAGCGGGGATCTTGAAGACGGCCTCGGGGATCTCTGAAGAAATTCTGAAGGGTTACCTCGGGCAACTTCGGGCCCAGCTTTCGAGCTTGGACACCGTCTGGACACCGGCAGCGAAAAACACGCAGGAGCCCCCTGGCCGAGACCGACCAGAGGGCGACCTGGTCCACTCCGTCCGGGGTCCCATTCCCGGCGGAGGGCATTCAGCTGTCAAAGACGGCGCGAGCGGCTCCCGAGCTTTCCAGGGCGATAAGGGGCCGCTCTTTTTGTTGGTGAGATTGGAACGGAAGTTCCCGACCAGGCAGGCCGCCCCTCCCGCAAGCGCGTTCGACTGCCAGCGAGGGGCAGAATCCAGTTCTGCCCCTCGCAATAGGAAGGATGGCAATCCAATTGCCATCCTTTGGACAGGACGTGATTTGGAATCACACCGCAGCTATCGCGGGCAGCCCGAGCCAACCCACTCCAGAAACTCGCGCTCTTTGACCCGCAGGCGGCGGCCCATGCGGACAAGGAATTTCTCGGGCACGCTCTTGAGAAAGTTGTAGACGCCACCGAGCGGCATCTTCAGCGGGCCAACCAGGTCTTCCGCTCTCACCAACCGCGGCATATCCTCCAGGGTGGGCAGCCCGGGATTCGCCTCGGGCTTGGGCCTGGGAGCCCTGTCGGGCACGCTGTGAGCGCCCGGCTCGGAACTCGCTGCTTTGAGGGCGGCCTGCAGGCTTTCGACAAGGGCTTGTGCAGCTGCGACGGTCATTCGGCCGAAGCACTCGTCTCGCTGGAACAGCTGGATGTGGAGCTTGGATCCACTGTGGTGGGAGTATTTGGCCCAGAACAGGTCTGGGGAGTCTTTGGACATGGTGCCCTCCTTTGATTCTACTCCCGTTCCTGTTATTTTAATTTACACAAACCCTTGTTCGAGTGAACTGGATTCACATGATTTGAACTCGCGCGTAGGGCGAAGCCCAGCCCGGTTTCCTTACTCTACGCCAGAGTAAAGCTGATCCAAAATGCGTTGAGCGGTTGCACTGGCCTCCGCCAGTCCGTCGTCAATGTCTGCGAGGTAGGCCACGGCCTCCAGCAGCTGGGCGAGAGCCGACCGGGCGGCCTGTTCGCGGGCCTGGGCGACTGCCAGTTGGTCCCGAAGCGCGGCCACTTGGTCCTCGATACCCGCCAGGGCATGCTGCACAGCGGCGAAGTCCGGCTCGATCATTTTACCTCCAAGCTTTGGAAAGGGTGGAATTGGATTCCACCCTCAGGGGGAACGGCAGGGCCGGAGCAACATCAGGCCGCTTCCACTCGCTCAGACTGAAAGCCGAGGGACTCAAGCCGGGCCTTGGCCAATCGCTTCGGTACGAAGAATTCACGGGCAACGGTCTGCACCAGCCGGCCCGGGGTGAGGTTGCTCCACTCTTTCACCGCCGCGCGCATGTCAGCTTCGGGGAGTAGCAATTCAAACACGTAGTCGGACATCTGCCGCTGCACTGCGGCCAGGTTTTCGCCTGAGTTCAGGTCGTAGAGGCAAAGCCGGATGAGCGCGATGGCCCGGGCCTTGGCGTAGGTCCGCTCGCCGGAGTCCAGGCCTGTGGCCAAGGTTACCACCCTGCGCCTGGTGTCGACTACGAAGTTGCAGTCGAAACCCAAGTTGCCATCCACAACCTCGAAACCCATCAAACGCAACATGTCGTGCATAAGCAGAGAGCGCTTGTGTGCTTTGCGTCCGCGCCAATATCCCGACTCCGCTGCGTCCGCCATCTTTTGTGCATCCCGCTTTAGAATCATCGACATGCCAGCTTCATCTTCCGGGCTGGCCGCGGGAGCTCCCCGGTCCAGGTAGTCCACCAAGCGGCGGATCTCCCCGCGGTAGGCAGTGGCCACCGCGTGCACCAGCCGGCCGTTCCCCAAGTCGTTGTCTGTGATGTGCTCGTGAAGTTCGGTCAAAGCCTCATTCAGGTGCTCAAGCGCGAGCCCGCGCCGGCTCTCCTCACGCTCGTGCGGCTTGGGGTATTCCTTGTGAAGCGACTCGTGACGCAGACTGAAGTCGTGGGGCACCCAGTTCAGGTATGGATCCTGGAGGTCACCAGTGAGAGGGTTCCGGATCCAGATTTGGTCCGCCAAGTTGAATTTGGAAAGGTAGCGTCGTACGGGGAGTCTTACCTCTGACAAGTCTTCGAAGCTGCCGGACAAATCAAGTTCCGGATTCAAGAGATAACGGGCAATCTGAAGCGCTCCAGGCTCATCGTCTTCGATCTCCTCCGGGCGGGTCAGCGGTGCCGTCGGAGGCGCGAAGGCGTGTAGGCGGGCGGGAGCGTCCGGGTCGAAGCGGCCCACCAGCTTCTCGGCTTCTTGCTCGAACTCGGCGGCGGTCGGGGCGGGACTGGGTTTCAGCGTCGTCACAGGGAATGGGCTCCTTTGCTGGTGTTGATGGTGGAATGAGACATAGAACCTCCTTGTTTTTTGGGCATGGCAAAGCCAAGGTGGGGAAAGGGATGGACTTCAAGTCCAGGGCTTAGTCGGGCAGATCGAGTCCGAGGGCGCAAGCGCCGGCGCGAAGATTGTCCTCCAGCTGCTGGCCCTCGAGCGCCCAGCGGAGAACGGCCTGGTCCTGCTGGTCAGGTGTCAGGCCAGGCAAAATGGCCTCCAGGGCCTGGCCTTCGAGGTCGTGCTGGCGGGCGCGCCAAAGGTTGATCCGGTGCGCTGCTTCAGCAGCTGGCAGCCCGATACTCACCAGCATCGCCACCACCTGCTCTTCGATGGCCTCGAGCTTCGCCGGCTGCCGCGGCGAGTCGGCTTTCACGTGGGCACCGCTTCCCGCTTGAGAATCTTCTGCACAGTGAACGGGTGCCAGGCGCCGCCCCGTTTCGTGGCATAACCCTCGGCGGTGAGCGCCTGGGCGATGAGAGGTAGCGACAAGCCCTGGCTGCGCAGATCGCGGATGCGGCCGATGGTGGCCTCGTCCAGCAGGGCGGGCGGGCCCAGCTTGGCGCCCTGCGCTTTCTTGTGCTGGAGAGCGGCGCTGGTCCGCTCTCCGATGACCTCCCGCTCCCACTGCGAGACGCTAATCAGCAGGTTGAGGACGAGGCGGCCGCCAGCGGTGGAAGTGTCGGTCTGCTCCATCACGCTCAGCAGCGCGTGCTTCTGGAAGTAGGTCTCGAGCAGGTGGCCGAGGTCGCGCACCGAGCGTGTGAGGCGGTCGAGTTTGAGGATGACGACGCCTTCCACCTGGTTGGCCTCCAGCGCGCCGAGCACCCGGGCCAAGCCCGGCCGATCTAGTGTCTTTGCACTGGCGCCAGCGTCCACGATGACTTCGACCAAGTCGTGTCCATAGAGGTCGGCGTAGGCGCGCACTTTTGCCTCTTGTGCGGCCAAGCTGACCCCCTGGGAGGCCTGTTCCTCAGTGCTGACCCTGCAATACGCAACGATTTTCACGGTATTTCTCCCCTTGGTGTGTGCATAAGGGTGTGCGTTTAACGCACACCCTGTGGTAGCTAGGCGATTTTGAACAGCGCCTCGAGCTCGGCCTTGTCGGCAGCCAGGCGAGCCTGGGCGTCGGCCTGCATCTTGGCCAGGCCAGCGTTGAGGACGGCGGCCAGCGGGGCGACAGCCGCCTGGTTCTCAGGAGTGGCCGCCTGGACGGCGAGGACGTGGGAGCACGGGCCGCGGTGGGCGCAGGTCACACCCCACTTGCAGTTGCAGCGCCAGCGGCCACCAAACTGCTGCACGTCGTAAGTGCCGGAATCGCCGATGACCATCGCCCGAAAGGTCGACAGCATCACAACTCGGTTGCCCTGGTTCAGACGCTGAGCCTTGCTGGAAACGAAATGCGAAGCCATTTTCGATTGCCCTCCACTACTGCTTGGTGTAAGCTCATAATAGTATGTGTTAACGCAAACTGTCAATATGTGTTAACGCAAATTTTGGAGGCGATGTTGCCAGAAGAAAAAGGCCCTGGTCGACCCCGGGTCTACCCGAAGAGAAGCGATCACGACCGTGGCGCGCCGTTGCTCGGTCTGCGTTTGGAGCCAGCCATATATGAGCACGTCAAGAATCACCCGGAAGGGGCTCGTCCTTACGTTCAGCGCCTGGTCAAAGAAGATATCGAAAGGCACGGTTCGTTCGCCAGTTCTTCATTTGCCACCAAGGGCGGCCCACTGGCCGACCATGGGATTCATAAGCCCGTGGTCGAGGAGACCAGTGGCGACCTCCCACTGACGGGCGAGGCCGAGCAGGCGGCAGAAGCGTGACTAGATCTGGAGGTAGTGTGGATAAAACAGCTGTGATAGGACAACTTGATCGAGCTATTCGCCGAGTCGGTGAGGCTTTGTCACGAGTTCGTCAAGGTGGTGAGTATGGAGACGTATTCGCCATCGCCAAAACCTTGGGTGTGGAAACGGTCCGCCGTATGAGTCCCAGGGACAGCGGATACCTATCCGCTGCAAAGGCAGCGCTCAAGTCAGGCTTTGAAGACCTTGCCCTGGAGAGCTTGGTCGGCGTATTGAAGGCCTTGAGGGAAGATTATAGTGACGACTGCCTGGATTCGGTGGAGAGCCTACTGAGAGCCGAGGTCGCTGGCGATTATCTCGAACAAGCGGATGAACTTCTTTCGAACGGATACAAGGATGCAGCGGCAGTGATGATTGGAGCCGTGTTGGAGCAGCACCTTAAGTCCCTGGCCACAAAGAACGGTATCGAGATTGAGAAGCCCGACGGGTCGGCGAAGAAAGCAGATGGGCTGAATGCCGAACTAGCTTCGGCTACGGCAGCGGTTTACGACAAGACTGAGCAGAAAAACGTCACTTACTTGTTGGGTCTCCGAAATGACGCGGCGCACGGGCATTATACGAAGTATGACAAAGCCAAAATCGAGGTCATGCTGGCCTCAGTCCGTCTGTTTGTTCGAACCTACCCGACCTGAAGACTACACACGTGCTATTAGAAAATGGTAGGCTGGAGAAGTCCCATTTCGATGGGGCCCGCCAGCGACTCAGCGATGAGGCGCGGCGTGGCACGGAGGGTGACGGGTCCCTTAAAACCCGCAAATAGCCCCAACGGGTGCCCGATGGGGAGCTGAGACCTGGATGGCAATAAGCCCGAAAGGTCCCAAAATGAAAAAGCAACCTCGTTCCCGCTTCGGCCAGGTGGCCAACTGTGAGCCCTCAACTCAGAGAGCCTCAGAATTGGTTGCCAGGCCCCCACTGTTGGATGTAGCGACAAAGCCCCCGTTGGCGGAGTTGGTTGCTCCTACCGTGGAAGCAGACCAGCCTGGTTAAAAAAGAGCCCGGATAACTGCCGGGCTCTTTTCATTTGCCGAGGCCGGCTTCAACGAAACGTCCGTTTCGTTGAAGGCCGCTACACTTCTGCAGACATTACATAGCTGCAGCCCTTTTGGTTTTCAATGATTTTGAAGGCGTTGCTGGACGTGAGCGTTAGCAAAGAAGCGTGATGCACAGACAGGACTTTGTCTTGCAGGTCGTTGTCGGCTTCCAGTGGCTCGACTTTGACTTGAAGCGCTTGCAACCGATTGATGTCGATATGTCTACCGTGATTTTTCGTGAGTTCGTGACTACCAAGCTCTTTGACAATATTGTCTGCTAGCGCTTCTTTCACGACTGCGTCAGACAGCATTCGGCTTTGCAGCCGATCCTTCACTATTTCTTCGGCCCAGGCGATGGATTTCGTGCACTCACAGATCAGAGCCGGGGTATACTTCCGTAAGATGGGTTCCCATACGTGGAAAAGGTTGGGATTGGAGATGATGTCTGCCCGAGCCTTGTTCCAGTCTTCGAGGATGGCATGAGCGGGAAGGCCGTTGACCTGAGGATCAATTGGCCCCAAACTCGAGTGCTTACCCATCAGGATCGAATCGCAGGACAAAGAAAGCATGGTCCCTGCCGACATGGCCAGTTGCGGAACGATGGCACGAATGTCTTCGAACATCGAGCAAAGATACTTGATGATCGCTTCCACTGCCGCGAGACTGCCTCCCGGTGTGTGCAAGATCAGATCCAGTCCCTTGTCCCGCTCCAGACCGTGGATACAAGCCATGAAGCCATTCATGTCGGAGTCATTGATACCAAAGTCAACTGGAAGGCCATCCTTTTGCAGCCAACCGCTGTAGTACGTAATCACGTTTCGCTTGGTATAGCCCGCCATCTCGCCAATCAACCGACGGCGTAGAATGTCTTTGGTGCTTCCCAGGTTATGAGCCTCGTTAAGAACCTCTTGCCAATTCATCTAGGTGCGATTGCCGAGTTTAACAACCACGACTGGCTTTGACTTCTGATCCTGGCCCGAATTTGATTGACCTTGGTTGTGCTGATGCATGAGATTAAAGACATACTCAGGTGTGAGTTGTTCCTCCGGCACCCTGAGCATTTCCGTGACATTGTGAGAAAGACCGCTGTTCCGAGTTTCCATGGCAACCTCCTGGCGAACTATTAGTCCACCGTCTTCACAATACCTGGTACACAAAATTTTTTAAAGTGAACACAGTCCCAGCAAGCTAAGGACCCGAATATCCCATCACCTTTGATTAATAAGTCCCGGACCAGCCAGAAACCCAAACAGATGCAGGCATTGGTAGAATCTATCTTGCCAATCTCAAATTCAGCTTAGTTACCGCTGCTGCCACCCTGAGAATACTCCACAACCAGCTTCACCACAGACTGGACGACGGGGCAGCAATTCTCGAAGGTGACCAGGTCAAGCACGTCAGAGCCCAAGGCGCGGATGACATCGGCCAGCAGTGCGTGCACGAAACCCTGAGTAGCCATCTCCACCCCGGCGAAGTCAATGGTCAGCCGCTGGCCCGATGTGAGCGCCGGCCGGACGGCATCCTCGCGGAGCTGGGCGGCCACTTCCTTGTTCTCAGCGAACTCGCCCGTAAAGCCGCGGACCGATATGAACACCGAGTTCATCTCTGCAGCCAGCTGGCTGAATGGGACGGCCGGCTCCCCTGCCTCCTTAAACTCCTGGAGGCCTATATGCGCGTCGAGGCTGTCCTCCAGGTATTCCATCCGGTCAAGGATTTGGGCCATCTTCTCGCGCAGGTTCGCGTTCTCGGCCTCCAGGGCGGCCAGTCGGTCCGTTACGTCCATATTGTCAATGTTACCAGGGGATACTCAGGGAAAGCAAAGGTTCACAGGCACCTCCGTGGTAACTGGAAAAGAGCCTCCCGGCTGCGACCGGGAGACTCAGGGTGTTATCCGCTGCTATCCTTTAATATGCCGGTTGGCTTATTAAAGGCTGAAGACAACTACGAGTACCAGTCGCAGGAACGTCTACATCGGGACTTCCTTCCGTGGGCCGGCAGGTGACACTGCCGGCCTATGGTTTTCACTGGAGGTTCTACTAGACAGCCCTGGGGAAGCTGACCGCTGGCAGGGTAGGTCAGCGGTGGCGGGCAATCGTCGAACGGTGAGCATCCCGGCGGCCGCCAGGTCAAACAAGACAGTGCGATGCCTGCATATCCTGAAGCTGCTGGCGGAAGAGCCCTTGCACGTCTCCGAGCTGGCCATCCTGTTCGACGTGTCGGAGCGGGCCATCCAACGGGACATCCTGACACTGAAAGAGGCCGGGGCCGTGATCGATAGCAGCGGGCGGGGCTACCACCTGCGCGGCCGCTGCCGGATGCCGTTTTAGGACGGGCCCGGTCGCTCTACGGGTCTTCGGGTGGCGGAGTGTGGGTTGTGCGAGGAGCGTAGTAGCCGCCCGCACCGATCGCCGTGCGACCGTTGCCACACGGCATGGTGAGTAGAGAGACGCCTGTTGGGACTCGTCCTCCGACAACCCGCGGCACGTTGGCCGACCCCTGGCCGTTCACGACGGCGCCTGTGCTCCCCTCGGTGCTTCCAAGCTTAGATGGAGCGCGGCGGCGACTGTCGTCCCTTTCGCTTGGGCGCTGGTCGTAAAGCATTTTCAGTTCGTCATTGAAAAGCATCTTTTATCATACTCCGTATTTGAACTTGGCCTCACCGTGAGCCCGTTTGATAACCGTGATGACGGCATCTCTGAACCTGCTGTCACTGGCGCTGATCTGTGTGCCATTCACGGTGGCGTTGTAGTTGATCGTCTGACGGCCGCCCTGCCCCTGTTGTCCGCGCGTTCCCTGGGCACCCCTGGATGCGCCCTCTTGCAGTGCTTCCTTCTTGGCCCTCTCGGCCTGGTTGATTTGGTCGCTCAGTTGCTGGGGCGGGGTGAAGTTCCGCCGAGCGTCGTTCCTGATCTGCGAGAGCCGGGTCTCTGGGACTTCGGTTTTTGGCAGCCTGGTCGGCTGGCTATTCAACCTGGGGAAAAGGGTCGGGCGTTTGCGGACTGGAGCCTTTGTCATATCCAGGCTGAAGTCTAGCGAGGCGAGGTCTGCAAAAGCTTCCTCACCAGATAGAATCGGGGACCGCGAACCACCGATGCGGTTGGCGTTGTTCTTCCGCTTCTGCAGTTCCTGGGCTTCGGCAATGGTCTCCTGATTCATGAGAGCCTGCTTTTTCAGCGAGGCCTGCTTGGCGGCGTTGACCTCGTCCTGGCCGGCGTCGATCGCGGCCTGAAGCTCTTGGTCGATGATGGAAAGCCGCTTCGTCAGGGCTTGCTCGCGGGCGGCGGTAATCTGTCCCTCAACATCTTCCCCCGCGTCCTTGCGAATCTGTAGAATCTGGAGCTCCTGATCGAGCAGTCCGGCTTCCTGGCCAGCAATCTGGATTTGGGCCTGAGCCTTCTCTTGGGCGATCTGCTTTTCAAGTCCCAGCTGCTGCCTGGTCAGGTCGTTGAGTGTGGACTTGGCCTGCTCGGCGCTGATGTCGCCGGCGTCGCGGGCGCGGTTCACCTGGTCGATACCGGCCACCACGGCGCTCAACTGCGCTTGACTACCTACCGAGTCGGCCACGTTGATCTGGACGTTATCCTTGATCGAGTCCAGCTTCTGTCGCTGCTTCTCTGCCGTGATTTGCTTTTCGAGAGCAATCTTCTGGCTGCTCAGGCTGTTGAGCTGGCTTTGGGCGGCCGCCTCATCCAACAGGCCGGCTTTGCGTGCGCGCTGAATTGCAAGGATGCCGTTCGAAACGGCTGACAGCTTCTGCTCCCCGGTGGTCGATTCACTGATAGCGGTCTGGATCGGCTGTATGATGCCCTCAAGGTTGTCCTTCAGCACCTTGCTATGCTCACGCTGCCGCTCAATCGCGTTGGAGGAGTTGAAGCGGTCCAGCTCAGCCTGCAACTCGGGAAACTGCTTCAGCAATGACTTGTTGGCTGAAGCCCACTTCTCGGTGTCCTTCTGCGCTTTCTCAAGCGCGGCGGAGACGCTCAGGCTCCCAGTTCCAGCCTGCGCATCTTGCACCAGTTGCCGGGAGGCGTCCAACTGTTTGCGCAGAGAAGCGCTCGCTTGCTCCGACAGCTTGGACTGGATCTGCTCGCGCAGCGCGGCCGCGCGTTCCAGGAGGGACACTTCTTCATCAGTGCCCTCCTTGGCGGCCTTCAACCTCTGCTGGGTGAAGTATAGCTCGTCATGCAGGTTAGTTTCGCCCAGCGCCTTGCGCCGGCGGAACGCCAGGTCTTGCGCGTCAACAACCTTCTTGGCGGCCTCCGCTTCCAGGTCGGCCTGCGATTTGACGAGTGCGTTGCGCTGCTGGATCAACTGGATTTGGGCTTCAATGCCAGCACGTTCTGTCTCACGCAGGGCTGGATTCGCCAAGCGGGTGATCAGTTGGTCGAGGTTGTCGGTGCCGATTTTGCTCTTCTTGGAGTTTTCCTCGATTTGCTTGTTGACCGACTCCATGGCCACCGATAGCGCCTGGGTGGTTCCGACCTGGCGGGACAAATCTAAAAATTTGGACAGCAGCGCAGAACTCGTCGCAGCTTTCTCCAGCGGTTTGTCGATCTCTTCATAGGCCTGCTTGCCCTTTTGGGCGACAGTTTGCGCCTGAAGCAAAGTAGCAACGAACTTCTGAGCAGAAGCGATCTGAGCATCCAGGTCGTCCTTATCTGCGATTTGGATGCCGCTATTTTCTTGCAGCTGGCTCTGGACCGTTCTGAAGCGTTCCGGGCTCCCCCGCTTGTTCTCGATGCTAAGCAGCGGTATGTCCCGGTTCAGTTCGTTGCGCGCTTCGGCAAGCGTCCTCAAACGCTCTTTGGCGTTGTTCGAGGAAACTCCGAGCTTTTTCAGTTCGTCATCCAGCTGCTTGGCTCCGATGCCAGCCTTAGCGAAAGCGTCGACGACCTGGTCGTTTGAGAGGCTGGCGAAGGCTGCGTTAATCTGGGCCATCTGCTGGCGGGCGCTGCCGACGATTTGGACGGTGACCCCGACCTGTTTGCCGGCATCGTTCAGGATGTTGACCCCCTGCCGGAAGAAGCGGTTGGCGTCGGCGAATTCGTGGGACGAGTCGCGAATGCGGTCGCCCAGTTCGACGTAGCCCTTCTCCAGGTCGCTGATGGCCGACAGCGCTACGGTGCCCACCACTGCGGCTATAGCGCCCACACCGGAGGCAAAGGCCAGATTACCGGCAATGCCAGCGGCCATCCCCACGTTTAGCGAACCGAATGCCGCCCCGGCCTTGGAAACCCCAACATTCAAGGTGCTTAGAGCGGCACTGGCCAGAGGAGCTTCTATCTCCAGGGCTTTCAGTTCGGCCACCGTGACGGCCAACTGAGACTGAAGCAGAGCCAGGCCGGCCAAGCTGCCCAGGGCGGCAGCCCCAACGCCCAGGATCACCGATGCGAGAGCGGTAGCACCTGCGGTTGCGACCAAGCCGGCCGCTGCGATTGCCTTTATCGGGGCAGGGATGGCGTTGGCCGCGCCGAGCAGCAGACCGAACCCCCGGGTAACGAGGGTGGCCATCGGGAGAAGCGTGCTTCCGAATTTGTTCGCCAGACTGGAGGCCTCGTCGCCCGTATTGCTCAGGGCGCCGGCGAGAGTCGCGCTCTGACGAGCGATTGCGTCTCCGAACCTGACGTTCACAAGCTTGATCAGGGCGTTGCGATTCGCTTCAATGTCTTTCCCCGCGTGGCTCAGGGTGCCAGCTACTTCGCCTTGGACAGCCCCGAAGTCCAACAAGTCGCGGGTCGTAACGGCGTAAGAATTCCTGAGTTGCTCGAATCCTTCGGTCGATCCAGATGCGGCCTTTGCCAAAACAATCGTTGCCTCTGGTAGCGACTTACCCAGGGCCGCCGCAAGGTTGGCTGCAACAGGCAGAAGATCTTCGGACTTCTGCTGGAAGCCTTCGAGGATAGCAGTGGCGTCGACCGCCCCCTGCACGTCAAACGGGGTCTTGGCGGCGAACGACGTTGCGAAGTCCAGCTTGTCCCTGGCGGCCGCGGCGGAGCGAGTCACCGAGGCCAACTTCTGCTCGAGCTGCTGAAATGAAGAAGCAACGGTGAGCACACCGGCAGCCGCGCCACCGAAGACTGCGGAGATACCTGCAAACCCCAGCGACAGGTTCTGGAGTATGTTCCCCACCTGCTGGGTGGAGCTGATGACTCCCTGGAGTCCTTTGACGGCGGACTCTGTCAGCCCAGCAGTCACGGACTTCAGGAGGGGCACCTGGTTGATAAGGTCCGCGTTGGACGCTTTCCACATCTGCAGCTTGGCGGCGATCTCGGCGAAGCCAGAAATCTGGGCGCCAGCTGGGGCGCGAAGCACTCCCGCCAGCTCCGCTTTAAATTGGGACAGGGCAATCTGTGCGGGCTGAATCGCGCCCTTCAGGCCCTGCTGAGCCGCCTGGCCGGTCTGCGCAAACGCGGCCTGCAGACCCTTACTTTGAGCCAGGATGGAAGCGTTTTCCTTCTTGAACTGGCCCAGGGACTGCAGGGCCTGGTTGAAACCCTGCGCCTGCAGTGCGGGGGTCCCGAGTTGCCCAGATGCCGCAATTTGCTGGCGAATCTGGGCCAACTGCTGGCCAGCACTCCCCGCAATTTGGCGGAGGCCAGCGGACGCTACCTGGCCGAGCCGGGTGTAAGAGGCCTGAAGCTGAGGAGAATCTCTCAGCAACTGCTGGTTGTTCCTCGCCCAGCGTGAAAGCTCGACGTTGACTTTAGCGAAGGCGGCCGCTCGGCTGTTGTCGTTCGCGGAAGAAACGTCCTGAATTCGGTCTTCCAGCCGATAAAGGCCCCTGCTCGCTGCCGGCACCCCGCTACTGGGGGAGTGGCCTCGGCTACCCGTGCTGTTTTCGGTTGGAGCCGGGGCGGGGGCGGGAAGCCTGGGAATTTGGAGCGGTGGAACCCTGAGCTTGCTGACTTGGGCGGCGAGTTCCGCGGCCTCCCGTTTGGCTCGAGCGAACTGGGCGGCAAGCCTGGCCACCTCCGCCTGCGCCAGCTTGAGCGGCGCAGTATCACCCGTTGCGGCCGCGACCGACTGGCTCTTCTTAAGAGTCTCGAGGCTATCCCGAACCTCTTTGTTCGTCTTGTCAAAACTGGCATCCCGCTTTGCCAGAAAGGCTATGGTTACGTCGGTTGTGGCGGCCACTACCGTGGACCTCGCTCATCCGCAGGCGGGAAAAAACGGGGCAAGCCTTCCGAGCCGATACCAGACTCGGAAGGCCTGAAACCAGGAGGAACCTTCCCATTACCCACGCCCTGATTCTGCGGCCGCGCTCCCGGTGGGAAATAGACGGGATGAAACGGTTAGAATTGTAATTAAACGGTGAATTACCCTTAGGGGACCTTCACCTGGGTCTGAGCGGACACCAGGCCACCTACCACAGCATCCAGTCGCTTACGATGGAAGCGGACCTTACGCACTGGCCTCAAATCGCATTCGTGACGTCACGAAATGGTGACCACTTGGCTAAAGGAAATCGCTCCTCAAGGTTGCCTCAGGGGAAATGGCAAACTCGCCAGGGATCCAGGCATGGGCCGAAGGCTACTCCGCAGAGACCCCGTGAATCGCTCGGTGCATGCTCTGCAAATGGCGGCTTTGCTTGCTGTCGCGCAGAGTGACGGGTAGGCGACCGGAAATATCCAAGTAGTCAACCATGTGGTCGCCTGGGGGTATGGGCGACTCGCGAACAATAACGGTCAGGGCACCTCCAAAGCCGCACCATTCGAAGCCATAGGTGCCAGAGGGGAAGCCTTGGTGTGCCAGGTATTGGGACTCAGGGGGAAAGAATCCCCGGGATGGGTGCCCGCAGGACTCAACCTGCAACCCCAGCGGGCAAAAAGTAGCCGGCCCCGGGTTCCGAGCCAACAACATCCGTCTAAGCCTGTCGCTGACTTTTTCGGAAAGCTGGACCTTTCGAAATACTGGTCCAACTGCAAGCGCCGAGCGCCAGATCGACAGTAGGCAAAACAACTTAAACTTTGCGTAGTCCACCTCAATGTAAGGGGGCAAATCAAACCGGGCCCCTCCCAAGACGCTTTCGTTGAACCGGATCCACTTGGAAAGCAAGCCTCTACAGTAAGTCTCGATTTGACTGAAACTGGAGTCGCATTCCCGACACATCAGTGGTTCAGGATGGCTGCTTTGTTCCCTGACTTCTTTGGGGCCGGACCAATCCTTGAACGCCACATACTGGCCGTTTTGACGAACAAACTGCCAGAATGAAGTGGGGAGAATGTGCGATTCGATCGGTGGCCGGTCCTCATGCTGACACAGCCGGCAGCGACTGGATCGCGCCGACTCCAGCTTGCGGTCCGCCTGCCTTTCGCGCTTTACTTTTTTCTCGCTCACGGTAACTATTTTCAAGGTGTGCTGAAAAAAGTCAACTCCGAAAACGGTCGACGAAACAGTCGCATCAATACGGCCAAGGTTTAGGCCGTCGACCAGGCCGAGTGCGAACAATCTCGGCTGCCCTCCTCCAGGCCTCCAATACCTCCGCTAGATCCTCGTCCTTGTAGCGCTTCAGGTCAACCTTGTAGAGGTCTTCTACGAGGTTGACTGTGAGAAGCGCCCTGTCTTGCGAGTCTCGGAATTCCCGTGAATTCTTGGTGTAGCTTCGTTCCGTCACAGTCGCGCGCTCCAAGTGATTTCCCGACCTCGGTATTGACGGTTGCCGACATGGAAGGCTAGAACCGTGTGGTGGCCGCCCTGGCGGATCACGGCCCGCCAAAAGTGGAGCATCGACGGGAAGACTTCATCCAACATTTGCTTTGCATCGTCGTCGTTCTCGATGTCCTTACTCCACAAGTCAAAGACGGAACAATCAACACAAAGCGTCAACTGGATTTGTGGGTTTGCGGAAGGGAGAATGCAGGGGCGAAAGAGATGACCTTGGTGAAAAACGGTGGGAAGAATTCGCTCGACGGGCTTGAGCATAGCAAAAGTGCCTCTCAGTGAATTTTCGCCCGTTCAGATTCTACTTTTCCGCGAGTAGGTTGAAGTTCCTTCAGTCACGACCTACGGGCAAATTGGCTAACGTGGCCAAGTGGTCAAAGGCGTGCCGACCAGCGGCACGAATCAGGCAAAAAAACTAGATTCGGAGCTGCAGCCATGACTGACGGGAGCACATCACACTTACTTCAGGCCTACCGGGACCATTTCGGGGGCAATTCGATTTCACAGATCCCTCACTCGATCCAGGAGGCCCTCAGAGGCGACAAGCTGATCGACGGACCTGGCCAACGGCCTAGACTGACCTGGAAGGGTGTTGAATTTGTGGAGCAGAGCTACGGCAATGACCCTATCGTCCAAGAGGTCCAAGCGACAAGAAAAAGGCTCCTGAAGCTAGCGCTCGACTTGGGAAAGGACTCTCACGATGGTCGCTTTGACGTCGCTCAGATTATGCAAACTGCAGGCCTGAGCCGGGAGGTTGGGTTGGCGCACCTTATGGATAGTCCGCTATTCAGCGGCCGTTTCGGCACCCAAAAGTTGCCGACCCACTGTATGACACTCACCAACGCAGGCCGCCGGCTAGCTCAGTAGCTACAGCCCGTATACGCAACGAGCGTTTCGTAAACTTGGCCACGTGGCTAAAGGAGAGCAGGGTCTAGGCCTTAAAGCCGGAGCCAACGATTCTAAGGGGAAAGAAAAATGGCAAACGAGCAACCTGCAGATGCCCAATCGACGTTTGAGGACCACGAGCGACATGGGTTTCAAGTCCACAATGAACAGGAATTCATTCGCTTCCTGAATCGCACCCTACGATGGTTCAGCAACCCACCGGCACCAGCCGAAGCCGATCCGCGATTCAATCTGGCAAGCATCGGAGACTATGGTGGCAATTTCGGTCCGGACATGGAAGTGAAGATTCTCTTCCCCGTGCCGGTAGAAGGTCAATGCTGGGTCTTTAAGTGCGAAACGAATCTATGGAAAGAGTTGACGGATCGTTACTTAGTGTGGAACCCACAACTGGGATACTCTCCGTACCGGCTTAAGTCTGATTTCCCGAGCATTCCTTACGGGGAAGCCGGAGCTTAACTTCACCAAGGCTCAAAAGGCGCCGTCGAAAACGGCTCGTAAAGGCCGATACGCTCGCTTGAAACCAAGGTGAGGTCGGGCTCCCAGCTGACGTAGCGGTTATGGAGCGCAACCACTTCAGACCGGCCAGGCTCTTCCGGCGCTTGTCGTAGGCCGCAATGTAGAGGTCGTCGCCCAAGACCACTTCCCACCTGGTCACCCGGCAACTCAGCCGGTCACGGAAAAACGCCCGATTTGCGGGCGGCTGGCCCTGGATGCAGCCGACCAGTCGTTGCTGTTGTGAGCTTCCGAGGACAGATCGCTAACCTTGCTAGCCATCAGCGCCTGGACCTTGCGTGGATCGCGGCCAGCGACTGGCTTGCACGCCGCCCGTGCTGGTGGTCGGAGGGTCTCAAAAACCGCGGCGCTGACGTCCGTCAGGACTGTGCGGGCCAGCTGGATGCGTTCGCTCAGGGTCATCATCCAGGTCGTTCACCACAGGCATGCCGCACCCGCTTGGCTGGTGGTGTTCGTGTAGTTACTATTGACACGAACAAGGTTCTGACGACCCAACCCAGCAGGTGACTCCAGGTTAGGTCATCAAATCCATTTAACCATGCGCATTCCCGAGGCCGCCAAGACGAACAAGATCGTCCGCTGCCTGTGGGTGCTCAAACTACTTGCTGAGGAGCAGCTGCACGTCAGTGAGCTGGCCATCCTCTGACGTGTCGGAGCGCGCGATCGAGCGGGACGTTGTCACTCTGCTAGAGGCCGGAGCCCTCATCGAGGCCACACCGCGAGGCTACCGGCTCCGCGGTCGCTGATGCTCCCATTACAATTGGCGCCAGCAGCTAAAGAGGTGCCACCCCTTCAACTGCTGGCAGATCAGCCGGCGCGTGGTTTCATTTGCGCCGGCGCGGCTTGCCCCACCACGAGAACGTGACAAAGGGCCCGCCGAAATCAGGAGCGGGGAGAGATCCGGCACCGTCCCGCCAGGTCTTCATTGACTGCCGCTGATTGTTATCGACCGTCAGGCGCAAAACCATCTGCACATGTCGCACCTTCAAGTCGCATTCCCAGCGCAGTTCAGTGCTCACAGCAGGCACCCATGGGAGGGTCTTGTGTCGGGCGTCCATGACGCACTGGAGCCCCGGCAGTACGACGCGGGCAGAAGGGCCGTTTACCTCAAACTCCAGATCGTCTTTGAGAAACTCCGGCACGCGCAGTTCGAGCGAGCAGCCGTGAGCATCGGCTGCGGCCGCCATCAAGCCGTCCGGAGTGATGCTCAGACAGTCCTCCGGCTCGAGAACTCCCGACCAGTGTGCCAGGAGATACCCCAGGCTACGCTGGTCGGGGTCGTGTGCCGTGTGGATGACAGGCATGCCTACCAGCCCGCCATGGTCGAAGTGGCTTCGGCAGGGTAAAGGCTCGCGGCCAGGGCCGACCAGTCGAGGTGATTGGGGGTCCCCCTCGGTCCAGCCGGCGTGTTGCGCCAAGCCTCGGTGGCCACAATCCTCTGCTGGAGGTCCCATCCGGTTTTCCCACCCAGCGTGAAAAGGATGTACTCTGCAGCCTTCTCAGCGGAAGGGGTGAGCTCCGCTTGGCGCTGGTTGTAAGGGTCCACGTTGTAGTTGCTCTGGGCCACCAGGTCGACGGCCTTGAGGTGCGTGCCGTCCGCATCCCCCCCAGCCTCCCGGATCCGGATGCCGGTTTCCGTCCGTTCGATTCGCTCTTCGAAGGCCGGTCGGGAGAACTGGGAAATGTGGTAGGCCTGGATGTGGGCCAACAGCAACTGGACCTGCATCAGAGTCGGCGGGGTGCCGGCTCCTACCAGGCGGTTGATGACGTGGGTTCTGATTTGATTCAGTTGTGACATGGTTGGGTCTCCGTTTCATTCGATGGTTTAGGTTCATTCAGCGGCCACTGTCGGCCAAATTTAGCGGTTGTTGCGGGCCTGGGCAGCAGCTTTACCAGCCTCGTAGTCCGCCTGCTGGCGAGCCGCAGCCTGGCCAGCAGCGTGCACTTCTTGACGGGTTCGTGCCGAAAAATCCGCGCGCTGATGGCGCTCCAGGATGTCCCCGACTTGGGCGATCACGGCCGGGTCGCCAAACTCCATTGCTTCGCGAAGTAGGTCATTGCTGGCGAAACGGATGGCTGGTGGGACGGGGTTGGCACCCGCGCTCAGTTGCGCCCTGAGCTCAACGAGCTTCGCCTGCATGGCGGTGACCGCGTCATTCTTGCCTTTGCGCACGGCCACCATGCAGGCGTTGACCGCATCCGCCATCTGCTGAATGAGAGGCTGGTGGCGGGCCCAGTCTTCGCTGCTGCCTGGCTCTTCGGGGTTCGGTCGCGGCGATTCGACCAGGGCGACAAAGACCTGGTCCCATGCGTCGCTAATTGCTGTAGCGCAGCCACCCAGGGTTGGGTCCGCTTTGCAGCCATCCCTCAGCCTTGCGGCCTCCCAGATCGCAGTCACGATGCTTGCGTTGGTATCATTCGTAGGTTTCATGCTCTTGTTCTCCTTCAATTTCTGAGTCTTGGTTGGCCAAGTAATAGGCGTCTGCGCACTCACTCCAGCTGATGCCGCAGCGGCCACACCGCGGACAGAGCAGGTCTTTCATTGCGGACTCAAACGCCACGGAATCCGCGCCGAATACGGCCGCCCAAATCCAATGCCATTGCTCAAGGCTGGCGTCAGAAGAGGCTGTGGCTTCCGCGCTCTTTTTCTGCCGGCAAGCCGGGCAGGGCGCAGCCCCCCGGGTCTTGACGATTTTCTCGAGCCGAGCGATGCGGGCGGCGTAACTCACTCGGGTTCTTCCGCTCCTTGCTGTTCGATGATTTTCTCAAGGGCTGCGATCCGGCTCTCCATTACCAGGTCGCTGCGATAGCGACTGGCGAAATCGAGGAAGATTTTGCCAGCGGCGACCCGGGCACGTTCGTCGTTCCCGTTGCGGGCGATCTCGGCGAGGATGTCGGCCATCTCGGCCGCCTCGCTTGCAATCTTGTTGGCAACCTGGTCGACGACCGCGCGCTTGGCTATTCCCAGTTCATCTCGCAGTTCTGGGGTTTCAAGCCAGCGATAGACCGTCGACCGAGCGACACCGCAGGCTTCCGCTACTTTGTCGACAGTCTGGCCACTGAGTAGCATCGTGATAACCTCGGGGCTGCGCGCGGTCATTTTGCTGCTGCCTCGCTTGCTCTTGGTAGATTGTCCCGCCTCGTCGCTACTCGTCGCGGCTTTCGGCTTGGTTGCTACTGCCTTCCTAGCCACAGCTTCGGCCTCGTTTCGGTGAGGTTAGGAGTGCAGCCAGCGGCGCTTGCCATGCTATTAGAACGGTCAGTTCCATCAACGATACCGCAGCGGGCTCGCCGTAGTAGAGCCCGCCGTTTCGCACCTCGAGGTGAATAGGCGCTTTGCCCAACTCCTTGAGGATGGACTTGGCTTTGGCTACGTGGGTTCGGTCAGCGGGCTGAAACTTTGGCTGCCAGCCGTGGCCGAACCCGAGCAGCAAGCCAACGGCGGCTAAGTGGGCGACATCGTCTGGTCCAGGGACCGGCGTCAGTGCGTGAGCAATGGTGGGGCTACCCATCCGCGCCCCCATAATGGAGGAGCGTTCGGCGGCCATTACTTGCCCCTCGCTTTCTTGACTTTGCCGCTTACCGGAGGTGGAGGCTTGAGCGGGCCATCGTGCATCGAGAGTTGCCACTGGGCCTCAACCAATACATCGGTTTTGGGCGTCCAGCCATTCTTGAAAACGTGCTCGAGGGTGGACTTGTGAAAGTAGCGCACGATGCTTCTGCCTTTGATGAATTCCATCACGCCGTCGCCGTAGTAGGGGCAAGCCGTATGGTGCTGGCGCACATACTTGAGAGCAAGGCGACTCAAGGCAACGGCCTCGCGCGATGGCCGGGACTTGCCGTGATGGCTGGCCAGCCAGTCGCCTGCGGTCAAATACCCCAGTGCCGTTGCGCGAGAGTGCTTAGGTAGGCTCCATTTACTATCAAGGAGGTCCGTTTGCCGGCGGAGGTCGGCTATTGCCGTGCTCACCCATTGTGGGGCAGTCAGGCCACCTTCTCGTAGTCCGTCTAAGACACCGTGAATTAGGTCTTGCACTTGACCCAGCGCGCGGTCGCGCAGGGTTAGCTGGAATTTTACTTCGTCATTGGTCATCGGGTTCGTGTCCTTTCAAATCGTTGTTTTTGGGCTCAACCATGATGGGTTGAGAGAAGCCTAGTTCTGCGATGACTGCGGGGCAGGGATGTAGCCTGGCCGACAGGCACCGCAGCACCGACTTAAGCACCCAGGTCTCGCCATCCGGCGAACTGCGGTAGATCTCGTGTCGGGCATTGGCCCTACAGGTCGGGCACTGCACAGTCGCTTGTTGGTGGGCGGGGGTGGTCTTGATCCGCTTGGGCGGGCTGATGGGCTGTCGTGGCGGGCTCATGCGAACAAGTCTCCCTGTTCCGGTGCTAGCAAGGCGGAGCCGTAGAGTTTGCGCAATGCCTCGGCCTCGGTCGGACGCGGTAGGTAGACCTCGCCTTCCAGCGCTCGGAGGTTGGCGGCGGATATGCCCAGCTTTTTCGCAGCCTCGGCGAGAGTGAGCTTGGAGGCCTCGCGGGCCTTCTGCAGGACGCTCATCAAAACATGTCCTCCACGTCCACGAACTCGGGGGAATTGCTCATCACCGGAAAAGCGCCCCCATTGCCCCCACCCTCGTAGGATGCCTTTGGCGTATGGCTAAACTCAGGGGGCGACTCAATTCCCAACTGTCCCCAATCGCCCTCAATAGGAAAATCGTCCTCAGCACCGCTGCCCCCACTTTCCGGAATTGGGGACGGACTGGGGGCGGCGGTGCCCCCGGACTTTGGCCCGATGGCAAAAGGCTCTGCCGCACTTTGGGGGCGTGGGGGCGGCTCTGAGGAAGTTAGGTGAGGGGATACCGCGTAGGAGAGCGAGCGCCCCTTGCCTTCGAGCAGACGGACAAAGCCATGCTCCTCCAGGCGGGCTAGGTCGTGTTTGAGGTCGTCCATGGACTGGACCCCGCCGCGGCCCTTGACCAACTGCCAGAGTGCTCGGGCCTTAAAAGTCTGTTTCCATTCCGCCTTGGACTGGATCTTCGTGAGGACATACTCAAGGCGGACGTCACGCCGACGCTCAGACGCAGAACCTGAAACTATGCGGATATGCTCGGCATAGTAGCTGAAGACCCTGATAGCGGCCTCAACTGTCTCCTCTGAAATGGCGTATTCCCAGGGCGCCCCGGACTCAAAATTTCCCAGAATGTGGAGCAAGCCCGCCAGTTTGATGACGTGTTCTTTTGCTCGGGCGCCGAACTCACGACAGGATTCCCAGTATTGGTCTGCGCGGAGCCCCCGTTCAGACCATTCCTGAAAACGGCCCAGGACGGCGCTCGCCTTAGAGTTTACTGGAATGCAGTATGGCCGCAACCGTCCTTCCTCGTCGCGGGTAGGGTCGATTCCGAGCAGGTATGTGATCAGGTTGTGCCAGGCCTCTCGCAGGTCGGCGGGGACTGGCTTGGGGTCGCTCTTGCGGTAGCCAAGCAAACTGTCTGGGTTGTCTAGGAGGAATCTGGCCCAAAATCCTCGCTCACGCATCTCGACGGATGTGCAAAAACGCTCAAATACGCTGGGCTGAAGCGCGAGCACCATCGTCAGTCTCGGCTCTTCGATGAAGGTTGCTCCTCGAAGAACCCGATCCGGTCGGTGCGTCTCTCCGCTGAATCCCTTCAGGTAGATTCCAAGGTTGGCGCCTGACTTGCTGGTAGCACTGTATCGACCGGCGGCAATCGAGAGTAGGTCACCGGCTTCTGAGTTGCAGCAGGCATAGCGACCGTCATTCGCGTGCAGTCGCTTCTCGAGGCTTTCCGGGGTTGGATCGCTGCTGACCAGGCCGACTTCGTTGGTTTGGCCCTCCGGGGTCTCAGCTCGAGCTACAAGCTTGCGCTCAAAGGCGTAAACTGGAGACAGCACGACGTGCATACAACCTGACTTGCCGGATCCACTCTCTAAGACGGTGTTGAACCATTCGTTTAGGGCAGTGACCGGGCCGCGGCCGCAATCCACGACTTGGCGCTTGAGCGAAGCGATCGACGCCGTCCCCAGCACCAGGCTCGCTGCATAACTGGCCGGGACCTGAAACGCTTCTGCCACCGCCAGGGCGAAACGACGGGCCAGCGGTGGCAGTGCGTCGATGGGGAATTTGGGCTTAATGACTGGAGCGTCCAGCGGGACCGGCTTCTCCCAATTAAGTTGAGGCTCTGGGGTGTCCAAGAGGTCTCCTGGCGGGTGGCCACTCTCTGGGCCGTCTTCTGAAAAAGGGAGAATCCGCCGGTAGTCCTCCGGTTTCATAGTGGTGATGGCGAGACCGGCCAACATCGCATCGTCGATGCCTTTCGGTCGGGCGTCTTCAGGCAACTCGGCTCCCCAGACCTCGACGAGGAGCTCGAAGCCCAGCTGCTGCTGAAGGTATTGGAGCCTGCCGAGCACGGAGCGGATGCGCTGGGCGACCTCTGGCTTGAAGAAGTCCTGGTCGGGCGTAAAGAGGACCGTGGCCGGCTGGATCTCCCGCAGCATCTCTTCGACCTGGTTACTCGCCATTGAGCCTACGCCGGCGCCAGCTGCAATTGCGGGGATGCCGGTGCGTTCGGCCGACCCGAGGGCTTTGAACGCCCCTTCGCAGATCCTTACGACGCCAGGAAGAATCTTCGTTGTGGCAGGTCGCCAGTATGTGGCTGGGGCGCCGGGCCCGGGACCGCCGTGCTTTGCGCTTGAAAACCAGCGGTAGCGGCTATCGCCCGCCTTGACTTCGTCCAGTCGCAACTGCACCGAGATGACTTGGCCCTGAAGATTGGAGCCGAAAACCATGAGCCCAGAGGAGGCGGCCAGACGAGCAGTGCCATTCTCGTGGGCGTAGAAGCCTGGGACCGCCTGCCAGAAGTTAAAGAGTCCGGCTATGTGCTGAGCAATGGTGCTACGCACGGACGCTGCGGCGTGCATAGTCCTGAATCCATAGGCCCGTATCGCAGCAATTGATAGGCCTCGCGCGACAAGGGCGGCCTCGTGCTCGGCAGAGAGGCTTAGTTGACACTGCAGCTCACGATAGAGGCGGTCCAACCTGTCAGCGTCTGCGCGGACGGCAATGACAGCTTCTGTAGCCTGAAATGTCGGCTTGGGGCGTTCCTCCGCTGGCGGGTGCACCCAGTAGACTTGGCCCTGGCGATCTTGACGTTCGATGCTGCCGGGGCCGTCTGCGCGATAGCAGTTCACCCCGCCGTCTCCAAACAGCAGGCACCAGGAGCGTTGCCCGCAGATTGGGCAAGGCTGGTCCTTGGAGGCTTCGGCGCCGGTTCGTTTGCCCTCGGACATCAGGCCCCCATCCAAGGCAAAGCCCAGGAGATAGCCGGCGCGGGGCCCAGGTCGGGCCAGTGATAGGCTGGCGATGAGGTCGGGCGAGGCCGCGAAGCGACCTTACATAGAGCGGCTTCAAAGACCTGAGAAATTTGTTCTGGTGAGAGCTTGCGCCTGGGGGGCGCAGCCATGCTACAATTGACCTTAGTCAATTGGTTTTTGTGAAGGTCGCTGTTCGAACCAGCGGCCTTCTGTCTTTTGTGGGTCATTGGTTTTTGCTGTCCTTTCGATCGATCAGGGTGTTTTTGGCAAGAGCAAGGCTCGGGTTATGAATTGATTGGGCCAGCAGTAGGCGGCGCGGGCAGGCCGAACGTGCTGCAGTAGTTTTTGAGGGTCCAGGAAGACCCACAGCCGGCCAGGCATTTGACCAACCTGACACGGTCCGTCAGGTCGACTTGAATCACGCCTTGGCAGCGAAGGCAGCGCGCTTGGCCGACGATGCCAGTGGTCAGCCAGCGCCATTCGGGAAGTTCGAATTCGCAGAACCGCGCAGATTCAGCGCGCAGGTCCATTAGGTTGAGTTCAGGTGCCGCGCTCATAGGCTGCCACCGGCCTCGAGGTGCTGGCGGACTTTCTCCACGAAGACCATCCAGCGCCGGCCAATACGGAACGCAAAGCCCTTTGGTAGTCGATCCGGCACCTTTGCCAAGGCGCCAGGCGGGATGTCGTAAAGCTCTCCCAATTTGGCCAGGGGGATGGCCTCGGGAAGACCCGACAGCATGTTCATCTGCAACTCCTCTATGTCGTTTCCGCAGGGCGGTGACTAGAGTGTGCGGTTGGTAGCCTGGTGCGGAAAAGACGCGCCAGAATGCGATAAAACGGTTAAGAACGTTGAGTATGTCGGACGACAGGCAGCCGCTCTGCTTCCAGCGCCTGGGACTTGGTTGGAGCGGTAATGCGGTCCACTGCTGACGAGAAGCGTGGATTTGCCAAGCAAAGCTCTGTCCAGTGGGTCACCCCGAGGGTGAAGAGCTGGCCCTGACCGATAGCCATGTCTTCTACCTCAATGTCTCGCTGAGCTTTGCAGACAACGCGCTCACCGAGCCGGACTGACTCAGAGATTTCCCCGTCAGCGAAGGCTGGTAGCGGCACTGGTGGCGAGGCAGGCCCATCGCTGGTGATTGCCAGCACCCTACCGCGGCCAGCCAAGCGGAACGGGTCGACCTTGTGCCACAGGTTCTGCTCTTTGATCGCTATGTATTCTTCGTCCGTGTAGGGCAGTGCGGACGTTGGCGCTACAACCGCTTGCTCTGGTTCTCGCCCCAGCGCCCGGGCCAGAAGGCTGCGGAGTTCAAGCCAGTGCTGGTCCGATTTTGCCAGAGCGATCTCAAGAAGCAGCCCGAGAAACTCCCGACTTGCCTGTCGCTTCCGCTCCCACCCGCGTATCGTGTCTGCGACAAGCACGGTCGGGACAGGCCGCCCTGTCAGCCGATATTCCGCCACAAGCATTTTGACGTGTTGGTCTAGAGTTTGGAGAAGGAAGTGTCGTTTGCGCCAATCTCTATAGTTGAACGGAACCAGCGATTTAGGACGGCCACCTTTCCGCACAAATTAGCGCCCTCCATCAGCTAGCCATTTAAGAAGGGCATCTTCCTTCACCCGAATTCGCCTACCAAAGCGTATTATTATGCCGTCTGGCCCGTCTGGTAGGGTGTTCAAGAAGTCGTAGACTGCCGGCAATTTCATTTGGAGTGGGCCGGTCAATTGTTCTGCAGTCAACAATTTGGGAATTGACATTGTTGAGGATCCTCCGTCTCATGCAGGCTTGGACTGGGCCGAATTTGGGCAACAAGAAAGCAAGCCTATCGAAATTTTGTCGGGTATGCTGAGCGACACGGTTGGGTCTGAGAGTTTAAAGGGATTTGCTAAGACCTTCGACTAATTCTTAGTCAAACCGCCTGAGCCCCATGAGAACCAACCGACTCTCTCTCCCTCCTATTAACCCAGGCTCTGACGCTTACCTACGGAGTCCTCAGTCTAAATCGTAGTATATTCGTCACAATCGACCAACTCAGTAAAGCTTAATCAAACCAGACAGACTGAACAGAGAAAACCGAGCTAAAAGGGGTGTTGTATCGGCAAGATTGCTACTCGAATTTAGGAAGCAAATTCTCCTTGGCCCGCGAAATCGGAAAGCATTAGGAGGGAAGTTTCATGGCAATCGACAGACGAGGTCCTCAACGTTATCGAATCAGGCTTCCGCTTGGTTACGATGGCGGAAAACGCGTGGTGCTCACAGAGACGGTTCACGGGACAAAGAGGGAGGCGGAGGCCCGTCATCGGGATCTGCAATCCGAGCTCGAGCGGGGCAACCTGACACGGCGGTCCAAACGCTCATTGAACGAGTTTCTCACTGAATGGCTGGCTACAGCGCAAGGCCGGCTGTCAGAGCGGACACATGAAGAATACTGCGGCTTGGTGGGTCGCTACATCAAGCTCAAGCTTGGCCGGCACAGTTTGGACAAGCTCACCGCCTTCTCGATCCAACAGTTTTACAACGACCTGCTGCGCAAGGGGCTGTCCGCTCGGACGGTGCGAACTGTGCACACGGTGCTATCTCAGGCGCTCAAGGCCGCCGTGAAACTCAAAATGGTCCCAATCAACCCCAGTCGGGACGTCGAACTGCCGAAGCACAAGCAACGCAGGGTTCTGCGAGCCATGGACGTCGACCAGGCCAGGAAGTTCATCCTGGCGAGCCACGTCCACCTCTGCGGAGCAGTGTTCCGGACGGCCATCGAACTCGGTCTGAGGCCTCAGGAATACTGTGCGCTGGAATGGTCGGACCTCAACTGGGAAACGGGCGAGATGATGGTCGACAAAGCCATGACGTGGCCAAAAGGCGGCGGGTGGCGCATAAAGGCCCCGAAAACAGAGCTAAGCCGGCGAAAAGTTGTTCTTTCGCCGACTCTGCTTGAGGATCTCCGCCGCCACCGCACCAGGCAGGTTGAGCTGAAGCTACTTATGGGGCCTGAATGGGAAGACGCCGGGGACTTCATCTTCACCAATACCTTCGGGCGACCGCTGACGGTGTGGACCCTCAACTACAACTACAAGGCCATCCTCAAAGAGGCTGGCCTTGCGGAAACGTTTCGGGTCTACGATTTGCGCCACTCGGCGGCCACCCTTATGCTAGCCGGAAACACTCCACCTAAGGTGGCCGCAGATCGCCTTGGACACTCCACGATTCGACTGACGATGGACACCTACTCCCATGTGATGCCGAGCATGCAACAGGAAGTGGCCAGCAAGTTTGAGTCACTACTTCATGGTGTCCAAGGACACGCTCTGGACACGGAGCAAGTTCAGCCAACTCCAGCTAAGCTGCACCGAATAGTAGGGAAAGCCAGGTGACATCTGACTTCCTTGTTGTCGCTCTGGGTGACTCCACCCAGCTCCTACACGGCCCTACCGTTCTTCAAAATTGATGTGACTCGCAAGGGTCAGGAGGGTTCGACTCCTTCCCACTCCCGCCACTTCATTTTCCGAGGCTAAGGCTACAGTGCTCATGTCTCGATAGTAAGCGGCCAGTTTGAAGACGCACTCAGCTGGTTCTGAAGATTTCCTGAAGAAAGCTAGCTGCGCTGGACACCGATAGGACCTGCTCTGGAAAGAAACCTGACAACTACGCCGAAGGCCCATTGGTTATGCTGAAATCCGCAAGACTCGTCTACCTGGGCATTGATGTCCAAAAGGCTTTTGGTCGAGAGGCGAAGAGCGCGAATCTGGCCACCCTGGCTTCCCAACCCGAAGGAGATGAGTCCATCGAGGTCCTCAACAACGCCCGCCTGGCCTCGGCCGTCTATCAAGCCGGCGGTACCGTCATCGTAACCAAGGACTGGCACAATCCGGTGGGCACCAGAATCGCGATCGAAGGGAGAACCGTTGTCGACAACCGGGCCGCCGACGAATTCGCCATCTACGGTGAGCATGCCACTCCGGCGGACGGAGATTCAAACCTGAACGCCCCGCTCGAGACGGCTCTGCAGCAGTTGGAAGCCAAAGACGGCCGGCGCCGCACCGTCATTCCCGTCGATCGCTATGAAAAAGTGGAGAGTGGTGATTCGCAACGCATCTTTGAAGTCCACAAGAATGTCTACGACATCACCCAGGTTGAAGAACTTCGAGATGGTGTGGAAAAAGGTCCACTCGTGCCCAACCAGGCATTCTGGAACTTGATGAAACGGGAATCCTCTCAAGGCCCGGTGACCCTCATCCTGGGCGGTAAAATTGCCGAAGTCTGTGTGCGTGCCGGGGCCTTCAGTTTGCTGGATGGGCTGCCGGGCGTGGATATGGTCATTCCCGAAGACGCCGTCTCCTCGCTCCCCTCCGACCTGGCTCGCCAGTTGCACTTGCCCACCAAGCCGGAAGTGATGAGCCAACTGCGCGAGCGGGGCGCCCGCGTGGTGAAAACAGAAGAAGTCCTCGGTTGGCTTCTCCCCGCCTGAGCCGGTGGCGACCAAGATCAATCCGCTGGCCACCGCGCCCACACCTCCCAACAGCCGGCACGGGCTCTGGGTGATGGTACTGGCCATGTTGCTGGCTGCGCTGAGCCTACTCTACCATCACTACGCCCGTCGTCCAGGGAATCCAACCCCCACCCCTATCGCTACCGACTTGCGAAGGGATTGAAGTTGGTCTCCCGGTCGAAGATGTCGACCCCCTCCCGCGCCTTGAGGAAGGCCACGGTCCAGAGGGTCACCGGGGTCATCAAGGCTTCCAGACCGACCTTATAAAAATAGCCGGTTACGATGTAGTTGAGCAGGGTTGTTTGAGAGAGCAGTCCACCGAAGGCCACCGCGCAGAAAAGTCCGGTATCCACCAGTTGGCCGGCGATGGTGGAGCCGATCGTGCGCAGAGGAAGGTAGCGCCCTCCGGTAGCCAGCTTGAGCTTGGCCAGCACGTACGAATTGCAAAACTCGCCCCAGAAGAATCCCAGCCAACCGGCCAGAGCTAGGCGCGGAGAAAGCCCGAGCACTTTTACGAAGTTGGCCTGGCCCACTTTGGTTTCCCAGTCGGCTTCTCCAGGCAAGGCAATGCACACGCTCATGATGGCGTTAAAGACGATCAGCCAGAAAAGCCCCTGCCAGATGACCCGCCGGCTCACGGAGTATCCGTAAACCTCGGTGAGAACGTCGCCAAAAATGTAGCTCAGGGGAAAAATCAAGGCACCGCCGTCGAAGACGAAGGGGCCAATCACAAAAACTTTTAAGGCGGCGATGTTGGAAATCAACAGAACCGCCACAAAGGCTGAAGAGATCAAGTCTAGAAAACGAAAACCCACGCCCTTTGATTAGAGAAAGGAAAACCATGAGCCTGCTTTCGCCCGCCGAATTGGCGCGCTACGACCGCCATCTCAACCTTCCCCAAGTGGGCCGTGAAGGTCAGGAGAAACTGAAGGCGGCGCGCGTGCTGATGGTTGGCGCCGGCGGATTGGGCAGTCCGCTGGGACTCTACCTGACCGCCGCCGGAGTGGGCTGTCTGGGCGTCGTCGATTTTGACCTGGTGGACGAGAGCAATCTACAGCGACAGATCCTGCACGGAACCAAAGACATAGGCCGCCCTAAAGTCGACTCGGCTCGCGAGCGTCTGGCAGACCTCAATCCGCATTTGGAGTTGCGTACTTACGATCAAGCTCTGACCGCTGAGAACGCCCTGGATATCCTCAAGGATTACGACGTGGTGGTGGATGGAACGGACAACTTCGCCACACGCTACCTGGTCAACGACGCCTGCGTGCTGTTGGCGAAGCCCAATGTCTACGGATCGATCTTCCGATTTGAAGGGCAGGTTTCGGTTTTTCATCCGGCCGGGGGCGGACCTTGCTATCGCTGTCTTTACCCGGAGCCGCCGCCGCCCGGTATGGTGCCGTCCTGCGCCGAAGGAGGGGTGCTGGGCGTGTTGCCGGGGGTGGTAGGTAGCCTGCAGGCCACCGAGATTCTCAAGTTGATTCTGGGTACCGGCCTGTCCTTGCTCGGCCGTTTGTTGCTCTTTGACGCGCTGGCCATGCGCTTCCAGGAACTCAAGTTGGCCCGCGATCCCAACTGCCCTCTGTGTGGCGAGCGCCCGACCATCCGCCAACTGGTAGACTACCGGCAGTTTTGCGGCGTCCAGGAGCCGGCTGGAGCGGAAGTCACACCCTTAGAGTTCGTCCAGCAATGGCGGCAGGGGCAGCATCCTCTGCTGTTGGACGTGCGCCAACCACACGAATGGGAGATTGCCAACCTGGAAGAATATGGAGCCCGGCTGGTCCCCTTGGATCTCCTGGCCGAACATATAGAGACGTTGGATCCCCAGGCAGACATCGTGGTCCATTGCAAGTCAGGCGGACGCAGTGCTAAAGCCCAGGCCCAACTGCGGGCGGCCGGCTTCAGCCGGGTGCGCAACTTGAGCGGCGGAATTTTACGCTGGAGCGACGAGGTGGATGCCGCCAAGCGGAAGTACTAGCGCACGGATTGGAGCAAGGCGATATCGACCACTTCCGGAAAGCCTTTGGCCTGGACCGGGGGACGCGGTTGATTTATGAACTCGCTGTGCGGTAGCAAGTCCGAGAGATATTTGCTCAGGATGGTCTCGCCGGGTCCGGCGGCTGAACACAGGCGCGCGGCCAGATTGGTGGTCGAACCTAGAGCGGCGTATTGTAGATAGCTCTCGTGACCGATAGTGCCCACGTAAGCGCGCCCGTGATGAATACCGATGCCCACCTGGCAGGGTAGGTCCGGCCATTGATTGGCGAAATCGCGCACCGCCTGATGGATCTCGATGGCCGCCCGGCACGAGTGCAGGGCTTGTTCGGCCGGGCTCATTTCCAGGGGAGCGCCCCAGATGGCCAGCATGGCGTCGCCGATGTATTTTTCCAAAGTGCCCTCGTGGCGAAAGACAATGGGCACAATCCGCGAGAAATAGTCGTTGATCCAGGAAGCCACTTTGGCGGGCGGCTGTTCGTAGCTGATGCCCGTGTAGTTGCGAATATCGCAAAAGAGAATGGTCACGTCCATCTCGGCGCCCTGCAGATAAGTGCCGTCGGAGCGTGCCAGGATGCTGTTGATGGCCGAGGGAGGGAAGAAGCGCGCCAAACGGTCTTTGAAGAGCGCTTCTTTTTGCGCTTTCACCGACAGCCAGCCGTTTTCAATAGCAACTGCAGCCAAAGCAGCGAATCCACCCAAAAATTCCTGTTCGGTGGTATTGGTTAGAGCTTTGGGCTGCAGACTATCCAGGTAGAGCACCCCCCAAATCCGGTTGGAGGTGGCTAGCGGCAGGCCCACGCAGGTGCGAATGTTCTGCAATTTGATGCTCTGGGCGTTTTCCACGCGCTGGTCAAGCTGGGCGTCTTGAATGATCAGAGCTTCCCCGCGCAAAACCTGCTGGAGCACGGTTTTACTCACCTCGGCCGGAGCCTGTCCCCGACTTTGGCGGCGGCGGTGGTGAAGAAACTGGCTGGGCTGGTCGGGATCGACCACCCAGATGGAAGCCCGGTCAAAACTGCCCAGGCGCAGGGAGAAGTCCAGGATTTCGTCCAGCTTGTCTTCCAAGGCGCCCGGACGGGCCAGAGCAGCGGAAAGGTGGAGCAGGCCCTGCTGACCGACCAGGTTTTCCCGAGTGCCGGATTTGATGTCAGGAATCGGCTTGACGGCGAAGGTCTTGGTTCCCAGCACCGTCTGTTGGCCCGCGGAAGCGGGCGGAGCGGCCGTGCCGGTCGCCAATTGAATGTGGTCACCCGGCTGCAGGCGGGCACGCACGATCCGTTTGCCGTTGAGGAAGGTGCCCTCCGGGCTGCCCAGGTCACTCAGGATGACCCCCAGCTCATTCCGCTCGATGCGCGCATGCAGAGGAGCGGTGCGGGGAACGACCAGGTCGCACTCCTGGCCGCTACCCACCGTCACGCTGTTGCTGCTGAACTTGTAGGCCCGTTGGGGAAGATGGGGCTCCCCACTGGGGGTCAAGACCAGAGTCGCCCCTTCCAGACTAAAGATGAGCACGGGCCTGTGTTTGCTGTTAGTAAGATACCCCCTTCTTGCGAGCTTCGTCTTTGACCTGATTGACCAGCACGGTGTCCAGGTTATTCTCCATCTTGGCCGAACGGGCCGGAGCATAAGCGGCTGAACGGTAGCTGGCGCCGCCGCTGGCGCCCGGTGCGCTGACCAGGCCCGAATCCACGTGGCGCTTTTCGGCCAGGGCGTCAGCGCCGTCGGCCCACCTGGCCTCACTGCTCACCTCATAGGTCTCTTTGCCCTGGAAAACCAGGCGAACTTTGCTGCCGTCCTGACGCACCACTTCTTGCTGATAGGTCAGAAATTGGAACTGGCCGCCGCCCAACAGGGCGATGTCGGTGAACTCCTGCTGGCCATTGTCCTGCAATCCGCTGCAGCCCCAGGTATTGATCTTGATACCTTTGGTGCGGGCATCTTGGACCGGCTTACGAAAATCGTCCCGATAGTGCGGTCCGGCGTCGCCGATCAGGAAAATCATACGCGTGGTGTTGGCATCTCCGTCCCAATTCATTTCATTGACGGCGCTGTTGAGGCCTTCGGCCACCGCTTCCGGAGTATCTCCCCCCCCACCCGCTTCGATCTGAGCCAGCGAAGTCTGAATCGTCTCCACCGCCGAAGTCAGCGGGTAGACTTTGGTCAGGTAGGCGTCACCGTGGTCGCGGTAGGCCACCAACCCGAAGCGCACATCCGGCTTGGGATTGCCCGACTGGATTTCGGTCATCATCTTGCTGACCTTGGATTTGACCACTTCGATCTCGTCACCCATACTGCCGGTGGAGTCGATGGCGAAGACCACATCAATGCGGGGTGCCGTGCTGGTCACCGCCACCGGGGCGGTCTGGCCGGGACGGCGAGAGGGACTGAAGTGGGCCGCGGCCAGCCCCAGCGCGATACCGACCAGCGCGTAGAGAGCCGGCTTGGGTAGATTGAGATTCAGGCCCGAGGGGCGCTGGCCCAGCGTGGACCACAGTAATGATTGGCCACAACGCTCGCAAGTCTTCTGCGCGTCCGGGTTAACCTGATTGCAGTGGGGGCAAGTGATTCCGTTCACGGCTCTGAAACCTCCTAAAAAAGTGGCAGGGGTAGGAGTGCTGTCGCCTAGTTTAGCAAACTTCTTCCAGGGGAGGAGTTTTTTTTCGAGAAATCGTCGTGAGTGGACGCCCAAACCGAAGACTTTGTGCAGGATCTATCGGACGAGGCTGTTTTCGATTCGCAAGGAGAGTTCCAGGTCGATCTGGCCAGAGCCAGGGAGAAGTTAGAGCAGCACCTGGGGCTGTGGCCGGAAGATTATCTGGCCTTTTTGATTCAGGGAGCCTATGCGCTGGGCGCCTCCAACCTGCGCCTCTCCACCAGTTGGCACAGCCTGCTCTGGGAATTTGACGGGCCGGTACTGACGCGGCCCCAGCTCGAAGCCATCCTCAGCGAGGATCGGGGGCTCGCCCTCTCCCAGCCTCTGCAGCGGCTACAAATGGCCTTTTTCTTGCTATCACGCAGTCGCTACAAGAAATACACCTTTGCCAGCAGCCTTTCCGGCAATGGCTATCAGATCGAGTGGACGCGAGGGAAGACCTTGCTGAGCAAGGCGCGCCGGGCTCAACCCTGGGCCAATGCGCTGGAGATCATCTTACCGCTACGGCACATCAGCGTGCACTGGCTGCTCAGCCGCCGCTCGGCCTTGAGCACCCTGCCGGAGTACGCGGCTGTGCGTCCGCGCTACAAGGATGGTCCCTTGCGTTTGCAGGTCCCCTGGACTCCATTGCCCGATTTCCGCCCGCCCGCGCCTCTGGCTATCGCTATCCAGGGCAAACAACGCATGGCCAGCCAGGCTCCGGTGCCTTTTCAGCGTGTGCTGCATCTGACCTCCGAGACCGAGCACTCGCTCTGGTTCGCGGTGCAGGAACAAGGGCAGCTGCGCTGCCTGGTCTACAGTCTCGGCTACACCGGCCCGGACTGGCAGTACGGTGGAGTCTGGCTGTATTACGATGGCCTGCGCACCGACCTGGGTCAACGCCAGTTGGTGCACGGGCCGGCACTCCAAAAGCTGATGCATTCGGTCGAGGAGCAAATCGGCCGGGCGCTGCTTCAGGCTTTCGCCGATCCCGAAGTACGGCAAGAATGCGCCGCCTGGATCTGGCAGAGCTTGAGCCGTTGGCAGGCACAAGGAGGGGGACCGCTGGGTGAAGCGTTGGCCGAGTTGGCGCTTATCCCCATGGCCTTTCATCCTGATCACAGCTTGAAGCAATTGGATCAACTCTACGCTGCAAGCCAACCCCTTTATTTTTGTGAATCCGTTCCCCAGCGGCAACCGCCCGGAGCTCCGCCGGTGGTGGTGATGCGCCCGGAATTCGCCAAGATTCTGCGCTCCCGCTTCCAGGAGTTGCGCCCCTGCCAGGATCTCTTCGAGCAACTGGAAGTGCGTGAGGACAATCGCTTGCAGTGGGTGGGGCGGACTCCCGAAAGCCTGGAGCTGGCTAACGCTCTCCATTCCTTTGCACTGGTAGAGCAGGGCTGGAAAGGAAACATAGGCTTGCTGGGCGCGGACGTGGCCGCCAAGCTGGACGTTTTCCTGGACCGCAAATGGGTGGCCTCGCTGCCCCTCGGACAAAAGTTTCCTAAAGGCCTGGTTGGCAAGGTGGAGCATCCGGGTCTGCAGATGAACTCCACCTGGACGGAACCCCAGAAGAACCATCCGATTTGGGAGGATTTTCTGGCCAGCCTCTGGTCTCGTCTACCGGGCTGGTTTGCCGAACTTCTGCGGGACGGCGGCCCGGAATGGCTGCTGGACCGCGCCTATGACTTGCTGCTGGCTCCGGGTGTCGATCCAGGTCCGCTCCAGAAAACGGCTTTGATTCCCATCGGTTCTGAGCGAGCGAGTCTGGAGGAGTGCCTCGGTATTCTTGAGGATGGACGCTGGCAAAGTTGGATTTTACGAGGCTGGATCCCCCGCGACCGCGGCTGGCGCTTGCTGGACCGGCTGGTCGAAGGCGAGGAGCAGCGCCGGGCCTGGAAAACCCGCCTGGAACTCTACCAGAAGGGGCATGATCTCTGGAAAGACACGCCCCCCCGCCTGGTGACCTTGACCCAACGGGACGAATTGGTGGCCTCGGTGGTGTTGCCCGAGGGCCGGGGTGAAATCGGCCTGCGTAGCCTGAAATACAATACGGTGCAGGTGACCGGCTACCGCGACTCCCGTCGTCTGGGCACGGTCACTTTTCCCGGCTCCCCCATGGCCTTCGGCGGTTTGCCGGAGGGACTGGTGGCCGCCGTGGACCACCCTGACCTCTGGCCGAACGGGGATTGGACCGAGGTGACCCCGTCAGGGCCGGGTTGGGAACAGGCCTTGAGCTGGATTTGGGAAGCCGTTCCAGGGTTGGTGGGCCCGGCCATGCAGGCAGGCGAGGGGTTGCTGGCCGTTCGTCTGTTGGCCTGGCTCCCCCGTGAAAGCTGGCCCGTTCTGGAGGGGGGCGGCGATTTTGTCGTGCGCCTGGATGAAAGCGTGGTCACGCTGGCCCAGGCCGTGGCTGCCCTGGAGGAAGGGCCCCCGGTGCGGGTGCTCGAGGATGCAGGGGCGGTGCAAATGCTGGAGGGCTTTGGGGATGTCTGGCTGATTGCCAAAGAACTGGCTGCCGAACTTCGCTCGATTTGGGGACCGTCCCGGCTGGTGGATGCGCAGAGCGATTACCTATCCTCCTGGATGGCCGTCGAGCACGGACTCAGCCGCGAGGAACAAGCCGTTCTGCCGGCTGGTAACTGGTTGCTGCGCGAGGCTTTTGAAGGCGGAGAGGCGGGATTGCGTCTCCAGCCCGGCGCCGCCAATCGTTGCTATCTGCGCTTGCTGCGCAAAGGCCACCTGTTGATGGAGTATGCCTGGCCGCTGGTGAATGGCCCCGAATTCACCTCCAGTTTCCGCCTGGAAGTGGTGGTCGATTGGCCGGAGGCTCCGGTGTTGACCACCTTCGCCCAGCTTTGGGAAGATCCGGCGGGCCGCCACTGGCTGGAAGATTTGCGTGAGCGCATGCGCCTCTTTGGCTTCGAAACAGGAGCTCCTCGAGAGTTCCTGTGGGAGCGGCTGGCCTTCGAGCAAGACTTTTTGTTGGATCTGGATCGGGTGCGCCTGCGCCTGCTCAAGTTGCCTCTCTTCGACATTGACGGTGAGCGTTGGTCCTTGGAGCGGGTGTTGGCCTATGTTCGGCAGGAGGGACGGCTGGGCTACGTGCTGGGGGATCCGATAGATTCGGGGGCCGGACCCATCCTGTTTTTGACCAATCGCGAACTGCACTGGCTCAAGCAGCTTCTGGGCCAGTCGCACTTAGCCAATCTATCGCACATTCGCAAAGCCCTGCGCCAGCGCCAGGAAACTACCGACACGCCGGCGCTTCAGGATCTGCCTCTGCCGACTCTGGACTATCTGGTGGAGGAACGTGAGCCAAATCGCTATTGGGGTTTACAGCGCGAGTTGAACGGCCCCAGTCGCGTGCGCCTGCATCGGGAAATGCGCCCTCTGGAGGCTCTCAGCTATGATTGGCGCTACCAGGTTCAGGCCAGCCTGAACCTCGACGAATTGCAACTGAATCAAGACGGGCGAGTGCGCCGTGACGGCGTTTTCCAACAGGCCATCGAGGATCTTCGCGCGGCGGTTCAGGAGGCCATCGTCACCCGAACTCCGGCTCGCTATCGCTTGGAAATGGCGCTTTGGAGTTGGGGCCTGCAGGAACCCTGGGCAGAGCGACTACAGGCACAACCTCTGCTGAAGGACCCGCGCGGGCAGAGCCTGTCGGTGGCTGATTGGGTGAACGCCTGGGGCGAAGATGAGGGCAAGCTTCCCTATCTGCTCGAGGAGGAGGACTGGAGCCAGCAACTCGAGATTCTCCCGTCCCGTCTCATCCCTTTGCTACCCTCCACGCTGGTGGCCACCGCCTCGCGCATGATGCGCGGTTTGCTGGATTACCGCGAGGGCCTTCGCCAGGCCTGGCAATACGTCCACCAGGCACCCACCAGGCAGGCGCTCAAGGCCAGTCCGCCGGAGACGGCTGGCCCCCCACTTGGTTGGGGCGCAAATTGCCCGGCTAACAGCAAGCGGGAATGGAGCCAGTTTGCTGGCGACCGACCCCAGGATGGGGGGCAATTTGCGGCCAGCTACCAATCGGAAACGCGAGACCTGAAAATCTACGCCGAGTTCGATTGGGTGGAGCAGCACCTGGTGATTCTCTGGCGCGGCCGCGAGGTCCACCGGCGCTCGCGCCAGCAGTGGCCCGGCTATGTACTGGAGGTGGACTGGAGCGAACGCCTGCTGGGACAGGCCTGGCCGGATTGGGCCGAAGTGACACCGGCCCTTGCCGCCTACTGGAGATTTCTCCATCGCTTCCTGCAGCAACCGGATTTGTTGGAAGAGCGTCTGGACGAATGGGAGGCCCTACCCGTGGACGCTCAATCCGGGCCGATTCCCGTCTATTTCGAACCGACCGAGGCCGACCTGCGGCTGCTGCTGGCTCGCCGCAAAGCCGAATGGCTCGGGCGTGCTCGAGGAGTCTATGCTCCGGTGCAACGGATCTGCGAACACTGGTGGGGCTGTCCCGTGGAAGTGGAAACGGAGAGCGGTGAGTGGCCGCTGCGGGTGGCCGAGTCGGATGGCTCCCGGCGCCTCTATCTCAATCCCGGTCACCGCTGGTTCCAGGGTCGTTCCGCCGAACTGATGGCCGTGCGCGTCCTCTACTGGCTGGCCGGACGTCAGCCGGGCCGGGATTCGCTACGCAAACGCAACGAAATCCTGGGCCAATTGGGATATCTTTCCGATTAAAAGGATGGCCCGGGGGGCTGCAGAAGGGCGCGCCTATGTCTAAGAATGCCATTATCGGAATCATCGTTCTCTGCTTTGTCAGCACTTTCATGACCATGGTCTATCAGTATGCCTCGCGCGGCTACCTGCATGAGTCCAACCCTCCTATCAGTGGCTCCGGCGGTCACGCCGTCCACGCCGAGGGCGGACATGAAGGAGCCGACACTCCCGGGCCGGCGGTAGATACCCCGATGAGCGTGGCGGAGACCCCCGCCGCCCCTACGGCGACCGAGACTCCGGGTGAAGCTCCGGTGGATACCCCCTCTACCCCCATCGCCACCCCGGTTCCCTAGAGCTCAAAGGCCTCCCCGGCTTCAGGCCCACCCGGATTTCTTGGTGGGCTCTTTGCTTTTGGCGGAAAAGTCCTCGTAATTCAAGGGGTTGACGCGAATTTTAGATTCGTCTAAAATTCGCCCGCTGTGAAAAAAGTCTTGAAGGTATGGATGCTGTTGGCCGGCTTGGCGGCAGCGCAAAGTTTCGGGAAGCTCCAGGTCAAAGTGGTGCGCGGGGATACCGGCGCTCCGCTGGCCGGGGTCAAGGTCATGCTCACCGACCGCGCCGGGCACTTGAAAACGGTGGAAGTAACCACCGGAGCTGGAGGGGAGGTTCTCTTTCCCAGCCTGGAGCCGGGCGAGTACATTCTGGAACTGCGCCACCCTGAGTTTGGCGGCGAGAGTTCAGTCGTGCAGGTCGCGGCTGACAAACCGACGGTTTTTCAAACTTCTTTTGAACCGGGTGGGGGGGACAGCACTTTTTCGGTGCGCGACACCAAGTTGCTGATCGATACCAAGAATCCGACCGAAGGTTCGGTGACCAAACGCGACCGGGAGTTCCTCGACCGCCAGCTCACCGAACGCTCTCTGCAGGGCATCCTGACCACGGTGCCGGGCATGCAGCGTAACAGCATGGGCCAGACGCACGTGCGCGGCGAGCACAAATCGGTGGCCTTCTCGCTGGACGGGGTGGCCGTTCCCATTCCCCAGGCCAGCACCACCAGCCAGCCCATCGATACCGAGTTTCTCCAGTCCATCAGCGTGCGCACCGGCGCCCAGGACGGTTCTCAAGGCGGTCAGACCGGTATGGTTCTGGATGCGCAGACCCCGGACGACGTGGATCCTTTTTTCTCAGCCACGACTCGAGTGGGCAATCTGGGCCAGGTGGAAAACGTCCTTAAGGCCGGCGGCCGCAACGAGGATGGCGATTTTTCCTTTTTTCTGGGCGGCAAGTTGGCCCAGACCAACATGCAGTTTGAAGCTCCGGACCCAGGCCAGCAGACCCTTTATAACCGCGGCAATACACAGAGTTTTATGCTGCGCATGACGGGTCGCAACGACATGGACACCTTGAGCGGCACGCTTTCTTATCAGAAAAACAACTACCAGTTGCCCCAGACCCGGCAAAACTACGATGCGGGCGTGCGGCAGGACCAAGTCGACGAGAATTCCATGGGCCTGATTTCCTGGAAGCGCAAAGTGGACGAGAACGCCGACCTGCTGATGGCGGTCTCCTACTTGAAGTCGACCCAGCGCGTGCGCAGTAACGGGGTTTTCACCCCCTGGGTGCCCTTTGACGCGTCTATCAGCCAGGACCTGGCCGATTCGGGATTGCCCGCCGACCCGACCAATCCCGGCTCGCCCTACGTTCCCATGACGGACCTGGTGGTCGAACAAGTGCAGCCTTCGATGGTTTATAACGAGCGTTACGGAGACCGCAATTACATGAGCGTCGGCCTCAACGCCAACTTCATCCGCTCCGCTCAGAACGTCAACCTGCTCGACCCTGGAGGTGGTGGAGGGCTCCCCGGCGGAGACGTGGCTTTCGCCACCAACCTGGAGCGCCGGGGCCTGACGGCGGCGGTATTTTTCAATCACACCTTGCCGTTGAATGATCAGTTCACCCTTAACTACGGCTTGCGGGCCGAGACTTTCGAGAACGGACTGGACGTCAAGACCGGCCAGATCAGCCCGCTGATCAATCTGGCCTGGGCGCCTAACGAGCGCAATGTGGTGCGTCTGTCCTACAACCGCAGTTTTCAGGCGCCGCCGCTGGAACTGGACGTATCAGGCCAGACGGTGGTGCTGCCGCAGCGCCTGTCCACCTATGAACTGAGCTATGAAACCCAGTTGAGCGATACACTGACGGCCAAAGCCGCGCTGGTCCGTAAGGACTACAAGGATCAGGTCGATATCGGCCTGTTGATTCTTAACTCCAACGTGCCTCTCTATGCCCCCGTCAACTTCGCCACGGCTCGCTATCAGGGGTTGGAGCTGAGTCTGAATACGCACAATCCGAAGGGCTGGAACGGCTTTCTGGCGGCCACCTTAAGTGAAGCACGGCCCCTGACTCCGGGAGCTTTCGCCACCGTGGTAACCGACTACAACGACCATGATCAGCGGCTGCAGGCGACGGGCGGCTTATCTTACCTGTGGGACAACGGTCTCTCGGTGGCCGTCGACGGGTTCTACGGCAGCGGCTTTCCACAGCCGGCCATTCCGCAATATCAAGCGGTGGGGATCAATCCCTATGGTATCACCGTCGAGCGCAACCCCCGCTGGCTGGCCAACTTGAATATTCAATACCGGCCGGAGGAGGACGTTTCGGCCGGGTTGCAAGTCCTCAACCTTTTTGACAGCCGCCCTTTGCTCAACTTTTACTCGGCCTTCAGCGGCACCCGCTTTGTGCAACAACGGCGTATTCTGCTGAACGCTTCGATCCGTTTTTAGTGCAGGGTTTTGAGCTTGAGTTCAAAATCGGCCGCGCGCCTGTCTTTCTGGTCTCTGGCTAACTGCAATGCGGGCTTGAGTAGCAGGGGGTCGAGAAATCCCTGGGCCAGCCCCTTCTGATAAGCATCCAGGGCCTTTTGGGGTTGCTTGAGTTGCTCAAAGGCTTGAGCTTGCAGTTGGTAGTTATGCCAGTCAGCGCCGGTTTTCTCTTGTTGCTTGAGCAACTTCAGAGCTTCTTGAGGTTTTTTTTGTAACAGCAAAAGCGGAGCGCGTTGCGCACCCTTGAGCTGAGGGTCGGCTTTTTCCAGCAGGTCAGGGGCGTGCTCCGGGTCCAGCGCGGCCACTTCTACCAATAAACGCGGGCCGTGGGTGAGAGCTTCGGCCTGACGATAACTCTCCAAGGCCGCTTCCCGGCTGCCCTGGTCGAGTTCCAGGCGAGCCAGAGCCCGTAAAGCCGGGATGTTCCGGCGTTGAATGGTCAGCGACGATTCCAGCATCTCCCGCGCTTCCTTGATCTTTCCGTGGCGGCGCAACAGATCTCCCCAGAGGGTCCGGAGTTCGGCGGAAACAGCGCGTTCCCCGGGTTGTTCCAACTTGCGGGCCGCTTCCAGGAGTTTTTCGGCAATATCGTCGCGGCCACCGGCCACCGAAACGTGGGCGGCCAGGGTCAACGAGTGGGTATCGTTTTGCCGTTTCAGGGCTACGGCCGACCACTCGGCCGCCTCGCGAATTTTACCCTGGGCCACCAGGGCCAGAGCGGCCAGGCGTGGGGAATCCAGCGCGTTGGGAAATTGCCGGCAAATCTTGACCACCGCGGGAAAGTCTCCCTGCTGGTAGCGCACCGCCGCCAGAGCCAGCAGGGCCTCGGAGTTACGGGCCGGGCGAATGCTCAGCGAAAGCAAGGCAGCCTGTTCGGCCCTGGTGTAGTCCGCCGGGCTTTCCTCACCTTTCTCCAGGTAAAGCTTGGATAATAGCGCCAGAGACACCCAGTCCACCGGATTGGCGTGGACTCGACTTTCCATCTCCTTGATTTGATCGTCGATCTTGGCAGCGTGCTCCTCTTGATGAGCATACCGGGCCGGAGTGGAGCTGGCTGGGGGGTGTGGCGCCTGGCTGCAGGCCAGAGGCAACCATCCGAAGAGACAAATAAGTCTTTTCAAGACGAGGGGCGGCGCTGGCGTCCGAAAGCCGGCTGACCGGGCTGAGGCAAAGGAAGCTGGGCGGCGGGCAGGCGCTCTGGGGCGGGGAGATTCTCGAGCGCATCGGGGTTCGCCTCGAGTTTGAAGACGCGCAAGCGCGCATCGATCAGAGAAGGGCGTTGGGCGAACTTATCCAGCATGACCAGAAAATGATTCATGCGGCGTGTTTATTACAGAGTTCCTGAGAACAGCAACTGTTGAGCCGGAAGTTAGCTATGTGCGCACTCACCAGTGAAACCCCTCCGCATACCGTCAGCCAGTGGGCCGCGTCGTGCCCGACCAGATCATGTCCTAGGGAGCCGAGGAGTAAAAGAACCACCCCGGCTAAGCCCAGGAAGAGAACCGACTTCAGGTGGTGTTTCAAAAATCCTGGAATGAAGGCGATAAAAGCTACGGGGATGGCAATGGCGGCAAAAAGCGTATGGACCCATTCGTCTTCAAAGACGATGCCCAGCCAGGGCAACGCGCTCAAGGCTACCGGCAGGACCAGGCAGTGTATCAGGCACAGGCCGGAAAGGCCGAGACCGATCTTATCCCAAAAAGCACGCATATCTTGAGAATACCTTTTCATTATCGGAAATCCTCCATGTTGGTTCAATCCAGGTCGTGTGGGCAGGACTCATAGGCAGGTAATCTGTCTTGGACCAACCAGAAGGGAGTCGCGTTAGGAATCGCACCTGTTTCCGCAGCAACCTTGCCTTCCTGAACCGGAGCCTTCCCCAGCAAGGCTCTTGTTGATAACAGAGTCTCACCGTGGGAGACCATAATGACTGTTTTGCCTGGAAAACGCAAGCAGCAACCGTCAAGAAAATTTCCCACCCGCTTCATGACATCGGCCCGGCTTTCTCCGCCGGGGAAACGATGGCGAAAGTCGGTTCCCATTCCCTCGCTGGGGCGCCAGTGGGAAACAAAATCCGGATAAGCAGTCTGCAGCTCGGCCAGGGGACGCGTTTCGAAGCGACCGAAGTTGGTTTCGCGCAAACGGGCGTCACTGAGTAGCTGCAGTTGCTCTTCAATGAGGCGGCGCCCCTCAGCTCCTTGCAACCGTTCCGCCTCGTCGGCCAGACCGGCTTTCAGGATCGCAGCGGTGTCCTGCGCTCGGGTCACATCACTGCTGACCAGGACCGGCAACCGGGATGGCTCCGCCAGCGCCTCGGCCAGCCATTGGTCACCGCCGAGCTGTTCATAAAGCTTGAGGGCGCAGTCGCGAGCCTGTTGGCGCCCTTTGTCGGTCAGCGGACTTTCGCTCTGCCCGTAAAGCAGGGGTTGGCCGAGAACTTCCGATTGGGCGTTACTCTGCGCCTGACCGTGGCGCACCGCCAGTACCTGCACATTGGCCCATCCCAGGCGCTTACACAACAGGTTCGGACCCTGGTAATTGAGGGACCCGTCCACGTCTTCCACCGGTGCGAAGCCGCTGGGGGTGGGAGACAACTCCAACGAGGATTGCTGCAACGGGCGGGCGACCTGGGCCAGCAGACGAACAGGGGGAGAGGTGGGAAGCCAGGCTGGAATGAGCATGTCCATGAGTGTGCCATGGCTTTTTCCGGCGCATGTTACCTTTCGGTGAATCGTGGGGGATTTTCGCCTCTTTCGCGGAGAGTTTTCAGAGCCAGGGCGTCGTGACGCTTGGCCAGGCGCACCCCGTGCTCGTCGGTAACCAACGGGCAGTGATAGAAACTGGGCGCCGTCAGGTCCAGAGCTTGGTAGAGCAAGAGCTGCCGGGCTGTGCTCAACAGAAGATCGCAGCCGCGCACCACCTCGCTGATGTGCATCAGCGCGTCGTCCACCACCACCGCCAGTTGATAGCTGGGCCCGGCCTGCGGGCGCCAGACCACAAAATCACCGAAATCTTGTTGCCCTATAAAACGCTGGGAGCCCAGGGCCAGGTCGGTGAATTCCACCGCTCGCTCGGGAACACGAAAACGCCAGGCCCGGATTTCCTCATGTTGGGGGCCGTGGCGGCAGGTTCCCCCATACAACGGCTCTTCGTCTCCCAGGTTCGGGGCGCGCTGCGCTTCCTGAACTTCTTTGCGGGAACACGAGCAGGCATAGACGTAGCCGCGGGCCTGCAAACGCCGGAAATACTCCGCGTAGAGGGCCAGGCGCTGGGACTGAAAATAGGGGCCCTCATCCCAATCCAGGCCGAGCCAGCGCAGATCCTCCTCGGCTGCTCGGGCAAACTCGGGACGGCAGCGCGCTCGGTCCAGGTCCTCTTGACGGAGTACCAGTTGTCCCTGACGCTGGCGGCAGCGCTGATGAGCGGTCCAAAACGTCTGCGCGTGGCCCAAATGCAAGAATCCCGAGGGGGTGGGAGCCAGGCGTCCTCGATACATCACGGCAGGTTTCTTTGCAGGCCGGCGAAACCATGCCTGCATGCGCTGGATTCTCTGGTTTCTATTGATCTCGGTCGCCTGGAGCGAAGTAGCCCCCCATCGTCCGGTCCGCTGCGTGCGGGATCGCAAAGCCCAGTTGGCCAGCTTCGAGACAGCCATCACTCAGTTTCGCCACCCTCAGAAGGGCTACACGGTGGACCTGATCAGCGCAGTTCATATCGGCCCGAAAGAGTACTACCAGCGTCTGAATCGAGAGTTCAAAAAGTACGACGCGGTGCTCTACGAGTTAATCGCGGACGGTTCCGCCGGCAGGCCGATTCCAGTGGCCGGCGCCGAGGGAGGCGCCGACAACCCGCTGGCCATGGTGCAACACGGTCTCGGCAATATGCTCGGCCTCGATTTCCAACTCGACTACGTGGACTATTCCGCGCGCAATTTTGTGCACGCGGACGTCAGCCCGGCCGAGTTCCGGAAGTCTCAGTCCCAAAGACATGAGTCCTTTGCTCAATTATTCATGCGTTCACTGCAATCCGGCGCGGAGACCAGTCCGGAAGCGGAAAAAGAACTCGAACAGGTCAATATGATGGCCATCTTCGCCCGTCCCAGCGTGGCTGATCGTGTGCACATGCGCCGCTTCATGGCTCTGATGTTCAATCATCCGGAACAGATGGTCGAATTACTCGAGGGGCCTGGGGGAGGTACCATTCTCAGCGTGCGCAACCAAAAGGCCCTCAGCGTGCTGGGTAAGGAACTACAACGCGGCCAGCGCAAAATCGCAATTTTCTACGGCGCCGCTCACATGCTGGACATGGAGAAACGGCTCATTCGTGACTTCGGAGTCAAGTATACCGGTCAGGCCTGGGTGCCGGCCTGGGATTTACGCCTGCAAGAAAAATAGCCTCACCGCCGAATCGCCTCTGATGTTCAAACGACTCTTTTTTTCCATGCTGCTTTTCGGCGTGGCCTGGGCCAAGCCGGTGACCACCCGATTCTTCGAAGTGACCGCGCCCGACACTTGGGAAGATCGCCAGACGTCGGGAGCTCTCTACTTCCTCTTTCCAGGCAAGGACGTCGACGATCCGGAAGATGCCAACATCAGCATTTCCACCAGCAGCATCAGCGGGGGAATGTCCATGGACGGTCTGACCTTTATGGGCAAACACCAGATTGAGCAGGAGTACCCGGAAATGGTGCTGGGGACTTCTGCGCCGACCAAATTGGGAAAGCTGGCGGCGCACCGCTTTGAGTACAAAGGAATTCGCAAAGGTAAGAAATACGAAATCGTGCAAATCTTTGCCATGAACGGCAAGACCTCTTACCAGATTCAATTCATCGGAAGCGAAGCGGATTTCAATTCCCAACGTAACTCCTTCGAGTCTTTGCTGCGTAGTTTTCGACCTCTGTGAAGTGGGCGGCGCTGGCGTTGAGCCTGCTGCTGCTGGCCGTGGCCAGCCAGCGACTTTACGCCTGGCCGCTGCCCTTCTGCTGGGAACTCTCGGTAGGCAGCGCGGAGTGGGGACACTGGCTGGCGCTGGCCGCCCTGATCCTGGGACTGGCCGTCCCGCTGACGCGCCCGATTTGCTTTCTGACCATCGCCATCGCCCTGGCTCCTTGTGTGGCCGCCTGGAGACATGGTGGTTTTGCCTGGAGCCGCCTGGTCACCGGCTGGGGCGGCTCCAGGCAACCCACTCGTGAGCTGGAGGTGTCCCCGGGGATCTGGATGGATGTTTATGTTCCGGAGCAAACCGCACCGGGAGTGCTGGTCGTGCACGGTGGTTCCTGGGCGCGCGGCAGCCGCAAGGACTTTCAGGCTCTCAATGCTTACTTACGGGAACAGGGCTACTTCGTAGCCAGCCTGGACTACCGCCTGGCTCCCGCCCACCCTTATCCGGCCGCTTGCGAGGATCTGGATAGGGCCTACGACTACGTGGTCAGCCACGCCGGCGAACTACGGGTGGACCCGCGACGACTGGCCTGGTTGGGCCGCTCGGCCGGGGCTCACCTGGCTCTGCAACAAGCTTATCTCCGCCGCCCTTCGCGGTGTGTGGTGGCTTACTATGCTCCCACCGACATGGAGTGGAGCTATGAGCATCCCAGCAATCCACGGGTGCTCGATTCGCCGGCCGCCCTGCGCGATTTTCTGGGCTCGGCCCCGCCCGCACCGGCCTATGCGGAAGCTTCTCCCCTGTGGCGCGTGACCAGCGGGGCTCCACCGACTTTGCTGCTCCATGGGCTCCGAGACGATCTGGTTTACGCCGAGCAGAGCCGGCGCCTGGAACGGCGCCTTGACGAATTGGGGGTAGCTTGCTCCTCCCTCTACCTGCCCTGGGCCAACCACGGCTGCGACATCAACCTGGCCGGTCCCAGCGGGCAGTTGTGCACCCAGGAAGTCACCCGCTTCCTGGCTACTTACCTTTAGCCGGCTGCTCGGCGCGCACCTTGGCCTGAATCGCTTTCCATTTGCTGCGCTGCTCGGTTGACATGGCGTTGGTGATTTTACGCGAAATCTCCAGGTCTTTGAGGCGCATGGTCACGGTGGCGCTGGCGATTTCTTCCAGCTTGGCCCGGGCTTGCGCGGTGGTAGTGCTGTCGTTGGCGATCAGCAGGCGGTAATCGTTCTCCAGCCGGGTGATCTGCTCGCGGCTGGTTTTCACCGAACCGTTCAATTCCGTGAGATACGACTTCATCTTGTTGATCTGTTCCTCGGTCAAACCCAATTCTTGTTTATAATCGAAAAGCGTTTTGATCTTGGGTTTCTCGGCCGGAGTATCCGCGTAGAGAGGGGCGTAGAGGGTCCCCAGCAATCCGAGTAACAAAAACAGCTTGCGCATGAAACGAGCTACCTCCAGATGAAAAGAAAACCTCGATTTCTCGAGGTTTTCAATGGTGGGCGCAGAGGGACTTGAACCCCCGACCCTCTGCTTGTAAGGCAGATGCTCTAACCAACTGAGCTATGCGCCCCAGAAAAACAGCCGAGATTGCTCTCGGCTGCGTGGTGACCCGGACGGGGTTCGAACCCGTGATCTTCTGCGTGAAAGGCAGACGTCCTGACCACTAGACCACCGGGCCATGGTGGAGTTTTGAAGTGGGCCCAGCTGGATTTGAACCAGCGACCAACCGGTTATGAGCCAGCTGCTCTCACCGCTGAGCTATAGGCCCCAGCGCCGACTACTATAGTCTCGCCGCTGTTGGCTGTCAAGGCTGAACCTGAGCGATAATCTCTTCGACATGTTGACGTAGACCGGCCAGAACTCCCAGGCTGCAGTCCTGCTCCGGACTCTGAATAATGGCTCGGCTGACACCTTCCGCGGCCGCTCGCAGGCTGGCGTTTTCCCCCACCACAATGGCCCGGCGTCCATCGTCGTTGCCTTGCTGATCGAGCATCATGGCGATGTCATTGCCACCGTCGCCGGCTATGATGATACGGTCGGGAGTCAAGTTCTCTTTCTCCTTGAGATAGGCGATGGCATCGCCTTTGTTGACGCTGGCCAGATCAAACATCACGTACGGCTTACCATGATAAGGGTAGATAGGGGACTGCTGGAACTCAGCGCCCTCCTTGCGCAATTTCTTGCTGATAGCATCAGCGAAAGCCTGGACTTGAGAAGGCGCGGTGAAATGTTCGGACTCGAGCTGGCCCTTGCTTTCGCCTTTGCCCAGACGCACCGAGTCGTTATGGATGCACAGCGAAGCACTTTCGGGACAAGCGTCGGCGGCGGGATTTCCCACCACCTTACCCACCGATGAGACGTCGAGCCCGGCAAACTTTGGGGATTTCAGCAATTCCCGGGCGATTTCGAAGGCCCGGTTGGCAGTGAAGCCAAAGGCACGCTTGCGATCTTCCCAGACCGGGTCTTTGCCTTCGGTGCTGTAAATGTAGCCGCCATTGTTGGCGATGGACCAGTCTGAATCGGGCAAACTTTCTTGTTCGATGCGCTCCAAGGGGCGGGCGCTGATGTAGCCAAACTGGAGGTCCACGCCTTTTTCGCGCGCTTCCTCTTTCAATTCGACCACGCCCTGGTCGAGGGCTTTACGATTCTCCGCGTTGGGAGAGAGCCAGGTACCGTCCAGGTCACTCAGAAAGAGCACGGGAACGAGAGAGCGAGTCACTCCACTGGCGGCCTCATAGTTTGCTCGCTGCACCTGGGTCAAATGGCCCCCCGGTCGGCCTTGCGCCGGGCTCAAGTTCACCTGGTCGCCGAAGCTCTCTTTGGCCTCGGTCCTGACCGTACGGCGCTTGGGCGCGCTCTGGTTGGTCCGGGTGGTTGGGGTAACGGCCTGCATCTTCATGCCCTTAGCATAAGTACGCGCACTGAAAGGATACTAAAAATCGGATGCGGATCGGTTCAGATTCCGCCGATGGTAGAGAGGTAAGGGTAGAGGCTGCGGTCGTTTCTGACCGACCCGCGATCCGAAACTCAGTCTAGCGGAGAACTGTGGGAAAACTTGAAGTTTCTCTCTTTACAGTATCCTTACAAAAACCTCAAGTTTTTTGTGCAGAGGAGCCTACAATCCCAGCATGCAATCCGCAAAAATTCTTGTCGTCGACGATGAAAGCCCGATCCGCGGCTTCGTTCGACGTTATCTGGAACGAGACGGTTACGAAGTCATCGAAGCCAGCAATGGCCGGGACGCGCTGCAACTGGCCAAATTGGGCGTGGACCTGGTGGTTCTGGATCTGATGATGCCTGGACTGGATGGTTTCGACGTGGCTCGTCATCTGCGCGCCAGCGGCGACGTGCCGATTCTGATGCTGAGTGCCCGCGGCGACGAGGTGGACCGGGTGACGGGGCTGGAAATTGGCGCGGATGACTACCTCACCAAGCCGGTCAGTCCCCGGGAGCTCATGGCCCGGATCAAGGCCCTGTTAAGGCGTAGCCGCTTGAGCGGCTCGCGCCCTCCCGAGCCAAGCGGCCCGGTCGTGATCGACACCGACACTCGCCAGGTTTGGGTGCACGGCGAACGAGTCGAACTCACCCCCCGGGAATATGCCCTGCTCAAGACGCTGGCTTCGACGCCGGGCAAAAACTTCACCCGCGAAGAGTTGCTCAATCGAGTTTGGGGCCCGGAATACCTGGGAGATACCCGGCGCGTCGATGTGCACATCAGCAACCTGCGCGAAAAGCTTTCGCGCCCGGGAGAGACGCCTCCCATTCGCTCCATCTGGGGAGTAGGCTACCGCTACGAATCATGAAACTGCAGATTCGCCTGACTCTGGTTGCTTTGGGAATGGTACTCCTGTTTGTGGCCACCTTCTACCTGGTCTGGAGCCTGAGTGGCGGGCGCCAGGTCATGCGGCCCCCGCCCCGAGGAGAATTGTGCCGCCGGGTGGCTCGTCAGGCCAGTCAAATCTATCGCGAGGGCGGCTGGGAAGCGTTGCAGGCTGCCCTGCACTTCTCGCTCTTTCCCAATCGCGCCAGCATTCTCTACACCGTGCAAGGCGACGAGAAAGCGCGTTGGGGCAGTCACCTAGAAACCGACCCGGAAATGTTGCAGGAGACTTTGCGGCGCGGAGCTCTGGAGAAGTTCACCTGGACCGGTCTGGAAGTTTGGGCTCGGGTGGATGGAACCGCAGGTCCGGCCGGGGTGGTGAGAATCGTCCTGTTTCCCCACAATCACGAGGATCAGCGCTGGCAGTACGCCTATCTGATGTTTACTTCCGGCGGGGCGGCGGCGTTGGTGTCTTTGACCGGTGGAATGCTGGCCAGTCGCGCCATTGCCCGGCCCATTTCTCAACTGGTCGAGGCCACCCGCGCCCTGGCCCGCAGCGATTTTCGCCACCGCATCGCGCCTCAAGGCTGGGATGAAGTGCGCGATCTGGCCGACAGTTTCAATCTCATGGCCGACCATCTCGAAAAAACGGTGACTTCCTTGACGGAAGCCAAAGAAAAGGCGGAAGGCTCGGAAGCCTCGCGACGCCAGTTCCTGGCCGACGTTTCGCACAACCTGCGCACTCCACTGGCGGCCGTGTTGGGCTGGACCGAGGCCCTGCAAGATGGCCTGACTCCGGGCGAAGAGCATATTCATCTGCGCAATATTCGCGAAGAAACGATGTATGTGGCTCGTAACGTGCAGCGACTCACCGACTGGTCCCGTTGGGAAGGACAGGCTCCCCAGTTGCGCCTGGAACCCTTCCCGGTCTCCGAACCCCTGATGGAATGCTTGCAAAGCCTGGAAGACGCGGCCCAGAACAAGAACATGACGATGGAACTCGTCGGTTTGGAGGATGAGCCCTTTGTGCGGGCCGACCGCATCCGCCTGCGCGAGCTCTTCCAACTGTTGTTGGAAAATGCCATCCACCACAACGAACCGGGTCAGAAGTTGCGGGTCGAGTTTGCTCGGGAGGGCAGCCGTCTGCGGGCCACCGTGAGCGACAATGGTCCGGGGCTACCCGAGGAGCTGCGCGAGGACCTGGAGTGCCGGGTGGGCGGGGGCCTGGGATTGGCCATCGCCGTTCGCCTGGCCGCCGCCCACGGGGGTCGCCTGGAGGTATTGCCCGGACCGGGAACCAGTTTGAGTTTCACCTTGGAGTGGATTTCCTTCGACTGAAGAAGGCCGCCGGGTGATCGAATCGGTGGCGGCCCGCATGGCTAAGTTGGGCTACGTGGAATCGGCGCTGGAGGACATTCTCCAGGTGCGCCCGTTTACGTTCCGCCGCTCCATTCACCAGCCGGCTTATCGGCGACGCTGGCGAAAACACGGACCGCTGGGTTTGGCAGTCGCCTTCTTCTTGCTGCAGGAGTCCCTCTCACTGGAAGAGTTGCGCCAGTTACTCGATGACGAGAGCATTGCCGCCCTGCACATGCAAGGCTTCCTTGAACCCAACCGGCTGGGCATCCGCTCCAAGGTGGACCTCTATCCTTGCATGGGAGCTTATTTCTTCACGGACAGCGCTTTCGAACTGCAACCCTGGCCCGAACAAGTCTACTGGCTGGGCGGCGACAGTTACACGCTGGCCTATTGCACCCCGCGCCGCGCCTATTCGAAAGCCCTTGACCTGTGCAGCGGTTCCGGCATTCATGCCCTGCTGGCCGGCTGCCCGGCGCTGGGAATGGACATTAATGCCCGGGCCATCGAATTCGGCCGTCTCAACGCGGCCCTCAACGGCATCTCCGGCGTGGAGTTCGCTCAGGGAGATTGCTGCGAAGCCGCAGGCCGCTATGATCTGGTGACTTTGAACCCTCCCTTTGTGCCTACTCCCGAAGGAGTTGCCGAACTCTATCGCACCGGCGGGGGCAGTGGAGAAGGCGTCACCGAGCGCGTGGTGCGCAAACTCGCGGACTGGCTCCGTCCGGGCGGGCTCTTTTCCATGGCCACCGAGGCACCCGACGGCGCCCTGCAGCGCATGCGCAGTTGGCTGGGTCCAGGCTGGGGGTTGGCTGAACTCAAAAAATTCGAGTTTCCCATCGAGGATTATATCTTCAGCAATATCCTTTCCTCGGCCACGCCTCCCGATCAGCAGGAGGCGGAATACGACCGCTGGCTGGATTCTTACGAGGCCTTCGGCATTCAGAAGATGGTTTCGGCCCAATATTTCGCGGTGCGCTTAGCGGCCGGCTGTGCCGACTGGCAATGCTCCCGCGAAATTCCCCACCCGTCCGGACCTCAAGGCGAGCACTGGGGGAAGTGGCTGGAAGCCCTGAACACCTGGAATTCCCCCTGGCCCGAAGACTTCGTGCCCCGGCTCCGAGAACCGGAACGGCCGGGCTTCTCGGAGCAAGGCAAGCCGCTGGGACAGATCGAGGATCGAGAGAGCCTAAAAGCTCTCGGAGAACAAATGCTGATCACCCATTGGAATGAGAAATAAGCGGCTGGCTCGGAGAGTTTCACTTGTTTCCGCACTATGGAGACAATAGTATCTGACTATGGGGTGAACGCGAAAGCAGGACACGCTACAGAGGACCTCCTCTAAAACCAAAGGCCGGCAGTGTGGGCTGCCGGCCTACGGAAGGGAGGTCTCCAATGTGGACAATCCTGCGAGTAGTGATCGTAGTTGTCTTCCTGGTTTGGTTGGCACAGCCAGCCTACTAGGCGGATAACTCCCCTGAGTCCCCCGGTCTGAGCTAGGGGGCTCTTCCCCAGTTTACCAGGAGGTTCGACATGGAGCAAGCAAAGCGGCGACCACCAGGCCGGCCCCGCCATTCTATTCCTCTGCTTTCTGGTGGCCGTTCACGCCTCCATCCATTCCTTGGGTAGAGGCTCGAAAAGCTCTCGGACAGCGGCTCGAGCTCGGGACAAAGCCCGATGGGGCGGGGCTCGGAAAACGTTACTGTCCTAGCCTTATTATGACCAACAACCTGGTTCAGTCAAGGTTTACGGGTGCGGGCCAATAAGTCTCCCTTAAAGCAAAAACCCGCCGATAGCGGGTTTCCTTTGGTGGAGCCAGACGGACTCGAACCGACGACATCCTGCTTGCAAAGCAGGCGCTCTCCCAGCTGAGCTATGGCCCCGTTCGGAACTGGTGGGCTTAGCAGGACTCGAACCTGCGACCTCATCCTTATCAGGGATGCGCTCTAACCACCTGAGCTATAAGCCCGAACGTTTGGGTAAGATAGCACCTCAGCCGGTCAGCGTCAAGCATTCCAGGATTGCACCTCCAGAGACACGCTGGCGCCGCCGCCGCAGTGTCCGCAAGTGGTCCGCCCGGCCGGCACCGTCTGCTGGCAGAACGGGCACGTCCACCCTGCTCCTTCCGAAACATCCGGCGCCGGAACCAGGCGCAGCAACTCATCGCGGGCCTCGTAGAGCAGCTCTCGCGGCCCACCCTTGGTAAACTCCAGCATCCGGTCGACCACTCCCTGCCAGGCCTCGGGCGGATTGGAGGCCGTAAACAGCCCGGGCACCGCCGGCACCGGCAGGGTATTGCGCAGCAATCCCTGGATCACCTCATAGTAGTGCCCGGCCGCCCCCCCACGCAAATGCCCGGTCGCCTGCACTTGGCCGGAAGCCTCCCCAAAGCTGGCCGCCAGCGCATCCACCCAGTCCGTCAAATCCGCCAGCGTCTCATCCGAAATCGCTCCACCCGGGTCAAAGTCGGTCAATTCGGCCAGGTCCTGGTCCACCTGAGGAATCCACTCGGCCAGGAACTCCGCCGGCAAGGGCAACAACTCGCGCTGCTGGCCCCACCAATGGGACAGCTCCACCAACAGCGGCTGCACCGCCTCTCTCCAAAACTCCACCCGATCGTCGGCATCGGGCAGCCTCTCGAAGCATTCCTCCAGCCCCGCCCCCACCAGCGGAATCGGCCAGCGCCGAAACCGCTCCATCTGCCGCTCACGGGCTTTGCGCCGCCATTCCACCAACACCAGCAGCAACTCCGACGTCTCCACCAGCCGGGCCATGCCCGCCTTGAGGGTGGACAACGACCCGAACTCCGCTATGGCCTGCTCCAGATGGCGGAAGCCCACTTCCAGGTCTCGCTGTGCCTCGGCCGGCAAAACCGGCCGCAGGGCCTCAAAACCCTCTTGCAAACGCGAGCCCCACACGCGCAGCCGGGGCAACCGCTCCGAAATGGCCCGCTCCTCGGCCTGCCCCGCCGACCAACAGGCGCCCGCCAGCACCATGTCGTTGATCAACGGATCCGGCGAGTAAGTCGCCTTGTCGCGTTCCGCCTGCACCGCCTCCATAATCTGAACCGCCTCGAAAGCCTGCGGCAGCAGTTTGTCCAAGGGACTGGCAGAGGACATCTCACTCAGCAAAAACTCCAGATTGGCCAGCTCCTGCTTCTGGGCCTCGCTTACCCAGTAAGCTGACTCGAAGTAATGCCAGGCCCGAGCGTCCTCCAGCCCCCGCTCGAACTCAAAAACCGTTTCCTCGGTGGGTGTGCGAAAAAAGGCCAGCTCATTCAAAAAACTGACCCAACTGGAAGGCAGATGAATAATCTCCAAATCTAACGCCCCCCCACATGCGACCCCTGGCAGAGCCGCCATAATTCCTCGGCCGCCGCCGTAAACCCGGAAGCAGCCGCGCGTTCCCGCGCCACCGCCCCCATGGCGGAACGCAACTTCTCATCGGCCAACAGTTCACGCACCGCCGCTCCCAAAGCCGGCCCGTCCTCCACGATGCGCCCCCAGGCGGGCTCCACCGTCGCTTCCACGCCATAGCTGCGCAGTCCCACAACAGGGCAACCGGCCGCCATCGCCTCCACGATCGTCAGCCCGTAGCTCTCATGCCGCGAACCCACCACGAAAACCGAAGCCAGCTCCAAAGCCGCCCGCTTCATCGCTCCGCCCAGGTGGCCCGGGAAGATCACCGGCCGCCCCTGAGCCAGCCGCTCCAGCTTGCGCATGTAGCGCTGGCCCAGCATATAACTGGGGGCCCCGGCGATAATGATCTTGCCGTCGTAATGGCGTAGCAGCAAATCCTGGCCCTTCTCGGGCGCAATCCGCGACATGGTCAGCACATACGGCCCCGGGCCCCACTCCGAACGCAGCTGTTCCTTGGCTGCCTCCACACCGGCAGCCGAGGTCAAGGGCGCTCCCCAGGGCACCACCCGCACTCGCCCACCCGGCATGAACGGATATTCCGCCTCCAAAATCCCCTTCATGCGCGCAGAAGGCACCACCAGATAGCGGCAATGAGCCGCCGCCTGATACTGCTTCTCGAACACCAGTTGCAGTAAATCCGGCCACTTGACCAGGGAACGCGTCACTCGATGCAACCAGGCCCAGGACGAAGGGCTGACCACATCCCCCAAATAGAACCGTTGAAAGTAATCCACCACGTCGACGTGCAAAATGGCCAGGCAATCCACCCCCGCCTGCGCCAGACGCGCAAACGAAGGCCCCTCGGAAATGTCATGCGACAAAACGACGGGCAAAGGCCGCATCGCCAGAATCGCCTCCGTGGCCTCCTGCTCGAAGCGCCGCGAAAAGCGCGCATACTCCAGCTCATTCAAGGAAGACGGCAGCGTAGAATCAAGGCCGCCCACGCGAATATCCGCCCCCGGGCCGCTGCCGATCAAACACACCGAAGGCCACAGGGCCCGTAGCCGCTCACACACGGCCGCCCCGCCGCCCAGCGGCACCTGATCGGAATCATAGCCGCCGTGAGCGGCCGTCATCACCAGCACCCGCGCCAGTTGGCCAAAAAGGAGTAAAGGGCCTCCTTTCGGGTAAGACACCCCCCATAACAGCCCAGTAGGGGGGCTAGTCGCCTCCCCTAGGACCCCCCAACCAGAGGTTCTAGGGGGGCTGTCGCCTCCCCTAGGACCCCCCACTAAGCATAGGAGAACACTAAATGCCCAACGATACCCTGATCTTGAAGCCCGGCTGCATCGAAGGCCTCAACCAGCAGATCGTCAACGAAATGCACGCCTCGCTGCAGTACCTGGCCATCGCCAGCTACTTCGATGATGAAGGCCTGCCTGAACTGGCCGGCCACTTCAGCCGCCAGTCCGAAGAAGAGCGCCAGCACGCTCTCAAATTCGTCAAATACCTGCACGACGCCGGCACCCGCCCCGTCTTCAAAGGCATCCCCGACGTGCGCAACGATTTCAGCTCGGCCACCGACGCCGTGCAGTGCGCCCTCGACGGCGAAATCAAAGTCACCAACCAGATCAACGACCTGGTCGGCCTCTCCCACCGCGAGAACGACTACATGACCCACACCTTCCTGCAGTGGTTCGTCACCGAACAACTCGAAGAGGTTTCTACCGTCACCACTCTGCTCCAGGTCATCAAGCACGCCGGCCCCAGCCTGCTGTTAGTGGAAGACTTCATCCGCCGCATGCCCACCGAGACCGAAGGCGCCGATGCGTAAAGTCCTGCTGGCGCTATTGGCCCTGACCATATGCGCCCTGGCCGATCCGACCGGGTCCACCCTGCGGATCGGCCAGAAAGTACCCGATTTCAGCCTCACCGACCAGAACGCCAAAAAAGTCTCCCTCAGCGACTTCAAAGGCAAAGTGGTGCTGGTCACCTTTCTCTACACCCAATGCCCCTACCCCGAGAAGTGCCCCATGCTGGCTCAGAAGCTGGGCAAGACGCGCGACTTACTCGACCAGGTGGAAAGCGCCAGAGGCCAGTTTCAGGTCATCTCCATCACCCTCGATCCCAAACGCGACACCCCCGAGGCGCTCAAAAAATACGCCCAGGGCCAGGATGAAAACGCCGACAACTGGACCTTCATGACCGGCAAAGCCAGCGACGTCAACAAAGTGGCCTCGCTCTTCGGAGTCATCTACTACACCGAAAAAGGTGTCATCGATCACAACATGCGAACCGCCGTGATCGACCGCAAAGGCAAACTCAGCAAGCTCTTCACCGGCAACGACTGGAAGCCGGGCGAAATCGCCGCCCTGGTGCGCGACCTTGCTAGCCAAAGCCCGTAAACACTTCGAGCCGTCCAAGCGTTACCTGGGGGAGCGCTTGGGCCGGCTCGGCCTCCCGCCTTCCTTCTGGACCCTGAGTGGGCTGGTTCTCGCCATCCTGAGCTACACAATCTACCCCCACCACCCCTTCCAGGCCGCCCTCATCGGCACCGCCGCCTCGCTGACCGACTTCGTGGACGGCGCCGTGGCCCGTTACCAGAAAACCCAGAGCGCCTGGGGCAATTATCTGGAAGCGGTCACTGACCGCCTGGTGGAATTGACCCTGCTCTTAGCCATGGCCGATCAACTCGGGCCGGTCATCGCCTGGGCCATCGCCGCCAGCATGTTCATCAGCTACACCAAACCGCGCGTGGCCCTGGTTATCGAGGCCGACAACCATGACTGGCCGGGCATCGCCGATCACGCAGACCGCATGGTGATTCTGCTGATTTCGATGGCCCTGAGCCAGTTCAGCATCAAGGCAGCTCAATACGGCATTGCGGTGCTCACCCTCACCGCCATCATTGGATCGGCGCAGCGGCTCCACTACGCTTACCGCCTGATTGCTCAGAATAGTACCAGCGCCCAAAAATCACCACCAGACTGATGAACATCACCGCCATAGCGGCCAGCTTCATCAAAATCGCCCCCGATTGCTGGTCCATAATGGCCGTAAAGCCGTCGATGACGCGTGGAGCCTCGATATAGGTCGGGTAGTAGCAGCGATTCATAAAAGCCAGCAAAAAGAACAGCGGAAACTGTAGAATGGCGCCGGCCAGCAGGTAAATCAACTGGCCCGCGTAGTGAAAGCGATGAATCGGGCAAATCAAAGGGATCCACTGCAGTAAGGCCACGGCCATAAAAGTGGCGTGCTCCAAAAAATGGATCTTGCCGTCGCGTAGCGCCCACTCATAGAGTCCGGGAATATGCCAGACATAAAACACCAGGTTGAAGGTCAGCAACGCCACCACCGGCCGGCTAAAGAAACGCAGCAAAGGCGCGCTCCACTCCATATCCAGGAAAGGCTGAATCAGCCAGCGCGGCGTACCGAACAACCACAGCACCGGCACCGGGTAGATCAAAATCACATGTTGGAACATATGGGCCGAGAACAGATACTTCTCGGATAACTCATCCAGAGGCGTGGCCACCGCCAGAAACACCAGCAAGGTGCCCAGATGGAAACAGGCCTGGCGCCAGCGCGCGAAAACCGTGCCGGCCGGCTTCAAATAACGCATAGCCAGCAGGTACAAAACAGTCAACACCACCAGGCCTTCGATCACGCCCGGGTCTGGATGCCCATGCCACTCCCAATTCACAGCTGGTAAACGTACTCCACTAATTCCTTTATTTCCGCCGCCGGCAGCTCATTGAAACTCGGCATTCCATTAATATAGCCAGGCACCACGCGACGCCCCGGGTAACGCAAGGATTCTTCAATATAGGCGCGATCCCGCAACCCCCGTAGCGGCGGCCCCATCGTCCCCTCCATGCCCGGCAAAGCCACCCTATGGCAGCGCCCGCACTCATAGCGATACATCAAGCGCGCCCCCGGCACGCCGGACAACGAGGGGGGACAAACCGGGGCCGCCGGCTCCATCCGCTTGAACCAAATATAACCAGCCAGACCGATCGCCAGCCAGGGCAGCACAAAAGCAAAAAAGGACCGTTTCCGGCCCTTAGTGGGTCTCGACGCAGGTGGCGTCAAGTTTTGGGGGCTTCAGCGCCCGCCGGCCAAGGAGCGTCCGAGAGAAGATATCGGGTTATATCTGACCGAGGCGCGACGAAGGCCGGCGGGATGCTGGGGCATCCAAAAATAATGGAAGTTGCGTCGGGACTCACTGATTAGCTCACTCGCCACCGCTCCAGCAGCAGGCTGTGTTCGGCAGGCGGCGCTCCCGGCGGCTCCGCTTCCACGTGGGCAGGCTTACCTCGGGGCTGTAGTGGGTGCTCCGGGGCCGGCATCACGTTGATCAAAATGGCCACCGTACCCGTTCCTATGACCATGCCGATGGCGAACAAGAACGTCAGCAAGGGAGCATCAAAAAACAGGTGCATAAAGAAGGCCACCACGATGGCGAATTTGCCCACCGAAAGCACAATCAACAAAAGCACCTTAAAATAGAGGCTGAACTCGTTCAGCGGAGGATAAAGCACCCCCACCTCCAGAGCCGTCACCACGAACAACGAGATGGCAATAATGTTGTAGAACAACACCGAGGGATGACCGTCACCTTGGTGATGGCCGTCGTGCTCGAAATCTAAATCCGATGCATGCTGCGACATAAAGGCTCCCTAGATGATGTATTCCAAGAGATAGACGGCCGTGAAAATCACGATCCAGACGATGTCCACGAAGTGCCAGTATAAACCGGCGATCTCCACGTCCAGCGAACGCTCTTTAGTGACGCCGCCGATAAAGCTGTAGAAAAACAGACTCATCAGCCACAACACGCCGATAGCCACGTGGCAACCGTGGGTGCCCGTCAACACGAAGAAGGTCGAGCCGAACAGGTTCTGCTTGAGGGTCAGGCCGGCGTGAATAAAGTGAGTGAACTCGTAGACCTGGAAACCCAGGAAGATGCTGCCGAAGAAGGCCACGCCCAGAGTCCACAGGCGGAATTCCCAGAGCTTACCTTTCTGAATGGCCGACAGGGCCAGCACCATCAACCAGGAGCTGAGCAGCAGCACGAAGCTACTGGTTGAGGTCAGCGGAATGTCGAAGATGTCTTCGGGCAGAGGATGGTCGGTGCTGTGGCCGCGATAGACCAGATAGGTCGAGATCAGCGAGCCAAAGAACATACAGTCGCTGGCCAGGAAGGTCCACATCAGAATTTTGCGGTGGGGCATGCCGGTGCAGCCCATCTCGTGGGGGTTATCGAGCAGAACCTCACTACTCACTGATGCGATCCTCCTTTTCCTTAACAATGTAGTAGCCACCGATGGGCTCCAGAGCCCACAGGAAGACGCCCAGCACGCCCAGCACGCCGCCGACGATAGCCGTCTTGACCCCGTTGTAGCAGGCCTGCAGTTTGAGCACGCCCTCGGCGCTGGTGACCGAGAGGATATTCTGAGCATCCGGGGCCTTCGTGTTGACTACGGTTTGAGCCGTATTCACCAAGGTGTCCCAGTTGATCCCGGCCTTGGTGGCCGCGTCCAGCGCCGATTGGATGCCTTCCTTGATGTGATACATACCACCGGAGTGGACCAGCCCCCAGCCGCCGATGGCGAAACCGAGCGAGGCCACCATCGGCATCCAGGAACCACCCGGCATGTGAATACCGTGGTCGTCGTGGTGCACGTGTCCGGCACCGTGTCCAGCGCCGGCTTCATGCGAAGCCTCATCGTCATGGTGGTGCATCAGCTCAGGGTGCTTGGTGATCCAGAAGTCATCAAGGGCCTTGACCTGGGGGATCTCTTCGAAGTTGTAGACGGGAGGAGGGGAAGGAATCGTCCACTCCAACGTGCGTGCATCCCATGGATCGTTGCCGGCTTTCTCGCCGTTGCGCAGCGAGAACCAGAACATATCGGTGAAGAGCAGCAGCACGGCCACGGCCATCGTAAAAGCGCCGCAGGTGCACAGGAAGTTGAGTTCATCCCAGCCCTGAGCGTGGGAGTAGCTGTAGATACGGCGAGGCATACCATTGAGGCCCAGCCAGTGCATCGGGAAGAAGGTGGTATTGAAGCCGATGAAGAGGAACCAGAAGGCGGCATGGCCGCGGCCTTCGTTCAACATGCGGCCGGTGATCTTGGGGAACCAGTAGTAGATGCCCGCCCACAGTCCGAACAGCGCGCCACCGATGAGCACGTAGTGAAAGTGGGCCACGATGAAGTAGGTGTCGTGTTGCTGAGAGTCGTGAGCGGCGTTGGCGTGCATCAAGCCCGAGAAACCGCCCATCATGAACTGGTAGATGAAGCCGAGCGCAAACAACATCGGCGTGCGCATGCGGATCTGACCTTTCCAGAGCGTACCCACCCAGTTGATGATTTTCACACCGGTGGGCACGGCGATGGTCATAGTAGTGAGAGCGAAAGCGGCGTTGGCGATATTGCCCATACCGGAAGCAAACATGTGGTGGGCCCACACGGTGAAGCCCATGAAGCCGATGGCCATACCGGAGCCGACCACCAGCGGGTAGCCGAACAGTGGGCGGCGTGCGAACACCGGCAGCACTTCGGAAACGATACCCATCGGAGGCAGAATCAGAATGTAGACCTCAGGATGTCCGAACACCCAGAAGAGGTGCTGCCACCAGATGGGCAGACCGCCCTTCATCGGGTTGAAGAAGTTGGTGGCGTAGGTGCGGTCGAACATCAGCTCGGCCAGGGCGATGGTGACGACCGGGAAGGCCAGCACCACCAGGAAGTTGGTCACGAAGGTCATCCACACGAACACCGGCAGGCGCATCATGGTCATTCCCGGAGCGCGCATGTTGATGATGGTGGTGATGAAGTTCAGTGAGGCCGCCACCGAAGCGACGCCCAGCACCTGCAGGCCGATCAACCAGAAGTCATAATTGTGACCCTGGCTATACTGGAAGAGGCTGAGGGGCGGATAGCCGACCCAGCTACCGTTGGGAGCCGCGTTGAACAGCCAGCTGGCGTTGATCAACAGCGAGCCGAAGAGAAACATCCAGTAACTAAACGCGTTCAGACGGGGGAAAGCCACGTCGCGGGCGCCGATCATCAGCGGGACCATGTAGTTGAAGAAGCCCGCCGCCAGCGGCATCACCACCAAGAAAATCATGGTGGTTCCGTGCATGGTGAAAAGCTGGTTGTAAGTCTCGGCCGAGTAAAGCCGCTGGTTGGCCACAGCTAATTGGCTGCGGATAGCCAGCGCTTCGATTCCACCGACCAGGAACCAGAGAAGTGCGGTGACGGCGTAGAGGATGCCGATGCGCTTGTGATCTACGGTTGTAAGCCAGCCGATAAGGCCCTTGGGCTCGACCTGACGACCGAGGAAGTCGTAGAAGCCCTTCTCCTTTACCGGCTCGATATGCATTGCTGAAGCCACTTTTTCGTCTACCTCACTTCAAGCTCATCAGGTACTCGACGAGTTGGTCTTCGTCGGCCCCGGTCATTTCGATGTGCATCGGTTCGAACATGGCTTTGTAACCGGCTTTGTACATCGTGTTGCCGGGCTTCAAGTCGTTGGGATTGTGGATCCACTCCTTGAGGTTCCCGGCCGTCATATCCTTGATGCCGGCGGCAATCGAGGAACGGCTGCCCACGTGGGTCAGGTCGGGACCGACCAGACCGGCCGCGCCGGGCACGCCGCGCACCGTATGGCACACACCGCATTGGAATTTGTTGAAAGCGGCCGGCGCCTGGGTATTGACGGCCACGGCCTTCTGGCCGGCCACCCACTTGTCGAACTCCTCCGGCTCGAAGGCCTGGACCCGCATGCGCATAAAGGCATGGGATTCACCGCAGAACTCGGTGCACTGGCCCCAATAGTTACCGGGTTTGTCGGCCTGCAACCAGATCCAGTCGTCTTGACCGGGAGTCAGGTCCATTTTACCGCCCAGGCGCGGGATCCAGAAGCTGTGCAGCACGTCGGCGGTCTGCACGTGAAACTCCACGGGGCGGCCGACCGGGATGGCGGCTTCGTTGCCGGTGACGACTCCAAGCTCGGGATATTCAAACTTCCACCACCACTGGTAGCCGGTTACGTTGATACGCAACGCTTTCTGGCCTTCCGGCAGGGTGCCGGCGTAGAGCACACCGTAAACGGTGGGCACGGCCACGATGCCGATCAGCAGGATGGACACGAAAATCACGCCGATTTCCAAGAGCGGATTGCCGTGTCCCTGGTCGGGCAGTGGATAGTCGCGGGAAACCTCCCCGCCGGGTGCGCGGAATTTGACAAGGGCATATAAGAACATGCCGCCCACCACCGCGAAGATGGCCACCGAAACCCAAAACGTGACGAGGAACGTCTCGTATTGGAGTCGGGCAACCGGACCGTCGGCATCCAGAGTACTCTGGGGGCCGGACAAGGAACAACCGCTCACCAACAGGGCGGCGAGCAGTGGTTGCCAGTTTTTAATCCATCGATTCATGGAGTCTACCTTCTCAGATCTATTGCTCGAATCCGAGCGACTTTGTACTTCAAACGTTGCTTTCCTTTTAGCATAGGACCAACGCTCCAAATAATAAGGGCAAGTAGGCCACCGAGGTCAGCAGCAGCTTGCGGGCACCGCCGGTGCTGCGCGAAAAGCCCCAGCTCATGCCGGCATACAGGTAAACCAGCCCCAGGGACAACGCCACCAACAGGTAGAGTGGACCGCCGATACCGCATAGGGGAGGGGCCAGGCTCACGGGCAACAAGGCCAGCGCATAAGCCACCGCCTGAACGGCTGCGGTATGGCCGCTCGGGTCTTTGACGGTAGCCATCACCATGCCGGCTCGGGCATAGTCGTCCTTGCACAGCCAGGCGATGGCCATAAAGTGAGGCAACTGCCAGAGAAACAGGATGAAAAACAGGACCCAGCCGCCTGCTTCCAGGCCGCCGGTAGCCGCTGTCCAGCCCACCAGCACCGGCAGCGCGCCGGGAATGGCACCGATCAAAGTGTTGTAAGCGGAGATTTTCTTGAGGGGTGTATACACAAAAGCATACAAAGCCACGGCCAGCGCCGCCAGGAGCCCGGCCAGCGGATGCATCACGAGCCCCAGATACAGAGTCCCCAAGGTAGAGAGTGCGCAGCCCCAGAACTCGGCCCTGCCCGGAGCAATGCGTCCTCCAGGAATGGGCCGGTTGCGCGTGCGCGTCATCAAGCGATCACTCTCGATCTCGAGCAATTGGTTCAAGGCTCCAGCGCCGCAACCAATCAAGGTCACCCCCAAAGTCACATGAGAAAAGCCCCAGAAGTCGAAATAACCGCGGCCGGCCCAGAAAGACAGGGTCGCGGTGAGCACCGACATCAAGACTAATTTGGCTTTAAACAGGTCCGACCAGTCGCGCATGGCCACGCCGCGTGGAGCCGCCTCAGCACTGAGACCGATGCCCTGCTCTTCCGGCAATTCCAGCGCCGGAGAAAGATGGCGGCTCACCCGCATCACCCACATCCAGGTGGTAAAGGTGGTGGCCAGCACCAGCGCGCCGTTGACCACGTGCCAACTGGTGGGAATCAGAGCCCTGGCCGTCCAGACCGTCAAAGCACCCAGGCAAATCTGCAGGCATACGAAGAAGATCATGAGCCCCGCAAAGCGCACCACTATCGGCGGTAGCGATTCCCGTTCGCGATAAACCCGCATCGCAAAAGCACTCAAAACGCCAAAGACGATCAGGGCCATCACCCGGTGCGTATAGTTAATGATCACTTCGGCCGAGTCAAAGGGAGGCACGATGCGCCCCAGCGACAGCGGAAAGTCGCCGATCACCAGACCCGCGCCCATATGCCGCATGGTGGCCGCAATCAACAACTGCACCACCACCACACCCACCGCCAGAAAGCCAAACAGGCGCAGAGCCGTGGCCCGTTCGCCCACCAGCGTCACCCGGGCCTTAAAAAAACGCGGCGAAGTGTACAGAGCCACCGCCACCACCGTCAATAAAAACATCTGGGCGGTAAAACCGTGAGCGATCGAAACCGGCCGCGGCAGGCGCAGCAGTACCGTCAGCCCGCCCAGCAGACCCTGCACGATGACCAGCGCCAGAGCCGCCCAGGCAAGCCGGCGCACCAAAACATCCTGGCGCGAGAACTGAGCCCAGAAGGCCATCACCAGAGTCAGAAAACCGACGCCCGAGGCCACCATGCGGTGCCCGTGCTCATAAAAAACGCCGCCCACCATCTCCGGCATGATCTTGCCGAAGGAGAGCGGCCAATCGGGTACGGCCAAGCCGGCGCCCTTGGTGGTGACCAAAGCGCCTACGAAAATCAACAGGACCGTTGACGCCACCACAAGCCGGGCGTAAAGCCCGAAAGGGGAGACTGCTGAATGACTCACTCGTACCTCGCGTTGTTGCTGGAGATTGTGAATCTTTTCACATTCTCCTGTCAAGGTAAGGATTATTACCAAATTGGCAAGGGGCCTAACTCAGGGTTTTCCCTGACTTCACCTGAGGAGGGTCTCGGCCGACTCGGCCCAAAGCAATGCGCATGCCTTACGAGGGTCCAAAAGTTTACCGGCGCGATGAACTGACCTACAATCGCTACCTCAAGGTCGAAGAGCTACTGAAGTTGCAGCAGCTCCAATCCGATCCGCCGCACCACGATGAACTGCTCTTTATTATCATCCACCAGGCCTACGAACTCTGGTTCAAGCAGATCATTCACGAAATGGAGTCCTGCATCCGGGCCATGCTGGCTCACAAGGTGCTGCCCGCCTACCGCCGGCTGACCCGCATCAACAAAATCCTGCAGTTGCTGGTCAACCAGATCCACATCCTCGAGACCATGGCCCCCATCGATTTTCTGCAGTTCCGTGAGAAGCTCAACCCGGCCAGCGGCTTCCAGTCCATCCAGTTTCGCGAAGTGGAATTCCTGGCCGGCCTGGGCAACGAGAAGCTCATGGGCATTTTTCAAAACTGGCCCGAGTACCGCGAAGCGCTGCAGAAACGCCTGGACGGCCCCACCCTGCGCAGCGCCTATTACGAGGTCATGCGCGCCTATAAATATCGCATTCCCGAGGATGTCGAAGGCGAAGCCAGCCGGGAGCAAATTCTCGACGCCCTGCGCGAACTCTACCAGCACCCCAATCACAAATTGCCCATCTACTTCCTCAGCGAAGCCCTCATCGAATTCGACGAATATCTGGTACTCTGGCGCCAGCACCACGTGCTGGTGGTCGAACGTGTCATCGGCGGCCACCGCAAAGGCACGGGCGGCTCGGCCGGCGTCAAATATCTCGAGTCCACCACCAGCAAACGCGCCTTCCCCCTGCTCTGGGAAGCCCGCAGCTACCTCACCAAAGAACCCCAATGGGAAGGCGAAGACCTCTAGAGCCCGCCCCCACACGCGGAACCGTTTAATTAACTCACAAGGAGAGCCTTCCACCCCCGCGAACCGCGAACAAGTGATCTTACATCGCCAACTCAAGGCCTTGCTGCATCGCCTGGGTCTGGACGAAGAGCAGCCGCCGGACGAAGATCATTGGCTGGCGCTACTGGTCTTACTCAACGATCGCTTCAGACAGTTCGAAGAAGATCGCCATCGCTTGCAACGCTCGCTGGACATCCATTCCCGAGAGGTCCAGAGCCTCTATCAAGAACTCACTCAAGAACGCGACAAAGTCAGCAGCGCGCTGGCCTCGGTCGAAAGCGCCCTGATTCTGCTGGATGCCCAGGGCAAAGCGCTGCTCATCAGCGCCGAGGGCGAGAACCTTATCGGCTACGCCGAGCACGAATTGGAAGGCAAAGAAGTCTTCCCTCTGCTCGGCCTCGACCGCATCCTGCCCGATGGCGGCCTGACCCGGCTGCTTCAGGGACTGCGCCCGGTCGAAGTGGACGTGCCCCTGCGCACCCGCCATGGAGTGGAAGAAACCCGCCTCAGGCTGCAGCCTCTCATCCGCGAGCGCCAGCTGATCGGCTGTCTCATGCAATTTTCCGACCCGGCTCCGGTACCAGAGTCCTACGAGCCGGTTGAGGCGACCCAGGAAGAACTGGTACCGGTGCCCGCCCTGCTGGAGGTCGAGCCCGACCCCCCCCAGGCGCCGCCGCCCGCCAAGCCCAAAGAACGGCCGCTCCACGTCTTGCTGATCGAGTCGGATGGAGCCTTCGCCCAGGCCATGCTGGCGCAACTCCGCGAATTACAACACGAAGTGGTCCACGTGGAAGAGGCCGGTGAAGGCCTCAAAGCCTACTACGAACGCCACTTCGACGCCATCCTTTGCTGCGAACAGCCCAAAGGCTTCGCGGGGGTGGAATTATGCAAGAAGCTACGTCAAGATACGCGTGGCAGTTACCCCTACTTCATCCTCATGACCCCAGCGGCCGCCCGTCAGAACGCCAAGCAAGCGCTCGAGGCCGGTGTCGACGCCTTCCTCAACAAACCGTTGGAACCGGTTGAGCTGCAGGTGCGCCTGAAAGTGGCCCGTGGTGTACAAAGCCGCCTCAATCGAGCCTACCCGACTCTGATGTCGCCTCCCCAGGCATAGCCCGGCTATGCCAGATTTCTTTCAGGCCTCTCCGGCATAGTCGATCCGAAAGAAGCCAAAGGCTCATCAGGGAGTGACGGAAAGGCAGTCCGTCATGGTCACAATTTCTCTGCGCGAGGGTCGTCTCGCTTCCCTGGAATCGCGCTGGCGCGGTTGCCAGGCACTCGGCTCCAGCCAGGACCCCCACGATTCCGTCTCTCTACTGGGTATCCGCGATCAACGCATCCGCCTGCTCGATTGCGATGACAAGTCCAATTTACAAATGCGCCTGGAGCAGACTCCCAAAGAAACCGTCATGGTGCTGCGGAACCCCGGTGAAAAGGATTCCCCCGCCATTGCCATCGGTCTGGATTGCCACATCCCTTGCGACGACAGCTGGCTCTCCTTCGAGAAGCTGGGCTCGGGCATCACGCAACTGACGGTCACCCCCCGACCCGGAGGAGCTTCCCTGGAGGTGGTGGACAACAACACCGTCGAGTATCAGCTTTCCACTCAAGGCGTGGCGGAGCCTTCGATTGCCTCTCCCGCCATGATTGAGGTCCCGGACGACTGGAAACTGGCCGTACGCGAGGCGCTGGGACAATAGCGTTCCACCCAGCCCAAGACTTCTTCGTGCCAGCGCAGACTGTTGCCCGGTTTGCCGACCCAATGTCCCTCGTCGGGGAAGTTGACCAGCCGCGAAGGCACTCCCTGGCGCTGCAAGGCCGTAAATAGCTGCAGTCCCTGATCGAGGGGGCAGCGGTAATCGCGATCGTTATGCACTACCAGGTGGGGCGTCTTGAACTCGCCTAATTTGGCGGCCAGCTTGTGGGGAGAGAATTTGGCGTAATCTTCGGGAGAGGACCAGGGCGGGCCGCCGAACTCCCAGTCCGCGAACCACAGTTCGTCGGTGGCTCCATACATGCTTTCCAAGTTCCAGACGCCGCAGTGAGTGACCAGAGCCTTGAATCGTCCTGTATTGACCGACAACCAGTTGACCATGTAGCCTCCATAGGAAGCTCCGGCTGCGGCCATACGCGCCGAATCCACGTCCGGCCGCGCGGCCACGAAATCCACCCCGGCCATCAGATCGCGATAAGCCCGCCCCCCCCAGTCGCGGGACACCTGTTCCTGAAATTCCCGGCCGTAACCGCTGCTGCCGCGCGGGTTGGGCATCAACACCAGGTAGCCTCGAGCCGCCCAAACCTGTGGATTCCAGCGGAAACTCCAACCCTCTTCCCAACCCCCTTGAGGCCCCCCGTGAACCAGCAGCACCAGGGGCCAGCGCCGGTCGGCCCGATAGCCCGGTGGCTTAAACAGCCACATATCCATGGAAACGCCGCCTTCGACCGGCACCTGCAGTTTTTCGACCTCGCCCAGCTTCCAGTTCGGCCGGTTGCCCAGTCCATTCGACTTGCCGTTCACCTCTCCCCAGACCACCCGGGGCGGCAGCCTGAACGAAGACTCGATGCCGGCCCATTTGCCGCCTCCGCCGGTAAGCCCGTGAATTGAGCCCTGATGATGTAACATCCGGCTCCCCGCATATCCCCGGGTCACACCGCCGACCGTGCGCGTCATCAACCAGCCCGAGCTGGAGGCCGTCAGTTCTCCCAGGTCATCGCCGAGTTTCTCGTCGCGCCATTGGCCCAAAGCCGTCAACGGGCAACTGCGCACCTGGGGAAATTCCGATTCATAACCGGGCCTTATATAACTGACGATATAAAGTCGCCCGTTCCAGACCCTGGGCCCCAGATCGGCACCCGGATTGGCCCGCGTCAGATTCAGCCGTTCGCCGGACTTCAAGTCCACGCGAAATATATCGTAATTTGTATCATAAGCTTGACCACGCACGGGCGGAGCACTATAAAACAGGCCGCCTCCCGCCACCACAAAGCCGTCCCCCGACGAAAAGGCTCCCGAAGTAGCGACTGCATCCCCCGAGCCAGCTGTCACATCCCGCGATTTCCCTGACAGGTCCGACACAAAGAGATGGCGCCGCCGGCCGTCCCACCACTGGTTCCAGCGCCGCTCAAAGAGATCGTCATAGACGCGGGCTCCCTTGAACTCGGGCCCCACCGGCGCCGAATAGACCAGCGAGCGCCCATCCTCTCCCCAGATCACTTCTTCGGGCTCGATCTTACCCACTCGCCGCCATTGCCACTGGCCCGTCCCGCTCACCCAGACGCCGCCGGCTCGCTGGCATAACAACTGTTTCCCATCGGGTGACCAGCGCGCTCCGCTGGCATTCTTCAGCACCGTCAGCGGCGCCGTCCCCCCCATCGCGTAAAGGCGCATCTCACTGAAGGAACGATTGGCTTTGATCGAGGGCTGGCTCACTTCCACCGCCACATACTTCCCGTCCGGCGACATGGCGCAACCGGTGGGACGTTCCGCTTCAATCAGAGCTCGTGGCGTCAACACCGGCTGCCCCCAGGCCGCCGCGCTCAACCACCCCAACAACAACCAATGCTTCATCTTCACCCTCACTCCCCCAGCTTCCCACCCCGCTCCCCGAAACCCCTCCCATGCAGGGCAAGTCTCCCTTGGCCAGAAAGTGACTACAGTCATGACTATGAACTCAAAAACTTATTCTAAGAGTCATCTCAAAGCTCACATGCTGGAGATCATGAGAGAACTGGAGCAAACCGGAGAAGAAGCGATTGTAACCGATCACGGCCGCCCCGTCTTGCGTATCGTTCCTATTCATCGAGGCCATTCGGTCGATCAAATCTTCGGACCTTACCGCCAGGGGCCAAAATTAGAGTTCCTCGAGCCTCCTGATACCCCCACCCTCGAAGAGTGGGAAGAGGTGTGAAAGTTGTCCTCGACACATCCGCCCTGCTCTTCTGGACCCTTGACCCGGAACGGTTAAGCGCCGCAGCCGCGAAAGCCATCGAACAGTCAACGGAAGTTTGTGTGAGCTCGATTTCCATATGGGAAATCGCACTGAAACACCAGCAAGGTAAGTTGAAGCTGCCGCTGTCGCCACAAAATTTCGCTCAGCAACTGGAAACTGCTGCTCGGATCAGAATTCTCTCGGTCGACTGGGCTACCTGGCTAGAGAGTGTCGGCTTGGAATGGGCGCACCGAGATCCGGCCGATCGATGCATCGTTGCACTGGCGCGGGTTCAAGGTTGCGCCCTGGTGACCTCAGACCAGCAAATGCGGCGCTTCTATCCGCTGGCCATCTGGTAAGCCCGCCTTATCCTCCTTTGCAATTAGTTTAGCGCTTCCAAAACTCCTCAGCCTCATAAATCCGCTTCAAAAACGCCGAATTGAACTGCTCGGCCCGCGGGCACTCCAATAGCACCGGCTGCTCCCAGGCCCGCAGCGTGGCCTCCACCGACTGGGCCAGCGCCTGCGGATGATAGCCACCTTCCAGAAAACCGACCCGCAAAGCCAAGGGGCACCAGGCCGCCAGCAGTCCCGCCATCTGTCCAAAACCCGCCGAAGTAATGCCCATGGAGCCCAGCGGATCCGAGGCGTGCGCGTCATAGCCGCAAGACACCAACAACAACTGCGGGTCCCAGCGCTCCAACACCGGCTTCACCAGATGCTGCAACGCGAACAAATATTCCGCGTCCCCACAGCCGGCCGGCAACGGAAGATTGTATAAATTGCCCTGCCCGCGCTCGTCATACCAGCCCGACCCTGGATACAACGGCCACTGATGAAACGACACAAAGCCAATCTCGGGATGGTTCACCAGGCAATCCTGAGTGCCGTTACCGTGATGTACATCCCAATCCAGCACGAAGACCCGCTCCAGCCCCAGCACCTGGCGCGCATAGCGGGCCGCGATGGCGATATTCGAATACAAACAAAAACCCATCGAGCGCGTGGGCGTGGCGTGATGCCCCGGCGGTCGCACCAACGCGAACCCCTGGCCCCGCGCAGCCACCACCTCATCCAATAACCGCAACCCACCGCCCACGGCCAGACGAGCCACTTCCAAGCTGCGCGGACTCACCACCGTGTCAGAGTCCACTGAGCCGCCACCCTCGGCGGTAATCTGCTCCAAAACCTCACTCACCCGCCCCGAGTGGCACAACTCCAACTCGGAAGAAACCGCCAATCGCGGCTCCAGGGACGACCACCCCTGACACTCACCCAACCGGTGAAAAATCGCCGCCAGGCGCCCGGCGTTCTCGACGTGATGGCCGGTATCGTGCTCCAAAAAGACCGGCGACTGCAGCAAAAAGCTCCTCATTCGTGCACTGGACCCGCTTTCCAAATCGGCAGGAAGACCAAAGCGCCCAACACCGCTGACCCGGCCAGCATCAAATAGGCTCCGTCCCAGCCAAAGTGGGCCTGCAAAGAGCTCACACCCACCCCTGAGAGAATGCCGCTCAGATAACCAAAAAAGCCGTGAAAACCGACGGCCGTGCCGGCTGCCCGCTTACCGGCCAGATCGGCCGACATCAAACCACCCAAAAACTGGGGCCCATACACGGTGAAGCCAATGCCGGCGATGCAGAAAGCCGACATCTGCCAGTGGCCCGCCGGCGACTGCCAATAGGCCACAATAAACAGGGCGCATAGCAGCATACTGAAGAAACAAACCGGTGCCCGCCGGCTCTGGAAAAAGCGATCGGTGGCCCATCCCGCCATCAGGCAACCCACCAGCCCGGCGATTTCAAAAATGCCGCTGACCAGCCCCGCCTGCACCAAGCTGATAGTTTTCACCTCGGTCAAATAAATGGCCGCCCAATTTAAAATACCGTAGCGTACCGTGTATACGAAGAAGTTCGCAAAACAGGCCAGCCATAAAGCAGGGTTGCGATAAACCCGGCGGCGCACCAACCCCGACAGCTCTTCCTCCTCGGCCACAGGCTGCTTAAATCCAATCGGACCCGGCTCTTCCCCAGGCGCAGGACTAAAAGAAACCGGCGCGTCCTCTACATCCCAAGGCTCCTCTACCGGAGGTAAGCCCAGCGAAGCCGGCGTATCGCGCACCGAAGCATACAGGAAGACAACCGTCAAAACGCCGATCAGAGCAGGCAAAAAGAAGCAATAGCGCCAGCCATAGTGGCTACCCCAGTAAGCGCTCATGGTTAAGATGGCAAAAGTTCCGACCTGATGCGAGGTATTGAAAATGCCCCACTTCAGCCCGCGCTCACTGGGACGAAACCAGTGCGACAGAATACGCGCCGAAGGCGGAAAGCCAAAGCCCTGAAAGAACCCGTTCAAGACCCAGAGCACGCCCAGCACGGTCACGGTCGAACCCAGCCCAAAGCCGAAATTGCACGCGGCCGCCAACAGCAAGCCCAAGGAAAGCAGCACGCGGGGGTTGGAGCGGTCGGCCATGATGCCGGCCACATACTTGGCAAACCCATAGACTAAATCATGGAGCGTAAAAAAGACCCCGAAAGCGGCCTTGGTAATGCCCAGGTCTTGAGTCATCAGCGGTGCCGCCACCGGAATGTTCTTGCGCAAGAAATAATAAACTATGTAACCGACGTAGGTGGAAAAAAGCTGACGGTTGCGCCAATAATTATATCTAGAATAAACCTCATCGCGGGGTACGGGCGCGGCCGGACCCGGCGGCGCCAACCAGACAGGCATTCCCATTAAAATCCGGGCAGTTCCAGGCCGCCGCTACGCGACTCCTGACGCTCAGGAGAAGGCGCTTCCAGCAAAGATAACACCGGCGGCGCCGGCTTGCGCCTGGACACAGCCGGAGCCACCACGCCCGGAGCCGGCGGCCGCACCTGCTCGGCCAGTTGCTGGCGGGCGCGCAGTTCGGCCAGCCGCTCTTCGGCCTCGCGCAGGCGCGCGCGCAATTCCTGGTCGGCCTGACCGGCCGCCTGCAAAGCCTCCTCCAGCTCGGCAACGCGCCCATCGCCCTGGCGCGAAAGGCGGGCCTCCTCCAGCTCTCGCTGTAAATCCACCAGCGCCTGCTCGCTGCGCTCCAGGCGACCCTCGGCCTGGGTTCGCCAGTAGCGGCTATCGGCCAGCTCCGACTCCAGCTCATCGCCCCGCAAACGCTGCCGCTGAATCTCCAGATCGGCCTCGGACACCCGCCTGCCCAAATCCTTGTTCTCGCCCTCGAGCCGGTCGATCTCCACCTGCAGGCGGCCGCGTCCACGCATTTGCGTCTTCAAGCCGTCCACTTCGGTCTGGCGGCCCTCCAGCTCGCGGCGCAACTGAGCCAGGTCGGCCTCATGTTCGCGCTGCATGGCCTGCAGCCGATCGGCCTCCTCGGCCTGCTGCATGGCCACACCCAACTGCGACTGCAGGGAACGAGCCCGCTCCTCAGTCTCGCGCAACTTATGCTGCAAAGCCTGCTGCTCGTCGCGCATCTGCTCGGCCTCGTTCAAAGCTCTCTCGTGCTCGCTCTCCAGCTCGGCCAGTCGCCGTGACGTCTGGGCCTGCAGTTCCTCCAGCCGCACCAACTGCAAACGGGCGGTTTCCGCCGCCAGCGCCTCGCCGCGCGTCCGCTCCAACTCGGCCAGCAGCCGCGTCTGCTCGGCCTGCAGTTCCAACAACTGCTGGCGGGCCTCACCCTGGTCCTGCTGCAGGCGTATCTGCTGCGCCTGATTCTCCTTGAGCCGATCCTGCAGCCCTTTGGTGAACTCCGCCTCCCGCTCCAGGCGCAGGCGACCTTGCTCCAACTGGCGCTTCAAATCGCTCACCATCAGCTCATGCTGCTGGCGTGTCTCTTCTAAGTGCTCGCGCAGATGAGTCGCTTGCTCTTCGGCCTGGCGCCGGGCGCTCTCCAAAGACGCGATTTGGGAACGCACCCCCTCGCGTTCCTGCAGTTGAATCTCCAGATCCTGGCGCTGGCGTTCGCCTTCCTGCAGGCGGGTACGCAACGCGGCCGTCTGCTCCTGCTCGGCCAGCCAGGCGGCGCGCACCTGCTCCTCATCCAAAAGCAACGTATCCAGTCGCAACTGCAGACTATCTCGATTGGCCTCGGTCTGATGTAATGCCTGTTTCAGCAGCACTTGATCGGCTTCCAACGCCGACACCTTGAGACGTTGGGAGTGGGTCTGCTCCTCCTGGTCGAGCAACTGGGCCTGCAGCTCCTGGTAGCGGCCCTCCAGGTGCTCCAACTTGGACTGCATGGACGCCTGAGCCGACTCGTTCAGAGCCCGTAGCGAACTCAGCTCGCCTTCTAAACTGGAACGGCGGGCCTGCATATCTTGCAACTGCATCTCCAGAGAATCGCGTTGACTGCGCTGCTCGCGCTCCAACTGGCTGATGCGCGACTCGCGTTCCACGGTGACCGCCTGGGCCTCGAAAACCTGCTTCTCCAAGCGGGCGCGCAGCTCGTTGAGGCGCTCCTGACCGCTCTTACGCTCGGCCGTCAGACGCTGCTCGCGTTCCTCCAGCTCCAATCCCAGCATTTCCACGCGCTGCTGCGAAACCAGCAGGCGGCTCTCCAAATCTTCCTGACGGCGCTGATTCTCCTCGACCGCCTTCTGCCAGCGAATTGCCTCCACCGCTTTATTTTCCAAAGCCCGATCCAGCTCGCCGGCCAGTTGACCTTTCTGGCGCAGCAACTCGTCGCGTTCCAGTTGCAGTTGGGCCTGATCCAGCAGCGATTGTTGCAAGCCATCGTAATCGACCTGCAATTGCTCCAACTCGCGTCCCAAGGAGGCGCGCGTTTCCTCCTCGCGCAGCAGACGCTGCTGAGTCTTATCCAGCTCTAGCTGAAGGCCGGCCAGACGAGAGGAGCGCTCGTTCAGCTCCAGCTCGCGCGCGTCGGCCTCCTGCCGGACCGTTTCCAAATCCTGACGCAACTGGTCGCGCTCGCGTCCCAGCCGCTCGCCGGCCACATTAACCTCGTGCAACTCGCTCTGGCGGGCCGATAACTCGCCCATGGCTTTGCCCAGGCGATCCTTGAGCTGCCCGACCACCTGCTCCAGGCGCTGACCCTGACGTTCCGCCTGCTGCAGGCTCTGCGTCATCTCCTCCAACTGGGTGTTCAAGCGATGCATCGTCTGACCCGAATCGGCCGACTCTTGAGCGGCGCGCTGGCGCAACTGCGCCAGTTGCGCATCCAGCGAGCGCGAGCGTTCCTGGCTCTGGCGCAATTGCTCGCTCATCTCGGCGGCGCGCATCTCCTGCTCGCTCAGTTGTCCGCGCAGACTGGTCAACTGCGCTTCCTGCAACTCGCAGCGGTTGCGGCTGCCCTCCAGCAAACCTTGCAGCTCTTCTACATCGCGATCACGCTCATGCAAATCACGCTGCCGGCTGCCCAGCTCTTCGCTGCGCTCGGCCAGGCGCGCTTCCAGCTCCAGACGCTCCTCGTGAGCCTGGTGCAGTTGGCTCTGCTGAACCTGAACCTGGTGCTCGGCTGCCTGCAGATGTTCCAGCTCGGCCGTCAGCTTGGCGCGGAATTCTTCCTCGCGTTGCAGACGGTTCTGTATTTGCTGCAGCTCGTGGCGCAGCCCTTCACCCTCCGAGCGCAACGCATCGCGCTCGCGCCCCAAACGCTCGCCGGCCGTCTGAACCTCGCGCAATTCGGCCTGGCGCTGGGACATCTCCTGAGTAGACTGAGCCAGCCGCTGCTTCAGTTGCTCGATGATCTGCTCGCGCCGCTGATTCTGCCGTTCGGACGCCTCCAGACGCGACTGTGCCTCGCTCAGCTCTTGCTGCAACGCCTGCTGGTTCTGCTGGGACAGACTGTTTTCCTGAGCCAGATTATGGCGCAACTGCTGTATCTGGATTTCCAGATTTCGCCCGCGCTCCTGGCTCTGGCGCAACTGGTCGGACAGCTCCTCGGTGCGGCTTTCCTGCTCCAGCAAAGCCGTGCGCGAATGGTGCAACTGAGCTTCCAAAAGCTCGACCTGCGAGCCCTTCTGCTCCAGGCGATCGCGCAGCAGCTCCAGGTCGCGCAGTTGCTCTTCGCGCTCCACCACCTCTCGGGCGCGGGCCTCCAACTGCTTTTCCAGTTCGACTTTCTCGGCGCGTAGGCTGTGCTGCAGATCCATTTGAATCTGCAAGGTGGCCTCGATCTCTTGAAGCCGCTCCAGTTCGGCCGAGAGGCCCTCGCGCAGCTCTTCCTCGCGCTGCAGACGATGGCTCAGACGATCCACCTCCAGTTGCAACCCGGCCGCCTTCTGAAAGCGCTCTTCCAGCTCGAGGGTGACCTCTTGCAGCCGAGCCTCCTTACGCTCGGCCTCGGCCCGGGCCAGCTCTTGCTCACGCGCGTTGCGCTCATTCTGCATTTGAGCGTCGCGCAGCTCACCCTGGCGGGCGGCTATTTCCTGCATGGCCTGATGCAAACGCTGCTTCAACTGGGTGACGATCTGCTCGCGCCGCTGATTCTGCAACTCGGACTGTTCCAAACGTCCCTGAGCCTCGCTCAGCTCGTTGGTCAACTGCAAGATGGCTTGCTGCGATAACCCGGCCCGTTCCTCGGTGGCATGCAGCTCGGCCAGGGCCCGCTCGGCCCGCTGCTCCTGCTCCTGCACCCGCAGTTGACTGTCGCGCAACTGCTCCTGGCCGCTCTGCACCGATGCGCGCAGCTCCTCGCCGGCCCCCTCCAGCTCGTCCACCGAAGCGGCCAGTTCGGCGACCCGACTTTCCAACTCGTCGCGGCGCCGGCGCACCGACTCCAGCTCGCGCTGCACGTCGGCTTCCGCCTGCAGCCGCCTCCCCAGTTCAGCCCGCTTTGCTTCCAGCTCCAGTTCGCGGGTATCCAGTTGCTCGCGCAAAGTCTGGCGCTCGCGCACTACTTGCTGTAACTCGGCGTGCATTTCCTCGGCCCGCTGCTTGAGGCCACTCAAGGCGTCGTTGGCCTTGCCGCGATGCTGGCGCAGGGTCTCCCCCAGGCGCTCCAACTGCTCCAGTAGTTGGGCCTCGCGCTCGCCGTGTTTTCGCTGCAGCTCGGCCGTGTCGGCAGCTAAACGCTGCTGTAACTCGGCCAACTGTTCTTCCAATCCGGCGATCTGCTTCTCGCGGCGCCCGGTCAGGCCGCGCGCCTGAGCCAGTTCATCCTGTAGCCGTTGCTCCAGCAGTTGGGCCTGCTGTACATCGCTCCAGGCTCCGGCCAGCTCGGCCCGCAACCGCTCTTCCTGCTCCAGGCCGCCGGCCAACTGCTGTTCCAAATCCCGTTCGCGCGACAGAGAACGCTGTAGATGGGTATCCAGCTCGCGCTCGCGCTGTTGTGACTTGCTCAGCTGATGGTCCAGCTCGCGTTCACGCAGGCGCACCCGATCCAGCTCGTCTTGAATCTCTTGCTGACCGGCCGCGGCCGCCTGCAACTGGGCCTGCACTCCGTCCAACTGGCTGCGCATGTTGTGCAGCTCCAACTTGAGCAGGCGCTCGCCCTCGGCTTCCGACTCCAGCTTGTCCACCTGGGCCAGCGCCTCGGCCAGACGGGCCTGCTGGACCAGCAACTGCTCCCCGGCTTCCTGATAAAGCCGCTGGTGCAGAGCCAACTGATCGCGCAACTGCTCTCCGAAGGCTTTCTCTTCGCGTAGATGCCCCTGCATCTGTCCCAGCAGCTGCTTGGACTGTCCGAAGCGGGCCACCGCCTGCTGCAACTTCTCCTGTAATTGCTCGGCGCGTTCTTGTTCGGCCGCCAGTTGAGCCCGCAATTCCGCCTGAACTTCACTGCCCGCCGCCAGTTCCTCGCGTAACTCCCGCTGCTGCTCGGCACCTTCTCGCTCCAGGAACTGCGCCTTACTCAACGAGTGGCGCAACTCTTCCAGCAACGACTCCCGGTCACCCAGTCGCCGCTGCAACTCGTCCACATCCGCCTGGAGCCCGGCCTGGCGTTCCAGCAGTTCGGTCCGTTCGGCTGCGGAAAACTCCCGGACCTCGGCAAGCTCGGCCGCCGTCTCGCGCAGCTTCTGGCGCACTTTGTGAAACGCCTCGCTGAGCTTGGCCAAAGCGGCCTGGCGGTGATCCAGCTCGGCCTGCAACTGATCGACGTGCTGATCGCGGTTGTCGATCTCACCGTGCAACTGCTGCACCAGCGAATTCAGCTCCTGGGCCTCACCCGAAGCTTGCTGGAGCTGCTGGCGCAGACTTTCCAACTCGGAGCCGCGCTGCTGCAACTGTTCCTGCAATTCCTGTTGGGCCTTTTGCCCGCCGCTCCAACGCGCGCGCATTTCCGATTGCTCGAAGCGCATCGCCTGTTGCTGAAGATGTCCCTCCTCCAGCTCGGCGCGCAGTTCTTCGAGCTCCTCGCGATGCGAGCGCAGCTCGGCCTCCAACTCGCCCACGCGCTGTTCCAGCTCGGCCCGCTCCTGGCTCAGTTGAGCCACCTGCTTGCGCGAACTCTCCTCGCGCTCGCTCAGTTGGCGGAGATTCGATTCCTGCCACTGGTTTTCGGTTTCCACCTCGGCCAGGCGTTGTAAATCCCGATCGGCCTGCAGTTGGCGCTGCACGGAATTCTCCAGACGAACTTCCATGTCGGCCAACCGCTGCACCGTCTGCTCCAGCTCGCTCTGCAAGTGATCGCGCTCGCTCTCCACCTGGGAACGGCGCAGTTCGCCCACCTCCAGGCGTAGCTCCAAAGCCGTTAGCGACTCCTTGAGCTGCTCGCGTTCGCTCTGGAGAACGGTATGATCGTGACTGAGCTGGCGCAGCTTATCCAGCAGGGTCTGGCGCTGCTCGGCCAACCGGGCCAACTGGCTGTGGGCTGTCTCCAACTGCAGGCGCGCTTGCTCGCGGCCTTGCTGCTCGCCGCGCAACTGCTCTTCCAGTTGGGCGCGCTCCTCGACGCGCCGGGCCAGTTCGCCCTCCACTTCCAGCAGGCGGGCTTCCTCGTCGCGCAGCCGTTGTTCCAGTTGGCTCTGCCAGAAAGTGGCCTGGCCCAGTTTCGACTCCCAGGCGGTACGCTCGCTTTGCCGCTCTTCTCCCAAGCGCGCCAGCTCCGCTACGCGCTCCTCTTGCAGCCGGCCCAGTTCCTCGACCCCGCGGCTCTGCTGCTCTTGAGCTTCGGCCACCTCGCGCTGCAGGACCGCCGCCTGCTGTTCCAGAGCCTGGCGCCGAGCCCTTTCGCTTTCCAGCAGGCCGGTGATGCGCTCCAGTTCACCGCGGCTCTGGTCGCTCTGCTGCTGTTGCCGCTGCAGCAGCTCGTGCAACTCCAGCAATTGCTCGCCCTGGCCTTCAGCCAGCGCACGGGAGGCGTTCAGGTCCTGCGCGAGCTGCTGGTTGAGAGCCCGCGTTTGCTGCAGTCCGGCCACCAGCTCCTTGAGCTTGGCTTCCAACTGCTGCCGCTGCTCCAACACCTTTTGCAGCTGGGCCTGGGCCTGCTGGGACTCCTTGAGACGGCGCTCGGAAAGCTGCTTGTGCTGCTGCTCCATCTCGCCCAGCCGCCGTTGCAGCGCCAGCGACTCCTTGCGCATGCCGTCGGTGGAGCTGCGCAGGCGGAAGACTTCCTGGGTTTTCTCGGCCAGCTCGCGAGCCAGCCCCTCGGCCCTCCCTTCGGCCTGGCCGTGCCGCTCTTCCCAGCCGGCCAAATCCTGTTCCAGCGTCTCGATCTGAGCCTGGGCCAGCTGCAGCTCCTCCTGACTGCGATTGAGTTCGCCTTGGCGGACCCGCAACTGAGAGACCACTTCCTCGTAGCGCCGTGTCTGATCGACCTGAAACTGTTGTTGCTCGGCCAATTCCTGACGGGCCTGCTGGTAGGCCGCCACCAGCTTCTCGCGGTCGGCCTGGAGTACTTTCAACTGGCTCTTATAACGGCCCAGATTGCTTTCCTGAGCGTTGATTTGTTGCAAACGCGAGGCGCTTTCAGCGGTTTGCTGGCGCAGTTGTTGCTCCAGCGCCGTCACCGCCGACTGCAGGGCCTCGCGCCGCGCCTGCTCCTTGCCGGCCTCTTCCTGTTCGTTCTGCAGAGCCGCTTCCAGCTCGAAAACCTGTTCCTGGCGTTCGATCAATTCCTGAGCGATCTGCTCCGCCTGCTGATTGGCCTGGTCCAACTGGCGGCGCACCACCGTAAGCTCGGCGTCGCCCTGGCGAATCTTCTCCTCGAACTCTTCCAGATCTCGAGCGCGGCGTTCCAGCTCGCCCTGCCAGCGCTCTTTTTCGGCGCGCGCCTGTTCCTCTAATTCCTGCTGGCGGCGCTCGGCCAGTCCTTGTTCGGCCAAAAGACGCTGTTCCAGCAGTTGGTGCTTTTGCTCCAGCTCCTGGAAGGCCTGATGCTCCTGTTGGCGCGTTTCAGCCAACCGGTCCAGGCGCCGTTGGCGCCCCCGGCTTTCCTCTTCCAGTTGAGCGATTTGCTCTTGGAGCGAGTGGTGCAACTGCAGCCATTCGTTCTGCTGCGCCGTGCTGTCCTGAGCCTGCAATTGCAGCTCTCCCAGTTGAAAGCGCAGCTCCTCCATGTCCTCGGCCTGTTGCTGCGTAAGCTGCTGCGATTCGCGCAGGCGCGCCACCGCTTCCAGCAGCTTCTCTTTGAGAGCGCTCTGAACCTGACCGGCCTTGCTCAGCTCCAGGCGCAATTTCTCCAACTGTTGCTCGAGCTTACGGCGCTCCTCGCTCTGGGTATCGCGCCACTGTTCCGAAGCGTGCAGAGCTTCTTCCAAATCTTGCAACTGCTGATGGAGCGACTCCACCTCAGTTCGACTGCGCTGCCACTGTTGGCGCAACTGCTCTTGCTCGGCCAGCGCCTGCGTCCGCTCACCCCGCAACTGGTCGCGCTGGTTTTCCAATTCGGCCAGTTGTTGGCCGCGCACTTCCAGCTCGGCCTCCAAGGCGGCCACCTGTTTAGCCGAAAGCTCCCGTTGCTTGAGCGCTTCCTGCAGTTGCTGCTGGCGCGCCGCCAGTTGCAGTTTGGCCTGCTGAAAGGCTCCGCCCACCTGTTGGAGACGTTGGCTGAGCTTCTCGGTCTGGCGCTGCCGCTCCAAATCCTGGGCCCGCGCCTGGCGGGCCGCCTGCTCCTGCAGGGCCAACTGCTTCTGTTGCTCCTCCAAAGCTTGCTGCGCCTGGCGTAAAGACTCCTGAAGCGTTTCGCCCTCGTGCAGGCGGTGCTCCAGTTCTTCGGTTAAAAACTCGATTTCGTGGCGGGTGGAGGCTTTGAGCTGCTCCAACTGCGCGCTCAACTGCGAGCGCTCCTGGTCCACCCGCTCGGAGGCAGCCTGTAGCTCCTGCCACTGCGCCTGCAGACTCTCTTCCCGCTGCTGGGCCGCCTTGAGTTCTTGCAACCAGCCTTCGCCCTGGCGGCGGGCCGCCAGCTCCTGCTCCTGAGCCTTTCCCAGTTCTTCCAGGAGAGCCTGATGCTGCTGGTGTTCTTCCTCCAGCACCGCCCGCAGCGAATCATTTTCCTGGCCGCGCACCTGGGCCACGTTGCGGGCTGCTTCCAGAGCGATGCGCTGATTGCGCACTTCCTCGTTGAGGGCTTGCTGTTTGGGCACCAACTGATGCAGCTGCAACTGGCGTTTTTCCAGTTCATCCTGCAACTGGCGCCGCTGCGCCTGGGTTTGCTGCAATTCTTGACGCACCGACTGCAGTTGCGTCCGGGCCTCATCCTGGTGCTGCTGGCTCTCCAGAATCAGGTTGGCCAGTTCCTGGCGCACTGTCAGCAACTGGTTCTCCAGGCCGGCGCCCCGCTGGCGTTCCTGCTCCAATTCCGCCTGCACCGCGGAGGCCTGGGCCCAGGACTCTTCCAGGGCCGCCTGCTGCTGGGCCAGTTCCTCTTCCACCATCTGCAGCTGGCGCCGGGCCGACAGTCGCTCTTGCTTGAGAGCCCCGGCCACCTGGGTGAGTTTCTGTTCCAGGGCCTGACTGCGCTGCTGGCTCTGATTGCGTTCCAGCTGCACCTTCTCGAAGCGTTCCTGGGCCTGCTGGGCCTTGTAGCGCCATTGCTCCGCCATTTGCTGCTGGCCGTGTTCGGCCGCCAGCCGTTGGTTTTCACTTTCACTGAGCTGCTCGCTGAGAACGACCAGCTCGTTCTCCAGCTCAGCCCGCAGGCGCTGCTCGCCCTCCAACTGCCCGCGCAGCCCCTCTACCTGGGCGGCCAGCGCCTGCTGAGTCGAACGCTCGCGTTCCAGCAACGCCTGCAACTGGCTGGTCTCTTCCCAGCTCTGGTCGAGCGCCAGCGTCTGTGTATCCAGTTCCTCGCGCAGGGCGGCCAGCTCGGTATGGGCTTCGCCGATTTCGGCCTGGGCCTGGCTCAGACTCATGGCCAGCTTGGCCCGCTCGCCCTCGGCTGCTTCCAGGCGGCCGCGCGCCTGGGCCTGCATCTCCTGGAGCAGCTTGCCCAAGCGCTCGCGGTCGGCGGTTAAGCCGGTGACCTGCTCGATGCGCGTCTTTTTCTCGCGCGCCAACACCTCGACTACCTGCTTGAGCTTGTCCTCCAGGCGCTGCGAGCGTTCCTCGGCCTGCTGGCGCAATTGCTTGAGTTCGGCCAGTAGCACCAGGCGCTGACGCAACTGCTCACCGGCCTCTTCGGCCGCCTGACGCGCTTCTTCCAGCTCTCCCCGGTGCTCGATTTCCTGGGAATCACGCTGGACCCGCTGTTCATCGATCTGGTTTTGCAGCAGCACCAGCTGGCTTTCCAGAGCCAGCCGCGCCTGGCGCTCTTTCTCCAACTGCTCGCTGAGCTGGCCGGCTTCTTCCCAGGATTGGTCAAGGGCCAGCGACTGAGTATCGAATTCTTCTTGGAGTGTCTCCAACTGCCGGCGCAGCTCGCTCAGGCTGCTCTCAGCCTGCTGCTGATGCTGTTGGGCACTGGCCCGCAGTTCGGTCAGCAGAGCGGTGACGCGCTCATTTTCGGAGGAAAGGAAATTGAGCTGCTCGACCTGGTGCAGGCGGGCCGCTTTCTCGCGGCCCAATACCTCCACAACCTGCTTGAGCTTCTCTTCCAGCCGCTGGCTGCGTTCTTGAGCCAGGCCGCGCAGTTGTTTCAGCTCGCCCAGTTGAAGGACCCGTTGAGCCAGTTGATCGTGGAGCTGCTGGCGTTCCTCTTCCAGCTGCAGGATCTGACCTTGCACCTCATCCTGCTCCAGCTCGTGCAGCTGCTGGGTCTCTACCAACTGGGCCTCTAAAGCCTCGATCTGGCTCTGCAGCTGAAGCTGACCCTCGCCCAACTGAGCGACTTGCGCATCCAACGCCGCCTTACGCTGGCGCTCCGCTTCCAGTTGCTCGTGGAGCACCCCCGCTTCTTCCCAGGATTGGTCGAGGGCCAGCGACTGAGTGTCGAATTCTTCCTGCAGCGTGGCCAGTTCAGCCCGCAGCGCCTCGCGTTCCCCCTCCACCTGGAGGCGCAACTGGCTTTCCTGCTGGAATTGCTGCAACAACTCGGCCCGGGCCGCCTGCAGTTCGTTCTCGTTTTGCTGGGACTCCAGCAGACGGCTACGCTCGACCCTAAGCCGTTCGGCCGTCTCGAGCAGCTTGTGCTCCAGCTTGTGCACGCGCAAACGGCTCTGCTCCAGCGAGCGAGCCAGATCGATCAACTGATTTTGTAGCTCGGCCTGCTCCTGACTGTTCTTCTGGAGCTGGCGTTCCAATTCCTGACTGGCCTCCAGCCGCTCCAAATCCGACTGTTGCAGCAGCTCTTCAAATTGCTCGCGAATCTCGTCGCGCTCGGCCTGGGTGTTTTTCAGCCCGGCCTGCAGACTCTGAAGTTGCTTCTCCAGCTCCTGGCGCAGCTTCTTTTGTTCATCCAATTGGGTGGCCAGTTGAGCCGCGTCTTCCCAGGATTGCTCCAGGGCCAGCGACTGGGTATCGTTCTCATCCCGCAACTCAGCCAGGGCGCGCGCGTCTTCCTCATGACGCGAGCGCGCCTGCTCCAGCTCCAGCGCCAGCCCCTGGCGTTCCTCAGATCCTTGCTGAACCAGGGCCTTCTCCTGGCGAGCCACTTCCAGCAGTTGCTGCAGCTTCTCTTGCAGTTTGTGGCCACGCGCCCGGCTCGTATCCAGCTCGCTTTGCAGGCTGGCGATACGCTCCTTGGCCTGATTCCAGCGCTGCTCAAAGGCCACCCGCTTCTGCTCGGAGCTTTCGCTCAGTTGGGCCAGTTGCTTTTGCAGTTGGTCGCGCTCTTGCTGGCTCAGCTTCAGGCTGTCAGCCAGCTTGTGGTTGGTGGATTCCAGTTCTTCCACCAGATCGGTCAGGCTCTCGACCTCCTCCCGGTTCAGTTGTTCGCGCTGGCGCATCTGCTCGTGCAGCTCGGCCAGTTGCCGCTCGGCCAGGCGCGTGGCTTCCTGCTGCTCGACCAGTTGATGCTCGAGCTGGGCGGTGCCTTCTTGACCCACGGCCGCGATGCTCTGCCACTCGCCGCTGACCGTCTGCCAGCTCTCCAACTGCTGGCGCAACGAGGATTCCAACTCCTGGCTATCTTGTAAATGGCGCTCCACCTGGCTGGCGCGCGCCTGCCACTCTTCCAGGTCATGCTGCTGATCGTGCAGCGACTCGGTCTGCTCGCGCAGGCGCTGCACCGCTTCCTGCAGCTTGGACTGAGCCTTGAGGGCGCGTTCCTCCCATTGCTGGCGTAGCGCCTGTTCCTGAGCTCCGTGTTCGGCCCGCCGGCGCAGTTCGTCCAGCACTTGCTGAGCTTTGTGCAGGCGGCCTTCCAGTTGGACCTTTTCCTGCCGGCTCCGCTCTAATTCCTGAGCGGCCTGCGCTCCCTGTTGACTCAGCCTTTGCACCTCTTCGTGCGCTGTCAGCAAGCGCTGCTGCAGTTCACCCGAGGTGCCCACCTGCATCTCCAGCGATTTGGCCCGCCCCTTGGATTCTTCCAGCTCCTGCTCGAGCCGGCCCAAGTCTTCCCAGGAAGCCGTCAAGGCGAGGTTCTGCTCGTCCAGCTCCAGTTCCAGCTCGGAAACGCGCTTCTGGCTGGCGCCCAACTCGGCTTCGGCCTTACGCCGCCCTTCTTCCTCGCGCTGGCGGGCCTCCGCTTCCTGGCGCCGGCCCTCTGCCTCTTGCTGACGGGCTTCCGCCTCCGCCTGGCTCTGCTTGCGCGATTCGCTCAGGGCCAGGATGGCCTGACGCAGCTTGGCTTCCAACTTGCCGTTGCGCTCGCTCAGGCGCTGCATTTCCTGATGGAGCGCCGGCTCGGCCTCAGCCTGCCTGGCCATCCAGCGTGACAACTCGCCGCGGGCCCCGGCCAGCTCTTTTTGCGTCTCCGCCAGGCGCTTTTGCAGCTCGCTGAACTCGCCGGCCAGCATCCCCTGCTCGGCCTCCAGGTCCCCCCGCGAGGTCCGGCTCATTTGTAATTGCTGCAGCAAGGCCTGTTCGCGCTGCTGGCTCAACTCCAACTGGCTTTGCAGCTCTAAAATTTGCTCGCGCAGGCCCTCCAGGATGGGAGACTGCACTTCCAACTGTTGCAACGACTGGAGTAGCTCGTCCAGGTTGAGCCCGGCTTCATCAAGTTGTCCCTGCAGACGCTCGACCACGCGCAGCCGCCGTTGCTGTGATTGCAGCTCGTCGCGCAGACCGTGGACCTTATTCTGGCTGTCCTCCAGTAGACCCTGTTGCTGGACCAACTGCTCGCGCACCTGCTGCAGATGGAGCTCCAGTTGCTGGCGTACCCCCTCGGCCGCCGCCAGTTGGCGAGCCATGTTCTCCTTCTCATCCAGGCTCAGGCGCAGTTGCTGCGCCAATTGCTCCGCCTGACGCTTGCGCAGCCCCTGTCCCGACTCGCTTTCCGCCAATTTCCGATGCAACTGGGTAAGCTGGGCATCTCGTTCCTGCAAGCGCTGGCCGAGCTGCTGCAAACGGGCACGCAAAGCAGCACCCTCGGAAGTTTCGACGGGTGCCCAGTCTTCGCGAGTCTCTTCTTCGGGGCGGGGAGCCTGCGACTCACCTTTCACCGCGCTGGCGCGCTGCTTGATCGCCTCGAGACGCTCTTTAAGAGAAACAGTACCTTTTTGGGACACAGAACCACCATGTTCGAAAGGTCAGCCGGTTTTCCCGTTATGAAAGGAAGAAGCTGTGCCGAAGCCTAACCAATCCCGATGCCGATTTTTGAATACGCCTGCAATCAATGCGAACAACGTTTTGAAAAACTCTTGCGCAAGAGCGACCAGGAAGTCGATTGCCCCAAGTGCCGGAGCCAGGACCTGCGCAAACTCTTTTCCACCTTCGCCAGTCCGGCCGCCGATGCCCCCCAGGACTTCTGCCCCCCGGGCGGCTGCGGCGCCTGTCCCAACCCCGGAATGTGCATGAACTAGGTGCGTGCGCCGCTTCCTCTGGCTGTTTCTATTTTTGGCGCTGGTAGCGGCCAGTTGGAACATCTATCTGGTGGGGGAATTCAACGACGACGTAGCCTACATCAGCCTGGCGCGCTCCCTCAGCCAGGGCCACGCCTACCTCTCGGAAAGTAGTCCAGGAGCCCCGGCTCACCAACGTTTTCCGCCCGGACTTCCGATTTTATTATCCCCGGCTCAATGGCTCTCTCCGCAGAACTATACTTTGTGCCGGTTGGTGGTGGTGGCCTGCTCGGCCCTCAGCATGGTTTTGCTGGCGAGCTACACCGGCGGCTTGGCCATTCCCGTGCTGGTGGGCGTGCATGCCTACTGGTTGAACAACTCCTCTTCGGTCCTCTCGGAGCAGCCGTTCATGGTCGGCCTGCTGCTCTATCTGCGGGCGGTCGAGCAGCCCCTCACGCGCCGGCGCTCTATTTTTCTAGGTTTGGGTCTGGGGCTGGTGTGTCTGCTGCGCACCGTGGCCATCGTGCTCCTTCCCGCCACCCTGCTCTTCCACTGGCGCCAGGGTCGCCGACACCTGAGCTGGTTTCTCTTAGGAGTGGCCCTCTCGGCCGGACCGCTTGTAGCCAGAAGCCTGCTCACCGGCTACGATGGAGAACTCGACAAAAATCGCGACCTTATTCACAACGTCCTGGAAAATCTGCAAATTCTCCCGGCTCGTTTAGGTTGGATGCTGTTGCTCAGTCCGGACTCTGTGGTTGGCTTGCCGCAGTGGCTCGGACTGCTCCCCCTGGCAGTGGCCGCCCTGGGTTTGTGGAAAATGCGCCGGGAAAGTTGCGCTCCCGCCTGGGTGGCCTGTTGTTTTGCGATCCTGCTGGCCTGGCCTTATCCTTTCACACGACTGCTGTTGCCTCTGGTGCCCTTTCTACTCATGGGACTACAGCGCCAGCTGGGTCCCGTCCGCTGGCTGTGGGTACTGCTGGTGGTCTTGAACCTGGCCCAGAGCGCCTGGGAAATCCGCCTGCATCCGGCCCGCGCCAACGATCCAGGAGTGATCCGGACGATCAAGGCTCTGCCTCCGGGAAGCGCCATTTCCTCTTCGGAGATGATCTGGTGGTTGGAGACCGGCGTCCCTTGTGTCTCCAGCGAACCGGCCCAAGCTTTAACCATGGAATGGGATTGGCTGGATCGCCTGCGCGAGGGTGGGGTGCGCCTGGTCGTCCTCTACCAAAAAGGCCGCCGGGAGGAGCAGCGAATTGTCGACTCCTTTCAGCGCCGTCCGCATTTTTATCGCCTGGTTTATGCCTGTCCTCAAGCGGCAGTCTTTGCCTTCCAGCCTCCCCCTGGGTGGCTCCGCAGCCACACTCACCAAGTGGTGGCCCGCCAGCTTTTGAAACAGGGCCGCCCCGAATTGGCCGTAGCCGTCTTTCAGAAGGCGCTGCAAGCCGCACCCTACGATTTCTCGGCCGCCTCCGGGCTGGCCTACGCACTGGTGGCCTCGGGGCAAATCCAGGCCGCCCGGCCATTGCTCGAACAGGTGCGCCGGCGCGACCCGGACTGTGGTGAAGCGGAGCTGGTGCTACGCTTTCTGGCGCGCTAAAGGATAGACTGGACCCGCTTCAAAAGGGCACGGAATGAAATCCAGTTGGCTGGTCATGAAATTCTCGCTGGCGGCCATCCTGATTCTGAAGCGCGGAGACTAAGGGTTTTCCCCGAGGTCTGAATCGGGACTGGGGATGGTAGACTTCAGATATGAAAGAAAAAGGACCCCTGGGGCACATCATTGCGGCGCTACGCGCCGTTCTGTGGTTGGGGGCTCGCGGCATTTGTCCGAAGTGCGGACGAGGCCGGATGTTCCGTAGCCACTTTCAAATTCACCGGGAATGTCCGGAGTGTGGGGTTGTACTGCAGCCCTATGCGGGCGACAGTCTGGGTGTCTACGCCGTTTGCTACTTCCTGACCGTGATCGCCACCGTGCTGGTGATGGCCGCGACTTACTTACTTTTCCACGTTACCTCACCCTACGTCTACCTGGGCCTGTTCTCGGTCACCTCGGGCCTGATACTGTTCGGCTTCTTTCCCAATATGAAAGGTATCTGGATCGCCTTCGTCTACCTGCTGACCGGACTGCGCCGCCAGCTCTAGGCCCACATACGCTTATACAGGCCCTCGAGTTCCGAGTTCAGCTGGCGCCGTTCCGGCGGGATGCGGCGCAGGGTGACGGCCAGGCTGAGTTCTTCAGCCGACACCTCAGCCTGCTTGACCCGTTCCACAAACCGCCGGAAAGTGGCCCGGTCCACTTTCTCCGGAGAACGCTGGGAGGGCGACACGAAGCTTTTGTTCTCGGCTTCCTTGCTGAGGCGGGCGGACCAAAGAGCGTAACGGTCGAGCAGGCGCTTGGCGGCCTCGGCGGTAATGGCCGAGGTGTTGGCTATCTTTAAGTAGTCGACTTCCAATTCTTCCCAGGCGTCCCACAGGGCCAGCGCGGTCTCGGCGTAGTGGACTTTGGAGCGAATGGCCAGAAACAGGGATTTGAGACAAGCTTCGCGGGCGTTCTGCAGCTCCGCCAGGGCCTGATCGGGAGCGACCTGGCCGAGCACCCGGGACATGACCTGGCGATACCAGGACCTTTGCGAACGGGACTTGCGAACCCGTTCGACGGCCTGGCAGATATCGTGGACTTCGAATGGTTTGTAGAGATAATCGTCCACCCGGATCTGCAGAGCGCGCAAGGGAGCGGTCTGATCGGCGTAACCGGTGATGACGATGCAGGCCAGGGCCGGGTGCTGCTGTTTGAGAGCTTGCAACACGCCCAAACCATCGGTGGGACCGGCCATGCGTATATCGGATATAACCAGGTCATACTCTTTCTCCCGGCCCAGCAGCAGAGCTTCGCGGGCCGAAGAGGCGGCCGTCACTTCATAATCCTGGGATTCCACCGCATCCACCAGCAGTTCCCGCAAACTATCGTCGTCTTCCAGTACCAGAACGTGATTCACCGATTACTCCTCACAGATCGGCAGTTTAATCACAAAACAGGCACCCCCTCCCGGGGCCGGCTGGTAATTCAATTCACCCCCGTGGGCCACCAGGATTTCGCGCGAGATGGAAAGTCCCAGACCCACGCCGGCACCGACGTCGCGGGTGGTGAAGAAGGGGTCGAAAATGCGATCCACCACTTCATCCGGGACACCCGGGCCATTGTCCAGCACCCGCACTTCCAGCCAGGGTGGCTGGATGACGGTGCGGATGTGGATGCGGGGGCCGCTCACCCCGGCCAGGGCCAGGCGGCCGTTGACCAGCAAATTGATGAGCACCTGTTGAATTTCCCCGGCGTTGACCTGGACCAGAGCGTCCTCCCCTTCGAGGATCAACTCGATGCCCTCCAGTTGGAAAGACTGGTCCACCATTTGTACCGAGTCCTGGATGATTTCGGCCATGGAGACCAGCCTGCGACCCTCGCCGGACTCACGAGAGTAATTGAGCATTTTGCTGACGATGACGCGCATCTGTTCAATGGATTTGCGGGCCGTCTGCAGGCGGGCGGCGGCCTTCTCGGGATTTTTCTGCAGGTTGGTCATAGCCAGATCCCAGGCCATGCTGATGCTGCCCAGCGGGGTATTCAACTCATGGGCTACCCCGGCAGCCAGTTGGCCGATGGCCGCCAGCTTGCTGCTCTGCACCAGGCCGGCCTGGGCCTGGCAACGCTCCAGCGCTCCTCCGGCCAGCAGCAACCACAACCGTAAGGCCTCGACTTCAGCCTCCTCCAGCCCCTCGGCGGCGATAGTGAATTCTCCGCCCGAGAGCGGAAAGGCCATGGCTCCCGGGGGAGGTGTGCCGAGCTTGATGCCGGCGTGGGCCGCGGCGCACTCACGACCGGTCCAGTGGGCCGCCCGGTCGACGGTGAGCTGCAGAATCTCGCGAGGCTGAACCAGACTGGCCAGTTCACCGGCGCCTTGGAGGAGTGCTTGCAATCGAGTCACGGCCAGGCTAAGGTCCTTTCGCAGAGCGGCTTGGATATTCAAAGCCTGCACCAGGCTTTCTTGGTGTCGGACCCGATCGAGCATAACGTTGAGGTAGTAGAAGAAGACCTGCAACGTATGCTTCAATTCCGCACTCAGACACACGGGAACCAGGATCAGCACCAGGCCCCGGTGGGGCAGGGGCCAAGCCGCCTGGCTGCCCTCTTTGAGATCCCTTAGCCACGGTTCCTGCTGGGCCCAGGCGCTCTGCACTCCAATGCGCACCTCGGCGGCCACCGGGCTGGAAAACTCCGGGCCGGAGGGCCCCAGCGGCACGAACTCGCAATGGGCGCCGGGCAACTTCTCACGCAGCGCTTTAAGGGCCTGGTCCAAAGCCTGGCGCTCGGAAAGACCTTGAGCCGACAGTGTTTCCAATAGCTCGAAGGTATCGGCGCGGGCGTCCAGCAAGCGTTGCAGCTTGAGCTGGCGCTCCTCCGTTTGGCCCAGCATCTTCTCTTGAAACTGGACCTGATTGCGCGCTGAACGCAAGGAACTGTGCTGAGCTCTGCGTTCGTCCAGTTCCACTCCGGTATAGGCCGCCCGCAACAATCCCAGAATCGGAGGCCAGGTAGCCAACATCAGGGCGGGATGAATGCGCCCCAGCACGGCCGCGCACAGACCCAGGCTGACCAGGGCCGACTGCTCCAGGGTCAGGGTCGCCCGGTCTCTGCCGGCGCGGGAACGAGGCGCCATCCAGCGCGTGAGCAGGCGTGGCAGGCTGACCGCGGCCAGCCAAAAGAAGGGAATTCCCCACATCAGACCGAGGGTTCGGGCGGCCACGGCGCACAGGATGGCGGGCAAGAGATCCACTTGCAAGTCAGCCAGGGCTCCGTTGGGGGAAGCGGGTAAGATGGCGCTACGAAGGGCCAGGGCGCAGGCCAGGCAGGCCAGTACCCAGGGCAGGCCCAGTTGGTCCAAACCGGTCAGGGCTACGGCCCAACAACAAGCGGGCGAGAAATAGCCGAGAGCCAGGGGAGTGGCCCGCAGCTCCAGGATGATACTGCTTACCAGAGCGAGGATGGCCAGCTGCGGCGAAGCCGGCCGGTCGCCGCTCCAGAAAGACCCGGCGATCAGGGCCACGCAGACCACCAGGCCGAGCATCCTGGCCACGCTATTTTCCGCCACCGCCCTGATGTTCCGTGGCTCCTGCCCGAAGTCCTGGAAGCTCCGGGCAGGCCGTCCTCGGCAGTTCGTAGAATGTCTGGGCTATGAGACGGGTGCGGGGGCTGAGCATGATCGAGACGCTCTTTTCTCTTTTCTTCATCGCCACCACTCTGCTGCTCACCAGCCAGTTGCTGATCAGCGCCACCCAGTTGCAGCATGAGGTGGAGAAGGCCATGGGTGGGGCTCACCTGGCCGATCAAATTTTGAGCCAGGTACGGGCCAATGCCAAGAAGAGCGGCAACATGCCCACTCCGCAAAGCGGCGAGAACTTCGATTTTCCCGGCTATCAGTACCAAATCGAGGTGGTCAAAGCCGGTCTTTACTCTCCTTGTAGCACCCGAGAATTGCAATTCCCCGTGACAGAACGCCGCTGGATTGCCGATCCGGGGTGCCAGGTCAAAGTTACCGTTACCTGGGAACCGACCAGCGCCCGCAACCGGGCCGTGGCTTACGCCCTGATCTTACGGGAGTTGCCCAGGGTGAAGGAGCTGAGGGTCGACGCCGACGGGGGCAACACTCTGCCGGTAGCCAAAGATGGCACTGTCCAATACACGGCCAGGGCTGTCGACTCGGGGGGCCGAGAGGTTCCCGGGGTCTTCTTCAGTTGGTACTGCGCCCCCCGCACGGGCAATGGTTTGGCTGAGGCCAAGACGCGGGACGGGCGGACGGGACAGTTCACGCACGTTTACAGAAACCCGTATCGCCCTGCTCCCACCTACTTCCCAGCCGGCAGCGAGTGCCTCTTGCGGACCCGGGCGCGCATCAACGGGAAGGAGTTTGAGTGCGACAGCAGCGCCATTCCTCTCACCGATATCTAAAAGGCGGATTCTCGGTGCTGGAAGCCCTGATGACGCTGGGGCTGATCTGCCTGGTGCTGTCGATTTTGGGCAGTTTGTTTTCCAGTTACAGCCGCCTGCTCTTGCGCCAGGGTGACCGCCAAAAGTCCCTGCTCGGCTGTCAGGTGGCGGTGGACACGATTCGGCGCGACCTGGTCTCTTGCATCAGCTTCTCGATCCCGACCCCAGAAACGTTGCACGTTGAGCAGATCGATCCGCTGGTCAGCTCTCGTCTGCCACGACCGCTGCCCGATTCCGCGCCAGCCGACTGGCGGCCCCACCTGAATGAAGAGCGCTTAAAAATAGACTACCGGCTGGCTCGAGGCTCGGTGCTGCGCAAGATCATCCGGGGCGGCGGAAGCAACTTCGAGGAAAATGTGACTGACGAAGTCGATGGGCTGGATTTTGACCTGACCACCAACGGCACTCTGCGGGTAACGGCGACCGCCCTGATTCAAGGCAATTTGAAGCGCTGGAGTGTGGAAATCGCTCCCCACCTGCCTGAGGAGCTCTACCCGTGACCCCCCGTGGCTTTTTACTCCCCCTGGCGCTCCTGATCGCCATGTTTTTCGGTATCATCGGAGGCGCCTTCCTCTACAGTCAATCGATTCTTTACCGCGGCACAGTAGGAGCCAATCTGCTGCTCCAGGCCCGCAGCCTGGCTGAGGTGGGCGTTGAAGACGCGCGCTGCAAGCTGCAGCGAGACATCGATTTTCCGCCGGCCGGCAGCGAAGAGCAAACCGAGTACGCCTATGCCGAAACCTATATGGATCCGATCACCCGGGTGCGAGCCGGCAGCTATACCGTGGTGTTGGACCAAACTCACGCGAAAGCTCCCTACTTCGTACTCGTGGTGCGTTCGACCGGCAGCGCCTCGAACGGAGACATTGACGTGATTAAAACGATTGTGGCTGAACTGGATGTCAGTCCTAAGGATCGGGATGACCCGACCAAGGATAATCCCCACTATCTGCAAGTGCTGAATTGGCAGGAAAAATGAAAAGACGCGCAATGAGTCTAGCGGAACTGATGGTAGCCATGGGCATCATGGCACTTTTGACCGGCTTGGCGGTTTTGCCGCTGCGAGCCAAGTCGCCTCTGGCCAAAGCCAATCCTGACGCAGTGGCCACGGTGCTGTCCAGTGAGCTGCGCTCGGCCCGCCTGCGGGCCATGTCCAAGTCGATGCCGGTGGGTGTGATCATTCCCAGTCAGAACGGGAGCCGAGGCCATTCTCAGTCGATTTACGTGCTGGAAGGCTATCTGCCGGGAGCCAGCCCGCGCAATCCGATCCTACCGCCGGAGCCACCTCCCAAAATGGTGCGAGTTCTCGATTTTTCCAAGGAATATCCGGGCGTTTACATCTACGCCGGCGGCTGGGACGTCGACAGCGCCGCCCTCACCGAGCCCACCCTGACCCCCGCCATCGGTGATAGCCTGGGGACTTCCCTGGAAAATTGGACCAAGCCCACCAACAAAGATTACCAGTTGGTCTTTATGCCGGACGGCCGCGTCATCAGCAATGACCTGCCCCATTTTGACGGAAACTTCCACCTGGTGGTGGCGGCCAATCTCAGTTACACCACGACCGGGCCTCCACCCGGGACGCCCAGCATGACCACCTCGCCGGCCTATTTCAAATTGACCGGCGTGCATCAGCCCATCACGCTGTCGATCAGCCTGCAAGGTGGAGTGGCCAGCACCAAAGCCTTGCTGGCCAGCACCGGAGTGGTCGACTGCCAGGCCGGAGCTCCAAGCATTCCGGCCGCTGGAGCCCCTTTGCTGAGTCTGGTGGTCAACTCCCCGCCCCAGGTGGCCGACGTGACCATCATGCCGCCGCCCAATCCCGATCCAGATCTTTCGGGAGGATTTGATGCCGTAGTCCGACCAGATGGCTTCCTGACACTGGTGATTCGCATTGTCGATCCTCAGGGAGATCAGGTTTCCTGTCAATGGAACGATGAAGAGGTGGGTGGAGCACGCACCGGCTCCTTCACCATCCCCCCGGGCAAGCAGAGCATCGAGTACGACGCCGTGCAGGGCTGCTGGATAGCCTCGGCCATCTGGCAACCTCCCGTGGACGCCCGATCGGGCGATCGATTTCGCCTGACAGCCACCGTCAGCGATCCGCTGGGGGCCAGCTACACCCTGGACGGCGACGCCGCCATCAAGGTGGAAACCCGTAACGCCGGGCGCTTCTTCTTCAGCGACCAGGGCTACGTGTGCAGCCTGAACGGTGACGGCAGCGGCATTCGCCGCCTGGCCCGCGGCACCGACCCGGAAGTTTCTCCTGACGGCTCCATGGTGGCTTTCCTGCAAGGTACCGACGTGGCCGTCATGCAATCGGACGGCTCCCAGGTCAAGGTGGTGGCCACGGGTGAATTGGGCTCGCCTACCTGGTCTCCGGACGGCCTCTACCTGGCCTTCGACCAGGGCGGCACGGAAGTAAAATTTGTGCGGCTGCACGACAAAAAGGTGTCTACGGTGGCCTTGCCGGGCTCGCGTCCGCGCTGGTCGTCTCGGGATGTGCTGGTTTACCAGCAACCGGGCACCACCGTGACCCAACTGACCACCGCGCCGATTGTGGCCGGCAACCTCTTTCTGTCCACCCCGGTGCCGCCCACGCCGACCATGATCACCCTGCCGGCCCCGCACGACGCCAGCAATGTCCAAAACGCGGCCTGGAGCAGCGACGGCGGTTACCTGACTTTTCAGACCAGCGCGGGCATTCTTTCCTGCGATGCGGCCGGAACCACCGTGGTGGAACGCTATACTCCCCCTCCGGGAAGTACCGCCCAACGGAGTTGGATGATGGTGGGCGAACCGGCTACCAAGATGGTCTTTGTGGAAAGCAGCAGCGGCAACGGCAAGCTCAAGATGTGCAACGTAAACCTCTCCGACGCCAACCCGGCTGGAGCCACGGTAGTGTTGCGCACGGGCCAACTCGACGGGTCCTGTTCTTGGGTCCCCTGAATGAGCCAATCACGACGCCGCGTCCAATTCTCCACCTCCTGGAGCGAGCGCCTGAGCCGGCTGCGCCTGGACCGCTCCAGCTTCGTGATAGGCTTCTGCCTGCTGGGGCTGGCCGGAGGGGTCCGCGTGCTTCAGGGTGACGCGAAGGCCACGAGCGGCCCTTCTCGGGGCCCGGCCATGAGACAATTTGATTTGAAAGTCCAGGGTGAATTTACTGGACTGAGTCCCGCCCAACTTCAAGAAACGGAAGTGACCCTCTATTTTCCGCAACTACCCTACAAAGTCACCAGGGATTGGGACGAACTGGAGCACCCTCGGCCGGAGGCTTTCGTAATGCCTGTCCAGTTGCGGGCCGCGGCCTCCGCCAGCCTGTGTTACCTGCGTCTGCAAGTTCGCGACCAGACTCTGCAGGCCGGCAAGATTCAGGTGGAGGCGGGTAAACCGGCCGCCAGCTTCCCGGCCTTTCAGGTCAAACTCTAACCCAGGTTACCGATGAAGGAGTACATGGGCACGAAGATGGAGAGCACCACGGTGGCGATGATGCTGGCCACACCTCCCAGCAGCAGAGGTTCGATGGCGGCGCTCAGACACTCCACCAGGTAGTTGCATTCTTCCTCATAATAGGCGGCCGCCCGGCCCAGCAGTTCCGGCAGTTGCGACACTTCCTCACCGGCCGCTACCAGGTGAACCAGCGTGGGGGGGTAGAGGTCCCGATCGCCTTCCATATGAGCCGAGGCCAGTTCGCCCTCTTGAATAGCCTTGGTCAGGTTAGCAGCATCCTTTTCCAACAAGGGGCTGCCACTGGAGGCGGCGGCCAGTTTGTAGCACTTGGTCAGTTCCAACCCCGAGTGTATCAGGTTGGCGGCGGCCGCGCTAAATCGGGCCAAAGCACCGGCCTTCAGCATGCTGCCCAATCCAGGCAGGCGCAGCACCCAGCGATAAGCGATGATTCTCAAACGCCGACGATTAAGCACATATTGCACACCGCCAAAGGTCAGTCCGAAAAGGGAAAAGCCCAGCAGCCACCCGCCCGGACTGCGAATGATATCGGTTATGGCCATCACCACCCGGGTGACCAGCGGCAGAGGAATGTTCATCTCGCGGAAGATCTGTAAGAAACCCGGCAACACGGTATAGAAAAGTAACAGGGTGAGAGTGCCGGCCACCGAGAGAATCAGGGCCGGGTAGGTCAGGGCCGAAATGATTCGCTGGCGTAGCGCTTCGTCTTTCTCCAGCCAGAGAGCCAGCCGGTCCAGAGATTGGTCGAGCTGGCCTACGTGTTCTCCCATGCTGGCCATGCTGACGTAGATGGAGGGAAAAACCCGGGGAAAGTGCGAGCAGGCGTTGGAAAAGGTATGACCCGCGGCGATCAGATCGGCCACCACGGTGACCACCTTGCCCAGATCAGGACAATCTTCATTGTGCTGCAAGGTATCGAGGGCCTGTAGCAAAGGCACGCCGCCCAGAAGCATGGCGCTGAGCTGGCGAGTAAAAAGAGCCACCACCCGGGGTGGGACCCGTACTCTTCGGTAGGTTGATTCCAGCTCCATGTCGGGGGTCAAGTTGGGGGAAGTTCGCATTCCAGCGGAGGTAACCCTACTCATTGTCGTTGTCCCCTCCGCCGCTGTCCTCTTCAGTCTAGCGGATGGGTCTAATGGATGGCCTATTTTTTTGGGAAGAATGTGAACAACTTGTAACAGATCTGGCGTTGATATCAATCAGCCTGGCCGCGGTCCGCCATGCGGGCATAGGTATGGGCCACTGAATCGCAGACCCAGTCCAGCAATTGGCGGTACTTGTCATTCTCCACCGCCTTAAGGCCGGAAAAGTCGGTCTGAATAGAGTGGTTGGCCACGACGATGCCCCAGCCGTCCTCGGCCAGGGCGGGGAGGTCGATGACCTCCAGTCCGAGCCCGTAGTGGACCAGCTGCAACTTACCCAGCGAGCGTCTGACGCGGAAGAAAGTGGCGTGGCAGCGAATCAACGAACCGATCCAGGGAGAATAGTCCAGCGGCAAAACCCAGTCCGGCAACAGCGGTAGCTGGTTCCCCTCGGCTCTGGCCGTCTGCATGGGCGGGTACGCCAACGGGCCGGCGATTTCCAAAATCCCCAGAGATTCGTCCGACTTGGGGCCACAGATCTCGGGAAACCCGTCTAGAAAGATACGGTGTGCCGGCCAGGCGTGGGGTGGCGCGGCCGCCAGAGCGGCGGAAGCCTCGGGAGGAGCCAGGACCAGGCGCCGAAAAATCCGGTAGGCCTGAGTCGGTCCGGACTTGGGCAGCGTTTGGAGCGCTTCTCCCTGGGCCAGCGGGCGGCTGTCTAAAAACAAGGGGAGGGGACAGTAGCGCAGGGCCGAGCCCAACTGGTGGCTGAGCAGGGTTACCAATTTTTTAAAATCGGCGTCGGCGGCCGCCGGCCGATAGAGCATTACCACGCGGCGATAGGCGGGAGGCAGGGTCTGGCGGGTTTCGCTGCCGGCGGCGAGACGGTAGAGGCTGCCTCCCTGAGCATCCTGGCAGAGCAGTTCCACGCTTTGGGGCCCGAGCGCCTGCGCCCAGAGTAAGGCGGAATAGAGGAAAGCAGCCGCTTTGGAGCGCTGGCCCGATTGGTCCAACACTTGATCCGGGGTAAACGTCTCCTGGTCCAGCAGAATCTCCACGCTGATGCTGGCGCGGGAACAACTTACGTTGAGCCCCAGAGCCCGCGCAGCCACACCCGCTTGAGCCAGGAAATAGACCCAACGGGCCGGATATTGTCGGGATAGATCGCCGATTTTGGAGAGCGCATGTTGCCAGTCGATGGTGAAGGAACCGCTGGAATCGAGACTGCCCTCCGAAAGCGCGCCGTCGATGAACTGCTCGAGCTTGCTGGCCCCTTCCATTACTCGGGCGGCAGGCAGGGCGGAGGTTGGCTGGACTTGGGCGCAATGGGGGACTGAGCCCAGTCCCCCATCAGGGTCAGGCCTTTGAGGCCGTTCTGTTGAATGTGTGCCCTGAAATTCTGGAGGTCCAGCACCGGGCTGGCCAGCACCGGCACCCCTTTACTCTTGCCCCAGGCCTTGAGTATTTCGAGTATGCGCCTGGGTTCGTCCGGCTCCAGCACCGGCCTGCCGGGAATCGGCTGCTCGGAGTTAGCCCGGAAGAACCAGTTGGCGACCTCTTCGATCTGGCCGCCTTCAAAGATCAACGCATGGCGATAAGAGATGTGGTTGCTTTCCGAGCGTTTGCGCCCCACACAGGCGAGGGCCAGCAGTTGACGTGGGTTCTGGCGAAAGAGCAAACCTCCCCAGGTTACCAGGGTGGTCATGGTGCCTTCTCCGGCCACCAATTCACGATACTGCACGCGCTGGCAGAGTAAAACGCAGGCCCCCAGCAGAGCCAGCCAGACCAACGGGCACATCCAGCAAAGCGGCAAGAGAAACGTCAACGGAATGCCGAAACAGCCCCACAAGCAACAACCGCCCGGGCCGTTTTCGTTGATGATGGTATTTCCGGCGGGCACAGGAGGAATACCGCCCGGGAACTTCTCGTGAAACCGGCCCGGCGGGGAGTAGAAGCCGAGCAGGGCCAGACAGACCATCAGGCCGGCCATGTTGGCCAGAAAAAAGATATCGAAGTGAAACGGGTCCGGAGAACACAGCGCCAGCCCCGGACTAAGTAGCAACCCGCCCAAAATACCCGTCCGCTTACCGACGCGCGAACGCCTCTCCCACTCTAGCTGGTCTTCGGTCATCTTGAGAGTTTTGGCCCATCGGATAAAAAGCCTGGTATAAAAATACGCCCGATTCGGACTCAACGCAGGCCGATATCTGAAGAAAGGGAATTCCTCGTGGCAATGCACTGCCCCCACACCGAGCAAGGCTCGGGAAGACAAGTCTGCTCCCACCTGCTGGGAGGCCTCGACGACAACTGGACCACCGAGCAATTCAGACATTACCGGCGTTTCACCGGCCACAGTCTGAACTACGTGCTCACCTGTCCAGAATGCCGAGAGTACCCTCTGTCGGAGCTCTCCTGGGTATGCGACCCATGCTTTGTCGAGATCGCCCATGGTTCGCGACTCGGCACCTCAGGCCGGCCGCAGGTGGCCGAGACCGACAGCGGCTTAAAACTCCAGCAAGTAGACAGCCTGCCCCCCGAGGCCAACCTGCTCCAGGTAGTCCCCTTCGAAAAAGGCTGGGCCGCCCTCACCGAGACCAACGAACTCATCCTGCTCGACTCCGGGCGCCGCCGGGCCTTCCCGCTGGCCCGCTGGGAGCTTCCGCTCTACGAAGAACTCACCCTGGTGGCACGGGAACCCTATGTGGCCATCGCCTCCACCTTCGGAACCCGTGGCGTGGTGGTGGATACCGCTACCGGCCAGGTCAGTATGTCCCTCGAACGCGCGCCGTCGCCGGCCTGCCGCTTCCCGCTCGGCTTCACCAGAGACGGCCTGCTGGTTCATGGCCCGCAACTCTCCGACCCGGCCAGCGGCGCTCCCGTCAAAACTCTGCACAACCCCGAGGACTTCCACCAGTCCAGCCTCTCGCCCTCACCCGATCAAGGGTGGCTGGCCATGAACGGCTGGGTCTGGCACCCCATGGGCGAAGTGCGCCTGCTCAACCTGAACGAGGATCGGCCTTCCCGTGCCCTGTGCCGGCGGGACGGCCTGTGCGACGCTCCGCTCGTCTGGCTCGGTCCCAACCGGCTCGGCGTCTGGGGGTTGGGCGAACTCGATGTCATGCTGCTACCCGGCCTGCGCGTCTTTGATCTCGAAACTCAACAGGAACTGTCACCCATTCTTGGGCCCGAAGGGCCCTTTGCCTTCGATCAGTATCTCTTCTGCCACACCACGGAAGACGGCTTTTCCGTCTGGGACATCGAAACCGGCCAGCGTGTTTACCTTCACCCTCAGGTTCATCCGCTGGCTTATCACCCGGCCGAGAAGCTCTTTCTGGTCCAAACCCCGCAAGGTCTGACCCTGAATCGACTGCAATGATCCGCTGGTGCCTGGTCCTCCAGCTTCTCTGGATCCCGTTTCTGTGGAGTCAGTACCAGGTCGGCCAGTTCAACGACGACGCCGCTTACCTGGCTCTGGCCCGCTCGCTGTCCCAGGGCCTGCCTTACCAGAATCTTTTCGAGATGGAAGCCCCCGCTGCTACCCGCTTTCCACCCGGCTATCCCCTGGCGCTGCTCCCGCTCCAACTCTTCTTTCCCCAGCAATACTGGATGCCCCGAATCCTCTCGTGCATCTTTGCGCTGGCCGCGGTCCGGGTCTTCAGCCAAGAAGACAAAACCGCTCCCTGGCTGCTGGCCGCCAACCCTTTCTGGGCCTTGTGCGGCACCATGGCCATGAGCGAAGCGCTCTTTACCCTGCTCACACTGCTTTACCTACAAAGACTACAACGTCCGGCTACGCGCCGACAGTGGCTGATCCTGGGGATGGCCGCCGCCCTCTGCTATTACGTGCGCGCCGTGGGTCTGGCGCTGGTCCCGGCCACCCTGCTCTGGATGCGCAGCCGGCCGCCCTCCCACCTGGCCGCCTATCTGCTGGGCTTCAGCCTGGCCGCCGGACCCCACTTGCTGCTGGGCGCCGGCTACTCCTCAGAATTCACCGGTTTTGAGATCCTGCTCAATTTGCAGACCATCCCTATCCATTATGGAGCGGTCCTGCTCGGCCTGCCCGGCTTCGACCTCAGCCCGCTTTTCCTCGGCCTCTTTCTGCTGGCCCTGCTCGGCCTGGTGCGCCGGCCCGAACTCAGCCTGAACGCCAGCTGGACGCTCTGCTACCTGCTCGTCATGGTGTGCTGGCCCTACGCCGATCCACGCTTCGCCATCCCGATTCTGCCCTGCCTGTTGCTGGGGCTCTGCCGATTGTTGCCACGGCCTTTCCTGGCCAGTCTTTTCTTCGCGCAAATTGCCCTGAACCTGCGTCTGGATCCGCCTCAAAGGATTGACCTGCCGGCTTTCCCGGCCGCCGCCCGGGTAGCCAGCACCTCGATGCTACCCGGCCTTTACCTCAACCTCCCCAGCTATACCCAACCGCCCATCGATCTCCTGGAAAAGGAGTGGGAATGGGACCAGGAGCTGCTCGACCACCACATCGACACCATCCTGCTTCACGAAACCGAAAAGGAACTGCTGCCCGTATTCCGGGCCCGTTACCGCCAGCTGACCCCCAACCTCTTCGCCTACCGGCCCCATCCACGAGCCATCCTGCTCCACACTGCCGCCCGCCGGGCCTTACAAGAAAAACGCTACCGCAGCGCCCAATGGCTCTTCACCCAGGCCCTCCGCCACGACCCCCACAAGTCGACTCTCCACTCCGGCCTGGCCGTCGCTCTCAATGAATTGCACCAACCGGAAGCCGCCGCCCAAGCGGCCCGCCAGGCTCTGCAGCTCGACCCTTACAACCTGGAAGCCTTATAGGTCGCCAGCTCGCGCATCAGTTCAATCGACAGGCGGATCCCCAACTGGTAATTGCCCAGGTCGAAATGCTCGTCGGGAGCGTGCAGATTCTCGGTATTCAACCCGAAGCCCACCAGAAGACCCGGCAGCCCCAGGATGTTTTGGAAATCCACCACGATCGGAATGGAGCCTCCCTCGCGCACGAACAGAGCCTGCTCGCCGAAAACCGTCTGCACAGCCCGGTTGGCGCATTCCAGGGCCGGATGCTCCCGGGGGGTCACCCAGGGCTTGCCACCGTGCAACGACATCACCTCGCACTCCACCGTGGGCGGGCATAGCTTCTTGATGTGCTCGGCCAACAAGCGGGCGATCTCTTCAGGATCCTGATCGGGCACCAGACGGCAAGAAATCTTGGCCATGGACTTGGCCGGCAGCACCGTCTTGGCGCCCGGGCCGGTCCAGCCGCACAGCATCCCGTTGATCTCCAGGGTGGGCCGGGCGCTGCGTTGTTCCAACGGAGTCCAGCCTTTTTCCCCGGAAAGCCCCGGCACATTCAGCTCCTTGCGAAATTCCTCGTTGTCAAAAGGCAGGCGCGCATAGTCGGAACGCTCCTGAGCGCTCAAATCCACCACCTTATCGTAGAAACCAGGTACCGTGACGCGACCGTCCTCATCCTTCAACTGCGCGATCAGCTTGCACAGTTCGAACCCTGGATTGGGCACGGCACCCCCGAATACACCCGAGTGCAGATCGCTGTCGGCTCCCTTCAGCTCCACCTGCACATAAGCCAGACCGCGCAGTCCATACACGATGCTCGGCTTACCCGGCGCGAACATGGCGCTGTCGCTGATGACCAGCACGTCCGCCTTCAAGAGCTCCTTGTTCTTCTCCAGGAAGGGAGCCAGATTGCGGCTGCCGATCTCCTCCTCGCCCTCGATCACGAACTTGACATTGACGGGTAGCTTGCCCTCGGCCTTCATCAAGGCTTCGACCGCCTTCACGTGGGCGATTACCTGGCCTTTATCGTCGGTAGCGCCTCGCGCATAGACTTTGCCATCGCGAATGGTGGGCACAAACGGCGGCGAAGTCCACAATTCCACCGGATCCTCGGGCTGCACATCGTAGTGGCCGTAGATCAAAACGGTGGGAGCCCCGGGAGCGCCCAACCACTGCCCGTAGACCAGCGGATGACCGCCCGTCTCCTTGACTTCAACCCCTTCCAGACCGGCTGCGCGCAGCTGGGCGGCCACTTCCTCGGCGCAACGAGCGACCTCGCCCTGACGCGCCGGATCCGTGCTCACGCTGGGAATTTCCAGAAGGCGGAACAACTCCGCCTGAAACCGCTCTTGATTCTGCTCCACATAATCCGTAACCGACACAGCTAACCTCCAAAAAAGGCTTCGTTCGAATCCTGGAGCGGCCAACCTCTTTACCAGGAAAGTCAGGGAGTCGCCGGCGCATTGAGATCGAGCTTGATCACAACTTCCTTGCGAATCAAGTTGTCGGCCTTGCCCTTGTAGAGAATGCCCCAATCGAAGCGATTGATCGAGAACTCGGCCCGGGCGGTCACCTGGTCGGGCGCCACCGTGATGTCGGCGGGGAAAGTGATGCCCTTGACCGTGCCGTGCAGTTCCAGGTCGCCCGCCATCTGATACTTGTCGCCGTCCTTGGTGATGCCCGTCGACACGAATTTAGCGGTGGGAAACTTGTCCACTTCAAAGAAATCGCCCGTCTTCAAGTGGTCGACCAGGTCGTTGTCGTCGGCGAACACCGAGGTCGTGTCGATCTCAACGGCGACCGAAGACCTGGTGGGGTCGCCGTCGACCACCGAGATCTCTCCCGAGAACTTCTTAAAGCCGCCGTCATGCTTACCGGTGACTTTCGAGCCAACCCACTCCACCTTGGAAGTATCCGAAGAAATCGTGTATTTCTTACCGCCCGCCGCCGCCACCGGGGTGGGCAGAGCCGTGGCCGTGCTTACGACCGCCGACGGCTTACTATCGGCCGGATTCTCAGCGCAACCCGCGAATAACAAAGGCAATAACAACCAGATCCTGTGCATAAAACCTCCAAATCAACAGCCACTTTTGCGCTCCCCGCAAGGATCCCCCCATTCGCTCAGTCAGGGTCGGTGAAATCGACGGCTTCGTAGAGATCCGCCAGTGGCAACTCCAGGTTGAGTTCCGGGATGGGGATGAGGGAATCGAGACCTTGCCAGCTCTCTTTGAGGAAGCCTTCCTCGCTGCGCCGCCACAAGGTGACGGCGGGTTCTTCGGTCTCACAGACCAGATAAAGCACCAGCGAGGGAATCGCGAGATAGGCGTCTTTCTTTTCGCTCAGGTCGGTGCGTCGAGTCGAGTCGGAGAGGACCTCCACGATGAGCGCCGGTTCGTCCTGAAAAGTGTCCCTCTGGGAGTTTTCCCGGCACATCACGGAAGCATCTGGATAGTAAAAGCGGACCTGACCCGGTAGGCGGATGCGGATTTTGGTGTCGGAATTGTAGGCGCGGCAGGGACCGCCCCGTAAGCGTGCTGCCAGAGCTACGGTCACGTTCGTGGAAATGAGCTGATGAACGTTCCGGCCGCCCGACATGGCGTAGATAAAGCCGGCAACAAATTCATGCTTTTGGGCCGAATCTGCTTCGAGCTGCAGATACTCTTCACTTGAGTAAGACCGGCTTTTCCTCAAAGCGTTCACGCTACAAGTTTCGAGCCATAGACTGGGCGCCCTTCGTCCCGGGGAACCTTAGTATAACTCGTTTTTTAGCAATCGCCCGTTCTCCAAAAAGCTTTCTACGGTCGGGGACGATCCCTTCACTACAGAGTCAGGTAGGGACCAGGGACAAGGCTTGAAAGGGCCTCTTTCCATACCTCCCCAAGTCTGTTCTCCTTTCGAGACCCAGGCGTGCCCCGTTGGCATCACTGCCAAAATTAAGCGATCTCCGAGGATGGCAGTAGGAGCTATATCTATGACTGCGGGGAAAAGGGAGTCTTTGATCAAATGCTCAAGCAATTGGTCTTCTGCCAGAAGCTTCTTGCTTTGGCCGAATAGGAAGAGTTGGTAGCAAACCGTATGGTCCTCAAGCTTCACTTTAAAAGTCTCGAGATTTCGGGCAATTTCGGCCCTGGCTGAGTGTAACCAGTTCGCGATCTGATTCCTAGCATTCACGGGTGTTTCTTGATCTTTCCAAATTGTCCAAAGTGGTCCATGTGAACCGTCCGCTTCTCCCATACCTTCTCCGAAGCGGACCGCAATTAATTCAGCGTTCCTTTCATTTGAAGCCAATCCGCATACACTTCTCCCAGGGTCGGGTAGCGTTTCACAGGGTCTTTCTCCAGCATGCGCGCCAGCAGCAGGGAAACCGGCCTGGGTACGTGTTCGGGAAAGGGCTTATAGGCCGCATGAAGAGATTCACTCATAACCACCATAAAATTGTTGGGGTCGTTCTTAAAGGGAAACTGGTGGCACCACATTTCATAGCCGATCACCCCCAGGGCCCACTGGTCCACCGAGGGGGTGGCGGCTCCGGCGATCTGTTCTGGGGCCATATAAGCGGGAGTGCCGGGGGTATAGCCGGTCTGGGTAGCCTTGGACGTATGCGGGGATTTGGCCAGTCCAAAGTCAATGATTTTGAGGTTGCCTTTTTCGTCCAGCATGATGTTGGCTGGTTTCAAATCGCGGTGCAGCACCCCCAGTTTGTGGGCCTGGACCATGGCCTCCAGAGCCTGCTGAAAAAGCCGACAAGCCTCCTGGCGAGAGAGCGGGCCCCGAGCCAGGTGGTCGGCCAGGGAAAGCCCTCCCACATGTTCAAAAACCAGGCTGATGGGCGACAGTCCCCCCAGCGCCGGGGTACCGTTCACCACCTGGGTTCCATCCGAACGGCTCGGCGCGGGAGCTTGGGACTCTTCCGGCCTGGCGGTGGTCTTGTACCCGTCCGGCCAATCGAAATCGAGCAATTTGACGATGTGGCCATGGTCCAGAGATTTCAGCGCCACGATTTCATTGCGCAGCCGCAGCAAATCGGTTTCGTTCTGAGGAACGACGAGTTTCACCGCCACCGCCTGGCGAGGATCCAGGCTGTCTTGAGGCAATGCTTTATAAACGGTTCCATTGGCCCCCTGTCCCAGGCGTTTCACCAGCGTCCAGCGGATGACATTGCGTCCCAGATTCGGATCCGGGTCCGATACTTTCTGCCGGCTCAGCTCCTCATATTGTTGCTGACGGACCCGTTCGCGTTGGCGCACTCGCCGAAAACGCCACACTCCCGCCGCGGCAAACGCACTCAGAAGAGCCAGCAGCCAGCCATAGCGCCGCCCATAGAAGTGTAGGGGGGAGCGTAACGCCAACTGCAGAGGCGGCTGGGAAGCAGGAGGAAAGGTTCCTCCCTGCAGTTGGTCCCAACGCAATACCTGGGGCAAGCTCTGGTAATCTCCCTGGGGATCCTGAAACTCCAGGCGTCTCTGATCCTCGCGCTGGCCGGTCAGAAAGTCTTTGCGGTACAAGGTCACCTTGCCTTGCCGAGCGGGCTGCAGTTGGTCGTTTAAATACACCTCGGTGGCCGGCTTGGTGCGAAACTCCACCTCCACCACCTCCACCGGCTGTGCGACTCCCCAAGCCGAAATCAGCCAAACCAACAACAGCGAGCCCAGTCCTCTCCGAGGAAAAATCACAGAGCGCCGGCTGCCAGTTCGGGATTGGGAGAGGCCGTCAAACTGGTCGATTGCGTCCCCGAGGTCCAACTCAGGCGCACGGCCCCTTCCAGCTTCTCCACCTTCAGGGTATCCACGGCCATGAAGCGCAGGTCCTTCTCCAGAGAATCGCGGGCCAGGATCTGCTGCAAAGCCGTCGGCTCGATGGCCAGCACCCGGTCTCCCGGTAGCGGTGGCGTGGCCGGCAGCCGGCGCCGCAGCAAACGGCCGTCCTGGACAGCGTAATGCAAGACCTGGTTGCACTTCCACAGGTTCTGGTCGCTCAACTCCAGCACGGGCAGCAAGGCGACGGAAGTGGAGTCCACGCTGACCCCCGCCGGCGGGGTCGTTTCCAGGTCAGCTCGGAACTGGCGCCCGAACTGCAGCCCCAACAGCTCCTCATTAACCTCCGCCGTCAAGGGGCGAGACTTGCGTAAGAGTTCGATGACCACTTCGCTGCTGATAAGCAGAACCACCAGGGCCAGGGCCATGGCCACCAGCACCTCCACCAGGCTGAACCCTTGCTTGCCTCGTCTGCGCTGCAAAATCGGCCTCCTTCCGCTCAAAGAGTAAATAACGGGTTGGCCACCGAGAAGATATCCTGGCGGTTATTGGTGTCGTTTTCCACCAGGTTGGTGGCCTGGCTGGCAAAAACGATGCGCGAACCGTCGGCGCTGATGCGGGGAGAGCCACAGCGGCCGTTGGGCGGGGTGAATCCCAGTCCCCAGGAGACGCGTTTGCACACATTATTGAGCGTGTCGTAAACATAGACGTCCAGGAAACCATTGGTGTCGGAGCCGTCCAGATTGGTGGAGTCGGACTGAAAGACGACGAAGCGGCCGTCCCCGGAGATGCCCGGAAAGTCCGAGTCGCCATTGCCCTGGGTTCCGTCGCTGGCCACCGAGACCCGCCGGGTGGTGCCGGTCATCGTGTCGCGCACAAAGATGTCAGAAAACCCATTGGTGTCTCCGGCCACCAGGTTGCTGGCCTCCGAGTCAAAGACCACGAAGCGGCCGTTGCTGCTCAGAGCGACGCTATCGCTGAATCCGCCCAGGAAGCCGGAGTTGTTGTTGGCGGGAACGCCCCCCAGACCCACGCTGATCAAGGTGGTGGCGCCGGTGGCCGGCTGCTTCAAGAAGACATCGCGGAACCCGTTGGTGTCACCGGTTACCAGGTTAGTGGCCTCCGAAATAAAGGCCACGAAATTGCCGTCCTTGGAAATTTCAGCCCCGTAAGAATCGCCGTCACCTTGCACGCCAGCTGAATCTGTGCTAATCAGGCTAATGCTATTGGTGCTGATAATACGTAAGAAAACATCTTCGAAACCATTAGTGTCAACGGGCACCAGATTAGTGGCCAGGGATTCAAAGGAGACCCGGTCCCCATCTGCGGAGATCCCGACATTGGCACTGCTTTCGTTGCCCTGCACGCCTCCCGCCGACACGCTCAGACGCACAATGGCACCACTGCTGCGATCTTTGCGAAAGGTGTCGATGAAGAAATTGGTGTCGCCCGGCACCAGTGTCTGGGCAGCCGACTGGAAGGCCACGAACTGGCCGCTGGCCGAAACTTTGGCTTGTACGCTGCCGCCCACGGTGGGGGCGACTCCGGCGGCGTCGGTGCTGACGATGGCCAGAGTCTGAGCGGTCCGATCTCGGGCAAAAACGGCCCCGTTGGGATTGGCTCCGAAGGCAAAGGACTCAAACACGATCAGGCCACCGTTGGCAGTGATATCCGGAGTCCCTCCATCCCCCTGGGCCTGGCTGCTGTCCACACTCTCGCGCACGATGCCGGTGGTGGGAGTCGGCGTCGGGGTGGTTGTGGCTGTCGGCGAGACCGTTGGAAACGGGCCGGTCCACACGAACTGTTCGTCGCTGCCGCAGCCGTAGGCCAGCAGTGCGGCGCTCAACACGGCGGCACCTCGCCAGAAGTTCTTAGACATCAGTTACCTCCAGGAAATCTGTTGAATGGGCAAGCTCAGTCGCAACTGGCTCTCTTTGGCGATAAATTTATTCAGATCCAGCGAAAAATGCCCCTCGGCCAGGGACTTGCGCTCCAGTTCTTTCTGATACTCTTCGTCGAGCCGGGCAACCTGGGGCTTGAGGTTTTCGATGGCCTTAGCTTGCTGCTGAGTGAAGAAGGTTCGCCAGTCGCTATAGGGCTGGGGGGGGAGTTGCCCTGTCCGCTCCATGGTTCTGGCCCCTTCTTCGGCACTGGCAAAAACATCTAATCTCCAGGCCATAGGTACGTGGGTGGCGTCCACCCGCTCGACGTTGAATCCGCCCTGGCCGTTGTTCATGCTCGGGTCAAAGAAGTCCTGAGCCCCGCCCACTTTCACTCCCTGCCCCCTTCCGTCATCGGCGGGCGCGAAGGGGAGCAGCGGATACTTGATGGCAAAACTCTGGCCCACTTCGCTCTGCAGAGCGGTGACATTGTTCATCTTCAAAGGAGCGGCGGAGCTGCCGGAGTCGGATAGGAAAGCACCGACCAGCGTGATCTTCTCGGCGGTGAACTGGCCCTGGCAGTAGAGCAGGCCATAGAGGTAGGTATCCGGACCCTTGCCCCGCACCGTTAGATCCCCGGTACAGCAGACCGCCAGCTCCTGATTGGAGCGCAGCGCCACCCCGTCCTCGATGACCACGTTGCCGTCCACGAAGACAGCCCCCAGACCGGAGATTCCGCCCCGAATGTGCAAGTTACCCTTGATGTAAAGCACCGCCTCGCTCAGTTCCAGGCCGCCGCTTTCAATGACCAGCCCGTCCGCCGCCCGGCACCAGCCACGCAACACGGTTCCCGGACTGTTGGCCGGTAACTCCCGAAGAAAGGGCCGTCCGGCCGTATCATAACTCCTGACATCCAGGTGGGGCAGGTCCACCTTCTGATGCACCACCCCGCCGCGCACCACCGCCCCCCTCAGCTCGGCCCGCCCGGGTGTGCGCACCGCCCCCGCCACCGAGCTATTCCCCTCCAGCACCACGGCCGGATCGCCCGAGGACAAACTGGCCACATCAGCCGGATGGAGATTTTCCATGGTCATCGGATTGGGCAATTCATCCGAGTTCCTGATCGCGCCCACCAAAAAATTCCCCGTGACCGTGATCGGCCCGGTGGCCGCAATGGCAAATGGGTATTTGGGAGTGTGCAGAACGCATTTCAGGGCGCGTCGGGTCCTGCCCTGAACTCCCGTGGCCATCAATAAGACACTGTGGGCCGGCACCGGCTGCTGCCCGAAGCCCATGGTGGGCTTGTCGGCGGCGTAATTGTTGATGGAATACGGCTCCTCTGGGGAAATGGCGAAGCTCAGCTTGCCCTTGGCTCCGTCCGGCATCTCGACTTGAAGCGGCCGGGCAAACTCAAAATCTCGTTGTACTTCAGCAATTCCCATCTGCAGTACACTACGCGCCGCCTGCAGTGCGGCCTCCTCCTGGCGAAAAAAATTCATCTGAGTAGCGTTTCCGTAACTGGCCTGGAGAATAGCAGCTAACACCGAAGCCACCAGGGCCAGCACCATCAGGACATAAAGGAGAACGTGGCCTCGTCTCCTCATGGCGCCCCTCTGGTGGCGGCCAGTTCGGGCAGTTCAAATTCCGCTGGCAAGCCGCCGCTGTAGGAGCGATCCCAGCAAAATCGGTAAAAGGAGGTCAGGGCGGGGGATGCTTCGCGCATCTCCAAGGGAGTGACCCGAACCACTGTCACCGAGGATAAATGCTCCGCCGCCATTGCCCCCTGGACGATTCGTTCGTACAGCACATTGAATTCGTTCTGTGGGATTTCGGACTGCTCGGAAGGCTGTACCTTCTGATCCTCGGCCCAGGACTCCATGTGCGAGCGCGCTTGCTGCAACGCCGCAATCCATTCCGCTACCGGCGCTCCCACAAAATCCTGACGCCGGGCCGTCAAATAAGAAAGTTCCACCTTTTCAAAGAGCTGCCAACAAGCCAGGGCGGTCGTGCGCAGTAACTTGCGAGAACGGATCAGAGTATAGAAGCTCTGTAGAAACTCCCCACGGACCTGCTCGAGCTTCTGCATCGAATGAGTCTGCAGTGCCTTGAGACGATTCTGAACCAATTGTTTAGGTAATTGCAAAAGCCGATTGAGCAGGCCTTCGTTGAAGTGCTGCGTTTGGCGGCTTTTGCTGCAGCGACTTAGCGCTTTGCGCAACTCCTCGTGATCGAACGGTTTATAGAGATAATTTTGGACCAACAATTTCGCCGCTCGCAGCGGCACTTGCTCGTCCGCATAGCCCGTCATCACCACGCATTGAGCCTGAGGGCGGTATTGTTTGAGCTTGGACACCACCTCGACCCCGTCCATCTCACCGGGCAGGCGCACGTCGGTCAAAATTACGTCAAAAGGAAAGTCTCGACCCATCCTCAGGGCCGCCGAACCGTCTTCAGCGGTCTGGATCTCAAACTCTTCATCCAGGGTCTCGGCAAGCAATTCCCTCAGATTCTCGTCATCTTCAATGATGAGGAGGCGGGGCTTCATAGGCTTCGCAGCACCTGATAGACGGGCCAAAGACCCAGAAGCGCCGCTCCCCCGCAGATCACTCCCTGCACTGTCATAATGGCGGGCTGCAGCAATGCCACCATGCGCTCTATTAAAGTATCAAATTCCGTTTCGGCGTGGCGTACGTAACTCTGCAGACAGCGGGGTAAAGTGCCGCTTTCCTCACCGGTGCTGACGAACTGCAAGAAGATTTCAGGGAAAAATCCTGTACCCTCCAAAGCCTTGTGCAAACTGGCTCCGTCTTCAAGCGACCTGGTCACAATTTCCAAAATCGTTTTTAGGAAGGGACTCGGAGTACTGGTCAGCATCAGCCTCAAGCCTTGAGCCAGAGGAACCCCGGCTTCCAGCAAGTCGGCAATGTGGCGAGCCACAGCCACGGTGGGAGCAATCCGCAGAAATTCCAAGCCGCGCCAGCGAAAAAGAATCTTTTCGAGCGAGTAGCGGTACCCTTTGCTGGCCCAGACCAGTGCCAGGGCCAAACAACCCAAAGCCAGCAAGACCCCCGCCAGCAAAAACCAGCGCACATCCAAAACCGTAAGCACCGTAGCCAGCCACGGGGGGGGCGGCGCCAGGCTGGCGGCGACCTCCATCACCGGGCGCATGACCAGAAGGAGAACCAGGGTTAGAGCCACGGAGGTCACACATAAAAAGGCCGGGTAAGTGAGTTTCGATACCAAGGAGTCGCGCAGAGCGACTCGCTTTAACTCCTGCTCAGATAACTTGCCCAGGGCTGCGGGAACCGTGCCGGCTTCGTTGGCCACCACCATCGCGCTGATTTGATAGGGAGTGAATAGTTGGCTTTTCTCCATCGCCTTCGGCAACGAACCACCGGACTCCACTGTCTCCAGGCAGACTTCCAGTGCCTTCGGGCCACCCTGACAGAGAACTCTCAAAGCCCTCACAATGGGCATGTTGCCATCCAGCATTACGCTAAGGCAGAGTAGATTCCGACTTCGCTCCCGTGGGCTCCAAGGAGCGCCCCGATTGAACCTCTCGACACCTCGCCGGAAAACCTCTTGCCAGGACTCCCTCGCGGGACGATTTTTTGCGTCCAGGAGGGAGCGCCCGCGAGGACTTCGCAGTCGAAGCCCGGCGATCTCCTTTTCCAGTTGCGCTCCTGCATCCGACATTTAACTGATTTTGACACCTACTTCAGCAACGCCTCCCCAGTATGCTAGATTAAAAAGATGCATCGACGCTCTGGCATTCTGACCGAGGCTATCATTTCCCAGCAAATCCTGGTGATTCTCCTCATCCTGGCGACAGGGATCCTGATCACGGCAATCATGAGAGAACGAAAATCCCGGCAAACGGCATACGCCTGGGCCCTCGCTCAAGAAATCTTGCAAGAAACCGATTGGGGGCAAAAACCGGAGGCTAAATCCGTCGAACGTGCCGGAGTTCTGTATACGGCAAAGACAGCCTGGACACCAATCTCGCCCGGTTACCCGCCGGAACGGAGCCAGCTTCTTCGGGTGGAGGTTGCCTGGAAAGACGGAGACGTCACCTTTGCAACGGTGAAACGACCTCAACTGGGCCAACCCCAACCCTAGCCTATACGAAGAATCTGGTCCCCACCACCATCAGGGGGCCAGTGCACTGATCCTGGTCATACTCCGCCTGTGGGAGTCAGTCTAGACTGCTCCTATGCGCACCGCCTTTTTCAGCACTCATCGCTTCGATCGTGATTCCTTTCAAACAAACGAGCACGACATCAGCTTCTTCGAAGCCTCCCTGGATGATTCGACAAGCTCGCTGGCCACAGGCTTTCCCGCCGTCTGCGCCTTCGTGAACGACCGCCTGAATACGGCGGTGCTGCACAAGCTCAAAGCGGGAGGCACGCAGTATATCGTGCTGCGCTCGGCCGGCTTCAACCACGTGGATCTGGAGTCGGCCACGCAGCTCGGCCTCAAGGTGGCCCGTGTGCCGGCCTATTCGCCCAATTCCGTCGCCGAACACACAGTAGGCCTTATGCTGTGCCTGAACCGCAAGCTGCATCGCGCCTATGCCCGCACCCGCGAGCATAATTTTCTCCTCGACGGACTGCTGGGCTTTGACTTCTGCGGACGCACCGTGGGCCTGGTTGGGGCCGGAAAAATTGGCGGTCTGGTCCAAAAGATCATGCAGGCTTTCGGCTGCCGGGTCCTGGTCTCCGACCCCGCCCTGCCCGACTCGCTGGAGCTGGCGGAACTGCTGAGCCAGAGCGATATCGTAAGTCTGCACTGTCCCCTGACACCCGCCACCCACCATCTTATTGGCAGAGCTCAACTGGCGGTTATGAAACCAGGAGCTATGCTCATCAATACGGGTCGAGGCGGGTTAATCGACAGCCGGGCCGTGTTGGCCGCCCTGAAGTCCGGCCAACTGGGCGCCCTGGGGTTGGACGTCTATGAAGAAGAGGAGTCCCACTTTTTCCGTGACCTGTCGGACAAACCCCTCCAGGACGACATCCTGGCTCGGCTGCTAACCTTTCCCAACGTACTCATCACCGCCCACCAAGGATTCTTTACTCAAGAAGCGCTCGCCAACATCGCCCGAACGACACTGGAGAACCTCAGCTCCTTTGAAAGGAAAGGAGAAGCCCCTGGCCCCAACCGTCTACCCTACCATGGAGCTTCGGCTCTAAGTTCCTCCAGCGAATAAAAAGTGCCGCGCCAGACGATGCCCCCGCGCCGCATCCCCAACCAGCAAGATCTCAACATGATGAAGACCATCAGCACCCCGGCCAGCGGAAAAACCAGCCCGGCCCAACGAGGGCTCCCCAGCCCGGGAGCGCTACTCAGCGCGCACACCTGCATGCACAGGAATCCCAACAGGCCCCACCAGAAAGAACCGCAGCTCCAAAGCCATAAGGGAGCCAGCGAGCCCACCAGCGTGATCAGCGAGGCCAGCGCCGCAAATCCCGGTGAATAGCCCAGGCCCCCAAAAGCGTTTTTTTCCAACACCTGGACCTGGTCGCGCAGTCCCGCCGCCCACCGCACCCGCACGGCCTGACCCGCGCCCACAAAGCCCTGGCGAAAACCCCGCCCCTTCACCAGTCGCCCCAGCTCCATATCATCCAGCACCTGCATGGCCAGTGCCGAATGACCGCCCAGCTGGCGGTAAACGGAAGCGCGCACCAGGTTAAAGGCTCCCACCCCCACATAAAAAGGCCCCGGACGGTCCACCAGGTCGGGACGGTAGCGGAAAAAGAAAGCGGTACAGAAGAAGCTCACAAAGATCTTCTCCCAAAACGTTCCGCACACCAGTCGAGGCCCCAGGCACAGATGGTCCAGTTTCCGCTCCATAGCCAGCGATACCGCCCGCTTGAGAGCATCCGGTTCAAAGTGAACATCCGCGTCAGTAAAAAGCAGCCATTCCCCCCGGGCCGCTCGACCGGCCAGCTGGAGCGCATGGGTCTTGCCCAGCCAGCGAGGCGGCAACTCCTGGACGTGCACCACACGGACCCGGCCGTCGCCGGCAGCCAGGCTTTCCATCAAGTCTCCGGTGGCGTCGCTCGAGCGGTCGTTGACCAGCACCACCTCCAGGTCGGGATAGTCCACCGCCAGCAAGGATTTGAGCGCCTCGACCAGGGTTGCTTGCTCGTTACAGGCGGGAATCAAGACCGACAGCCTGGGCAGCTCGGCGGCCACTCGCTCCGGCAGCATTTCCAAACGCAGCGCCACCCGCACCTGGGTGATGGCCACCAGCACCCAGGCGATGGTGGCCAGCAGGGCCAGCCCGGTCACGGCTTGAGCGTGAGAATCACCGGTTCGCGCTCGGTAATCAGCAGCGAATGCTCGAAGTGGGTGGACAGCGAACCGTCCTTGGTGCGCAAGGTCCAGCCGTCCTCGTCGGTGACGATCTCCTCGGTGCTCAGCGAGAGAATCGGCTCAATGGTGATCACCATGCCAGCCTTCAGGCGGTCGGTGTAGCGGCGATCATAAAAATTGGGAACCACCGGGGCTTCATGGATGCTCTTGCCCACCCCGTGGCCGCACAGTTGGCGCAAGACCTTAAAGCCGGACTTTTTGACCACGGTCTCGATCGCCAATCCGATTTCCCAAATAGCCCGCCCCTGGCGAGCCAGGCTCAAGGCCTTGATCAGAGCCGTTTCGGAGCAGCGCGCCAGAGCGCTGGCCCGGGGGTCCACCGGAGCGACCAGCACGGTCCGGCAGGCGTCGGTTATCCAGCCTTCGGACTCGACGGTTACATCTACTTTGACAACGTCCCCCGGTCGAATCACGCGCGGTCCGGGGATGCCATGCACCGCTTCGTCATTGAGACTCAGGCAAATGTTCCCGGGAAAGTTGTAAACCTTGCGCGGGGCCGAAAAGGCACCCGCCTCCGCCATCATCTGGCCGGCCATATCGTCGATCGCCTGGGTAGTCACGCCTACTTTCACTTCGGCGCACAGTTTATCCAGCATACCGGCCACAATCAGCCCACAGCGCCGTAGTTTTTCCACCTCAGTGCGTCGCGTCACAAGGTTCATAGGCTCTTGGCGTTCCAACAATCCCCCAACACTCCTCCGGACGACCAGGCGCAGGCAAAACCCACCCTCCAGCCGCCTGCCGCGAATCTCGGTTGAGACCGGACCACCAGAATGCTTTCGTTCGCTGGTCGATAGGTGCCCGAGGAGAGCCTTGTCGATCTCGCTTAGATGGCAGGCAGCTGCGGGCATTCCTACAACATCAACGTATGGATCACGATCACGACCGTGGCGGCCTGCGGCCCGCTTCGGTTTCCGTCTGGTTGATAGTTCGGTCCGATTCCGGCGCCAGCGCCAGTTTGATGGTCATCTTAGCAGGGTGGGCCAAACTGCTCTAAAGCGCCCAATACCCACTTAATGATAACGACGGCGTCGTGTTCTCTCACTTAAAGCCATTCCTGAGGTAGTGGCCCGAATTCGTCTCCCATCACCCTCAAACGGCGTCAAATCGATGTCTTTTTGCGCCGGCCGGTCCTCTGCCCGGCCACCGTTGCCTATGCAGCCGCCAACCTTGTCATGCGCAACAGGTTGTATGCTGCGCTGGTAATGAGAGTTGCCCAACTGGTTCTGACGCGACCGACAAAGCGAGACTTCCGGATCCAACCGATCACTTTCCCCCACCCGAAGACTTCCTCGACAAGCTTGCGGCGTATCTGGCTCATCTGGTAGCCCTTATGGCGAGTAGTTCGTCGGTCCAGCCCCGGTGTGCATCGACCAGCGATCTGGGCGATGTGCGGTCCGATATCGAGGGAGCGGAGAAATTTTACGAATCCGCCCGTGTGATATCCCTTGTCGGCGCCGAGAGACTCCATGTTTCCGCCTGCAGCCAGCCAAGAGCTGATCAGTTCCTCGGCAGCCGAAGGCTCGGTCTGAGTGGCCGCGGTCACCAGCATTCCTACAACCAAGCCATTACGGTTCTCCATCAGACAGTGGGCGCCGTAGCTGAGCTTGGCTTCTTTGCCAGGACCTTTTCACATTAGTTTCGCTTCCGGGTCTGTGGTCGACTGGTGAGTATCGTTCGTCCGCTTTTGACCACGATAGTTAACGTCGCCTTTGTCGTCGGGTTTGTCGCCCGAGTTGTCTTTGGGCCGGAAGCTCTTGTGGCTCGCCCACGCTTCGATCAGGGTGCCATCAACCGTGAAGTGGTCGTCCGATAGCAGACCGCGCTTCTTGGCCATTTCCACGACCTTTGCGAAGAAGCTAAGGGCAATGGAATCATCCTTGACGCGGCGTCGGAGTTCGCTGAAACACGTGTGGTCAAAGCTGGATTCGTCCATCGACATGTCCAGGAACCAGCGAAAGAGGATGTTGTAGTCCAACTGCTCACAGAACTGACGGTCCGAGCGGATAGTGTAGAGCGCAATGAGGAGCATCGCCTTCATAATCGTCTCGGGCGGTATTGACGGACGCCCCGTTGAGGAATAGAGCGCTTCGAACTCCGGCGACATTTCGAACAGGATCTTCTCAACATCCGCCTTGATGCGCCTCAACGGATGGTTCTTCGGAACGCGCTCCTCAGGGACTACCCTGTAAGAAAACATCTTGGACTGACGGTCGACTTGGCCCCGCACGAGTCACCCCCAAAGCTTATTGATAATTTAGGGTTCGTACGGTGTTGGGCAACACCCTGCTAGCGCTCGCTGCAGGTCCTGCCGAAATTGCTTCATGATCATAGGAATTGTCTTCGAATAGGTTTGCAGAGTCAGCCCGGCCACCAGACCGGAAGCACTGGACTCTATCGCCACCTAACCAAATCCGCTCCTAGCACCCTGGCACTTCCTTCCCATATTTTAGACATGAGCAAAGCCAGGCTTTGCTCATGGACGTGGAACTCAGGCTACTTGGCGGGGCTTATAGAGTTCTGCTACCGAACAATTTAGGCCGTTGCCATTTCTTTACGATGGAGGCATACGGCTTTACCCGCAGGCTCCGCTCGCTTTCAGCCAACTCCGCTTGAGTCAGACTTGCGTCGAGTCGAGACCAGCTATTCTCGCTACTTCTTTCTCATAATAGTGCCTTTCGGCCCGACTGTCTAACCCCTACTTTATCCCTACTTTATCCCTAGTTATCAGGAATTTCAGATATTTCCGAATTCCTCACCAGCCATGGGGAAAGTAACCCCGCCCCTTGCGCGAAGCCTCACCAACCTTTAGAGTAGTGACTGACCTGAGGGGCTGGAAGCTTAGGGTCCCGTAAAACACTGAACCTCCTGTCCCCTGCGGGTCATCTTTTTTCAAGACTGCTTATTCTTCCGATGGGCTTTCCTCCTGATACAACTGAATATACCCAGAGTTCGTATCCTTCGGCCACTCTCGGGCACCCCAACCCATAGACACACTTCCATCCTCTGCGTAGTTCCTCTCAACAAGCAATTCATACGTATACTATAGCAGATCTATATAGATGTATACAAGAGTCCGCGGAAGGCCAAAACTTGAATCGTATTCGGCGCGCGGAGCCCGTCCCCATCAGGTTCAAGTAGACCGCGACAGATTTGGTCGCGCAGATAAGATACGTTAGTTCACGGTGGCGACCGAGAGACTATTTTTTTCCTTCAGATTTTACAAAGACAGGACTGCTTGAGTTACGTAACCATCGACCTGGAAGGGAACTAACTCCTCAAGAAAAATCCCGATTTAGTCCTGGAGTTTTCGGGTCACCGATTTGCAGATCCGCGCCTGTCCGGCCCCAGTGCGAGCGGCCCGGCCAGGAGGAGCGCGAGCAGCCAGTATTTTTTTGGCCTGGCTATCTCCCTTGGTAGTGGAGCGAACCGGGGGTGGTGAGATGCTCGCCGGTCTCGAGCAAGGTTTTCAGGCCGGATAAGATCATGGGCCAACCGCCGTAAATCTGGTTGTTCCCACCTTCGCGCAATTGCGAGTGGGTGACGCGCAGCAGACAGGAATCTTGGATGGGCTCGATCTCCCAGGTGACTTGCGAAGTGCCTTCGGCTTTCACGTCCTCGCTCCATTGGGCGTTGAAGCTCTGCACCAGCTTTCTGGGCGGGTCGACCTCCAGGTTCTGGCCGCTCATAACCAGGCCGCCCGGGCTGTTGCCCTGATAGCTGGAGCCGGTTTTCCAGTCGGATTGGACATTCAGGCCGAAGGTATATTGGGCGCGCATTTCCGGGTCGGTGATGGCCTGCCAGAGTCGTTCTGGCGTGGTTTTGATGTAGATTTCGAAGATCTTTTCCATGGTTGCCTCCAGTACTTGTTTGAGATGACTGAGCGTGGCCGCCCAGGGTTCCGCAAATTTGCTGACCCAGCGGTCATGGACGAGCCGGATGGGCACCTCGTTGAGGAAGTGAAGCTTTTCGCGGCCGCGTTTTTGGGTGATGACAAGCCCGGCTTTTTCGAGGATGCGCAGGTGCTTCATGACGCCGAAGCGGGTCATGGGCAGACGCGTCTCCAATGCGCTCAGAGTCTGCCCGTCTTTTCGATAGAGTTCATCGAGCAGGCTGCGGCGCGTGGGATCGGCCAGGGCTTGAAAGACTTCGTCCATGGTTTAGACCATACGTGACTATTTAGTCACATATCAAGCACGCCTGTAAATTCCGCAGGTTTCTTAGGATTCTGGTCTTTATGCGGGTAGCCCGCGATTCGCTCTCTACCGGATTGGCGTGGGCGACAGTCGATAGAAACACGCCCCTGGTGGCGGCCCAGAGCATGTTATGGCCAGTCAGACGCAGCGTGGACAGGAGGAAGATTGGCCCATCCTCAACAAAGGTTGTTGCATGCCGGAAAGGGAGTGGTCCACCAAACAACTGGCGGAACTGGTCGGTCTGTCGCGCGCAACCATTCTCAAAGACGTGGCCAAGGGGCATCTGCGAGCCCACCATGAGGGCCGCAGACTGCTGGTAAAGGAACGCGACTTCAGGGAGTGGCTGAACTGGCGTTCCAGTCAGTTGCCTCAGGCGAATTTGCGCGGAGAGCGGCTGACCCTGCTCGAGGGGGCCGAGCGTTGCGGATTAGGGCATCATGTCCTGCTGGGGGCGATCGAGCGGGGGCTGTTACCGGCCAGCAAAAGGCTCGACGGTGGGCCGGCCCGTTGGGTGATTGGAGCGGACGATCTGGCCGATTTTGTGCGCAGCCGGAATCAGGATGTGCATTGGACCGCCAGGCGCATCGCCCAGGTCACCGGATTGTCTGAAACGAGTGTGAATCGCGCCCTGGCCGACGGTCAGTTAAGCTTTGAGTTACGGACGCACCCCCGGCATGGCCCGCAACGGGTGGTTTCAGAGGAGCGATTGGTGGCCTGGCTGGAGCAGTCGGCACCGCCCTACTGCAAGCAGGCGGCTCACCTCCCCCACCTGCTCTGGCCGGAGGAAGCCGCCCAACGGTTCGGGCCGGAGTTGGCGGAAGTGAAGGAGCACCTGGAGACCGGGCTGTTGGCCGGAGTGGCTGGCCGGGTGACCCGCTACGGATTGGACGAATGGCTGCGCGCCCAGGGGCTCTCTCCTTCCTGGCAGTTGGACGAGGACAGCCAATGGATCAGCGTCGGCCGGGCCGCCGAATTGACCGGCACTCCCATCGTCACTCTTCAGGCCTGGGTGGCCCGAGGCTTGATCCCGCGGCAGCGCCGGGGGCGGCGCTGGCTGCTGGAACGAAAAAGCTTATTGGACCAATACGACCGCTACCACCGCAGGGGTTACGAGCATTATTTAACGCCGGGACAGGCGGCCCGCCGCCATGGTGTGCCGGTGACGCGGTTGCTCGAGGCTATGAAAGAGGGACACCTGCCTTTTCACCTGCTGGGCCAGAAAAATGGCTACTGGGGCCGCTATCTGGAGCCGGGCGAGCTGCAAGAGTGGTTGGCCCGGCCCTTTCAGCGCAAGAGCAGCAAGCGCCGGCCGGCCGAATCGTTGCCCCTGGATTGCCCGGCCTTTCTGACCCAGACCCAGGCCGGGCGGGCCACCAACCTGGGCGCTAAAGCCGTGGCGCGGGCGCTGGCTCAGGGAAAGCTGGAGGCGATCGCCGGTCCCGATGGTTCGCCACGGGTAAAACGCGAATCCCTGGCAGCCTGGTTGGCTCAGGTAAGGGTGGAGGCGGGCGAAAGCGAGGAGCCGGACCAGCTATCTCTGCGCCGGGCTGCTCAGGAGTGCGCCTACAGCGAGGAGGAGTTGCGCCGCTATGTAAACACCGGCCAGCTGCCGACCGAGCGAAACTCGCGGGGACGCCTGGTCCTGCGGCGGCGCGTCTGGCAAAAGTGGCTGAAGAGCCGCCGCCACGCCAGTCAGCTTGACCCGGAGCAGCGTTACTGGAGCCTCGAGGAGATCGCGGAAAAAACCGGGATGCTGCGCGACTCGGTGGGGGCGGCCATCCGTCGCAAACAGTTGAAGGCCCAGTTGGTGCAGGTACCGGATTCGGCGCGCCCGGCCTACCGGGTGGCCGATCGGCACCTCAAGTCCTGGCTCAAGAAACGCGACCGAGGTCTGCCGGCGGTGCAGCCGCGGGGAGAAGTGCTGACTCTGGAGCGGGCGGTGGAGCACTCCGGAATGACGCGCGAACAGCTCTATTATGCCGTGCGCCATGGCGAGCTGCCGGCCGCCAAGGAGCACTACCGTGGCGCCAAGCGCTGGCTCTTCGGAACAATCGATCTGGACGACTGGGTGCGCCGGCGCTCCCAGCCCAAAGACTGGACCTGCCGCTCCCTGGCCGAGTTTGCGGGCGTTTCCTACGCCGCCGTGCTGGCCGCCGAAGACCGGGGTGAGCTGAAGTTAGATGACTCGGGTGTGCTGGACTGGCTGATACACCGGTCTCCTCCCTATCGGCCGGAAGTGGCCCACCTGGAGAACTGTGTCAGCTTCAAGGCGGCGCTCAAACTGAGCCGTGTGCTCAGACCCGTGCTGGTCAAGGCGCTCCAGTCCGGTGAACTGGGCGCCCTGGTGGAGCAGAATCAGGGCAGTCCACGCTACTACATACCGCGGTTTCAACTGGATAGCTGGCTGGAGAGCCGTGGCCTGGCTCCGTCGTGGCAGCTCGCCGCCGAAACCGAGTGGCTGCGCGTGGCCGATGCCGCCACCTTGACGGGCTATGCCCGGCCCACCATCCAGCTCTGGATTCGCCAGGGTAAAGTGGTGAGCCGCCGACGCGGCCGGCGCTGGCTGGTGGAGCGCCAGAGCCTGCTGGCTCAGGCAGAGGCCACCTCCCCCAGGACGGACAGGAATCAAGCCTAGATTTAAAAATTCTGCAATTAATGGTCGAGAGACTCGAGCGGCTCCTGAAATTTTTTACCCAGGCCGCCTGGCTTTATTACCTGGGGACCTGGGCGATTCTGAACCAACCCTGGCAATGGTGGGTGGCTCTTCCGCTTATTGTTGGGGGCCTATCGGTTATGGAAAGACCCGGCCGTTCCCGCTACCTTGGTGACCAAAACTGTTCTCCTATAAACGATGGTGTGTTCCATCCAGGGTCTTTCCAGCTTCTCCAATCGCAACAGGGTATATATTGAAATCGAATTGCTTAGCGTTCCTCTGGTCTGCACGAGCGACGGCAAGTTCGTGGAACCCGAAAGGACGCGCCAACTACGCCCTGGTGGACTACGGAGGAATCTACAAGAAACAAATATGACTTCTTCAGCTCGGCCTCTTTCAAAGTTTCTTTGGACCTCCGGCGGAAAGCCTGGTTGACCAGCCCGATTCGCGAATTCAACATACTCCCTCCTCAAGCTCAACTTCCACAGAAAACGTCCGTCTTATCGACGGTCGCTCGTTGGGAGAGAGTTCCATCCAATAGCGAACTCGAGCCTGTGCTGCTGGAGCGTCTGAAAAAAGAATTCAAGAAGTAGACTCCCAAAGGAGCGCTCCCAATCCAAGAAGAAGGCCTGGCCTTCCTGGGAGGGCAAATTGTTCAAACATTTTTTAATAGCCGTGACATTTTTGATTCCGCTGGCCTGGGCCCAACAAGCCGACGAATTAGAGGACCGTCTGAAACTGGAGATCGTCAACGTCCAGGTCGGGCCAGAACTGGTGAAGCCCCTGGTCAGTGGCGAATCAGCTCCTCTGCTCAAGGAAATGGGCGATGTTCGCAAACAAATTGAAGAGGAGCGGGGCTTCGTTCTGCCAGGGGTTCGATTTCACGATAACCTCAGCTTGAAGCCCAAGGAATGGGTGATCTACCTTCGCGGCCAGGAGGTGGCGCGCGGTCAGGTAGAGCCGAAGTTGCTGCTGGCGGCGGCCCGGAATCCGGCTTCCCTGCGAGGCTTACCCGGCCTGCCTCGAGAAGAAAAAATCGCCGGACGAACCGCCAAATGGATTGCGCCGGCCGGACGGGCCAGAGCGGAAAAAGCCGGGTGCATCGTCTTGACCCCCGAACTCTATATCGGTTGGTATCTGAAGAATGCTGTGATTTCGCATGCCTGGCAGGTTTTCGGCCGTCAGGAGATGCTGGTGCTGATGCCCGAGTTGTTGGCCAGCACCTTTAACACTGACCTGGCCGCCCAGGACCGCTGTTTGGAGGTTTGCGAGAATTTGCTTCGGGAGCGCCTGCCCCTGCGAGTCAAATCGGTAGCCGAGTTGGTGCTGGACAAGTCCCAGCCGCGTCAGGACGCCGATAGTCTGACCGAGGTGGCGCGCGGCAGTATCAAAACCTGGATTTGTGAAGAAGCAGCCCTGCCCGACACCAAGACGATTCCAGCGGTTGTTTTAAGCCCGGCCTGGGAAGCGAAATTGCGGGCGGCGGTCCACTTCGGACCTGATGGACTGGTTATTCGCGACGCCTTCAATCTAGAACAAGAGCTGGAGAAGCCATTGAGCGCTGCGCTGGCCAAACAGCCGGACGCAGTTCTGTGCGTGCCCGACGATCTGCGGCTGGCGGTGCGCCGTTTGAGCGAGCGTCAATTCTCTGATTTCAGCGTGCTGGCTCAATCCGAAATCGCTGCCGGCTATTCCGCCAAGAAAGTCCAGGAAATTTAGCATGTTCAAAATTTGCTTATTTTTGCTGCTCTGGCTGAGCCTCCCGGCGCTGGCTGAACGTCCTGAAGTGGAAAAGCTGGTAAATAACCAGAGCTTCGAGACGCGTTTAGGCAGCGCCCTCAGCCCTCTCACCGAGCAAGGTTTTTCTCCCAAACTGGCCTCCATTCGACGCCATGTAGCCGGCGAACTCGGCTGGGTCGTGCCGGGGACCCTGTTCACTCCGGCTGCTTCTCTGCCCCCTAATGAATATCAGATTCTATTCCGGGGTCAGGTGGTGGGCCAGGGCAAGGTGGAACCAGGGCAGTTGCTGGCCATCGGACCCGAGTCGAAGCTCATCCAGCTCAGCGGAGTTCTCATCCAGGATCCGACTTACGGTATGCCGGGCAAATGGGTGCCTCAGGCCGATAAGGCAAAAGCCGAAAAGCTCGGTTGCCTGGTCTTTGATCCGGTTTCGGTGTGGGCCACTCACTTGACGGAACTGATCAGAGCTCACGCTGCTGAATATTATAGTAGCGATGACCTCACGGCGGCCCTGGCCATCTTGCAGCCGGAGCAGCCGGCCCTGGTCCATCGGTTCCACAGCGATCCGGCAACTTTTCAACGGCTGTTGGCGGTCGTGCGCAATCTATTAACGGAGCGAGTATGCGTGCGCGATTTGGGGACCATTGGCGAGGTGGTCATCCATTCGCCGCATCAGGATCCGGATCGCTTGAGTGAGGCCGCGCGTGTCAAGTTGGCCGGCCTGATCCTGGACGACCTGGCCAACGAAAAGAAGATTCAGGTGGTGCGGGTGGGAGCCAGGCTCGAGGCCGCCGTCGTCAAGCTGGGCAGTTATACCGCCCAGGGCCTGACGATATCCGAAAGCCCCGATATCAATGATCAGATCCTGCCAGCTATCAACACCGCGGTGGAAAGAATGACGGAGAAGGGGCTACAACCGGTATTGGTGACCACTGCGGCGGCGCGGCTGATTCTGCGCCGGGTGACGCTCAAGGAGTATCCGAATCTGGTGGTTTTGTCCCGCAACGAATTGACGCCGTATTATTCCGTCGAGTCAGCCGGAGTGATCGAACTCAAGTAGATTCGAGTTCCTCGAGAGCCTGGCGGATTTGCCACGAGGTGGGGTCGATTTCCAGGGCTTTTTCATAGTCGGCGCGGGCTTTGGCGGGTTGGTTGAGTTTGCGGTAGAGCATGGCGCGGTTGGTCCAGGGTCCGGGGCGCTCGGGTTCGATTTCGATGGCCTTGTCCATGTCGTACAGGGCGCTTTCGTAATCTTGCATCTCGAAGTAAAGTAGCGAGCGGTTCTGGTGGATGTTACAGTCGGGGAAGCGATTGAGCAGGGTTTTATAATCGAGCAGGGCGGCTTTGTATTGTTTGGTGTGCCGGTAGAGTGAGGCGCGGTTGAAGAGGGCGCCGGGGCGGCTGGGGTCAAGTTCGAAGGCGCGAGTGTAGTCGGCGATGGCTTGCTCATCCTGACCTAAGCGATGGTAGGCATCGGCTCGGCGGCTGTGAGCCAGAGAGTTGGTGGGATCCTGGCGGATGAGTTCGCTGTAGTGCTCGACTTTGTTGAGGGAGTCGGCGTGTTGGGGATCGGGGCTCCAGTTGGGGGAGCGCCTCCACTGGGTGGGGTCCGGGAAGGCCAGTTCCACCGGACGATCAAGGCTTATGAGCATGGTGATCAGCATGTCCAGGGTGAACTTTTCGATGTGACCGGAGAGCAGGTTGCTGATGCGGGGCTGGGAGACGGAGAGGAACTGGGCGGCCCGAGTCTGTGTCCAGCCGCGACCGCGGATAACCTGGCCGAGTTCGCGAGCCGCCTTTTCCTTGAGGTCGTGGAGTCGGTTGTCGGCGGCGATGTGAGCGTAGTGCATGGGCGGTGACCTTTCGCAGTTTATACAAACACAGGCATAATATATATATTTTTATATAACCTGTCAATAAAGGGGCGGGCGAGGGTTGGGCTAAGGGGTGTTGATGGTTGGACTGGCGGAAAGTTTGGAGTATTTGGATTCCGAGGCGGCCGTGCGGAGTTTGCGGCGGGACGCTTACTGGCCGAAGTGGGATTCCCCCTGGTGGCACATGATGCTGCTCCACGAGATGGGCGAGACGCGGCGAATCCCTCCGGCGGCTATCGAGGCTCTGGTGCTCGAGATGGAAAAGACGCCCAGCACCGAGTTCCTGGACGGCTCCGACTATCATTGCCACTGCGCTCTGGGTTGCGTTTATCAATTGCTGGCCGCTTACGGGATCGATGTGGATGGACGGCTGCCCTGGATTCGTCAGTGGTTTTTGCGCTACCAGATGTCCGACGGAGGGTTCAACTGTGATGCCGAGGCCTACGCGGTGCCGGGCGAGTGCCCGAGCTCGATGGTGGGCACGATCGCACCGTTTGAGGCAATGCTTTTTTACACGCCGCGGGATTTCACGGCCGAGGAGATCGAATTTATGGACCGGGGCGCGCGCTTTTTGCAGGAGCGCGAGCTGTGGCGGGGTTCTCCAACCCGGCACAATGCTGAGGAGCGGGAGCAGGCAAAGGCCTGGATGGACCTGTGTTTTCCGCGTTTCTACTTTTACGATGTACTGCGTGGCTTGTATGCGCTGCTGAACTGGGCCGACCGGCGCGGGGTGACGCTGGAAAGAGCGCGTTTCGCGCCGGTGCTGGAACGGCTGGAGGCGGGCGTGGAAATTGGTCGGCGTGCCTACCTGGGGGTAGGCACGCGCTTGCCTGAAGGCGGGCGGGCCAAGGAGAGCCTGTTTCCCCTGCTGGAGGCGGTGAGCGGCAACGGTCCGTCTCGGTATCTCCAGGAGCAGTGGCAAAAGTGCCGGGAGCTTGGAGCCAAATGGTTCCGCTGATGACCGCGGGGCGCGGGCGATAAGGACGAGAGATTTTCAGCCTCCTTTGAGGGGAGCGTTCTAGACTGGTCGGGCATGTGCACCATTCATTCGCAGCCGGCTGCCGCCGCTAAGCTTACGCCTCATAAGCGGGTCTCCGAGACGAGTTCGGAGCCGGCCGACACGGTAGAATTAGGGACGGCGAAGCCGATGCCCGAGATGCGGCGGCCTTTTTTTGCCGTTCCGCAGAAGCCGGAGTGGATTCGGCGCAGTGACAAGGTCACCCAGCAGTTGCTGGACATCGGCTTCCAGAGATTCCCGGAAGATGGCTCTTCGCAGGGTTTGAGCCAGTATGATAAGGAAGTCTTCGTTCCCACCTATGCCAACGAACTGGCCTACCGGCAGCAACTGCGCGACTTCAAGGCGGGAGTGGAACAGGCTCTGGTGGACGAGAAGGACACCCGGGTGGCTCAGGATCTGCGCATCCTCGGTGATTCAGCTCAGCAAACCTTGGACTATCAAGAGTTTTATGAGAAAAACTGGGTGCCTTTCAACAATCCGACCGGGGCCATTTATGCCGGACTGACCACGTTACTGGACGATCAAAATCCGCCCGAGCGCTGGCAGGCGGCCGCCGCTCGTCTGAGCAAATATGCCGGCCTGGAAGAAGGCTATCGGCCTTTGACCGAGGTGTTTCGCGAGCGCATGGAAGCTCAGATGGCCAAACCGGGAATGATCTACCCTGCCCGAGTGGAGGTCCAGAATGCCCTCGACCGCGACGGCCAACTGCTGGACGGGATTCACAGCCTGCTGGAAAAGCACGGGGTGAAAGACTGGCAGCCGGCCTTCGCCAAACTCAAGGAGCAACTGACCGGCTACGACGCCTGGCTGCGGGAGTCGGTGCTGCCCAAGACGCGCGATGATTTTCGCCTGGATCCGGATTCCTACAACCGGTCTTTCGTAAGCATGGGCATCACCGACGTTTCGCCGGAAGAGCTGGCCGCCAGGGGTCATCAGGCTTTTGAGAGCATTCAGGCCCAGATGCAGACGGTGGCCGGCCAGTTGGCCCAAGAAAGGGGCCTGCCCGATAGCGACTACCGGGCGGTGCTGAAGGTTCTCAAGCAGGACCAGATCGCTCCTGACCAGATTTTGCCCCTGTATAAGTCCCGCCTGAAGCAGATCGAAGGAATCGTGCGGGAGCACGACCTGGTCACCGTGCCTCCGGGAGAGTGCGTGGTGCGCCAGGCCACGCCGGCCGAGGCCGCGGCCTTCCCGAGTCCGCAGATGATCGCGCCGCCCCTGGTCAACAACCATGGGGAGCGCGGGCAATTCGTGCTGCCGCTGCTGAGCGCCGACGGCCAGAAATTCGACGACTTTACCTACAACGCCATTTCCTGGCCGGTGACGGCGCACGAGGCCAGACCCGGGCACGAATTGCAATTTGACGGTATGGTGGACAAAGGGGTTTCGCTGGCGCGCGCGATTTACGCGGGCAACTCGGCCAATATCGAAGGGTGGGGATTGTATTCGGAATGGATGATCCAGCCTTATATGCCTTTGGAGGGTCAGCTGTCGGCGCTGAATTCACGCCAGTTGCGAGCGGCCCGGGCGTTTTTGGACCCGGAGCTGCACGCCGGCAAGATCACCGTGGAGCAGGCTCGCGAGCTTTTGAGCCGGGAGGTGGGACTATCGCCCAGCATGGTCAACTCCGAGATCGAGCGCTACACTTTCCGGGCGCCGGCTCAAGCCTGCAGCTACTTCTACGGGTTCGATCAACTGCTGAGTCTGCGCAACGAGGTGGAGGAGAAGCTGGGAGACAAATTCGCGGCCAAGGATTTCCACGACTTCGTGCTCGACCAGGGCCTGCTGCCCCCTCCCCTGCTACGCCAAGCGGTGATGGAAAAGTTCACCGAGAGATAGTCGAGCAGGGCTTGTTCCCTCCTGCTCAGAGCGCGCTGCTTGGGCACGGTCCAGACATAGCAATGGCCGGCGCAATTGACCTCAACCTCATGGAAGGGATGCTGAGTTTTCCTTTCTCCGGGCCGGCGCAAGTGAAACAGACCTTCGAACGCCCGCAGGCCGGCGACGAAGCGCTCGAACCGGGCGGGCGCCACCGAACCGCGGGTTGTAGCCGACGGACATCCAAGCTTCCGGCGACATAGACATGGTTCCGCCCAAGTCGGCAGTTCGCCAATGTTGCTCAAACGCCCCCCTGACCACTTCGCCACGGAAAAGACCCGGGCCATCAGCTGCCACAGCGCAGCTCATAACGACTCCTATTAACCAGGCTCTCAGCAAACGCGGAAGACGGGGCCGCGCGGCACCATTGGCAGGATGGCTTCGGCCGGGATGAGGTAGGCGTGGTGGTGGCCGGGAGCGATCTGGAGGCGGTCGCACTGGGTGTCGGTGGCGGATGCGGGTGGCGATGGTTTCTCGGCCGGTCGGAGGACGACGTTCAGTTGCATGGTGTGGGGAGGATGCCGGAAGACGGCATTTCTGTCAAGCGGGGTGGAGCAGGGTAAGCACCAGGAAGGTCAGGGCGGTGAACAGTAGCGAGGGAGCACAGGCGTGCAAGGGGTTGCTGGTGAGGGCGGGGCGGGCGAGCAGGAAAAAAGCGGTGGCGGCGCTGCCGGCCAGCCAGGCGAGCAGCACCAGAAAGGGCGCGAAACGGCGGCCGCGGGCCAGCAGGGGCCAGCAGAAAAGAGCGGTGAGCAGGCTGGGGGTAAGCACGCAGGCCGCCAGGACGAGAACCTCCATTGTCAAACCGGCCATGCCTGGACTTTAGAGCTGGAGGTGGTTAACTCCTGGGCAGGTAGGGCTCCATCGCTTCCAGGCAGGTCAGTTGGAGCCGGCTCCACCAGAGCAGTGGAAAGACGAGCCAGACCGGCGGATCGATGGGGGTGGATTCTGGCGTAGCGGTATCGAAGGTTTGGGCGGCTTGATGGCCTAAACGGCTAGGACGCGACATTTTTGCTCTACCTCTTCTTTCAATTGTGCGTAAAGTTTGGCGCCGGGGCAGCGGCCGTCGTATTCGAAGATGCTCTGGCCGAAGCTGGCGGCTTCGCTAAGGCGAATGTTGTTTTTGATTTCGGTCTGGAAGACTTTATCAGGGAAGCGCTGGCGCAAGAGGGCGATGATTTCGTGGGTAACGCGGGCGCGGCTGTCGACCATGGTGAGCACGATGCCCAACCAGCGGCCGGGGTTGTGCGCGAAGCGAAGCAGGTTGGCCAGGCCTTCCATAGCCAGATACTGAGGTTGTAAGGGAACCAGAAAGCGGTCGCACAGCTCCAGCGCCCGGTGGGTCAGGGGCGAGAGGGCGGGCGGGCAGTCCAGGAAGACGTGCTCGTAATCGCCAGTATTCTGAGGGAAGCCGCAGCAGACGTCGAGACGGGGGATATGCGTGGGGCCGCTTTCTCGCCGGCCCAAATGCAGGGAAGCGGAAGCTTGCGGGTCCAAATCAGCCAGTAGCGTCCGGTAACCGGAGCGCGCGTAGGCGGCGGCCAGGTTGACGGCGGTGGTAGTCTTGCCAACGCCGCCCTTGTTATTGATGAGTGCGAGAATCACTCGCGCAGCTTAGGTGCGTCCGGTTGCAGGCGGGTTACGGGTAATCAAGGAGGCAGTTGAGGATTCTTCCCAGAAGCGGACGACAAATGGTCAAAAGGTTGCTCTTCCCGGTGTGGTTGGCGGTGTGGTTGGCGGGGTGCTCGCACACGCCGCCGGCTCCCTCCCCTGCTCCAACCGGCCCGGTTACGGCGCTTTCGGGGGACACTTTCGAACTGCTGGGGCGCGATAGCACCATCTCCTATATCCCGGACCAGGCCAAGATCAGGATTGGCAGCATGATGCGGTTGGGCTCCGAAGGGGCGGAGTTTACTCTGGCGCCCGAACGGGCCCGGAAAATGGAGCAGATCATGCTGGCCTGCCGCCCCCAGGTGATTTCGCTAAGCGAACGATTGACCAGCACGCGCGCCTTGCTGGCCATGGAACACGACGGAATCCGCTATGTGGCCAGCGCCAATGCCCCGCCCTTGAAGGCGGCCCGCGAAGCGCTGGAGGCTTATATGCCCCGCCAGGGCGCCATCGGCCCCGACCATAGTTGGCTGATGGGCAAACTGGAAGGCGCCAAAGGCAAGTGGTCGGTGGCCACGGCCAGAGAAAAGTTCGAGCTGACGGGGCCTTCCACTGACCTGGCCTTTCGGCCGGGCTCGTCCGTGTTGGTGGTAGGAACCCTGAAAGGCGACCATGTCTACGAGACCGCTCGTATCGCGGAATGGTTCGGCCCGGAGAAGGCGAGGCTGGAGGTGCCGGCCCTGGAGGCCCGCCCGGCTCCGGCCAGCGACTATACGCGGGATCCGGCCAACGGGCTGATGACTTCGCGCGTGCGCATCCTGGTGAATCTGAAGGCTGGGGCGGGTCCGAAGGATTTGCCCAAGCTGCTGGAGGCGGCGGGTGACGGCGGGCGTCTGATCGCTTGCTGGCCCGATACCCTGGTCTTGATGCTGGAAATCCCGGACAGTGCGAATTTACAAAAAATCCAGGCGGCGGTGGCGCGTCTGGAGAAGCATCCGGCGGTGGAATCGGCGGCCGCCGATGTGGCCATGGGAGAAGCCGGCGATAGTTTTCGCCGGCCCGAGCGGTAGGAGTATGGAAATGCCAAGCGGAGAAGCCAATCTGGCCCTCTTTATCGACTACGAAAACCTGGCCATCGGGGCGCGCCAGGCCAGCTACGACCGGCTGGATATCGAGCTGCTGCTCAAGCGCCTGTTGGAGAAAGGGCGCATTCTTTATAAGCGGGCTTACTGCGATTGGATCAGCTTCGCGCGCGAGAAGCGAGTGCTTCATGAACTGGCCATCGAATTGCTGGACATTCCCCAACGCAATCAGACCGGCAAGAATTCCGCCGATATCCGCATGGTAGTGGATGCTCTCGATCTCTGTTACACTCGCCCGCATTTGGACACCTTCGTGGTCGCCTCGGGCGACAGCGATTTCTCCCCGCTGGTCTCGAAGCTGCGCGAATATGACAAGCGCGTGGTCGGAGTGGGAGTGAAGAATTCAACTTCGAGCTTGCTGATCGACAATTGCGACGAGTTTATTTTCTACGAGGATTTGATGCGCGGGCGCCCGGTGGAGGAACGCCTGCCCGACAGTTTGCCCAAGAAGAAGCGCGAGGTCTTCCGCCTGCTCCAGGATGCGGTGCTGGCGCTGCAACGCAGCAATACCGAGATTCTCTGGGGTTCGATGGTGAAGCAGATGATGCAGCGTCTGAAACCTACCTTTGATATGCAATATTACGGCTATCGCAATTTTTCCGACTTGTTGCGGGCGGCCGACAAGGCCGGCGTGGTGGTGATTGAACGGGACGAGCGCAGCGGCTCGTTTATCGTGTTGGACGTGGGCGAGAGTTAATGGCCGCGCGCCGGGTGCGCCCAGCACGTGCAGGTCGGGCGGCAGGTTTCGGGGAGCGGGCTGGTTGGTGAGGACCCGAAGGCCAGTAGTCGGGCCGGGCGGCCGGACGCTCGAGAAAACTCGTCGCGGTTGGCACTGTGGCGGGAGGGGGCCCGGGCGTCGCGAACCTCGTGGACATGGACTTAGAAGAGTTGCTGCAGCGCGAGGTCGAGGTGGGCACCTACGACTCCACCGGGGCTTTTACTCTGTCTCTGGGGGAAGCGCGGCGCAAGCTGCAGAATTTTCAGTTGACCTCGCTGGAGCAGGCGGTGCTCAAATTAATCCAGGGAGTGGTGCGCCTGGAGCCGCTGGCTGTCTGGATGGAGAGCAATGAGCGCGGCTTTGTGATTTCTTGGGCCGATCCCACCGCCCGGGTCGACCCGGCCCAGTTTGTGGGCGAGTTCGAGAAGGTTTTGTTGGGCCCGGACTGTCCGGAAAAAGATTTTGCTATCGGTCTGATGGGTTTCCTGGACAAGGAACCGGCCCAGGTTTGGTGGGCTGAATGGAGCGGCGCCCAGCCGGTCTCGACCATCAATCTCTTTGGCGGCCTGGCCCAGGCGGAATTGCGGGCGCCGCCGGGGGCCCATGCCCGAACCTTTGCTCTGGTGGTCCAGACCGGCAAACAAAAGCTCCAGCTCGACCGGCAGATGATCGCCACGCGCACGCTTTTTTGTCCAATTTTGCTGCTTTGGAACGGCCGCCTGATGTGTGAGCTTTCCTGGAATCCCCCCGGACACCGCAGTAGCCGGGGGCCTTACTGGGCGGACTTCTATTTCCGCCAACCGGGCTCGCTGGCGCGAGGCATCGCCCTGAAACCAATCGGCACCTGTCTGCGCTGGATCACCAGCGCCGGGGGCCTGGAAGGCAGCGGCTTTTCCATCAGCACCGAGGACTACAGCGTGCACCGCCGCTATGTGTTGGGGGCTCAGGGACGGGCCCTGGTGCTAAAAGGCCGCAGGCCCCAGTTATCGGGACTGTCGGCCTGGATGTCACCAGGCAATGCGGTGGGATTTCCCGTCGAATTACGCACCTCGCTGGGGGAGAGCATCTGGATTGTGGACGGAGCCCAAAAGGGGCGGGCCCTGCTGCTGTGCGTGAAGCACGGCGTGATGCTGGATCCCTGCACTTTACCCAGGCAATTGGGAGGAACGGTAGCGGTAGTGGCCACCCCCGACCTGGAGGTGGACTTGAGCCAGTTCTCCCCCATTCTCAATTCGCCCAGTTGGCAGGAATTAGGCCAGCGAGTCAAGCGCCAGGCCTCGGAAGTGGTGAGTAAGCTGGCCCAGGAACCGACTTCGGCCCTGAAGGAGTTGGGCGGCAACTGGCCTTGGAGCTGGGCCGGTGCGGGTTTGCTGGCAGGAGTGGTGGGCGCCAGCCTTCTGCCCATTCCCTGGTTCGGGGGCTTTCTGCTCAGCGGAGCGGGCGGAATCTGGGCGGCCAAGCGCAACGCCGACGTCAAGTTTCAGTCGCGTTTGCGGGCGCTCCAGCAGGCGGTCGGTTCCGGTCCGGATTGATGAAGAGCGGCGCGGGCCAGCACTTCGCCGCGTAGCCCCAGGTGGTAGCCCAGGTTGCGCGGGATGTTCCACCACAGTCCGGTGCGACTTTTGTTGAGTCTCTTGGCGATGTGGGAGAGCGAGTAAAATTGGGTTTTGGCCCATTCGTAGCCGTTGAGCAATTGGTCGGGAGTCATGTGGCGGGGTTGAAAGACGACGTGGGTTTTGCCGTTGTAATGCCGCCAGTTTTTATCGATGATGCGACCTTGTTGGTCTAACATGGCATAAGAGGGAGTGCCGGGATAGGGCACCAGCAGGCTGATGGTGGCGTTGTCCAGTCCAATGTCCCCGAAGGTGTCGACAGTTCTTTGGAATATGTCGAGATCGTCGTTTTCGAAGCCGAAGATGATGCCGGCCTGGATGGCGATGCCCAGGTTGTGGCAACGTTCCAGCAAGTTCCGGTAATCCCGCACCCGGTTGTGGCCTTTTTGGGCTCCGTTGAGACTTTGCTGGTCGATGCTCTCCAGCCCCACGAAGAGGGCCTTGCAGCCGCTGGCGGCGGCTAATTCCAGAAATTCGTTGTCTTTGAGGGAGTTCATGGTGGTCTGGCTGGTCCACCAGCGTTGGAGCGGCTTGAGCTGGCGGCACAGTTCCTTGGCGTAGGCGGGCACGGCGGCCAGGTTGTCGTCCCAGAAAACCACCCCTTTATCTCGGAAGTTTTTTATTTCCTGGATGACTTCAGGGACGGGGCGCAGGCGCATTTGCTGGGCCTTGGGATAGAGGTGGGGAATGGTGCAGTAATCGCATTTGTGGGGGCATCCCCGGGTGGCGATGATGGCTCCCTTGGTGGCCCACCAGCGGTTCCAGCCGCCGTGTTGGATAAGGTCGCGGCGAGCGTGAGGTAGGTGCTCCAGGGTGGCCGGGGCGGTATGCCGATAAATTTTTGTATGCTGAGGAGTGACCTCGACAGTGCCCGTATGGAATAGGTGCAAGCCGGGTTTTCTTTGGATGTCGTCGCGCAGGATATGCTGCCATAGAGGCTCGGCTTCTCCGACCACTACAATGTCGGCGTGTTCAGCCACTTCGTAGGGCATCAGGGTAGCGTGAGGCCCGCCCATGGCCACCGGGATGTTGCGGTTGCGAAACTCCCGCGCCAGGTCGTAAGCATGGGGAGCGCCGGGAGTGGCGGCGGTGATGCCCACGAGGTCGCAGGTTCTGGTGGTGTCGACGGGGGTGATGATTTCGTCTTCGTGGGTAACCGTCCAGTCGTTCGGCGTGAGGCCGGCCAGCAGGGGCATGGTAAGCTGCGGAAAGCGAATCAGCTCGCGGGATCGGGCTTGCAGGGTAAGCGGGTCCTCGGCCGTGATCAGGTGCAGCTTAGGCATTGACGTGATAAAGGGGTTCGAGGTCGGGAGGTCAGACCCCTGGGAGCGGCGCTCAGTGGGTCTCTTGGGACGCCGACAGTTATTCACAACTTCTTAATAATCCGGTAACAATTCTTCCCCTGGAGGTGGCCCATGAGAGATACTGTCCAGGTTGGATTCCTTTCTGACGACCTCTCTGCAGATGCGGCCGGCTTCCCTCGATAGCGTACGGGTGGCTCCGCTTGTTGTTCCCAAGAAAGAGAGCGGGCCGGTCGACCAGTTCCGCTCCGAGGGCAAGTTGCTGGGCCGGGAGCAGGTTTCCCAGCCGTTGGCTCCGGAACGCGACTGGGTGCTGGGCGGGCCGGCGGTCCCTGCCGAGAAGAAATCCGATCCCTGGTTGGACCAGGGCGGGGAGTGGCTGGTGAGCGGCGCGCCGCGGTCCAAGCAAAAGGAGGCCGCGCCTAAGGACGAGGATCTGGCGCTGGAGCAGGGGTTGATCGCTTCCTTGAATCTGCCGCGTCCGCAGGTGGCCATCGAGCCGGCGGCGTTGATTTCCTCGGGCCCCAGTCCGGAAATTCGTAAACTGGATAAAATGTACGGCGGGGGCGTGCTGCTGGCCGCTTCCCAAACTCCCGAAGCGGCGGCCGAGTTTTGGCGGCAGCAGAATCAGATGCTGGCCACCACCGAGGGGCGCGAGGAGTACGTGAAGTTCCTCGAGTCGCGGGATGCGGAGAGTGGCAAACTCTATGCGGCCATCCAGCAGCACGCGCCGCCCGACCTGCAGGTGGAGCATCTCAAGCTGGTAGCCGACGACCCCAAGCTGGCGGCGGCTCAGTTAAGCACGGTCGATAGCAGCTTTTTGAAGAAGGCGGCCGAAAACGTGGCGCTGGCCACGGCTTTTGCCTCGGTGCAGGGCATGGCCGGAGCGGTGGCGCTGGCCGGATTAACCGCTATGGCTTCGGCCACGGAGGAGGGCGCGGCCGATCTGACGGCGGCCCGCGCTAAAGCGGCTGGGACCGCCGAAGGACGCCAGTCGCTGGAGACGGTCTATGGAGTGATGGCCGGCAGCCCTTCATTGGCCGGGGCCCAGACCAAACTGGACCAGCAGGCTCTGGCCAGTGAGCGCGGACGGGAGGCGACCGTGCAGTTGCAGACCAACGCCTGTCAGAGCGCCGGGCTGGCCACCAACATGGTGCGCGTACAGGCCGTTTCAGGGGTGGCGCCAGCGGTGGAAGGGCATGCGACGCTGGCGGTGTCGGGGCTGAAATTGCAGGCGTCGGCCGCCACCACTGCGGCCGGCCGAGCCGGCCTGGCCGCGGTGTGGGAAACGCTCGCATCTCGGCCCGAGAAGGCGGCGGCCTGGGTCGGCAATCAGGCTTTGGCGGTGCAGAGTGAGGAAGGGCGGGCCGCGTTTTCTCAGTTGCATCGAAATTTGGATGCCCCGGCGGCTTCGGCCTATACCTCGGTGCTGGCGGTGGCCGGGCCGGGGACCGACCGCTTGTTTGGCGGCGTGGCCAAGGATTCGGTGGCCAGCGGGCGTTTACTGGGCACGATGAACCAGGCTCCGGCCGCCCTGGTGCGGGTGGTCGACTCGGCTGGACCCGGTCTGGCCGGAGTGCTGGCCTCGGCCAGCCAGGAGCGGAGCGGAGTGCGCGAGGTCGGGCGGTTTTTTACCACCATGTCGGCCGACGAGGGTTCGGCCACTTCGGCTTTGCGCGTGGTGAATTCGGGCGGACCGGAGGTGAGCGGGCGTCTGCTGATCGGGGTGGCGCGCGATCGAGAAGCGGCCGCTTCGGTCAGTTCGACTCTGGCCAGCGCTTCGGGAGGCGCGGCCGGGCGCCAGCAGGCGGGACAGTTGTTCAAGTCGGCTTCCACCCGGCCGGAGACAAGCGTGGCGGCCGTGCGCGTAGTCAATGCGGGCGCGCCCGAGGTGGTGCGCCAGTTAGCCGTAGGGCTGGCCCAGGATCCGGTGGCGGCCTCGGCTTTTGGCACCAACCTGGCGGTGGCTTCGCGGGTGGATGCTCCGGAGGTGGGACGGTTCTTTAAGGCGACTTCCGAGGAGCCTAAGGCGGCCGCGGCCGGGGTGGCCCTGGTGAACGCGGCCGGGCCGGAGCGGGTGCGCGAGCTGGCCCTGCATCTGGCCGCCGAGCCGGAAGCGCGGCGGGCTTTCGGGGAGAATTTGGTGGCGGCGGCGCGGGTGGATGCTCCGGAGGTGGGACGGTTCTTCAAGGCCACTTCCGAGGAGCCGCGCTCGGCTACGGCGGGGCTGGAATTCGTGAATGCCTTGGAGCCGGAGAAAAAGCGCGAGTTGGTGCTTAATCTAGCGGAGGATCCGGTAGCTTCCCGGTCTTTTGGGAATGCCCAGGTGGCCGCCAGCAAGACGGAGCAAGGGATCAAGCAGAATGCCCTGCTCTATGAATCGCTGGCGCCTGATCCCAAAGCGGCTGCCGCCGCAGCCAGCCTGATTCCGCCCGAAAGCGCGGGGCAATTTCTGGCCAGGATGAACGAACAACCGGAGGCTCGCGTGGCCACCGGGGCGCTGCTCGATGCGGCCGCGCGAACTCCGCAGGGGCAGGCGGTGGTCGAGCGCTTGCTGGAAGATCCGCAGGCGGGCAAACTGGCCCAGGCGATGCTCCGTGAGGCTCGCATAGCGATTGCCGAGAGAACGGAGCCGGTGGGGGTTCCGGCCCGGCCGGCCGATGAAAAAACGGCGCTGCCCGAAGGGGCAACCCAGCCGGTTACGGTGCCTGGCCCCGGCGTTGCCGAGAAAGCGGTCGCTCCTATCTTCCAAAAAGCGGCCCAAAGTGAGGCGGCCAGCGCCCAGACCGTGACGGCGTTGACCCAACAGGCGCCGGCGCGGCGCGAGCAAGTGCTGGCGGCCGTGGCCAAAGACGAGCAGGCCAGCGGCCATTTCGTCGAGACTCTGCAGCAGGCTCCGACCCGCGTGCTCAGCGAATTGACCGCGAAAGTAGCCGAGAATCCAGCCGCCAGCGGCTCTTTTCTCAAGGCGGTCAGCCAGGCACCGGTGGCTCCTCTGCTGCGAAAGCTGGCCCTGGATGAGCAGGCTTCCAAGAGTTTTGGGCGGATCTTGGAGAAAGCTCCTCCTCAGACACTCACCAAGTTTTTGAACAAAGCAGCCAAAGAGCCTGAAGCTTTCTCCAAAGTAATCATGCAAAGCCCGCCTGAGCTGGTGCAAAAGCCGGCTGTAGCCAAACAGTTAGCGCTATCGCTGCCGCAGGTCTCTCAAGACACCCTGGTCAAGACGCTGGAAAGCCCGGCGGCGGAAACGGTCATCAAGGCGGCGGCGCGAGCTCCGGTGGCCACGGTGGCGGGACTGACCGAGCGAGTGGCCCAGGGCAAGCTGGCCAGCGCGGCCTTTGTCAGGGTGGTTGCCAGAGCACCGCTGGAAACCGTGCGCGGAATGATTTCTTCGGTGGCGGACTCGGGAGGCTGCGCTTCCTTCGTCAAAGCCTTGAGTCAGGCGCCGCCGGCCGCCGTGCAGGTCTTGCTCTCGCGGGTGGCCTCGGACCAGACGGCCAGCCAGTCGCTGCTACGCGCTCTCACGCTGGCGGCGACCACTCCCGACGGGCGGGCGGCGGTCCTGCAGATGCGCAACTCCCTGGGCGGAGTGCTGGCCCAGGCCGGTCCCGAGGCGGCGGCCAGGCTCAAGCAAGCGTTGGGCGAGGAGCCGGCGCGCGCCGAGAAGATTCCGACAGTAAGCCCGGACAAGGCAGTGGCCGCCGGGGTGCTCAAGGCGCCTGCCACCACCGCCACGACGGCGGTGGCCTCCACCAAGAAGGCCGAGGCCGTCGAGGGGGGAGGCGGCGTAGACATGGGCAACGCGCTGCACAATCGCCAGGTAGGCCGCTACCGGCAGGGCCAGCGGATTCCCGGTGAGCATCGCGTCAACGTGCTGGTGGGCGGCAAGCACCAGGTGAAGCACACCGAGGAGAGTGAGGAAGCCGAGAGCGTCCAGGAAGTCAAGAAAGGCGAGCGCCAGCGCGCCACCGAGAAGGCCGGTGCGGTCGAGGAAATTCAGCCGATTCAGTTGTTCGAACGCGGCGAGAAGCGGGGGCATTCATGTAGCCGCTGCGGCCTGCAATTCGAAGGCCGGGTCGCCAGCTGCCCCAACTGCCAGTCCGAGATGCGCGAGCTGTTGGCGGTCAACTCCGTTTCCTATCGCCGAGCCGGCTTCACCATTTCGACCTCGACCGACCTGGTAGAGGTGACCTATGCGGCGCGCACGCTACTGGACACGGAGAAGTCGAGCCTGGCCGGCCTACGCTCGCCCCAGAAGTTCGTGCAGATGCGCGATCTGCTGGCCCAATGCCAGGCACCCGTGACCGGCTACGCGACCGTGACCAGAACGAGAACGCGCCGCCCTAAGTTCGACTAGAGACGGGGGGCGGCCGTTGACTGAGACCGCCAACACCGTTAGAAACAAGTGTATGACGATTCACACCTCCCTTCCCAGTGAACTGCGCCGCCTACAAACGCAGAGGCGTCTTGAACGGGCGCTGCTGAGCGCCGATGCGCCGTTGAGCCGGAAGTTGGCGCTGGCCAGGCTGGCCTACTGCAACACCACTCTCGAGAATATTCAGGCCGTCCAGCATGGAGGCGGCAAGAGCCGGGGGGATTTGCTGGATTTGCTGCCGGGTTCCGCCGATTATGGTCTGGTCGAGGCGGCCACGGATTTGTGCGCGGGTGATTCGCTCCAGCAGGTCGAGACGCGCAATAACTATCGGGACGCTTTCACGCAGGCCTTGCGCAGCGCGGCGCGAGCTCGCCGTAGCGGTCAAACGGAGATGGTGCGCAATGGCGACAAGACTTCCGTTACCTTGTTGGACGAGGGCGCGCTGGTGGACATCCGGCGGGCCGACGGCGGCCATGAGAGCCTGGTGCAGCAAGGCACCCGGGTGTGGCGCAGTCTGGATGGAGTGAGAGGCGAGAGTTTCCGCCTGGAGGACGGCCAACCGGTGTGCGAGCCCAGCCTGCTGACGCTGGCCGGTCCGATGCCGGCCGAGTTCATGAGCCGGGGCGCGGTCAACTACGCGGCGCTCAGCTTTTTGGGGCTGGATGAGCTGCACCTGGAGACCATCCCCGAACCATCACGACTGGGCGCCCCCGCGGACATCGTCAATGATCTGAATGGAGGAGAACTATGGGGCCCCCGTTCGGTTTTGAAACCCGATGCCTTTAAGGGGCGCGGCTTTTACACGGACGGCAAAGTCAATAAGGCCTCGGACGATCCGGAGGACGCCCCCAACTACCGGAAAATGCCGGACTATCCGGTGCACGGCGTGGGCCAGCCGACAGCAGCCGGCTTCCGAAAGCTCTTCCGCCATCTGGGAAAGAAGCCGGTTATTTGGCTCAACACCCGTGCGGAGGCGGTTATTTATATTAGCGAAAAGCCTTACAACGTGCGAGAGTTATCGAGACAATTGAATATTCCTTACAAGCAGGGAGCAACCGGTGCCGAGCTGGACGAGCTGGAGAAAAAACTGAAGGCGAAGTTGATTGAGCTGAGCGCGAAAGAAGGCGGGATCCCGATGCAGGAAGAGCTGTCCGTGCAGGACGACAAGGGAAATTGGCACCCCAGGCGCGGGCCCAACGGCGAGATCATGTATAAACAGCCGGTGGAAAAAATCCAGGTCACGGCGGAAAACTGCAGGACCACCGAAGAGACCATCCAGGAGGCGGCACGGGACGAGGGAGTCACGGTGGAATATCGGCGCGTGCCCATTCAGGATGAGTCCGCCCCTACGCCCGCCGAACTGGACCAACTGCGCCGCTCGGTGCACGACTTTCAGCAACGCCATCCCGGCGAAGATGCCCACTACATAGCCAACTGTCAAATGGGCCGAGGCCGCACCACCACCGCTATGGTAGCCATTGCTATGACCCTGGATGCCGAGAAAGGAACGCGCACCGATATGCGCGAGCTGCAAGAAAAGGCCAATCAGATCACTGACCTGTTGCTGAATATCGTAAAAACCGACCAGAAAGTGCGCGAGGGTGAGGCCAAGCTGGCTGAGCTGGAAGCGGCGAGACCACGCAATCAGGTGGCCATCGATATTAAGCGGGCCGAAGTGGAGGAGTTTAAACGCCAGGCTCAGGAATTCCGCGAGCGCCAGCTGGAGCTGGAGATGTACAGCCTGTATCTAACCGAGCAGGGCTCCAACGCCGACACGAGCTTCGAGGGCTGGATGGGTGAGGAACCGCAACAAGCCGAGCTTAAGAGCCGGCGTGCCAAGCTGGAGCTGCAGTTGAAGGGCCTGGAGCTTGCCCTCTATCAAATGCAGCCAGCCGAGCGCCAGCAAATGGCGGCCTTCCTCCAGGAAATGGTGATGGCTGCCTGAAACCTGACTCAGGATGTACATCACCGTCGCGCAAATACCGCTCCGCCTCCTCCCAGCCCGGCCGCTTCAAATCCTTGCCGCTGCACTTGTCCTCAAAAGTCTTGTCCAGTTGCACCCCCTCCAGCTGGCGGTCGTTCCGCTGGTCCCAGGTGCTCACCCGCTTGTAACCCACTCGCTGCCCCATGGTCGTCCTCCTAAAAGTGTCGATTTGATCTTTTAGAAGCTGTACGACACGTGTCGAAAAAGTCATGCCAGGACTTCAGATCGACAGAAAAAACACCCTAGATCGGTGTCGATCTAGGGTGTAGTCTAATTGGACAGGCGGGATGTCAGGGACACCTGGTGTTAGTTTTCAAAGTCGACCACCAGGATGCAATGCGAGAGCCTTTCAAAGGATTGAAGACTTCCGCTAATCCCAGAACCGGAAGTAAAAACGCGTCATGTGGCTTCTAAAGGTCGAGAAACTGCCTCGAAGTCCTATCGTTTTGATCAAAAATTCCGGGTTTTAAGCAAAACGGAAGCTAGTGCGTAAAATCGCAGCTATGTTTCCGGTGGGCCTATACGCCCAGGCTCCGGCCCCGCCTTCCGGTGGAGAGGCTCGCTGGCCGCCAATGCAAACGGGGTAGGAGCGTTTCGCGTCCGGCTCCAGCATGGCTTCCAGGCGAAGATCAGCTTCCATCTGGCGGTGAAATTGTAGACGTAACGGAATTTCTCCCTCGGCCTGAGCCCAAATCGGCTCAATTTCACGGTTTTCGGATCATCAGCATAGTGCATTCCGCCGCCTTGGCTGCGGCCATAGTCCTTGCCGTGGATGCGAAACCGATGGGTGTATTCATCGGTCCAGCCAAAGGCCATCTGCAACACCGCGTGAAGATCGGCCAGGCTGGATTCGCTCTGAAGCAGAACCCGGCGCCAGATCAGAGGGCTGATGTCGCGTAGAACAACGCGGAGCTGGTAGATGGACACCGCCAGAGCCTACTAAACAGGTTCCACTTGAGCAAGCTGGTGGCCCATTTAGGCGTCTCCCCCCCGGGATTTTAGTGCTCTCCGCCTACGGACCAAAAAAGAAAAGTCTGGGTGCAAGAACCCAGACTCTTTACTCTCAAGTAGGACGTTTTATGGCAAAATTTGCTACCATTGCTCCAAAACAATTGATTTAAGCCGATCCTGTTTCAATCTGAAAACAAGCCTAGCGTGAAGACTACGGACTGCATACTCCAGCCCACTTTTGTCCTTCTCTTGTGGCGGCCCGAGCAACGCAATGATTTTTTTACTTAATTCTCCCGCGGCAACTGATTTCCCATCATAGTTTAGTCTGAATCCCTCAATGCTGGAAACCTTCCCAAAGGTGAAAGTCACATCAATTTCCTGAGGGCTTCCCTTGCGGAAAAGGAGACTGTAATCCTCACCCTCTCCTACCGACTCACGAATGAGGTCCACCATTGAGTATTCTTTACCCAACTTGCCGACAACTTGACGGGAGGTCATTCCCAACTTCACGTTCTCAACAGACAGATCTTGTGCAAAAGCCGACATCGATGTCACTAGAAAGCCCAAGACCAGGATCAGCTTACCAGGTTTCATAATCTGACATTACCTCCTTGTATTTGAATTGTTCCTCGCAAAGCCTCCGCTGCCTTCGTGTTCCGAATTCCAGATAGAGCATTGTCGGATGCCTCCTGAACCGATTGACCAGCTTCTAGATTTCGGATGAATGGGCGCAAGAAGCGTCTGATATGCTTCATCTCCGTGACGTTCTTAAGGGTGATGGTCGCCATGCCCCGCGGCGTCTCCATCCGGCCAATCCCGGCGTTGTCATCAGTCCTACACCCTGCTAAGAACAGGATTTTTGGGCGCCTCTTCCAGGCTCGCAGTTGCTCTAGCCTAAGAGTTCCACCTTCCAAATGAACCCCCTCGAAGCTGGCCCAATTATGAGCGAAGAGCACCATTAGGTCAGAGGTATTCTCATAAGCAGTCTTCAGTTCGAGTATAGTGACCGAATCATCGTAAGTGACATCGGTTCTTGTACCGCATATATCGTGAGAAACCTTGATTTTTTCGCCCGTTCCAATCCATATTGGATCTAGCCCGCTGGGATCCACCCAATTCGTTGGGCTCTGCCCCGTGTAGCCAAAGAGATTCAGACCACCACTGAATCCTATCGGATCCTGAGACAACCAGCGAGCCAGGTTGGCATCATACCAACGTTGCCTGGCGTAGTATAAGCCACCGCCCTCATTGCGCTGCCCCAGGCCGCCCACATAGGAGTGCGCGCTCAGGTCCGCTGGAGGCGTGGTCGATGATTCCGGCACGCCGAACTCATCGAACTTGAACTCGCCCTGGCTCACGCCGGAGCTGTTCACCACCTTGCGCACGGACGAGAGGCCGTCCGAGATCAGGAAGTAGAGGTTGCCGCCCTGCTCCAATCCCAGCAGTTGGTGCCCCTGCACGAAAGACACCGGTCCCGAGGGGCGGGTATCGCACAGGGACATGGCCCCGCTGGAGAAGGATTTGGAGGCACCGGCGCCATCCACCTTGAGCCGGCGGATGCCCTCGTGGTCATACGAGGTCGTCTCCACCGGGGTGCCGCCCACGGCCACCTGGCGCAGTCGGTTGAAGTCGTTCCAGTCGTAGGTGGTCGTCACACCCGATTGGGTGCGGGCAATCATGTTGCCGTCGTGGTCGTGGCTGTAGGACTCCACCACAGCCGGCGAGCCTCCGAAGGGAGTGAACGACCGGGAAGCGATCTGATCGGCCAGATCATATCCATAGGTCCACACGTCACCGTTGGGCAGGGTCAGACTCATCCGGTTGTCGGATTCGTCGTATGCATAAAGCGTGGTCGAACTGCCGCGCGTAACCGAGGTCAGCCGGTTCAGATAATCGTAGCCGTAGCTCCAGGTGGTCGCTCCGCCCGCATCCGGCGTATCGATCAGGCTGATCCGGTTGCCGCTGTCATCGTAGCTATATTCAAAGCGGTGGAAGTGAACCCCCGATTTGAGATAGCGTAGACACAGCAGTTGGCCGTTGGCGTCCCAGCCGGTGCTCCCATCCGTCTTGGTAAAGCTGGCCACCAGCCCACCGGACGGAGCTTCCAAATTTCCTAGTAAAAAGACCCTCAGGCGCCACCCAAAGGGTCTTTCTATACCTCTTCGCTGAAGTGTGAAACCAGAGCGAACCTAAGCGTTACATTACTCTGAAATCCTCCAGAACGAGAGTGGCTCCTTTTTCGTGTTCTTTTACAAGAAAAGTCGCGGTCAAGTCGCTCCAACTTCCAGAAATAGGAATGTCCCACCAAGCCTCTCCGACATACTTTGGATTGAACGAACTCATCTTTATGTCATGGCGAGGCTGCGGTCCACCCGATGCTGTAGCAGGATCAGTTACTTTAGGATTGTTTACTTGTGCTCTGGAAGAGTAGTCGGTAATAATTTCCTTAAGCATCTCAGGAGGCCAGACAGTCCCTTCCTCGTGCACAATATATGCTGAGGCTTCAGTGTATTTTTCTTCCACCAGCAAATTAACCCATTCTTCAATTGCTTGTCTAATGGACTCTTGCGTCACAGGATTAATGATATGCATCACTATTACTTCCTATCCAATGGAATTCGAGTGGGCGTACTGGGACCATGGCCTATTTTTGTAAAATAATCCATAGCCTCCTTAATCGCCTGTCGCGCCTCGGCCTTATTAAAAACTCCAGACCTTCTCAGCGCTTTGTAACCGATTCGGCATTCTGCAGCCAATGTGCCACCGCCTCTTTGTTGCTGAACCCGGGTGGCCAAATTGTGTGGCGTGCCAGCCACTTTCGCTTGGCCGGGAAGACCTACTGTCGGCGCTGCACTGTAGCTGTATCCGGGTAAGTCTTTAACTGCAGCATTTTGAATAACGTGGTGACGCTGACGTCCAGTCTGCTTCCAATACGGCGACGTCTGAGGCCCAACACCTTGAGTATATATTTGAGGCTCCCAATTGGGGTTGGTAGGATCGCCTGCCCCAAGCTCACCATAGTAGATCGAAATGCCTAGGTCGCAAGTCGCAGGCGCAAAATGGAATGGCGCAGCAGCTTTCAACAAAAGTCGCGCAAAGCGAGCAGGTGAGGGCCCTACATAGGGGCGAACTGTGGCTTCTGGACCCCAGTAAGCACCAGGATCTGCTCCGAGCGGAGGCAATTCAAGACCTTCAGGATCCGTCCAATTCGTTGGATTCTGCCCCGTGTAGCCAAAGAGGTTCAGTCCGCCATCAAACCCGATAGGATCCTGAGACAACCAGCGCCCTAGATTCGCATCATACCAACGTTGCCTGGCGTAGTATAAGCCACCGCCTTCATTGCGCTGCCCGAGGCCGCCCACATAAGAGTGCGCACTTAGGTCCGCTGGAGGCGTGGTCGATGATTCCGGCACGCCGAACTCATCGAACTTGAACTCGCCCTGGCTCACGCCGGAGCTGTTCACCACCTTGCGCACGGACGAGAGGCCGTCCGAGATCAGGAAGTAGAGGTTGCCGCCCTGCTCCAATCCCAGCAGTTGGTGCCCCTGCACGAAAGACACCGGTCCCGAGGGGCGGGTATCGCACAGGGACATGGCCCCGCTGGAGAAGGATTTGGAGGCACCGGCGCCATCCACCTTGAGCCGGCGGATGCCCTCGTGGTCATACGAGGTCGTCTCCACCGGGGTGCCGCCCACGGCCACCTGGCGCAGTCGGTTGAAGTCGTTCCAGTCGTAGGTGGTCGTCACACCCGATTGGGTGCGGGCAATCATGTTGCCGTCGTGGTCGTGGCTGTAGGACTCCACCACAGCCGGCGAGCCTCCGAAGGGAGTGAACGACCGGGAAGCGATCTGATCGGCCAGATCATATCCATAGGTCCACACGTCACCGTTGGGCAGGGTCAGACTCATCCGGTTGTCGGATTCGTCGTATGCATAAAGCGTGGTCGAACTGCCGCGCGTAACCGAGGTCAGCCGGTTCAGATAATCGTAGCCGTAGCTCCAGGTGGTCGCTCCGCCCGCATCCGGCGTATCGATCAGGCTGATCCGGTTGCCGCTGTCATCGTAGCTATATTCAAAGCGGTGGAAGTGAACCCCCGATTTGAGATAGCGTAGACACAGCAGTTGGCCGTTGGCGTCCCAGCCGGTGCTCCCATCCGTCTTGGTAAAGCTGGCCACCAGCCCACCGGAGGGATAGGCGATGGTCTCCAACCGGCCGGCCGCATCGTAGGAATATGTGAAGGTCTGGCCCTGGTAGACTACCGTTCGCAAACGGCCATCGTTATAGTAAGTGTATTGCGTTATTCTGCCGTAAATGTCCGTTACTTGAGTAAGGTTTCCTTCGGCATCATACTGGTAAGAAACGGTCTCTCCGTTGGCATAGGTGATCTGGGTCACCCGATCCAGCGAATCGTAAGCATAGATGGTGTCATGCTTATAAAACGCCTTGGTATAGTCTACCTGGCCATAAATCTCACCCACTCTGGCCCCGATCATCCGGCTTAACTCGTCGTAGGCGTAGAGATGACGCTCTTCCTGCGTCTCCACCTGCACCAGCCGGCACAGCGTATCGAACGAAGAACTCATCTGCACCCCACGCGGGGAGAGGGTGGTATGGCCCACGCAGAACGGCTCGTAAGCCGCGTAGCTGAGCCTTCCCAGGAAGTCGGCGGATTTCACCGCCCGGCCCAGAGGGTCGTATTCCACTTCCGTGCCGGCCACCACCGGGGTGTTATTCGGTGCAGGCCGTTTGATGCGCAACAGGCTTTTCAACTGCGAGAAGCCCGTATACTCATAGCCTACCCGCGACTCATAGTCGGTGCTGTTGTTCGGCCCGTTCTGGGCATCCACCACCTCGACCCGGCCCGAAAGGTCGTATTCAAAGCGGGTGCGCCGCCGGTTGCTGCTACTTCCCTGGTTGGCCGGGGCCTCGATCCATTCCAACAGCCCGTCCACGTAGTTCGAATAGACGCTCTGGCCCTTGGCGTCACGCGCCTCCACCATGCGGTCCTTGCCGTCAAAGACAGTGCGCACCGTATTCGAAAGCGGGTCCTGGACCTCATAGACGTTGTCGTAGTCGTCGTAGCTGATGGTGGTGGTGCGCGCCGGCGCCGCCCCCGGGCCGGCCGGCGTGGTGATCGTCACCAGATTGGCCGTTGTGCCGTCGTAGCCCATCGTGGTGGTGAAACCGCGACGGTCCGTAATGTCCGTGACCAGGCCGTCGGAACGCCGGGTCAAGACCATTTCGTTATTCTGTGCGTCGATTACCTTGATCAGATTGCCGTCGGAGTCATACCGCAGCTCCGTCGGCGCATAGGTGGTCGGAGTTCCGTTGACCGTCACCTGGGGCCGGTGAATCTTGCGCAGCAGCTTCTGATGCTTGGGATTGAGCGGCCCGGGATCGATGTCCTCCACCCAGTCATAGGTGGTCACGTTGAGATGGTCGTCGGTCAGCGTGCGCAGGCTGCCCTGGGCGTTATAGGTCATCCAGGTGCTGGCCCCGTTCGGACTGATCTGCCGGGTCATCAGGAACGGATTCAGAGAATCGGCATACTCGAAGGAACTGACGTTGATGACGTTGGGAACGACCGTCCGGTCCACCAGTTCCCACTGCTCCTCGACGTTATAAAAATCGTCGTAAAACGAGTGGGACTGCCGGAGGTAGGCGGGATCGCTGGAGCTGACGTTCAGATCGAACTGCGTCGTGCGCAAACAATCCGTCGGGATGTCGAACGGCGCCGGGAACAGCGGGACCTGGTCGCCGAAATCATAGTAGACAAGCATTTGATCATAGCTCTGCTCCGCGATTTTGCGGCCCAGGTCATCGTACAGGTATTGCGCCATGGCCAGGCCCCGAGCGTCATAAATCACGCTGATCTGCCCGTCGCTGTCATACTCGAAGGTCATGGTTTCTCCGCTCGGATCGGTGATCGATTCCAGGCGGTCTGGACTGATCGGATGGCTGCTCGAATAGTAGCTCATCGTGGTCAGTCGGCCGTTGACTGGGTCATTTACGCGAAGGGTCTGGGTTTGCCCATCGGCGCGCGGGGTCAGGCCATAATCGAAGTAGATGGCTCGGCCCTTGCCGTCCGACATCACCAGACTGCCCGAAGAGCGGTCATAGGTGATTCCGTTGCCGTTGCGGTCGATGTCGCGCAACAACAGGCCCGAAGCGTCAAACTCCCGCCGCGTTTGGTCCTCAAAGGTCACCGCATAAGTGTAGTTTGGATCGCTGAGGGTTTTCTCAATTTGAGAATAATTGTCCTCATGGTAGGGCACGTAACTGCCGCCACTCAAAGCCCAACGCATCGACGCCCCGGACTCGTCCTCATAAATCAGGCTGGAATCCACCGGGTCTTCGTAAACGCGAATGCCGGTATTGGATTTCCAACCGTAGCCCATCGAGCCGGGCCCATCTTCGGTGAAGCTGGCACTGAAGGCCATCACCACCGACATGGGATTGCCCGCCTGGCTGCCAATCCCGGCCAGTTGAATGAGGAACCGCAACAAGCCATCCTTACAGGCACAGCGCGTGCACAGGGCCCGAGTGTCCACCGGATAAATCGCGGTGGTGCCCGCCGTCGGCACACTGGCCCCGCCGTAAGCCACCGGAAAGAACACGCCGTGCTTGGTCTTCCCGTTGTTTTTCTTGCAGTTCCAGTCATACGAGAAGTCGGCCACTTTGCCAGTCACCGGAGCGCGCGCCGACACCGCTGTGCTGCCGGGGACCGCCTTCAGAAGGTTCCCGGCCGTATCCTGAAAATCCAGCTCCCAATCAATGTTGCTGGTCGGCGTCCAGCCACCGGGATACAACGAGGTCGAAACCGGTAGAGTTCTCCACTCTCCGCGCAACTGGCAAAGGTTGTTCTTCGAGACCGGATCGATGCGCTTGCGCAGCGGCGAGAATCCGCGCAGCACCAGCCAGCGATAGTCGAAGCTCCACTCCAGGCTTGGGCTCGGAGGCGTCGAGCCGATTTCGTAAATAGCTTCTGTGACCTCGTAAGTCCCCGCCAAATTTTCTTCCGTCCGACTGGCATTCGGCTGAAGAGGGGCATAGATGTTGTCGAAGGTCAGGGTGGTCGCCTGAAAATTGCTCTGGTCCGCCACCGGAGGATTGTTAAAATCGGGGCTGGGACCGGCATAAACCGTGTTGACCCCTCCCGACCTCACCACTTTCCAATACGAATCGATCTGAATCGCCGGATTGGAGGTGTGCTTTAAGTAGAAGGCCAGATAATAGGTGGAGTTGCCGCTGCTGATGCTGACCGTCCGCCGATAGGCGAAGTAAAGGTCGGTTCCATAGACAAAATCCACGTTGGTCTGAGTCGAAGTCGGCCCATACTGACGAAAAAAGGCTTTGCTTCCCAGGGTAATCATGATTTCATTTCCTTTCGTTGTTGAAGAAGATCGGCCAACCAGGGGCCAGGCTCCGGGACGGTGATTGCGTTCTCACGAACCACGGTGGGTATAGGCGTCGTCACCTTTACGAGAGACTCCGGCGCAAGATAAGAGACTCTCGCGGAGTTAGGCTCAGTCTCGCCCAAGAAGGGTTCTGCTGATCGTTGAGCAGGCCGTCGACTCCAGGTTCGAGCGACCAACTGGTTATCAAAATCGGGTTTATTCACTTTTCTATTTCCTTTCCTAATGGGTTTGTTTGATGGTTCGCCTGGTCGAGCGCCCCAAAGAGCGCTTCCAGGAACATCCAAAGGGCATGTCGTTTGGAAATCGGCAGACCGCCGATCTCCTTGTCGAGGCGTAGCGCCGAGAGTTTTCGGGCCTCCTCGATGGTTTTGCCGATGATCTGGGTCGTTGCCAGCGAGGCGACGGCCACCACCGGTGCGCAGGCTTTGGCCAGAAACCGAGCATCCCGAATGCGCCCCTCTGCAACGTGCAACTGCACGATCAAATGGTCTCCGCATTTTGGATACTTGGACTCGCCAAGGCCGTCAGGGTCTTTTAAAACGCCGCGATTCTGAGGATCCCTCAGATGCTGCCAGACAATGGTTGAATACATTCCGTCCTCCAAATGGGCATAGCGAGGCTAGCCTTTCTGTGGTTTTGCTTTTAGTGGTGGAGCCCGAGAGGATTGGCGGCCCGGGCCGGGCGCCAATCCTCTCGCCCTTTATCCAGGCAAGATTTCAAGAATCTTAGCCAGTAGCAACCGCAGCCCGTCGAGTTGCGCCCCCACCGTCTGGCCCTCGAGTTTTTCCAGGCTTTTCAAGGCCTCTGTTTTCCGGGCATCGGGTTCGAAGGCCATCGGGGGTAGAGGTGGGGGTGGCGGCTCGAGTTCCCGCTCAGAATCCACCACCTCATAGCCGCCGGCGTAATAAACCGCCTCGACCAGGGGATCGGCCGATGGGGCCGGAACGTCGACAGTAAAGGGATGGCGCTCTTTCTCTGCCTTGAATTTCTCCAAGGCAGCCTCAAAGTCGAACCCCAGTTGATCAAAAATGGATTTTTCAATTTTGAACATGATTACACTCCTGCATAAATGATGTAGTTTAGGACCCTGGTGGGCTGGACGTTGTTATGAGAGCCATTGCCGCCCGCATAACCTGTTGTCGTAGAGCCCTGCGAGTAGTTTTGGAGCGCATTAAGCGCCTGAGCCGCAACATAAGCATTGAAGTATTGGTAGGCAACGGTCGAGTGGGCGTGACTGGGCATTTCGCTGGTTGACAACTGATGGACCTGGTTGCCTCCGGCTCCTGCTGTTCCCAAAGTCGTACTCCAGGCTTGCGCATTCAGAGCGGTAGAGCTCGTCCCACCCATGTTATTCAAACCCGCCACCACCCGGCCCCGAAGATCCGGTATTCCGAAAGTACCCGACCCCGACCCGAAGGCCGTGCCAATGATCGAATGAAGGGAAGCGTAGGTGCTCGTGCTCACCAGTTGGCCATAGCACATCAGCCAACCCGCAGGGGCCGTTGAGCCGGCATACGGAGCGACCATTCCAACGGGGACGGAGCCGGGCAGCGCCCAGGTCCCATCGCCACGAAGAAAGGTGCTGGTACTGGCTGTTCCGGTTCCCAGACGCGCCGTCGCAAGAACCCCACTGGTGATGTCGGCGGCCGCGTGGGGATGGCTGGCCGCCGCCTTGCCATCCAACTGGGTCTGCACGGCGCTGGTGACGCCATCCAGATAGCCGAACTCGGCGTTCGAAACCATGCCCGAACCGATCTTGGCTGCATCGATTCCGCTCGGCATATCACCCGCCGCCAGGGCTCCCACACTGACCGCTCCGCCGGCGCTGCTTTGCTTGAGCACCTGTCCGGCGCCGCCGGTCGCCGATAGATCCGCACCGGTGCCGCCGCGCGCCAGGGCCATCTGGCCACTGGTGATGTCGGCGGCCGCGTGGGGATGGCTGGCCGCCGCCTTGCCGTCCAACTGGGTCTGCACGGCGCTGGTGACGCCATCCAGATAGCCGAACTCGGCGTTCGAAACGGTGCCCGAACCGATCTTGGCGGCATCGATTCCACTCGGCATATCACCCGCCGCCAGGGCGGCGACCGAAATCGCGCCTCCTGCGGTCGTCTGCTTGAGCACCTGTCCGGCTCCACCGGTGGCCGACAGATTGGCATTCGTGCCACCGCGAGCCAGGCCAATCACTCCAGAAGTGATGTCCGCGGCCGCGTGAGTATGGCTGGTGGCCGCCTTGCCGTTCAGCTGGGTCTGCACGGCGCTGGTGACACCATCCAGATAGCCGAACTCAGCATTCGAAACCGTGCCCGAACCGATCTTGGCAGCATCGATAGCGCTCGGCAAATCCCCCGCCTGAATGGCCGAATTAACCCAATCCCCTGCGCTCTTTCGCAAGAACTGGCCGGTAGAGGGCGTAGTAATGGTTACGTCCGTCAGACCATTCAGGTCTGAGGAGGTGCCACTTACGGCCGCCCAGGTTCCATCCCCCCGCAAGAACTGTGCTGCGTTGGGAGCATTCGAACTCAGGCGCGCCGGAGCCACCTGACCGCTGGTGATCTGGGAACCATCGTGATTGTGACTGGGCAAATCACTCGCCTGAATAGCGGAG
>JAHBVR010000011.1 GCA_019637395.1 Vulcanimicrobiota bacterium
TTCCCTTAACCGCACTACCAAAAGCGCGAGCTCTGTGGCCAGGTACAAAACTCTCAGACCTTTTACCCTGGCAAATATTAAGGAATTCCAATACAATGAAAACATGTTCTTGTCTTCGCTGGCCGTCGCACTGCTTGTCTCCACCACCTCTGGCGTGACCTATCTGGCCACCAGGCCCCGCTGGAACAACGCCCAACAGGAAGAAACCGAAAACCAGCTGCGCAAGTACAAGCACGAAGCCGAGCAACTGCTTAAAGAACGCGACGCCCTGGCTGAAGAAGTGGGCAGGCGCAGAGACGAACTGGCCCTCATCTCAGAGGTAGCCCAGTCTCTGGGTGCCTCCACTCACCTGCGTGAAACCGCTCAGATCGTGCTCTCGATGATTCGGCGCTCGCGCGTTCCTTACCAATCCTGTCTGGTCTTCTTGGGCGATCAGCTCGAAATTATCGCCTCCGAGTTGCCCAACCACCAGCGGTCCGCCCCCCATTCGCTGCTGCTGGCCAAGGCCATGCGCGACAAGCGCCCCGCTCTGCTGGAAGAAGTCCAGCAACACAATATCCTGCCCGACGAGCAGTCGGTCATGCTGGTTCCGCTGCGCGTGCGCAACGAAAATCTCGGCCTGATCTACCTGGGTTCATTACGTCCCCATACCCACCGACCCGAGCATCTGGAGCGCATCAAAGTTCTGGCCGACCTGGCCGCGCCTTCCCTGAAAACCGCCCTGCTCTTCGGCAAGCAAGTGGAACTACTGGATTCCGAGCGCGAAACTCGAGCGGCCGTCGAGGCCAAAAACCGCCAACTGGGCGGACTGCAAAAACTCGGGGCGGCTATCGGCAGTTCGCTCAAGCTACGTGACACGCTCCGCGCCGTCACCGACAACATCCGATCCATGATCCCCAGCGCCCAGAGCATCATCTTCCTGACCTTCGGCGAAGACGGCCTGCTCAAAGTCGAACACTCCAACAGTCCTTACGGCGACTACCTGGAAAGCCTGTCGCTACGCCCCGAGGACGGAATTCTCGGGCGAGCCAGCAACTTCAGCGAGGCGCTGCTGGTAGAAAACACTCGCGGCACCCAGACTCTCATTCACAATGAGCGTAGCGCCGTGGTGGCGGCCTTGCGCGCCGAGGGCCAGGTGCTGGGCTTTCTCTACCTGGGCGCGGTGGCCGAAAATGAATTCGATGAAGAACACCGCCAACTGGTCACGACGGTGGCCTATCAAATGGCGGTGGCCATCAACAATGCCCGGCTCTACGAACAGACCCGCCAGATGGCCTTTACCGACGGCCTCACCGGGCTCTATTTGCACCGCTTCTTCCAGGTGCGGCTGAGCGAGGAAATCAGCGCCGCCGAAAAGGCCGGTACCTCGCTGTGCCTGGTCATGGTCGACACCGACAACTTCAAGACCTACAACGACACCCTGGGGCACCCGGCCGGCGACGCTCTGCTCAAGGAAATCGCCACCCTGCTCAAGGACAAAGTGCGCCACAGCGACATCGTGTGCCGCTATGGAGGTGACGAGTTCGCCCTCATTCTCAAAGACGTGCCAAAAGACGAAGCGGCCAGGACCTGCGAACGCATCCGTGAGACATTCCAACTGCGCTTCGCCAACCAGGGGGTACAGGTGACGGCCTCCATCGGACTGGCCTGCTATCCCAGTGACGCCGACAACAAAGCCGACCTCACCCGCAAAGCCGACGAAGCTCTCTACGTCTCCAAACGCGGCGGGCGCAACCGGGTCAGCCTGGCTCCCACGCTGAATTAGCCAGGAATCCTGGCCCCAGGCGGCCAAGCGCCGGCCATGCAGTTTCCCTTCAAAATCGCCACCTGGAACCTCAACGGACTGCGCGCCCGCGCCTCCCAACTGCTGGAGTGGGTCCAAAAGGAGCAGCCCGACGTTCTCTGCCTGCAAGAAATCCGCGTCACTCACGAGCAGATTCCCATGGACCTGTTCGCCCTGCCCGGCTATCACTGCTACTGGCACGGCGGCGGTAAAGGCTACTCCGGCGTGGCCCTGATCATCAAGGAGGGCCTGGGCCAACCCACCTTCAGCCATCCGAGCTTCGACTTCGAAAGCCGCATCGTCAACGCCCAGGTCGGCGAACTCTCGGTCACCTCGGTTTATGTGCCCAACGGCGGCAAGGACTTCGAAGCCAAGATGCGCTTCCTCGGCCAGCTTCAGACCTATTTACAAGAGCAAACCGCTCCCCACGTGCTGCTGGCCGGGGATATCAACATCGCCCGCGAGGTGGTGGACGTGCATCCCAAGGAGCGCAAAGCCAGGCCCGTCATCGGCCAGTTGCCCGAGGAACGCGAATGGTTCGGCCAGGTGCTGGCCAGCGGATTCGCCGACGTGCAGCGCCGGCTCCACCCCGAAGATGACCGCCTCTTCAGCTGGTGGGCCCCCTGGCGCGAACTCCGCCAGAAGAACATCGGCTGGCGCATCGACTACATCCTAGCCTCCAACGACCTCGCCCAACGTGCCAAAGACTGCGTCACCCAGCGAGAGTTCGGCACCAGCGACCACGCCCCCGTGGTAGCTAGCTTCGAGTGACCAACTCGGCCACCCGTAGCGCCACTCCCGGAGCCACCGCCAAGCCGTTGCGATAGCCCCCGGTAGCCACCACCACCCCGGGCGCCCAGCGCTGCACCAACAACGACGGCAACCGGGGCCGTAGCCCCCAGACTCGCTCCCCTTCGACCCAGCCAGCCATTTCAGAAAGCTGCTCCTCTTCCCGCGCAGGCAGCGAATCGCCCACCCGCACGCCAGAACCCCAGGGGCGCATCGACATGACCCGCGTGCGCGTATCTCCCGGCAGGCGATACGACCGAGACAGCACGCCCTCCACACCACCCGGCCCCAGCAGGCCGGCGCCGCGCGAGGCGACAACTCCCGTCAAAGGCAGGCCACTCGCTCCCAGCACCTCATCACACCAGACCCCGGCCGCCAGCACCACCCAGCGCGACCGAAACTCCGGCACCGGCAGCGAGGTCACCCGAAAAACCACCGCCTTTTCCAGTTCCACCCGCCCGCACCAGACCTGGCCTTTCAAGCGTGGAGAAGGCGCGTAATCCGAAAGCACGCGCTCCTCTACCCACCCGTCAACAAAAAACTCGCGACAAGCCTTAGAATGCCGCTCTTCCCACCACTCACAAACCGGAGGCCAGGCCGAAGCCCGCACCAAACCGGCCGCCGCCCGCGAAGCCCCACCCTCCACCACACAATCCAAACACACCACCGACATCCCCATAGAGCGCAAGCGAGAGCAAATCAAGGTCCCCCAAAAACCGCCCCCAACCACCACCACGTCGGTCAGGCGAACGGCTCCACTTCGAACCAGTTGGCCCCCCACTTCAGACTCACGCCCAGCGGAACCTCGAGAGAGAGCGCGCCTTCCATCTCGCGCCTGACCAGCGCCGCCAAATCGTGGGCAGCGGCGGCGTCCACCTCAAAAATCAGCTCGTCGTGAATCTGCAAAAGCATCCCCGGAACCAGCGGGTCCAGGCGAACCATGGCCATTTTCATCAGATCCGCCGCACTGCCCTGAATGGGCGCGTTGGTGGCCTCCCGCTCGGCCGCCGCCCGCTGCATATAATTCGACGAGCGCAGAGCCGGCATGTAGCGCCGCCGCCCCAGCAAGGTCGACACATAGCCGTTGGCCCGCCCGTCCTCCAACACCCCGGCGATATAGGCCTTCACGCTGGGAAAGCGCGCAAAGTAAGCCTGCATCATCTCGCGCGCCTGCGTCTTGGGAATCTCCAGGCGCTGAGCCAGGCCAAAATCGGACATCCCGTAGAGCAGCCCGAAATTGACCGACTTGGCCACCCGCCGCTGCTGCGCGCTCACCTCGCTCGTCCCGAAGATCTCGCGAGCGGTAAAATCATGGATGTCCTGCCCCGTCCGGAAAGCTTCGCGCATGGCCGCATCCCCGGACAAGTGGGCCATCAAGCGTAATTCGATCTGGTCATAGTCGGCGGCCAGTAACACCTTGCCCTCTTCGGCCACAAAAGCCCGGCGAATCCGCCGTCCCAGCTCGCCGCGCACGGGAATATTCTGTAGATTCGGATTGCTCGAAGACAGGCGTCCGGTGGCCGTCACCGTCTGATTGAACTGGGTGCGCAAACGCCCGTCCTCTTCCACCAGGCCTGGAATGGCGTCGATATAAGTGTTCTTGAGCTTGGCCACTTCACGATATTCCAGAATCTTGGCGGCAACCGGGTGTTCCAGCGTGTGCAGCACCTCCACCCCCGTGCCCCAGCCGGTCTTGTTGCGCTTTCCCCCGGGAATCCCCAATTTTTCGAAGAGAATCACGCCCAGTTGCTGCGGCGACCCCAGATTGAACTCCTCACCAGCCAGTTCGTAAATCTCCTTCTGCAGCCGCTCCATGGAAACGTCCACTTCGGCGCCGATTTCCTTGAGGACCGCCACATCCACCGTCACGCCCCGGCGCTCCATGCCGGCCAGCACGGAGGTCAAAGGCAGCTCCACCCCGCGGTAAAGGTCCGCCTGGCCCCGCTCCAGCAACAGAGACTCCAATACCGGAGCCAGCTGCCAGGCCGCTCCCGCCGCTGCTCCCAATCCTTCGGGAGGCAGATTGCGAGCCAGAAATTGTTGCGCGGCATCCTCGACGTTCACAAAACTACGCGAAGAATCCAGCAAATGCGCCCCAATCATAGGGTCTTCCACCACCCGCGCCGCACACAGCCGGTGCAACCGTTTAGAATCATAGACCACCATCGGACAGCCCGGTAGCTGGCCCCAAAAATCAATCGGCAATTCCCAACCTTCGGTGGGTCCCGTCGCCACGCCCAACCGGTCCGCTCCCAGCACCAGCGCCAGGCGCTGAGCTCCCTCCAGAAAGGACAGGTCGGCCCCGGCCTGCAACCAGCGCCCCACCAGAGCCTCCTCGGCTTTGACCGCGGCCATACTCTCCGGCTCCGGCATGGTCCGCAACAGCGTCTTGAACTCCAGCTCGTAATAAAGCTTGTATAACTCGTCCGGATCCGGCTTGGACAGCAAAGCCGCCTCCCAGTCCAGGGTCACCGGTAAATCCCGTTTCAAAACCGACACATCACGGCAGGCCCGAGCCTGCTCGCCATACTGCTCGATCAACCCCTGCAGCTTGGGAGTTCCGGCTAACTTCGGATCAGCCAGCAAGGCATCCAGCGAGCCGGCCGCCTGTAAAATCTTGGTGGCCGTCTTCTCTCCAATGCCCGGCACCCCGGGCAGATTGTCCGACGGGTCCCCTTTCAGTCCGCGGTAATCAGCCAGCTGAGAGGCTTCCAGCCCGAAGCGCTGGCGCACCGCGGCTTCATCGTAACGGGCCAGTTCGCTGATTCCGCGGCGAGTGACCAGAGCCGTCACTCCTGGCTCAATCATCTGCAAAAGATCCAGATCCCCTGTAACCACCTGGCGTTCGGCATCCGGGGCGAGCGCCGCCAGCGTGGCAATCACATCATCTGCCTCCTGCCCTTCCAGCTCCACAATGGGAATGCGCAGAGTTTCCAGAATGCGCCGGATGATGCCGAACTGGGAGCGCAATTCGTCGGGCATGGCGGTGCGCTGCACTTTGTAATCCGGATAGATTTCGCGGCGCTCCGGGGGCAGACCCTTATCAAAACAGGCAATCACATGAGTGGGCTTCTCATCTACAATGATCTTGTTCAACATGGTGGTGAAACCATAAGCGGCGTTGATGGGAACGCCCCGAGTGGTGGTCAGCGGAGGCAGGGCGAAGAAGGCGCGGTATACCAGGCCATAGATATCCAGCAGCATCAGTCTCTTCATGACCAAGGGCTTCCCCCCCGCTCGTGGAAATCCGCCCAGGATGGAGATCGCGGTCACCAGGCTCCCACCCATCGCCCAGATGCGCCCCCTCACGGCGGCGCGTTGCGCCCGGCTACCCGCTGATCAACTCAAACTTCATCACCAATACTACAACGAAGTGCTGGCCCTGGTGGAGCACCTGCGCGCCGAGCGCTATCGCCTGCCCCCGGACCCTGTCATGCAGGCCACCGAACCTCGGCCTGACGATGATGAAGCCACCGCCATCCATAAAAGCGAATACGCCCGCCTGCATAAAAGCCTGGCTCGCGAAATGACGCGCGGCTGCCGCCAGGCCGACCAGCTTGGCGACGGCAGCCACGTCCTGAGCGAACACGTCCAGGTGGAAATCGCCGGCCCGCGCGTGGTCAACTACCGCAGCGACGGCAGTAGCCGCTATGCCGACCTGGACCGGCAAACCCTGGTGGAAATCAGTGAGGACGGGGTGCCGGAGGCCATTTCCCGCCAGGGCACCACCCTCTATTCGGGTTCTCAAGCTTTTCCGTTGCCCACCCAGAAAAGCCCCGCCCGTGCGGCCACGGCTATTCCCCCCTCCTTCAGCCTGGTGGTGGGCAACCCCAGCGTGGAGGTTCTCTGCCGCACGCTACCCACCGGTCTCATCGAAATGGACTTTCAGGGTCATCACCTGCAGGTGGCTTTTTCCGAAATCACCCCCAACCGCCGGACCCTGGAGAAAATTGCTTATAACTACCTGGAAGCCGTCAAAGAAAGAGTTCCCACCCAGCGCCTGGCCAAAGAATTTACCGTCACCAAAGTCCCCCAGGCGCCGCCGAAAATCAGCGGCAACCTGAAACCCCAGCCGCTGCCGCCGCTTCCCCAGGTGGCCGGGCCGGCGGCCAAAAAGAAAGCGGAACCGGTCGCCAAGAAAGCGGTCGGCAAAGCCCAGCCGGCCCCCAAGCAGCCCGCCGAAGTCAAGCCCGACCTCAAACCCAAGCCCCCCTCCCCTCCGCTACGCATTCAACTGGCCAGCGGAGCCAAGCTCAGCTCCACCAAGGCGCGCCTGCGCAAAGCCCGCAAACTGGCCGCTAAAGTCACCAAGTACGACCCCCATCCCGCCACCTTCTCGGTCAAAGAGCAAGTGGCGCGGCGCCTGGCCATTCTCAGCGAGGAAGAGCTGGAAGCTTTCCAGGAAGAAATCAACATCAACCCCTCCGGCCATCCCAGCCGTGAAGGCTGGCTGAACGAAGAGTGGCTCTACCAAAAATCCGACCAGGATCCTCTCCTGTTACTTATTCTGCAACTGCTTTCCTGATTTTTCCGATTCTTTTCATCGCCCGGGGCTAAACTCATGCTGGAGAGCCGCAGAAGGCCCCTTCCTGGTGGAGCGACCGGGAGGCATCGTTGCACATATCTTCCATGCGCCAGGCATTCCAAGCAGTGCCTACGCCCGCTCAACGCACGCGCACCACGCTGCTGGCAGACAACCTGCAGGCCTGGTCAGCCCGTTGGAAGCTGCTCGAATCCGCCCAGGAAAGCATCAACGCCCAGTATTATGCCTGGGATCACGACATCTTCGGCAAAGCCCAACTCGGCCACATCTATCTGCGCGCTCGCCAGGGCGCCGAAGTCAAAGTCATGGTGGACGCCGTCGGCGATACCTTCGGCCAGCGCGGCTTCAAATCGCACCGCAGCGGCCAGGACTATCTGCAGGAACTGGTGGCGTTGCCCAACGCCGAAGCCAAGGTCTACCATCCCCACTACAAAAAGTTGGCCAGCGCCCTGCTCCACCCCACCGGTTTTCAGGGCCTGGCCGCCAACCACGACAAAATCCTGGAGGTAGACGGCCGGGCCGGCACCACCGGCGGGCGCAACACCGGCTACCAGTATTTCACCCATCCCGCCGACGACCCGGCCGCCTGGCGCGACTGCGACGTGCTCTTGCAAGGCGAGGGCGCGGCGTTGGAATTGCGCGACGCCTTTCACCAGGAGTTCGACAAAGTGCTCATCAACCACCGGGTTCATCCCGATCTTTTGGGCAACTGGCGCAAGCGCGACATCGAACTGCTGGGCGCCTACTCACTGATGGATCAGTGGCTCAAAGCGCCGGTGCTGAGCGCCGAGGCCAAGGACAAACTCCGTCACTCCCCCGAAGAAAAGCAGAAAATGGCCGAGCAACTGGTGGCCCGAGCCGTGTCCAACCTGCCCGACCTGGGAGTGGAACGCAAGCCCCGCCAACGCGAGCGGGAGGCACTGCTCAAAATGGCTCTGGAGGTGGTCGCCTACCCGGAAATGCGCGGCAGTTACTATGACGAGCAGCAGCCGGCTTTCGAGAGCGAAGTCAAGATTATCGACAAAACCTCGGCCGTGGGCAGCGGTTTGGACGAAATGAATCCTTCCCTGCTCAGCCTGATCGAATCTTCTCAGCATAAGATCAACCTGCAGACCCCTTACTACGTGCTGACCGATCCTGTCATCGACGCGCTTCAGGAGGCCGGCGAACGGGGTGTGGATATCCGCATCAACACCAACAGCCCCTCCAACACCGACAGCTACTTCACCCAGGCTTTCTTCCTCAACGACTGGGAGAAATCGCTGCGGACCATTCCCAACCTGACCTTGATGGCGGCCACCGGCGAACGCAAGCATCACGCCAAGATGGGCACCTTCGACGAGGAAGTCTCCTTCGTGGGCACTTACAACCTCGACCTGGTCAGCGCCAGGGTCAACGGGGAAGTGGGCGCCATCGTCTACGGCGCCGACTTCGCCCGCGAAGTCAACGGAGCTATGGACAAAGACCTGGCCGACCCCACCGTCGGATATAAGCAATATTCCGTGGGCGGCTTCGGACCCGAAGACCACGTCGCTCCGGAGGTCCTGCAGTCTTACGAAAAACGCATTTCGCGCTGGAATTGGGCGCGCCAACATCTACCCCAGCTCAAATCGGTCAGGCGCTTCGCCGGGAAGGAATAACCTATGGAAGTCATCGCCCACCGAGGCCACGGTTCACAACCCGAGAACACCATGCGCGCCTTCCGTAAAGGCCACGAAGTCGGCGCCGCCCGCATTGAATTCGACATCCAGAAGACGGCCGACGGCGACTACGTGGTCATCCACGACCCCACCGTCGACCGCACCACCAACGGCAAGGGCAAGGTGAGCAGCTTCCACACCGCCGACATCGTCAAGCTGGATGCCGGTCAGGGAGAAAAGCTACCGCTCTTTACCGAAGTGATCGACTGGGCCGTCAAAAACGACGTGGCCCTGGACATCGAGGTCAAGCACCCCCATAAGGGAGACGAAGTCGGCCTGGCCCAGATGGTGCGCCAGTCCGGACTGCGCGAGCCCTGGGTGATGTCGTTCGACGGCGACTTCATGGACCGCTTCGAAAAGGAAGCCCCCGAGATTAAAACCGGCGTGCTGGTCCACGAGCGCCCGCTCTTCGACAATGCCATCAAAGGAGCTAAAATCGGTGGCCTGGTCGGACTGGCCGGAGCCCTGCTGGCCGGAGCCTCGGCCCTCCCCGCCATCGGCGGTCTGGTGGCTGGCGTGGCGGGCGGAGCCACCCTTGGCTATAGCCTGACCATGCACAACCTGCGCAAGCGCGATTTGCAACGCGAAACCGACCTGGTCATCCCGGGCAAACGCATCCTCAGCTCCAAAATGGTCGAGCGGGCCCACGAACAAGGCAAAGAAATCGCCGTCTACACCGTCGACGACGTCAAGAAAGGCAAGAAGTTCATCAACTGGGGCGTGGACGCGCTCATCAGCAACTACCCCGAACGCCACCTCCGGTAGAATTGCTCCTCAGCCCGCACCTGTGCTCACACGTGCACGAGCTACCCGCCCTCTGACCGTCGCACAGCCTCCAGCTCAGCCCTGACGCGGGCTAACTCAGCCTCCGCTTGCTCAGCTCGCTCACGCTCCTGAGCTGCTCTCTCACGCTCCTGGGCTGCCTGCTCCTCGGCCTTCCGAGTTCGCGCACGCTCTTCTTCACGGCCCTTTCTTAGAGCTCTTCGTTCACGATTGCTCAGCAATGGCATCATTTTCATCTTCTCCAATTTCTCCACTCGCCTATCCAGCTCCCTCTGGAGAGAAGGAGAAAGCACCAGGCAATGGTCGACCATAATCAGGAAATCTACAATCTCGCGGCGGCTAAGCTTCAGAGCATAGAGCTTTTCCAGGAGGTTGAACTTGCGCTCCAGGCGTTCCTTGGAGTCTGGCCGGCAGGCATGGCCGTGGAGGGTGGCGGCCACCAGCAAGGCAAAAGGATTGGAGGAACTTTCGAGCTCCTCCAATCGGGGCAGAAAATCCAAAAGCTTGATCACGGGAAACTTGAAGTCCACGCTGCTACCGGCGAACTCTTGGTAATACCGCCCCGGCCTCCAGGCTGGATGCTGGTCGGCCAGAATCACCAGAGTGCACAGCTTTTTGCGGTGCACCTCGGTGATCCGCACGTGATAAAAGAAGAGGCGCTCCGCCAGGTCGGATACCTTTTGAGCCTGCACTTCGATGTGCACCAACACCAGAAGCGGTGAATCGTCGGCCAGCCAGCGCAACTCAACCAGGAGATCGACCAGCCTCTTGCCGGTCCGGCCCCGGCTCTTGGGCGCCAGAGCCTGGAGCTCTCGGTCGAGAAATCGGGCCTTTTTGCTCCAGTCAATGCGGGCATGCAGTTCAGGAAAGAAAAACTCGAAGAATTTTGGGAGGTAGACGAGCAAGGCCGCCTTCCAGGCCGAATCATGGTCGGCGACAACTCTTTTCTTCTTGGACCTGGTGCTGTGCTTGGCCACGGCCGCCGCTTCGATCGACATACGGCCAGGCCTGCCCGGCGTGGCCAACGTTTCCGCAGGAGCTCGGAGAGCGGAGCTGGACGTTACAACATACCATCTGGTATGGTATGCTTATGAAAACCACCGTGGTCTGGACAGCCCTGCTGCTGATATCCGCTCTACACTTCTACTGGGCGGCGGGAGGTCGGTGGCCGGGTAAAGACCACCGCGAACTCTCGGCCAAGGTCATTGGAGACCGGCCGCTACCCGGCCCCGTCGCCTGCCTGGCCGCGGCCGTGCTGCTCCTGCTCGGCCCGGCCCTCTTCCCACGAATGGCGGCCGTCCTCTTCTGCCTGCGTGGAGCCCTGGGAATGGTCGAGGACCACTTCCGCCCCACCATTCGTGGCACTCACCAGAGCCTGAGCAAGCGCATCTACTCGCCCCTCAGTTTCCTGATTGGCCTACTGCTATGGCCCTGAGAAAGTCCCGCCAGGACTGGATCGACGCCGGCATGGACCTGCTGCGCAATCAAGGCCAGCAAGCCCTGACCATCGAGCGCCTCAGCCAAGAACTGGGCGTGACCAAAGGCTCCTTCTATCATCATTTCGGCAACCTGGCCAACTACCGCCAGGCCTTGCTGGAGTGGTGGGAAGATGCTTTTACTCACGAACCCATGCGCGTCGCCTGCCAGGAGCACGACCCTTCCCTGCGGGTCCAGCGCCTGAGCCGGGCCGTGCGTGACCTCGACCATCCCCTGGAAATCGCCCTGCGCGCCTGGGGTCTGCGCGATCCGGAAGTAGACCGGACGGTCGCCCGTGTCGACAGCCAGCGTCTCGAATGCCTGACCGGCCTCCACCGCGATCAGGGGCATGCTCAACCTGAACTGCTCGCCTACCTGGAATACACCGCCTTTGTCGGAACGCAACTGGTCCAACCCGCGCCCGCAGGAGCCGCCCGCGCCCTCCAACAGGCGCTAGAACTCTGGAGGAAGCATGATACTTAACACTCACCAGCGGTTTCTACCGTGCTCTCCAAACCAGGCTGCCTACCTGATCGACAACCTGGCCGGTCCCCACGAAGCGCTCTGGCCGGTGGGACGCTGGCCAAGAATACGCCTGCACGCAGGACTCTCTCCCGGATCCCAAGGGGGCCACGGGCCCATCCGCTACTTTGTGGAAGACTATCAGCCCGGCCGGAGCGTCAAATTCCGCTTCACCGCTCCCCGCGGTTTTTACGGCTACCACGCTCTATCTTTGAAGGAACACAGCCAGGGATGCCTGCTCGAACACGACCTGCAAATGACCACCAGTCTGTGGGGCTGGCTGCTATGGCATTTTATCTACGGACCCCTGCACGACGCTCTGCTGGAAGACGCCCTGGATCAGGCCGCCGGCCACTTCGGCCAACCCGCCCGCAACCGTCACTCCCCCTGGGTGAGGTTACTGCGCGCTCTGCTTCGCTGACTTCTGCGCTCCTGGCGCCCGCGTCCGAGGGGAGCAACGAAAAAACCACCCGATTGCTCGAGTGGTTTTTCTCGTCTGGATACCGTCCCGCCTATGCCAGACACCCAAAACTCGTTTCCTCAGGACCTGCGCCGCTTATGACCGCGGCGAGGCTTGCGACCTCGCGGTTCCTGAAGCCGATTTTGGCCTCTCTCATACACTCCGTAGAAGCCGGAGCGCGTTCTGCCTCGTTAGTGGCTTACGCTGGTTGAGCTCAGCGGTTTGCTCTGGTCTGCAAACTACCCCTGACACATCCGGGCCGTATCAGAGCCCCCTGGCCGCCATCCCCTGGCCAGGCTCCCACGTCCATCGAAAGGCGTAACCTTCTTTATGGTCGCATCGGTTTTCCCCGGCTTTCCTCAACTTTCGCCGATTCCCGCCGTATCTTTTTCACCCTTTCAGGTCCGACACGATGACGTGAGCCTCGTGACAATGCTTTCGGTTCACTGGAGCCGATGTCACCCGGCTGCTTACTCAGGTTTGCAAGCTACCCCTATCTCATCGGACGAGATAGAATCCCCTGGTCTCCCTACCCGGACCAGGCTCCTAATTTAGTCGACTGAGTGCCACGAATTTTCCCCGGTGCGTTTCCGGTTCCCATTCGCGGGCTTTCACCTCGCGGTTCTCAGGACCAATCTAGGCCCAGAGGCAAAGATTTCGCTGCCTCGTGCGCTGCTGGCTCAAGTTACCAGCCCCTCTGGCGATATGGTCCGCCAGAACCTCCCGAATGCCTACCGCCCAAATCGGGTTCCTCGAAGTTCATAGCCTGATCGGGATGACTTTGCCGCCGCCTATCAAGCCCTGAAGCCTGCCTGACGTCGCCTGCGTCCTCACGGACACCCGGACTACCTCGAGCCTCGTTTCTTTTTTTACAGAGCTGAAACTCTCTGACTTACTCGGTCTGCAAGTTACCCCTGACTCTTTCGCTCATCAGTGCGCCGTTTCTTACGCTCTCCGGTGCGCTCGCCGCCTTCGTTACTGGCTTCGAGGTCCGCAATGTATAACACCCCAAGCCATCCGTCAAGCACTTGTCGCAACGTTAACAACCTGTTTACATCCAGCACCTTTTTGGGCTATCCTGAAGCGATGCGCCAAAGCAAAAGACGCGGGGCCACCCTGGTGGCCGGACTGCTGATCGTGACCGTGCTGGTGACCCTGGCTTCGGCAATGGTGATTATCGGCAGCGGCAACCTGGCCGGCTCCTTCCAATCGGTACAAACCGACCAGGCCGTCTACGCGGCGGAAGCCGGCGCCTGGAGGGCAGCCAAGGAACTCTCCGACAACGCCAGCTGGGTGCCGCCCACCACCAACACCACCCTGCCCGCCACCCAATCCCAGTATCTCGTGCAGCTTTTCGATCCCGGAGAGGCCAATCCCGTGGGAGTGACCGTGCCGCCGGGACTGAAATTGGTCCTGGCCACCGGGGCGGTTCCCTCAGGCAAAACCAAGCAGGTCGGTTTTATGCTGAAGACCGGAGTGGGAGCCCTCAATTATGCGGCCCTGACCGTGAACGGCATCACCGTCGACGGCGGCTCGGCCATCGACTCGCGCGACCCGATCACCGATGGAGTGCTGACCGCGCCCTCCTCGGTGGCCGTCAATACGCCCGGTCAGACCATTTCCGTCACGGGAGGCTCCAGCATCGCCGGCTCGGCCTTCGTAGGGCCTGGGGCCTCCACTTCGCTGATCTTGGCTGACCCCGGTTCCATCACCGGCACTCTGGGCTCCCTGTCGGGCGCCATCCCGCTCACCGGAGTCACCCTGCCCAGCGATCCCAGCGCCCTTCCGGCCGGCGGCGCCACCAGTGGGGCCACCGTTACCTATGCGCCCGGAGCCTTCGGAGATGTGGTGGTCGATGGCGGAGCCACTCTGAACCTGGACCCCGGAACCTACGTTTTCAAATCCCTGACGGTCACCGGAGGCGGAAAACTGGCCATCACCGCCGGAGTGCAGATCTACATTCAAAATGGCCTGGATGTAAACGTAGGCTCGCTGCTCAACCCGACCAAAAATCCTAACAATATGAAGTTCATGATCGCGGCTGGAGCCGTCAACATCAATAGCGGCGGAACCTCTTACGGAGTCTTCTACGCCCCCACCAGCCCGGTCACCCTGACCGGCAACGGTACCATCTACGGAAACCTGATCGGCGACTCGCTAGAAGTCAGTCACGGCTCCCACCTCCACTATGATCCGAACAGCACGGGAGCCGGGGTACCCGGCGGAGGAACCACCGCCCTGGTGGTCAGCCAGCAGACCTTCTAGCTAATTGCGCGCCCGCACCTGAGTGGCGGTGCGCAACTCGGTCAAATGAGTCGAATCCACCGCCAGAGTCACTCGGAAGTTCAGTTGCACGGTGGCGGCCGTGGTGGTGGCGTCCACGCGAAAATCCGTCAAATGACGGGCCACCACCCGACCATCCGCAGCCGTAAAAACGGCCAGAGCAGGACGGGTGCCAATCGGCAGGGCACCCACCGGAAAAAGTCCGCCCATGGTCTGCTCCACCCGGTGCAGCTCGCCGGCGCCGTTGCGAAAATAACAGACCCAGGTTCGATAAGCCAGGTCGTTTCCCGTGAAAGTATACTTTTTGTAATCGGGATTGGTGCGCACATCGAAGGGAGAGCCAAGAATGCAGGAATCGGTCGTCCCCAAAGTCATGCTGGCCGTATTGGACGCTCCCAAATCCTCGCCGACCCACTGCAAGGCCAGCAAAGTCTGCTGCTGGACGGTATTGTAGGCCGTAAACTGCCGCAAACAACGCAAAGCATAGATGACCAGACTGGTCAAACCCGCCATCAGCAGCCCCGCTACCGTCAGGGCCACCATCGCTTCGATCAGGGTAAAGCCCCTCAGCCTAAAGGTTTGCCGCACTGGTCTCCAATTGAATCTCGCGGGGAATGTCACCGTGCTTCCAGGAAACTTTCACGAGAATATCTTTGTACTGGCCGCCGGCATCATGGACGGTCACGCTGACCGTATACTCGATGGCCAGCGATTGCCCATTATTCGTAAAGGGCACCACCACCAGATACGGAGCCGGAGGTGGAACCCCAATCGAAGCAAAAGGTTGATTTCGCTGCTCCTCCATGGCCTGCCGGGCGGTTTCGCGTGCCAAGGTATATTCCCGAGATTGAGCCGAACTCTGCGAAACTCCGGTAATGATCCCCATAGTGACCAATAAGGCCACCGCAAAGACTCCCAGTGTCACAATCGTCTCCAGGAGCAGCGAAACCCCCCGCCTCTTCCAGCTCACGAAGGAGGGGTCTCCAGGCGCCAGCCCGCCTCTTCCTTGACCAGGTCCCAGGTCCAATGCTCCTGTTTGGCTGCCTGCCCCAGGGGGATCACCCTGACCTGGCAATGCATCGGCCCGGCGCGAACCACCTGAACCTGGCGGAACTTCAAACCCCAGGCCCGGTCCGAGGCAGCCAGCCAACCCTGAGTCTGACGCACGAAGCGGGCCTCGCTCCACTTTTCCTGGACCGAACGGCTGAGCAAACGATAGGCTCCGGGTAAATTTCCGCTACGCAGACCGGCCAGATAGCTCTCGGCCACCGTGGCGGCCGGGGCGCGCCCGCTCGACAAGGTGACAATCTTGGGACCGGCCCTGGGCACCGGCGCGCGGCTCCCGAACCAGAAAGGAAAAGACAGCAAGGACACGGCCAACCCGAGGAAGACCAGGGGCCGGGTAAAATTGCGGGGCGGAACGGGCGGCGTCTTGAGTTGCTCGGTCAAGGCGCCGGAGCGCACCATCCAACTGTTCAAATGTTCAAATGTAAAGGCCCGGGGATTGGAATCCTCGATCCAAACCAACCCCAGCACCGAAGCGCCGCTGAGCACGGGACAGCAAAGCGCGGAACGGAAGGGAGCCGGGGGAAATTGGGCCACACGTTCGTCTTTGTGAGCATCCATGACAATCACCGGAGCGGCAGTCCGATCCGCTTCCTGCAGTAAACACAGACGGGCGGTGCCCGCCGAGAAATCCCAGTCAGACCCGTGGGAGGACGTATGCCAGGCGCCCCCCCGCCGATAAAGGACGATCAGCCGCTGGCCGGCCGTGAGCAGACCCGAGAATTCGTCCAAATCCATATCTAGCGTTTCCTTCGAGAAATATAATGTCCTTTTCAGAAATAAATCCCCCGAAGCAGCGACCCGCACCCCATGCGAAAAACACTCCTGCTTTTGCTTCTCAGCACCGGCCTCAGCGCCCGGCCCGAACTGGCCAGGCCTCCCGTCCATCTCACCTCTTCCGACGGAGTCGGCCTGCGCCTCACCCAGTATCGAGCCAAAGTCGCCGTGCAGGGGCCGCTCGCCTTCACCGAACTGCACCTCAAATTCCACAACCCGCAGGATCGCGTGCTGGAAGGCCGCTTCGAAATCACCCTGCCCGAAGGAGCCGCCCTCAGCCGCCTGGCGATGAAAAACGAAAAAGGCTGGCAGGAAGCCGAAGTGGTCGAATTGCAGCAAGCTCGCCAGGCCTACGAAGATTTTCTGCACAGACGACAAGATCCGGCGCTTCTAGAAAAGCAGGCAGGGAATCAGTTTCAAGCCCGCGTCTTCCCCATTCCCAGTGGCGGCCACAAAGAACTCATCCTCTCCTATTCGCAAGAATCCCTCGGGGACTATCGCCTGCCCCTCGGGGGCCTGCCCAAAGTCGACGACCTGTCCGTCGAAGCCACCGTCTGGAACGGCCAGACTTACGAAAAGCTCAATTATAGCCTGCGTTCCGAAGCTCCTAAAGGCGACTTCCAGATCCATCAACCCAAGAACGTTTCCCCAGGCCTGGTCAACGGCCAGGACGTCTTGCTGGTGGTCAAACCTCAGGTCAAAGTCACGGTCACCGACAAGCAAGAAAAAGCACTGATTCTCGTCGACACCAGCGCTTCACGAGCGGCTGGCTATGCCAAACAAGTCCAGCTTATAAGAACCCTCGAGTCCCAATGGAAAAAGGCCCGCATCGACCTGGCCGCCTTCGATCAAGAGGTCGTCCCCATTACACAGCAGCAGCTGGCCCAACGGCGTCCCCTGGGCGCCACCGACCTGAACAAAGCCCTGCACTGGGCCTCCCAACAAAAAGGCTATGACCGCCTGGTCATCGTTAGCGATGGTGTCAACACTGTCACTCAGGCTCAGCCCCATTTGAAAAACTTCGCCAGACTGGACGTCATCATGGTGGGCGGCATCCGTGACTCGCAGACGCTCCAGCCCCTGGCTTACCAACGGAAAGGCTACATACTGGACGGTGAAAAGCCGGTGACCGAACTCGTCCAGCGACTGCAAAGCCCTTCGGCTTCCTCCATCCAGGTGGCCGTCAAAGGCGCCGACTGGGTCTGGCCCAACCGCCTCGACGGCCTGGCCCCGGGTGAGGAACGCGTTGTCTACGCCCACCTCCATCAACCCACCCAAGAAGCGGAAGTCAGCCTGGGCGGGCAGAGCTACAAGCAATCCCTGGTCACCACGCCTCAACCCCTGCTGCATCGCTCGGCCGTGGCCGCCAACCTCAACCGCCTCAACCTGCAGTACAAACAGGCCCGGGGCAGCCAGAAAGAGCAAATCGGCCACCACATGGTGGAACTCTCCACCGGCAACCGCGTCGTCTGCGACCTGACCGGCCTGCTGGTGCTGGAAACCGAGGACGACTACAAACGCTTCAAGATCGACCGGCGCGCCCTCAGCGACATCCTGGTGGCCGGCGACCAGGGCGTGCGGGTGGAAAAACGCAGCGACATCGCCCCAGCCAGCGCCAAAGCCGCACCCGGAGGCGCAGCCGACTCCCTCTCGGCTGGACACACACCGCCGATGGCTCGGCCCGCCCCCAGCGCCGCCGCCCCCGCCATCGGCGAGAGGCGTAACCGTGTCTCCACCACTCGGCCGCAACCGGAACCCTACCTGCTTGAACGCGAAGAAGCCTTGGAAGACGGCGTCGCCCCCCTCAACGGCACCTTCGCCCAAATCGACCGCCTGCTCAAGCAACACCAGGCTCGGGCAGCCCTGCAACTGGCCCGCCAATGGCAGTCCAAAGAACCCGGTGACGTGCTCGCTCTAGTAGCCCTGGGCCGCAGCCTGCAGGCCACGGGCCAACTCAAGGAAGCCGCCCGCGCCTACGGCTCGCTCATCGACCTCTACCCCGGCCGAGCCGACCTCAGGCGATACGCCGGTGCTCTGCTTGAAAGCCTGAGTTCATCCAATGCCCTGGCTATCGACAGCTTTACCCAGGCGGTCCAACAACGTCCCGATCACCCCTCGGGAGCACGCATGCTGGCCTACAGCCTGGTCAAAGCCGGGCGCACTCAAGAAGCCTTCAACACCCTGGAAAAAGCCCTTATCCGTAAATATCCCGAGGGCCGTTTCGCTGACGTCCAGGAAATACTCCAGGATGACCTGGGCATGGTGGCGGCCGCTCTCATTGCCAAAGATCCCGACCAGAGACCGAGAATCATCAAAAAGCTCCACCAACTCGGAGTCAAACTGGCCGACAAACCCAGCATGCGTTTTGTGCTCACCTGGGAAACCGACGCCAACGACGTTGACTTCCACATCAAAGACGCCCAAGGCGGCCACGCCTACTACTCGCAACCCGACCTGCCTTCAGGCGGCCGACTCTACGCCGACGTCACCACCGGCTACGGGCCCGAGTGCTTCAACCTTCCCGGCGGCGGCCAGGCGGGGCCCTACAACATCTCCATTCATTACTACTCCCGAGGCCCGATGGGCTACGGCATGGGCAAAGTGCAGATCTTGAGACACGACGGCAAAGCAACCTTTCACTTTGAAGAGCGGCCCTTTGTGGTCATGAACGATCAGGCCTACGTCGACCTGGGGAAAGTAAAGCCCTTCAGCAAAATTTGAGTCCCTCGGGTTAGGCTGGTAAACCATGAAAATCCAGCGAAGCTTTCCCGCCCTGGGTTCCCTCCGGAGTCTGAACCACCAGGAGCATCTGGCCGAAGGGGTGAAAAGAGCGGAACTGCAGCCCAAAGATCCACAACATATCGAGAAATTTCTACACGATCCGACCCAGGAGGAGAACTCCAACTCCAGAAAACCTGGGCAGTGACTCAATTCGGTCCCTACCCTGACAGTCTGAAGTCAGCCATGAAGCTGATGCAGGAGGGAATTCGCGCGGAACGCTACCTGGTTTGCTGGCGCGGGCTGGACAAACAGTTACAGGTGGTTTCTTCCCAAGGGCTGGACGCGGAAGCCGTCTTCGTCAGTGAAGCTCTTTCCGTCACCCTGCTGGAAGAAGTTGCCGCCTCCGGTGAGCCCCGCTGGAGTGACGAAAAGAAGAGCCTCGATGGCTCCCTTACCTTTCTGCTGGCCGGCATCAAATCCTACATGTGTGTTCCGGTCAAGTTCCCGGGCCGCCCAGAAACAGCCGTGCTCTACGTGGATGACCGCAAAACCGTGGCCCGCTTCAGCTACACCGACTACACCAACCTGCTCAATCTGGCTCGCAAAATCGGTAACCCCACCGCCCACGTCAACCAAAGAATGGCGGCCGCTCCCCCACCCGGCCTGCGGGCGCCGGAAGTCAGAGCGGAGCAAACCTTCAAATTACCCATCGCCCAGCAAGTCAGCTTTTTTCGCAGCATGGCCACCTTCATCCAGGCCGGCATTCCCTTGCTGCATGCCCTGCACGCCCTGGCCCAGAGCGGTGAATCCCCGGTGCTCAAGCGGTTCTGTGACTCCCTACACCGCCTGCTCTTGAAGGGGAACCCCCTCTCCGACGGATGTGCCCGCCTCAGCAACTTCTCACCCATGGTCTTACACATGCTCAAATCGGCGGAAAGCTCCGGCCAGTTAGCCGAGGTGCTCAGCCAGTTGGCCATCTACCTCGAAGAAAACTATGCGCGTCAAGGACGCATCCGCACCGCCCTGGTCTACCCGGCTATCGTGCTTTGCGCCAGTCTGGTGATGGCCGTGGTGCTGCCCACCTTCGTTTTGCGCGACCAGCTCAAAAGCTACACCAGCCTGGCTGACCTGCCTCTACCCACCAAAATCCTGGTCCTGGTCGGCGACATCGCCCGCTTTCCCGGCACCTGGGTGGGAGGCGTGATCTTGCTCCTGCTTTTGCCCCGCCTGGCCAAAAGACTCTTCGGCTACGGTCGCATACGCCGCTTTATTCATCACTTCAGCCTGACCGCCAGCCCCACCGCGCGCGCCTACTGCGCCTGGCAAGAAGTCTCCCTGGCCAGCTCTCTCGGCCTGCAGCTAAAATCCGGCGTCAACTTGCTCCAGGCCTTGCGCACTTCGTTGGCGGTCAGCGGTTCGCCCCTGCTGATGGATGTCAGTGACGACATCCTGGAAAAAGTCCGCCAGGGAGAAACCCTCTCCCGAGCTTTACAACTGGCCCCCGGCATCAGCAAGCCTTTCCGCCAGCTCTTGGTCGCGGGCGAAGAGAGCGGCCACATTGTTTCCGCCCTGGAATGGATCGCCCGGGCCGCCAAGCTCGACTTCGATCACGCCGTCGACACCTCTATCCGTCTGATCGAACCGATGGCCATGATGATCATGGGAGTGATCGTGGGCGTGGTCACGCTGGGAACCTTGCTGCCTTCGCTGAAAATGATGGAGTCGATCTAATAACCAACGGTATCCAACGCATACAAATTAGGCAGAACGGAAACCTGGGTTGAACTGGTAGCCGTGTCATCCTGAGTCACGATGGTGACCTTGAGCTTGATATCCCCGGTTCTGGAAGAAACCTGGAACTGACTGACGTGGCCGGCCACCAGCGAAGTCTCGTCGGCATCCCAGGCCGGAGCGGGCTCGGTGGGTTCACTGGAGGGAGTGGCCAGCGGAACCTCGCGCCGGCGCACGCTATGCTTGGCCGGCTCGTAAAAATACTGGTTCCACTTACGCCAGAGAACCTCACCATTCTCGTTCCACATCGTCTCGGTGCCCTGCACCGACTCGTAGGATAAGAAAGATAGCAGGACGGTGTCACTACCCCGCTGCACTGCCAGGCTCTCGGGCCGGGAAGCTGCGAAATCCCGGCGCAGGCGAAAGGAGAGCGCCAGTGTATCGCGCTGGGCTGTTTGCAAATTCCCGCTGCGCTGCCAGGCCTGCCAGCAAATTCGCATAATTGGAACAAAAAAGCCCAGTAACAGCAAAAAGAGGCTGGCAGCGACGATTGTTTCGGCCAACGTAAAGCCGCGGAACCGGGGGTTCATCGAGAACCGCTACGTTCCATGCGGCTGGCCAGGCGAATGGGAGGAAAATTCGAGTCCAGCAACAGGACGTTGACCACCACGTCGACACGATCCGCGCCCACCGCGTAGAACTCGCGAGCCACCCGGTACCGGTAGGGAGGCAGGGACACTTCCTCATTCAAATTGAGCCCCGGACCCACATTCAAAAGATTGGCTTCATCCATTCGGTAGGCCGCCAGCGTAGTGGCCACCTGGAGGCGCTCCGCACGGCGCAGGCTGACCATGCTGGAGGGCAATAAATTCACCAGCAATGGAATGATGCAGGCTAACAGGCCGAGCGCCACCATCACTTCCAGCAGGCTGGCCGCCCGCAGCCCTCGGCCCGCGGCCACTGGTCTCATTGACGAAGTTCGGTGGCCAGAACCTCGAAGTTGCCGAAGTTGTTCAGACCGCGCAGATACTGGGGCGCATACTCAAGGTAGCACGAAGAGAGCATCAAACCGCGCATCTGCAGAGGCTCGATAGCTGTCAGCATCGACTGGGGCGGCGAAGAGGCGCCATCCAGAGTGGGATCGCCCTTGACCAGCAGATCGGTGCCGCCGATCAATAACCCGCCTTTGATATGCAAGCCGGGCTGGCCGGGTGGCTCGGCCGCGCCGGCACCGTAGAGAGCCGCTCCCTTCTCGGCCACAATCAGACCATTGAAGTTCCCTTGCGACTTCATAATCAGACGGCGGCAGAAAATCACCAGGCCATTGTCACCAGCATCCAGATAGCCACCGTCCAGGGTCAGCGTTCCGTCCACGATCAGGGTGGCCTTGGAACCTCGGAGAACGTAGTTCTGCAGCGACAGGTTGCCATCCACCGACAGCGACACATCTTGCAGCGTCAGCGAGCCCTGCACGTTATAGCCTTCGGGCAGGTGAAAATACTGGGCGTAGTAGGCCGAATAGTCCTGGCCCGCCGCGGTGCTCAGGTCGTAACCGGAGGGCTCGAAGTTCCCCTGATAACGAATCTTTCCCGTCTCCGCGCGCACGTAGATGGGCGGGGTGGACAGGCCGGATTCGGACTTCAAAACTCCCGGCGCCGGGTCTTTACCGATGATGATCTCCTTGGCGCGGAGGAAATTATTGACCGGCCAGTGCGCCGTATCCGGCTTGGTGAAAAGCTCGCGCATTCGCTCGCGCGCAGGTGCCGCGGCCGGATCCTGGCCATTCAGCCAGTAGTCGTAGCGGGCCTTGCCATTGAGCTTGTTGCCCTCTTTGATGGTGACTTTTTCCTGAGTGGTAAAGCCGTCTCCACTAGGGGGAGAATTCTCCAGCAGATCCACTCCGCGGTGCACTATAGCCCCCTTGGTAGTAACATTATACGTCTGGATCTGCCAGCTGCCATCCCCTTGGGGCGGGAGTTTCGTGTCGGTGGGCGCCCCCCGCTCAATTCCCTGACCCCCCATCCCACCTGGAGGTTGGGGCGGAAAGCCGTACGGGGGCGTTACTTCCTTTCGAAGCAGAGGAGACTTGGAACCGAGGTTGATAAACTCGCTCAGCTCAAAGCCCGCGTAGACGAGCTTGAAAATCTTATACCCGCCGCCCAAAATCAAGCGAGAATCGGATTCCTCACGGATGGTCGAACTGGCGCCGCCGGTATTCAATCCCGCTCCCGCCCCGCTACTACCCACGCCGGAAACGGGCACTCCCGTCATTCCACCGCTGTAGGCGTAGGGATAAAGCGCCTGATAGGCGGCCATGGAGATCTTGATGGGATTGACCAGGTTACCGGCGTGAGTTTCCCCCGAACGATGCTCATCGATATCCGAAGTGACGTCCGTCTGGAGCGCCAGAACGCGGCCTTTCACTTCCGAGGGCGCGGACCAGAAAGCCTGGGGGAGCGTGGTTTCGTCGGGGCTGCCATCGGGTGCCGGCCCGACTCGTCCCGGAATCAAAACCGGACCGGGAGCCACCAGGGCGTAGGGCCAGCGCTGTTGCACCAGGCTCTCGTACAAATAGCTGCGGCTGCCCAGCTTCACGTCATAGACGACGCTGAGGCAAAACGGCGGCACGCTGGTCTTGCCGGCGGAATCAAAAGCGCTGCGGGCGGGCAGCGGATTGCCGCTATTATCCACGCATTTGGCCAACTGCAGGCGCGCGTACCCGTCCACCCGGGCCTGTTTCTCCAGCAGCACCTCGCGCCCGACGAACTTGGGAAAAATCGGATCGGGAGGACTGGTGACGTCGTGTTTGCCGGTCATGGCTCGAGCGCGCACGACAAACTCCGTCATGGCGGCGCGAGCGGTGTAGTCCGCCTGCGTCCGCTGGGCATAACGGGAACTCAGGTTCAGTTGGGAGAGACTGGAGGTAGCCAGGGCGAAGGCGGCCAGTAAGACCAGGCTGATCAGAGCCAGGGTGTGGATCATCGCAGTACCGCGCAATTTCTTCACCAAAGGGAATTTCGCAGTTCAAAGCAAAACCCCCCTGGCGTGTTCCCCTTAAAAGTATTAAGGACTTGCAAAAATTTTTGGCTGGCCAGTCTGGTGGCCACCCTGGCGATGGCTCAAGAGCCGACTCACAAAGTGAAGCTTTGGATGCAAGAACCGACCCGTGCCCGCTACCGGCTGAGCGAGAAAAAACCCTGGGTAAATCTAGGGCTGTGCTCACCAGGCCAACAGGTCACGCTACCCGTGGATGACGCTTACCTGCAATTGACCCGAGACAGAGGTTTGTGGTCCGACGTCGCCACTCATAAGGTCACGGTGGGACAAAATGATCTGACCGTCCGTCCGGAAGACTTCAATCGCGCCGTCCACTGGGAACGCATCTTGGGCGGACTTCTGATCTTGCTCGTGGGCGGAGCCGGAGTGGCTCGCAAGTTCAAGAAAGTGGCCGGCACCGGCACGAACCAGGAGCCCCTGATTCGTGCCGACGGTAAAGTCCCCAAGCGCAGAGTCGGCAATTACCGCCTTACCGGCGTCCTGGGAACCGGCGGTATGGGCGTGGTCTATCAAGCCGAGGACAACGAAGGCAACCAGGTAGCCATCAAAGTGCCCGCCCCCCATCTGGTCTCGCAGAACGACTTCCACCAACGCTTTTTGCGGGAAATCAAGCTGGGACTGGACCTGCAGCACCCGCGCGTGGTCAAAGTGCTGGAAATGCCCTTGGAAGAAGAGCTTTACGTGGTGCTGGAGTACGTCGAAGGGACGCCTCTGGACAAAGTACCCGTCCAACCCTGGTCGGTGGAATGGAAGCGCTGTCTGGAATGGGCGGCGCAAACTTTGGAAGCGCTCGCCTACATTCACTCCCAGGGGGTCATTCACCGCGATCTGAAACCGTCTAACCTGATGGTGCTCAAAGACAACAGCATCAAACTGATGGACTTCGGCATCGCCCACAAAATTCATGGCACCCGGCTGACCGGCACCGACTCGATCATGGGCACCCCCATCTATATGGCCCCCGAGCAGTTACAGGGAGCCGAAATCGACCCCCGCGCCGACCTTTTTTCACTGGGGCTGATTCTCTACGAACGCCTTAAGCCCGGACTCCCTTACGCCGACGACCTGATCGAGACCCTGCGCCAGAAGCTGAGCCAGCCGATGGCTCCACTGCGCGAAACCAATCCCAACTTTCCCAGCGCTTTCGACGAATTCATCCTCACTCTGCTGGCCATGCAACCCGGTCAGCGTTTTCCCAACGCCCAGGCCGCCCTCGACTCGCTCAGACCTCTGTTGACCTTAACCAGGCGCTAACGAACGGTGACCGTCATGGTCACGGTGGTGTCGCCGCCGGTGGGATCAATGTTGTTGGCTTTGAAAGAACCGGTACGATTTCTGAAAGCGCTGTTGGCCGCATAAGGAGTGCCGAAGTTCACCACTTTCTTCTCGCCGGGCTTCAGGGCGGGTAGCGGTTCGGCCTGACTGAACGGATCCCACATGGTGGGCACGTCGCTCTTGGGCTTGTTGGCCGAAGAGCCGGAAGGCTTGAGCACCAGCTCTAAATTACCGGCGGTGGAATCGGCCTGGCCGCGGTTTTCCACCGTAACCTCGACGGAAATCGTATAGGGTGTCCGGCTCTGCGGAGTCGAGGCCGAGGCCGTAATGAAAAGATTGGGGCGAGGGGTGGGCTGAGCCTGAGCCAGCCAGCCGCCCAACAGAGCCACCCCGATCAAGGGCAAAAAGAGTCTACGCTTCATCCCTCCCCTTTCCCCCTTCAGCCGGGCCTTCCTCGTCGGCCAGCCAGGTGAGCAGGCCCTGCTGGCCGTCCACCCGCAAACGCTGACCGCTGCGAATCAAACCGATGGGAATGTTGGCCAGGGCCGGCAGGCCCAATTCGCGGGCCACGATAGCGCCGTGGGAGAGCACCCCGCCGGTTTCGACCACCAACGCGCGGGCCCGGCTCATGGCCGCCGTGTAAGCCGGGTCGGTCGTGGGACAAACCAGGATATAACCGCATTCTCCGTCACCCACCTGTTCAGGGCGCTCGACCACCAGCGCCCTTCCCTCGGCTATCCCCCAGGAAAGCGGCGTTCCTTGTTTTTGCTCCCCGGCAGCGGCCTGCTCCGGCAGGGGCCGGCCGATGGCCTCCGGATCGTCGCTGAAAAGTACGGCCGGGCAGGCAATGGATTGCAGCAACCGGTGCTGGCGCCGGCGCCGCGCCGCCAAGTCGAGGTCGGGCGCGGCCAGTTCCGCCGGAGTCAACCAGAAGATGTTGCCCTGCAAATGAAGCGCGCGATCCAGAGCCAGCAGCGTGCGGCGGATCTCGGCCCAGCCCGCCATCAGCCAGTGCCGGCCCAGCTCGCGCAGCCGTAGCCACTCGTGGTCGGGGTGCTCGTCCGTGCGAACCGGCGCGGCCGCCGGGCCCAGCCGGGACAGTTCCGCGCGCAACTGTTGGGGAACCTCACGCCAGCGCGGATTGGCCAGTTCCATCTCGCCATTGCCCCGGTGGCCTATACGTTCCAACAGTTCCGCAAACGGCAAGCGCCCTGAAGCCGCCTCGCGCATCAAACCCGCCAGGTCCGCCTCCGGGTCCAGACGAAAAGACGCCGGACCCCCTTTCAGCATGTGCGCGAAAGCCGAGGCCTTCAAGGTATCCCCGGCAAAATCGTCCACCACCAGACGCAGCAACTCCTCAAGACGCTCGCGCAACTGCTCGCCCGAAAATCCTCCTAAATCTTCCGCCGCCTTCTGCTCCATTCGGCGCAGAAACGACGGCGCGATCCGCTGCCGCAAGTCTTGGGAAAAATCACGGCGCAATTTCCCCAGACGGGATTGAACGCGAAACATCTTCCACAGGGTAGCCGGCAGGCGCCTCCAGAAACCCGCTCGAGCGGCCTTCAGATCCACCTCGGGCGTGGGATAGCTGGCCAGGCGCGGGTCGGCCTTGAGTTTAGCCAGCGGGTAGGCCAAAGGAAAGTCTTTGAAATAAAGCCGTGGCTCGCGGCTCAGATTGATGTAGGGCCGCCCGCAGATCAGGTCGGCCACTCCGGCCGGACCCAGGGCCGGATCCGGATCGTAGCCCAGGTCGCGATAGAGCTTGCCGTAGGCGCCCCTCAGACTGAGCATCCGATCGACGATGGCCCAGGTCATGGGAGTGGGATGGGGCAGCGTTTCAGCCAGGCTGTAACGGCTCCACACGGTGCCACCAGGCTCAGCCAAACTCCGCAAAAGCTCCTGTTGCTGGCGGCACAGCTCCTGGCTGCCAAGGGCCCGCGCGGTAATGGGACGGGCTTGCAAAATCCAGGGCTCGGGCTCGTCGGTGAAGGCAAATTCCAGGTCCAATTCCCCGCCCAGAAGCGTCCGGGCACGCTCGGCCGCCGCTTGCAAACGCAAAATTTCTTCCTCACCCAGACAGGCCGAACCATCCAGCAGGGTCAAGCCGGCCGCATCCAGCCGCCAGGCGCCGGGGCGAACGCGCCCGCTCACCAGTTGTTCTCCCAGGCCCGGCGTGGCCTCTACACGAGCGCACTCCTCACCCACGGTAGGATCAGCGGTAAAATAAACTCCCGCCACGCGGGCGGGTAACATCGGTTGAACCAGTACCGAACCGACGCCGATGGAGGCCCGCACCGCCGCCAAGGCCTCCCGAAGAGCCTGCTCGCCGGCCACTCCCAGCACCGTGCAGAATTGGCCGGCGAAGCTCTCCACGGCGCCATCTTCCCGCGCCGCCGAGGAGCGCACCGCCACCGGCCGGCCGCCCAGTAACCGCCGCCAGGCGTCCACCGCCGACTCCAGGCTATCATCCAGAAGACAGAATCCTTCCGGGATTTTTTCTCCCGCTCTCAGCAAGCGGCCCAGTTGGTAAGCCTTCCCACCGGCCTCGGAAGGAGCGTCACGCAGGGGGATGATCACCAGGTTCTGCGTTCGCCCAGGTCTCGAGGCGCCCTCTGATAAAGGAAAGGTGATGCTGACAATCGACTTTCTCGGTGCGGCCGGGACGGTGACCGGCAGCAAATATTCCATTACTTACGGCCATCGCCACCTGCTGGTCGACTGCGGCATGTTTCAGGGAGAGCCGGAATTGGTCGAACGCAACCGCGAGTCCTGGCCCTTTCCGGCCCGAGATTACGACGCTTTGCTGTTGACCCACGCTCACATCGACCATTCCGGAGCCATTCCTAAATTCGTAGCCGACGGGTTTGACGGTCCCATTCTCTGCACCGAGCCCACCATTGAATTGTGCGAATTGCTGTTGCCCGACTCGGCCAAGATCATGCGGCTGGAGGGCGACCCGCTTTTCAGCGAAGAGCATGCCCAGCAAGCTTTGCAGCTTATGGAGGGCTGCCGTTACTACAAGCAATACGAAGTATTTCCCGGTGTCGGGGTGACATTTCTTGACGCCGGCCACATCCTGGGCTCCGCCTGGCTGGAATTGGAATTCGATCCACTACCGGAGTGGCCTGAACAGCGTCCCATCCGGGTGGTTTTCTCGGGTGATCTGGGCCGCGGCCTCAGCCCTCTATTGGCGCCGCCCGATCGCCCCGACCGGGCCGATTTTCTCATCTTGGAATCGACCTACGGCGGGCGGCTGCACAGCCGCGTCAGCGCGACCAGCCAGTTACGTGAGGCTGTCGAACGCGTTCAGCGCCGACGTTCCACCCTGGTCATTCCGGCCTTTGCCGTGCAGCGTTCGCAAGACATCGCCTACCTTTTCGAGTCCCTGGGAGTGGGTAACATCTCGCTCTATGTGGATTCCCCCATGGCGGCCAGGGCCATTCGCGTGTTTGAAAGGTACCCGGATTACCTCAGCCAGAAAGCCGGCCAACTACTCAATGAATATGACCAACTGCTGCGCTATCCTCACCTGCGGGTCTGTGAAACCTCCGATCAATCCCGGGCGATCTTGAATTTCAGGCCGCCTCGTGTAATCGTTTCGGCCAGCGGCATGGCCGAAGGCGGGCGCGTGCTTCACCACCTCCGCCATCATCTGCCCGATGCGCGCAGCCTGATTTTGCTGGCCGGCTACCAATGCGAAGGCACGCGGGGATGGCAACTGCAGTGCGGCGATCCCTACCTGGACATCGACGGCCGCTCCGTTCCGGTACGCGCCGAGGTGGAGAGCCTGGACGGACTTTCCGGCCACGCCGACTATGCGGAAATCACCGACTGGCTCAGCGAACTGGAGCGCCCGCCGCTGGCCACCTTCCTGGTGCATGGCGACGAAGAGTCGCTGCAAGCCCAGCAGCATCGGCTCAGCCGGTGGGGCTGGCGAGTGGAAGTGCCCGAGCATCGCCAACGATTTGAGCTGATGGCGCGATCGCGGGACTAGTATTTGGGGCGTCTGAGCGCGCTCCACGCCTTGGCGTGACTGCGCGATACCACTCCCGGAATTAACAGGGCACAGACGGCGGGGCTGAGAATGGCCAACTGTGAGCAATGAAGAGGAAGCCACCCAGGCCGTATCCAGTTTGGACTTTAGAGTCGCCAACGCCTACCTGGAGCTTCACCTGCTCCTGGCCGACGGAAGTGAACGCTGGCTGAGCTTTGGCCAGGAAAGCTTGCCTCTCGATCCCCTGTGCCCCGAGGGCGAGGGTTGGACGGCTCAGGTCAGCGACCAGACAGTCCATTTCGCTTCCACGGCGGCAAGTTTGCCCTGCCTGTGGCAGGGACACGAAGTGCGCGAAGCGGTGCTACATCCAGGCGAGAGCCTCGAGCTTGGAGCAACCCGCATCTGGCTGGTGGATGCCCGCCGCCCCGAACTGGCCAGCCTGGACTCCCTCGAAGGCATGGAACTACCGCGGCATTGGCCCTTGAGACCTCAGGCCTATCGCATGGGGCGACGAACAAGCAGTCGCCACAACCACCTGGAAATTCCCCATCCAACCGTCTCGCGTGCCCAGGCCACCTTGCTTCCCGCGCAAGGTGGCCGATTTGCCCTATTGGCCGAGTCAAACACCAGTCCTACCGCTATCAATGGCCGGCGGCTTGAATGGAACGAGATTGCTCTCCTGCATCACGGCGACCTGATCAAAGTGGGACAGGTCTCGCTGCGCTTCCGCCAGACCGGCCATGAAACGGCCGGCAAAAAGATTCTGACCGTCAAATCGTTGGGCGGTTTCCAGGTGCAATGGGGTGAACTGATGCTGGCCGAAACCGCCTGGAAGGTGGAGAAAGCCGGCTGGCTACTGGCTCGGCTGGCCTGGGCCTGGGGACAGCCGGTTTCCGTGGACTTGATCATGGAGATGCTCTGGCCGGAACTGCCGGCTCTGCGCGGTCGCAAGAACCTGAGCCAGTGCCTCGGCGGTCTGAAGCAGACCCTGCAGTTGCAGAAAGACGAAGAGGAACTGCTCCTGCGCACTCCGGCCAGTCTCCAACTCAATCCCAGCCTGCTGGCCGAACATGACGCCTATCTGGTAAAGAGACTGGCCGATGGTCAGGAAGCAGCCGGCTGGAGCAAAGCTTTGGACCTCTATCAAGGACCGTTTTTACCCGGCAATTTCACAGACTGGGCGGAACTCATTCGCCAGGAACTCCACGGCCTGGTCGTTGACTGCGCCGTCAAGCTGTCCGCCCATCATAGCAAGATGGAGAACTGGAACGCGGCGGTGAAAGAGGCCCAACGCGGATTGGTTCTCGACCCCTGCCACGAAGGCCTGGCGCTCCAAGCAATGGAAGCCAACCTGCACCAAGGTCGCTCCGATCAGGCGGTGCGCTGCTTTGAGATGGTTCGCAAACAGCTTCAGACCGTCCTGGGCGTGGAGCCCGGCATCGAATTGCTGAGGCTCTACCACCGGGCCAAGCTGGAGCCTTAGTTCAAGGTGGGATCCGTTTCGCGGAGCTCACGCAGGGCATGCAGGGCCTCCTGAGCGCTACGGAAGCGACGTTCTGGATCGCTGTCAACCAGAAGGTCGACGAAGTGGCAGAGTGAGCCGGGCAGATGGGGAGCCCGTTCTTGCAATGCAGGTAAATCTTCACTCAGTTTGAGGCGATAAATCTGCATCAATTCGGTCGGATAGGGCAGCGGTCCGGACAGCCATTCGTAAAGAATCGCGCCCACCGCAAAAAGATCGGTGCGCGGATCGTAGGGGTGGCCGCGCAACACGGCCGGATCCAAGTAAACGGGGGTTCCCAGGATCGCCCCGCTCTGGGTGAACTGGTCAATTCCGTCTTTGAGGTGAGCCAAACCCAGATCGGCCACCTTCAGGCCGTGCGGGGTCAAGTAGAGATTGGCCGGTTTGAGATCGCGGTGCACCACGCCGGCACCGTGCAAAACCTCCAGAGCTTCCAGCAGTTGCTCGGTCCAGTCGAGCGCCTGAGCCACTGCCACCGGCAGCGTTTGACCGGAAAGGTCGGAGCCGCTCAACTTTTCCATCACCAGATACGGGTAGCGCCCTTCGCCAGCCGTTTCAAAGTGAAAAATCTCGGTCAGACGCGGATGTTTTAGCCTGGCGCCCAGTCGCATTTCGCGATTGAAGCGGCGGATGAACTCCTCATCCTGCACCAGGTTGGGCAGCGGCACCTTGATAGCCACTTCTTTGCCTTCCGCATCTACGGCCTCGTAAACCACGCCCATGCCGCCCGCTCCCAGCTTGCCAACAACACGATATCCACCGATAGATTTAGGCAATGTTCCATCGTGAGGGAAAAGCTGGTAGCTCAACTGGCGATAGCGAAAAGTCAACTGTCCGAAAACCACCACGTCACCGCTCTGGAGACGCACCTTTTCTTCGAGAGCAACCGGCACTCCATTTACCTGCACGGGGCTCTTGGAGGTTTCCGAGAGCAGATACATCTCGCCCGAGTTCTCGGGCATAAGTGTGGCCTGCACGCGTGAAACGGTGGAATCGTTGAGTTCGATGTCATTGAACCGGGTGGAACTGCGGCGCCCTACCTTGTAAGGCCTGAATCCCAAATTCCAAACCGTGCCTTTATAATCGCCGCTGTGCCCTTCCAACTGGCCCAGGTAAGGATTGCGCACGTCCACCACCCAAAAAACGTGCTGCAGCAAACGGAAGCAATCGCCGACTTGAAAAGCATAGCGAGAATGATACTGGCCCTGGAACTCGAGCTGGGAGTGACCGCGGGTGCGCTCGAACAATACGCCGCCTTCGCGCACGATCACCTGCCAGCCGTCATCGCTATCAGGGAAAAGAGTGTCCAGGCTCTGGCGACCTTCCTGCAGAGCGATCGTCGTCTGAGCGGCCTCCGGAGTGGTCACCTGAAGTTCGAAGACCGCCAGTTGTTCCGGGAGCACCGGATAGGCCACGGCACTGGTTAATTCATCGGATTCCAAGACCCTCAGGCATTAGGCGCCCGCCCGGACAACTCCTCGTAGCCACTAAGATCGTTGGAGCGCGAGAGGCCGACAGGGGCTGTCGGCTTGGGTGGCCAATCACAGACCGGTGAAGATCTTTAAAGAACTGGCCTGCTGGAGTCTCTTACTCTGGTGGGTGCCCGTGGCCTGCGCCGAAGAAGGGGTCAAGCAATTCTCCATTCGCTTCCGGACCCGGCCCGAGGATGCCGTGGTCTTTCAGTACGAGAGAGACACCGGAGCTCTACGCCCCCTGCCCCTGCTCTCGGGAGGCAGCCAGGTGCAATTGAAAGAGGGCCAGGGGCTTCACCTCAAGTTCGGCCTGCGGCCGCGAATTCTGCCTCGTCCCCCAGAAATGCAGCCCATCCGGGACGACAACCAGACCTACGGGCTTTCCGAGCTCCTGTCTCTGCCGCCTGAGAAGCTGAACAGGGCCATTGATTCAGGGGTCTGGCCACCTACCGATCAGGCTCCCTTCGAGTTGCAATTTGATCCAAAGGTTTCGAGGTTTCGCAATCTCGATCTGTGGGCTTCCCGATTGATCTGGATAGTGCCCTCCTTGCTGGGGCTGACGGTGTTGGTCATCGGGGCGCTACGTTATTCCCGAGCCCGTCCAGCCGAACCCCAAGCGTTGAGCCCGCAAACCGTCGGTGCCGGCAGCCAGCTCGGGCGTTTTCGTCTCCAGGCCTTATTGGGCAGAGGTGGGATGGGAGAGGTGTACAGGGCTCTTGACGATCAGGGACAGCCGGTAGCCCTGAAAGTCCTGCGCGGCGAATTTTCCAATGATCCCAGTCATCAAAAGCGATTTCAGCGCGAAATCCAAATCTGTTCACGCCTCAACCATCCCAATCTCATCCGCATCTATGACTGGGGCCAACAGGACGATGTTCACTACCTGGCCATGGAATTGCTGGAAGGCCGGTCTCTCCAAGAACGGCTGGAGGAAGGTCCGATTCCCCCTGAGGAGTTTGCTCCCCTGGCGAAGCAAATTGGCGAGGCGCTCTCGGCCTTGCACCAGGAGGACCTGGTCCATCGAGACATCAAGCCCGAAAATATCTTTCTCCACCGCAATGGCACAGTAAAGCTGATGGACTTTGGCATCGCTCGCAGTCAGGATCTCACTCAGGCCACCCAGACCGGCATCGCCCTGGGAACACCCGCCTACATGGCCCCCGAGCAGGTCCAGGGCCAATTGAACCCGGCTTCGGACCAATATTCTTTCGGAGTGGTCGCCTTCAGAGCGCTCACCGGCCACCGGCCCTTCGAGGGGGAAGATCCGATGGCCGTCGTCTTTCAGGCCGTTCACAGTCCGGCGCCCAAGCCCTCCAGCTTCAACCCCGGTCTTTCTATCCACGTGGATCACGTGATCGGGCGCATACTGGCTAAGAACCCTCGGGACCGCTACCCCAGCGCCCTGTCGGCCTGCATGGAGTTAGCCCGAGCGCTCAAAGCCTCACCGGACGACGAAGAGGAAGCTACCGGGCTGGTGGGGTTCGGCCCTTGAGTTTCAGAGGCTGACGTTCTTGAGAAAGACCGCCTGCTCCATACGGCAACGGTGCTCAAGATGCTCAAGCACCAGCACGATCCGCACAGGGTTGGCCACATTGGGGGCCGGGATGGCGCTGCTCACGGTGAACTGCTCGACATCTCCCGTCAACAGGTGGGACTCGAAGAAGCCGGTCAGCCCTGCCAGTTGATTCAATTGGGCCGCGGAAATTCGGTGGGGAGCGGCGGTTTCAAAAGCAACCCCCAGGTTGGGCGGAGGTTGCCAGATCCGGCGCCAAAGCCGGCGATCCCCTGTGACGTGATAGGAAATCAACTTTATCTGGTAGGTCGGGCGGCCCAGAGTGGTTCTCAGTTCCAGCGGTTGCAGGGCCAGGATCGACGGCCTGTCTGGTTCATCGGTCCGGCTGACGGCGCCGGCACTGGTGAGGAACAGGTCGGCCTGGAGCTTCTGCAGTGAGAGCGCACAACGCTGCTGCATGGAAACGCGGGCCTGGCTGCGCAGGCTGATGCGCACGGCCGGAACGAAAAACCGGAACGTCAGGGTCAGCAGCAAGAAGGACAGACCCGCCGCAAAAACCAGTTCAAGCAGGCTGAAGGCACGTTTCATCGCGGAATCTTGCACACCGAAATCCGGCGCACGGTCTCTTGGGACTGATGGCGATAGGTCCAGCGGACCCGGAGGGTCAACTTCTTGAGACGTGGATTGGGAGATTCCACCTCCAGGTGAATCCGGTAATCGTCAACCGGTGGCAGGTCGGTGCTTTGCAAGGCCTCAAAATCGGAGTGAGCCTGTTCCTGAAGCAAGTTCTGGGCCAGATTGGCAGCCACCACCTTCTGCTCGCCCAGGGACATGGCGCGCAAGGAATGGGGCAACAGGTTGATACCCAGAACCAGCACCAGCAGGAGCAGGGTCCATCCCGCCACGGTCTCCAGCATGGTCAGGCCTCGCTCTGCCCGCTTCAATAGCTTACCCAGAGAAGAACCCGCGAGCGTTCGGCGGCGGGCAGCAGATTGTTGATGGCCGGGAACTGGATCCATTGGTTCTGCTCCATCTGCTGGCGCGAGCGCTGGAAGGTATTGTTAATTTGGGTATAGGCGTCGTTCTGATCGCCATCAGAGGGCATGGGAAGGTACCAATTTGTCTTGGTGAGAGGGGAGTGCCACCCATGGTTCTTCTCGTCCGGACGGGTCCACTCACTGATCTGGTCTGAGGAGATGTTCTTCCAGGTCGTGATTCGAGGGGGAGTCCAGCCGCTGTTGATCATCGTAAAATCGAATTTCCGCGCACCGTCCGTGGACGAGTCCGGGAAGTCTCGCAAACTGGCGGGAGTCTCGGAAAACTGAAAGAGAATCTTGCTCGGTTTTTGGACCGGAACATTCGGTGGAGATTTATTCTCCTTTGAGGCTGATTTGCCGTTCGTGTTGACGATGTCTTCCACGGTGAGGGCGATGCTGCGGGAAAGATTCAGACTGTCCGGTTGCATCGCGAAGTCGACATCCTGCAAAGTCATCTCGCCCCGATTGGGGTCGGGTGAATCGGTGATGACGGAGCCCAAAACGGTCATCTGGTGGGCCGAGAAATTCCCGTTGGTGTAGACCAGACCCTGGAAGGAGTAGGTGGAGCGCTCCAGGCCTTCCAGGCTGACGTCACCCTTGGCGGCCAGGGCCACCATATTTTCGGAGTTGAGCTGGCTGCCCTTCTGGACCGTAACGTTACCACCCGAGAGGATCAGCCCCTGTCCTTTAACCCCGCCGGTGACGGTCAGATTGCCGCCAGTCCAGAGCACCCCGTTTTCCAATTCGAGGTCACCCTGGACGGTCAGGTCGCCACTGGGGCAGCCGCAATACCAGGTCACTTTGCGACCAGCCACGGTGCCGCTGAGAATCTCCGTGCCGTCGACATTCTGAATATCCTTGATGCAGGCCTCGACGTCGATCTTGGGGATGGGCTGGGGATCGCCCTTCATCCGGACCTCGCCATCGATCTGAGACAGAGCGTCGACCTTAATCTCACCGGCGGCCGCCACGTCTCCGGAGACCTGGCAGTTAATGAGCTTGATGGCCGGGTTGGAACCACTGGCGCGGCTGTTGCTCTGCAACGACCCGGGAGCCAGCGCGGCGGAACTACCGGGTGGGTAGTCCTCTCCCGCCTTCAATCCGGTGACATGGGCATTGGTGGCCACGATCGGCCCGCTGGAGCTGATGGCCTTAGGAAAAGGGGGCCGGTAAAAAAGAACCTCCACGGTGCGCTGACTGCGGCCGGCGTAGCCGCAACCCACCAGGTGAACCGTATTGGCGGGGACCGGGCGACCGGTGGAGCCGGTAACTTCGTCCATGGACTCCAGATGGTTGAGAGAGCGCGGAACCCGCCCGTCCGAGACGAAGCTGACGATGCCATAGTGTTTGCCGGCATCTCCCACGATCAGAGGAGGCTCGCCGTTCTTTCCGTAATTCTGACCCTGGAGCAATTCGGACATGGCCTCGTGGACGGCGGACTCGGCCAGATTGCGAGCTTCATGCTCGGACTCCAGGCTGGTGGCGAACTGAAGATGGAAGACCACCGCCTCGGCCATGGTGAACAGTACCGTCAGGAGCAGACCGCTAACAATAAGGACAGTACTGAGTGAGGACCCCCGACGACGTCTGAACATGAAGACGAATTTCTTTCTCACCATACCCGATCCTTGCGCTGGAAGCATTAGAGTCTGTCCATCACCGAGAGCAGAGGCTGCAAGGTGGCCACCAGCGTGAATCCCACCAGCATACCGATGATGGAAAGAATGAGCGGTTCCAAAGCACGGGTCATAACCTCCAAACGCTGATCCAGCTCCAACCTGAAAATGGATTCGAGATTCTTCAACATAGCCGGCATGCGTCCGGCTTCCTCACTGGCTCGAACTCCCTGAATCAAGGTACTGGGAAAAAACTGCGCGTAAGCAAGTGAATCCGACAGTTCCTCTCCCTCCTTCACCCGCGCCGCTACGCGGCCGATGATTTCATCCATCAGCACCAGATCCGTCCCTCGGGCGCTCAGCTCCAAAGCCTGCAGCAAGGGAATTCCGACCTCGAGCATCACGGCCAGGTTCTGCACGAAATTGGTGATGTAAACCAGGCGCAGGCTCTCACCAATCACGGGCAAAGAAAGAAACCTTCGCTGCCATTCTGGTTCCTCACTCCAGCGAGCGCACAGCCGGCTTATCCCCCAAAGGCCCAGACCGGCCACCAGCCAACTGATCGGACTGCAGAGAAACCCGCTGAAACCCAGCAGCAGACGGGTCATCCAGGGAAGTTGCCCGCCGATTTCCGTCAGCATTTCGAAGAGTCCGCGAAAAAGCAGAGGCGGAGCCACCAGGGCCAGGATGATACAAAAAGCACTGACCAACAGCGGCATGGTCAGCGAGCTCTTCAGCTTCTGCATCAGCTCGCCATTCTTTTCCTCACGTTCGGCCAGGCTCAGCAAAGCAGCATTAAGTCGGCCGGAACGCTCCCCACTCATCAGCATTTTTTGGTGAAATGACTTGAAAATCTGTGGATAGTCTTGCATCGCGCGGGACAGGTAATGGCCCTGCTGCAACTTCCTGGCCATGCCCTGACAGGCCTCGGCCAGAGCTGGATGTTCCTGTTGCTCGGCCAACATTTCCAAAGCCGATACCAACGGCACACCGCTGCTGAACATGGTCCCGAGACTGCGAAAAAACACCGCCCGCATGCGAGCGCTGGGCGCGGGACTCAGAAACGACAACCTGCTACTCACCTCCGCCTTCGAATATTAAGCCCAAGTTTATCACTCGGATAGCCGAAGCGATTCCGTTTTAGAAGCAGCTTGTTTCCGAAAGGTTACTTTTTCTCAACAGGCGGTTTCGAGTTGAGCCAGCAGATTCTGATAGGGGACTTCGTCGCACTCCGACTGAAACTTGACTTCCACGCCGGTGGAGTAGCGGGTCTCCACCTCGCGGCTCCAGCGCACCTTACCTTCGACCCAATACTGGCGGGCCGACAGCGGCTGGTTGTAGAGGACCTGCACCTCGGCGCCGTTGGGGATATACTTGGGCAGCGTCAGGCGAAAGCCACCACCGCTGACGTCTTCCAGTTGAGCCTTCTGGAAAGGTCCTTTATCCACGCGGAAGTGCACCGTCTGGCGATACGGCAGGCGCCGATCCAGGCGTCGCTTGTCGCCCTTGCTCTTGGCCTCCCGCAGAAACTTCTGGATATCGAACATAGCTTCAGATTACTCATGATCCTGGAAAAATCTCTGAAATCAGAGTTCCTTGATCAACTTCACGAAGCCGTTCTGGCTGGGAAACAAGGCATAGCCATTATTCAGGTACAATTGGTGCAGCCGGGTATTGGCCTCGGCCGTATAGGTGGCGGCTCGCGCCAGTCCCAGTTCGCGCATCCATTCCTGACCCCGCTGGAGCAGAGCCTGAGCCACACCGCGGCGCCGCCACTCCGGCTCCACGTAGGTGGTGGAGAAAAGCCCCAAAGTCGCTTCCTCGCGGCGCACGATGGTATAACCGAGCCGTTCTCCCGAGGGCAGGACGGAAAGAAAAATCTGCCCGGTGCACTGGAGAGGATCCAGGTGGTAACGCACCCGGCGCTCCAACCAGTCCATGGTATAGAGCGACTCGCCCAGCACTTCTATCAAGGTACGCCGCATACGCTCGGCCAGCCAGAGAATCTCTTCCCGGTCATGGCTCTGGACGGTGCGAATCTCCGGCCTCAGTAGCGGTCCCCGACCACAAAGTTGATCTGGCGGCGGCCCTGAGGCGCAAAAGCCCCTTCCAGGCGAATCAACCCGAAGTCGCTCAAAGCCTGCACGCCCAGACCGTAGCCGAAGCCGCTGTCCGGCTTCTCGCGCACCACTCCCGGCTGTCCGTAGACCTGGGAAGCGCTCTTGAAAGCGCTGCCGTAGTCCACGAAAGTGGCGAAGCGGAAGGGCACGTTCGAACCGAAAATATTCAGGCTTCCCAGGGGCGCGCGAAATTCCAGAGTACTTTGCACAAAGCTGCGGCCTCCGCCCAATTCACCCAACTGGTAGCCGCGCACCGAATTAACGCCGCCCAGATTATAAGATTCATACTGAGGCAGCAGGCCCATGGCCGAACCTCCCTGCAAGTTGAAGATCAGCGTTTGCGGCTCCTCACCCCACAGGTGAAGGGGCTGAAAATGAGTGTAGTTGAGGTTGAAGCGGGTGAAGCCGGCCTGAGTCGCTCCCACCGGAATGGCCTGATCGGCCTGAAAGCGCAGTTTGTCGCCGGAAGTGGGAAATTGCAGATGGTCCAAATCCATATAGAGACCGCTGGCCCGGACGTAGAGCAGATTGTCCACGCCTCCGGGCGAGACGGTAAGGGGATGCCCGGCTGGATCGTAAGGAATGGTCAGACCGCCGAAGGGCCCGTTGCGCAAACTCAAGTGTTCGTAAATGGCCCCCGCCGACAGGGTTAAATTCTGGGACGGATCGGTGGTGTAGCTAAAACCGGTGGCCGTGCGGAAAAGCCAGGGCTGGGTATTGTCGGTGAAACGCCCCAGATCATGGTGGCCGCTCATGTAGGCTGAATTCCAGGAACGGGTCTGATTGGCGTAAAGCGAAAAATACCCGTCCATGTCGTCCGGAATGAAGCTGTAATCCAGATCCAGGGCGCCCACGGTAGTGCCCGCCGCCCCCGTGATCATCAGGCGTTGGTGCGGGCCCAAATAAATGCCGTAGTGTCCGGTGATGCTGGCGTTGTCTACATAACGACTGCCCTGCAACACCGTTTCCTGACGGCCCGTGCCCTGGAACGAAGTGGGGTCCGGCAGCACGGGGCCTAATCCAAAACCTTCGTCTTCCCCATTGCGCAGAATCCCTCCGGTGGGAGAACTGAAGACTCCGCGCGGATTAGGCCCACCGAGGTTGGTTTTATCTTCGGGAGCGGGTGGGGGTTCCTGGGCCCAGACGGCCAGGGACAGCAATCCTGATAAAATCAATCGACGCAACATCTTGGACATCCTGTTGCCAATTGGACACGAAAGAACCTGCCCGCGTAAAGTAACTCAAGTACTAAGTTGCCCCAAATTTGGCAAGAGTTGCCAAAAAGCCGGCAAGCCAACCCCGGCCGGCGGGGAGCTGGCAGCCACCCCCGTTTTGCTCGCCAAAGTCTTTAACATCATAGCCTCAGGCCGGCAACATGTCGGCAACGGATTTTTGGCCGATTTAAACGGGCGGGGCTAGGATAAGCGGGAGATGACCGTCTCCCCGTTAAAAAACGTCTCGCCGCTGGCCGGGCGCAGTCCTTTGCAGCGTAAGCCCCCCGGGCCGGGCGTTTGGGATGGCTTTGAAAAGGCTCCACCAGTGGATCCGGCTGAGATCGCCGAGGCCCGCAAGCTGGCCAAACGCAAGCACAAGGTGGCCAAGATCGTGCTGGGCACGCTGGGGGCCACCACCGTTTTGGGCACCGGAGCCGCCACCGTAGCCACGGTGGCGATTGTAAATCCGGGGGCCCTCGGCCCCCTGGGCCCCTCACTCAATCAACTGGTGGTCGAGCACCTTCCAGGCGGAGCACAGGACGCCTACCATTGGGCCACCGATCCCAATCCTCAAGCCGAGGACGCTTCCAACTACGGCCAACTCTACCAGATCAATCCAGGTAGCCGGGACTACCAGGTGCTGGCCGGGAACGGCCAGACCTCACCCGACGGCAACGACATCCCCGCCGAGGCCATCAAGGACGGGCGGGTCATCATCGGTTTCGAGGGCATCGACGGCACCCAGGACAGCTACGTGCGTGCTTTCAACAAGTTGTTCAATAGCGACGAGGCGGCCATTCCGCTGAATCAGCCGATGCTTTTCATTCACGAGGGACATCGGCCCAGTCGCATCGACGATATCAAGCGAGTGCTGCACGACTATTCGATCACCAAAAAGGTCCAGGCTGGTGAAAAGGTAGACCTGCAAGCTGCCTTCGAGGCCGATCCCGCCGTGGAAACCGGCTACAATGTGATCAAACAGGCTCTGGACAAGGATCTGGATGTGCTCGTCTTCGCCCACAGCGGCGGCGGTGCGGAAAGCGTGGAAGCTCTGAATCTGCTTTCCTCACAGGGCTACCACGATGAAATCGGGGAGCACGTCAAGATCGTCATCATGGCCGGAGCTTCGCCGGCTCAAGATGCGGTGGAAGCCGGCGTCCAGCCCGGCAACGCCCTTTACATCGGCATGAAAGCCGATCTGGTGGCCGAGCTGGGCCATGTCTACATTGACCCGCACGACCCGATGAAAGGCCTGGTCAATCTGGTCAAGGACCTGCGCGAGACCTCCGACTTCACCCTGGGACCGATGCACAGTCCTGACCGGGCTATCGTGCCCAACAACCTGGACCATCTGAAAGACTTCTTCGAAAAAGGCATCGGCGGCACGTATCTGGCTGAAACTCCACCCGCGAGGTAGTCCCCTCCGGATCTTGAAACCGCCTCCATGCTGTCGCTTTATCAATCCATTCTCACTCCCCGGCTGATCGAAGAGCGCATGCTGCTGGCTCTGCGCCAGGGCAAGCTGAGCAAGTGGTTTTCCGGCATCGGTCAGGAGGCCATCTCGGTGGGGGCAACCCTGGCGCTGGACGAAGATGAATGGATCCTGCCGCTGCATCGCAACCTCGGAGTCTTTACCTGTCGCAATCTGCCCCTGCAGCGGCTTTTTTCTCAATGGCTGGGCAAAGCGACCGGCTACAGCCACGGGCGCGACCGTTCCTTTCACTTTGGTAGCCGCGACCATCATATTGTAGGCATGATTTCCCACCTCGGCCCCCAACTGTGCGTGGCCAACGGCATCGCCCTGGCCCACCGTCTGCGCGGCCAATCCAAGGTCACCATGGTTTTCAGCGGCGAAGGCGGTACTTCCCAGGGCGACTTTCATGAGGCGCTCAACCTGGCCAGCGTCTGGGAACTGCCCGTACTCTTCGTGATCGAGAACAACGGCTATGCGCTGTCCACTCCGACCCATCAGCAGTATCGCTGCCAGCAACTGGTGGACCGGGCCCAGGCTTATGGAATGGAAGGGCATCAGATCGACGGCAATGACCTGTTGCTGGTGCACCGCACCGTCCAGGAACTGACCCGCTCCATGCGCGAGCAGCCTCGCCCGGTCTTGCTGGAATGCCTGACCTTTCGCATGCGCGGCCACGAAGAAGCCTCCGGCACCGACTATGTGCCGGACGAACTCGCCCTGAAGTGGGCCGAGAAGGACCCGGTCTTGCAGTTCGAGCGCTATCTCCTCCGTGAGAAGCTGGTGCAGGCGGAACAGTGCGAAACGATTCGCGAGAAGCTCAAAGCGAAAATTTCGGCTGACTTTGAAGCAGCCCTGCAAGAGCCCGCCCCGGCACCCAACGCCGAGCGAGAAAGCCGCGGAGTCTACCGTAGCTTCTCGCAGACCTCCCGAGAAAATTCTCCTTCCGGCCGGGAAATCCGCTATGTCGACGCCATCGCCGAGGGCCTGCGCCTGGCCATGCAACGGCACTTCAACATGGTCTTCATGGGCCAGGACGTGGCCGAATATGGCGGGGTCTTCAAAATTTCCCAAGGGCTCTTGGAAGAATTCGGCCCCGAGAGGGTGCGCAACACGCCCCTTTGCGAATCGGCCATCGTGGGGGCGACCCTGGGTCTTTCGGTGGCCGGCCTCAAGTCGATCATGGAAATGCAGTTCGCCGATTTCGCCAGTTGCGCGTACAACCAGATCGTCAACAACCTGGCCAAATCTCACTACCGGTGGGGGCAGAACGCCGACGTGGTCATTCGCTTTCCCAGCGGGGGCAGCCTGGGTGCGGGCCCGTTTCACTCGCAGTCACTGGAAGCGACCTTTGCGCACGTTCCGGGTCTGAAGATCGTCTATCCGGCCTTTCCGGACGAGGCCAAAGGCCTGCTTTTGGCGGCCGTGGAGGATCCCAATCCGGTGCTCTATTTCGAACACAAAGCACTCTACCGGCGTCTCAAAGGCCCGGTTCCCGACGGCTACTACACCACTCCTTTGGGGGTGGCCCGGCAGTTGCGCCAAGGCGACCAGATCAGCATCATCACCTACGGCCTGGGCGTGCACTGGGCGCTGGAAGTGCTGGCTGCTCACCCGGAGATTCGAGCTACCCTGCTCGATCTACGCACTCTACTGCCGCTGGACGTGGAGGCGATTCTGCAAGCAGTGCGAGCCAGCGGCAAAGCGCTGGTCCTGCATGAGGATACGCTAACAGGAGGAATCGGTGGAGAAGTCGCCGCTCTGATCGCCCAGCACTGCTTTGAATATCTGGACGGACCGGTGATTCGCTGCGGCAGCCTGGATACACCGGTGCCCTTTGCCAAAGAATTGGAACAGGATTTTTTGGCCAGAGCCCGCTTCGAACAGCAATTACTCGAATTAGTCGCCTACTAAACCAAAGAATCGCACCAGTTACACACCGCAGGTCAGCCGCGGCATTGTAGCAAAGCACGGGGGATGAGCGAGATTGGCTGCGACTTTGACCATTTCGTTGCTGGTCTGCCAGCTGCTTTTTCGACAAAAGGCGAGAAATCGTGGAAGGACGCTGTCTCGCAAGCTTTGGTAGGATCTGCTCCTCCAGCTTCCAATGCAATCAATCTGAGCCTCGAATTTTCGGTAGCCCCGGCCCCCGGCTACCCACTTGGACCAGACATTGATAATCTCTGCGAACCGTTGCTGGCTGTGGTCGTAAATCAGCTGGGTTGGTTTGGACGCCGCCGGCCAAACATAATGGGTCTGATAGCGCGAAAGCGAGTTGCCACACCCACCGGCTGTCGGGTTCGCGTCGGGGGGCGGGAGTTGAGTTGGCAATGCCCTGGCGAGGAGCTCTTGAAGGCCGAATGTAGCTTCCCGCTGCCCAAAAGTGCGAGAGATCCTGACTGGGCGAACTGGGTTGATTCAAACATGGCAAGAAAGGCGCGTCCGGGCGCTCTGCTGAGCGTAGAACTCCAATTTTCCGACTCTTTCAACCTGGGCGATATTTCTACGGGCCGGCTCAAGAACGTAATTGATTGTCTCCATCCAGTGCTCGGAGGGAAGAGCGGCGCACCCGCTGATGACCGAATCGTCGAACTGGTTGCGTCTAAGGGGGTTCACGGTATCGTCGGGGTCGGTCACGGTCCGTGTCGTAGAATTCTCTCAGCAAGCAAATGCCCCAAGTGGCGCCAAGGCCAGGCAAAGGAAAGCCCCAGCCAAGCCGGTTTTCGCCGAGGAACACGCCTTCAGCGAAGTCGTTGAGATGATCCACGATGCTCGCGAACGCGCTTTGGCAGTGGTCAACAGTGGCCTGATCGATCTTTACTGGCGATTGGGAGAGTCGATTTACCGGCGGATTGAGACAGATGGGTGGGGCAAACATACGGTCGCGGCGCTGGCGGCTTATATCCAGCAACATCACCCGAACACTCGGGGTTTCTCAGCCCAAAACTTGTGGAGAATGCGGCAGTTCTTCGAACAGTATCGTAATCAACCATTTCTCTCAACACTGTTGAGAGAACTTTCGTGGTCGTCCAACCTGCACATCTTGGCCAAATGTAAGCGACCCGAGGAACGGGAGTTCTACCTCCGCATGGCCACCCAGCAGCGATGGTCAGTCCGGGACCTGGCTCGGCAGATTGACGGGAGCCTTTTTGAGAGAGCAGTCCTCAATCCGCCTCAGGTCTCCGCAGCAATGAAGCAGTTCCATCCTGACGCTTCAGCCACTCTCCGGGATGCCTACGTTGTGGAGTTTCTGGAGCTACCGAAACCCTATTTAGAATCGGATCTCCACAAAAGCCTGCTGCTCAACCTGCGCAGCTTCCTGGCTGAACTAGGCCGGGACTTCTGTTTCATTGGTAGCGAAGTGCCGGTCCAAGTTGGGGGTCGAGATTTCGCCTTAGACTTGCTGTTCTTCCATCGCGGGTTGTCTTGTCTGGTGGCCTTTGAGCTTAAAATCGGAGAGTTCCAGCCGGAGTATCTCGGAAAACTCAACTTCTACTTGGAAGCGCTTGACCGGGATCTCCGCAAGCCAAACGAAGGCCCGTCCATTGGTGTGCTTCTCTGCGCCAGTAAAAACAGCGAGGTCGTTGAGTATGCCTTAAGCCGCACGCTTTCGCCAGCGCTTGTGGCCGAATATCAGACGAAACTCCCCGACAAGCGGGTCCTGCAAACCAAACTCCACGAGTTCTATGAATTAACCAGGTCAGCCGCAGTCGAATCCGATATAGAAGGACCGCACCTCTGATTGCCGCTCGGTGATTCAGCAGCTACTCGAGTTTGTCGCCTACTAAACCAAAGAATCGCACCAGGTGGGCGCTGGCGTCCGGGCCTTCGGGATCGGTCCAGGCGCCCTCCGGGCTGCCGCCCGACCAGGCATGGCCCAGTCCTTCCACCACCCAGGACTCCACTTGAACCCGGCCCTGGTCATTGAGAAACTGCCCGCGCCGAACCCGGCGTCCGCCTTCCTGCAGCGTTTCCTCACGTGTGGTCAGGTCCGTCTGACAGGCCTGCCGGCACAGGCGCTCGGCGTTTTTGACCGAGACCACATTGTCTTTGTCACCGTGAAAAATCAAAGTAGGGCTGGACCAGCCCTGATCCTTACCCCAACGGCTCAGACCGCGCATGGCCAGCAAAGCGCCCAGGGTGCTGGCGGCCGCTCCCAGGGGCACTCCCGAGTGCAATCCCACACCGGCGAAAAAGTCCGGATAACGGGCCGCCAGGATGGCCGCCATGCAGGCCCCCGCCGATAGACCCGCCACATAAACCCGCCCCGGCGCAATCGCCAGCTCAGCCATGGCCTGGCGCGTCCTATCCAGTAAAAGACCCGGTTCGCCGGAGCCCGCCTGCTGGTGTGCTTTCATAAACCAGTTCCAGCACAGGCGACTATTCGCCTCGGCGCTTTGCTCCGGATAGAGCACCGCAAATCCCCCCCGCTCCCCCCACTCGTTCATGCGCGTCCCGCGCGCGAAATCGGCCGAATTCTGGGTACAGCCGTGGAGCATCAACAACAGCGCCCGAGGCGGCCCCTGAGAAGGAACAAACAACTCATACCAATCCTCGCGGCGAAGGGTCACAATCCCAAGTAGAGTCGCAGTCCCTGGTCGACGGCCTCCATCTCCAAGGTGGTTAGAGAGCCCGCTATCGCAATGACCCGACGTTTGTCGACGGAACGAAGCTGATCGATCAGAGCGCTTGACGATTCGCGAATTCCACTCTGGCCAGGTTCGACTCTAGGATAGAGGGCACCGAAAATCTGCCTGCTTGTCAATGGAATGATGCAGAGCATAGGATATCTTTGCTCCGCCCCTACTTCGTGGTCGCTGACGACTACGCAAGGGCGACGTCCTCGTTGTTCATGGCCCGAAGTGGGGTCCAATCCTACGACGACTACACTTCCTCTCGTCAAGCTCCTTCCTTCCAGCCAATCCCAGGTTCCCATTGGATAGGTCGCAAGCGAGCCGGGTCGATTAAATCCGAATCCCCCTCGGCAGCCATTGCCACCCATTCCTGGAAACCACATTCAGCCATGTCGACAGACTCAGGATGAGGTTTTTGGAGACAGTGAATCAGACGTTCTTTCCGACGCCGATTTAACTCCGCTCGGACGGCTTCAGCGACGAAAAGGCTTCTGTTTTCCGCCTGCTGATCTATTTCGGCCAGCATCTCTTCAGGCAGAGTAACGGTTACCCGGGTAGTCATACTTTTATCATATTCGTCTCGGCGGCCGTCGTCAACGACCAGCAACTTCGCGGACGGCGCAAAGTTCGAAGCCACCGTGAAAGCCGAAAGGCACCACCGCCGGCACGTAGGCGCGCGCCCGTTCGGTCATGGTGGCGGCATCCAGCACCAACAGGAAACTCTGGCCCCGGGTGGAGTCTAATACGACGGAGAGGAGCACGGTCTCGTCTCCGTCGGGTGCTTTCTGAGGAACCGGCTCGCCGGCGAAGCAGCCCCGCTCACTCCATACCTGAGCCGTGTCGGTGTGGGTATCCAAACGTACTAACCCCTCGTAGAAGCGACTCTCCCGCTGGGTAATGCCATAGACGTAGCGATAAGGCTGCCCCTGCGCCTCCTGAATACGGGGCAACTCGAGCGGGGTGCGACTGAGCGTTTCCACCCGAGCCCTGGCTCCCTCTACCCGCACCCGCACCAGATCGGGCGTATCTACCGGCTCACCACCCTTTTTCATCAGATCATCCAAATACAGTTGCTGGACCGAACCAGCGTCCTGGTAAGCCAACATGTCCACACACAGACAGGCACCTTGATAAAACGAGTTCACGTGGTGGAAAACGAAGAGCGGGGGAAGTTCAAAAGTCTGGCTGTGGCCGTCGCGGCCCAGGCGCACCAGCCGGCTTCCCAGCTCCGGGCGCCAGCGAAAATTCTCGATGTAGGGCCGGTCGCGCCAGAGCAGTTCCAGCGGTTTGACGGTAAAGGGCCCCTCCCAGAGCAATAACTCGCGCTCGGTCAGGGCACAACTATGCAGATAAGCCGGTGTCCTGGTCAGATGGTGGGCAAAGGGCTGGCGCTCGCCTCCGGGCGGCCAGCGATAGGCGGTGTAACGCGTCTCCCTGCCCAGCTTGACGGTGAAGTTATACAGCACGCCATTCTCCAGCACCGGATGAGCGCTGGTGATCTGGCGGTGCAGCTTATCCTGATCATAGTCATACAAACCCAGCGTCTCCAAAGTCTGGCTGTCAAACTCGATGGCCAGCGGGGTTTCCGTCAGAGCCAGCCAGCGCCGGCCTATCTTGACCACGTTGACGTTGGGATTGCAGCCCAGTTCGTTGACGAACAGGCTGGCCACTTTCTTGAAAAAACTGCGGCACGGATCGGTGGCAAACTGCGGGTGGCAGAGCTTGCCGCGCTCTTTCGCCGCGCACCAATCGGGGCCGCGCAGAAATCGACTTCGATAGGTAACGCCGGTTTGATCCAACGTAAAAGCATGCAGCATGGCAAAGCCGTCGAACCAGTGGCGCAGGCGGTCCGCTCCCGCCTCCCAGCGGGCGGGCCCATTGCGAATGAGCGTGCCGCGCAGCCATTTCGGCAACCGGCCGCTGATCTGGGCCCGCACCGGCTCCTGCTCGTCGGTCAGGCTGGTTAAGCCAAGCGTATAGTTCTCCATTCAACAAGCTTGGGCCAGTAACACAGATCTAAAACACGGATCTGGCAAAACTCCGAAATAACCGCTGCAAACGCGATGGTTATCGCAGGCGCGGCCGATTGTGTGCAAATCACCTCAATTTCACTCCCCGGTTACAACCAGAGCCAGCTTTTGGCTGGGGCTTGTCCGTGGCCATCTATGCTGGGGGAGTCAGATAAATAGAAAAGCAGATCAGAGGAGCACCAAACGTGGCAATTCCCGGCATCAGCCTTCCCGGACTCGCCCCTAACCAAGGAGGCGGACTTCAAGGTATCCAGGGATTATTGGGGGGTCTAACCACTGGCGCCAAACCGGGCGGCCAGCTCGATCCGAATGTGCTGATGCAGCTCATTCAAATGATCATGCAGTTGCTGCAACAGGGGAACCTGAGTCAGGAACAAGCCCAGCAGGCTATCGAAGGTCTGACGGGCGGCATGGGTGGCGGCGGGGAAGCCGGGGCCGCCGGGGGCACTGGCAATGCCGGCAATGCCGGTAATGCCGGCAACGCGGGCGGGGCCGAAGCGGCCGGAGCCGGCGCCGTGCTGTCGCCGATGGCCGCCGCCGGACAGGCCCAGGAAGCCATGAACGGGGCCCGCCAACTGGGCGATGCCTTCGCCGGACTGCTCGGTTCAGGCGGCCCCACCGTGGCGGTGCTCGACGATTTCAGCCAGGCCGGCGGACACGGCGACGAGATTGCCGGTATCATCGCCGGCGGCGGCGCCACCGCCGCCAAATACAACATCAACACCGGAGGGGACCTGGCCGGCAATATCGCCAACTCGTTGAGCGGCGTCATTGCCCGCGTGCAAAACGGAGCCCAGGTGGACGCCGTCAATCTCTCTCAGCAGATGTTCCAGTCCAGCGGCAATTCGGAAGCGGTGCAACAGCGCATCGCCCAGTTGCAGGCGATGGGCATCCCGGTGGTGGTGGCGGCCGGCAACGGCGGTCCCGGCCAGCAAAACACGCTGGCCCGCGGGGCCGCCCTTCAGGTGGAGAACTCCAATCGCGGCAGCGAAGCCCGCGCCGCCAGCTCGGGAACGGGCAACGTGCGCTCGGAAGGCTCCTTCACTTCGCAGGCCACCGCCAACGTCAGCATCCAGGCGGCCCGGGCTCACCAGCAGGGCCAGAGCGTCCAACAAATTCAGCAGACGGTGCAGCAGCAGGCGGCCGCTCAGGGCGGCTCACTCAACGCCAAATAGTTCAGTAAGGGCACTGGCGTAGCGGGGCTCCGCTGCGCCTTTGTCCATGCATGAACCAGCGTCCCGGGTCCCCGGGCCCGGGCGTGCCTTCCGCCTGGCGAATGGAAGGAGGAAGCCAGCCGCGCACTTCGGCCAGGCGAACGAAGCGACCCAGCAGCCGGGGGAGCAAGCCCACGGCCTCGCCGTCCAGCCGGGTCAGGCGGCGAAAGTGGTTGTCCAGGCGCCGGCCGATGCGGCCCTGGAATTTAGCCCACACTTCATCGCCGATGGGCTCCCCTTTCTCGTCCAGGCCCAATCGCCGTGGTGACGGCCGCCAAACCTGCCCTCCATCACAAAACAAGTCACAAATGCTGAGGATGCCGCCCAGGCGGCGGTGCACCACCCGGTCCGGCTCCCCCTGGAGAGCGCAGGCGTGGCCGTGAAGAGCCGCGCGAATCAAAGGATGGTCGCGATGCCTGGGACACCTGCTCCAGGGGACCATACGAACCTCACCGTGGGCCTGCAAGCCGATTTCCAGCGGCTGCAAACGGTCCTTGTCCAGACTCAGCGAGACCCACTCCAGGTCGCCTTGATGGCGGCCGAAATCCCGAACCAGGCAATCGTAAGGTTGGCGGCTCAAGTGCCAGCGAGCCGTCTGCGGACCCTGGTAAGCGTAGAGCATCAGGTAGGTGATTTCGTAGCAGCTATCCCACTCCTGAACGGTCACGTAGCTGGGAGCGCTCTCCAGGTGGCCACCGTATCCGCTTGAGGCAATGTCTAAATACGGGGTGGAGCCGGCCGGATGATCGGCCTGCCAGTGAGCCAGCAAATCACGCCGGGTCGGTCGCAGAATGCGCAACGAACTCCGGGTATGGCGCAGACAGCAGTGCTCAAGCAGCCATTCCAACGAGCATGGGAAATAGCGCTCGAACGGGTGAAAGTGGACTATAGGCGCGTATCGCTCCAGTATTTCTTGACTTACCATCGGGCCAGGCGCAGACCGGCTACCAAGGGACGCAGCTCAAATTCTCCATCCTGCAATTGGCCCAGGATCGCGAATTCCTCTTGAGGCCAGAAAAAGCGCACTCCCTGACACAGACCCGGGCCGCCCAGCAAAATACGCTGTTCCCGGCGCAGAGCCAGCACTTCGCTGCGCTGCTCCTGACCGACCAGAAAAAATCCTGGTCCGTAGTAAGATTGAGCCGCGCCGGGCAAATGCGCATAATTGAGGACATGCAGCGGTTGTTCGCGGGCTCCCAGCAGACTGACCGGGCGATCATCGTAAGCGAAGCGATACAGGCAGTCCCGCTGCAGTTCCATTTCTTGCGAAACCCAACGTATCCATTGGCGCATTTCCTGCCATTCGCCGGCGGGCGCGGCCGGCAGGATTTCGTCATCCCCGTCGTGGCGGCTGCGCCCGACGCGAATCAGGCGCACTCCCTGGGAATCCAGGCGTGCGTAGCCCAATTCGCGTCCGGCCGCAAAAATGACCGTGTTGCGCGGGCCCATTTCCCACTCCCAGCCCGTTTCTCGGCTGATAGGCGTGTGTCCAACGAACAGGTGCCCGTCCGGCACTCCGCACAGTTCCAAGAACCGCTCCACGTCGGAATCGGTGTAAGCCTTCTGTCCGTTGGGACTCCATTTGACGTGGCGATTGCAGGTTAGCTCAAGCACCGCCGGGTGCAAGGACTTGGGCTCGACGTCGCTGACCGGCAGACTCTTCAGCTCCTCCCAATCCCTCAGGCTCCGGGCGGGAGCGGCGTGCACACCGACTCCGCGCGGGTGGGCCACCACCAGCGGACTGGCCTCCATGAACGCTTCATAGGTGGCGCGCAATCCGGCCTGATCCAGGGCGAAGCCGAACAAAACGCCCTGGAAAAACCCGTGTTTGCAGCGCAAAGTCCGCGTGAACTCGTGATTTCCCAGCAACACATAAAAGGACCGAGGATAAGCAATTTTCAGGCTCATCATCTGGCGGAAAGTGTCCAGCGAGCTATCCATCTCGCCGGCCCGCTCCGACTCTTCGCGATGAAACAGATCCCCCAGGAGGACGACCACCGCCTGCCCGGCGGCCAATTGTTGAGGCAGCCCGGCGTGACGGAAAACCTCGTGAATCCTGGCGCTTCTGGCATGGACATCGCCCACCAGATAGAGGATCTCAGGAGCCTGAGGGTCGCGCAGATCGATCACCCGGCCGTCCTGGTAGCCTCCCTGAGCCACCATGCCCTGCTCCATAGCTTCCAAGAAGGCAGCGCAAAGCTCCTGGTCGGCCGTCACACTACCCGCCGAAGATTCAAATCCACCCTATACTCTCGTCGTTTTTCATCGCGAACGAGGAGATACTCTCCCTCCATCGCCAGGGAAGTAATAAAGACGTCTTCACCTTCCTCCGGTTCATAGACCCGCAGGCTCCACAACAGACCTCCCCCTTCGTCCTGACTGGCCACCAGCCAGCCGCCATGCTGGCCTCCCAGGCTTTCCAGACCTCGCTGCAGGGCCTGCTGACTGGCTTGCCAGCGGCTCACCGCTTCCTGGCGCTGCTCGCCGCTCAGCGTTCCGTCCTTCTCGAGGGCTTCCAGCAGCCACTCCGGCGAGATCGCCGCCATTGGATTGGGAGGACCGCCCTGGCTCAGACTTTTAGCGATGAGCTCGTGCAAAGATTGCGTAATCACGCGGCGGAGCACGCGCTCGCTCTCCAGGTGACGATCCATCAGCTCGATGTCGGGGGAAGAAAACCCTTTGCTTTCCAGCACCTCCCGGCAACGCGCCGGATCGGTGAACAGGGCCGCCGGATTGGAGGGGTCAGCCGATTGCTGCAAGACCTGCATCATGCGCTCGCGCGCGCTCAACTCGGGCGGCTTGACTTCTTCGCTCTGATACCAGTGGGGGGCTTCATAACGCACGCCCTGGTGCACAACCGGGGCTACCTCTCGGGGGGACATTCGCATGGGGTCTATTGGGCCTTAGGAGTACGAGCGGCCTGGAAGGCGCCCCAACCGGCGGTTACGCTCAAACCGACGGCAGCCGTAACGGGTGAGCCTAAAACCAGATCCGCGGCCAGGTTGAGCGCGGTTCGACCAGCCACTTCAGCCCCCAAGGCATGCTTGGGGCTCAGCCTGGCGGCGCTTCTGCCGGCCCAGTCGCTGACGTTACCCATGACCTTGTAGCCGGCTACGCCGCCTACCCCGGCCGAAGCCAGAGCCGCCACCCAGCACACCGGTCCCGAAGCTCCCAGCGAGGAAGCCGCCAGCGCGCCCCCCAGGTACCCGAAGGAGGCGCCATTGGTAAAACCGCCGATTTGCGACAACTTGCGCGCCGCCGCTCCGCTGGAACGCAAAAAAACCTCGCCCTTACCGGGCGGGGGGGTGGGCGTCTGGGCCGGCTCCGGAGGAATCGTAGCCGGTTTGGGCAAGCGCTTGGGCAGTGGCGGCGTTCCGTTATGGCGAGCGATGATCACAGTAACCTAGACTAACCGCAGTACCCGGAAAAAGTCCTGAAAATCGCCTTTCAGAAGATTTTCAGGCCCTCGGAATTTACTGCTGACATCATGAATGTTTCGCGGACTCACGCTTTTTCTCGCCTGTCGCCGCTGGCCTCCCCAAATCCGGGTCCGTCCACGCCTCCCCCTCAAGCACCGGAACCTCCAGATCAGAGCGGCGACAAAGTCTCCATTTCACGCAAAGTCAAAATCGGAGCCGGCGTGATGCTCGGTTTGACCGCGGCCGGCGTGGCCGGCGGCCTGCTGGGCGCCCCCCAGGCTCAGGTACAAGTCCGCGAGATGCCCGGCCAGACCTGGCTATCCACCTCCGACGAAGTGGAGTTGGGCAAACAGGCCTCTCAACAACTGGAGAAGCAATATAAAGTCTGGAACAACCCGGAGCAGCAGGCGCGCCTGGACTCGATCGGCCAGCGCCTGGCCGGCACTTCGACTCGCCAGGACATCAAATTTAGCTTCAAAATGCTCGACACCGACATGGTCAACGCCATGGCCCTGCCCGGTGGCAACGTCTACGCCACCCGCGCCCTCATGCAAAAATTTCCCGACGACGGCCAGCTGGCTTTCGTGCTCGGCCACGAAATCGCCCACGTGGAACAACGCCACTCGGTGGACAAGATGGGCGAGACGCTGCTGCGCAAACTCATTACCCTGCCTCTCAGTTTCCGCCAATGGAACATTTCCAAATTCGCTCTGAACGCCGGGGATGACCTCATCGGCAACCGCTATGGCCAGGTCAAGGAAACCGAAGCCGACAAGCTGGGTCAGGAGCACATCGCCCGCATGGGCATTGATCCCGACAAAGCGGCCGAAGCCATGAAACACCTCATGGAAGTCTCCGGGAACAAACATGACATTCCCGTCCGAATCGAGCAAATCTTCAGCGATCACCCGCCCTCCCAGCAGCGTATCGACAGCCTGCATCAATGGGCCGCCGAGATCAAAGCCCGCCCATAAGAATCAGAAAAAAAAGCCCCGCCGGGTTGCGTCCGGCGAGGCTGATACTGGGGTTTTGGGCGTGGCCGCCCGGGCCCAAGCCCGGCTCGGCAAACTTTAGAAACTGCGGAAGTTGAGCTCGACCGGCTTCTTTTCCCTGGCCGGAGCCGATTGGGTTGGGGCCTGCTCCTTCTTCCCCTCAGGCTGGGGCGCAGTGACCGGGGTGGTGGTGGTCACCACGGGCGCGGGAACAGGCTGGTTGGTGGCATTCTTCTCAACCGGCTCGGCTACGGCGGCCATTCCCAGCGAAAGCATCATCAGTCCGGCGGCAATCATCTTCTTCATCTCTTCATACTCCTCAAATGTAGACTAGTCTACATATATTTATCGGGGAGGGTCCCCGTCCGAGCGCTTCGCTCGTTTGCTACACTCAAAATATAACGACTGGTCTAATTACTGGCCATAGGTCCAAAGACCTAACTTGAGCGACCCCTCGCCTATAGACAAAACCCATGCCGGAAGTGAATAAATAAAAAATCTCTAAGGTGGGGCCCTATGGATCCGTTGCCAATCCGAATCCCTCAAAATACAGTGCCGATGCGCACCAACCTTGGGCTGCAGCCCACCGCCGAACTGAACGGCAACCCCATCGATGGCCAAAACTACATCCCCAATCTGCAGGCCGCCGTGGGTGACCAACGCCTGGTGGAAAACGCCGAATTCCCGGCCTGGACCGCTCCTCATAACCGGACGGACAAAGCCGAGCAGCAGCCGGCCGAAAAGAAAGAGCTCACCGCTGAGGACAAAGTCGTCCAAGAACTTGGCCTCAAAGGCCCGCTCAACGAGAAAACCAAAGGCATGGTCGCGCAACTGGCCCAGCTCAAGCAGGCTCAAGAAGCCCGCGACCAGGAAAACGCCCGCGATCCCAAGACCCGCCTGGCCGAGGCCATGGGAGATAACAACAAAGCCACTTCCTTCCTCAGCTGGCTGACCAGCGACCTGGCCGCCGCTCCCGGCGGCATGGCTCCCTCGGCAGCGCTGGCCCAACTCATGGGCGAACCCGATTCCGCCGGTCAACTGCTGCGCCTGCGCGGCAACATCTCCAGCGGCAAAACCGCCGGACTGGAAGCCCGCCTGCTCGACACCATCGGCAAGAATACCTCGCTCTCGGCCGCCAATCAGAAGGCCATGGCCGACAACATGGCCGGTGAAGGCCAGAACTACCTGTCAGCCATTTCCAACAATTCCAAGCTCTCCGAGAAGTACTCCCAGGTGCAGGCCAACGCCGCCAGCAGCGGTGAGGGCAAGGCCGCCATGAAAGACTACTACAAAGCCCTGGCCAGCAACCCGGGCGCGGCCGCGGCCGACGCCAAAGTGCAGGAAAAGGCTGCCGCCACCGGAGGCGGCCGCGACGCCATCGCCTCTCTGCAATCCAATCTGGCCCAGGACCCCTCCACCGCCGCCGCGGCCGTGGAAGCGCAAGCGGCTGCCGCCCGTGGAGGCGGCGCCGAATCTATCGCCAAAGTCAACAAAAGCCTGGATTCCGACATCACCACCGCCGGTTCCGGGGTGGCTCTGCACGCGGCCGCCTCGCAGGTTCCCGAAGGCCGGGCCGCCCTCGGCGAAATGTACAAGGCCGACGCCGCCAACGGCGGCCAACTATCCGAATCCTGGGCCACCGCCAGCCGCACCGGAAAAGGTGCGGGCGCCCTCGGCGATCTGTTCTCCAACCTGGCCAAAGATCCACAGGCATCGACCGCCGCCCTGCAAATCCAGGTCAAGGGTCAGGGCTCCGGCGAGCTGATGAAAAACCTCTCCAACAGCGCCACCGGCTCGGCCGGACAGGTGGCCATGATGGCCTCGGCCAGCGACACCGATGAAGGCAAAGCGGTCGTCACCCAGTTCAATAACAAGATGGCCCAGGGCGGCGAAAGCGCGGCCAACACCGTCAAGATGCACGCCATGGCCAGCAGCACGGCCGACGGCGCCGCCGCCGAACGCAAGCTCAATCAGAACATCGCCAAGGACCCGCTGGCCGCCACCTCGGCCGTCAAGCTTCAGGCCAAAGCGGCCGAAAGCAACGCGGGGCGGGCCGCGGTGGGCCAGCTCAACGCCAACCTGGCCAAAGATTCGGCCGACGCGGGCGCGGCCATGGCCGTCCAGGCCGCGGCCAGCTCCACCGGCGAAGGCCGCCAGGCTATCGAGGGCCTCTACAAGGGCCTGGCCAAGGACAAAGCCGCCGCCGGCGCCACCATGGCCATGCAGGCTGCCGCCAGCCAGTCCCCCGAAGGGCTCAAGGCGGTTACCGAGTTCAACCACAACACCGCCAAAGACGCCGGTGCCTCCAGCGCGGTGGCCGAGTTCCAGGCCACCGCCAGCAAAACCGGCGGCGGTATGGCCGCTTACGCCCAACTCAACCGCAACCTGGCCAAAACGCCGGAGTCGGCCGCTTCGGCGGTGGAGCTACACGCCTCGGCCAGCTCCACCGACTCGGGCCGCAAAGCCCTCACCGAACTCAACAAAAACCTGGCCAAGAGCCCGGACGGCGCGGCCAGCCAGGCCGTACTCATGGGCACGGCGGCCGAGTCGGCTCAGGGCCGCGAAGCCTTCAAAACGCTCAACACCAACCTGGCCAAAGACCCGGAAGCAGCCGCGGCGGCCATGGCCATGCGCGCCACTGCCTCCACCACCAGAGAGGGCCGCGCCGGCCTGGCTCGTTACAACGAGGGCCTGGCTCAGGACCCCAAAGCGGCCGCCAGCGAGATGAAGCTGCAGGCCTCGGCCAGCGATACCAAAGAGGGTCTCGAAGCCATCACCAAGATGAACGAGAACCAGGCCAGGTTTGCCACTTCGGCCGGTCCCGCCATAGCCATGCAGGCCGCCGCCACGCGCACTCCCGAGGGCCTGGCCGCCAAGCTGAAGCTCAACAACAATCTGGCCAAGAACCCGCAGGCGGCCGCTGCGGCGGTGGCCCTGGAGGCCACCGCCGCCAAGAGCAAGGGAGGTCGCAAAGCCCTCACCGACCTCTACGGCAATCTCTCCGCCAACCCCCAGGCGGCCACCTCGGAAGTCAAAATGCAGTTGGCCGGCTCCAGCGGTCCCAAAGGCGGCGACGCCCTGGGCAAGCTTTACAAAAGAATGGCCGGCGACCCCAAAGCCGCCGCCGCCGCCCGCCAGATGCTCGATTCAGCCGCCTCCACCAGGGAAGGTCGCGGACCCACCGAGCAGCTACGCCAGGTCATCGAGCGCCGCACCCAGCAGCCCAACCAGGAGGAAGCCGGTCCCCGCGGTCTACCGGGCCAGCCCGAGCAGCCCCCGACCACTCAGAACAACCAGGGCCAGGAACTGACCCCATCCGAGCAAAACCAGAAAGCCCACGAGCAGGCCGAGGAAGTCGAAGAAGGCGGCGAAGGCTAACGTCTCAAAGCCTGAGCCATGCATCTATTCGTGGATGGCCGTATGGCCGACACTCCCCATTTGCACGGCATCGCCCGTTATCTCTACACCATCATCGAATGGGGCACACGCCACCGGCCGCAGCACAAGATCAGCGTGGCCGCGCGCAATCCCGAGCGCTGGAAGGCGCTGCCGGTCAACGTGGTCAAAGTTCGCTCCAAGCCCTTCAGCCTTTACGAACACCTGGAATTCTACCGGCTGCTGCGTAAGAGCAACTACGACCACGTCCACTTTCCTTCGCTGGCCGTCCCCATCTGGTGCCCCAAACGCTACTCCATGACCGTGCACGACCTGATCCCCTGGCATTACCCCCGTTCGCCTCTGGTGCGCGTCTACCTGACCACGGTGGCCCGCTGGACGGTGCGCCAGGCCCATACGGTGCTGTCCGCTTCCCGCCATACCGCCAAAGAAATGCAAAAATACCTGGGCTTCCCGGCCGACCGGGTGCTGGTCATCTACCACGGCGGCCTGGAGGGCGAGCCGCTGGCCCCCGAACCGGCCGGCAGACCCTACCTGCTCTGCGTCACCAACCCCAAGCCCCACAAGAACCTGCATACACTGCTGGAGGCGTTTCGCGGCCTGGAAGAGCGCTGCCGCCTGGTAGTGGTATGCTCCGACTGCCCGCAACTCAATCCCGCCCCCCCCGGAGTGGAACGGCGTAGCGGCCTGACCGACGAAGAAATTCGCCGCCTCTACGCCAACGCCAGCGTAGCCGTTGTTCCGTCTTTCCACGAAGGATTTGGACTTCCCGCCCTGGAAGCCATGCTGCTCGGCGCCCCTCTCATCAGCTCGCACGCGACCTCGTTGCCCGAGGTGACCGGCGACGCGGCCTTACTCTTCGATCCGCACAATGCGGATGACCTCCGCGCAAAACTAGTCCAGGTATTGGACAACCCGCAACTGGCTTCCGAACTTCGCCAACGCGGCCTGAAGAGGGCCCAAACCTTTAGCTGGGACAAAAGTGCCCGGCTGCACTGGGATTATTTTGAGAGAACGGCCGCCCAACCGGACTAGAGACCGGGCTGAGTTCTTGGGGCTCGGACTGCTGGCCCTGCTGCTGGCGGCCGGTCTGGCCTGGAGATCGCAGCCCGGGGTGGATCCGGTAGAGGTCCGCTGGGCCGGCATCCAGGGGCGGGGCTACCTGTTGGTGGATGCACGCGGGCCGGAGCAGTACCGGCGCAATCACCTGGCGGGGGCTTATTCGGTGCCCGGTGCCGACCCGGTGGTGCCCACTCCGCTGCAAGATGGAGCCAGCCGGGTGGTGGTCTACGGCGACCGTCTGGCCGAAACCGTCAAGACAGCCCGGGCCCTGGCCGCTTATCAAAGCGAACCGGTTATGATTCTGCTCGATCCTCCCCTGTCCCGGCCATGAAAAGGAGCTTGCTCCGCTTCATCGGACTGGTGCTCGTGCTCAGTTCGTTGCCGAAAATAATGGATACCCACCGCTTTCTGTTGGCGCTACGGGGCTACCGTATTTTTCCAGAATTCTGGCTGCCCGGGCTGGTTCACTTCGCGCCGGCCCTCGAACTGGTAGTGGGGGCAGCGCTGATCGTCAGGTGCTCTCGCGCGGCGCACTGGTGGGCCACTTTGCTCTTCGGGCTGTTCAGCGGCCTCTTGCTGTGGAGCCGTTTCCAGGGACTCGGTCTGAACTGTGGCTGCTTTGGCCGCTGGGAGAGCTGGCTGCACCGCCAACCTTTCGGATTGGATATCCACATTCTGGGAGTCTCGCTTCTTTTTGCAGGGCTCGTCCTGGCTTTGCGCAAACCGTAGGGCCTGTGAGCGTTACGGCATTCCATATTATGACCAAGCCCACCGGTCCGATTTGCAATCTGGACTGCAAATACTGCTTTTATCTCGAAAAAGAACGTCTTTACCCCGGCGCAAGAAATTGGAAGATGGCTCCGGAAACCCTGGAGTCCTACATTCGCCAGCATATCGAAGCGCAAACCATCAATGAAGTCACTTTCGCCTGGCAGGGCGGTGAGCCCACCCTCATGGGCCTGGATTATTATCGCAAAGTGGTGGAATTGCAGAAACGCTATGGGCCCGAGCGGCGCATCATCAACGCTTTTCAGACCAATGGGGTCTTGCTCGATGACGAATGGTGCAGTTTCTTCGCCGAGCATGAGTTTCTGGTCGGTATTTCCCTCGACGGACCGGAAGGGCTGCACGACCATTACCGCGTGGATCGGGGGGGACGTCCCAGTTTCCAGCGGGTGATGCGCGGACTGGAATTTCTCCACAAGCATCAGGTAGACTTCAATACCCTGACGGTGGTGAACGACCAGAATTCGCGCCAGCCGCTGGAAGTTTATCGCTTTCTCAAATCGATCGGCAGTCTGGTCATGCAATTTATTCCGGTGGTCGAGCGGGTGGCCGAAAGTCCGGCTCCTGATGGCCTGAATCTGGTCTCGCCTCAGCACGGCGGCCAGGCCAGAGTCAGCGACTGGTCCGTCCGGCCCGAGCAATACGGAAATTTCTTGTGCCGCATCTTCGATGAGTGGGTGCTCAAGGATGTCGGCCAACGCTTCGTTCAACTCTTCGACATCACCCTGGAGTCCTACATGAAGATGCCCCAGAGTCTGTGCTGGTTCCGCGAACGCTGCGGCGCCGCCCTGGCACTGGAACATAATGGAGATTTATATTCCTGCGATCATTTCGTCTACCCCGAGAATCGCCTGGGCAACATCCTGGAGTCTCCCCTGCTTTCGCTGGTCAACTCGGAACCGCAGAAAATTTTTGGCGACGCCAAAGCCGACGCCTTGCCCGGCCAGTGCCGCCAGTGCGAGGTGCGCTTCGCCTGCAATGGGGAATGTCCCAAGCATCGCTTCTTGCGCACGGCCGATGGTGAAGAAGGGCTGAACTACCTTTGCGCTGGTTACCTCCAATTCTTCCGTCACGTCGACCCTTATATGCGCTTCATGGCCGAGCAATTGAAGGCCAAACGCTCCCCCGCCGAGGTCATGAAATATGCAGTAGCTTTATATAAAGGTTTTACTCAAGCCGGACGGAATGACTTCTGCCCCTGTGGGAAATCGATCAAATACAAGAAATGCTGTGGGAGAACTCGGTAATGAATAAAAAGCTCAGCCGCAAATCATTCTTGGAAATGGCCCTGGCGGCCGTGGGCGGAGCGGTGGTGGCCCCGACCCTGCTCGCCTCCGGATGCTCCAGCGATTCCGCCAGCCAGGGTTTTCCAGGCGGGGCTCCCGGCGCGGACAATCCGTTGAAAGTCCGTCCCAACATCTTGCTGGTGCTGATGGACGAATTTCGCTTGCCGCCTAAATATCCCGACAATAGCGGCGAAATCCCGGACCTCCGCCAGGTGCTCGGCTTCTCCAAACAACTGTCCCCCAACAATTCGATGACTCGCTTCTTTGAAGGCATGATGCGCCTGCGCAAGAACGCGATCGTGCTGCGCAACCATTACGTGGCCTCGGCCGCCTGCGTGCCCAGCCGCAGCAGCTTATTGACCGGCCAATATCCGACCGTCCACGGCGTCACCTCCACGACCGGCATTTTCAAGGAAGGCAGCGATCCGGGCTTCGTCTTCCTCGACCCCAACGGGATTCCCACCATCGGGGATTGGTTTCAGGCGGCCGGCTACACCACCCATTACTTCGGCAAGTGGCATGTCAGCGAAGCGTGCGATGACCTCGGCCCCTGGGGCTTCCCCTTCGGAGCTTGGGACGGTCCCGAGCCGCACGGCTCCAATCCCGCCAGCATGGGCGTCTACCGCGACCCCAAATTCGCTTCCGACGCAGCCGATTTCCTGAAGTCCAAGGGAACGGCCGCGCCCGACGAGAAACCGTGGTTCGCGGTCGCCTCTTTGACCAATCCCCACGACGTCTCCAACTGGCCGATTCCCTGGTTCCTGCCCCAGGGCCGGGGCGTGCAGGATGCGCCAGCCGACCAGACGGTCATCCCTCCCATTCCCGCGCCGGGAGCCATCAGCAACCCGGTCACGGGCGCTGCTCCGCCCTTTAATACCGCCTCTTGCCCGCCTCCGGACTCGGGGCCGGTGCCGCTCAATCCCGACGGCTTCCCGCAGTTTGCCTACAATGCTCCGCCTACCCTCCACGAAGATCTGAGCAGCAAGCCCCGCTGCCATGCCGAGATGGCCATCAAGCTGGGCCTGGCTCTCAAATCCATTCAACCGGAGGCCCTGCGCTCCGCCAGCGCCCTGCCCTACCCGCTCAATCCCAAAGGAGACGAATGGCTGCTGGCCTACGGGCAATGGTGGACCTATCTGCACTACCTCTCGGATCTGAACATGCGCCGAGTATTGCAGGCCCTGGATGAATCCGGATTGACCGACAACACCATCGTGGTCTTCACCTGCGATCACGGCGACTATGCCGGCTCTCACGGCGGCCAGATCCAAAAATGGCACAGCGCCTACGAGGAGTCCATCCACGTGCCCATGGTGGTTTCTTCTCCTCTGCTAAACCCCAGTGCCGATACCATGCTGGAACTCACTCAACCCACCTCGCACATCGATTTGCTGCCGACTCTGCTCGGCCTGGCCGGCTTCGGCAAATCGACCTGGCCGTTGCTGGCTTCCCGCATTCCCAACCAGGATATCAGTCACCCCTTGGTGGGAAGCGATCTGAGTGCCTTCGTGCGCAGCACCGGTGGCCAGGGTCCCATTCCCGGCAACAACGGGGAGCCGCGACCCGGCGTTCTCTTCATGGCGGCCGACGCCATCACTGAAATGACCACCATCAATCCGCAGAACGAGGGCTTTGAAGGCTACGGCGTATTCCTGGATCTGGTCGAACAAACCCGGCAGACCGTAACCACTCTCACGCCGGGACCGATCGCACAACCGAATCGAATTCGCTCGCTGATGACCGGAGATTGGAAATATTCGCGCTACTTTGACCCCACCGGCGGCGTTCCCCAGGAATTCGAATTATACCATTTACCCACGGATCCGACCGAATCCATCAACCTGGTTGACTTCCAAACGGGAAATATCCGCGCGGGGGCCTCGGTACCCGGGTTAACCGATCGGGAACTGGAGGCCCAGAAGCAATTACTGGCTGCGCAACTGGCCGCTCAAGAAGCCGCTTTACTGTAATTCACAAGGTCTGGCTATAGGCCAGCAGCTGGTTGCGCACGTCGCGGGCACAGCTCAGGCGGTGCTCGGGATTCTTCTGCAATAAGAGGAAGTCCAATTCCACCAGCCAGTCGGGAACGTGGGGATTGTAGGTCTTGGGGTGAGCCGGCAGGGTCAACAGTTGCGACTTGACCACTTCGGCGGTGGTGCGCCCTCGAAAAGGCGGAATGCCGGTCATCAATTCGTAAAGAATGACTCCAACCGCGTACATATCGGTGCGCGGGTCGGCGGAAAAGCCTTCGAAGAGTTCCGGAGCCATGTATTCCACCGTGCCCAAGAGCACGCCCGTGCTGGTCATGCGCACGCCGTCCTTGACCTTGGCGATGGAGAAATCGGTGAGCGCGATAATATCCTTGCTTTCGTCTATCAAAATGTTGCCGGGCTTGACATCGCGATGAACCACTCCGTTGCCGTGGGCATGCTCGAGCGCACTGAGCAATTGCTCCAGAATGGTAATGATACGCTTGTTGGGAAACGGCCGCTTATATTCATCGATGAGCGTCTGCAGGCTGCGCGGGCTCAGGCACTCCATGACCAGGAAGACGAAGCCGTCGCTCACGCAAATGTCGACCACCTGAATGATATTGGGATGGCGTAGCGAGGAGGCGACTTTCGCTTCCATCTGAAAGCGCTGCAGCACGCTGGCGTCTTTGATCACCTCGGGAGCCAGAATTTTAATCGCGTAGGTCAAATCCCAACTGGCATGCCGGCCCAGGTAGACGCGGCCGACCGAGCCGCGCCCCAGTTCCTTGATCAGTTGATAAGGTCCCAGTCTGCGCCCGGCCAGGTCAGCGGGCAATTCACGGCACAGATTGGCGGGCAGCACGGCCTTTTCGGCCTCATCTTTGCTGAGTAATGAATTGGCTTTGAGCACCGGAGGCAACTCCAGAATATTGCTGCGAATGTGGTCGGCCTTGGGCGCCTTCTGCACCTCAAGAATCAGTTTACCCATCACGATGCGGTCCCCCAGCTGCAGGACCTGGTTCTGGATGACTTTCTCGTTGACTCGGGTCTGATTCGTCTTGGAAAGGTGCTGGATATGGTAGACTTTGGAACGATCCTCCCAGATCAGGCGGGCATGGACCCGCGAAACGGTTCCCTCGAAAAAAACGAAATGGTTGGGAGCGCAGGGCTCCTGGGCGTCGGCGGCTCGCCCCAGGCGAATCTCCTCGGTGCTCAAGGGAAGGATGCGACCATAGCCGGGTCCTTCGATTACCTTGAGCTGATATCCCGAATTGAACATCGTTCCTTCTCTTACTTCTCAGCCGGAGGGGCGCTAACCCTTCCTCAAGAATTTCCCTCCGTGATTCTTCTGGTCAACCCCCCCTTTGCTTCGTTAGGGCGCCCCAACTTGGGCTTGAGCCTGCTCAAGGGCCAACTTCGGAGAGACGGACACGAATGTCGTATTTTATACGCGGATCATCGCCTGGCCGCAAGGGTGGGCCTGGAAAATTATGCCTGGGTGCATCGCGACTATGAAGCCTTAACGGGAGAATGGCTATTTTCGGGCTTTGTGCGCGCCAGCCGGGAGTGGGATTTCGGCTACCTGGAACACGCCAAACGCAATTATCCGCCCAGGGAATTAGAGTTGTTGCGGGCTGCGCTCCAACTGCTACCGGAATACTTGGAAGAAGTGTGCCGCGAGATCTTGGATTTCCACCCGAAAGTGGTCGGTTGTAGCTCCACCTTCCAGCAAAACAATGCGGCTCTGGCCATTTTACGCCGCCTCAAGGAACTGCGCCCCGAACTGGTCACCATCATGGGCGGAGCCAACTTAGAAGGTTCCCTGGCCGAGCCCATCGAGAACTTCCCCTGGGTCGACTACACCGTGTCGGGCGAAGCCGAGGGCTGCATCAGCCGCCTCTACGAGCTGGCCTGTGAACACGGCGCTCATATTCCTCACCAGCTTTTACCGGCCGAGGTGGGCTGCCGCGGCCGTCGCCCCGGGCGTGGCCAGATCAGCCAGATGGACGATCTGGCCTATCCCGACTTTGCCGACTGCTTCGAGGGCCTGGCGGCCTGGCCGGCCCTGTCCGAAGTCCGCCCCACCCTGACGCTGGAAGGGTCGCGTGGCTGCTGGTGGGGCCAGGTCAAGCATTGCACCTTCTGCGGACTCAACGGCAGCGGCATGAACTATCGCGCCAAATCAGCTGCACGCCTGTTGCGAGAGATTGACGAGTTGAGCCAACGCTACCAAACCCGCACCGTGGAGATGGTGGACAACATCATCGCGCCCAAGCACCTCAAGGACCTGCTGCCCGCGTTGGTAGGCCGGGATCTGCGCTTCTTCTGGGAAGTCAAGGCCAATCTCAAGGGCGCCCATTTCGAGTTGTTGCGCGCCGCCGGGGTGCACTGGGTGCAGCCGGGCATCGAGAGCTTCTCCGACCACGTGCTGGAATTGATGCGCAAAGGCCAGCGCGCCATCCAGAACATCTTCGTGCTCAAGGCGGCTCGCGAAAACGGCATCCGCCTTTCCTGGAACCTGTTGCTGCGCCACCCCGGCGAGCGCACCGAAGATCTGGTGGAACAACGGGATCTGGCTCATTCACTGATGCACCTGCAGCCACCCCAGGCCTGTTGCGAAGTGCGTCCCGACCGTTTCAGTCCACTCTTTGGCGAAATCGAAAACCTCGAACCGTTCGAGGTTTATTCCTACATCTATGAGTTGCCGGCCGAGGAAATACGCAAGATCGCCTACCTCTATGCCCTACCGCCCGACGATCGCCCGCCCGAATACCACCAGCGCTACCAGGCCCTGGAACGCAAAGTGGAAGCCTGGAAAAATGCCTGGAAGTTCCCGGAAAAGCGCAGCCTGCACCGGGAAGACGGGCGCATTATCGACCGGCGCTGGCCCGGTCAGGAGCAGATCTACGAAATGAGCGCAGCCGAGATCGGATTACTGGAGGCCTGCCCCAGCCCGACTCGGCTGCTGGAAGTAGACGCGGCCTTACTCCCCAGACTTTTGGATCTGCGCCTTTGCTATCGAGACGAAACGCATGTCCTCAGCCTGGTTTTGAATAAGCCGGGCCATCAATTGACTTACTGAAGTTCGGGAGGGCGGGCTCCGCCGATAAAGGTCGACCAGTTGATCGGCTCCTTCTTGGCGCCTTCCTTGGCGTTGTCCGTGCCCATGGTCATGCCGTTACCCAGATAAATTTCCACGTGGCTGGCCTGCCCCGGGGGGATACCGCGATCGTTGGGCGACCAGAAAAAGACCAGATCGCCGGGCTGCAGTTCTTCTTTGGAAACTTTGTTGTTCTTGTAGTGGGCCTGCAAGCCGCGGGCGTTCATGTGGCCGACATTGGAGCCGGCCTGGCCCAGAGCCCAACTGACCAGGCCCGAGCAGTCGAACTTGTTCGGACCGGCGGCGCCGAACACATAGGGAGCGCCTTGCTTGGACAGAGCCGCGTCCATCAGCTTCTGCACCTTGGGGTTGGCCACTTTGGGCGAGTCCCCGGTGCTGCTGGTGGAGCTGGTGGAACCGGTCGAGCCGGTCGAGCCGCCGCCCGAAACCGAGCCGCCACCGGCGCTGGAAACCGCGTCACTACCGCCCATCAAGGAGGCGAACGGCGAAGAACCGCCGCTGGAGCGATTGGACATCAGTCCCAGCAGCAATGACATCATGCCCAACAACAACTGGTTGGTTTGCTGACTGAGAGCCAGCATCTGAGCGGCGCCGGGATCAGGAACCCCGCCGAAGTTCACCGAAGTGAGGTTGAGGCCGGGGGTGCCGACACGCTGCAAAGCGCCTGCGTTGCCGAATCCTCCCAGGCCGGGAGGAAGGGCGGTGGGAGGGAAGCCGAAGCCTCCGAGGGTATCCAGGGTTCCAGTGGTGGGTTGTTGTACAGCGAACATAATACAGTTTTAACTTCTTCTCCATAAACAGCGATAAAACAGACGGCTCAAATTTAACAAACTGGATAAACTTTTGCGCGACCCTTATCATTATCAAGGAACCTGCCCCCAGAGCGGCCGCCTGCTGCGCCTGGAGCGCACGGTAGAAGCTGAAAGGGCGGCCTTCGAGCTGATGCGGGAGTTACCCGAACTGGCCGAAGGCAAGATGTTCGGCCTCTTGCTGACGGCTGAAGGAGCTGTTTTGCGGGCTTTCTCCGGCACACAGCCACAAGCAGGCTGGGCTCCGCCCATCTATACGCCCGCTCCCAGCCCGGTACCGGCCCAATTGGACCAACTCAAGCTCGAGCTGCAGTCCCTGGCGGCGCACCCGGCTTTCGCGCGGCTGAGCGAGCTCGAGGCGGATTGGCAGGACCGGCTTTCCCAGTTTCAACAAAGCTGCCGTCTGGCCAAAGCACGGCGCGACGATTTACGCCGCCAGGGCGGGGAGGAAGCCCGGCTGACCCTGCAAAGCCAGCGCGAGAGCACCGCGCGACGGCATCTGCGCGCCCGGCGCCGGGCGGAGCTGGAGCCGCTGGCAAACGAGGTGGCGGAACTGCGGACTCGCATCCTTGAACTGAAGAAACAGCGCCGCCAACTCTCCGCCAACCTGCAGCGGCAAATGCACGACGAGCTATCGCAAACTCTCTCGGCCGGTCAGGGCTGGTCCCTGGCCTCGCTCTTCCCGGCCGGCCCACCCACCGGCACCGGCGAGTGCTGCGCTCCCAAGCTCCTGTTTCAAGCGGCCCGCGCCGGTCTCACGCCGGTGGCCATGGCCGAGTTTTGGTGGGGTCCCGCTCAGGGGACGCGCCGACCCGGCGAATTTTACGCCGCCTGCGCCGAACGCTGCCAACCTCTGATCGGCCCCTTGCTGGCGCGTCTTCAACCCCTGAAAATTCTCCACCAGGATGACGAGTTGCTGGCGGTCGTCAAGCCACCGGGAGTGCTGACGGTGCCGGGCCGGCAGAGCTGGAACCAGGATTGCCTGTGGCGACGGCTGCAACGGGAGTTCCCGCAAATTCTCCCGGTCCACCGGCTGGACATGGAAACCTCGGGAGTGTGCCTCTGGGCTCTCACTCCGGAGTGCCAGCGCGAACTGCAGCGCCAGTTTGCCCAAAAGCTCGTAAAAAAAACTTACCGCGCCCTGCTCAGTAGCCAGCCGGCGCAGCGCTCCGGTCGTCTGGACCTGCCCCTGGCTCCCGACCCTGGTCAACCCGGACGCTATCGCATCGATCCAGAAGGCAAACCAAGCCTGACCGAGTTCGAGCAAATCCAGGGCGCGCTCTACCAGTTTCGGCCGCACACCGGACGCAGCCATCAAATTCGCGTCCATGCCGCTCAGGGATTACAGGCCCCGGTTCAGGGAGACCGCCTCTACGGCGGGGGCGACGGCCCCCTCCGTCTGCACGCCTCTTGTTTAGAAGTACTTCACCGAGGACAGGTGCTGCGCCTCGAAGCGGCCGCGCCCTTCTAAAAAATTGGGAGGCCCGCGCCTTGGACCGCAGGCCTCCCAAACCTCCCGTTGTGTGTTTCGCCGGATTTAGCGGCAGCGGCTATTGTGGTTATTATTGTGGCGATGGTGGCGGCGCCCGTTATTGTTGTTGCCGTACCAGTAATTCCCGTTGTTGTTATTCCAGCCGGCGTTGTTCCAACCGTTGTTGTTTCGGTAATTGTTATTCCAGTTGTTGGAGTAACCATAGTTCTGATTGTAGTTACAGTTGCCATTGGCGTTGGCATTGCCAGAGAATACGTAACTTTGGGTGCCGCCGTTATAGCAGGGCTGGTTCCACCCGTTATTGTAGCCGGTATTGTAGTTATAGTTGTAGTTCGAATTCCCGCCGCAGCGGGGTTTGGCCGCAACGGCGCCGCTCAGGGCCAGGGCGGCCAGGGATACGCAAGCAAGCTGGACAATACGCATGTTCGAGAGTTCTCCTCAGTTGTTGCCTTATGGGCTCGCCTCAAAAGTAACGCAATAGTAGAATTGATTCATGACAACTTCTGACAATCCAACTCCTTGAACTTGCGGCGCGACAGCGCCAGCAAAACAGCACTGGGCGGAGCCAAGAAGAAACCGCTCAGAGCCGTTCCCAGACCGAGCCGGCGGCGTTCTTGTAGAGGCTCCAGCAAGAGGTTATCCAGCGCGCCTTTGAGGCGCTCCAGGAAAGACTCCACGGTGTCGCCCTCCCTCCAATAGAGGGCCGCTCCAAAGCGCAGTAAGACCGGTCCGGGCTGTGCATAGAGATGCTCATGACTGCATAAAGGCTGGGTCCCCACAATAGCCACCGGCACGACCGGAATGCCCGGCACGTCCCGAGCCAGCACGGCCACTCCACGCTTGAACTCGCCCAACGCCATCATGGCCGTAGGCGCCGCCTCGGGGTAAATGCCCAGGCAGGTTCCCTGCCGTAGCGCCCCCCGAGCATGGCGCAGGCTATGGCTGCCGCGCTCCACGGGAATCGAGCCCAGCGCCCGGAGAAAATGCCCCAATACAGGAAGGCGCAAAACTTTGGCGTCGATCAGAAAGCGCACTCGCCGAGGTGAAAAGACACCCAGCAGGCCGCCATCCAGCACGGTGGGATGATTGCCGGCCAAAATCGCCCCACCCTGGCGCGGGAAATGCTCCAAACCCTCAAACGAAACGGGCCAGTAAGGCCGGACCAGAAGGCGAAAGAAACGCTGCCCCCAGCGATACCAAAGGGCATGCTCCCCAAACAAAGCCATTCCCATGGGTGAAAGGCCGGCAGGGAAAGTCCTGCTCGCCCCTTGAACCCGGTTCGCCATGTTTACTCGTCGACAAGTTCTCGCTGCAGCCGCCCTGACCCCATGGCTGGAGGCCGCCCAGGAAAGGCCCACTATGAAGCCCTGGAACGTCGCCCACCGCGGGGGCGCCAAATTGAACCCGGAAAACACCCTGGCCGCTTTCGCAAAAGCCATCCAGCTAGGCTGTGACGCCTTCGAGCTGGACATCCACTTCAGCCGCGACCGCGATCTGGCCGTTATCCACGATGATACGTTGGACCGCACCAGCCACAGGCCGGGCGTGGTTCACGACATGACCATGGCCCAACTGAAAGAAGCCGACCCCAGCATTCCGAGTTTACGCGAGGCCTTGCGAGCCGCCCGCGGTAAAGTGCTGGTCGAAATCAAGCATCCTTCCACAGGACCGCGCTACGAAGGGCTGGAGGCAGTGCTGCTCAAGCAACTGGCAGAGGAGGCCATGCTGGACCAGGTGGTGGTCATTTCCTTTGAACGCCAATCATTGAAGCTGCTCCGCGAACAGAACGCCACCATCCAAACCGGCCTCTTAGTGGGCGGCCAGAGCGACGTGCCGGCCGCTCAAAAAGAGCTCGGCTGCAACTGGATCGCTCCCCACTACGGCGTGGTCGACCGCGGCTACGTGGAAATGGCCCACGCGCTGGGTTTGCGGGTCAACACCTGGACGGTCAACGACGAAGCGAACATGCGGCGCCTGCTGGAAGCCGGTTGCGATTCCATCACCAGCGATCGCCCCGACTTGCTTAAACAGATTCTCGCTTAGCCAGAATATCCCGTATCTCCGCCAACAGCACCTCCTGGGGCGATGGCTCGGGAGGGGCCGCGGCTTCTTCCGCTTCCTGGGTCTTCTTGATCCGGTTGATGGTGCGCACGCACAGGAAGACGACGAAGGCCAGGATCAACGTATTGAAGGCCACGGTCAGGAACTGGCCATAGCCCAGCACCACCGCACCCGCCACCTTACGGGCTTCCGCCAGGGGCAAGCCCTCGGCAACCGCTCCTTTGAGCACCAGGTAGCTGTTGGCGAAGTCGACCTTGCCCAGCAGCCCTGTCAGAGGCACCACCATCTCATCCACAAACGACTTGAGAATGCCGGTCATGGCACTACCGATAATCACACCCACAGCCAGGTCGACGGCGTTGCCCTGACCGACGAATTCCTTGAACTCTTTGAAAATTGACATGCAGAGACCTTTTACGGAGAGCGCACATAGTCCTTGGGAATTTCCCCGGTCAGCGAGGTAAGAAAGTCACAAAGCTCCGCCACCTCTTGAGGGGTGAGCTGCTGGCCGCACTCGTGGCGGCCCATCAGAGCGACCGCTTCCTCCAGCTGGCGCACCTGCCCGTTGTGATAATAGGGTCCCGTCTCGCAAACATTGCGCAGGGAAGGCACTTTGAAAACTCCATCGTCGGCGGCCGCGTGGGTGGCCAGGAAGCGACCGCGATCCTGGCTGGCGAAGGCCTCTTTGCGCCCCAACTTGCGCAGCTCGGTGCCACCGAGAGCGGCTCCGTGATGGCATTCCGCGCAGCCCACCCGCAGAAAGTGTTCCAAGCCTTTGAGTTGCCGAGAATCCAGCGCCGTCTCGTCGCCTTCCAGATAGCGGTCGAAGGGAGCCGGCGTTACCAGGCCGCGCTCAAAAGCACCGATGGCCAGCATCACGTAGGCGTAGCGCACCGGCTGCGGGTCGCCTGGAAAGGCCTGGGCAAACAGTCTCCGATAGCCGGGATCAGCCAGCAGCCGCTTTTCCACTTCGAAACCGTCCGGCATGGCCATCTCCACCGGATTGGTGAGAGGGGAACCCGCCTGGCTCTCCACCGTCGGGCTGCGCCCATCCCAGAATTGCCAGGAATGCAGAGCCGCGTGGTAGACGGTGGGAGCATTGCGGGTGCCGCGCCCGCTGACGGCTCCGGGTGAAGTCGGGCGCCCGTCGGCCCCAAAACCGTAGCGCAGGTCGTGGCAGCTATTGCAGCTCATGGTGTTGTTTTGGGAGAGCCGCTTTTCGTAAAAGAGCGTCCGCCCCAGCTCGATTAAAGCCGGGCCGGGTATCTTACCCTTTTCATCCATGCGCTGCGGCAGCGGTGCAAACACCTTCTGAGCGCGTTGCAGCAAGGAAAGAGGCTGGCCCAACACGGGCAGGACCAGTCCGAGAATCAGCCAGGCTTTGCGCTTCATCGCACAGAACTGCTCAAGCGATGAAATTCGCCCTGCTGGCCATAGTACTGGTGCTCTGCGTTCCGGCCTTCGGGCAGGAAGCCTGCGACCGTCAAGCCGCGCATATCCTGGGAATCCTGCATCTCACTGAGCATAACCATCAGATCTACAAAGAAAACCTGGCCACCCTTTTCTACAACCTGCGCGAGCCCGTGCCCGAAGCCTCTTTGGAATCCATCGAGTCGCTTCGTTCCTGGCTGCGCCAGAAAGAAGAACACTACCGCGAGCAGCGCACGGTAGGCAGCAACGAACTGGGCCGCTGGCCCAATAAGCTGGAAACCGCCCTGGCTCGCCCCTACACGGATTCCCAGGCGGCTCGCCACCTGGACGAGGTGGTATCGGCCTTCCACCGGCGCTGCCAGAAGCTGGCTCAAGCCCGGCCCGGTTATCCCCGCCGCTACTACGCCACCGGCGGACTGGTCTTCGGACGATTCGGGGCTTTCTCGGAGCTGGACTATTTCTTTAATGATCCGATTTCCGGCAACAAACCGTTGGTGACCAACGGGCTTTGCCGCGGGGTGGCTTATGACGAACTCACTTTTCAGCAGCGCGTCGAGCATCCGTTGGTGGCCGGCGCCAGCTATGAACTGACCGGCCCCGAACCCTGGGAAAAGGTCCGCCAACTGGTGCTCGCGCATTTTTACGAGCGCGGTCTGAAGATCGAAAAAATCCCGCTGGGCTGGAAAGTGGCGCGCGGCGGCTACCCCGCCCGCCACTACGAAGACCCCACCCCCGAGGCCGAGCGCGCCAAACCCCTCTAGAGCTAAAGCACGCCCGAGGCCGAAACCTTGAGCACCGCGCTGGAGTCTTTCTCCACGAAATAGAGCTTGTTGCCCAGCAACACCCAGCAAGCCGGCTTGCCTTCCTGGGAAGTGGCCGTGACCGAACCGTTCAAACCATCGGCCCGGGTGGGACGGGCCATCGAGAGCCCCAGGCCCATTCCCAGCAAAAGCAAACACAATAACAAAAACGCCTTACGCATGATCTCAATTCCGCCTTTCCTAATGGAAAGGACTACGAGCCGGCGATCAGGTTCTCTTGCTCGACCTCGAGGGCCGCTTCTTTGGCCATCTCCATGGTTTCGTCGGGAAACTCCAGGGACAGGGGCTGGCTGCGGTCGTTGCCCGAGCCGCGGATATCCAGGGGATCGGCCAGAAACGAAGCCTGCTTCATCTCCATTTTGCCGGCTTCTTGGGCCTCGGGCCCGCTCTTCATATTGGACATCTTCTTCACGCCCTGCTTCATCTGGTTCTCCAGCACGCGCTCGGCGGCTTCCAGATTGGCCTCGGGCACGTCTTCCAAAACACGCTGATAAACGGTGTCCGGATCGTCATAAGCGGCCAGTTTGGCGGCCGTCAGGCGGGCCTGCACCTTGTCGGCCGAATCCGGCGCGCTGGGAGCTTCCGGGTGCGGACCTTGCTGGGCCACTGTCGCCTGAGCGCGCTCGTTGCCGCGTTCCACCTTCTGCTCGTGCTTGGACTCGGGTTTCAGTTCCTCGCCCAGACCGGCGTGGTGAGCCAGTTGCTCTTCCTTGCCCTGGATATTCTCGGTGTGCTTACCCTGCAGCGATTTGCGGGCGGCGTCCGAAAGATGAACTCCCCCACTCTCTTGCTCCGGCCGGGAGGATTTGGGAGCCGAGAACCTGGTCTGGTTGGCCGACGTGCCGCTCGTCTGGCGCAGATTCTCCAGCGTACCAGGATTGAAGATGGGATTATTGCCACCGATAGAGTTTGCCATAGTAGCTATTCTATCACGCTATTCCCAGGACTGGACAAGACCCGCGCGAAACCTTTCGATCCATGCGCAAGTCTTGCGCTTTCTTCGCCCTCCTCACTTCGCTGGCCGCGGCCCAACCGGCCGGCCCGGGTTAATCTGCCGAGCGCCGGGCAGCAAGGACGCCGCTTGGCCGAGTCCGGCTACACCATCGTGCTCAACCTGGGGATCAGGCCAGCGACCTGGAGGGCGGCTACCACGGAGCCGCCTTTAAACTGCCCAACCCTATGTACGATGTGCCTTGAAGGCGCTGAGAACGGCTTCTTCGCGTTGAGCGGGAAGGCCGGCTCGCAACGGTGTTTTATCCTGGTCTCGCCAGGCCAGAGTATCGGCGCCCGTCTGAGTTCCAGCTCGCGTGCGCAATCCCGCCTCCCGAGCCTTGGAGTTGTCTACCCGCGAGAAGCCGGCATTATCGCTATCACTCGGGACCCATAAGGGCAGGTCCTGCCAGGGTCGGACCCCGGCCTTTTCCAGAAACTCGCTCGGGACCCAGGTGACCTGGAGATCGGGGCCGAGGAGATTGAAAAATGTACCGAACCGAGTAGAGTCCCCGGCCACGTTCATCACACCCTCGCGCCCGGCGGCCAGGGCGTCCAGAGCAAAAATGCACAGGTCACGAGCATCGATCCACTGCACCGTCTCGTCCGGGGACTCGGGGCCGAGAATCGGTCCCGGCCGGCGCACGCGGTCAGCCCAGTAAGTGAAACGGTCGGTCTTATCGTAGGGTCCGGCGATCACGCAGGGGCGAAAAATCAAAGCCCGTGAGCCCAGTTTCTGTTGCACGGCGCGCTCGCAAAGAATTTTGCGAGCCGCGTAGTTGCCCGGCTCGATGGTGTCCACCTGGACGTCGGCGGTGGGCGCCAGCGGGGACTCTTCGCTGATCGGCTCGCGCGAGTGCTCGTAGACCGAGATGGTGGAGATAAACAGATAGCGACCGCAGTCCTTGAGCCTGGAAGTGGACTCCTCCAACCAGGCCGGCAACTGCCCGGAGGTATCGACGACATAGTCGTAATTCTTGCCGTTCAAAGTCGAAGGCAAGGACTTATTCCGGTCGGCCAGGATCTGAGTGGCTCCCTGCACCAGACTGGAGGTATCCTCGTGCAGATGCAGCAAAGTCAGCTGGTAGCCGCGGCGCAAGGCTTCCTCAGCCAGATTGCGGCCTAAGAAGCCGGTTCCACCCAGGATCAGCAAACGGGGAGCCTCGGCCGCCTTCACGGCCGGCAGGGCGGCCAGAGCGGCCGCACCGGCTAGAAACTCCCGCCGCCTCACAACGGCATGTAAATGCCGGCGGATTTACCGTTCAGTTGACTGCGAATGCGCCCGTTTTCCACGGTCACCGTCTGGCCCGTGAGCAGTTCCTTGAGCACGGTGCCGTCCCGGATCTTACTCTCGGGACGCACGGGGATCTCGCGCGTCTGGCCGTCGCCAGAGTTGTTGAGCACGACCACGGCTTCGCCGCCCTCAGCCACCCGGCCAAAAGCGTAAATCTGATCGTCCTGCCACATCTCCAGGCGCTTGCCTTCGCGCAAAGCTACCGAGTCGTTGCGAATGGCGCCCAGCTTCTGGGTGTAGGCCAGCAGCTCGGGGTTGGCGCCAAATTCCATGTCGCGGCGGCTGGTTTCACTCCAACCGGTGTCGTCGCTCTGCATGCCGACCTCGGTGCCGTAATACACGGTGGGAATACGATTGATGGTCATCTGGAAAGCCAGCGCCAGCTTCAGCTTGTCCATGTCGCCGCCGGCCTTGGTGAGGAAGCGCTTGGTGTCGTGATTGTCCAGGAAGGATGACATCATTTCGGGATGCGGATAGTTGCGATCGCATTCTTCCATGCGATTGGCCAACTGGCGCATGGAGCCGCCTTTGGCGAAGACGTCGTCCATGGTGTAGTAGAGCGGATAGTCGACCAGACCGTCCATGTCGCCGTTCTGGAAAGGCGCGAACTTGGTCGGGTCGCCGTGGTAATACTCGCCCACCAGGTAGAAATCTTTGCCGGCGGTGGCGTGAATCTCTTGATTGAACTTGTTCCAGAACGAAATGGGCACGTTCTTGACGGCGTCCAGGCGGAAGCCGTCCACGCCGGTCTTGGCCCAGAACTTGCCCACCTCGATCAGATATTTCTCGACCGCCGGATTCTCCTGAGCCAGGTCAGGCAGGCCGAAGATGGAGCAGTTTTCCGACTGCCACTGGTCGTTCCAATCGGTTACGTCGCCGTTGTGGTGGAACCAGTCGTGCTTATCCGGATCGTTCTTGAAGGGGTGTTCCCAGGCCACGTGGTTGAGGGGAATGTCGAGCAGAATCTTGAGGCCCTTTTCGTGCGCCTTCTCCACGAACTCGTTGAATTTCTCCATGGTGCCGACCCGTTCATCGACTTTGAAGTGGTCGATGGGCCAGTAGCCGTGATAGCCATCGGAGTCGACGAAGCTGGTCTGGTTGGCCATGGGCGGGGTGATCCAGATGGCCGTGGCGCCGGTATCGCGAATGTAATCGAGCTTGTCGATGACCCCCTGGAGATCGCCGCCATGCCAGCGGTTGATGTCCTCTTTGTTGACCCCCACGTTGTTGCTGGGGTCGCCGTCCTGAAAACGGTCGGTGAGCAAGAAGTAAATGGAGTCGTCTTTCCACTGGCGCACCTTGGGGTCAAATTCGACGGGGGTGGGGTTGGGAACGCCGGAGGGCACGGCCGTGGGCATCCTCTTGGGGATCAGCTTTTCCTGGGGTTGCCGGTTCAGAACCACGTCGTCGGCCACCTCAGACTGGGCGGACAGGCTTCTGGGGGTGAACACCGGGGTGGGCAGGGCACGACCAAGACTTTGAATTTGCACGACGCGGGCACTCCTCGACTCTGATTCGCCCCAAGCATGGCCTGGAGGCCCTAAAAAACCCTGAAAGCGGGGACGGGCTAAAGAAAAAACCCGCCAGACGTCTCCAGCGGGTTCGTTCTTTTGTCAGATCAGAGTGTATAAATTGGAGCTTAGATTGTCAGATCAAGCAACTTGGGGACTTACCTTCGCGCTTATTGGGCGCTTCGATGGACTTATCTTACTCCGGGCTTTTGAAACAGGAGCAAAACACATCGCCAGATTATGAACTCTCTGTTAACCTCTTTGGCCAGTTTTGCGAACCTGTTTCAGGTATGTCTTAGAGCTAGGGCATGCGATCGTAACGGTCGTAGCCTTTGGGCATCGGGGTCACATCCGGCTTGAGCACCACCACCTGATGAGGTTGCAAGGTGATCTCGATGGACCCGCCATAGATGGTAGGAGCCAGCGAACTACCGAGTAAATCCACCATCCTGGTCACATCCTGCAGCTTACCGTCGCGCAGTTGCAAGAACTCCTCCACCGGTTGATCGGAGGGATTGGCGACCACCACGATGGTTTCTTTGGCGCTCAAGGTCTTGCGCAGGAAAGCAAAGGCCTTATCCGAGTGCAGGCGGCGAAAATCCCCGATGCGCAGAGCCGGTTCCGCCTGGTGCAGCTTGATGAGCCGGCGATGCAACTGGAGCATCTTGTTCTGCTCGGTGGCCAGCTCCCAGCGCATAGGCGCCCGGTTGGCCGGATCGTCTCCGCCCGGCATGTCCAGCTCGCTGCCGTAGTAAATCACCGGCGAACCGGGCAGGGTGAACTGCAGAATGCGGGCCATTTCCACCTGCCAGCCCTGCTTGAGAATGTGGTTCAAGCGCGGGGTGTCGTGGTTATCCAAAACCAACCAGGCTTTGAGCAGATGCTGATACCCGGAATCAGCCACCATGCTCTCCCACATGGCCGAGGCCACCGGCCCGCGAATCTTGCCCTCCAGTAAACGCAGCAGCACGATGCGGCCATGCATATTCATCACACCGTCCACGGCCGGATACCAGTCCTCGGGGTAATTCCAAATCTCCCCGATGATGTCACAACCCGGGCGCGCCTCGTGAGCCGCTTTGGTAAGCTCGCTCAAATAGCGGAAACCCAGGTCAAAGGCCACGTCCAGGCGCCAACCGTCGATCTTCTCCTGGCGCAGATAGGACTGCACTACCGAGGTGGGCGAGCCGTAAATGAAGTCCCGAACCTTGGGGTTCTCCAACTGCAGTTCCGGGAGGTTTTCCACATCCAACCAGCTGACCGGCTGCCCATCCTTCATCTTGAAGAAATCAGGATGCTCCTGGAGATACGGGCTGCGCTTGCCCACATGGTTGAAAACCCCGTCGAGCATCAAGCGCATCTGGCGGCCGTGCAGATCGGCGGCCAGATCGGCCAGATCCTGGCGCGTCCCGTAGACGGGGTCGACCTTGTGATAGTCCCAGGCGTCATATTTATGATTGGTAAGCGACTCGAAAATCGGATTCAGGTAGACGACGTCCACACCCAAACCCTGCAGATAATCGAGCCTGGAGCGCACCGAGTCCAGGTCCCCGCCCCAATAGTCCACCTCGTGCGACCACACGCCCGCGTCCTTCAGATAACTGCCCGCCACCGGATTCTCGCTCCAGGCCCGCAGTTTGCGCGGGGCGGCATAGAGCTTCTGCTCCAGGTGGCGCGAGGGCGCGAAACGGTCCACGAAAATCTGATAAACCACGGCCCCGTTGCGCCAGTCGCTCTGGCGCTCCAGGAACTCCTGACGGCGGCTTAAGTCCTGCTGGGGCAGCCACTCGGGAGCGGGCACTCCCAGAGCCATGCCGGTCAGCATCATGAAGAGAAGAGCCCGCATCAGTTGACAGACATAAAGATGGCCGACAGCGAAACCACTCCGCCGGGAATGCCGGCTTTCTCCAGAGTCGCAAGATGCTCGTCCGGCTTGCCTTTGTGGTTGAGCACCGCTCCGGCAAAATCCAAAACCGCCCTGGACTGATTCTCGGGCACCCGGAGCTGCTGCGACAACCGATTGTATTCGGCAGCTTCGGCTTCGGTGAAGACGCCGTCGCGATAGGCCATGCCGGCCAGATCCAGCAACAAGCTGTAGCGCAGGTTCGTCTCCGCCAGGCGTTCCAAAATTCCATCCAGATTCTCCGGCGGAATGGCGGCCGCGGCCATCACCCGGCCGCGCGCGTCCGGTCCCAACAAATACTGAAGGCTCAGCTGGCGCACGGCGAAGACTTCCTCGGAAGTCACGGCCCCATCCTGTCCCGCCATGGAGGCCACCACCATCATATAATCCGCACGTTCCGATTCATTGTAATCCAGCAGTTGAAGATTCACAGTTTCCTCCACTCGTTTTCTAGCAGCCTCCGTTCCGCCCCATCACGCAGGGACCCTCCAGGTTGGGCGGAAGACCTCGCTACTGTAGGAGGGTTCTATGTTCAGTCGACTCGGTAAGCTCATCAAAGGTTTTTTCAGCCTCTTTATTTCTAACCTGGAGACGGCTAACCCCAAAGCGCTGCTGGAAGCGGAAATCGTCTCGTTTCAGGAAGCGGTGGGAACCTACAACAAGAGCCTGGCCCAACAAGCGGCTCTGGTGCAAAAAATGCAGAATCAGATCGGCAAACAGAAGTCCGAGTTTGATAAACTCAAGGGCCGCATCACCGTGCTGGTCAAAGCCGGCAAGAACGAAGAAGCCGGACGGCTGGCTCTGCAGGCCAAGAATCTTTCCCAGTCTCTGGCCGAGCTGGAAGCCCAGTTTACCCAGACCGACACGATGTATAAAAACATGGTCAAGCAGCGCGACGTCTATATCCGCGATGCCCAACGCCGTATCGAGACCATCAAGCAAAAGCTGTCCCAGGCCGAAATCGCCGAGAGCCAGGCCAAACTCGCCGAAATCGCCACCGCCACTTCGTTTTCCATGGCCGGCAGCGGAGCCACCCTGGAGCGTCTCGAGGAAAAACTCGACGACCGCGTGGCTCAGGCACAAGGCAAGGCTCGCGTGGCCGCCGATTCGATCGCCGGTGGCGAGTGGAACGTGAAAGCCGAGGAAGAAGCGGCCCTGGAGCAAGCGGCCCTGTTTGAGCTGATGGGGGACCTGGGCGTAAGCGCGCCTGCTTCCACCCAGACCGCCTCGCCCACGGCCACCCGCCCGCTGCAAATATGAAAGCATCGGCCAAGTTTTGGCTCTGCAACCTGCTGGTTCTGTTGCTGATTCTGCCGGCCGCGGCCGACAAGGTAGAAGGAACGCTCATCCAAATCCAAAGGGAAAGTCAAACTCGCGTGCTGCTCTACTTGAAGGACGGTGAGCAAGCGGCGGAAACGGTCGAAGCCGAAGCCAGCCGTTGTGAAGACTTATTCGCGCGCGGTCTGGGGCAGCGCTGGGTCCTCTTTTGCACGCGCACCCCTCAAGGTTCCTTGAGCCTGACTTCCGCCTCCAATACAGGCCCCGATCCCATCACCGGCGGCGCCTTCGAGCTAATCAAACAGCAGGTCCAACTGGTCAACCAGGAAAATTGGTCGCAGGCTCTCCACAACCTGGCTTCCGCAGGCCGCCCTCCTCTCGACGCCTTTAGCGAACAATGGCGCGGCACACTGCTTTCGGAACAGCCCACTGATTGGCAGGTGCTCTACAGCAACGCGAGCCGGGTCACCATGAAGGTCGGCGGCACCCACGCCAAGAGCTCCAGGTTTCGCGCCTCCTCCCCCCGGCACACGACCTGCAACATCGACTGCCAGAGGCAGGACGGCCGTTGGACCATCACCTCCATGACCCCTTAAAGGAGAGTAAGGCCTGGAAACAAAGGGACCGGAGTGAATCTACCGACCGATGTAGCTGCTCTTTATCCCTTCGCCTCGCAGCACCATCGTCTGGGCGATGTGCGCATGCACTACCTGGACGAGGGCGCGGGCAAGCCCCTGCTCATGGTGCACGGCAACCCCACCTGGTCTTTCTACTTCCGCAACCTGGTCCAGGAATTCCGCCCCCGCCGGCGGGTCATCGCCCCGGATCATATCGGCTGCGGACTCTCCGACAAGCCGCAGCGCTACCGCTACACCCTGGCCCGCCACGCGGCCAACCTGGAAAGTCTGATCCTGCACCTGGACCTGCGCGACATCGACCTGCTGGTGCACGACTGGGGCGGCCCCATCGGGCTCTCGGTAGCCACCCGGCACCCCGATCGATTCGACAAAATCATCATCAGCAACACGGCCTCCTTCCGCTCTCACGACCTGCCGCGGCTGCTCTGGCTGGCCCGTCTCCCGCTTCTGGGCGAGTTCTTGATTCGCGGCTTCAATGCGTTCGTGCAGACCACGCTGCTCACCGCCACTGCCTACCCGCACCGCCTGCGGGGCGCCGTGCGCAAAGGCTATACCCTGCCTTACAACAGTTGGGCCAACCGTATCGCCACCGCGCGCTTCGTGCAGGACATCCCCATGGACTCCAGCCATCCCAGTTGGCCGGACCTGGTGCAACTCGAACAGGGCTTACCCCGCCTGAGTAACAAACCCATGCTGCTGCTCTGGGGCGAAAAGGATTGGTGTTTTACCACCAAAATGCGCGACCAGTTCCGCGACATCTTCCCCCACGCCCATTCGATCGGCCTCCCCAAGGCCCACCACCTGCTTTACGAAGACGAGCCGGAAGCCACACTACAGGCGGTCAAGGAGTTTCTCGCATGAACGTCGCCCACTTATTGAGCGAACGGGTCCAGGCCGATCCCGACGGGCGCTGCCTGATCTACAGCCAGGGCGGCATCGACCGCGTCAAGACCTTTCGCGAGGTCGAAAGCGAATGCGACGATTACGCTCACGGTTTCCGCACCTTCGGCCTGCGCCCCGGCGACAAAGTCCTGCTCATGGAGCGTCCCGGCCCCACCTTCATCGCCCTCACCTGGGCCCTCTTCAAACTGGGCTGCGTGCCCGTCTTCCTCGATCCGGGAATGGGCGTCAAACCGCTGCTGCGCTGCATCGAACAACTCAAGCCGGACGCCCTCATCGGCCTCCGCCGCGCCCACATCCTGCGCTCCCTCCACAGCAAATCGTTCCATTCGGTGCGCCGCGCCGTGGTCACCGACGGCCGCTGGATCGGAGCCAGCCCCTTGTGGCGCGTCAGCCGGCCCGGTTCCGGTTCTTTCACTCCTCAGACCGTAAAAAAAGAGCAACTGGCCGCCATCCTCTACACCTCGGGCAGCACCGGGCCCGCCAAAGGCGTGGAATATCGGCACGGCATCTTTTACGCCCAGGTGGCCGCCCTCAAAGAAATGTTCGACTTCCAGCCCGGCGAAATGGACATGCCCGGATTCCCGCTCTTTGCTCTTTTTTCAACCGCTCTCGGCCTCACCTGCGTGTTGCCCGAACTCAACCCCAGCCGCCCGGCCAGCGTCGAGCCGGCCCGACTGGTGCGCGCCATCCAGGACTGGAAAGTGCAAAACCTGCAAGGCTCGCCGGCCATTTGGGACAAATTGGGTAAATATTGCCGTGACTACGGCATCAAATTGCCCAGCGTGCGCCGCGTGATTACCTTCGGAGCCCCGATTTCGCTTGATTTCATCGAAATGTGGCGCAAACTGATGGACGGCCGCGGCGACGTCTACACCCCCTACGGAGCTACCGAAGTCCTGCCTGTTAGTCTGATCAGCGGTGCCGAGGTGATGGAGGAGACCTCCAGCCATACCAAGGACGGCGGGGGCACCTGTATCGGCTCGCCGGTGGCGGGGGTAGAGGTGCGCATCCTGCGCACCAGCGACGAACCGGTGGCCGAGTGGAAGGAAGAACTGCTGCTCCAGGCCGGCGAGGTGGGCGAGATCCTGGTTCACGGCGAGCAGGTCACCTGGGCGTATTTTGACGACCAGGAAGCCACTCAAAACAGTAAGATCATCCAGGGCGATAAGGTCTGGCACCGCATGGGCGACCTGGGCTACCTGGACGGCCAGGGCCGGCTCTGGATCGTCGGCCGCAAATCCCATCGTGTGCAAGGCCAGGAGCACGTCTACTACCCGGTTTGCGCCGAAGGCATCGTCGACCAGCACCCGGATGTCCTGCGCAGCGCCCTGGTGGGCCTGGGCCAGGCTCCGGAACAGAAGCCCGCTATCGTCGTGCAACTGCACAAACCCAAGCTGCAAAAAGACATGGCCGAACGCAACCGCATCGCGCGCGAAGTCAAAGAGCGTCTGGCCGGGCATCCCATTTACGGCGACGTCAAAACCGTGCTCTTTCATAAGGATTTCCCCGTGGATCCTCGCCACAACGCCAAAATAGACCGCGAAGCTCTGGCCGAGTGGGCCGAGAAACAGAAAGAGGTCAAAGAAGAGTGAAGATTCTGGTCACCGGCGTGGGGGGATTTTTAGGCGGAGCTCTGGCTCATCGCCTGCTGGCCCAGGGCCATCAGTTGCGGACGCTCTCGCGCCGTCCCCTGCCCGACTGGGAATCGCTGGGAGTGGAAGTGCAGCGCGGCGCTTTGGAAGACCGCCATGCGGTGTTGCAGGCCTGCCAGGGAGTCGAGCAAGTCTTCCACGTGGCCGCCAAGGCCGGCGTCTGGGGCACCTTCGCAGAATATTGGGAGTCCAATGTGGAAGGCACCAAGAACATCGTGGAGGGCTGCCAGACCCACGGAGTCACCCGGCTCATCCATACCAGCTCGCCCAGTTCCACTTTCGACGGCAAAGACTGCCTGGGAGCCGACGAGAGCAAACCCTACCCGGAAAACTTCCTCAACTATTACTCGGAAACCAAAGCGGCCGCCGAACAGGTGGTCAAAGCAGCCAACGGCCGGGAGGGCCTGTCCACCGTCTCCTTACGCCCCCACCTCATCTGGGGCCCGGGCGACCCGCACATCCTGCCGCGAGTGGTCAAAATGGCCGATCAAGGCCGTCTGCGCAAAATTGGACCCGGAGACAACCTGGTCGACATCACCTACGTCGACAACGCCGTCGAGGCCCACCTGTGCGCCGCCCACAACCTGGCTCCGGGCAGCCCCCAGGCCGGCAAAGCCTACTTCATCAGCAACGGCTCCCCGGTGCGCCTCTGGGAATGGGTCGACCAGGTCCTGCGCGGCCTCGGCCGCCCCCCGGTCAGCGGCCAGGTCAGCACCGCCAAGGCCCGCCTGGCCGGCGGCATCCTGGAGTGGGTCTACCGCACCCTGCGCCTGCACGGCGAGCCGCCCATGACCCGCTTTGTGGCCTGCCAGATGGGCACCTCGCACTACTACGATATCAGCGCCGCCGAACGCGACTTCGGCTACCGCCCGGTGGTCTCGTTCGAAGAAGCCATGCAGCGCACCCTGGCTCATTTTTCCGAGGTACTGCCGGCGCGGACTTGATCAAAACATTCGCGTGACGATGGCGCAGGTAATGGCTCCCATGGCGGCCGAGGCCGGGATGGTGAAGACCCAGGCTCCCAAAATGCGCTTGGCCACCCCCCAGCGCACGGCCGAGACGCGTTTGCTGGCGCCCACGCCCATGATCGAGCCGGTGATGACGTGGGTGGTGGACAGCGGCATACCCATATGAGCGGTCACGTGCAGTAAGGTCGAGGAAGTCATATCCGCGGCAAAACCGTGGACGGGTTGCATCTTGAAGATCTTGGACCCCATGGTTTTGATGATTTTCCAGCCACCGGCCGAGGTCCCCAGGGCGATCATCAGGGCGCATGAAGCTTTGGCCCAGAGCGGCACGGGAATTTCGACCGTGTCGGTGTCGACGTGCAGGTTGGCCGGGTCGGCCAGGAAGATGGCCAGGGCGATGATACCCATCACTTTTTGAGCGTCGGCCATGCCGTGCGAGTAGGCCATCAGGCAGGCGGAAACGCGCTGCATGGTGCGGAAGCGGCGATTCACCTTGCTGGGCGTGGTCTTCATCCAGTAGATGATCCAGAGCAGCAGAGCCATTACCAGGTAACCGATCAGGATTCCCAGCAGCGGGGCGATCAGTCCGGGCGCCACCACCTTACCCACCACGCCGTCCCACTTAGGACCGTGCGTGAGCGAGCCCTCAAAGTACGAGACGGAGCCTATCAACCCGCCCACCAGCGCATGGGAAGACGATGAGGGTAACCCCCACCACCAGGTCAGCAGATTCCAAATCAACGCGCCCACCAACGCTGCCAGAATCACCTCGACGTGACCTCGAGCCGCGTCGATATTGACCAGGCCTTTGGCCATGGTCTTGGCCACGGCGGCGCTGCCGAAAGCTCCGGCAAAGTTGAGCAGTCCGGCCATAAACAGGGCCTGCCGGGGAGTCAAAGCGCGGGTCGAAACCACCGTGGCGATGGCATTGGCCGCGTCGTGAAAGCCGTTTACGTAGTCGAAAGCGAGCGCGATGATCACCACCACAACCAGGAGGGGGGTGACGTATTCAGGCATGTTTGACAACCACGTTCTCGATCACGTCGAAAACGTCCTCAAACTTATCGATAGCGTCTTCGACGTTCTCGATGATCTCTTTCCACTTGATCAGGTCGACCACGTCCTGCACGGAGGTGCAGCTCTTGAAGAGGTCGGCCACCGCCTGGCGGTTGATCTTGTCGCCCTTACTTTCGAGCTTCTTGAGCGGTTTGCGCAGGTCGGAAAGGTCCTGGAACTTGGGGAGTCGCTGAATGCCCTGGCGCAAAATCTTGGAACACTCCACCATAATGTCGGCCATTTCCAGCAACACCGGCTTGACATGGTCACAGCCGAACATCTGCATACGGTTGGCCGAGCCTTGAATCAGGTCGAGCACGTCGTCCATGGCGGAACCCATGGCATGAATATCTTCGCGGTCGATGGGAGTAACAAAGGTGGCGTTGAGGCGCACCGACAGTTCATGAAAGAGTTCATCCCCCTGGTGTTCTCTCTCGGTGATCTCATGGATTCGCTGATCCATATTGGAAAAGTCAGCCAGGAATTCTTTGAAGACCTTACAGGTGTCCTCGATCAACTCGGCTTGCTTGTCAAAGATGCTGTAGAATCTAGCATCTGAGGGGAACAGATTTAGCTTCACGGTTTGAACCTCCCGGAGAGCGTTTGGCGCGCGCGGCTTCGGCTACCCCCCGCCTACCCCCTGCCTGAGGAAAGAACTACTGAGCCGAGAATTTGGCAAAAAAGGGAGTGACCCACTGCCTCTTGTCGATGCCGGGCTTGAGGCGGGCGTCCAAAACATAGAGCCGGTTGCCTACCAGAAAAATCTGACTCCAGCCCTGTTTCTGGGGCGATCGGTAGGCCAACTCGTAGCCGCCGTTCAGAGGAGCCCAGCTCTGCTGCTGAGCGCCGGCGTCCTGCAAAATTCCCTGGCGGGTGTCGCTGATGATCTGGTCGGAGGCAAAGCGCACGGCCGCTCCGGGCAACTCGGTGCAGGCTACCGAATAGCTGCCCACCGCCACCGTGCTGGTGAAAACCTGGGTAACCACGGCCCCGATGGGGGAGTCGGTCTGGCTGCTGGATGCCTTGGGAGCACCGGGAAACACAGCGGAAAAATGACCCTGAGGCGAGCTAAAAGGTTTCCAGGCTGGAGCGGCCAGCCCGAGCGCCCACACTGACAGAACCAGAATAAAGGTTCGCATTCTGATTATTTGGGGCTGGGCCCGGCCAGTTCCTCCAGGAGTTTGCCCTGAGGATTGGAATTTCAGATACTTGTTCCCTTCCCGGAAGAAGACCTACAAGGTTTCTCTGCACCAGCTGGCGAGCTTCACTCGCCAGTTCGTCACCATGCTCGACGCCGGCGTGCCCATCCAGCGGGCGCTCGAGTTCTATTCCGAAGGGGATCCCACCGATCTGGGCGAGGTGATCGACCAGGTGTGCACCCAGGTCAGCAGCGGCATGTCGCTGTCCGCCTGTATGTCCAAGTTTCCCAAGGTCTTCTCGCCGGTGTTTCTCGGCCTGGTGCAATCCGGTGAAAAAACCGGCGAACTCTCCACCATGATGGGCCGCCTGGCCAACTTGCTCGAGCAAGAGGACAGGCTGATGTCCAAAATTCGCTCGGCCATCACCTACCCGATCTTCCTGGCTCTGGTGAGCTTCACGGTCGGCTGCATTTTCATGTACGTGATCATTCCCGCGCTTGAGCCGATGTTGAGCGGCCTGGGCGTTCAGCCGCCCCTACCCACCCAGATCTTAATGACTATTGGCCACGTCATTCGCCACCCGGTCACTCTGGTGGGTGTGCCTTTCAGCCTCCTTTTGCTGTGGATCCTGGGTCCCCCCCTGATCGAGCGCCTGCGCCAGCACGAGGTTTGGGGGGAACGGCTGGACTGGCTCCCGATGCATCTGCCCATCCTCGGCGAACTCTACCAGCGCATTACCCTGGCGCGGGTTCTCTTTACCATCTCGACCACCATCGAATCCGGCCTTACCCTGCTGATGGCCATCAATCTGGGCCGGGCCGTCACCACCAACCGCTTTTTCCGTCGGGCCCTGGACATTACCCATCAGCGTCTATCGGACGGCGAAACCTTCGGCGAAGCTCTGGCCGCCAGTGGCATCTTCCCCGACGTACTGGTGCAGATGCTCTCCGTCGGCGACGAAACCGCCTCGCTCGGCCAGGTAATGGCCAGTACCGCCAATATGTATGGAGACGATGCCGCTTACCGCCTGGAAACGGCGGTGCAGCTCATGGAGCCCATCATGCTTTTCGCCATGGGAGTCGTTTCCGGATTTTTGGTGCTGGCGGCCATTCTGCCCCTGGTCAAGATGATCGATTCACTATGAATCCTGTAACCCCCAGGGCCCCGGCCGGACCGGTCAAACCAGAGGCCGTGGAGCTGGCCGCGACCTACCGCAACTTGATTCAGGGACAGGCCGAGCAAGCTTGGGAGCAAAGCCAGGCCCTGCCTGCATCGGCCTTGAGCGGGCTGGTGGGACTGGCTTACAGCCATCCCCTGGCCCTGGCTCTGGCCTTCCTGCGCGTGCTGGAGTGCGGCGGCTCGCCGGTGCTCATGCCCACTCCCGAGGAAGCCCGCGCTTACCGCCTCACCGTCACCCTGGACGAGCACGGGCTACACTCCGGTCTTCCCGACCCCGCGCTCGAGCCCCGGGCCGGAGACTTCTTCGCTTTCTCCTCAGGCTCCACCGGGCAGCGCAGACCCTTGCGCTTTCACCACCAGAAAGCTCTGGGCAACGCCAGGGTTCACGCTCAGTCGTTGGGCATCACCGATCAGCACACCATCAGCCAGACGCTGCGCCTGCATCATCCCTTCGGAGTGGTGGCCTATATCTACACCCCGCTGGCCGTGGGCGCTCGAGTGGAACTGGGAGTTTACTTTGACGCGCTGTTCCCCGTCAAAGCGGAACAAAAGCCAACCGTGGTCCACCTCACCCCCTATCACCTGCAACTGCTGATGCGCCGCCGCGTGGAGAGCCGCTTCAAAGTCGGCAAACTCTCCCTGGGGGCCGGCCCGGTGCGCCGCCAGGAGGCTCTTTACGCCCTGGGCCTGGCTCACGAACTCTATACCACCTACGGGCTCTCGGAGGCCGGTCCGCGCGTTTCCTGCGGCCGGGTGGAGGCGGCCACTTTCGTGGACGGATGGATTGGCTATTTCCTCGAGGGCATTCAGACCCGGGTCGATGAAGATGGCTGCCTGTGGCTCAAGACTCCCTACCACGCAGAGAATCTGGCGGATTTTTTCAATACCGGAGACCGCATTGACTGCCTGCCCGACGGTTCGGCTGTCTTCAAGAACCGAATCCACGACGTTCTCCGCGTCCGCGGCCAAACTTACCCCCGCTGCTTCTACCAGCAGCGCCTGCAGAGTCTGCTGGGGCTGCCCTGTGAAGTAGCCCAGAGCGCCTACTCCGACGAACTGATCGTGTTTATCGAGACCAACCAGGAACAACCGGCCTTGCTGCGCGCCATCGAGCGTAACCTGCCCGAGTTTCGCGGCGCCCGAGTGATCTGGCGCGAAACTTTTTGCCGAACGGCTCTGGGCAAAACGGATCTCCGAACGATGCTGGAGGAGCTGCCGAGGTGAAGCCGCTGGCCGTGATCACCGGAGGAACCTCGGGCATCGGCCTGGCCACGGCCTGGCGCCTGCGCGACCGCTACCGGCTGGCCCTGACTTATGCCCACGACTCGGAGCGCGCAGCCGCGGCCGAGGCCCGGCTGGGCCCCGAAAGCCGGGCCTTCGCCTTCGATGTGGGCAGCGACGCCGAAGTCCAGGCCGGCTATCGCAACCTCAAAAACCACTTCGGCGCCGAACCCGAGGTATTGGTAAACTGCGCCGGGGTCAAAGGCATGCAACGATTCTTCCTGCAAGGCTGTACTCTGAAGGGCTGCCAGGAACTGATGAATCTGCACTATTTCGGCACCCTGCGCATGGTCAAACAGGTCCTTCCCGGCATGTATTCGCGCCGGCGCGGCTCCATCGTCAATCTCTCCTCGGTCTCCGCTTGTGGCGGTTACCGCGGGTTGATCGGATATTCCGAGGCCAAGGCCGCGGTGGAGTGCTTCACCAAAAACCTGGCCGTGGAAGTGGCCCACCGCGGCCTGACCGTCAGTTGCGTGCGTCCGGCCCTGGTGGAAACGGCTCTGACCGCCGAAATGGCGGTCCGGCTGGACCCCACCTCGCTCAACCAGCCGCTGGGACGCTGGATTCAATCCGACGAAGTCGCCCAGGCCATCGCTTTTCTTTTGGAGTCAGGCGGGGTGGTCAACGGCCAGATCGTTACTCTGGACGGGGCCAACCTGGTGATGAAGGTCCCCCTGCGCTGATGCAGCCGCTGGCCGTCATCAGCGGGGGAACCTCGGGCATCGGCCTGGCCGCTGCTCGCCGGCTGGCGGGCGATCATCGTCTGGCCTTGCTTTATGCTCGCGACAGCGAACGGGCGGCCATGGTTGAAAAAGAGCTCGGGGCCAAAGCCTTCCGCCTGGACGTGGGCTGCGATCAATCCGTGGAGGCGGGTTTCGCCGCTCTCCGCCAACATTTCGCGGAACTCCCGGCGGTGCTCATCAACTCGGCCGGAATTGCCCGCTTTCAGCGCTTCTTCGTGCAAGGCCAGGACCTCAGTCAGGCCCAAGAAATGATGAACGTCAACTATTTCGGCAGCATGCGCCTGATCCAGCAGGTTCTGCCCGGCATGTACGCGCGGCGGCGTGGCTGCATCATCAACCTCTGCTCGGTCTCGGGCCAGGGCGGAAACGCGGGCGTGATCGGCTACGCCGAATCCAAAGCAGCCCTGGCCTGTCTGACTCGCAATCTGGCCATGGAAGTGGCCCGGCGCGGCATCTCCGTGAACTGCGTCTCGCCGGGGCGAGTGGCCACCCCCATGACCGAGGAACTGCTGGCCCAATTTGCGCCGGAAACGATCAACTACCCGCTGGGCCGGGCCATTCTGCCGGAGGAAGTGGCCCGGGTGATCGAAATGTTGGTACGCATCGGGCCGGCCGTCAACGGGCAGGAACTGGTGGTGGACGGTGGCACCTCGGTGGCCCGGCTCCAACCCTAAAGCCCCAGGAAGAGGGCGGCTGCGAAGCGCAGGCGCACCAGCGGCGAAACCCAGATGCCGCCCGTGCGCGAAAGAATGACCAGCGAATAAAGGGATAGCAACAAGAGAAACCGGAGCGGAGCGGGCCAGGATTTGGGCAACCCCAGAAAGCGCAAACAGATAAAGAGCACCAGGCAATAGCAGAAGTCGGTGATCAGAGAACGCCACAGATACTCGGCGCCTCCGATGAGTCCGGCCAATTGCACGTCTTTGATGACATGGGTGGTGAAGTTGGCCGTGAAAATCGACAGCCAGACGGCCATCTCAAAACCCCACTTGCGGCCCCAGCCATGGCTGCGCAGGTAATTGTAGATCGGCTGCAGGTAGAGGCGATTCATCAAGACGATGTAATAGGGCATGATGCAGCGGTAGAACTCTCCGAAGGAATGGGCCTTCCAGGGATTGGTGAAGCGGCGCGGCACATCGTAACCCAGCATTAATCGGCAGCACTCGATAAAGACTCCCAGCACCATATAGCCGGTGATGCGGTGCAGACCGCCCCAAATCACGGCCAGCAGGACCTGCCAGCGGGGGTAAAGCTCGAGCAGGCTGGGAGTCAGACCGGTCACCGACAGGTCGGGAATGGGTGCCCAGGGTAGAGTCAGTCCATGCCCGTAGAATCGGCCGTGAAAAAGCACCGCCTGGATCAGATTGGTGAGTGCGATCACCGCCGAGAAAATCAGCGAGAGCACGATACTGCGCCGCACCAGCGCCTGATCTTCATCCTCCTGGCAGGGCAGATCCAGCACCGGTTGAGGATTGGGCGAAGTTTCAAAAAACGGCATGAAATAAAGCGTGAAGAAACTGCGCGGCCCGCACTGGCCGTAGTCCACCAGCAGATAAGCCAGAATGGGCAGATACCAGCAAAAAGAGATCAGGAAATACATGGTGATGCTGGCCCCCACCGGGCCGCAGTTGAAGAAGACCGGGGAGAGTAGAATCAAGCCGAAGGTGGCCAGGTGCAGAATCATCAGCTTGGGGGCCATGGGCAACTTGCGCAGCGCCAAAAACAGCAGGTAGGCCAGCAGACAACGGGCCAACAGCCCGAAATACCTCACCGAGGGATCGGCCAGATGGCACTCTCCATAGCGAGCGGTCAGCACCATGTCGGCGTCGGGCCAGTGGGTGGGCACGAAACCCAGGAAGGGTCGAGCCAGAAAAAGGTAGGCCAGCGTGACCCAGAGCAACGATTCCAGGCGGCGAATTCCGAAGATCCGGCAGAAACAAACGCCCAGGGCAATCTCTCCCCGGCCGTAGCCGGAGACAAAGCCGAGCAGGAGCAGGCTCAACAGACCGGCGGCGCTATAGAGCATCGCCTAGGTCACCTTTTCGATCAGCACCGACGAGTTGATTCCTCCGAAGCCCACCGATACCTTGAGGGCCCGGGACAAAGGCAGTTCCAGACAGGTGGCGGGAAACTGCAGGTGCTCAAAAGACTCCAATGAGTCAGCCGCCAGCAGCGGCGGCAGGTAGTTATGGCGCAAGAAGTCCACGTTGAGGACGGTTTCCCACAGGCCTGAGGAGTTCAGGGTGTGGCCCAGATACTGCTTCAGAGGAACCACCCGTATCGGACAGCCGTAAACGCGATCCAGAGTCCTCCCCTCCACCCCGTCGTTGAGGGGAGTGGAAGTAGCATGAGGACACACAAAATCCACTCCCTGCACCAGACACTGGCTGAGGAACTCCCCACTCTCCAGGCAGTCGGTAAGCCGGGAAGCGTCACAATTCGTGACGCCCGCCCGCAACAAGATGTCACCCGGCCTGAGTTCCTCCTGACGGCGCGAGCCGACCAGCGCCGCCACCATGACTTCCCCCGGCACCAGGCCGCTACGCTGGCGGCTAAAAGGCATGCAGGAGCGAGCCGGATCTTTCTCGGCACTGAGAGCTCCCAGCTTTCTGATGGAAACGAAGCGCTCATGATTGAGCTCGCTCTCCAGTCCCACCACCAGAATGCGCTTCTCGGGGTGACGGCGCAACTCGCGTAAGGCCAGATTGAGCGCCACCAACCCGGAACTGCAGGCGGCGTGCAGACAAATTACCTCGGAAGCGGGAACATCCAGTCCGCTGCGGGCTAGAAAACGGTCCACGAACTGCCATTCGTCGAAATCCCCCCCGGGAACGGGCCATTCAGAGAAAAAGTGCTGGCGGTGGATGAGGTAAAGCTGATCCACCTGGCCAGCCCGTAGCGCCAGCTGCTCGAGTTGCCGGCAAAACCCTCCCAGCACCCTGCCATAGCGCGGTGAAATGCGGGGATGGAGGTCGGAGGCATCCGGAAAGTCCGCGGCCGGTTGCATGATTGCGCCGGTGTGGAGAAAGGGTTCGCTCTCCTCGGGAAACAGGCCGGCCAGACTGACGATGCCGGACCGCCCCGCTTTCAGGTTCTGCCTGGCCTCGGCCAGGTGGTGGCCTATCGGACTGCAAAAGCAACTGTCCAGCAGAACCTGTTGAAACATCAGTGGTGGCTGGCGAGAAAGTCGACCACGTCCTGAATCGAGATGTCCTCAAAGCGTCGCCCGCTGCTTTTGGCCTGGGCCTGGCTGAGCAACTGGTTGATCTCGATGGTGGTACCGGTGGCTTGCTCGATCTCGAAGAAAAGGTCGACAATGTCGATCGACTCCAGCCCCAGATCGCGCGTCAACGAAGATTCGGGGGAGGCGCTGCGCGGGATATTCTTGACCGTTTCCAGGGCCGTGTAAACGGCATCCTCACAGCTGGAACTACTCATGGACCGGGCTCCTTTCGATATTGGGCGTAAGCGGCCCGAAGCGACCGGACGGTCCCTGACAGGCCACAATCTGTTCAGAATGTGTCACATATTGCACCCAAACGGCTTCCACCAGCTGACGCGAACCAGATAGATAGCGCGAGAATTCACCGGCTTCCTCCAGGGTAAAGAGACCGGCCACCAGGGCCGCCGGCACGACTTCGTCGGCCAGATCGGCTCGGGCCAGGCGGCAGGCTTGGGCAAACCCGTGCTCGGGAGAAAACACCGCCATCACAGGACCATGCACTTGGAAATCGATAGATAATTGGGCGGCTTTCAAGGCGGGCGTGGCGATGAAATAATCCTTGGGCGGCAAAGCCCGCTCGATGGCCGCGGCGCGTCCCCCCGGGGCAGCGCTCAACCCGGCCGATTGAGCGCGCGGGCTATAGGGCCCAAAACTCCCGCAAAGGTAGACCCCGGTGGCGGCATCCAGCGGCTGCAGTTGGCGAATCAGCGAGGTGAGCAGCACCACTCCGCGCGCCTTGAAGCGCAATTCGGAGCGAGCGCCAGCATAGAGTGAGTGCATATAGGCGTCGCTGAAGCGGCATAGAGAATACTCGCCCTGCCGGGGACAGCGGCCTTCCCTGCGTTCCGGATCGGGCGAATCCTCGGCCGTGAGGAAACGGCAATGGAGGCCTGGGGCCTGGACGTGCACAGTTGCAGGACTACGACGCCCGAACGGGGGACTCCTATGATGCGCCCAGGCGGTTGGGATTGCGAGGATGGTGCAGCGCCAGCAGATCTCGCAAGTTTTCTTCCACGCCACCCAGCATTTCCGGGTGGGTGAAAAGGTAGAATCGTCCCCGCCGCAATTCCTCGAGAGCGCGCTCGGCCACCTCCTCCGGCGCCATCCCGTGCCGCAGGGCGGCTTGCAGCAAACGCAAGTGCCGCGGTGGCGGACGATCCTCATCCAGCAAATGCACAGGCCGGTTGCGGCTGGAATGTAAGATGTGCGTGTTGACATAGCCCGGGCAAAGCACCGAAACCCCGATACCGCTGCCTTGTAGAGCGTCCCGCAAAGACTCGCTCAGGGCCACCACAGCCTGCTTGGAGACGTGATAGCAGGAACTGGGGTGGTAGGCCAGCAGTCCGGCCAGCGAGGCGGTGTTGAGGATGTGGGCCGGCTGCCCCTGGCTCAGCAACAGAGGCACGAACACTTTGAGGGCGGCCACCACTCCCCAGAAGTTGACTCCCATGACCCACTCCCAATCGTTGGGAGTGCTCTCCAGCGGCGAACCGCCCGCCCCTACCCCGGCATTGTTAACCAGCAGATGCACTCCTCCGAAGCGCTCCAGAGCCGCGCGCGCCAATTCTTCGACTTGCTCCACCCGGGACACATCGGTGGCGACGCAAAGAAACTCCGACGAGGGCAGCTCTCGAGCCGCCTGCTCCAGGTCTCCCCGGTGAACGTCGCTGAGCACCACCTTCATCCCCTGGTTCAGGCAGCGCCGGGCCAGGGCCAGGCCAATACCGCCGGCGGCACCGGTAATGACGGCTACCCGCCCCTTTTCCAGGAAGGGAAGCTCTCCGGCTGGCCCGCTCTCTCGGATAGCCGCCAGGCGCTCCCGAGCCTGGCGTTCTACCTCAGGATCCATCCGTAGGTAAAACTGCCCACGTGCCAATCCCGCGAAAAGTTCGTCGGCGCCGGCTACGGACTCCCGGCCATCCGCGAACAGCACGTGTGTTTTCCCGGGCGAAGTCGACACATACAGATTCTGGTGCAAGGCCAGCACGGCCCGCTGGGAGACGAAAAAGGGGGTGTTGGCCGGATCGGTCCAGCACACGGTCACCATGGGAACCGGTGGGCTGTGCCGAGCGATCAGGCGGTAGAGCTGCAGACATCCCCCCAGGTGGAGGTCCATCGTTCCTCTCCAGTCCGGCCAACTCGTCTCCCATGGATTCCCACCCCGGCACCACCGGGTCGCGTTGACGACCAGACGGAGTGGGCCTTCCACCCGCTCAGGATCCGCCACCACCCGCATTCCGCGTTGCAGGCAGGCCTTGGCCAAACTGGCCCCCACTCCGTTCTCGGCCCCCAGGACCACGGCCACGGCGCCCCGCAAATCGTCCACGACCCTCGGTTCTGGGGGGGACTGCCGTCTCCCCCCAGGCCCCCCCTGCTCACCCTCGGTTCTGGGGGGGACTGCCTTCTCCCCCCAGGCCCCCCCTCGCAAGGTCGAGGGCGGAGGCCGGTCGAACCACAGGCTTCATGCGCCTGCTGACCATGCTGCTGCTAGCCCTGACGGCCCTGTCAGCCTGGCGTGTCACTTGCCTCCGCCCGACCCGCGAGATTTTCATTCAAGGGCGTCTGGCGCTGGCTGCGGGCGAACCCGTAAAGGGCGCCAAAGTGGACGTCATCCTGATTTTCCCGGCGACCAAGCTGAAAATTACCCCGCAGGGCCGCCAGCTCGTGGCGTTGCGGACTCTCGGCGCGGGCGAGCAGTGGCATGCGCGCCCTGACGCTGCCCGCTCCTACGCCATCAAATGGAGACCCGGCGGCGACTTTGAGATCATCATAAAGCTGCCGTGCCCGAGCAAACCGCGACGTTGCCGGCTGATCTACCGGCTGGCCGGGGCCGAACTCCACAGCCCCCGTTTCCTCCTGCAAGAGGAGAAAACCGCGAGCGACCGCTGGGCCGGCTTCTGTCCCGCCCAGCTCCTCTCGGCACTGCCGACGTCCGCCCCACCTTCGGCCGCGCCCGACCTGCCTCCAGCTGAGCCGATTGAGCAGGAAGAGACACCTGAGCAGGAAATGAGCGAGAGCGGCATACCTCTAGCTGAGGGTCAAGAAATTCACCGCACCGAGTTCACGCTGCAGCACATCAATACCCTATCCCCGATGGCCTTGCGGATGCGCTATCAGTTGCTGCGCTACCTGGAGCAGCATCCCGACTTGCCCACCCGGACCCGGCAGGTTGGAACTCTGGTTCGGGACATCCTGGACCGGCGCCTGGCCTTGCTGGGGATTTTGCGTAGCGGGGAGGCGGTCTGGGTTCGCCCCGGGGAGGGGCTGAAGCTCCTCCGGAGCGACCCCGACGAACACGAAGCCGAGGAGACGGTCGAGATCCATCAGGAAAGTGCTCCCCGATTTGAGGACTGAACGCTGAAACGAGCATTGGTTACCGGGGGAAATCGTGGCATCGGGCGGGCCATCGTGGAGTCGCTATACCCGAATCATCGGGTGGCTTTTACCTACCACAGCCGGCGCCAGCAAGCCGAGGACCTGTGCGCCGCTTTGGGTCCCCAAGTGGTCTGCGCTCCTATGGATCTGCGCCAGCCTGAAACCATCGGCCAGGCTCTGTCCGGTTTTCTGGCCGACGGTGGCTTCGACGTGGTGGTTCATAACGCCGGCATCGTTTCCGATGCAGCGCTCTATTTCATGAGCGAAGAGCAGTGGCACTCGGTGCTGCAAGTCAACTTGAACTCGTTTTACTACATCAACAAAGCCGTGCTACCGCACATGCTGCGCCAGCGCTGGGGACGCATCATCTCGGTGGTCAGCCGCTCCGGCGAGACGGGCGTGCCGGGCCAGACCAATTACGCCGCCGCCAAGGCCGCTCTGGTGGCCGCCGGCAAATCCCTGGCCAAGGAGGTGGCCGTCAAAGGAGTGCTGGTCAACGCGGTCAGCCCCGGAGTGATCGAGACCGAAATGACGGCGAATCTGCCGGTGGAGGAACTGAACCGGCGCATTCCGCTGGGCCGTTTCGGTCGCCCCGAGGAGGTGGCCTCGGTCGTCCGCTTTCTGGCCTCTGAGGAGGCCTCCTACATCACCGGCGAGGTGATCCGCGTCAACGGCGGCTTCTATACCTGACGCGAAGGCAGCAGCACCAGTGCCCGACCCACCGTGGTTTTTTGCTCTCCCGATTCAATCCAGAGGTAAAGCTCCAGCAGGCAATCATCCTCCTGGCGGTATTTCTTGGTCACCCGTCCCAAACACCGGATCTCTTGTCCCGGGTAGTCCATTTTTTGATAAGAGGCGGAAAAGTGGCGGATCTGTCCTGCGACGCCGAGCCAGTCGTGCAGCAATTGACCGAAAAACGCGGCTTTCAGAGCACCCGGCACGATCACCCCACTCAAACCATGCTCTTGGGCACAAGCCGGGTCGTAGTGAATCGGGTAGAAGTCCCGGGAGGCGGCCGCCCACATCACCAACTGGCGAGAGCTGCACTTTTTGAGCAGCGGGGGCAATCGCTGGCCCACCTCGACGTCCTCGAAATAAAGCTGGCTAATAAAGCACCTGCGTATCGTAGACCCGGGCCACCAACTGTCCGGACTGGTTGGTAAAAGTGGTTTCCCGCCGGCACATCACCGTCGCTCCGAGCGGGCCGGATTGCTCCCAAAAATCCAGATTCCTGGCCACGGCCGTCAGCACATCTCCAGCGCAAACGGATACTCCGTAATAGTGATATTCAGTGCCGCCATTGAGCACACGGCCGGTCTGTTCGCGGGGGGTCACGGCCGTTCCCAAGAACCCCTCAGGGGCGGGCAAACTACGAAAGCCTCGAGCCCGGGCGCAGGCCTCGTCGTAATAAACCGGATCGGTATGGCCGACGGCCCGAGCGAAGAGGCGGATGCCCGACTTGTCCACCTCATAGACGACTGGAGGCTCCTCGATCCCGAGAGTGTCGCGCATAGTCTGAGTGATTCTCGACTCCATCTGGCTCCTTCCGAGGAACTGCAGGACGGTCTCCAAGGCCCCAGAAAACCGCACCTATGGACAGCACCACCACCCGCTCCGTGCGCCGGCGCCTGGACTTGGAGCGAGCGATGCCGCGCCAAGTGCTCGAGGAATGCCTGGAAATCGCGCTGCAAGCCCCCACCGCTTCCAACCAGCAGAACTGGCATTTTCTAATCCTTACGGAAGAGAAGCCCAAAAAGCAACTGGCCGCCCTCCACCGCAAAGCCTTCAAGACCTACGCCAGCCAGGCGGCGGCGACCTCTTCCGCCTACCCTGACGTCGATCCGCTGGCCCGCGTCAGCAGTTGGAATCGCTGGGGCCATTGAAACCCCGCCCCCTCTGGGAAAACGCCGCCTGCCGGCTGTCCGACCTGGGTCAAGGCATGGTGCTGGCCGAATTCCTCTCTCCCGAAATCCAGGAAACGCATTTCGAAGCCCTCTCCCGGGCTCTGCGGCAGGCCAGCCGGGGATTGCTGCTGACCTGCACCGGACCTGACTTTGCTCTGGGAGCCAGTCTGAACACCCTGGCGGGAAACATCGAGAGAGAGGAGTGGGCCGAGCTGGATCGGCGCGGGTGCCGGTATCAGCAAATCAACCTCAGCCTGCGCCGCTCTCCCGTCCCGGTGGTGGCGGCTTTACGCGGCTACGTGCTGGGGGCCGGTTGCGAGATCGCCCTGCATTGCCACAGCCTGGTGGCCGCGGCCGACACCCGCTTGGGCCTGGTGGAGACGCGCGCCGGACTGCTGCCGGCGGCGGGAGGCACCCAGGAAATGACCCGGCGGGCCGACACCCCGGCCCAACTGGTCCGGTTTTTCTCCCTGCTGGCCCGAGGCCGGCTGGCGGCCGACGCCCGCGAAGGGCTGGCCCTGGGCTATCTCGACTCCAGCCGAGACCGCCTGTGTGACGACCCCTCCCTGCTGTTGCCTCAGGCACTCGAGAGGCTGCACCAGCTAGGCCGCCATCACCAGCCCTGCCAGGCCACCGAGGTGCAGGTGCTGTGCAGCTTCTCGGAGCTGTGCGCCGAGCTGGAGAAATGGGATCTGAGCGCCTACGACCGGCAACTGGCCCGTACCGTCGCCGGGGTGATGTGCGCCGGCCAGGAACCCGGCAGCCGGGTCAGCCTGGAACGGCTGTTGGATCTGGAGCGTGAGGCGTTACTCCGGCTGGCGGGCCAGGCCCGCACCCGGGCGCGGATTCGGCACCTGCGCCAGGCCGGGCTGGTGGCCGAGCGCAGAGACCAATCCGCTCCCAGGGAATCCAAAAAACATAGCAGGCAGCCATTTTCCTGAAGTCGTTGAGAAACATGAGCTGGCTGGCGCCCACTTGCAGGCAGGCCAATCCCAGCACGATCACAGCCCGCGGCCAGCCGGCGTAGAAGAAAGCCAGGGGCGCGCAGAGTTCCAGCAGCCAGGCCAGGGCGGCCAGGGTGCCGGCCAACCAGGTATGCTGTAGCAGCAGCAGGTGCGCCCCGTTGAGCTGGCCCCCATAGCCAGCCCGCGTCAACAGCAAAATATGCTGGAAGTTCTCGCCGCTGGCGAAAGCCAGGCCGGAGTGGCGCAACTTGGCCAGGCCGGCGTTAAAGAAAACCAGGCACCAGAGCAGCCGGCACAGGGGCAGAGGCGATTTGTCCTCCCGAGCCGTCCCGGCCCAGGCCCCCAGACATAACCAGATCAGATGATAGCCGTGATGAGTATTGCCGAAAAACCAATCCAGACTGAGCAAATAAGTGCCCAGCACGAAAGCCAGAACGCTGCTCAGGCGCTGGGCCAGCCCCAGGCAGGAAGTCGCCAGCGTCAGCAGCCAGAAACGCCGCAGCCAGGGCAGCCAGGACCCCGGAGCCGGAAAAGGACCGCCATATAAGGCGGCCGCCACCCCGGCGTAGTCGTCCCAGCGGGTCCTCAGGAAAAGAACCAGCAGACTCCCATAAAAGGCGATGCGGTAAGCTCTCACGGCGCCCCCACCTCAAACTCGACCCGGCTGGAGAACACCTGAACGCGCAGTTGTTCTCCGTCGCGCTCGAGGCGCACTCTCTGTTTGCGCAGTTGCAGACGCTCGCCGGCGGCTAGAGGCCAGCGCCGCGCATAGTCGCGCATCCGCTCCTGCATTCGTTCCGGCTGGCGCGCCTGCGCCTGCAGGCGTTGAAAATTGAGCGGCCAGAGCAGAGTGGCAGAACGGACCTCATGCCTGCTCCCGTCGGCGCTGATGCGAAAAAGCCCGTATTGGGTGAAGGCTCCCAGGCGCAGGGGAGCGGAATACATTGGAAAGTTGGAGAATGGCCAGGAATCGATGTCCAAAATCGCGCATCCCAGCAACGGTAAAACCAGAAGCCCGATACACAAGCGCGCCCGCATCGGCCTATCTTATCCTTTCGTCCAGGCAACCCTGTGCCTGATCCTGCTGCTGGCCGCCGCGCTGGCCTGGCGGTTCTGGCCCCGCTCCCGCCTGCGAGCCGGCAGCGAAGAGCTGATAGAGAACCTGATCGAGCGGGCCATCACCGAGCACAAACTACCGGGAGCGGTCGTGCTCGTCGGTCATCGGGGCCGGATCGTCTACCGGCGAGCCTTCGGCCAGCGCGCGCTGGAGCCGGCCCGGGAGGCCATGACGGTCGACACCATCTTCGATCTCTCCAGCCTGACCAAGGTGCTGGCCACGGCCACCAGCATCATGCTGCTCTCGGAACGCGGCCAGCTCTTGCTGAGCGACCCGCTCGGCAAATTTGTTCCTCACCTTCAGGATCCCCTGGCCCGTTCCATCACCTTGGAACAGTTGCTGACCCACACTTCAGGCTATCCCGCCCAACTGGACCTGAGCAAACCCTGGCAGGGTAGAGAAGGCGCTTATGAAGAGCTGCAAAAGCAAATTCTACTGGATCAACCCGGTAGCCGCTACCGCTACTCGGACATCAACTACATCGCTCTCGGCTTTGTAGTGGAAAAGGTGGCCGAGCAAGACCTGGCCAGCTTCACCCACGACCAGCTCTGGGTTCCTCTGGGAGTGGCCGAGACGACGCGCTTCTGTCCCCCTGAAAGCCTCACTCCCATCGCCCCCACGGAATGGCGCGACGGAAAGATGCTGCGCGGCGGCGTGCACGGCCTGCAGGCCGCCCGCATGGGGGGAATCGCCGGCAACGGCGGTCTTTTCTCGCGAGCGGACGACCTCGCCCGCTACTGCCAGATGATTCTCGACGGCGGCCGCTGGCATGGCCGCCAAATCCTGGGGTCCAACACTCTGGCCCGCATGGTCCGGCCGGTGGTCGTGTCCGAAACAGGCGCCAGCCGCGGCCTGGGGTGGGATCTCGACTCCCGCCTGGCCGTCAGCCGCGGCGACTTCTTTCCGCGCGGATCCTTCGGCCACACCGGTTACGCCGGCAGCTCCATCTGGATCGATCCGGGTAGCCAGACTTACGTCATCTTCCTCAGCAACATGGTGCACCCCCGAGGTCAAGGCGACGTGCGCGAGTTAAGGGCGCGCCTTTTTAGCCTGGTGGCGGCCAGCCTCGAGGATGCCGACCCCCAGGCCTGGTCGCGCGGCGAAGAAGAGTATGCCGCCCGGCTCCAGGTTGGCCTGCAGCTCTTCCGAAACCAGCGAGCCGCCCTGAATTCCCAGCCCGGGCTCGACTCGCCCCCGGTGCAAAACGGCCTGGAGGTGCTGGGCGAGCGCAACTTCGCCGAACTGCGCGGCAAGCGCAACGGCCTGCTCGGACCTCCTTCCACCCTGAAACGCCTGCGCGCAGCCGGCCTTGAAGTGGTGGCCTTGCAGTCTCCCCCCACCACGCCGCAACTGGAGCAGGTCCAACAGCTCGTCATCGACCTGGCCGCACCCGGTACTCGCTTCGATCCCCAACTGGTCGAGCTGCGCAACTGGCTGCTGGTGGCCGCACCCATCCGCCTGCCCGTGCTGCTCCTGGACCACCCCTGCTGGTTGGGCGGAGAGCATCTGGAAGGGCCGGTGGCCAACGGCCGTCCCGGCCGCGCGCCCGACGCCGTGTGGATGCCGATGCTGCCCACCCAGCCGGCCATGACTCTGGGCGAGCTGGCCGGCTGGCTCAATCAGGAGAGCCAGTTGGGAGTGCGGCTGCAAGTTGTGCCGGCCCGGGGTTGGAAACGCTCCGCCCGCCTGGAGGAGATCGGGCAGGTCTTGGAATCGACCGTTTCCGGCCTGGACAATCTCACCACCTTGCTCCTCTATCCGGCCCTGGGGCCACTGGAAGAGACCAACCTGTCGGTCGGCCGGGGTACCGAGCGGCCCTACGGCTGGGTAGGTGCTCCCTGGATCGACTCGCTGCAACTGGCCGGGATGCTCAACCACCAGGGCGTGCCCGGCATGCGCTTCGCCGCTCACCAGCGGCGCCCGCGCTCGCACGCCTTCGCCGGCCAGGTCTGCGGAGGAGTGGACCTGCTGCTGGTCGATCGCTCCCAGGTGCATAGCCAGCGGGTCGGCCTGGAAATCGGTTGCGCGCTACGCCGCCTCTATCCCCAACAGTGGCGCTGGTCTGACTGGAGTTCATCCTTTCAGGAAAGCGCCACCATCCGAGCCTTGCAGCGCAGCCCCAGGCCTCCGGAAATCGAAGCCGCCTGGCAACCCGCCCTGGCCGAATTCCGCAAGCGGCGCCAGCCTTATCTGCTCTACAAATAGAAAGTTCACGACCGGGGACGAACGCTGCGCCCACTTGGGGGGTTCAGCAAATCGTCTTTTTCCAGGCCACTGGCGTAGTCCGGCATCTTCCCCTGTTGGTAGTCCCGCAGCCACCTATCCAGACGCTGTAGACGCGGCCAGAACAAAGGACGCTGACCGCTCCACAGGTGGAAGCGCAACAGCAGCGCCTGAGGGTCGCGCGGCAAGGACTGCAGGTTCAGTACAAAATCCTCCATCTTGTCGCTGGTCAAGCCGCGCGGCATCAAATAGAAATCCACGTTGGAAGCGTAGACGGCGCTGACCCGCAGGTTGCGCCGGCGGCACCAGCGCGCCACGCTGGGGAAAGCCCGCCGCCCGGCAAAATCTCCGACCAGCGGAATGATCCGGTTCTCAAGCTGCATCCGGCGCACTCGCGCATAAGCATCCGGGCGGGCCAGAAAGCACTCCGGATCGGACAGCACCTCACCCAAAGTAGGAAACTTTTCCTGCTCGGGCGCTCCGGGCCGGTAACGAAAGGCCAGTTGGAGGCCTTCCTTTAGAAAGACTCTCTGCATCTGGGCCAGGAACAGTTCGTCCTGGCTGCCGATCGACAACAGCCGGCGGCCCCGGCTCTTTACCTTGTCCAGCCAGCTCTCGTCGAGCGGCTGCCGGTCCACTTCCTGGAGCCAATCCGGAAAACGAGAGCCCTGGGGAGGGCGCCGGCCGCACAATCCGGCCAGCCACTGCTGAGGCGTGGGGCACTCCTCGAAGAGAACCTTGTAGTAAAGATGCTGCAACAGGTTGCCGCGCCGGATGTCCACGATGAAGGCATAGTCCGGTTGCAGGCGGGCCAGATAGGTGAAGTTCTGCTCAGGGCCCACTCCCAGGTAGACCCCGCCACTCACGTCCAGGGCGCGCACCAGGGAGCCGTAATCGCTCTCGTTGGAAATCCAGTTGTCAGACAAAAAGGGCTGAGGAGCTTCCGAAGCGTCGCTGACCAGGGCGCGCCACTGCTCCTCGCTGAGCGGCTGGCGGCGCGGCCAGAGCCACCAGAGACTGACTCCCAAAATCAGGACGGCGGTCAGAGCGAGGCGGCGTTTCAAGATCAAACAAGATTCCCCGCCGCTCTCCGAGAATCATCCTACAGTGACGTTACTCTATCGCTTGGGATGGTTTGTCCTGGCCCTGTCCTTTTTCGGCCTGGGATTGTGGCTGCGGGGAGTCGGCCCTGTGCGCCGGATCTACCTGGGGGGACGCCTGCTGCCCTACCGGAACCTGCAGAGCGATTCTCACGCTCAGGTCTATTTCCCGCGCCTGGGCCTCTTCTTCGACTTCCAGGGCCGTCTCTGGCGGCGGGATCAGAATGGATTCGTCCAACCCGCCGTTGATCCGCAGGCCCGCTACCGTTCACGTATCGAGCGCGACGGTCTGGTTACCCTGGAGCTAAGCCTGACCAGTTGGGGCCATCCCGGCCCCTGCACGATACGCTTTTCTCAACCCGGAGCAGCCACCCGGGTGGCGCGTGAAGTAAAACTGAGCGGACCCTGGCGTACGCTTTCCGGGCGCTTTGGAGACCTGGGCGCTGGAGATTAACCGCCGTATTCGACGATGTCGGCGCCCTCAGCGCCCTCGGCTTCGTCGTTGGCCAGACCCTGCAGCGTCCAAGAAGTCCTGGTGGGCGGCTGCACCGGGAAGTTTGGCATACCTCCCAACTGTGGAGGGGCGGCGGCCATGGCCAGCTCAGGCGCCAGCAACGCCAGAACCCGGCTCAATCCAGAAACCTCGCGGTAAAGAGCTTTGCGTCCGGGAAAACCTGGCTCCAAAGCAGCGCGACCCCACTGGGCCAGGTCAGCCGCCGACTCCAGAGCGTGCGGATCAACCACCGATGATTCCGGACCCTCCGGCAGATCGCAAGCCACTTCCACTTCCATTTCTTGTTCAGGCGGAAGCGGCAGAGGAACGGCCGCCTGCCAGGGAACCGCGTAGCCGGCCCAGAGACCGAGAGAGCTGACGCATAAGACTTTGAATAGGAACTTCTTCATGCTCACCTCAAGTATCGAACATTACGCGATGGTAGTATAATTGAGAGTTCTCCAGCACGACCTCGTAGCCCTTGACCCCGCCCCACATCACGGAGTCCGTAAGCTTGACTCGCATGGCTTTGCCCGAGGCGTGCAAGGCCACCTTGCTGTTTTGCTCGACGATGAACTTGCAGTCCTTGAAGTTGGGGGCGCCGCTGCCCACGAAGAAGACGCGCATGGTGCGTGGACCCTTCTGAGCCTGATCCGCCAGGGTGGCGGGCGCGAGAGGAGCCTCGGGAGAAACTGTCTTGAGAGTGTGATCCCAGTTGACGCTACTGTGGGTGGCCGTGAACGTCTTCCCCAGATAAATATCGCAGGGATGGGCTCCGCTGACCGCAGGCACGGTCACGTTGGCGTTGGTCAAGGTAATATTGTTAGCGAAATAGTACTCCCCTGGAGCCAGGTTCAGGTTTCCGCCCGTCACGGAAAGAGATTTATACGCGCCCGGCGCCAAACTGGCCGTGCCGGCGCCATACACTTTGTCCTCCATGGACCCGAGCGTGGGGTTGGCGGGGGGGTGGTAGCGGGGAACCCGGGTCGGACTGGTGGCCGGGGCCTGCGTCCGGCCGGAAGGAATGGGGGTGGCGACGGTGCTGGTGACGTTCAACACGCTTCCGGGACCGGAAGGACCCAAACCGGTGGGACCCCAATAAACGTTGGCGTTTACCCAACTGGCGCCGCCGATATTGAGATGATTGGGCTGGATACTATTGGTGACCACTCGGCCCTGACCGGACCGGGTCAGAGTATAAGTGCCGGCTGGATCTACCGGCGCTCGGATATACCAGGCGTCTACCACCGAGTCGGTGATGGTCACCTTCTCGGTTCCCACGATGGCGAAGTTGCAGGCCTGCCCACCGACGTAAGCCTTGGAGAACAGGGACGAAGTAAAGCGTCCGGGGTAATCGCGATAATCCGCTTTCACTTTGATGTAAACCATATAAGGAGGTACATAGCGGCCGTCAGGAGCCGGATTGCTGAAGGTGCCGGCGTAATTATTATAGATGGTCAACTGGTAAACCAGTTCTGGATCGGTCTCCCAAGCGCCCGACTCGGCCGGATCCACGGAATAAAGCAGGTTCGTGGAAAGCTTGTCGAGCGCCCGCTGCATGATGGCGTAAGAACAATAGTTGGTACGCCGGTTTGACTGCGCCCGTGAAGCCTGGCGCATACTGGTGTTGAGTAACTCGCCGGCACCCGCCGTCATCAGCACGAACACCGAGGTGATCAGCAGAACCAGGGCCACCAGAGCCATCCCCGTTTTATCTTGCGGTTTGCGAAAGTTCATAGCAGCTCAGTTCCTTATGAAGATCTGGGTCTTGACCTGGAAGCCGTATTTTCTCCCATAGTTAGAGGGCAACTCCATTTTCAAATCCAGCGCCATGATCGAGGCATCGTTCGTCAACTCGAACAACGCCACGTTCCGAGCCACAATCTTACTGGGCGTCGAGGAGGTGTTACCCAAATAAGTATCCAGCAGGTCCACAGGAGGGGGAAAGGCCTTGGGGATCGGAAGGAGCGTTACGTTGCGAGCAATACATTGCACGTTACTCTCCACTTTGACAAAATAACAAACCAACTTGGGCCAGTACATTCGCCCGGCCGGATCATAGGACACCTCCCCGCTCACCGGGTCGCGAGGATTGGCAAAGACCACCCCCCGGTTGACCGAACCATTGGTGGAATTTCCAATGTTGAAGGATGCATCGTTGGTCTCGGAAAACTCGTCGCTCAGTCTGCGCATGGCCAGGATAGCATCTTTCTGCAGAGTCGTCTTGGCCTCGGTCACCAGCAGATAACGTACGCCCGCCTTGACCAAAGCCAGAATTCCCAACGCGCAAATGCTGGCCACCGAACAGGCGATCATCATCTCCAAAAGGGTGTGACCTTTCTTCATTTCTTGCCCCGCTTTCGGGCTACCAAAGTCATGCCGGGCACTTCTCCTTCGAAGACGTTGTTGCGGATCCGAAAAGTAAATTGTCGGGAAGTCCTCCGAAAACGACCGGCGGGAAAATAAAGCATGGCACGTTCCGGCGCAATTGGCATGGCCAACTTCACGTCAATGGTGCAGACGCCCTCCGCGCCGAATTTGCAGACAAAACTCGCCCGCCGGCTGAGCTTCTGCCAGGTCCCTTTGGAATCTTTGGACCAAACCTCACCCTTGTTGCTGACCACCCAGCGGAGCTGCGGCAGCCACAGACGCGGGGTCAATTTATCGTAAATATCGGCCTGAACGGGCTTGCGACTGAGAATCTTGACCTGGCCGGTGAGATGAAGGTGATAGTTGCGATCCGAGAGTGCCCAACGAAGGAGAAAAAACCCGCCCGCCAGACAGGCCAGCAGCACCAGGGCGAGCCAACCCAGCTTGCGCTTGTCCAGGTGTTTCCAGTCAATGGACTGCCACCAGTGCGCCGGTTTCTCTGGTGGCGGCGGACCCGCGGTGAAATCGCGAGTGACGACGTGCCGGGGGACATCGCTCCCATCTTCCTCCAGGCTCTCGAGAGTGAGTCCACGTCGCTCCAACTGAGCGCGCGCGACTGCCTTGTCAGCGGCCTCCAATAACCCGTTGCGAGGCTCCCCTTCCCTGGTTCTCGCTGAGAAGCGATAGCGCATTTGCGGTATCTTCCGCCCTCAGGTAAAAGATCCTGGACTGGAGGATCGAGAAGTCACGTAAAGAAACACCCGGTACATGCGTCGCGGTTTCAGTCTCGCCGAAAGCTTAATCGCCTGCACCCTGGTATCAGGAATCGCCGTAGCTCTGTTCGGTGTGTGGGCCCAGCACGCGCGCGCCGCCGCTCACAGTCGCGACATGATGGTGGCCAGCGCTTTCGCCGAGCAAGTGATGGAAGGCGAACTTTCCAAAGGCTACACCAGCGAAGAAGAACCCACGGTCGGAGTCTTCACCGTCACTCACCTGGTCGACGACCAACCCATCGTCACCGAGTATCGCCACCGCATCTACGTCCAGGAGAGCACCGACCCCGCCCTACCCGGTTTCAAGACCGTGCGCGTGGAAGTGGCCTGGGAACACTCCGGGAGCTGGCACAGTTTTTCCTTAAGAACCCAGCTGAGCTGGCAGGGCTAACGGCGGCCATTTCGTTATGAACACTCACCTGAGAATAGAAGGCATGAGCTGCCAACACTGCCAGTCGGCCGTGGAGCGCTGTCTGGCCCAAGTGCCGGGCGCTGTCCAGGTACGGGTGGATTTAGTCAGTCACTCCGCTTGGGTCAGCGGCGATTGCGATCAGCAAGCGTTGCGCGAGGCCGTCGAAGATGCCGGCTTCACCGTACTGGCCATTTCCCCCACGGACTTATGATAGACACAATTTAGCAATTGAACGTTTACGGAAAGTTCAATTCGTTCACATAGTGGCAACTCTATTTCTTCCCCTGCAAGTTGGAGCCGTGGGTAATATTGAACGGGTAAACCAATAGCAGGAGGCAAATATATGCAGATTGGGCTCAATCCTCAGGCGGGAAGTTTCTCCCGGGCCCAGCTTCTAAAAGGACTGCCCGATACCGATCCGCGCCGAAAAATTCTCGATCGACTGGGGGGGAATGACGTTCAGGGTATGCTCCGCTACGCCGACGATTACTCATCTTCCGGCTACATGTCGGGCCTCGGCCTGGCTAGCGGAGCGGTCTCCACAGTCGCGTTGGCCGGCGTCACCAGTGGATTCCTTACTCAAATGATGGAACGGGGGTTGGCTCCCGCGTTAGACTCAGTGATGTCGATGCCGGGAATGATCTGCCTGCTGGCGGCCGGCGGTTTGGCGCTGGGCGGAATGCTGTATGAACGCCACCGCGAAAGTCGGTTGGCGGAAGCTCGTCAAACGACCATCCAACTGGCCAATGACATGAGCGGCTGGAATCTCTCGGGTCGCTAGTCCCCAACGGAGTCGCGACGGAGCTAGTTCCCCCGAAAGAGCTTGTTTTCGATGGCGCTGGCCAGCCAGCCCAGCACCAGACCTTCGATTGCGCCGATAGCCACTCCCATGAAGCCTTTACCCACGATGAAGGAAAGCACGCCCCCGGCCAGGGCGCCAAGCACGGCCCCGGCCCGGCTGGCTTCAAAGTAGAAGCAAAGGAGATTGGAAAGACCCAGGGCGGCTCCAATGAGCACCCCCAAAAACAGGTCGTAGCACATCGTGTAACCCATCATCTGGGAGCCGTGCTTGTCGATCTTGGGATTTTTGCGATAAGCCAGACGGGTCATATCGTCTACTTGCGACTTGCGGAAAGCGCACATCATGGCGCCGGTCAGTAAGCCCGCGGGGATACCGGCGCGTAGTCCGTGTCCGATGTTGGCCTGGGTCTGGGGAATTTTGCGAGCTTCGTAGCGCGAGGCCAGATCCTTGAAGCGACCCTTGGTGGGATCTCCACCCTTGCTGGGATTAAGAGGCTGAACGCGGATGTCCAGGTTGGCCTGCCAGGGATTCTCCTCGACCGGCTCGGCGGGCGCCGCGGGCGGGGGCGGTGGAATATCGGTCGGCATGGCCTGCCCACAACTGTAACAGTTCGGTTCCCCTTGTTTATTGAGGTTCCCACAGTTTGGACAGGCTACGTACATGCGAGTCAATTCTGACTTAGGAGTGGAGACCCCTTCGTTCTCGTACAAAACGAGCTGTTCCGAAGCGCATGGTGCAGCCGGTATTTCTGGTCACAATTCCGGGGGGTCGGATACTGGCGGGTTATTATCGAAGTCCGTAGCTCTAAGACTTGAGTCGGCTTACATTAGGTGAGACAGACCCACCCTCTTGCTGGTGGAGAATTGGATGGAACCTACTCATGAAGACTTACCTGAAGCCGATGATGATGACTGCCTTACTGGCCCTGCCTCTGCTCGGTGTAGCCAGCGCCGGCCCCGTGAGCGACCTGCAGGATCGCCGCGCCGATATCCGCCAGGCTCTGCGCGACCACCGCGACGACTTGAATACGGCTATCCGTATCCACGATACGGACGGAATCATCAACGCCAAGGCCCGCATTCGGGAAGATGAAGCCCAGCTCAAGGCCAATACGGACGAGCTGGCCCGCCTGAATGCCCATCCCAAGGATGAGCCGGAAACCGAAACTTACATGATCAAGAAGACGGTCGTCACCACCGCACCGGCCAGCCCGTATAACTCCGAGTTCGCGCCCCAGTTCAAGGTGCGCTACGACTCGGTGACGGGCAAGCCCTATTACGTCCGCGTCTACCCGTAGGACTGGTCGGCCCGCAGTAAGCCCCGCTCCGCCGGGGCTTTTTTATTTGGGCTAAGGTCTTAGACCAACGATTACTTGAGTCCGAAACTGCAAAGGACGAAAAACCGTGTTCTCAACCCGATCTCCGGCCTATCATGATAAAGAACCCGGCGCCGTGTCTGGCGCAGAACGGATGGAATTATTATGAATACTTCTCTCAAACCAGTCCTGCTGACAGCCCTGATAGCTCTGCCCCTGCTGGGCGTAGCCGAAGCGCAGAGCCGGCGCGAACTCCGCCAGGACCGCCGCGAATACCGCCAGGCCGTGCGCCGCGGCGACTGGGCCGCAGCCAACCAGAAGGCCCGCGAGATTCAGCAGGACCGGTATCGCCTGCAGCGACGTAATTGGAATAGCGGCAACTATTACAATAACCGCTGGAATAACAACGCTTGGAATAATAACAACAATTACTACTACCGGACTAACCCCTATAACAACGGTTACTACTACAACAACTACCGACGCTGGTAGACAGGCCCCCGCTCTGGGGGCTTTTTCCTTTTTGAGGTAGAATCTCAAAGTGGAAGCCCCGACGCTCGGTCATCCAGATTTCTCATTGCGCCTTTATGCCCTGGCACGGGCCGGCCAGCCTGAGCTCAGGGAGGGGCGTGCCCTTTGGCCGGGATTGCCATTTTGGCCTCTGGTCTGGAGCCTGAATCGGGCAGGCGTGAGCGACACCTCCCCTGGACCGGCTCGACTGGCCCGCCTCTGGCAGCGCTGGAACGGCCGGCACCGGGCCAGCCGACGTCATTCTCGCCATGGCTGTTGCATCGGAATGGTCGACGCTTTGACCTGGGAAGCTCGCCTGACCTGGCTGCTGCTTTTGCTGGAAGGGCACGGGGAGCGGGCTATCGATCCCTTATTGGAACTGCTGCGTCGAGGAGACGAGGAGATCCGCCAGTTAGCGGCGGTCGGCCTGGCTCAGTTGGGCCGCCAGGTCTTGCCCGACCTGCGGGAACGCTGGCGCTCGGCCGGCCTGGGCGAAAAGCAGGCGATCTGCCAAATTCTCTGGTACCTGGGACCGTTGGCTCACGGCTGCCTGGACTGGGCGCGGAACTTCGACCATCCTTGGGCACGCGCGGCCTTTTACGCCATGGAGGAGCATGGCTGGCCAGCCTTGTTGGCCACCGGGAATGCCCCCATCTGGTTGGACCAGCGTAGCCTGGAGAGCGTAGGCGCGCTGGTCTTTTCCACCCATGAAGCAGATCGTTCTCGCGCCCTGGCAGCCCTGGGCGGCTGGGGACCGGCCGAGGGCCAAGCTCGGCAGTTGCTGGAGGTGCTGGCGCGCGACCCGGTGGGTTCAATCGCTCAAGCCGCCCTGGAGGCATTGTTGCAGCAAGCGGGGCCCATCAGTCAAGGCACCCTCCAGTATGCTTTGCTGCAAGCCGGCGGGAAAAACCGTTCCGCTGCTTTGAAACGGCTTTTCGGAAGCGCGCCCGAAATCGGAAGTCTCGCACAGCAGCGCGGTTTGATTCGAACGTTACGATTCTGGTCCGTCGATTGGAGCGAGCAGCTACTCGATCACCTCGAGCTCTATGGCTTGCCCGACCCCGAATCTGCCCATCGCTTGCTGCCCCTGGACAGCGAGAAGGCTGTCAGAGTCTATCTCCAGTTGGAGGGGGATGTGCAACCCCTGCTGACACTGGCTCGCCAAGGTCCGATAGAACTCGCCCGACTGATCTTTCATCGCCTGTGGAAGGAGCAAAACTGGGACGGATTGGCCGTCTGTCTGGAGCGGTCCGAATTCCTTGAAATCTTCCTGCACCAGGACATCCTGGGCGAAATACTGCGGCTCCGGGAGTTCGACCATGCCTCTCGACTGGTGCTGGCCCTGCACAGGCTGCGGAAGTCCGAGCGACAATCGATAAGCGAGTGGGCTGGTGCCGTACTCCAGTCGTTGGAAGTGGCCCGGCTGGATTGGCCGGAGTGGGGTCGGTTGGGCCCCGAGCAACAGGAGCGAAAGCTGCGCATCATGGAGTGGCAGCGGACCATGCCCGAAGGGTTGGTGCGAGCCGTGCGCCGCGGTGTGTCACCGGGCCGCCGCTTTTTGGATTTGTTGGCCGAGCATCATGTGGAGGCCCGGGACATCCTGTTGCAGGGACTGGCCCGTTGCCCTTCCGCTGCGCGTGCCGAATTCATCGATCCTCTTCGCCGCTTTGGAACTGCGACTTGGTGCGCACTGCTCGAGTTGCCGTGTATCGAGGAATTCGACCGTGTGCTGGCTCCCCAACTTCACAGTCCGGAAGTCCAGGACTCCCTGCTGGCTCGCGGCCCCCAAGCCGGCGCGAGCTTTTCCCCCATATTGCGCATGACCGCGGCCGAAAGCCTGCTCAACTCCAAGGCTCCCGCCGATGAAGGGCGGCTGGCCTGGGCGCGGGAGCTGATCGCCTTTCCCGAATCCGCCACCTGCGCTCTCTACTATCTTCTGCGCTGTTTCCGGGACGAAGGCCGGCAGCGACTGCTGGAGCTGCTCGACCACGAAAATCCCAGAATGCGCTATCAAGCTCTGGCTGCGGCCCGCTTCACCCTGGCCGATTGGCCCCAACTCCTGCTCAGCCGCCCCTCCGATCCCGACCCCGATATTCGCCGCCATATCCTGGTGTGGCTGGCGAGCAAGGGAGACTTGACCGATGAGGAATCAGCTCAGGTCAAGAGGCTGCTGGAGCCTCCGCTGCGAAGGGACGAGCCTCGGGAGGACTGAACCATGTCCAACAGCTTTCTGGTCTTTCTGGTGTTGTTGCTGGCCGGCGGAGGCGGAGCTTACTGGTATATCCATAAAGATGACAACCGGCTGCGCCTGGACACCTGCACCCTGCGCGGCAAAAGCGGTGTGATCGAAGACGGAGCCACCATCGAGGCCCTGGACAACCTCAAGCTCAACGTCACAGTGCGCGGTTGCACCGCGGACTCTTCGCAAATGTGCAAAGCAAATGTCAGAGCCAATATCGAGGGCCCCTCCAAATCGGTCAAATTCATGGCCTATTCATCCAAAGGACTGCTCCAGGAGCTGAACACCATGGAGCCCTTTACTTTCCGCAAAAACTCGGCCATCACATCCATGGAAGTGCCGGCCGAAGCCGAGGGCTGGGCGCCTGGAGAGTACACGGTCACGGTCGTGGCCGAAGACTTGAACGCCAACAAGAAGGTTGAGAAAAAATTCAAGTTCACTTCCAAGTTTTAATGCGCTGGGTATCCGTCCTGCTGCTACTGTTGACTTTGACCTGCGCGGGCGAACCGGCTCACTGGGACGGGTTGATCGAGCACGCTCCCAGCACAAAGGAACAGGCCGATGGGTTGAGTGCGCGCTTGAATCAGGCGTATGCGGCTGAAGTTCAGCGACTGGGCGGCCCGCCGTGGTGGCTGGATTCAGTTCGCTCCCACTGTCAGGAGAACCTGAAGGCCGCCGGCGAACATTCTGAAGCGCCACCTCTGTCCCAGGCCGGCCGCCGCTTCATCGCCGACTACGCGCTCGAACAGCAACGCCTGGCCAGATTGCAGGGCCGCTATCCCTCAGAAATCCGCTGGACTCGCGAGGAAACGGTGGGCTGGGAGATGCCCGACCGTAGCTTTCAGCTCACCTTCGACGACGGCCCCAAGGCCGGCATCAGCCAGGCCATTCTGGCCAGTCTGCGTCAATACCGATATCCGGCCACTTTTTTCGTACTCGGCAAGCGTTTGGCGGAAGCCGGCGACAAGCGCCCGGACTATTCGGGGTTTGTGGTAGCCAGCCACAGCCACGACCACGCCAACCTCGTGCAATTGAGCCCGGCCGACCTGAGCGCCGAATTCAGCCACACTGAAAAGCAGGCTCAGCGCTCCGGCTTGAAGCTGGCTCGCCTCTTCCGCGCACCCTACGGTTCACGGGCCCAACGGGAGCTTACCTTGATGAAAAAACTCGGACTGCGCTCGACGCTCTGGAACGTGGACAGCCAGGACTGGCAGGCCGACATGCAGACCCGTCCCGGCCGCATTGCCTCGCGCACTCTGGCGCTGATGCTGCTGCACCGCCACGGCATCGTGCTCATGCACGACGTCCAGCCCCAAACCCCGGCCGAACTCGCCCGCCTCCTCCCGGTCATCCCCCGGCTGGGCTTCCGCATCTCTCCCTGACCGGCATGGCATCTTGTTTACATGTTCGATCTTAACTCCAGGGTACAGCTCGCTTAGTATGCGGTAGAAATACATAGATCAGCACAGGAGCCGACCAAAATGTCTATTACCGCCAGTTCGCCGCGCCTTATGGTGGGGGTTCCCACCGGATATCTGTCACCTCAGATTCCCCCGCCCAACACCTACCACGTCAATTCGGTAGGCATCGAAATCGAGCCCGGCCTCGGCATCAGCCTGGACGGCAAAGCCATCCTGGTCGGACCCAAGGATGTCACCGACAAGTTCGACATCATCGGCCATCTCTCCGACGGCACCATGCCGCAGCGTGACTTCCAGGTGACCCGCCAGGGCCTGCAAACGCTGGTCAATGGCTACTACGACAACCAGGACTACAGCCTCAACCAGTCGGGCAACTCGGTCGACATCAAAGGTAAAGAAGACGTGCACAACGTGCAGGCCAACTACCGCGCCGACGGCATCGACGTACTCAGCAAGTACGCCGCCCGGGCCTACACCGTCAACGTCAACGGCCCGGAAGCCACCGTCGTCTCGGGCTTTGCCGATGCCCCCAAATACAAGATCACCCAGGAAGGCAACACCACCAGGGTGGACGCGGGCTTCGAAGAAGGCAACTTCACCTTCACCCGCAAGGACGACGGCAGCATCTTCATCGACGGCCAGCTCAAGCCTCAGGACTTCGACATCAAGCGCGAAGGCGACAAACTGGTGCTGCAGGGCTACTACCCGCAGCAGCGCTACGTCATCGGCTAAGGTCACACGAATACCAGTCCCGTCTTTCTGGACAAGGAGAGCTGGGGGAAATGCCCGGACTCCGGCGCAGAGAGAAAGACCTGGTGGTCCGAGTGCACCTTCTGGACGGGGACAAGGCGTCCATCATCGTCCATTTGGAGCACGAGGCCCAGAACCATCAGAATATGCCAGAGAGAATGTTCATGTACTTTCGCCGTTTGCTCGAATTACATGACACGGACCAGATTTACCCGATCTGTGTCTTCTCTGCCCGAGCCAAGAGCCCCCGGCCGACGGAATACAAGATCCAGTGCCATGATCTCACTACCGTGACCTTCTGTTATCGGACCGTTGAGCTGGCCCACCTAGACTGGCGGGCCTTCCTCAAAAAGCCCAACCCCGTGGCCAGCGCCCTGATGGCTCGAATGGCCATTCGGCCCGAAGACCGCCCTCAAGTCAAGGCCGAATGCTTGCGTATGCTGGCGAATCTGAGGGTAGACTATGACAAGGCCGCGATCATCGGCCACTTCGTGGAGAGTTACCTGAAGCTCACTGCTGAAGAAGTGAGGACATTCGAACGCATAGTAGAACTACTACCTCAAGAAGAGAAGGAGACGGTCATGACCTACACCACCAGTTGGCACCGCGAGGGACGTAAAGAAGGACGCCTCGAGGGGCGCAAAGAGGGACACCACGAGGCGAGTCGAGAGATCGCCCTTCGGTTGCGCGCTTCGGGAGTAGACCTGCAGACAATCGCAAGCTGTACAGACCTCACCATCTCCGAGGTTGAGTCGCTCACAGAGAAGAGTCCCGCGAGGATACGGCAATCAGCTGACCAGATGCCTCAAGAAGGGTCGTAATCGATTGAAATCGAGGACGACCTTCTTATTATGCAAGGCTTCCTTGGACTGAGCGGCCACCTGGTTGTCCGGCTGTAGTTCGAGGGCGCGCAACAAAATCGCCATGGCCTCGGCCGAGAAGCCCTTTTTGTGGGCCAGGAAGGCGGCCTCGGTGAGTCGCTTGGCGGCCGCCTTCTCCTCTCCCTGGGAGTGCAACGTGACGGCCAGGCGCACGGTATCGGCCACTGACTCGGGCAGGCAGACCAGACTGTCCACTTCCAGCGCGTCCGGCGTGATGCGCACGTTCAGATAGACGGTCCAATTAGGGGGGACTTCCAAGACGATGCGCAGGCAATCGAAATCGGTGGCCTCAACGCGCACGAAGGCCTGTTTCAGCGCGGCCTCGATATGGCCCTGATTGAGTCCGAAGGGCAGCATACACTTGGGGCCCATGCGCAAGCCATGCTTGCGGTAGACGTTCAGGCAGCGATCCAGCGGGCTGGTGCCCAGAACTTCGGATTCCTGAAGAATCGGGAACTTGGGAAAAAGCTCCCTGTGCCACTGCGTGGCCTTGCGCCCGAGCGCGAGGTGTAGCTTTTGCCCCTGCACGAAAGCCTTGCCCATCCCATTGTCCAGCGAGGTCGAGAGCCAGCGCAGCCAGCTTTCGAAGTCGGGGAAAAAGGCCGGCCGGAAGGGCTGGTCGCGCAGGTATTGGATGACCGAACCGGGTGGATTGCCGAAGGTACCGGCCAGATCGACGCACAGATAATCTTCGGAACCGCTGTCCAGCAGCGGAATCCAGGCGGAACTCCACCAATTGGTGGTACCGGGGGGGCTGGGGCGTTTCCAATCGCCGACCACCGCAGCCATTTCCAGCGCTTCCAGCATGGAGCCGCCCGGGCAGTGAGGGATCTCCCAGGTACAATCCCAGAGTAAACCAGCCGGCAACCAGTGAAAGAACTCTTGGAGAACAGGCGGTGTCTGAATACCCTGGCCTAACAACGCCGCCAGACGCGTCTGATCGTTTCCAGCCGGCGGCAAATCGGGGATTTGCGTACGCAGGCTCTTGTCCAGTTGGGCCAACCAGGAATTCATGGGATATCAGCTTCCTCCAGGAGGGTGCCTTTGATCTTCCCGCGAGCGGGACCTCCATGGTTCAGCTTTTGCGCAGGCGAATCTTGACCGTTTCGTCGTGGCTGTGCACCGAAAGGTCGGAGCCAAGCTCGATGGGCGCCTGGGATGTGGCCGAAAGGTCGAAAGTCTGCGCAAAACGGCACATCATCAGGTTATTTTCCAAGCGACCCAGTGCCTGACCGATACAGGAACGCTTGCCTACGCCGAAAGGAGACATGGCGGGAGTGGTGCCGTTGAAGCGGTCGGGATGGAACTCGTTGGCCGGGTAGCCGGTGGCGTCCACGCCCCAAACCTGCTCATCGCGTTGATTGACGTATAGATTGGTCACCAGGGTGGTGCCCTTCTCAATGTGGACGGGCTTCTCGGCCGGCCCTACGGTCATATCTTCTTTGGCTTCACGCATGAACAGGTAGAAGGGCGGATAGAGACGCAGAGACTCGTCGGTGACGTTGTCGGCCTGCTTGAGCGAACCCAACTCCTTGACGGTGGGCACCCGGGCGCTCACTTTGGCGTCGATCTCCTGCTGCAGCCGGGCATATTCCTGAGGATTGCGAGCCAACATCAACAGCGACCAACCCATCAGGGTGGCCGTCGTTTCGTGGCCGGCCTCCAGAAGGGAAAGCACCTCGTGGCGCAACCGCTCCGCGTCCATCGGCTGGCCGGTGGAGGGATCGACGGCTTCGATCAGGCCGGTCAACATGTCGCTGGGACGCTCCTGGCTGTGGCGGCGTGCTTCGATCAACGTATCGACACCATTAAGCGTCTTATAGGCGTTGCGCAACTCGCCCATGCCGGGCAACTTGCTCAGACTGATGCCGGTGGGATTGAGAGATTCCTTGGTCAGCCACTCGATCTGGGTAGAGAAAGCTTTCTGCATCTTGCTCAGCTCGTCGTCGCCGAGCTGGCTGCCTAGAAATACCTGTAGGGCCACGTCCAGCACGGCTTTCTGCATTTCCTGACGGGGATTGATTTCCAGCTCCCCATCGGGGGAGGCAGCCACGCGAGCTTTCAGATCCTCGATGTGGCGGTCGAAGATCTGGCTCAGCTTACCGACCATAGCATCGCTGTGCACAATCTTACCGCTCAGGTGCGGGCGCAGCGTCTCCTGGATGAACTTCCAGTCCTCACCGCCGCTCAGAAACATGTTCTTTTTGCCGATCAGAAAGCTGGCCCCGTGCCCCTGCATCTCAGACTTCTTCCAATTGTCCTCGCCGGCGTCGGTATTGAGCAGCGCCTGGCGCAACACATCCTGGCGGGTATCGAAGAGCAGGTGGCCCTTGGTGGGCAAATCCACCGTGAAGGAGGGGCCGTGCTTGGCGTGGGCCTCGCGCAAGAAAGCCGCCGGGCTATCGGTAAACTTCATAGCCCGCAGGGCGAAGGAAATCGCGCCCACCTGCGGGGTATCGGGGATGGCCGCCAGCACGGCAGGCTGTCCGGCCAGCGACAGAGCTGCCTGGACGCCCAGTTTCTGTCCCTGTTCGGCCCATTGCTCCTGCTTGAGTTCGCGGCGGGCTTCGGCTACCATCTGGTTCAATTCGTCCAGGCCGGCCACCGGCTGCCATTCTCCGCCGGGCAAACGCATACGCAGCGGCTGATGGGTATTGGCCAGCTCAATGGCCTTTTCGATCTTGGTTTCGCTCCAACCCGTGCGCCAAAAGCTGGGACCGCGCTGCAGCTCCAGACCCATCTGGCCAGCCAGCTCGACCAGCGAGGGACTCGGGTTTGGGGTAGTACGGCGCGTGGTTTTGGCCGGCGTATCCTCGCTTTGAGGAGCCGGTCTGGCTTCTGATTGCTGCTGCTGAGCTCTCAAAAACGGGCAGCGGGAGGCGGCCGAGACGTTCATTCCACTCAGAATGCACCCCGGCCATTAAATCTTTATGAAAATGGGCTTCCGGATATAAAACTCTACGCAGGCTACCCGGACCTCGAGGTCAGTTTTGCCCAAAGTCTGACCGAATTGAAGTCGAGCCCCCGGAACCCTAAGTCCAGCGATTCTCATGAATTGAGGTAAAAGGCCCATGTCCAACCCCTTTGAAGGCAATGCGAAAGGCCGTTCCGGCATTGCCGCCAGGAGAGGCAACTAATTATTTGTGGCCCCCGGCCAGGTTGAAGTGGCCGGTCTGGATTTTGTTGCCCACGCAGATACTGCCGAAGAGCCCGATTGCCAGTCCCACAGCACCGCCTCCCAAGCCGCCCACAGCATAACCGGCGGTGGCGCCGCCGGCGGCCGAGAGGGCGACGGGCCAGTGGCTGGCCATGTTGGCGTAAAAGTTAGGTTTGTCACCAAAATGCTTGGCGTTGGGCAGGTTCAGGAAGGCATCGGGGGCGATGGTTTGGCGGCCGAAGCCGAAGGCCCTGGTCGTCTGAGCTTCGACCGGGTTAGGACAGGCGCGCAAGGCCTTGTCCACCAGTTCGCTGCAGAAGAACGAGTTCTCGTCCTGGTAGTTGAAGCCTGAGTCATAAGGGCGGCCCAGTTGGGCGCGGGCGAAATCCAAGGCGGCCTCGCGGTCGGCGGGGGTTTTGTAGTCAGGCCGAACCACCGCCACCTTGAGCGGGCCGTGCAGGTACTCTTCCAAATTGGTGCGAACCACGCCGGCGCCGGAGGGGTCGCCGGTAGTAGCTTCCAGCAGCATAGGCTTGCCGTCTTGCCAACCTTCAAAGATGGCGGCGTGGGTGAAGGACGAGCGGAAGGCCAGGCGTTCCAGGCGCTGCCAGTTGGGGTAAGCATTGTTGGTTTCCAGGATGACGTCACCGGGCTGAACATTGTCCAGAATTTCGCGGCGGGTCTCTTCGGACACAGATTTGCTGGTGGTAGGAACGCGGATGTCCAGCACGGACGTGATGTTAAAGGCCTGAATTCTCACTTGCTTCGCTCTCCTCTGGCGGGGTGCCCTCTGGGCTGTATCAAGAGTTTAGCTCAAGCGATTTAAGAAATTCTGAAAGAGCTATCCTGGATTCACAAATGAGGAAGCGTGGTTGTACCGTCGACTGAGAGTTACGAAATTCTCCAGCCATCCAGGCACGGGCCGACTCTCCCCAGGTGGAGCGCCATTTGAGGACTGCTCCACCCACGCATTACAAGAGGCTATCGACGAGCATAACCCACTGGACCTTAAAAAAGTCCAGGCAGAATGCGGCTGCGCACCCGCCGGCGGTAGTCCGCGTAGCCGTCCAGGTGCTCCAGCAAGAACCTCTCCTCCCAGCCGATGCGCACCACAAAGCACAACCACACGGCCGCCAGCGCCCCGGCCGCCCAGGGCGACACCAACACGCATGGAATAGCCGAGAAGACCAGCAGAAAACCCAAGTATCCCGGATGGCGCAGGCGCCCATAGGGGCCGCGATCGACCACCCGATGGGAGAACTCGCTCTGGTGGCGGACCATGGCTTCAAAGAACGGATTGGCCTTCTGACTGGCCACGAAAAGGCGCAATCCCGCCAGGTAAAGCACGCTCCCGGCCAGCGCCCAGGGCCATTCCAAGGGCCGAGCCTGCCGGCCCGAGTCTATTCCTGCCAGGATCAGCATAGCCAGCACACAAAGCTTCAACAGGCTGACCAGGCGATAGTCCCAGGCGGGAGTGCCTTCCAGATCGTGGCCTCGGCGGGCGAACAGAATCGGATTGTCCCGCTGCAGCCGATAGGCGGCCCAGACCCAGCCGGTCACCATGGGCAGCACGCAAGCATAAGCGGCCGGCCAGTCCCACCTTCCCGCCGGAATCAGCAGAAAGAACAGGAAGAACAAGCTCACCAGCAAGCCCAGCACCAACCACTTCATGAAGTACGGCTTCGGAGGTTTTCTCGAGGGACCTACACGAAGGCAGGTCCTATGTGGTGGAAGACCCTTTTGCTCTTGGTGGGCCTCACCTGGGGGACGGCGGCCCAGGAATTGCCCCAAACCAAAACGCCGCTGCCCTCGCGGCTGGAGATCGCCAACGCCGGCTGGGCCCGTTTTGAAGGCTGGTGCGCGGCCAACGTGGTCAGCTACACGCCGGCCGCCCAAGACCAGATGGCCAGGCTCTACCGCTCCATCCGCGACGAAATCACCGCCAATCAGTCGGAACGCCTGCCGGCTCCGGCCATCGCCCAGTTGGAGACCGCCTACACCCGAGTGACCGCCTGGCTGGAACTGCGCGCCCCGTTGGCCGGAGCGAGCGCCGGCCCCTGGCTGGCTCAGCTGGCCGACCTCAAACACGAGTGCGTAGACAACTGGGGCGGCGCGGCCGATCCCGATCTCAGCAAATACTGGCCCGAGGCCTTCCAGGACAAGAGCGACAAAGCCGAAGCAGCCGCGCTCAGCGAAGCCTCCAAACAGGTGCGCAAAGTCCAGGAGCCCTCGCGCCAACGCCTGCAGCAGTTCATGTTGAAAGTAAGCGAGCAACTGAAATGAGCTTTCTGGACGAAGAGGCCCTGGAACTTTATGTGCTGCGCAATCGGCTGGCTTTGATCGTAGAACTCAGTCAAGCGGCCTTCCAGCAGGGCTCGGCCGCCGACCAGGAAGCCTGGTTGGCCCGATTGACGCAACTCACCGGCCTGGAAACCGAGAACCTGCGGCGCTGGTACGGCCTGGCCTGGATCGACGCCCTTTTTGACATGCTGAGCCATCCCAAAGTCCGCCACGAAGCGGGCACGGCTTTGTGCCACCAGGAAGACCTGGGCGAGCGCTGCCAAGAACTGGTAGCGCTGCTTCCCGAGCTGGGGATTTACGCGGCCCGAGCCCTACAAAAGGGGCTGCCTCTCTCTCGCCGCCTGGAAATCGCCCGCCCCCTGGAAGACCATATGGCTATAGAGGTGTTGGGTGATAAAGAAGCCGATCGCGCCACTCTCGAGTTCCTCCTGCAGAGGCTGGCCTCGGACCGGCCCATTCACGCCGACCTGGCTCTGATAACGCCAGTGTTTACCACCCGGAACTCTATCGGGAGGTGGTCCTTTCCCATCTTCGCAACCAGCCGCCGGACAGCAGCCTGGCCGTGCTCTACCACCTGGAAGGGGAAGAACTCCGGGAATTCATCCCACTTCTCCAACGCCATCTGGCCCTGCCTGGCGACCACCGCTCCAAGTCCCTGCTCTTTCTGGGCCGACTCGGTGTCGTCGAGGCCGCCGCCTATTTGCGCGACCCCGACCCTCACGTGCGCAGCCAGGCGGTGCGCCTGGCCAGTCCCGAACAGGCTGAGCAGGTGGCCGAGTTGCTCTCCGACCCCGACCAATACCCGCGTCACACCGCCGCCGAGCGCCTGCTGGAGTGGGATCTGAGCGCCTACGCCGAGCCCCTCTCGGCTCTCAGCGATGACGACAACAGCGGACTGCGCCGCGCTCTTAAGGCCGCCTTCAAACGCTGGAATTACAAGCCGCCCAAAAAGGCCAAACTGACCGTCGAACAACAGTTGCGCCAATTGGGAGAAAAGGGGGCCGCGCTCTGGGAAGCGGCTCTGCCTTCGCTACGCGCTCAGGTTAGCAAAGGGCCTCCGGCTCCAGGAGCCTCCCGGCTAGGCGGGCGGCCGGACTTGCCCGAAGACCAGAAATGGCCTTCCGGGATGAGCTTTGCCGCCCAGTTCCAGGTGACCGGATTGGAAGGCTTCGACGGCTGGCTGCTCTTCTTTGTCGACCCCGATCTGGAAGAAGGTTGCGTCCTGCAAATCCCCGCCCATACCGAGCTGAAGCCCAGGGCGACTCCAGCAGGCATCCAGGAGTTCCCTTCGCTGGCCCTCAAACTAAAAAAAGAGCTGAGTCTGCCGGGACTTTACAGCGAACTGGCCTTTCAGCTCGAACGTCCAACCCGCAAGCTCTATCAGCGGATCTTGGAGGACGCCGGCCAGGGACCCGGAGACATCCAGCACCGTCTGTTGGGAAATGCAGCCTGGGTCCAGGGGACTTACTGCAGGGCAACGAGTCGGCCTATCTGCTCGCCCAAATCGATTCCGAGCCCAAGCACCGCCTCTTCTGGGGCGATTCGGGTCGGCTCTTTTTCTTGGCCCCCCGCGACGCCGCCCTGAGCGAAGCCGAGATGGAAGCGCAAAGCTACTAAACCTGGCGCAAGCTCTCTACAAAAGAGCTTGCGGCCCTGGGTAAAGGATGCTGCGAGTGCTCTCGGGACCCCACCCGCCGCGGAATTTCTTCAGGAGAAGTGAGCGAAAAGCGCCGCCGCTGCGCGGATAGTCTGACTCGAAGGCATTCCCTGAGTCAAGGCGGCCTGCCGGCTCTGAGGGGACAGATTCAAGTCTTGGCTGTGCGGGTCCTCGGCCGCCCGCCGCGGGCGGCGGTCAAACAAAGGCAGTTCCAAAGGCGGTTCGGACGGAACGAAGCTGGCCGGCTCGGATCGCGGCGAGTCCGGGAGGGCTTCCGGCTGCTTCTGCGAGGCTTTGGCTTCCGGTTGGAAAAAGTGATGCTTGGGTTTGTCGCGCAACATTCCCTCGAGGTTTTCGGCCAGTCGCTTGGAACCGACGATTCCAGCCGTGGCCAGGCGCTGCGCCTCGGCTGGCGCGGGAGCCTGCACGGACGGTTGAATATGCGCCGTCTGTTCGCGCTGCAGGCGCAGGGCCTGCTGCTCGGCGGCCAGGCTACGCGCCTGCTCCCACCGGTCGTCTTGAGTCTTAGGCTGGATCAGAAGGCTCAAAGTCCTCCCATGATAACCGACTCAGATTACCCAACCGAACTCGAATTGTTGCCGGAAAACTCCGATTCTTCCGCCGCATTTCAGCGCCCGTTCATAAACTTGCGCAAAAACTCCGTATAGGCCGGCCCCAGCGGCAGTTGCTCGTCACAAAAGACGCGCCGGCGGGTGGCCCGGCTCTCGGCTCCGGTGAGCGGATTGCGCCCGAGCTTTTCGTATTCTTGCCAGTAAAGCCCGCTGCCGCGCTTCTGCCAGCCCGGCAAGTCGTTGAAGTTGACTCCTCGCTGGAAGAGCAATTCGTTCTTAAAAGCGAAATTACGCCCGTGCAGCTGGCGGGTGGCTGCGCGCACGCTCATGCCTTCCTGGCGCAACTTCCAGTAACACCAACCGTTGAGGCAGCAGCGCGTGGCGTCGGCCTGACGCCATTGGAAGTAATCCACCACCACTTCTTCGTTGGCGGCTACGCACAGCCGGCTATCGCAATGCACCTCCTGCTGAAAAGCCAGGCTCAAGACAGCGCTGGCGGTGGCCGCCGAGATTGATACCAGCTTCTCTTGCTCCCGGTCAAACAGCCGGGTGTTGCGGTCGAGCAAGATGGAGATCTCGTCGCTCTCGGTGTAGACGTAGAGGGCGTGCATCTCCTCCAGCAGGCGTCCGGCGGCCTGCACCATGGCCTGATGAAAGACCGGATCGAAGGGCTTCTCGAAGCGCTTCTCGGTCAACTTGGAGAAATTGCGGCCATCCACGCGCAGAATCGGCCAGGCCTGCGGCAGCACCTGCTGGGAATGATAAATTTCCAGGCGGCGCATGCGCTCGTCCAACTGATCGAATTTCATAACCGCAGCACCTCGCTAAATCCTTCTTCTAAAGTCGGGGGCTGCAGGCGGCTGTGCACCACCTTGAGCCCCACCTCCGGCACCCGGGCCGCGCCCTCGCGAGTGGCATTGCGCTCCCAGCAAAGCTCCCGGGGCGTATCCACAAACACGGCCCGAACCGGAGCCCCCCACTTGCGGGCCGCTTCGATCAAAGGCTGGCGGTCTTCGATGGCCGGATTGGTGTTGTCCACCACCACTGCTTCCCCCGCCTGCAGGGCCTTCTCCAGCAGTTGCATTTGGCGGCGCTGCCGGTTGGAATTGTTGCGCAGCAAATCCTTGCTGACCAGCCGGTGCTGGGGCAGGTGCGAACGCGCGTAAGTGCTCTTACCCGAAGCCTGCAGGCCCACCATGACCACCACCTCGTAAGGCAAAGTGGTCAACAACGAATCGAAGCGCCGGATGCGCGGCCCCAGAAAAGCCGCCGCCACCTCCAGGTTGGCCAGGCAGTGCGGTGACAACTCCTGACAGCGCATACGCCCACCCACCAGCGCCAGCAGGGGAACCAGCTGGTCGGCCAGATACTCTTCCACCGGCTCGGTTCGCTCCATTTTCTCACGCAGGCGAAACACGGCCGCTTCAGCCACCTGCTCGGAACTCTTGCCTTTCTCGCCCAGCACCCCCACCCCACAGCGCAGCCGCTCATCCTCGGCCCATAGCGTAAGCGCAGTACCGGTGCTGGCGCTCCTGGCATACTCCACCTCCACGGGCGCTTCCAGCAAGGCCCCGGCCCTTTCAGCCAGGCGCTCGGCCACGCGCCGCTCGCTCAAATCACGGGCGGCCACGGCCCGACCGCCCAAGTTCCGCCACTGCGGGGGCGCGGCCAGATCCAAAGGAGTGGTGAGGTCACCGGGCTGGCTGCGAAAGCGCCACAGGCCCTGCCCCTTGGGGAAAAATCCTCGTTTCTTTTCGACGGTCTCGATAGGAGCCAGCTCTCGGTAGAGAGGCAGGGTCACCTCTTCCAGGTAGTCGAGCGGAGGCGACCAGGACACGTCGCTGCCGCCGCGCACCTCCACCTCGCAAGGGCCCGGGGCGGCCGCCAGAGCCCAGAAAGTTGCCTGCAGCAGCAAAGTCATGGAGCCGGCCGTGTCGATATCGACCTGGAAGCTCCCCCTCCGGAGCGGGCCCGGTTCAAAGCTCAACTCGGTGGAGTGGAGAGCGTCTCCGCGCAGGCGGGCATTACACAGTTGGGCGGCCAACCGAACGGCGGCCAGATGCTGCGCCTGCAGGCCCGGACGGCTGCGGCCGGCGCGAATGTGCGTCAGCCGAAAAGCCTGTCCGGTACGGGCGGCCAGAGCCAGAGCGGTGCGCAGAATCTGTCCACCGCCCTCATGAATATCCCCGCGCAACTCGATCACGGGCAAGAGGGTAGCCGGGATGGAAAATTGCGTCAACCACAAGAGCGCAGGGCAATCTCGACTCCGGCAAAAACCGCGCGCCAGCATGTCATGCAACATCCCGATCAACGAGCCGAGGAGGAACGCCTGCGGGGCCGAGCGGTTGCCCAGCCCCGAGCAGCCTCTAGCGGGGATGGAATTGAACTCTTTTGCCGAACCAGGCGTAGCTCGCCGTATGCCTGAAGATGATTTTCCGATAGGGGTTCCCGGGCTCGAAGAACCCCGGCCGAAAGGCACAAGTTGCCTGCTGCTGCTTGCCCATCCGCTGGTATTCACAGGGGGGTTCTTTGCCGCGCTGATACTGTTACCGAATTTCCTACCACCCAGAGCCCAAGGCCAATTGACCGCCTGCAAATCCAATTGCAAGAACCTCGCCACCGCCCTGGAGATGTATGCCAGCGACCATCAGGGCCTCTATCCGGGCAATCTGGATCGATTAATTGCCGGCAACTATTTGAAGGTGATTCCCACCTGCCCTTCCGTCAGCCGGGTAACCTATACGGACTACCGGGTCTCTCCGAAACAAACTTACTTCCACTTTTCCTGTGTGGGAAATAACCACGCCCGCGCTTATACCGGTTTTGCAAGCAAGAGCAGCGACGACCTGCCCGCCTACTCGTCCGAGAAGGGGCTGGTGGACCATCCGTGATATGGCTCCTTTTGCATCTGGCCATCCTGGCAATGGTGGCGTCAGCGCCTCACCCCCGCACCCACGAAAGCGAACTGATCTTGTTGATGGCCTCGCTGGGCTTCGACCTGGTCTGGTTGCTGCAGCGGCGCCTGCCCGAGTATCGCACGGCCGCCACCTTGCTCTTCAGCCTGGTGATCGGAGCCACTTCCGCGGTCTTTCTACTGGGCGGCAGCCTGGTGTCGCTGGCTTTCCTCTGGCCCTCGTTGATGCTGCGCTTGGAGGACCATCCCGTGACGCCACGGCGGGCCGCCTTGATCGCCTGCATCCTGGCGATGGCGATGCTGGCTCGCGATCATTCTCTAGACTTCTTTCCGTTCGGTCCGGTGCTTTTGAGCTTGCTCCAGTTCCGATCGGGGCGGTTGGCCGCCTGGGCCAATACAGCCGCGCTGGCCTGGTTGGTGGGCCCGCTCCTCGAAGCCGGTTACTTTCCGGGAGTTCCGGCTCCCGCTCAATTGGTCCGCACGGCCGTGCTCATGACCTTGCCCCAATTGGGCCTGCGGAGGTTGAATCGTGAGTCGTAACAACCACGCCGGCTTGACCACCAGCAGCAACAACTTCCCGCAGTCCAACGGCGCCGGGGGCCTGCTCGAACACCCCTGAACCAACAAACACGAAAACGTCCGTGGCGAACACAATCGCAACGGACGTCTACGGGGGGATTCTGTTCTATTCTCAGGCGCCGGGAGCGTAACCTGGAAGGCCATTGTGAATCGGGACAGGCCCGGCCGACTGAGTTTCGGGCGGGGTGACCGGCGCCGGCGGACGATTCGGGGCAGCTTCACCAGCGGGTCTTTGAGTATTCCCGTCGGCGGCTCCCGCCGGGCGATTGGAGGCTGCTTCACCCCTGGAATTTTGGACGTTCCTGTCGGCGGAGCCGAAACTTCTGTTGAGTCCTTCCAACATTCCCGTCGGGATGTCCTTATTCGGCTTCTGACGAGCCTCGGAGCTGATGCGAGACCGATCGGCGGGGTTGAGGCTCTTCTTGCGACGGGCCTTACCCGCCTTGCTGGCTTTGCCCGCCTTACCGCTCTTCTTGGCCGAACCGGCCTTCTTCTTTTTCTTAACACCGCCGGCGCCTCCGCTGCCGGAGGTCCCTCCGATGCCACCAGTACCGCCGGTACCTTCTTCAGCCACCGAGCTTAGCGACCGAATGTCCGAACCGGAATTGCTGCGAATACTGCTAATCATTATCAATTTGCTCCTTGCCGTTTTGCTTGACCCCAAATTACCACGGCCAGGTGGTGAAAAGGTCACCGCGACGCGCCTCTTGTTACATGGAAGTTAACTTGTCTCAGCAGTTTTCAGCTTTTTTTCAGAGCGAGCATATAGGGTCGGGCCCTGAAGCCCGCGAAGGCCACCGCATGCTACTGCTCATCGACTATTCCAGTATGCTCTATCGCGCCTACCACTCCACGCCCGCGACGGTGCCCATGAACGCAGTGCACGGCTTCTTAGGCTCGCTGGCCCGCATAATCCAAGACCGCAAACCCTCGGGTCTGGCCGTCTGTTGCGACAACGACTGGCGCCCGCAGTTCCGCGTCGACGCCCTACCCATGTATAAGACCCATCGGGTCGGCGATCTGCCGGATCCGGTCACTCCGCAAGAAGTGCTGGGCCGCGAATTTCTGGATGCACTGGGGCTGGCCGTGGTCGGCTGGCCGGGTTACGAAGCCGAAGACATCGTGGCCACTCTGGCCCACGCCCACCCGGGCGAAGTCATCGAAATCCTCTCCGGCGACCGCGACCTTTTCGACCTGGTGGAAGATCCGCGCATTCGCGTGCTCTACCCCGCCAAGGGCGGCATCCAGATCGTCACTGAAAGCTGGATCACCGAGAAGTATGGGATTCCCGGACGCAGCTACGGCGACTTCGCGCTGCTCCGCGGCGACCCATCCGACGGCCTGCCGGGAGTGGCCGGAATCGGCGAGAAAACCGCCGCCAGCCTGATGGCCCGCTACGGAAACTTGCAAGCACTGCAGTCGGCCAGCGACCTCAACCCCAAGGTGAAAGCCAAACTGGAAGCCTCCGCCGACTACCTCAAGGCGGCCGCCGAAGTGGTCATGCCGGTGCGCAATCTGCCCTTGCCCCAACGGGACCTGAGCTTGCCCGAACAGCCCCGCGACCCCCAGACCGTCGCGCGCATCACTCAGGAATATTCCCTGAGTAACGCAGTTCAAAGGTTGCAAAAAGCTCTGCACGAATTGACCGCCCTCAAAGCAAGGTCTTGAAGCGCTCGTTGCGAATCCGATGGCTATGTTGGAACTGATCCAGCGGCTCTTTGGACCCAAGTCCACCTGGAACGGAACCGAGCGGCGAAAATTCGTGCGCGCCCGCTGCCGTTTCGATCTGACTTTGGGCAAAAACCAGGGTATCGTCTCGGTCCGTGACATCGGCCAGGGCGGCCTGCGCCTGGAGTGCGACCTGAGCCTGGCCCCCAAGCTCAAGGCCGGCTCACTGATAGAACTCACTCAGACGGGAGAGAGCTCGGCCAGCCAGGCCAAAGTCACCTGGCAAAAGAACAGCCGCAATTTCTGCAGGGTCGGCCTCAAGTTCATCAGCGCCATCCGGGGAACCTGGATGCAACAACACGTCGATGATATCGCCGGGCACCCCAAACAAAAGCGCCGCCACATCCGGGTGCGCACCGACTGGACAGTGGAGGGCCGCTCCGGAATCGACAGCTTTGAAGCCCGCATGCGCGACATCTCCATCACCGGCTGCCGCGTGGAAACCAAAGCCTCGCTCATTGTCGGTCAGCACTTGCGCTTAAGATTGGGCAACCTGGAAATCGCCGCCGATGTGCGCCGGATCTCCGGCCAGGGCGGCTTCAACCTCGTGGGCCTGCGTTTCGAAACGCGCGAACCGCAGACCAGTCAACTGGTGGCGTTGGTGCGTAAACTCACCGGCGGCTAGTCGCCTCGAAATCAAGAGGGGCTTCTGAAAGGAGCCTGGGGGAGGTAGCTTTGAACCTACAAGCCAGCGAAACTCTCACGCAAAGACTGGGAGAACCCACCAACCAGGCGGCCCTTCACCCCAACGTCATGCGCGCCATGACCTTCCTGGTCGATTTCGGCCGCCAGTTGGAGCTTTCCCACTATGCATGAACTCTCTATCGCCCACGCCATTGTGGAGACAGCGGTGGAAGCTCTCGAGCCGGGCCAAAAGGTCCTGCGGCTGCGCCTGCAACTGGGCGACCTGGCCGGGGTGACCGTCGAGGTGCAGGGCTCTCTCGCCCAATTGCAGGCCTTCCTCAGCCAGTTGTCCCTGCGCCTGCCCCGCCAGGCCTGCATCGAAGAGCTGCGGGAAGAGGCCCTGGAATGCCGCCCCGGTCAGGATTTCGTGATCGAATTCAGCCAGGCTCGGGGCGAGGGGGCCTTGATTCCGGCCGATCTGGCCCCCAGCCCGGACTGCCTGCGCGAACTGGCCGACCCTCAGGACTGCCGTTATGCCTACCCCTTCCTCAACTGCACCGCCTGCGGCCCCCGTTAATAGCGAAACTTACCGGCCTTCATCAAGCCCGCCTTCATTTTGCTATCCCAACCCGAAGGTTCGAGCTCCGACGGGGCTTTCACGATCAGCGAGCCGTCGGCTTTGTTATAAAATACCGCGATATCGCTGACCTTGGGAGTATACAGCAGGGTCACGTTGTAGACGCCATTGGCGGGGGTGTAGCCGTAGCCATCGCCAATGAATTCCACCAGCGTGCCGGCATAAGACACGAAATGCTCGGCTTTCTCCTTGGTCCACTTGACCCCGTCGTCTTTAAGATGGAGGGTAATCTTGCCCTTCAAACCCTGAGCCGTCTCGGCGGCACCATCCTGATTGCCGCTGTTCTCCATGCCGGCGATATCCCCGATGCCGGTGCGCTTGGCATACTCGGTCAGGTAGCGGGGCCACCAGCTCATGCTGTGCAACAGCCGATCCCGGGCCAGGTTCAGGCCGCTCCAACCGGCCTCGGAGAGCTCGAAAAGAATGTTGTTGGTCAGGTAGACCTCTTCCGACTTGTTGACCGTGTAGGCGGCCGCGCGCCGGCCGTTGGCCAGGTCCTGGGCCCGCTCGGTCGGAGTGTTCTGAGCCCAACAGGCGGCGCTCAAAGCCAGCGCCACCCCGAATCGAAGAAACATCTTCAAAGAAAGAACCTTCCTTTCACTTCAATAGAACGAAGTTTAAGGCCCCCCGCCCGCGGCCACCGTGACAGAAATCCGCTATTGCTTCTGGAGCACCTTGGCCCAGCCGTCTTTGAGAGGGACAATGCGGTTGAAGACGGGCTTTTCAGCCGTCGAATCGAGATCTTTGATAAAGAATCCCTGGCGCTCAAACTGGAAGCGGTCCCCGACCTTGCTCGGAAAGAGACTGCGCTCCAGACGCGCCTCCAGCACCACCAGGGAATGGGGATTAAGAAAGTCGCGAAAATCGCCATCTTTGATGTTGTCGGGCTGTTCCACGGTGAACAACTCTTCATAAAGGCGGACCTCGGCCGTCACCGAGGTGGTGGCTTCCACCCAGTGGATGGTTCCCTTGACCTTGCGATGCTCCCCCGACCCCCCGCTCTTGGTGTCGGGATCGTAGGTGCAATGCACCTCCACCACCTCACCGGCTTCATTCTTGATCACTTCCTGGCACTTGATGATGTAAGCGCGCCGCAGGCGCACCTCAGCACCCGGTTGCAGGCGGAAATATTTCTTGGGCGGGTTCTCCATGAAGTCTTCTTGCTCGATGAAGAGCTCGCGGCCGAAAGGCACTTTGCGACTGCCCGGCAAGCCCACATCCTCGGGAAAGTAAGCCGCGTCCAACTCTTCTATCTGGCCCTCGGGGTAGTTGGTAAGCACGAGCTTCAGCGGGCGCAGCACGCCCATGACGCGATGGGCTTTGGTGTTGAGGTCATTACGCACACACTCGGACAGATAACTGAGCTCCGTCCAGACTTCGCTCTTGGTCACTCCGACCTTCTCACACAAATCTCGAATCGCTTCAGGAGTATAGCCGCGTCGGCGAAGGCCGGCGAGGGTCGGCATGCGCGGGTCGTCCCAACCGGCCACCAGGCCGCCTTCGACCATTTCCCGCAGCTTGCGCTTGCCCAGCATGGTGTACTGCAGCTTGAGCTTGGAGAACTCGATTTGCTGCGGGTGCACCGGCAGCTCTAGAGTATCCAAGAACCAATCGTAAAGAGGGCGATGGTTCTCGAACTCGAGGGTGCAAATCGAATGAGTGATACCTTCGATCGAGTCAGAGATGCAGTGGGCGTAATCATACATCGGATAGATGCACCAGGCGTCCCCGGCGCGGTGGTGATGAGCCTTGCGAATTCGATAAATAGCCGGATCACGCAAATTGATGTTGGGCGAAGCCATATCGATCTTGGCCCGCAGCGTGCGCGTACCATCCGCAAAATCGCCGTTTTTCATGCGCGAAAGCAGCTCCAGGTTTTCCTCCACCGAGCGCTCGCGCCAGGGACTGGGCCGGCCCGGCTCGGTCAAAGTGCCGCGATATTCGCGCACCTCATCGGCCGATAAATCGCACACGTAGGCTTTGCCGAGCTTGATCAACTGCACGGCGCAGTCATAAAACTCCTGGAAATAATCGGCGGCGTGGTATTCCTTATCGCCCCAGTCAAAGCCCAGCCACCGCACGTCGCGCTTAATGGCTTCGACATACTCGGCGTCCTCCTTGAGCGGATTGGTGTCATCCATGCGCAGGTGGCAAACCCCGCCAAAAGCTTGCGCCAGACTGAAATTCAGCCAGATGGACTTGGCGTGACCGATATGCAAGTAACCGTTCGGTTCCGGGGGAAAGCGCGTCACCACGGTCTTGTGTTTGCCGCTGTGCAGATCGTCTTCCACGATCTGGCGGATGAAATTGGCGGGGGGCGCGATTTCCGTGTGCATAAGCTCCGCGTTCGGCAGGTATTCCACGCCGACCTGTCCCGGCCAGGGCTCTATTGCTTGCTTTTGAGATAATCGAGAGCGGCTTTGGCGCGCAGGACTCCAGCGCCCTGGGCGTTCGCGGGAACGTTGTCCAGAGGCCGTGAGGTGTGCTGAAGGGCTTCTTTGATCTGGTCCATGGTGACCTGAGGAAGGGCTTCTTTGAAGAGAGTGAGCACACCGGCGGTGAGGGCGCTGGAGAACGAGCTGCCGCCGTCGCCAAAGCGGTAGTAGTCGCCGCCGGGCTTGCCGGCGATGATGTCGGCGCCGGGAGCGGTCACGTCGGCTCCGTCGGGATCCCCTTCAGGAGGGCGGCTGGACTGGGGCATGAGCGTGTCGTCCCAGGCTTCTTTGCTGCCGTGGACGTCGCAGTTGGCCACGGTGAGCAGATCGGGGCTGGCTTTGAGCGCGTCGAATTTGTGGGGGGTGGGCCCGTCGTTGCCGGCCGAGGTGCAGATCAACACACCCATCTGGTTGAGTTCTTTGACCAGTTCGGCCACTTTGGCCTGGCCTTCGCTGAGGCCGAACGACATGTTGACCACCTGGATGTTGTATCGAGCGCGGTTCTCTTTGACCCAGGTCAGGGCTTTCTTAACTTCAAAGGCCTCCACACAGCCGTTTTCGTCGGTGACTTTCAGGATGGCCAGGTTGGCGTAAGGGGCGACGCCGGACACGGGACCCCCCCGCCCGGCCGCCATGGTGGAGCAGGCGGTGCCGTGGAAGAAGTCGTCATACGGCTTTTCATTCCTTTTGTAGAAGAAGTCTTGGAATGCCACCACGCGGTCTTGCAAATCAGGATGAATGGCTCCGGAATCGAGCACCGCCAGGCAGACGTTTTTACCGGTCAGGCCTTGCTGATGGAGCTGGTCGACTTCCATAGTCTGCAAGCCCATGGCGTTGCCGGCCAGTTCAACCGGCTTGTTCCGGGGCATTTTGGGAGAACCCGGGGGCTGAGGGAAGTTCTCGATCTTCACAGGCTTCAATGTAGGGCGTGGGTCGGAAAGAAGGCTGAAATGTGAACGGAGGCCGTGTTCCCACATGGTGGCCAAAGGCCCGCACGTGAAAATTCCACTCTATCTGACGCAACCTTTGCAACCGCTCTTCAGTCAAAGCAACCTCCGTAAAGCCTTCTTACATCCGGCAAAAACTCTAAGCGAAGGTTGAACCACCGCTGCCACTCCGGCTCTGGCCTGATCCACAAACGTCTGGAAGCCAAAGTCGGCTAAAGGCCTGGGGGCAGATGCCGTTCAGCCAATTCCAGGCGCAACGCCTGTTGCTTTCCAAACCAAACTGGAGAACTCCGGATTCCTTGACGGCGATGCTGTAAGTCCGAACCGCCCTCTGAAAAATCTGCATGTTCTGCTTCAAAGTGTCCAGATGGTCGGGTTGCACCAAGATGTTGCAATCTTGCGTGGATGGCGAAACGCCCCTGCCGCTGGTTATCGCGCAGGCGATGCCCACCTCACGAGAAGCGCCCACCAGATCCAAATAAAGCGTTCAAGCTCCTCGAAACTGGCCATCCAGATTCGAATTTCATGACCACTGCGCTGCTTTCCCTCGCCGACCCGCACCCTCTTTCATCGCGGCACTTTAAATCGGAGGAGGCCAGCGGAAAATCCTTCCGAGGACCTCTCCCCGCCAGGGCGAATGACCCCCCTATGTTGGACATCTCGGCGGCGTTGAACGACGCCTACAAACGGACCAAATACTTGCTGTGGGAGCGCCGCAGCTTCGGACGCTGGTGGCGTTTCGCCCTGCTCAGCATGCTCACTGGCGGAGGCGGAGGCGGCGGTTTTAATTTCCGTCTGCCTCTGCAGTTGCTGCAGGCCAACAAGAAAGAAACGGCCATGCTGGGAATGGTGCTGGCCACCGGGGCGGTGGGGGACTTTGACACCGCCATGCTCCCCTTCTTCATCGGCTTCGCCGTAGGAATTTTTGCCTTCGCCATTTTTTTCGTCTGGCTGAGCAACTGCGCTCAGTTTGTTCTGGTAGAAAGTATCGTTTACGATCGCCACGTGCTGGGCGAACCCTTCGGGCGTCTGAAGAGCAGCGGCACCGGTCTATTCCTCTGGACTTTCCTGGTGGGCCTGGCCTGTATGATTCCCGCCGGCGGTGTAATCGCCGGTGGAATCGGAGTGGGCTACATGGCCGGCGGAGACTCTCCCGGCACCGTGCTCATGATCGGCCTCTCCACTCTGGCCTTGCTGGCGGTGTTGGGGCTGGGAATATGCACTCTGTTCGCCCTGACCACTCAGTTGGTGGTGCCCGTCGCCTATCGCCAGCGGCTCGGCATCAGTTCCGCCTGGTCGTTGGTCTGGCAAACTCTGCGCCAGCGCAAAGCCGACACCTGTCTCTTCCTGTTAGTGCTGGTCGGTGTAGCCATGGCCGGCGCCTTCGGCGTGATGATGGGAATCATGCTGGTGACCGGCCTGGTAGCCATGGTCAGCGGCATTGTCCTGGGCTTGCCGGCCTTTTTTCTCTACCAGCAGCAGATGGCCGTGCCGGCCGTGATTTGCGCGGTGCTCTTCGGAGTGGTCGTACTGGGCGCGCTGTTTGTCAGCAGCCTGGCCTTCCAGACGCCGCTGACGGTGCTCACGCGCTGCTTCGGGATGTATATCATGCAGCAAATGATGCCTGAATTCGGACTGCTGCCGCTGGGGGGTATCCCCGAACAGGCCCAGGCCGAGGAACCCATCCTCAGCCACGAGCCCCAACCGCTGGGCGCCGTGCCGCAGGATTCTTGGCAACGTCCCGAATTCTGAAGGAATTTCAAGTCCCGACCTTAATCTAAGTCCCATGAAAAAGTCACTCGCTCCGGCCTTGCTGCTGCTTTTATGGGGATGCGCTCCCCCAGAAGGAACGCCCAACACGACCAGCACAGTGGCCATAAGCCACGCCACCAGCACGGTCACCCCCAGCGCCACTCCCACCGCCGTGGCCGCCTCGGGCGCAACCGCCAAACTGCCCGAGCCGGACCTGCCCGAGAAGCTGCTCAAGAATTACCAACCGGCACCACTGGAACCCAAGCTGAAAGAGAGCGAGACCTGGTGGGCCGACTCGGGAATTCAAGACAATCGGCTCGGATATTACACCAGCAACGACAGCGTGGCCCAAATCGAAGCCCAGTTGGTGCCGGTTTTCACGGCCGGCGGCAACAAGCCTTATTTAGAGGGCATCGGGCCGGTCTTCGACTACGATGGCAATCGGGTCTGCATCATGAAACGCTCGGCCGGCGGCGAGCAACTCTTCGTAATCGCGCCTCTGGGAACGGCCAGGCAAGTGCCCAAGAGCCTGCGGGCACTGAAACTGCCGCCCATCCCGGCGGAAGAACTGGCCAATAAGACAACTCTGGTGGTGCTGGCCACCGGCGAAGGTCTGGGCGAGCACATCGATCATATGCTGGGGCAGGCTGGCCTGGTCATTACACCCACCCCGGCGCCTGCGGAAACGCCCGACGGATAAATGGCCGTGTGCTGATTCGGCAACATTCCATTCATCCGAAACGTAGATGCAGGGCATAGCATAGGGTCATGAAGATCCAGACCGCGCCCCAGCCCCGCACCCTTAAATCCCTGCCCAAGAAGATGCCACCACAGGCTCCCAAACCCCCGAACGACCCCCATAAAAACATGCAGGACATCTGCTTTGGCGGCGCCCTGGGCACGGCCGCCTATGTGGGAGGGACCGCTTTCCCCTCCACCTACCTTCACGAACTGGGCCACAAAATGGCCGTGCACGCCCTCTATTCAGGCGCCACCGCCGATATCACCGTCACTCCCTTCAAAGGTGGCGTAACCCGCTGGTCCGCCCAGGGACTCTCTCCCCTGGGCGAACATCTGGGCGCGGCCGGTAGCCGCTCGGTGGTGGCCATGGCCGGAACTGCCATGGACGCTCTCAGCAGCTGCGCTCTCTTCGCCGCCGGCTACAAGATGCGCCAGAAGCACCCGCTGGCGGCCAACGCCATGATGGGCTACGGCGTCATGAATATGGCCAATTCCACTCTCTACGCCGCCAGCGGCATCGGCAAAGGCGCGGCCACCGCCAAGGCGGGCCACGACTTCGTCACCCTGCAGACCCAGCTAGGCGTTCCCTGCTGGGTGAGCACGGCCGTGGTGGCCAGCCTGATTCCGCTGACCTACCTGGCGATGCGCGCCTTAGAGAAGTCCGAGTAGTTCATCCAGGATAGGTCCGGCCGCCTCGGCCATCACGTCCCTTTGCATGCGAAAACGGTCGCCAAAGAAGAGTTCGCCGATTTCCTGGTCCAGGTAGTGCCGGGCCAGGCCCAGCAGGGCGGTATGTTCATCGCAATCCATCTCCAGCACCACCAGACCGTCATCCAGACTGGCCCCCACCCCGGTTCTGCGGCCGCTCAGCCGTTCTAAATAGAGCAAGCTCAAGCGGCCCTCACGAGGTTGATGGGGAGTGGCCACACAAATGGCGCAGCGCTGCCGTTCCTCGACGGTCAGGTGGCTCCACCAAGGGAACACGGCGGCGTGCAAGTCCTCCAACTCCATGCGGGCTCCCTGTTCCAGAGCGGCGGTGAAATCGACCATGGGAGCGCCGCGCATGCACTCGGCCGCCCGAGCGTGCACCTCGGCTTTGAAAAGGTGGTAGGAAGGGGGCCGCAGAGTCAACTGTTGGCGTTGACCTCGATGGCGAAAGATCACGGAATCGGCTACCTGGAGCAGCACCGGGCGCCCGGGATTCTCGAGCCATTGCTGCAGACGCTGCTGGTAAAGTTGATGAAAGCTTTGATTCTGCTCGCGGGCCGGCCCCTCTTTCGGCTCAAAGACCGCGCCCGGCAGCGGTTCCGAGACCTCGATCAAATTCTCATCAGGGTCATAAAAATAAAGCGAGCGAATTTCGCCCTGAGCTCCCGTGCGCACCACCGGACCGGTGATCACGGCTACCCCGTGATCGAGCAGGCGTTGCTGCATGTGGCTGAGCGGAACGGTCAGCAGGAAACACAGGTCGGCCGAGCCCGGGGTGGCCTGGCGCACGTTGGCGTCGACGGGACGTTGCGCTTGGTGCAGATTAATTTTCTGAGTGCCGAAATGCAGCGCCTGGCGGCCTTCTCCGAAGGTGCGCAACTGCATGCCCAGCACCTGCGTGTAGAACCGCACGGTAGCGCCCACATCACGGACGGTCAGAACCAGATGGTCTAAATTGGCGATGAACAAGGCCCGGTGCTTCGCGCTCATTCCAATGCCCGCCTTTATCAGGCCACTTTCGGGAGCGATGCCCGCGCGAGTTATCCAAAAGAACCGAAAGATTTCAGGAAACCGGCAAAACGCTGGCCAGAAATAGAAACAATCCGACGATCGGCATGATCAGCCACGAGGCGAGGAAATCCAGCAGGTACAGGCAAGCAAAGACAATCCTGAATAAGGACAGTTTGGGAGCCTCTTGCGGCAATTCGCTAATGCCAATCTCCACAAGTCAAGGATACCTATAACCCGACCCTATTCGCAAGTCCGTCCCGATGGACAACTTGCAGGCCAGCCCTTCTGCCAGATGCACAGCACCGACTTACCGAAGTGGTAGCCCAGCAACGGGTCGAGGCGGCGCGAGATGGGTACGACCACCTTATCCCAGAAGGCGACCTGGCGAGGGGTGGGCATGCTCTGGCGCAGCATGCGCGAATTGGCCAGCGAGAGAAAAAAGCCCAGGCTGTCCAGATATCGCGACCGCACCAATCGAGAACCGGGCGGGCCGCAGGCCTCCAGGGCCGTGCGGCTGTAACGGCGGAAGTGCCCGATGGCCTGATCGAACGGGGAATAGAGAAACTGGTGGGCGGGCGAGAGCACAATTAAATGGCCTCCCGGCCGCAGCCGGCGTAACGCCGACTCCAGCTCGGCCCGATCATGCTCAATATGCTCGAGCACATCGATGTACAGGATCGAATCAAAGCTGGCGTCCGCCATCGGCTCCAGGGTCGAGCATTGCACCTCCACGAAAGAGGGCAAGCGTCCGGGCTCGATGTGTTCGCACAGCTCCGGGTCCGGCTCCAGGCACACCCAGCGTTGGTGACGAGCCCCATCGCTCAACAAAACCCGTGTCGTCCCGGCCAATCCGGCGCCCACCTCGACCACTTCAGACCCCAAAAAGGGCTTGATCTGGGTGCAAAAATAGCTCTTCCAGTTGCGCGCCTGAGCAAAAAGCTCCAGCTCGCTGCCCACATATTTCATGCGGCCGGCTCCTTCCAGACCAGCACATCCGCCAGGTAATGCTGAAAATCACGCGCGGGCACGAAGCTCTGGTGCGTGCGGCTGCCCAACACGAAGAATACAAAGAAAAAGGAAGTGATGATCAACTGGGTCAGCAAAATCAGGGTTAAACCAAAAGCCGAGGTGGCCCAACCCGGGATGGCCAGGGTGGTAAAAAACTTGACTCCGACCACCGTCATCATCAAGCTCAGGACCATCGCGATAAATACCTGCGAAACCAGCAACAGCCTCACTCCTACCCGGTCGGAATGAACCGAGACGGCGCTCAGCCCGTGCGTCACCAGCGCGGTCGTATTCATGCTGGAAGCCCCATCCAGGCGCTTGCCGCGCTGCGTGGGAATGTGAATATAGGGCACGCCGGTGCGCTGGATGCCGGCCGCGTAGTGGGTCCAAATCTCGGGCAGAGCGGCTATCTTTCTCAGCAGGGCCCCCGGAACCACGCTAAAGTTGCCCATACGAATGGAGTTTCCGGTCAGCATCCCGTAGAGGTTGCGATAGAAGAAATAGCCCAACCGGAAGAGCAAAGACTCGGAACGCCGGGTGCGCTGCGCGAAGACGAGCACGTCCGAGCCGTGCTCGCGGGCCGCCTGAAGCAGGCGGGCGGCATCTTCGGGACGGTCTTCCCCGTCGGCATCCATGACCAGCACCGTCCCTGGTTCTTCCCCGGCTAAAAAGGTCAACCCCATGGCGATGGCCCGTTGATGCCCCAAATTGCGCGTCAGGGTGAGCACGCGAATGCGCTGAAAGCGCGCCGAATCCACAGGCTCGGGCGGAGCGCCGAAAGGATTGTCGTTGACAATCAAGAGCTCCAACGGACCGAATTCCTCCGGGAGCGCCGCCCCCAGAGCGGGAAGCAAAGCGGCCAGCGACTTCCAGTCGTTATAGCAGGGCGTGACGACCGTGGTGGCGGCTTGCAAAAGTCTATCCCACCGGGACCGGGTGGCGCTTCACATATTCCACCAAACGCGGCAACACGCGGCGGATATCCGGGCAGGCGATTCCTGAGCCCTGCAGGGCGGCGCTGGTGTTATCGGCCAGATAGTGGGTGGGATGCACGAAATAATCCACCATGGCCGGAGTAAAGCCGGACCAGTTGGAGAGCGGCTTGAAGTGGCGCAAACTGGCCTTGGCCAGACTGAGCGGCACCTGCAGCGGAAAAACGCGGCGTTTGCAGGTCCGGCCCAGTTCGCTGACCATCTCCTCGACCGTCAACGGATTGGGATCGGAGAGATGATAAACGGTACCCGGCTTGCTGGCGTTCATGCTCAGGTAAGTGAGCGCGTCCAGCACGAAGTCCTGGGTGACCAGATTGATGCGCGCCACCGAAGGATCGCCGATACGCGGCAGAATCGAGAGAAAAGGAAAGCGCAGCAACCAGCGGATGACCGGATAAGGCCCATCATATTTGAGAGTGGCGCCGCTACGGGAATCTCCCACCACCACCGAGGGTCTGTAGATGACCCAGGGCAACTGCGACTTCTGCACCTCCACCTCGGCCAGAAACTTGGTTTCCTCATAGTAGTTGTTGAAGCGCTGTCCTTTGTCCAGATCGCTCTCGCGATAAGGACCCGCATAGCGGCCGCTTACGTAGCAGGTACTGACATAGTGCAATTTTTCCAGGCCCGACAGGCGCTCGGCGTAGCGCAAGATGTTCTGAGTGCCATCCACGTTGATGCGCAGGCCCAGTGTGCGATCCAAGTTCAGGTCGTACAAGGCCGCGAAGTGAAAAATCTGGCTGCAGGCCAACTCTTGCTCCAGTCCCAGACCGGGGCGGGTGATGTCGCCACCGATCAGCTCGACGCGGGCGGCCAGAGCCGGATCAAAGCTGTCGAGGCGTTGTTGGGCGGTCTGCAGGAAGAGCGGCTCGACCAGCGCCAACACCTTGCTCTCAGGACGCTGCAGCAGAATGCGCGGCAACAAGTTGCTGGCCAAAAATCCAGGAAAACCAGTGACAAGAAGGCTACTCATGGGCGCACCTTCTCGCCCAGGTGAAGTACCCCTGGCAGGCGAACTCCCGCCTATGAGCGCACCGGAAAACAGCCCCAATCTCTATATTGAAAAGGTCAGCCTGACTACCGACGAGGTTCTGCCGGGAGAGGTGGCCCCGGAAGAATTGCTGGTCACCCATTACCGTGATTACCACGTGGTGGACACCTATGCCCGCTCGCTGATGAGCTGGCTGGTGCGCAGCACCGGCGATGAGGAGAAGGCGCGCGGTATCATGCGCAAGGTCCGGGAATTCGGACGTTCCACCTCCAACGTGCTGGCCAAGGCCCTGGGCAAGGACCCGGACGCTCTTTCCAAGACTCTTTTTGGCTTGAAGAAGCGCGATTACTACTTCCGTTTTAAAAAACACCTCTATTCCGCTGAGGAAATCGCCAGCCGCGTTCAGCAGCTAAAAAAGGAAGCGGTGGCCCAGGCCAGGGGCAAGAAGATGCGCGTCTTTCTGACCGGTGGCACGGGCTTCGTAGGCAAGGAGATTATGTACCAGGCGGCGGCCATCCCTGAAATCGAGCAGATGGTCGTGCTCATCCGCCCCAAAACCGTGCGCCACCGCCTCACCGGCGAGGTCATCTCCCATCAAACGGTGGAAGAGCGCGGCGCCGAGCTGCTCAAGGAGCTGTGGTTGGAAGGCAATCCGAAGTACCGTTTTATCGACGGTGACATCGAGAAACCGCAGATGGGCATCGCTGCCGAAACCCTCGACGAAATGTCGCGTTCCATTACCCACGTGATCCACTGCGCCGCCAGCGTGGCCTTTGATGACCCCTACCCCGATTCATTCTCCGCCAACGTCACCGGTAGCTGCAACGCCCTGCAGTTTTCCTTGAATCTGCAACAGGCTGAAAGAAGCCCGTTCGTGGCCCACGTCTCGGTGGAAACTTCCTACATTCACGGCAAGCAGGTGCGCCAACAGGCCCGCGAAGACGAGGTCGTCTTTCCGCGCAACTTCTACAACAACTACTACGAGCTGACCAAGGCCATGGCGTCCCTGGAAACCGAGCGTTTTATGTTGGAGCACGGACTCAGAGTCGTTCAACTGTGCCCGGCTATCGTCATCGGCGACGCCCGCACCGGCAACAACCGCGGCGATCAGAAAGTGGTCAACGCCCCGGTCAACAGCTGGGGCCGGGCCCGCAAGTTTCTCAAGGAAAGCCAGGGCGACTGGGTGCGCCGCTCTCAGGCCGAGGTGCTCTTCGCCATGGCCAAGATCTTCCCGGGCGACCCGTCGGCCGAACTGAATCTGATTCCGGTGGATTGGGTGGCGCGCGGCATCGTCAACGCCACCCTGCATCCCGAATGCATCGGCGAACGCATCCACCTGGCCACCGATAACCGCATCACCGCTGAGCGCATGATGAAAGTCATCCGCCGCGAGTTGCGCGTCAGCGTACGTCTCAGCGAACCCAACCTCAACCGCAAGCTGCACGCGCCGCTGATGACCACGGTGCTGACCGGGCTCAAACAGAAGAAGGTGGCCCACGCCCTGGGCAAACTGGGCAGCATCTTCAGCGGCTACAGCGAGTGGGGCCAGCCCGTGCACCAGGTGGGCAACGATGTCGATCTGCTGCATTTACCCCTACCCCGCCCCAACACCGAGCACGCTTTCTGCATGCTGTGCCGCCACAACAAGCACGTGCAGGACTTCGGCACCATCAAAGACCCGCTCGAACTGTCGCGACGCGAGAAACTCTGGCTGGAGTTTATCGAGGAAATCGAGGCGGAAACCGGCCAGCCCGCCGCCCTGATGCACTCCAAAGAGTTCTTCCGCCGTTTCACCGAAGCATTCGACCGCGACAGCTTCACCCGCCTCAAGCCAGCCGCCTTACCCGCCGGCTAGGTGCCGCGGGACTTGCCAGGCAGCGGTAATTTTTACCGCCGGGCCGACAAGTCGAGGCCAGCCGCCGGGGAACTTGCCAGACAAGTGGAGGGCCTGCCGCCATAGAATGAAATTCAAGACAAGGAACCCCTTGCCGCTTCCCGAAAAAGCCCACCAATGCCCAGTACCCAAAGTTTTTTGGTGAGCCTGGCCATCCGTCGCCTGGTGAAAGATCGCAGCCGAGGGGACGTGGACGTGCGTTTCGTGCGCTCCTGGGTGAATCGCCTGATGGTCCTGCCCATCCCTCACCTGTCGGTGACGTTCAAGCCGTTCCAAGAGGCCGGTCTCAAGGGCGAGTGGGTCCGCTCTCGAGCCGCGCACAACGAGCGCGTGGTGCTCTATTTGCATGGCGGCGGCTACTTTTTCTGCTCGCCCCGCACCCACCGGCCCGTCACCACCTCGCTGGCCCGCCAGCTGGGCGGCCGGACCCTGGCCTTGCAGTATCGCCTGGCTCCCGAGCATCCTTATCCAGCCGCTCTGGACGACGCCGTGGCCGCCTACCGCTACCTGCTAGATCAGGGCATTTCGCCGCAACACATCGCCATCGCCGGCGATTCGGCAGGGGGCGGACTGACCCTGAGCAGTCTGATTCGCCTGCGCGACCTGCATCTTCCCATGCCCTCGGCGGCCGTGCTCTTCTCACCCTGGACCGATATGGCCGCCACCGGCGCCTCACTCGACCAGAACGACCACACTTGCGCCATGTTCTCGGCCGACGGCATTCGCAAGGCCCGCATGCTCTACGTGGGCCAGGATGACCCTTACAACCCCCTGATCTCCCCACTCTATGCCGATCTCTCCGGCCTGCCCCCCATGCTGTTGCACGTCAGCGACAACGAAGTCTTGCTGGACGATTCCACCCGGCTGGCCGAACGCGCCCGCGCCGCCGGCGTCAACGTGGAATTCCGGGTCTGGAAGAACCAGCCTCACACCTGGCAACTTTTTCACAGATTGATCCCGGAGGGGCGGGAATCGCTGGATCAGGCCGCCTACTTCCTCAATCAACATTTTGCGAAGTGTTGGGACGGCCTCGACCTGCCCTATAACCTGCCGTAGTCTTGGCTCGCGTTCGCCGCAGTTACACCATGAGCCGGGCCGACGCCGCCTGGCTGCACATGGAAGACCCGTCCAACCTGATGATGATCACGGCGCTCTTCACCTTCAAAGGGCGTCTCGATCCCGCCGTCATGCGCGCCATGCTGGAAGAAAAGCTCATGGCCTACGATCGCTTCCGCATGCGGGTAGGTTACCCCAAAATCGGCATCGGCCGGCCGCTTTGGAAGCAATATCGCCACTTCAACCTGGACGATCATCTGGACGTGCGCACTCTGGATGCTCCCGGCGACGAACCCGCCCTCATGAAGCTGGTCAGCCAGTTGATGAGCACGCCTCTGGACCGCGAGCTGGCCTTGTGGAAATTCCACATTGTGCACGGCTATAACGGGGATGCCAGCGCCATGATTTGCCGCATCCATCACGCCATCGCCGATGGTATCGCCCTGCTGCGCGTCCTCTTGAGCATGACCGAACAAGATCACTCGGTACTGGAGGCTCCTCATCGAACAGGGGCCCTGATGGTCAGCGAGGCCAGCATCAAGGTCAAACCGAGCAAACTCATCGACGTGGCCCGCGGCTACACCACCGTGGCCCAAGACCTGGGCAAGTTGCTGATCGAAACCGAACCGCCCAGCCCCTTCCGCGGCCATCTGGGCACCAGTAAAACCGCCGCCTGCACTCAGTCGATTTGCCTGAATGCCATCAAAGAAGCGCGCCAAAGGGCCGGCTGCACCGTCAACGACGTGCTCATGGCCGCGGTGGCCGGGGGATTGCGGGCCCATCATGCCAAAATCGAAGGGGCACCCGCCTCCCACATCAATCTGCGCGCCATGATTCCCGTGGATCTGCGCAAGCCGGGCCAGGATCAACCGCTGGGCAACCGCTTCGGTCTGGTTTTCCTGGGTCTGCCGGTGGGCCTGGACAACCCGAAGGAGCGCCTGGCGGAAGTGCAAAAGCGGATGAACGCGCTCAAGCGCTCACCCCAAGCGGTGGTGGTTTTAGGATTGCTGGCCGCGGTCGGCTCCATTCCAGCCGATATGCAGCAGCACATCGTCGATCTCTTCGGTTCCAAAGGCACGGCCGTGGTCAGCAACGTGCCCGGCCCCCGCGAACCTCTGGCCATGGCCGGTCAAACCATCGACAGCCTGATGTTCTGGGTTCCCCAATCGGGCCGTCTGGGCCTGGGCATCTCCGTGCTCAGCTACGGCGGCAAAGTCAAGTTCGGAGTGGCCGCCGACGCCAACCTCAAGGTGGACGCGCAGGGATTGGCGCACGACATCGAAGCGGCCCTGCAAGAACTGATACAAGCTTTGTAAGAGGCTTATTAGGAGGACTCCCCCATGGAGGCGATCACCGCCCCGGCCCTGGACGGCTGGCTGGAAGACTTGACCCGCGCTTTGCCCGCCTGGCAGGCCACGCCCACGCCGCGTCGCCTCAGCTATCTGGCCCAGCTGCGCAAGGATTGCTACCGTTTGGCTTCGCGTTGGGCTGAAGTGTGCTGCCAGATCAAAGGGGTCGATCCCAAATCGCAGTTGGCCGGCGAAGAATGGGCCCTGGGTCCGTTGATCACGCTGCGCAACCTGCGCCTGCTGGAAAAACAAATCCAGACTCCGCCCCGCCAGGGCAGCCGGCTGGTGCGCGCCTTGCCCGGCGATACCTGGGACATGGTGCAATGGCCTATTCTGCGCGGGGAGACCTGGTCCGACCCCAACCAGAGCAAACCCGAGTCGGTCAAAGGCAAGGTCGGATTGGTGTTGGGAGCCGGCAATGTCTCCTCCATCGGCGCCACCGATGTGCTCTATAAAATGTTCATGGAAGACCAGGTCGTCCTGCTCAAAATGAACCCGGTCCACGAGCCGCTGGGTGAAGTGCTGGAAGAAGTCTTCGACTGTTTGATCAAAGACGGTTTCCTGCGCATCGTGCGCGGCGGCCCCAGCGAAGGAGCGCTGGCCTGCCGGCATCCCCAGGTGGAAGCCCTGCACATCACCGGATCGCACCACACCTACGACGCCATCCGGCGCAACCTCCCCAGCCCCAAGCCGATCACCGCGGAACTCGGCTGCGTCTCGCCGGTGATCGTGGCCCCGGCTCGCTGGTCCAACCGCCAGCTCGAATACCAGGCCCGCCACATCGCCGGCATGCTGACCACCAACGCCGGCTTCAACTGCAACGCCGCCCAGGTCCTCATCACCAGCAGCCAGTGGCCGCAGCGCGACGCTTTCCTCAACGCCCTGCGGCGCGCGCTGGCCAAGGTGCCGGCCCGGCCCTCCTACTACCCGGGATCCAGAGAGCGCCACGCCAGGCTGGTCCGGCAAAATCCCGCCGCCGAACAACTGGGGCCGCCGGCAGCCGAGGCCACCTGCTGGACACTGGTGCCCGGAGTGGATTGGGAAAAAGACCCGCGCCCGCTGCAAGAAGAAGCATTCTGCGGCGTGCTCTTTGAAGTGGCTCTGGACGTGCCCTACAACGAGTTTCTCCTGAAGGCGGCCGACTTCGCCAACGATAAAATCTGGGGCAACCTGTCCTGCTCCATGATCTTGCCGCCCGAAGCCCAGCGCAGCCAGCCCTGGCGGCGCGCTCTGGAGAACCTGCGCTACGGAGCGGTGGGCGTCAATATTTGGCCCGGCCTCGTGTTTGCTCTGGTCAACCTGCCCTGGGGCGCCTACCCCGGCAATACTCCCGACGATATCCAGTCGGGCAACGGCTTCGTGCACAACACGGCCAACGTGGAGGCAGTGCAAAAAACCGTGCTTTACGCTCCCTTCTACACTCCCATTCGCCTGCCGTGGCACGCCGGCTTCACCCGCTTCGGCAGCCTGGCCCGCATTCTCACCGACTTCGAATACCAACCCTCCCTGAAGAGCGCCCTGAAAGCCCACTGGGAGGCCCTGCGCGGCGGACTGGGCGTATAAGGCAGGCCGCCCTCGCCCTGCTGCTGGTTTCGCTCGTGGTGATGGGGGGCGAGCTGGTGGCTTATCCTTTCTTTTTCCGCGACGATCAGCAGGCTCATTTTCTACCCGGCTTCAGCGAAATCGCCCAGGCCTGGCGGGCAGGAGAGTTGCCCTGGGTCAGTCGCTATTCCTGGTGCGCCGGCGGCCTGTTGGGTGAATACCAATACGGCATCTTCAACCCCGTCGTACAACTGGCGGTGGTGGCCAGCTCGTTCATCCCCGATATGGCCCTGCGAGATGCTTGCCTGGTGGCCTTCTTTGCCTGGATCATGGCCTGGGGCAGCCTGCGCCTGGCGCGTGACCACGGGCTGGACGAGTATTTTGGATTGGCCCTGGCGGCCGTCGTCTGCTTCAATCGTTTCGCCCTGGACCTGGGCTGGCGTTCCTGGCTACCTATGGCCATCGGGGCCACCTGGATCCCGTGGTTCTGGCATGCCTGCGCCCGCCCTCGGCTGTCGGTCTGGCGATTGGTGCTCTCCCTCTATCTGGTGCTCACCGCCGGCTGGCCTTTTGCGGTGGCGGCCACGGGAACATTAGGGATCTTTTACTTTCTCGTAGCCCTCTACCGGCGCCAATGGCGCCGCGCCGCCCTGCTGGTGTTGGGGGCCGGGTGCGCCCTGGCCTTGAGTTCGCCGGCGTTGGGTGCTCTGGTCGAGCACTCGCGCACGGCCATTCGGGCCCAATCCTCGAACTGGCAATACCGTCTGGAAATCTGGGATGGGCTACCCTTCGTGCTACCTGGTCTGATCGCTCACTCCCGGGGCATGGAAATGGTCAACCTGTATACCGATTTGGGCTGGATTCCCTGTCTGGGCATCCTGGGCGCGCTACTCCAGCGCAAGGAGCGGCAACCGCTGTGGTGGCTGGCGCTGGTCTGGTTTGGCCTGGGACTCTCCCCCTCGCTGGCCGGCATGCGTTTTTCCTTCCGCTGGCTTAACTACCTCAATCCGCTCATGGGGTTGCTCGGGCTGATCTGGCTCCAGCGCCAGGCCAGCCAGCCGGCTCATCGATTTGGACCGGCCACCTGGACGGCCCTGTTACTCGGTCAAATACTGGGTCCCCTGGGGGACAGCCTGCGCGGTTTTCCGCACCGTTGGGAAGCCGGCCCCATTCTGCTGCTGGTGCTCTTTTGCCTGGCCTGGAACGGCCGGCCCGGGCAACGCTCGCCACTGGTCCTGGGGGGAACGCTGATCGGATTATGGCTGGCCGTGCCCCTCACCGCCTTGAGCGGGCATCAATATCCCTCGGCGCCGATTCCACCCGGCACACGGGTAAAAAACGACCGTGTCTGGCTCTCTCTCTACAGCTGGGAAGAGTTGCTGGACAATCGGGCCGAACTGGTGGTCTCGGCCCGCTACGGCAACGCCGCCATGCCGGAACGGGTAGAATTTGTCAACGGTTACTCGCCGCTTTTTGTGGCCCCGCTGATTCGCGCCTGGCCCTTTTCCAACGTGGGCTCGCTGGACACCAGCGAATGGGCGCGCGTCAACGTGGCCCTGGGCACGGCGCCGGCCGGCTTGATGGACAAACTCGGCATCTCCGGCTTGCTGCTCAGCCCGCAATGGAGCGGTCTGGGCCGGGTGCTGGCGCAAAATGGCTGGACGCCGGCCGGCGCCGAAGGACTCATGCAGGTGTGGACGCGTGGGCCCGGCCGGCGTCCCTGCTTCCAATCCCTGACCCAAGCGGCTTTTCGAGAGAAATGGGCAGCCGTGGTGGAACAGGCGCTGGAGCCCAATGGCATTGCAGTCGTGCACGGCAGCCCCGACGGGCTCCGTTCCTTCGCTCCGCTGCAATGCGGCCGGGAAATGCTGGAGCGCAACGGCGCCCAGGTGCAAATCTCGGCCAATCCGGGCAACCAGCCGGCTCTGGTGGCAGTGCACCGCTCCTACCTGGAAGGCTACCGCGCCAGCTTAAATGGACAACGCCTCAAGCTCTACAACCTGAACTTGCAGCATATGGCCGTCGAACTCCCCCCGGGCAGTCCGGCCGGCGCCCTGCAGGTCGTCTATCGGCCGCGCATCTTCGACTGGGCGCCCGCGCTGATGGTCCTGGGCTTGCTGGGAACCTTAGCGGCTCAGAAAGTCCGCCCAGCTGAGGGCGAAGAGCAAGCCGATCCAGAGCAGCGCGGCCCCGGCCACCAGGCGGATCAGGGGCGAACTTTGACGCAGGTGCATGTAGAAGACGGCCACCAGCAGCGCTTTGAGGCCGGCGATGACCAGAGCCAGCACGGTTCCCCAAATTCCTAGGGAAAAATGGTTGATAGCCACCGTCAGCACCAGCAAAGCCACCAGAACCAACCAGACAATCCAATAGGTCATGGTCGTGTTCCAATCAGATAGAGCAGCGGATACAGGAAAAACCAGAGCAGATCCACCAGATGCCAGTAGAGGCCGAGTATCATGATTTCGTCCGCCGAGCGGTAGCCAGCCCGCCAGGCAAAAAAGAGCACGGCCAGCACTCCCAAGGTCAGGTGGAACGCGTGCAGACCGGTGAGCGTGAAGTAAAAGAAGAAAAAGAGCCGCTCTCCCACGACGCCCTGGGAATGCTCCAGGCTCCATTCGTAGCCCTTGATGCCGAGAAAGACCAGGCCCAGTAAGGCGGTAAGCCATAGCCGGCGGGCCGCCCCCCCCCGGTCGCCGCGCTCCCCCCGATCCACCGCGAAAGCCATGACGGTGGAGGAGGTCAGCAACACGGCCGTATTGACCGCCCCCAAGAGCCATTCCAGCTGCAATGAGGCCCGGGCAAACTCGCTTTGATGATAAAAGCGGCCATAGCTATAGGCCAGGAAGAGACCGCCAAAGAGCATCAGCTCGGAGCCCAGGAAAATCCACATTCCCAGGCTGTAAGACTGGTGTTGCTGGTTGCGGTCCATCACAAGGCTCCTCCGAGACGCACACTGGTCAGCAGCGGCGCCATACCCCAATCCAGATCCTCAAGGCGCGGAGGTTCCACAAAGTTGTGAGCAGGCGGCGGCGAACTGGCGGCCCATTCCAGGCCGTGATGGGCGTCCCAAGGATTCTCTTCGGAACGAGTTCCGCGGAAGAGGGACCAGGTCAGATAAGTGAGCGGCAGCAGATAGCCGACGGCCAGAAAGGTGGCACCGGCTGAAGAAAGCAGGTTATAGAGCTGAAATTCAGGAGGATAGCTGTGATAGCGGCGGGGCATTCCTAGATAACCCAGCAGGAACTGGGGCATGAAGGTCAGGTTGAAGCCCAGAAAGATCAGCAGCGCCGACATCTTGCCCAGACCCTCGTGGTAAAGCCGGCCGGTCATCTTGGGCCACCAGAAGTGCAGACCCCCCAGATAAGCCATCAACATGCCCCCCACCATGATGAAGTGGAAGTGAGCCACCACGAAATAGGTATCGTGCAGGTGCACGTCCACGGCCAGCGTGGCCAGAAAGAGCCCGGTCAGACCGCCGATGGTGAAGAGCCCGATAAATCCCAGCGCATACAGCATAGGAGTCTGTAGCCGGATGGAGGCCTTGTAGAGCGAGGCCGTCCAGTTAAAAACCTTGATGCCCGAAGGCACGGCCACCAGAAAGCTGAGGAACGAGAAAATCAGGCCGGCATAGAGCGACTGGCCGGAGACGAACATGTGGTGGCCCCAAACGATGAAACCCAGCACGGCGATAGCCAGGCTGGCCACGGCGATGTAGGCGTAGCCGAAAACCGGGCGGCCGGCGAAACAGGGCAGAATCTCGCTGACCACCCCCATGCCGGGCAAAATCATAATGTAGACGGCCGGGTGCGAATAGAACCAGAAGAGATGCTGGAAGAGCAGTGGATCTCCCCCCAGGGCCGGGTCAAAGATGCCGACTCCAAAGAGTCGTTCAGCCGCAATCAGAATCAGCGTGCAGGCCAGCACCGGGGTGGCCAGCACCATGATCAGACTGGTGGCATACAGACTCCAGCAAAAGAGCGGCATGCGAAACCAGGTCATGCCGGGAGCGCGCATTTTGTGGATGGTTACCATAAAATTGAGCCCGGTGAAGATCGAAGAGAAGCCGGTCACGAAAATGCCGGCGGCCATGAGAATGACGTGGCTGTTGGTGTAGGTGGTGCTGTAGGGTGTATAAAAAGTCCAGCCGGTATCCACTCCGCCGGCCAGCAGCGACCAGAGCACCAGCAGCCCACCGGCCGAGAAGACATACCAGCTCAGCAAATTCAAGCGCGGAAAGGCCACGTCGCGAGCGCCGATCATGAGCGGCAGCAGAAAGTTGCCCAGCGTGTTGGGAATGGCCGGAATCAGGAAGAGCCAGACCATCACCGTGCCGTGCAGAGTGAAGAGGCGATTGTAGATATCGGCCTCGACCAGATCGCCGGCCGGGGTAGCCAGCTCCAGGCGCATCAAGGTGGCGGCCAGACCACCGATGACGAAAAAGACGGAAATGCTGATCAAATAAAGCCAGGCAATGCGCTTGTGGTCCTCGGTCAGCAACCAGGCTTTCCAGGAAACCGGCCCGCTCAGGTAACTGGTCACGGCCGGCTCCGCAGATAAGCAATTAAGTCCAGAATCTGCTCTTCGTTAAGGCGACCGGCGTAACTCGGCATGATCGACTGAAAGCCCGGCACCACCTCGGCGTTGGGGTCGACGATTGAGCGGCGCAGATCGTCTTCGTCGGCTTTGGCCAGATTCTGCAGGCGGGGAGCCGCTACCGACCCCTCATGACATCCCTGGCAGCCGTGTTGCTGAAAGAGCAGCTTACCGCGCTGCACCGGGTCCACCTGGCCACCGTCCTGCCAGCGTTGAAAGTCCTCGGGAGTCATCACTTCCACCCAGCCGCCCATGGCCGCGTGGGAGGTGCCGCAGAATTCGGCGCAAAAAAGGCGAAACTGGCCCACCCGAGTGGGTTGAAACCACAGGTAGGTATAGCGACCGGGCAAGACGTCGTGCTTGACGCGGAAATCCGGAATGAACAGGCTGTGAATCACATCCTGCGAAATCATCCGTAAAGTTACGCGCTTACCCAGGGGCAGGTGGAGGCGGTTGATCTCCTTGGTCCCATTGGAGTAGTGCGCGATCCACATCCACTGCTTGCCCACCACGTCCACCGTTACATCGGTGCTCTCGGGCAACTGATAGAGCCGGTAATATTCGCGGGCCCCCACCCAGAAGAGGCCCAAAGAGAGCAAGGTGGGCAAAACGATCCAGCCGATCTCCAACCGGTTATTGCTCAGGGGCGGCGCGGCCCGGTCGGCCGGACTCCCCTGCCGGTAAAGGACCAGGAAAAAGACCATACAGAACAACACCGCCAGAGCAAAAAAGGAGCAGATCCCCAGCACCACCAGGGTGACGAAATCCACACCGCCGGCCTCGGAAGCAGCCAGTTGGGGCCAGATCGGGAAAGGCCCGAGCTTCAAGACTTGCGCTCCTGCTGGAGCCAGTACAGGATGAGCGAGAGCAAACTCAGGCAAGTGGCCAGCCCCAGCAGTTGCAGCGTGCGCCAGATCTGCAGGCTGTAGCGCCCGCTGGCCGGATCATACTGGAAGCACAGGTAAAGGACCGGGTCGATTTTGCCTTCGACCTGGTTCGCGGCGGCTCGCTGCAGGGCTCGTTGCAGCGCCGGACCCGAGAAGCTGATGCCAAAAAGATACGAGGAAACCCGGCCGTCTGCCGTCAAGGCCACGATCCCGGCGGGATGGGCGAACTGATCACTGCCCCGGTCGTAGCGAAACTGGAATCCGACCGCCTGACAGAGCTGGCCGATATTCTCGGGGGTTCCGGTCACAAAGCGCCAATCCGCTCCCCGGCTCAAGGCCGCCTGGCGCTTTTGCCGGGCCAGGCCGGGTCGCTCGCGCGCATCGATACTCAGACAAATCACTCGATAATCGCGGAAAGAAACCGTCTTCAGGCTGTCCAACAAACCGCTCTGCACCTGGCCGCACAGCATGGGACAGCCGAAGTAGCCCGGCACCAGCAGTGTGGCCTTGCCCGCGCTCAAGTCAGCCATGGTCAGCGCCCGGCCGCCTTCATCGATCAGGCTCACCCCGGGGAGTGGAGCTCCGGGATGTTGTTCGAAACGGGGGACCGGTTCGGCCGCCAGCGGGGTCACCCAGAGTAGGAATAGCAGTAGCACCAGACGCACGGGAACCTCCTTGAGAGACCACCTGCATGGCCTCCTCGATCGGGATTTGCACAAGTCCTTGAGAATGGTCCACCCATTGGTAGCGATGCAGTTCCGGCGGGTCACGCTCCACCACCGGCTCTACTCGCAGAGGGGTGGCCGCCGTCAAAGGGCCGCCCGGCTGGTGCCAGGTCCGATGCAGCCAGCCCATGGCCAGCGCGGAAAAGGCCACCAGCAGCCACACTCCGGCCCCAAACCAGAGCAACCGCCCGGGAACCGCATCACTCTGCTCGTAGTCGGCCAAGGCGCCTCCTCCAGAAAGTGAAGTTGAGCAGCCAGCCGCCGCCCAGCACAAGCCAGGCACCCAGCGCCGAGGGCGCCAGGACCAGGCGTGTGGAAGCGGCCGGCCACATCAGCCAGTAAGTGTGCAGGGCACAGCCCAGCAGCAACCAGGCGGCCATGCCCCGCACGAAGCCGGGTCGGCGCTTCAGCGGCCCGGCCAGCAGCAGTAGGAAGGGCGCCGCCGCAAAGGCCACCAACAGCGCGGCGGCCAGTGGTTGCCAGGCTCCCCAAACGCGCACCTGCAACCAGGCGCTTTCTTCGGGAAGATTGCCCGACCACAGGATCAAGAGCTGGGCGAAGTCCAGGTAAGTCAGCAGCATCAAGCAAGCCAGCAGCAGACCGCCCCAATCATGACAACGCACTTGATCCGGCGGGGACAGCAAGACCAAGACGGCCAGCCCCGAGAGGGCCCAGCCCAAAAGCACCAGCAGACCGAAGAGACTCGAATAGAAATGAGGGTCCAGACTCATCACCAGGTCAAAAGAGAGCAGTGTTCCCAGCAGTAACAGGCTGAGCAGCCCGGCGGCGGCCGCTCCCTGACGGCGCCCGGGTCGGCTCAGCCGGAATGCGAAAACCGTCCAGAGCAGCAGCGAAAATCCCGTGCGCCCGCACACCGGAAAGGGAGAGTAGAAGGCGCGCCGGTGAGCGGGGAAATGGTCCCACGGGAAGAGCGCCCCGGTCTGCCCGCACCACAGCGCCATGGCCACCGCCATCAAGGGAAGAGCCCGGGCGGCGGCGCCGGCCAGAGGCCGCCAATTCTCGCCCCAGCGGCCCAGGGTCAGGTGATGAATCAGCAGCCAGGTCAAGGCTCCGGCGCTGACCCCCGTCCAAAACAGCCAGGCATAGAGCCAGCTCATCTCAACCGCTCCTCGGCCTGGCGGCGCACCTCATCCGGCAAATCCGCCAGGCGCGCCCGGCGGCTCAGTTGCAGTGCGCGCAGGTAGGCCACCACCGCCCAGCGATCCCGTTCCGGGAGACGATCGGCGTACGGCCACATGCGGCCCGCCCCATTGCGAATAGCCGAATAGAAGTGCTCATCGGCGGCCTGGCGCAGGCGCTCTTCGTGAAACGAGGGCGGCTGGGGAAAGCCCCGCCGGACCACTTCTCCGCGCCCGTCGCCCAGCGGCCCGTGACAGGCGGCGCAATAAATACCGTAGCGCTCCTGACCGCGCCGCAGCAAGGGCAAGTCCACCTCCGGCCGGGGCTCGGGGGGAGTGACCGCCAGCGAACCGGCCGGCACTCTCCGGGGCGGACGGTTCCAGCGGGCCGCCCGGGGTTGCGGGTCCATCTCGCCCAGACAACCGCACAAGAGCAAGGCGAGCAGCCATTCATTCCGCATGGAACACCCCTCCCAACTGGCGAGCCGCCTCGTAGTCGCCCCGCACCTGCAGGAAAAAGCCGTTGTAGCTGGCTGCGCGAAAGGCTTCGAAATCAAAGAGCGGATGATGGTAACGTGGCAGGCCGGCCTGGGCAAAGACGCTTACGAAGGCGGTGAGGGCGGCCAGCAGCACGCCGCATTCGAAGGTGATGGGCAGAAAAGCCGGCCAGGAAAAGAGCGGCGTGCCACCGATCTGGAATGGGTAGGCCCAGACAGCGGACCAACTGCACAAGGCAAAACCCAAGGCGGCTCCGCTGAGCCCGGCCAGAAAAATCAGCCAGGAAGTGCGGGTCACCGGGCCACCTACTCGCTGCTGCAGCCCCTCAATGGGATAAGGAGCGTAAGCATCCAAGACTTTCAAACCGGTTTCGCGAGCCCGGTCGACCGCCTCCAGCAGCAGTTCCTGGTCAGGGAACTGCAGCAGCCAACTCCGTTCACTCATGGCTTTCCTCCACCGCCTGCTTGGACAGCTCGCTGATGGAAAGGACCGGTAGAAAGCGTACGAAAAGCAGCATCAGAAAAGAGAACAGAGCGAGCGTGCCCGCGTACAAACCCCAGTCCCAGATGGTCGGCGTGTACAGACGCCAGGCCGCGGGCAAAAACTCGTGAGACAGGCTCTGCACCACGATGATGAAACGCTCGGTCCACATGCCGATGTTGATGAGCACCGAGACCACCAGCAGAACCCGAATATTGCGCCGGGCCGCCGGCCAGAAAAAGCACAGCGGCGCCAGCGAGTTGCCCAACAGCAGCACCCAGTAAATGGGTGCGTAGACTCCCTGAAAGCGGTCCAGAGCGGTGGAAATCTCCGGCCGCAGGCCGCTGTACCAGGCGCAGAACCCCTCGCACAGATAGCCGTAGCTAACTAAAATCGAGGTCAGCAGCAGCATCTTGGCCATGGCATCCAGGTGGCGCTCGGTGATGAAGTCTTGCAGCGAAAAGAGATAGCGCAAAGGAATCACCAGCGTCACCACCATGGCGAAGCCCGAAAAAATGGCCCCGGCCACGAAAAACGGAGGAAAGATGGTGGAATGCCAGCCGGGCACCAGAGCGGCCGCGAAGTCCAGCGAAACGATGCTATGCACCGACACCACCAGCGGCGTGGCCAGACAGGCCAGCAGCAGGTAAGCGCGCTGATGCACGCTCCAGTGGCGCGACGAGCCGCGCCAGCCCAGAGCAAAGAAACCATAAATCCGGCGTTGCCACAGGCTGGTGGCGCGGTCGCGCATGACCGCCAGATCGGGTACCAACCCCAGATACCAAAAGAGCAGCGACACGGTCAGATAGGTGGAGACGGCGAAGAAATCCCAGATCAGCGGGCTGCGCCAGTTGGGCCAGAGCAGCATGCGGTTGGGGTAAGGCGCCAGCCAGTAGAAATACCAGGGCCGGCCCAGGTGCAGCAGCGGAAACAGACCGGCGCAACAGACCGCGAATAAGGTCATGGCTTCGGCGAAGCGGTTGATGGAAGTGCGCCATTCCTGGCGGGCCAGCAAGAGGATGGCCGAAATCAGCGTGCCGGCGTGGCCGATGCCGATCCACCAGACGAAGTTGACGATGGCCAGGCCCCAACCCACCGGCCGGTTCACGCCCCACACGCCGATGCCGCGATAGAGCAGCACGCCGATGCTGACCACCAGCCACAGCACTCCCAGCGCCGACAGCCCCAGCAGTTGCCACCACAGACGCTGGTGAGGGGGCTGCAGGATAACCCCGGCGATCCTGGCGCTGACCGTCTCGGGCGTATGCCGGCCCTCAATCCACTTCATTCGGCCTCGACAGATAGGTGGTGCGCGGCTTGGTGTTGAGCTCGCCCAGCAGGGCAAAGTTGCGCCGGTCAGAGCGAGCCCGGGCCACTCGCGAACCGGAATCGGCCAGGTTGCCGAAGACGATGGCTTGACTGGGACAGGCGGCCTGGCAGGCGGTGACCACTTCGCCATCCGCGATGGCCCGGTTCTCTTTGTCAGCGCCGATGCGGGCGGCGGAAATGCGCTGCACGCAGTAGGTACACTTTTCCATGACGCCGCGGTCGCGCACCGTCACCTCGGGATTCTTCGGCTCCCCTTCGAACCATCCCAGGTTTAAGGGGGGGCTCGGCGCCTCCCCCTTAGACCCCCGGCCCCAATAGTCGAAGAAGTTGAACCTGCGCACTTTGTAAGGACAGTTGTTGGCGCAATAGCGCGTGCCCACGCAGCGGTTGTAGACCATCTGATTGAGCCCGTCGTGGCTGTGCATGGTGGCTCCCACCGGGCAAACCTTTTCGCAAGGAGCGTTCTCACAATGCTGGCAAGGCACCGGTTGAAAGTCCACCCGCTCCCCGTGATCATAGCGGTCCACGCGGATCCAGTGCAGCTCGCGTCCCCGGGCGGCCTCGGCGGGGCCCACCGTGGGGATATTGTTTTCCACCTGGCAGGCGACCGTGCAGGCGTTGCAGCCGATACAGGCCTCCAGATCGATGACCATGCCCCAGGCCTCGCTCTCGGAGGGAGCTTTTTCACCGTAGAGGTCGACCTCCACAGCAGCGGCCTCGGTCTGCAGGATAGCCCGACCGTCCAATTGGTGGTGAGCCTGCGTACTGATCGGCAGGACCCGGCCTTCCACCTTACGCACCCCCACCGCCGCCTGCCAGGCGTCCTCTGCCCGCAGTGGATAGACGTCATAACCACCTCGCTCTCCCCCGAAGCCGAAGTGCACCGCCAGCGTTCCCTCGGGCTGCCAGGCCTCCACCCAGGCCGGCAGGGTGCATGACTGTTGCCCCACCTTCAGCTCCAGCAAGTCTCCGTTGGCCACTCCCAGGCTCTCGGCGGTGGCCCGGCCCAATTGGACGGCGTTGCCCCAGACCAGCTTGGAGAAAGGCCGGGGGCACTCTTGCAGCCAGGCGTTGCCGGCCAGCTGCCCGTCCACCACGCCAGCATCCGGCCGAAAGATCAACACGGTTTCCGGCACCGGCGCAGGGGCCGCCCCCGGCTCCCGTTCGCTCCACTCCAGCGGCCGGCTGTGGCTGCCCTCCAAGAATCCCCGGCGCAGACTTTCGTCCCAAGGGCGCCCTCGCCAGAAGTCCCGAATGAGCGCATACCCGTCCCGCTCGTCCCCCTTCAGCCGGGCCAGCAATTCCAGCCCCGAGGTGGACTGGTGCAGCGGCTGAATCAAGGGCTGCACCAGGGAGAGCAGGCCGTCATAGGCGCGCAGGTCGCCCCAGCTTTCCAACTCGTGGCTGGCCGGCAACACCCAGTGGCAGAGTTGTGAGGTCTCATTGGCCACCCGGCTGTGGTGCAGGGTGAGTCCGGCCCGGCTCAGATAATTGGCGAACTGGGGGCGCTCATAGACGGGATTGCCCTCCAGGATCAGCAAGACCTTGACCTCTCCCGCCTGCAGGGCGCCTTCCAGCTCGTGCAACGACTCGTTGGGACTGAGAAGATGCTGGTCCAGCGCTGGCAATACGTCCACCGGCGCGTTCAAACGCCGGTTCAAGCGCAAGGCCAGAGCCTGGGCCTGAGGCGATAGGGTTTCGCCCGCCAGTAGCAGACCGTCGCCGCGCTTCAACTCCGCTTCCACCCGGTCCAGCCAGGCAGGCTCCACCCTCACCTCTCCCTCAGGGGCCGGAGCCATCCCAAAACGCGCGGCCAGAGCCCACAGGCCCCGTTCCACTTCGACGGGGGGCAGGCCGTGGCGCTGGCGGGCCCGCCCCCCGGTCAGAGTGGGGGTGCTTTCCAGCACGTACAGGCGCGGGCGCAGCGCCGACCATTCGCGGGCCAGGCGCAGATGCTCGGGATGCATTCCCAGGGGATCGGCATCGAAAGCCACCAGGCAGGGCTGCAAGGGAGCGCGCAGGTGAGCAGGCCGCCGGCAGGCCAGAGAAACGGGCCAGATCGGGTCATAGCGATGCCAACGCGCACCCAGGGCGCTGATGGCGGCTTGCAAAGCCGGAGACGCCACCGTGCGCGTCAAGATGTGCAGGCCCTCAGCGCCGGCTCCCAGCCAGCCCTTGACCTCGTCCAGCATCTGGCGAAAAGCCGCTGGTCGTCCGGAGCGTAACGGCATGCGCAGGCGTTTCTCGTCGAAGAGGTCGAAAAGAGCCGCCTGGGCATAAATATCGCTACCGCCCAGGGAAGCGGGATGGGATGGGTTGCCGTCGATCTTGATGGGCCGGCCGGCCACGCTTTCCACCAGCATTCCCCGGGCCATTCCCAAGTAGGGCAGCGCGGTGGCGAAAATTTGCTGTTCCTCGCCCGCCTCGGGAGCCACCACATAGGGCAGAAGCTCGCCGCGTGGCCGCGGCGAGCAGCCGGCCATGAGCGCCAGGGCGCCACCGCTGAGCAGCTGCAAAAAGGTGCGCCGGCCTAAAGCACCGGTCAGCATCAGCGGTGGCAGACCGAGCAGTCGGTCAGTCCTTGTTTGCGAATCTGGTAGTACTCTTTCAGCTCCGGATGGGCCACCTTCTCCCAACCCGGGTCCAGGATCTTGTCTTGTGGGCGCAGATGGGGACCCGGATCGTTGTGACAGTCCAGGCACCATTCCATGGTCAAGGGTTGATTCAACTGCACCAGAGCCATCTGATCGACCCGGCCATGACACTCGACGCAACCAAACCCTTTGGCCACATGGATGCTGTGGTTGAAGTAGACGTAGTCGGGCAGGCGGTAGACCCGCTGCCAGCGGATGGGCTGGCCTTCAGCGTAACTGCGGCGCAAGGGCTCGAACAGGTCGTTGTCGGCGTAAAGCTGCGAATGGCAGGTCAGGCACAGGCTGCTGGACGGCATGCCGGCGCTGGCCCCGGTCTCCACGGCACTATGACAGTAGCGGCAGTCCAGGCCTACTTCGGCCACGTGGTGCCGGTGGCTGAACTGAATGGGCTGCTCGGGGGCCAACCGGCTGCGCTGAACATAGTCGGAATGTGCGTAGATCCACAGAGCCGGCAGGCCCACCAGCAGAAGCAACAGCGCCGTCATGACCATCACGCCCAACCACTGGTCCACCCATGGGGGAAATATCTGCTCCGGCCTGCCCACCCGCCCATGCTAGGTATTCCCGGCCGCCCGACCCCAGTGGCCGAGATACCGGCCGGGCCAGGACAGGAGTTGATGGGCAGGTGCCAAACCGCATAACCACGGTGTCTCAAGAAATCAAGAAAGCCAGTTTTGTCTTCGTCTTCCTGTGCGTGGTGCTGGACATGCTGGCCCTGGGCATCATGGTGCCGGTGCTTCCCAAGCTGATCGTGCAGTTCGAAGGCGGCGATCATGCCCGCGCTGCCCAGGTCACCGGGATTTTCGGGTTTGCCTGGGCACTGATGCAATTTCTGGCCAGTCCAGTCTTGGGCTCGCTCTCCGATCGTTTCGGGCGCCGCCCGGTGCTGTTGCTGTCCAGTCTGGGGCTGGGGCTGGACTACGTGCTCATGGCCCTGGCGCCCAGTTTAAGCTGGCTGTTTCTGGGACGGGTCATCTCCGGCGTCACGGCCGCCACTTTCGCCACCGCCTCGGCCTATATTGCGGATATCTCGCCGCCGGAGCAGCGGGCCGCACGCTTCGGTATGCTGGGAGCGGCTTTTGGTATCGGCTTCATCGTCGGGCCGGCGGTGGGCGGCGTGCTGGGCAATGCCGGCCTGCGCCTGCCCTTCTGGGTGGCGGCCGCCTGCAGTTTGCTCAACACCGCCTACGGATTCTTCGTGTTGCCCGAGTCGCTGGCCTCCGAGAAGCGGCGCCCCTTTCAGTGGAAAGTGGCCAACCCGTTGGGAGCCTTCCAATTCTTCCTGGGACACGCCGGCGGCGGTCTGGGCCGGTTGGTGCTGGGCGCTTTCTTCTACTATGTGGCCCACGAATCGTTGCCCAGCATGTTCGTGCTCTACACCGACTTCAAGTTTCACTGGTCCGAGAAAACGGTGGGACTGGTCCTGGGTGCGGTAGGGGTCAGTTCCATGCTGGTCTCGGCCGTGCTCACCGGCAAAGCCGTGAAACGCTGGGGGGAAGCCGCCACGCTGGTGATTGGACTGCTCTTTGGCATCGCCGGTTTCACCTGCTATGCCTACGCGCCGACCTCGACCTTTTTCCTGATGGGCGTGCCGCTGGTGGGACTGTGGGGCCTGTGCGGACCGGCCCAACAGGCGCTCATGAGTTCCCAGGTGGACGCCACCCAACAGGGCCAACTGCAGGGCTCCCTCAGCAGCCTGCGCGGTATCGCCGGCATGATCGGCCCGCTGCTCTTCACCCAGTCCTTCGCCTACGCGACCGAGCACCGAGGCTGGCCCGCCGGCCTCCCCTATTACCTGTCGGCCGCCCTGCTGGCCGCCAGCCTGCTGCTCTCATTACCGGCTCTCAAGCGACAGGCAGGCCAAGAATAGCAGCCGCATCCCGCATGGCCTGATCGAACGTCAGCAGCGTAAGATCGGCAATACTGCGGCGCAGGGCCACATCGGTCACTTAATTTTCGTCCTCAACCTTAGGATTGACCGGGCCTTCCTCGGGTTGCCAGCCGCCGCCCAACGCTTTATACAGTTGCACCAGCGAAATCAGCTCGCCGCGCCGGGCCTGGGCCAGGGCCACTTCGGCCTGAAACAGGTCGCGATCGGCGTCCAGAGCGTTGAGCAGGCTGTCCACGCCGCCGGTATAGCGTAAGTAGGAAAGCTCGGATCGGTCCTTGAGAGTGTTCACCAACAGCTCGCGTTCCTGGCGAATCTCCTGATACTTGGAGTGGTCGATCAGCGAATCGGAGACTTCCTTGAAGGCCGTGGCCACCGTCTGCTGATACTGCACCAGCGCGATGTTGCGATTGCCCACCGCGTAGTCTTCAGCCGAACCCAAACTGCCGTCGAAGACCGGTTGGGTGATGGTCGGGTTCAGAAAGAAGGTGCCGCTATCCGGCCGAAACAGGCTGTAGAGCGCTTTGCTCTGATAGCCCAGGAAGCCGGTCAGAGTGATGCGCGGAAAGAGGGAAGCGTAGGCCACTTTGATTTGCTCCTCGCGAGCCAGCACGGTGAACTCGGCCGCCCGAATATCGGGGCGCCGGGTCAGCAGTTGCGAGGGAAGGCCAGCCGGTACTTCCGGCAGTTGCTCCTGCTCCAGCAGGCTTTTACCGCGCGCCACCGGACCCGGATAACCGCCCAGCAGAATGTTGATCTGATTTTCCATCTGGGCGATTTGCCGTTGGGCCTCGCTGACCACGATCTGGGCGGTCTGCACCAGTTGTTCGGCCTGGCGCACATCCAGCATGGAAGCGATGCCGCCCTCCTGCCGGGCCCGGATCAACTCCAGTGACTCGGTCCGGGTCTTGAGGGTGCGGTTGGCGATATCCAGCTCGGCGTCCAGTTCCAGCAAGTTGAAGTAGGCGCTGGCCACTTCACTGACCACCATGGTCTGCACGGCCCGGCGATTGGCCTCCACCGCCAACACTTCATCCCAGGCGGCGGCGGACTGGTGCTTCACCCGGCCCCAGATGTCCAACTCAAAGCTCAAGAAATTGAGCAGCACCTCAAAGTAGGGACGATTGCGCGGTAGAAAACCGCCGGCCGGAAAGGTCGGACTGTTTTTGGAGGCCAGCGTCTGGTTCAGGTCGGCCTGCAAGCTCAGCTTGGGCAACAGGTTGGCGTCCTGGATACCGGCGTTGGCGCGGGCCGCGTCCACCCGCACCAGCGCCAGGCGCAAATCCAGATTGTTGGCGATGGCCGTGCGCAGCAGAGCCTGCAATTGCGCATCCTTGAAGATCTCGAACCAGCGCAGATCGCCGATCGAGACCTCGGTGGCGGGCGCATCCCGGTACTGGGGCGGGGGCGTCACGCTGCCTTCGACTTTGGCCGCGTCTTCCGGATCCTGGGCGTAAAGTGCGGCGCTCAAGCACAGCATCAATAAGAGGACTTTCATTTCTCCTCCCTGCTCCCCAACGGTAACGGATCGCGTTCTTTGGCCCCGAACCCTTCCACCATCACGAAAATGGAGGGAACCAGGAAGATGCCGATAAGGCTGGCGGCCAACATGCCGCCCACCACCGTGGTGCCCATCACCTCGCGAGCCACGCTGCCGGCGCCGGTGGCGAACCAGAGCGGCACACAACCCAGGATAAAGGCGAAGGAAGTCATCAGAATCGGGCGCAAGCGCAGGCGCGCCCCTTCCAGAGCGGCTTCCGCCAGCGGTTTGCCCTTTTCGTATTCTTCCTTGGCGAACTCAACGATCAGAATAGCGTTCTTGGCGGCCAGACCGATCAGCATGACCATACCGATCTGGGCGTAGAGATTGTTCTCGAATTGATAGAGGTTGTTGGGCGTTACGAAACTGAACATGCGCCTTCCGAACAGGGCCAGGAAAGCTCCAAAGACGGCGATGGGGGTGGACAGCAGCACCGAGAAGGGCAGTTTCCAGCTCTCATAGAGAGCGGCCAGAATCAAGAAGACAAAGAGCAAAGACAATCCGAAGATGACGCTGGCCGAAACGCCCTGCTGAGCCTTTTTCTCCTGGAAGGACATGCCCATATAGTCGTAGCCCATTTCCGACGGCATGGTCTCGCGGAAGACTTCCTCCAGAGCTTTCATCGCCTGGGCTGAGCTATAGCCGGGGGAAGCGCTGCCGTTCAATTGGGCGCACTTATAGAGATTGTAGTGCATCACGAATTCCGGACCGGGCCGGGATTCGAACCTGGTCAACCCGGCCAGCGAAACCATCTGTCCGGTATTGGAGCGGACCGCGAACTGGTCGAGTTTCTTGACGTCGGTGCGATACTCGCCCTCGGCCTGCACATAGACCTGCCACTGGCGCCCGAAACGGTTGAAGTAGTTGACAAAGATGCCGCCCATGAAACACTGGATGGTGCGGTAGACGTCCTCGACCGGCACGCCCTGCTTGAGCACCTTCTCGCGATCCACTTCGACGAACTGTTGGGGCACGGCCGGTAGAAAAGTGGTGGAAATCTGGCCGATCTCCGGTCTCTTTTTGGCTGCCTCCAGGAACGTCCCCAACTGCTTGGACAAGAAAGAAACGTCCTGGCCGGAGCGGTCTTCCAACAGGAAAGTAAAGCCCGAGGAGGTGCCTACGCCCGGAATGGCCGGCGGGGAGAAGCCGAAACCGATGGCCTCGGGTAGAGTGCCCACCGCTTTGTTGATCTCGGACTGGATAACTTTATAAGCCCGCTCCCGGTCGGTGCGGCTACTCCAGGGTTCGAGGCTGACGAAGAAAAAGGCATTGTAGGTCGTCTGCACAGTGCTCAGCAAATTGAAGCCAATCACGCTGGTCATATGCCGGACACCCTTGATTTTGGTGATGCGCTCTTCCACCCGGCGGGCTACTTCCGAAGTGCGCTGGGCCGAAGCACTGCTGGGTAACTGCACGCTCACGTATGAATAGCCCGGATCTTCTTCGGGCAAAAAGCCGGACGGCAGCCGTTTGCTCAACAGGCCGGCCGCCACCGTGAAGACGATCAGCAAGACGACGGTAATCCAGCCACGCCGCACCAGGATGCCCGAGACGCTCACGTAGCCGCGGGTGGCCTTTTCAAAGCCCTTGTTGAAAGCGCCCAGCACGCCGGTGGACGGCTTGCGCGGCTTGAGCAGCAGCGCGGCCAGGGCCGGGCTCAGGGAGAGGGCGTTGAAAGCCGAAAGAATCACCGAAATGGCGATGGTCACGGCGAACTGCTGATAGAGCCGGCCGGTGATGCCGGGAACGAAAATGGTGGGAACGAACACAGCCGCCAGCACCAGGGCGATGCCGATGACCGGCCCGGTGATCTCTTCCATGGCGATCAGGGCCGCCTCTTTGGGTTCCTTGCCTTCCTCGATATGGCGCTCCACCGCTTCCACCACCACGATGGCGTCGTCCACCACCAGGCCGATGGCCAGCACCAGGCCGAACAAAGACAGCGTATTGATGGAGAAGCCGAAGAGCGGGAAGAAGGCGAAGGTGCCGATCAGCGAGACCGGCACGGCCAGTAGCGGAATCAGCGTGGGCCGCCAACCCTGGAGAAAAACGTAAACCACCAGAATCACCAGTCCAATGGCGATGCCCAGGGTGATCACGATCTCGTGAATACCCTCGGAGACGGCCAGCGTGGTGTCCAAGGAGATGGCGTAGTCAATACCGGCCGGGAAGCGCTGCTTGAGTTCTTTCATGAGCTTCTTGACGCCCTCGGCCGCCTGAATCGCGTTGGAGCCCGGCAACTGGTAGATGGCCACGATGGCGGCCGGCTTGCCGTCGAGGCGGGCGTTGAGATTGTAGTCAGCCGCTCCCAATTCCACCCGGGCCACGTCTTTGACGCGCACCACGCCGCCGTCGGGCGTCTCGCGCAGCACGATGTTCTCGAATTCCTGGGGAGTGGTCAAACGCCCCTGAGCACGTACCGAATAAGTGAACTCCTGGCCGGGAGGAGCGGGGTCACCGCCGATTTTACCCGCTGGATTCACCGTGTTCTGGCTCTGCAGGGCCCGAGTAACGTCGGGCACGGTAATGCCCAGCTTGGCCAACTGGTCGGGCTTCACCCAGAGGCGCATGGCATAGCGGCCGGCACCAAACACCTGCGTGCTGCCGATGCCGGGCACGCGGGTCACCTGGTCCACCACGTTGATGAAGCCGTAATTAGCCAGAAAACTATTGGTATAGCGAGAATCCGGTGAGTAAAGTGCAACCAGCATCATGGGCGCCGAGAAGCTCTTTTGCACGGTCACGCCCTGAGTGGTCACATCGCTGGGGAGCTGCGAAGCGGCTTGCTGCACGCGCAACTGGGTGAGCATCAGCGAGGTATTCGGATCGGCGGACACGTCGAAGTTGACGGTGGTGCGCATCACGCCGGAGGCGGCGTTGACCGACATCATGTAGTTCATGTTATCCACACCCGAGAGCTGCTGCTCGATGGGCACGGCTACCGATTGCTCGATGGTCTGCGAGTCAGCCCCCGGGTAGGTAGTCTGGATGGTCATCTCCGGCGGCACGATGGCCGGATACTGGGCAATAGGCAGGGAAGCCATGACCACCAGTCCCACCAGCACGGTGAGAATGGAAATAACCATGGCCACGATGGGGCGATTGATGAAAAAACGCGACATGGGTTACTTGGGCCCCGCCGGGGTCGCGGAAGCTTGCGGCTCATAGGGCTTGGTCTTGACCGTGGCCCCCGGGCCCAGCTTTTGGGTTCCCTCCACCACCACCGTCTGGCCGGGCTGGAGGCCGTCGGTGATGATCCAATCCTGACCGATGCGTTCGCCGACCTTGACCGGTTGGATGGCGATCTTCTGGTCCGGTCCGACCACCGCCACCTGATAGCGATCCTGCAGCTCGGTGACGGCCCTCTGGGGTATCAGCAGAGCGCTCTTCTGTACATAGCGGACGGTGCGCACCCGGGCATATTGGCCGGGACGCAGGTTCCCCTGCGGATTAGGAAAGAGCGCGGTGAGCAAGATTGCCCCGGTATTGACGGTGACGTTGCGGTCTTCGGAGTAGAACCGGCCCGGCTGAGGATACTTGCTTCCGTCCGATTGGATCAGCTCGAAGCGCAGGGTTTTCAAGAAAGCGGCTCGGCGCGAGGCGGCCGGGTTGCGCTTGAGGCTGCTCATGTATTCCTGTTCCGGTATCGTGAAATTCACTTTGATAGGATCGATGGTGGACACCTGGGTGAGCGGTTCACTGCTGGGAGAAATCAAATCTCCCACCTGAGCGCTGGCCACCCCGGCCAGTCCGTCGATCGGAGAGGTGATTTTGGTGAATCCCAAGTTCAGTTGGGCCGTCTGCAACTGGGCATTGGCTGACTCGATCTGGGCCAGAGCAGTGGTGATGGCCGCGTCGGCGCTGCTGATCTGGGCCAGAGCCGACTGAATGGTGGAATTGGCCGCGTCCACCTGGGCTTTGGCCGAGTTGAACTGGCCGCGCGCCGTCTGCAGTTGGGCTACTTGAGCGGCGACCTGGGCCTTGGCCACCTGGTTGTTCTGAATGGCGTTATCCAGGTCTTGTTGGGGAACGGCTTTGCGTTCCGCCAGCGGCCGGTAGCGGTCCTCGTCCAGCTGAGTCTTGCCTTGATTGGCTTGCTGCTGAGCCAGATTGGCTTCCGCTTGCATGACCATTCCCTGGGCCTGCTCCAGACCCGCCTTGGCCAGCAACAGCTGGCTGTTGGCCTGGGAGAGAGCGGCCTGAGCCGATTTGCGCTGGCTATTGGCGGCCTCCAATTGGCCTCGGGCCTGAGCCAACTGGCCCTGGGCCTGGGCCACGGCCGCTTCGAAGGTGCGCGGGTCCAATTCGAAAAGCAACTGGCCTTTGCGCACGAAGCTGCCTTCCTGGTACTCGCGACGCAGCAGGTAGCCGGTCACCTGGGCTTTGATCTTGGCGTTGACCAGACCATCCAGAGTACCGACCCATTCCCCGTAGACGGGCACGTCGCGCTGAGCCACTTCCGCTACGGCCACTTCGGGTGGAGGCAATTCTTTTTTGGGGGGCGGGCCGCCGGAGCAACCCATAAAACAGAGGGCCAGGCCGAGAACGGCCACAGGTTTTAAAGAACTCATCAGGTCCTACATCCCCCACAGAATGGAAACAGTCGTTTCGTACTAGTATGCCTGTTTCAAGTCCGGCTTGCCTCCCTTCAGACTTAAGTCGCGAAATCATCAGCCGCAAGAAATTCACAATTTTGTAACGTTCTGATCCGTAAAGGCAATGCGATTCGAAAGTTTATTAAACGGATATAGAGTAGACTATCGGAAAGATAACTCTGAGGGTGGAGCATCGACGTGGAAGAAAATTTAGAGAATGAACTCAGCAACCGGCGCGGAGCGCCGCGCCTGAGCAGGACGCTGGACATTCGCTATGTTCGCCAGGGCGGTGGAATCCAGGCCGGTCAGGCCGTCAACATCAGTCAGAGCGGAGCCCGCCTGATCCTGGACGACGCCGCCGAGAACGCCGAACTGACCGTCGAATTTGAAGGCAAAATCGCGGTGCTGGCGCGCACCGTCTGGCGCCAGCCACTGAGCGGCGGACGCCAGATCGTAGGGGTTGTCTTCGAAGGCTTCCACTGGGGTCAAAAGGTGGCCCTGGATAACTATCTCTTCCAACTGGAGAGCCAGGCGGCGTAACTATTTTGTCCGGTCTTGCCGTGGTGGCCGTCGGCGGAAACTCGCTGATTCGGGATAAGGCCCATCAGTCCATACCCGACCAGTACCAGGCCCTGGTCGAGACGGTGGCGCATATTACCGATCTGCTCGAAGCCGGCTGGCGCGTGGTGGTCACTCACGGTAACGGTCCCCAGGTCGGTTTTGTCTTGCTCCGCTCCGAGCTGGCCCGTTCTCAGGTCCACACCATCCCCTTCGATGTGGCCGTGGCCAATACTCAGGGACACCTGGGCTATCATCTACAACAGACCCTGCACAACGAATTCCGCCGGCGCAAGCTGGACAAGAGGGCGGTCGCGCTGCTGACCCAGGTGGTGGTGGCGGCCGACGATCCGGCCTTTCAGAAACCCACTAAACCCATCGGACCCTTCTTCGACGAGGCGGAAGCGCGCCGGCGCAAGCGTGAGGAGGGCTGGGAGACGGCCGAGGACTCCGGCCGCGGCTGGCGCCGTCTGGTGGCTTCTCCCAAGCCTCAGGAGATTGTGGAAATCGAGGCCATTCGCGCTATGCTGGCGGCCGGCTACGTGGTGGTGGCCGCGGGCGGAGGCGGCATTCCCGTCGTCTCGGATGAGCAGGGAGTCTTCACCGGCGTAGCCGCGGTGGTCGACAAGGATTCCGCCTCCGGATTGCTGGCCCGCCAGCTCGAGGCCGACCTGCTGGTGATCTCCACCGCCGTCGAGAAGGTCTGCCTTCACTTCGGCCAGCCCGAGCAAGTGGAACTGGACCGGGTCACCAGCCAGCAAGCCCGCCAATACCTGGAGGAAGGCCATTTTCAGGCCGGCTCCATGCGCCCGAAAATCGAAGCTGTGCTGGCCTACCTGGAAGCCGGCGGCCAGCGCGCCCTGATCACCAACCCCCCCAACCTCAAGCGCGCTCTCCAAGGCCAAACCGGTACCCACCTCGCCAATTCCTGGTAGGCGCACCCGGCCCGCCGCCTGAAATTACGGGGGCTTTCTCCTCACGAGAGGTGCTGCGGCCTCGGCGAGGCACTTAGGGATTATGGAAAGGGTGCGGGAGTTGGCCGGCTGTCTGGGAGGTGCCACCCCCCTGTGGCTTTTCTATGCACTGCTCCAGTTGCACCCGGAGCTACCCTTCGGTCCGGTGGATTCCGAGCAGACACTGCTTTTCGCGCGCATGCTGCAAGCCCAGAATGAGGGCGCAACCGCCTTCGCCCTGGCGGACACACCCATTCAGGCCTTCCATCAACTGGTGCAGCACCCCGAGGTGGTGCAACTTTACTGGTGGCAAGGGCAGTTCGCGCCCATACCGAGCGGCGAGCAGGCGGCCGCCGCCAATCCATTCTGGCGCTGTCCGGGCGGGACTCAGGCCTTGCTCTACGGCCACGCGCAGGTTCGGCCTCTGCATCAGTTTCTAGAAGGCCTCAGCGAAGCCCGCTATCAGTCCAGCTTTGCCGCTCTGCGCAAGCAGATCTTCAAGCAGGCCGAGCGCCGCGAGCCTCTTTTCCTGCGCTGGTCGGAGCTGGAGCAGAGCCCTGAGGCGGCCGAGGTCTTGCGCGAACTGGTGGTGGGCTGCTTGCACTGGGGCGCCGAGCCGACGCCCATTCACTTGAGCCTGATCGCCTTTTCGCACACCATTCCCTTCCTGGAAAGCTTCCTCGGCCCGGCCGAACTCGAGAGTCTGAGAAGAGAACTGGAAGATGAGGTGCTGGGCCGCCTGCCCCGTTCGCGCTGGCTGCTGGATGGTCTCACGCCGGATGACGCGAATCCCTCCGTCATCGGAACCAGATTGACGCGGGGAAGCGAGCTGTTGTTGGGTCCGGAAAGCCGCTACGACGAAGCGGAAAAACTGCTGGGACGAGGCCGGGTGGGCCGCTGGCTGGAAGGCGAGTTTGGACGGTTGAAAGTGACCTTTGACCAAAGCGTGCTGGAAACCATCGAATGGAGGCAAAGGTGACGGTAGTGATGTTGCATAGCGGCGGCATGTCGGGCCGCCAGTGGCGCAAACTGGCCGAAGCCTTGAGCGATCGCTACCGCGTGGTGCGGCCCGATTTTCTCGGATCGGGCGCCAATCCGGCCTGGCCCGCTGAACAGCCCTTCCACTTCCACCAGGACGTGGCCGAGATCGAAAAATTACTGGAAAGCCTGCACCAGCCCTATCATCTGATCGGCCATTCCTACGGCGGCCTGGTCGCCCTGACCGTGGCTCGCGCCCAACCCGAGAAGGTGGCCTCGCTCAGCCTCTATGATCCGGTCGCCTTCGGAATACTCTTTGACCAGAACGACGCCGAGGGTCTGGAAGACCTGCGCCGGGTGGCCGCCAATCCGATCTTCACCGACGATACTCAAGGCGGTGGTGAGGCCTGGATGCACAACTTCATCGACTACTGGAACGGTCCCGGCTCCTGGCAGGCCATGCCGGAAGCCAATCGGCAAGCCTTCTTACAAGTGGGCCGCAAAGTCTACTACGAGGTCAAATCCCTCTCCGCAGATCGAACTCCGCTGGCAGCCTATACCGGCCTGACCATGCCCGCTCTGCTGGTCTACGGCGAAAAGACCCCGCCGGCAGCCCGCCGCGTGCAACAGCTACTGGCCACTGCCTTACCTCAGGCCGACTTAAAGGTATTGACTGGAGCAGGTCACATGGGCCCGCTCACCCACGGGCCCGCCTTCCAACAATTGGTAGCCGATCACCTGGCCAGATCGGTTTGAGCAAAGTCATTGCCGATATAAATTGGTGTAAACCCCTTAGTTGGCTTTGAACTTCGTGTCGGTCAGCTGCAATTCCAGGTTCTGCTCGGGGACCTCGATCTTGACCACCTGGTTCTTGTCGTTGAGAAGAAAGGCCATACCGGTCTCGGCTTCCAGGCGCTTCACGTCGATCTGCTCTTCTTCCGATACTTTCAGCGTCTCCGGCTCGCGCACTTCGAGCACGATTTCCTGGCTCTTCATGCTGTCGGGCACGAAGGTGTGGAAAGTGATTTTGTCACCCACCTTGGGCTGCTTTTCGGGCGAGGCGTCCAGGGCCTGGCCGAGCACCAGCGCCCACTGGGTCAGAAAGCGCGAGTCGGTAAAGTAGGTGCCGTAGGAGAAGGGGATCTCACGGGAGGTGGTCTTGCCCTCAGCTTCCTCTTTCTCCAGCTTGGCGGTGTCCTTTTTGAAAGAGAACTTCTGATTCTGCAACTTGCCTTTAACGCCATTGAGCGAGAACTGCACGGGCAAGCCGTTGGGGTTGACCATCAGCTCCGAGGTGCTGTCCAGAGCGGTGCCCTCGGTAATCTTGGTGGTCGACTCGAAGCGATAAAGATCCTCATCCTCGGCCACGGTGATCTCGCGCACAGCCGCAATTTCCTGGCCGATCTTCTTACCCTTACGCAAAATGTCGTAAGTTCTCTCCTCGCCCACGCCCCAGGAGAGTTCGCGGTTGAAGAAAGCCACCCGGCGCGGAGCCCGCGGCGCATAGTTGACGATCTTGACGTCCATGCTCTGGATGTCGCCGGAATTCCACAGGGCGATATGGGCCGCGCCGATGCGGCCGGCTTCCAGAGTGGTGGGGTCGAAGGCCGACCAACCTTCGTTGGGTCCCAGCCAGATCTCGGTCCAGTGGTGCGGCACGAACGTTCCGTCGCGGTAGAGCAGACCGCCCACGGGCCGGGCCGGCAGGCCGGCGGCGCGCGCCAAAGCCACCAGCAGCAAGGCTTTGCTTTCCGGATTGCCCACACCGGATTCCAGGGCGTAACGGGCGGAGGGCAGCGAAACTCCTTCTTCCACCTGGGTGCAGTAATTCATCAACTTGCGCGCGGCCGCGAAGGTGCTATCGGCTTTCCAGCTCAGCTCCAGGGCTTTGTTCTGCAGGGGCGGCCAGTCAGACTCCACGCCCGGACCGGGTTTCAGGTCGGCGGCCACCTCGGCCGGCGGCTGCTCGTCCTTGCGAAAAGGATACTTGGTCTTGTGAGCCAGGTCGCTGGGCACGGAACGCACCACCACCCGGCCTTTCATATGGCCTTCGGAGATTTCCCCGGTGAAATACTGGCGATAACCGGCGATCTGGTGGTCGACCAGGTTGCCGCCGCGCAGGCTGAGGTCGATGTCGGCCTCCAGGTGGGTCAGCTTTTCCGGCTCCGGAAAAATCACGTTGGAAGAAGCCATGCGGCGCGGCAACAGGTCGAGCGGTTTCATCTTGTCGACCTCGGCCAGCACTCCCGGCCCCGCGCGGCGAATGACCACGCCGCTGCCCACTTCGTCAACTTCGAGCAATTCCAAAGTTTTGGCTTCCACGCGCACGCGGGCCAGCATGGTCCCTTCCATGTCGCTGATCGGATAGACCAGCGTGTTGTAGTCGACCTTCTCCAGCTTCCACTTTTCCGCCTTGGGCGCGTAGACCACCAGCTGGCCTCCACCCCGCAAGATGGGATCGTAGGCTTTCAGGGTGCCGCCTTTAACGGCGCTACGCACCAGCAGCCAGTAATGCTCCGGGAAAGTGTCCAGGTGGCCCCACAGATTATTGAAGAGCAGCTTGGGAACTTCGCCTTCGTAGCTGTGAAAATGCTGCTGAGCGGCGGCGTTTTTGCCGGCCGTATTGGTCTGGGCCACCATGGTGCGGGAATACAGGCAGGTCACTTCAAACTGGCCGCCGCCGGCCGTTTGCTGGGCCTGAAAATAAGTGGGGGCCAGCGTCTTGGTGTCCACCATCAGCTTGCTTTCGAAAGTGGAGTCATCTTTGGAACCCACTCCCAACTTGAGGCGCGAACGGGAATTGAGAATCCAGCTGGATTCTCCCACCAACGTCATGCGGCCGGCGACCTCGAAGATCGAATAACCCACCAGACGCTTGTCATACTCGACACGGAAAATCGCCTTCCGTTTGGGAACCAGATTGGCGTCCACGATGGGCGGACCCTGGGGAATAGGCAGCGGCTCGGGAGGAGGAGTGGCCTGCTGCTCCCTGGTCTTGTCTTCCCAGGCGGGCGGCTCGTCGGCCGGCTCTTTGTCCTCCGGGCGCATTTCTTCGCCGGGAATCTCGGGCAACCGGAGCGGAGGCAGATCCTTTTTGGGTGCCGGCAACGGCGGTAAGGTGGTGTTTCCCGCGGCGGGCTGAGACCAACCGGCGCCGTGCAGCAGGCCGCCCAAAAGGCTGATGGCGACCATGGACCTGAGGTTAGACTTCATTCCCGCTCCAACTCGATTAATGGCCCCGCAAGCGTCGCAAACACGCCTGGGGCTCTTCCGTACGGACCAATGTTTCCCCGATCAGGAACGCGTCAACCTCGGGAAAGAGGGCGAGCTGCTCAGAATTCTCAAAACCGGACTCGGAGACTTTCACGGATTCGTCAGGAAGGAGCGGTAACAGCCGCCGGGTCACCTCCAGTTCCACCCGGAAGCTGAGCAGGTCCCGATTGTTGATTCCGATCAGAGCCGGACGCAACGGAGCCACCAGGCGGGCTTCCTCCTCCGTGTGCACCTCGACCAGCGCATCCAATCCGTATTCCTGGCACAATTCCAGCATCCGCGCCAGGCGGACCGCAGGCAGAGCGGCCGCGATCAGCAGCACCGCGTCCGCTCCCCAACAGCGAGACTGAGGAATTTCCCAGTCGTGCAACAAAAAATCTTTGCGAATCACCGGCAAAGAACAGGCCGACCGGGCCGCCCGCAAATCGGCGGCGCTGCCCTGGAAATAAGCTTCTTCCGTAAGCACCGACATGGCCACGGCTCCGCCCGCTTCATAGGCGCGCGCCTGCCCGGCCGGATCGAGCGCGCCGCCGAGCACACCTTTGGATGGCGAAGCCCGCTTGAACTCGGCGATGATACGCGGACGCGGACCGCTGCTCAGCGCGCGCCCAAATCCACGGGTGGGCGGGGCCGCCAATGCTTCTTCCCGCCAGCGGGCCAGTTGCTCCGCTCCAGGAACCGGCATCTGGCGCCGTAACGTAAGAATTTTATCGAGAAACACCAGGGCACGCGGTTCGTTTACCGGCGAGGAAGTCCTGTGCCCACTAAGAAGGGGCCCCTGCATGGTTCGGTTAGTGCAAAATCCTGAGGAACGCCAGCAGGCCCTGGACATTCGCCGGCGAGTCTTTGTCGAAGAACAGGGCGTGCCGGCCGAATTGGAGTTGGACGCTCAGGACGGCGGGGCCGTGCACTGGTTGGGCTGGCGCGCCGGTCAGGCAGTGGGGACCGCCCGGCTGGTTCGCTTCGCGGATGTGGCCAAGGTGGGGCGGGTGGCGGTTTTACCCGAGTGGCGCTCGTCAGGCCTGGGGCGCGAATTGATGGAGGAAATCCATGGCTGGGCCAAAGACCAGCCCCTCCGGCAAATCCTGCTGGATGCCCAGGTGAACGTCATCCCCTTCTATGCCAAACTGGGCTATCAAACCGAAGGCGAGATCTTTGAAGAAGCCGGCATTCTTCATCAGCGGATGGTGCGGTGGCTGGTTTAGAACCTCAGTCCCTGGAAGGTGAAGAAGTCTCCGACCGCATCCGCGTCACCAAACTGCGGGCCATCGGTTGGATCGGCTATGTCTATCAGGGCGAAATGCTTTCGTTGGGGCGCCCGGTGGCCAGTTGCGCGGTCAAGCTCATTCACCCGCGTCCCATGTGCTCCCCCGAGACGCTGCTCCAGGATCTGCGCGAGCAGGCGCGCTTTGTCCATCCCCATCTGCTGGCCTTGCAGCACTCCGGTCTGGTGCGCGAGGGCGTGGCCCGCGATTGGATCTACCTGACCAGTGAACTGGCCGACTACTCCATACAGGACCTGCTGACGCGCGGCTCCATCCTCACGCCCACCCAGGTGCGCGAATTTCTGGTGCAACTGCTGGAAGCGCTCCGCTATCTGCACGCCCAGGGCATCGTGCACGGAGAAATTCGCCCGCCCAACGTGCTCTCCACCACCACCGGCTGGCGCTTGAGCGGGCTGGAATACCGCGGAACCCTGAGCCGGCGCCTGGAAGAGCTGGGCTACAACCAGAATCATTTCGTTTTTCGCGCTCCCGAAGCCCAGGAAAGGGGAGCTGACCACAGCTCGGCCGATATCTGGTCGCTGGCGGTGGTGGCCCACGCCGCTCTGACCGGGCGCCTGCCCTTCGACGAAGAGGAGTCGCGCGATCGTTCCGACCTGCTCTGGCGCATCGTCAATCAGGATCCCCAGTTCGAACACCTGGAGGAGCCCTTCGACCGGCTGATGACCCATTGCCTGGTGCGCGAACCGCGCCTGCGCTGGACGGCCGAGCAGGCCCTGGCCTGTCTTTCCGGCCGGCCCGTGCTGGAGACCTATTTCGAGCAGATCCGCCCCAGCGGTTACGAGTCTCCGGCTCCCCCCGAGCCCGAACCCGAGCCTCTGGTGGTTTCCGCACCTCCCCCACCGCCCAGCAGCAGCCCGCTGTATGTGGGGTTGTGCGTGGCGCTGCTGCTGGTGGGGCTGTTCATCGGCAAATTCCTGCTGCCCCCGCCGCCCAAGAAGGTAATGCAAGTCAATCTGGGCGATCTGGTGAACCAGGAATACTCGGTGGCCCATCTGGATGACCGGGGACGCATCACCACCCAGCCGGCCGTGGCTCCCGTGCTCAGCGAGGACCTGGGTGAAGGCATCCACCTCGATCTGGTGCAGATTCCCGGCGCCGACTTCGAACAGGGAGCCTCCGAGGCCGAAGTGCACCGCGAACTGGACGAGTCGCCGCGCCATCCGGTGCGCATCAGCAACTTCTACATCGGCCGTTTTGAAGTCACTCAGGCTCAGTGGGCGCTGGCTTTGCGCATGCCCTCCGAAGGTCGCACCCTGCCCATGAACCCGTGGACCAAGGCCGGCTCCGATCTCCCCGTGCATACCGTCACCTGGAACGACGCCAATGAATTTTGCCGGCGCCTGACTCGTTACACCGGCCGCGTCCATCGCCTGCCCACCGAGGCCGAATGGGAATACACCTGCCGCGGTGGACCGGTGGACACCCCCTTCCACTACGGTCCGGTGCTCACCGATCAGGTGGCCAATTTCAACCCCGACCCGCCTTTCACCCAATCCATCCCCATGGGAATGAATCGCAATGAAGTGGTCAGCGTGGAAACTTACCCCTACGCCAGCCATTTTGGGCTCTACCAACTGCACGGCAACGTCAAAGAATGGTGCCTGGACTTCTACGGACCTTACTCCAAGGAATACCAGGACAATCCGCGCGGACCCAGGAGCGGCGAGGAGAAGGTGCTGCGCGGCGGCGGCTTCCGCAGCCCGGCCGCCAATTGCCGCACCTCCGCCCGCTACCACGAGCAGCCCAATCGCTCCGGCCTGGACACGGGCTTCCGCGTGGTGGTCCCCGAAGTCGTGGCCGGCAGTGAATAACTTCGACTTGGTGGTGCTGGATCTGGACGGCACCCTGCTCGATCCCGATCGGGAAGCGCCGGTGCGGCCGGCCGTCAAAGCCGCCGTGGCCGAGACACTGGAGCGAGGCGTGGGCATTACCTTGGCCACCGGCCGCACCTGGAACTACGCCCGCCGGCGCATCGAGGAACTGGGCCTGAGCCTGCCCATGGTTTCCAGCCACGGGGCCACCCTGGTGGCCGCCGACGGAACGGTGCTCAGCGAGCAACGTCTGGACGACAGGCTGGCCCAGGACCTGGCCGCGCGCGCCCGCCACCTGCCCGAAGTCTTTTGTTTCTACTACCGCCACCGCGGCACCGGCCAACTGGTGATTCGTCAGAACCGCGCTCTGGAGGCCATGGACATCTACCACCACTTGCTGGGCCCTGAGACCCGAGTGGACGAAGACCTGGGAGCCTATCTGGCCGACCACCAGGTGCTCAAGTTTGTCGTCTTCGACGACCACTCCGAGGCCAGCGAGCGCTGGGGTCAGTGGGCCGGACCGCTGGCCCAGGTTAGCCGCACCCACCATCTGCTGGTGGAAGGCACGGCTCCGGGCATCGACAAAGGCGTGGGAGTGCGCCGCCTGATCGAGCACCTCCGAGTGGACCCGGCCCGGGTGCTGGCCGTCGGCGACAACTACAATGACTTACCCATGTTCCAAGTCGCCGGCACCAGCGTGGCCATGGGCCAATCCCCGGAAAAGGTCCGCCAGGCGGCCGACTGGGTAGCCCCCAGTTTCGCCGAAGACGGAGTGGCCGCCGCCCTCCGCCACTTCATCCTCAGCTAACCGCTACTTAAACCTGAACCAGCTCCAACAAGGCCGAAGCCACGTTCTGGGCCACCGGCACGAAGTGGCTCATATGATAGTATTCGTCGGCCACGTGGGGATTGGCGCCGCCGCCTGGTCCGTAGAGGCAGGCTTCGGCCGGACTGCCGTCGGCTTTGCGTAAATTGCGCAGGTCGCAGTGGCCGGTGACGGCCTGGATACGAAACTCCCTTTCACCGGCTCGCAGGCGGTCCACGTTGGCCCGCAGCAACTCGGCCGGACGGTTGGGGCGCTGGCTGTGGGGAGGGGTGCACAGGGCGCCTATCCGGAAATCCCCCAGATGCTCCCGGGCAACCTCCGCGATGGATTCCGGCGTCCAGGGCGGTGGAAAGCCCAGTTGCAGCGAGACGTGGGCGCGCTCGGGCACGGAGCCGGCCCAACTGCCGCTGTGGAACTCGCCGATGCTAAGAAAGAAAGGGTTGCTGATCTCCAACCAGGTCGGGGTCCGGCGATTCTGCTCGTCCACCCAGGCGCGCAAGGCGGTGATGCGCTGGAAGGCCAGGTCGATGGGATTGACGGCTCGCGCCCAGGAACACGAGGGAGCGGCCACCCCCGGCACTTCCAGATGCAGCCAGAGCTGTCCCAGGTGGGAGTCGATGGCTCGAAACGGCCAGGTGCCGTCCAGCACGATGGCATAGTCGGTCCAAAACCCGGCCTCCATGCAGGCCAGCGAGCCATTGCCGGAATCCTCGTCCTCGATCACGCTGGCGAAAAGCAGCTCCGGGGCCTGCGCAAAATCCTGAAAAACTTCGGCCAGCAATAGCATCATGGCCAATCCGGCTTTATCATCCAGGGCGCCCCGGCCATACAGCTTATCGCCCACCACCACCGCGCCATGAGGCGGATGGGTCCAGGCTTCCGGGTCGGTGACGGGAGCCGTATCCACATGAGCATTGAGCATCACCCGCCCCCGTCCGCTACCCGGCAAACGCCCCACCAGATTGGGTCGCCCGGAGTAATCGCGACCAGTATCGTGAAAGGGAGGCTGATTGGAGCCGAAAACGGCTTGGGGTTGCAGACCCAGATCGCGCATGCGCTCTTCCACCAACTTCTGGCAGGCCGCTTCCTGGCCGGTGGGGCTGGGACAGCTCACCAACTCGCGGAGCCATTCGAGATAATCGGCAGCTCGCTGTTCGATCCTCGAATGCAGCTTGTGTTCGGTTGTCAAGGTCTTGAGTCCCTAAGAGAAGGTAGGCTGGCGCGAGCGCGGAACGCCAGCCGAATGTCTAAGTCTTTTCGCGTTCTGTTGGTCTGGCCCAAATTCCCTCCCAGTTTTTGGTCCTGGCAGGCCACCGTCGAAGCGGTGGGCCGCAAAGCCACCATTCCTCCTCTGGGGCTGATCACGGTGGCCGGCATGTGCCCTTCCCATTGGGATTTACGCCTCATCGACGAGGCTGACCGGCCGGTTTCCGATAAAGATTTAGCCTGGGCTGACCTGGTCATGATCAGCTCCATGGAAATCCAGCGCGAGGCCGTGGCCGCACTGCTGCATCGCTGCCGCGACGCAGGCAAGCGCACCGTCATCGGCGGCCCCTATGCGGCCAGCCACACCCCCGAATTATCCAAGCTCTGTGACCACGTCGTCTCCGGCGAGGTGGAAGATCATTTTGCCGACATCGCCCGCGCTCTGGAAGCCGGCACGGCCGAACCGGTCTATGTCTTCACCGACAAGCCGGATGTCACCACCACCCCTAAACCGCGCTACGACCTGCTCAACATGAAGGCCTACACGGCCATGTCCGTGCAGTTCTCGCGGGGCTGCCCGTTTCAGTGCGAATTCTGCGACATCATTGTGCTCTACGGGCGCAAGCCGCGCACCAAACCACCCGAGCAGTTGATCGGCGAGTTGGAATTCATGCGCCAGTCCGGTTGGAAAGGCGAGATTTTCCTGGTCGACGACAACTTCATCGGCAACCACGTGCGCGCCAAGGAACTGTGCGTTGCCCTCAAGAGCTGGCAGGAAAAGAATGGCTATCCGGTTTCCTTCTACACCGAAGCCTCGGTCAATCTGGCCCAGCGCGAAGACTTGATTTCGGCCATGACCGAGGCCAATTTCCAATACGTCTTTCTGGGCATCGAGACGCCCTCGGACGAAGGCCTCAAAGAGACTCACAAGTTCCAGAACCTCAAGACCAGTCTGGTCGACTCGGTTCACACCCTGCTGAAAGGCGGCCTTTGGGTCATGGGCGGCTTCATCGTGGGCTTCGATAGCGACGACGACACCATTTTCCGCCGGCAGCAAGAGTTTATCGAAAAAGCCGCCATCCCCTGGGCCATGGTGGGCATGCTGCAGGCGCTGCGCCATACCGCCCTGCACCATCGACTGGAGAAGGAAGGCCGGCTCTACGAGAATTCCACTACCGGCGACAACTTGAGCGTGCCCAACTTCCGCACCACCCTGCCGCGGCGCACGCTGGTGCAGGGCTACTGCGATCTGCTCGAAAGACTCTACTCTCCTCAAGCCTACTTCCGGCGCGCCGTGCGCTCGCTGGAATTATGGGCCCCGCGCAAGCCGCAGCAGCCCGCCAAACTCGACTGGGATCTCAAGGTCAAAGGCTTCCTGGGCGGCCTCTGGCACCTGGGCGTCAAAAGCAACTACAAACTGCCTTTCTGGAAGGCACTCGGCACCATGGTGGCGCGCTGGTGGAACCATCCCACCAAGCTGGTCCACGGCTACTCCGTCTTGCTGGCCGGTCGCCATATGATCGAGTATTCCGAGTTGCTGACCGCCCGCTATCGCGCTCTCGACCTGGAACTGCTCGAAGATCCCGTGCCGGTCACTGCCGCAGCCGGGTAACCTTTCCCTTCTCGATATCGAAGGCGTCGATCTCCAGGTCCCACCAGCGATGCATGTCCAGATTGTCCAGGGTGACGCGGGTGACGCGTGCGCTGAGAATGACCTGGCCTTTGGGTATGCGCCGGGCCAACTGCAGCTCGAGGCGCTCGCGCAAAGAGCGCTGCCATTCGCCGACCTGGCCGCGCGGCAGGCGCATCCAGCGCATATCCAGCAGGTAGCTCTGCAGCAGCAAACCGCGCATACCCGGCGGGTAGGCCCTGGCAAGGGGTTTGCCATCCAGGGTGGCCCGATCTTGCACCACGAAATTGAAGCGGTCGATCCAGTCAAAAAGGTGATATTCCTGGGACATCCCCAGCGACCACTGCAGGGCGAAACCCAATCCGTAAGCCTCTCCCAGGCCCGGCACCCCTTCGCTCATGGCCAGCGCGATGCAGGCCACCACCACGGCCGCGTAGCGGGTAGCCAACCGCCGCGCCAGCGACAGCGAGGAGCGGGCCCAGCCGAAATAAAGGGCCAGATCCTCACGCAACACGATCACCCAGCAAAGCAGCCAGCACAGGTTGGCGTAAGTGACTCCGATGGTCGAAATGATGCCCAGATGCAGGCAGCAGGCTCCCAGCAAACCCAGCAGACGCAGCTTATTGCCGGGTTTCAGAAAAAACACCAGCGGCAGGCTGCATTCCAGCACCAGGGCGCCGTAATTCAAGGCTTTCAGGAAGGGAAGGGCCTCGATTCCCCACCAACCGGCGGTGCGGCTGATATTGAGCTGCAGAGCCACGTAGAGCGCCACCCCTTGGAGCCAGTAGCTGGAAGTCAACTTGGTGAGACCGGTTACCCAGTAAGCCAGCCCGAGGTTGACCACAAAGACCCGGCACACCCCGCCAGGAACGCACCGCTGCCTCCAGGCGGACCAATCCCAGGGGCGCTTCCACCACACCAGCGTGGTCCCGGTGGGCAGCAACATGCACCAGAACAGGCCCAGGTGAATGGAACTATCGTCCAGGTAACCGACGGGAAAATTCCAGCGGAAGTGCGAGGTGGCTACCAGCCAGGCCCAAAAAGCGCAAATCCGTGGCCGCCAGCCCAACAAGACCCCCCCACAGGCCGCCCAGCCGCTCAGGAAAAGCAGATAGAGAAATCCCTCCGGCATCCAGGGCTGATACAAACTAAGGCGCGCGAACCAGAAGATCCTGCGCACCACTTCGTGATCCAGGTAGCCGTCCGGCGCCGTATAGAGGCCCCACTCGCCGTTCAATCCCCCAAAGTAAATCAACGCCACCAGTCCGATCACGGTCCGGTAAATATCCACAGGCAGGGCCGGGGTTTCCCTCTCCACTCCAGGGGCTTTGTAAAGGGGCTGAGAAGATCCTGGAGGAGCACCGGTTTCGCCGTAGCCGATAACCCATTCATTATAGCCGTTAGGGCCGCTCCGGCCCGGGGCGTCATCACCGAAAGCCAGCCTGGCTGATGGATTCAGGAGGATACGATATGAACGGGGACGAGGCTCCGAAAAAGTTTAAACTAGCCAGCCAGCGCGAACGGGACGCTCTTGACGAGGGGGTCGAGCGCGTCCTGATAGCGCTCGGACACGAGGGGGCCCTCGTCACGGACGAGTCGCTCGTCGCCGATTTCTTGGAATCTGGTGGCCAGCCTTATTGCTTTCGTCGGGGCCAGAGCGGACCCTGGCTCGGAATGCCCGGCGACCCCGCTATTGATGAAAAGAACAAGCGAATCCTCTCGTCTGTATCCGCGGAACTCGGCGTTCCGCTAACTCCAGACGATTTTCTCGTCGACGTTGCCCGCCGCTTGTGCGGGGGCACTTAAAAGCGTTTGGGCTATCGGCACAGCCCGAGTCAATAGCCAGACAGGACCGGAGCCAGATCAGGCTGCTTCCTACCCCGAAGCGGTCTGGGCTATCCCAAATGACTCTCGAATTCCGCCAGGTTGAAGCAGGTGCCGGCGACCACGACCAGGCGGGCCAATTCGGCTTCATCCCGACAATACTCAAGTCGCGTCCAGGCGGAGCGAGAAGCTTCACCGAAACGCTTTTCGAGAAGGAGCCGCAGAGCGTCCGCCAGGCCCTCGGCTCGCCCCTCGGCCAGCCCCTTGAGCAGTCCTTTTCTCTCCCAACTGGTCATCACATCTTGCATACTCGCTCTCTCCTCTGGCCCCAGTTCAGAAATTCTGTCATCGAGTTCCAACTCCTCAGACTCGGATAAATTCAGGTAAGCATCGATAAACTTCGACGCAACCTCGATTTTCCTTGAATCGAGTCGATGCGACACCAACAGGCGCAGGCATTCCCACTTGACCTGGATACGCTCCGGGGGGTCGATGTGCATTCGAGCCATTAGAGCGCAAGCGACCGGATTGGGGTGACGGATGAAGTCGCGCCAGTTCAGGCGATTCAGTTGCACGGTCCGGAAACGGAAATTCACCACGATACGACCGGCGATCCGCTGGCGATAGCAACTGGGCCCAAGTCGGCGAGGCCGAGGGTACGAATAAATCATCACCGGATAGACCGGCATTCCCAGATCCTCGTGGAGCCGGGAGTAGTAGAAGAACATGATGCGCGCGCACTGACGGCGCGGCTGGGCATCGTGCTCGAAATGCACAATCAACGCAGCTTCCGTTCCGCGCACGCGACCGCGGGCCACCATGTCAGCTCGACGTCCGCGGCGACGGCGGCCTGGATAGAGTTCCTTGTCGATCAGATGCAAACTGCCCGGCTCGAGATATTGGGCCATCTCAGGCACGAACAGTTGGACAAAGTCTTCCAGGAACAAGGTCAGCAGTTCTTTGAAGAGGGAGTCATGAGGCAGTGTCATGGCCTCATTCTGCCGGACGGTTTTCTACCAAATCTCTACCCAATCGGCTGTTCGTTTCAGAACTTCGGCCGCGATGTAAAAGTTTTCACGGCAGCCGTATATGAAGCTATAGGCATTGTCCCCCTCGTTCGCACAGGAGGCTGATACACGACCGTGAAACCGAAACCCAAGATATGACTTCCGCCTTGCTGGAACTGCACGGCCATTTGATCGACTCGCTGATTTTAGCCAAAGTCATCGACCGCATCCAATTGTCCGGCTACAATTACGTGCTCGCTGACCTGCGCGTGGGCGCGCGCAAACACGACCTTTCCACCGCTCAAATTCAGGTCTGGACGCCCAGCAGCGAAGACCTGGAGGCCCTGATTCAGGAGCTGAAAGTCCATGGTGTCCATCTGGTGGCCAATGAAGAAGCCGAATTTGCCACCGTCGTCCAGGCCGGTCTGGCGCCCGAGGCCGCCTACACGCGCCATCTACCTTCCACCGAAGTGCTCTACAAAGGCCAGTGGACCGAAGTCATGGGCTCCAAAGTCCAGTGGGTGATCGCGTTGCGCTCGGCCGGCCCGGAACTGGTGCGGGCCAGCGAACTGCTGGAAGGCGATCGGGTGCTGATCGGCCAGCGCGGATTGCGGACGGGAGCCGATCAGCAGCCTTGAAAGCTCACATCCTGATGAGTTCACCCGACTATTTCGAGGTCTTCTACGCGATCAATCCGTGGATGAAGGGGGACGCCCCCGTCGATCGGGGGCTGGCTATGGAACAATGGCAAAACCTCAAGACCGCCTTGAAACGCCGGGCCGGAGCCCAGGTGTCCCTGGTCAAGCCGGTCCCCGGCTTACCTGACCTGGTCTTTACCGCCAACGCCGCCTTTGTCCATGGCGATCGAGCCATTCTGGCCCACTTCAAGAACGCCGAAAGAAGACCGGAAGAACCCCACTTTCGGGCCAGCCTGGAGGCCCTCGGGTATACCGTGATCGAGCCTCCGGTCCCCTTCGAGGGCGCCGGTGACGCCCTGATCTATGAAGGTCGATTGGTGCTGGCCGGCTATCGCCAGCGCACCGAAGTCAGCGCCCATCAATTGATCAGCCGCACCTTCGATCTACCCGTGCTCAGCCTGGAACTGCACAGCGAACACTTCTACCACGTGGACACCTGCCTGTGCCCGCTGGAAGGCGGCCACCTGCTCTACTATCCGGGGGCTTTCGACGAATATGGCCTCAAGGTGATCGAAGCCAATGTGCCCGAAGAGAAGCGTCTCACCGTCACCGGCCAGGAGGCTCGCAACTTCGCCTGCAACGCCGTCCAGGTGGGCCGCTGCGTATTTCTCAACCAGCCCTCGGCCAGGCTCAGCGAGGCTCTCAAGCGGCGGGGCTTCGAGGTGGTGGGCCTGGATTTGTCCGAGTTCTTGAAGGCCGGCGGCTCGGCCAAGTGTTTGACCTTACGTCTGAACTAAGGCCCGCTGCGCCGACTAACTGAGGGCCTCGCCCTTATCTTCGTCGGCCTCCAGCATCACCGCCACCACCATGTCGCTCATCACGTTGACACCGGTACGGGCTCGGCCAATCAGCCAATCCACCGGCATGATCAGGGGAATGATGCCGGTGACCACGGCTGGCGGTAGACCCGAGGAACCCAGAACCAGCGGCAGCACGATCAGCCCGGCTTCGGGAACGCCGGCCATGCCGACGCTGGCCATAATCGAAGCAGCCACGACTCCCAGTTGTTGTGAGAATCCCAGGTCGGTGCTGAGCGCCTGGGCCAGGAAGACCGCGGTCATGCACTCATAAATGGTGATGCCGTCGTTGTTGAGGTTGGTGCCCACGCAGGCGGCCAGGCGCGAGGAAGATTCGGAGACGCCCAGTTTCTCGGTCAGACATTTCAGGGTCACGGGCACGGTGGCCAGGCTGCTATTGCACGACAGACCGGTAAGAGCCGCGTCGGAACAGCCCAGCAGGTACTCCCGCGGCGAACGCCTGCCCCAGGCCCAGGCGATGAACGGATAGTAGATCAGAGCATGAATGGCCATGGCCAGCAACAAAATTCCCACGAACGGGAAGAGCAACTTGAGCACGGCCAGACCGTTTCGGCCCACGGCGTCCGCGGTGGCGCCCAGCACCGCGTAAGGAGCCAGCGCCACGACCCACTCCAAAATCTGCACCAACACACGAAAACCGGCATTGGCCGCCCCCACCAGCGTTTTCACTCCCGGGTCATCGGGCGTCTGTTGCTGCAGGCGGCGCAGAGCCGCTCCCAGCAGCACGCCGGCCAGCACGATGCTGATAATCGTGTTCTTGAGCAGGGGTTCAACAAAAGACTCGGGCACGTAGCCGGCCAGGTTGTCGATGGGGTCCAGACTGACATCGGTCACCTGGCGAAGCTCCTGGTGGGGCACTTCGGCCAGCATCTTATCGAGCTGCCCGCGCCACAGGTTCCCCGGATGAATCAGATTCATCAGCGCCAACCCGATTGTGCAGGCGACCGCGGCATTCAAGGCGCAGGCCCGGATCAATCGCAGGCCTTGCCGGAGGGTGAACTGGGTGCGCACGAAAGCGTCCACGATGGCCACCAAAATCAGCGGCGCGGCCAGGGCTTTGAGCAGCTTGATAACCAGCATGCCCAGTTTACCCAGTTGCTCATTGCCCATCCCCAGCAGATAGGGCTCCTTGCCGAACGCCACCCCCAAAGCGGCACCGCAGGCAGCACCGAGTACGACCTGGACAGAAAGGGGCATCTTTTTTCTGGGGTTAGGCAAGGGCACATCCGTTCGTAATGCGGGCTCGGAGACCTCCCCGGGCAGGACCCCGATGGGGTCAGCCTTTGCTCCTTCAACAGTCCAATCACCAAGAATCTTTATAAAGGAAACCTCAAAGGGACACAGTAATCTGGCCCGGTGAGTTCGACGACGGATCATCCCGAGTCGGTTCCGCCCGATAAAGCCTCGGATAGCTCCCAGGCAAGCGCGACCGAAAATAACGCCACTTCTACTGACAGCCCGGCCGAGCCGGTCGAAAATGCCTCACCGCCTCCGCCCGCGCCAACCGTGGATGAAGCCCCGCCTCCTTCCACAGTCCATGTAGACCCGGCCAAGACCAATGGCCACGGCCATGGCCACGATGGACTGTTGACCCTGGCCATCGGCGCTCTGGGCGTAGTTTTCGGCGATATCGGCACCAGCCCGCTTTACGCCGTTCGTGAAGCTTTCTCGCACCATATGGAAGTGACGCCCGACAACGTTTTCGGCGTGCTCTCGTTGATCTTCTGGGCCCTCATCATCGTGATCTGCACGAAGTATCTGGGCTTTGTCATGAAAGCCGACCTCCACGGAGAAGGCGGCGTGCTGGCCCTGACCGTCCAGGTCGCCAACTCGGCTGCTTCCAAGCTACGAGCCTATCCATTACTGGTGGCGCTCGGCCTGTTCGGCACCTCACTCCTGTACGGCGACGGTATGATAACCCCGGCTATCTCGGTTCTCTCGGCGGTGGAAGGCCTGGAGTTTGTCCAACCCGCCCTGGGGCCCTACATCGTGCCCATCACCATCCTCATTCTGATCGTTCTGTTCTCCGCCCAAAAATACGGCACCGAGGCCGTGGGTAGAGTCTTCGGGCCCATCATGCTGGTCTGGTTCAGCGTGCTGGGCCTGCTGGGCCTCAACCAGGTCGTTCACAACCTGGAAGTGTTCAAATCAGTCAACCCTTATTGGGCATTTGCCTTCATTGCCCATCACCAGCACGCCGCTTTCTTCGTGCTGGGCTCGGTCTTTTTGGCGGTCACCGGTGGCGAAGCCGTTTATGCCGACATGGGCCATTTCGGGCGCTCCCCTATTCGCTGGGCCTGGTTCGCCCTGGTCTTCCCCTGCCTGTTTCTCAACTACATGGGCCAGGGGGCCCTGATCCTGGCCGATCCGAGGCTGGCCAGCAGTCCCTTTTACAAAATGGTGCCTCCCCAGTTCCTGGTCCTGGTAGTGGTCCTGGCCACCTGCGCCACCGTCATTGCCAGCCAGGCCCTGATCTCGGGCGCTTTCTCGCTGACCATGCAGGCCGTCCAGATGGGCTTCATTCCTCGCCAAAAAGTGCTGCAAACGAGCGCCTCGGCCAAGGGCCAGATCTATGTGCCGCTGGTCAACTGGGTGCTGATGCTGGCCTGTATCGCCCTGGTGTTGGGCTTTAAGACCTCCAGCAACCTGGCCGCCGCCTACGGCATCGCGGTCACCACCACCATGGTCATCGACTCGATTCTCTTCACGGTGTTGACCATCTACGGTTGGAAGTGGGCGCCCTGGAAAGCCATGAGCATGTGTTTCCTGTTCCTCTCGCTGGAACTGCTCTTCTTCTCCGGCAACGTCATCAAGATTCCCGAGGGGGGTTGGCTACCGCTCACCGTAGGCGCCATGATCTATCTGGCCATGTCCACCTGGCGGCGGGGCCGCGAGATTCTCGGGGTCGAGATCCGCAAACGCACCATCGCCTTCAGCGACCTCATCAAGATGATCGAAAACCAGGGAGCTCACCGTGCCCCCGGGACCGCCATCTTTATGTATGGCGACCCCACCCGCACACCGCCGGCGCTGCTTTCCAATTTCAAACACAACCGCGTCATTCACGAAAAAGTCCTCTTCGTAGGCGTGCGCATTGTAGACCAGCCCTACCTGTTCTCTTCGCAGCGGACCGAGGTTTCCTCGCTGGGCCACGGCTTTCATCTGGTACGCTTACAGTTCGGTTTTATGGACAAACTGAACGTGCCGGACGAACTATCACGCGTGGTCGTCGACGGGCTGCCGGTAACCCAGGATGCCACCTACTTCCTGGGCAAAGAAACGGTTATTCCACGCGATGAGAAGTATTCGGCCATGCCGATCTGGCGCGAAAATTTGTTTGCTCTGATGTCTCGCAACGCCCAGGATGCCACCGCCTTCTTCCACCTCCCTCCCGACCGCGTGGTGGAACTGGGAACCCAGGTGGAAATTTGACAATTCCTACTAAGAGGGTGGGAATTCGGTTTAGAAGGTAACGAATAGCGGGTAGCAGTTATCTGCTCTACCCGCTGGCCCAACTTGTTCGGGCCAGCCATAAAACTTGACACCAGCCGTCAAGTATCTTACCTTGAGGCCGGTTTTCGAAAGAAAGAGGATTTCTGGTTTGTTTCGATTGTCGACCCGCAGCAGTTATGGACTCCGCGCCTGCCTGGCACTCGCTTGCACGGCCGCTCAACAACCCATGGCCGTGGCCGACCTTTCCAAAGACAATCAGATTCCCCGCCGCTACTTAGAGCAGATTCTCAACGCCATGCGCCACAAAGGGCTGGTGCTCTCCACTCGGGGAGCGCGTGGGGGCTACCAGTTGTCGCGCCGGCCCAGCAACATTACCATCGGCGAGATCGTGCGCGCCGTCGAGGGCGAGATGGACCCGATTCTGTGCAGTGTGCCGGAGATGCGTTCCCACAACTGCCGCACTTCCACCGGTTGCGTCAGCCGCCGGCTCTGTTACGACCTGGAGACCACCCTGCTACGGGTTCTCGATGGCACCACCCTGGAGGACATGCGCCTGGAAGCGTTGCGCCTGCAGGGAGCCGGCGAGAACGAGAGCGTGACCGTCTCCCTGAGCAAACTTTTACCAATCTAATCAAAGCAACGAGGTGACCTATGTCTGAGACCCCCCTTCTGGTAATCAAAAATCTACACGCATCCGTCGACGGCAAACCGATTCTGCGCGGACTGGATCTGACCGTCAACCGCGGTGAGATTCACGCCTTGATGGGACCCAACGGCTCAGGCAAGAGCACTCTGTCCAACGTAATTTGCGGTCATCCCAACTACGAGATCAGCGAAGGCGAAATTCACTTCCTGGGCCAGAACATCAACGAGATGGAAGCCGACGAACGCGCCAAGCTGGGCATTTTCCTGGCTTTTCAGTATCCGACCTCCATCCCGGGCGTGACCCTGGCCAACTTCTTGCTGGCCAGTGTGAAAGCCATTCGCGGCGCGGATAACGTCAAGTTGCTGGCCTTCCGCAAAGAGCTGATCGCCCAGATGCAGGAACTCGGAATTAACCAGGATTTCGCCAAGCGCTACGTCAACGAAGGCTTCTCCGGCGGCGAGAAAAAGCGCTGCGAAATCCTCCAGATGGCCATGCTCAAGCCCTCACTGGCCATTCTCGACGAAACCGACTCCGGTCTGGACATCGACGCTCTGCGCATCGTCTCCGACGGCGTCAATCGACTGACCACCCCCGAAATGGGCGTGCTGGTCATCACCCACTACCAGCGCCTGCTCAACCACATCAAACCCCACAAGGTGCACGTGCTCGTTCACGGCCGCATCGTTCAGTCGGGTGGACCCGAAGTCGCCCTGCAGCTCGAGGAAAAAGGTTACGACGAGCTGCTCAAGGCCCACGGCTTAGAGCCCGCCGGCGTTTAAGGAGTATTGCTTATGTCATCTGATGCTGCCCTCTTAGAAGAAATCGGCCAGGACTACAAATACGGCTTTCACGATGGTGAAGAGAAGTACGTCTACAAGTCCAGCAAGGGCCTCACCCGCGAGATCGTCGAGACCATCTCCAAGCAGAAGAACGAGCCGGCCTGGATGCTGGAGCGCCGCCTGGAAGCTCTGGACATCTTCAACAGCAAGCCCATGCCCGAATGGGGTTCGGATCTGTCCGAGATCGATTTCTCCGATATTCATTACTTCATGAAAGCCAATGAAGGCGTCGAGAAATCCTGGGACGACGTGCCTGAGTACATCAAGAAGACTTTTGATCGGTTAGGCATCCCGGAAGCGGAAAGAAAATTCCTGGCCGGCGTATCGGCTCAGTATGACTCCGAGGTCGTCTATCACTCGATTCGCGAAGACCTGGAAAAACTCGGCGTCATCTTCCTCGATATGGACTCGGGCCTCAAAGAGTATCCCGAAATCGTGCAAAAATACTTCGGCACCATCATCCCGTCCGCGGACAACAAATTTGCCGCGCTAAACACGGCGGTCTGGTCCGGTGGCTCGTTCATCGTGGTGCCGGCCGGCGTCAAGGTGGAGATTCCCCTGCAGGCTTACTTCCGCATCAACGCTCAGAACATGGGCCAGTTCGAACGCACTCTGATCATCGCCCAGCCCGGCTCCTCGGTGCACTACATCGAGGGCTGCACGGCGCCGATCTACGCCAGCGATTCGCTGCACTCGGCGGTGGTCGAGCTGATCGCCGAGGAAGGCTCGACCATCCGCTACACCACCATTCAGAACTGGTCCAACAACGTCTTCAACCTGGTGACCAAGCGCGCGTATGCTTATAAGAACGCCACCGTGGAGTGGATCGACGGCAACCTCGGCTCCAAGATCACCATGAAGTATCCGGCCGTCCATCTGATGGAAGAAGGCGCCCGCGGCGAAGTTCTCTCCATCGCCTATGCCGGCAAAGGCCAGCATCAGGACGCCGGCGCCAAGATGGTCCACCTGGCGCCCAATACCGCCTCGACGGTTCTTTCCAAGTCGATCTCCCGCGATGGGGGGCGGACTTCCTACCGCGGCCTGGTCAAAGTGGCTCCGGACGCGCACAACGTCAAGGTCAACGTGCGTTGTGACGCTCTGCTCCTGGACGACAAGAGCCGCTCCGACACTTATCCCTATATGGAAATCGACAACAAGGACGTGCAGGTCGGCCACGAGGCCACCGTCTCCAAGATCGGCGACGAGCAGCTCTTCTATCTGATGAGCCGCGGCCTCTCCGAGAATGACGCCATCGCCATGATTGTGAACGGCTTCTTCGAGCCCTTCATCAAGGAATTACCGATGGAATACGCGGTCGAGTTGAACCGCCTGATCCAGTTGGAAATGGAAGGTTCGATCGGTTGATGAGCGCTACTCTAGAACTCCCTGTCCAGGTCAAAGGCCTGGAAGCTCCCAAGCACAAGGGCGCCTTCGAGCGGCTCAGCTCGCTGGCGTTCCCCACCCATCGCGATGAAGTCTGGCGCCGCACCGATCCGGACCTGGTCAAACCCGAAGGCCAGGCGGTGGTGGCTCCCCAGTCCACCTTCGGCATGCTCAAAGGCGAAGCCGTTCCCGCCGGTGTGACGCTCGAGTCCATCGACAAAGGGGTCCAGCACATCTTCAGCGTGGCCCCGGTGGCCAAGACCAATTTGTTCGATGCTCTGAACGGCGTTGTCTACCAAGGCGGCACTTTCCTCAAAGTGGGCAAAGACGTCAGCACCGGCGAGCAGGCTCTGTTCGTGCACCATCATTTTAAGGATAAGGGCCTGGCCGCTCCCCGCAGCTTTTTGCACGTGGGTGCCGGCAGCTCCATTACCCTGGTAGAGTATTTTACCGCCGACGACCCGGAGATTCTGGGCGTTCCCAGCGTGGAAGTCGAGGTTGAAGAAGGCGCCAAGTTCCGCTACGTTCACGTGAACCTGTGGAACAACACGGCTCGAGTGGTACCCACCGTGCACGCCCGTGTCAAAAAGGACGCTCACTTTGAGATGCTCTTCGCCGGTTTCGGCACCAGGCTGACCAAGGCGTTCTTCGAGAGCGACCTGGTGGGCGAGGGCTGCAAGTCGGAAGTGCTCGGCATCATCCTGGGTCAGGGCCGCCAGCACTACGACCTGGACGCCCAGCAGAATCACCGGGTCGGCAAGACCGTCTCCGACGTGCTCTGCCACGTGGCCCTCACCGACCGGGCGCGCTCGGTTTTCGCCGGCAACATCCTGTGCGAACCGGGTGCCCAGCAGATCGACGGCTACCAGCAAAACCGCAACCTGCTGCTCTCGGACAAGGCTCGCGCCAACTCTATGCCGCGACTCGAGATCGAAGCCAACGACGTGCGCTGCACCCACGGCGCCTCCTTCGCCACCTACGATCGCGACCAGAAGTTCTACCTGCAGACGCGCGGCCTGACCGCCTATGAGGCCGAACATCTGCTGGTGACGGGCTTTTTCGCGGCCGTGGTCGAGCGTATGGACCACGAAGCCGTGGGCGAATGGCTGGCCGAAAAGCTGGAAGCCAAAATGCAGGCGGCCCTGGGTAAGTCCAAGTAAATGGGACGCCATCCCGTCGGAGCCACTCAGGACTTTGAGCCCCAAAAAGTCAAAGTCCTGAGAGCGGGGGGCGAGCGCATCTGCGTGGCCCTTCACGAAGGCCAATTCTATGCCTTCGAAGACCGTTGCACCCACGATGACGGCCCCCTCGGCGGCGGTGCGCTGGAAGGTTGTCAAATCGAGTGCCCGCGCCACGGGGCTCGTTTTGACATCCGCACCGGGCGCGTCACCGCCCCGCCCGCCTTTACACCGATCGAAATTTATCAGACCGAAGTCAGCGATGGCCAGGTCTTCGTGCTCATGGAGGACTGATGTCAGAAGAAACCACCACCCCTGCGGAAACCGAAGCTCCCCCGCTGACCTTGAGCTCAGACGAGATCAGGGAAGCCATCAAAGAGGTGATCGACCCGGAAATCGGCATGAATATTGTCGACCTGGGCCTGATCTACGACGTCCTTCCCAACCCGGAAACGGGTATCGTGGACGTCAACATGACGCTGACCAGCCCGGGCTGCCCGGCCGGGCCGGAAATTACCAGCGCCGTCTGGATGACCGTCAAACGCCTGCCCGGTGTCAAGGACTGCGAAGTCAAGCTGGTCTGGAGCCCGCGCTGGGATCCCCAGGTGCACGCCTCTGAAGAGGCCCGCCTATACCTCGGGATTTGGTGAACCCCCGACGATAGGCGCGAAAATCGCGTCCATCTCGAAGCGAAGGCCGCGGAACTCGAAAGTATCGCCCAAAGTCAACGCGTGCACAATTTGGTAGAACCCGTTGACCAACTCCATGACCTCGAAGGTCTGATGGGTTCCGTCGACGATCCAGTAGAAGGGCACTCCCGAGCGGGCATAACGATTGAGCTTGGTCACGCGATCATAGCCCGGCGGCGGAACCCCCCTACATCGTCAGGGCCAGCACGTTCCGGGGAGTGTCGATCAGGTCCAGGCTGAAATCGACCCGACTGAAGTCCACTCCAAATTCTTGCTCCAACCAGACGATCAGCTCCATGGCATCGAGTGAATCCAGTCGCCCCGAGTTGAACAGCGATTCATCCGCCCCCAGCTGCGCGGAATCCCCGCGCAGGGCCAGGCGCGCCTGAAAGAAGTCCAGGATTTTTTGCATAGCCGGGCTTTCGCCGGGCGCTCGAGAAGCCCCGTGCCCGTGGCGCTCCGGCACACGGCAAGTTAGCTTGACTGTGGAATAGTTAGTCAATAGACTAACCCCATGAAAGAAGTCACCATTCACGAGGCGAAAACCCATCTATCAGCCCTCATTCGTTCCGTAGAAGCAGGTGAAACAATCGTGGTGAAGCGCGGCAATGTGGCTGTTGCACGTTTGGTTCCAATGGATACTCCTCACAAAGAGAGACCTCTGGGTCAATGGCGTGGAAAAATCACCATCGCGGATGACTTCGACGCCCCGCTTCCGCCAGAACTGGCCATCTATTTCGAATGAAATTACTGCTGGACACACACGTCTGGCTCTGGAGTGTCGCCGAGCCCGAGCAACTGGGCCCTCGCACCACTCAAATCCTGAGCCGCCTCGACTCCGAGATCTATCTTTCCGCTGTCAGCGCCTGGGAAGCTGCCATCAAATGGGGCCTCCGCAAACTCTCCTTGCCCGGCCGTCCCGAAGAACTCGTCCGAGACAGCCTGGCCATCAATCACTTCCGCAGACTCGAAATCTCTCACTCCCACGGTTGCGGCGTTGCCGACCTCCCCGATCATCATCGAGACCCCTTCGACCGGCTCCTCATCTCGCAGGCTCTGTGCGAAAACCTGACTCTACTTACCGCTGACAACGCCATACTGGCCTACCGGGTACCCATTCTGTGGGCTCTGGACTGAACTACAACCTGGCCCATCCCTTCTGGTTGGCTTATCAGCGACACCCGCGGCGAGTGGCCCTGGAGCAGCTCAGCTATGCCGAAGTGGCCGCCCGAGCCAGCGCCGTGGCTCGCTGGCTGGGACCGGCGGTCCGGCGAGTGGCCGTGCTGGGCAGTCGCTCGCCGGCGGCCTGCCTGGCCATCTTGGGAAGCTGCTGGTCGGGCGCCACCTACTTTCCTCTCAGCCCGAACTGGCCCGGCCAGAGAATCGCTGAACTGCTGCAACAGATCCAGCCGGACGCACTGCTGGTCGATGACCGCGGCCAGGCCAAAGTCGAAGCCGGCTGGCGAGTGCTCCAGCCCGAACAACTCGACCCGATCCCGGCCACTCCGCCGGCTCCGCTGCCTCCCGAGGCGATCGCCTACGTCATTTTCACCTCGGGGAGCACCGGCCGCCCTAAAGGAGTCTGCGTCTCCGCCCGGGCCGTACATCATCTACTGGAAGCCGCCGCCGCTTGCTTTCCCTTGACGGTGGAAGATCGCTATGCCGGCAATTTCGAATTCAGCTTTGACGCTTCCGTCTTCGACCTGTTCCTGACCTGGAAAGCCGGCGCCAGCCTGCAGCTGGTTCCTCCGGCCCAGGCTCTGGCTCCCCACGCCTTCCTGCGCCGGCATAAAATCACCGCCACCGTGCTGGCGCCTTGCAGCTTGACCGGCATGGAGCGGCTCAAACTGCTCCAACCCGGCAGTCTGCCCGACTTACGCTGGTCCCTCTTCGGCGCCGAGGCCTTGCTGGAAAGCCAGGCCCAACTCTGGCAGCAGGTCGCTCCCAACAGCCAGGTGGTCAGCCTCTACGGACCCACCGAAAATACCGTCACCAGCCTGTTTCAGCCGCTCACCCGCCCTCCGGTGGTGACCCCCGAGCGCCACACCATCGCCCTGGGCCGACCGTTACCGGGGGTCGACGCCCTGGTGGTGGATGAGCGAAACCAGCCAGTCCCCCCAGGTACTCACGGCCAATTGGTGCTGCAGGGCAACCAGTTGGCCTCGGGCTATCTGGACGATCCGGTGCTGACCCGGCAGCGCTTTCGCGAACTGCGGGGAATCCGCAGCTATCTGACCGGTGACTGGGGCTATCAGGATGCTGGCGGCATCTTCCACTGCCTGGGCCGGCAAGACCTCCAGGTGAAGGTCCGTGGGCACCGCCTGGAACTGGAAGAAGTGGAAACCTGCCTGCGCGAGGTCTGCCGGGGAGCCGAGGTGGCCGCCCTGGCCTGGCCGAACCGACCCGGCCACTGGAATGAAATCGTGGCTTTCGTAAGCGGCGGCCCATGGGATGAAAAGGTCCTGCGCCAGCAGCTCAGCCTCCGGCTGCCCGGCCACGGGCTGCCCCGCGCCATTCACTCACTGGCACGACTCCCTCGCTCGGAAAACGGTAAAATCGATCGTTCGGCTTTACGAGACTGGCTCGACGCCCGTGGCTAGTCCCGCGACCGGAGGCCCGGGCTGTGGGCAATTTTCGGCAAGAATCGAGGACCATCCACGCTTGCTGGCCTGGGCCCAGAGTGGAGCCGGCCGCCTTCTGCTGCTCTTGACCTTCACGGCCCTGTTCTATCCGCTCTATACGCCGTATCTGCTGCCGGGACGCCCCGGCCCCTGGCAGATCATCCTTTCCGCCGCTCTCTGTTCGCTGGCCGGGTCCTATCGGGCTTACATGCTGGCACTCACCACTCTGGCAGGCCCGCTACTGGCGCCCGACTGGTATCCGAGCGGTTGGCTAAAAAACCTGGCCGAGCAGCAAGGCCTGCCTCCCCATTCCTTGTTTCCCCTGCAGCTACTGGCCGTGGCTTACCTGGCTCTGATGACCACGGCATTCTATCGGCTGCGCCGCAAGTACCCTCAGAGCTGGCCTCTGCCGGCACTCTTTCTGCTCTATGCAGTGAACCTGGCGCTGGTCTTGAGTCCCCTCAGCGCCGGTCCGGCCGGCCTGCTCCTCTACACAGGCTTGTGGGCCTTCAGCGCCTACTTCTGGTTCATCGCCTTCGCCCTGCGCGACGCCAGTTCTCCGCAGGCCAGCCCGGCCTGGTTCCAACTGGCCACCTTCCACCCCTACTTCGGAGGCAGCATCATTCCGCTCGGCCTGGGCGCGGCCCATCTCCGCCAGCGCCAGGCCAAAGACAACCAGAGCCTGGCCCGCTGCCAACTCAAAGGCATCAAGCTGCTGCTGGCCTGCTGGGTGGCCAGTGGCCTGCTGGCGGCCTTGATCCGCCTGAGGCAGTGGGCGCGGCTTCCGGAGTTCAGCCTGATTTTACATCAGTACCTGGACGGCCAGGTCTTCTACCCGCGCAGTTTGTGCTGGTTGAGCCTGCTGGAGGCCTTTCCCGAGAGCCTGATGCAGGGATTCTTGCTGGGCAACCTGCTCATCGGGGCCGCCCGTATTGGCGGATTTCAGTTGCTACAACAGGTCTATCAGCCGTGGGGGGCGCGCTCCATCGCCGACTATTGGAACCGGGTTTCCTATTACTACAAAGAGACGGTGCTGCAGCTCTTCTTCTACCCCTGTTACCTGCGCTATTTCAAAGGCTGGCCACGTCTACGCCAGGCCTTCGCCATCTTCATGGCGGCGGGAGTGGGCAATCTTCTCTTTCATATCCGCCTGCTCGTGCCGCAGCTGCTGCAGCGAGGACCCCTGGAGACCCTGCGGGGAATGCATACTTACTTTTGCTACTGCCTCATCCTCTGCGCCGGTCTTTACTTTTCTCAACTCAAGTCTTCGCAACAACGGGCGGCCTTGACTTTGAGACAAAGAATCCTCACGCTGGGCTCCATCTTTCTCTTCTACTCCTTGCTGGGAGTTTTCGATGAACTCTACAGCCCCTGGGGCCCCTGGGCGCGCTGTAAATTTCTGGCTTATTTGTGGGGTTGGCGCGGCGCTCCCTGAGTATCTGGCAAGTCCCGGCTCATTCTGCTATATTGGAAGTTGTGACTGGAGGGATCCTGTGAAGCGCTTTCCTAAAGGCATGGGCCTACCGATGATTTTGTTCGCTTGCGGCCTGCTGGCTATGGCAACCGGAGTGGTGGGCGCTTACGCAATCAGCAATCTCAACGCTCTCTCCCGCGAGCAGTCCTACGACCAGGCTCACTACGGCTCCTACAGCGGAATTCAGTGGGCGCTCAGCGCTGTCTCCCAGGATCCTCGGACTTGTAGCGCGGCCGCCAACCAGGCGGTGGTGCTGCTGACCTTCGCCAGCAATCCCGACCTGTCGTGCAAGGTCTTCATCTACAGCAATCTGGCCGCGGCCAGCACCCGTTGCGACCTCGCTCCCGACGGAACGATCATTCCCGAGAACCTCATCTACGTGGTGGCGGATTCCCAAATTCAAGGGCAGGGACAGAGCGGCTCGACCCGTAGCGCTCAACTTTCAGCCCTGTGCACCCCCAAGCAATATTATTTCAATCACGCCCTGCTCGGCATCAACACCGTCAAAGTGCTGGGCACCAGCACGGTCGACGGCTACACCGGCGGCTCCACTTACGCCACCCCGGCCTCTCCCGTGGTCGACAATGAAGGCAGTGTGGCCACCAACGACGAGCAAACCCCCGCGGCCGTGTCCATCGCCAGCGGCTCCAACGTGAACGGCGACGCCTTCGTGGGCAAAAATGGCAACTACAATACCGGCATCGACCTGCAGGGCACTTTGCTGCCCAGCGGCCAGAAGAAGAACCTGTCGGAAAACATCGCCGTCAAGCTCGACCACACTCCGGGTAAAGCGGACGTGACCTTTCCGACAGGACTGACCGTGGGGGGTGGTCAGACAAAACATCTGCAGGGCGGCTACACTTACTTTGTGGAGGGAGACCTGAATCTCAGCGCCAACGCTCAGATCGTGGTCGACCCCAACCCCGATCCCCAGGGCCTACCCCAGGAACAGAACGCTTTCGTCTTCATCCAGGGCAATGTGAACGTAAACCAGGGCACCCTCGGCGACAAAAACGCCGAGGCGGAAAGGCTTCAACTTTTTCTGCCCAAGCGAGCCGGGGGTCACACCTTCACCATGAACCAGGGCTCCGGGAGTTTCCTGATTTGCGGGCCCGACCTGGTGGCCGACATTAACAACAACTCCGACATTCAGGGCGGCGTGATCGCCAAGGACATCAAGCTCGACAACAGCAAAATGCACTTCGACACCAACTTGCGCAATAATCCGAAAGGTCCAATGGGCTGGTCGGTGGGCGGATTCAACTCCGATAACCACGGTCCCCAAACCGGCGGTAACTTCAACAACGTGGCGCCCCCGACCAATCCTGGTCCTGGTCCCGGTCCCGCTCCCACCAACCCCGGACCGGCGCCGCCAATGTACACGACGCCGCCCTATACCTCCTCTTCCACCCAGATTCCATGAGGCTGAGACGAGCCGGTCACAATCTACTCGAAGTCATTATTGCCACCGTCATTTTCGCTACCGCGGTGGTCTTTCTCACCGGCTTGTGGTCGACTTATCATGAAGCCCTCACAAAAAACCGGGGCCGGCTCATCGCCATGGCCCTGGGACGCTCCGAACTGGAAAGCCGCATCGCCCTGGGCTTCACCAACCTGGCTCCCATCTTCAATCTGGCTCCCGTGGAAACACCCTACAGCTTCGACGCCTGGATCCGAGGGCGCACGGTCTCTATCCCCTATAAGACCTACACCAAGGTGAGCAACACCACGCCGGGCCCCTTCGCCCGCCTGGCCAAGATCGAGGTGGTGGTGCGCTGGTCGGAAAAATCCGGCAGCGAGACCGAGGTGGACGGTTTCAACAAATCGGTGACCTATGTGGCCTATGTCTTCGATGGGCGCTAAGCGAAGCGGGACCACCCTGCTGGAATTACTCATATCCATGGCTATCATGGGGCTGATCTTTGCCAGCGTGGCCGCCATCTTGTTCAAAGGCATGGGCTACCTGCGCTCCAATCAAAGCGCTCTGGACGCACAGCGTGGCGCTCTGCTGACGCTGAACAAACTGTCGCGCGAGATCGAACGCACCAACATGCGCTTTCTCTATTGTCAGGATGGCGGCGTCAGTTTCGCAGATCCCTTTGGTGGCGTGGACGACCCCGCTCTGGACATTACCGCGGGCTTCCATAGCGACGCCCAGGGCCGCCTGCTTTTTCAACGCTATATCTGCTACTACATGAACAATACCACCCACACTCTTTCGCGGCGTGAGGCTCCCTACAACATCTATGATGCCAACGGAGGACATCCCCCACCGGCCGGACCGGCGGTTTGTTCGAACGCGGATGCCGGCACTCCGCCCTTGAACGTGAGCTGGTGGGCCGGCCAGAACCAGTATCCCGCCCGCCTCATCTCCAGCGACGTGGCTTCGTTCAAGCTCGAGGCCAGGGATGTCAAGGACAACAACGACGTGGTCGTCGGTTCGATCGTCAACGTCACCCTGGAAATGGGGGATGCGGCCCGTAACGATTACAACCGCTTCTGGTTTCGCTTGCAAACCCAATTCTCGCCCCGCAACAGCGACTGAAATTGCGCCCGAACTGGCTGTCTCTCGATTTGAGAGCGCTGGCGCTCTTCCGAGTCGTGTTGGGAATCACGGCTCTGGCGGAACTGGCTTGCAGCGCCTGGCAGGTGAAGCCCTTCTTCACCGACCAGGGGATCTGGCCCCGTGCGGATGTGCGCATCCCCCTGGCCTCCCGCTGGTTTTGCGTCTTTCTGCTGGGCGGCGAAAGCTGGCACCAACTGGCCTGGATGCTTTTGGCCGCCCTCTGCGCCCTGCTGGTCGTGCTCGGCAAACAAACCCGCGTATCCCTGTTGCTGCTCTGGTATCTGATCGCCTCGCTGCACCTGCGCAATTCGCTGCCGGCCGACCGCGGCGCGGTGCTCTGGGAAGTCATGGCTTTTTGGGGCCTGTTTCTGCCTCTGGATGCCCGCTGGTCGTGGGCCGCCCGGCGCCATCCCGAGTGGGCGGCCTTACCGCAGAACTATCGCAGTCTGGCCACGGTGGCGCTGTTCTGCCAGTTCTCCATGATCTACCTGTTCTGCGGACTGCTCAAAAACGGTCCAGAATGGATCGTCTATGGCAATGCCGTCCGCATCGCCTGCGCCAGTGCCCAGGTATCCACTCCTTACAGTGAATGGCTCAGCCGGTTCCCCAACTTGTTGGGATGGGCCAGCTGGCTGACCGTTGCGCTGGAATGCCTGCTGCCCTTTTTTATCCTGTGCCCGCTACGCCACGACCGGCTCCGCCTGCTCAGCTCCTGCGGCCTGTTCGCTTTTCATGTGCACAACCAGTTACTCTTCCGACTGGGCTTCTTTCCCCTCATGAATGCTCTCTTCTCCCTGGTGCTGCTGCCCACCAGGCCAGGGCCGGCCGCCCGGCCCTTACCCGAATCGCTACCGGCGGCCTATCGGCTTTCCAGGCCGAGCCAGGCCTGGCTGCTGCTCTGTCTGAGCTACTGCCTCTACTGCAATATCCAGACCTACCCCAAACCCTTCCAAACGCGCCTCCAGGAACCGATGCGCAGCTTCGGCAAATTCTTTCGCCTGGAGCAATCCTGGAATCTCTTCAGCCCCAGTCCCCCCAACGACCTCTGGTTTCGCCTCGTCGGCCACACCGTCGATGGTCGGGAGGTCAGCCTGTGGCGCCGGGATGGCCGGGTCACTTTGGAACGCGAAGTATCTCCCATGGCTTCGGTTCCCTCCCATTTCTGGCAAATGACCCTGCTCAATTCCGTCTACAAGGAAGAGCCCGGCTTGCGCCGCTCCATCACCGATTACTGGGAAAGAGAATACGCCGGTCAGTATCGTGATTTGCGTTATGAGGTCATCACACGCGACGAAGGCTTCGCCAGACCTCGGCTGCGCCGGCTCTGGCCTCTGCGGGACTCTTTGCGCAGGGTGCAGCTTTGAACAAGCGGGTGGGCTGGGCAATGGCCCCGCTGGTCCTGGGCGGCGCCCTCTGGTGGCTGCAGGCCGGTCCCCTCATGAAACGAAACCTGAGCGAACTTCCGGTCCGTTTCGAACCCATTGTGCTGGGCCCGCAAGCTCCGCTGGGCCGCGAGGAGAACGGGCCCTTTCTGAGTTCCGACTGTAGCTGGGAGGCGGGGGTGGTCACGGCCGGCTCGCCTTTACGCTCGCGCCTCTCCTTCTATGTGCAGTCGCAAACAGGGCTGCAACTCGAGCTGCAGGCCCGCTTTCCAAGCCAGGTCCGCCAATCGGTCCTGTTTTCCCTCAACGGCACCGGCTGGCTAAGCTGCCCTCTCACCTCCGAGTGGGCCACCTTCCGCGCCGACCTCCCCGCCGCTCGGCTGCGCCTGGGGCGTAACCAGCTCACCATGAACATGGAGGTCGGCGAGCTGGTGCAATTTCGCAAATTCCAAATCTCCGCCAGGTCACACCCTCAGACTCCGTTTCAGCAAGAAGAACTGAGCCTACCCTGGAATTCCAACCTGGCCGTGGCCGTCGCTCCCGGCCGGGGCGGACGGTTGCTTTGCGCGGCCCTGGAGGCGGAGACCAGCCCGGGAGCCGCGGCCGTGACCGATTCGATTCTGCGGGTGAGCCTGCGCGGCCCCGGCCAGCAATGGCAGCGTGACATTCCGGTCACTTCCGGGCCTTTGGAACTGGCCTTACCCACCTCGGGCTCCGCCTGGAGCAAGCTGCAATTACAAGCCCTGAGCCGGCACGAACCCCTGCCCGGACAGTTGGGCTTGAAGCTCACCAACCCCCAGTTGGAAGCCCACCCGCCGGCGCCAGTCCCCGCCGTCGAGCCGATGGCCAAAAGCTCCGGGGCCGGTCGGCCCAACGTGGTCCTCTACCTGATCGACACTTTACGAGCGGACCACCTCGGCTGTTACGGCCATCTCCCCTCCCCCAGCCCATGCCTGGACCGATTTGCCCGGGATTCGGTGCTGTTTTTGGACGCCAGCGCCCAGTCCGGCTGGACCAAACCGGCTACCGCCTCGATTTTTTCCTCGCAATGGCCCTGGCGCCATCGGGTTCAGGACTTTGCCGACCGGCTTCCGCCCGAGGTTCCCTGGTTGCCGCAAATTCTGCAGGCCAATGGCTACCAGACCGCGGCCGTGGTCACCAACCGCCTGGCCGGCAGCGAATTCGGCTACCAGCGAGGCTACGATAGCTTCCGGGAGTTAGCCAAAGATACCTCGGAACAGGCTCAGGCCGAGACCGCGGAGTGGTTGGACCAGAAGCGCACCTCGAAACCTTTCTTCCTCTACGTTCACACCATCGACCCGCACGCACCCTACATGCACTCACCGGCCTACCGGCACAAAACCCGGGCCCAGGCCGAGTCAATCGACCAGGAGCCCAGACTATTGGCCGAGGAAGCAACCCTGCTGCGCTTTCGCGGCCAGACCCTGGCTGAACTCAAGAGCCGCGTGGATCACTTGATGGCCGACTATGATCGAGAAATCGCCAACAACGACCGCAGCTTCGGCTTGCTGATAGAATACCTCAAGGCTCACGGTCTCTACGACAACACCCTGATCATCGTGGTTTCCGATCATGGCGAGGAGTTTCTCGAGCACGGCTATGTGGGACACTTGAACTCGCTCTACCAGGAGTTGCTGCACGTGCCCCTGCTGATCAAGTTTCCCGGTCAGTTGGGGGCCGGTCAGCGTGTGCCCGAAACCTGGCAGCAAATCGACCTGGCTCCAACCGTGCTGCAAGCTTGCAGCATCGACGTTCCCGGAGCTTTTCAGGGACTGGCTTACCGGCCCGGCGCAACTCCTCCGAGCCGGCGCCCTTGCCTGTTCTCGGTGCAGGCCGGGCGAGCTCTGGCGGGCCTGCGCCCCGAGGATAAACAGGCGATTTTCTCCAGCGCTCACGGCATTCGCCAGGGATACTGGATGTATCAGAGAGTCCTGGCTTGCGGGCCCGGCCAGCGCGAGCCGGAAGAACTTTATGACCTGGAGCAAGATCCACTCCAGCAGCGCAACCTGGCCGAGTCCGACCCCGGCCGCGCCCTGAGCCTGGCCGTGCCGTTGGAAACACTGTTCGGCTATACCAGCCAGGCATTACCGGCCTCCGGTGAAGCCAATCGGAAGCTGGTGGAGCTGCTCAAGTCGCTGCAATACGTGCGTTAAAGGTGATTGATCAGCTCCAATGTCGGCAAAATCGCACTGATGACGACGAAACCCGCAATCACGCCCATGGCGCCCATGAGCAGCGGCTCCAGCATATTGGCCATATTGGTCAAGGCCATATCGGCGTCCTCGTCATACATATCGGCCACGTACTTGACCATGGTGGAGAGAGAGGAAGTTTCCTCGCCGATGGTGATCAGTTGGAGCGACTGGGCGGGAAAAATCTCGCTGGCCAGAAAGGCGTCGGCAATCGTCTCGCCGTCGATCACGGCCGACTTGGAGACGGCCATCTGCTCTTCAATCCAGAAGTTACCCGTCACCCGCGCGGAACGCGCAATCGAGTGCACCAGAGTCATACCGGCTTCCAGCATGGTAGCCATGGAATAAAGGATGCGGGCGACCGCGATCTTGCGCATTACCGGGCCCACCAGCGGCCAGTAGAGGGGAGCTTTGGCCACCTTCTTGCGCAGACCGGGGCGCTTCTCCAAAAACTGCTGAATGAAGGGCCGGAACAACCAGAAACCGGCGCCTCCCACCACCAGTACGCTAGCCACCGGCAGCATCATGAGTCGAGAGGCCAACAGCATGCGAGTGGGCAAGGGAAGGGCCACGTTCATACTGGTGAACATCGGCTCCAGCATGGGCAAGATACCGAAAATAAAAGCGCTCACCAAGAGCACCGAGACCCCGAGTAGAATAAGGGGATAGGTGATGGTGGCGATGATTCGCTTGTGCATCTTGACTTGCTTTTCCAGCAAATCGGCCAGTCGCTGCATGGCCACCGACAGTTGTCCGGATTCCTCGCCGGTTTCTACCAAAGACACGTAGACGTCCGAAAAAATCTTGGGAAAGCCGCGCATGGCATGCGAGAGCCGGGAGCCGGAATTAACCTTTTGATTTAGGGTTTCCACCACCTCGGTCAGGTCCCCACCGGAAATGCCCTCCGAGAAAAAGTGAAGGGCGCGGGCAATGGGAATACCCGCGTCCAGCATGGCGGAGAGCTGGCGGGTGAAGACGGAAAGTTCTTCGGAATTGACTCTGGCTTTGCGGTTTTTGGGATGGAGCTGGAGAATACGCTGGATCATCTGATCCCAAGCCGTATTCGTCTGCTCGGTCTTCTTGGAGCGAGCTTGCTCGGGAATAGGCACCCGCTCGAAAACGAGCTCCAGACTCCCCAGCGTCAGCAGATCCCCGCCTTTCACGCCGCGGGCCTGCCCCGGAGCCACCGTAACGCTTCCCACCTTGCTGGGATTGGTGGCCGAAAGATGGCGAAGCACAAAAGTCATCTCCCGATCGTGCCAGTAAATCTGAGCATGCTCGGCCGAAAGGGTGGGATCGGCGAAAAACAGGAATCCCGGCCGGCTCGAGTTGGTGCCCGAGACGCCGCGCCCGATCATGTAGGTGCGCATTTCCAACTGGTGCACAACGGGAGGATTGGTCCCCTTGACTCTCAGCTGAAAGCCGGACAACTCCGCCATTTCAAGATTTTCTTGAGGAACGGAGCCCTTCCTGCCTAACCAGAACGCACCAACAACATTTGAATATCAAACCGTGCTCAGCCGGTCCTAGAAGAAGGAGCCGATCCAGCGGCCAACCGCGCCGCCGGTCAGACCGCCCACAATGCCGCCGGCGATGCCGCCGACGACCCCACCGATCGCGGTGCCCACCACCGGCACCACCGAACCGATGGCGGCGCCGCCCAGCGCGCCCAGCTTGGCCCCGGCTACCGCGCCACCCCAACTGGCGCCGATTTCGGTAGCCGCCTTGGCGGTGTTCCGGCCGATGGTCCCACCGTCTTTCTGGAAAGCCTCGCCGAGCTGGAGCGCATCGGTGGCGATGCCGACGGGCTTGAGAACCTTGCCCAGGCCCTTGGCGGTCGAGGCGATTTCGCCGGCCGTGGCCAATTGTCGGGCCGTCCGGTTGACATCCAAGGCTTTCTTCGGGTCGAGGGAGGAAAGCGGATCCAGCGCTTTCAACTGAAGCCCTCCACCTTTTTGCGTCTGGCCGTTAAACTTTTGCTCTCCGACCACGCTCTGGTCGATTTTGGTGCCGGGAGCGGCGTGGGTCGGCGTGGCGAATTTGGGCTCGGTCGGCAAAGCCAGGCGGTCCTGCAGCACCTGGGCGGGAGTCAGCTTGCCTCTGGAATTGCGTGCGTCCTGGCCAGCTTGAGCCAGCTCTCGATTGGTTGCAAAGAAGTCCGCAGCACCGGGTCGTCCGTCGGGCTTGAAGGGAGTCACGCGGACCCCGTCCAGACCTTTCTTGCCGACCTCGATCTGGTTGGCTTTGAATTTCGTGTCCGCTCCGCCCTTTTCCCCGGGCCGACTGTCAGTATGGCGCTGATTGACCGCTTCGGGAGTGGTGGGGCTCACCTTGTGCCCGTCACGCTGGAACTTCCTGGCCTGATCATCAATGGCCTTGTTGGGATGGTCACGCTTGACCCAGTCAGCGGCTTCGTTGACGGTGCGGCCGTTGACGGTGCGAATGGGGTCCGGGCGCTCGACCGGGGCGGTGCCCGGCGCCTGGGGCGCTCCCTGGGTGGCCGCTGCCTGCTCACCCGCCTGGCGCTCGCTGGTGGCTGTAAAGGCTTTGGAGAAAGCCGGCGTCTGGCCATTCGGCTTCTGATTGACATCCTTGGAAATGCTCGACTGCTCTTTGGGCTGAGTCAGGCTCCGCACCGGAGAGGCGGCCTTCGCCGGCCTGGCGGAGCTGGACTTGCTGGCCGAATTGGACTTCATGCTGCTCGGCTTCGAGCTGGTGCTCTTCTTGGTCGAGCTGCTGCTCTTGGAGGTGGAAGTCGAGGGGCGGCTGGAAGTTACGGTGCTCATGGCAGGTTCCTCTCTCGGATGTGTTGGATCCAAGTTAACCCAATTCAACCCATCACAGCCCTCGTCTCCAGTGAAAAAAATCTTACAAAAATGAATTAATTGTTAATCATCTTAAGCAAAGAGTTAACTCTCCGATAGCGGCGACCAAAAGCGGACCAGAAGCCACCAGCAACACCTGCCTGTCAAACCCAGAACCAGCCAGGCAAGACAGCTGAGACCCAGCAGCCAGGGCCAGTCGAGATAACGGTCTCCCAGCCAAAATTCGCGTCTTGGGTAGTAAATCCGGGGGCCCGACCGGGAAACGCGCAAAAACTTCCAGCCCGAACCCACCTGCACCTCAAATTGGTTCGAGGTATGGCCGGGGCGGAACCATTGCCGCCCCGGCTGCGTGGCCACCAGGCGCCAGAAGCAGGTCGACTGCCCATCGAAGAGTCCGGGACTATCCAGGCGCAGCCCGTCCGCATGGCTTAAATCGAGCGCCGCCTGAGCCGGTACCGACACCAGAAAGCTTTCGCCCACTCGGATGGGGCGATAGCGGCAGTAGCTTTCCAGTCCTTGCAGTGCTCCCAGCAACAGCAACAAAGAAACCAGGCTCGGGGCCAGCAGGGCGCGCCCCAGGCGCAGGCTGGTGGCCGCCAGATCCAACCACACTTTGCCCAGGATGCGGGGGGAATCGCCGTAGAGCAGCAACTCCAGCAGCTGACCGAGCGCGCGCCGAACCAAGGACGGAGCCAGCGGAAAGGCTCGGAAAATCAACCACCAGGCCAGCGTTAACAAGAGTCCGGCCAGCACCAGTGGGTTCACAAATAGCCCAGACCGCGCAGGCGTTCCTGCACGGCCGCGTCCTCAGCCGGCGTAAGCTTCTGCAGATCCTGCTCGAGCAGATGGGCCACGTATTCCTCGACCGACGGGTAGCCCAGCTCCTCGGAACGCTTGCGGGCTCGTTCCAGCAACACCGGGTCGATGCGAATCTTGGGAGCAAACATCAGTCCTCCAGCAGGTTGCGCCCGGTCATGGCCGGAGGCGGCGCGACCTGGAACTGTTTAAGGATGGTCGGGGCCAGATCCTTCAGCGACGGATTCTCTCGTCGGATGGGTCGCGAGCAGAGCAGAACCCCAGGAACCAGTTGAGGGTCAATCAGATGATCGCCATTCCAGTGGTCCAGGTTGTCCCGGAAAACCAGCCCCGAACGCTGCCCCAGCGCCGTTTCCCAGGCCACCCGATAGCCCCTTTCGTAACCGATCACCAGATCCGGCGCCTGCTCCCGATAGGCGGAAGTGTAGATCAGGCGGCTGTCGTAGACCTGGCGAACCACCCGGCGCCCGTTAGCCGGATCGCGCAAGGCCAGTAATTTCGCGGTCAACTCCCGTTTGAGCCGGTCGCTCTGGGCCGGGTCCTGGGTGCCCCGGGCCTCGCGGCCACGCAGATTGAGGTAAAGGCCATTGAATCCGACCGCGTAGGCCCGCGTGCCCGCCCAATCGATCTGCTCCAGGGGTTGATCGGGCTGACTGCGCAACCAGCCCTGCTCGGCCAACCAGGCGTTGAGATCGAAGACGCGCTCGAAGGGCGCGAACCCGTGGTCCGAGACCACCCAGAGAGTGGTCTCGGCGTCCAGCTGGGACAGCACCCCAGCCAGCATCTCATCGGCCCGCCCATAAGCTCGCTCCACCTCCTCCGGCTTACGCCAGAAAAGATGGGATTGCAAATCGAGATGGGATACATAGAAGAAGAAAAACCCCTGGGTGAAATCGCGCAATCCCTGAGTCAGCAGGCGCCGGTTCTCGGCCAGCACTTCGCTGCTCTGGGCCAGGTAGTCCGGGTCGCTGATGACCTGGGCGCTGAGGGCCTTGCTCTCTTCGGCCATTCCCTGGGTGTGGTAACGCCCGCACTGGCGAGCCAGTCGCGCGGCCAGCGTGGGCGGATTGGAGAGGGGCAACTGCGGCCGGGTGGGATCGTCATTCAACGGCGAAACATACAGAGCCAGCGGTTTCACCGAACGCAACAGGAAGCGCACCATTCCGCGGGTTTTAGGAAAGGCCACGGGAATCCAGCCCGACCATTCCCCCTGTTTGAGCAAAAAGGGCTGAGATTCGGGCTCTCCGACTTCGATGAGAGCCTGTCCATTCCGTGTATCCAGGCGTAAATGCAGCGGACAGGCCTGCTGCTCGGGCCCGATCAAGCTGGCTTGAACCTCTCCCCCGCGAGGCTCCACCCGCACCCAGGTGCCGCCGCTCAGCGGGTGCTCCGGCTCCTCCTCGCTGTAATACGAAAAAGTTCCGTAGCTCCCGAGTAAATCCGGCGTTCCCAGACCGGTCAGCGTGCGTGCCTGGTCGGGGGCGGCGGGAAACCAGCAAGGAACGCGCAGCAACGTGGCCGGCACCTGCCTCTGGTTGAGGTAGGTCCAGAAGGGCGGAGCCCCCAGTTGGCGGCGATATTCGCCTTCGGCCACGCGAGACATCGAGGTGACCGGCTGGAGCCGTTGCGGATCCCGCTGCAGAAAATCAAAAAGCCCGTGGCCGCCCGGATCCTGCCCGGTGAGAAAGGTTGCCCAGGCGACGGGGCTCTGAGGCGGCGTGGTGGTGCCCAGCTCCCAGAAACCGCCCAACGAGCGCAGCCGGGCGAAGTGGGGCAACTTACCCTGGTCCAACAGACGCCGCAATACCTGGGGATCGCAACCATCCAGGGCCAGCACGATCACGCGTGGCCGGGAGGCTGGAGGACCTCCGCAACTCAGCAGCAGCAAAGCCAGCCAGCCGACTAATCCACGCACAAAGAACGGCCTTCCAGGGCGGCCGGACGGGGCACCCCGAAAAAATCCAGCACGGTGGGAGCCAGGTCGAGCAGGCTCGCTTCCGGCCGTAAAGGCTGGTTGCACAGCAGCACGCCCGGCACCCGCTGTGGATGCAGGCAATGGTCCCCGCACCAGGCCGAGGTGTTGTCGGCAAAAATCTGCTCGCCCACCTCGCCGCGCCCGGCGCTCTTGGCGATACGGTAGCCCACTTCCCAGCCCAGCACCAGATCGGGAGCATCCACGCTATAAGGCCCCTGGTAGCACTGCCGATTGTCGAAAACCTCCAGCAGCGGTCGAGTTCCATCCAACGGGTCGACCATTTCTAACAGGCGCCGGCGTAACTCCGCCTTGAGGTCGTCAGCCTGCTCCGGAGGAACGCAACCCCGCGCCTGGCGTCCGCGCAAATTGAGATGCAGGCCGGCCAGACCCAGCGCGATGGCCCGGGTCTCCGGCCAGACAGGGCGCCCCCGGTCATCGACCCGCAGGTATCCCTCGGCGCGCAACCAGGCATTCACGTCGACGCTGCGGCGAAAGGGCTTGAAACCATGGTCGGAGAGCACCAGCAAAACCTCCCCGGGCCGCAGCCGGGCGCGTGTTTCCCCTACCAGCTCGTCCATCCGGCCATACAGGTCGGTGATGGTCTCGGGGCAATCGAGGGCCATATGCTGAATGCGATCGGGACCGTCAAACACAGCCGCGCACAGACCGACCGGCGTGCGCTCGAGCAAATGCAGGAACTGACCCCGGCGTTCTTCGTGGATGGCATAGGCCTGCTCCAGAAACTGCTGGGGAGAGAGCACGCCGTCCTCGCGCGCGCCGGTATCCTCGGCCAGACCGCAAGTGGCGTAAGGGCCGAGCAGCAGGGCCAGGCTGGCCGAGAAAAAGTTCGGATAGGACAACCCCAGCACGGGACGCTCCGGGTCGAGCTGCACCGGGGTGGCGTAGAGTTGAGGACTGTCGTCGAGCAGCAAGAACTTGACCAGGCCGGGGGAGCGCCCGAACTGGAGGCGGCACCAGGGACTGTAGCGGCCGACCTGCAAATCGAGCTGTTGGCCGGCCCAACTCAACCTCCATTGCCCCTGAAGCCGGCGCAGATGCAGGCGGACGCTGCCCGAGGGTAGCTCAAAGTCGGCCCGGCCGTCCCGCCAGAGCACGTTCACGCCCTCGCGCAGCTCCCGCGGTTGGGGACTGAAGAGGGTGTAGACTCCCTGAGTTCCGCGCAAATCGGGAATCCCCATAGCCGAAAGCAGAGTGCCGAAGAAACGCCCCGAGGGCCAGCTGACCGGCACTCGCAAAATCTGCGAAAAGACACCGTATTCGCCGAGAATTTCCCAGAAGCTGCGACCTTTGCGCAACTGGCGTGGACGGCCCCCCGAGACTTCGGAGAAGGCCAGCTTCAAGCCCAGCTCGGGAGTGCGGTGCACAAAATCGAAGACGCCATGCTTGCCCGGATTGAGACCGGTGGCAAAGGTGGACCAGGCCACCGGAGAGAGCGGCGGGCAGGTCGTGGCCAGCCTTTGATATCCGCCCTCGGCGGCCAGGGCTTGAAAATGAGGCAGCCGACCGGCCCGCATCCCCTCCTCGAGCAAGGACGGCTCCAGGCCGTCCAGGCCCAGCAAGACCACCCGGCGGGCGCGGGCCGGGCCGCGCTTCTTGGGACGGCGCCACAGCCAGCGCAGGGGCAGGGTCAGCAGCGAGAGCAGACCGACCAGGATGCCGGTGAGCAGGAGCAGCGCGGGCGCCTGCACGGCCAGGCCGGGTCCGGGACCGATATAGGCTAGCACTGGCGATTCCGATAGAGAGCCGGGTCGACCTGGCCGGCCATGGCTTTCAGGTCAAGCGGGCGTCCTAAAAAGGTCTGCAGCTCCCGAGCGACCTCTTGCGGCTGGTGGATCAGGCGCCGGTGTTCGACCCGCCAGACCGGCCAACCGCGACCTGCCAGCCAGCCCTTGAAGCGGTGCAGTTCCCGGCTCAACAGTTCGGGCCAATCCCGGCCGTCGGGAGGCTGGCCCAGCATTTTCTGCTGCGAGGCGGCCACTTCGGTCAGGTCCCGTTCCAGCAGAAGGACTCGGACCGGTCCCTGGAGGTCGGCCTTTTCCAATTGCCGGTCCAGCAGCTTGACGGCTTTCCCTCCAGAGTCGGCTTCCGACCAGGTCCCGGCCTCAAAGTAGCCGCGCGGGTTGTGCTGATCGGCCGGGCGCCCGCCGTCGCTCACCAGCTCCAGCCCGCCCGCCTGCAGCATGGACATCAGTAGGGAAGTGCCACTGCGCGGCAAGCCGGTCACCACCACCAGTTCGTTCATTTAAACCGGGTCGGAAAAAAGCGCCTGGCGCACTTGCGGATCGTCCCGCACCCGCCACAACACATTGTCGATAAAGTAGTGGTGAATGTTGATGAACAGGTTGGCGGCAATCAGACAAAAGGAAAAGCCGAAAGTGGTCATGGCTTCCATGCTCATATCCAGGTTGCCGGGCACCACTTCGAAGCACATCCAGCCACTCAGAGCCAGTCCGAAAACCAGGGCGGTGGCCCGTCCGGCCGACTCGCGAATGCTGGGCCGGGAGCGCTCTACTCGATAGACAAAGGTCAGATACTGCAGCGAGTGAAAAAACGGCACCACGTAGAAGAAGAAGTCCGGTTGGCGAAAGCAAGGCGCGAACCACAACATCATGGCCACATAGGGAATCAGGAAAGTCGGGCTGGGCCGATAGCCGGCCCGCCAGTTCCGGAAAAAGACCCGATACAACACCACCGCGATCATGATCTGAAAGATCCAGAAGGAACCCAGGTATAGCCACCCGGGCAGTTGCCAGGTGCTGTATTTCAAGGACCAGAACGTGCCGGTCGGATTCAGATTGGCATTGGTGAAGTTGTACCACCACAGCGACAGCAGACTGAAGCGCAAAGATTCCCGCTGCACGCGGTCGAGCGGATAGCGGTCATAGGCCGAGTAGACCATCATGCAGCCGAAGGCCTGCTTGGCGTAATGCCAGCCGACGGTGAAGAACATGAAGTTGATCCCCGCCCCCAGCAGTTGCTCGCTCAGTCCCCGACTCTGAGGCTCCACCGCCAGGCAATAGGCGCAGGTCAAGAAGCCGAGCAGCAGCGAGGGAACCAGCAGCAGATGGAACCAGTGCTTGACCACGAAATCCTGGCCGCGCCCGTAAGCCAGTCGGTAGCTGGCTAAAAAGTGAGGGTAGTTGACGAATAGGGACATCATTGACATGGTCACGGCCAGGTTGCCGAACTGGTTGCTGACCCCATACCAGTTGCGAAAGCCGCCGGCCACCGTCATGGCCAGATAGGCGACCACGCTGGCCCCGCCCAGCAACCAGAAATCTAAAGTGCGGGAAACCAGGTAGTTGGCACGCATCGGCGCGGTGGTCGTCGACATTCAGAATAGGTTCGCGGGAGTTCCAGCCCATTCCCGCGAAAATATCCCGTGGATGAAAGTCTTCGCCCTCGACTTGCGGGCTATCGCTCTGGCTCGCATGGCTATCGGCCTGCTGATTCTGGTCGACCTGTTGATCCGTTGCCAGGACATCGGCGCCTTTTATCTCCCCGACGGGATTACCCCGGTCGGAGCCATGCCCGCCAGTCCCAACACCTTCAAGCATCTTGAGCTCTACCGCCAGGTCGAGACGTACTGGGGAGTGGCCGGGCTCATGCTGCTGGCCGCCCTCTTCGCGCTCAGCCTGATGATGGGCTTCTACTCGCGCACTTCCGCGCTGCTCTCCTGGTATATGCTGGCTTCCATCCAGAATCGCAACCTCTACGTCAACGACGGCGGCGACCTGACCCTCAAAATCTTCCTTTTCATCGGGCTCTTCTTGCCGCTGGGAGCGCGCTGGTCCATCGACGCCTGGCGCAACCCTCACTGGAAAAAGCTGCCCAACGAATATCTCAGCCCGGCCACGGCCGCCCTGGTGCTGCAGTTTTGCGTCATGTACTTCACGGCCGGGGTGCTCAAGAGCGATCCGGCCTGGCGCCAAACCGGCGACGCGCTCTGGCTGGCGCTCAACCTGGACCAGTTCTCCACCGGCTTTGCCCGGGAACTCTTACATCACACCACCCTGCTGCGGGCTCTGACCTTCTTGGTGCTGGCCATCGAAATGACCACACCGCTGTTGCTACTCTGTCCGCTCGTGAACAACTGGACGCGCAGCCTGAATTTGATTCTGCTCATCGGCTTTCATCTGGGTATCGCCAGTTGTATGCACCTGGGCCTGTTCATGCCGATCTGTCTGGGCGTGCTGATCTTTCTCTGGCCCACGCCCTGGATGGATTTTCTAGAAAAGCACCTGGCCAGGCCCTCCCCCGCGAGCGAAGAAGAAGGCAAGGGTCTCCCCTCCGGCTACGGGCCCTCCTGGATCGTGAGAATCGCCAGCCTCTCCATCGTAGCCTTCATCTTCATCGAAAATTACTACACCATCCCGGAACTGGGCCTGATTCCGCGCGGAGGCATGCGCACCTACATCATGAACTACGGTCGCAGCACCGGAATGATGCAAAACTGGACCCTCTTTGCGCCCAAACCAGTGATGCAGGACGGTTGGTTCGTGGTGGAGGGAAGGCGGGGGGATGGGCGGGTGATCGACCTGCTTACCGGCCAGCCGGTCACCTACGCCAAGCCGGTCCCGGTCTGCGACCAGTTCAAAAACCAGCGCTGGCGGCGTATCTTCCAAAACCTCTGGATCCGCTGGAATCCCCGTCAGACCCCCTTCTTCCTGCGCTACATGGGACGTAAGTGGAATCGCGAGCACGCTCCTCAAGACCGGGTGGTCTTCCTGCGTCTCATCTTTGTCCAGGAACTCACGGAACTACCCGGCATTCCCATGCAAACCCAGGTAGGCACGATAGGAGAATTCCCCTCGCGCTGGCTGGAAGGCGAGACGCTATGAGATTGTTTTTTGTTACATTTTTGTGTATGCTCGTGGATCGGAGGAAAGTTTCATGCTCAAAGGTGTAGAGCGCTACGCAAAATCCTTGCGCAAACGGGGGATTGGCTTGGTGGCGGTGATGAGCGCGCTGTCGGTGCTCAGTTTGTTCACCGGAGCCATTCTGCTGACGACGGTCAAGACGCTGGGAGCCGTGGCCGACGGCGAGTACTCCGACCGGGCGCGTTACGCCGCCTACTCTGGAATCCAAAGCGCCCTGGAACAGCTCAACAATCCCAGGGATGCCACCCATCGCGGTCCCGGTTGGTCGCACGCTTACTACGATGGAGCCCCTTGCCCGGCCACCATCGATTCCGCTCGCGAAGACGTGCTGCAGATTATCTTTCCGAACAATCCCGATGTACAGGCTCTGGTGGTCGTCTACAACAACTCCGAGTTTGTAACCGATCCGACTTACCGTAGCAGCACCGCCCCCGATGGTTCACCTATTCCTCCGGGCAGCATCTACATCAGCGCCACCGGGCTGGTCCAGGGTAAGAAGAAAATTCAGCTAACCTCCGTCAGCAGTTTGTTAGCCGCTTCCGGCTACCACTTTGACGAAGCCCTCTTCGCTAACGGCAAGCTGAACCTCAAGTCTGGTTTAATCGATAGTTTTGACTCCACCATCACCACCGGTACCCCCGACGCGGCCATCTCCACCGCCGCTGACGATGCCGCCTACAGCGGTATGGCTTACTTTTACCGTCCCTACCTGAATCAAACCGCGGGCCTGGCCAACAAGAGAGCCCCCATCGGCAGCAATGACAACAGCGACGGCGCCATTGAACTCGGCGATGCCGGTGACTTGATTGTCGATGGAGACGTCAAGACCGGCACGGGAGCCACCCCCGGCGCTATCAGCCAGGGGGCCACCACCCGCGTCACCGGCACCCAGACCTACGGGAACAAACAGATTCCGCAGACCTTTATGCCGTCCGCCTCGACCGGCTACGTGACCCTGGAGCCTCCCACCACTCCCGGACCTCCGGCCCCCTTTAACCCGGGCAGCACCTGGAACCTCACCGCCGGGCAGACCTACTTCGTCAACGGCGACCTCTTGCTGGATGGAACCACCGTCAACGTGGACACCAGCAGCCCTAACCCCACCACCATCTACGTCAAAAGCAAACTGGACATCAAGAACAGCTCCAGCTTGAACTGGGGCAAGAACCCCAAAATGCTACAAATCTACGTCATGGACGAAAATTCCGGAGACATCCGGATTCTCAACTCCAAAGGCTCTTTCCTGATGGCCGCCGGCGGCTCCACGGCGAAACTCGAAGACTCGGAAATCTTCGGATCCATCCAGGCCAAAGAAATCGAGGCGCACAACGCCAAGGTGCACTTTGACTCCACCCTGGAAAATACGGTGGTGGGCAAGGCCGACTTTACCAACACCAATACCTTCGGCGATACCAAATATGACTCGCCCACGGTCGACTGGGTGGTAGCCTCCAAGGTGCTTCCTCCTGCGGCCGCACCGGCACCGGCTCCCGCGCCGGCACCGGCTCCCGCGCCGGCACCGGCTCCTGCGCCCGCACCAGCGCCAGCTCCCGCGCCGGCGCCCGCTCCAGCTCCCGCGCCGGCGCCCGCGCCAGCGCCCGCGCCGGCGCCGGCGCCAGCGCCCGCGCCAGCACCCGCGCCGGCGCCCGCGCCCGCTCCGGCGCCAGCCCCCGCACCCGCGCCCGCGCCGGCTCCCGCCGGCGGCGGTTGTGGATGCGGCTGTGGCGGGTGTCTGATGGCGGCCACCGAGTGTGTCTGAACGGGCTTCCCTGATCCTGGCCCGATTGCGCGGGCACAACTTGCTGGAAGTGATCATCGCCAGCATGATCTTCTGCACGGCCATTCTGCTCTTTTTGGGGGTGTGGTCGAGCTTCTACTCGGCCCAGAGTCTGGGGCGAAATCGCCTGGCCGCGGCCAGCCTGGCTCGAGCCGTGCTCGAGCAGAAGATCGCGGCCGGATTCTATGCCTGTGAACCCCCGGCCAGCGACCCCAATAACAATCCGGTGGACCAGGGGGAAGTCAACTCCATCAGTGAAATCCGCGGCAAGTCTATCGACTGCAACTTTCGCTACCTGTTTTACACCCTCGACAACCAACCGCCCCCCAACAACACTTTCCGCAAGCTGACCGTCAAAGTGATCTGGTCCGACTATGCGGGGGGAGACAAGACGCTGACCTATGAAACCCATCTTTACCGAACGAATTAGCGTCCGCCGTCCGCGCGCTATGACCTTGCTGGAAATCAGCGTCTCCACGGCGCTGATCAGCATTGTCTTCGTGGCCGTATTCTTGATCATCGACAAAGGCATGCGTTTTTACCGCCTGAACACGGATGCCAACGAATGCCAGCGCGGCGTGCTGACCTTCCTGTCTCGCCTGAACAGCGCTCTCCAGAATAGCGCCCCTCAGTTCATTTTTATCGACTGCGCCAGTCCGCCGCCCTCCGGTTTCGGCACTTTCGCCAACAGTCGGGGAATCGCGTTTGCCAGCCCCTTTGATGCGGCCGGCAAAGCTCGCTTCGATACCGCCCGCCAGCTCTACTGGCAGGGTTACGGCTGCTTTTACCTGGACGACGACCGCAACCTGCGCTATCTGGCAAAATTCGCGACGCAGATGACCGACCCTAACGAAGAAACCATCAGCCCGCCCAGCCCGCAGGACGCCACTCCTCCGATTACGCCGGCAGCCTTTATCGGCACCAAACAGGGGGTTCTGCTGGCCAAGAACGTGACTGACCTGAACTTCGTCAGACATGATAAGGACGAAACCCTGTCCAACGGGCGCAAAACCAAGAAGCAGTTTTACGAAGTCACCATAGAATGCGGTAAGAAGGGCGACCCGCTCGGCTACTGGATCCAGCTCAAGTCCTCCTTCTTCCCACGCAATTAATCGCTGAAAAGGGCGTTTCTCACCGTTTCGTCGTCGCGGACTCGCCAGAGCACGTTGTCCAAAAAATAATGATGAATGTTGATGAACAAGTTGGCGGCGATGAGAAAGAACGAAAAGCCGAAGGTGCGCACATTGTCAAAGACCTTGTCGAGGTTGCCCGGTACCAGTTCAAATGCCATCCAGCCGGAGAAACACAGACCCAGCACCAGCATGGTGGCCCGCGTGGCCGATTCTCTCAGTGATGGTCGAACCCGTTCCACCCGATAGACGAAGGCCAGATATTGGAGCGAGTGAAAGAACGGGACCATGTAGAAGAAGTAGTCCGGTTGGCGAAAGCAGGGCGCGAACCACACCGCCATGGCCAGGTAGGGGATCCATAACGTGGGGTGGGGGCGATGGCCGGCCTTCCAATTGCGGTAGAGCACCCGATAGAAAACCCAGGCCACGCCTAGAAAAAACACCGCTCGGAAGGCATAGTAGAAGCTAAAGGGCACCTGCCAGGTGGAGTAGGTCAATGACCAGAAACTGCCGGTCGGCGCCAGGTTGCTGTAGGCATAGTTGTACCACCAGATGGAAAGCAGGCTGTAGCGCACCGACTCGCGCTGGACTCGGTCGAGCGGATAGCGGTCATAAGCCGCGTAGACCATCATGCAACCAAAGGCCTGCTTGCTGTAATGCCAGCCGACCGTGAAATACATGAAGTTGATGGCCGCGCCCAACATCTTTTCGCACATCGGTTTGCTGCCCGGTTCGTTAGCGAACCAGTACGCCGCCACCAGAAAATTGATCAGCAGGCAGGGCGCCAGCACCGTTTGAAACCAGTGTTTTACGATGAAGGCCCGGCCTCGCCCGTAGGCCAGCCGGTAACTGGCCAAAAAGTGCGGATAGTTGACGAACAGCGACATCATGGCCATGGTCACGGCCAGATTGCCGAACTGGTTGCTCACCCCGTAGAGATCGCGAAAGCCCGCTGCCAGGACCATGACCGCGTAAGCCAGCAAACTGGCTCCGCCCAGCAGCCAGAAATCGAAGGTTCGGGAAACCAGATGGTTAGCGCGCGGCGCGCCGGTGGCCGATGACATCTCCGCTAGCTTCGCGGATAGAGCCGAATTGCCTATTAGCGGCCGGTGGAACCAAGGCCGCCGCGATCGGTGGGCTCCACTTTGCCTTCCACCAGCTCGACCTCCCAGACGCGGGCCAGCTTCATCTGCGCCACCCTGTCTCCCTCGGCCACTTCCCAGGTCTGGCCGGAAGCGTTGTGGACCAGCACCTTGACTTCCTGCCGGTAAAGATGGTCGATGGTCCCAAAATGGACCTCGATGCCGCGCTTGCCCAAACCGCTGCGCCCGCGAATCTGAATTTCCCAGCCCGGCTCGATCTGCATCAGCCAGCCCGTCCCCAGGGCCGCCCGTTCTCCCGGCAAGACGCGGTATGCCTCGGGTGCAAACAGGTCGAAACAGGCATCGCTGGGATTTGCCTTGCGGGGCGCAACCGCGCCGGGTTTCACCCGTTCTATGATCAGTCGAGTATCGGACATGAAGTTAACAACGCCCTGTCTGCAGGATTCGCTCGCACGAGGAGTAAGGCCAATTTCAGCATGGTTCGTACGGCCCAATTTTCTCTTTTCCTGCTGCTGACGGCGGCAGCCTGGGGTCAGACACCGCCCCAACAATTGAATCCGCCCCCTCCCCCGGGCACCCCACCCTCCCCCAAGGGCCAGGCCGCTCCAGTGGTGGCTCCGCCTAATTCCCCCGTGCCGCCCGCGCCGGTCACCGTACCGACCGCCGGTCTGCCGGCCCTGTCTCTGCCCGAGGCCGCCCTGACCGCCTTGCGCCATCACCCTGACTTGAAAATCTCCGATGCTCAGATCGACCAGGCGCAGGCCCAAATGCGCATTGCCTCGGCACCCTTTTACCCGACCATCCGCGGCAATGTCAGCTTCAATTACTCAGAAGCCCAGAACGCCGGCGTGGGCGGCCAGAGCGTGGTGCGCACCGGCGGGGTACGCAACTACAACACCGGTATCAACGCCAGCCAGCTGATCACCGACTTTGGCAAGACCCAGTCCAATCTGGACCTGGCCGGGGCCAATAAAGACGCCGCCCTCTGGCAGCGCGGCGATGCCGTGCAGACCCTGTTGCTGCGCGTGGCCGAAAGCTATTTTACGGTGCTGCGCACCCATCAGGACGTGGAAATCAACCGGGAAAACGTGCGCAACGCCGAGGTCCAGGTGGGCCGCGCCAAAGGCTTCTACGAAGCGGGGACGCGCGCCCGCATCGAGGTTACCCGGGCCGAATCGGATCTGGCCACCGCCCAGGTAGGGCTGATCGCCGCCGAAAACAGCGAGCAGAAGGCGGTAACCGCCTTCCTGACCTCGCTGGGCACCCCCGAGGCCGGTCCGGTGGGTTTGCTGGAGGCCAAATTGCTGCCGCCCGACTGGACGCGCGCTGAAGCCGTCAAAAAGGCGGCGGAAACCCGGCCCGACCTGCTGGCCGCCTTCGCCCGCGTGGAGGCGGCCGCCGCCCGGGTGCGCAACGCCGAGGCGCAGTATTATCCGAGCCTGAGCGCCAGCTACAGCTACGCCTGGTCGGAAGGCTACTTTCCGCCCTCCCCCTACAACTGGAACGTGGGCATGGCCTTGAGCATCCCTATCCTCAACGAGCCGGCTCTGGGAGCGGGAATACAGTCAGCCGAGGCCCAACGAGTGCAGGCGGAGGGCAATCAGGAGCTGCTGGCTCTGCAAATCCAGCAACAGGCCACCGAGGCCTGGCTCAACCTGCAGGAAGCCCGTTCCCGCGCCCAGGCCGCCCAGGTTGCTCTGCGCAGCAACGAAGAGAACTATCGTCTGGCCAGCGAGCGCTATAACGTGGGGGTAGGCACTTCATTGGAAGTTTCCGACGCCCAGCGCTTGCTCATTCAGGCTCGCTCTCAAGAGGTACAGGCCCGTTTTGACGTGCAATTGTCCATCGCGCGCCTGTACCGGCAGGCCGGTAGCCTCACTTTGGAGACTCTGCTGCCCACCAATTAGCAATTTGGCAATATCGAGTTCACAGCGGTCGCATAACTCTTACTACAGATAAATAGAGAAGAGGACCGGCCCCAGTGAACATCCAAGCCAATTCCGCTCAAAAAATCTTCCACTCCTTCGCGCTCAATCAGAGCAAGAAAGTCGCCGCCGAAGCTGCCGGCGATTCGGTCAGCCTGGGTAACCGGGAAGCCTACGTGGTCATGCCCCCCAAGGGCAATCAGTTGTTCAAGTCGGAAGGTCCCAGCGCCAAGTCGCTGGTGGAAGCCAGCGGCGCGGAGATTCACGAAGATCTCGGACTGGTGGGCGGCTACCTGGCCTCGCTCTCCCCCAAACAGGCCTCTGACCTGCAGAAACGCGGATTCCGTCTGGTCCCCGACAAGGTCGAAAACTTCCTGCCCCCCGATCCCGGCAGCCTCGACCTGGCTGAGGAAGAATCTGCGGAAGAAAAGAAGCCGGCCAAGCCGGCCGGCCCCTATATCCCCCGGGCCGAGATGACGGCTCCGCGCTTTGATTCGGAATTAACCCGCAAGTACACCGGTAAAGGGGTTACCATCGCCGTACTCGACACCGGCGTGCACCCCCACCCCGACTTCGACGGCCGCCTGCTCGGCCAGGTTGACTTCGTGCAGGGTCTGCCCATTGCTTATGACGACAACGGCCATGGCACCCACGTCTCGGGCTGCGCCGCCGGCGACGGCACCATGAGCGAAGGTATCCACAAAGGCATGGCCAGCGAAGCCAACATCATCGGCGTCAAGGTGCTGGCCGGCTCGGGCAGCGGCCGCAACTCCGACATCATCAAAGGCATCGAATGGTGCATTGAGAACAAAGACGAACTGGGCATTCGCGTCATCAACATGTCGCTGGGTGGCCCCTCCTCCAAGGACTGGGAAAACGACCCCATCAACCAGGCTGTCAAGGCCGCACACGACGCCGGCCTGGTGGTGCTGGCCGCGGCCGGCAACGAAGGCCCGGGCCGCAAGACGGTGGGTTCGCCCGGCAACAGTCCCGATGCCATCACGGTGGGCGCCGCCGATGACAAGGACACCCCCGATCCCAGCGACGACACCATGGCCGAATTCTCCAGCCGCGGTCCCACCAAAGACGGCCGTCCCAAGCCGGACATCGTCGCTCCCGGCGAGCACATCTTCGCGGCCCTGGCCCCCTCCACCGACAAAATGAAGAGCGGCCTGGGCAACGGGGTGCTGCACAAGGCGCTGCTGGGCCTGGACAAAATGCCTTACGAAACGCTGGCGGCTCTGCCCAAGGAAACCTTCCAGGCCATGGGCCTGGGTGCGCGCACCATCGCCGCTTTCAAGGAAGATGAAAATACGGCTCAAGCCGAGTTCAACCGCCTGCTGGCCGCCACCACCCGCACCGAAATCCACAAGAGCAAGGCCTATCAGGCCCTGCCCGGTACCTCTATGGCCACGCCCATCGCGGCCGGACTGGTGGCGGCTATGCTCCAGGCCAACCCGGACCTGTCGCCCGACCAGGTGAGCGAAATCCTCACCAGCACGGCCGACAAGCTGCCCGGTAAATGGGGCCCGAACTCCCAGGGCGCCGGCATGATCGACCCCGACGAAGCTCTCACCAGGGCCCTGGAGACCAAAGGCAACCAGGCCGAGTTCATCGCCGCCCACGCCCCCAAACCCGAAGAACCCAAAGCCGAAGAAAAACCCGCAGCCTGACGGGCATTTGGTGTGCTCCCTCGTCGCAAGCGGCCGCTATCACCGCGTCGCCGAGGTTGTCAGGGCTCTACGGCGCAAGCTGCAAGCAGTTGTTGAGGCAGGGCTGGCGGACATTGCTGCGGGCCAAGTTCAAGCCTTCGATCCTGAGCGCGTCCTTTCCAAGGGAGAGGCTCGACGATCCGCCCTGATTTTCCATCGGCGGCTTCCTGCGAACCGCAACCAACCAGGCTTAAACTCAACACGCTTCTGCGATTGAGGCCATGGTTGCGAATGCATAAGCTCAAAATGCTCAGCCGAACTTAAACTCAAGCTAGCCCCACACTGAGGGGTTTCTGGAGTTTCCAACTGTTCCTGAGCAGACGAAGCCGCGTGTCCATCCGTATCCAAACTGACTAGCCGCTTCCGGACAAATCGATACAAACCTATGCCTGAGTTTCGATTCGGGAGGTATCTTCAGTGAAGGCTCAGGCCAGACTCAGGGACCGATCAGCTTGGGGTTTTAAAATGAAATCGACCACGAAAGAGAGGTATCGAGATGAATCAAGTCTTCCTCAGTTTAATCCTGGCTTTGGGCGGCCCGCCTCAGGACACCCGGGCAGCGGGCCAGCGGCCCCCCATCACTTCAGATGCAGGCGACCAGATGGAACAAATTAGCCAGAGCAGTAACACCAGTAGCTCCTCCTCATCCTCAAACGGCTCGTCCTCCGGACACCGCAGGCGCCCGCCGCCACCTCCGCCCGGAGACAACTCATCCTCTACGACCAATAGTTCATCCACAAGCAGCGATGGCTACCCCACCAATTCAAGCAGCAGCAATTCCTCCTCCAGCGGCTCCACTTCTTCGAGCTCATCCGACAGTTCCAGCTCAAGCTCATCCACTTCTAGGAGAAAGCCACCACCACGGAGCTCGAGCTCGTCCTCGTCCAGCTCGACCAGTCCTTAAGCCTGCTGGCTTCAAGAAAGGTTCAGGCACCTCTTTGAGCTCCCTTAACTAGCCTGCTCAGACCTGGCAGGGGAGAGAAAGGAGAGCAACGTGAGCTATCAGCATCGAGCCTTTGAACAAATCCTGGGGGTAGCTGAGCGAGGACGAGATAGTTGACAAAGACGGCCATTACTCTATGTACGACCTTCAGCTACCACGGCCAACAAACCGGCTGCAGCTCTCAAATCGCCATGACCCTGCAAATCCCGGACATTACCGGCCACACCACCAATGGGTGCGTCCTGAATTTGGAAGTCGGTGTTCCCGGATAGTTAGTGCCCGCCGGGACCGAAGCCGCCTCCGCCTGGTGGTCCTATCGAAGGTCCACCAGGCCCTGGACCTCCGGGGCCGCCGGGCCCAGCTGGCCCTCCCGGTCCGCCCGGCCCACCCGGCCTCGAGCCGCTCATTCCATTGGGTCCCGGACCTGAGGAGGCGCTCCCGCTGGGAACCGTCTGGGCAGACGTGCCGACCGAACTCCTGGTACTCGAGACGGATTGAGTCTGAACTGTCTGATTGCCTGCCCCCGTAGTCGTATATATCGGTGGCGGCGGCGGACTCTCAGTCGGCGTCGGTTTAATTTCCGGCACGGTCTTTTCAACTGGTGTCGGTTCGGGTTGAACTCTTGCCACATTCGTGACGGTAGGATAAGGCGCGGCTGCCGGCTCCGCGGCCGGCTTTTTCAAAGGCAAGTGCACCGGATACGAGCTCCCCGGGACCTTCGGTCGCTCTCCAAGGGTCCTAACCGTCTCATGCTCACTGGTCGCTTCAGAACGTTCTGCCATGTCCGACGAGCGCGATGGTGGACGCGGCAGGGGTTTTGAGTCGCGGGCCGGCTGTTCAGGCTCCACCATTTTACTTTCAAGTGGAGCCCTGGATTCAACGGGAGCGACCACCGGAGAGTTGGAGGTTAGCGGCGCAACCGGAACAGGCCCCGACCGGCTGGATAGAAACAGCCAACCCATCAATGCCACCGCGGCCGTCGTCAAGCCGCCGGTTACAGCGTATAGAACGTTGTCGGCTCGGTGCGCCGGCCTCTGGAGCACCTCGATCGGCTCGCCTTCATCGATTTCCAGCATCCGGCGCAAGGCCATGCCGGCCTCGGCCGCGCTTTGGAAGCGCGACTCCTTGCGGGTGGCCATCATCTTTTTGATCACCGAGTCCAGCCACGGAGGCACGGCGGAGTTGATGGCCCTGACCGAAGGCACGATTCCATCAGCTGCCACCACATCAATGGGACTGGGTGGCGTGCGTCCGGTCAACAGGTTAAAGAGAGTTGCACCCAGGCCGTAGATGTCGGAGCGCTCATCGGTTCCGCCCGAGTGCTGGTATTGCTCCAATGGAGCGTAGCCCATCGAGCCGACTCCCTGCAAAAAGGTGGCCGTGAGCGCCCCGGTGACCTGAACTCTGGCGATGCCGAAATCGATCAATTTGATCCTATCCTTTTCATCCACCATCACATTAGACGGCTTAAGATCTCGAAACAGGATCGTCGGGTTCTGACGATGCAGAAATTCCAGCACTTCACACAGTTGCTTGGCCCAAACCAGCACGGTGGAAACGGAAATCCGACCCTCCTGGGCTACGCGCTGGGCCAGCGTCTGGCCGGGCAAATACTCCATGACCAGATAACCATGGCCATCTTCTTCGAGGTAATCAAGCACCCTCACCAGATTCGGATGACTGAGGTTCTTCAGCAAGGAGGCTTCGTGGCGAAACTGCTTCATCGACTTAAGCTGTTCGCCATCTTGCTGAAGTAAGCGGGTCACCTTCACGGCCACTCGGCCTTCTTCACCGTCGCACAGGAACACGCGACCCATGCCACCCTGCCCAAGCATTGAAATCAAACGGTAGCGACGGGTCATCACGTCGCTCAGGCGGCAGGTATCGACATCAATCATCATAGCCATGGCTCCTTTAGTAACTTCTCAGCACTCCAGGAACATCCTATGGTCAGTCTGTCTCAGCCGGCACAGAGTGGCTTTGGGGAGGCCAGATGGTTCAGGCCGATTGAGCCATAAGCCACCGCCACCAGAGACATCGCCACCCCGGTGTATAAAACTCTCAAGTCTTCCTCGAGAGTGGTACAGGCAATGACGAATGTCAGCAAGCCCAACACCGCCAATCCTCGGCAGGTCATCCTGACGCTGCGCCGGGCGCTCTCCGAGCCGCCGAGCACCAGGTGAGGAAGAGCGACTGTTAAGAACGACAGACTGAACAAGCCCAGAAAAATTGATCCAATCATAACTTTAGTTATTCATCGTGGGCCAAACTCGGCCTTTAAGGCCCGCTCGTGCGAATACCGCGATTTCATTGCGTCAGGCCGCTTTCTTAGCAAAGTTTTAGGAAATTCTAGCGGCCCCAAGCAGCCTTCAGGCTCGAGCCATCCTGACCTTAAGTTGCAGCACGCAGATTAAGAGCACCTTTACCAGCGGGTTCATTCTCAACCTGGAGATCGGGATCTGAGTCGGTCTCAAAAAGTCTTCAGAATTGCCAAAGTCTGACCTTAAGCTGCGTGTCGCAGATTAAAACACACTTAACCAGGAGGTGACCCAATCTATGTGCCACTACGAAGAAGGCGAAGAGATCCCCGAACACGACCGTGGTCTCCAGCACGACTTGGAAACGATGAACAGACGCAGTCTTCTGGGGGTCCTGGTGAAAGCCGGGATGACTCTGGGGCTCGTAGGTTGCGGTTCAAGCAGCGCCGGCTCCTCCTTCTCAGGCGGCAGCAGCAGCAGCGGCAGCTCAGGTAATACCGTTTCCAGCTCCACCAGCAGCACGCTCAGTAATGGAACCACCACCACAACCTCCAGCACGGGCTCAACCAGCACAGGTTCCACCACCACCAGCTCAAGTGGGAGCACCACGACCACTTCCACTACCACCAGCTCGACCACCACCGGTGGCTCGGGCTGCGCCGTCATTCCCAGCGAGACCGGTGGCCCCTATCCAGGCGACGGCTCCAATGGCCCCAACGCACTCACGATGTCCGGAATCGTGCGTAGCGACATCCGTTCCAGCTTTGGCTCCTACAGCGGGACGGCGGCGGGGATTCCCCTCACCATCAACCTGACCCTGGTGAACACCAACGCCAGCTGCGCCGCCCTGTCCGGATACGCGATCTACATTTGGCACTGCGACCGCGACGGGAATTACTCGCTTTACACCGTCACCAACCAAAATTACTTGCGCGGCGTGCAAGTCACCGACTCCGTGGGCAAGGTCAGCTTCACCAGTATCTTCCCGGGTTGCTATTCTGGACGCTGGCCGCACATCCACTTTGAGATCTACCCGAGCCTGGCTTCGGCCACCAGCTCGTCCAACAACATCAAAACGTCCCAAATTGCACTGACTACCAATGCCTGCAATCAGGTCTACGCAACCACTGGTTACTCCTCCAGCCAGAGCAACTTCAGAAACATCACCCTGGCGACCGACAATGTCTTCAGTGACGGTTATTCTCTGCAAATCGCTGAAATGACCGGCGATACGACCAATGGTTTCGTACTCAACCTCGAAATCGGCATCGCCGTTTAAAGCAAAGGAGCCACAACCAGATGTTTGGACTAGGTATCGGCGAGTGCATTGCGCTCGTTCTGGTCTTCGCTCTAATTTTCGGACCCAGACTGATGATCAGTATGGGCTCACGCCTGGCCAGTAGCCTGACTGGATTTCATCGGGCCTTTCGGGCCGCCGAACTGCCCAAACTGCCGGCTGAGAGCGCCTCTTGAACGACAAGCGGATGAGCCTGGTCAGCCACCTGGAAGAATTGCGCTGGCGCATTCTCTGGTCGCTGCTTTATTGGGTCATCGGGTGCGTCATATGCTACCACCTCATCCCCCGGTTGTTGGATATGACCACCCCGCTCTTGGGCGGTAACAAGCTGATTTTTACGGGACCGACCGAGGCTTTCTTCGCCTACCTGAACGCGGCCATGGTGGGGGGCGCCTGCCTGGTGGCTCCCATCGTGCTCTATCACATCTTGATGTTCATCCTGCCTGGTCTGGAACGAGGTGAACGCCGCTGGGTGTTGCGCCTCCTTCCCTTGAGCATTGTCCAGTTCGTACTGGGTTGCTGGTTCTCACTCAAAATGGTGTTGCCCACCACCATGCAGTTCTTTCTGAGCTTTGGCACCGAGACGCTGGTCCCCCAGATCAAAATCGGCGAGTTCATCAGTTTCGTCGTAACCACGACCGTGCTCTGCGGCGTCATTTTCGAACTTCCGATCGTCCTGTTCTTTCTGTCCGCCATCGGCCTGGTCAGCTCACGCTTTTTGATTCGCCAGCGCCGCATGGCCTACTTTCTGGCCTTCGTGGTGGCGGCGGTGTCCACTCCCACGCCGGACGCCTTCACCGCCACCATGGTCGCCCTGCCGATTCTCATCAATTACGAGCTTAGTCTGATTTTAATCCGCTTCAGCGGCAAATAACCCGGAGGATACACAATGAACGACAAACTCTTGCTCCTGTGGGCGCTCGGCCCCAGCGAAATGGTTCTGCTGGCCGTGGCCGCGCTCTTTATCTTCGGCCCCAAACGTTTACCTGAACTCGGCCAGGCTCTGGGAGAAGGCCTCAGTTCCTTCCGCAACGCCAGCCAGGGCCCGGCCAAACCTCTCTCTCCCCCATCCTCTCCGTCCCTCCCCGAGCCGGAACCGGCCGCCTGAGCCAAGGCCTAAATCAGACAGACCCCTGGAGGATGGTCAATGGGCGTCTTTGCTCAACTCAAGATCTCCAATGCACCCGTATTGTTCATGGAAAACCAGGTCCATCCGGATCTGCTTCAGTTGTTCACGCCCGCAGAACGCGAGGAAAATGCTGTGCCCTTCCCGGGCCAAGACCCGGCCTTGAAGGAGCAAGACCTGGAAAAAGTTCATACCTATGAATATCGCTCCACAGCGGGCTTTCTCTGCGACCGCCTGGACGTCATCGGCTTTACCCTGGCCCGGGTCCAAAAAGTCTTTGCCACCTTTAAGAGGCGCCGCCGTTCCTATCTGCCCGTCCTGCAGTTTGAAGCCTGGCAGCGCCACATCGATTATCTCACCCAACATGGCCTGACCTCTTGGAATCTCAAAACCCCCGCCAATCTGCAGCGATGCCCGGCCGAGCAGTTGAAGGACTGGGACCAGCAGGGCTACCCTGAGCTGGATGAACTCCTCAGCCCAAAACAGACCAACACCCACCTCGGCTTCCCTATCGAAGATTACGACCCGCGCTACTGCTGGAGGGCCCTCTTATCCAGCGTTTCACGCAACTCTGAGGTTGTTCTTGACTATAGCGAGCTGGTGAACGCCGGCTACTATGAAACTGCCGATCTTTTTGCCGAGCACCAGCCCTCCCCTCATGAGCAGTTCGCCGTTCAAACCACCATCCTGACCGAAGGCCCGACCGACCGGCAAGTAATCAAAAACAGCTTACGCTGCCGCTACCCGCATCTGGCCCACCTCTATCAATTCCTGGACTTCCACGGTAACGCAAGCACCGCTCGCGAGCTGGGCAACTTGGTGAAGGCCTTCGCGGCCTGCCGCCTGGAGGGACGCTTTATCGCCATTTTCGATTCCGACACTGCCGGCCTGGAAACGCACCAGGAACTGCTCCAGCTCGAACTTCCCGGCAATATCAAAGTGCTCACCCTCCCCCCGCTAGAGCTAGCCAGCCGCTATCCGACCTTCGGGCCCATGGGAGAACTGGCCGAAATGGACGTCAACAACCTTGCCTGCGGCCTGGAGATGTATCTGGGCGAAACCGTCCTCCGCGGAAGGTCCGGCCAGTTAGCGAAAGTTCATTGGACCGGTTACAATAAGCGCATGAAACGTTACCAGGGCGAGCTCCTCGACAAAGCCTGGCTCCGAGAAGTATTCCTCGTCGCGGTCGAGCGAGATCCTGAAGCCATTGACTGGACCGGCATTGACTCTATCCTCAAGGCCATCTTCGACGCCTTTAACTGAATGGCCTTATTTGGCGCAAACAAGGCCGCACACCTAGCGGGGCACTTTCTTCTCCAGCCAGTTCACCCGCTCCCGATGATAGGTGACCTCAGGCGTCACAAGGGCCACCGCAGGCACCTCTTCAGGGAACTTTGGATGGCTCCGCCGCACGGACCCTGCTCTGGCTGAACCGCCTACAGCCCAAGCGCTCCTATAAATGCAGCCGCAATTTGTAGCAGGACGCTCGAACATCAAACGGAAACCTTGAACCTTATCGGGGCTCGAGAATAGAGCGACTGAAATGGGAGGGTTTACTATGAATCAATGGGCGATGGTTGCCAAAAGCCTACAAGGCCTCTACTACTGCGTCTTGCTGGGCGTATGCGCGGCCTTGCTGGCCTGGTTTGTGCCCGGCCCGGCCAGCTACTTGACCATGGCCGCCGGATTAGGCGTCTTTCTAGCTCAACTCTCCTGCGTCGTGCAAGGCCCTCCCGAAATGGGCGGGCGACCGCAACTTCAAATGTACGTCTTGCTGACCATCGTCAGTCAGCTTCTGTCCATGATGTACACTTACAAAATTAAGCACGACTTCGGCTTCCTCATGAGCACCCCCGGCGCGGTGATGGGCGGCCTGATCGGCCTGATCGGTTTCGGCGCCGCCATGATCTCGCTACTTGGACTGGCCAATATGTCCGACGGCCTCAACCGCAGTGACATCGGCAGCCAGTTCATGACCTTGATTTATATGGTGGGTGCCGCTTTCGTGGCCACCTTCATACTGGCCAAGGTGATGCCCATCTTATTGCTGGCCGGTATTATCGCCGTCCCACTCTTCGCCATCATCTTTGTCGTCATCTATAGCCGCGCCATCCGCGACCTCTGGAAAGCCGCCCTGACCCAGTCCGAAGGCGCCCGCGAACTATAATTCAGCCTCAGGATGCTGTCCCGGCCGGACTCCCTTGCCACCCAACTTTGCGACCTTGATCCGCAAGAGCCTACCAGGCCAGGTCGCCTTCGGCCATATCCACCTCATCCACGTGGCCGTACCTTGCCGAAGTGCTCGGTTTCACGGGAAGTGCAGACGATGAGCCAAAGGTCAGCTCCGCCGGCCACTCCACCTCCACGGTAAACTCCAACGGAGATTCCGCAGTAGCAATATCCAGGGGCTCAGAGAAAACTACAAGCCACGGAAAAGCAACCTGACCAACCTTCAACAACAAGAGCTTCACTCGATTGTAATCGAAGGTCCAGAGGCGGCCGGCCTTGACACCGGCACCTGGACGGCAGCTCTGGTTCGAGATGTCATTGAAAAGCGATTCGGCGTGACCTACCCAACCTCAGCGGTGCCCAAAATATTGCACCGTCTCAGCTTTTCTGCGCAGTTGCCGCAAGTGCAGCTCGCCCGAGCCGATCCCCGTGCTCAGAAGAAATGGGTCGAGAAAGCCTACCCTGCGATTCTCCGGCGGTCCCGAAAGGAAGGCGGAGTTGTGTTTTTCCAAGACGAGTGCGTCTTCCAGCAATCCGGCTCGAGAACCCGAACCTGGGCGGTAAGCGGTGCGCAGAGGCTGCCTGGAGCGCCTGGTCCGGGTCGGGTATAATAGCGGTTGGTTTTAGCGTCTGCGAGATTGAGGGAAAATCAAGCTAGGCGGTGGCGGCGGAAGTCATAGGCGACGAGGCAAGGTGCTGTGCCCACATTCGGGGGTCAGTAAGTGAATGTCTCTGGCCGGATGCGTGTCGAGGCGCCGCAGCACGTCGGTCAGGTAGACTGTCGGATCGACCCCGGCCAACACGCAGCTTTGCACCAGGCTGTAAGCTACGGCAGAGTAACGGGCGCCTGTCTCCGTGAAATTGAAAAGCCAGTTCTTACGGTCATAACAGGCTTCCAAGCTCTTGTCTTGCCGCGCCTTCCTGGCGCCCTCTTGGAGGACTCCAGGCGGCTTCATCTGCCCCGACACTCCCGGTCTACTCATATAATTGAGGCTGGCTGGAAACGGTAGACCTCGGCTTCCAGCGGTCGAAAAATCCGTTCTCCGGCGCGGAAGCCCACCCGGATGACGCGAGCCAGTGTGCGATCCCGAGCCGGGTCGGCGGTGCAAGTCGTGGCCACGGCGCGCTGCTCACGGGGCTCGAAGAGAGTGCCTTCCAAGCCCGGACCAAAGGTTTCCAGAGCCGCATGCCGGTTAAGGATGTCGCTGACCAGGTCTCTGAAATATTTGAACTCCAGCGCAACCTGTGAGCTTTTCTCCAGTTCGTCGTATAGCCGGATCAAATCCCTGCAAATGGGACTGATGGCCTGCTGTAGTTCGCCCGCGCGCAGGCGCCGGTTCTCCTCATGCAGTCGGTCGACGAGGCGTTCACGCTCCCGATTGAGCTGATTCGCCTCCGACAATCCCACCATGATCGAGTCGAGCATCACCAGAGCCAGGTTGATGCTGTCTGGCTGCGAAGCTTGAATTGCGGGGCTTGCGTCGATTTCCAAGATCACCGCCTCTTTCTCGCTCATGGCGTATGCTATCTCCGATAGCACACAATGTTTGGCGAGTAACCCTGTTGGTCCTGTTTATTTCTGAAAATTGTAGGACTGCAGCAGCCGATCAGCCTTCGCACAGACTATCGCCAACAATAGGCTGGCGCTCAGCGCGAGGTCACATCCAATGGATGATAACACCAAGCTGACACACGAAATTCAAGGCACCGATTCCTGCCAGCGCAGGAGCTTCAAGTAGTCGGGGTTAGGCACACCGGGGGCGGTTTCTTCGCGCACGTCCAGGGTGGCGCGCAGCACATAACGCGCGGTCGGGCGGGTGGCCGGCCCGTAGAATCCCTCGCTTTCGATGCGCAGCACGTAAAAGGGCGCCTTGGACCAGGTGGCGTCCAGAGTTACCACATAAGATCCCAGTGCTTTCGTGCTGCCCGCTTCCGAAAGCTCGCGCGAAAAGGTGGTGTTGGTCGCCGTGCTCTGGTGCAAATCGCCGGCCAGGCGCAGGCGAATTTCCTCCATGCCGGCCAGGGCTACTTGACGAGCCTGCACTTGATAGTGGGTCTGCATCGCCCCCAGATTGCGCATTGGCTGGCGGCTGAGCATGCCCACGCACAGCACCATAAAAAGCGCCACAACCAGCAGAGCCGGCACAATAAAGCCTCGACTCAACGGGTTTTCCAGGCTTCCTGGGGCAGGCTAAACTGTAGGGAATTCTCCCGAGGCTTGCCTTCGACCAGGATGGTCAGGGTCAAACGAACCAGCCCTCCAGAGCGCGACGCCTGCAGCTCCTGACAGTTGCGCAAAAGCGGCGTGGCCCAACTTTCGCTGCCGGCCCGCAGGCTGCGCACCAACTGGCCGCCCTGAATGGCATATTCCACCGTGACCCGATGGGCGGGGGCGTCTTCCACCCAGGCGCTGGGAAAATTCGTGGGGGTGGGGCTGGGGGTTGGGGTCGGGAATTCACTGCTCTCCTGTTGCCAGTCCGGCATTCGAAAACGCAACAGCGCAGCGTTCCCCGAGGCCGGCTCCAGCCACTCCGTCGCCTGCCTGGCCTCGTAGGCCATGCGATAAAGGCAGGAGACGGCGACCTCCTGAAGACGATCTTTTTGACCCAGGAATTTCTCAGCTGCGGCGGCGGCGTTCATCAAGTTATGCATCAAGACCATGACCATCAGAAACAGACTGAGGCTGACCAGGCTTTCCAATAAGGTCAGGCCGCGCCGATTGGTCACGGAGCTTTCATCTCCAGCACCACCGACTCTCCCTCAAAAAACTGCGCGCGGTAGCGGCAGGTCGCGCGCACCCGCAACTTCCCTGGCACAAAAATACGATTCGGGTCTGGAGGTGTCGGCCCGTACACCACATGAGTGAGAACAGCCCGGTTCGATTCGATGGGTTCGACAGTGGCCCGCCCCGGTATGTCGGGCGGCCCTTCCGACTGGATCGACCAATCAAAACGGACGCCGGGAATCGGCTTGGAATCGACGTCCAACAGGTAAGCATAAAACTGGGATTGCTGGTCAGGAGCCAACTGCAGCGGCGTTTCGGGATAAACCTTGAGCGAATCCGGCTCGCGCAACGGAGAGGCGATCAGGCCGGTCAGCCTGGTCAAGGGCCGCCCACCTCCGCGAACTTCCAGGGTCACCAACCGGAAACAACCTTCCAGCAAGGGATCGCTTTGTTTCGAATCGGAAACCCAGGCATGACAGGTAAAGCCGGGGGGATTGATGGAGGGAAAGTCTTGATCGTTATAAACATCCAGGCTGGTATCGAAGTTGGCGGGGGTCTGAACCCAGCGGCGTAAGCTTTCCATGGTCTGCTCGCCGGCGATGGTGGCGTCGGAGACCTGCTGCGATCGGGTCTGGTAACGAAAGGCCTGAATCAGTAGGGTGAAACAGGCCAAGGAACCACCCGTCAGAATAAAAATCGCTACGATGGCTTCCAACAGTGAAAGCCCTCTAGGCTTCATTCCTCACTCCATACCATGTCGCTATAGCCGGATACGCCCAGTTGGACCGAGGTTTGATTGGTCAGATTATAAAGTTGGGCATGCCCACTGGAATCTTGATAAACCAGGAAGGACCCGTCCGGGGAAAGACTGGGAAGCAGGCAACCCGCCTCCAGCACCGGAGTGGACAAACCCGGCAGCCTGGCCGTGGCCGCGTTACCATCCAGCTCAACCGGGCAGGATTGGAGCCTGCCATCTGCATCCAGGCCGTAAATCGTCTGGGAATCCGGGCTCAAGAGCAACGACTTCAGCGGCGGGCCATCCACCACCGAACAACTCACCGGATCCGTGTTCAACCAGACGAACACGTATTTGCCGACGCCATCGGTAGTAATCAGGGTGTTCTGAGCGGGACTGACGACCAGGCCCTCCAGAGCTCCCGGGCCGGCAGGAATGGCCACCTCGTCTTTGACGGTCAGCGCCCCCCTGACCGGCGGGGCGGGCAAGGACTGGATCTTCTTGGCGCCGCCATCGTCCACCAGGCCGTAGAGCCGGGGTCCCTGAACAACCAGCCCGTTCAGCGTTCCCGCAAAGGCTGTGTCATCCCCAACGGGCTGGGAGGGACTTCCATTGAGAGCGGTCAAGAATCGGGGCTTCGAACCATTCTGAAACAGGAGTCCGTGTTGCGCTCGGGACCAGCCCATACGGGACGGCTCGCCGGCCTTCAGGTCGGCGCTGTTCAAAATCGAAGTGCTGGCGGAACCATCAAAGTTGGCGGCCGACAATCCCCCGCCGGCGTCTTTATAGGCCAGCCGTAAGGTCGGAATAATGGTCACATCAATCCCATCGGCGGTGGCTCCCGGGTAACCCAGCGTGGTCGAAGCCGACGGGACGATCTCCAGCCCGCGCCCGTCCTGAATACGGCAATAGAGCCGAAATCGGCTGTTCGGCCGAGCGTTCGCCGGGGGCTTCCAGATGGCCGTCCGATACCAGGCGTTCTTGGAGTAACTCCAACGCATGCGCGTGCCGGGTATGCTCCAGCTCCCGCCGGGTGTGCTTTCCCAAATGGCCGTCAACTGGTCGCCGTCGGGGTCCCGAGCGAAAAAGGTCAGAGAAACCTGGCCTGTCGGGGCCATGGCGATGGCCGGATCGGCGCTGGTCAGCACCGGAATCGCTTGCCGGTCGGGAGGGGGATCGATGACCAATTTGGGCGCTATCAACTCGGGGGGACGATTCGGACCCCGGTACTGAGCGGGCGTGAAGGCGATGCGCTCGGTGCGGGGCAGGCGCTGATAGGAGTGCACCAGGTTCTGGTCCCCTTCCAGCAAACCGGGCACGACCTCCACCTGCCCCTGGGTGGAAATGGTGATGGTATAAGGATCGCTGATGGCGGTAAGAGTCGCTTCCGGTGGTAGAGCCGGCTCGCTGGCCGGAACCGGGTCGGTATAGGTGCAGCGCGAGCCCACCACCACTCGATACCCCCCGTTGGCAGCCGAATGATTGGCCACCACCTCGCCGGTCGGCAAGAACACCACGTAAGAATCGGAGGGATAAGGAGGCTGCCAATCGTCAAAGCTGAACTGACTGCCGCGCGACAAGGTGGCCAGCGGAGGGGTCCAGTCAGGGCCGGCATACTTGCCTGAAAATACGATGGCATCAAGCAATTCTGCCCCAAAATCGTAGCCATGGGTGTGAGGCGCCGCGAACTCTCCGGCCACATTGTAGTAGCCACGGGCCACCGGGGTTTTGCCGATATCGCTGGGAATCCCCACAGCCACCGGAAAGCCCTGGGCGCGTGCCCGCAGATTGGCCAGGCGAAAACCCTCGGCCAGGATCTCGGCGGCCGCCTTGCTTTGCTTTTGCACCTGAGCACCGCGCAGACTGACGACTCCGGCCACGGCCAGTGAAGAAAGGATGGCCATGGCCAAAACCAGCTCAATCAGAGAAAAGCCCCATCCCCGGCGCATCATGCCTTCTGGGTTCTCGGAGCCCTATTGTTTTCCTGGGTCTTCCTTCCGTCCAGGAGCCCCAAATCTCTTAGTAGAATGGGCTTTTGTGGCCAAACTCGAAAAGATTATCCAGGCTCCGCGCACGGCTCGCGTGCCGAAGATGCTCGTAGCCTATTTTGCCCGCCAACTCTCGGTGATGCTGCGCAATGGCGTTACTCTGCTCAGGGGTCTGGAGACCCTGAGCGTGCAGTTGGAATACCCCCACTTTGGAGTGGTGGTGGAGGCGGTGGCCCAGGAAGTCAGTGACGGCGAAAAGTTCTCCCGAGCCCTGTCACATTATCCACGAGTCTTCTCGGATATTTTTATAAATGCGGTGCAGGTGGGAGAAGAAACCGGTGGTTTAGACCAGTCGCTGAACATGCTGGCCGATTGGCTGGAGCGCGAGGAACGACTCGAGCGCAAGCTGGTGGCGGCCTTCACCTATCCCTTCACGGTGCTGGTCGTATCCAGCCTGTTGACGCTGCTGCTGTTCACCACGGTTCTACCCACCTTTGCGCGCATCTTCGCGGAAATGAATGTCCCCCTGCCCTGGCTCACCTGGGTGGTCATGCAAATCACCGCACTGGTCTGCACCCCGATCTTCTGGCTGGTCCTTTTGCTGGCCGTCACGCTGGGTTATCGAGCCTGGGTTCAGGCCTGGCGCTCTCCTCGCCAGGCTCGGGCTCTTTATCACGCCTTCCATCGCCTGCCGGCCATCGGCGCCACCCTGCGCCACGGAGGGCTGGCTCGCTACTGCGCGGCCAGCCACGCCATGTTGCATTCCGGCGTGACCTTGCTGAAAACCGCCCGTATGTCCGGGCAGGCCAGTGCCAACCCCTTGCTGGACCATGATTCCCGGCGGGTGGCCAAATGCCTGGAGAGCGGCGAAAAGTTGGCCGACGCCTTGATGTTGGAACCACGACTCTACTCGATCACCATGCTCCAGATGGTCAAAGCGGGAGAAGAATCGGCCCTGCTGGCCGAGATGTTCTTGAGAGTCGGCCAATACCACGAACTGGAAATGGAATCCACCATCGACCAGCTCTCCTCGACGCTGGAACCGATCCTGCTGCTCGGCGTGGCCTTGATGGTCGGGAGCATCGTGCTCTCGATCTACCTTCCCATGTATTCCACTCTGATGAACCTGGCCTCCTAGCCATGGGAAACCTGCTGGCCCTGATCAGCCTGCTCCTGCTGGAGCTACGAGCGGCCCCGCTGGCCCTGGGCAGCTTTTCGGCGGCGTCGTGCTGGACGCTGGCCCTGGCCAGCCTGCCGCAGCTCTCTCTAGAGTGGGTGCTGACCTGCCAGGTCACGGCCGTCACCATCCGCAGCCTGATCTGGCCAGCTTCTTCTCGAGGAGTCTGGCGAGACGCGCTGGCCGATATCGTGCCGCCGGCGCTGGGGGCCTGGGCGGTGGCCCGGCTGGGCTGGCTGCAAGCCGCGCCCCTGCTGCTCTTGCTCAGCCTGCCTCTGCCGCTCCTGCTGAGCCAGCTGCTGGCCCCTCAAAGCGGCGTGGTAGCCAGCCGGATGGCCCTCAAATGGGAGCACCTCAGCCTGGTGGCGCTGGCCCCGGCGGCGGGTTTGCTGGGTCAACGCGATCCGCTGCTGATGCTGCTCGTCTGGCCGGCCCTTTTGAGTTTACTACGGGCCGCCAGCGACGGCGAAGAACTGCAACAACGCCGGAGCCAGCACCTGGCCCTGCGCCAGCAACGCAAGCGCGTCGACCTGCGCGAGCAAATCAATGAGGAGACCGAAATACGCCAGGAACGCCAACAGCGGCTGCTCGATGCGCGCGCCGATACCTTTGCCCTGCTCGAGACCCTGGCCGCCAAACCCCTCAGCCAGGCGCAGGCCCTGACCGAGGTTTTACTGGCCCTGCGCCAGCGCATCCCCCAGGGAGAGTGGCACTTCTTACCGAGCGGGGAATTTGCCGGCGAGGTGGCCATCGGCATGCGCCTGCGCCAGGTCTGGAGCGAGGGAACTCCCTGGATTTTGACCACCGCCCAAAGCACTCACGCCGCCTGGCGCCTGGCGCACAGCGGGGTGTTCTACGTCCAGGGTCCCTTTGTGCTGAATCACGAACTCCAGTTTACGCTGGGCGTCTTTTTCTTCTACCTCGGGGTCTGGTTCGAGCGGATTCGTTCCCAAGAAGGACTGCTGCTGGCTCTGCAACGCCTGCAGGCCTTGCTGCAAGGAGCCAGGCAACTGACCGCCCTGGTCTCCCCGCGCGAGATTCTCGAACTGCTGGTGGAACGAGCCGGCCAGTGGACCGGCCGGCCCTGCGCCATTCGCTCCGGACCCCTGCAAGTCGGAGAGCCGCTAGGTCAGGCCTTTCCCTTTCCAGGAGGGGAATTTTATTTGGAAGCCAGCGGAATGGACCCGACCGAAGTCGAGGCCCTGCGCCTCTGGCTGGTGCTCGGGGCGGGAGCGCTGGAGCGTTGCCAGACGCAGGCCGGTCTGCACCAAAACAGCAAGTTGGCGGCCATCGGCCAGCTGGCGGCCGGCGTAGCCCACGAACTGAATACCCCGCTGGGAGCCATTTCGGTGGCTCTGGGACTGGCCCGGCGCAACCTGGCGAGCAATCCTGAAAAGGCCATCGGACGGCTGGAGCTGGCCTCCAAATCGGTGGACCAAGTGCGCGTGATCGTGGCCAAGTTGCTCAACTATTCGCGCAGCAGCGATGGAGAGCGCCGCCGAACCAGCCTGGGAGAAGTGGTCCATGACGCGCTGCAACTGGTGGGACAATCCTTCCAGTTGGAGGCGGTGACTCTGGAGGCTCCGGAAAATTCTCAGGAAGTCTGGGTCCAGGCCAATGCGGGTGAAATTCAGCAGGTCTTGATCAATCTTCTTGGCAATGCTCGCCTGGCGGTGTCCGGGCGCGCCGGCGCCCTGGTTCGGGTAGGCCTGGGTCCCGGACAGGTAACCGTCGAAGACAATGGTCCGGGTGTAGACGAGGAAGATGTGCAGAGAATTTTTGAACCCTTTTTCACCACTCGCGATATCGGCCAGGGCGTAGGCCTGGGCTTGTCCATTTCGCGAGAAATCATGACCAACCACCAGGGAGAACTCAACTACCGGCGCTCCGCCTTGGGCGGCGCCTGCTTCGAGATGCGGTTGCCGGAGGTTCATGAGTAAAGAGGCCCCGTGCAAGTCCTGATCCTGGAAGACGACAATACTCTGCGCGAGCTATTGGTCGACGCCGTCGAATCCCTTGACCATGTGGTCAAGCCGGCTGACTCGGCCACCATGGCGCTCCACCTGGGCCGAGAATACGACTTTGAGCTGGTCATCTCCGATATCCGCATGGCCGGCCCCACCGACGGCCTCGGGGTGCTCCAGGCCCTGAAGCAACGCCAGCCCAAGATGGCCTGTATCGTGATTACCGGCTATGCGGACAAAACAGCTCCCTTACGGGCCTTGCAAATCCGGGTGGACGACTATCTCTATAAGCCTTTCGAAGTAGAAGACCTGATTGCGGCCATCGATCGGGTCACCCAATCGCAATCGCAGCGAACCTGGTATCGACAATTACTGCATCGCCTCTTAGGACAGGCTGCCTCGGACCAGGATCTGGCCGAGTTGCAAGCCATCCGCGAGAATTGCCTGAAAGACTTTTTTGTGGCCGTGCGTTCTCAGCATCTTTATGCCGAAACCGCCCTCAACATTTGGGATACCTGGGAAGAGCTGGAAGCCGATTACCTGAAGATTGCCAATATCCGGGTGGTGGCGGCGGAAGTAGCTCGCCGTCTGATCGATCGCTTTCAACTGTGGCAGGCCCGCCTGGCCAAGGAAGCGGCCACTCAAGCCTTTGTGGCGGCCGGCACGCGCTCTGAGGAGAAAGTCGACCGGGCCACATTCCGGCGCTTCATCGAGCGCATCAAACAGGCCAGGCTGTCGGCGGAGAACCTGGGTCTGGCCGTGGCCCTGCGCCGCATCCCACCCGAGCAGCGGCGCCGCAATCCAGAATTGGAGCGATATTTTCAGCGAATGTGGAGCTGAACCTCGTTGCTGGGCAGAACCGGCTCCACCCGAGCTTCGCCCAGCACGGCCGCGCCATCTTGTAACGAGATCAAGCAATAAGAGGGGGTGCGCGCGGCCAGAAAATCCACCGCGCAGGCCTCCTGACCCCGGCTCCAGGGGCGGCTGACCTGATATGGGACCTCGGGGAAATTGAGCAATAGCACCGCTTGCGGGGAGGTGGACCCGGAGTATTCGACGCGAAAAGCGCCCTGGAAGCGTTTGTCGGCCATTTCCAGGGCGGTTCGGGCCGGGGGTACGGCCGGATGCAAAGCTTTCTGCCGCCAGGAATACACGCCCCAGATCAACCCGGCACCGGCCAGAGCCGCGGCTACCCAGTAGCCGTTGAGCCGGGAAACCCAGCCGGGGGGTCTGGGCAGAGCGACGGCCGGCGCCTCGCTTTCCAACAAGGTCAGTTCGAGCACATTCATGCCCGCGCTCTCGATCTGCTTGCGAGCTTCTTCCTCGGAGTTACCGGTGAAGCGACCGCTGCGCACGCGACCGTCGGGTGTCACCACCCGAAAGCGAAACTGGGGCATGCTAGCGCGCCAGCGCCCAGCTCAAAGAGCCGGTGAAGGGATAAGGCATGGAGGGCGGCTGGAAAGGAGTGGAACTGGCCGCCGAACTGAGTCCGGGATCCTTATAGAGCACCGGAGCGCCGCCGACCACTCCCACAAAGTGGTCGCCTTTGGGCTTGACGGCCACCCGGGCGCTGGTCCCGGCGAACTTGGTGATAGGCGAGCTTCCGTCGGCCTGGCACTCCATCAAGTTGCCGCCCGCCACGTACAGAATACGCGTTCCGTCTGCACACCACACCGGCTTGGAAGCTCCCGTAATCAGGGCGGTTCCGGGTCCGGAAGCAGTACTCTGGAAAATATCGGCGCCTTTCTCGTAAAGAAGGTTCTTGTCGCCCGGTTGATTTTTGCGCGCCCAACTCGGGGCCGTGCCCTCGTCCAGATCATGTTTGTCCCAACTGCCGTCGGCGTTGATGATCTGAATCTTGCTGACCCCCGCGTTAGTGCGGGCAAAGGCCACTTTGGCTCCGTCCGGCGACCAGCACGGACAATCGTCGGTGGAGTCCTTGGTGGCGTCCAGCTTGGCCTGGGTACTGCCGTCCACATTGGTCAAGGCCTCGGCGTCGCTGCCGTCGATATTCATGGACCAGATGCGCTTGACCGACAAGGTCACGTCCGCGTGGTGCACGGAGTCATGATAGGTCAGCGGCCGGGTGGAGACAAAGACGATGCGCCGGCCGTTGGACGTAAGATCCGGCCAGCTGTTGACTCCAAGCCCGCGAGTTTTGTTGGCCGGCAAAGTGCCATCGCCCTTCATGGTCCAGATATCCCCGTTGCTGTCGTAAGCAATGGTGCCGTCTTCCTGGAGCCGCACGGTTACGGTGACCGTTCCCGTGCTGCTGGCCGACTGATTGGATTCGTCGGTGACGATAGCATCCAGGTCGAAGCGGGCCCCCACCGGCGCATTGGCTGGGGGCACCCAATCGACCCGGGCCTGACCGACGTCGGAATATTTTGGGTAGTGCAGGTTCCTGGTGTCCGTCAAATAGGTGAACTTGCCGGGGGGTGTGCCATCCAGGGCGGTGCAGGCAAATTTGTAGCTCAGGTCGTCACCATCCGGGTCGTAAGCGAACATCGTCAGGGAGACTCTCCCATCCTGAGAAACCGTGGTATCGAAAGGCAAATTGGCAGGATTTCCAATCGGAATCGAAGTGATTCGATCGACCACCGGCGGATTGTTGACACCGGACAGAGTGACCGGCGGGGCCGGGGCTAAGGAAGGAGCGGCCTGTGGAGTAGGATTCAGGGCCACGCTGGAAGCCGGATTGGGCAGTCCCCTCATCAAGGAAATGGCTCCCGAGGAACCGATCTTCACAGTGTAACAATTGTTGGCCGCCGTGAGCTGGAAATAGGGGGGAGGTTCGGACCCCATGGTGGCGGTGCCGGCGGGCGGTCCGGCGGCCGCAAAATCCAACCCATCGGCCACTACGATATAACTGGTGCCTTGAGCATCGTGGGGCAGGTCATTGGTGGCCAACCGACCGTCAGGAGTGAAGATAAAAGCGAAGTCGCGCACCACCGGATTCATCCAGGTGGCGGCCAAAAAGGGAGGCTCGGCCGGCGAGACCGGGGGATAAGCAGGAGCGGGATGCACCAGGCTGGTGATGGACTCCGGCGCGGAGCCGAACAGGCCCACGAAGAGATAGGTCCCGGGGCACTGCTTGCTGGTATCCGTCACCGAGCGCGGCAGGGTGCGCCCGTGCCCCCGCAGGATATAGTAGCTTTGCGCGATGGGCGTGCTGGCGTTGCCGGTGGGAATACAGAAAGCCCGGGGACTTCCGGAAGTCATGGCTCCTTTGCGAAGATTGCGCAGTTCATTGACCACCTGACGAGCCAGTTCGGCCGCTCCCTGGCTGGGCCGGTGATGAATATTGACGAAAACCGCGCTCAGACCCAGTAGCATGATGCTGATGGTCACAATCATTTCGGCCAGTGTCATTCCCCGAACCCTGCTCACTGCTGCTCGACCTCCTCATTCCAGTTCACGATCCGAAAAAGGTTTGGATTGTCTTCGCTCTCATGCCCGGCGCGCCGGTCTTTGGCGTTGATGTCGATTTCGGCGCAGATGGTCTTGCGAATTTCTGCCCCCTGACGCACCAGGCGTCCCGTCGAGATAATGCGCACCAGAGCATAGGGTGCTTCCGCGCAGCTCTGATCGATAACCACGTCAAACGTGCCCACGGTCGCCCCGCCGCCGAGTTCCCGCACCTCTTCACTGTAGCTGTAAAACTTGCCTTCATCGCCCTCCGGAGGAGGGAAGAGCGGGTCTCGTTCCAGCTTGAGGCGGGCATCTTCAATTCCGGCTTGAGCCAACCAGCGGCTTTGCTGTTCGAAGGTCCCGCTTAAAGCCGTGCGATAGCCCAGCGGAGCGGAGCCCAGAAAGGCCAGAGCCAGCACCGAGATAAAGGTGACCATGAACAGCGCCAGCACCAGCAGGAATCCACGCCGGCGCGCCCTCACGGCATGACCTGCGGGGGTAGGTGCAGCACCACCAGGGTGCGCAGGCTGACCACTTTGACTGGATTGGAGCTGGTGTCCTGGCTGGAAGCGGACAATTCGACCAGTCCGGGGTGGATCTTCTGAGCGTCAAAGCCGCTGATTCCGGCGGTGGCTTCCAGATCATCTTCGGAACCGTCGGAAAAGGTCGTTTTGCAGCGCAGCGTGTCGGCGTCCACGTAGTAGCGCACGGTGATGCTGGCGGCCGCGCCGTGCAGTTTGAAAGTCCCGGCTGGAGTCGGCAGCGGGTTGGGTAGGCGGGCGGTATCGGCCGGATCGATCTTGACGACCTCCACAGCCGCACTGTCGCACTGGTTGATCTTGTAGGCGGCTCGCAAATCGCGGGCCACGCTGTCCAGCGCCGATTGAATTCCCGCCAACTGGTCGTTATCCGCCTGGCGCATCAGAATGGAGGAATCGCGCATCAAGCTGGCCACCACGCCGAGCAAAATCGACATCAGCGCCAGGCTGACCAGCGCTTCCAGCAAGGAAAAACCCGCTCGAAGCCGCTTCATGGACCGAATAAAACCGCCTGATTCTGCTTTTTCGTCACCCCCATGTAAGTGGCCCGCACCTTCAGCAGCGCGCTTCCAGGAGCGGCCTGGTAGGCCTCCGTGCTCGGGTTGTAGACCTGGTCGAGCAGGGCGGCGCTACGGCCATCCCGCGAGGGCTGCAGCTCCCCGTTGCCCTTGCCGGCCGCCAGACTCCAGTCGAAAAACAAGTCGGGGATGGGTACCCCTTCCTCGTCCAGAGCCTTGACCGTCAAAGACACGGAAGAACCGAAAGGAGCCACGGGGATGGGAATGGCTTCATTGATGTCCACCTCATCGAGCAACCGCGGCGGGGCCCCCACCACTCCATAGAGATCCACTTTGTTGCGCGCGTCGGCCGGCGCCCAACTGACACGAACTCTCACGGTCCGGGCGGAACTGACCATGGTGCGCTGCTCGCCCACCGGAAAGCGCTGCTCGGTCTGGCTGCAAGGGCTGTACTGGGTGAGCGGCTCGCTATCGCTGCGCACCAGAAAATCAGGATAAAGCGAGTCCGGGCTCTGGTTTCCGTCGATGGAACTCCAATTGGCAAAGTGATTGTCATAGCTGGCCCAGTAGACGATTTCTTCCATACGTTTGTTGGCCAGGGTGGTGGCCACGGCCACCTTTTTGGTGCGCCGGGCCCCGTCCAGGGCGGCGTGGAAAAGCGCCGCCATCTCCAGCACGGCGAAGGTGATGATAAAGATCGCGATCAGCGTCTCCATCAAGCTCAGGCCACGTCGCTTTCCCATCTTTCAGGCCAGCTTGCCCAGCGTGGAGTAGAGAGGCAGAAAGATCGAGAGAATCACGGTGGCCACCACCAGGGCCACCACCGCCAGCATGAGCGGCTCCAAAGCGGCGCCCAGGGCTTCGACCTTGAAGGTCATCTCCAACTCGTAGAAGGCGGCGGTGCGCCCGAACATATCGGGCAAACTGGAAGTTTCCTCTCCCACGGCCAGCATGCTGCGCAAGGTGGTCGGATAGATATCCTCCCGGTCACCCAGGTGTTCGGCCAGCAGGTTGCCTTCGCTGACCGACCTCAACATGGCCGCCGAGTCGTCCCCCAGCAGCGGATCTCCACAGGCATTGCCAGCCAGGCGCAGGGCCTGGGTCAGGTTCATGCCGGAGCTGAGCAACGCCTCCATGGCCGAGCAGTAGCGCGCCAGCCCGCCGTAAACCACCATCGGACCGATCAGGGGAATGCGTTTCACCAGCCGGTGGAAGTGGAGGGCGCCGCGCGGGCTGTTCTTCCAGCGGCGGAAAGCGGTCACCCCGGCCACCACCACGGCCAGCATGCAGAGAACTTGAGGCGGACTGCGCAGGGCTTCGGTCAAACCCAGCATGAGTTTGGTGGTCAGGGGCAATTCGGCCTGCATGTCCGCGAAGATGCTCACGAAAGTCGGCATAATGGTGTAGAAAATGGTCAACGCCATCAGAGCGGCCAGGATGATCACAAAAGTGGGATAGGTCAGAGCCGAGCGAAGCCGCTGGCGCAGGGCCTGATCTCGCTCCAGCCAGAGGGCCAGCCGGTTGAGAGATTCGTCCAGTGACCCGGTCTGCTCTCCGATATGGATCATGGTCTGGAACATGGGCGGGAAAATCTTGGGAAACCGCGAGCTGGCCGCGGAAAAGCTGCCGCCCTTCTGGATTCTCTGGGAGCAGTCGTCGATCACGTCGCCGAAGACTTCGTCCTCGGGCTGGTGGGAAAGAGTGTCCAGGGCCAGGACGATCGGAACGCCGCTGGCCAACATGGAGCTGAGCTGGCGCGTGAAGACCACCACCAGCATCGAATCCACACGTATCAGGTCGGGCTGATTAATATCTCGAGTTCGCATCAGCTCTGCTTACTCTAGCCGAAACCACAAACGGATGACCTACGCAGGCTAAATCTATGTTTCCAGCTTGTTAAAATTGGTTGGACCATTTGTAAACATCAACTCTGACTGAGCAGGGCCCGCTGGCGAAGTTCCAACAGAAAAATGGATGGCTCGATGGCCAGCTCCTCCCACAAGGAACGTTTGACCCTTTCAAAGGCTCTCACGGCTTCCTCGGGACGGCCCAGCAGGAGATGGGCGCGCATCGCGCAGCCACAGGCATTCTGCGAACAGGGATCGATTTCCAGAATCCGATGCGAGTGCTCCAACGCTTCCAGCAGGTGGCTACTGTCCAGGCAGAGTTCACAAAGCTGGTGCAGGGCTTCCAGCAACCGCTCTTCCATTTGCTGCCGAAGAGAATCGCTCCAGTGAAAATACTGGCCTCCGAGCAACGGTCCCCGGTACAGCCGGCAGGCCCCGCGAAGCAGTTCCTGGCGGCGTTCCGCTGACTGGCCCTCCGCCTCCTGCAGATCGTTTTGAAACTGCTGCAGGTCATGCCAGAGGGAAGGGCCTGCTTGCAAGCTAATTCCGAGTCGGTCTCGTTGCAGAAGCTCCGGATCGGCTCCATATTTCTTTAAATTGCGCCGGATGCCGGAAAGCGCCGTGTTGATGTTGTTTCTACCGCTGGCCGCATCCTTGTCGGGCCAGAGCGAATCGATAATCATATCTTCTGAGTGCCTTTGCGGAAAAAGCCCCAGATAGACGAGTAAAAGTAAGTGCTTGCGGTTGACCCAGGCGGAGTCGGGCAACAACTCATCGCCGACCGAAACCTGGATGGGGCCAAGGCTGTAAAGTCTGAGCACCGCGGCTGCGGGTTCGGCGTAGTCGGAGGCCCGCTTGGAACGCAATATTTTCCGGATACTTTCGTTGGTTTCCTGCGCTTCCCAAGCTTTGAGTACCGCCTCGGCCAGGCCCTGGCGCTGGTCGTGAAACAGATTCACCAGAGCCAGGCGTTCGCCGGCCGGGCTCTTCAAGATTTGCGTGACCAGGCTCGGGCCTGCGTGGCGCAGCAGGCGCAGCAACACTCGAGATATTTCGGGTCGCGGGCACTGGCCCTGGAGCGCGCTCAAGTAAGGGAAGAGCCAGGGCGCGAGGGACTGCCACTCCGCCAGGGTGGCAAACTGCTCCAGGCCGAAGAGTAAATCAACCAGGCGATTTTCGAAGGGCCGATTTTCCAGCACGAATTGCACCAGCTCGGCCCGAAAGGCTCCGGAGGAACCAGGGATTTGGTGGAAGATCCGGGCGGCTGGGCCGAGCAGGCTGACCCCCTCGCTGCCGCCCAGACTGAGAGCTAAATTCAAAGACGCCTGCGCGAAAGCCAGTGGACCCACCTGACGAGCCAGGTTCAAGGTCGAAGGAACCAGGCCGGCCAGCTTATCGGGCTGAAGGCGGCATAGTCCCAACGAAGCATTCAGAGATTCCTGAGTAGGAGAGCCGTCCTGAAGTATCTGTTGATAGATCTCCTGGGCCTGCTTGGGGTCCATTTTTTCGCAGGCCTGGGCTAAGGCGAGCAGACTGCCGCGCCGGCGGATGGCCTGTCGCCCGGAACTATGCGAGACTCCCTCGCTGGCTACGATTTGAAAAGCTTTCGACAATTCCGCTTGCGAGTCCGGTTCCGGTTGCTGCACCAGCCTGCGCACTCCAGCTCGGGCGATCAGCAAGACCAGATCTTCCTGCTCTTCCAATTCTTCGGACTGGTGTAACCAGTTGCGCAAGAGGCCGCCCAGACTGTCCTCCAGTAAGGTGAAGTCCAATTCGTGACCCTGCAGTCTCAAATACTCGGCCAGGCATAAAATCCTACACTCCTGCGCCTGCATCTCGCCCAGGCCCAGGTGAAGAGCGACCTGCTCGGTCAAGCGAACGATCCCGCGAGCGTGCCGGGCCGAAGCGTCGAGTCGCCCCTCCAAGGCCCAAATCATTAAAGAACGCACGGACCGGGCAATTTTCTGCAGTCGCCCCTGTTCCCGGGCCACCCCGATCTGCCGTTCCACCACCCGCAGGAAAACATCCACTTCAAATGGTTTGCACAGGTAGTCATCGATTCTCAAGCGCAAGGCCCTCACCGAGTCCGCCTCACTGGCATAGCCCGTCATCACCACGGTGCGAATCTGCGGCTGAGTGTCTCGAACGGCCTCGACCGCGTCCAATCCATCCATGCCGGCCATCCGAATGTCGGCGATGATCAGATCAAAACCGGTCTTCAGTGCCGAGGCCACGGCCTGCCTGGCGGTGGAAGCGCCGACCACCACAAAGCCTTCATCGGTGAGGGCCTCGCACAATATTTCGCGTAACCCTCCGTCATCTTCCAAAACCAGAACGCTTTCTCTCGCTCGCAACATACCGTGCCGACTCCCTAACGCAGTGGACTTGCGCTCCCCGAGCCGATCCACCTGTGGCAGGTATTATGTCCAATCACTCTAACAGACGACCTACACAGCGGTTTAAGTTGTAAACTATGGATGAACTGCCCTGGGCAGAGTTGTAAGCGGATCTCCATAATCGTGGATCAATTCAACCGCGATATTTTCCCATGCGCTGGTGGAGGGCGTAGATTTCGGCGCTGACCCACTGCTGGATGGCCCGCAGGCGCTCGTCCTGCACCACTACCAGGCCGGAAGCGTCGGTGTGAATCAAGTTGGAAGCCACCACCGCCACCCAACCCTCGCTGGGCAGTCCTTCCAAAGGCAGGGGGTCAAGCAGCATGCCGTGGCGAGACAAAACCAGGTAGCTACCGGTCACGCGCATGCGGGTAAAGAGCGCCCGGGTGCGCACTCGCTTGCCTGCGAAGCGGGGCAGCTCCACCCCCGGGTCGATACCCAGCCAAAGCTGCTGGGGCTCGTCCCGGCCCGGCTCGGTCCATTCGGCCACGCACAATCCTCGGGGAGGCAGTTGGGCCAGGCAAGTGTTTTCCGCTCCGGCCCCGGCAAAATCCAACCAGTAGACCTTGGAAACCGGTTGCCAACTGCGGTCGCGCAGGAAAGGCGGACGTCCCTCCACCCAGTAGCCGCCGGCCGGTTGCAGCACCGGATGGGCCACCGCCAACGAAGCGCCTTCCGGATCGGCGCTGAAAATATAGCGCTCCCACAGCTTGACATTGCCTTCGCGGCGGCGCTTGTTGCGCATCAGAGAGCTGCTCTCGCCCAGGCTCAGCTCCAAACCATCCATATGCAAGGGGACCGGGCAGAAACTTAAACGATAGACGGCCTCGGCCTGCAGGGCGGCGGCCCAATTCACTCCCAGGTAGGCCTTGCCGGGATTCAGTACCAGCGCACAGGCCGTGCGCGCGCCCGGCTTGTGGGGCAAGCTTTTGTGTTCCATCCCGTTGTCGGTGGCGTTGAGCACGTAGCCCGGATGGTCGCCTTCTACCATCATCGCAAAACTGCCGGGATTGAGAGCCCGCCCCCAGAGCAAGGCCTGGCGCAGATTTTGAGCCGCGGCCAGATCCCCTCGCAGGTCCGGCTTTTCCTCCACGCCCTGGAAGGAATAACCGTCTAAGAGCGTGGGGCAGGCATGGTCGACCCAAAAGCACAACGACATGGCCTGGCTGCTGGCGCTGATGCGCATCTCGGAGGCACCGAAGCCAACCGCCGCCTGGACCGCGAAAAAGACCCAGCGGTGCACATTCTGACGGGCCATGCCGCTGAGTTTTTCCAAGGCTTTGTGGAAATCCAGGGTAAACTGGCCGCGCGACTGCAGATTCCCCTCGGTCTGCAGGTCTTCGAGGTAGCGCTCTAACTCGGTAGCTCCCGCCATCAGTCAACAGGGGGATAAATGGAGCGGTGGGCCTGCAGACCTTCGGGCATGGTGACCACGCCCCAATCTTGACGAACCGGCAATTTATCGTCGCTGAGCGAGCGCACGTGGCGCGCCACCGTCTCAGGAGACTGGTTCTCCATGTTACGCAACAGCGGCACCATCAACTGGTCGGCCAGGCGCTCCGACTCAAAGGAAATCTGCTTGAGGTCGGTGTACTCCTGGGACAAGGGAATGGCGCTGCCGTCTTTGCAGAAAGCGAAGACCTTGAAGGGGCCGGCGTAACTACCGCGGCATACGCCCAATGCGCGCACGGCCTCCTTCTCCGGTTGGACTGCACTGATCTGCAGACCGTAGCAAACCCGGTGGCGAATGATGCGCAGGCTATCGATATCTAGCTCAATCCAGCGCACCTGAGCCATGATCAAAAAGAAGACCAGCGCCAGAGACACATACATCATCGGGAAGGCGGTCAGAGTCAGACTTTCACCGGTGACCGCCATGCCGATGCAGCCCATAATGCTGAGCAATCCCAAGGCCACTAACCAGGAGCCGGCACCGGAAGGCTGGCGGATGGTCGGATTGCCCTGACGCCAGAGCCGGGGCTTAGCGCCCTGGCCGGCCGTGCCGATGCGTCCGTTCAGAAAGGGAACGAAGCGGTAAATCAAAGCGAACCAGCCCAGCACGAAAGGAGAAAGCGAGACCCAACTGGCCGGGTTTTCCCATAAAGCCAGCCGTGTCGGATCTCCAACTTGTTGGTGCAGGGCCCAATACCAACTGCCCAGACCAAGAAAAGGAGCGAGTGCCAGACCGAATTTAAGCCGGTGCCGGTGCTCCAACAGATCGTCAAAATTCGCCATGCAGGAGAATTCTACGTCAACCGGCGAGGCCTTTTATTTTTGCACGGTAATCGTGGTGGTCGAGAGAATCCCCGGTTCGCGTACCAGAAAATCATTACCTTGACTCAAAATGCTGCTGTGGGTGGTGCCCAGCCCGCGCTCGGAATAGTTCAGGCCGTTCTCGCCGCGCGCGATGGTCTGCGAACCGAGACTCCACGGTTCGCTAATCTTCTGTTCGCCATTGGGGTTGAGCTGGATGTCGGTGCGCCCCAGGCTGCCACCGAAGCGCTGCACGGTAATCTTGTCGGCCTCGCGGGTAATGCGCGTGTCCACCAGACCGCGCATCCCCCAGGGATGGACGTTGGTGACATTGCCGCTCTGAGTAATTTCAATGCGATTCATGGCTTCCAGACCGTGGGGAGCCCAACCCTGAATGACGGTTTGGTTGCCCTCGCGGGTGATCTCGATGCGGTTGAATTTCTGGAAGGGACTGAAGGTACCCAATTGCAAAGTGGTTTTGTTTTCTGAGTCGCGGGTCACGGTGGAGGTAAAAGATAGCGGAGAGCGGATGCTGACCTGGTTGCCGTTCTGAGTAATGGTGTTACGGCTCCAGGAACCCAACTGGCCCTGAATGTTGATCTGGCGAAAATCTTGCGGAATGATCGGTTGGTGCAGCACACGATCGGGCACCAGGCTGACGTTCAGGCCGGCGTCCAGGTAGAGGCCGTTGCCCAGATAGACGCCCACCGGCTGCAGATCGTCCTTGACGGTTTCGCTGTGGCTGCCCTTGCCGTCGGAATCAGGCACGCTTTCGGTGTGGGTCTGGCGGATGATGTCGACCTTGCCCATGGCGTTGGGAATCACTTCGAAGCGTAGCGCCTGCTGGCCGTCCTGGGCCGCCGTCTGCACCGGCAAGGTGGCTCCCAGTTGCTCGGGGCTGAGTTGGTGGCCGCAACCGCTGAGCAGCATGCAGGCCACCGACATACCACCCAGCGCCAGAGCCCCCACCCAGCGTTTGGAAGGGCCTTTGTCCTGGGCCGAAATTTCCATCGCGTCGCCGGGCAGTTCCGGTTTTTCCACGGCTCTGGTCGTGCGAGCAATCGTCTGCAGACGTAAGGGGGAGAGTTGGCTGATACGCATGATGTAGAGCATAAGGCTCCCGGCTCAAAAACTCCTGAACCTTTCCCTAACAGGCTGTTCTTTAGCTGAGGAAGAACCTTAGCCCAACGTGGATCCGATTTATTATCAGGTCAATCAGACCCGCCTGACCGAAGTCACTCAGAAATCGAGTGACAATTTGCGTTTACAGGGCAACAAAGAAGCCAAACGCAAGGCTGAGAAGGCCGGGGACGTGGACAAGTCGGCCCTGTCCGCCGATTCCAGTTCCATGTCCGACGATATGCTCGGCGATATGGACCCGGACGACTACGGAGGGCGAGGCGCCAGGCAATTTGCTCAAATGTGGAAAGAGCAAATGGAAGAAGACGAGGAGGAGCCGCCCGAAGAAGAGGAGGAGGGAGAGGAAGAGCCGTCCGAGCCGGAGGACAGGACCGCTCCCAACAAAGAGGAAACCGAGGTCGAGGGTGCTCCCAGCCAGGACGAAGGCGATCTGGAAGGCACTCCGCTCACACCCCCCCCGTCCACCTCGAGAGGCGTGGCCGAGGACCCGGTGCCGGCCCAAGAACCGTCCGCCGCCGCCGCGCCGAGCCCGCCACCGGCTCGGGAAGCCGGCGAGAGAACACCGGTGACTCCTCCAACTTCGGCGAGCGAGGCCAGGGCCCAAGAACCTGAGACTCCCGCCGCCGAAAAATTCCAGGCGGGTCAGCAGGTCGCGGCAACGGCCGAGGCCGGACCTTCCGGCAAGAAATCCTCGTTGGGCAGCCTGCTCGATTTCTCCAGCGGCTTTTTGATTGCCGAGGAGGCGCACTGGGACCCGGAGGCTCCCGAAGAAGCCCTGCCCGGCCAGGAGGAAGCTCCCGAGGCCGCCCTGCCCGAGGAAATCTCCATCTTGCTGGAACGGCTGGTGACCGGCGACAGCAGCCAGCCGGGCTTCCGCAAGCTCGGCCAACTGCTCTCGCGCTTCGGCCGCCGGGTACTGCAGCAATGCATCGAAGCCCAGGCCAAGGTCTATTTGCTGCCGCCGGGAGAGCCGCTGCTGGCTCATCCGCAACTGGCCAACTGCGGCCACAACGACCTGCAAGGGGCGGCTTACCTGCCCGATTTACGACTCTGCCTGGTGGAGGACGATTGCGTCAGCCAGGCGCCGCGCGGCTTTCATCCGGTCTTCTATTATTTCGCCCATCTCTGGGACCACGCCATGGGCGGCGAGAATTTCGCCAGCTCCAAATCGGCCGCCGTCAAAGCCAGCTACCAGGTCTGCCTGGAAGGCGGCCACCGCTTCGGAGACTTGATGTCCTCCCATTCGCCCGCCCATTACTTCGCTCAGGCGGTCGAATCGTATCTGGCCGACAACGATTGTTTCGAGCCGCTCTGGACGCGCCAGGACCTGTACGACTTCGACCGCTCTATCTATGACTACATCGAGTATCTCCTGAAATGATTCTCTACCGACTGCGCAATACGCGCGAAGGCCGCAAGCGCGACGAATTCGCCTCGGGGGAAATCCACTACCAGAACGGCAGCGTCCATCTCGACGTACCCGACCGCAGCCTGGCCAAATCCGTTCAAAAGCATTTCCTGGAAAGCTTCCGCGTGCGCGCCGTGCGCGGCAGCCTGGAGACCTTTCTGGGCCACGCCTGGATCGATCTGCTGCCGGGCAGCGAGCAGCATTTCGATGAAGGCCTGCGCCAACTGGTGCGCTTAAATCTGATCGCCGAAGAGTAGTCCGGCCTCTCTCTGATGTCGGAAAGCCAACACGAAGCGCTCACGCAGCTCGGGCCGAAGCCGGCCCGGCTCTTGGGGCGAATGAGAGCTGGCACACGAATACCAAAGTTCATAGAATAGACAAACTGAGGACACCTTCTCTTCCCGGCCAGCGCTAGGCTGGGGGTATGAGCCACGACCGACTGTTCAAGAAACTCATCAGCCTCTACTTCTACGACTTCCTCGAGCTCTTTGCTCCGACACTCTGGGAGCGCATCGTCCGTTCCCGCAGTCCCGTCTTTTTGGACAAGGAGAGCCTGGGGAAAATACCCGGACTCCGGCGCAGAGAGAAAGACCTCGTAGTTCGGGTGCATCTTCTTGACGGCGACCAGGCGTCCATCATCGTCCATTTGGAGCACGAGGCCCAGAATCACCAGAATATGCCAGAGAGAATGTTCATGTACTTCCGCCGTTTGCTCGAATTATATGACACGAACCAGATCTACCCGATCTGTGTTTTCTCTGCCCGAGCCAGGAAACCCCGGCCGACCGAATACAATATCCGCTGCCACAACCTAAACACCGTAACCTTCCGCTACCACACCATTGAGCTGGCCCACCTGGACTGGCGGGCCTTCCTCAAAAAGCCCAACCCCGTGGCCAGTGCCCTGATGGCCCGAATGGCCATTCGAGCCGAAGACCGCCCTCGGGTCAAGGCCGAGTGCTTGCGTATGCTGGCCAATCTGAGGGTAGATTATGACAAGGCCGTAGTCATCGGCCATTTCGTGGAGAGCTACCTGAAGCTCAATGCTGAAGAAGTGAGGACATTTGAACGCATCCTGGAATTACTACCTCAAGAAGAGAAGGAGACGGTTATGACCTACACCACCAGTTGGCACCGCGAGGGACGCAAAGAGGGGCGCAAAGAAGGTCGCCGCGAGGGCCGTAAAGAGGGGCATCTTGAGGGGCGCAAAGAGGCGAGCCGAGAGATCGCCCTCCGGATGCGCGCTTCGGGAGTAGACCTCCATACAATTGCAGACCTCACAGGCCTCACCATCTGCGAAATAGAGTCCCTCTCAGATGCTTGGAATGGAACTTGCCAGGGCTGATGGCTGTGTCGAGCCAACTGACGGATAATGTCTTATCTTAGCGCTTAAAGCTGGAAGAGGCTTTTCAGTTCAGCCTCGGAGAGGCTATGGCCCAGATCCATGCTGAGACCGTCGACCGTCTCTTCAAAGAGCTGGCGCTTGCCTTTCAGGATAGCCGAAATACGCTCTTCAATGGTGCCCAGGCAGACATAGCGAAAAGCCTCCACCGGGTAGGGCTGGCCCAGGCGGTGGGCGCGGCTGTCGGCTTGTTCCTCGATGGCCGGGTTCCACCAGCGGTCCAGGTGGAAAATGTAGGAAGCCGACTGGAGATTGAGTCCTACGCCGCCGGCCCGTAGCGAGAGCGCCAGCAGCTTGTGCCGGGGGTCTTGAAGAAAGCGTTGAGTGGCCTCGTTTCGCTGGGCGGCCGACATGGAACCCGTGTAGGCCAGCGGACGGTAATCCTTGAGAAATCGGCAAACCAGCCCGACGCCAAATTGCTCATCGGTAAATTGGGAAAAGACCAGCGCCCGGTGTCCCTCGGCCACGAGAACCTCCATACGCCGGGCAATGTCTTGCAACTTGGCCGATTCGCCAGTGACGGGGTCATGATTGCAAAGTTGCTTGAGCCGGACGATCAGCTCCAGAATTTGCGTCACCCGCAAGGCCGGCCCCTGGGACTGCAACTGCACGATTCCCTGAGTTTCGGCTTCGTCGTAGGCTCGGCGTTGGCCCGGACCGAGTTCCACTTCGATCTCGCGCACCCGACGGGGCGGCAATTGCGTCAAAACCTCCGACTTGCGCCGGCGCAATTGCACCTCCTGAAGCTTTTGCATGAGTTGCTGGCGGGAGCCAAAGCGCTGCGGAGCGCCGGCCAGGAACTCGAGCAACGAAACCACGTCCTCCAATCGATTCTCCAGCGGAGTTCCGGTCAGAGCCCAACGCCTCTGGCTGGTCACCCGCTTACAGGTCCGGGCCAGCGAAGTTTCCCGGTTCTTGATGCGCGAGGCCTCATCCAGCACTAAAACACCCCATCGCTCCCGGGCAATCAGCTGGAGGTCCGCGCGCAGGGTCTCATAACTGACCAGCTTCACGTGGGCCGGGCGGCGCCAGAGCGATTGCCGGGGAGCCGGACCGATCACCGGCACCACTCTTAGTTCGCTCCCCCAAATACGAAATTCCCGGGCCCATTGGCGCACCACCGCCGAAGGGCAAACGACCAGGGCGCTCTCGATTTGCCTGGTATGCAGTAGCAGGCGCAAAGCCCCTATGGTCTGCACGGTTTTGCCCAGTCCCATATCATCGGCCAGCAGCAACTGCTGGTTCTGGATCAGCGTGGAAATCCCCAACTGCTGGTAGGGCAGCAGGGGAAAGGGCCATTCCAGCACGCCGCTCTCCAAATCCAGATAGATGGGCGCCTGCAAGGCCGACATCAGGCGTTTGAGCAGGTCATCGTTCATCCCTGATAGGGGACTGGCCTCACTCGCTTCCTGGCTGGCTCCGTCACCGGAGCCCGGGCGCAGCAGGGTGACCGAGAGCGCTCTGCTCAGAGCCAGCCCCCGGGCTTCCAGGACGGCGGGCTCATCCGGTAGCAACTCCGGCACCGGCCATCTCATGGCTCACCCCAGGCGGCGTAAGGAAAGACTTCGCGCAATCCGGCCCGGACCCGTTCCAAGGGTTCGCTGGCCAGTCCCCGACGTTGCAAGGTGTGCGCCAGCGAGTAGGCGCGCATAGGCGGAGTGGGCGGGGCGTTGAGCCAGGTCCACTGGGCGGGCGCCTGGTCGGTGGCCGGTTCGGCCAGCGCAAAGGGAATGGTTGGAGACATTTCACGGCGGCAAAATTCCGGGTCGCCCAGGTCGGGGGAAGCGATCAGCAGATCGGGGTCGCGGCGGCAGCCGGAAAAGAGCGTACGCACCAACGCCGGCACACCCTGGCGGCGGACCTGGGCTTCCGGCCAGAGAAATCCGGCCGGAGCGGCCAGCGAATTGTAGACGAATTCGAGCGGACCGCCTTGCGAGTCCACCAGTAAAATGGCCCCGTAAAAGGTCCGAGCCGGCTCCAGCCAGACCACTTCTAAAAAAGCCGCGATTCCATCCTCTCCCGGCTTGCGATGGGGAATGGGCAGGCTAACCGTCCTGGGCCAATTCGCTGTCATCAATCGGTGTCGAATCGAAGCTCAGCTCTTCTATCTTCACCTGGGGAGACTGGTCGGGATAAAAGCGGTGCAGATCCCACTGGGTGACCCAGCGCCGAATGCGTTGGCGGATGGGAGTGCTGCCTTCATAGTAATCATCCTGGTAATCCGGAGCGACCAGCTGGTAGGCTTCTTCATAGAGCGCTTTGATGCGGTAGCGAACCGATTCGATTTCGCTGCGGTCGGGATCGATCAGGCGCAGATTGCCTTTGAGCATGGAGACTCCGGCTTGGGCCAGCCGATCCCGATCATCTTGCGCCAGCAGAAAGCCACTGGCTTCATCGGGCAACACACAGGTGTTGACGAAGCTGGAGGTCATGGCAAAGACAGGTAAGACGCCGCTGCCGGGTTGGCTGGCCAGTTGGGACCACCAGCCCAGTTGCTCGTAAGCAGCCAGGCGCTGCTTTTTGGAAAACTGGGCCATGCGCTCCAGTTCATCCACCAGCACCACCACCCCGCCCAGGCCGCCGGCGCGCAACAGCCTGGCAAAAAGCTGAATGCGTTGCTGGGCCAGCGGAGCCACTCGCGGGGTATTTCTCAAATCGTAGCTGGAAGCGGCGCCGATTTCCTTGAGTTTTTGTTGGATCAAAGTTTTGAGCAGAGGCTTGCCTTCGAAGTCGCCCAAAATTTGGAAGCGAAGCTCGGGATCGGACACGAACTCCGTGTAGAGATGAAGAAGGGCGCGGAATCGATCGTGGATATCGGGCGACTCCGCCAGCCATTCACGTACGGACAGAAAGTGATCGGCACGGGGCGGCAGATCGCTGTAGAGGGTGCGCAGGGCTTTGCCCAGGCGTCCGGGAGCGCGGGCGTTCTCACTCAAGGCTTTGAGCACCACCGGGGCATTGCCGAGCGGCATTTCCGGACTGACCACCAGGTAACTGGAGGCAAAATTGCGTTCTTCCGCCAGTGCCTGCAAATATTCCAGCAAATGGGTCTTGCCCGAGCCGAAGTTGGCGCTGATGACCAGCGGCTTACAGGGCGCTCCGCGTTCTAGCTCCTCCAGAGCGGTTTCAAAGGAAGCTTTGATTTCCGTCTGGGTGGTTCCCAACTGGGCCACGGCGTGCCGGCTGGGAACGCCGGAGCGCAAGCCCTCGATGGCGGCCCGGGCGCGCATCTGATCGGCGGTCACAGCGCACCTGCCAGATGTACCAGAGCGGCGCTGGGATTGGCCTGGTTCGCTCCCCGCACTTCCAGCCCGATACGGGTTTGCAGAGCATCGTAATTGTGGTAGTTGCGCGGGCTACCCAGATCATAAAAGGATCGGCTGGTCAGCACCACCAGCAAGAACCGCTCGAAGCTATCGATCTCATCGATAAAGCGACGGAGCAGAGCGAGCATATTTTGATAAGCCAGGTCGGTGTAGTAGAGGCCGGTCGGATCGGGAGCGTGCAGGACGGCATTTAACTCGTCCTTGCCCAGGCCGGCCTCGATCGCCTCATTGAGGCTCAGCATCTTCTGTTCGCGGAGTTGGGCGGCAGTCGGCTTCTTGCCTTCATAAGGCCGCAGATCCAAAGTAACCACCAGGCCCGGATGGCCCAATTGAGGGAGCCAATGACAGAAAGAGGCGAGCATGGCCCGGGCATTCGACTGCGAGATGCGCTCGTAAATCTGAATCTTCTTCAGGGCGGTGGCGCCTCCCGGCCTGGTCTGACCGGCAAACCAGGCCAGCAATACCTCCTCGATGTTCGGACTGTTGGCGTCGGGCATCAGTTGAGCCCGCCCCAAGGCCGTCACCGCCGTGCGGAATTCTCGCGCCATTCCGTGGTCTCGGAGTTGCGGAGTGGCCAGCTCGGCCTGGTATTGATGCATCAAGTCGGCCGGGTCTCTACTGTTGTCGCCGGCGATCGCTTCCAGATCGTTGAGGGCTCTGTCCGGACCGATGCGCACTCCCCGCGATTCCAGATGGCGCCGGACCTGGATGGCCGACCAGGCTTTGTAGTCCACTGCCCGCGTGCATTCGAAAAAGAAGCGATCCATGCGGTGGAGATCCTTCTTCTTGCCGCTTTCCTCCAACTCGGCCGGGTCGAGGTGGGCATGCCAGAATCCGCTTTGCTGAGCCTGCTCGGCGAGACGCTGGCGGACCCGTGCCAGCACCTCTTCGCTTCCGCTGACCACCTTGACGGCCGACCCTCCGGCGGCCACAAACTGATTCAGATAGTCGTCTAGAAGAATCTTCAGCCAGGCGTCCACCGGTATTTCCTGGTTGGAGACAGCAGCCATCAGCGAAATTCGATGCCGTAGTAGCGCACGGGTTGGCCGTCTTCTCGATAAACCGTAAAGACATCCCGTTCTTTGACCTTGGCCGAGGGATGTTCCAGATGAAAGCGTTTCCCCGAGCGGGTCAGACGGACCTCGGAACGGGCCAGGGCATAGATATCCTGGCCGAACTGGGCCGGGCTGTTTTCCTTCTTCCAGCCGGGAGCGGCCGCGAAGCGCTCGTAGATCTCCTGGAAAGTGGCCACGGTGGCTCCATTTTTGGTCAGATCTTGCCAGGCCAGGTAAAGACATTCAAGAAATTCCTGAGGGCCGGAAACCGACTTCTTGTCCCGCAGGCGCTTCAGCTCCGCGGCCACCGCACGCGGGTGAAGCTTGGACCAGGCGTTCTTGCCGATCTTCAAACGGGAACCGCTCGGCTGGCTGCGCACCAGCACCGGCGACGAGACCAACGTCTCACCATCGATGATCACCTTGACCCCGAGGCTGTCGGCGGCGGCCTGCACGTCCTCCCGCCAGCGACCGCTTTCCAGGTAAGCGCGCGAGTCAAATTCCCATGAGCTGCTGGCCTCCTGAGCGCGCTCCAGCGAAAGGGGCAGCAATTCTTCCACTTTGGACTGGGCTCGCTGGCGCGCCCCCACGTCGCCCTCCACGCAGGCCTTCTTCCAGGCACTTACGGCTTTGGTCAGACGCTGGCAAACAGCTTTCAAATCATCGACCCGGGATTCATGAACCTGCAGGGCCTCTTCCAGGGATTCAAGTTTCGTCTCTAACATCGGGCGCGATTTCGCACGGCCGTGCCAATCCCCCTTCCGCGCCCTCAATCAAGAAAGTTCTGAATCTCCCGGGCGAAGAGCCGAAAGTCGTCCAGATGGGTCTGAAGGATTTGGTGGACTACAGCATAGTCCACATTCCAGTAGCGATGCACCAACAGGTTGCGAAAACGGCTCATCTGCCCGAGCCGTTCCACCAGACCTGAGGACTTGAGAATATCCTTTTGAAACAAGCACTCGAAACTGTCCGCCATGCCTTTGGGAACCGGATGATTCAGGGAAGCCAGCAGGTGGCTGGCGATGCCGGCGATGGCTTCGATGCTGATGGTCAAAGCGTAGGCGGCACTGTAGGTCGCTTCTTTGCTGCGCAAAAACTGGTCGGCGGGCCTTTGCGACAGTTGCTGAAGAAAAAGCAGGTTCTCTTCGAGAGAAGCCAGACTTTCGTCGATAAAATCTCGGTCAGGAGGCAAAGCGACCGCTCCGGATTCTGGCATGCATGGCCTCGCGGATGGGTTTCAGGAAATACTCTCGGTCCCGCTCTTCGCTGATCGAAGCGGCATGAAATCGCGCCAACTGATTGGTGTCCAGGCACACCAGTAACCTCCCATTCTCGATGACTCGCCAGCGAAAGAGGGGGGGGGCGCCACGCAAATCTTGCAGATCGATCTGGAACTCTTCGGATTCGTAAAGTTCCGCCAGCAAAGGGAGAAGACGATTCACAGCCGGAGGGGCCAGGGCAGCGTGAGCCAGCAAGAATGCGAAGTCCAAATCGCTCTCCGAGTTGCGCCGGCCGTGAACCTGGGAGCCGTGGGCATAGAGCGCCACTACCCCAACCGAAGCACAAGCTTCGGTCAGGCGCGCCTGTTCTTCTCTTGCCAGACTCTTCATAAAGAAAAGACTTCGTCTTCTTGGCGAAGCACCCTACGGCAATTGCTAATCGCCGAAGACGGCGGCGGACTCCTTGACCACCCGGGGGTCGGTGTATTCGATCATCTCGCCGTTCCACTCGGGCGGGCAGTAGAGGGCCAGCCAGGCCATGGACTTGGCCGGCACCTCGGGGGGTTCGAGCCGATTGGTCTCCTTGAGCTGCTGGAAGTATTGCAGCATATCGGGCGGCATGTGGCCCGGCCCGTCTTTGCGGATCTGGTCCTGCATGGCCGTGTCGATCACCCCGGGACGTAACGAGACAGCGATGATGCGAGGCTGCTCGACGGCCATGCAGCGGGTCAGGTGGTGCAGTCCGGCTTTGCTGGCGCAGTAAGCCGACCACGCGGCCAGCGGATGCACGGCCGCGCCGGTGCTGACGTTGACCACTTTGCCCTTGCTCTGCAGCAGCCAGGGCGAAGCCAGTCGAGCCAGATAGAGAGGTGCGACCAGGTTGATCTGCATGGCCCGCGACCAGGCTTCCATGTCGACGTTGGTGTAAATACCGATAGGATCAATAACGGCCGCGTTGTTGACAACCGCGTCGATGCGTCCCCATTTATCGCTGGCGGCGCTGACGATTTTCTGGCAGACTTCCAGATCGCCCACGTCCCCCGCCACGGCCAGGACCTCGGACCCGAGCTGCTGGCACTCTTGGCGGGCCTTCTCCAGCAACTCTCCGTTGCGGGCATTGAGGACCAGTTTGACCGACTTTTTGGCCAGCCAGTGGGCCGTAGCCGCGCCCAGTCCGCGCGAGGCTCCGGTGATGATGACGACACGTTTTTCACTCATGGGCGGCGGCTTCGGTCCGGGCCCAGGGGCTTCCTGGAAAAAACGCGGGATAAATGTCTTCGGTAAAAGTTAAACTTGGCGTACTTCGGGGGAACCGACAGGCCGGCGCGGAATAAAATCGAGGCATGAAAATCACCCAGTCGAGTGGCTCCAGCACCCCGGCCAACCGAGCCCCCCAGGCCAGCCAGCCGGACGTTCTCGCCTACGAAACGTCCCAGGATCAGGTGATCCTTTACGGGGGGGACGGCCGGCCGATGCCCGGCTCTGACAAGCTAAAGTCCAAAGGTGACAGCTTCATGAGAAATCTACTGTTACCGTCTAAAATGCCGGATTCGGTCAGCGCTGATTACGTTCCCAGCCGCCGCTGGAATTTCACGATGGAGTTGGCCGGCTCGGTGCAAAGCTACCTGGGCACGGCCGCCGCCCTCAACGCCGTCGGCATCGGCAACGGTCCTCTGACGGTGGGCCTGGCCTGGATGGTGCGCGATGCCATCGACGGGATCGGCAAATTCGCCGGCTCCCAGTTCGGCCGTCAGGCCGACAAAGATCCCAAAGGCTGGGTGACTACCGGCGAGTATGTACACGCGGTCGGCTCCATGATGGAATCTACCCTGGCCGTCGCTCCAGGCGCTTTCCTGGCCATCGCACCGGCCGCTAACGCCGTTAAAGCCTTCGGCACCACCGTTAAAAGCGCGGCTCAGGCCCCCATCGAACTGCATCAGGCCCGCGACAACAACCTGGGCGAGATGCGCTCCAAAAACAACAACCAGAACATGTTGGCCAGCATCATCGGAGCAGGTTTGGGCTTTGGCCTGGAAAAGCTCGGTTCCCACTACATCGGCTCGGCAGCCACTCCAGTGCTGATGGCCGCGGCCACGGCCGGCAAACTCTTCGCCACTCACGGTTACGTGAAATCGCTGGATCTCGATCCGGTCACGGAAAAACGTATCAGCAAGCACGTCCACAAGTGGCTCGATGTCGGCAAAGCCGACAAGGCCGAACTCAAAAAGCTCAAGCTGGGAGCGCCGCTCTCGGATTTCGTCAAAGATCCGGCGCGCTTCCGCCAACTCACCGAGATGTACGGCCCGCGCAACTACATGTTGGACGTGCAACAAGATAAAATCGCGGTCGTCCTGCATCAGGACAGCACCCCGGAAGACCAATTGCAGGCCGTCACCCAGGCCAGCCTGATTCGCATTCTGCAGGGCAGCCCGCTCTACCAGGTCAAAATCGGCCAGGAAGGGGCCGCCGCCAAAGACTGGCTACTGCGCACCAGCCTGGGCGCCGTGCCCGATGTGGTGGCCAGTTTCGCCCGTGACGAAGATGACCCGCTGCGCTTCACTTCCGACGCGCGCCGCGCTCACTGGGACAAAAGCCCGGGCGAGAACATCGCCCACGTCAGCAAGGCCGATTTTCAGAAGCTGACTCAGACCGTCAAAGGCTAGCGCTTGAGCCCCTCCCGGCGACTCACCCGCGGGCAAGGCGGGGGTGAGTCCCCCACGGCGGCAACCTGAGCCCCTCCTGGCGACTCACCAGGCCTTTCTAGCGCGCGGCCCGGTCTCGGGTAAGAGCCAGCCGCCCAGGGCCAGCAAACTGGATGTCAGGCAAAAGAAGGCCATGCCGGCGCTGTAAGAGCCCGACTTATCGAATAGATAGCCCACGATCATCGGGGACAGGCTCGAGAGCAGGTAGGCGCCGCTGAAGACAATGCCGTTCAGCCGGGCCACGAAGGCCGCGTTAGAGCCGGGCAGCTCCATCGGGATGGTGAAGAGCGGGGCCACGTAGAGGAAGAGCGAGAAGCCCAGGCCGATGGCGCAGGCCAGGCGCAAGGCCTGGAAGGGCGCAAAGCACAGGCCCAGCGAGCAGAGCGGCATCAGCAGGCCGGCGGTGAGGATGAGCGGGCGGCGCAGGCCCAGTTTACCGGTGATCCAGCCGCTGAAGATGGCGGTGGGAATCCCCACCAGGTTGAACAGGCTGGTCAGGGCCGAAGCGGCTTTGGCTTCCAGGCCGAAGTAGACGACGAAGTGCTGCGGCAGCGTGCTGTTGAGCAACAGATAGAGGGCCAGCGGGCCGGTGAAGGCGAGGGTGATAAACCAGGTTTCCTTGCGCAGGGCCACCTCGGTGAAGGAGGCTGTTTCCTTTTTGGCACCGGCCGGGGCGTCCGCTCCCAAGAAGAACCAGAGCACCGCCAGCGCCAGCGAGAGAAGTCCGCAACCCACCAGGATGGTGCGCCAGGCATAGCCTTCCTGAAGAGCGGGCACAATTTGAAAAGCCGTGACGATGCCGGTGTTGACGGCCACGTTGTTGAGGCCGTTGATCATCGGTAGTTTTTCACGCGGAAAGAGCTGCATCACGATGGGTCCCATCAGAGTGACCACCAGCGCGCCGCCCACGCCGAACCAGAAGCGCAGCATCAGCATGGTTTTATAGTCCGGGCTGAAGGGCACCACCACGGCCACCGCGCACAGCAGGGCGCCGATCTGCACACTGCGCTTCAATCCCAGTCCGGCCACCAGAAAACCGGCCAGCACCGGCACAAACGATTTGGCCATCGAGACCGAGGAGAAGAGAGCGCCGCCTTCCAGCTTGCTGATGTGGTAGAAGCTCTCGATATCGCCGCGCAGAGGCGAAAAGGCGAACCAGGAGATGCCAAAGGCAAAGTAGATGAGAAACAGTAGGGCTTCGACGGTCCAGGCTCGCACGGATGGGGTACTCCTCTATTTAGCGATGGAGGCATTCTGGAGGAACCGGGTTGCGCAACCGTTGCAAAAATCAGAAGCGGCCGGGGACACCTGCCGGGTTCATCAGTCCGCCGGCTGGAGCACCGGGAGTTCCCGGAGCCGTGGCGCTGGGCCAGGCCCTGCCGGGACCGGCCGGCATGCCGTAAGGCCCGCCCCAGTAAGTGCGCCCGGCGCCCGACATCTTCTCGGCCTTCTGGCCTTCGATAGGAGGAAGCTCGTAGGTGCTGTTAGCCGCCGCCGGCCTGCCCGGGCTGGCCGTGGGAGTTTCGCTGTGGATCTCGATGACCGGCAAATTCACCGGCACGGACTCCTTTTTAGCCGGCTCGGCTCCGGCCAGAGTGGTGAGCAGGACGCCAATGCAGAACAAGAGAGCGAACTTCATTCCAAGAATCTACCACATCCTCCCGGAACAAAACAGAGCCGATGGCTACAGAGAGGTCATGTCCGACTATCGTCGCCGCAGATTTCTCACCGACTTGCTCTTCGTGGGCGGCGCCCTGGCGGCCGCGGCCGGACTGGCCAGCACCGGGGAAGCTCAAAGTCATACCACCTGCAGCCAAAATCCCGAGCAACGACCCATGCCGGGCGAAGCAATGGCCGCTCCCCCTCAGAATTACCCTCCGGCCGGCGCTCCCAGACCTTCGCACTGAAGCCTCTCAGTGGCCGGTCACTCCGCTGTCGAGCAGTAGAGAATGGGGGGCCGCCAGCGGCAGCAGTTCGGCGTAAGGCACGACCGATTCGATGCCAAAGGAGACGTGAGGTGCGTCCGGATCGTAAAACGCCACTCCGTCTTTACGCAGGTAAAAGCCGTAGCGAGCCTGAGCGCTGAAAGCTTCCCGAGCTTCGGCGTGGTCGCCGATCAAACGCGCCAACTTGGAAAATTGGGCTCGCTCAATCAGTTGCTCCAGGGTCACTTCTTTATTTTTGCGCAAGTCCCAGGTCAAAGTCTCCATGATCTTACCCGGATGAGCTCCGATGACCTCGCCCTTGGAGTTCTTGTATAAAGTCAGTCCACGACTGACGGCGCTGTAGTAGTGGGGTGTGGAGCGGCCCACTACCACAGTGGTTTCCCAGTCGACCAAAAAATCTGGATCGTGGAGGCGCTCCGGATTGGGGAAAAACCTCGCCTTGAAAGCCTTGGCCAGGGCCGGATTTTTGGGCACGCCCGGATGAGTGACGCTGGCTTTATCTCCCCGCCGGTCGCTCCAACGATAGGTTTCCGCCACCGCTGCCCAGGAGAGGCAGAGCAGCAGCGTCAAGCCGAGCAGTCTTTTCATAAGCTCACCTTTTGCAGGCCGTCCAGGTACCCTTTGTAAACGGTTCCGGCCTTTACCCGAAAGTTTGTTACAACAACGTTACAATCCGGTCATCGACTTTTCACCAAAGTACGTGTAAATTGGCCTTAACTTATCAGCAGGAAGGACCAAACCAACATGGCCATCGGAAATACAAACATCGCCATCGCAATCAACCAGGGAGGTGGACAAGCCGGCGGCCCCGGTCATATCCATCATCACCATCATTGCAAGGACAAGGAAGGCCCCGAGAAGCCCGACCGCAACCCTTTCCTGGACTTCCTCACCGCCCCGCTGCAGGCGATAGGTAAGATGAAGGGCAACAACAACGACAAAGAATACGCCAAATATGCCCACGCTCACGAAGCGGGCAATGCTCTCAAAGGTTTCGCCTAAACAGCTTTTCACTCGACGCAGGGAACCCTGGCCCGTTTTCAGAAACGGCCGGGGTTCTTTGTTTTTTGGAGGTTTTAAGTGGAAGACGAAGACTCTCTGGGATACTTTCAAGCTCTGGGCCAGATGTCGATGGTGGAATGTCCCGCCTGCGGCGAGAGTACCAGCGGATATTCGGAGTTTTGCGAAAACTGCGGCGAATCGCTGGGACTGGATCCTGACGTGGCCCCACTCGATCTACTGGTGGCGGCGGAAGGCCAAAAGCAGGTCCTGTTCCGCAAAGTGGCGATGGGAGAGGCGAAGAACCTGCTCAAGCTCAAAGCAGCTCGCGACGGCCTGCTGGCCGGCACCCTCACCTCCGAAGATTTTCTGGCCAGCGTGGACGAGGTGCTGCAGTTCGTCAACTCCGCGCTGGAGCTCTACGAGAGCGCCTATATGAAGCACCAGCTGACCCAGATGCCGCCGGATGCCGTCAAAATTTATCAGGAGATGTCGCTGGCCGCCAAAGAGATGCAGGGCGGTCTGTTGCGCATGGCCAGTTACGGCCAGAAACACGATATGGCCGAAGTGGAAGCCGGATTGCGCGATGTCGAAGGCGGCCTCTGGCGTGTGGACGCGGCCCAGGATGTAGCCGCCCAGAAGGGCGAGGAAGCCGCGGCCGCCGGAGAGTGATCCTGCGTCGCGCCCGCCCCGAGGACCGCGACTGGTTCTGTCGGATGGCCGCGGCCAGGCCCTTTCCTCCTCATCCTCACACCGGGGTTCTTCCCGCGGAGCGCAGCCGGCAGTTGGCTCAGCGCTACATGGATGGCTGGGAGACCATGCTGGCCCAGCCCAATCTGCTCGTGCTGGTCAGTCAGAACCCGGACGACTACGCCGTTCTACTGCGCGGCGAGGTGGAAACGGTCACAGGCGAGCGCCAGTCCAGGATTTGGGATTGGGGCCGCGATCTCAAGCCGTTCTTGCCGACTCTTCTACGCCAGGCCGCTCAGGCCGGCAATGGCTACCTGGTGGCCCGCGCCCAACCGGGTGAGGAGGAGCTTTTCCTTACCTGGGGATTTTTGCCGGAACTCCGGCGCCTGCTGGCCCCGGTGGTGGGGAAGCCTAACCGCAGCCAGTTTATCGTACGTCCGGCCACTGCTTTGGACACCTTTTTTATCGCCAATCTGCACAGCCAGGGCAGCCACTTTTACGTGCCCGCCAACCGGGTGGTCGATCGCGACGAAATCATCCTGCGCTCCGGTGCTCATTATCTGAGTTTGAATTTCGCTCCTGACTGTCCGGTCTGGGGACGCATCATTTGCTGGCAAGACAAACCCTCGGGCTACGTGCTCTATAAACTGGGGATGCGCATTGAGGAAAATGGAGCCAGTGCCGCCTACCTCTATGATCTCAACCTGCTGCCGGAATTCTGGGGGCGTCTGGGGGCGCGGATTCTGGTCCGCCAGGCCATGCTGGAGCTGGCCGAGATGGGCGTGGAATATGTCGTGGCGGACATTAGCCTGGACAATGAGCTGGCCTTCCAAATGGCTACCCGCAGCGTGGAGTTTGAACTGGAGTGGACCCGCTTTGGAATGAGAATCCCCGGCCGCAAATAATAAAAGACATCCTTTGGACATGCTGAGGCAACCTGCCGGTCCCGGCTATCAGCTAGGCTGGTCCCATGGACAACAGCACTTTACCCAGAGAAACCCTTGCCCGAAAGGGCATCAGAGCACTCCGTGACGACCAGTTGATCGCCCTGATTTTACGCAGCGGCGGTCCAGGCGCCTCGGTCTACCAACTGGCCCAGCAACTGGCTGACCTGGGCCTGAACCGCCTCTATCAACTCACCTTCCCGGAATGCTGCGCCCTGGACGGGCTCGGCGAGGCCAAAGCCGCTTCCCTGATGGCCGCTTTGGAGCTGGGCCGGCGCAGCCTGGGCAGCGCCGGCCCGCCCGTGACCACCCCGGAGGAAGCCTATTGTCAATTACAAGACTTGAGCAGCTGTCGCAAGGAAACGTTTAAAGCTCTCTACCTGGACGGCCGGCGCCGTTTGCTGCGTTCCGAAATCGTCTCGGTCGGCACTCTCACCGCCACCCTGGTCCACCCGCGCGAAGTCTTCGGCCCCGCTCTGGAATGCGGCGCGGCCTCGCTGGTGGTGGCCCACAACCACCCCTCCGGCGACCCCACCCCCAGCCACGACGACCGCCTGCTCACCGAACGCCTCTCCCAGGCCGGCCGCCTCCTCGGCCTCAACCTCGATGACCACCTGGTCATCGGCAAAGGCTGCTTCGTCAGCCTGCGACAACTCGGCTTGCTGGTGGTCTGAGCGGAGGCAGGAGAAACCCGCGCGAAGCGGATAAATACGGGACGATGAGGATCGTGGTGGATGCGATGGGAGGGGACAAGGCCCCGGACGAGATCGTCCTGGGCGCCGCCAATGCAGCCAAAGCCACCAAAGACGTGCAAATTTGTCTGGTGGGCGACGAACGGCGCATCAAAGCGTTGCTTCCAGCCAAGTCCAAAGTCGAGATCCGTCACTGCGAAGATTATTTCCGCATGGATGAGCCGACCGGCCCGGGATTGCGCGGCCGCAAGCAGGCCTCCATGATGGTGGCCGCGCGCATGATCAAAGAGGGCGAGGCTCAAGCTTTCGTGTGCGCCGGCAACACCGGCGCGCTTCATCAAGTGGCCGCCCTGGAAATCGGGCGCATCAAAGGCATTCGCCGCTCGGCCCTGGCGGCCGTCTTCCCCACTCGCCCGGCCGAGAGCCTGGCTCTGGACCTGGGCGCCAACGCCGACTGCAAGCCGGAATACCTGGTGCAGTTCGCCACCATGGGATCGATTTATGCCGAGAAGGTAATGGGCAAGAAAAAACCCCGGGTGGCCCTGCTCAACATCGGCAACGAGGAAGGCAAAGGCAACGCCCTGGTGTTGGCTTCGCGCGAACTATTGCAGAAACACGAAGGCCTGAACTTCGTGGGCAACGTCGAGCCCAACGGATTCTTCAACGGTGAGGTGGACGTAGCCGTGTGTGACGGCTTCGTCGGCAACATGATGCTCAAGACCAGCGAAGCGGTGGCCGAGTGGCTCATGGGGCGGGTGCGCGAAGCGGCCCTGCGCACCCCGGTGGCCAAACTGGGTGGACACCTGCTCAAGCCTTCGCTCAAGACCTTGCGCCAGGAGATCAACCACTCGGAGCACGGCGGAGCCGTGCTGCTGGGCCTCAAGGGCGTGGTCATCAAATGCCACGGCCGGGCTACCGCCGACACCATCGAAAACGGTATCAAGGTGGCCGCTCGCGCCTTGCGCAACCGGGTGGTGCAGCAAATCGAAGAAAGCCACCAGGAAAGTGGCCAAGAGCTGAGCGTTTGACACTGTCCCCGCGGGGTCGCGAACTGGCCGAAGCGCTGGTCGTCCAGCTGCGTAAGGAGTATCAAGACGGTTGCCGCGATCGCTACCAGGTGGATCGGCTGGTGCAGCGCTGGCAAACGGCCGTCGATGAGCTCGAGCCTGCCGAAGGGCGCCGCCTGACTCAATCGATTCGCCCCCTGCTGCGCGGCTACCACGGCCTGGGCATGGGTGAGCGCCAGCACACGCTGGTGGAAACCGGCCAGGATCTGGCCCGGTTGGCCGGCATCGAGCGCAAGCCAGCTTCCCCGAAACCCACCGCCGTGGCTCCTCCGCCCGCGGCCAAAGGCAATCTGGAACTGGACTCCGAGGTTATGTATCTGAAAAACGTCGGTCCCCAGGCCGGCGCCCGCCTGCACAAATTGGGCCTGCACACCGTGCGCGACCTGATCTTGCACCTGCCGCGCCGCTGGGAAGATCGCACCACCATCCGGCCCATCGCCAGCCTGCGCCCGGGGGCGGTGGAAACCGTGCAGGGCAAGCTGGGAACGCTGAAAACCAAAAGCCCCCGGCGCGGCATGACCATCTCGGAGTTCCCCCTCAACGACGGCACCGGCACGGTCATACTCACCTGGTTCAACCAGCCCCATATCCTGAAACAGCTCCAGCCCGGCACCACCGTGACGGCCGTGGGCAAAGTGGAAGAAAGCTTCGGCCAGTTGCAAATCAACACGCCTGAACTGGAGACGGGCGAAGATAACATTCAGGCCGGACGCATCGTGCCGGTCTACCCTCTGACCGGCCAGATGAGCCAGAAATGGCTGCGCAAAGTGCTCTTCCAGGCCGTGCCCACCTACGCTCCCAAGTTGCCCGACCCGATTCCCGAGCACATCCTAAACCGCCATAACTTTCCCCGCAAAGGACCGGCCGTGGTCGAGTTTCACTGGCCCGGAGATTTCGCCCGCCGCGACTGGGCGCGCCGCCGGCTGGCCTTTGAAGAACTCTTCATGGTCCAACTGGAGCTGGCCGAACAGCGCCGGGACCGTGAAATCGAGCCCCGCCTGCTCCACTACCGGCTGGACAAACCGCTGCTGGAGAGCTTTCTGGAACGCTTGCCCTTTGCTCCCACCGGCGCGCAAGCGCGGGTCATGAATCAAATTCTCGGCGACTTGGCCCGCGAAGTGCCCATGAACCGGCTGCTGCAAGGCGATGTAGGGGCCGGCAAGACGGTGGTGGCGGCCTTCGCCGCCTGGTGCGGCTTTCAGAGCGGCTATCAGTCGGCCATCATGGCTCCCACCGAGATCCTCTCCGAGCAACATTACCAGAAGCTTCAAGAGATGCTGGAGCCGGCCGGCATGCGCTGCGCCCGCCTCTCGGGCAGCCAGAAAAAGTCCGAGAAGCGCAAGGTCTATGAAGGCCTGGCCGATCATAGCATCGATCTGGTGGTGGGCACTCACGCCGTCATCCAGCAAGGGGTGGAGTTTTCCAGGCTGGGCGTGGTGGTGGTCGACGAGCAGCACAAGTTCGGGGTCATGCAGCGCACCGCCCTGCGTCAAAAAGGTCATAACCCGGACCTGCTGGTCATGACGGCCACCCCCATCCCGCGCACCCTGGCGCTGACCCTTTATGGCGACCTGGAAGTCTCGCGCCTGGATGAACTGCCACCCGGCCGCCAGCCGATCCATTCCGAATCGGTGCCCTTCTCGGAACGGCGCCGGGTCTACGACGAAATTCGCCAGCAGATCAAAGAAGGCCGCCAGGCCTACATCATCTGCCCGCTGGTCGAGGAAACCGAGAAAGTGGAAGCGACCGCGGCCGTTGAGGAAGCCGAGGTACTGCGTACCCGGGTCTTTCCCGAGTTTTCTGTGGGATTGCTGCACGGTCGCATGAAGGCCGCCGACAAAGAACGAGTCATGCAAGATTTCCGCGACGGCGTCCATCAAATCCTCATCTCCACCACCGTCATCGAAGTCGGCGTGGACGTGCCCAACGCCACCGTCATGCTGGTGCAGGACGCCAACCGCTTCGGACTGGCTCAATTGCATCAACTGCGCGGGCGGGTCGGGCGCGGCCGCCACCAGTCGCGCTGCATTTTTATGGGCGATGCCAAAAGCGAAGATTCGGCCCGGCGCCTGAAGGCCATTGCCCGTCTCTCGGACGGCTTTGATGTGGCCGAAGAAGATCTGCAAATCCGCGGTCCCGGCGACTTTTACGGATTGCGCCAGAGTGGCTTTCCTGAGTTCAAGGTGGCTGATCTGCTCCGAGATCAAGATCTTCTCGAGTTAGCGCGCGCTGAGGCTCAACAGATCATGCGTGACGACCCCGGGCTGCAGCACTCGGAACATCGCCTGCTGCGCCAGGCCCTGGAAAGCCGCCAAATGCGCAGCGCCGAACTGGTTCACTGATGCTGGGGAAAGTTCGCCCTACCACCGGCAAAGTGCTCGAGTCCATTCTGGCCACCCTGGGCGATTATTGGGAGGGAGCGCGAGTTCTTGATCTCTTCGCCGGCTCCGGCACACTGGCCGAAGCTGCCTTAAGGCAGGGAGCCGGCGAGGTGGTGGCTATCGAAGGGCACGCCCGGGTGGCCGCCGCCTTGCGCAAAAAGATGCCTGTCATCGTGGGAATTCTTCCCGGCGCACTGAACAGGCTCAGCGGCCATTTTGACATCATCCTGGGCGACCCGCCTTATGGAGCGGCCGAAGGCCCGGCCACACTGGCTTTGCTCAGCCCCCTGTTAAAACCGGAAGGCTGGATTGTCTGGGAGCATCATCACAAAGACCCTTATCCCGATCCGGTGCCCGGCCTGAGCCTGTGGCGCTGCCGGCGCTTCGGCGAAACGGCCGTGTCGTATTACCGCCAGGGCGGAATGGTGCCGGACTGATGAGGCCAGCGCTCGATCACCGGCCACTCGGGCCGCTCCTCGGGGGCCACGTAAGTCCAGATCCATTCGCCCTCCCAGGCACAGGCCACGCGCAGGTAATCGCGCAACTGCGGAGTGAACCCCTCGAAATCATCCAGATGGTGGCGCAAACGCTCACTCTCGCGCAGAGTCAGGATTTCCCCCACCACCGAGCAAGGGAAATCCGGCGGAGCCGGAACGGCCGGCTCGGGCACCGTCCACACGTAGGGCCGGGCCGGCAGAATGGGCCAGGACACCGGCAAAGTCAGGGCCGGATAGCCTTCCGGCCGCAAGCGCAAATGCCCGGGCCAGCTCACGGTTCGACTCCCCACCACCGCCTCGCTCAACTGATCGTAGTTATTCTGGCCCGGCCGCAGCGAGCCGTAGACAAAAAGGGATAAGGTCATGCACGCCATAGCTACCCGAGCATGAGCGAAAACCCTGCGGCCATCATCGTGGCCGGTGGCCCCTCTCCCCCGGTCGCCTGGGCGCGCCCCCTGCTGGAGAAAGCCAGTCTGCTATTTTGCGCCGACTCCGGGCTGCATCTATGCCTGGCCTGCGGATTGCAGCCCGATATGCTGGTGGGCGATCTCGATTCCGTCGGTCCCGAACAGTTGGGCCGGCTGCCCGATTTGCGCTACGGAGTGGAGCAACACAACAGCGACAAGGACGAATCCGACCTGGACCTGACTCTGCGGGCCCTGGCCCGCTATTGGCAAGGGCCGGTGGACATCCTGGCGGCTCTGGGAGGACGTCTTGACCACGCCCTCTTCAATCTCTGCGCGGTGCTCTTTCAGGGGCGTCAGCTCGGCCTGAGAGTGCGCCTGCTGGACCCGGAGACGATAGTCTATCCCCTGGAAAACGAGTTTTTGGAACTGCATGACCTGGTGGGCGCCACCTGCTCTATCCTGCCCCTGGGAGGTCCGCTGGGCGGCGTCACTTTGCAAGGTTTCCGCTACCCCTTACGGACAGAATCTCTGGGCCACCGGCAGACCAGAGGTCTGTCCAACCGGATCGACGTCTCTCCGGCCAGCATTCAGGCACAATCCGGACAGGCACTGGTGGTGATCAGCCAGAAATCCCACCTATGCTGAAAGAACTGCTGGGCTCGCTGCGAGCCGTGCCCATCGACCTGGTTTTCTGCGCTGGCGACATGCTGCACTTCAAGTGCAGTTCTTCGCTCACTCAAGGGAAGGTGCGTAAAGTGCGCGCGCGCCTGCCCGAAGGGCAAATGTTCGGCGCCCGCATTGAAGTTCTCGCCCAGGATGAGAAGTCTCGTCTCTACAAAGGTCGCCTGCTCGAGCCGCTGGCTGCCATAGCCCACCTGCGAGGTCTGCTGCCGTTACCTTTTGAGGACCGCCGCGTGTCCCCGCGCATCGAACGTACGGTCCGCGTTCTTTCCCCACAACTGGAGGGTTTCAGTGCCCTGACTCGAGACATTTCTCTGCAAGGGCTGTGCCTGGTGGTCAGCCAGGTTCTGTCCGTCGGCGCCAGGATGCAGGTGGAGATGGATCTGGACGCCTCCAGCCCCCATCCAGTCCGCTTTGATTTGGAAACCCGCTGGTCCGCTCCCGACCTGCTGACCGGAAAGAATCTGGTGGGAGGTTGCTTCCTGACCATGAACCAGCGGCAACGCACGGTGCTCAAGAACTATCTGGCCAGCACTTTGACCCAGTAATAAAAAGAAGGCCCGCCGAGGAGGCGGGCCAACAGTGACTTGGTGAGTGAGGTGGGTTTGGGCTTACAAGATCAACGAAGTCCACTTCCCAGTCGCGGTCCTCGATGACAATCATTGAAAACTACTTGCCGCGGAAACCTTTCGTTCCCGTGCCGTTAGACTACCAAAAGACCAGCGGCAGGCCGTAGGTCGGTTGATCCTCTAGAGGCGGTATTGCAGTACCGAGTACTATCCTTGTACATGTTCCTGCAGACGCCGCATCACCGACTCCAGGGAGTCTAGCGTGGCCGTCAGGTCAGGCAGCGGGTCGGCCTGAGTCAAGTCGTCGAGTTCCAGACAGGCGCGTTCAGCCGCCGGAGAAAAAAGATAGGAAAGCCCACCCCGAAACCAGTGGACCGCTTTGCGAACTTCTTCGCGGTCGTTGGCCGTGCCCGCCCGGCGTAGACGAGCCAGCATAGGATCGACTTCCGACAGGAATTGCTTGAGAACCTCCTTCAGGATGGCCTCGTTGCCAAAGCACTTGAGGGCTTTCTCTCGATCGAACAGATCCGCGTCCTGAGTCATTGCGCTTGTATCCTTAACAAAATTCTCTCCAATTCGGGAGCCACAATGGGCTTGGCCAAAAATTCATTCATGCCGGCATCCAGGCAGAGCTTACGGTCCTGCTCAAAGGCCTGCGCCGTCAGAGCCACAATGATCGTTTGGCTCCTTCCCAGATCCTCCTCCATCTGGCGGATCAAGCGAGTCGCTTCCAGCCCATCCATCCGAGGCATCTGCACATCCATGAAAATAACGTCGAAATTTTCTTCGCGCGCCTTCTCCACGGCATCCTGACCATCTTCCACACAGCTCACTTTAAAGTGCCTTTCCTCCAAGAGTAATCTCATCACCGTCTGTCCGATGGGATTGTCCTCCGCCAGCAGGGCGGTCATTCCGTGACGAACCATGACTCCCGGATCCTCCTGAACCAACGGAGCAGGCTCCACCGGCTGCAAAGCCGACCACAGACTCAGGGTCGTGAGCGGCGCCGCCACCCGCACTACCCGAGGGTCTTCCAAGTCCAGTCCGGGCAACAAAGCCACCCTGGTCGTTGAAGGCAAATCCTTCAACCAGAGGTGCAACTTCTCCGCATTTCCCAGGCACAGTGGATCGACCAACCAAAAATCAGCCTGGCCCTGCAAATCCCCCTCGTATACCTGCACGTCCATCCGCCGCAAAGCATCCAACACCGCCTCGCGGTAACTGGCTTGCGGGGCCAGCACGACACAGCAATGAGAAACGACAGGTCTAGGAGCGCGCAGGCTTCCACGCGCTTCGTTCAGGGGCAACTTGAGAGTGCAGACAGTCCCCTGGCCCGGCTGACTGGCCATCTCCAGGCTACCTCCCATTTTGGCCACCAGACGCTGGCAAATAGCCAACCCCAGGCCGGTTCCGCCAAAGCGCCGGTGTATCGAGGTATTGGCCTGTGTGAAGGGCTCGAACACCTCGCTCAAGCTCTCGGGCGCGATACCGCAGCCGGTATCGCTGACCCGGAAAGTCAGCCAATCCTGATCGCTTTCCGCTTCCAACCGGACCGAGCCGGCCTCGGTAAACTTGACGGCATTGCTGATCAAATTGAGCAGCACCTGGAGCACCCGGGCGGAGTCTCCCACCATCTGCTCGGGGATCTCCCCCACCTTTCCCCAAAGAGCTACCTGGCGTTCAGCGCAACGCGTAACGAAAGGAGCCAGCGCCTGAGGAACCAGCTCGGCCGGAGAATAAGGCAACTCCTCGATGGTCAGCGCGTCTGCCTCGATCTTGGAGAAATCCAGCACGTCATTGAGAATCACCAGCAGATTATTAGCGCTCTGGTGAACCAGATCAGCGTATTCCTTCTGCTGACTCGTCAAGCCGGAAGTTTTACGCAAGTGACCGACCATCCCCAAGATACCGTTCATAGGGGTACGGATTTCGTGGCTCATACGCGCCAAAAAATCGCTTTTGGCCTGACTGGCATGAGTGGCGGATTGGTAAGCCGCTTCATACTCACGTGCCCGCAGGGCCAGCTGATGCTCCAGAGACACAAAACGACCCGCCACTTTGACCGCCAGTACGCGAATCACGGTAACGCCGGTCAGGAGCACCAGCACCAGGCCGAGCATCAAGGACCATTCCAGTTGCACAATGGCGCGCTGCTGCTTATCCTGTCGGTCCGCCAGAACATCCTGCTCGGTCTTGGTCATGCGGCTGAGAATACTGCGGATGGATTCGCGCAGCAGGGGCCCCTCTCCCGAGACCAGCAATTTCTGGGCTTCGCCGGCCGAACCGGTATTGAGCAGCGCGTTCTGACGGTTCATTTGCAAACGCTTGGCGCCAAGTAAGCCGTGGAGCTGGTCGCAACGCTCCACTTCCACCCGATCCTGCAACAAGGCTCGCAACTCTTTCAGGGGAACGGTAAAATCGGAACTCGCCTCATAAGCGTCCAGCAGGGCGGGGCTGCCTGTAAACAGGTAACCCCGCTGATTGCTCTCCGCCTCGTAGAGATCGCTCTCCAGGCGCCGCAGGATGGTTTGCACCTGCAAGCTGCGCCGAGTCCATTCTCGCTGCACATTGACCTCGTGAAAAAGATACAAGGTCCAGAGAGCCGTCGCGAATTGAATGACCAAGATCAACAGCACGCCGAACTGAACCAAGCCCGTGAGCGCGGCCCCCTGGCCCCGCGTCAACTCCTCCGCGGAGGAAGACGGCGGTTCTTCGCTGTGGTTGGTCATCAAAAGGTATCCTAGGCGAGCCCCGCGGTCTCCTCTAGAGGATAGGACAAATGTGATAATTGTCTGAGGGGAGTCTGTACCGACCGGACCCGGTACTCGAATAACAGACGGGAGGTACCTGTCACTCTGTGCGAGTACTGCCGTAGTGCTTACAGTTGGTATCAGAAGCTTTCCGTTCGGAGGTCAAATCTAATGGCAACCTTTCTCGCATTCAAAGTTCCCAAAAGACTTCATCATCAGGCGCTCCCGAACGAAGCTTGGGTCTCACGCGCAAGTTCGTTCCAGCAACTTTTCAATCGTCTGGTCGACTCCCGGCCCGTTGGGGGAGAGGGAGAGGACTAGGGAGAAAGAGAGCGTTTCCCCTTAAACGCAAAAAGGCACCGAGCTTCATCGGTGCCTTTTTCCTTCTTCCCCGGAAGGGGCTAAACGAGACCGCCGAGGGGGGAGGCGGCTCCGAGGCCGCCACCCGGGGCCAGGCCGGCTGAGCCCAGCATCTGTGCCATCTGAAGGTTGCGCTGCTGCTCGGCGGCCGCTTGCAGAGGATCGGCCGAACCGAAATTGCTGCCGAGCCCACCCAGCAAGGAGCTTCCTCCGCCGAGTCCACCCAGGCCGCCGCCCAGGCTACCGCCGCCGAGTTGCTGATCGACCCAATTCTTGGCGCTGCCGCTGTCGAGGCCGGGCACCTGGTTGATGCTGCCGGCCATATTGGCAACCCCACCGGCCCCTCCCATCGAACCCATCTGCTGGTCGACCCAGTTCTTGGCGCTGCCGCTATCGAGACCGGGCACCTGGTTGAGGCTCTGGGCAAGACCGCCGCCGAGGCCGCCTCCACGCATCTGATTCATCTGCTGGTCCACCCACGAGGTATCCCCCAGACCTCCACCCATTCCGATAGCCATTGACGTCGCCCTCGTTCCGTAATCTTCTCTGTCCTTAAAATATACTTAAAAGGATTGGCGGATTTGTGACCGCGTTGTCATGAAATTGCTAACGGTGTTAAAAATTCTCGGTTTTTTGTTGCCAGTCGGTTACTTCTGCTTCAAAAAAGAGCCCTCCAGGCGCCCGGCTCGATCATGCAGCACCCTCCAGACCACCGGTCTCGAGCCCGCCCGCACCACCCAACTCACCTTGACCCGGTAGTCACTGGCATCGCCCTTGTGCCAGAGCGGCGAGGGGGGACGACTACAAATACCCTCCAACTGGCCCAACTGCAGTTCGCGCTTACCCTCCACCAACTCGGAGTAGCCGCTCAGCTCCACCCGCACTCCCCGCACCAGCTTGCCTTCCAGGGCTTTTTGGGATCCGTGGGTGGGTAACCAACCGGCGTTGTCCACCACCAGTTCGAGACGATACAAATCGTTTCCCAGAGAAATTTCACGCTGTTCGGCCAGCACCAGCCTGGGATTCGCCTGAGCCAGCCAGACCACCCAGCGAGTAAGCGGCTCCAACTCGGCCTGCAGAAATTTGGCCGGAGGATTTCTAAATAAATAAAACATGTCCCAACCGCCGATTTCCACCGGTCCCAGATCCGGGTGCTGGAAAGGCTGCCAGTTCACGAATCCCCGCCCCTCCAAATGGTCATCGCAAAATTGCAGCAACTGCATTTCTTCAGCTATCGGATGTTCTTCAAACCAGCGGATGAAGCGGTGCTCGCCACGTTTGGCCTGGCGGTCCAAACCAGTGGTGATGCCGGCCTTGCGCAGCACCGACCAGATTTCCACCGTCCAGGAGTAGGCGCCCAGCGCCTCGTAGACCCAGTCGTCAAAAGTCCCGGTGATATTGTCTTTGGGCGAATAGCGAAAATCGTGGTAAACGCACAACAACGGATAACCGGTCCAATGGCTGCCGCGCTCCCCGAAATACTTGAAGTTGTCCAGGTCCCCCTTGGGTAGCGCCTCATCCGGCTCGGTGCTGTACGGGCGCAGAATGACGCCGGAAAAAGTATGGAAAGTTATAGCCTGACAGACATTGCGGTGATTCATGAGGAATTCCACGCAGTGGCGCACCTCCGGCTCACTGGCCGGATAGGGACCGGCTCCCGCCTGTTGATGCTCACCTCGCCAGCGATGCGGAAAGTTGCGGTTCAAGTCCAGGGCCTGGAGCGCGGGGGCCGACTGATGAAGATGAGGATCGTAGTCGCCGCGCCAGCGCCCCTCCGGCAACAACCGATAAAACTCACCATCCCGGTCTTCGACCTCGCGGCGAACCAGCAGACGGGCATCTTCGGCGCAGGCCTTCCAGGCTCCGCGCGGGTCGGGAACTCGCATCCACAGGAGCTTGCCATTGCCGTCGACGTCCTGGGGCTCGATGCCGCTACCCACCGGATCGGCAAAGGGGTAAGGCCGGACGGAACTGCGCAAGAAGCGAGGGTCGCCGGCCAGGGCCAGTTCGGCACCGTCAGGGCAGACCCGAGGGACCAGATAAAAGGCGACTTCAGCCAGCAGTTCGGTCTGGTTCTCCACCAACTCCTGGAGCAGATGCAGGCAGGCATTGGTCCCCGAAAGCTCGGAGGCGTGGAGATTGCCGTCCACCCACACGGCCGAGCGATCCAGGTCACTGCCCGTTTCGAAGTCGGTCACCGTCAGGCACCAGAGCGGTCGTCCTTCGTGGCTATCGCCCAGGCTGCTCAGCCGCACCCAGCGCGGCCAGCGACGTTGCGCCTCATGCACCCACTGGCTGAGCTGCTCGAAATTCAGATAATGCCGGGTGATATCGAGCAACTCTAGATTCTCCGAGTGACGGGGATCCACAAAATCCCGAAGCGATTGAGCTTGATGTCAGCGCGGTCGAGGCGCACCGGCCGGGCCTCGATCCTGGAGCGCGCTTCTCCTTCGCGCGCCTCGATGGCCTCGACTTGCTCCTGCAGTCGCGTCTGCACTTCCTCGAGCTTCTGTTGTAGCACCGCCAGTTCGTTCTCGCTCTGATTCACCCGATCTTTGGCGCTACTGCTGCGATGATGGGAAGTGATAGCGGTGTTGAGCGACGGTCGTTTGCCGGTAAAGAAGCCCAGCACGGCGGCGCCCGCTTTCCATATGGACTCGGTTTGGCGGCGCTGCGATTCGTTGCGCAAATTTTCCAGTTTGCCCTCGTAGCGGGCCAACCGTTCCTGCAGGCCGGCCACCTCGCGGTCCACCTTGGCGTGCAGTTTACTCACCTGGGCATCGATGCGTTCCTGGATGGCCTGCTCGACGCGGGCCCGGAAGTCGCCTTCGCTTTCACCGCCCGCTCCGTACAGTTTGAGATCGGCCTGAATCCATTGACTGCTGGTGACGCGCCGGAACACGTCGTCCAACATGGCCTGTTGGGCGGCCTTGAACTCCCCGGCCTCGTCAAAGCTGGCGGGGAGTGCCTGGTAGACCCCGGGACGCTCCCAGCCGGATAACAGGTCGGCTGGCTCCAGCTCCAGACGCAGCCAGCTTTCCGGCAAGCGTTCCCCCAACGGGAAGAACAAATAGTGATGGAGTTCATCCAGCAAAAATCCCCCCTTGTCTTCGTCGAAGCGTAGGGCCACCTCGCCCCACAAAGCCGGTTTCCAACCGATCGCGCCATCGCTGCGACGTGGTTCCGCAAAGGGCTCCAGCTTGCCACCCAGGCGGGCGCTGAAAACCACCTCCGGATCGAGGAAGGCCTGGGCGAAGCCAGCCGGCAGAGGAGGCGCGTGGCTATGCCCGCTGGTCTCCACGGGGGCCGCCGTCGCGGCCGGGGGAGGCGCCGCGGAGGGAGGCTGCAAGCGGGGGATCTCTGCCTTGGTCAGCGGTCCGCGCAGCCAGGCCAGGGTGGTGCGGGTCACCAGCGTCCGGGGTTTGGCCCCACCTGATTTAAAAAGAAAATGGCGCGGCTGGAGCTTCTCAAACTCTTGTTTAAGGCTTTGGCCATCCAGCCCGGCCTGAGCTTGCAACAACCCCTCGGCCACTCGCTCTCGATCCTGGCTGGTCTGGAGGCGCCCGATCCACCAGTTGGAGGTATTAGAAAGACCCTTGTAATCGACATCCACCGGATTCTGAGTGGCCAGTACCAGTCCCAGCCCCACCGCTCGAGCCTGTTTGAGCATCGTCAACAGGGGCGGCTTCGAAGCTGGATTGGCGGGATGAGGCGGCATGTAGCCGGCCACCTCGTCAAAATAAAGCAGAGCCCGTAATTGAGAACTGCCGGACAAGGTGCGCGTCCAGGACTGCATTCGATAGAGCAGCAACGACACAAAAAACATGCGCTCCGAATCGCTGAGGTGGGCTATATAAAAGAGGTTGACGGGAACTTTGCCGTTCTCGGGTGGATACAACATGGAGGCGGGGTCGAGAGGCTCGCCTTGACTCCAGGCGGCGAAACCCGTGGAAGCCAGCAGTGCGTTGAACTGCATGGCCAGTTGGAGCCGCTGATCGGCCGGGTAAAAGGTGTCCAGCGGAAAAACTCCCACCTTCTTGAACGGGGGATCCACCAGACGCAGGACCAGATCCTCCAACCTCAGATCCTGTCCGGCATCCCAGGCCTGATCGACGATCTGCGAGAGCACCAGCGCCGGCGGGCTGCGCAGTGGGTCGGCGGTCACTCCGACCAGGGCCAGCAAACCTTGAATCAATCCCGACACCATTTGGGAACGGACTTCGGAGTCGTCGAGTACCTCCGCCTCGGGGCGGCGGAAACTACCGAGTAAATCGATGGAACGGCCGGCCCGCGAACCCGGAGTGAAAATTCGCAATTCGAGCTTATCGCGCAAGGCCGCTACCTGAGAGGGTCCAATGCCCGCCTGCAGTCGCTCGCGTTGCAGGTGCTGGGACAACTCCTCCGGACTTTGTCCGGGCTCCAGCCACGCAGCCAGTTGGTCGGACCGGCATTCTGGGAAAAGCAAACCCAGATTAGCCAGATCGCCCTTGGGGTCGATCAGTATGAGCGGAACGCCGGCCTGCACCAACTCTTCGAGCAATCCTATAGCCAGTCCCGTCTTGCCCGAGCCGGTCATGCCGAAAATCACGCCGTGGGTGGTCAACTGACTGGTCTCCAGGCTCACCGGTTCCCCCGAATCTTTTCCCAACTTTAACTGCATGGCCTTACCTCCCAAGGGGGGACCCCTTCGCCTTGGGCCGAACCTTCCTTTTGTGGACAGCAACGAGCGTGAGCTCCGCAGCCTGGTCACTCGCGAAGCCAGCCGGGAGATGGCCAACGCTTCTCCCTGGGGGGCCGCCATGGCCTACCCCTTAATGGCCGTGCTCTGCGGCATGGCGGGCGATCTGGCCATCGAGAAACCTCGCGTGCTGGTCGCCGTCACCCTGGTCTTGCTGAGCGGGGGCGTATTTCGCGGCCTGGCCGGCCGTCTCTATTTGCGCTCCGCCGACGGACCTCAGGAAGATACCTATCGCTGGCTGTTTCGGGCCAGCGTCTGGTTGGTCGCTCTGCTCTGGGGACTCTTTGCGGCCTGGGCCTTATGGCTTCATCCCCATGATTTCACGGGCTTGAGCTTCTTACTCTGCACGGTCGGCATCGTGGCCGGCGCGACCTACACCCTGACCGCCGACCGCCTCACCCTGGCCGGATATTTGTTGGCCATGATCGGTCCCTGCAGCCTGATCCTGTGCAGTCGCGGGGATGCCCAGCAGGTTTTTTCCGGCGGAGTCGTCTTTACATTCCTGATCTTTTCCTGGGTAACCGGCCGCCATCACAATCGCCGCTTAATCGACTTTCTGGTCAGTCGTTCCATCCAGGAGGCCCAGACGGCGCGCTTGGAAGGCGCCGAGAAAGAGCTGCGCCGGCTCCTTGACCAGGAACTGGAGCAAAAGAGATTACTTGAGGAACGAAATCAGTCGCTTCTTCAGGCCCGCCGCGCGGCCGAAACCGCCAACCGGGCCAAGAGCGATTTTCTGGCCTCCATGAGTCACGAAATTCGTACTCCCATGAATGCGATTGTGGGCCTGTCCGAATTGCTCCTGGACACCCGGCTCGACGAACAGCAGAGGAACTGGCTGACCAGCGTGAACTCCTCCTGCAATTCTCTGCTCACGCTGATCAGCGATATTTTAGACCTTTCCAAAATTGAAGCCGGTCGCATGGAGCGCCAGCGCAAGAAGTTCTCCCCCGCCGCCCTGATCAAAGAAGTCCTGGATTTAATGCTGCCGATAGCCGGACAAAAGGGGATCACCGTAGAAGGCGAGCTACGACCGGGAATTCCTGAAATGGTGCTGGGGGATTCTCAAAAGCTGCGGCAGATTCTGCTCAATCTGCTGGGCAATGCGGTCAAGTTTACCCGCCAGGGTGGCATCCAACTGCGCGCCGAATGGCTGCCTTCCAGCCGCCTGCGTATCCGTGTGCAAGATAGCGGCATCGGCATTCCCCCCAAGAAGCTGGCCAGCATTTTTGAACCCTTTACTCAAGTGGATGCCTCGACCACCCGGAGTTACGCGGGAACGGGTCTGGGGCTGGCCATTTCACGGCAGTTAATCGACCTGCTGGGAGGCAGCCTCTGGGTAGAAAGCCAGCACAGCCTGGCCGGCGCCGCCCCGCCCGACTGGCGACCCGAAGGCCAGCCGGAGGGTTGCGTCTTTTGGGTTGAACTCCCTCTAGAACTGGTGGTTACGGACCTCGACTCGGCGGCCCGCACCCTCGAGGATCCGGTGCTGATGGAGAACACCCGCATCCTGGTGGCCGAAGACAATCCCATGAACCAACGGGTGATCCTGGCTCTGCTGGAGCGTTTTCACCAGCAGGCGGACGTGGTGGAGACGGGCCTGGCCGCCGTCGAGGCGTGCCGCCGCACGCACTACGACCTGGTCTTCATGGACCTGCAAATGCCCGAATTAGACGGGCTGCAGGCGACCGGTCAAATTCGCTCCCTGGATTCAGTTCGCCAACCCTACATCGTAGCTCTGACCGCCAACGCCTTCGAGGATGATCGCCAGCGCTGTCTGGCGGCCGGCATGAACGATTATCTGAGCAAGCCCATCCGTCGTCAACAACTCTCCCTGGCGCTACATCACTACCTCCAGCGCACCAGGACCTGAAAATGAAAGAGGCCTGCTCTTCAGCAGGCCTCCTCTTTCGACAAGTTCAGTTCGGTCAGGCGAAGGGTAACGAGCGAGCCCAGTTGGCCAGACGCTCGGCTTCCGCCCCCGTCAGGTCAGCGGGGAGAACCAGTTCGATATGATAGCCGGGACGAATCCAGAGTTGGTGCTCGAGGACACCACGCGGCCGTTCGGCACGGGGCGCTCGGGGCGGGAAGGCGGCCTGCGCGCGTGGGGGGGGCTCGTAAGCCCTGGGCTTGCGCCCCCGGGTGGAATTCTTTTTGCCGGCGTTCAGGATACCTTCGATGACATCCTCCCGGCGCTCTACTTCCTTGGCGATCTGGGCGGCCGACAGACCGCGCTCCGAGAGTGCGTGGATTCTTTCGCGGTCGGCCGAGCTAAGCCGGCCTCTTTTACTCATTACCATTTAAAACGGAACTCCCTAAAATGCGATAATCTATTTAGACACTATTTGACCGATAATTGCATTAATACGATTCTACTAAAGTGATTCTCCTAAAAGCAACCAGAGAAACTTTCATCCCGCCCAGCTTCGAACCGAAGCCCTTAATATCAAGGAAAAGCGTGCGGACTATAGGAAAACCACCAGCAAACTTCAGGCTTGATTAAAGCGTTCGACCGCCTGCTTCCAGTCGGTCGCGGACACGAAAGCCAACTTATCATACGGCTCTTTCGCCCGCTTAAGTTCGACACTTAAGCCCGTGGCACCGGGATTCTCCGAAGTGTGATGTTCAGCTACGATTACCTGGGATAAATGCGCCAGGCATTCATCAGCGGCCTTCTTCAAATTGGCCTGGTTGTCCGCCTCCGCACTCTGGCCGACCCGTTTTAGAAAATCCCCCAGGTCATACACAAAGCCGAAAGCCTGTGTCTTGGAGCGCAACTCGCGCAGTTGGGCCGCCGAAGCACCGGCGGCGACCAGTTCGGCGGAAAAAGTCTTGAGGCTCTTTTCCAGGCCGGCCATTTTGGAAAGGTCGAAAGCCGCCATGGTGGGCAAGACTTCTTTGTTCTCGGCGGCGCTTTGGACCACCATATCCACCACTTGTCTGGCTTCGACATCACTTTTGAATAGGTGAGCCTGATGAATGTCGGCTAACTGGCCGTGACCTAAAATGTGCGAATAAGGCCAACCCTCGCGCCCTTCCAGGGCCTGAGACGCAACCATAAATTTTGCGTTATCTTTGATTTCGCTGGCCACTTCGACAGCGGCCATCTGACATGCGTCAAATCCCAGCACGTCCAGCTTCTGGCCGGTGGCCCGCTGGGCGGTGTCCAGGGCTTGCTTCAGTTGGGGCACGGTCATCCAGCCCCGGTGAGACTCATCTTCAATCATGCCTTCCCAGCCTTTGCCGTGATCGGCAATGACCAGCATGTAATGCTCGGCGGGAAATGATTTGATTCCCCAGGTGATAAAGTCCGCCAGAGTCTTGGGGTCCGACATGTTGACCGGTCCCAGACTCTGGAGAACCGGAGAATCGATCCGCCGCTCCGCCTCAGGACCGCTCTGCCGATCCTGCTCGACACGAAACCTGTAGGCGCCGGCGCCCCGGTGATCCAGTTGGGTCACCAATTGCACGGAATTGTTGGAACCGGTTTTCTCCATGCTGGCCGCGTCGTCGTATATATAGGCATAAAGGTTGTTGTCGGCGGCGCAGTAGTTCAACACAGTCCACTTGGCCTTGGGATAGCTGGCGGGGGCCTCGGAGGACGAGGTTGGTTCCGGTGCCGCGGTTACTTCCACCCGATCTTCGCGGGGCACGGAAGTGAAAATGGAGGGCGCGGGCTCGGAAAGGCGGCGCGCTGGAGCGGCCGGCTGCGGCATGACGATACGGGACGGCGCCTTGACTTGCATGACCTCTCCTCTCCAGGTTCCCCCACACAAAAGCTTACTGGTCCGAACCCGGTCTCAGGTTACAAAATTGTGAATGCATGCTCGGGTGGGCAAACTACGCTTTGTTCATAAAAATGAAACAAACCATGCCCGGCCCAGCCGCTAGGCTGTTTATGGGGAAATACGATGGCCCACGGGTCTGTTCAACGGAGGTTCTACATGACGGTAGGAAGCGCGCCGCTCGGAAAATACAGGGGTTGCTCTTGCCATCACGCGCCCCTGCGCCTGCAGGCCGACGCTCCTCCGGCCGGTCCCGTCGACACCCTGTTCAGCTTCAATACCCAGGACCGCCGCGTCATGGAACCGGGCACCAAGCTTATCCCGGGCGTAGTTCAGGGCTCCAAAAAGAATCCCGAGACCGACAAGGCCATGCTCAACGTCGGTCTTGATCCGGTCGACGGCAAGTACGTCTACCCGGCCGAGGATCCGCGCCAGAATACGGCCGTGACTTTCTCCACCGTGGCCAATACCATCAACGCCTTCCGTGAAGCCTTCGGCGACTTTAAATGGTCGTTCAAGTATGATAAGCTGGCCGTCAACCCGAACGGCGGCAAAGACTTCAACGCCTTCTACGCGCGCAACCAGGGCACCGTCAACTTTTTCTCCGAAGAAGATCCCATTTTCGGACGCCAGGTCTTCTCGGGAGCCTCCGGCGAAATCGTGGCTCACGAAACCGGCCACGCCATCCTGGACGCCATCCGGCCCGAGTACTTCGGCGCTTTCCGCAGCGACGTGGGCGCCTTCCACGAGTCTTTCGGAGACATGCTGGCCATTCACATGTCCCTGCTGGACGAACGCGTCATCAAGCGTGTGCTGGTGCAGACCGGGGGAGACCTGAAAAAACCCAATATCGCCGCCTATATGGCCGAAGAACTGGCCCAGGGCCTGAACAACAAGAAGGGCACCAACGCCACCGGCGGTGACTTCCTACGCAACGCCAACAATAACTTTACCTGGGCCGAGCCCAAGACACTGCCGGAAAAAGGCGGACCTGACAAACTCGGCTGGGAGATCCATGATTTCTCGCGCCTTTGGACCGCCTCCCACTTCGACATTCTCAACGGCATGGTGCAGCAGCGCATTCAGGACGGCGCCGCCCCCGACGTGGCCATCCGCGAGAGCAACAAAGAGCTGCTCAAAATGCTGGCCAACCTTCTCAAAGAAGCTCCCCGCGGCGACTTCACCTTCAAAGACATGGCCATCGCCTTCATTAAATCCGACAAAATCCACGCCGACGGCAAGCATGTCGAATTGCTCCAGAAGGTCTTCACCGAGCGCAAAATCCTACCGGCCGACCTCCCCGCCGAAACCTTCGAAACCGCACCGGCCCGCGAACGAGCCCGCCTTTTCCAGAGCGACGACGAACTCACACCCGAGGCTCAAGGGGGGGCAGCCTCCCCCTTGGCCCCCCCCGCTTACGGTCAGATGGCCGTCACCCTGGGCCAGGATTTCGGGATGTATTCGGGCGCCAGGGTGGAGATCCCGGTCGCTTCCGACAGGTTGCTTTTCAAAAGCGATGAGCTTCAGGAGCAGACGCAAGATGACATTCGCCGGCTCATTCAAGCCGGGCGCATTCGCTATAACGATCCCAACTACCAGATGAAATTCCCCAACGATTACTTCAATCCGCAGGGTGAAGCCTATATCGGAGCGGTCGTCTGGGAAGGGGACCAGATGAAGATCGAACGTCTGGCCATCGCCCACTAATTCGACTATAATCCAGCCTTGTGAGCGAACCTGTTGCGCGCCATCCCGCGCTGGACTTTCTGGCCCTGTTCCTATCGGCTGTGCTCAGCCCATTTCTGTGCGTTCCCTATTTCTGCATGGTCTTCGCGCGCGCCACCGCCCGCTCGGATTCCGAATACTATTTGCTGACCGGCCTGTGCGTTCTTCTCTCCATCGGTGTGCCGGCCGCTTACATCAGTTGGCAGGTCTATCGGGGTAACATCACCGACATCCACGTGCGCTTACGCGAGCAACGCAAAGGGCCCTTTCGGGCCGGAATGGCCGGGTTGGGCACCCTGGTGCTGGTGCTCTGGCTGCTCGACGGACCACTCCGGCTGACCCAATTGTCCGGCCTGCTCTTTGTTCAAAGCTTCCTCTTCGAGATGATTTCACGCAGTTGGAAAATCAGCATGCACACCTCAGTCCTGGCCGCCTGCCTGGCCGGCTGCATCGAACTGGCGGGCTGGTCCACCGCCAGCCTGCTCACCATCGTTCCTCTGTGCTGGGCCCGCCACTACCGCGGCCGCCACACCTGGGGCCAGGCCTTCGGCGGCGCCGCCCTCGGCTATGGCCTTACCATCTACCCCCTGCGCTGGCTGGCCAGTCTCTTATAGCCGAGGATGTAAACAGCGGTCAGCGAATGCAATCGGAAAGGAGTTTCGGCCTGGACAAATTTGACCGATTGCACCAGGAAGTCCAGGAGTTGAAGCAACGGCAGGCTCGTGACCATCAGAATCTTCCGGCAGGTCTGGCGACTCAGCGCGACAATACCCGCGAGGTGGCCGAGAAAGTAGATGTCGTGGTCGAGGAGCAGTCCAAAGCGGAGTCGCTGAGGCTCGGTGGAGCAAGCTCTCGGAACTCTTGAGCAGATGCTGCTCGAACTCCGCCGGGAGGTTGCCACCAAGGAGGAGCTTGCAGCGGTGATCCGCCGTCTGGAAGCTCTGGAGCACCGACCCCCGGCCGCGTAGTAGTGAGGCTAGCCTGGTTGCTCCTCGGCTAAGGCGAGGGCCTGGCTGTCATAGAGGGCGAAGGGGTGTTTGGGGTTTGACTCCAGAGCTTTGGCAAAGGCGGCCCGGGCCAGGTTGCGCTCGCCCAGTTGGGCGTGGCAATTGCCCTTCAGATAGTAAAGATTGGCGTTGTTGGGGTCCAGGCCGAGGCCCATTTCGATCTGCTCCAGGGCCAGCACCAGGTAGACACCGCCCAGTTGGCAGTAAATGTTGGCCAGCATCGTCCAGGCGCGCACATTCTGATAGTCCTCACGCACCCCTCGGGAGGCGAAACTGAGCGCTGGCTCCAGGTGCCCGCCCATAGCCTGCAGTTCGGCCATCAGCAAACAGGCCCCGGCATGCCGGGCATCGTGGCGTAAAGCCGAGATGCACTCGTCCACCGCGTCGCTAAAACGGCCTTCCTGCACGAGTCTTTGCGCGCGATCGGCGTGAATAAGAGCTTGTTCTTCATTGGGGAGCATTTGGCCATGTTACCTCGCCCCCACCTCGTTTCCCTGCTACGGTAGCACCACCCGCTGCAGGCAGCGCCCGCCGATGTCGATCAGGTAGAGCAATTTGCCGCCTTGCCAGGCCCCTCCGAACTCTCCGAAGACAGGATTGCGGCCTTCCTTGAAGGTCAGGCCGTACTCGCGCTGGGCCTGCAGTTCTTTATTGAAAAGCACAATCGAGCCGTTGCTGGGGACGAGCAGCTTGCCTTGCCAGGGAATCAGGTCTTCTTGCGGCTTGAGCACGATGCGCCGTGAGTTGGCCCCGGGGGGAGAGAGTCCGGGGCCGTCCCCGCCTGCTTCGGCCGCCTTCTGACCGCGGGCCAGATAGCGCAGCAAGGTGGGCGCATCCTCCCAACCGCGCACCGTCTTGGCCCGCGACTGATAGATGTAGAGATCCCCGCTGGCGTCACAGGCGATTTTGACGACCGGATCGCCCCAACTGGGGCACAGGCTGCGCTGAGCCAGCAATTTACCGTCCAGGTTGCGCGTCTGCAGCACCACGTCGCCCTTCTGGTCGCGCGGATAGACGACGCAGTAGAGCAGCTTGTAGGGATTGAAAGCGATACTGCGCGGAATACCGCGCGGATCTCCATTCTGAATTCCTATGGTAATGGGCTTTTGCCAACCGCTGCCGAATTTGAAGCGCTGCAGACGGCAGTTGCCGGCGTCGGCTACCCACACCTGGCCGTCCGGGCCGTAACTCAGATCGGCGGGATTGACCAGTTGCCCTTTCGGTTCCGCCGAGGGCACCCAGGACATGTTGCGCTCCAGCTTGCCGCCGGGATGGATCTTCAAAAGCTGGCTTTTGGAATTCCACTGGTGAATACGCCCCTGATAATCCAGCCGGAAACCGGGGTCGGGACTGACCGCCACCCGCTCGGGTTGAGGGAACTCGCTGAGGACCTTGCCACCGGCCGTCATCTTCAAAACCATACCGTCGCGCCGATCGGGGTTGCGCAGATAGACGAAAAAGTCCCCGTCCTCGTTCATGCTCAGAGCGATCGGCTCGCCCTCGCGGAAGGCGTCGCTCTCCCTTACTTGCGATTCCATATTGCCGTCAGGAGCATAGCGGCGAAGCCAGTCACGCCCGGCCAACCCGAGCACGTCCGTGCCGGTCAGGTACATGGCCTGAGCGCCATCCACTTCGTAACGCGTGCCGCCCTCGGAATTGATGACGTGCAGTCCCCAGGTATCCAGACAATAAAAATTGCCCTGGCTGTCCACCGCCAACTGCACCGGCCGGCGCAGCGAGGGGGTACGCCTGGCCCCAAAGTATTGGCCGGAGGGATTGAAGCCATAGACCTTGCGATTCTGCTCGCTCCAAACCCAATAATTCCCCTCTAAATCCCGGGCCAGGGCCACGCCGCCACGGATCGGCTCGGGGGCACCGCTGAAAGGGGTCCATTCCAGACTGTGCGGCCCGGGCACCAGTGCCCCTTTGACCAGTTGCTGCCCCGGTTCCGCCACCAGCAGAGCCGACTTGGCCAGGCGCCCTACCCACTGCGACAAGACCGTCACCCCCGTGAGTTGCTGGCGCACCTCGGCCTGGCCGCCGCGATGCTCGATCAGTTCGCCATCGCGCGTGTAGACGTCCATATAGCCGTCGCCCTCGTAAAGCACGTAGAGCCGTCCGGCCGCGTCCTGAGTGACGTCGGTGGGAGCGGCGCTGCCCAGCGGCTGCAGGCGAATCTCCTGTTTGCACATCAATCGGCTCTGCTGGGCCCAGACCAGGCCGGTCAGCAAAGTCACGGACAACAGACGCTTCAGACTAACCATCGAGCAGCTTCCCGGGCGTGATAGGTGAGGATCAGATCGGCGCCGGCGCGCTTCATGGAAAGCAGAGTTTCCAGCGTGGCCAGCTTTTCATCCAGCCAGCCATTGGCGGCCGCCGCCTTGATCATCGAATACTCCCCGCTGACATTGTAGCAGGCCAGCGGCAGCGCAAAATGCTCGCGTAAATCCCGGAGGATGTCGAGATAAGCCAGGGCCGGCTTGACCATTAGCCAATCGGCCCCTTCCTGCAGGTCCAGCGCGGCTTCCCGCAGAGCTTCCCGCCGATTGGCCGAGTCCATCTGATAGCTGCGACGATCCCCGAAGGAAGGCTTGGAATCGGCCGCCTCGCGAAACGGCCCGTAGTAAGCCGAGGCAAACTTGACCGCATAGCTGAGGATACCGGTAGGCTGAAAGCCGGCTGCGTCCAGGGCCGCTCGGATGGCCCCCACGCGCCCATCCATCATATCCGAAGGAGCCACCAGGTCAGCGCCAGCGCGGGCATGAGAAACGGCCGTCTGAGCCAGAATCTGGAGGGCCGCGTCGTTGTCGACGGTGTCACCACGAAGGGGACCGCAATGGCCGTGGTCGGTGTACTGGCACAGGCACACGTCGGTCATCACCACTAACTGGGGGAAAGCTCGCTTCAGTTCGCGCACGGCCCGCTGCACCGGCGCATTGTCGGCGTAGGCCTGCGAACCTTCGGCGTCTTTGCCGGCGGGCAGCCCAAATAGAATCACCGAGCGGATACCTTCGGCCAGGGCCGCCTCCACCTCGCCAACCACCTTGTCCACGCTCCAGCGGTGCTGGCCGGGCAGAGCCTGGATCGGCTGAACCACGTTCTCCCCCTCGACCACAAAGAGGGGATAGCAGAAATCGTTGGGAGTCAGTTGCGTTTCGCGCACCAGCGCGCGCAACTCGGCGCTGCCGCGCAGCCGCCGCATTCGCGTTACAGGGAAATTTGGGCCGGAGAAGTTCATACCGGGCGCCGTTCCACCCGGGGCGGATTTTTCCCTTATACGGTCGAATTCTCAGGGGATGACACTCGACTTTAGTCAGGCAGCCGTCCGCCGCCGTTTCTATCTAGAGCGTGGTCTGAGAAAACGTCCGGTAGGAAGCGGCAGCGATCTGGAGGGTCTCATGGAGGCGCCCAGAAAGCCCCTGCCTGTGAATCCTAAAGATGTACTTGTGGGAATTTCCGCCGTAGTGGTAGGCGGAGTAGCCACTCGGATGTACTCGCCTGAGCGCGTGACCGAGGACCTCGATGTATTGGTCGAACACAAACACTTTCACGAAGCCTCGGAGAAGCTGCGTTTGGCAAGCTATACCAAGGTGCGTGACCTGTTTTTTCCCAATGCATCGCTGGGGCTCTATGGAGAAGCCTGGTCCAAGGATGGCTTAAAAATTGATTTGCTGGCCACGCCCCAAAAGTGGGGGCGCCAGGCCGTAAAGAAGCACGTTCAGGACCCGACGGGTTTACCCATCGTTACGCTGCCTTACCTGGTGCTTATGAAAATTGATTCGGCTCGAGGTATTGACCAGGGCGATCTTTCCCGCATGCTGGGCCGCCTCAGCGAAGCAGAATGCGAAGACCTGATCCGGGAGGTGGCCTGCCACTCGACAGACCCCAGCTTTGCCGACGATGTGCGCCAGTATGCCCAACTGGGGCGCTGGGAATGGGAAAAACCTACACCCTCTCGACCAGATCCGGGCTGAGCTGGTCCAGCCGGCTGCAGCCGGTCAGCAGCATGGCCTCGATCAGCTCGGCCCGCAGGGTCTGGAAAACCTGGCGCACGCCCGCTTCACCGGCGGCGGCCAGGCCCCAGAGCAGGGGTCGGCCCACCAGCACCACCCGGGCTCCCAGACAGCAGGCCAGCATGGCGTCGGCGCCGCGGCGCACACCCCCGTCCATCCACACCTCCACCGACGCATCCAAAGCCTGGCGCACTCGGGCCACGCAGTGCAGGGTGGCCGGCGAATGATCGAGCTGGCGCCCGCCGTGATTGGAGACCACCACCGCCCGAGCACCGATTTTGGCGGCCTGGGCCGCATCCTCCGGCCGCACCACGCCTTTGACCACCACCGGCAGATCGGTCTGTTGCACCAGCCATTCCAGGTCTTGAAAGGAAAGCCCCGGATCGAGATGGCGCTGCACATAAGTGTCCAATCCCCCACCATCCAGTGTCTCCTTACCGGTGCCGTTCAAGTTGGCCAACACCAACCCGGGCGGCAGGGTAAAGCGGTTGCGGGTGTCTTTTTCGCGCACCGCCAGCACCGGCGCGTCCACCGTGACCACCAGAGCCCGGGCCCCGGCGGCCCGGGCCCGCTGTACCAGCTCACGCGTAATGCCTCGGTCTTTATAGACATAGAGCTGAAAGAGCACCGGCCCGCTGGCCTGCCGGACCACTTCTTCGATGGGCGTATTCGAGAGCGTGCTCAGAATGAAAAGGCTGCCCTCGGCGGTGACGGCGCGCGCGCTGGCCGCCTCGGCTCCGCCATCGGCCATGCCGTGGAAAGCGGTGGGGGCGGCTAAAATCGGCATGCTTACCGGCATTCCCAGCACCTCGGTGGCAAGCTCCACCTCGCGCACTCCGGCCAGCACCCTGTAGTGAACGGCATATTCGGCGAAGGCCTGGCGATTGCGCCGCAAGGAAATCTCGTCGCGGGCTCCGCCCCGGTAATAATCGTAAGCCGACTGACTCAACCGGGCGGCCGCCAGCGCCTCAAAGTCGTGCACATTAATAAGCATTTAGCCTCCCGCGCGCTGCCGGCGCAATTCTTCCAGTTGGTCGCGCAGCAAACCGGCGGATTCCACCAGCTGCGCCAGCTCCGGCTCCAGGCCGGATTTTTCCAAAGTTCTCCAGATGGGCCCGCCCCTGAAGAGAGCCAGCTGGATGCGCGCCTGTTGGGTCACCAGTTGCGTTCGGGCCAACTCTTCCAATTGGCGGCCGCGCTGCTCCCACTCCAGGCGAGCCGGCGGCGGGGCGCTCTTGAGGCTGTCCAACCGCCCGTTCAGCGTCTCATAGGAGTCGATGGCGGTCTCGTAGTCCCGTAGCAGAGCCGCGAAGTTCTTCTTGCCGGTGCGCCGGCACAGCTCCTCGGCAGCCCGCCGGTCCGCATAGAAAGAGAGTCGCCAGAAGGGAGTGGCATAGCGGCCGGTGCCGTAGCCGAGGCGCAACAGCAAGGCAAAGCGAGGGTGGCCGTGGCACTGGCGAATCAGCGGCACCAGGGCGGCTTGATGGTCGCGGATACGCTTGATTTCGGCTTGAGCCAGGCGCTGGCTCTCGCTGACCGAGAGGGCGAACTCTGGGAGACTCTCGAGATGCTGGCGGCGCTCCACAATCTGCTGTCGTTCCGCCTCCAGGATATCAAAGAGAACGGGCAGCAAGAAAGAGAGTCCGGTGCGCCGCTGCGCCAGCGCCACCACCTCCCGATCCAGGCTGGGCAGCAAATGCACAGAGAGCTTCCGGGTCTCCTGGCGCAACGAATCCTCGACGCGAACAATCTGTTCGCGCAGCCAGTGGTCAGCCATCTTGCTCGATTTGCCGGAAGAACTCGAAAACCGCGGCCAGCATGGCGTTGGCGTCGGGCACCTGGGCTTCATCGATCAGAAAAATGCGGCAGGCACTGTGGGCCATCAGGAGATCTAGGGGCCCGGGCTCGATGCCGTCTTCCTCGGTCAAATACTCGTAGCCTACCTGGGCTTCCGGATCGAAGCCGTCCAGCTCGATGCAGACGCCGCCTTCCAAAAACAACTGGAAGTTTTCCACGATTTCGTAGCCCTGAGCCTCGAAAGCTTCCTTCAAAACCACCCGACCCGCCATCTCGCTGAGCACTCCGACGACTTACACCAGGGATCTGCTCATCCCTTCGCAAAATCTCAGCGCATGTGGAACCAGCAACTTGAAGAGCGCATCCTGCGCTACACCGCCATCGCCACCCCCAGCGACTCGGCCAGCCCGACCGCTCCGAGCACCGAGTGCCAATGGGACCTGCTCCGCGTCCTGGAGCAAGAGTTGCGCGCCATGGGCGCGGCCGAAGTGGAACTGGGCGAGTTCGGCCATTTGATGGCCACCGTACCCGGCAACAGCGCAGGACCGGTGGTTGCCTGGATGGCCCACGTGGACACCAGCCAGCAGTTCAATGGACTCAACGTCAAGCCCATCGTGCACCGCGCCTACGCCGGCGGCGATATTGTGCTGCCCGACGATCCCACCCAGGTCATTTCCCCAGAAGAATTCCCCTACTTGAAGGGCAAAGTCGGCCACGACATCGTGACCGCCAGCGGCACCAGCCTGCTCGGCGCCGACGACAAAGCCGGCGCGGCCATCGTCATGACTCTGGCCGAGCACCTGCTCAAGCATCCCGAGATTCCGCGCCCGCGCACGCGCCTCTGTTTCACCCCCGACGAAGAGATCGGGCGCGGCGTCAAGCACCTGGATTTTGCCAGGCTGGGTGCGGACTACGCCTATACCCTGGACGGTGGCGACGTGGGCGAGTTGTGCAACGAAACCTTCTCGGCCGATAAAGCCGTCATCACCGTCACCGGTGTCTCCATTCATCCCGGCTGGGCCAAGGACAAACTGGTCAACGCCCTGCATCTGGCCTGCCAGATCGTGGAGATGTTGCCCAAGGTCACGCGCACTCCCGAAACCACTGAGGGAAAGCAGGGATTCATCCACGTTACCACGCTGGAAGGCGGGTCCTCCGAAGCCAAGATTCAAATCATTATCCGCGATTTTGAGCTGGAAGGCCTGCGCTCCCACCGCGAACTGATCTCCTCCGTATGCACGGCCGTCGGCCTGGCTGAGCCGCGCGCTCAGGTGAAAGTCGAATTCGTCGAGCAATACCGCAACATGCGCTACTGGCTGGACAAGGACCAGCGCCCTGTGGAACTGGCTCTGGAAGCCTATCGCAAGGCCGGTATCACTCCCCATCTAACCGGCATCCGGGGCGGCACCGACGGCTCCTGGCTGACCGAGAAGGGTCTGCTCACCCCCAACCTGTTTGCCGGCATGCAAAACGTGCACGGCCCCCTGGAATGGGTCAGTATTCAGGATATGAACCAATCGGTAGGCATGTGCCTGGAACTGGTCCAGCTTTACGCCCGCCAACCGGCGGCAGCTAAAAGCTAACTTTTCCGCAACGTTTTCGATCCGCGGTTCGGGTAATAATAACTCTATGAAGAAGTTGTTCTTGCTGGTCCTGCTGAGCACCGCGGCCGCCGCCGAACCCGTCGGCTTCTCCCCCACCATGCCCTTTGGCATCCCCGCCTCGGCCTATCGTTCGCAAGACCCGGTGAACAACGCCGGTCCCGCTCACGTGCCCTACGACTACAACCAGGGCTACGGTTATTATTACTACTATTACGGGGGCGGCAGCGGAATGGCTACTCCCGGTACCAACCGCAGCACCGGTTACGGCGCCACGCTACCCACTTACACTCAGGAGCCGCCTAAGGGTCTGGATTCCTACAACCAGAGCAGCCGGCGCAAGAGCGACACCCTGCCCGGCTACTGAATGCTCGTCGAACAAGACCTGACCCTGGAACTGCTGCCCAACGGCGGCTGGGATGCGCGCATTGAAGTCATTCAGGTCGGCGATCTGGTGCGCAGCCACCTGATCTACACCGAGAACTTTACGGTCGTCTACGACACCTTGCTCGGCCCTCTGAGCGGCGGCTACCTGGCCCGGCGCGCGGCCGAGCGCGGCAAACCCGTGCTGGTGGTGGATTCCCATTCCGACTGGGATCACTACTGGGGCAACCAGTGTTTTACGGCGCCCATCCTGGGCCTGCAGTTGACGGCCGAACGTATTCTGGGTGAATTCGGCCGGGCCGAACTGGAGAAGAAGTCCAAAGAGCACGCCAGTTATGCCGCCGTGAAGTTGGTCGCTCCCAGCGTACGTCTGCAGGGTGAAACCACCCTGCACGGCGGCGACCTCACGCTGCAACTGCTGCATACCCCGGGCCACCGTCCGGACCATCTGGCCCTTTACATTCCCGAAATCAAGACGCTTTTGCCAGGTGACGCGGTGGAAACTCCCTTCGCTCTGCTCGATGAAGTCGATCCAGGGCATGATCTAGAACAGATGGAAGCAACTTTGGAGCGATTCCTTACGCTGGATGTCGACTGGTTGCTGTGCAATCACGCGCCCCCTCAAGCCGGTAAAGAGCTGGTTCGCTCCAATCTTCATTTTTATCGGGAACTTCGCCAGCAGGCTCGCCTATCTGACAGTGTCGAAAGCCTCATCCGACAGTTTCCTTACAATGGGCCGACCGATGCCGATTTCTATCGCCAGGACCATGCCCGCATCTGCCAGGCGGCCTGGTCGGCCGCCCATCCTTGAACCTTCCCTGGCTTGACGGACAACGAGTGCTGCTGGCCAACTACGAGGTGCGCCACGCCGACGCGCTACAGAGCATGGCCGAACTCATCGGCGCTGGTTGAAAGAATGCCGGGAGTTCGTGCACGGTAAGCTGGGGGAACAGTGGCACAGCCACATGGCGGGCTCGATCATGGGCTTCTCCCCTGACGCTGCTCTACTGGTTCTTCGATCTGCCCGGTCTGGCCGAGCAACGTTCCTATCTGCAAGAAGCCCTGCCACGGAATCGCTCGGACAATTCCACAAAACCATCCAGAACTATCGTCGTCAAACGTTGTTTTATACCCAGCCAAGATATTCCTGCTCAAACTATTGACACTGTCATATAACAGTGTTAGATTGAGCAAGTGACGATGGTCCGCCTGGAAGAACTGGCTCAATGGGGACAGCAGCTCATGGATCGGCTGGGTTGGCACGAAGGAGACTCCAAACGAGTCACCTGGACGCCCACCCCACGCCTCCTCCGCTACTACACCACCCTGGGCATCCTGGACAGAGCCGCTCATTTTCAAGGGCGAACGGCTTTCTACACAGGAAAACACTTGCTCCAGGTACTGGCCATCAAACACCTCCAACTGGCCGGCCATCGGCTGGAAGACATCCAGCAGTTGTTGCTCGGAAAAAGCGAAGAGAATCTGGCTCAAATGCTGGGCCTGACCCTTCCGCTGCCACACCCGGAGGTTCCCTCACAAGCGTCCGCGCCACTGGCGCGCCGCGCCGACTTCTGGGAGGAGCTGCCCGAACGCGCTCTCCCCGCACCCAACCTGCCCAAGGCGCCCCGGCGCCAATTACTAAGCCTCGAACCGCTGGCCGGAATGCAACTCTTGATCGATAGCGACCGCCTGCCCGAAGGCTTTCCGTTGGAAGAGTTTCTGCAGAAAATGTCCATCCTGATCGAAGAACATGAAGGGGGCTCACAGCCGTGACCGCAAGTCCTACCCAACTGCACATCCTCAACGAAGCAGATTATCAGAAGTACCGCGTACCCACCGACCTGGGCAGCTTCGGTAGCCTCAATACCGCTTCGGGCGTCCTGCCTCTGCAAAGCATGGACCTGCAAGGCCACATCTCCGGCCTGCTTTACCGATTGAAACTCGTCCAGCGCTTCTACAACCCCTACCATCAGCCGCTGGAAGCCACCTACATCTTTCCCCTCCCCGGCCGGGCCGCCGTCAGCTCCTTCGTGATGCAGACCGAGCAACGCCGCGTGCTGGGCCGGCTGGAGGAGCGCGGTGAAGCCCGCCGCCAGTATCAGCAGGCCGTCGCTCAGGGCAAGCAGGCCGCTCTGGCCGAGGAGGAGCGCTCCGAGGTCTTCACCATGACGGTGGGCAACATTCCCCCGCACCAGTTCGTGGAAGTCGAGCTGGAGCTGCACGGGCCCCTCACTTTCGCTGACGGCCGTGCTATGTTCCGCTTCCCGCTGGTGGTGGCCCCCCGATACATCCCGGGAGTTGCCTACGCCGGCGAAGGCGTGGGCCGCGGCGTGGCCCACGACACCAACGCCGTGCCCGACGCCAGCCGCATCTCGCCGCCGGTTTTGCTGCCCGGCTATCCCAATCCGGTCCAGCTCAGCGTCAATATCCAGGTGGACACGGGTGGTTTGATCTTCGGTCTGCCCGAAGTGAGCATGCCGGACCTTTTATGCTGGAACGAGCCCGCCGGCTTCCGCATGTCGCTACGCCCCACCGCCGATCGCCTGGACCGCGATCTGATCGTGCGCATTCCCCTGCCCTCGCCGCAAATGCAGAGCAGTTTTCAGATCGCCAACGGCTACTACGTCCTCAATCTGATCCCCGACGATTTGCACCAGCTGGGACCTCAGACGCCTCGCCAGGTGGTGACCCTGTTAGATCGCTCCGGCTCCATGGCCGGCTGGAAAATGGTCTGCGCGCGCCGGGCCGTGGGCCGTCTGATCGACTCGTTGACCGACCGCGACGCCTTCCAGGTGCTCAACTTCGACGACCGCATCGAATACCTGGATCCACGCAAGACCAGCCTGCGCTGGGGCAGCGACCGCGAGCGCTACCTGGCCCTGGAATCGCTGGGCAAGGTCAACGACCGGGGCGGCACCGAGATACTGCCGGCCATCCAGGCCGGCGTGCAGATGCTCCAAGGCCAACCCGACCCCTACCTGATTCTGATCACCGACGGGCAGGTGGGCAACGAGTCGGAAGTGCTGCGCTGGATTCAGCAAAACGCCCGGGGAATCCGCATCTTCACGGTGGGCATCGACACGGCCGTCAACGTGAGCTTGCTAGAGCGCATCGCCCAGGTCAGCGGTGGCCATTTCACGTTGGTCAACAGTGAAGAGCAGCTCGACCAGGAAATGATCAGCCTGCGGCGCCGCATCAATCCGCCCCTTTTACACCAGGTCAGCATCCAACTGACCGGTTCCGAATCCAGTCCGGCCTTCGTCGACCTCTTCCAGGGACTGGCCGCTCGTCAAATGGGCGTGGTTCATGGCCAGGTGGGCCACGAGGTGGAAGTGGTGGGCTACGCCCGCGACGGGCGCGCTTTCCGCAACCGTATCCCGGTCACTCATTGCGGCGGGGATACCATTCATAAGATGTGGGCCCGCGAGCGGGTGCTGGAACTCGAACACGGCTTCCTGGCTGGTTGGCGCCAGCCGGCCTACCAACCCGCCGCCATCGCTCAATTCGCCCTACAGCACGGCGTGCTCTGCCGCTTCACCGCTTTCGTGGCCGTGGATGAGCAAAGCTTCGTGCCGGGAACGCTGCATCAGGTGACCCAGGCCGTCTCGCAGCCAGCTGGCCAGGAAATGCAGAAGAAAAGAGCTTTAATCAACAGGCCGTCCCTGGGTGGAGCTCCCAAGCCGCAGTTCTCGGCCCCGATGATGCGACAAGCGTTTGCGCCGTCCTCACCGGCTCGCGGCGGATTTGCTAGCTTCGGAGCGGCTCCCCCTGCAATGGACGCCTTCGCGGCTCCAAGCGGAGACCCGTTCGCCTCGGCCTCCGATCCTTTCGCGGCACCCGCTCCCTGCCTCGATCTCGACGATGCGGAAGTCGGCTACGAACCGGCTCCCTTGATGGCTCCCGAACCCGAGCCCTGCTGGGAAGAAGCACCCGCTCCGGCTCCTCCTCCACCGCCGCCGCTGGCCCAGCCAGCTCCCACGCCGTCCAAGTCGGTGCTGGCCGGCCCCACCAGCGGTTGGAAAGCCGAGGTGGGACCCGATGAAGTGCAAACCGCGCTACTGAAGCTCCGCCAGGCCGTCCACGCGGGCGACTGGGAACTGGCTGTGCAGTCCCTGATTGAAGCCCTGGTGCGGCGCGGCTACTCATTGCAGCAACTGAGCCCGTTGCAAGACCTGCTGCGGCGCCTAAAGGCGGGGGGCACCCCGGTGGCGGGCTGGCTACAGCAAACCGAGCAATGGCTCCAAACCCTGCTCAACAACCCAGGCTCCGCGCGGGCCGACAACTTCTGGATGTAAATCATCGGTGGGGCCGCTCCCGCAAGGGGGCGGCCCTTTTTTGGGTCGGGACTTACCAGGCTGCGGTAATTTTCCGCCGGGCCGGCAAATCGGAGCCCGGAGTATTTTTCACCGGCTAGCTCGAGGTTCAAAAGCTGGTAACGCCAGGGCACCGGCCTTTGCGCTAAGCTGGCAGAGTGATTATCGGCACCCGCATGACCTCCGCCGCTTCTATTCCAGCCCGGGCTTTCAAGCCCTCCGCTACGGATGCATTCGTGCCCTCGGAGGCACCTCCGCAGCTCATTCCACAGTTGTTCTTGCCGAGCCGAAGTATTCCTGATGCCGAGGCTGTGGCTAAAAACCCTGATCTGCACGGCGTCGAGCTTAATCGGGCTATCAACAAGACTTATGTAGCGCTGGCCGGTCAGTTGCAGCAAGTGCTGGATCCTGAATACGCCGATGCTTCGCAGGTCAGCCCCAGTTGGTATGCCATGGCCATTTACGCTTCGCGCGGTGCCGGCAAGGGCATGCTGGCGGCCGAGAAAGCGCTGGCGGTGGTAGAAGGTCAGCGCTCGTTGCGCGAGATGTTTCCGACCGTGCCCGAAGAGGATTGGCAGCGGGTGGCTCCGTTGCTCGAGGAGAGCTCTCCCCTCACAGGGCTACCTCTGGACGTTCGCGATGGGGCAGTGGAAGAATTCTTGACACAGCCCGCTGAAGGTCCGCCAGCTATGCGGGGTCGGACCAAAGACTGCGCCAAATTCCTGGTGGCCTTCTTCCTGGCCCAGCAAGACGGTCCCACCCGGCTGACTCTGGACCCGCGTGTGCTGGCCATTTCGGCCGGGCGCATGGCCGGTATCATTACCCGGCCCAACACTGGCGTGGTCACCTTCACGCACACCCTCAAGAACATGCTGGAGGACGGCAACCGCCGTATTTTTCAGGATATCGGCGTGGCCTGCCAGCACTACCTGGAGTTGCGCCGCGATCAGCCGGGAGTCACGCCTGAGGGAGTGGCCCGGCACTTCAGCCAGGACCCACTGGCCCTGTCCGCCTATCAGGACGGAGTTCGCTTCGCGGCCTCGGGGGATGAGTTGCCGAGCGACTTTGGGCCTCTCTATGGTCTGAACACAGCCCCTTTGCTGGCCGCGGGCTTCGCGCTTTACGAGCGGGCCGGCGCGGAGAAGAACCCCGAAGTGCGCGACCGGCTGATTCAGCATGCCAGCAATCTGCTGGCCTATCACGAGCAAGCGGCGGTGGCTGTGCCGGCTTTTTTGCCCGGCCAGATTCTGCCTGGCGAAACCGAACGCGCCGAGGTGATGCAAGTGCTGACTCCTCAGGTCGATGTGAAGACGCGCCAGTGGACCTGGAGCATGCACAAATGCGAATTGCCCGATCTGGATGGCTCTTTTTGGACTCCTCCCTCGACCGAGCGCAACTGGGCCGTTTTTGCAGACCGCTGGGTCCCGATTCTCGATTACTTTGGGCGCTGCGCCGCCGATCCCGAGTCGCTCTGGCCCATGCCCAACCCGGATCCCGCTCAGGCGGTCTAGCGGAACCTTTCCTGAAGTTGCCGAATTGTAGGCGGATGCTTGTCCTTCTGGCTCTGGTTGGATGCTGGCTCGGCCGGGTGCTGGGCCCGCGACTGAAGACCTGTCCTTATCGACTTTCCGCTCAATTGGCGGCGGCTTTGCCGATTCTGGCGAGCCTCGCCAGCCGATCGAGTTTGTTCGGGTTGAAGGGCGTTTTGGTAGGCCTCGGTGCTTTGCTGGGGGTTTTTCTTTCCGGCCATGGCAATCGCTGGCGGGCCTTGGGGTTTTGCACACTGGGGTCAGCCCTGGGCGGGCTGACCGGAGGTCAGCTTGGCTAATCCCTATGTGCGCGGGTTGCGATGCTGGATCTGGATTGATCTGCTCTGCCTGGCTGGCTTTGTGGGCATCTTCTCTCTGGGTGACCCTCTTGGGCTGTCCGGCGTGAATCACCCGGCCCTTCCGCTGCTCTTCTTCTTGACTTGCGTTACCGGGCTGGGAGGCTTACTGATCAGCCTGGTGGTGTTGGGCTATGGTCTGCTCGCCTCCCTCTGGCGTCCCCCCAGCGAGTCCGGAACGGGCCTGACCCCGTAACTTTATCCGCGAGTTACCGACCTCGGCGGCAGTTAGCCCCACTTGCCACCCCGGCGGCAAGAATTACCGCCGCCTGGTAAGTCCCCGGTGGCAGTAGCCCGACTTGCCAGCCAGGTGGCAAGAATTACCGCCGCCTGGTAAGCCCCCGGTGGCAGTAGCCCGGACTTGCCAGCCAGGTGGCAAGAATTACCGCGGTCTGGTAAGTCCCCTGGCGGCAGTAGCCCCACTTGCCGGCCCGGCGGCAAGAATTACCGCCGCCTGGTAAGCCCCCTGGCGGCAAGAGTTGCTTAAGCGTTGCTCAACACCAGATACTCAGCCGCCTGTTCGGGCGTAAGCTGCGCGAGCAGTCGATTTTTCAAGTCGACCACGGCCCCGCCGGGCCGGGCCACGCCCAGCACCAGCAGGGGATCGGTGGGCGAGCCGGTCAGTGGAAAATCCGGAAAATCAGATAAATGAGCACGCACGGCCGTGATCGGGTCGGGGGCGTCGCCGGTGACGCAGAGCAGCGCGTAAAACCCACGCAGCAAATCCAGGTGGGCGGCCTCTACTTCGTAGAGAGGGTCTCCTCTATCAGGCAGGCGATAGCCGGATAGCCACTGCTCAAGCCGTTGCATAGAGGGCCTGGCGGCGCTGCTCCTTAACATCCGAGAGCTGGGCCTGCAAGGCCGAGAGAATCTGTTCTCGGGGAGCTTCGACGCTATCGAGATAGACGGCCGCGTGGCGGCGCAACTGCTGATCGGTCAGCGAAGCCGCCGCCTCCAGCACATTGCTCAAGCCTTTCTGAGTCTTGCCCATGTCGGCGTCGCGCACGGCCCAGCCACGGAACGAGTCATCGGCCAACATCACGCTGGCCACGGCCTTCTGGTAATCGTCCAGATCCTGGGCCGGCTCCAAGTTAAAGCGCAGATTTCCCGCTTCCACCCGCCTGGTGTTGCGATCCACCTGGGGACGCACACCGCTCAAATCCTGCATGTAGCCGGCCAACAGCTTGAGCGGCTCCTGCCCGCTGACCTGGGCAATCTGCTTGTGAATGGGCGACTCGCGCAGAGTAATGGTAATGTTGCCTTGCGCATCCACCTGGTAGTCGGGCTTGCCTCCGACCAGACGGCGAGCGGAAAACTCGTATTCGCCGGCACTCATCTGGTTGACCGCCTGTTTCAGACCGGCTTTATCGTCGGCGGAAAGGTCGCTCCGCGCGTCCAGCTCGCGCTTTAATCCATCCTGCAACGACTTGACCTTGGCTTCATCGCCCACTTCGCCGGCCGTCTTGATCAAGCGCATGGTCTTGAGAGCAGCCGGGTGACGGTAAAGGACATCGGAAACCTTATCGTCCAGAGCGTGCGAATTATCGGCCAGGCGGGTGATGCTTTCCAAATTTTGCTGGCGCTCCAAAGCGCTCGGTTGAGCGCTCATATGAAGTTTCACGCCTGACTTCCCCTCAGCATCCATATCATGGTAGAGCACACAGCGCTGCATCAGATTCATTTCTTCGGGGGAGAAAATAGCATTGATCGGGTCGGTGTCGTTTTGCAAGCGCTCGCGCACATAGCGGCCGGCCAACAGCGGGTGGCCCGAATCTTGCGTCTTGATACCGTTCTTGGCGAAGTCGCCGCGCACGTTGTCCACCGCGTAACCCATATCATGAACCAACATGGCCTGATGCAGAATCAGGCGATCCTTGGCGCTGACCTGGACACCCTGGGCCTGCATCTGGTCGCACAACTTCTCGCAGACCATGATGTTATGCCCCACCAGGTGGCGCACGCCGTGCTCCCCAAAGGTGATCTCGGCGGCGGCCCGGTCTTGCAGGGCTAAAAGATTCAGATTGCTGGAGGCTAGCCGGTAGACGTCGCCGGCCGAGACCTTGCCCAGAGAGCCCTCGGCCTGACACTGGCCGATCAAGTCGACGAAGCGATCGCATTCCTGCTGGCTGAGCTTTTCTTTGAGAGGATTGGTGCTGCCCTGGCTGCTGGCGAAGTAGGCCTTGACCTGGCCGGCCAACTCCTTTTTTATGAGCGCGGCCGACTCCAAATCAAAAGCCTTTCCCTGGAGTCCATCCGGCAGTTTTTGCGGATCCACTGCGCGGGATTTGGCGAACTCAAGAGCTTCCTGGTGGAAATGTTGAGCCCCGGCCACTGAATCCTGATAGCGCCGGGTGAGCTCGCCCCGAATCTGCTCGCCGCCTTCTTTGTAGGGATAAGCGCTCAGATAGTTGACCTCGCGCCCCATCATGTCGGCCATCACGCCGACCTTATCCTGAACCGGTAGTTCCTCCACCATCGAAAGCACGGCAGGCACGGGCACGGCCGCCTTGTGAAACACGGGCTCGTTGGCGGCCGCCTGGAAGACGGGTTCATTAGCGGCGGGGGCGGGAAAGCCCTGGAAAGTAAACGACTCCTGAGGATCCAACGGCAGCGGCTTCTCGGCCCTTACGACGGGCGTCTTGGGAGCGGTCCAGGGAGTGTTGTTGATTCGCTGCAGAGGATCGATCACGTCGGCGAATTATATGCGATCCGGCTCTGAGACTCAATAGAGCCAGCCTTGACCGCCTGGATGGCGGCAAAGATGGCCTCGTGGGTGGCCGGGGAAGCCAGCGCCACTTCTTTGGGTTTTTCCGGAGCAAAGGCGGCGATGGCCTCGCGGATCGCCTCACGGACCGAAAGCGCCAGCATGAAGGGCGGTTCCCCTACCGCCTTGCTGCCGTGAATGACCCCGGGCTGGGTCGCTTTCGGCAGCAAAGTCACGTTGAATTCGGCGGGGGCATCCCCGATCGAGGGGATCTGGTAGGTGCTGGCGGAGTGGGAAAGCAGCCGGCCGTCCTGGCTCCACTTAAGTTCCTCGCCGGTCAGCCAGCCCATGCCCTGGACGAAGGCGCCTTCGATCTGGCCGCGATCGACGTTGGGATTAAGCGAGTCGCCCACGTCCTGCAGGATGTCCACGCGCAGCACGCGCTTCATTCCCGTCAAACCGTCCACTTCGACTTCGCTGATGGCGGCGCCGTAGGCGTAGTAGTAAAACGGAATGCCGTGACCCTTCTTTTTATCGTAGGCCAGTCCGGGCGTCCGGTAATATCCGGTGGTCGAGAGCGATACCTGGCTGAGGTAAGCGCGGTCGACCACCTCGGCGAAAGGCAGCTCGCCGATGCGGTCGCCGGCGAACTGCAGGCTTTCGGCGGCGCTCGGCTTGCCCTGCTCGGCCAGCATGCGGGCGGCCACTTCGGCCAGGCGCGCGCGTAGAATCTCACAGGCGGCGCGCACGGCCGCCCCATTCAGATCGGCTCCGCTGGAGGCGGCCGTGGGCGAGGTATTGGGCACCTTATCGGTGCGCGTCTTCATCACTCGCACCTGGTCGGCGGAAAGGCCCAGCTCGCGCATGGCTACGCCGCGCATCTTGGTGTACAGGCCCTGGCCCATCTCGGTGCCGCCGTGATTGACCTGCACCGTTCCGTCCCGATAGATATGCACCAGGGCACCGGCCTGATTCAAGAACGAGGCGGTGAAAGAAATACCGAATTTGACCGGCGTCATGGCCAGCCCGCGCTTCTTGTGCGGGTGGCGGCTGTTCCATTCGGCTATGGCGGCGCGGCGCTCGGCCAGCTTGCCCTGTTCGCGCAACCATTCCCAGATCAGGGGAATGCGATTGTCTCCCAGCGGCTGCCCGTAGTGGGTGGTGTTGGTGGGGCCGCTGCCATGGTAAAGATTGCGCTCGCGCACCAGCTCGGGCTCCAGGCCCAGATGGCGGGCCACGCGATCCATCATTTCCTCGATGTAGACCATCCCCTGGGGGCCGCCGAAGCCGCGATAGGCCGTGTGGGAGCAATTGTTGGTCTTGCCCACCTGGCCGGTGAACTCGACCGCCGGGATATAGTAAGCGTTATCCAGGTGGAAAAGAGCGCGATCCAGGATCGATTCGGAAAGATCCAGCGCCCAACCCCCATCGGAGACGAGCCGGGCCCGGGCCGCCGTCAGGCGCCCTTCGCCATCAAAACCGACCTCATACTGGCCAAAGAAAGGATGGCGTTTGCCGGTGGCCGTCATGTCGATGTCGCGATCGAGCTGCAGGCGCACCGGCTGACCCGTTTTCCAGGCGGCCAGCGCCACCAGCGAGGCCCAACCGTTGCCCTGGGTCTCTTTGCCGCCAAAGCCGCCGCCCATGCGCGGCGCCTCGACCACCACTTTGTTGCGCGGCAAATGCAGCACGTGGGAGACCACCGCCTGAATCTCCGAAGGATGCTGGGTCGAGGAACAGACGAAGATGTCGCCATCGTCGCCCCGTTCGGCCCAGGCCGCCTGAGCCTCCAGGTAAAAATGCTCCTGCCCCCCCAGGTCAAACTCACCCCGCAGGACATGGGGACTGCCTTTCAGGGCAGCCTCCACATCGCCGCGTCGAATCACGTGGGGGTCGGTATGAAAAGAATCCTGGGCCAGGGCCTGGCGGGCGTTGCGAATCTGGGGCAGCGGCTCGTATTCCACCACCACGGCGCGAGCCGCCTGTTTGCACTCTTCAAGAGTGCGCCCTACCACGGCGGCCACCATCTGCCCGTGATAGCAGACCAGCCCGTCCCCAAACAGGGCCTCGTCCTGGCGCAGGGCGCCGATGTCATTGATACCCGGCACGTCTTGGGCGGTCAACACCTTGACCACGCCCGGCATCCCTTCAGCGGCCGCGATATCCAACCGGGTTACCCGGGCATGGGCCTGGGTGGAAAGAACGGGCCAGACCTCGAGCATGGTGCGGCGGCAGGCCTGATCGTCCACGTATTGAGCGGTACCGGTCACGTGGCCGATGGCGCTCTCGTGCTTCAAAACGGCCTCGGCATAGGAACTTCCGACGCAAAAATCGGGGGGCGCTTCTTCCTCTCCCAGCCAGAATTTTTCCAGCAGGCTGGGAACCAGTTCGCGGCGGAACCAGGCGCCGGCGCGCACGTCGTCGATGGGGGCAAACTCACCGGCCAGCACCTTTTTGGCCTCCTCGACGGTGGCCGCGTCCCAGGGCTTGCCGACCAGGAAGTCCTCGGTCTGGCGGGCCCGCGAGGGAATGGCGGCCACTCCGCCATAGGCCAGCCGAGCCCGGGTGACGACCCCCTGGGGGTCCAATTCGACGGCAAATCCCGCCGATACGATAGCAATATCCAACTCGCGGCGTTTGGACACCTTGTAGGCAGCCACCCGGCTGGCGGTCCGGCGCGGAATGGACACCGACACCATCACCTCGTCGGCGGCCAGCACGGTCTTGCGGTAGGCCACGAAAAAATCGGCCAGCGCCACGCTGCGCGTGCCGTTGGGGCCGGCCAACTGCACGGAGGCGTCGAGCGAGAGCAGCACCGGCGCCATATCCCCGATGGGCGAAGCGGTGACCAGGTTGCCGCCCAGGCTGGCGCGATTACGGATCGGTCGCGAGGCGAAGACGAGCAGCATCTTTTGCAGCTGCGGAAATTCCCCCTCGAGCGACTCTTCCAGCGCCGTCAGCGAGGCCGCCGCGCCCACTACCAGGGCGTCTTCCCGGCGTTCGATGCGGGTCAACTCCGGCACCGCCTCGGTGGAAATGAGTAAAGGATAGCGCCGGTTGGCTTTATTGATGTAGACGCCCAGTTCGGTGGCGCCGCAGACCAGTTCCGCCGCGGGATGCTGAGCGCGCAATTGCAGCAAATCTTTCAGCGAGGTGGGCCGCAGAAAACCGTTGTAATCCAGGGCCTGCAAAACCGGCGCGTCCTGGCCCAGGCGCTGCTGGAAACGGTCGCCGGCGTCACGGTTCTGCCGGGCTTCCAGAAAAGCATCGCGGATGGGCCGGTAGCCGGTGCAGCGGCACAGGTTGCCGTTCAACTGGTCGTTGACCTGCCAGGGTTCGCTCAAATTCTCGCGATAGTAGCCTTCGAACATGGAGGCGATGAAACCGGGGGTGCAAAAGCCGCACTGCGAACCGTAGTTGCGCACCATGGCGGCCTGCACGGGGTGCAACGCCTCCGGGGTGCCGATGCCTTCGACGGTGACCACTTCCCGGCCGGCCAGGCTGGGCAGCAGCGCGATGCAACTGTTGATAGCGCGATAGGTGGTCTTGCCGGCCGCGTTGCGGTCGACCACGGCCACGGTGCAGGCTCCGCAGTCCCCTTCGGCACAGCCTTCTTTGGTGCCGGTGTGTCCCTGAGCGCGCAGGTAGCAGAGCAGCGATTGGTTGGTGGATTCCCCGGAGACACGCACGGTGCGTCCGTTCAAAACAAATTCAAAAGACGATTCCATACGCTTCCGTGATTAGCTTGCGGCCGGGCCGGCTCCTTTATTTCAGAGGGCAGCCGGCGGCGATCCAGCGCCCCAACTGCTCGCGCTCTTCCGGGGTCATCTTGGTGGCGTTACCCAGTGGCATGACCTGGCGATCGACGGCCTGCATCTTGATACGCTCGGCCGCCTCCACGATCTCGCGGGGAGTGTCCAGGCGGAGCCCCTTGGGAGCTTCCACAAAGCCCATGCCAGGCGATTCCGAATGGCACACGGCGCAGCGCTGGGCGACGATGACGCGCACTTCGGCGAACGGAGGAGCATCGCCGGCGGCCGGAGCTGGAGGCTTGGGAGCCGGCCAGGTCACCCAGAAGATGGCCGCGGTGGACAGGGCCGCGAAAGCCCCCGCGATCTTACCGGCGGTGGTAAAACCCACCAGAAAAAGGTGGCGCATGCCGGCTCCGAAGACGATGAACAGGGCCATCAACAACCAGTTGAGCGGGTGGCCGAAGATGCCGGCGAAGTGGTTGCTCAGCATCAGGAAAATGACCGGGAAAGTGAAGTAGGTGTTGTGAGTGGAGCGGAACTTGGCGTGCTTGCCCAGGCCATAGTCCACTTCGCCGCCCTCAGCCGCGGTGGAATACATCTTGCGTTGCGGCGGAATGATGTGAATCCATACGTTGAAGGCCATCAACGAGGCCATGACGGCGCCCATCTGTAAGAAGGCGGCGCGGCCCGAGAGAGTGTGGGTCAGCCACCAGTCCAGGCCGAACAGGTAGGCCAGCGTGATGGAGCCGCACAAGAGGGTGCGGTGGCGCAGCGGAGTGCGCCACAGTCCGTCATACAAAATCCAGGAACCTACGATCGAACCCAGGCTGACTCCGACGGCCTGCAAACCGCTGAGCGGGCGCACATCCGGATCCACCATATAAGAACTGGCGCTCAGCCAGTAGACCACGATCAGCAGCAGAAAGCCGCTGATCCAGGTGCCGGTAGCCTCCATCCAGAACCAGCGCAGCCGCGGAGGCAGCTTGCCGGCTTTGAGCGGCCGCTTTTCCACCGTGTAGTAGCTGCCGCCATGGATCAGCCAGGTGATGCCGGTGACGTAGGGGCGTTTCTCCGGATCCTCGTACATGTGCTTGTCCAGCCACATGAACAGCAGCGAATCGCCGATCCACATAATCGCGGTGATTACGTGGATCCAGCGGAGCAAGATACCGAGCCATTCCTCGAAGGGGCCTAACATGGAGAGCCCCTGATTCGCAGCCTACGCGGCGCTACCCTTGCTGGAAGATGATTTCGAGAGAATTTCTAGAACGGGCCGGCGGTGCAATCAACTTCCGCGATAGGTGCTGTAGGCGTAGGGCGAAACGAGCAAAGGCACGTGATAGTGCGCCCCGGCCTCGCCGATGCCGAAGCCGATCGGAATCACGTCCAAAAAGGGGACTTCCGCCAGGCTCACCCCCCGTTTTCGGAAATAGCTTCCGGCCTCGAACTCGAGCGTGTAGGTGCCCGCTTTGAGAGCCTCACCCTCCAGCAAGGGCCGGTCCACCCGGCCGTCAGAATTGGTGGTGGTTTCCACCAGCAGCTTCTTAGAACTGTCAAAGAGGCGAAGGGTCAGGCCGGCTGCCGGGCAGCCGTGCGCGGTATCCAGAACGTGCGTCGTCAGTTTTCCCATAGAGCGGATATTATGATCAATCGACAGGAAAGGGCAAATCATGAGTTCAGATCCCCGTGACTACGTGGGCTACGGCCAACATCCACCGCATCCGAAATGGCCCGGCAACGCGCGCGTGGCCGTGCAGGTGGTGCTTAACTACGAAGAGGGCGGCGAGAACTGCGTGCTCAACGGTGACCCCGCCGCCGAGACCTTCCTTTCCGAAATCATCAACGCGCCCCGGGTAGAGGGGCGCCACATGAGTATGGAGCAGATTTATGAATATGGCAGCCGCGCCGGCGTCTGGCGTCTGTTGCGTTTGTTCCGCAAATACAAGATTCCGGTGACCATCTTCGCGGTGGCCCTGGCCTTGGAAAAATACCCCGAAATGGCGCGGGTCTTCGTGGACGAAGGCCATGAGATTTGCTCCCACGGCTACCGCTGGATCAATTATCAGGATGTGGATGAAGCCACCGAGCGCGAGCACATGAACAAGGCCATCGAGATCATCCAGAGGCTGACCGGCGCGCCGCCGCTGGGCTGGTACACGGGCCGCACCAGCCCCAACACGCGCCGCCTGGTGGCCGAAAACGGCTCCTTCCTCTATGATGCCGACGACTACAGCGACGACCTGCCCTTCTGGACCCATACCGCCGGCAAACCGCAGTTGATCGTGCCCTACACCCTGGACACCAACGACATGCGCTTCGCTTCCCCCCAGGGATTCAACACCGGCGACCATTTTTTCACCTATCTCAAGGATGCTTTTGACACTCTCTATGAAGAAGGAGCCAGCGCGCCCAAAATGCTGTCGGTGGGCCTGCACTGCCGCCTCATAGGCCGGCCCGGCCGCATCGCGGGATTGGAGAAATTCTTCCAGCACATCACGGCCCATAAAGATGTCTGGATCTGCCGCCGGATCGACATCGCCCGCCACTGGCACGAGCACCATCCCGCATGAACAAGCAAGACTTCGTTAAAAAATACGGCAGCATCTACGAACACTCGCCATGGGTGGCCGAAGCGGCCTATGGTTCCGAAGACCTGCCCGCTGCCATGCGCTCCGCCGTGGAAGCGGCCGGACGCGAGCAGCAGCTGGCCTTGCTGCGAGCCCATCCCGACCTGGGCGAAAAACTGGACACGCTCACGCCTGATTCCGTCTCCGAGCAGCAGGGAGCCGGGCTCAATCTGTGCAGCCCCGAGGAGTTCCGCGAGTTCCACGAGCTCAACCGGACCTACAAAGAGAAATTCGGCTTCCCCTTTATCGTGGCCGTCAAGGGACTGAACCGCCAGGACATCCTGCAGCGCTTTCGCGAGCGCATTCACAACTCGGCCGAGGCCGAGTTCCGCACCGCCCTCGATCAGGTCCACCGCATCGCGGCCTTCCGCCTGGCCGATCTCTCATGAAAACGCTCAAACCAGAACCCCTGACCCAAGAGGCCTTCGCGCCTTACGGTGAGGTCATCGAGGCGGCCAACGCCCGTGAAGTGCGCACCATAAACCATGGAAATACCCGTCGCTTTCATGATCTGGCCGGGGTGGAAGTGGGCGAAGGCAGGGCGCTGGTCAGTATCTTTCGCTCGACGCCCCTGCCCCGGCCCATTCCCCTCAAAGTAATGGAGGTGCACCCGCTGGGTTCGCAGGCCTTTATACCGTTGAGCGGCCGGCCTTATCTGGTGGTGGTGGCCGGACCGGGTGAGTTTCAAGTCAAAAACTTGCGGGTTTTCTTAGCCGGTCCTCAACAAGGAGTGAATTACCACCAGGGCTGCTGGCATCACTACAGCCTGGCCCTCGACGAAGTGTCCGACTTTCTGGTGATCGACCGGGACGGACCTGGAGACAACTGCCTGGAAGTGTTCCTGGATGAGGAGATCGTCATTGACTACTGATTTTTTGCCGGCCTTTTTAATCGGCTATTCCAATTCGGACTTCACCCTGCCCCACGAGGTCGTGCTCCCCGACGAGGCTCCGGACTGCCGCCAGCAGTTCACTCACATGGGGGCCCGCTACTCTGGCTACGAAACCCCCCGCCACCGGGCCACCACCCCCCGGGCGGACGGCTTTCTTTATGATCACGACGCTCACCACTGGCTGCACATCGGTCTCAAGCAGCGCTCCGCAGTGCGGCGCCTGCGCATCAGCACCAAATGGTTCACGGGCAATCAGGTGCGGGCCGTCTCCGTCTATCTGATCGACGAACTGACCGGCTCCAGACAGCTGGTGCTGGATAGAGTGCCGCTCCAGCCCGACGCCGATCACGAATTTGCGGTGAGCGGCCTGGCCAGCGAGTGTCTGGTCGAGTGCTACTACGAGGGGGGCATCGCGCGCATTCAGCTCTTCGGCTCCCCCGCCGAAGAACTCTTGCCGGTCCGTCCCAACCTGCTGGAAGGTGCCAAAATATCCCACGTTTCCAACGACCACTACGGCAACCCGGCCATGGCCGTGGCCGGCCAGCGCAAGGAAAACCATATGGTGGGCTGGGAATCGGCGCGCACCGGTTTTGGCGAGCGCGCTCTTTTTCATCTGGAAAAACCGGCCATCATCCGGGAGATCGTGGTGGATACCTATCTGCACCGGCTCAACCCGCCCCTATCCTGTCACGTTTTCGGTCTGAACGAGGGGGACGCAAGCGCCATTGAAGCCCACATGCAGCAGGCGCCGCGCTGGAAACTGGTGCTACCGAACGGTCAGGAAATCATTCCGGAGGACTTTCAAGCCTATATGCTGACTCAAAAGTACCTCGAGCATGGAGCCAGGCAGTTCACTATTCAACTGCATCAAACCTCAACAAAATGGCTACCGCTGCTTCCCCGGGGAGAGTTGGCGCCCGATCGCTATCATCGCTTTCGTGACCTGGCTTGCCCCGGCCCCATCACCCACCTGCTCTACATGCACTATCCCAATGGCGGCATCCACGGTCTCCAGGCGTTATGATCACTGCGGAGCAACTTCCCGACGAGGAAAGCAGTTCTCAGGGCTGGCAGCCCGCCTATGTGCTTTACGGCGGAGCGCAACTCTTCTCAGCCGAGACGCACGACAAAATGCTGGGCCTGGCGCGCCGCTGGCTCAAAGAATACGCCTGGCTCAACGACACCACCAAAAAGCGCGTGGAAAAGCGCCTGGCCCAGCCGCTGGACGACCTGCGCATCGATTTTGAGGATGGCTACGGCCGCCGCCCCGATGAGGAAGAAGACGCCCACGCCCTCAAAGTGGCCCAGGCTTTACCGCAGGTACACGAGCCCCGGCGTTGCGGCATCCGTATTAAGCCGGTCACCCGCCGCTTCGCCGCGCGCGGCCTGCGCACACTGGAGATCGCTCTGCAAAACCTGACCGTCTGGCCCCGCGGTTTCTGCGTCACCCTGCCCAAACTGGAAGAGCCCGCCCAGGTTCGCTTTGTGATTCAGGAATTGGAGCGCATCGAAAAGGGACGCCCACCCCTGCCCCTGGAGCTGATGATCGAGTCGCCGGCCGGGCTGCGGCGGGTCCACGAGCTGGTCCAGGCCGCCGGGGAGCGGGGCCGCGGCGTGCATTTCGGCCCCTTCGACTTCCTGGCCAGTTGCGGCATCGGCCACGGCGATCTGCTGCACCCCGTCAACCGCCAGGCTCGGGCCCAACTGCTGCTGGCGGTGAGCGGCACGGGCCTGGAGTTGGCCGATGGTCCGACCACTCTGCTGCCGCTTCCCCCGCACAAGCAACCCGCCGGGCCGCAGATCGCCGAAAACCAGAAATCGGTGCGCCTGGCCTGGGAATTCCACCGCGACCAGGTGCTGGCTACTCGCGAGCAAGGCTATTTTCAGAGCTGGCTGCTGCACCCGGCCCAACTGGTGAGCCACACGGCCGCGCTGCTCCAAGAAAACGAGAAGGCTCTGCCGGGCGCGCTGGAGCGCTTGACCGCTTACTGGCGTGGCCGGGGACAGGCCCGCGCCAGCGGCGGCGATTTCGATGACCGGGCCACAGCCCGGCAGTGGACGCGCATCGTGGCCCAGGCAGTGGAGCTAGGCCTGATGGACGAATCCGGCCTTCCCCCCGAGTGGCGGCAAGTTTAAAAAAAACAGGTTTAAGCCAGCGGGTTTCGGTACATTCTAACTCGATAACCCAGGGGCCATGTCCCTCGGGCTGCCAGCGCGTCTGGCACGATGCCGGTGGGTGGCAGCTTTTCAGCTGAATCGCCGGGAAAGACGAAGGAAACATAGGGTGAAAATATTTCGCAGGATTCTCGCGCTGGCCGTGCTTCTGGCTATCAGCCTGATCGCCATCGCGCAAGGAAAATCTGAGCTGCTCATTGATTCGGCTCGCAACGCGGCCCTCAAGTTCAAGGGCAGTGACAACGCCGATGGCGTCAGCGGAACCTTCAACGTGGCGGGCGACGTGGCCAAGGGCCTGGTAACCGGCGCGGCCGATCTAAAGTTTGATCCGAAAACCGCCCAGCAGGTGGGGGATATCTCGGGTGCGCTCTACCTGAGCATGACCGAAGTCATGGAAATCGTGGGCAACCTGGATATGCCGGTTCCCCCCGACATGCAGAAAGACGTCAGCAAGCTCGACGTCAACCTCGAATCCGTTCTGAAAGACGGCAAAGGTTACGGTAAGGGCAACCTGGACGTGGCCGGCAAAGGCAATGACGTCATCCCCACCGTCAACGTGGACGGCAGCCTGAAGGTCGACAACAAGAATTTTGACGGCAAAATGACTTTCGATGTCGAGAGCAGCGATATGGGCAAAGTGCCCTTCAAGCAGATCGATTTCGGCATCTCCGAAAAAGAAGCTTCCACCACTTTCAGCTTCGGCGCGGCTGTCGACGCCACCGCCAGGGAAGCTCAGAACCTCAAGCAGATCGGTCAGAATCCCGATAAACTGAAGGAACAGATCACTCAGGGTCTGGGCCAGTCCGGCATCACCGTGGAAAAAGTGGAAGTCGGTGAGTACAAGGAAGAGGGCGGCGTGGCTTCGGCCAAGATCGACATCACCCTCAAAGGCTGGCGCGACGTGGTCAAGACCAACGTCGGCATGCTGGCGGGCGGCGGCCGTTTCGACGGCGCCAAACTGACCGGCTCGGTTTCCAAGATGCTGGAAGCCAAATTCGACAGCATCACCTACACCATGAAGTACGATGGCAAAAAGCTCACTGGCGAACTGAACGGCAAGGTGACCAATACCCAGCAGTTCCTGCTCGGCTACTATGAACTCGCCTCGATGATCACCGAAGCCCAGCTCAAGGAGCAGGGTGACGGAGACGACCAGAAACAGCGCTTCTTGTTGGCTTACCAGAGCGTAGCCATGGAAGAAGCCCAGCGCGCCATGCAGGCAATGATCGAAGCCAATGTCGGCATCGACGGCAAGGGCAGCTTCAAGATGAACCCCGAAGGCGAAGACAAGAAAGGCTTCAAAGTCAAGGCCGAAGGCAACCTGGACTTCAGCAACTTCGACGCCTACGCCCAGAAGGCCACCGCCGCCGGACTTCCTTCGGCCAAGAAGGCCGCCTTCAAGTTCGCGCTGGGCATCAACGACAAGCAGCGCCTCACCGGCACCCTGTTCGGCTCCAGTGACGTGAATCTGATCAATTACTACAAGAAGATGTTCCTGGCCACCGCCAAGAAGGCGGGCGCTCCTGAGGAAGCCCTCAAGACCGCCGAAGGCGTGGAATTCAAATCGGGCGTGGGCGCCTTCAGCATTTCCAAGGACGGCGTGAAGGGTAGCAACTATCTCGAGAGCAACGACCTGAGCCCGCTCACCAAGGCCGGCCTGGCCGCCGCTTCAGGTGGTAAATTCGAAGGAGACCTGACCGGTTTTGTCATCAACGGCAAGACCGAGGGGGAGAAGATGAACATCGACGGCACCGTCAACTTCGCCAAGTTCATGCCCGGCAAATCGGTCAACCAGGTCAAGGAAGAAATGGGTGGGGTGGAAACCGTCAAGGATGACGCCAAACCGGAGGACGTCAAGCTGGTGGCCGTGACCAAGCCCGAAGTCAGCATGCCCGACTCCCTTAAGCCCGTCGCCGCTGACGGCGAGAAGCTGCTCGCCTCCAATCCCGTGGCCGCCGTTACCGGCGCCCTGGGCGGCAAAGGTGGCGGTGGAAGCCTGATCTACATCCTCGGTGGCCTGGCCGCCGTGGGCGTGGTCGGCGTCGGTGTGGCCGCCGGTCGCAAAAAAGGCTAAATTCGCGCACCAGGTTGTGCCAAAGAGGGCCCTGCGGGGCCCTCTTTTTTTTCTTAGGAATGAGCCTGACGGTAGATCGCCTCCACCTGCTCGGCCAGGACCCTCCAGTCATAGCGTTTCCACTCCTGCAGGCCCCAGCTCTGCAGCGAACGCCACTCCTCCTCTCCCGCGCACAAACTGCGAATGCGCTCGGCCAGGCGTTCCTCATCCTGAACGGGAAAAATCAATTGAGCAAACCGATCACGTAAGACTTCCCGGTAGCCCGGGTTGTCGGCCGCCAGCGGCGGAGTGCCGCAAGCCATGGCTTCCGTGAGCACGATGCCGAAGCTTTCGCCGCCCAGCGAGGGGGCTACCAGCAGGCGGGCCCGGCGTAACAAAGCCCACTTCTGCTCTTCGCTGACCTCGCCCAGAAACTCCACTCCCGGCAAGCGCGCGGCCCGCGCCTCCAACTCCGCTCGTAAATGGCCCTCGCCAGCCACCCACAGGGGCGGGGCCTGATCGCCCAGCCGCTCCAGGGCGCCGAGCAAGGTGGGCAGTCCCTTGCGCGGCTCCAGACGGCCGACGTAGAGCAGTTGGTGCCGCTCGCCTTCGGGCGCCAGGGGAGGCACCCACAGTCCGTTAGGAATGATGGTAAAAGAACCCGGCTGGAGGTGAATGCCGGCCAGCGGGGACACGGCGATCATCTGGCGCAGCCATAATTTGCGAATGAGTGCGGATGCCCAGGGCATGAGGCGGCGGGCCCAGCCGGGCGTATTGGGGCCGGCCGCGTCATGCCAGGTGGCCACCTTGGGGCCCCTGTAAACGGCGGCCAGCTGGAAAGGAAAGAGCGGATTCCAGATGGTGTGAAAGTGCATGACGTCGTAGCCGCGCGCGGCCACCCGGCGCACCTGAGACCAGGCAGCCCAGGTCAAGTCGATGTGGGTGCCTCCGAAGGCCAGTTGGCGAGCCCGCCCGCAGCCCACCAGCGGCAGACCATCGATCTCGCCATCTGGATTGGGACCGATGACTTCGACCCGGTGGCCGCGCTCGCGCAGAGCCAGTCCCAGGCCGACAATGTGGCTACGCACACCGCCGGGCCGGTCCAGGTCGTAGGGACAGACCAGCGCGACCTTCAAGTCTTTTCCCAGGGGGACGGCCTGGGATAGTAGCGGTCCAGAAAGTTCTGCACCAGCTCGGTCACCCTCGGATTGGGAGCGTCTCCCTGGTCGTCATTGAGGCAGATCAGGGGCGGGCGTCGCTTCTCGATACGGGCCAACTGCCGTTGCTGCTTGCGCTCGTCATTGGTGATCTTGTGAAAGGCCACTTCGCGCAAGGCCGTCCAAAAGGGAACCACTCGGCGCTTCTTGGTGTGGGCCAGCAAGTAATAGCGGTAAGCCCGCTCGATACGATAGTTCCAATCCTGGCGAAAACGGCACCGCAACGTCTGCGCATACAGGTCGGCAAACATCTGATTGGTGGCCGCATAGGCGGTCTTGTCGATCCAGAGCGGCGTATGCTCGGTGAAGCCCAGGGAATAGCCGCCCTGGCGAACATGCCAGCGAAAGCGTTCTCCGATCAGGGTTCCAAAAACCCGAATGTTTCCGTCGCGATCACAAAATAATTCGGGAGTGGCGGGAGCCCCCAGCAAATAGTCGTCGTTGAAGTACAAAAATGGATCGGAACATGGTAAATGGTGCATCTCGGTCTCGATATTGAGGTTGCTGAAGGTGGGCAGCACCGAGGGATCGTGAAAAAATTCGTCGTGATGCTTGAGAATGACGTCGGGATGGTCGCGATTCAGCCAGGGAGGGCACTGGGGTCGAGCTGTGAGCAGGTAGACTTTACCGATCCAGTCTCCGGCAAACTGATGCAGAGCCCGCATGCTGTAGCGCAACATTTGATAGTCATCGCGAAATCTCTCCGGATTCATGTCCTTCTTGGCGGTAGCGTAGCGGCGGACGACCTCCCAGTAGTCGGGGTTGCCACCATCCACCCAGGTATAAACGACGTCCACTTTCATCGCCAAGGCCTTTATGCTCCAGGCCAGGAACTCCTAGGAGCGTTCAGAAGCTGGAGCGGTGAAACTGCTCTGGGTCAAGGCCTGGCGCGATCTTTGGCACAACTTCTCGGCCTTTATCGCCTGTATTCTCATGATGGCCCTGGCCATCGCTCTGCTGGTGGGATTTTCTTCCGCCTATTTCAACCTGGGCGAATCGGCTCAATTGACCTACCGCCGGCTCGACTTCCTGGACGCCACTTTCTACCTGAACGGCGCCTCGCCCAGCCTGACCGACCGGGTGCGGGGCCTGGCCTGCGTAGCCGCCGCCGAAGGCCGAGCCGGCCAGACGGTGCGTATCGAGCTGCCCGCCGGCGAAAAATCTCACGGTTGGGTGCTGGGGATTCCGGTCGACCGCCAGCTCACCGTCAACAAACTTCTGATTCAAAGCGGCAGCCAGATGCGCAAGGGGCGGGGTGAGTGCCTGCTCGAGCGGCGCTTCGCGGAGGCCCACGGTTTTCACGCCGGTGACGATCTGACCGTTGAAGTGGGTCAGGACAAGCGACGCTATCGTATCGCCGGCCTGGTCTGCAGCCCCGAATATCTCTGGCTGACCCCCGACCGAATGGATCCGCGCCCGGCCGCGCGCCGCTTCGGCGTGATCTTCGTCAGCCACGCCGACCTCAACAGCCTGAGCGGCAGCAGCACTATCAAAGAGATTCTGGTGCGCTGGAAACCCGGCTACGACCCGCTCACCTGCATGAGCGAAGTGGAAAGACTATTGGAAGGACAGCGCAGCGGACCGGGACGGGACCGCTCCCAACAGGCTTCCCACTCTCTACTGGAGCGCGACCGGCGCGCCTTCGCCGGCATCGCTTCGGTCTTCCCCGGAGCTCTGCTTTCGCTGAGCGGACTGATGCTCTTCCTCACCCTCTGGCAATTGATCCACCAGCAACGCAAGCAGATCGGCATTCTGATCTGCCAGGGACTGGCGCCCTGGTGGGTCATCAGCCACTACATGATGCTGGCCCTTTTCGTCGCTTTGGGCAGCTCGGGACTGGGCGCGCTGGCCGGGCCCTGGCTGGCTCACTGGGCCACCAACTACTATGTAGAGACCCTGGGGCTGCCCTTTGTCAGCGAAGCCATCCGTCCCATTTCGCTGATCGTGGGCTGCAGCGTCTCGATCTTTCTCTCCTGGTTCGCGGCCGCCGCCGCTCTGCGCCACCTGCTGCGCCGGCAACCCCTGCAGTTGCTGCGCAGCGACTTTGCCCCGGTGGCCCAATTGCCATCCTTTCTTGGCTGGTTGCCGCTGGGCTTTTCTTATCGCTGGCTCTTCCCGCTGCGCAACCTGATGCGCCAGCCCGGCCGCAGCCTGACTATGATCGCGGGCGTGGCCATGTCCAATGCCCTGCTGCTCATGACCCTGGCCATGCTCGACAGCCAGCGCTCCACCCTGGACTTTTTGCTCACCAAGGTGCATCGCTACGATCTGCAGGCCGACCTGGAGCACATCAGCGTCTCGGCGGCCCGTCCCCCGGTGGCTCAGTGGCCGGGCGTGGAGCGGGTCGAAGAGATCTTGCGTATGACGGCCACCGTCTACAACGGCAAGCGCTATCTGGAGCGCGGCCTCTGGGGACTCCCTCCCAACACGCAGTTACTGCGCCTTTACAACAGCCAGCTGGAACCAATCGAGGCCGGCCCCGACCTGTTGCTCTCGCCCCTGCAGCACAGCATCCTGGGCACCCGACCGGGCGGCCGCCTGGAAGTGGAGATTCCCAACGGACAGACCCATCCCCTCCGCCACCCGGTAAGGGTAGGCCAGGCCCTCTATGAACCCATTCAGGGTCCACCCAAGATTGCCATTCGCAGTTTGCAGCACATGATCGGGCGCACCTTCTTGGGGCCGCGTGAAGTGACCAACATCATCCTCATCAAGGTGCGCCCCGGCTCTCTGGGAGAGGTGCGCCGCCGCTTATATCAGGACAAGCGGGTGCGCGAGGTGGTCACGCTGCAGCAGTTGCGCGAAGATGTCAACGAACTGCTCAAGCTGGCGCTGGCCTACATCAGCTTGATGCTAGGTTGCGCGGGATTGATTTCGCTGGCTCTGGTGCATGCCTGCACCACCATGAACTTGAGCGAGCGGCGCGCTGAAGTAGCCTGCATGCTGGTGCAAGGCGTGCGCCAACGCGATCTCTTCCGTCTCTTGCTGGGCGAAGCACTCTACCTCTGGATCATCGGATTGGCGCTGGGCATTCCGGCCGGCTTCGCAGCCGGAGACTGGCTGCTCTCCCACTACCAATCCGACCTTATCGACCTGCGCCTGCAACTGCATCCTACCACCGTGGCCTGGACCGCCCTGGCCGGCCTGGTGGTGACCCTGCTGGCCAGTCTGCGCGCCATCCGCCAGTTGCTCCACATCCCTCTGGCCGAAGCCACCCGCAGTCCCGATTGACAGAAAAACACCGGCGGTAGAGAAGAAGTCCGGGTATGACCAAAAACAGTTTTTCGATTGGCAGACCAACAGCGGAACGGACTAAGTGATGCGCCTGGTTCAGTGTCTTGAAAGCGCGGATATTGCCTGGTGCGCGATCGGAGGGGGGCTGTCACACCGAAGCGTTCTACCTCGATTTCCCCGCCCGGGGTGTGCCGGCTGACGTCCACGGCATCCTGATGAGGGGTTGCCTGCCTGACAGACACCCTGGCCGGTGCCTCGCAGCGTCAGAGCAAGCGAATGAAAGACCTGGCCGACATCGCCCGGCTGGTGGAAAAGCCACCCCGAATTGTGGCCGACCCTACCGATCGAGTTACAGGCGCTGGTGGAACCACCTCAATAGGTAGCGCGGAACTTGTCCAGGTGCTGGCGCTGGATCCACCATTCCGAGAGCGGCCGCACCACCCGCGGGGGGCGCCGGCGCGATTGACCCTTAGCGAAAACGGCCACGCCGTTGCGGGCATAAATCAGTCCATAATCGGGTGAAGCGCAGGTTTCCCCTACAAAGTAAGCGCGATCTGGCGGAATGAAGGGAAATCCTCCGAGGGCGCCCGGGTCGGTGATGATGTAATCCACCGGTTGCCGGCTCAAGGAGCGGCGCCAGGCTCCCGGCATCAAGGGATCAAGGCCGAGGCAACTTTGATCCACCAGCGCCTGGCGCCGGCTGCCCCAGGCGGCCGTCTGGAAGGGATTGGGGAAAAGATAAGCATTTTGACGATGACTGAGCACCCCTCCCAGGGTGTTTTCCACGCTCAGGCTGGCGCTATCGGAAATGATTTCCTGGACGTCCAACAGGGCCTGGCGGCGGGCATCCATGGCCGGCGGCCACTCCTCGGGATGCAGCGGCCCGACCAGGATTCCCACCACGCAGGCCACCACCAGCAACCAACCCAGCGGGCGCAATGGCCAACGTTTTTCCAGGCGGGCCGTGCCGGCGCAGGCCGCCCACATCACGAACGGCAAAATCCCGACCATATAGTGATAACGTATCGTATGCTGTGACTCGCGCCAGCTGAGCAAATTGCCGGCCAGCACCGGGGCCGCCGGCAACAACTCCAAGGGCGCTGCCAGTGGCGTAAAGGCGGCCGGCCCGAAGATCTGCAGCAAATACTCACGATTGTCGTGCGTGTTGAGTTCCCAGGCCGTTTTGAGCGGGTGGCTCAAAATGTTGACCGCCACTTCCTTGCCGCTTTTGCCCCAGTGTGAATACAGGTTAGTATACTGGGTGGCCACTCCGTTGTTGTGCCAGCGAACCGAATTCAGCGAGACGACCAGCCCGCAAAAAGCCACCAGCAGCGTCAAAAGGGCCCGGCGCCAGCCGCTCCGCCACCAGGCTACAGGAATGAGCCCCACCATGCTCATGGGCGCCGTCTCCGAGCAGCACAGAGCCGTCAGCAGGCCGGCATAGTAAGCCCGCCGGTCATTGGCCTCCAGGCCGTAGCAAGCCCAGAGCAAGGGCGTGGACAGCAAAGTGGTAAAGTGGAAATCAAAAAAATTGGCGAACATCAGGCACGGCTGGCATAGATACAGGCAGGCCAGCAAGAGCGCCAGGCCGCAGCTTTGGACGCGCCGGCGGGCGATCAGGTAGACGGGAAGGGCGCCCGAGCCCAACACCAGGGTCTGCACCAACAGCAACATGCGCGGATCGTCCCAGATCAGGTAAAGCGGAGCCAGCAAATAGGCCATCGGGCTAAAATGATCGGCCTGTACCTGCAGACCGCGGCTGGTCAGGTAGGGATTAAGTCCATGGTAGACCAACCAGCAGGCCTGATCATGGATGCCCAAATCAAAAGTAGCGTTCAGTCCTTCGGCATAGCGCTGCATCAGCAGTCCGCCCACCACCAGCACGTAGACCAGCGTCGCCAGCAGCGCCTTCCTCACGGCAATTCCCGGATTCCCGCCGCCCGCGTCCAGAGCAACACCTTGCCCTGATCCACCAGGGCCAGGCTGCGCCCGTCCTCGGCGATGGTAGGGCTATGTCCGCTGTGCACAAACTCGAACTTGCCGCTGCGCCGGTCCAGCAGGAAGACATTGGAGCCTTTGGGCGTTCCGACCACCAGGTTGGTGGCGTAGCTGGTAAAGGCCAGCCAATGACCATCCGGAGTGGCGCAAGGCTCGAAAGAAGAATCGTCGGCACCCGGAGTCAGACAGCGGATCTGGCCGTCCTTGGAGAGGTCGCGCACAAAGAGATCGTGGCAATCGTTCAGGTCGTGCGGCACCAGATTGCCGGCTAAAGAGCTGAAGATGCACTCATTCTCCAAGAGCACGGGCTCGAGACTGTTGCCGTTGGCCGAGCCGCCGTCGGGCCGGTGGCTGAGCAGGCTGACCGGCCACATCGGGCGCAAGATCGGGTTCTCCCAACGGCGCGCCTCGGCCGGCGGCCATTGGGCGCCCGGAGTGAGCGGCATCAGATACACGTCATAATGAATATCGGCGGGGATCTTAGGCAGTAAATCGTAGGCGAAACACGAGAAAGCCAATCGATCGCCGCGAGGAGAAAGGCTGGGAGTTCCCAACACCGGTCCCCGGCCGCGGAAGTGGTCGACTACCGAATAAGCCCGGTCGCCTTCGCGCCACAGGCACACATTGCGCCCCCGCGTAGTGCCGGGGTCAGGCACGCCGTAGCTGAAAAAAGCCACCTGGCGCCCGTCGCGGCTGATGCAGGGGCGATAAGAAGCGGAAACACCCGGCAACGGATTCGGAGGCACCAGCCGCTGCACCCGTTCGGAATTCAAATCGTAAAGAAAGACATCACTGACGCTGTTATCGTCGCCCGGAGTCCAGTCTGAAGCAAAACTGGCGAAGGCCAGTCTCTGTCCACGGCGGTCCAGGCGCGGCTGCTGGCTGCTTTCGTTGCGGTCGCTTCCCAACACCAGACGCTTGCCGGTAGCCAGATCGAGCACGCAAAGATCGGTGAAGTCAGTGCCCGGACGTGCGACTTCAAAGGCGAGTTTACGGCCATCTCCAGAGAGACTGGGCGAGCATTCCGGTTTGGGTTGCGGATTGGCGGGGGACAGATTGGTGACACGTAAGCTGCGCACGGCGAAGCCCAGGCCCAGGAGCATCCAGCAGGACCAGAGCACGAACCAGAGCGGCTGCCTTTTGAAAAACACGTGGCCGGCTTCGCATCACAGCTTCTCTAACCTCTGAAGAGGGACCGCGAGTCACTGGCCGAACGGGTGCTCGGTGCTAAAAAATGGAATAATATTCGCTATGGCGCTCGCCTTTATGGGCTGCACCAGTGGCAGAACAGGCCTGCCGGAAGTCAAGACTTCTCGGCTGCAAAAAGCCGACATGTCGATTCGCTACGTGGCCTCCGGCCATGTCGTATCGAAGACGATTCGCATTGGCGCGCCCGATACGGGCACCATCGTAGCTTTACCCGTGCAGCTCAACGAACCCGTGAAAAAAGGCCAGGTTCTCTTTCAAATCGACGACGCCGAAGCGCGCCAGACTCTGCAAACCATCGAAAGCGACATCGCCTCCGCCCGCGCCAAAGCCGAAGAGAACCGGGCTCTCATCGGGATTCGCCGTAGCCAAAGCGCCACTCAGGTAGCCCAGGCTCAACGCGATCAGGAAATCGCCGCCCTGGAGGAACGCCAGAAATTGATCGGCGCCAGCCGCGATGAGCGTCAGAAACTCCGCGAAACGGTGCGCCAGGCTCAGGAGAAATTGCGCCTTTCGGAAGTGGAGCTAAGACGCCAGAAACAACTCTTCAAAGAAGAAATCGCTTCTCAGTCCGAGCTCGATAAAGCCGAGAGCGATTATCGTCAAAACCAGAGCAGTTACCGGGAAGCTCAGGCCGACTATCGGGCCCAGACCGTGACCCGCAGCGAAGAAATCGCCATTCAGCGGACCAAGGCCCTGCGCGCGGCCGAGGCCACCTTGCTGGCCCAGCAAAAAGGTTCTGAGGAAGACCTTATTCAGTTCCGCGTGCGCTCGGCCGAAGCCGAAGTCGACCGCCTGCAAGCCAGCGCCGCCCGCCAACGTTACCTTATCGAGCGCCGCCGCGTCATCTGCCCCAGCAACGGCATCGTTTCCATGCTCAACTTCGAACAAGGCGAAACCGTCACCGCCAGCGCCACCGTGCTGGCCATCGTGACTCACGGTCCCTATTACGTGGAGGCCGAAGTCGACGAGCAGGACGCCGTGCACGTGGCCGTCAACCAACCGGTCAACATCACCCTGACCTCGCTGCCCGGCAAAAGTTTCCCCGGCAAAGTGGTGGAAGTGGCTCCCTCGCTGGAAGCCCGCCCCCAGGGGCCGAGTGATCACAAAGTGCTGCGCATCAAAGTCAACTTCGCCGAAAAAGTGCCCGAACTGCGTTCCGGCCTGGAAGCCGACGTACAGGGCCAGGTGGGACTGGCCAAGGAGACCCTGAGCCTGCCCCGCTCCAGCCTGCTGCGCGACGCCGGTAAGGATTACGTCTACACCGTCAAAGACGGCAAACTCAGCCGCATTGAGGTCACCCTGGGCACCGTCTCGGGGGACCGGGCGGAAATCAAAAGCGGACTCACTCCCAGCACCGACGTGGTGGTCGAAGGCGGTGACGGCCTGGCTGCCGGAACGGCCGTCAAAGTTGTGCCGTGAGCCTGATCAGCCTGCGCGGCGTGAGTCGGAAATATACCCTGGGCGGACACGAAGTGCTGGCTCTGAAGCCTCTCGACCTGGACATCGAGGCGGGCGAGATGGTGCTCTTCGTGGGGCCTAGCGGCTCGGGCAAGACCACCCTCCTGAATCTTATGGCCGGCATCGACTCTCCCGATACCGGCAGCGTGGTGGTGGACGGCATGGATATCGCCAAACTGCGCTCCTCGAAGCTGCTCGAATACCGCCGCAAAAAGGTCGGGCTGGTCTTCCAATTTCACCACCTCATCCCCAACCTGACGGCCTGGGAGAACGTCGAGCTGGTGGCCGAAATGGTCAGCGGCGGCGGCGACATCAAAGGCTGCCTGGAGGCGGTCGGACTGGGCGAACGCGCCGGTCACTTTCCCCACCAGTTGAGTGGCGGTGAACAGCAGCGCGTAGCCATCGCCCGCGCCATGGTCAAAGATCCACCCATTCTGCTGGGCGATGAGCCCACCGGCAACCTGGACGCGCGCACCGGCAAACAGGTGCTCAACCTCTTCGCCCAGGCCAACAAGCGTGGCAAGACCGTGCTGATGGTCACCCATAACCTGGATTACACCCCGGTGGCCTCGCGCGTCATTCGCATGGCCGACGGCGGCATCGTCAAAGACGAACGCAACGAAAATCCGCTGTCGGTGGATCAACTCAAATGAAGCGCCTTCTTCCTTTCCTGCTGGCCGGCAGCGCCTGGGCTATTCCCGAGCCGCAAAACCTGGATTCCCGGGTTGCTCCTGCTCCTCCCGCGCTCATGGCGCCGGCCACCACCGCCCGGCTGCTCCCCAGTCCGCCCGCGGTCAAGCCGACGGCTGTGGAAAAGGTCCAACTGACCTACGAAAACGCTCCGCTCATCGCGCTGGCCAAAAACCCCACCGTCACGGCCGGTATCGCTTCCGTGCGTGAATATATGGCCAAGGCCGAAGTAACGGCCTCGGCTCAGCGCTTCCAGGGCAAACTCGGCCTACAAGGTCCGCCCATCGCTCCCTCCAACGGCAGTTTCCGCAACGACTATGTACTCTCGCCAGTGAGCATCGAAATGCGCCAATTGATCTTTGAAGGCGGCAAAATTCGCTTCGCCGTCGAGCAAGGCAAGCATCTGGCCCGTTCGCAGGCCTGGCAAGCCCAGTCCGACTGGCAAGAGCTCTACTATGAGGTTCGCAAAGCCTACCTGAACACGCTGGCTCGTCAGGGCGACCTGCGCCTGGCGGAACAGCAGGTGGAGCTGACTCAACAACAACTGCGCCAGGCGGAAGTCCGCTTCCAGGTAGGCAAAGCACCTAGAGGCGACGTGCTTTCCGCCAAATTGCCGGTTTCCCAAGCTCAGGTCACGGTGGCCAAAAGACTGGCCGCCTACCAAAAGAGCCTGCAGGAGCTGAATCAATTGATGGGACTGGCGCTGACCACGCCTTTAGAACTGGAAGCTCCGAAGCTGCCCGAGGGGCCACTGCCGGACGTAGAAGCTTGCGTCAAGGAAGCTCTGGACCAACGTCCCGTGCTGTGGTCGCTCACCGAACAGTTGGTGGCCAGCATGAAGCAAATCCGCGCCGGCGAAGCCGACAATGCTCCCCAGATCAATCTCTTGCTGGGCATCGCCGGCATTTCCCAAGGCACTCAGGTCATCGGCGCCGCCCAGTACCGCGGCGGTTTCGAAGTTAACTGGTTCTTCGCCGACGGTGGTCGCGCCGCCCATCTGGGAGAGGTAGGACGAGCCGTCCGCGATAAAAATTATGCCCTGCTGGAAGAAAAACGGCGGGTGGTGGAACTGGAAGTCCGCGACGCCTATCGCGATTTACAGTTGGGCGTCGAGACCCACCAGTCGGAAGAATTGCGCGTGGCCCAGGCCCGGGATGCGCTGCGCATCGCTCAGGCCCAGTATCGCGCCGGCCTGATTAACGTTTATCCGGTGCGCCAGGCTCAGACCGACCTGTTCGAGGCCCAGCAAGCCGAAGTGCAGGCTTTCTATGACTATTTCCTGGCCCTGGCCAAACTGGATCTGGCCTGCGGGCGCTCGGGCGGGACCAAAGTAGATACTCCCTGGGCCGAAGAGGATTAACGCCAGGACAACTGAACGGGCTCATATGCAATCCGCCAGCGGACTGACCGCCCTGCTTGTCGAGGATGAAGAACTCGTGCGTAACTATGTGGAGCATGTGCTCACCCAGGCCGGCTTTCACGTTCTCAAAGCCGAGTCCCACGCCCGCGCACTGGAGATCTTCCTCAGCCAGCAGGTAGACTTTGTAGTGGCCGATTGGCGCTTGCCCGACAAGAACGGCGAGGCTCTCCTCGATTATTTCCAAGGGGTGCGCCCGAGCCTGCCCTTCTTGCTCATCTCCGGCGCCAATCCCAACCGCCCGCACCTGGCCAAGCCCTTTACTCCCACCGAGCTGATCACGGCTGTCTGGGGGATACTCGGGCCGCTACCCAGCCTGCCCTAAGTGGATGGCTTCTAAAATCTCGACGTTTGGGACCACCAGACGCCGCCCGCGCCGAGTTAGGGCACCGCATTCGACCAGAGAAACCGCCACGCGATTGACGCACTCGCGAGCCGTGCCCAGCATGGTGGAAAGGCTCTGATAGCTGACCCAACCGGGCAACAGCGTCTCCTGGCCTTCTTTCTGTCCCTCCACCCGGCACAGACGCAAAAGCAGCGAGGCCAAACGCTGCTGAATGGTAGAAAAAGCCAGCTCTTCCAGATTATCGCCGGCTTCCCTTAGTCTTCGCGACAGCACTTTGAGCATGGTCAGAGCCGCCTCGGGCTGCTGGCGTAACAATTGGTGGAGGTCTTCTTTGTGCAGGAAACTACACTGACAGTCGCCGCCCTGGGCGCAGGCGCTGGCCGAACGGGGCAATCCGTCGATCAACGACATGTCGCCGACGAACTCACCCACTCCGCGCAGAGCCAGAGTGATCTCCTTGCCGGCGGGCGTGACCCGGTAGACTCGCACCACGCCTTGATCGATCAAATACAGCCCATCGCCCTGATCGCCCTGGCCGAAGAGGTCTTCACCACTGCGATATTGGCGCCCGTGCAGGCGTTGCGATAGATAGTCCAGCGCGGGGAGGTCCAACCCCTGAAACAGAGGCACTTCGGCCAGTCGGTGTTGCATGCGGGTCCCATTCGACCACCCGTCGAACCGGCCTCCGTGAGCCGTCGCGCCCTGCTGCTGGCCATCGCCCTCTCCGGCCTGCTCGGCTGCTTCCTGGAGGTTCCGCGTCTCGAGCAGCTGCTCTATGACGTGCGCCTGCGCCTGGCCAACCGCTGGTTTCCCGAGCGCATCGCCATGGATCGGCGCATCCTGGTGGTCGGAGTGGAACCGGAAAGCTACCGGGCCATCCCGAAGCACCCGGTCTTCTGGCTGGATCTCTATACCCAGGCTATGCAGCGGGCTCTCCGAAGGGGAGCAACCCGGGTGGGCCTGGATTTTCTACCCACCTACGTGGATTCTCGGGCGGCGCGACAGTTTGCTCAGGTGGCCACTGATTTCCCGGATCAAATCAAATTGATCGCCTACTGGGATGCCCAACAGAAAACCATCGAGGCCCCTCCGCCCGAGCTGATTTTGCCGCTGGGCGTGCACAATCTGGCTCTGGCCAATCTGAGCCTGGATCAGGACGGCGTGGCCCGCTTCCAGCAACTGGATCCCCTGCGCACTCCGGCCCTCTACGGCCGGCAGGACTGGAGCTTCCTGGCGACCGCCCTGGCCCAGCAAGAGGCCTCCCGAGTTTGGATTAATTACAGCGCCGCGGAACCCCGGCGCGTCTCCTTTCATGAATTCCTGGACAAGCCCCAGGACCTGCAAGGGGCTTTGCTGCTCATCGGCAGCCGCGCCCGTATCGACCAGGATCTCGTTATTGGCCCCGGCGGTTATTCCATGTTCGGGGTCGACTATCAGGCCCAGTTGCTCAATACCCTGCTGCAAGGCCGGCCCTTGCGGCCTCTGGACGGCCGCCTGTTGCTGTGCCTGTGCCTGGCCGCCCTGGTGACGGCGGCCGCCCGCCTGCCGCGCCTGAGCCTGGTCGGGCTGACTCTGGCTCTGCTCCTGATTGGCTGGTTGGGCGCTTCGCTGGCCCTGCTGGTGGCCTGCGACCGCCTGTTAGCGCAGGCCCCCGCCCTGCTGGCGCTGCCTTTATGCTGCGGGCTGACCACCGCCTGGCGCTGGCGCAGCGAGCGGCGCCTGCTGCAGGTGCTTTCCGGCTACGTCGCCCCCGAGATTCTCCAGGAAATGCTGGCCGAACCGTCCCAGTGGCTGCGTTCGCTGAACCAGCGGCGCGAAGTCACCATCCTTTTTTCCGACATCGATAACTTCTCCACCCACTGTGAGCGGGAAAGCCCCGAGGTGGTGGCCGCCTGGCTCAACGAGCACTATCAAGAGTTGACCCGCATTTTTTTCGCCCACCAGGGCACCGTCATCCGTTTTGTAGGCGATCAATTCATGGTGCTCTTCGGCAGCCCCAAGAGCATTGCCGAGCCGGAACGCCAGGCCGTCCAGGCCGCGCTGGCCGTGCAGGCCCGCATGAGCCAGCTACATGCCTTTCACCAGGTGAAAATCGCCGTCCACTGCGGCTCCATGCTACTGGCCGTGCTGGGCAACCAGCAAAAACGGGAATACACCGCCATCGGAGATGAAGCCAACGTGGCCGCGCGCATCCAGAGCCTGTGCAAGGAACTCAGCCAACCCATCCTGGTCAGTCAAGCCGTCTACGAACGCCTCGCGGGCCAGTTTGATTTTGAATACCAGGGCAGCCACGAGGTCAAGGGCCGAACCCAGCCGGTCGAGGTCTATTCGCTGGCATAAAAAGGGCCACCCGAGGGTGGCCTTTTTATGTACTGGTTCCTGCTTAGAATGAACCTGTAATAACGATACCATTCGGGCTCGACAGTGCCCCGCTGGTAAAGGAGCGGTTCACCGTTCCATCCGCGTTCAGGAGACTCACGTTATTATTGGAACTATCCACTACCCAGAGGCCGGCGGTGGCCAGGACCGGCAACAAGCCCTGCGGGGCACCGAACCCAGGGACAGAGTCCAGCGGTAAGTCTACGCCGTCGGCGCCGACCGACCAACGGTGGACCACGGGATCGGTGGCGCCCGGATCACTCACATATATATTGTCAAGGCCGGTGTTGAGCGCGACCGCGGTGGCTTTCTTTAACAAAGTAGCCGTTCCCGGTCCGACGATCGGTCCGGTGAGGATTTTCGTAGGAGCCACATCTCCACTGGCCGACTGGGCGAACGCCCGCACATCCAGAGTGTTGGGCACCAGGATGGCATTCGGAAAACTGCTATCCCCCGGAGTCAAAGCGATTTGGGCATTGTCGGTCGCCACCAGTCCGCCTGTGATGACCCGCTTCGGCGTTACCGCATCACCACTATCGTTAGTGTTGAAAACGGCGATGTTCGTGCCACTGAGCACGAACATCTCATTGCTGGTCGTGTTGATGGCAATTCCGGTCGGCGCGGCGATCTCGGTGGCTTTAATTTTGCGTAAAGGCGCAACGTCGCCTTCGGCCTGTAAATAGAAGACATCCACTTCGCCTGCACCGGTATTGGCGACAAACAGCTCCTGGCCCACCACCACCATTTGTCCGGGGGCATTCAGGCCAGTATTGGTGCCGCTGATCGCGTGCACCGGATTGCTGGTTCCAGTCGCGTTCAGATCAAAAACCTGGATAGAGTTGCTGGTTTTGTTGGAGGTAAAGACACGGGTGATGAAGGGGTTCACCGTGAACTGAATGCTGCTGGTCGCCGACCCGCGGGTGGCCGTGATAGTGACCGTGCCGGGCAGCCTGGCGCTGACCAGGCCGGTGGCGCTAACGCTGGCCAAACTCGGGTCGCTGCTGGTCCAATTGACGAACTGAGCGATGTCAATCTGCTGGCCGTCCGAGAGGGTGGCGTTAGCCTCTAACTGTATTCTCTGGCCGACGTGAGCACTGGCACTCTGAGGATTGATGGCCAGTGAGACCACGCTCGGGACGTTAACGAGGTCGTTCACATTATAGCCGGGGCTGGAGAGTTCATTAGCGCTGTTGGTGCCGCAGCCAGCGAGCACGGTTAAGGTCGCCAGCGAAGCGGCGGCCAGGAAAATGTGAGCAGTTTTCAATTTCATATGCTTTCAAGCCCCCTGATATTGTATTTGGCGGCTCACATTCCAGAGGGTAAGGCCACCGAGAGCGACGGGAACTTTGCTAAGCACCATATACATCCTCCTTGGTACAGGAAATCTTGCTTGCAACGGGCTTGTAACCCATCGCAGCTAAGCTGTCAGGGTTATGACGGAAGAACAGATTCGCCAAATGATTTCCAGTGCCACCCGCATGAGTCTGGAAACGCTACGCATCCAACATCAACTGCAGGTGGCCGGCCTCAATCAACAGATCGCGGCGCTGCAACGCCAGATCGAGTTGCTCGAAAGGTCTGTTTCTTAGAGCGGACGAACGGCTCCGTATGGCTGTAAAGATGTCAGGCCGCTATGCCGGCCAACTAAAGGTGGAACTTCACCACGAACCTTCTGGAATGCGCCTCAACACGGCCGCTCCCGTCGACAACAACGGGGACGGAAGTTCCTTTTCGCCCACTGATCTGGTAGCCGCCGCCCTGGGAGCCTGCATGCTCACGATTGTGGCCATGGTGGCCGAACGGGACGGCCTCGACACCAGCGCCCTGGCCTTTGAATGCGAAAAGCAGATGCAGACCAGCCCCCGGCAGATCGGCGCCATTCCAGTGCGTTTGATGATGCCCGCCGGCCTCAGCCCGGAGCAAAAGGCCAAACTGGAGCGAGCCGCCCTGACCTGTCCGGTGCACCGCAGCCTGTTGCCTGAGATCGACAAAACCGTCACCTTCGTCTATCCTGACGCCTGATTGCACCCCCTCCATCTCGAAGGCAAGTGGCGGATCCAGGCCCACGGCCGCAGTCTGGTGCTGCCCAAGAGGGCCCATGAAAAGGCCAGTCACGTCTGGCTCAAAGGCTTCCTCTGGTTTCTCTATCTGCCGTCGTATCCTTATGCTCTGGTGGAGAAGGAAATCGGCCACCGTTTCAAGCCCGATGTGGTCGCCTTTGCCGAAAGCTGGCATGACTACCCGGCCCAGGCGCCTCTCTTCTGGGCCGAAGCCGGCCAGGTAGCTCAGCAAAAACTGGAGACTCTCTTTCGCCAATTCCCGGCTACTCACTTCGCCGTGGCCAAATGGGGCAACAACGCCGGCCCCTGGGCCGACTTGCTGCGCAAAATCACGCGCCTGGAAAGAAGGCGCGCCCCCGTGGACCTGCTGCATTTCCCCGAAGACTCGCTGGAACGCTTCGTCTCCACCTCCGGGGAAATCACCCTGACGCTGGACCAAGTGCTGGTCCAGCGCCTCTAAAATCCGGCCGAGTCGCCACCGGCGGCAACTTGACCCGCTCCCGACGACTCACCCCCGATCGGCCCGGCCGATTGGTAGTACTTTGGTAGTACGCACTCTCCTAAGCTCTACCTATGAATATGAATTGGCTAAAGCAACTTAGAAAAGACACTAAACAAACGGAGCTCTCGCGCCGTACCGGCATCCCCAGACAGCGCCTGTGCAAGATCGAAAATGGTGCCGCGCTGCCCACCAAAGCGCAAAGTAACGCGCTGG
>JAHBVR010000012.1 GCA_019637395.1 Vulcanimicrobiota bacterium
AGAGCAGTTGGATTACAACATCCTTTTCCGCTGGTTCCTCGACAGGTCCATGGACGAGGCCATCACCGAGCTGACCGATGGCACGGGTGACCAGCAAGAAGCTGTATTCCTGGTTAGGCGGGTCTATCGTGTGCGAACGCGATGGTCTGCAGACCGCTCATCGACCCCCCGCGACACCCCTCGCGAGATTTCGTGTTCGCCGTCGGATTCAGATCCGACTTGCGGGCTCACAGGCAGAGCCTCCGAAATGGCCCTCCCGACCTGGTCGCAGGGGAGACCTCGGTGGATATTTCGCTGGCAAATTGACCGCCGGGTCTGCAATACCGGACCGTGGGCGGAGGTCTTGCCGGAACAGTGCTGGCTGGGGTCCGCCTTTGCCTTCTTGCGGCGTGGCCCAGCAACAACGTTAATCGTCCGCGTCTTCGTCTTCGTCCGCCCGGCTCGGGGTATTGGCCACCAGTTCGTGGGCCTTGGTTTCGATCTCTTGCTCCATCGCTTTCCATTCCTTTTTTGCGCGTTCCACGGGCTTAATATCCTCGGGCTTTTCCATCGCATCAATCCTCCGTTCCCCCAATGTAGCCGAGCCGCCGCGCCCGACCCAGGGCTGCGGGTCCCGGTGAGGACAGGATCGGAGTGCCGTTTTCATATTCCTTTCAGACTTTCTAAATATTATCTGAAGGTGAAAATCACGTCGATGCGGGGGCATGTGCGATCTGTGCTGCCAGCCATGGCGGCCCCTCAAGCACGCGTGGAGAAGATGAATGACCAGGTGCAGCTCTCGCTCACACCGCCTCAGTTCCTCTTTCCCACCGCGAGCGCCGTCACGCGCCGCGTTATCGAGAATGCCCTGGTCATCGGCGGAGGACCGGCCGGGCTGGCCGCCGCCATCAAACTGGCCGAGCGCGGCATGCAGGTGGTGATCCTGGAGATGCGCTCCCCCAATTATTCTCGGCCCCATCATCTCAACGCTCGGGAAGACACGCTCCATTCATTGCGCGATCTGGGCGTTTACGAACAGGTTCGCCAGGCCTCGGGCTGGGAAGAACACCCCGTTTGCGAATCCAAATGGGAGCCTCTGCACGGCCAGGCCGATTTGACTCTTTCCGAGGCCTCGGTGGGCCAGGTGCGCATCAGTGATGTCGAGCGCGCGCTCTTTGAGAAGTCCAGAAGCATGGGCGTGCTGTTTTTGGAGGGTCAAACGGCTGAACTGCAAGCCGGTGGTGACGGAATGTACTCGGTGGTGGCCCAGGCGGTGGCCGGTGGGCCGGCGGAGCCGATGGGAACGCCCGATCTGGTGGTGGTTGCGGACGGCGCCAACAGCCCCACGCGCCGGGCCTTAGGCATCGAATTCATCGAAGAATCCAGCCCCCGTTATTACTTGGGAGCCTTGATCGACAAGCCGATTGGACCGAATTTCCGCAAAGTGGGACTCCACCACGGGAACCAGTTGATTCATATGATGGCCACCGGCCATTCCAAATACCCCAGTACCTGGATCTCGGTGGAAGGTGACGCCCGCCTGCAGACCATGTCGGCCGAGGAGCGGGACCGCTATCTGGCCGAGCGGGGTTCGGTTTTGCTCAATCAAACCATCACGCCTCAGGACATCGGCTGGGGCGCGGGGCAGATGACCATCGTGCAAAACCGGCGAGCCCAGGAATGCACGGCCGGCGGCAACGTCATCTTGATCGGCGACGCTTTGCGCACCGGTTCAGTGTGGGTCAGCGGTGGCCTCAATCTGGCTCTGACCACCGATGTCTACAACCTCGAACAGGTGGTCGACAATATCAACATACGAGGCCTTTCGCGAGAGCAGGCTCTGGCGGACTACCATATCCGCAGCACGCTGGCCACCAAAGCCTGGCATGTGGCGGGGAGCGACGAGTTGGAAGGGCGCATCAAGCAGTTGGAGGACAACGTCACCTATATCTGCCTGCCTTCCGGGCCTTGAGTAATTTTCGACCAGGTTTCGCTTTCGCGGGTGCGAGGGTAGTCCATGGGCACAGTCAGCAGGGGGTCAGGTTAATAGACACAGGTTTTCCTTTATGCATTCAACCATCAAATTCCGGACGCGCTGCCTGGTGTTGCTCGTCCTCTTCCTCTCGATGCTCCTGATGGAGCTACAACAGCAACAAACCATCGCTCAATTCGAGCAGCGCAATCGGCAACTGGAAATCAGTCTGCGCCAACAACGCGAACAACTCCAGGACGTCTCTCGTCTGGCGGAGGAGCAAACTCGCGAACTCTGGGCCGAGATCGAGAAACATCAGCTCGATCTGATGGCCGTGAGTCGCCTGCTCGAGCAAGGTCGTCCGCTGGTCCCGCGGCGCTCGCTGCTGGCGGCCCGCAGCGGGCGCCGCCAGCACCTGCGCCAGAGCTTTTTGGAACTGCGCCGCCTGGTGGACTGCCAGCAAAGCGAACTGAGCCGGCTCTCGCAGGCCGCCCGGGAAATGTTCCAGCGATCCATTCCCAGCGGCAGTCCCTGCGCCGGCGAGATGACCTCGGGTTTCGGTTGCCGGGTGCATCCCATTTATGGTATCGGCAAGTTCCACCAGGGCTGCGATTTTACCGCCCCTTACTCCACCAAAATATTCGCCACCGCGGACGGTGTGGTGCTGCGCAGCGACTGGCTGGGAGGCTACGGCAAGGTGGTGGAGTTACAGCATCCCAGTGGACTGTGCACGCTTTACGCTCATTGCGACGAGCTCAAGGTTGCCAAAGGTCAGAAAGTCCACAAGGGCGCCTGGATCGCCACCGTCGGCCAGACCGGTCTGGCCAGCGGACCGCATTGCCACTACGAAGTGCACCGCGACGGCAAGCAAATCGACCCCCAGCCTTTCCTGGCCTCGGCGCCAAGGGGCACCGCTTCCCTGTAAGTCACAGAACGATGCTTTCTTGCCGGGATAAGCACGGAGTGCGCCCTGGGAAGTGGCGGCCTTGACTCCGGAATGAGCCGGGTCGGTGCCGGGTAGTGGCCGCCGATGGATCGGTGGCCTATTGCGCCAAGATGCCGGAGGTGGGGCTGCCGAGTTGGGAGCTTCGCGGGTGAATCCCAAGCTTCTACTGAAATTGGGGGCCAGGCTTTGGCGGGATCCGGCTGGTTTTGGGCATTCCGGGGTGTGCCGGGGGAAGCGCCGGAGTGGCCGGAGAGCGAGGCCCGGGAGCTTCTGGGGGGCGCACGGATGGGAAGGGCGGAAGCGTGTGGCTGACCGAGGCCGGGGAGCGGGCCGAGGATATTCCGCTGGCGGCGGCGGCCCGCTATCCTGGGTGGTGACGGAGAAAGACGATCTGCTCAAGGACACCGCCAGGATTTGCCGCGAGCTGGGCCTGACCCATTACCACCTGGGGGGACAGCCCTCGCGTCTGCGCACGGAATACCTGGCGTCCCGATTGCGGGAGGGCACTCAGGCGCCGCTCCAGGTGATCGCTTTTGTGGACTACGACGAGGGCGGCTGGACCATCGGCAAGGCCGTGGTGAAGCAGTTGCTAGCCCTGGGCGTGACGGTGGAGCGGTTGGATTTTCTGCTCCGGGAGGAATACTTCACCCCGGAGGAAGTACGGCTCTACGCGCATCCCTGCAAGTCGAAGACCAAGGCGCTCCGAACCCTGGCCCGACTTTGGGTGGAAAGCGGCGGGGGCATTCGGGGGGAGGCGCTGGGCATTCACGCCAGCCACGTGAAGCCGTTCAAGCGGGTGCAGAAGCTGTTTCTGGACTTGCTGGCCGGGAAGAAGTTTGACACTCCCCCCTCGATTTGCTACCTTCCAGGGGTCTGACTCCGCGTAGCTCAGGGGATAGAGCGGCCGCCTCCTAAGCGGCAGGTCGTTGGTTCGATTCCAATCGTGGAGGCCATAAGCCGTCCGGCGTGAGCCGGCGGCTCTTGTTTTTCGAGAGGTCCGCAATGTCCGAGACAGAGCCCCCAGAGCCATCCGAGGCTCCCTGGACGCGCCAGCACTGGCTGCTGCTGGGCGCCATTCTGTTGATCGGTCTTTTCATGCGCGTCTGTCTGTTGGGATTTCCGCCCAACAAGTTCTTCGACGAGATCTACTATGTGGACGCCGCCAACGATTACTTAAAGGGCATCGCCGACGCCAACTCGGTGCATCCGCCCCTGGCCAAGATGCAGTTGGCCGCCACCATTTTGCTTTTTGACGTGGCCAAGCTCCATGGGCTGACCAGTTTAGAAAACACGGTGGGATGGCGTCTGGCTCCCGCTCTGGCGGGAGTGGGCACGGTGGGTTTGACGGCCTGGCTGGCCTTTGTGCTGCTGCGCCGGCCCCGGACGGCTTTGCTGGCGGCCGCGCTGGTAGCCGTAGAACATCTGTCGGTGGCCGAATCCAGGATCTGCACGCTCGACAGTATCCAGGCTTTCTGGATCATGCTGGGAATTTGCTGCGGAGCCGAGCGCATCTGGCGGAGTGAAGACGATAAATGGCTGTGGTTCTCGGCCATGGCTTTGGGAGTGGCCACCGGCTGCAAATGGAACGGGCTCTTCGCGGCCGCCGGTGTGGTGCTGGGATTGTGGACCATTCGCGTGGGCGCTTTGCCCAAATCGCATCCCCTCAAGGTTTTTTTCCTCTATGCGCTGGTCATTCCGGCTATCTACGCGGCCGCCTATATCCCCTTCGCGCGCACCCTGCCTCCGGCCAGGCAAACGGTCGGCCAGGTCTTCTCCGAAGTGAAAGCCCAGCACATCCGCATGTGGAAGTTCCGCAAAGATCCCAAACAATTCAAGCACCAGTATCTGAGCCCCATGTGGCAGTGGCCCTTCGTCATCCGGCCCATCTGGTTTCACTTTCGTAGCGAGCCCAGCCATACGTGCAGCGGCATCGTGGCCTTCGGGATGGTGCCCTTCTACTGGCTGTCGGTCTATCTGTTGCTGGAATGCCTGGCCGGCGCCTGGACCCGCGAATATTGGGACCCGGCCGGACAATTCTTATTCCTCACCTATGGCACGCAATATTTTCTCTGGGTCAGCAGTTGGACCGGCTTTTTTTACTATATGTTGCCCATGGTGCCGCTCATGGCCGTGGCCGTGGCCCGCCAGTTGGACCACTGGTTGGGCTACCAGCCAACGCGCAAGTACGCGATCGGTTTTCTGGTCGTGCTGGCCGTCATGACGCTGCTCTATTTCCCCTTTATGTGCGGCCTGACCGTGCCCTACAAATACTTCCAGGCCTTATTCTTCGCCCCATCCTGGGTCTAACCGAGTGTGCAGGGGGAGACGGCAGCCCCCCCCTTGCTCCTCTTGCAGGGGGGGGACAGAGGGAGACGAAGGCCGCACCCGTGCGCGGCAACCAGTTTATCAGCATCAATATCAAGCTCGCGCTGGCTATCGTACCGCTCATTCTCGTCTTCATGGGTTTCAATTTCGTGGTCATCCTCGACCATGAACAGGACATCCTGAAGCAACAGACGGAACGGCGCGCCATTTCATTGGCGACTACGCTGGCCATCGTGTCGGCCGACGCCCTGCGCACCTTTACCGAATATCAGTTGCAGCAGAACGCCGTGCAGTTCGCCAAGGACAGCGATATCGTCAGCGTGGCCATTCTGGACAGTCAAAACAAAGTGCTGGCTCACAATATCGCCAGCGAGCGCGGCAAAACCGAGGACTCCGCCAGCGCCGAAGAGGCCCGCGCCAGCACCAGCTACATGCTCCACTACGCTCAGCAAAACAAGCGGCGGGTGCTGGAAGTCTATCATCCTATCAGCATCGACCAGAAGCGCCGGGGCACGGTGCAGATCGTCGTTTCCATGGATGCCATGGACCAGGCGCTGGCCCGCTCGCAGCGTTATTTGACCGGACTGACCATGGTGCTGCTCTCGGGCGCGGTGGTCTTTGTGGGCTTCCTGGCCCGCTGGTTCTCCCAGCCGCTGTTGACGCTGGCTCTGGTGGCCCGCCGGCTCTCCAAGGGCGAACTGCAGACGCGTGCTCAGGTCACCTCCTTTGACGAAGTAGGTGTGCTGGGCACCGCCCTCAACCACATGGCCTCGCGCCTGGAAGGCATGATCGAGCGCGAGAAAGCGGCTCGCCAGGAGTTGCAGCAACGAGTCACCTCCCTGCTGGAATTTACCGACCGGGTGGTAGCCGGCGACCTCAAAGGCCAGGCCGAGGCCGGCCAGGACGACGAAATGGGCCGGCTCACCCTGGCCGTCAACGAAATGGTGCGCCACCTGCGCATCATTCTTGAAGACGAGCGTTCGGTGCGCGAGAACCTGGAGCGCAGCCGGGCCGAATTGGAAGACGCCAACGAGAAACTCAAAGAACTCGACCAGATGAAGAGCGAGTTCCTCAACACCGTCAGCCACGAGTTGCGCACTCCGCTCACGGCCATCAAGGCCTTTGCCGAAATTTTGCTGGACAACGAGGGCGAAGATCAGGAAACCCAGATGGAATTCCTGGGTATCATCAATAAAGAAGCCGACCGCCTGACCCGCTTGATCAACAACCTGCTCGATCTTTCGCGCATCGAAGCCGGTCGCATGAACTGGCATTTCGAGCCCTCCGATCTGGAAGAGCTGTGCAACAACGCCTTTGCCACCCTCAAACCGGCCGCCGACAAAAAAGAAGTCGTTTACCAGGCCGAACACCTGGGGGGGACCCTGCCGGTCCACTGCGATTTTGACAAGATGCAGCAAGTTTTCACCAACTTGATCGGCAACGCTCTGAAGTTTACCCCCAGCGGCGGCAGCGTCACCATTTCTTCGCGCCGGGTGGGAGACAAAGCCGAGGTGGTGGTATCCGATAGCGGCATGGGCATCGCCCCCGAATTCCACGCCAAGATTTTTGAGAAGTTCGGCCAGGTGGACACCTCCGAGACCCGTGAAATCAAAGGTTCCGGTCTGGGTCTACCGATCGCGCGCAGCATCGTGGAAGCCCATAAGGGCACGCTCACGGTGGACAGCGAGGCCGGCAAAGGTGCGCGCTTTATTGTGCGCCTACCCCTGTTCGGGGTGGAAGGGGCCAGCAGCAACCCGCGCCCCGAAGCTCCGGCCGTGGGTGAGGTGCCGCAGCATCTGCCGGCCTACCAGCGGACCGTGCTGGTGGTCGATGACGAGCCGAGTATCCGCCGCTTCCTGCGCCACCTCTTGGAACAAGAGGGCTATGATGTGCTCGAAGCCGGCTCCGGCAAAGAAGCGCTGACCCGCTGTGAGCGGGAGAACCCTGACCTGGTGCTGCTGGATCTGCGCTTGCCCGACATGACGGGCTTTGAAATCCTCAGCGAGCTCAAGAAGCGGCCGCAGACCAACCACATCCCGGTGGTCATTCTCTCGATCGTGCAGGACCGCGAAGAAGGCTTCCGTCTGGGAGCCAGCGACTACCTGACCAAGCCGGTGGACCGCGATAAACTGATGGAGCGTATCCAGCGCCTGATCGGCTCCCAAAATAAAGCCAATATTCTGGTGGTGGAAGACGATCCTTCGGTGCAGCGCGCCCTGCAGGCCATTTTGGAGAACCACAATTATTCGGTCAAGGCCGTTTTTTCCGCCGAAGACGCCCTGCTCACCCTCAAAGAATGGCACCCGTCCTTGATTTTGCTGGATTTAATGCTGCCCGGACTGAGCGGTAACGATTTCCTCAAGGAATTGAAAGAAAATCCAGACTGGGAACAACTACCGGTGGTGGTGCTCACGGCCGCGGACTCTGATTCGCGCAGCGAAGCCAAGCTTTTAGGCGCCCACAGCGTGGTGGGCAAACCCTTTATCGAAAACGAGCTGACCGGTCTGATCCGGGGAATTTTCGAAGGGGAGATTTTCCAACAAGGCGAAAGGCCTGCCGACGGAGGATGACTTGGGAAAAACAATCCTGGTCGCGGATGATGAACCAGCGGTTCTAAGGTCGCTGGAGTTCATCCTCAAAAAAGAAGGTTATCGCGTTCTGACCGCCGTCAACGGCCAGGAAGCCTATGATCAGGCCAGCGCCAATTTGCCGGATCTGGTGCTGCTCGACGTGCAGATGCCGCGTATGGATGGTAATCAGGTTTGCCGCCAGTTGCGCGAGACACCCGCCAGTTCCAATCTCTACATCATTATGATTACGGCCAAAGGCCAGGAGTCGGACCGCGTCAACAGCATGGAATCGGGCGCCAACGAATATATCACCAAGCCCTTTTCGCCGCGCAAGGTCATCGCCCGAGTGAAAGAGATCCTGGGCGAGTAAACGATGCCCCCGCAGGTCGAGACTCACCTGGAATTACTGTTGGAGCCCACCCTGCTGGACGGTCTCAATCAATCCTTCGCGAACCTGGGCGTGGGTTGGGTAGTCCGCCAGATGGACGGCCAGCTCTATTCTCCGTGGCCCACGCACATCGCCGGCCAGGAATGGCTGGCCCAAATCCCTTTGCTTTCGGGTTCACACCGCTGGGCCGAGGGCGAGGCCGTCCAGAAGCTGGTGGAGATTGCCGCCGGTCCGTTGGCCTGGGTTTGCGAACTGCGCAACTCTCAGAGCAGCGCTCCCAGCCTGATCGACCACGCCGCCGATCTTCTGAAACGCGAGAGCAGCTTGCGCTATGAACTCCAGAGTACGCTGGAAGAACTGATTTCCAAATATGAAGAACTGACGGTGGTCTATGATAGCGCCGAAACCATCGTCAGCATCACGGACCTGGACGGCATGGCCCAGCGCATTCTGGATGAAGCCGCCGATTTGCTGGATGTCGACCACGCTTCCTTGATGCTGGTGGAAAAGGACCGCCTGGTGGTGAAAGCGGCCCGCGGAGCCCGCAAAGATCTGGTGAACTCCAGTCTGCCGCTGGACGCCGACCAGATCTCCGGCCACGTGGCCCGCGAAGGCAAGCCGGTGCTGGTCGAGGATCTGGCCACCGACTCCACTTTCGGGCGCGGCAGCCGCGAGGAAGACGCCGCCCGCTCGCTCTGCTCGGTCCCTCTGCAGGTGCGCGGCTCGGTGCTGGGCGTGCTCAACGTCAATCACAAGCGCAGCGGCGACCCTTTCAACTCCGGCGACCTGAAACTTCTGATGGCTCTCGGCTCTCTGGCCGCCATCTCCATTCAGAACGCGCGCACTTACCAGAACGCCATCACCGACCGCCTGACCAATCTCTATAACTATGGCTACTTCCGCGAGCAACTGGAGCGTTTCCTGGAAACCGCCCGCCAGGAGGAGTCGACCGTCAGCATGATCATGTTCGACATCGACCACTTCAAGAATTTCAACGACGTCAACGGCCACGACCTGGCCAACGTGGCCCTGGTGGGAGTGGCCTCGCTGTGCGTGGCCAATTCCCGCCAGCAAGGCGACCGCATGCCCGATCTGGTGGCTCGCTACGGAGGTGAGGAGTTCATGATCCTGCTGCAGGGCATCTCGAAAACCGATGCTTACCTGACGGCCGAGCGCATTCGCAAGCAGGTCGAGTCCACTCACTACGAGGGGGGACAAAATCAGCCCATGGGGAAACTTACCATCAGCATGGGTGTAGCCAATTTCCCTGAGGATGCCGAGAACTCCGAAGCCTTGATCAAACAGGCCGACCAGGCTCTGTATAAGGCCAAACGAGCCGGGCGCAACAATGTCCAGCTCGCCGGCTGAGCCCGATTGGCTCGATGAAGCCCTGCCGTTGCCCAAAGCGGGCCTGATCTGGCCCTGGATCCTGGCCGGCTCCGTGCTCTTTCTCTTTGGACTCTATCTGCTGCTACCAGGCTTCCAGGAAGGCCCCCGGACCAAGCCCACCCCCACACTGGTGGCGGACCAGCCTCAAGATCCCAAAACTCCGATACTGGTCGATGAGCACGCCCTCAATTTTCTGGTGGTGGACAGCGCCACCTCGAGTTTCGCCCAGGCGGCCGAAGAACTCAATCGCGACATGCGCAGCCTGACCGATGGCCGGGTGGCCTTCAACATTCATCCGTCCGGCCAGTACCAGGGCCAGAAACTCGACGAAATGGGAATTGTCCAGAAGGTGCGCAAAGGCGAGGCCCAGATCGCCATCGTCACCTGCAGCCCTCTGGCCAACTTTGCGCCGGCCTTTGAAGTGCTCGACCTGCCTTTCCTCTTCCAGAGCTACGAGCAGGCCGATCGCGTCATGGAAGGCCCGGTGGGCGACAAGATCCTGGGCACCCTGAGCGATTACGGACTGGTCGGCCTGGGCACCTTGGAAGTCGGTTTCCGCATCTTTTCCTCGTCCACTCCCCTACCCACCCTGGAAGACTTCCGCGACAAGAAAGTCCGCGTCATGCAAAGTTCGGTGGCCATCGGCATGGCCCGCGCCCTGGGATGCGAAGCCGTGCCCTCGCCCGTCGATAAAATCTATCAGATGGGCAAAGAGGGCTACATCGACGCCGCCGACCGCACCTACCCCACCTTCTGGGACTTCAAGCTTTACGAGGTGCAGCGCTACATTACCGAGTCACGCCATAGCTATACCAGCAAGGCCATCATCATGAACAAGGCCGCCTACGAGAAGTTGAGCGAAGCCGAGCGCAAAGCACTCAAGCTGGCCGTCAAGCAGGTCCAGCTCGAACAGCGTAAGCAGCAGCGCCTCGACGATCAGCGGGTCAAGCAAGAGTGCCGCAAGCAGGGGATCCAGATCTACGAACTGGGGCCGGCCGAGACCGCCCGCTTCGCGGCCGCCTGCCGCCCGCTTTACGACGAGTATCTAAAGCTACGCGGACCTGAGTACATCGAGGCTATCCGCGCCGCCGGAAAATAGGCTGGGGACGACCCGACTTTCCCGTCAAGATATTTTTCAGGCCGGTATTTTAGAATCTGGAGAACAGCTCACGCAAGGAGTCTCCACCGATGAAGGTTGTCCCGCAATCGACTCGTCTTTCCACTATAAAGCGCGATTCACGTTCCGAGAGGGTGGACTCCGAACCCAAAGACCTGGTCGATATTCAATTCAATCGGCCCGGGCTTGCCATCCAACTCGACCACAGCTACCACTCGGACCCTGCTTTGAAGTTGTTGTCCCTGATGGCCGGGCGAGCCAGTTTTGAGGGGGTGGCCAACCCGAATTACAAGTTCGACGCAGAATCGTCTGGTTCGATTCCAGAGTCGGATAAGCCGTTTTTAGATCGAGTGACCTCGCTTGGCAAGGAGGCCGGGATCGACTGGTTCTATTCCTTTGAGAAGATGGGCGGTTGCAACGGCTCCCGCCGCTCGCACGACGGCTTCGAAATGAGCTTCGATAACGGAACTCCCAACGAAATCCTTACGCCCAATGGCCAATACTCGTTTGGTTCAAGCAGCATGAACAGCAACGCCACCCAGCGCTTCCATGAACTGCTGAGACGCGACTTTGAGGTAGAAACCGTGGTTCCTCAGAAAGACTATATTCCCCAGTACTCTATCACCGGTCCGCTGCTGCGATTTACGCCCAAACAGCCGCTGGCCTGAACCAGGGAGCTGACGAGCAGGCTGACCGTACTTCCTCCAGGTAAACGAGGGATTTGGACTGTCAGACTGTGGTGACCCTCCCTAAGGGGAAGTGGCGCTTTGTGACGCGATGGGCATTTCGCTGTAGCTGGCCGAGTCCAGATTTTTTTTGGCCGACCCCCTAGACAACCTGGACGGCGGGTGGGAAAAGTCTAATATCAACCCCGGCCGCGGTGTCGCATGGCCGCATGTTTACAAACTGGTAACGCCAGTTCAGAACTTTGTTACAGCGTTTGCAATTCGCTGACATTTCCCGGCTCGGTTTTCCCCCCTCCCGCCCTTACATTGAATTCAGAAGACGATTAACGGGAGGCACACAACAATGTTCGGAACCAACTTCGGAATCAACCCCTTACAGCAGGCTCAAGCAGGCGCTTTGGCGATGGCCGGAGGTGGCGTCGGGCAGTCCTTATTCAACGGTCTCGGTGGTGCAACGGCCGTGGCTTCGGCCGGCGGCGCGACCGCTATCGCGGGTGGCGGCGGGGCTTTCGCCTCGGCCGGTGGACCCGGTAGCTTCGGCGGCTTCGGCGCCCCGCAGGGCACCCCCAATTTCGGCAACGCTTTCGGCGGCCCCGGTGGCCCGGGCGGACCGTGCGGCCCTGGCGGCTGCCACGGTGGCAAGAAAATGAAGAAGATGCGCCGCCTGATGCAGAAGATGCAGGCCCTGCAGGCGCAGATGGGCGGAATGGGTGGAATGAACCCCGGAATGCCCGGTGGCGCTTTCGCCGGGGTGGGCCCGATGGGCGCAATGGCCGGTCCGCGCCCCCTGTTCTAAGTCAAGACTTCAGAGAAAAATGAGCCGCTTCGTGAGAAGCGGCTCATTTTTTATGCAGGGTGCGGTGCAGCAGTTCCAGTTTCTGGAACTGGCGTAGCATCGACTCTTCCTGGGTCTTCTGGCGGGCTTCGGCCAGCGTGAACCAGCCCAGCTGGTGGGATTCCTCGTTGATTTGCAGATCTTGCGTTTCGCTGAGCACCAGGAAGCGCACGTCATAGTGCAGATGGGCCGGATCGGCGGCGCGGGCCGGGATCTGGTGGATATCCAGGTCGAAGGGCACGGGATGGTGCGGGCAGCCCAGGGCTTCCTCAAAATCGAGGTAGCGCAGGCGCGGCAGGCCGCTTTCCTCTTCGGCTTCGCGCAGGGCCACCCGGGCCAGGTTTTCGTCGCCGTCGGCGTGGCCCCCGAACTGCAGCCACTTGTCCAGTTTGCGGTGGTGGGTCAGGGCCACCCGGCTCAGTTGCGGATCGCAGACCAGGGCCGAACCGGTGAAATGACCTGGTGGGTGGGAGCGCAGGTACACTTCCGGCGAGCTGGCCAGAAAGCTACGCATGCGTTCGAGGCAGTCGGCCTCGTGCGCGGCCCAGGGCGAGTCCGGCCGCACCCACAGCTCGGCGTAAATGTCCAGGAGCCGGGAGAGCATCAGTCGCGGGTGACGATCCCCTCGGTTGCCTGCAGATAGATGTCCTGCAGATCCCAGGGCTCTTCGGCGAGGGTGATGATGGAGAAGTTGGCCTCGAAGAGGGCGCGGTGCAGATCAGCCACTTCCTGGTCGAAACCGACCACCTCAAAGAGCAGATCCTCGCCCTGAAACTGCACGTTGTGGACTTCGGGCCGCTGGTTGAGAAACTTCATGGCCTCCTCGCCTCCATGCAAAAGCCGGGTGCGCAGGCGGCGGCGATCGCGCATGCGATCGATGAGGCGTTTGGTTTCATCGAACAAGATGAGTTTACCGTTGACCACGATACCCACCTTGTTGCAGAAGTCGGACAGGTCGCTGAGAATGTGGCTCGATACGATCATGGCCTTGCCTCGCTGCTGCAGGCTGCGCAGAATGTCGCGCAGGTCCACGCGGGCGCGCGGATCAAGACCGGCCGCCGGCTCGTCCAGGAGCAGCAGCACCGGATCGTGCATGAGCAGGCGGGCCAAACCGAGGCGCTGCTTTTGTCCGCGCGACAGGCCGTCCACCGGATTGTCGGCCAGGCTGGTCAGGCGGGTGATTTCCAGCGCTTCGCGGATAACGAAGTCGCGGTGGGTGGCGCTAATTTTGTAAGCACGCGCGAAGAATTCCAGGTATTCCTTGACCAGCAGATCGTCGTAGACACCCAGGAAGTCCGGCATATAGCCGACTCGGGCGCGAATTTCCTCGACTTCCTTCAGGGAATGGCCGCCCACGTAGGCGGAGCCTCCGTCGGGAGCGAGCACGGTGGCCAGCATACGGATGGTGGTCGTCTTGCCCGCGCCGTTCGGCCCCAAGAAGCCCAGAATATCGCCGGGATACAACTGAAAAGTCATCTCGTTGACGGCCAGTTGCTTGTTGTAGGCCTTGGTCAGGTTGCGCACGTCCAGAATCTGGCCGTCCCAGCAGGGGGGCTTATCGGCCACGTCCAGGACCAGCGCTTTGGACTCATACTTGCCTTTGGCCGGCACATTGTCGTCCTCGGGGCGCAGGCGGCGACCCTGGCCGGGCACAATGTCGTCTTCCGGTCTTGGTCGGCGCGGGACCACGTCGTCTTCGGGGCGCGGCCGGCGAACGGGCTGCTCTTCGTCGATCTTCTGGGTCAGGGGTGCTTGCTCTGGCTGGCTACTCACCCGGCCTATTTTGTCTTGAGGGCCTGCAGGGCCTGCCGGGCGACCCGGTCAATTTGTCCGCGGTATTTGCTCCACAGGGAGTGGTCGGCTACCACCGCCCGCAGGTTTTCCAGCAACCAGGCGTTGCCGGGAGTGGCAATGCCGCTGCGTTTGCCTAACTCGACCACCGCTCCGTTGAGGACTTCGACTTCGCTATGCGGCCGGCCGGCCCGCAGATCCACCAGCAGGGACGGAGGTTTCTGACCACGTGCTTTGGTTATTTTGGAACCGAGCAGAGAGCGGATGGCGAAGTTGGGCAGGTAGGCCAGTCCCGCCATTCGGGTCACCTTGTAGTTGGGCAGGTCGACCAGAGGAATGCGGCTGGCCCGGACCACCGCCAGGAACTCGCGCAGGCAGGCCAGTTCAAAGCTGAACATGGGCCCGTGGGCCACCACTTCGGAGGGCAGCCTATCAAGCAGGGCGCAACTGGAATTGCAGGTCAGGTTGAGCAGCAGCTTGGAGCATTTGAGCGAGTCCACCCGGGCCACGGCGCTGCAGGGAAGTCCCAGCCGATCCAGCCAGCCGGGGGCCAGGAAGCGTTCGTGCTTGGTGGCCCAGGCCAGCCCCCCGGGCGGCCCCGGCTGGGGCCGCCCGTTTTCGAGGTAGACCGGGATGGTGGTGGTCATGGCTCCAAACCACAGGCCGGGGAAATGAGCGGCCAGTTTCTCGTCACTGCCCATCCCGTTCTGGAAGCCCCAGATACGCTTCAAGCGCAGGCCGGATGCCGCCAGCTGGGCGGCGGCTTCCTCGACTTGGAAGGCTTTGACGGTAAAAATGACGTCGTCAAAAGCCGTCCCCGGCTCCAGTTCGGATACCGAACGCATGGGCAAGCCGGCCAGCGCCTCCAATTGGCGGGGCCGCGCCAGCATGGTCACCGCTTCGCCGGCCTCTCCATGCAAAAGGGCCCCCAGCCACTGGCCGATGGCCCCTGCCCCGACGATCAGGACCGACATCTTAGACGCGCTTCATGTACTCGCCGGTGCGGGTGTCGATCATCAGCTTGGTGCCCACCTCGACAAAGAGAGGCACGAGCACGGTGGCCCCGCCTTCGACGGTGGCCGGCTTGGTGGCGCCGGTGGCGGTATCGCCTTTGAAGCCGGGCTCGGTTTCCACCACCACCAGTTCCACAAAGTTGGGCAACTCGATGCCGATGATCGAGTCGTTGTAGAGCACCAGCATCACTTCCATGCCGTCCTTCAGCCACTTGCGCTGGTCTCCGACTTCTTTCGCCGTCACCGCATGCTGATCGTAGCTCTCCGAATCCATGAACGTGTATTCATCGTCCTGGGCGTACAGGAAAGAAGCGGGGCGACGCTCGATGTGGGCGCGAGTCATCTTTTCGTTGCCGCGGAAAGTGAATTCTTTGGTGTAGCCGGTTTTGATGTTCTTGAACTTGGCGCGTACGAAGGGCGAGCCTTTGCCCGGCTTGACGTGCTGGAATTCGATCACCTGGAGCAGGTCCCCGTCGATGTCGACGGTGATGCCGGTGGAGAGGTCATTGGATGAAACGAAGGCCATAGAGAAATCCTTTGATTAGTATGAAGCGCGTGGGGTTCGTGGGGAGCGGGTTTTAGTCCTTCGGCCAGGTCTTGGGGCATTCCCGCGCTATGAAGTCGGCCAGAACCCGATTGCCTTCGGGATTCAGGTGACCGTCGTTGGGCAGCACGTATTCCTCATGCCCTTGCAGCAATTCTCGGGTGGAGTAATAAGGAACCTGGTTGCGAGAGCACAAATCCTTGAAAAAGACGCCCAGTTTCAACTGCTGCTCCCGCCAGTAGTCCGAGTCGGTGGCCGTGTCGATGTAGACCATATCCAGCGTGCAGCCGGCCGCGCGGCAGCGCTTCAGCATATCTTCGAAAAGCAGCGTGTAGTAGTGCCCTTCGCGCTCGAAGTCGGCGATCTTGCGACTTTCATCGGTCTCCGGGTGGAAGTCGTTGCGGTGCTGCAAACGCCGCTTGACCATGGCCACCAGCCGGTAACAGTAGCTGGAAGTCCACCAGTTACCGAAGGGTTTGCGGATCTCGGGATTGTTGATGTTGGCCCGGACCTGCTCGATAAAGCCGGGTTTGAACTCCGGAGGATCTTGCTGATCTTCCGGAGTGCGCGGACCCTCGATATCCCAAAAGTCGTTGCCGAAGGGACAGAGGATGATGTGCTTGGGCTTCAGTTCGTCAAACCAGAGGCGGAAGAGAATGTATTCCTGCCAGATGCTGTCGCCCTGGCGGGCCATATTGTAGACCTTCCAGCCATAGCGTTGGCGCAACTGGGCCACGGCCGTCTGCGGCTCCTCAACGCCGTGCCCGTAGAGAAAAGAGTCGCCGAACACGAGGATGTCGTGGGGAGTGTCAGGGGGATTGCGAAAGGCGCGCTGATCGGTGTCGTGATGCCAGATGCGGCCGTTGACGGCCACCCGCTTGTGGTCGTTGGGATAGGGGAAGTTGAGTTTGCTGTGCGGTTCGAAGTAATAAATGCCGCCGGGCTCGTTGGAATAGCTGCGAACGAGTTCGTTGCAAACGTCCGTTCCCAGGAAGGGCGCGGTGAGGCGCAGCAAACCTTCGAGCAAACCCCAAGAAAATAAGAGAACCAGCACCAGTCTGGTCAATTTCCCTCGCCAACTTGTCACGCCGGCCACGGTTCTTGCGACCATGATCGAATCCTGCAGTGGAGTCTGCCTGATAGCAGACTCCGGCGTTTGCTGCGCAAACTTCTGTGTCGAAGCCTGAAGTGGAGTCTGCCTGATAGCAGACTCCGGCGTTTGCTGCGCAAACTTCTGTGTCGAAGCCTGAAGCAGGGGGTGCCCATAAGGCGTCGTAGGCGCTTTGCAATGGGATTGACAACCGCGTTTCGAGCCTTTTTCAAGGCTCTGTTCAACCGCCAATTCTCCAAGAAAGTGGATGAGCTGCTCAAGGAGATGAAGGCCCTTCCGCCCGGCCCTCCGCCGGCCACCGCCGCCCAATTGCTGGCTGCTTTGCAAAAGGAAGGCCGGTTGCTGGATTTTCTCAGCGAGAGCCTGGAGGGCTTCCCGGATGCCCAGGTGGGCGGAGTGGCTCGCGGCGTGCATACCGGCTGCGCCAAGGTGCTGCAGCAATACCTGGTTTTGGATCCGGTGCTGCCCGAGAAAGACGGCGATAAAGTGGAAGTTCCGGTCGGTTTCAGCCCGGCCGAGATCCGCCTGGTGGGCAAGGTGCAGGGAGATCCTCCCTTTCAAGGCACCTTGCGCCATCACGGTTGGAAGCTGACCTCGGCCCGGTTGCCTGAACTGAAAACCCTGGACATTTTGGTGCCGGCGGAGGTGGAATTATAACTATGATTGTGGGAATCGACCTGGGGACCACCAACTGCGCTCTTGCCTATGTGCAGGACGAGGGAGTTCAGGACTTCGCCATTCCGCAGCTGGTCGCCCCGGACGAAGTCGAGGCCAGGCCCACTCTGCCCTCTTATCTCTATCTGCCCTCCCAGCATGAGTTCGCCCTGGGCAGCCTGTCGTTGCCTTGGGACGAGGTGGCCGAGTTCGCGGTGGGCACGATGGCTCGTGACGAGGGCTCGAAAGTGCCCGACCGCTTGATCGTTTCTGCCAAGAGCTGGCTGTGCAACGCCCAGGTGGACCGGCAGCAACCTCTGCTACCCTGGAAATCCGCCGAAGAAGTCCCCAAACTCTCGCCGGTCGAAGTGACCACCCGTTACCTTCGCCATCTGGCCGATTCCTGGCGCTTTTCGCGCACCGGCGGCAGTCTCAGCGAACACTCGGTCTTTCTGACCGTGCCCGCCAGCTTTGACGCGGTGGCCCGTGAGCTCACGGTGGAGGCCGCCCAGAAAGCGGGCCTGGAGAATCTCACCCTGCTGGAAGAGCCGCAGGCCGCTTTTTACGCCTGGTTGGAGCAAATGGGCGAGGCCTGGCGGGAGGCGGTCAAGCTGGGCGACCATATTTTGGTTTGCGACCTGGGGGGCGGGACTTCTGACTTTACGCTGATCCGGGTGGACGAAGACGAGGGCCAGCTCAGTCTGACGCGGTTGGCCGTGGGCGACCATTTGCTGCTGGGCGGAGACAACATGGATCTCGGTCTGGCCGCCACCGTCCAGGCCCGCCTGCGAGCCGAGGGGCAGAAGATCGACTCCTGGCAGTTCCAGGTGCTGACCCACCTGTGCCGCAATGCCAAGGAAAAGATGCTGGCCGCCGACCCGCTGGAGTTATGCCCGTTGACCATTCCCGGCCGGGGCGCCAAGATGCTGCTCGGCTCCACCTCCAGCGAGATCCACCGCTCCGAAGTGGAGAAGGTCATTCTCGATGGCTTCTTCCCCAGGGTGGAATCGAAGGATTGGGCGCAACGCCAGCGCCGCTTCGGCCTTACGGAACTGGGCCTGGCCTACGAATCCGATCCGGCCATCACCAAACATCTGGCCAGATTTCTCCATCAAGGCGGGGAATTCATCAAGCCCACCGCCATCTTGTTCAATGGTGGCGTGTGCAAATCGCCCGGAGTGCAGGCGCGGGTTCTGGAAGTGCTGAACAGCTGGTTGGACGAGCCGGTCAAGGTGCTGCCCAATCAAGACTGCGACCTGGCCGTGGCGCGCGGGGCCGCCGCCTACGGGCGAGCCCGCCTGCAAGGCGGAATTCGCATCCGGGGCGGCCTGCCGCGTTCCTACTACATCGGTGTGGAAGTGGCTCGCCCGGCGGTGCCCGGCTTCGCTCCCCCCACCAAGGCCATTTGCGTGGCTCCTCAGGGCATGGAGGAAGGGACCACCGTGGATTTGCCCGGCCTGGAACTGGGTCTGGTGCTGGGTGAGTTGGTGGAATTTCCCTTTATGACCAGCAATCAGCGCACCGAGGATCAACCCGGCCAGACGGTGGACGATTGGGAAGACGAAGACGAGATCGAACAGATTGCCACCGTGACCAGCATCTTGCGCAGCTCGGAGGTGGACCAACCGGTGGTGCCGGTCCAGCTCCAGACGGTGGCCACGGAAATTGGCACGCTGGAGCTGTGGTGTCAGCAAAAGGGCGGCAGCGGCCGCTGGAAACTAGAATTTGAAGTGCGGGATAAGCAATGAGCAACTGGCTGGTCGGCATCGACCTGGGAACTTCCAACACGGCTCTGGCGCGCATCGTCGGGGACGAAGGCAAAATCGAAACGCTCAAGCTGACCCAGCGGGTTTCTGAGTCGGAAGTGCGCGAGCAATCCTTGCTGCCGTCCTTTTTGTATTTGCCGGGGGCGCACGAGCTGCCGGAAGGCTCGTTATCCCTGCCCTGGGATCCGAAGCGTGATTTCATGGTCGGCGAATTTGCCCGAGTGCAGGGCTCGCGTGTGCCCGGCCGGGTGGTGGTTTCGGCCAAGTCCTGGTTAGCTCACCGCCAGGCCGACCCGAGCCAGCCGCTGCTCCCCTGGGACGGCGCCCCGGACGCACCACGCGTCTCGCCGGTGGAGGCCTCTCGCCGCTACCTGGAACACCTGCGCGAGGCCTTCCGCCACCAGTATCCTGACCATCCGCTGGATGAGTGCGAAATCGTGCTCACCGTGCCGGCTTCTTTCGATGAGTTAGCCCGCGAATTGACGGTGTCGGCGGCCCGTCAGGCCGGCCTGGACAAAATCACGCTGCTGGAAGAGCCGCAGGCGGCCTTTTATCATTATCTCTATGCCAACGGTTTGAGCGTGGAGAATCCGGCCAACCTGCAGCCGGGCGACCAGATTCTGGTCTGCGATATCGGCGGCGGCACCAGTGACTTTACCCTCATCGAGTATGCCGACAAGGGCTTGCGCCGCGTGGCCGTGGGCGAGCATTTGATGCTGGGCGGCGACAACCTGGATATTTCGCTGGCCTATCTGGTGGAGCCGCGCTTGGGCGCCAAGCTGGATATTCTGCAGTGGGGCGTGCTGCGCAACGAATGCCGCCGCGCCAAAGAACTGCTGCTCGGCGACGACCCGCCTGACAAAGTCACCGTGACCGTGCCCGGCTCCGGGTCCAAGCTGTTAGCCGGCACCATGCAGGCCGATTTGAGCCGCGACGAGGTGGAAAAGCTGGTATTGGACGGCTTTTTCCCGGTGGTGCCCATCGACGAGCCGCTCCAGGCCGAGCGCCGACTGGGCCTCAAGGAGTGGGGCCTGCCTTATGCCAGTGACCCGGCCGTGCCGCGCCATCTCAGCAGTTTCTTGCGGCGCCATGGCCGCCGCGACCATATCCCCAACAAGATTCTCTTCAACGGCGGCGCCTGCCGGGCGCTGGCCATCCGCCAGCGCATGCTGCAGATTCTGGAAAGTTGGCGCGGCGGACCGGTGGAGGAGTTGACCAACCCCGAGTCGGATCTCTCGGTAGCCCGTGGAGCCGCCTATTACGGGCACCTCAAACGCAGCGGCGCCAGGCGCATCGGCGGCGGTATCGCCCGCAGCTACTACCTGCAGTTGAGCAGCGACGGCACTTCCACCCAGGCGCTCTGCGTGGTGCCGCGTAACCTTGAGGCCGGCTCGCGCGTGGATCTGCCCGAACCGGTGTTGCAGCTCACCCTGGAGCGTCCGGTGCGCTTTCCCATCTTCAGCAGCTCCAATCGGCCCGAGGATCAGCCCGGCGCGCTGGTCGACATCGCCGCCGCCGGCGGCAGCGAGGAATCCGAATTTCAGGTGCTGCCGGCCATGGAAACGGTGGTGCGCGCCCCCGACCTCAAGGTGACTGAAGTCCCGGTGCTTCTCAGCGGCGAAGTCACGGAAATCGGAACCCTCTCGATCGCCTGCCGGATGCTGGAAGGCAAGCGTCGCTTCCAATTGGAATTCCCGCTACGCGGCGAGGTGGTGCTGGAGGGAGGCCCGGAGTTTCCGCCGGAAGTCGTCAAACAGGCCCGCGAAACCATTCACGAAGCTTTTCTGCGCAAACCCAAGGGTCTGGGCACGGGGGTGCGCCCGCGCAGTTTGCTGGCCAGCCTGGAGCAGCATTTCGGATTGGGACGCCAGTTATGGTCGGTGGCCCTGTTGCGGGCCCTCTGGGACGGCTTCGTGGACGTGCACCAGCGCCGCCGCGTCGAGCCCGAGTATGAGCAGAGCTGGCTCAACGGCGTGGGTTACTGTCTGCGCCCCGGCACCGGTTCGAAGTTGGACGCCTGGCGCGTGGAGAAGACCAGCGCTCTGCTCGATTCCTGGCTGCAGTTTCCCAAGCTCGAGCCGGTGCGCATGGAGCTATGGGTGACCTTACGCCGCCTGGCCGCCGGCATGAGCGTGGCCCGCCAGGAACAGCTCTGGACGCAGCTGGCGGCGGTCATGATCCCCGGCCGCAAGCACTGGAAAACCCGCGTGCCCCATCAGCGCACCCTGGCCGAGGATAACGAACTGCTGCGCCTGGCCGTGTCGCTGTCCCAGATTCCGGTGGACGACAAAGTGCTGCTGGGCGAGATGATCATGAAGAAATTCCAGGGCACGCGCGACGACCTGTGGCGCATCGCCCGCATCGGCAGCCGCAACCTGCTGGGGGCAGGCCCCCAGTGGGTGGTGCCCCCCGCGGCGGTCTGGCCCTGGATCAGCAAGATCCTGGACTCGAAATGGAGTGAAAAAGAGACGGTCGGTTGGGCGCTGGCCACCATGATGCGCAAAACCGATGACATCAAACGGGACTTCCCCGATGACCAGATGGAGCGCGTGCGCCACCGCCTGGAAAAAGAAGGCCTCCAGTCCCATCTGGCCAGCCTCGACGGCCAGGTGGGCACCCAACAAGAAGCCGCCGCTCTGCTGGGCGAAGCTTTGCCGGTGGGCATCCGCCTCTGAACCGAGCCTGCAAGGAGCCATCCTCGCCGCCGTTTGATGTATGCTTCCCAGCAGGAGAGGACGAGAGCCACCAGGGCAACACGATTTTTGTGCGGCGGTTCAATGTGAATAGGGCGAGGGACGGGCCTGTCTAACCCATCTTTGCTCGAGAGTTTTGTAGTGCATTTCACTGAGTGCACTGTTGCCCTTGTCACTTGTCCTCCCTATCCCTCTTTGAGGAAAGAAAAGGGGGCAGCGAGGCTGGCTGCCGATGAGAATTTCAATAACCAATTGCTGCGTGGACTAAGCAGGGCGCTTCCCAGCGTCGATATCGTCAGAATCCAGGATGAGTTTCCTGGTGCACCTGATCCGGTAACCGTCTACCTCATCCTTGTTTTTCAAGTAATGGCCTAAAACCAGGTAGATGTCGGCGAGTGGAACAGCGTCGAATTAGTCCGCGATTGTTTCAGCAGAGCAGCCCTCCCAAAAGGAGTAGACCAGGCTATCCAAGGTCACCCTGGTGCCGCTCACACGCCAAACTCCAAACTCATCCTGGCGAAGAATTCCATCCAACTGAATGCTCATCAGTTTCCCGCCTCACGCCTGGAGATCGAGCTGGCGTTGGATGCCGGCGTTGATGTTGATGCAGGTGCGGGTCAGGGGCAGGTCGTCGGGGTCCTGGCCGAAGGGCTCTTCGATTTCTTCGGCGATCATTTCCAGGCTGATCAGGAAGTAGGCGACCACACCGACGATCATGACGGAGATGGGGCCGTGAGGCAGGCCCCAGGGCAGAGCCAGCAAGTAGATGAGGATGGCCTGCGGCACGATGGCCCGGTGGCTGAGCGGCAGCGGGGTGCCGCGAATGCGTTCGCAGGCGCCGTGAATGTCGTAGAACTCGTTCAGATTGCGCTCGATGGCCAGGAACAGTTGGGTCGAGGTCAGGCCTTGCTGCTCCCAACGTCCCAGTTGCAGGTTCAGCCTGTTGAGCAAGCGCTGGGGGAGGTTGTCGGGAGCCGGCCAGGGTCCGCGCAGATGATCGCGTAACTTGTAGGCGAATTCGCCTAAAGTTTCCAGAAAGCGCCGTCTTTCCTCCAGAGGCAGAGACTGGGCGCTCCACACCACCGCTCCCAAAGAGCGTGTGCGGTTGACCAAAAGTCCCCAGAGCTTGCGTCCTTCCCACCAGCGGTCATAGCTGCCGTTAGTGCGGAAGACGATCAGCACCGAAAGAGACACGCCCAACAGAGTGTTCACGCTGCCCGGAAACTCCATGTCCTCGCCCAGAATCAGGATTTCGTAGCGCATGCTCAACCAGCCGTAGACACAGAAGAACACCACACCGCCCAGGATATGGCGAAAAACGGGATAGCTTAGGAAGCGTTTGGTGCGTGCCAGCCAACGATCATCGTGCATAAATCCCCGCATACGCGCTGAGGGAAGGACTCCCCTTGTAGGGCGCAAAGGGGTTCGCATGGCTCAATATGACTATGATTTAGTCGTGATCGGAGCCGGTTCTGGAGGAGTGGGACTGGCCCGGCGCGCCGCCCTCTACGGGGCAAAGGTGGCCGTCTGCGAACAGTCCGAATATGGCGGCACCTGCGTTCATCGGGGTTGCGTGCCCAAGAAGCTGATGGTCTACGCCAGCGCTCTCCGCTCCGAACTGGGCTTGCTTCCAGGCTATGGTTTTGAATCCGCCGCTCCTGCCTTTGACTGGTCCAAGCTGGTGGCCAACAAGGACCAAGAACTCGACCGGCTCAACGGCGTTTACCGTAAACTGCTGGACGGTTCCGGGGTGGCCCGCCTGGAAGGGCGCGCCCGCCTGCTGGACGCGCACACCGTGCAGGTGGGCGAAACGAAGGTCAGCGGCAAGTACCTGGCTATCGCCGTGGGCGGCAAAGCCTGGGTGCCTGACAAGCCGGGCAGAGAACTGGCCATTACCTCCGATGAACTCTTTCATTTGGACAGCCTGCCAGCATCCATCACGCTGATGGGAAGCGGCTACATCGGCCTGGAGTTCGCAGGCATCTTCGCCGGGCTCGGTTCCGAAGTCACCGTCATGTTCCGCAGCGACCTGCCCCTGCCCGAGATGGATGGCGACATCCGCAAAACGCTCAAGGAACAGATGGAAGCGCGCGGCATTCGCTTTGTGACCGGCGCGAATCTGAAGAAGCTTAGCCAGAGCGGTGACGAAATCGAAGTCCACACCGACCGGGGCGACTGGAAAACCGAGGTTTTCGTGGCCGCCACCGGACGGGTGCCCAACACCCAGGGGCTCGGCCTGGCGGAGATCGGCGTCAACCTTGGCGAAAAGGGCGAGGTCCTCACCGATGAGCACTGCCGCACCAGCGTGGACAGTGTTTTCGCGCTGGGTGACTGCGTCGGCGGCGTCCAACTCACGCCCTATGCCATCGCCCAGGGGCGCACCCTGGCCGCCCGCCTTTTTCAAGACCCGAACGCGGACTTCCGGCCACACCACATTCCGACCGCTGTCTTTACCCAGCCGGCGGTGGGAACCGTGGGTCTTTCGCAAGAACAAGCGGAAGAGAGCAATCCTGGCGATATCGACGTTTATCGCACCAGTTTTCGGCCGATGAAGTATACGCTGCCGGATAAACCGGAAAAGGTGATGATGAAGCTGGTGGTGCGCCGCTCCAACCAGCTGGTTCTGGGCTGCCACATGGTGGGGTCGGACGCTCCGGAAATCATCCAGGCTCTGGCCGTTGCCCTTACTTGCGGGGCCAGCAAGCAAGACTTTGATCGAACGTTGGCCGTTCATCCCACCGCCGCCGAAGAATTCGTGCTGCTGCGGGACCCGGTCTGACCGAGGAGCACGCTCATGATTAACGCGGATAACCTGGACTTTGTCGAGGACGTTCTCAGGGAATATCAGAAGAACCCCGCCGCCGTCGACCCGGCCTGGCGCAGCTATTTCGAGAAGGAAGGCATCAACGGCCAGAAGCTGGCCCTGGGGCCCAGTTACGAGCCCAGCACCATCTTCAACCCGCCCGTCAGCAAGGAGGGCGACGCCTACAAGCAAGAGCGCGTCGACCAGCTCATTCGCGCCTACCGCGTGCGCGGCCACCGCACCGCCTGGCTCGATCCGCTGGGCAGCGAACCGGCTCCCTTCCCGGAGTTGCAGCTTTCCCACTACGGCCTGACCGAGGCCGACCTGAGCACCCGTTTCTGGGCTCTCTCCCTGGGATTGAAGGAAGCGGTGCCGCTGCAGCAGATCCTGCAGATTCTGCAGAACACCTATTGCCGGGCGGTAGGCGTGCAGTACATGCACATCGACGACCCCGAGCCCAAGTTCTGGCTCCAGCAGACCATGGAAACCACCCAGAACGTCCGCTCTCTCAGCCACGCCGAGCAAATTCGCATCCTGACTCGGCTGACCGACGCCGAAATGTTCGAGGAATTCATCGCCAAGAAATACGTGGGCGCCAAGCGCTTCGGCCTGGAAGGGGCGGAAAGTCTGATCCCGCTGCTCGATCTGGCCCTCGAAGACGCCGGTGAATTCGGCATCGAGGACATCGTCATCGGCATGGCCCACCGCGGCCGCCTGAACGTGATGGCCAATATCATGCAAAAAGATCCGGGCCAGATCTTCCGCGAGTTCGATGACACCAATCCAGAGCTGCACTTCGGGCGAGGCGACGTCAAGTACCACCTGGGTTACAGCAGCGTGTGGACCACCTCCACCGGCAAGAAAATCGACCTGGCTCTGTGCTTCAACCCCTCTCACCTGGAATTCGTGGGGCCGGTGGTGATGGGCCGCGTGCGCGCCCGCCAGGAGAAACTCGGCCAGGGCGCCCATCAGCGCGTGATGGGCCTGATCATCCACGGCGACGCCGCCTTCGCCGGCCAGGGCGTGGTCCAGGAAATGCTCAATCTCAGCGAAATCGCCGGCTACTCGGTGGGTGGCACCATCCACATCATCGTCAACAATCAGGTCGGTTTTACCACCTCGCCCAGACAGGCCCGTTCCGGGACCTATCCCACCGACGTGGCCAAGATGCTGCAAATTCCCATTATCCACGTCAACGGGGAGCATCCCGAAGCGGTGGCTCAGGCCATTCGCCTGGCTATGGAATACCGCAAGAAGTTCAACAAAGACGTGGTGGTGGATATGTGGTGCTACCGCCGCCGCGGCCACAACGAAGGCGACGATCCCACCTATACCCAGCCGCTCATGTACAAGCAGATCGCCCGGATGCCCTCGGTCCGCGAGCGTTATGTCGACAGTCTCATGAAGGTTCCCCAACCTGCCCTGTCGCGGGCTGAGATCGAAGATATCGCCAGTAAGCGCCGCGAATACCTGGAGGCGGAGCTGGCCAAAGCCCGCGCCAAAGACTACGACTATAAGCAATTATCCACTCAGGGGGGCTACCGCGGCGGCCTGGATAAGGACACGCCCGAAGTGGCCACCGAGGTCGACCCGGAAAAACTGGCTTCGCTGCTGGTCAAACTGACGGAATATCCAGAGGGCTTCACACCCAACCCCAAGCTCCAAAAAATGGTGCTGGACGTGCGCAAGGAAATGGCCGCCGGCAACCGTCCTTTGGACTGGGGCGCGGCCGAGAACCTGGCTTACGCCAGCCTGGTGGTGCAGGGAATTCCCGTGCGCCTGACCGGGCAGGACGTGGGGCGCGGCACGTTCAGCCATCGCCACGCCATTTTTCACGACTACGAAAACGGTCAGGAATATATTCCGCTGGCCCATCTCAGCCAGGATCAGGCGCGCTATCAGGTCTGGGACAGTCCGCTCACCGAGACGGCCGTGCTCGCCTTCGAGTATGGCGTCTCCCTGGATCGTCCCGAGTGCCTGGTGCTCTGGGAAGCGCAGTTCGGCGATTTTGTGAATGTCGCTCAGGTGATTATCGACCAGTTTATCGTCTCCAGCGAGGATAAGTGGTCGCGGCTGAACGGCCTGGTGATGCTGCTGCCGCACGGCTTTGAAGGCCAGGGCCCGGAACATAGTTCGGCTCGTCTCGAGCGTTTTCTTGGACTGGCGGCCGAAGACAATATCCAGGTGGTCAACCTCACCACCCCCGGGCAGCTTTTCCATTGCCTGCGCCGCCAGGTTCTGCGTCCGCTGCGCAAGCCGCTGGTCATCATGTCGCCCAAGAGCCTGCTGCGCCACCCCGAGTGCGTCACTCCGCTCAAGGAAATGGCCGAAGGCAGTTTCCAGCGCGTGCTTCCGGATACCGGGGCGGGGCCGTCGAGCAAGGTGCAGCGCGTGCTGCTGTGCAGCGGCAAGCTCTACTACGAGCTGGATGCCTATCGCAAAGCGCACAATCGCAAGGATGTGGCCATCGTGCGCGTGGAGCAGCTCTATCCTTTCCCGGATCGCGCCCTCAAATCGGCTCTCTCGATCTTCCCGAAAGGGACGGCGGCCATCTGGGTTCAGGAAGAGCCGGCCAACATGGGAGCTTTGCCCTTCTTGCGCTGCCACTTTGACGACAAGCTTTACGACCGCTACCCGTTCATGCCCATCTCTCGCCCCGAGTCGGCGAGTCCGGCCACGGGTTCGGGCGCCAGTCACAAAATCGAGCAGGCCTCGCTGATCGAGCAGGCCTTTAAAATGGCCGTACCAACTTAAGGAGATCCCCAAGAGATGTCAGTCGATCTGAAAGTGCCCGCCGTGGGCGAATCCATTTCCAGCGTGGTGGTGGGCGAATGGCTGGTGCAACCCGGCCAGAGCGTGGCCCAGGACACCATTCTGGTGGTCCTGGAAACGGACAAAGTCAACGTGGAAGTGCCCGCCCCGGTCTCAGGTAAACTCTCCAAAGTGCTGGTCAAAAGTGGCGAGAGCGCCAGTATCGGCGATACCCTGGGAGTGATGGAAGAAGGCAGCGCTCCGGCCAGGAGCGAGTCCAAACCGGCTGCTCCGCCCAAAGAGACCGTCAAAGATCCCAGTCCGGCTGCCAAACGAGCCCTCCATGAGGCCGGTCTCAAGCCGGAAGAAGTAAAGGGCAGCGGCAAAGACGGCCAGGTTCTCAAAGAAGATGTGCCCGCCCGGGCCGCCGCCGCGCCCGCCGCTCCGACAAATACGGGCGGCGGGCGCCAGGAGGAAGTGGTGACCATGTCTCCACTGCGCAAAACCATCGCGCGCCGCTTGATCGAGGCCCAATCCACGGCCGCCCTGCTGACCACCTTCAACGAGGTGGACATGAGCGCCGTCATGGAGCTGCGCAAGAGCTATCAGGACAGCTTCACCGCCAAACACGGCACCAAGCTGGGCTTCATGTCTTTCTTCGTCAAGGCCACCATCGAGGCGCTCAAAGCCTTTCCGGCGGTCAACGCCGAAGTCCGTGAGCAGGCGGTGGTTTATAAGAATTACTTCGACATCGGCGTGGCCGTGGGCGGCGGCAAAGGCCTGGTGGTGCCCATCCTGAGAAACGCCGAACGCCTCAGCTTTGCCGACATCGAGAAAAGCATTAAAGACTTCGGCCAGCGCGCCCAGGAAGGCAAGATTAAGCTGGAGGAACTGCAGGGCGGCACTTTTACCATCAGCAACGGCGGCGTTTACGGCTCGCTGCTCAGCACGCCCATCGTCAACCCTCCCCAGAGCGGCGTGCTGGGCCTGCATAAGATCGAGGACCGGGCGGTGGTGCGCCAGGGCCAGGTGGTGGTGCGTCCCATGATGTACCTGGCGCTCACTTATGATCACCGCCTGGTGGACGGACGTGAAGCTGTCAGCTTTCTGGTGCGCATCAAAGAATGCATGGAGAATCCCAGCCGGATTCTGCTGGAGGTTTAAGCGTGATGTTCGATCTGGTAGTCATTGGGGCCGGTCCCGGCGGCTATGTGGCGGCCATCCGGGCCGCTCAATTGGGTCTCAAGGTGGCCTGCGTGGAGAAAGAAGCGGCTCTGGGCGGCACCTGTCTGCGCATCGGCTGCATTCCCAGCAAGGCTTTGCTGCAATCAAGCCATCTCTATCATCAAACCCGGCACCATCTCGCGCGCCACGGCATCAAGGTGGCCGGCGTCGAATTCGACTTGGGCAGCATGCTGCGGCGTAAGGACACGGTAGTCAAGACGCTGACCAAGGGCATCGACGGGCTCTTCGCCAAGAACAAGGTGGAAAAGGTCGCCGGCACGGGAGAAATCGTCGCTCCCGGCAAGGTCAAAGTCGGCGAGCGCGAGCTGGAAACGAAAAACATTCTCATCGCCACGGGTTCGGTTCCCAGCTTTTTTCCGGGCATGGACCTGGACTACGACCGGGTGGGCACCAGCACCGAGGCGCTCAGCTACAAGGAGGTTCCTGAACACCTGATCGTTATCGGAGCGGGCGTCATCGGCCTGGAACTCGGTTCGGTGTGGGGGCGGCTTGGCGCCAAGGTGAGCGTGGTCGAATTCATGGATCGCATACTGCCCGGCACCGATCTGGAAATCGCCAAAGCCGCCCAGAAGATCTTTGAAAAGCAAGGCATGGAATTCCATCTCGGCCAGAAAGTCACTTCCGCCAGGGCCGAGGGCGACAAAGGCGTGGTGCTCACCGAATCCGGCCTGCGCCTGGAAGGGGAGCGGGTGCTGGTGGCGGTCGGGCGCCGGCCCTATTTCGACGGCCTGGGGCTGGAGAAAGTAGGCGTCAAAACCGAGCGCGGGCGGATTCTTGTCAATGAGCACTTCGCCACCAACGTGGAGGGCATCTACGCGATCGGCGACTGCATCCCGGGGCCCATGCTGGCCCACAAAGCCGAAGACGAGGGCGTGGCCGTGGCCGAGTATCTCGTGACCGGCTACGGCCACGTCAACTATGACACCATTCCGGGCATCGTCTACACTCATCCGGAGATTGCCAGCGTTGGACTCACGGAAGAGCAGTTGAAAGAAAAGAACGTTCCCTACCGTAAGGGTAGCTTTCCGTTTCTGGCCAACGGTCGGGCGCGGGCCCAGAATGAAACCGACGGCCTGGTCAAGATTCTGGCCCAGGCCGAAACCGATCGCGTGCTGGGCGTGCACATCCTGGGGGCCGGCGCCGGCGATATGATCGCCGAATGCGTGGTGGCCATGGAGTTCTCCGCTTCCAGCGAGGACATCGCGCGCGTCTGCCACGCCCACCCCACCATTTCCGAGGCGGTCAAGGAAGCAGCCCTGGCCGTGGACGGCCGCCCGATTCACATTTGAACCGCCGGCGTCCCCCAACGTAGGGAAAAGCCATGACGCACAAAACCCGCGTTGCCCTGGTGGCCCTCACTTTCTCCCAACTCTTGATGCTTTCCCTGTGGTGGAACCTGCTGGGAAGCATACTGCTCTGCTGCAGCTCGGCCACCACCCACTGCACCGTCACCGCCCACATCAACGGCGGCGAGGACGGCTGGGAATATCAATTCACCGTCGACGGGCACCCCTACTACGGCGAAGGGGACGACTATGCTGCGGACCCTGACGACCCCTCGCTTATCTACTATCAGCCCAGCTTCCCCAGCATCAACTCCGTGTCTGAACCCCTCGTTTACTTGGGGAGAACCACGCTCGGCCTCCTTATCGGCTCTCTCCTGGTCTGGACCCTTTTCTACCTGGTCCTGCGCAGCTTCCTAAAAGAGAAGCCTCCGCAAGAACCACCTGAACCTGGCTTCAGCGCCGGGAGTTGAGCCGGCAAGCTGCAATCGGTTGCTTATATCTCGCTCGACAGATATTTCCGGAGGGGAAAACCTCGGCACTTCAGGAATTAAAGCTCTATGATCAGGGCATCCCTGACCAATGACATCATCTTCAAGCTCGTCTTCGGGACCGAGAAGCGGGAGCGTATCCTGCGCGCGCTCCTGAACGCCATCCTCGGTCTCAAGGGGCCGGCTCGCATTACCAGGCTCGCCATTCTCAACCCCACTCTGGACACGGCTCACGCCCTGGATAAGCGCTGCATCCTGGATATCAAGGCTCGCGATGGCCGAGGGCGCCGCTTCAATATCGAAGTGCAGGTAAGCCAGGACCCAGACTACTTAAAACGCTCACTCTACTACCTGACCAGCCTCTTCTCCGAGCAACTCCAATCTGGTGACGGCTATGATGAGATAACCAAAGTAGTCAGCCTGTCGTTCGTGGATTACGTTCTCTTTCCCGAGCAGGAATCTCTGCACAGTGTCTATCGTCTCTATGACGAGGAGAACAAGACCAAATTTCCCGATGTCCTGGAACTTCACTATATCGAATTGAGCAAGTTCAATAAAGATCAGCCTCAGAAACTGAGGAGCCGTTTTGAACGCTGGTTGCATATCTTGAAGTTTGCTGAATTCTATCGCGATCAAGATTCTCCCATCCCCGATAAGCTGTTGCAAGATAAGGAGGTCGTCATGGCACTCGAAACCTACCGCCAGGTCAGCTCATCTCAGGAGGTGCGGCAACTGCTTTTGTCCCGAGAAATGGCTGAGCGTGACCGGATTACCAGCCTCAAGCGAGCCTACAAGGAGGGCAAGCTCGAGGGCAAGCTCGAGGGCAAGCTCGAAGGCGAGCTCAAGGGCAAGCTCGAGGGCAAGCTCGAGGCGGCTCAGGTGATGCTGTCTCTTGGGATTGATCAGGCCACGGTATGCGAAAAGCTGGGCCTGAATCCTGAAGACTTGAATCGGTGAGCGGAAGGCCTCTGCGAGCACTACGCCTCAGGTAGTGTGCTGGTCCGCCACGTATCCACTACCTCAAGAGGGACTGAGTCTGGTGGTTGAAGCCGAATTTCTCCCAGGAGCCGGCCCCGGTGTGCGGAAAGGGATTGGCTATGAAAAAGGTTCTACTGTCCGTCCTATTTGTCGCTCTCGGTCTGGCGGCTCAGGCCAACCCGATGCGTTTCGGCACCACCACCTCGCCGGCGTCCTTCAAAGTGGATCTGCCCGGCTCGTGGGCGTTGAGCAAGATTCCCGGCTGCTGGGAGGATCTGCTAGGTTCGCGCTTGCAGGCGGTGATCGCCGAAAACGCCGAGAAGACCATCGAGAATACCTATCCCGATTGGAAGAAGCGCTTCGTCAGAAGCGGTTACGAAGTCTACGAGGTGAACCTGCAAGGCTCTCCCGCCGTCATTGCCAAGACCAAGGACAGTTGCATGGGCATCATTCTGCGCAAGGGTTTCCAGGTGAACCTGATGCTCAATGTCTCCAACCCGGAGATCAGCATGGATGAACTGCTCGATCGCATGGCCCAGACATTTCAGTGGGTCAATCCCTAAAAGTTCTGCTGCTGTGCGCCTGCCTGGGCTGGACCGTGAGCGCCCAGTCCATTCAGGTGGACCAGCTCCAGGAACCTCTCACCCCCGAGGAAGAGAGCTACGTGCTCCACGGCTTGAACTGGATGGCGCAGTTTTACCTGGAGCAGGGCTTTCGCCCGCGCAGCCGGCTGAGCGCCCGGGTTTTTGCCACCTACCCGGAGTTCTCGCAGTATCAGGCGACCCATCGTAATTTCAACGACGGTTCGCGCCCCTCGCCCACCGCCTACTTTTCCATCAGCGCCGACGAACTGGTGACCTGGCGCACGCGCACTCTCAAGTCGCTTTTTGTCCACGAAGCCAATCACGCGCTGTTGCGCTCCGATTTCCGCCATCCGCCCAAGTGGATCAACGAGGGAATTTCGGAATGCTTCGAGGGCTTTGACTTTACCTCCAGCCAGCCGCTGTTTCTTCCCCAGCGTCCCCGACTGCGCAAAGTGAAGCGCTATCTCACTCCGGAATTCGGGCGCCAGGTCCTGTCGGTGCTGGAGCTGAGTGACCGTGAATTCAACCAGACGGCCACCGACCGGGGCCTGGATAGTTACACGCGGGCCTGGGCCCTGGTTTTCTACCTGTGGAGCCAAGCCGGTCCCCATGGTCTGGGCGAATTGCTGCGCGGACTCAAAAGCGGAGAGCCGGCCCGGGGAATCCTGGACCGGCTCTTGCCGGGAGATCTGGAGCAGGAGCTGCTTAACTTTTATCGTCAGCTAGAGCTGCCGGCTGAGTCTGACCGTTTACTCCCCACTTCTCCACCGCGTTCGCCAGCGGCGACCCCTTGACCAGTTGGGTGAAGACGTCGGCCACGCTTTTGCCGCCCAGGATGGCCAGCGGGGACATGCTTTCGGCTAACTTGCCGGCCAGTTGTTGATCGGAGAAGCTCTGCAAGGCCGCCACCAGATTGGGAGAAACGGCGCCGGCTTTGTTCACCACGGCTTCCACTTCAGCGCGCAGTTCGGCCAGTTTCTGTTCAAGGCGAGCCTGCTGGAAGCGCACCTCTTGCTCTTGCTGTTTGTCGCTGCGGGCTAACTGCGAGGCCAGCAGACTATCCAGGGTAGCCTGCTTTTCTTGCTCGGCCTGAAGGCGCTGGCTCTCCTGCAGGATCTCGGCCGCCAGGCGCGCCTGGTCGACTTCCAGGGTGGCATGGACACGCTGTTTTTGCAATTCCAGTTGAGTGCGCACGGTCTGAAAGCGCAGCGATTCGATCTCCTGGCGAATCTCCTCGCTCTTGCGGGTGGACTCCAGTTCGCGCTGCTCATCGGCCAGCGTAATCGCCTGGCGCACGGCTTGATGCTGGGCATCGGTCAGCATCTGGCCAATCGATTCGTCGCCAATGCTGACGTCCAGCACATCCACATCGTAGACGCGCATGCCGTTCTCGGCAAAGGTCCGCCCGCGCCGCTCCTGCTTGGGCCCCAGGATGGCGTCGCGCACCACCTCGATAGCCCGCCCGTAGAATTCCTCCAGACCCAGTTGCTTGATGGTGGCGCGCAGCAGCGAGCGCAGGTGATCGGCCAGGAATTTCACGTAGTTTTCCACCTGGAACCAGCGCTCGGGGTCTCCTTCAAAGTTGACCCGGTAACTCAGGGTCAGGGCCACCTGGCAAAGGTCCCGGGTCTCGGCTTCGATGACGTCGGAGACTTTGTTGTTGAGAACGCGCAGATAGGCGGTGCGCAACACTCCATCGTCGCGCTTGGGAGTGCCGGTGGACAGTTGCAGCGCTTCCAAAGTCTCATCGTACTGTAGAAAAACGCTCTGAGGCCCGACCACCACCCGGCGGGTGCCCGTCTTGCTCACCACCATGACCGCGTAACCGGTCCAGACATCTATGGTGACCGCACCTTCATAGTTGACGTTGAGCGTCACCGAACGAGGGGGGCTGAAGCGCTGGCTACGGGTAAAATCGTCGGAAACCAACCCCTCCGCGACTTCCTCGCGGCGGCCGGGTCCCATAGCCTGAGCCACCCGCGCCTTCTCCCTGGCCGGCGCCACCTCGCCCCCGGACAGGCGCAGGTTGTAGTTCAGAACCTGCTGGTTGTCCGGATAAAAGAGCTCGCATTCGGCGGGGCTGAGAACACGGCGCGCGATCACTTCCTTGCGCGGGTCCGGCAAAAACATGGCCGGTCCGACCTGCAGTTTGACTTCACCGGTCAGGCGGTTGAGCACGTAGCTGGCGGCGCCGGCCGGAATGGCCACCGCGTAAGTCAATTCGCTGCGCTGGTCGCCGTAACGAATAATGGCGTGCTCGGGCCGCGGAAAGTAAATCATCTGGTCGCGGCCGGTCAAAAACAGCTCCTCCCCCACCGTGCGCTCGGTGCCGTCGGCCTCAGTATAGGGGGCGATCACCTTTAAATAAATGCCGCTGATTTCGTTGAGCTCGATAGCCTTGAACTTGCGCGAGCCGTTTTTCTCCACGAAACGTTCGGTGGGCTCGGGGAAGACGACGTCGGGTCCCTTGATGTAGCGTTTGTTGCCGTCTTCATCGAGAAGAATGCAGTATTCCAGGCGCTCCAGGGTAACGGCGTCGCGGATGAAGTTGCCTCCCTCGTCGGGCAGCACCTCGATGCCGGTTGGGGGAATGTAAAAGCTGACTTCGGTGCCGCGAATGAGCAGTAGTTTGCCCAGCGTGAGATCAGGAACGTCGCGCGGGACTTCCTCTTCTTTTTGAGGCTTGATGACCGCCCGGCCCCAGTTCTCGCGGGCGGCTTCTTCGTTGTAGACCTGCACCAACAGATACTGGTTGGAGCGCAGCAAGTGCCCGCGCACGACCTGAGCCACCTGGCCGGGCCAGAGGGGGAAGGTGGCCGGACCGGGGATATTGACCTTGCGCCCCAGGGTCAGGCGCACCAGTGTGTTGGGGCCGCTCTTGGCGTATTCTTCGTCGCCCTCGCGGGCCGGATTTTCCAGCACGATGTACCAGCCTTCCTCGGCGTAGGGGAAGGCGGTGATGGATTCTTCCAAAGTGCAGCGCCGGTAGCGCCGGCTGTGCTCTTCGAAGATGACGGGACGATCGGTATTGGCCAGACTGGTCTTGTGCGGGCCTACGTAGGCGATCACGTTGCCCTTGGTCTCGTCCAGAATGAAGGCGAATTCGTTGGGCGCCAGCACCAGATCTCGTTCGCGTACGTTGTCGGCCATGGGGTTGCTACCTCCAAATTTCGGGTGAGTAGCTTTTACTATAAGCACATTACGCCATGGCTAACCGTGACTTCACGCACAGATTATCCGTTGGGTCAATTGCTGCTGGGTGGCCTGGACTCACTGGCTCTTGGCCAGATTCGATTTACGACGAGCAACAGCAATAGTATGGGCCTGAATCGACTGCTAAAGCTTGCTCCGGCCCCTGGTTAATGCTACCTTACAAAGAGCAAGGCACCGGAGGACGTTTTGAGCAAGCCAACCAGCAAGACACTTAGCAAGACATACAGACTCCATCGCAATTGCATCGACAATATCGAACTGCTCGTCAAGGCCGGGCGAGCGGAAACTCAGACGGCCCTGTTAGAAATGCTGGTATCCAGAGAAAAAGCCCGATACGATATGGAGCGAGAAGAAGAAGAGCTGGATCGGGCCTGGGCGCTCGCCATGGAGTCTTCGGAATACTGCGCGGAAATGAAAGCCATCCAGTCTGATTTTGCCAGTTCCGATGCTGAAACGGCTCGTAGAATCCCATGAGATTACGTTGGTCTGTTTGGCGGGCCAATTTAGACCCAACCTCCGGTCACGAGCAGTCAGGATTTCGTCCGGTTCTTATCATTTCTAACGAAGTTTTTAATCGGAGGGCCGGTCTGTTGACGGTCTTACCTCTGATCACTGCTCGCCGAGCGGTCCATCCCTGGGAGGTCTTTCTTCCCGCGGATGCCTGCGGGCTTCCTCATGACTCGATTGTATTACCGCACCAAATTCGTACCGTTGCCGCGAATCGACTACAGGCCCCAGCTTACGGACGCATTTCTCAAGCAATGCTTCGCCGGGCGATTGCCGACAAAGTTCTGAACCACTGCGGGTTCTCCGACCTGAGCAGACTCGAACTGGAGGAATAGTCCTCTCCGCAGCCCGCCCCGAGCTAAAAACCTTTCACCTGAGCAGTCTGATGGGGCGGGCGGCCACGACCAGATCGACGGTTCCTGCTGCAGCAGCGTCTATACCACTTCGTTGAGTTCCACATAGCTGGGAACCGTGGCCGTGGCCAGCAAGCCTAGGCGAACGGGTACTTCTGGCCGCAGTTGGAGCACACTTCCGACTCGGGATGCAGCTTTTCCTGACATTGGAGACAGGGGCGAAGCTTCAGGCCGGGGGCTCCGTAAACGGGCGCTTTCCCTTCGATCACTCCCGGACGGTTGTAAAAGTGGGACAGAGGGTGGAAGTCGGAAGCCGGGCCCAGCAGCGCGGGCACCTGAATGCCGAGGAAAACCGCCAGAAACACTTCCTGCTGAGACCACAGGCCGACGGCGGTCAGGGTGGTAAGGCCAGCCATGATCCGACTGCAGGTCTGCAGCGGGACTACCGAAGATAACAGCGAGGCCAGCGCCTGGCCGCCGTCCAACGGATAGGCGGGCAGCATCAGGTTGAAGCAAAAGAGCATCATCTGCATTTTCAGTACCAGAAAAAGCCCGACGCCGACTGAAGAAGTGAGCTGACCCGAAGGCTCAAAGTCCAGCGGCCAGAAATCACTGATCTGCAATCCGTAGCCCTGCCCCCAGAGGCCGGCCGCGCAAGCCAGCGCCAGCAGCAGATTGACCAGCGGCCCGGCCAGCGAAATCCACACAGAATTCAAGACGTTACCGCGATTGGCCTCGGTGTAGGCGACGCCCCCCAGCGGCCAGAGCACGATCGAATCGGCTCTCCCGCCCACGCTGCGAGCCGCGAAGCAATGGCCTAACTCGTGGAACAATACGCTGGCGAAGAGTATGCCGTAGAGCAGCAGACCGATCAGGTCAAACCCGTCTTGAAAGAACCAGCCGGCCGCCAGCAGAAAGCTCCAGTGCAACCGGACCTCGATTCCCGCCAGACGCCCCAGAACGATGCCGGAAGGATAGAGCATCTTTCGGAAATTCTACGCTTCCTCTTCCCAGTCCCCGCGAAGTCGAAGATTAGCGCAAGACCGGCGGCGGGAAGCCCAGTCCATCGGCGGATTTGTTTTGTGTTTTTGTTCGTTACTCGATGCTATCCACGGTGGAGCAACGAGTCCAGGCCTGCTGCCAGGACGTCCTGGAGCAACTCGGAGCCCGCGCCGGCAAGGCTCTCGAGACCGCCTGCGCCTCCCTACGGAAGACTTCGTGCACCACCGCGAGAGGGTCGAGGCCACGCTCAAAACAACCGAGGGAAAGTCATGACTTCACGCACAGATTACCAGTTGGGCGCGCCCGCCCGGGTCAATTGCTGCTGGGTGGGCCAGTAGCCGCGCTTGATGGTCACGCACTGGCTGTCTTTCCGTTCCGCTTTGACTCTGGCGGGGGTGTTGCGCATCAACCGGGCCTGCTCCTCGGTGGTGCCGTCGGCCAGATGTTTACTGCTGCCGCATAAGATCTTCTCGAGTCGCCACAGGGCCACCATTTGGGTGCAAAGATAGGGGCTGTCCAGCCAGGGTTTGATAGCTTCGGCGCGCTCGGGCAGAGAGCGAACCTTGTCCATTTGAGCCACTTCCGGGGGCTTGGGATACTGAGTAGGCCTGGCCACGTAAAGTGCCGTGGGCAACATGCGCAGCAACCGCTCTTTCGAGAGATACTGGGAAAAGTCATGGCTGGTGGGCACATCCTGGTTGTCCAGCATGAGAGTGCGGTTGCCCATCAGGGTATCCCACTGCCCTTCGGCCATGCCCGGGATGGCCGTGCCGCCGGCATAGCCGCGACTGAACTTGCGCACCAGCAGGGCCTTGTCGCGATCGCCGACGTAGCTGGAAATGGTCATCCAGTGCATGCCCACGCGCGGATTTTTGGCGGCAAAGGACATGCCGCTTTTCTTCCACACGTCATAGTCGAGATCGGAGCCCAAAAGCCCGTAAAAGTTCGTTTTCAACGGAGTGCCGGGCGCATAGGCGGCCGGGAAGTTCTTGGCGTCGTCCTGATAGGTCAACTCAGGATAGATGGCGGCGGCGCTCACTTCGCAGCCGAGACTGTGGCCCAGCACGTCCAGCCTGGTTCCAGGGGAGCGTTGCTCTACGGCCAGCAACAATTGGCGCAAGGGTAGGCGGCCGACCGTGCGGGCACGACTGATGGCCGTGAAATAGGCATCTTCGGTCTGCCAGGGCACCTGGTCGCCGGGAATGGCCGATTCCCACTCCACTCCCAGCACGGCCGAGCGAATGCCGCGCGCGTCGAAGATTTCTTTGATGTTGTCTGACACCCTGGCATAGTCTTCCTTGGTTTCGTCTTTGGGAATGCCGTAGCCGTGAACCATTACCACCAGATGTTCCGGCTTCTGGGCGAGAATCGGGGCCACGGATTTGTCGATCTGTTCGTTGGTCAGAGCCTCGCCTTTGCCGAGCCAGACCGGGCTGTAGCGTCCGGGGCCGGCGGTTTTGTCCTGGGCGGCGGCAGGCAGACAGGCCAGCACCAGGTAGAGAAGAGTTTTGAGGTTGCGCATACGGCCCTCCCTTAGTAAGTCTGTTGTGAATTTATTCTGGTTTGGTTTGTTTTGACAGTGATCAAAGTGGAAAAAGAAACAGGACCGAAGTCCCTGATCGAACCGAAAACCCGCATGTTAGGCTGGTTCAATGGCCGCCGACAAACAGGAACTCAAACTGGTCTTCCCCGCTCTCATGCTGGCCCTGTCGCTGGCGGCGCTGGACCAGAACATCGTGGGCACCGCCTTGCCTCTGATCGTCAGCGACCTGGGCGGCCTGTCTCACATCTCCTGGGTGGTGACGGCCTTTCTGCTGGCCTCCACGGCCACCACTCCACTCTATGGAAAACTCAGCGACCTGTTCGGGCGGCGCCCGCTCTTTCTGGTGGCCATCACCATCTTCTTGCTCGGCTCGGCTCTCTGCGGCCTCTCGCAAACGATGCTCCAGTTGATTCTCTTCCGGGGCATCCAGGGGATGGGCGCGGGCGGCCTGATGACGCTGGCTCAGACCACCATCGCCGATCTCATTCCCCCGCGCGAGCGGGGCCGCTATCAAGGGGTCTTCGGAGCCGTCTTCGCCGCCTGCAGCGTGGCCGGTCCGCTGCTGGGCGGGTTGATTACCGACGCCCTCTCCTGGCGCTGGGTCTTTTATGTCAACCTGCCGGTGGGCGCGGCCGCCCTGGTATTGATCTGGATCGGCTTGAAACCTCGCCAGCCCGAGAAGCGGCCGGTCATCGATTACCTGGGGGCCACGCTGCTCACGGCCGCCACCAGCTGCATTTTGCTGGTGCTCAGTTGGGGCGGCTCGCTTTACCCCTGGTATTCCCATACGATTTTGGGGCTGTCGGCGGCGGCCCTGTTCCTGGTGATGGCGCTCATCTGGGCCGAGCAGCGAGCCGCCGAGCCCATTCTGGCGCCGCGTCTTTTCTACAACCGCGTATTCCAGATCGGGGCCAGTGTGATCTCGCTGAACGCCGCCGCTCTTTTCGGCGCCATGATCTTCTTGCCGCTCTTCTTTCAACTGGTGCTGGGCCAGTCGCCTTCGAGTTCTGGCCTGTTGATGGCGCCGTTGATGGGCGGCGTGATCGTCTCCTCGGTGGTCAGTGGACGCATCGTGAGTCGCACCGGCCGCTACAAGGTGCTGACCATCAGTGGGCTGGCGGTGGCTACCGCCAGCCTGATCTGGCTCAGTTGGTGTGCTCAGTATGCGCATTCGGTGCTGCAAATGGAGGTTGGGCTGGTCACTCTGGGCATGTCGCTGGGACTGGTCATGCCCAACCTGACGGTGGCCATTCAAAACGCCGTGGAGATACGCGATCTGGGCGCGGCTACCTCCACCTCGGCCTACTTCCGCTCGCTGGGCGGCTCGGTGGGCGCGGCCATCGCCGGCGCCCTGCTCAATCTGGGATTGGAGAAAAGCCTGACGGCCGGGGGCATTCCGCTCAGCGTGCTGGACCAGGGCATCGCCGAGATGAGCAAGCTGCCGGTGGTGCTGCAGGGTTACCGAGAGGCCATCGGCTCCAATCTGGAAGCCTGCGCGGCCGTGGCCGCGCTGGCCTGCGCCCTCACCTGGCTGTTGCCGGAGCTGCCTCTGCGCGGCGCCGAAGCTAGCGACGAGCCAGCTGCACCGGCAGCCCGCCACGCGGCCTCAAGGTAATGCCTGGTTGGGTGGTCGGCATTCGATCGAGCATGCGATAATCCCAGGCGGCCACCACGGCGGCCAGCATCAGCACCGCCTCCATCCGGGCGAAATGTTCTCCGATGCAGACGCGGTTGCCGCCGCCGAAGGGAAAATAGGCGAACCTGGGCAGATGCTCCGCGTCCTGCCAGCGTTCCGGTCGAAAGGTGTCCGGCTCGGGAAAGTACCGGGACTGACGTTGGGCGATAGCCGGGCTCATAATCACCACCGATCCTCGCTCGAGCAGCTCACCCCCGATTTGAACCGGCTCTTGCGCCATACGCCCGATCGCCCAGGCAGGCGGATAAAGCCGCATGGCTTCCTGGGTAACCCAGCGGCAAATTTCCAGAGCGGCGTAATTCTCGGGCCCGTGGGCCTCGATTTCCCGGCCTACCCGATCCATCCAGGTCGGATGTTGGGCCAGCAGAGCCAGCGTCCAGGTCAGGGCGTTAGCGGTGGTTTCGTGGCCGGCCAGGAAGATGGTCATACACTCATCGCGCAACTGCTCATCCGACATGGGGGCCATCAGCAACATCGAGAGAAAATCGCCCTGATCGCCGGTGTGGCGGCGTTGCTCGATCAGATCGTAGATAATGGCGTCCAGCTGACGGCGCCCGCGCCAAAAGCGCCGGTTGGATTCCAGAGGGAGATACTGCATCAGAGGCATCAGGGGGATCAAGCCCACATTGAAGCCTGCCAGCGAATCGTGCATGGCCCGGGCTACCAGCGGGGTCCGCTCACCGATACTGTCGCCGAACATGGTGCGCGTGATGATGTCCAGGGTAATGGCCATCATTTCCTGGCTCAGGTCGAGAAACTGACCGTGGCGCCAACGTCGCAAATGCTCGCGGGTGGTGTCGATCACCACCCGGGCGTAGCCGGCCATTCGATTCTTGGCGAAGGCGGGCTGCACCAGGCGGCGCTGGCGCAGGTGAAGCTCCCGGCCCGCCGTCAAGAGGCCGTTGCCCAGCAAGCGCTTGGTCATCTCCAGACCGCGGCTTTTGGAAAACTTGAGGTTTTCTGTGATCAGTACCTGATGTACCAGTTCGGGCTCGATGAGCAGATAAAGCCGGCGTGGTCCGCTGCGTACGAAGACAAAGTTGCCGTGCTGCTGGTGCAAGCGAGTGAGAAACCCCAGAGGGTCGCGGGACATGCGCCAGATGAAAGCGGGAGCGGAGATGTTTAGCCGGGCAGGCAACTTACTCCTTGGGAGTAAAGGAGAAGCTTACCTCGCTCTGATCCAGCTCCTTGACGTTGCTTAACTGAATGACCAGCGAAGCAGAGGCATGGCAGCCCGTGAGGTAAATCTCTTCGAGCATATCTTCACCCGAAGAGACTTCGGCGTAGCCGCTCAACACGCCGATGAAACAGCGCTGATCCATCGTTACCACTCGGGTTAATTTGCCAACTTCAAACTGTGCCATGATGATCTCCTCTTTATGGTTTCAGCAACCTGACAATATAGCGAGGGGCCGGGGACCCGAAGGCCAGGATGTGATCATGCACACTCTGCCAACTCTCGTCGGGATGAGCCGCTCGATAGGCTGCGACCAGATCGTTGACTTCGCAGTTTCCTACGTAATAGGTGGAAAGCTGGGCGCTGGTCAAACAGGCGCGCCGCCACTTGGCGGTGGCTTCCCCCTCCTCTTGAAAGCCGGCCCGCATCAGCCAGCGCACCGCTTCTTCTTCGCTCAACTGGCCGGCGTGCACTTTCTGGTCCAGCAGGGCGTTCAAGATCAGACGTAAGCGCATCTTCAACTGCTGCATGTGCACGGCCGGACCACCGTAGCCCTGGGAGACCATCAACTGCTCGGCGTAGGTAGCCCAGCCTTCCACGAAGGTCCCGCTTTGCAGGATGGCCCGCACTTTGGTGGGAGCCTGAAACTTGTTGGCGTGCATCAGTTGCAGAAAATGACCGGGCATGGCTTCATGCACGGTCAGGTCATCCAGCATGGCCTTGTTGTATTCGCGGTAAAAGCTCAGAGAACGCTCGGCACTCCAGTCCGCCGGGGTGGGAGCGATGGCGTAATAGGTGGTGCCGCCCTGCTCCAGAGGTCCGGGAGAGTCGCAATAGGCGATGGCCACGCCGCGGTTGAACTCGGGCATCTCGATGATCTGGCAGGGTTCCGGCGGCAGGCTGACCAGTTGGCGGTCGCGCACGAAAGCGGTGGCCTTCTTCAAGGATTCGCCGGCCAGCGGCACAATGGTGCGGCTGTCCGGGCGATCTTCGGCCAATTTGTTGAGCACGGCCCGGCAGACTTCCGTGTCACTGAGCCGGTGCGCCGAACGATGAGTGTAGAGAAGTCGGGCCACGCGGGCCATCTCCTGGTGCGTGCGGACCAGGTCTTTTTCGGCGTGGGCCTGCAGTTCTTCCGGGGTCAGTGACGACTCCAGGGTGAAATAGAGCTTTTTGCGCCAGCGTTCGCGGCCCAGCCGAAAGTCACCGTGAGAGCGGGGCAAAAGGTCCTTTTCCAACCAGGCGCCGTAATCGCGAAGGGCCTGCACGGCTACTCCGCGCGCCGCCTCCAGGTGAGCCCGTTTCTCGGGAGCCTGTTTGATGAACTCCTCCAGATCGTTTTCCAGGAAGGCGATGGTGCCGGTGTTTTGAGCGATGGCCGTCTGGCAATGCAGCGGGGGCGGATTGTCCAGTTGGGCGCGGGCTTGCTGCAGGAACACCGGCAGCCTCTCGAGCCGCAACGCCACTGCTTCCAGACGTTGTGACATGGGCGCGTAGTCCCGAGCCACGATCGCGAATAAGGCCGGACCAGGGTTGTAGACCAGCGGATTCCAGCGCCATTCTTTGAGCTCGCCGGCGGCCCACAACTGGCCTTTGAGGTAATGAATGAGCATGTCGCGGTCGACCGCGTTTTCGCGACTCAACTCAGAGGTTTGCAGCCCTTCCAGACGGGCCAGCAACTCTTTGGCGAAGGTCAAATTGCGCTCCAGGCCGGCCTGGGAAACGTCACTCCACTCGCCGTCGTAGCGATGATCCCCCAGCATGGTGGCCGTCTCGGGATTGGAGCGCAGATAGCCTTCGAGGAAGTCGCCGGCCACTTGGGCGAAGCGGTCGTCGGCCGGGGCAGCCCAGCCGAGGGAAGCGAGGGCCAGGGTGAGAATCAATTTTTTAAGCACGCTTTAATTCCTTCGCCAGGCGCAGCAGGGCATAGAGCATGTCCTCGCCCTCGTCGTTGCTCAAAGCCTCCCGCAGCTCCTCGAAGATATCGGGGTGAGCCTTCAGGTTGGACTGCAGCAGATCGGTAGCCGCCAGCATCACTTCGGTGCTCTCTTCCTCATCGAGCCAGCGCAACGCATTGTTCAGGTAGTTTTGCAGAAAGGGCAGCGGGGGCAGGCGGCGCAGCAATTCAGCCCGCAGCTCGGGCACGCCCACTTCGCCTTCATCGTCGCCTTGCTGGGGGGGAAGGGCGTCTTCCTCACCTTCCCCATCGTAATCCGGCCAGTCTTCGCTCAAGGGGCCAGGACGCTTTGGCGCATCTCCTCGAGTGTGTCTCCGGAGACTCCCAGTTTATGGCTCAGGTCCTTCAAAAGGTCGAGCTCTTCCAGGCTGGTCTCCCCATCCTCGAGCGAAACAGAGAGCAGAAAGCGCAGGAAGGTCTCACGATCTTCGCCTTCCGGCAGAGCTTCTCGCAGCTCCCCTTCACTGGGCAAAGGCGGGGCTCCCTTGAGCATCTCCTGGCGTTGTTCGGTGGGAACCTGGAGCTGGTCCATCACCTTTTCAATCCACTCCAGCTCGCCCTCGGCCAGGGAGCCGTCGGCCCAGGCCAGCGCCACCAGTGTCTTCAGCAAGGTAAAGTCTTGATCGGTCATGCTCATCGGGTCTTGGCTGCTCATCCGGCCCAGTTCCTCCTCTACCCCTGTACCCCTTCAGCAGGTTGAAAGTTGCTCATTTCCGCGGCTACGACTTCCAGGCTGGTGTAGGGTTCGTATTTGCCCTCCGGGATGTCGCGGCAGCTCATAGGCCCGTGGTGTTCGTGTCTGGCCAGGCTGAAGTGCCAGCTTTCGCAGGTTCCGTCGGGCCAGTGAACCAGGCAGCCGCCTTCGCCGGGCTCGAGCCAGAGAGGCCAGAGGCCGCGTTCCTGGAAGAGGCGTGCTTCCATAACCTGCAGAGGCGGCTGGTAAGCGGCGTGGCCGCGCAGGAAGCGGGGCAGGCATTGCGGGCTTTCCAGGGAGAGTCGGCCGTAGACGCGCCAACTGGGGAGATGCCACAGGGTGGGAGCGAAGCGGTGGCCGCCGATGTGGCTGACTTCCCAAACCTCCTGGTGGCCGGCCGCCCGCAGAGCCTGGGCCAGACGGGGTCCCAGCGTGCCGCAGCAGACGTCCCGGCTGCCGTGGGTGCAGACCAGGAATTTTTCGCTTACGGGGGCTCCTTCCCGGTCGGTCACCCTACCCTGCCGCCATTCAAAAGAGTGGATGGCGCCCTGGTCGGAATGCCGGGCCAACAGAGTAAAGGGTATTTCCTGAGCGCGCCAATCGTCCAGCCGGGCCTGCCATTCCGGGGGCAGGGTCAGGCAATCCTGGGTCTTGGCGGTCCAGGGCCGGAGCCGGTCGACTATGACCAGATGCTGACTGATGGTGGCGCTGCCCAGCAAGGGCTGGTCGCTGCACAGATCGAGACAGCGGGACATCAGGCGTTGTCGCGCTGGCGAGCCTTCACCCGCCAGGCGGTGAAGGCCACGAAGAGAACTTCCAGGACGCTGTAGACCGCTACGTACTGGACGCCGCCGGTGCCGAAGCCGTAGCTGTGCAGACCCGCGCCGAGCACGAAGTTGACCCCGTACCAGGCCATCAAAACCCCCTGGAAGGCCAGCACCGACCAGGCGGCGATGCCGAAGGCTCCGATCCAGTTGGTGAAACGGGCATGCAAAATGGCCAGGTAACCGAGCAGAGCGATCAGAGCCCAGACCTCCTTCGGATCCCAGCCCCAGAAGCGGCCCCAGGAATAGTTGGCCCAGACGCCGCCCAGCAGGGTGCCGGCGGCCAGCAAGACCACGCCCACCTGGATGGCCTTATAGAGGGCCAGGTGGAGAGCGTTTAATTCCTCCCTTTGGTCGGGACCTTGCAGGTGCTTCCACAACACCATGTGGCCCAGGCCCATTGAGAGCAGGAAGGCCGCATAGCCCAGGGTGATGGTGAGCACGTGGATGGTCAGCCAGAAGTTGCTGCGCAGAACCGGCATCAGCGGCCGGATGGAAGGGTCGAGCACGGCCGGTAGCTGGTCCGCCAGGGCCAGGCAGATGACGGCGCCGCTGCAGGCGGCCACCAGATAGCTGCGCTGGCGGTAGAGCAGCTCGAAAATGAGGGCGAAAGTGATGGCTCCGAAGGCCACCCAGATCACCGATTCATACATGTTGGTGACGGGCGGACGCCCGCCGATGGAACAGCGTAGATAAAAACCATAGGCGTGCAGCGCCCAGCCGCCGGCGGCTCCGGCCACACCCAGCCAGTAGAGCGAGGTGCCTCGGGTGGTCAAGAAAAGACAGACCAGGCTGAAGAGATAGAGCATCCAGGCCTTGCGGAAAGGATGGAAGTGATTGTAGTGCACTTCCTGGGCCAGAGCGGCGCCGTCCGGATAAGGGCCAACCGCCTGTAGAGCCGCCGCCAGTTCGTTGACGGCTTTATCCTGGCCGCTTTTATTGACGATGGCCGTGTGAAACTGCTCGATCGCTTTTTTGAGTTCGGCGGGGGCGTTCTCCGCGTTCTGCACTTCATAAAAATTAGCCCAGGGCGAGGCCAGGTTCTCCGGCGAGGGCACCATCGTCCAGGAAGCGCCCTTGGAAATCAGCTCCAGATAACCCATTTTCGAGAGCAGCTCGTTCATGGCCGACAGGCGGTTGGGCACTTTGTCACCCGGCTTGAGCCGGTGCAGTTCTTCGCGAATTTTCACCACCTCGGCATTGGCATTGAGTTCGGCGGCGCTAAAGTAACGCTGGTCGGCGGGCAACCCGAGCTTCTTGTGCCAGTCTTTGTTGCGAAACTCGATGACGGGCAAATTGGCCACCTGCTCGCCGAGTGCATACCACTGCAGCATGGTGACCACGGGGTCGCGCTTCTCGAACTCGGCCTTGCCGGTGAGGTAGCGCACCGTCTCCAGCGCAAAAGTGTCGAAAGGCTTGAGACGGCCGCCTTGCTGCACCGCCAGAAAACGGAAGCGATTGGCCCAGTCAGGCACCTCCTCGGCCCGGCCGGCCAGCGGAGCCAGCAGCAGGCAGAGTAACAAAATCCATCTAGACATCGGCAAAAACCTCATTCAGAAACCGCCCGTTTACCCACGTTTACCTTGTAGGGACGGGTGAGGAACATAATGGCGATACCCACTACCACCATGATCGAACCCAAATATTTGAGCCCGATGCCGGGGTCTTTGGATACCGTAAAAATCGAGTAAGTGGGTTGGCCGGGCACTTCCGAATAGCTGCTCTGGAAGAACTTGTAGCCGCCTTTGACCAGCGGTTCGTTCATCTGAATCAAGTAACTCTGGCCTTCCACTTCCACTTCGCTTTTGAAAGCAGCCGGGCTGTTGGTGCCGGGGTCCATATCCATCTGAAAGTCTTTCAGGCGCACCGGAAAGGCCAGTTCGATGCTTTTATAGGCATAGCCGACGATCAGTTCGGCTCCCGAGTCGGCGTGCACAGAAATCACGTCGCCGCGCTCCAGCCAGCGGCTCTGGTTTTCTTTGGTGCCCAGCAGGCGCAGCCGGATGGCCGGGGGCGGAGCGTTCTGCTCGGCGCCTTTTTCCACTTCCACCGGAACGAATTCGCGCACTTCCACCGCTTTGGGCAGCATTTTGCTGACCTCGAACTGCAGATTCATCCAGCCGGTGGCCTGCGGCTTATTTATTTCTATTGGGGTGGCAGCTTTAGCGTCAACCTTGCCCCAAAGCTTGCCGGCGGGGTCGACGATCAGGCTGAGAGCATGATCTTTCCCGGCCGTATCGAAAGCGTAGAGCAGCTTGGCCGGCAGGGCTTCGCCCTGCGAAGCAGTTCGGGTATTCAGTTCGGGCAACCGGGCGAAGAGCAGCCAATCCTGAGAATTGCCCTTCTGGTCGGCCAGGCGGATGTCCAGGCAGGGATTGACCGGCTCGTCGCTCTGGGAGATCAGTTCGTTCTTGACGGCCACCGCGTGGGGCAGGTAGCGGCGCAGAGTGACGGTGAAGTCACCGACCTGCAGGGGCTTGCCGGGCGAAAGTTCGGAAACGTTGACCTGGAGGGGCTCGCCGGCCACCAGCAACTGCAACTCGCCGCGTTCGCTGGAACCGGCCTGGATCAGGCTCTTGAGATGCTCCTCGTGGTTGGCGCGTAACAACCGGATGCGGGCCGGGCCGAGTTGCACGTCGCCTTTGCCGGCCGTCAGCCACTGGTGCTGGTCCACGTGCTGATTGAAGATGCGCATCTCGACCGCGGGCACTCCCTGGGGAGCTTCCTTGTAGTAAGTGTTGCGGCGCGCGTGATGCAGATACTCCACCACTTCGGCCGTCACGCCTTCGCGCAAAGTCACCCGCTGGGGACGGTTCTCACTGGGTGGGGTCCAGCGAAACTCGGCCTGAATCTCCTCGAGCCGCTGGCTGGGGCGGCCTACGAAGAAGACCGGGTCGTTGAGCATGATACGCCTGGACGTCTGGCCTTCCTGAATGATCATCGAGCCGTCCACGCCGGCCACCATGGTGAAGGCGGAGGCCGCCAGCAAAACCAGAATCCCCAGGTGAGTCACCACGAAGCCGATCTGCTTTTTGCTCCAGGGGTAGCGTATAGCCGTCGAGCAGAAGATATTGACGAAAAAGATGAGCAGGAATACCGCGAAAAGCGGGCTCTTGTAGACCAGATGCTGAGCCGTCGGAGTATCATAGGCCGACTCGTAGTAGGTAGCCGAGGCCAGAATCACGACGAAAAAGACGAAGAGAATGACGGCCAGCTTGATCGAGGCCAGGAACTTGAATACTTTATTACGCTTCACATGCCACCGTTGCCGGCGGTCAGTTGCCGGCGTTATTTCTTTTTGGACTTCTTCCCGGTTTTCTTGGCAGGTATGCTTGCCGGAGCAGATTTTTTCCCGGCCGGTACCGCCAGGATGCCGTCCACTTCCTTGCCCAGGTCTTCGGCATAGCCGGGCTGGCCTTGAGCCTGGGCCAGACGCTGGACTTCTTCCAATTGTTTCCGGCTGCCTTCAACATCGCCCAGATGGGCCAGGGTCAGGGCCAGGTTGCCGCGCGCCGCCAATAATTCAGGCTCCAGGCTGAGGGCTCGCTCGAAGTGATGCACGGCCGTTTCAAACTGGCGTAATTCGTAGTGGGCCAGGGCCAGGTTGAAGTGGCCTTCGGCATAGTCCGGCATCTGCTCCAGGGCTTGTTGCAGTTGGGCTACCGCTTCTTCGAAGCGGCGCAGGCGGGCCAGCACGATGCCCAGGTTGTTGCGCGAGTAGACGTCGCGCGGGTCCGAGGCCAGGGCGGCCTGGAAACGCTCGGCGGCTTCCTCGAAGCGCTCCAGGGCGGTCAAGACCAGGCCCAGGTTGCTCAGAGTGTAGCCGTCGCTCGGCTCGCTGGCCAGGGCCTGCTCGAAGGCCTGCAGGGCTTTGTCGACTTCGCCGAGCTGGTAGCGGGTGAGAGCCAGGTGGTTGAGGGCGTAAACATCCTGCGGATCGGCCTGCACGGCCTGCTCGAAGCGCTCGCCGGCTTCGGCCAGACGATTCAGTTGAGACAGCGCCAGACCCCAGTGAGTCAAGGCGTAAGCATCGCGTTCATCCTGGGAAACGGCAAAAGCGAAATGCTCTATGGCGTCTTCATAGTGGCCCAGCGACGAGAGCGAGAAACCGAGGTTGTTGCGGGCCAGCACATCTCCAGGATCGACCTCGACGGCGCGCACCAGCACGTCCACGGCCTCCTGCATATGACCCGAGCGGATCAGACACAGACCCAGGTTGTTAAGCGCGTAGCTGTCGCGATCATCGGCCACCAGGCTACGCCGAAACTCCTGCTCGGCTTCGCTGACCCGTCCCAGGCTGAGCAGGGCGCGACCCAGGTTGTTGCGGGCATACGAGTCGTGCGGAGAGAGCTCCAAAGCTCGGCTATAGTAGCTGACGGCTTCCTGCCACATACCCTGCTGGGCGTGCACGCGACCCAAATTGTGATAGGCCACCGCGTCGTCCGGGTGCTCGTCGAGCACGGCCCGGAACTGCGCCACAGCCGAACTCTGGTCCCCTTGCTTGGCCAGGATACGGCCCAGGTTGTTGCGTGCGTACGCATCGCCCGAGTCGATCTGAAGGGCCAGTTCGAATTCACGGCGGGCTTCGTCGATCCGTTCGGTGCGCTCCATCAGCTTGCCCAGATTGTTGTGGGCATAAAGATCGGTTCGGTCCAGCTCCAGCGCGCGCCGGAAGCAGTTTTCGGCGTCTTCCAAACGATTCTGGCGGGCATAAACCTGGCCCAGATTGTTGTGAGCGTAGACGTCGTCGGCGTTGAGCTGGAGGGCTTGAAGATAATAGGATTCGGCTTGTTCCAGTTGACCCAGCCTGGAATACATCAAGCCCAGGTTATAATAAGCCTGCGAATAGTCGGGCGACAGCTCCAGGGCTTTTTCCCAACACTCGATGGCTTTGGCATACTGGGTCTGGCGCGCGTAGACCAGGCCGAGATTATTGTGCGCGTAGGGGTCACCGGGACGATGCTCGAGGGCCTGCCGGTACTGATCGGCCGCCTGGCGGAATTTGCCCTGTCCGAGGTAGTACATCCCCAGGAAGTAGCGAGCGGCGGAGTGAGCCGGATCGAGCTCGACCACCTTGCGCCAATGTTTGGCCGCCTTTCCTTGCTCACCCTGGCGAGCCAGGGCAACACCCAGATCAAACTGCACGTCAGCCCGATCCGGATGTTCTTTCTCCAGAATCCGTAGCTCTTCTACCGTGGCTACACTCTGGTTTTCGGCGCTGGGCGCGGCTGCTTTCGGGGATCGGGTTCGGCGCTTGGTCATGTGCCGCCTTTCGCTTTAAAAGTTAGCGGTCCTACTTCGCCAGCACGTTTTGCAGCAGGTTACGCACCTTTTCCAGGTCGCCCGCCTCTCCGCGCACAAAGAGCACATTGAGCCGGTCATCGTGAATCACTTCGACCTCCGATACGGCCCGGCGAATCGCCGACACCATTTGGCTGGCGGATTTGTCCGCCATCAAGGGGAAATAATCGCTGACCAGGTTCAGGCTGCGCGTGCCGCCTTCCGAAACCGGGTCCGGGTGAGTAATAGTGGGCACCAGGGTCGCGCCGGCACCGCTATTGTCACCAAAAACGCGGACGCGGTTGCCCTCGATCTTGACTTCATAGAGGTCTTGCTGCTTGCCCAGCACGTTGGTGAGCGCCTGGGAGAGGGGCGTATCCTTGAAGGAAGCCGTGACCGAGCCTTTCACGCCGGGTCCGATGTCGGCTTCCAGACCGGCCGCCTGGGCCATCTCACGAATGGCGGCGGGCAGATCTTTATTGATAAAGCTGACCGTGATGGGGCGCTGGTCCACGTTATTGCGGGCGGGAGCGGGGGTTGGAGTCACTGGACGGGGAGCGGGCCGGTCTGGGGTGGCCGTCGGCTTTACCGGCGGCAGAGTGGCTAAGCCGGGAGCAGCAGCCGGCTTGGAGGCCACCGGAAGCCTGGGGGTATCATTGCCCGAGGCCAGCTCGCCAGCCGAGATGCGCAGAGTCCAGTTCTTCTTGTCGGGACTGCTGATCCAGCTCATCTTGGGGTTCTGCAGAGCGTAGAGAGTAACCACCACGTTGCCCGCGCCGGGCTTAACTTCCACTTTCTGCAGGACGCCTTTGTCGATATTCGAGACGGCCTTGCCCTGCCACTCGACTTTCGGGATGGTGATCTCGAGGCGATGCGGATTTTCTCGCCATTTTTGGCTCACATTCTCGAACGGCTTGTCCTGAGACAGACGCAGTTCGACGCGATCACTGGTCTTGCGAACATCGACACCCAGTTTGGGGTCAGCCCCGGCCCAGCCCGTCAGGGCAATAGCCAAAAGAAGTCCGGCGTAGTTACGAGACAAAGCGGTTTACCTCCGCAATCGTTATTGGTGGGCAGGCTGATTCGGAGCGACGATCGGAACCATCTGTCCGTTGGGCGTCTGCACGCCGTCAATGGTCTCCAAGCGCAAAAAGTTATTCGCATCCAGGCGTGCCGAACATTCAATGATCATACCGGGCACGATATTGGACGGAATCAACTCGCCCTGCTTCACGAAAACCCGCGTATACTGCGCATCCGGAGAGACCAGCACAAAATGGTTGGCCTGAACATAACCGACCGTGCCCCGGCAACGGACCGGCGGATCGAAGATGTCCTGAAGGATGTCTGCCTGGGCCGTCCCCATCAGCGTTACCAACATCAAAAGGCGAACTAACATTTTCATAGCCGCCCTGGATTCCGCTATCGGAACGGAAACCCTTTTCCTTAAATAAAGGGGGCTATCTCATAGGTGTGACGCGGCTGGGGGAGACCCACTCGTCAGGGTAGTCCTGGGCCAGGCCCATCCAGTGAACCAACACTCCGCGCTGCCCCTGCTCCACTACCCGAGCCTTCCAGTTGGCTCCGTCGGCAAAGACGCTAACGTAGGCCCCCTCCCCCGCCCGTAGCGGGCGAGCGGTGCGCACCCAGCCTGTGTTCTCTGGGAAAAGCGGCGAGCCGGAGCCGCCGGCCTTCTGGTTTTCGGCGAACAGCATATCCTTTTCCACCTGCTCAGACATTTCGGCCAGACTGATCACGCCATCGCCGTTGGCGTCACAGCGCGGGTCTCCACTCAGGGCATCGAGCAGACAATCGGTAAAGGTCCAATTGCCAGTACTGCTGAGGCGGGCAGTCGAGGAGGAAAGGGCAAAGAAGCCGATATTGCTCACGTTGCGCCGAGCCGCCAGGCGCATGGCGCCGGAATGACAGCAGTCGGCCGAGAGAAAGACGCGGCTGCCCTTGAAGAGGCGGTTCACGTCGCGCTCGATACCGCGTAAACCCCAGAGCGTATCCACGTCGTAGCCGTCGTAGGGTACCATCCAGAAGGTGCGATCAGCCTCATCCCGGTAACCGTGACCTGCGTAGTAGAGGATCAGCGTGTCTCCGGGTCGGCACTTGCCGAGAATTTTCATAAACGCATCGTGAATGCCCTGACGGGTGGCGTCTCGATCGAGCAAAAGGGTCACCTGCTCGGGCGGCACGCCCAGGCGCTGGTAGGCCAGGGCCAAGCGCACGTCACGCCGATTGGTTTTCGGGAAGCCGGGATAGATGTCGGAACGGGACCACTCCAGGCAACCCACCACGAACACCCAGGTACGGCGAGGATCCAGGCCGTCGGCCGGGGCCGGTCCCTGGGCCCAAACCCAGGCGGTTAGAGCCAGCCACAAACTGACCACCATGCATCTAATCATGCATAACCCAGGTGGCGGCGATCTGGGCGCCCGCCTTGACATTGGTCACATCGCTGTCGGAGACGCGCACCAGCGGATCAGCCACGCTGGCCCCGAACATGTAAGGATCGAAATCGAAACGGAAATCCTCGAATTTCCAGCCGTTCTCGAGAGGCACGGGAAACTCTGCATGGGGGATGTGCACCCGGCGCTGCGCCACATAGCGGTCTTTGACCGCCTCGTCGAGAGCTCGCTCCCAGGCCAGCTCGTCCATTTCCCAGCCCAGGTAGAGACCCTGTCCGCCGTATCCATCGGCCGGCTTGAGAATGGTCTGCTCGCGCTCCTGACGGAGCCTGTCCAGTAGCGGACCGTCCTCGACGATGGTGGTCCAGGGAACCAGCGAGCGCAGGAAAGTCAAGTCCGACTTATTGAGCAGGCTCTCGAATTCGGGCCGGTGCACCCAGGAGAGCAGGCTCTTGACCGTCAGCGGCTTACAAGCGAAGGAATTGACCACACAGGCGGCTTGCTCGCGATAGGCGTTCAGGAAGGGCCTGGCCGCCTCGGCCTGGGCCAGCAGATCTTCCACCAACACGCGGCGATAGACCAGATCGATGACTTTGCCGTCGTAGTCGAGCAACTTTCCATCCTTGAAGTCGAGTTCTCGGGGGTCGCAGATCACAGTTTCATAACCGAGACGGTTGTAGCGAAGTTTCAGCAGTTCAAACTCGCTGGCGGTGTTGACGGTGATCCAGTCGACCACGGCGATACGCGGCTTGCCTTTTCCTCCCCATTGCTCCCAGGACTTGAGCAACAGCGGCAAGTCGCGATGGTCGGTGGCCAGATAGCGGCCGGGGAATTCCTTGGCCAGCCGCTTCCACAGCGAAGTCTTCTTGAGCAGGCGCACGCACTCGTCCATAAAGGCGGCCCCTCCGGGACTATCCACGTTGAGCTCTACAATTTGGTAGCCGGTGTCCCCATTCGCAAAAAACTCCAGGAAGCCATCCACCCGCGAAATGTACTCGCCGGCCTTGAGACGGCTGGGCCATTGAATCAATTGCTGTTCGGTGCGGTGAATGCCCAATCGATCCAGCCATGGAGTGGTGCGTAGAGGCTCTTCCAGCTTGGCCAACACGCGCACCAGGCGGCGCATCTGATCCTGCAGCGGCTTGAGGTGAGCCTGGCGCATCAACGCCGGTGCGATACAAATCGGTAGCGGCTTGCCCTGAAAAAGAATGCCGCGCCTGGTCAGACCCTTTTCGATTTCGGCGTATTCCTGGCGGGTAGCGGCAGGGTCCGCTTCCAGATGTTGCCGAATAAACTCGAATGCTGCTCTACAATAGGGGTCTGGAAACATATTCGCTCGCGTTCCGCGCCGGCTGGCGATTTGCCTGCAGTCTGGCTCTTCTTCTCGGGCTTTCGGGCACAGCCCGGGCGCAACTGCCACCGCCGGACTGGCGGGCGCTCAACCCGGAACAGCGGATGTTTTTGCTGGACGCTTTTCAACTGGCACCAGAAGTGCGCGGGACCTTTTCCGACGCTGTGCCCGACGACCTCAAGCAGAACCTGCTCAACTCGTTGTGGAGCGTGCTGACCCCCGAGAAACGAGTCCAGGTCGCCCTCTACGCCCATATAGAGAAACCCTGGAGCAGCCAGTCCGAGTCCACCTCCAAGGTACTGGCTCCGCAATTTGTCAGGCTCTCCAAACTGCAAAAATTTCGTCTCTACGAAGCTGCTCATTGGGACGCCACCCAGCGGGGTATTTTCGAGAGCCTTCCGAACGAGCTTCGCCAGGGAGCCTTCGAGGCTCTCTGGTCCTACCTGGACCCGAAAGCCCGCAAGGCGATTCTGGCACCGTAAACCGGGGGGGAGACCCCTTTAGAAAGGTACCCAAGTTGAAAAAGCTGCTCGTCTCCTGTCTGCTTCTGGCCACCACCCTCTGTTCCGCCTGGGCGGATAAACTCTACGTGCGCAATCGTCCCTACGAAGGCTACGTGATCGGCACTCTGGATAATCTCTCGGCGGTGGAAGTAGACGCCCGCGACTTTGCCAAAGCGCTCGGCTACGACCTGGACGAAGTAGACGGCAACTGGCTGTTTCGCCCCCAGGGCAGCAAAGAGGCGCCCTCCCTGACGGCCGGGTCACACAAGATGTACGCCGGCGCCACCGAGGTCGCTTATCGAGTAGACGCAGAGCGCAAACTGGTCAAGCTGGCCGAACTGGCTCAGGCCCTGGGAGGCCGGGTGATGCGCCACGCCGAGTTAGGTACCGTCGATTTCGATATTGTCCAGGGGCACAAACAAGAGACCGGCTTTGACCCGAAAAAATTCCATCTGATTTACTATGGGGCGGACTGGGCTCCAGCCGCCAAAATGTTTAAGCCGGTGGTGGTGGAGTTCGACCTGAAGCAGATTGTACCGGTTATTTATGTGGACTGTATGCAGCCTCGCTCGCCCATCTACAAAAACTTCATCCGCTATTTCAACGGCGACAAGATCCCCTACGTGGTGCTGCTCGGTCCCAACGGCAAGGTGGTCAAGACCTGGACCGGTTATCAGGACATCGGCCCCTGGACCACCGAAATCCAGCGTTTGACCGGCCAGAAGTTTTAGATTTGAGCCGCCTTGAGCATCGAGGCGGCTCCCAGCAGGTTGCCCAGACCGACGCAGACATTGGTGAGCAGCATGACCAGCAAGATGCGGGTCACGCGGTTTTGATACATTAGCTTGAACGTGAGCGTTTGCTCGGAGAGCGTTTCGAAGTCGGCTACCCGGGGCTTGCGCAGCCCCGCCTCCACCAGCCCCGTCATCCAGCCGGTGGCAATCAAGGGATGGAGCGCTCCGATGGGTGCGAAAAGAAAGCCGCTGATGGTGGTCAGCGGGTGAGCCAGCGAGAGCAGGCAACCCAGAGCTCCTGCGCTGGCCGTAATCAGCGCCCACATCCCCAGCATTCTGAGAGCGACATTCTTACCCCAATGCAAGAAACCGTAGAGGATGGCGGCCACGATGGAAAGGGGAATCAGCCAGCCGATCAGCTTGGAAAGCTTGCTGGGCGGGGGCACGAATTCGAGCGGGGTGACGTCCTTAACCTCGCCCAGGTAGCGGGCGATGCCCTGCACGTGGCCGGCTCCCACCACCGCCAGCACGCGCTGGCCCGGGGCCGAGAAAATCTTGGCGGCCAGGTAGCGGTCGCGTTCGTCCACCAGGGTCTCGCCCACTTCGGGCAGGTGCTGGGATAGTTCTTTGAGAGCTTCCTCCAGCGCGTCGCTGCGCTTGAGCCGTTCCACCTCTTCCTGGCTGATCTCGGTGCTTTCGAAGATGCCGAAGAGGGAGGAAACGAAGAGCTTGGCCAGGCTCCACCAGGAGAGGCGGCTCCAGGTGCGGCGCAGGGTGGTGCCGACATCGCGATCGGCCAGCACGGTGGGGATGTCCAGCTCCAGGCTGGTTTCCATGGCCTGCATCATCTCGGCGCCCGGTTTGACTCCGAGCTGCTTGCCAATCTTCTTCTGGAAACTGGATAAAAGCAACTGGGCCAGCAGCAGGTTGCCCTTACCCTTTTTGATCACCTCGACGATGTCGGTGTTGCGCCAGCGGTCGGGATCGCGCAGGGTATTGTAGCGCGAGGCGCACAGTTCCACCGCCACCGAGTCCGGCTTCAGCTCGTGCAGCGTGTCTTTGACCAGGTCGACGCTGGCCTGGCTGACGTGGGCCGTGCCCAGCAGGTAAAACATGCGGCCGTCCAGTTCGACCAGGCGAATATCAGGGTGTTCCATCATTCCGGGGGGCCCTCACTTAGCCACTCTGCCAGTCGCGCGGGCGCTATGTTGCCGCCACTGAGCACGACCCAGGTTCCTTCTTGCTCGGGTATTTGCCCACTGCGATAGGCGGCTAACCCTGCGGCGCCGCCGGGCTCGACCACCAGCTTGGCTTCCTCCACCAGATAGCGCACCGTATCACGCACCGCCTCCTCGCTGACTTCCACCATATCGTCGACCCACTGCTGGGCCAATTCCCAGGGCAAGTCCCCGGGCCGGTTGGCGGTGAGAGCGTCGCATTCGGTGACCACCTTTTCGAGGCGGCGCAGCTCGCCGTTGCGTAGCGAATCGACCATGGCGTTGGCGCCTCCGGGCTGGACTCCGACGATCCTGGTAAGGGGATCGATCTGCTTGAGAGCCAGCGAGGTAGCCACCAGCAGGCCGCCGGTGCTGGCCGGAATGACCACCTGGCGGGGCCTGGCGGGAGCCAGGTCGAGGCCCAAAGTAGCATGTCCGACGAGAACTTGCGGATCGTTCAGGTGATCTACGATGTGGATTCCCTGGTCTCTAAGGGCATGCAGGGCGGCGGTGCGCTCTTCGGTGGAATCACCGCTGAAGACCACCTGGCCGCCCCAGGCCTTGACGCGCTCGACTTTCCAGGGGTGACTGCGGCGCATCATAACGGCGGTGACGGGCACGCCATAGTGGCGCCCGGCCCAGGCCAGGGCCACCGCGAAGTTGCCCGAGGAGGCCAACGCCAGGCCCTTGTCGCCCAAGCCCCTGGCCTTAAGGTTCATGATGTGGCAGATGGCCCGGACCTTATAGGCTCCCGTGACCTGCAGATTCTCGCACATGAGGCCGACTCCGTCGAGTTGCCTGAGCGGGGGGGAAACCACTTCCCCGGGTAGTGCCAAGCGGGCCTGCTCGATGTGCTGGAGGGTGCCCCATTCGGGCGGATCGTAGTGCATTTAACATCCTATTCATCAAGTTGTCTAAATGTGAGTGATATGACTGATGTAACACATCATCCCTAGAGGAGCGAAACACATAATGAAAATCGCCGCCCAGAACCACCAGTCTTACACCAGAAACAGCCGTCGCAGCAAGGACGGCCCGGACGACGTGCCGCCGGAGTTCCCCGGACGTCACACCGAGCCCGGCCCCGACGACGTCTACGATCCCGACCAGTGCGGTCGCGGCTCCGACTACGGTGGCAGCGCCCACTACTACGACACCGACAGTTCCGGCGGCAGCGCCTGGGTCCTCTTCTAGCCCCTCTTCGTCCGCTTGGTCAATGGCCACCGGGGACCCGATGGCCATTGACATTTCCGAGGGTCCTTCTTGGCGCCACGGGTGGCACGGCCGGGGGCGCTGACGCCACCGGTACCCGCGTTGTCGACACGGGTGGCGCGGCCGGGGCGCTGACGCCACCAGGGCCCGCACTGCCGACACGCCTCAAGCCGCCGTACCAACCTCGTTGAGCAACCTGTGACTCTCGCTCAAGAACTTGGCGACGACACGCCCGGACTCGATTTCGGCCTGGCTGAACCGGACTTCGGGGAGGGCTATCGCTTCGTTTCGAAGCCTGTCCCTTTCTGGCTGATGATGCGGACCATCAACTTCGAGGATGAACCAGGCAACTTTGGTTTCGATCTTCACCAGAACTAACGCATCGACGCGAAAGGCGCCCACCGAGGTCCGGAGGCGAACCTGCGGCCAGAGCACGCTCCTTTCCTTAAGACCCGGCAGCACACGGCGTCCCAGGCCTTCCCGAAGGCATCGACAATCGGTTGGCCACGAAAATCCAGGTCGGTATGCGGATTCGCCAGAATTGGCTGAGCTTCGAGAGCCGCCAGCAGATACAGCACCAAGACTTCCCAGGCCGAATCCGAGCTCAAGAATTGCCGCAGCCAACGACGGACCGGCCGAGAAACCGGCAAAGATTCCAATGCACTCCCCCAGCGCTTTTCGGCCTTCAGCCAGCTTTCTGAACTGACCGACTTGAGTTCGTAGGCACGACCTCGACACCACCTCCTCGCTTCTCGGCCGGACATTACCTACTCCGAGCAAGGAAGCCCCTCCAATTCAAGCTCTTGAAGCAAGCGCAGGGGCGGTAAGCAACGTCCCGCTTCGTAGTCACACACCGTCTGGCGCGGGACCTGGCAATGTTCAGCCATCTGGGCCGGGGTGTAGTTGAGTAACTTGCGGATTTCGTAAAAAATGACATGGTTCGTTCCTCCTGTTGGGAGGCAGCTTAGCGGTCCGATTTCTACGAAATTTCTACCAAAACCGCGACTTGTAACCGTTGCTTTGCCAGAGTGCTCATGATATGCTGCAAGCACTCATGCACACGGCTGGACTTTTCCTCAATCCGTCCGCCCGGGCAGCTCTCGGCTGTCCTTGTTGTTGTTGCTGTTGTTGTCGTCACTAACCCCTTCTCTCTGACACAACCCACAACCATGAGGATCGTATGCACAAAGTCAAAGTCGCAATCTTAGTTCGCAGCAACTACTGGCACTTCCCCGCAGGCCCCGTCAACGGCGCCACCCACCGCAGCGTTCCGGATATCATGCGCGCTATTCGGCGGGCCGGCGGCGAACCGGTGCTGGTTTATCAAGACGGCGCCGCCCGGCCCGAACAGTGGGACGCGCTGGTAATTCCGGGAGGCAACGACCTTCATCCCGGCTGGTACGGCCAGGCTCCCCACAGCAGCGTCGACTTGAACAATGTCGACATCGAATTTGATCGCTTCCAGTTGCGCTGGACGCGCTGGGCCCTCGAGAACGACAAGCCGGTGCTGGGCATCTGCCGCGGAATGCAGGTCCTCAACGTGGCCAGCGGTGGCGACCTGGTTCAGGACGTGGCCCACCATTGCTCCCCCGAATTGCTCAACGACCCCAGCCGCCGCCGCGACCCCGCCCACGGCATTCACGTCGCCCCCGGGTCAAGAATGCATCAAATCCTGGGAGACGACTACGTGCGTGTCAACTCCATCCACCATCAAGCCGTCCAGCGCATCGGCGAGCGATTCCATCCGGTAGCCTGGGCTCCCGACGGAGTGGTCGAAGCCATCGAAGGCCGCACTTCGCCCTGGCAACGCGGTGTCCAGTTCCATCCCGAAGATATGCAGGAAAGCGCTCCTTTTCAGGCTCTCTTCGAGTCTCTCGTCGAAGACACGAGGACTAATCAAGGCCGCGGGTAATACATATGCATAGAGCGCGAGGAGACGAATTAGAGTGGCAACTGCGATGGACATCGTACACTGCTTCAAGCCGGCCGAACACCTGGACCAAGCCATTTACCGGGATCTGTTGAAAAGCCGCCAGAAAGGCGCGGACGAACTGCGCTTCATCAGCTTACTGGGAGGCAAGGAAGAAGCCACGCTGGTTTACGAGATTTTGCGGCTACCACAGCGGCAGGTTCAGTCAGAATACAGCTCGCTGGGCAAAGTGGCGCTGACCGCGCTGCTCTTCACCCGAGCCCTCTTCAGTGGCAAGTCGTCCCACTGGGCCGGCGCCCTGAGCGCCGGCGCCATCACCATGTTCGACGGCGAGGAAACGCTGCAGCGCGCCAAGGGCGCCCTCCAGCGCATCAGCCGGGCGGGCAGCCTGGGCAAGGCCACCGTGCGCCTCACCCCCAGTGAAGCCGTGCTCGTCTACGAAGGCCAGCAGGTGCACATCTCGCTGGCCCCCATGCGCCAGGTAGTCCTGCGCGCCGTGCGCGGAGCGGTGGATAGCCAGGAAGTCTACTACTGCATCCACATCGATCTGCAGGACGGCCGCGTCCTGCCGGTCATTCGTTCGCACCAGGCCGTCGAAGCGCGCCGGCTGGCCCACCAGTTAGCCAACGCCCTGCATCTGGCCATGAGCTTCCAGAATGTGGACGTCAGCGAAGTCCCCAACGGCTACAGCTGGGAGATGGGCCCGCAACTGGTCGAGCCCGCCCTCAACTAAAGCGCGAGTAAACGATCAAGCCGCAAAGCAGCAAGCACAGCACGTAAGTGCCAGAAGCACCGATGCGACGCAGAATGGTGGGGCGACGGAGGCTGTAAAGCAAGATGCTGGCGGCGTGGCAGACGCGTACCAGCACCACGGCCGGCCCCAGCCACACGGCCCAGGCCGGCATCCCCGAGCCCATGGCCGCGATCACCGAGCAGACCAGCAGCAGAATGCACAGGATCGGACCATATTCGCAGGCATTGCGATGAGCCACGATGGCTCGGTACAGGCTGTTCTCGGGGTCCTCATCACAACCGTGCGACCGCTTCAAGATGATACGATTCAGACTGCAGTTCAGGGCCAGCAAAATCTGCAGCGCCGCCAGACAGGCCACCGAGACGAAAGTGTATGTCATCAGCGCACCTTCAGCCAGACCAGCCTCTCCCCTTCCGAACCGTCGCGGCTGGCCAGGCCGAAGCGGGAAACACCGCCCCGCATAACCCGTTGGGCCACTCCCAGCGTCAGTAATCGGCGCTCCAGAGCATTGTCCGACTCGCCGGCGGGACTGACCAGCAGAAAGCCTTCGGCATCCAAATTCATATGCTCGAGTTGCCCGCGGCAGCTGCTCATCAGGTGCGGATCTTGCTTCCACCCTGAGGACTGCACCACCGCCTGGGTCAGTCGATTCAACAACGAGGACGTGCGCACGGGAGACACCGGAGTGGTTCCAACACCCGCCCGAAAGGCCAGCGGCGGAATATATTTGTAGGAATCGGTGATACGGTCCTGAGGCATAGGATGACTGCCTACCATGGCGTTGATAAAGTCCGGCGTCTGGCTGGTATGCTTGCCCGCCAGGGTGCGCAAAGCCACCAGAGCGTAGGCCGGATCATAACCGGCCCGGGCCATCATGGCCGTGCCCAGACGATCCGCCTCCGATTCATCGGCCTGGCTGAAGCGACTACCCAACATCTGATCGAGCACGGCGGCGGCCTGCACCGACTGCTGATCGATGCGCCCGCCGCTGAGACTGACCAGCACCGCCAACCAGCCCACCTTGCGCTTCTGCTCGTTCTCCATCTGGTTGATCGAGTGGCGCTGTACCACGTGTGAGATCTCGTGGCCGAGCACGAAAGCGATCTCCCCGTCGCTCATGCCGCGCAGCAACGAGCGCGTGGCATATACGAAACCGCCCGGCAAGGCCATGGCGTTAAATTCATCGGTGGCCAGCACCTTAAACTGGAACTGAATGTCGTTGCGGCCGCAAACCCGGGCCAGGGCCTGACCAATGGTCTGCAAGCGGCGGTTGAGATCGGGGGAATTGTCGATACCGGAGCGGGCTTCGATCTTCTGCGCGGCCGAACGCCCCAGAGCCACTTCCTGCTCGGTGCTGACCTCACTCCAGGCGGCGCAACTCAACAGCAGGCAAAACAGCAGGCGAAACACCATCAGTTCTTACTCTTCACCATTTGATTCAGGCGATCATCCGCCTGGCGAATGCGCGCGGTCAGCACTTTGATGATCTCGAAAGCCATTTCCGGCATTTGCTCGACCAGATCTTTCAACTGCTCGCCCTTCAAGACCAGCAAGCGCGAATTGCGCTCTACCACCACGCTGGCGCTACGCGGTTCATCGTCCAGAATAGCCATTTCACCAAAGTAGTTGACACCCTCTAGACGAGTCAGCAACAATTCCTGGCCGCTGCCCCGAGCCTTGACGATTTTGACGGTGCCGTCCAGCAGGATATAGAGTTCAGCCCCCAACTGGCCTTCCTCGAAAACCACCTCGCCGGCCAGGTACTCTACTTCTTCCAGTCGCTGATCGATGGCCACCAATTGCTCCAGATTCATCTGAGCAAATAGAGGCACTTTGCGCAGCACCAGTAGTCGTTCCACTTTTTCCTCCTCGGCGTCGTCCCAAGACTTCTCTCCGCGCAGCCATTCCACCGCCTGGCTCAGCCAGGGATCGTAAGCCAGCCACTGACTGGAGCAAAAAGCCTCCCAGTCGGCCTGGCGGACCAGCGCAGCGGGTAGATCGCTCATTTTATCGCGCAGGTCGCCACTTTCCAACAACAAAACCAGAAGCTGCGAGGCCTCCCGATCTCCCAGATTGGAAAGCACTTCCAGGGCATCGGCCCGGGCGCGCAGGTTGGTAAAGCGCAGCACCTTTTCCACGCTGCGGATGACTTTGGGAGTCTCGATCCCGGCCAGGATGTCGAAGACCAGCTTGCGGCTGCGCTCGCCTGCGTTGTCCAAACAAAGTTGCAGATAGTCCAATTGCACCTGGGGAGCGTCGCCCTGGGGCAGTTTCAGCAGTGTGCACACCCACAACTGTTGCACTTGCGCACGCAGCATACGGGTCAGGCGCTCCCGACTCTCGCGCCGGCCGCTCTGGCTCAAACATGCCACCGCCGCCCGGGCCGTGTTGCCCGAGGCCGACTCCAGATAAGGAGCCAGAATCGGCCCCAAATCCAGCGGGCAGGCGGCCAGGACCAGAATGCAGCGGTCTCGGCTGGCTTTGGAAGTCTCCTCCAGATGGCGGCTGATGCGTTGCCAGACCTCGTTCTCGGCAGGAATCAATTCCTGGTGGCTGTGCAAAAGTTGCAGGGCGGCTCGCCGCACCGGCGCCTCGCGCCGGTCCAACGCTTCCAGGGCGGAGAGAACCCAGACGCGCCGCCGGCCCTGCTCCTCGCCCGGAAAGTCAGCCAGACGCAACAAAGCGGCTCGAGCCACGCGCGCGGAAGAATGAGCGCAGCGGGACACCAGCTCGCTGCTCAAGTTCAAGGGAGTGTGGCGCAAGGCCGCTACCACCGTCGGCGGGTCCCCGTCGGCCAACATGGCCAGCAGGCACTGGCTGGCTGCGGCCGCTTCCTTGCCTTTAGGCAACCCGATCAACAGAGAAGCGGCCAGCGCGCGCACTTCCGTCTGAGCATCCTGCATACAGGCAACCAACCAGCCGGGCACCAGACCGGGTTTCAGCTCGCCCACGGCACGCAAAGCGGCCAGACGAATTTCCGGCTCGGGGCTGGCGGCGCACTCCTGCAACAGCCGCCAATCGCGCGGCCAACCGGGCTGAGCCAGGGCCTGCAGACAGACGCGCCGCAGCCAGGTTGGCACCTCGTTCTCGCGAGCGGCCACCTCGGCCAGCGGAGCCCAGGCCTGGCGGCTGGCCAGGGTCTGGGCCAGACGCAAAATAGCCGGGTCCGGACTATCCGAAGCCTCACGGCACAGGTCTTGCCAGAGATTGGTGAGACGCTGCAATTCGGAAGCCGCGAACCCCCCGCTGAGTTCTTCCAAATCGAGGCGTCCGGCCTGCACCTCGTCAATCATAGTGTGCAAGTAGGAACTGCGCACCGCCCAGTTGGCGGCGAAATAGAGCGCCGCTGTGGTCAGACCCAGACCGTACATCCAGGGGGCCGGTTCGGCTCCGGAACCGACCGCCCACAGGATCAATCCGGCCAAAGCCATGGCCGCATAGGTGACCAGGCCCTCCAAGAAAGCGCGCACACGGCCGCGCGAGCGCGCCGGCAGCGCATTATAGACCAATCCGCGAATAGGACTGGCCACCGCGTTCTCGAGACTCTCGCGGGTAGCTCTCAGCATAACCGCGGTGGCCAGATTGGGCATGACACAGATGGCTAGAAAGCTGAGACAGGTGGCGGCGGAATGAACCTGGTTGGCATTGGCCACACCCAGTGTGCGAATCAGCCAGGGGGTCACGGCCACTTCCACCACGATCTCCAGTCCATTGGTGATGGCCAGCAGGCGGCTCAAAAAGGCGGCCAACTGCTCGCTGTCCGGGTAGCTGGCCAGGATGATGCTCGAGTAGAGGTATTGACCGAGAAAGGCGGCCAAAATCATGCAGGCGCAGGAGACCACCAGTTGCTGCCCCAGTCGCGATTGGCGCAAATAGTTAGCGGCGTTGCGCATCTCACTGATACTGGTTTCGTCGGCTTCCTCCAGCTCCAGCGGGCCCCAGCGGCGCAGCAAACGGCGACTGAACCGCAATTGCAGCAGCGCCAGCAAGAGAAAGAAAGGCCACAACAAGAGCAGTTCTTCGGAGCGCACGAACGGCCCTAGCGCGGTGACCACAAAAGCCCCCAGCATGCCGCCGAGACTGGCGCCGACCACAAACAGCGGAAAAAGTCGCTTGGAGGCCAGCGTATCGAAAAAGTCTCCGGTAAAGGTCCAGTAGTGGTTGGTGAGGATGCATTGGCTCAAATAAAAGAGACTCACCAGCGCAAAATAAAGTCCGGGCACCTGGCGAGTCAGGCCCGCCCAAACCAGCAGGACCAGGGCCGCCAGACCACCCAGCAGGCGGATAAAATAGCGGTCATTCTTGGCCCGGTGCACGCCCAATGCATACAGGAGACTGCCCAGCACGGTGGTAATGGCCGCGATGAGAAAGCTGAGAGGCAAGGCGGCCGGACCGTGATGGGCCAGCAGCAGCGATTCGCTGAGCACCAGGCCCACCGTTTGAGCCAGATTGAGCAACAACGAAAGCAGCAAAAAAAACGCAAAGCGCGCCATTTCAGGCGCGCGCACCTGAGGGAAGAGCCAGCGGATCATTGGACCGGACCGAGCTCGGCCAGGCGAGCAATCACCTCATTCGCGGTCTGATAACGCTGCTTGGGATCTTTGGCCAGCAACTTGGTCACGATAGCGTCCAGGTCGGGCATGGCCAGACCTTGCTCAAAAAGACTGGGGATAGGAGACTTTAAATGCATCATGACCGTCTTTTCCGGACTCTCGCCCAGAAAAGGCGGCACACCCGCGATCATCTCATAGAGCACGCAGCCCAGTGCATAGAGGTCGGAGCGCTCGTCGGCAATCCCCGTGTCCTGCATGCGCTCGGGAGCCATATATTCCGGAGTCCCAAAGGCCAGTCCGCGCGCCTTCTTAGCCTTGGGACCCCGATCGGACACCGCCGAGATACCGAAATCCATCACCTTGATACTGCGCCGGCTGGTCACGAAGATGTTGCGCGGTGAAATATCCCGATGAATGACTCCGCGCGCATGCGCCCAGCTCAAGGCGTCGGCCACGCCGCGAGCCACTCCCACCGCTTCCGACTGAGTGAGCGGACCGGTTTCCAGGATGGAATCCAGCTCCTGGCCCTCCAGGTATTCCATCACGAAATAAGGGATTTTCGAGAAACCGGCGGCCCGGTAGGTGCCCGCGTCCAGCACTTTCACGATGGAAGGATGGCGCAAGTCGATACCGATTTGAGCCTCACGTTCGAAAGTCGAGACAAAGGTGCGGTTGCGCAGAGGCCCGCGATGGGGAATCTTGATGGCTACTGTCTGCCCTTGCGCATCCACCCCATTGTAGACGGTAGCCGTGCCCCCATCGGCCAGCAACACGCCCAACTCAAACTCGCCCACTTTACCGTCCTTGGGAAGGGGGGCGGCTTCGGCCCAGTCCTTCGGCACATGAGTGCGCATGCGCCGCCGGAGCACGGTTCCCAAGATGACCACCCCCAGGGTCACGCCCCCAACCACCGCCGGAGAAAACTCGGGAAGCGAGAAATCAGGCGGCGGGCGCTTGGTCGAGGTCTGCTTCTTGGCCAAAGTTCAGGTCAGCTCTCGGTGACATCGTCCACCACGGACGTCCGTCGACCCAGGCGCAGCGTGAGCCCTTCAAAGAGTTGAATGGTGTTGTCCAGGCGCAAGGTCGCTTCTTGACCGGCACGGACTTCCTGACCCTGCACTACCGCCATCAAGCCGGCCTGGCGATGCTGATAACGCAACGAGGTTTCACTGACGACCAGGCGGCCGGTCAAAGGTACCAGACGTTCGTCGTCGATCTTGATATCACAGTGCGGTCCGTTGCCAATCAAGTTGGTAGTTCGCCGCAGAGGCAGTTCGCGGGCACCCTGAAAAAGGCTGTAGCTGTTGATTCGCGCCTGCAGAGGCAGATATTCGTAACGAACCACCGTGCGCCCCAGACGGAAACAATCCCCGGAAGCCAATTCCTGGTGATGGCCCGGAGTGACTTCCTCGCCGTTCAGCGGCAAGGTCAACTCACCGTCGAGATTGGTCAAAACCATGCCGTCGTCTTTGTAGGCCAGTTCGCAGTGCACGGCCCCGCGATCGGTCAACTCCACCAGGGTCTTCTGACCGATGCGGCCCAATGTAATAGGGCGCTCCATCTTGCGATGATCCACCCAAAAATGAGTGCCTTTGAGGGGTCCGGCTAGAAAACGCAGTAAGTGCTGTTCGCCGCGATTCCAGAGGCGATCTCCTTCATGAAAAAGCCCCCCCTGCAACGGGCTGACTTGCTCTCCGGCCAGCAGCCGGGTGCGCAAATCGTTAGCCTGATCGCCAGGTACCAGCATGACCGCCACTCCACCGACCAGCAGCAGACTCTGGCTGCTCAGCAGATTACCGAATTCCGGTCCGGGATGACGCTGGCGCACGACCCCACCCAGAGGAGTGTCCAGCAGCACCGGACGCGTGCCGGTTTCCGCGCAGGTCACATGAATCTCGGGAGGCTTGTAGAGCAACAGACAACGACTGCTTCCCGCCCCCTGGACATTCAGAGTGGGCTCGAAGGTCTGGACCGCCCCCGGTTCTTGCAGAATCAGCGTTTCCTGCTGAATCGGATGCAACCGCCCGGCGTCCGGTCCGTTCAAGATCAAGAGTTGATAGGCGGCCTGGGCGGTTTCGCTGGAGGCTACCGGGCGGGGCGGCGGAATACGCGCCGGAGCGGCTGCTTCAGCCGCCTCGGCCGCTTTGGGAGTGAGACGTAATTGCACCACCAGACTACCCATCTTGATGCGATCGCCCACGTGAATATACTGCGTGCCCTGCACCACTTTGCCGTTGATCAGGGTGTGGTTGGTGCTGGATCGGTGGGTAAGCAAAAAACGATTGCGCTTGGCGTCCCAGCTCAGAGTCGCGTGGATGCCTGAGACGGTGGGGTCGGGAAAACTGATCCGCGACGGCGACTCGTGCTTGGAATAAGGGTCTTTACGGCCGAGTTCGATTTGATCGGCCAGCAGGGGAAACAACTCCCCTTTGCCCTGGCCTTCGACCACCAGTAATTCTAGTTCTGCGCTCATAGCTTTCCCGTGGTGTTTTCCATGGACACTATGCCCACCTTTTTGAAGAACGGACCGTTCGCGCAATCCCATTCCACATTCCCGAGAGAGGCGGGGTGTATGGATGGTCCAGGTCCGAAAGGGCCTCGAAATCCAGGCCCTGGTCGATGGCCAGGGCCAAAGTCTGGAGCAGTGAGGTTACTTCGCCGCTGGCCACCGCCTGGGCTCCCAACAACCGCCGGCTGCGCGGGCAGAACTCGAGGCACAACTGCAGCCGACCCGGCTCGCTCCAATAAGCGGCCCGCAGGGGACCATCGCTCAAATAGCGGTCCCCCTCTCCCATTGCGCCCACCCAGCCCACTTCCAGCTCGAACACTTTGACGCTGGCGCAAGGCACACAACCGGCAAAGCTGCTGGACTGGCCCATGGATGCCGCTCCGGCAGCCCGACCCAGCAGCGCCGCCGGACGCGCCAGAGGCAGGTAGACCGGACGAGTGCCCTGGCGCGGGGGAATCTCGCAACAATCGCCGGCTGCCCAAATGCGGGCTCGACTGGTCCGTCCCTGACGATCGACGCGCAATCCTCCCAGTGGACCTCGTTCCAGAGCCAGGCCTTCCAGCAGGGGATGGCGGGGGGACACCCCCGTGGCCAGCAAAGCCAGGTCGAAGTCGAGAACACTGCCGTCGCGGAGCTGAGCCCGCCGCTCTCCTTCCCAGGCCATCAACTCGTGCTGGCGCCACTCCACTCCGTGGCGCGCCAATTCGCGCAACACCGTATCGTGCAGTGTGCCTACCAGGCCGAGAATGCGACTGCATGGGTCGAGCAAGGTCACCTGCTTACCGGCGAAGCGGGCCGCTTCGGCCAACTCCAGGCCGAGATAGCCCGCTCCCACCACCAGCACGCGGCGGCACTCGGGCTGGCGCAACCAGGCGCGCGCCCGCAGACTGCTGACCAGGTCGCGCGGCGCCAGCACGTTTTTCAGGTGGCCGCCGGGAAAATCAAAGCGCCCTCCGGGGGCCAGCAGCAGGTTCTGAAAAGGTAGATTATTGTTTTGTCCGCGGGCCAGGTCACGGTAATGGAGTCGTTGGTTGGCAAGGTCTATGGATTCCAGACGGCACTCGGTAAACAGGCGCAGGCCGCGCTCTTCCAATTCTTGGCGAGAATGAAGCAGCAGCTTCTGCGCATCGCCGATCTGGCCCCCCACCAGATAAGGCAATCCGCAGGTGCCGACCGAGAGCACAGGGGCCTGATCGAGCACCAGTACGCGCCCGGGTTGCCAGCGAGCCGCTTCCACGGCGGCGGCCAGGCCGGCCGCGCCACCACCTATCACCACCAGGGCCGGCTCTTGCAAACTCACCGGCGATGGTTAGTCAGGCTACTTTCTTGTCCTTCTTGAACAGGCCACTGAACCAGCGCACCACCCGTTGCACCAGCCCCAACTTGGCGGGAGGCGCGGCAGTGGCGGCGGCGACCGCCTTGAAAAAGTCGGGCGGCGGCCCCAGTTCTTCTTCCTCCTCAGCGACGACGGCGGCCTCTTCGGCCACCTCGGCTACGGCAGCGTAGTCTTCAGCGGCCAGGTCGAGACTGAGAGAAGGCTCCTCCTCGACCGGCATGACCGGCAAAGGAATGGAGGAGCGCTCCAAAGAGCGGAGCATCCACTCCCCGGAGCGGCGTTCCTGCTCGATGACGCCCTGAAAATCCTCGACGATCGGGTTGATCTCGCGCTGCAGCACGGGATAGGCCACCGGCCCGACCTGGAGCACGCCTTCAATAGCGCCCAGACCGGCCTGTTGGGCGGCCCTGATGGAATCGAATCCAGCCCGGCAGGCCGCTTCCTGAGTGGCCACCACGGTAGCCTTGCCGGCCATCACGATATTTCCCCAGCGCTTGGCCACGGCCAGCACGGCCCGGTGGGAAGCGCGGCGAATGGCCCAATCGGCATCATCCTGGTCGGCGATGCTCTCGACCACTCCCCGCATCACTTTGCGGGTGACTTCAGACCAATCCGGCTTCTCATGGTCCAGATTCTTGTCGATGAGTTCTTCGACAGCGCCATCCAACTCGGCAGGCTCGTTACTTTCAAAAGCCTGGGAGGCGCGCAACCGGGTCATGACCGAGAGCGCGTCGTTCTGCTCGGCACCGACCCGAAAAGAAGGGTCATCGGCGGAATGTACTGACATAACCACCCTCGTCTCGAATTCGATTGAGGATTATTCAAATATGAGCCGGGCGGTCCTGCATGGATCTGAAAATTATTCAACAATCAGCAGCCGTCGTGGCTCCCAGCTTCTTCTGCAGGTGACTCAGGAGTTGTTGGAGTTTCTTGCGGCTATCCCGCTGATGCAGCACCGACAGCCCCAGCGAGTGGCCGAAGCTGGACAGGTCGACCCATTCCACTTCGACATTGAGTTCCACCGGTTCCATATCCGGCCACTGCAACTCCAATCTGAGAATGGCGCCTTCCTCCTCGAGCCGGCCGGTTTTACACACCAGCGATTCCAGGCTGACGGCCGTGACGGCCACCTTGGTGACAGCCATGGGACTGGCCGGTTCCGACATGAGAGCAGGCAAAAGCATCGGCACCTTCATCAAGGGATCGGGCACCGAAGCCTGCGGGCGCGGGCGAAACCAGTTGTTGAAGCGATAGCGAGACCAGAGCCGTCGCAAATGAGTCATAGAACACCTCCTTTATTAAGATTTTTACCCAATTACCCTCAACACCGGACACTTGCCGAAAGAGAATAATGTGCAAGGTTGGGCTGTTCTGCTCTTGTTGGCCGGTTTGTTGTTGCGCCTGCGCACCACCGTGGTGGTGTTGCTTTCCGCTGGCGTGGCCGGCCTGGGCTGCGGACTGGACGGGCGCAAACTGCTGGAAATCCTTGGCCAGGCGTTTCTAGAAAACCGTACCCTGACGCTCTTTTTACTCACCTTGCCGGCCGTGGCCACGGTCGAACACTACGGTCTCAAGGAATGGATCGGCCGCTGGATTCATCACCGTGGCTGGCACCGGCCCGCCCAACTGTTGCTGGGTTATCAGTTCTTTCGCGTGGTCTGCGGCACGCTCGGTTTGCGCCTGAACGGGCATCCCAATTTGGTGCGACCTCTGCTGGCGCCCATGGTCTGCGCGGAGACTCCCGAAGAGCAACACGAAACGATGAAAGCCGCCGCGGCCGCCGCCGAGAACTACGGAAACTTCTACGGTCAGAACCTGTCGCCGGTGGGTGGAGGCGTGCTCATGGCCTTCGCTACCATGAAAGGGTTAGGCTATGAAATGAGCTTGTGGCGCATGGTCGCGTTCGCCACCTTTCCCTGCGCCCTGGCGCTGCTCTTCGGCGCCCTCCAGTTTCGCCACCTGAGCCGTAGACACGATGCTTGAAGCCGTCTACTCGCTGGTGGGACTTATGCTGCTCTGGTTCGCTCTGCTGACCTTGGGCGACCAGGAGCATCCCAGGCGGCTGCCGACCGGAGCTTTCTGGCTGATCCTGGGCATCCTGTTCGGAGCCGGCAGCCTGTTGCCGCACTGGCTGGCCGGTCTGCTGGTGGTCGCCCTGGTCCTCCTGGACGGACTGGGCCTGGTCAAAGCCGGTCCCACCCCGCCCAGCCTGCCGGCGGGCTCGGCTCGTCTGACCATCCCGATCCTGCTCATGCCGGCCAGCATTCTGGCCGCCAGCCTGCTGTGTCGCTGGCGGGGTTGGGATCTTTCCCAGGGCGCTTTGCTGGGACTGGCGCTGGGTAGCCTGCTGGCTTTACTGGCCGCCTGGGGCCTGACCGGCGCACCTCTACAGGAGATCGGCCACGCCGGCCGCCGCCTCAATGACACGCTGGGCGCCCTGAGCCTGCTCCCCCAACTATTGGCCTCGCTGGGAGTGGTTTTCGCCCGGGCCGGCGTGGGAGATTGGCTGGCCGGGGGCGTTCTGCAACTGGTGTCCCCCGACCAGCGAGTGGCCCTGGTGGTGGCCAACTGCCTGGCCATGGCCGGACTGGCCGCCTTGACCGGCAATTCCTTCGCCGCCTTTCCGGTGGTGGCTCAGGGAATCTTAAGTCCGCTTCTACTCAAACCTTTCGGCAGCGATCCCAACGCGCTGGCCATGCTCACCCTGGCGGTGGGAGCCAGTGGCACGCTGATCACCCAGATGGCCGCCAATTTCAACCTGGTGCCGGTGGCCTTGCTGGAGCTGAAAAGTTCGCTGGCGGTCATTCGTCTGCAACGGCCGGTGGCGCTGGCCCTGTTCCTGGGCCAGTTGCTCTTCATGATTTATCTGACTACTGGTTAATCGTCTCCACGAAGCGCAAATGGTCGAGTTTCAAGCTTTTGGTTTCTTTCTTGATGGTCACGAACTGACGAAAAATAGAAATGTGTTTCTCACCTTTGCTCAGGCACATCACTTCGACCTCCCGTTTCTCATTGGGTATGCGCCCCTTGAGAATGGCCCGAAATTCCTTGAGCCCGGGCTTGAAATAACGATGGTCGGATAGTCCGCTCTCGTCATCGGTCAAAGAGACATGAATGGTCTGCGTCCATTTGGGCGGAAATTTGCCCTGTGGCAAAGGGATGACCACGATGATGGTGCGCGTCCTGGCCAAGCCCGGCCCGGCCAAGCTCAGCAGATACAGAAGCAAAAGCAACTTTTTCATTTCCGAGCGATCTTCGCAGCGCCGGGCCCGAATCCCTGAAGGCCCCCGCCAGCGAAAAAAAGAATGCGCTGCGATGAGCATCAAGCCGATTCTAATTGCCGGTGCAGGCCCGGTAGGACTGACGTTGGCCTGTGAACTGGTGCGGCACGGCCTTCCCGTGCGCATTGTCGATCGCAATGCTGAACCCAGCGACAAATCCAAAGCGCTGGTGGTCTGGCCCCGCACCCTGGAGCTATTGGAGAAAGCCGGACTGGTCCAGCGCTTTTTGGAAACCGGCATGCCTCTCCGCGGCCTGAGCATGTATGAAAGCAAAGACAAGCGCATGGCCCAGGTAACCTTCAGCGACCTGGAAACGCCCTACCCCTTCGTGCTGAGCATTCCCCAAAACGCCACCGAAGCTCTGCTGATCGAGCATCTGGCTGCCCAGGGGGTCGAGGTGGAGCGCCAGTTAGAGGTGGTCGGCTTCAAGCAGCACGCTACTCACGTGGAGGTCGAATTGCACCACGCCGACGGCCGCAGCGAGACCACCACGACTTCCTGGCTGCCGGCTTGCGACGGAGCCCGCAGTAGCGTGCGTCATATTCTGGGAGTTACTTTGGAAGGCGACACGGTGGCCCAGGAATTTGCCATGATCGATTGTGACGTGGAAGGACTACCGCTTCATGACGAGGTGGTGGCCTACAACACTCCGCACGGCCTGGCCGCCTTCTTTCCGATCCGTGAAAGGCGCATGCGTGCTTTTATTCTGCGCGATCGGTGCGGGCAGGAGGCCACTCCCTGCCCGCCCACGCTGGAGGAAATGCAAAACGAGCTGATCGCCCGCCGGCTGGATCACCTCAAGTTGTCCAATCCGGAGTGGTTGGCCGCTTTCCGCATCAACGAGCGCCACGCGAAAAGTTACCGCCACGGACGCGTGCTGCTGGCCGGCGACGCCGCCCACGTGCACAGCCCTGTCGGCGGCCAGGGCATGAACACCGGCATGCAAGATGCCTTCAACCTGGCCTGGAAACTGGCCCTCATCGAGAAAGGCAAGATCGCCGCCGAGCCATTCTTGGATTCCTACAGCCAGGAGCGCGAGCCAATCGGAGCGGCCGTGGTTCACAAAACCAGCCGGGCCCGCCAGGCCATCACCCTGCGCAATCCACTGGCCAAGGGCCTGCGCAATGCCCTGCTGACTTTCGCTGCCTCGTTTGAGTTCGTGCGCCACAAAATCGCGGAAGAAGCTTCCGAACTGGCCGTGCGCTACCCGCACAGCCCGCTGAATCGCGAGGTGCACCCCGGCAACGCGGCCTGGCTTTTAGGCCACGGCGTGCACCCCGGAGACCGCGCACCCGATGGGCATGTGCTGAAGGATGAGAACGCGGCCCATCTTTTCGGTCTGATGGCCGACACACGTTTCCATCTGCTGATTTTATCCGGCCTGGGTCCGGGAGATCCGCCGGCCGAGGTGGTGGAGTGCGCCCGCTGGGCCAACGCCAGCCTGCACGAACTGGTGGGAGTCCACTGGATCGGCTTCGATCCACATCACCTGCCGGCCGCCTTACCCTCGGCCTGGTGGGACGAAGGCAGTCTCATCCACAAGCGCTACGGAGCCGTTCAGCCTACCCTCTACCTGGTCCGGCCGGACGGCTACGTGGCTTTCCGCAGTCAGCCGGCGGCCCGCGCCGACCTGGAGAAATACCTGGAGGACATCGGTCTTCTACCGGCCGTCCGCGTAGCGGACTAGATAGCTGCTGAAGAACTCGGCGAAGCCGGGTTCTTCAGTCAGCGACGATCAACAGGTTGTGCCAGGTGGCCGCTCCCAATTGCCCCATTGGCGACCGAGTGTCAAACCGTGTGTTCGGGGCCCGTGACGGTCTGGATACGCCCCTCCAGCCGGGGCGACACGACCTTGTGATGGTGCAGGTACTCAATCAAGGCAACGCCCTCGGCGGGAGCGTCGTGTGGCTCCACCAGCAATTTGGCCTGGGGCAGCATCTCGTAACCGCAGCCGCCTTTGCGAATAAACTCGCTGCAGGCAAAGGTATAGTCCGCCTCGGGGCGCACCGGCTGACCGGCCACCTGCAACTGAAGCACCCGCTGCCCCGGCAGCCTGGCCGGGTCGTAGCGGATTCGCAGGCGGGAAACCTGAGGAAAAGAGTTGCTGTCTGCTCCCAGGACGCTCAGCGAATGCTCCACAACCGCCAGAAGCTCTCGACCACTCAGGCGCACTTTTACTACTCCGTTCTCGTAGGGCAAGATCATCATGGCCTGGCGCCGCGTCAAGACTCCCGCCGGAACCACCCGATCCACACGGATACTACTGCCGGTAATCAAAGCACAGTCGGCCCCCGTCTGTTCGCGCATGGCGTCGGCCACCAGATTGCCCAGATTGGTTTCCTGCTGGCGGCACACGGAGGAGCGGCCTTCCAACTCGACCGCCACCTTGACCAGCGGTTCATCAAGTTGGCGCGCCAGCTGCTCCTCGTAGTGAGCAGCCAGCCGGGTCACCCCGGCCTCGGAGGCCACCGACCTGCCCACGGATAGCCCTTGCCAATCCATTTCCACGATCCGGCCGCCGTCCACTTGCAAGTCGACTTTGCCCAAAATGCGCGCATCACTGCCCCACTTGAAGATAGGGGTGGCGCCCACCAGCGATTCGGAGGGTTCGTGCTCGTGCCCGCCTAGAATCAAATCCACCGAAACCTCACGAGCTAACCGCTTATCATCGGCCAGACTGAGGTGAGTCAGAGCCACTACCACCTGAGCTCCCTGGGAACGCAGGCGGGGCACCAGCAGGCGGGCGGCCTCGACTGGGTCCCGAAAGACCACCTCAGAACCACAGTTGGAAGTTTCGCCGGTATCCGGGGTGAGCAGGCCGAAAATTCCGACTTTGACACCCCCCACATCGCGCATCACATATTCAGGCATCCTGGCAAACGAGCCGCCGGCTCGGTCCCGCACGTTAGCGGCCAGCCAGGGAAAATGCGATTCTCCCATGCGCTGGCGCAGCACTTCCGGACCGAAGTCGAATTCATGATTGCCCAGGGTGGCCACATCCAGGTGGATAGCGTTCCACATCTCGATCATCTGGCGGCCGCGAAAGAAGCTGGAGGCCACCGACGGACTCAGCGTATCCCCGGAAAAGAGAAAAAGGGTATTGGGGTTGGCCGCCACCGCCTGGCGACGCAGAGTTTCCAGGCGCGCGAAGCTCCCCTTGCGGCCGTCGTCCACGCTGGCATATTCATAGACATCGTTGAGGTGCAGCAAGGTAATGTGAGTGGGAGCGGCCAGGACCGGGGAAACCAGGCCCAACCCCAGCAAAAACAAGAGCTTCATTTCAGGCTCGAAAAATGCCCCAATCTCCCCACTGATGGAACCAGCGCTGCAATTCCGGCGCCCCCACCGCTGGAAATTTACGCACCACCCGCTCGACCGCCGGCGCCAGCTTTTTACCGGAGAACAAATCCCTCAACAGATGAAAGCCGGCTTCGGGCAAGACCACCCGATTCATCTGATAGCCCTGGCGCATGATCAGAATGCGCTGAGGATGCCTGACCGGCCTGCGAGGCTCCAGTTCGTTGTCGACCTGGTGTAGATAATGCGAGACGGGATAGTCAAATTTCAGCAGGCGTGAGGTGGGCCGAGGTTGCAGAACCAGTTCGTCCCAGCCCTCGGGCGCAAGCGACTGCAACGCTTCCGGATTCAAGGCCGGCACTTCCGGCTCATCGAATACCTGCGCCAGATTCAGCTCCAGAACCGCCAACTGGTGTAAGAAAGTCCGGCCACGCAGAGAGCTGCGCGCGATGTAGGCGGGAAAGTGCAGGCCCAGATGGTTGAGAGTCCAGCTCGAGGAAGGATGTTCCTCCACATAGCTCATGACCAGCGCTTCGAAAGCTTCCGGCCCAAGGGTGTAGGCCACGCCGGGAAAATCGATCTGCAGCGACTCGACCATGCGGAGGGGGAACATGCCGCGGTAAATCCAGAGCCGGCTTTCCGGATCGAGTCCGTAGCCTTCTTTGATAAAATCCCCGGTATTGGCCATGGCTTCCTCCAGGCGATCGGGGGGACAGGTAACCACTTGCTGGAGCCAGGCCTGCTGCTGGCGCAGACCGTGGGCCTGGACCTTTTGCCGGGAAACGCGCACCGGAGCGGGAGAACGCTCGGGGAGCACCATCCCTTTGGCATTCGAGACGACTTCGCGCTCAGCCAACTTTGGACACCACCGGCTTCCGGCAGGTGGCCGCTTTGAGCACTTCGGCGTGGACCACTTCAAACGGGGGAATTTCCGCATCCCACTCCACCATGGTGGTGCGTGCGCCCAGACGCTGATAGCACTGGGTGTAGAGCGCCCAGACCTCATCGATGACGTGGTCGTCGTGGGTATCGACGATGTAGGTTCCGTTATTGGTGTGGCCGGAGAGGTGGTGGTAAACCACGTGTTCCCCAGAGATCTTCTGAATGTATTCCTGGGCGGAAAATCCGTGATTGTAGGAGCTGACATAGACATTATTGACGTCGAGCAACAGGCCGCAGTCGGTTTCTTGGGTAAGAGCGTTGAGGTAATCCCATTCGGTCAACTGATCCTGGGCCCACTCCAGATAGGTTGAGGGATTCTCCAGAACCAGCGGGACCTCCAGATAGTCCTGGATTACTTTGAGGCGCCGGCTGACGTGCTCCAGGCTTTCCTGAGTCAGCGGCATCGGCAGCAAGTCGTGGGTATTGCGCCCCAGAATGCCGGTCCAGCAAAGGTGATCGGAAACCCAGCGGGCTTTGACCAGACCGATCAGATTCTTGAGCAGCTTGAGGTATTCGAAGTCGATCGGGTCGGTGCTGCCCACCGAAAGAGAAACGCCGTGCAGCAACACCGGATAGCGCTCGGCGATCTGCTCGAGCATGTAAATGGGACGGCCACCCGAACCCATGTAGTTCTCGACGATGATTTCAAAGAAATCGACCTGGGGCCAGTGCTCTAAAATATGACTGTAGTGCACGGTGCGCAGGCCCATGCCAAATCCCAGGTCCGGAAATCCCCACTTGTTGACGATCATCGTGGTTGACTTTTCTTTTACGGGAGGGGTGTCACCTGCGCAAAGCTAATTTCAGCAGCGATGTCGATGATCTGCCAGGCCTGCGGAGTGGAAGCTCCCACGCGTAAGGTCCAATTTCACAAACACACCGGCATGTTGATCGTGATGCAGCACGGTCACTTCGGGGGAAACTTCTGTAAGCGCTGCATCAACAAATACTTCGCCCAGTTCACCGGCTGGACGGCGCTGGCCGGCTGGTGGGGAATGATCTCGTTTTTCATCACCCCCTGCGTGCTGCTCTGGAACACGGGGCTGTATCTGACCACGCTGGGACTGCCTGCTCCGGCGCCGGGTGCCGCTCCACCGCAACTCACCCAGGAAGCCATAGACAAACTGGGCCCATATACCGACCGCCTTTTCTCTGCTCTGAACGCGGGCCGGCCGCACAAACAGGTGGCCGAAGAGATCGCCGGACTGGCCGGAGTAACTCCCATGCAGGTTCTGCTCTACATCAACGCCGTCATCGAGGCTTCCCAAGAAGGCTGATGTTAACATTGAGGGGAAGAAGGTAAGGTATTTTTAATGCCGTTCACCTTTCCGTAACGAAACCCACCCTCCCAAAACCCACGTAAGCGTTTAGCATTTCTTTATGAGAGGGTTTCCTGGGTTTATGAACCAGAAGATGGGGGGGGCGCCTACTCCCCCGTCGCTGCCCTCGCTTTTACCCAAGGCTACTTTGCCGCCCGCTCCCCTGCTGGCTCGCCCTCTGATGGTCGTGCCGGTGGTGCGCCCGGTGACGGTGGCTACCGTCACCCGTAATCTGCAGGCCGTGCTGGGTCCGCAAACGCCACCGCCCGCTCCCACCACCCAGGGCTTTCCGGGCTTCGTTTCGCGCAACTTCAACCAGGTCAGCCAACATGCTCCCAACGCCAGCAATGCCAACCATCTGAACGGACTGGCCAACCTGTTCCACAAGCCCGCGCCGGAGCGCCGTCAGGCGGAGCGTCCTCCCGCCCCCACCCGTCCCGCTGTCGTGGCCAAACCGGCCGCCCCGCCCCCCAGGCCTCAAGTGGCCGCCCCCGTCGTAACGAAGAAGCCCGAGGCAGCAGCCAGGGCTCCGCTACCCACCATCAAGCCCACCGAACTTCCCAAGCCTGCCGTGATGGTCCACCATCAGCCCGCCGCCTCCGCTCCCAAGCCGGCCCAGGCCGCGCCCCAACCCAAGCCCCCGGCACAGGCGCCCCAACCAGCGCTGCAGCAGGCTCCCAAGTCAACCGCGCTGGAATTGCCCAGGCCGCCCGCGCCCCCCAAAGTCAAGGAAGAAGGAGACAAGAAGCCCCCGGCGGGATTTTCTCCCCCCGGCAAACCGGCCGCCAACAAAGTGGGGGCCGCCAAAACCGCCAACCCCGCTGCTCCGGCCACCCAACCCCCATCGGGCGACCTGAAGCCCCCCGCCGAAGCCCCCAAAGTGGAATCCCAAGCTCCCCTGGCCGAGGCCAAACCGGCCCGAGAATTGGAGCCCACCAAGCTCGCTCAGGAAACCAAAAATCCCGAGCGCGTCGAGGGACCAAGCGCGGTGGCCAAGGCCCCCGCCGCTCAGGCGCCCGCTTCCAGGTTGGCGCCCCCGGCCAACCTGGAGAAAATCGCCCAGACTCGGCCCGAGACCAGCGAACTCAAGGTCGGCGAAGTCCAACGCCAGCAGGTCAACTCCCAGCAGGCTCCGATCAGCCGCGAACAAATGGCGCTGGTGCAACAGAACGGCGCGGGCCTATCGGCCGGCGGCGGTTCCGGCCAGGGTGGCGGCGGCGGCCAGGGTCGCCAGCAGCGCCGCCAGCAAGATGGCGAAGAAGGAGTGGAAGAAATCGGCGCAGCCGAGGCTCTGGGTGGCGACGACCAGGTGCAGTGGTGGCATCTGCGAGGCGAAGAAACCCTGCGCGCCCTGTCCTCCGAGCTGCGCGAAGCGATGTTCCTGTTGCGCACTCCGCAACGCGCGCTGGGAGTTGACCCCAAGCAGGTGCGCCAGCAAAAAAGTACCCGCTCCAAGGAGTCTCTCGAGCAACCTCAGGTCCAGGTTCGCGAGCAGGAGCCGCCGCAGCAGGTCCAGAGCGACCAGGTGCACTTGGAAGCCGCTGACTTCTGCGCCAGTTGCGGCAGTGAACTGAACGGCCTGGACCCGCGCCGCTGCCCGGCTTGCCTGCGCCAGGCCGCCCTGGCAACGCTGGCCGTGCTGGAAAAAGATGGCCGCTTCATCGCTTACCGCGTATTCCTGACCAAGAGCTGCCGACCGGTGGCTTCACGCGCCGTCTACCGCCTGCGCGATTTCAGCAGCCTGCCCAGCGACGCCTACTGTATCCAGGCCGCATAATAGAGGCCTTGGACCGCTTCGGAACCACTGTTAGAGGGAATGGACCTGGATGGCCAAGGGCGGAGCGGTGGAGGTTGGCTTGTGAAGATCGTGCAACTGGCTATCGCCATGCTGATGGGGGTGAGCCTTGGATTGGGCCTGGCGCTGGCGATGCTGCAAGCGCAGAACGCCAGGACGGCCCGGAGTCCGCTGAACGCAGCTCAACAGGCCCGCTTGAGTCAGTTGATGCAGCTGAAACAGCGTGGAGGAACCGCGTTTCTGGGCGATTCACTGACTGAGAACTTCCCCTTGGACCAGTACTTCCAGGACTCGGGACTGGTTAACCTGGGGCTATCGGGGGATACCATCGGCGGGGCAGGACCCCTGGGCTGTCTGGAACGGCTGGATCAGGGGGTCACGCAGTTGCAGCCGGAGCGAATTGTGTTGCTCATCGGCATCAACGACCTGCTCTTGAGCCGCTACGAAGACGGCCTGGGGGCGAAGCTGGATCGCTACGAGGCGCTGGAGATCCGCCTGCGCAAAAGGCTGCCGCAGGCTCAACTATGCCTGGTGTCGCTCCTGCCCACGAGCGGAGAGTTCGCCTACGTCAATCCCGAAATTCTGGTCTTCAATCAGCAAATCCGCCGGCTGGCGGAACGCGACCACGCCCTCTACATTGATGCTTACCAGGCCTTTGGCAAGCTGTCACCCGACGACTCCCCGGACGGAATGCACCTCAGCCCACTGGGCTACCGCCGCCTGGCCGAGACGTACGCCCGGGCCCTGGGCCTGAAGCTACGCAAGTAGGCTCGCGCCAAACAGCCTCCCAAGCCAGGTTCGCCTCCAAGCAGGCGGGGTCCGTCCGGGGGTAGCTACCTGCTCAGATAGGAGCGGGCCCAGTCCAGGGCGGCCCGGTCGGCCGGGTTTTCCAAGCCGGGAGTGCTGGTGGCCGATTGCAGGCCGCTGACGATGAGTTTTCGGAATTCTTGGAAAGCCGGCCCGGGCGCTTGGAGGACGGGCATGTGGTCGAAAGCCGGGCCTTCACCGCGGTTCAGCGCCAGAAAATGGCGGCAGCCCTCGCTGGCGGGAGGGATTTCCTGGCCGTAAACCTCGCTCAGAACCCAGGCTCGTTTGGCGCCGGTTTCGCCGCCAGCGTGCAAATAAAGATCGGGATTCTTTTTGATCTGATCCCAGTTCTTCAGGACGTCAGCGTGGGTCTCGGCGAAGTCTTCGCGCGGGTCCCCCAAACTTCCGTAGGGAGTGACCGAGTCACCTTTGCCGAAAGGGGAGTCGGCCCGCTGTGAATAGCCTCCCAGGTTGTCGACCAGATGGCCCATTTCGTGGAAAAGCACCCAACGGGTGGTTTCGCTGGTATCGGTCACAGAGCGGCGCAGCACGGCGGTGGGATAGCCGGCGAAAACCTGACCGTTGGTAACAGTCTCCGGTCCCTCGGGCAAAGGGGCGGATTCCAACACCACCAGACTGCAAGCTTCCAGCGCCTTCGGGCAGCGCTCCTTGACATAAGAAAGCGCCTGGCTGAGGTGCTCGCGTTCGCGCTCGTTGCGACATCCGGAGATCTGGATTCCTTCGTGAGCAAAGCTTTCTGAAGAGGTAGCGGAGGCCAGCACGGTGGCCACCACGTTGCCGGAGAGCTGCTGGAGCTTCTCGGTATCAAAGTCCTGAAGAATGCTCATCAGAGCCGGGCTGAGCGGCCCGGCTCCGCTGCTGGCACTGAGAAAACTCAAGTATTCACCCTGCCGGGCCAGGCCCTTGGCGCCTTCGGAGACGGACAGACTCTTCAAATCGAAGACGCCGTTGACCCGACTCAACTCGACCTGGGAAGGTGCGTTTGGGTTAGCGCCCAGACTGCGTTCAAACAGACTCAAGGCGGTCGACTCCACCACCAACGGTTCCAGTTCCACAAACATTGAACCCCAGGCGGACTGAGTCATCTGCTCTCCCGCCCTGGCCACTATCTGGCGGGCCTTTTCGCGAAAAGGATCGGCCGGGTTCTTCAACTTTTCGAGGGGAGCCGGTTCGGGCTCGGCCATCGGCCCATAGGCAGTATTCACCGGCACGCTGGCAGCCAGACGTTGGGCCGTCAGCATGACATGGTCAGCCGGCATCTCCTCCGCTACCGGCGCTACGGAGCGAGGGATGGGACGCATCGTCGGGCCGTTCAGCGGACCACGAATGGGATCGATCACCCCCTGAGTTTCGCGCTCCTTCGATGCAGGCCTCTTCCCTCGTCAGCGGCCGCCCAGTTTGGCGTAGGCCTCTGGATAGCGCGCTCCCTGAACGGTGATGGTAGCAGCGGTCTTTTCGATTTCCTGCAGATCCTCCGGAGTGAGCTGAACCTGTAGCGCGCCCAGGTTCTCTTCCAAGCGAGGCAACCTGGTGGTGCCGGGGATGGGTACAATCCAGGGCTTCTGGGCCAGGAGCCAGGCCAGCGCCACCTGGGCGGTAGTCGCCTGCTTTTTGGCCGCCATGTCCGCCAGCAAGTCGACCAGAGCCTGATTGGCCTGCCGAGCCTCCGGAGTGAAGCGAGGCAGCGAACTGCGGAAGTCGGTGCTGTGGAACTTCGTGTCCGCGTCGATTTTACCGGTCAGGAAGCCGCGGCCCAGCGGACTGAAGGGCACGAACCCTATGCCCAATTCTTCGAGCACAGGCAGCACGTCTTGCTCCGGCTGGCGCCACCACAGTGAATACTCGCTCTGCAGGGCAGAAACCGGTTGCACCGAGTGGGCCCGGCGGATGGTGTCGGCCCCCGCCTCGGAGAGCCCGAAATACTTGACCTTGCCGTGCAAAATCAGGTCCTGGACGGTGCCGGCCACCTCTTCGATAGGGACCAACGGGTCAACACGATGTTGATAGAGCAGGTCGATGACCTCGACGCCCAGGCGTTTGAGCGAGCCGTCCACCGCCTGGCGAATGTGCTCCGGGCGCGAATCCAGGTCGCCCCAACGCACCAGCCCGTCGCTGAGGGGCACGGCGTTGGGGCCGTTGGTGAAACCGAACTTGGTGGCGATGATCACCTGATCGCGCACCGGCGCCAGCGCCTCCCCCACCAGCTCCTCGTTGACATAAGGACCGTAGACTTCAGCCGTATCAAAAAAGCGCACTCCGCGCTCGAAAGCCGCGCGCAGCAGCGCGATCATTTCCCCCCGGTCGGGAGCCGGCCCCAAGTTGGCGCTCATCCCCATACAGCCGAGGCCGATTGCCGAAACCTCCAGACCGCTTCGTCCGAGTTTGCGCATTTCCATGTTCATTACCCTGCCTTACGAGATGCGCTTAGCATAGTCTCGTCCGGATCCATGGTGGTAGACCATTTCCGCAGGCACCTTGCCTATTCGTGCAACGAGGTGTCACGTGGGGGCAATCGCGCAAGCACGATCAGCCGCTCTAAAACGCGGGAAAGTCGGGGGTCACGCGGAATGCCTGGTGGATGAAAGCCGCGCGAATCTTTTTGAGCCTGGCCTGGTTCGGTATCGCCCCATTGTGGGCGACCGAGGGGAATGACTGCTTTACCCGGTGGGCCTTTCACTACGGCGTGATACTCTCCATGGCGCTGGCCTTTTTTTCGGGCTGGCTCTACCATTGGGTGGGTTACCACTTGGTGTCGTTCCAGCACCGGAAGAACGCGGCCTATCTGAGCGCGCTGATCTTTGTGCCGCTGCTCGCTTTGCTCGGGTCGGGCGGGCTCAGCGAAATCTGGGCCAGTCAGGCAGATCCCGATTACTATCGGCGCAACGGCGTCGGTCCGGTGAATATCGTAGCTCTGTTGGCTCAATCCGCGGGAATCTTCATGAGCTGGTTTCATTATTGGAGAAGTCGAAAGCGCACGGAAGGCGCGTTGTCCTGGGTGGATTCCGAGAGCCTTTGAGCAAAGCGGGTTCTAGCCGCTCCAGGCCGTGGGGCTCGTAAGGTGGACTTGACGGCAAATAAATTTCGTCGTAAATTACATTTACACAGTTAACAGACAGAACCCCATCGTCGAGACGAAAGGTCACATCAGATGCTCCTCCTACCTCTCGGACTTTCCGTTTACGCTCTGGGTCTGGGCGCGGCCTCGCGTTACTTTTTCGGCAAATACCTGGTTTACGGTCACCATCCGGGAATACTCTACCTGGCGGGGTTGGTACTCAGCCTCTGTCTTTGTCCCTGGGGTGCGCAGACTGTCTATGCTCGATTCTGGTCGGTGCTGGCCAGCTTCTTCACCGCCTTGACCGCCACGCTCACAGCCTTTCTTTACCTGGTGATGAAGCGCAACTACGAGCGCTACTGGTTTCTCGTCATCGTCCTGGCCGTCTGCGTCGGAGTTCCCCTGCTGGCCCTGGCGGTGACCTCCCCAGTGTTGCTTTTCGTTTATCATATGGCCCTGGCTCTCGGTCGCCGCTACTTCCCGCTGCTGGCCCTGGAAGGACTCGTGTTTTTGGGCCTGTGCCTTTTCCGCATCTACGGGGCCTACCATCCAGAATACGAACTCATGGCCTTCCGAGCCTTTGGCTACTGGTGTATTAGCTATAGTCTCACCCTGCTCGGTCTGGCCCTCAGCTACTACCTCCACCCCCACAAGCCGACTTAGGGCTCGGCGCTTGATAAGGTGGGCGTTTCGGCGCCAGATGGCGTGAGGAGGAACGACAAGGCGTATCGGGTTATCGGTGCGGAGTTGCGACGCAGCGGGTGGGGATGGATCTGGCGCCCAAACGTCTGAGTTATTAAGCGACGGGTCCTTAACTGAAGGAGGACCTAGGAATCGCTTGATTTGGCCGATAGCCAGCTCACTGATTGGGCTTCTAATCTTGGGAGCCTGTGGGAAAGAACCGCCTAAACGTTTCGGCAATAAAGTGACTGCCTATGGCGCTCCGGAATGCACCAGCAATCTGAAGAATATCGGCACCGCTTTAGAAATGTATAAAATGGATCACAGCCTGGCTCAGCTGGTTCCTCAATATTTCAAGGCCCTGCCCACCTGCCCCGCCGTGCAAAGTGACACGTATCCGGCAAGTTACCAACTGAAAGGCAGCCGCTACGAGTTTTGCTGCCGGGGTAACAACCACGACTTCGGAGGTGATCGGCCGTCCTATTCCAGCGACGGAGGGTGCATCACCCGCTAGCGAGGACGCTCGCACGGTAACCCTGGCCCTCCAATCCTTGGCTGGCTTAAGTCATACCTCAGAAAAGCCTCAGCCAATTTGGTAGGGCCCGACGAGGTCGAGCGAGAAGCGCTGCCCTGGCCCATGAGACATCAACCAACCGAAGAAACCGCCAAGGCGGATGAAGCCTTTAAAAAGCGCCATTGGAAGGACGCGGAAGACTCTTTCCAACGCATCCTGACCCGAGTTCCCGAGCACATCGAGGCCTATCTGGGCCTGTTCGAAACCCAGGCGGTGTTGGGCCACTTCACCTCCAGTGTGCAGACGCTCTGGCAAGCGGTCGAGATCTGCGAGCAGACCAATCAGCTCGAACAAGGCCTGGAGATCATCGCCCGCATCCTGGAACTCAAACCGCATCACGAGCAGGCTCTACAAAAGCGCATCGATCTGCTCTTCGGTAACCAGCGCAACAGCGAGGCCGTGGCCTTCTCGCGTGATTTGGCCCAGTGGTATCTGGAAAACGACAACGTCGACGCGGCCATTCGCCTGCTTTTGCGGGCCTTCCAAATCAACCACGACGATCTGGAGCTGACCCTGGTGCTGGCCGAGGCCTACCTCACCAACGGCCAGATGCGCGAAGCCACCGGGCTCTTTCGTCAGGTTATCCCCCACTTTCTGGAAGCCCAGGACTGGGAAAAAGCGGCCGGGATCATGCGCAGGCTCAGCCTCATGGACCCGAAAGATCCGCGCAACTTCATGGAGATGGGCGACCTCTATATCAAACTCGAACGTTATCAGGAAGCGGACCAGCAGTTCCGAGCGGTGTTGCGCATCGACCTGAACCATCGCGAAGCCCTGTTGAAAATCGCTGAAGTCTCGCTGCTGCGCAAACTTTTCCGAGATGCCTCGATGGTCTATAACCGACTTATCACCCTCAGTTCGGATGATGCGGAAGCCCACGAAGGCCTGGGCATGGTTTACAAAGGTCAGGGCATGCAGGCGGACGCGGCCAAACACTTGTTGATGGCCGGTCTGGCTTTCGCCGACAAAGACGTCAAGGCCCGCGCCCACAGCTGTTTCGCGGCCGTGCTGGAGATCGATCCGGCCAACAACATCGCTTCGCGTCAAATGAAAATTCTGGCTCCGGGAGTCTAAGCACCATGAAACTGCCCAAAGGCACAATCTTCATGCCGGAAGGCCTGCTGCTCAGCGCACCCGACCTCCAGTCGATGCTGGACAACCTGATGCAGGACCATTTCTCGGGATACTTCCGAGTGGAATTCCCGGGAGCCAACAAGGGCTTTGTCTTTCTCTCCCGCGGCCAGATGTTGCGCGCCTTCGAATGGACTCCCGACCTGATCAAGCTCTATACCCCGGAGCGACTCTTCGCCAAAGCGGGTGACGGCGCGGCTACTTCCTCTTACGTGCTGACGGCGGAAATGGCCGAGGCGCTGGCCGCCTCCTTCGCGCTGGAATCGGTGCCTGCAGGCAATTGGAGGGAAACCATTCAACAAGGGCGCCAGACCGGTTTCGTGGAGTTCGCTCAGCCCTTTGCCGGCACCATCCTCTACCATAAAGGCGAGCCCATTCAAGAGAGTCTGACCACTCACTACGGCGAAGTGGTCTGCGGTCGCGACGGCCTCAGCAAACTTCTCAATGAAGGCAGACCGTCGCTGGTGATGGCCGGAGACCCCGCCAAGATCGAAGAAAAGTGTAGCAAAGCCCACAAAGATCTGGATGCCATGCGAGAGGTGAAACTCAAGTCCGTGTCCGGCTTCTTCGCCACCAAAGACGCCCTCAAGGTCGAGGCGGACCTTGCCGCCGGCTGGGGGGTCAGTTCCAAAGGCTTCAACCTGGTGGTTGAATCTCTCGACGGAGAATGGCTGGGCACCCTCAAGGCGGTGACCGGCTGCAAGAAACCCGGGGTCATGGAAATCCCCCTCAAGGTCATGCAAGAGTGGGGAGCCAACGAAGACCAGGACGTGCTCGTCTACCCCGAATAGTCAGGCTTTAAATTCGGTTTCCAACGCTCTGGCCAAAGTTTCGCGCTGATCCGGCTTGAGCTGATTCAAGCTTTCGATGGCCGCATTGATACGCGGTTGAGCTTCGCGAGGAATAGTGCCTTTTTTTACTTCGCCGGCGATCTGATCTTTCAACTGGCCAAAAATATTGACCACGAAGAAATGACCGGAGACGAAAGCTTTGCGATTCTTCACCTTGCCGAAAATGGTATCGGTCCTACCATTCACGCGTCCTGACATCCATTTGCGAGCGCCGACGTCGAGGTCTACGTAACTTTTTTGCGTCTCGGGCGGCAACGTGTTCAGCAGCGTGCGCACTTCCGGCTTAAGTTGAGCCAGCCGCTCCGCCACCGTGCCAGGCGGGATTTTGCCCGTGACCAGACTGCTGGCCACCAATTGGCGCACGGCCGGGTCCTTGCTGGGCACCAATCCTCCGTGCTGCAATTGGGCGGCGGCGGCGGTGGGAATACCGGCCAACAAGCCGGCCACTCCGGTGGTGGTCAGACAGGCGGTGAAGACGGCTTTGCGCACCAAGTGCTTGCCCAGGCCGGCCAGCGGAGCAGGCGGAGCTTCGGCTGCACTCAGATTATCCGTCTCCAGAGCAATAAACTGGTCACGCGGTTCCGTTACATCGGGGCGGTCCTGGCGGGGCGGGGCGGCGTTGCGTAAAGGACTGGGCAAACCGGAGGCAAGCGGGGAAATCATCCTACTGTCTTCTGGAGGTCTAGACTTAAGTCCTACGATTCCAAAATAAGTCTGGAAAATCGTGATCTGATTAACAATTCTTTCACCTCTGCCGTAGTATACTGGCAGTATAGGCACCGCCTAGAAAAGATGGAGTGGAGAAAACTCACATGCGCTTGTCCGTCACCGTAGGTTTAGTAGCTTGCCTGGTAGGAGTGGCCGCGGCTCAACCCAGCTACCCCACCTTCCAACAGCAGAACTACTCCAATCCCGCCAACAGTTACTCGATGCAGAACTCGCTGCCGGATCCCTACGGGCGCAACATCGCGCCGTATTTCAACAACCAGGAGGTTCGCCTGCCGAACCAGGCCTGGGCCGGACACGTTGGTGAACTGGTGCGCCAGGCCGATGGTGGTCTGTGGATCGTCAACACCAGCGGATTGATGCCCAAGGGCAGCACCGTCTCGATCATGCGCAACGGGCTGATGGTCAACGGCGGTCAGGTGGTCGAATCGGGTGCCGGCACGGCGCTCATCAAGCCCTGGGCCAGCAGTGACGTCAAGGGCGGCGACAATGTCTATCTCCAGTCGGTCGCCCCGGTGGCCATCGCCCCGGTCTACGATAAGTTCCAGGTCAATCGTCCCACCATGCAGGACCCGACCTACCTCTACTACACCGACTATATGCATCAGGATCACCCGGGTCAGATGACCTCGCTGTTCAGCAACTATAACGGCTGGGGTTACTACCCCGGCTTTAACAACTACTACTACCGCCGCTGAACAGGACTCGGGCACGTAAACGCCCAAAGCCGAGAATATGAACTCGGCGCCTGTCAAAATCTCGAAGGCCGCCCGATTGCTAGCCGAATTGCTGGCAGTCAGCGGCCTTTCTCTTTCCAAGCCGGCCTGGAGCAATGGACTCCGATCTTACGCACGGTTGGCCGACGCCAGCCTGCCCACTGCCGATCTCGACCCCGTTCTCCAAGAGCTGGTGGACCATGATATGGTGGCTCGCCAAAACGACCAGGCCAAACTGGTGGACCGAGTTTGCGAAGAGATTCTTCTTCAGATCCGCAAGGAAAGGCGGGCCGGACTGGTTTCCAGCGCTCTTTTCGAGCATGTTTTTCCGCTGCTGAGCAGCCCTTTTGACAAGGCTCAGGTGAACTTCCGCACCAGCCTGCTTTTCGGCACGGCCCGCTACATCAATCAGAGCTACCATCAATTTGAGGGGGCGGCCGGCAAACCACGGGAACTGGCCCAAATCGCCCGCGGCTGGCGCCACGCCGAGTCTTTTCAACAAGTGGATTCGCGCTGGCACCAGGCGCTGCTGGAAAAGTCGCTGGAATGGGCGGTGGAACGCTGCGAAGAAGCCCCCGGCGCGGTAGCCTTTTGTGAGCGCCAATCGCAACTGAACAACCAGGTTCTGCTTTACCTGGGGCTCTACTGGTTCACGCGCGGCAACGACGAGCAAACCAGACGCTTTCTGCAAGCGGCCAACCGCATCCCCAGCCTGCCGGGGCTGGTAGCTTTCGACCTCAAACGCTACGACACGGCACTGGAATGCTTCGCCCAGGCGGCCAGCCGCACCGAAAATCCGGTTCTTTACCTACCTATCACCCGCCTGGCCCGGGTTCTCTGCCTGTTGCGCCAGGGTGAGGCGGCCCAAGCTCAGGTCTGCTGCGGACCTGAGCTGCAGGGGGTCGATCCCTGGCTGCGCTGGCTGTGCGACCAGCGCCAGGGCAAAGCGCGCCATGCCCGGCCCAGTTTCAACGCCGCCGAGGGAGCGGGAACTTCCCTCTGGCTGACGGCGGCCAGTTGCGCCCTGACGGTCAACGACCGAGAATTGCAGGGGCAATTGCGCGAAAGCGGCCAACAGTTAGCTCAGCAAGCCCATTCCCAAGGTTTTCTCTGGGTGGAACGGCAGCTGCAGCGCTTTCTGCACAAGTTCGCTCACCCTCGCGCCGAATGCTGCCCCTGGGACTGCGTGGTGCCCGAGCAGCCCTGGAAGCTACGCCTCAAACAGTTACTCGACCTGGCCCAGAAACCCCGTTTCGAGCCCGAGGAACGGATCATCTGGACGGTCCGGCCGGCGGCCGCCGGCTGGGAAGCAGTGCCCAAGCTGCAAAGCCAGGCCAAGCGCGGCGGCTGGTCCAAAGGCCGCCAACTGGAATTGTTCCGCACCCCTCCCGCCTGCGCCGATGAATACGATCTGCGCGTCTTCCGCCAGGCGCTGGCCCGCGATTTTACCTTGAGCGACGTATTCCACTCGCTGGTCGGCCATCCCCGAGTGTTCCACGAAGACACCGGCCAGCAAATCGAGATCGTGGAGGGCCGCCCCGAGTTTCAGGTCAACAAAGGCCCAAACGGATTGGCCGTGCGCATCCTGCCCAGTTGCCTGGACTCGAGCGGCCAGGTGATCGAGCTGGTCGGCCACACCACGCTAAAAGTCTATCGATTCGACCCGCTACTGCGAGAATTTAGCGAGATTCTGGGCGATGGCCTGGAAGTGCCCGAGAGCGAGCAGGCGGCTGTGCAATTGTTGCTGGATAAGCTGCCGGCTGAATTCGCCATCGCTTCCGACCTGGCCAGCGAAGCGGTCCAGGAAGTGGCCGGCGACCCCACTCTCTACCTGCGCATCCGCCCCCTGCGTGAGGGCCTCGAATTGAACATGCTGGTCCGCCCTTTAGGCGCGGATGGACCCGAGTATCCCCCCACCCACGGGGGCCAGAGGGTACTGTTGCGCCAGCATGGGCGCCGGGTCCAGGCGGTGCGCAATCTGGAGTCGGAGAGTCTGGCCTGCCAACGGGTGTTGGAGGCCTGCCCGGGCCTGAGGCCGGAGCAGGGCACGGCCCACTGGGTCACTCCCGACTTGCCGGCCAGCCTGGAGGTTCTCGAGCAAATCGGACGCCTGCCGGCCGAGGCCCTGACGGTGGAATGGCCGGAAGGACAATCGCTGCGCATCCGCCACCGGGTGGGCGGCGAAAATCTGCGCCTGCAGGCCCAGACGCAAGGCGACTGGTTCCATGTGCAGGGACAGTTGGAACTATCGGCCGAGGAACACTGGCAACTTCAGGACTTGTTGGAGCGCATGCGCAATCAAACGGGTCGATTCATCGCCCTGGGCTCGGGCGAGTTCCTGGCTCTGACCGAAGAGTTGCGCCGCCGCCTACAAGAACTCTCCAACCTGGTCGAACCGGCCAAAGGCAAAGCCATCAAAGTTCATGGTCTGCTGATCGGGGCTCTGCAAGAAATCGCCCCCACCGAAGGTGACGAGCACTTTCAGGAACGTCTGGCGCGCCTCAACGACAGCCACTCGATCAAGCCTCCGCTCCCCAAGACTTTCCAGGCCGAGTTGCGCGCTTACCAGAGGGAAGGCTTCGAGTGGCTGAGCCAGCGGGCTCACTGGGGGGTGGGAGCCTGTCTTTCAGACGATATGGGGCTGGGCAAAACCCTGCAAACTCTGGCTCTGTTGGTGCACCGGGCGCCGCTGGGCCCGGCCCTGGTGATTGCTCCCACCTCGGTATGTGGCAACTGGTTGGAGGAAGCGCGCCGTTTCGCCCCCACCCTGCGGGTCCACTGGCTGCTCGACGGGGAGCGCCAGAGCGTGGTGGAAAAAGCGGAAGCTTTCGATGTCCTGCTCGTCAGCTACGGCGTGGTCGTGCGCGAACTCAAGATTTTGAGCGCGCGCACCTTCGCCACTTTGGTGGTGGACGAAGCCCAGGCCATCAAGAATCACGCCACCCAGCGTTTTCAAGCGGTGCTCAAGATTCCCTCCGACTTTCGAGTGGTCACCACCGGAACCCCGGTGGAAAACCGCCTGGAAGAACTGTGGGCGCTCTTCCGTTTCCTCAATCCGGGACTGTTGGGCAGCCTGGAACGTTTCCGCGAGCGCTTTATCGCTCCCATCGAAGCCGGTCAGGCACCGGCCCGCCAGCACCTCAAGAAGCTGGTCCATCCGTTCCTGTTGAGGCGCACCAAGACCCAGGTGCTGCACGAATTGCCGGCGCGCACCGATATCACGCTGGAAGTTCCGCTCAGCCCCTCCGAGCGCACCTTTTACGAGGCCTTGCGCACGCGGGCGCTGGAGAAACTCAACGGCAGCGAGGTCGAAGCCATGCAGGTGCTGGCCGAGTTGACCCGCTTGCGCCGAGCCTGCTGCCATCCCTCTCTGGTCGAGCCCAAAAAGAAGGCGGGCGAAGGTTCCAAGTTGGAAGCCGTGCGCGAATTGCTCAACGACATGCGCGAGGGAGGCCATCGCGCTCTGATCTTCAGCCAGTTCGTCGACCATCTGCAGCTTTTGCGCCAGGAACTGGACCAGCAGCAGTTGAGCTATCAGTACCTCGACGGCACCACCCCGGCCCAGGAACGCAGCCGCCGGGTGAAGGCTTTTCAGGCGGGTGATGGCGAGGTGTTCCTCATCAGTTTGCGCGCCGGTGGCTTCGGCTTGAATCTGACCGGAGCGGATTACGTGATCCACATGGATCCCTGGTGGAACCCGGCGGTCGAGGATCAAGCTTCGGACCGAGCACACCGCATCGGGCAGCTGCGTCCGGTCACCGTCTACCGGCTGGTAGCCAAGGACACGGTAGAGGAAAAAATCCTGGCGCTGCACCGCCAAAAGCGAGAGCTGGCTCAAGGCCTGCTGGAAGGGGCAGAGGAAGGACTGCGCCTCAGCGCCAGCGAGCTGCTGGCCTTGATGCAGGCTTGACATGCGGCTCTGCTTCCTGATCCTGCTGGCCTCGGTGGCGCTGGCCGAAGAGCCGGCCAAGGACGACCTGAGCGAACTTTACTCCAAGTTGGGAGCGGTTTCTCCCAAGGTGGTCAAAGCCGGTTTCACGATTTTGCACGTGGAGTTTGACCGGCTCGCGCCCGGTGGCGAGTACACCCTCAAGCGCCAACTTTCGGCTCAGAACAAATACAAGCTGGTCGGCGTGGGCTCCCAAGGCATCACCGATCTGACGCTGCGCCTGATCGACTCCAAGGGCAAGGTTGAAGCCAACGATCCCCGCCCCGACAGCGTGGCCATCGTGAACCTGGTGCCTAAGATCAGCGGGATGTTCACCATTAAGCTGGGAGCCCGCCGAATCACCGGCAACCAACCTTACTTCTTCTGCCTGATCGCCAGTAAGCCCAAGTAGACGAGTCAGGGTGCGAAACAGAAATAAAATTCTCGACCCTGGAGCAGGCAATATATGAACGAAGACATTCACAACTGTTACGAAAAGTTCAACCTTTCCGAGGCCATTTCATTAACGTCTACAAGCAGCTGAGTATCCTCTGAATATACCCCCACAGGGGACGGCTTGGAGGGAATTATGGCGCTCAGCCTCGGATCAATGGGAAACTTCTTTAGTCGCGCAATGGACTTCTCGAGTCCCTCCAGAGCTGCCGGCCCGAGCCTGACCGCCGGACAACCTGTTGGAAACTATGACGGTGCCAATTTCTCCGCCGAGATGTTGGATGGGATGCAAAACCTCCTGGTTGATTCGATCGCTCAGACCGTTCAACAGATTCAGTTGGCCCAAAGCTTCGGTGCCGATGCCTCCACCTCGTTGCAGCAACTGCAGCAAGAGTACCAGGCGGCCCAGATGCAGGGAGTGGCCTTGCCGCCGGAACTGCAGCAGGCGGTCGAACAGATTCTGAGCCAGGCCGGCTTGCTGCCCGGGATGGGCCAGGACGGCCTCACCCCCGGAGCGGGCGAGGGGGCAGGCAGCGGTGCTCCGGGCGGCACCGGCAGCAGCAGCGGCGGGGGTGGCTCTCCGCAGGCCGCCGCGGACGGCGGCGGTCAAGCGGCCGCCACCCAGAACGACGCTCCCGGGGCCGGCCCGGAGCAAACCTGGAAGCTGGCCGGGCTGTTCGACCAGGCCATGGCCAACGAACCGGCCGATTTCCGCAACCCCGAAGCCTGGGCCCAGGGGGATACGGCCGGTAACTGTTCGTCAGTGGCCGTGATCAAGGCCGCCACCGCCGAAAGTGGCAACGCCATCTTCCAGAGCGTGCAGAAAACCGAGGAGGGCTACCTGGTCACCACTCAGGACGGCCGCACCGTCAAGCTCAGCCAGGCGGAACTGGCCGCCGCCGAAAAGACGGCCGACTTCGAAGGGCCCGATAGCGCCTCCAAAGCCCAGGCGGTGATGGCCGCTGGCGTCATGGCCAAGAACTACCAGGCTGAACACCCGAACCTGACCTACCAGCAGGCCCTGAACGCCACCAACGGAGTGGTTGACCCGGTCTCCAATCCCAAGGGCGAAGGCCGCTTCCCTGAGCAGGCCGCCCACGACCTGGGCATTCCTTTTACGCGCACCAGCGTGCAGACGGCCGTCAATGACGTCAGAGCCGGCCGGGGCAGCGAAGCCGCCATCATCTACAACGACCGCCACGCCGAAGTGGTCACCGGCAACCGCCAGGGAGGCGCCAGAGTCGACGACTACGGTCGCAGCACCAACAGCAACGGCCAGATCAGCAAGAACGGCCAGACCAGCCAGGCCACCACCGGCATCGAACTCCACAGCAAACCCAAGCCCGCCCCCAAAGCCGCCTGACCCGGCGGGAAGGCCCTCCGGGCTTGTCTGTTGCATAGAAACTAGATGAGCTCAAAGAAGGCCTCGGGGGGAGTGGCGGAGACTTCCACGCCCCGGGCGCGTTACAAAGCGTTGGGCTCCATGATCCATGGGCTGTTGGAGCGATTGGGGGAGCACACTCGAGTGCTTTCTCAGCTCAAGAGCGCTCACTGCAATCCCAAGAGCGTTTACTGGGAGCTGCCCGCTTTTGTAGCCCCCTTGTTGGGCCAGCTGGCCCTCGAGTTAAAGGCGGCCACCGAGGAGTTGGGGGGCTGGCTCTTCGTGGAGGAACTCTCCAGAGCCATCACCTGTGAAAAGAACGTGGTGGGCAACCTGATTCGGCTGGCTTCGCTGCTGCAAGCCTTCGGCTGTCGGTTGGCCGAGGGCAAGCTCATCTGCACCGACGCCTCTCGCCAGCAACTCCTGGAACATCTGCGGCTGAGCGGGCGCGTACCCGGGCCACTCAGCCAGTTGCAGGCCGATTGCCAGGAATTTTTCGGCCGTTCTGTGGACGAAAAGACGCTGGCCTCGCTGATCGGACAGACGCTCTCGCCGGGCGTGGTGGCCGAGGTGGACAAGAAGTTGGTCGTTTTCAGCCTGGATCGACCTCCCTCGTGCCGGGATCTTTTGCTGGGCTGCCTGCGTCTCTGGAGAGGCCCCCTGAATTTGCGCGAGTTATTGAGCAAACTCAAGAAACTGGAAGTCTTTCAGGCCACCGCCTTGGAACTCGAAATGGAGGTCCACGGCCTCAAAGCTGAAGGCAAAGTCGGCGAGCGAGAAGGGATGTTTTTTCTGAGCGACAGCCGGCCCGGCCGCCTCGATCAGCTCGACCCGGCCGAGGTAGCCGATCTGGTTTTCCAGACGCTCTTTGAAATCGCCACCGCCGACGGAGTGGTGCGCTCGGAAGAAATGTCCCTGATCGGCAACTTGCTGGCGGTGGAATTCGAGTTGCCCGCCGATGTGCGCGAGCCTTTCGAAACCCTGCTGGGTTTGGCCGTGCATCGCTCCCTGGACCATCAGCAACTGGGCCAACCTCTTTCAGCCCAAAAAGTGGCCGGCTTCCCCCAAGAATTGCGCGACCGGGTCTTCCGTGGAGCGGTGGCGGTGGCCTTTGTCGACCTCGAGATCCACGACCACGAACGCCAGGCCCTGGAAGGGGTGGCCCGGCGGCTGAGCACCTCGCTACCCGTGCCAGCCGTGGTCGAGCGCTTTGCCGAGATGTGCCGCCCTCCCTACGTCGACTATGCCTACTTCGGCATTTTGCCCGACCGTTACGACCCCGACCGATTGCATGAAAAATTCCTGGCCCTGCATCAGCACTACCTGGAGAAACTGGCCGGAGAGGATCAGCCGCCAGCCCAGGAAATCCGGCGCCTGCAACGGCTGCTCGGTGAATTCTACCGGCAACTCCCCTCTCAGCCCGCTCCCTGGTTGGTTGGCCTGGATCTGGAGAAGCCGGCCCTGCCTGCGCATAGCCTCTTGCCCCTCCATTGTTTCCTGCGCGTGGGGCGCTGCGATGGTCCCCTCAGCGAGAGGGAAGCCCGGGTTATTTCGCGATTGGTGCGTGGCAGTTTGGATAACCTGCAGGATCGCGCCCTATGGAATCTACAAACCCGCCCGCTGGCCAACCTGCAGCTGCCTGCTCCCGAGCTGGACGCGACCAGTTCGAGGCTGCGCATGCTCAGCTTCAGTCTGGTGGTGGCGCTCTGCGACGGGCCTCTCAACGTGGAAAAGTCGCGCGAACTGCTCTCTTTGGCCAGCGACCTGGGGGTCTCGGAGCGCAGCTTTCAGGTACTGCACCAACTGGAACAGGCCGCCCGGCGACATCTTCAGGAGGATCCAGCCCTGGAGCAACTGGAGCGTTTGGAACTGGCTCTGGCCGAAGCCGAGCAACTGCCTGTGGACTCAAGCGCAGGCGCAACGGCCAGGGCCACGCCGCTGGTGTTGCCGGAATTGGAGCCGGGAGGTCATCCTTATCTGGTGGTGATCCGCCCCTCAGGGCGGCACAATTTCATCGTCCACCTGCGGGTGCGCTCCGAACTCAACGACGTCCCCTTTCTCCAGGAGCAATTGAACGCGGCCATCCAGGCCCGGCCCTGGTTACGCGACCAGTGCGGTGGGCGCAGCTGGTTTCTCTGCAAGGGGGTGAGCAACTGCCTGCGCCTGCTCCATGAAGTGAAAGACAGTCCCTTTGAAGTGCAGTGGCCCCACGGCCAGCCCTTCCAGGTTTTGGGCAAAGCCGGACTGCATAACCTGCGAGCCACCATCGGCCAAAAACAAGGCTGGTTCGAAATCGGCGGCAAACTACAGTTAGGTCAGGGACACCAGATCGGCTTGCTGGACTTGCTCGAGCGGGTGCGTCACCATCCCGACGCCATCGCCGTGGCTCCCGATACCTTCGTGCAGATCGACGACGCCTTGCGCGGGCAGTTAGAAACGCTGAACTCGCTCTTACCCGAGGACATGAACGCCGGTACCATCGACCCTTTGCGGGCTCGCCTGGTGGCCGGTCAGGTACATTTTTTCGAGGACCAGACCAACAATCACGAGTTCTCCCGCCTGGCCGCCCTGATCGAGGAGGCCGGCGAAATTCGCCCCGACCTCCCCGCCGAGCTCTGGGAACGCCTGCGTGACTATCAAAAAGAAGGCGTGGAGTGGATGCTGCGCACTCTCCACGCCGGTCTGGGCGCCTGTTTGGCCGACGACATGGGCCTGGGCAAGACCTTGCAAACCCTTTGCGTCCTCTATCACCGACGCGCTCAGGGCCTCAGCCTGGTGGTGGCGCCTACTTCCGTTACCTATAACTGGAAAGAGCAGGCGCAGCGTTTTTTACCCGACCTGCGCGTCATGCTCTACGAGGGGCCGGGCCCGGTCCGCCATCTGGCGGCGGAGAAGCTGGACGAGTTTGAAGTCATCGTGGTCAGTTACGGCATTTTTCACAAGGATCACGCGTTGCTGGGCCAGCGAGAGTGGAACTGCCTGGTGCTGGACGAAGCTCAGAAAATCAAAAATCCTACCTCGGCCACGGCCCGGAGCGCCTTCCAAATGCATGCGCGCGCCCGCCTGGCCACGACCGGCACGCCCATCGAAAACCATCTGCTGGAACTGTGGAGTCTGATGAACTTCCTCAATCCCGGCTTGCTCGGCTCGCAAAACAGCTTTCGCCAGACCTACCTGAGCCGGAACGAAGAGGGAGCGGAGAACGAGCGGCTGGTCCGGCTGCGCTCGCAAGTGGCCCACTTTATCCTGCGCCGGCGCAAGCAAATGGTGGCCCCGCAACTGCCGGCCAAGTTGGAAACAGTGCACCGTATCGACCTTTCCAGCCAGGAGCGCGAATTCTATAACCAGATCCGCCGTGGCGCGCTGCAAATGCAAAAAGAAGATCGAATCAGCCTGCTGACGGCGCTCACGCGCCTGCGCCAGGCCTGTTGTGATCCGGCGCTGGTGGATGAGCAATGGATGGCGGCCAGCTCCAAGATCGTGACGGCCGTGGAGATGCTGGCGGAAGTCAGCGCTGAGGGCCACCAAATCCTGGTTTTCAGCCAGTTCGTGAGCCTGCTCAAGCGCCTGGCCCGCCAGTTGGACGAAGAAGGCCTGCCCTACCGAACTCTTTACGGCTCCACGGTGGTGGAAGAACGGCGCGCCCTGGTGGAGGATTTCCAGCAGGGCAACTTCCGTATCTTCCTGATCAGCCTGAAAGCTGGCGGCACCGGGCTGACACTGACCCGAGCCGACTACGTGTTGCACCTGGACCCCTGGTGGAATCCGGCTGTTGAGGATCAAGCCACGGACCGTGCCCATCGCATCGGCCAGACCCAGACGGTCAACGTCTACCGTCTGATCGCCCGCGAAACCGTCGAGGAAAAAGTGCTGGAATTGCACCAGAGCAAACGCGAGTTAGCCGAAGCAGTGCTGGCTCAGGACGGCTCTCCCAGCGTGCTCAGCCTCGAGGACCTGAAAGCTCTACTCTAGACTGCAAAAAGGCTACCACGCGCTGGAATTCGGCTTCCAGTTCGGGCAACCGGTCCTTTTGCAGGGCTTTCTCCTGCTCACCCAACATTTCAGCCAGGCGTAGCGCTCCCACCATGGCCGCGCTGCCCTTGAGCGAATGCAGCGTGTGCGAACTATAGTTGAAGGCCAGGCTGGCCAGTTGGCGCCGTCCCTCAGCCGTGAACGTCTCGATCAGTTCGCGTTCGAACTCGGCATCATCCATGCAGGAGCGATTGAGTGCCTCCAGATCGACAGGAACTCCCGACTGCTGAGCCGGACAAGGGCAGCGCAAGAGCCGCCCATCGTCCAGGCGCGCTCCCAACTGAGCCAGCAAATAAGCCAGCAACGGACCGCGCAAGCTTTCTTCGTCAACCGTCCCGGCGGCCTCGAAGGTAAGCTCGGCGTCGTCCCCGCCGATACGCAGGGGCGCGAATCCTCGCCAGCCCAGAGCCAGCAGCAGATATTCCAGGGCCTGAGGACGGCCCCGGCGCAGGGTTGGCAGGCCTTCCGCCCACTGCAACTGCAGGTCATGGCGCTGGTTCAGATCCCGGGCCCAAACTTGCAGGTCAAAAAGTTGCGGGCCCTCATCGCGGCGCGAGAACTCGCAAGCCCAGCGGCCCTGGCGGGCCAACCAGCGCAAGTCCGGGAGAGAGAGCGGCTCCTGCAACCCCCCCTCCAGACCGGCCCAGAGCTCCTCCCAAACTTCCAGAGGCAAAAGCTTCACGAGGCCGTCACTTTAGCCAGTAGCGCCCTGACCCGCTCCACCAACTCAGCCGGGTCAAAGGGCTTGGCCAGAAAGTCATCCGCCCCGGCGCGCCGGGCCTGCTCGGCAATATCGCTTTCCGTAATCGAGCTGAAAATTAGCAGGGGGATATGTTTGTAGTCGAGGTGAAATTTTAGCAGCCGGCACAAGGCCAGGCCGTGCAGGGACGGTAGAATCAGGTCCATCAACAAGAGGCCCGGCTGGTTCCGCTGCACCGCGCGATAAGCTTCCAGTCCATCGTGAAAGAGGGTTACCTCGAGTTGGGGTAATTGTAAGAGAGCGCGCTTGACCCCCAGCGCCTGGGTGGGGCTGTCCTCAACCACGTAAACTTGAATGGTTTCGCTCATGCTGGGGGCCGTTCGCGCTTGTCCAGGCATTTCCCCGTGGTTCCCAGGACCCCCCCAAATCAGGCCGAACCCCCAAGGGCAGGAGACGGGATATTGGCGAGATTTACTTACGAGGCTCAGGACGCTGAAAATCATACGGTGACGGGAACGCTGCAGGCGGCCGATCGGAATGCCGCCCTGCAAACACTCTCGGAAAAGTATCCCCTGGTCACCGAATTGACGGAGCTGATCCCCAAGAGATCACTTCTAGCGATGATGCGGCGCGGTCCGAGCACGGAACAAATTCTGGGCGTCTACCAGCAATTGGCGGTGGCCACCGGAGCCGGCGTACCCCTCAAACAGAGCCTGGACACCATGGCTGAAGATTCCGACAGCCCGCGCCTGCAGGCGGTGCTCTTTCAAATGTCGGCCTCGCTCTCCTCCGGGCTGACCTTGAGCCAGGCCATGAGCGAGCACCCTGATGTTTTTGCTCCCTACCAGCCCAAATTGATTCAGGCCGGCGAGGTCTCCGGCAAGATGGCCGAGATCCTGGCCCAGCTCGCGCTCGATATGGAAGGTCGCGAAGCTCTCACCAGCCAGGTTCGCTCGGCCATCGCCTATCCGATCTTCGTGTTGGTGGTGGCGGGCCTTTTGTCGGCCGCCATGCTGGGCTGGGGGGTGCCGCAAATCAAAGGGGTCTTCGACGCCATGGGAGCCGAACTGCCTCTGCCCACGCGCTTTTTAGTGTTGGTCGGCTTGAGCCTCTCGCAAATGTGGTGGATGTGGATATTGGGTCTGGCCCTGGCGGTATGGCTCTACCAGCGCCTCTCAAAACATCCTCGAGCACGGCGGTTCGTGGAGCGGGTGGTATTGGTCAGCTGGCCTTTCGGCGAAGTCTACCGCCTGTTGAACGTCTCCCTCTTCGCCCGCACCCTGGGCCTGCTTTATCGGAGTGGTTTGCCCCTTTCGACTGCTTTGGAGGTGCTCGGGGAAGCCACTTCCAGTTTGCGTATGGTCGAAGTCATCCAGGTTCTGAGGCGCCGGGTAACCCACGGCGAGCTGCTTTCTTCCGCCATGCGGGGGAGCGGTTTCTTTCCCTCGATGGCGGTGGAGATGGTTTCCACTGGCGAGAGTTCCGGTTCGCTCGACAAAATGCTCCACGAGTTGGATCGTTTTTATACGCGGCGTTGCGAGCACGCCATTAAAGCCCTGACCAGCCTGATCGAGCCGGCTCTGACGGTGGTGGTGGGCATCCTCCTGGGCGGTGTGATTTTAGGATTGGCCTTGCCCTTCCTCAATCTGCCGGCCCTGATGATGTGAGCATGCGGCGCGGCTTTCTCTTGATGCAAATGGTAGTCGCCTTCGCATTGCTGTTTGTCAGCGGGATGTCGATGTTTACCACTCTGGCCAGCAGCGACCGCGGCTACAGCCAGGCCATTCAAACCCGGGTGGCTCTGCGCCTGTGCAGCGAAACCCTGGAGTCGCTACGCGCCGGCACGCTCAAGCCCACGCTGGGAACGCAAAGTCTGGGCAGCGTCCGCCAGACGGCCGGCAAATCCGCCACCGTTTATACGCCCCGGCTGGTGGTCAGCAGCAGCGGAACTATGCTCTTGGTGCGCTCCCAGGTCAGTTGGGTGGAAGGCCGGCGCACACATTTGGTGGAGCTGAAGACCCTTGTCGCGCCCTGAAGCTGGAATGACTCTGATGGAGACGCTCGTGTCGTCTTTCTTGCTGGGCATTACTTGCACCCTGATGATGACCTTTTTCGTTTACGCCCTGCGCCAGACCCAGCGCAACCTGCTGCGCCAGGAACTGATTCTGGGCGGGGAAAAGGTGGTCGACCGGGTGATCCGCAGTTACATGGCCAGCCATGACACCTACATCCTGGCCAACACCTCCATCAACGGGGTGCTGATAGCCCAGGCTTCGGCCGTCAATTCGAGCAAACTGATTTTTGATACTTCGGGCAACCTGACCTGGAGCAGTTGGAAAGCCTTCGGCTACGACAGCGCCAAAGGCCAGGTCTGGCAGGCCTGGCAGGCCTTCGTGACACCGGTGGCCAGCGGCGGAGAACTGACCACCGGCCCGACTGTGCTGCTTCCCGCCAACTGGTCTCGGCGGGTCATCTCTCAGAACGTCTCTTTGTTCAGTGTGACCGGCCCCTCCAATGGAGTCATCCGAGTGCGGGTGGTTCTCTCCGACCGCAACGGTTACCAGGTGGAAATTGCTTCTTCCGGAGACGCGCTCAATTGAGACCCCGGCGACGCGCTTTCATCCTGCCCCTGGCCGTCCTACTGTGCTTCTTGATGTTATTGATCGCCTTTGTCTTACAGGATCAGAGTCGCAAGCAGATGCGCTTCGCCGCCTTACAGGTGCGCGCCGGACAGGCCGCCAATGCGGCCGACGCGGGCCTGGCCGTGGCCTTGCAGCAACTGGCCGGCAATGCCGCCTACACAGGCGTGAGCACGCCGCAACTGCTGGCGGAAGGACCGGAGACCTACACCATCCAGGTGCTGCAGCCAGGAGCCGCCATGCCCGACGGCCAAAATGTGCCCAGCGGCTTTCTCTTCGTGTTGGCCAGCGGCTTCAGCCTGGGCAAAGCCAACGCGCGCAGCGGAGCCCTGGTCAAGGTCGGCAGCAGCGGCAGCAAAGGCCTGCCCGGCGTCTACGGAGCCAGTGTCCGACTTTCCGGAGGCTCCTTCGTCGATTCCTACAATAGCACCAAGGGTGCTTATGCGACCGGCTCCAAGAACGGCAGTGTGCTGACCAATTCCACCAGCGCCGGCTCGGTGATCCTCGAGGGCGCTTCCCAAGTGTACGGCCCCATCGCTATCGGACCTAAAGGTACATTAGATCCCAACAGCTCGGGCGGGACCACCATGAACAGCGCTTATACCGTCTGGAGAGACTGGAGCACCAGCTATGTCTCCTCCAGCCTGCAGTCCACTCCCAAAGAAATGCCGGCCGTCGCTTTACCCTCGGCCGTGGGCAAGACCAGTGTATCCATGGGCTGGGGCACCAACAGCCTGGCGCCCGGCAACTATGATTCGGTTTCCATCGGCAACGCCGGGACGCTGACCTTGAAGGCCGGGACCTACGTGGTCAACAGCTTCAACATCGGCGGTGGCGCCAGCATCCAGGTGGCCGGCGATGGACCGGTGAAAATCTACGTAGCCAAGTCCTTTAGCCTGAATAACGGCGCCGCCGTTTCCAATTCCAAGGTGAGCCCTTCGCTACTCCAGATCAACATGGCCGAAAATTCCACCTATGATCAACAAGGCGGCACCCAATTAACCGGCGTGGTTTACGGGCCCAACGCCACCGCCAACCTGAGTAATGGCTCCACCGTCTACGGCTCGCTTTCGGGAAATAACGTGAAGATCTCCGGCGCCTCCTGGGTGCATTATGACGAGTCCCTGAGCGAATTCTCGTTGGGTGGCGAGACTTCCGGAGGCGGCAGCAGCTCCGGAGTAAGCGTACTCTTTCGCCAGCGCTGGTAGGGAAGGCTTGGGGGCTATCCGAAGCAGAGGCGATGCTCTGGGGCAAGAAAACTCATCTCGGCATCGATCTGGGCAGCGACTCGCTGAAGGTTTGCACACTGGACAGTAAGGGCACCTCGTGCAGCGTTTCCTTGTTCCCCGTCCTTCCTGATCGTTCCAGCCAGGAGCAAAAGCTGGAAGGGCCGGCTCTGCACCAGCGCCTGGCCGCCCTGGCCGGGGAGTTACCTTCCAAGGGGAAGAGCAAAGTGCATCTCTCCTTGCACAGCCCCACCAGCGCCAGCGGCTACCTGGAACTGCCCAAACTCAGCGCGGATAAGCTTCAGGTGGCCATTCCCTCGGCTGTGGCCCGCGAAATTCCTCACCCCCTTCACGAAGTCAACTTATTTCCTCAGTTGGTCCCGGCTCTTATGGACAGCCACGCGCAAGGAATCTTTTTCGTGGCCGTGCCCAAAGCCGTCCAGGAAGCGCACCTCCAGGCTTTCACACAGGCAGGCTTCGAAGTCAGTGCCCCCACGCCAGGGATGGTAGCCCGCCTGCGGGGGGTCACCCGCAACCTGACCTTGCCGCCCGAGCAGGTGACAGCCCTGGTTCTCTCGGGCTACCAACGCACGGCGGTGATTTTACTGAAGGGTCCCCACCCCTATTTTTGTCGGAAATTTCGCCTGGCCGGCAGCGATTTTACTTATGCCTTCCAGATGGGCGATCAGGTGGATTGGGCCGAGGCGGAGCGGCGTAAGCGCGCCTATGATGTGAGCGAGAAAGACTTTAAGGTCGAGTCGTTTGTGCAACGCTGGCTGGGAGAGGTGCAACGTTCCCTGACTTATGCCTCGCAAAAATACTCTCAACTGGTGCCGACCCAACTCATTTTGAGCGGCGGTACGGCCTTATGGAAGGGCCTGGCCGAGCGGCTCAGCGAATTTCTCAGCCTGCCCGTGACGCGCCACCAATGGAACCAACTCAAACTGCAAAGCAGCAGCGGTCCCAGCGACATGGCCCTCTTCGATGAAGCCATCGGGCTGGTGTGCCGGCCTTGAGCTGGTACGACCGTCTCGACCTGGACGATGAGCAGCGGCAGATGCTGCAACGCTCGAGCGAGCCTTTAGAACTCATACTGGAACGCAAATGGGCCAGCGAGAACGACGCCTTCCAGGCCGCTTCGCTGCATTATAATTGCCCGGTGCTTTCGCTGCGACGCTATCAACCCGATCAGGAAACGGTGAGCCTGCTCAGCGAACAGCAAGCGCGCCGCGTGCGTTCGGTCCCCCTCTTCCGCGTCGGCAATCGCCTTTACCTGGCCGTCAGCGACCCGGACAATCTCCAGGCCCAAGATTTCGTCGCCCAATTGACGGGCTGCATTATCGAACCCGTGCTGGTTCTGAGCAAAGATATCGACGAGGCGCTCAATCGCTCGATGATCACAGCGGAAAGCTCAAGCCAGGCCCTGGAGGCCATGACCGCCGCCGTGGAAGGCGAGACCAGAGCGGTGCAACAGTCGGCCGTCATCGAGGACCGCGACGTCCCCACCGTCAAAATGGTCGATCACATTATTATGCAGGCGATTCGTCTGGGCGCCAGCGACTTGCATTTGGAGGCATTTCCGCACAAGATTCTGCTGCGCTACCGCATCGACGGGCAATTACGTGAATATCCCGCCCCTCCCAAACCGGTCTACGCGGCCGTCGTTTCGCGCATCAAGATCACCTCCAGCCTGGATATTGCCGAACGGCGTCTACCTCAGGACGGCCGCGCCAGCATCATGGTGGATGACAAGAAATATGACCTGCGCGTGTCCATTATTCCCAACGTGCATGGAGAAGGCATCGTCATCCGTATCCTAAACCCCCATGCCGTGTCGATGGATCTGACCGCACTCGGCTTCGAAAAAGATATTCTGGAGCGCTACCAGCGCATTCTGGCCCGTCCTCACGGGGTCGTGCTGGTGACCGGCCCGACCGGATCAGGCAAATCAACCACGCTTTACGCCACCCTCAATCAGATCAGCGGGATCGCCAAGAAGATCATTACCCTGGAGGATCCGGTCGAGTACCAACTGGCCAACATCACCCAGATTCAGATCCAGCCGGACATCGGTTACACCTATGCACAAGGCCTGCGCGCCATTCTGCGCCACGATCCCGACGTGGTGCTGGTGGGCGAAATCCGCGATCTGGAGTCGGCTCAGATCGCCATCCGGGCCGCCTTGACGGGCCACCAGATGTTCTCCACCCTGCACACCAACGACGCACCCCAGGCGGTGACCCGCTTGTTGGACATGGGGATTCCCTTTTATCAGTTGCAGGCCGCCCTCAACGGCATCCTGGCCCAGCGCCTGGTGCGCCGCCTGTGTCCCCGCTGCCGCCTACCCGACCAGGACGCGCCTGATGCGCTGCTGGACCTGGGCCTGCGCCCCGACCAGGGCTCTTATATGGCGGTGGGCTGTCCTGAATGCAACAACATCGGCTACCGCGGCCGCGTAGCCGTCCACGAACTGCTCGACTTCACCCCCAGCCTGCGCCGCCTGCGCGGCGATCAAATCAACGCCGAAGACATCGCCCACCAGGCCGCCTCGGAAGGCGCCTTCTTCACCATGGCCGACAGCCTGCGCCGCAAAGTCCTGGCCGGCACCACCAGCCTCAACGAAGCCCTGCAACTACTCCACGTGGAGTGAAAATAAAAAGAGCCGCCTCGCTCCAGCTGCGAGGCGACTCAAGAGAAAAGTATTTTGCTTTTAAGCCGTCCGGGCCAGTCGGAAAATCAGGCCCAGCACGAAGACGACCAGGAAGATTTGTAGGAGCAGGTGACCGGCGCCCGCGGCCGTGCCGGCGACGCCGCCGAATCCTAAGAACGCGGCGATAATAGCGATAATAAAGAAAGTAATTGCCCAGTTTAACATTGTGAATGTCTCCAATTCCGTTTGGCGGACATCCGGTCCGCGTTGGACTTAGCTTAAGCCACCAGGACGAAGGTCACGAGAAATAGGCGTACGCTTTCTCACGGATCGGCATACTCATGGTTTAATCAGGTAATACACGTCGGTCTCCCATTTCTTGGGATCCATTTCGGCGGGATAAGCAACCCGGTAAATACCCCAGAGCGCTTCGTCCACCAACAGGTGCCGGCCGGCCGCCCACTGGCGCAGCTCCATATAACGGCCGTGCAAATGAGAGAGTGGCTTCCTTGATGGCGCAGGGACCGTCCAGGTTAATCGAGCCCATACCACCGGACTTGAGAATTTCCCCGGACTTGAGCGGCACGCAGGCCCGATTCGCGACAGCCTTTCGAGCTCCTCGAGAGGAACCACCTCAAACTTTGGTCTCGGTCGGCGCCGGGACGGACAACCTGCCTTTGGGTATCGACTTACCTGGAGCGAAATCGGCCCGGGCCTTAACCTGGGAACAAGCAACCTAACGTTTTCACACCCAGGAGGTAACCTATTATGCGTAAGTTTCTTTTAGGCGCCGGACTTTTTGTCACCATGGCCTGTTCAGCCTTCGCTCAGGCCGGCGGCATTCTGCAGCCGGGCAGCACCATGTTTCCCGGTCAGGTGGCCTGGTCGAGTGACGGCCGCTACCATCTGAACTTCCAGGAAGACGGTAATCTGGTGCTCTATAACAACTTTGGCACCGTGATGTGGGCCACTCAGACCAACGGCGCTCCGGCCACCGAGCTGCGCATGCAGCCGGACGGTAACCTGGTCATGTATGGCAACGGCCAGACCATCTGGGCTTCCAACACCGCCGGTCACCCGGGCGCTCAGTTACGCGTGCAGAACGACGGCAACGTGGTCATCTATAGCCCTCGCCAGCGCGTCCTCTGGGCCACCGAGTCCAACGGCCGCGGTTAAACCCGGCTTTACGACCGCCCCCTCTACGGAGGGGGCTTTTTCTGTTTAGAGAAGCGGCTCAACCATGGGTGATGAAAAGTGGATGGCTACTGTCAAAGAATTTTTCGAAGAGCATATCGCTTTCGACAAGTACCTGGGGTTGCTGGTCGAGGAGCTGCGACCGGGCTGGGTGCGCGTGCGTTTACCTTACCGGCCGGAATTCCTCGGCGATCCTTTCCGTAAGGCTTTGCACGGTGGAGTCATTTCCACCGTGGTGGACGCCACCGCCGGCGCAGCCGCTCTTTCCACCCTGCCCTACGGCAGCCGCTGCAGCACCGTGGACATGCGGGTAGACTATCTGTTGCCGGCTCAGCCCCAGGAATTGCTGGCCGAAGGAACGGTCTTGCGCACCGGCAACCAGGTGGCCGTGATCAACGTGGAAGTTTTCCAGAGGGAAAATCAGCGCATCGCCACCGGCCGCGCGGTCTACAGTCTTAAGGCGGCGACGTCGCAATGAAACGATGGATTCTGCTTGTGCTTGTGAGTGGAATGGCCTGGGGTCAGCCCGCCCAGGTGGACGCGCGCGAAGCTCAGACAGCCGGCCTGCGCGTCTGGCAAAACGAATGCTCGGGCACTATCGACGGATTAACATCCTGGAACTACGGCGAGGAATTCCCTTCGCTGGGTATCGGGCATTTCATCTGGTACCCGAAGGGGCGCAGCGGCCCCTTCCAGGAGAGTTTCCCGCAGCTCATCGCCTTTCTACGCGAGCGCCATCAAGATGTGCCCAAGTGGATTCCGGCCGCCTGTCCCTGGCCGGACCGGGCCTCCTTCCTGGCCGATTATCACGGCCCGCGGCTCAAGGAATTGCGCCGCTACCTGGCTGCGCGAGTCGGTGACCAGACCCAGTTCATGGTGCTGCGGCTGCAGGAGGCCCTGCCCAAGATGCTCGCGATCAGCCGTCATCCAGAGCAGGTCAGGCAGCGGTTCTATACGCTACTCAAGACTCCCGGGGGAACTTACTGCCTGTTGGATTATGTCAATTTCAAAGGCGAAGGAATCAAAGCCACGGAGCGTTACGCCGGACAAGGTTGGGGACTGCTGCAAGTGCTGGAAGAATGCAATCCGAATACCTTTTCCCGCCATCCGCTGGCCGCCTTCAGTCAATCCGCCGAAGCGGTGCTGCGCCGGCGGGTGCGCAATTCTCCGCCCGACCGCGGCGAGCAGCGCTGGCTGCCGGGCTGGCTGAATCGGATTCATGGCTATTCATCCTATTGAATTCCTACCCGCGTAGTATGAATTGCTTAAGTGAATCTTCAGAAAAATCGGGTAGTCGCTTCAGCCTCCGGGGCTACTCTGTGAAGGAAGAAATTCACAGAAAACAAGTCAAAACACGGAGGTAATTCAAGATGAAAAAGATGATTTGTGCAGCCCTGGTGGTTCTCGGCAGTCTGGCCGCTTCGGCCGCTCCCATCACCAGCGGGGTCGTCACCGGAACCAACCGCAACGGTGTCTACCTGGCCAACAACCAGGGAGTGACCTTCATCCCTTACTCGCAGGCTCAATTCCGCGTCAATGGCCGCAACATCTCCGATCGGCGGGTCCAGACCGGAATGCGCGTCACCGCACTTCCGCAGGGCAATTTTAGGACCCAGTATATTCCTCAGGCGTTCTACAACAGCCACCGCAACTGGGATTGGAACCAGCAGCAAGCCGGCTGGAATCAGGACCGCAACCACTGGCGTCAGGATCGCACCGGCTGGCACCGCTACTAAGTACCGAAATACCGGGCTCCCGGGATCCGAATACCTCTCCTGAACTCCGTTAACACTCCTATCATGAGGTTGGAAGACAACCAGGAGGCGAACAAACTCATACGCGATTTGATGTGAGTCCCGAACTGGTCCCTCGGGCAGCGTCACAGTTCTTGGAAGCTTCTTCGGACTCTCTGGTGTCACAGGGCTCTGACAACGTCAGGGCCCTGCCCCTTTTCCGGCGCAAAACAGGTTGTCACCCGCCTGACACCTAAGACTCTTACCCTTCATGACCGTGGATACAATTTTAATTGTCGAAGACGATCCTTCGATTGCCGAACTGCTGACCTTGACCCTGGAACAAGAGGGCTTTCGCAGCCTGTGGGCCAGTGACGGGGGATTGGGTTGGGAAATGTTCCAACGCGAGAACCCGGCGGCCGTTCTGCTTGACCTGCGTTTGCCCCGCCTGAGCGGCCTGGAGGTGCTGCGCAATATTCGGCGCCATTCCGAAGTGCCGGTGCTGATCATGTCGGTGAAAGATCAGGAATCCGACAAAGTGGCCGGTTTGGAATTAGGGGCCGACGACTATGTCACCAAACCGTTTTCTCCCCGTGAGTTGATGGCTCGCTTGCGCCGCAACCTGCGCAAAGGCAAACTCACCCAGACCCAGATGGGCGAACTGCGGGTGGACTGGCAGCGCGCCGACGTGTTTCGCGAGGAAGCCCGGGTGCTCCTGACCGCGCGTGAGTTTGAGGTCTTGCGGGTGCTCTATGAAAATCGCGAGCGCGTACTGGAACGCGATTCTCTGCTGGAAAAAGTGTGGGGCTATGATTTCGAGGGGGACGCCCGAGTGGTGGACACCACCATCAAACGCTTGCGTAGCAAGGTGGGCCAGAACCTGATCGAAACGGTGCGCGGACTGGGATATCGCCTCGCCTTGTGAAACGCCCGCCTTCCTGGCTGCTGGCCGTACTTTTCCTGGTCGCCCTGGGCAGCCTGATTTCGTTGTGGCTGAGCCGATTTGAACGGCAATCCCTGAACGAGCTGGAAGGCTATATGCTGTCGGTGGGACGTCCAGTGGCCGAGTTTGCCGGTCAAGGTCTGGAGTCGGACAAACTGCCCAACCTGGAACGACTGGCGCGCGCCACCCAGAACGCCAGCGGCTGCCGTATCCGCATTCTCGACCGCGAACGCCGCCTGCTGGTGGATTCGCTGGGAGTGGGGCCGCAACAACCGAGCGTAGCCTTTCGCGTCGAGGTGAGCGAAGCCCTCAAAGGCCACTACAGCGGCTACACGCGCTTGAGCGACGAGAGTCCCATGTCGCTGGCCTTGTTCACGGCCATTCCCATCAACATCGGCAAGCGCGTGGCCGGGGTGGTTTATGTTTCCCATACCACCGACGAAATTCTGCAGCGCCTCGGCGATCTACGCCGCATGCTGCAGCGCCTGGTGGTCCTGTTGGCTCTTTCGGCCTTCGTTATGTCCCTCTATTACTCAGGGCAGTGGCGCGGCAGTTTGAAACGCCTGCGCCAACGGGCCGGTCAGTTGGAGGGCGGCGATGACGTGGAAGCCATCGGCCAGGGCATCGATAAGTTGGTGGCTTCGTTGCAAAGCCAGGTGGCCCAGCTCGAGGAAGAAAAGCTGAAGACCCGATTATTTTTGGAGGATGTGGCTCATGAGCTGAAAACGCCCATCACCGGCGTGAGTGGTTCGGTGGAGTCCTTGTTAAACGAGAAGGACGATGAGCGGCGCGCCCGTTTACTGCACACTCTGGATCGAGAGACACGGCGTCTGGCGGAGCTGGTGGGCCGCCTGGTGGAACTGCAGAACCTCGACTATTACGAGCTGCGCTGCCAGTCGCTGGAACTCTACTCGCTGCTGCAAACCGTGGTGGATACTTTTGAGGGAGAGGCGGCCAAGAAGCACATTCGCCTGGGGCTGGAGGGCATCGACGAGGAGGAAGTTCCGCGCCTGTGCGTCTGGGGAGACGCCGACAAACTGCTGGTGGTGCTCTCCAACCTGGTCGACAACGCTCTCCGCTGCTCTCCTCAGGACAGCCGCGTGGACGTGACCGCCACACGGGAAGGGGACTTCGTGACCGTGGCCGTGCTGGACGAGGGTCCTGGCTTTCAGCACTCGCTGATCGCCCGGCGTCAACGGGCCGGAGATTCTTCGAATTTGGGCAGCTCCGGGCTGGGCCTGGCCATCGCCAGCCGGGTGGTGGCTTTGCATGGTGCCGAGCTGGACGTCCGCTCCCGCCCCGAGGGCGGAGCCTGCGTTCAGTTTCGCCTGAAGGTGAGTCCTTAGCCGGAGCGGGGGAGCAAGGAAGTTCCGTTGGTCCAAGGAAGAGTCGGCGGCTATGATGAGTTTTCTCCAAGCCGTGGGCGTGCTGCCCTTTCTTTTCCTGGCGGCCTTCACGGCCGGCCTGGCGCTGGCCCCGGCCGTGCACGCTTACAATCTGATGACCTCCTGCATGGTCAGTTGGACTCCCGGTTGGCATTACGCCGGGGTCGGTATCGCCATGGCTCTGTCCTATATGGTCTATGGCTTTTCGCTAATTCTCATCGCACCGTTGATCAACTTGCTGCTGGGAGGGCGGCTGCAGCCCTGGCGCGGCAAGCAAGTCTCTCCCGGCGCCCTGCGCTGGTACGTGCACGCCACCATGACGCTGCTCCCCCGCCTGTCTTTTCTCGACTTCATCTCGGCCACGCCCTATATCACCCTCTACTATCGCCTGATGGGCATGAAAATCGGCCACAACGTCACCATCAACACCACCGCCATCGCCGACCCCTCGCTCATCGAGCTGGGCGACAAGGTCACCCTGGGCGGTTCGTGCAGCTTGCTGGCCCACTATGCCCAGGGCGGCTACCTGGTCATCGCTCCCGTCAAAGTCGGCCGCGGCGCCACCATCGGACTGCGCGCCATCGTCATGGGCGGCGCCACCATCGGTGAAAAGGCCAAAGTGCTGGCCGGCTCCTTCGTGCTTCCCAAAACCGTCATTCCCGACGGAGAAACCTGGGGCGGCATTCCCGCCGTGAAAGTGGAGCTACATCACGAATGACTCTCAACATCTTCTTTCGTCTGCTGGGCGTGGTGGTGCTCATCGGCATCTGGCATTTGACTCAGAGTATCCTGGGCAAGCGGGGTTTGCCCGACGACGGTAAAATCGGCGACAAGATCCATATCTGGATGGCTCCGTTGCACGCCTACCTGGCGCGCACTCCCTGGGCGGTATCGGCTTTGCTCATCACCAGTTCACTGGGCATCGACCTGCTGGGTCTTTCCGTACTTTATCTGGGCATCTTCGGAGCCAGCTTTCGCCCCATCATCGGATTGGTAGCCTTGCTGCTGTTGCGCCAATCGGCCCAGTACCTGACGGCTCTACCCGCTCCCGAGGGCATGATCTGGCGCAACCCCGGCTTTCCCTCGCTTTTCGTCACCTACGGAGTGAGCAACGACCTGTTTTTCTCCGGCCACACCGGCCTGGCCGTCTACGGCTCGCTGACCCTGGCCAGCCTGGGCATTCCCTGGCTGACCGGTCTGGTCATCGCCATCGGACTCTACGAGATCTTCGCGGTGCTGGCTTTGCGGGCCCACTGGACGATGGACGTCTATGCCGGACTGGTCAGCGCCATCCTGTGCTGGGTCGTTTCAGGGATCTTTCCAAACTTCTAGCCATAATAGCCGGGTGAAGATCGGCAACCCCTTTTCCAAACTCAGCTTCACTGCTTGCCTCAACCGCCAGGCTCAGGCTGATTTTCAGCCGCAGTCGGTGGAGCAGGCAGTGGACGGCATGGTTTTCTCTAAAGCTCTCAAAGCCGCCCGTCCCGAAACCGATCGCACTTTTAAGACCGACCGCCTGAACCCAGCTGCTGACGCTCTGTTACTCAATCTGGTCGACAAGCTTCCCAGGTCGCTGGCCAGCATGACCTGGTCGGCCATCAAGCGCTGGGTACACCAGGGCGACGCCACCCCGGAGCCACTCAAAGACAAGCAGGGGGCCGACTTTCAGGTAGGCACCCAGGTCCCCATCAAGATGGACGCCCTGATGGATACGCTAAGAAGCGAGATGACGGAGTATAAGCCCAGCATTGGCGCCGAGCATGTCTGGAGCAAGGATGCCAAAGGTTACCAGGGTCTGGGCTTCTGGAGCCGAGTCGGCTCGTTCCTCAAAGGCGAGCGACCCTTTCCCTTCCCCACCTTCGGCCGCAGCAAGTTGATTTGCGCCCTGGGCCTGGGAGCCACCAGTGTGGTGATGCCCACCGGCCAGGAAAAGGGACTGCGCGACTGGATGCTGGAGCAAAAGCAGGGCTCCATCGAGCTTCATCAACTCTTCGGGCAGGCCTACAAGCTCAATCAGGGAGACCTCTACAGCACTCTGCTGTGCGCCGAGAACGTGCTCAGCGAGGGGCTCTATGATCCCAATCGTCAGGACCGCGAAGTCATCTCCAAACTCAGCTACCTGCGCAGCGATTCCGCCCCGCTGGGAGACAATTTCGGCGGCTGGTATCATCTCTTCGGCGCCGCCCTGTATTCCCTGATGCGCCCGGAGTGGAAATCCAGCGTATGCCTCAAAGTCGAGGACATGGGCAGCTTGATCCTGGAAGGCAAGGATACCCAGGAAGATCATATCAACCAGTTGGGCAGACAGCTCGGCATCGAACTCAAGAAAATCGCCCGCCAAGGCTTGCAGCCGGGCGGCCAAGCCCATCCCTACCTGAACCTGGCCGAATTCAACTGGCCCCGCAGCACCAAAGTCGTCTAGTCGTCATGGCTGGCTTTGGCGCTACCGGTGATGGGGATCTCGGGGCCTAGAAAGGCCGGGTCAGGACGAAGGATGTAAACGTTGAGGACGGCTTTGCAACGAGCTAAATACTCACGGGAGTCGTTGTAGTTGGCGTCCAGGTAGGCGCGCTTGTCGGCCACTACTCCCTGCGCCTTGATGCCCGCACTGCGAGCCAAAAACACGGAGCGGTCCAGGTGAAAACCGTTGGTGACCACCACCGCGTTCTCTACCAAAAAAACCCGGCGGGCGCGGACCATGGTGTCGTAGGTGTTGAAGCCGGCGTGGTCGGTGAAGATTTTATCGTCGGGAACGCCGCGGTCACGAGCGTAGCGGCGCATGGCGTTGACTTCATCGTAATTGGACTGGCCGTGATCGCCGCTCATCAGCAGCCGCTCCACTTTACCCGCTTTATAGAGCGCGATGGCCGCGTCGACCCGATCCTCCAGCACCGGGCTGAGGCGCCCGCTGCGGCCGTAAACCAGAGCCCCGAGCACGATGCCCACCTGGGCGTGGTCTACTTGCTCCGGCGGCACCACGTAGGGCCGGGCCCTCCAGTGCACCCACCAGTTCATCAAGGGAGCCGCGCACAAAGCTCCAAAGAACAGCACAAAGAACAACCACAGCATCTTTCGTCCTCGCGACCAGCCTTTCATTGTTCTGCATCATAGCAGGACAGGTATACCGAGGGCGAGGTACCTCCTCGTCCTGTTCGCCGCCGATGTTTCGCATACGATGGAGATACACCCGAGATGGGAGAAGACGATGATGAAAAACCAATGGATGATTTTGTTGACCGCCGCCACTCTGGCGCTAGGCTGTTCTCAAGCGGAACGCAGCGATATGGCCAGTAAGGCCGATCAGAGCATGCAGCAAGCGGAACAAACGGCCAAAAAGGAAGTGAAAAAAGCCGGACAGGCCCTGGACGAAGGCATGAGTTCCACCCGCATCAAGTCCGCTTTGCTGGCCAGCAAAAAGCTGGACGCCAGCAATATTAACGTAGATACGGCGCAGAAGACCGTCTTTCTACGCGGCAGTGTAAAAACCGAAGAGCAGAAGAAATTAGCCAACGACCTGACCAATAACCTGATGGAACCGGATCAGAAGCTGGTGAATGAGTTGAAAATCGCCGCCCATCCCGATCCGAATCGACCTCAGTAGGCCCCGCCGGCACGGAGGGATGGAACGAATGACAGAGCCAATTTTCGAACTTCGCTTTCAAGAACTGATTGGGGAGCGTCCCATCGTCAAAGAAGGCAGCCGCTCGGCCGTCATCTTTCTGCAGGCCCTCTTTGAGGTGGCCGGCGAGTTTTACGAAGAAGAAGAGGACGAGGCGGCCTGATCAACGCGAAAAAAATCGACCGGGAAGTTTCTCCCCGGTCGATTTTTGCCGGAGGAGCTTAGGACCCGTCGCTTAATAACTCAGACGTTTGGGCGCCAGCTCCATCCCCACCCGCTGCGTCGCAACTCCGCACCGTATAACCCGATACGCCTTGTCGTTGCTCCTTGCGGGAGGGGCGCCTCTGGCACCGAAACGCCCACCTTATTAAGCGCCGGGCCCCTAGATAGCCAGCGCCACCGGCTCCATGTTGAAGCGGAACTCTTCCATGAGGTGGTTGAGCACCGCCTTCAGGCTGCGGCTGCGCCGGTAAACCTGACGCTGACGCTGGGCACTGTTACCGCGCTCCAGGATGAGGTGGGCGCGGTGCAGATGGTGAGCGCAGCCCAGGCGTTGGGCGTGGCTTTCCAGGCGGTGGAACAGAGCGTGCAACTCCTGCCCCAGGCAGGTGATGGTAGCCTGCTCGTCGGTGATCATTTCGGCTTCCAGGCCCCAGCGAATGGCGCGCCACTTGTTCTCGCGCAAACGCCACTCGGAGGTGTGAGCGGGCAAGCGTCCCTGCTGGCGCTGCTCTTCCAGATAGGAAAACAGGCTCTGCACCACGGCCACCAGCGCCATGGTATCACCCAGGTGAGCCTGGCCGTCACAAATGCGCAACTCCAAGGTGCCGAAGTGAGGGCAGGGTCGGATATCCCAGTGCAGATCCTTGAGACTCCCGATGGCACCGCTGCGCAGCATCTGGCGAGTCAGATTCAGATAATCCTGCCAGTCGCGCAAAGGCGGAGCCGGGCCGGAGATGGGCTGGCTCTCGAAGACGGTGGCGCGCGAACTGGCCAGGCCGCTGTCTTGACCGTGCCAGAAAGGCGAGCTGGCTGAGAAGGCCAGCAGGTAGGCCAGATAGGGACGAGCGGCGTTAAGTAACTCGATGGCCTGCTGGCCGCTGGTCATTCCCAAATGAATATGCAGTCCAAAAAGATTCTTGTTCTTGCCGATCCACTGATTTTTCTTGAGCAGGCGGCGATAGCGGCGGTCCGGATAGAGATGGGCCTCTTGACCCAGACCGGCAAACGGATGGGTGCCCACACCGGCAATGGCGATGCCGAACTTTTCCGCCACTTCCAGTAAGCGGTAGCTGGATTCTCCCAGGTCGCGCTCGGCTTCATCCACCGTTTTACAGACTCCAGTGACCATTTCCAGCATCGTTGAATAAAATTCAGGCTTGAAGGCTGAGGAATCACCCAGGGCGGCCAACAGCCGAGGCGAGACGGGGGCCAGGTCGAGCGACTTGCGATCCAGCAGCTGCACTTCGACTTCGACGCCCAGCGTCAGGAATTCTGAAGGATGAAAGTCCTCATTTTGAGTGGCTAGCTGTAGCATGGATGCGCGCTCCAATCCCGTAAAATCGGCGATCGCTGACCGCCTCTAGAATAAAGCTTAAGAGGACGGGTGCCCGGTCCGTTAGGTACTCCAGTATGGGGCCTATAGTTGCCTGTTGCTAGGCCGGTCCGGTTGGCAAAACGCAAAAAGCGCCAGGGAAGTCTCCCTGGCGCCCGACTGGAAGCGAAACCGCGGCCGTTACTTGCCCTTGGGGGCTTCCTGGATATCGCCGAAGTGGATGTGGGTCATGTCTTCGAGTTGTTTGATGGTCACGCGGAACTGGTCGAAGTTGGTGAGTTCGATGTGGTGCTGGCCCTTGGATTCTTGATTGATCAGGTCGTCCTGGTGCATCACGTAGGCGGCGCCTTGCAGACCGCCTTTTCCATCGGCCTCCACAGCCACTTTGTAGAAGGCGCGGGGGGTCTGGGTGGGCGGGTTGATTTTGCCCTTGTTGTTAAACTTGGGATCATCCTCTTGCAACACCGGGCCGGTGAATACGGTCACTTTCTTGTGCTCGTTGATGGCGCCGTTAAGCACGTGGTTCTCCAGGTCCAACCAATTCTTCTGATTGAGGTCGGAATGTTGGAGAGCAGCGTTGGTATAGACGAAGGTATCGTCCTGACCTTTCCCGGCGTCCGGTCCCCACATCGGGTCGCGGCGGCGCACCATGTGGCCTTTGTCGAAGGAGTTGTTGGAGTAGGCTTCGTTACCGAGCTGATACTTACGCTCGATACGCGAGTCGAAGACCCACTTGCCATCGCGCTCGTGCTCGACATATTGCGCGCCGTCCACGTTGACGGCGGTGAGCAAGGGCGTGCGGCGCTCTTTGTGCTGGATGACCGAGAAATGAGTATACTTCAGCTCGTGGCTGCTCGGGTCATCCTTGAGCGGGGCAGCCTGGGCCTCCAGCTCAGGGTCCAGCCTGGGCAGCGGCAGATCGACGCCCAGAAAATCGGCCTGGTAGCCCTCGCGGTTGGGGAAGTCGCGAAACAGCTCTCCACCCATCTGGTGAGGGGCTTCGTTCTTGGGAACGCGGCCCTGAGACCTGGCGAAATCGCGCAGGCGATTGGCGTCCTGTGAATGCTTGTGGTCGTCCCGGACGTAGCGATCGCTATGGCGTTCGTTCTTGGCCTGACCCTTTTTATGGTCATAGCGGGAAACGACATTCTGGTTATGGTTCAGACGGGTCAACATGTGTGCGGGTTTACCTCTCCGGGATCTGATCGCAGCTTATACGGACCGGGAGGTTAAAACTGTTACAAAAACATGAACAGGCCGGAGAGACAGGGAAATGTTTTCAGCAACTTTTCAGGACAAAGCCAGCTCGGCGCGATGATACAACTCCAAAAGCTCCAGCCTTGGCTCGACTCCGAAGTCGTTCTGCAGGCAGTTTTTCACCTCGCGAAAGCGCCTCACCACCTGCTCGGGCCGGCCCAGGCGCAGCCAGGAGCGGAAGAGCACGGCCACCAGATCCTGGCGTTCCCAACCTTCCTCCCCCACCCCCTCGGCGGCGCGCGCGCTTTCTTCGAAATCCCCGCGCGCAAAGGCCATATTGGCCTGGCGGCAGGCGAATCGTAAGTAGTCCTCGTGAAACTGGTCGCGGCGGCGCAAGATCCAGTCCTCGAAACCACCCTCTAAATAAGGCCCCCGGTAAAGACTCAGAGCACGCTTCAAATCGCCTTCCTCCAGAGAGTCGGCGCCCACCGAGCGGAATTCGACCACGTCGGACCAGAGCGGGAATTCGCGCGGCATGATCACAAAGCCGGCCCGACGCTCCAAGGGATCCAGAGTGCAGCCTTCGGGACGCAGGATGGTACGCAGCGTGCTCAGGGCGCCGCGCAGGCTTTTGCGGGCCGAATCACCACCCTGAGGCCAGAATTCATCCATGAGCACCTCTTCGTTGCAGCGCAAATCGCGTGAGCCCAACAGATAGGCCAGCAGCATACGCACTTTCTGCGACTTGAAGCGCCCGGCCGGCACTTGCTCGTTGCCCACCCAGACTTCAAAAGGCCCGAAGCTATGCACGCGCACCTTGGGCTGCTCCACACTGACGCTGAGTGGCCTGGACGAACTGGCCGAGAGCTTTTGCTGCAGGAGCTTCCGCACCTGGGCCGGGGCCAGGTGCGGCGCCGGAGGCTCCAGGAGGCAGGCGCGCCCTCCCGTTTGGGAGAGCAAGTTGGCGGCCAGCGCGGCGGCTCTTTCGGAGTTGGCCTCGGCCAGCACCATGAGAAACTGGTTCTCGGCCAGCCGGCCCAGTGCCTGGTAAGGCGCCAGTTGGCGTCGCAATTCCTCGGCCTTGGCGCGGGCCACTTCGGTTTCCAGCAAAAGCACCATCAGGGGACGGCCGTGCTCGCTGCTGCGCAGGCTTTCCCGCCGCAGGATGTCGAGGATGGCTTCAGCCGACCAGCTGCGCGTCAATGGGTCTACCAGCGAGCGCCTCTGCTGACTATCGGATTCCTCCCAGAGGGCCTGCTCGCTGCTGCTCCAGGACGAAGCCCGCAGCTCGGTTTCGGCGCAGGCGGCCAGGTCTTGCAGCGCGGCCAGATCCGTTTCGCTGAATTCCCGAGACTTTTGATCGAGAATGCACAGGGTGCCCACCAATTTGCCTTCCGGGGCGCGCAACGGCACTCCGGCGTAAAAACGCAAGTGAGGCTCGCCGCAAACGATGGGAAATTCACAGAAACGTTCATCCTGGTCGAGTTTGTTCAAGACCAGCGCCTGGCCAGCGCGCAAAGCGTGTACGCAGAAGGAAATCTCCACCGGTGATTCAGTCAGAGTCGTTCCCTGAGCGGATTTGAACCACTGCCGGTCGGGCGTAACCAGGGTGAGCAGAGAGACGGGCACGGAAAAGCAGCGACGGGCCAGACGCGTGAGGCGATCAAAACGCTCCTCGGCGGGACTGTCCAAGATCGCCTCGCAGGTGGGTCCCAGCAGACTGCTCAGCTCATCCATGCACGCACCTTCTCGGCCTATCAGAATCAGACCTACGTGGGGATTTGGCCGGTAGTCAGGCGGAAAACAGCGCGCGCCGTGCTTTTCAATCCCTCGAGCTGACTTTCCAACGAATCAGCCGGCACGTTCGCCAAAGCCTGGGCGAGCATTTCGAACTGGCGCGAGTTGATCTGGAAGCGCCGGGCCATGGCCGGATTCCAATGGGCCAGCAGGCGGTCGCGGTCGGGCAGCTCGGCCTTGGGCAAGCCCAATTGGCCGGCTATCTGCTGGTCGAACCGGGTATCTTTGCCCACGTCGGCCAGGAAGGTGGGAGTAAATTTCAATGAGCCGGCCAGGCCCATGTTCAGCTCCTGAGCTAATCCCTGCACCGATTCCACGGCCATATCGAAGCTGTGGGCGTAGAAACCGGCCTGATCGGCAAAACGCAGCGCCAGTCCGTCGCGCATTATCTCGACTTGCTTCTCGGGGGGGAGCTGCTGAAGTAGTTCCTGGTAGACCTGGACTGAACTCTGGCCGTCGTAGCGGGTGCCCATGGCGGCTTTGGGCTGGTCGTCGAAGGGAAAGTCGCTACGGGCCACCAGAGCCTTGGCTTCGATAAACTGCTCCGGACTCCAGCCGAAACGCCCGCTCAGTTCCTCTTGCTGCTGCTCCATCCACTCCAACGTCACCTGGGCCCGGGCCGGGGTGCCCGTTTTGACTTCGCCGCTGTCCACCTGACTGCGATCGTCGGCGTCATGGAGCAGGGCGACCTGCTGGATGAACTGCTTGCGTTCGGGCGACCAACCCAAACCCTGGCCGAAAGCACCGGCTGCCTCGGCCACCACCAGCGGGTGATCAAAGTTATGGTAAGTTCCACTATTGAGTGCTTGAAACTCGGTGCTGCTGAAATAGCGCGAGGCCAGCTCGGCTACGCCGGAGCAGGCAGTGCCGTGCCAGCTGGCCTCAGCTCCTCGGGCCAACTGTTCGGCCTTAGGGTTGACCAGCGAAGCGGCCGGCTCCCACTTTAACGTCCTGGGTGGGAGATCCCATGGCTGAGCGCTCTCAGCCGAACATCCCGTTTCAAAAGTTGGCGCAGCCGCGGCGGAGTTTGCTCTCGGGCAACCCTTGGGGAGGGAGGTGAGGCGAGGCAGGGTCAGGTTGCTGATGATGGCCATTGGGGATGCTCCTTTTGGTCGCGGTATTCTCTGTGTGCCAAGCATGCCCGGCGACCGCCCCGAGATCGCAAACTGGAGGCCGCCCATGTTAACAGTTTGCAACAGTACTGCGGTACTGCTCCGGCGGTGACCATCCGGTCTGGGTTTCCGGCTCCGGTGCGCGGAGAATAGGGAAAATGGGCGTGGAGGAATTGGAATGGTGAAGCGCTGGCAGGACGAAATCTTACTCGGGCTGGTTTTAATGGGATGCTCCGCCTTGGGCGGCTTTTTCGGAGCCAAAATGGCGCAAATCGACGGCTCGGAAACCTTTGGAAGGCTGCCGCCACCGTGCGAGTCGATCATGCTCAGTTCCGAGCAGCCACCTCCGGTGATTGTGATTGTCGTGAATGACTCGCGCACTTCCGGCGCACGGCCCGAAGCAGCCATCTACACACTCCGGCAGCCCTTGAATCTAATTCAGAAAACCGTGAATTTCATTTAAGAATAGAAAGTTTTCCACTTATTCACAATTTATACCCAGGTGGACTTATTCCGAGGCTCGCACTTATGTTCGTTTCGTGGTGCTTATGCACCACCTCTCAAGTATTATTAATAGACTAGACATTGGGTTCTGGAACCTGTATCATATTGTTCTTATACTTTCGTGGGTCAACATTCTTAGGGGGAAATTTGGAACCACTCAACAGCGGGCCATCGGTAGGTCCCAGCAACAAGATTCCAGCCCGGAAACGCAAGCCCAGCCCCGAATTCCTCACGGCTTTGAACCTTTTGGCAGACAGCTACGTAGTGGCCACCTCGCCGAAAAGCCTTATCGAACCCCCGAAAAGCGCGGCCGGACCGGCCAAAGCCGAGACCAACCTGGCGAATCAAGGGTAATCTCGGCTTATCCTGGTCTCTTTGCGGCGGAGCACGATCTGGCAGGCCAGAGGCGGATCCAGAACCACCTGGTCGTCCTGCCAGTGGAGCACCTGGTCGGCGCGGCGCGCCGTGCCCTTGCCCTCCTCGGGAAAAATCCACCAAATGCGCTGTGCCACCGGCTCCTGGGTGGAAAGGCGGGGAGAATCCAGCGGGATGGCCCGGCCGCCGCGTAGAAAAGTGGGCATTTTCCCCAGCGGCGCCTGCCAGACTCGGAATGCCGGGCCTTCCACCACCTGATTCGACCAATAATCATACCAACTGCCGGGGGGGAAATAGATCTGGCGGTGGCTATGGCCGGGACGGGTGATCGGAGCAATCAAAATAGCCTCGCCGAACATGGCCTGGTCTTCGTGCACGGCACTTTCGGGGTCGTCCGGAAATTCGAAAAACAGCGGGCGCAGAATCGGTTGACCGTGTTCGTGCGCCTGGCTAGCCAATTCTTCTAAATAGGGCAGTAGCTGGTAGCGGCGCTGAATATGCCCGCGCACGCGTTCTTCCACCTCGGGTCCAAAAGCCCAGGGCTCCTGAGCACGCGTTCCGAGCGCCGAATGATTGCGCATGAAGGGATAAAAAACGGCCTGTTCCATCCAGCGCTCGAACAACTCGGCGTGGGTGTTGCCGAAAAAACCGCCGATATCGACGCCCACCAGCGGAGAGCCGCTCAATCCCATGCTGACCAGTTGGGGTAGAGTAAGGGCCAGGTGCTCCCACCAGGAGTGATTGTCGCCCATCCAAGAAATCGCCCATTTCTGGGTGCCCACGAAGGCCGAGCGGGTGAGCACCCAGGGGGTTTCCCGCGGTCGCAGTTGGCGCAGGCCCTGGTGGGTAGCCTGGGCCATTTGATGGCCGTAAAGATTATGCACTTCGGCGTGGACGGTCAAGTCCTCGCCGATGCCGCTGGGCAGACCCAGCGGCATCGGCAACTGCGAGGAGAAACCCTCAGAAAACGGGCTGGCGAAAGTGGCCGGCTCGTTCATGTCGATCCAAACGCCGGCAATGCCGCGATCCAGCAGGAAACTCTGCTGCTCGCCCCACCACTGGCGCGCGTCCGCTTTGGCATAGTCGGTGAAGAGAGCGGCATCCGGCCAGCAATAGGCGCTAAAAGGTGAGCCATCCCGGTTTCGCAAAAAATGACCGCCGGCGCTGCCCTGGCGAGCCACTGCATAGGAGCTGTGCAGGTCGAAGCGGATGCCGGGATCGATGATGGTCACCAGGCGTACGCCCTGCGCCCCCACTTCTTCCGCCAGGGCGCGCGGATCCGGAAAGCGCTCGGGGTGAAAAGTGAAGCTGCGGAAATCATCCATGTAGTCGATATCCAGGTGGACCACGTCGAGGGGAATCCGGCGGCGCCGGAACTGAGCCACCAGTTCGGCAATCTCGCTCTGCTCGCGGTAGCCCCAGCGCGATTGATGAAAGCCCAGCGACCACAAGGGAACCTGCATGGGGAAACCGGTCAGCTCGGCCAGCCGGTGGCTGAGTTCGGCCGGAGTAGAGGCGGCCAACACATAGAGATCAGCCTCACCGCCCAGGGTGCGGATGACGATTTCGTCTTCGTGTTCCAGGCCCAGGTCAAAGCTGGAGAACCAGCTGGAATTCAGGAACAAGCCCAGGGCCAAACCTCGGTTCTGGGGGCTGACGGGCCGGTGCAGCATCAGGTAGGGATGAGCCTGATACATGGAGGCGATGCCGCGGTGATGGCCGCTGGAGGGCGGGTCGACGGTCCAATTGCAGAAACAGCCGGGATCGCGGCGCATGGGGCCCATGCGCTGGCCCAGGCCATAATAGGCGGCCGTAGGCTCGCGGCGCAAGCGCAGGCGAATTTCCTGGGAGGCGGGGCCGGGTGGCAGCTGATCGCCGGGGCGGGCCGGTAGTTGGCCGTGATAGTCCGAGAGCCGCGCCGGGCGACCATCGGGCGGGCTGGCCAGTTCCAGCAGCGTTCCCCAGTCCGGATGGTTCAGGGCGGTGCCGTCCCATTCGAACTTCGATGGCGTCTCGGCGCTGAGTTCCACCACGTTCCAACTGCGCGCCGGCCGGAAGTCGGTCAGTGCGTAGTGGAGGCGGTAGATATGGGAGTGGACGGCGTGATGGCGGTGGTGAGAGGCGGTACTCCAGGTCATGCAAGGCGGACTTCGTCCGTCTCTAGGACCCCCCTGTCACCACCAACTTATCCAGGTAAAATCCGTCCTGACACACGTCTTCGTCGGTTTTCATGCGGAAGCGCAGGCGCAGGTCATCCCCGCAATAGGGTGTCAGGTCGTAGCTGCGCTCTTCCCAACCGATGAGGCCTTCGTAGACGGCCAGTTTGTCCCACTTTTCCCCGTCGCGTGAAACTTCCAGGGTGACCGAGTCAAAAGTGCGCTCCAAATCGTAGCGACATTCGAAGTCCACTTTGGCCGTCTGATAATCTTTAAGGGAAAAGGTCTTCGAAGTAATGGAACCTTTGGCGCCCAGTGCGTAGGAGCCGTTAGGGCTATCGGTCCAAACCCGGCCACGCCCCGGCACCTGTTGCAGACCCCAGCCGCCCACCGCCGTCCACTGCTCCACACCGGCCTCGGCATCGCCGGCGAAGGCCACCTGGGCCGCCGGCACGGCCACCTCCAACTGGCTGACGGGCCCGCGCTGGCCCACGTTGTCGACGGCGCGGGCGGCCACATAAAGGGTGTGGTCCTGGCCGCGCGGTTGAATCTTCAGGGTGATTTGTTCGTCGGCACCGGCCGATCCGGGGGCCGGGCCGGGCACCGGCCGCGCCCTGGCAAAATCCTCTTCGCTTTCGATGGGTTGGTAGGCGAAGCGCAGTTCATAGGCGCTGGCCTGGCCCTGGTCACCGTCGTCGCCGGTAGCTTTCCAACGCAAGGGGATCGCAAACGGAGTAATGCCTTCAGCGTGCAGGTCCTGTAGAAAACCAGGCGCCAGCGTATCGTGCTCGACCGCCTTGGCGGCGTTGAGATGGCCTCCGGAAAAGACTTTTCCCTGTAATTCGGGAGTGCGGTCGACGGCGAAGAGCAATCGGTCCTTGAGCTGGTCGTTGCTGATGCCGGGATGCTCCGTGGCGATCAAAGCGGCCACGCCGGTTACATGGGGGGTGGCCATGGAAGTCCCGCTCTTATATCCATATTGATTGCCCGGGAGGGTCGAATAGATTTTGTCGCCGGGGGCGGCCACGTGCACGCTGTCGATTCCGTAGTTGGAAAAAGAGGCCAACCGGCCTTCGGCGTCGGTGGCGGCCACGGCCAGCAGGTTGGGCAGGCTGTAGCCGGCCGGATAAACGGCGCGCACGTCGTTATTGAAGCTGTCGTTGCCGGCCGCGCAGATATGCAAGGCCGGCGAGGCGGCCAGCGTGTCGCACAAAGCCTGGCTGTAATTGATGCCGCCCCACGAGTTGGAGGTAAGGCGCGCGCCCATCTTGGTGGCGTAAAGAATGCCCTCGATAGCGTCAGCCGTGTCGCCGTACCCCTGGGCCAGGAACTTTACCGGCATGAGATTGGCTTCCCAGTCGACTCCGACCACACCCTGGCCGTTGTTGCCCACGGCGCCGATGGTGCCATGCACGTGAGTGCCGTGACTGCCATCGTCCATGGGATCGCCGCTTTTAGCGGCGGCATTGAATCCGTGCACATCGTCGATGACGCCGTTACCATCGTCATCCAGGCCGTTGCCGGGGATCTCGCCGGAATTGACATAGATGTTGGGCGCCAGGTCGGGGTGCAGGTAGTCGGCGCCCGAATCCATGATGGCGACCAGAGGGCCCTTTTGCTTGCTGCCGTGGGTCACCTCCCAGGCTGGGGGAGCGTTGAGTTTGCGCAGTCCGTAAAGCTGCTCATCGAAGTCGTCGGGTTGGGCGAATTCATAAACCAGGTAGTTCGGCTCGGCGTAAGCGACCCGGGGGTCTTTCTTGAGTTCGGCCAGGGCCTGATCGGTTTGTTCTACTTTCAAGCGCAGGATGGCCCCGTCCGAGCGGGGTCCCGGCAGATCATAACGGCGCAACAACCTGGCGCCGTGGTCATGGCACAACTCACCCAGGCGTACGCGGTCAGACTGAACGCGCACCAATACTTCGCCCTCGCGCCGCTGGGGAGCCGGCACCGGGGAAGAAGACATGATCTTCATCCGGCTATTTTACAAAGCGACCCTTACAGGAAGTTCAAAAGGGGACTGCGCTCCTCCTCGTCAAATATTTACAACTCGACACTTAAGCATACTCAGGCTGGTCTGCTACGCTGCAACCGTCATGATCAATGTCAGCTCTTGTTTCTGGTTCAAACCGCCAGCGCCGCGCGGACAGCGCCCCGAAATTCCCTCCCAGGATCTTCCCGTCGAGGAACGATTCGCTTACTACCAGGGCCTGATCGAGTCCAACCAGGGCGTCTTTGAGCCCGGCACGCCGGCCTTGCTGGGTTTGCGCGGATTGGCTCCGGACAACCAGCGCCACGATTCGGCCCAGAATACGGGACCATATAATGATACCCTGGTGCTGCTCCACCGCCAGCCCGACGGCACACCGCTACTCAAGGAATACCGGGGTTCCACCCATGCGGGTCAAAAAAGCTCCAGCCTTTCGCCCGGGGGCGTGGCCCAACTGCGTCCCGGCAACTATAAGACCATCGACCACGGGGATCACAATAATATGCCCTCCTGGCATTTTGTGACACTGGCGGGCGAGGACAATGTGCCGGCCTGGCGCGACGTCAATAAAGACGGCTATATTTCCAGCCAAGAGAAGGCCAAGGCCGAGCGCGAGGGCTGCACCGCCACCGCCATCCTGCTCCACAACGGCGTCAATGAAGACCACGGCCGCTCTATCGGCTGCCAGACGCTACCGCCTCGCTCCATGCAAGACTTCATCGATACTCTAGGAGAACACACTCCCTTCAAATACACGCTGGTCGACGCCAACCAACCTACTCCTCAATGAAGCAGTTGTGGATCCGCACCGATCGATTGGTGTTGCGCCCTTGGGAGGAAAGCGACGCCAACCGGCTGGTGCTCATGACCCAGGATCAGCAGTTTCGGTCTCGTTGGGGCGTTTTTCGTGAACCCATGGACGCCGTCCGCGCCCTGGAATGGGTGCGCACCGTCCGCAAATCGGTGGAATCCGAACAACTGGGCTCCTGGGCGGTGGTGGAGAACGGCCAGGTGGTCGGCTGCGCCTCCCTCCTGCCACGCTGGCCCGATTTGGAAGATGAGCCGATGATGGCCGTGGAATATCGCCTGCTGCATTCGGCCCAGGGCCGCGGCCTGGCTACCGAGGCGATTTTGGGACTGATCCATTTTGGCCAGGCTCAGCACGGTATCGAGGAATTCCACGCCTTTATCACACCCGAGAATACTCAGGCCAAGAACGTGGCCTTTAAAGTCGGTATGAAATACTGGCGAATGGGCCGGATCGAAGGCGTGGTGGTGGAAATTTATCGGACCCACGCCCATCCCGGCCAACCGGCCACGCGGCGCAATCAGGAACGACGCGAGGAAGTCGCTTAGCCCGATATCTGAGAAAAAGCTGGCGGGCTTCCAACCGGGCGGAGAAACTCCAACGCCTTCAGAGCATGACGAATGATTGGCCTGAGGTCGTGACTGTTATAGGGAATGTCCCTCCTTCTGTAAGGCCAGAAACGCCTCTCGTCGGTTGGGCGACAGAGCCCCCAGCAGAATGTCGCGGGTCGCAAAATCTCCGCTGGGAACAGCCAGGTCATCGGCAATCTTCCAATCCTCGGCCATGTCCAATCCAGCGGCCCGCAAAAAATCCGGGCTGCCCTTGGCCAGTTGCTCATTGGTGATGTTGATCCCGACGCCGCGCATCTCATCGCCCAGGCCGGCGATGTAGCGGGCGGACTGCTCGGCGTCCACGGTGTAATTGCCGGTCTGATCGGCGAAGCGCAAAATCAACCCATCTTCCATGGTCTGCTGACGGCGCTCTTCGGGCACCGCCGCCAGCAGGTTCTGATAGAGCATGATCGGACTCTGGCCATCGTAACGGGTAGACAGGTTCTTGGGCTTCTCGTCAAAGGGAAAATCAGTGCGGGCGATTAGCGCCTTGGCCTCGGCAAAATCCGCGCTGTTCCAGCCGAAACGGCCACCCAGGGCCTCCTGATTACGGTCCATCCATTCCAGCGTCACCGGGGCCCGGGCCGGAGAGACGGCGCTACTCTGGCCGATGCGTTCATCCACGTCGTGCAGCAGGGCCACCTGCTGTAGAAACTCGGCGCGCTCCGGGCTACGCCCCAAATTCCCAGCGACCTCCGCCACCGTGTTGGCCACATGAACCGGATGCTCCTGATCGTGGTAGTGGCCCGGATTGAGCCTGGCCCACTCCCCCACCGTGAAGTAGCGCAGCACCAGAGCCGGCAAGCTCCCGTTGGCGGTGGCCGCCGATTGCGCCGCCGCTTCCCCCGAGCGGGCCAGCCGGGCTGCGCCGCCCACTTCCAGCGGCTGCCCATTCAAAGAGACCAGGTCGAGACATTCCGGCTCAACCGCCGGGACAGAAGGGCGGGAAGCTGTTGGGGGATGACAAACGGGGCTCTTGAACAGAGGTTGAATAGTCATAGCTCAAGGATAGCGATGGGACCACCCCAGCCATGTGGTCGGGCTCACAAGAACCGTTAACCTTTCCGGCGCAATTTGTAAACGTTTTTGTTCAGGGGAGCGGTGAGGGGCGACGCGAAGAAGTCAACCGCGTGGTTTAGCGCTTTGCCCAGGTGCGAATGAACTCGATCTGGGCGTCGGTCTGCGGAGAGCGGGGAAAGCGCCTGACTTTTTCCATCGTCTGCCAGCGCCGGGCGATGTGTTCGAGAGCCTGGTCGGCGGTCATTCCTTGCTCGACCAGGTGACAGCCGATCACGGTGCCGGTACGGCCGATACCGCCCCAGCAGTGCACGTAGACTGTGTGACCCGAATCGAGCCGTTGCTGGAGGTGGTCGAGGATTTCCCGCATGCTCTCGCGGCTGGGCACGTCCATGTCGCGGATGGTCATGCGGCGGTGTTCAAAGGGCCTGCCTATCTGCATGGTTTCGTAAGGATGCAGACCGTCGGCCGGATCGGTGAGATCGAGGAAATCGGTGATGCCGGCGTCGAGAATGCCCTGCAGCTTCTTATGTCCGACTTCCAGGTCGCGCACGATGGGATATTCGCCAGCCATCAGGTGAGGAGTCACCCAGTAGCAATTCTGGTGGGGCCGGTCGAAACTCACTGGAACTGAACGCGCATCTTCAGTTTGGGAGAGACTTCGAAACTCTTGTCCTGGCTACCGTGGAAGTCCGGGCCGACGATAGCGCTGACTACGGCGGGACGGCCGAAAACCTTCATCGGATAGTCGCGCCGCACGCCAACCAGAAACGAGTAACGAAATTGGGTGGAGGGCTGCTCGGCGTGACTGCCGGCCACGCGCTGGCCGATACTCTGGCGGCCTTCCAGATGCCAGCTCAAGGACTGCTCGCGCCACTTGAAGTCGCCGCCTTTGACTTCCTGATAAGCCTGGAGACCGACGTTGGTGGTGTTGTGGATCAGATCCTGATAGGCGCCGCCGCTGACTTCGAACCTGGCGTGCAGTCCGGGTTTGAGATTGCCTTCCCAGCGGCGGAAACCCTCCAAATGGAGGCTGCCATTGACATCGCCAAAGGTGTTGATATCGCCGTGGACGCGGCCGCGCAGGCCCTGGGTCCGGGTCCAGCCGTCGTTCAGAGGTAGAGTCTTGGAGAGCTCAGCGTCGAAAAATTCACCTTTGACCCGCAGTCCGGGCTTCCTACCCGAGAGACGAGGGCTGACATCGATGTCGGCGGGGCGGAAATGCAGAGTGTAATCACCGACCTGAGTGGAAGACTTGGTGAAGACATCGGCCAGCTCCGGGTTGACCCTGGCCACGGTCTTGCCCACGTTGGCCGCCTGGGCCACCTGCGGCGCCATGCTGATCCCCGTCAAAACGGCCAGGCCAGCGGCTCCCATCAAACCCTTGGAAACCTCGCTGCACTGCCGTTCCACCGCTCCGGCACCAGCGCCGAGCGGGCGGTGAGGTCCGGCGAAGGCGGGCCCGGTATGCAGAGGCGAAAGGTTTCTCATAGGTCCATGTTAGCCCCTCGGGCTGAAAAAATACTGCCCTGCGCGGGCGCGGGTGGCTCGCTACTTGCCTTTGAGCAAGTCCAGCATGCGCTTCCAGCCGTCCTTGCAGGCCTGGGCATTGGCCTCGGAAGCGTCGGGGGCGGCGCCGGCGCGCATGAAGCCGTGGCCCGCCCCCGTGTAAATCCTGGGTTCAAAGGTCTTGCCGGCGGCCTGCATGGTTTTTTTGGTGGTTTCCAGCGTCTGGTTGATGCGCGCGTCGTTCTCGGCATAGAAGCCGTAAATCGGGCAGGCGGCCTTCTCGGGGTGCTCCGGCGGGGAGCCGTAGAAGACGAGGGCGCGCTGCAGGCCTGGTTCCGTGGTGGCGAAGCGAAAACTCTGGGCTCCGCCCCAACAAAATCCCGCCACCGACTGCTCTGAGGAAGCGGCCGGCAAAGTCTTCACATAGCCGGCGGCGGCGTGAAGATCGGCGGTGACTTGCTCGGGTTGGAGAGTGCCGACCCCTTTGCGGGCCGCGTCGTCCCCGCCGAACTCGGCCGTGCCGCCGCCTTTGGGGCCCATTTCCGACAACAGGTCAGGGGCGATGACTACGTAGCCGTGGGCGGCCAGTTCATCGGCCACCAGGCGCACCCAGTCGGTCAAACCGAAGATTTCGTGGATAAGCACGATCGAGGGTGCCTTCCCTTTGACTTCGGGATAGGCCACGAAACATTCGACCGTGCGGGCGCCGGCCTTGACTTTGACCCATTCCAGATGGCGGGGCGACTTCTCCAGGCGCGCCCTGGCCCATTCTTGAGCCAGCCCGTGAGTGCACAACAAAATCAGCAGCAGCAGAATCTTTCGCATGCAGATTCCCTTTTCAGGGAAGCGGGAATTTCCCCCCGGGACCGCCGTTCAGAAATTTTTGGATACGCTGCGAGCCGTCCACCACATTGCGGTCAAAGATGTAGTCGGGCGAATGGAAATGGTAAACCACTGGAATATCTTTGCCCTTGATCATATCGTAGAGATAACGGGCGGCGTCAACGGCGAATCCCACCGCCGAGCCGAGGCTGAGCGGGCCCAGGTAGTGGCGAAAAATACTGTAGACCGGGTCCTGTTCGCTGCCGGTATAGAAAAGGTTCTCAGCCTTGACACCGGCCTTGGTGAAGTCCTTGTGAGCGGCGGCTGAAGCCATGGAAAGCACGCGCACATGGTCGCCGATCTCTTGCTTCATCCCCTCGCGAGCCAGCAGAGTCAGGGCGGCAGCCGTTTCGGCCCCGCCGCCGCTATGCGTGATAAGCTGCACTTTGCGCCCGGCCAGCAACGATTGCCTGACCTCATCGTGAACCGACTTGATAGCCGGGTCGATTTTGTAAATCTGCTTGCTGGCCCATTCCAACGGGATCACGCGATTTTGTACCAGCTTCAGCATGAACAGAGCCTTGCCAATGCGCACTCCATCGTGCAGGCCTGATTTGCCGGCGCCTTCGTGGATACCGATGACGCTCTGGCCGACATTGGCTCCCGTGCCGGCCTGGCCGTGAAAGAAACTGCGAATCTGGCGGTGCTGCTCGCTGATCTCCTGATGGATGCCGTCCACATAGATGACCACGCGGCCGTCGGCGTTCACGGCCGAGTCGGGGATATCGGCCGGCAGCTCGGGTTTGGTCTGGCCCGACAGCTTGAGAACGTTAATCTCACCATTCTGCCTCTGCTCGTAGACGATGCCCTTATGGTCAATCGGCTCTTCCTCGGTGCTCTCGCGCGCCTGAATATAGTCGGCGCTGAGGGCGATGTCCTCGGGCAGGTCCGGCTTGACCGGCGGTGGAGCTTTCGGCCTGGAGAAAAGCTGGGGAGCGGGAGCCTGTAATTTCACCCCCATAGCATGAAGCATCGGCCCGGCCGGCGTCAGGCATGATTTGTAACAACTTGGGAAGGCTCCACGCCTTGGAAACAGGAAGTCCAGTCGATGTCCCTGGCCCAGCTCCCCTTTGTGGAAGCCCTCCAGCCTTGCCAGCGCATTCTCATCGCCGGTGCCGGCGGCGGTTTTGACGTGGTGGCGGGACTGCCGCTCTACGAATATCTGATGGCCCAGGGCAAACAGGTATGGCTGGCCAGTCTGTCTTTTTCCGAGCTGACCAGGGCCCGGGGGCGCAAACTGGGAGCCTACATCGTGGAAGTCGACGCCGACTCGGGCGGAGACGACGATTATTTCCCCGAGCGTTACCTCAGTGAATGGCTGGGAGTGGGCGGAGAATATGTTCCTGTCTACTCCTACAAAGCGGTCGGGCCGATGGTCATGCTGGAAATCTACCAGCAACTGGCCAAAGAGTTCGAGTTGGACACCCTGATCCTGGTCGATGGCGGCACCGACATCTTGATGCGCGGCGACGAGCCGGCCCTGGGCACTCCCATGGAGGATATGTGCAGTCTGGCCGCCGCCGATATGCTGGAAGTGCCCCATAAATTCGTGGTCTGTCTGGGTTTCGGCGTGGACGTCTTTCACGAGGTCTGTCATCACTATGTGCTCGAGGCCATCGCCGACCTGACCCGTCACGGGGAATATCTCGGGGCCTTCTCGTTGACGGCCGATATGCCCGAGTTTCAAGCTCTGGTGGAGGCCGTCGACTACATCTGCAGGCGCACTCCCGGCAAGGAGTCCATCGTCATGACCTCGGTGGTGGCGGCCGGACGCGGCTGCTTTGGCGACTTTCACCCTACCGAACGCACCAGGGACAACAAGTTATTCCTCAATCCGCTGATGTCGATGTATTTTTGTTTTCAACTGAGCGGACTGGCGCGGCGCTGCTTGTACCTGGATTATCTGAAAGACAAATATGGTCGCTGGGAAGTACACCGGGGCATCTGCAATTTTCTCAGCACAATTACTCCTAGAGAATGGAAGCGTTTACCGTTGTGATGGAGAAGGCCCCGCCCATGTCGGCCCCCCAACTTGAATTCTACTCCTCGATCGTGGTCCTCACCGGTTCCGGCCTGTCCGCCCGCTCAGGCGTGCCCGTCGACCCGGACCTGGGCCAAGACGGCGATTGGTCTTCGCTTTACCCCGTTCACATGTTGGCTTTGCAGGCCCAGCCGAACGACTGCCACCTGGCCCTGGCCGAATGGGAAAAACGCGTGCTCGAACGGCGCGGCCAGTTCACCCTGCTCACTCACAACACCGACGGCCTGCATCAGCGCGCCGGTAGCCAAAACGTGGTGGAATTGAATGGCTCCATGCACCGCCTGCGCTGCGCGGAGTGCGATTGGAACGAAGACCGCTTCTGGGAACTCCCGCTACCCGGATGCCCCCATTGCGGCGGCCAGACCCGCCCCGACGTGGCCGGGTTCGGCCGGGCCGCTCCCAGTCAGGCCGAATGGTCGGCCCAGCGAGCCCTGCGCCGCTGCGATCTTTTTCTGGCCCTGGCCGTCAGCGAGAATACTCCGCGCGTCAGCGATTTTGCCCATCTGGCGCACTTTGCCAAAGCCCGCAACGTGCTGGTCAGCCTGGACCATACCCCCCTGCTGGCCGAGGAATTCGACGAGGTCCACGATGCCTCGGCGGAAGATTTCGTGGAGGAAATCTGGAAGAGCGCTCAAGCCCTTAAACAGCCCAACCGACTGATGCCCCTCAGTCCTCCCGATAGCCCCAACGCACCCCAGGAAATCGCCGATCTGAAGCCGTTGCAGAAATCCTTCACTTCCGGCTACCTGGCCATCTACGATATCGCCGACTTCAAGACACGTAACCATCTGCTGGGGCACGCCCAGGGCGATCAGGATCTGGAAGAATTTTCCCAGGTGGCCGCGGCCGTGGGGGTGCAGGCCTGCATGCGCTATTCTCAAGACCAGTTCGTGGTCCTCAGCCCCCGGCTGGAAACTCTGGAGGCGCTCCAGGTGACTTATGCCAAAGAACAGGAAGTGCGTTCGGGTTATCGGGCCCTGGCCTGCCGCGCCGGCCATCTGCGCAGCCAGGTCATCACTCACAATCTGCGCCTGCGCCGAGGGGTGCGCGTTGCCTATGTGATGGTCTTCCGGGGTCAGGCGCTGGATGACGCCGCCGCCCAGGTGGCCGAGCGCATCAAACTGGCTCCCATCGACCAGCTGGTGCCCCTGAACGAGATCCAGGAATCCCCCTACCGGCCCTTCTCCGCCTTGATCGGCGAGTTCTCGGTGCTGCAGTGCCCTTTCTGCGAAGGCACCGAATTCGAATGGAACTCCGAAGACGTGGCCCACTTCGGACGCGAGGGCAAGTGCCGCCACTGCGGTAGCGACGTGGAATTCGAGAACTTCACGGAAAGCGCGTGAAGCTGCTGTTTTTTTTGCTGCTCTGCCACGGCTGCGGTCAGTTTTCCACCCGGCTGGCCCTACCGGCTCTCCGCGACTGGTTTCCCCACCTGAAAAAACCCGACTGGCACCCGCCCGCCTGGGTCTTTGGTAAGGTCTGGTTGCTCCTCTACACACTCATGGGCGTGGCCGGTTGGCGACTTTATTGCGCGAAATCAAGTCTGCTGGTGCTCTGGCTGGCCCAGTTGGGCTTCAACCAGCTCTGGACCTATCTTTTCTTCGTCCTCAGGTCCCCCGGCTTAGCTTTAATCGACAATTTCTGCCTGTGGATCACGCTGGGAGTTTATGTGATCCTGTGCTGGCCGCTCGACCCGGTAGCCGCCGTCCTGTTGGTGCCGGAATGGCTTTGGATCGGCTTCGCCAGCACCGTCAACTACGCCACTTGGAAGCTGAATCGTTAAGAGGTATTCAGGTCCGCTTTCGGAATCTCGGGCATCCATGATTTCATCGGCGGACCCGATCGCGGCCACCTTCGAGTTTGTGCCGCTGCAGGAATGCCCGCTGTGCGGCCATCCGGAACGTTCTCCGGCCTATCAGCGCAGCTACCAGGGATTGGAGATCCGCTGGGAGCGCTGCCGGGCCTGTCGTTTCGTATTTCAAAACCCCAAGTTGAGCCGCGCATCGCTCAATTCCATCTATCGCTCCTCCACCTACTGGAATGTGCAGAAGATGGAGACGCGTAGCGGCCTGCGGCTGGGCTATAGCGACTACGCCAGGGGGGAAGCCTACCGTCTGCGCCAGTCGCGCTGGCGCCTGCGTCAGATTCACCGCTTCGTGCCTGCGGGTTCGCGCTGGCTGGACGTGGCCTGCGCCACCGGCTTTTTCGTCAAGACTCTGGTGGACGCCGGCATGCAGGCCTGGGGCGTGGAGCTTTCGGAGCAGATGGCCAGCTACGGTATCGAGCGCTACGGGGTTGACATCGAAGCCCGCGATTTCGACAGCTACACGCCTCCCGGCCCGCCCCTGCGAGCTCTCTCCATCTGGGGGGCCGATTCGAACTTTTATGACCCGGTGGAGACTTATCGGCACGCCAACCGAATGCTGGGCCCGGACGGCTGGCTCTTCTTCAACTTCTGGGACTTCGATCACCTCATCCGGCCGCTGCTGGGCGAATTCAAGATCGGCCTGAACGGGCTCTACCAGTTGAATCGCACGAACGTCCACCTGTTGCTGGAAAAATCCGGCTTCCAGGCCGAGCTGGTCAAGATGGAGTGGTCGTTTGCCTCGCTGGAAGCCATCCTCTCCCTGACCGGCCGCTTCCTGCCCTTGCAATGGCTGGGCCATCTGTCCCTGGCCCGGGCCATCTTCCAGCTGCCCACCTTCAGCGGCTTCCTGGTCGCCGCGCGCAAAATCCGTGAAGCTTAAAGGGCTTGCCGCCGCGCTGCTCTTAGCCACCGGGACGGTCTGGGCCCAACCGCATATCCAGATTCGTTTTGAAGCGGGCTCTCAGCGAGCCTTTCTGGAGGCCGACCCGCTGCCCACGCGTCTGGCCGCCATGCTCAACCGTCAGATCCAGCTGCCCCGCGATTTGCCCATCGTCTATCGCGACGATCGGGCCGTCAATGCCTGGTACAGTCCCAACAACCACAGCATCACCGTCAGTTATCGGCTGGCCGAGGTATTACGCGGGCAAATGGAGGCCGAGAGCGCTCGCGGAGCGATGGACTTTATCCTGATGCACGAACTGGGCCACGCTTTAATCGGCGAACTCGACCTGCCTCAGGTCGGCAGTGAGGAAAATGCCGCCGACGAGTTCACCACGCTAGTGTGCGCCCAGGCCCTGGGAGAAGAAGGCCGCCGGGTGGCGCTGGCGGGAGCCCGGGCTTTCTGGTTGTTGGGGGATGGGCAATACAACCTGGCCGCGCTCCCCTTTTACGATGAGCACCGGTTGGAACGGCAGAGGTTCTATACGATTCTGGCCAATCTGGGGGCAGCTGATCCCGCTCTGCGGCCGTCCCTCGCTCCAATCGTCCCGTACACCCGGCTGCGCGAGGCTCAAGAGAGTTATCCCGGCAAGGTCGACCGCTGGCAGCGCCTGCTGGCCGGAAGCGTGGAAACGGTGGCGCCCGGGTCCGGAAAGCTGAAGATTCAGGCTATCGCGCCGCTGCCATTGGCCCGGCTGGCCGGCATTCTCGAGCGCTCTTATCGCTTACCGCGCGACTGGGTGGTCGAGCAGCGCGACGCGCGCACCCAATTCCTGCCCCTGAGCGGCTATCTGGTCTATGCGGCGGGGGCGAGTGCCGAGGACTTTCTGCTGGCCTTCTGTTACGGACTGATTAGCGATCTGAAGCTACCCTACACAGGCGAACTCGGAGATGCGGCCGCCGAACTGGCGGCGGTGCTGATGGCCGGTCGCTCGGACCTGCGCCCTCTGGCCCGATCCGCGCTGGCCCGTTACGAGCAACTGGGCCGGGCCCACAAGAGCGTGCTGGATGTGCAATATTGGGACGCCACCGCCCAACCCGAGCAACGCTATTTCCAGATGCTCGGCTACCTCTATTGTCAGGACCCCGCCGGCTACCCGGAAGCCAGAACCCGCATCCCCGCGAAACGCCTTCGCTCGATAGGCTTCGAATATCCCCGCAAAAAGCGCAACTGGGCCCGTCTTCTAAGTCCTTACCAGCGCTAAGCGGACTTTTTAGCTTCCTCGGCTTCCCGCTTCATTTGCAAGGCCCGCTTGACGGCTTTGCCCGGGTCGACCAGGCCGGCGCCGCCGAGGATGCCGGGGGTGTCTTTCATGCCTTCGGCGGTCTCGATCAGCACCTGCTTGACCTGGGCCGGCGTGAGGTCGGGGTTGGCCTGCATGACCAGAGCGGCGCAGCCGGCCGTGGTCGGCGTGGCCATGCTGGTGCCGGAGAGCAGGCAGTAGTAAGGCGGCAACTTGGTGACGTCGGCGTCCTGCAGCTCCGAATTGGGCGCCAGGAAGCTGACCATATTGACGCCGGGAGCGGCAATGTCGGGCTTGACCAGACCGTCGCGGGTGGTGGGACCGCGGCTGGAGAAGAAGGCCATGGTGTCGTCTTCGTGGCCGGGAGTGTTCTTGTCGTCATAAGCACCGACCGTCAGCGCATCTTTGGTGATAGCCGGGGTGCCGATGGTCTTAACGCCGGGACCGGAGTTGCCGGCCGCGATGATGGGCATCAAACCGGCCTTGATGGCGTCGTTGACGGCCTGGGCGATGACGTCGTGCTGCTCGTGCAGGTTGGCGTTGGCTCCCAGGGACATGCTCAGCACTTTGATGCCCAGGCGATCTTTGTTGTCGATGCACCAGCGGATGCCGCGCGCGATGTTGGACAGCGAACCACCGCCCTCGCCGCCGAGCACTTTGACGCCGACGATGTTGGCTTCATAAGCCGGACCCTTGAATTTACCGCCGGCCTTGGTGCCGTCGCCGGCCACCAGGCCCGCGCAGTGACTGCCGTGGCCGTTGTCGTCGTAGGCGTTCTCGACGCCGTCTTTGCCACCGCAGAAATCCTTGAACTCGATGAGGCGGTCACCCAGGTCCGGGTGCGGAGCCACGCCGGTGTCGATGACGGCCACCGTCACGCCTTTGCCGGTGATGCCCATGTTCCAGGCATCCTGGACCGTCAACACTTCCTTGATGGAGTCGATGCGGTCGGCCGGGCGGGGCAGCGCGTAGGCCAGCGGAGTCAGCTCCATCGGGGTATGGATGCCGGCTTCGTAGCTCTGGATGAACACTTCGTCCTTGGGCTCGTGAGCTACCGAGGCGGGAGCGTGGAGCTTCTGGGCGTTCTTGAGCGCTTGCCACTGAGGCGTCTGGTTGGCCTGAACTTGCATGGGTTCCTCCGAAAATTGTTCCGCCGACACCATAGCAAGACCCCCACTACGGAAATGGAACCAGAGTGTTAACAAGACGCCACCTGTGAACTTGCTCGCCGTGTAACATCGCGGCAAAACCTATTTCCCGGAGGGAGTCCTATACTGCCATCACATACATAGGAGGCACACCCCTCATGAAGGTCCAGTCCGTCAACTACCAGATCGCCAGCAACAAACCGGTCGCCACCAAGGCGCCCGCCCCCAAGACCGAGTCCACCCCGGTTTCCAAAGAACCGATGGATGTCGGCACCATTGCTGAGAAAAAGGACTGGACCGTGCTGGTCTACTTGAATGGCAACAACGCCACCGCCAGCCAGGCCGTGACCACGATGCGCCAGCTCGAGTTCGTGGGCAGCAACGACAAGATGCATATGGCCGCCCAATTGGCCCGCCCCAAAGCGCTTTTGGACAAGTGGTCGCACGACTGGAACGGGGTGCGCCGCTATGAGGTCAAGCACAACGGACAGGAATTCAACGCGGGCGCGGTGGTCATCGACGGGCTGACCGGCTTTCTACCGGGCAAAACCAAAGGCATTAAATCCGATGTGCTCAAGGATATGGGCGACGTGGACATGGGCAAAGCCCAGACCCTGGCCGAATTCCTCGAGTGGGGTGTCACAAAATACCCGGCCAAGAATTACATGGTGGTGATGCAGGGCCCCTCGGAAGGCGTCTCCGGCATGATGCACGACGTGCTCCACGACTCGCAGATGAGCGTGGCCGACCTGGGCGCCGCCTTCAAGCAAGTGCACGAGAAGACCGGCAAGAAAATCGACATTGTGGCCCTCAATGGTTCGGCCACCAATTCCTTGGAGGTGGCCAACGAACTGAAGGACCACGCCAGGCTGCTGGTCGGCTCGCAGGACATCCAGAGCGGGCAGTCGATGCCCCTGGCCATGGTGATGAACGAAATCGCCAACGTCAGCAAGGACGGCGAACAGAGCCCGCTGACCGTGGCCCAGTACATGTTGCTGATGAATTCGATGGCTCCCGGCGCGCTCTCCATCGTCGACCTGGACAAAATCGGGCCGGCCAAAGAAGCCTGGAACGATCTCGCCAAAAATCTAATCTCCGCCGGAGTCAGCCGCGACCAGTTGCACAGCATTCTGGAAAAGACTCAGGATTTCCAGGGCGCCTCCAAGAACAGCGCCTATGGTAATAGCCGCGACGCCATTCACTTCGCCAAACTGGTCGGCGAAGAAGTGGCCGACGACAAAGTCAAAGCCGCCGCCGCCAAGGCCGTGGAAGCTCTGGAAGCCTCACTGGTCGGCGACGTGGCCAACGGCAAGCGCATGGAAGAAGCCAACGGTATCTCCGTCTTCGCCCCCACCAACTATGGTTTCATGCGCCCCGACGGCACCCCCGTCATCAAAGACTCGCTGCGCGACGCCGAGTATTCCAAGACCAACTTCGCTCAGGAAACCCAGTGGGACGAGCTGCTCAGCGGCGCCGCCAAAGACGGCAAGCTGAACAACACGCTGAAGAAGTTCGGCCTTTCCGAGAATGGCGTGGACAAAGCCCACGGCCTTTACCACCAGCACATCGGCAAAGTCAATGCAGCCCTCGGATTCGCCGGCATGGCCGGTTACATGAACGGCATCCAGGCCTGGCGCGGAGCCGACCCCAACGGCTTTATGCTGCTCGGACCGCAGACGGCCGTCTACGCCGGTGTGGTGGGTGCCGGCAACGAAGCCCTCAAAGGCGTGGGCCGTATCATCAACGGCGCGGCCAATCTCAAAGACGGCGGCGAAGTGGCCCAGGGTGCCTTCGACGTGGCTTCGGCGGCCGCCAAGGGCGTGGCTAACCTGGGCTACATCGTGCCGGCCCTCAAGCCCTACGCCCAGACGGCCGGCATGCTGATGTTCATGTCGCCCTGGCTGCGCAACATCTACGGCGTCTACGATCAGTACAAATCGATCAAGGACGGCGTGGAACTGGGCATCGGTGATAACAAAATGTCCACCACCCAGCAGGTGGCTGCCGCCGCCTCGCAATACTACGGCAAGCAGAATCTGCAGGACCACGCGGAACGCAGCCTGTGGCAAAAATTCGCCGGTTAGTCTGGCTGGGACTGGCCCCCGGCCGGCGGGGCCCGTACATCGTGAACGGTGTTAAGTCAACTTGGAGGCGCTCAAGGCCGGCAGCCTGACTCGCCACTAAGAAGGTCGCGCCCGTCCTGTAGCCAAAGCAAATAACAATGAGTTTCGGTCGACGTTTGATATGGCTCTCGATTGTAGCCATGCTGATGCAACTAGGGCTCGGGCTGGCCTGGTTGGCCTCCGTTTCACTGGCGATGGGGCAATTGACCGCTCAGCGTCCCGAATTCCAGAAAATTCTGGAACAGGTACAAAAACAGCAGTCACTGACGCCGCTCACTCCCAGCAGCAGTGACGCGGAACGCCTGCTGGACGTGATGATGCCGATCTTCAGCCAGTTGGACTGGGCCGCCATCGCTCTCTTCTGCAGTTTCTTTTCTTTCGGCATCCTCGGCTTCGCCTATGCGCGCCTGACCGGGTCGATCGACTACCTGGGCTGTTTGCCCGTGCTGGCGCTACTCTCCGGTCAAAACCCGATTACCCTGGCCCTGGCTTTGAAAGGTCAGGGCGTGGAGCAGGCCTCTTTCTCCCATCCTTTCGAAGCCGGTTTACTGGCTTTACAGCTGGCCTGCGTCTATGGGTTCGGAATGCTCGGTCAGCGCCTCTACCTGCGAAATCTGCCGCCGGGGGCGACCGTAACAACACGGTAACACAGCCTGATCTCCACTGGCCTAGACTGTCGGAAGAGAAAACTCACAGTGAGGCCGTCATGAAGTTACACAGCGCCCCCCAGCTGCCCGTTCCCAAAACGCTAGGTCAGACTCCCAAGCCCAACGGGCCCAAGAATCCTTACGCGGCCTACGAAGAGGCGGAGAAAGAAGTCGACAAGCACCGCGTGACCTACGAGACGGCCTTCAATCTGGCCCGGGGCGCGCAATACGTGCTCGAAGGCGGCGCCCGCATCGGCCAGACTTACCAGTTGGGCAGCGCACTGTTGGGCGCTCAGGCCGGCACGCTGGCTTCCAGCGTGGGCATCGTGGGTGGTACCATCGACGTGGCCCGTGGAGCCTCGCTGGCTCAACAGAGCGCCATCAACCGAAACCGTACCGGCGCTGTCTTGGGCGGCTTGCAGGTGGTGCAGGGTCTGGCGACCTGGGTCAGCGCCGGCACCGCTTTCGCCGGTGGCCCTCCCATTGTCTCGGCGGTGGCCGCCGGTGGTGCCGTTGCCGCCCTGGCCGGACGACTGATCGTGGGCGCTCACGCCAAACACCAGGCCAGCAAGCCCACCAAAGCCTCCACCCATCCCACCCAGCCCGTCAGTATCAAGTTCGACGAGAAGGCCAAGCCCAAGGGCGACGGCCGTTTGCTGGAAAACTCCTTTGCCCTGGCCAAGGCTGTCAGCGATGCGGCCAGCAATACCGGTGGCATGGCCGCCGGCTGGAACAACGTCAGCGCCCTTTTCTCCGGGAACGCCCCCACCGGCATCTGGCAGGGCCTGGGCCTGGTGGGCAGCACCTATACCATTTTACAGAGCGCCTCCATGGTGGCCCACGCCTCCGGCAATCAGCACTTTAACGATACCGCCGCCGGAACCCTCGGGCTGGTTCAGGGCGCCGCCAGTCTGGCCGTCAACATGGGCATCGGTGGCCATCTGGCCCCAGCCATCGCGGTCGGGGCCTTCATCGCCAAGCAGGCCGTGCCGCTGCTCAACCTCAAGAAAAAGCTGGGCGCCAGCGAAGAGAGCACCAGTGACGGAATGATGAGCCGTCTCAAAGAAAACCTGGGCTACGCTTTCTCGGGCAAGCCCGAGGTCCATGACGACAAGAACATCTTCAAGTCGGTGGATGAGCCCGAGCAGGCCAAAAAAGACGACGACAACACCAAAAAGACCGACGAGACCAAGAAGAAAGACTGAGGTGAGGGGGCCCGCCAGGGCCATGGTAACTCGAGTTCTGGTGGTCCTGGTGGTGTTCGTGGGAGCGCTCAGCCGAGTGCTCTGGCTCGACTGCCTGCCGGGCGTCAACGGCGACGAGCCCTGGGTAGCCATCCAGGCGTATCGATTTACGCACGGACTGCCGGCCACCATACACATCAATCCCGGCGACCGCCCGCAGTTCAGCCCATGCCTCTGGGCCGTTCATTTGCTCTTCTCCCTGACGGGAACCACCGATTTCTGGTATTTGCGCGTGCCCACCGTGCTGGCCAGCCTGGTGGCTTGCCTGGTCGTTTGGCGTGGTTGGGGTAAGCTGCTGGGACCGGCGGCGGGCTGGGTCGCGTTGCTGCTCTGGTCGTTGCCGGCGGAAATCATGTTCTCTCGATTTGGTTGGGATCCCAGTCTTATGACGATGTGCGTCGCCCTGGCGGGTGCGGCGGCTCTTCACGGTAGCCTGTTGCTCATCGTGGCCGCCCTGATTTTTGGCCTGCTTAACCATCCTTTTTTCGCCATCGCCACTCCCTTCGTCGCCCTGCTCTGGTTGGCTGAGAACAAGCCGGGTTGGCTGAAGCCAGCTCTACTCCTGGCCCAGGTGGGCGGTTGGGGGGCGGTTTTGCTAACCTATTGGATCGGCCATCCCTTGGGCGCTCCAGAGCCGGACCGCGTCAACTTCTCACGGTTTTGCGCGGGAGTTCCCGATCTTCTGAGCGGGCAGGCGACCTTGGCCTACCTGGTCGACCCCGCCCAACACGCTGTGGGAACCGCTCTCTCCTATCTGCTCGGATCAGCCCTGGTGCTTGCTTTGAACTGGATACCCTGGCGCGACTTGCGCGCCGAAAATGGCTCCCGCGAAGGGTCAGTGGGGCGGCCAGCCGCCAAACGTCTGCTGGCTTGTCTGGGGGGCGGACTGTGGCTCAGCTTGTGCGGACTCTTTCTGACGCTGGGAACCCAGGGGATCGTCCCTCCCGGCGAGCGAAATTCTCTGATGCTGGTGGCTCTGCTGGTCAGTTGGCTGCTCACCCGACTGACACCTCGTAAACTCGCGCCAGTTACGCTAGCGTTGTGTTTTGCAGGCCTGGCGCTGTGCTCTAGAGACTACTTCTACTCACTCAGAGTCAACGGAAATCGATCCCACCGCGCCTTTATGTGCGCCCCCGAGGAGCCACACCGAACGGCTTTCCGGCAAGCCTCCCAATGGCTGGCGCCCGGCGGGGTGATTGTCACCGATGACTGGCACAACTTTCAGCCTGTCACTTACCTGGCGCTACCCTACGGCATCACCGTGCTCCATGTCAGCGATCCACGAGTGGCTGACCTGCGCCGGGACCTGTTGGGCGGATGCGTGCTGGTGGCCCATTCCTACGGGCCGGTCATGCAAGCGGCGGTGCATTTGGGGCTCCCCTTGCGCCACCTTACCATTCCTCAAGCGGGTGGCCGCGAGGTGCTGGAGGTCATAGCCCTCGAGCGCCGTTAGGCCAGACTGGCCTCGATCACATATTCCACAATGTCGGGCGAGCCCAAAGGAACCGGCTGCCGGCTCAGCGCTTCAAAAAAACGATTGTCGGGCAGACGCCGCAAAGACCTCAAGGGGGCATAACGCCGGAGCCCCACCTTCAGGATAAATTCTACGAAAGCGGCGCCCAGATTGCGCTCGAACTCCCGATTGATCTCGGGTGCTCCCAGACACTGCACCTTTTCCACCCGGTAGCCTGCGTTCTCGACCAGTAATTTCCAGGAAACCTCGTCGTAAATGTGGTGGTGCTGGAAGAATCCGTCGAGTGCGCCTGCGGCCGCCATTCCCAGCCGGGGACTGAGCCGCTGTAAAAAACGCACCGTGCTCAGAACCTTGGGCCAGCCAAAGGCGGGCACGAAAAGCAACATGCGGCTCTCATCATTCATGACATGACGCAAGTTGGTCAAGGCCCTGTGGATGTCGGGAATGTGTTCCATCGAGCAGTTGCCAATCACAAACTCATAGCATCCCTGCGGCACCGACAGGCTGACGTCGGAAACCTGCAGAGAGCGATAAACGCCGGTCGCCCGCGCTAAGGCAATCTCGTGCGAGTTCAAGTCGATGCCGTCTACGGTGAGACGCTCGACCCCGGGAAAAACCTTCCAAAAGGAGCCGTCCCCGCAGCCCACGTCCAAAACGGTGGCGGTTGCCGGCAGACGGGCCTGCAGAGCAACCAATCGATTGCACTCCCGGACCGCCAAAGAGACGGGTATCTTCTGCAACATTGCCTGAAAGCGCGCCTGTAGGTCCTTCATAGAGCGGCCTTGCGGGCGCTGGCCACCAGGGCCAGCCAGAGGAATGTTTTCTTCACTTGAATTGCCTCCAGTCCGGCCTGCTCCAGCGTGGTTCTCAACAAATTCTGCGAAAACGGAGTCGGGTGGATGCCCTTGCGCGTGAACCCCTGCAGGCGAGCCACTAACTCCAGGAAAGTGCTTTCCACCAGTGCCAGGAGGAAGTCACCATAATTGGGCGTGCTCAACTGTAGCCGCCCGCCGGGTTTCAACACCCGCATGACTTCCCGCAACCAGCGCTGCGGGTCGAGCACATGCTCGATCACCTCGGTGGCAAATACAACGTCAAAACTGGCGTCCGGGAAGGGGAGCTCAAAAGGTCCGCAAACCTCGAAGCGAGCCTGGGGAAAACGTTGGCGGCATGTTCTCAGACTCCGTTCATCCACATCCACGCCGGTATAGCCGTGACGGGGATCGATGTACTTGAGGATCTGCGACAATCCGCAGCCAACGTTGAGAATCTGCAAGGAACGATTCGTCCCGGCCTCTTCCCGGATCACTTCAAGAACATGGTTGCGAATCGGGTTGTGATAGATGGTGAAAGGAAAAATGTCCACCACCGATAGGTTAGGCTGGTAGTCGTTGCTCTTCGGCATTCACTCGGGCTTCCCAGACGAAGCCTGGAAAGCCTGCCGCAACAGGTTATCAAAAAAATCCTCTGGAGTGGGCAACTGCACCCGCAGGAACTTCTTCTCTAGAGCCAGGTCGGCCAGCGGCACGATCAAGCCGCGGCTGTTGGAATCGCTGCCGCGTGTGGCCACAGTCCTGTAACGACGAGCGTCCAGCCAATTGCGCAGACCTTCCAGTGGCATGAGCAGAGCTTCCTGACCCTCGCCCAGCACGTGGGCCCACCAGTCGGCCGTGCTGCTGCGAATGCCGGTCGGCTTGCCCGAGCGGGGATTGCTGGTTTCGAAATAGGCGTTGCCGCTCCGCGCGGCGTGCTTGTCCCACTTCACTTCCACCCGAAAGGGGGGGCGCCGACCGAAGTCCGGCCCGGGCACCACGGTGATGTCGAAACTCTGACCATCAAAGCCGAGCCGGGCCGCGTGACCGCGCAGCATAAAGTAGAGGGCCACGCGCAGTTCATTATAATGACCGGAGCGCAGTTGTTGCCGGAACGCCTCGGGCGTGTTTTGCTTCAGCGCTCCGTCCAATCGGACAGTTCCAGAAAGCCCTCGCGACGGCGCAACAAACGTTTCTCCCCGTGGGTCAGCTCGGCCCAGCGGGGCATCAACCGCGACCCCTGCACCAGCACCCAATCGCCCCCGAAGTCGTCATTCAACTTCTCGGAAAGAGCCTTTTCGTGATCATCAGTCCAGCCCTCGGGTAACGACTCGACCAGAAAAACGTGCAGGTCCGAGCGCTTTCCCCGAGCCCAACCGCAACCCACCAGCTCGAGGGCGGGACCGCGTGTTTTACCCACGGCGGCCTTGGCCAGGTCCGCCGAGAGACTTACTTTCCAGCCACGCACGAGTTACAGAGAACGCGCTTTGCTGACCTGAAACACGGAACCCATCATACCGATGGTCATCATTCCCTGATCGACGCTGCCTTCCAGTTCCAGCCTGGCACCGTCCTTTTGCAGATTGGAGGGCAAGCCGTCCAGTTGGTACGAGTTACCATCGTTGGCGCGAAAAACCCAACTGCCCCCTTCCAGGGCAGAATGCTCTAAAGTTCCTTGAATCGTCATGTCGGCTCCTTACAATTTCAGATAGGGTTGGATTTCATCAAACTTGGGCCCCTTCAGGCCGGGCACACTGGTCAAATCCTCCAGCGAAGTGAAAGCGTGAGGCGGCGGACCCTTACGGTAATTAACAATATCCAGGGCCAGTTTGGCATCCACTCCCGGGATATTCTGCAGTTGATCGGCGCTGGCTCGATTGATGCTGATCTTGTTGGCCGCCGGAATCTCCGGCCTGGGCGCGGGGCTGGCGGCCACAGCCGGGGTGGCGCCGGCGGGCGGATGCGTATCCACCGGCGGAGGCGGCGGCACCGTGCTGGCGGCCACGGGAGAAGGGCTGGCAGCCGGCGGCACCTCCACGGGCGGGGTCAGCTCGGGCAGCGGCTCGTCGGGAGGAATCTCGGGATTGTCGCCGACCTCCGGCGGCAGGTCTTCCTCCCCCTTGGAATGGGTCTTTGGGGTGGCCGTCGGGGTCGGTAAAACCTGGCCGATGCGAGGTACGATCAGCTTTTCCTCGTCGTGCAACTTGGCCGCCATCTTGATTTGCAAGCGATCCGCGTCTCCTTTGAGACCGCCCGCCGAAGCGATGGCATCAAACACACGGCTGCCCACGCGCAATCGATAGACCCCGGGGCGGACCACGGCTCCATCCACGTCCACGAAAATGTGGTTGGACTTGGAGTGGTTTTGCAGAGCGGCCATGTTCGTTTGCTCGTCAGGAACGACCTGGGAACCGCTTAAGCGGTAAAAGAGCAGGACCACAATCGACAGCGCCAAAATGGCGGCCACGATATATGGGTTGTGATTGCGCTCCTCGGGCGGATCGTCCTCGGGTTCCGGCAAAGGAATGGCGATGGTCGGTTGAGTCACTATATGCTACCTACCCCGTTGATTTTCCATAATGAAATGCGCCACCAGGTCGCGCGTAATCGCGCTCATCTCCTCGGGAAAAGCGACGGCCACGGTAAACCGGCCGTTCGCCTCCTCGTCGCAGCGCACCACTCGGGCTTTGATTTGAAGGGGAAAATTCCAGGAAAGCACGCGAATTTCCAATTCGCGGCCCATGTCAAAACCGCGCGCCAGGGTGAGCGCCAGACCGCCTTTGCTGACGTCACGGGTATGCCCGGGCAAAGGCGGAATGCTCTTGCCGGCCAGGCCGGGAATCTTCACTTCCACCGGCAACTGCAGTTCAATGCGGAAATGCTGCCGCCCCCCCAGCGAGTCGAGCTTGGATTTTTCGGCCATCGACTTGAGAGGACGGCCGACCAGCACCTGCTCGGGATTGCCGGCCTTGACCCGAATGACCGGGCAGTCATAGCTGACCTGGCGTCGTTCGTCAAACATCACCAGCGAAAGAACTTCCTTGGGGGCCACCGGCAGCGGGTCGTTCTCGCCCGGAACGCGCGCCACCCAGATGCCTTCGGCATCGGTTTTCAGGACTTTGACGTTCCAACCACGCGGAGTGGAAGGCTGTTTCTCGGGGATGGCGCGCATGGTCATGCCCGGCTGCAGCGGCTCGGGAGCTTCTTCCTGAGAACGCGAAGGTGCCGGGGCGGCCTGAGTGCGGGCCGGCGGGAGGGGGGCAGCCGCAGGCGGGCTCGGAGTGGCCAGAGGCGGCGTTTTTACCGGCTCCGGTGGCGTGTCTATCAAACTCATCCAGTCATCCGAACTGGGCGGAGCGGGGGGAAGTTCGGGAGGCGGGGGGGGGGGCGCCATGGCGGGAACCGTCACCATGGGCGGGGTTTCCACCGGTATATTTACGGAAAGAACGGGAGGCTCCGCGGGCGCGGGCATGCTCGGAGGGACGGGCTCTGGGCTAGAGTCCGCTGGAACCTTTTTACGGAGCCAACCAAACATACCTTCCTCGTTTCGCCGCCCGCCCCCAAACTTCCGTTTCGCGAGGCTAAACTGTTTCTATGGCCAGAGCCAGACCGTTGCCGCCGCCCAGGCACAGGGTGGCCAGGCCCCGCCCTCCGCCGCGTTGGCGCAGGGCGTGGATCAGAGTCACCAGGATACGCGCCCCCGAGCAACCGATGGGGTGTCCGAGCGCCACTGCCCCACCGTTCACGTTGACGCGGGCCGGGTCGAGGCCCAATTCTCGAATGACGGCCAGCGCTTGTACGGAAAAAGCTTCGTTGATTTCGACGCAGGCGAAATCCTCAAGCTTCCACTCGGGGTTGCGCTTCAAGAGACCGCGCACGCTGGGGATGGGCGTAAGCATCACCCAGGCAGGCTCGAGTCCGCCGGCATAGCTGTCGAGAAGGCGGGCCAACGGCTTGAGGCCTTGCTCCCTGGCGAAATCCTCGTCCATGACCAGCAAGGCGGCGGCCGCGTCGTTGACGCCCGGAGCATTGCCGGCCGTGACCGTGCCACCTTCTTTGACGAAGGCCGGGCGCAGCTTGGCCAGGGCTTCCCGGCTGGTATCCGCGCGCGGGCATTCATCCACCTCGAAAGTGTGGAACTTGCCTTTGCCGGCCGGCACCTGTACAGGCACGATTTCATCCTTGAACTTGCCGGCGGCGGCGGCGGCCAGCGCCTTCTGGTGGCTGTTGTAGGCGTATTCGTCCTGCTGCTCGCGGCTCAGGTGATACTTCTGGGCCACCAGTTCGCCGGTGTTGCCCATGTGGAAGTCGCTGTACGGATCCCAAAGGCCGTCAGAAATCATCGAATCCAGCATCTGGCCGTGGCCCAGACGGTAGCCGCCGCGGGCTTTCTCGAGCAGATAGGGAGCGCGGCTCATATTTTCCATACCGCCGGCCAGCACGGCTCGGGCGTCGCCCGCGCGAATGGCGCGGGAAGCCAGTTCCACCGATTTCAAGCCGGATGCGCACACCTGGTTAATGGTCAAAGCAGCAGCACGCGGATCCATGCCACTTTTGATCAAGACCTGGCGGGTCGGGTTCTGCCCCTGGCCGGCAGCCAGCACGCAGCCAAAAATGACTTCGTCAATCAACTCCGAGGCCAAGCCGGTGTCCTGCAGCATCTGGCGCACCACGGCGGCGCCCAGCTCGGGAGCGGGAATCTCGCTTAGGCTGCCCTGGAACTTGCCGATGGCCGTGCGCCGGGCGGCCACGATCACGGGCCGGCCCGGACCGCCCTTGGGACGAGGGTTCACTACCGGGTCTAGCTTGGGTTCGGGAAAATTCTTATAGTCGATCGACATGAGGCTCCACTTCAAACAACAGCTGCTGGGCTCCCACCACCTGACCCGCGCCGACTTCGATTCGGGACAACTTGCCGGCCACCGGAGCGGCCACCTCGTTCTCCATTTTCATAGCTTCCAGCACCAAAATCACCTGTCCCGCTTCCACCTGGTCGCCGGCTTGGGCGGAAACCTTCACCACCACGCCATTCATCGGGCTTTTCACCAGGCCATCCTGAGCTCCACCGGCCGTTCCCGAGCGGTTGGCGCGCAGCAGCTTGACCACATACGGCTGCCCCTGCCATTGCAAGGTCCATTCCTGTTGGGCCGACTGATACACCGCGCTGTAGCGCAGGCAACGTCCGTCACCGAGCAGGCAGAACCCGGGCCGATGATGGACCACCTCCAACGTTTCCTCGCCCAGTTTTAGTCGAAAAGGGGATTGCAGTTTCTCCCACTGCAACTCGCGGTTTTCGCCTTCGACCTGGAAATTCTGACGCATGGGGGCGCGTTCTCGCCGCCAAACTCTTCCCCCTGCAGGTTGTTGTTTTGATACCAGGAAACGTCAGGGCTATGGCAGTGCAGGCGGTGCTTTTCGACATTGGCGGAGTTCTCATTCACGCCAATCTCGAGTCTTATGCCGAACGTGGCGCCAGGGTCTTCAAGTCCAATCCCGAGGCCGTGCGAGCCGCCGTGCAGCCGCGCGTCCCCAAACTGGAAAAGGGGGAAATCAGCTCGGAAGACTTCTGGAAAGAAGTGGGCGAGGTGCTCTGGTCCAAAGGCCAGGGGGTGCTGCCTGATCCCCACCACTTCAAAGGCTTGTGGAAGCAGTTGATGGCCGATTCCCTGAAATTGGACAACCAGGTACTCAAGCTGTGCTGGAATCTGCGGGCCAAAGTGATGGTTGGGGCTTTGAGTAACACCATCAAAGAACACGCCGAGTATCTGGCTGACCTCGGCTACTACCAGCCCTTCCGACCGTGTGTTCTATCCTGCCTGGTGGGTCAGCGCAAGCCCGACAAGTCGATCTATCAACTGGCCGCCAAGCAGACCGGCAAATCCATCGGCAAATGCCTGTTCGTAGACGATTCGGAAGTCAACTGCCAGGCCGCCAAAGCCGCCGGCATGAAAGTCCATCACTTTACCGGGCTCTATCCACTGGTGACGGAGCTGTCCAAATACAAGTTGTTATAAATGAACCAGTTGGGCGTCCAGCAGCAGTTCCACCAGGTCGCCGCCGTTTTTTAACTCCAGCTTGCCGTCAAACTGGGGCACCAGCCCGGTCTCTTTGACCTCTTCCTGCAACGCATAGACGACAGTCTTCTCCTTGACGGGCGTAAAATCCGAAAGTAAACCCTGGCCGAAAACGACCAGGTGAGGTTCTTCGCTGCGAGCCATCCAGGCGGCGTCTTGCGGACGCAGGCGGCGGGTGAGAATATAGTAGGTCATTTAGAAACTCAAGTTCAGCGAAGAACCGCTGCGCACTTCCCAAAACTCGTCGCCTGCTTTGACCTGAACCGAGGCGTGCAACTGGTCGGCCTGCACTCCCAAGGACTCGAGACTGGCCTGATCAGCCCAAAGTTCGACCTTGTGGGCTTTAGCCGAGGTAATGTAGCGATCGACCCAGGCGGGGTTGCGTTCTTTCAGGGCATGCAGTACGCCTTCGTCACACAACATCACGGTTACGGTCTGGCGCCGATAGGCACTGGCCAGACCGATGGCCACGCGCAGGGGAGCCACCAGGCTGGGAGTGCTGGGGCTGAAATTGGACAGGGTCACCACCACCGGACGGCTCATTAAAGGCAGAGCACCTGGTCAGTGTGTTCCAAAAGCTGGGCCAGATCGGCCGGATTCCCCATGGTAACCCCCTCGAGCATCGATTCTTTCCCATCCACACCGCGACTGCGGGCGCACAGCTCATTGCACACCACGCGCACGCCGCGAGCCAGCAATGCCTGCCACCAACTGGAAGGCGAACCCTCCTCGGAATCAGGCAGATGCTGATTGCGCAGCAACTGGTAGACCCCCTCCTGATGGGCATAGGCCCACACTTCGTGACCGCGACCCAGCGAACCGACGGCCAGATGGTAGAGAGTGCGCGCACCCGGCGATTCCAGCGGAGCTTTGTTGAGAATGAAGCCGACTTTTTTGGCCATTGCTCAGACGACAGCCTTCGGTGCGTAGTGGGATTGCACGTAATCCTCCACCATTTCCAGGAAACGGCGGGAAATACTCTCGGCGTCCCCCTTCAAGGTAGCCACTTTGTGGCCATCGGCGTAGACCGGAGCAGAAGGATTTTCGCCGGTGCCGGGCAGCGACAGGCCGATGTTGGCGCCTTTGGCTTCGCCCGGACCATTGACGACGCAACCCATCACGGCCACCTTCATGGTCTCGACCCCCTCAAAGCCGTTCTCTTTCCAGTAATTCATGCGCTCTTTCAAGCGCGTCTCCACCTGGATGGCCAGTTCTTGAAAAAGAGTGGAAGTAGTGCGGCCGCAGCCGGGACAGGCTGTGACCCGCGGAGTGAAACTGCGCAGGCCGAGGTTCTGCAGAATCTCGCGGCAGATCTCCACTTCCTGGGTGCGCGGCGCGCCCGGCGCGGGAGTGAGCGAAACGCGGATGGTGTCGCCGATGCCTTCGCTGAGCAAAATGCCCAGCGCGAGACTCGAAGAAACGGTGCCTTTGAGGGCCATACCGGCTTCGGTCAAGCCGACGTGCAGGGCATAGCGGCAACGTTTGGAGAGTTCACGGTAGACGTGGACCACTTCGTTGACTTCACTGATTTTGGTGGAAAGGATGATCTTGTTGGCGGGCTGTCCGTATTCCTCGGCCATTTTGGCCGAGCGCACGGCGCTTTCCACCATGGTGTCGAGGAAAACCATCTGGGCGCCGCGCGGGCTACCCTTGGCCAGATCTTCGTCGATTAACTCCTTGAGCAGCGCCTGATCCAGCGAACCGCCGTTGACGCCGATGCGCACCGGCTTGCCGAACTCGACGGCGGCTTCGATCATGGTACGGAAGTTGTTGTCGTGCTGCTCCCCTACCCCGACGTTGCCTGGATTGATGCGGTATTTGTTGAGCGCCCGGGCCATGGCCGGATGTTTCTTGAGAAGTTTGTGGCCGTTGTAGTGAAAGTCACCGATCAACGGCACGTGGCCCCAGCCGCACCGCTCCAGCAGACGGGCGATTTCCGGCACGGCCTCGGCGTTCTCGTCGTCCTTGACGGTGAAACGGACCAGTTCGGAACCGGCTTCGGCCAGATCGATAATTTGTTGCACGGTGCTTTCAACGTCGGCCGTGTCCGTATTGGTCATGGACTGGACGCGCACCGGGTTGGCGCCGCCCATATTGATATCGCCGACTTTGACTTCGTGGGTTTTGCGCAGGCGTTCCACGTCTGTTCCTTTCGAGTTCGGGGGGTCCATAGTTTGGGGCCTCGGCTTTTGCTGAAGGCCCGGTTCCCTCCTGCCATACCCTGGTTTGCCGGTGTTATAACGTTTCGACTAGAATGTGCGAAATGGAATCCGAGGCCTACCAGTTACTGAAACAAGCCTTTCGCGAGAAGCGGGCGGTGGGAGCCGGCTACGATCGGCATCCTCGTATCTTTGTCGTGCACGCCCTGGGTTGGAGTCGAGACCATCAGGAACGCTGCCATGCCTGGCAGTTCGACGGTACCTCCAGTCAAGGAACGGTGCCGGGCTGGCGCTGCTTCGACGTGCGCGGATTGGAATCGATTGTGCTGGGCGATCCCGTCGCTAGCTACCCGCAGGCCGTCCTCCCGCACAACGCCGGGCGCCCCCCCATCTGCCTGGCGCGCTTTGACCGGGAAGTCCCGGTCCGTGGCCGCAGAGTTTGAATCGGCTCACCATGCGGTATCCAGACCAAGAGATCTTTTTTCAAGGAGTGCGGCGTGGAAACGATTACTCAGGGCAGCAAGGTCGAGAAGGACAGCCTTCCTCTCAAGCGCATCGACCACATGGAGTTGTGGGTGGGCAACGCCAAGCAAGCCGCCTACTTCTACAGGAACGCTCTGGGAATGGACCTGGTGGCCTACAGTGGTCCCGAAACCGGCGTGCGCGAGCGCGCCTCCTACGTGCTCCAACGCGACAAGGTACGGCTGGTGCTGTCCACCCCCATCCGTAGCGAGCACCCCATGGCCGATCACATCCACCGCCACGGCGACGGCGTCCACGCCATCGCCCTGGAAGTGGATGACGCCCGCCACTCTTTCAAAGTAACCACCGAGCGGGGCGCTCAACCGGTGCAGGCTCCGGCCGAAGTGGAGGGCGTGGTCACCGCCTCCATAGCCATGTATGGCGACACCGTGCTCACCTTCGTGGAGCGCGGCGACTACGCCGGCCCCTTCCTGCCCGGCTATGAAGCGCGCGATGTGAAGGGCCCGGACTTCGGCATCGCGGCCATCGACCACATCGTAGGCAACGTCGAATTGGGTAAGATGAACCACTGGGTGGACTTCTTCGCCCGGGTGATGGGCTTTTCGCAGCTCATTCACTTCGACGACGCCGACATCTCCACCGAGTATTCCGCCCTGATGTCCAAGGTGATGCAGGACGGAACCGGTAAAATCAAGTTCCCCATCAACGAACCGGCCGATGGCCGCCGTAAATCCCAGATCGAAGAGTATCTGGAGTTCTACAACGGCCCCGGCGTGCAACATATCGCTCTGCTCACCGGCGATATTATCAAGACGGTCACAGCTATGCGCGACGCCGGCATGGAGTTTCTCAAAGTGCCGGGCGCATACTACGACGAGGCTCAAAAGCGAGTAGGCGAGGTCAAAGAGGATTTTAACGCCATTCGCCAGCTGGGCATCCTGGTCGATCGCGACGACGAGGGCTACCTGCTTCAGATCTTCACCAAACCGGTCGAAGATCGTCCTACCGTGTTTTACGAGGTCATTCAACGGCGGGGCAGCCGAGGTTTCGGCAAGGGCAACTTCAAAGCTCTTTTCGAAGCCATTGAGCGCGAGCAAGCGAAAAGAGGGAATTTGTGATGACAACGCTATTGCAACTCGACCAGAATAGGCTGGAAAACGAGCAGGAGACCCAGTCAGGGAACCGAACGCGGCACCCCATCTCGAGGTCCCGAGGCAAGGAGCGCAATGGAATGTTGATGCTAGGGGAACAGTCGCAACCGACGTTAGTGGGGGAAAACCTGGTCCTGTTCGCGGGAAACTCCAATCCGCGGCTCTCGCAAGCCATCGCGGACTACCTGGAGATCCCCCTCGGGGCTGCCCTGGTAGGCAATTTTACAAATGGCGAAACGCGCGTCCAAATCGATGAAAACGTGCGTGGAGCGGAAGTCTTCGTGGTCCAGCCCACCTGCGGCAACGTCAACGAGACCTTGATGGAGCTATTGATTATGATCGACGCGCTGCATCGCTCCTCCGCCAAGACCATCACCGCCGTCATCCCCTACTACGGCTACGCCCGTCAGGAAAAGAAGACGGCCGGCCGCGAACCCATCACCGCCAAGCTGGTGGCCAACCTGATCACCGTGGCCGGCGCCGACCGGGTCATCACCGTCGACCTGCACGCGGCCGCCATTCAAGGTTTTTTTGATATTCCGGTGGATAACCTGATGTCGCTGCCCATTCTGGTGGAATATTTTCAGCGCAAGGGGTTTGACTCCAGCAATCTGGTGGTCGCTTCGCCCGACGCCGGAGGGGTGAACCGCGCCCGACTTTTCGCCGAGCGCCTCAACGCCGGCCTGGCCATCATCTTCAAAAGGCGCCCGGAGCCCGACAAGGCCGAGGTCATCGACGTGGTCGGCGATGTCGAGGGTAAGACGGTGATCGTGGTGGATGACATCATCTCCACCGGCCGCACTCTCATCAAGGGTGTGGAGACCATGCTGGCCCGCGGCGCTACCAAGTGCTACGCGGCCGCTACCCACGCCATCATGGCCAGTGAGGCCATCGACATGATCAACGCCTCTCCGCTCGAGGAAGTGGTGGTCACGGACACGATTCCGCTGCCCTCCTCCACCCAGCGCGGTAAGATTACCACTCTTTCGGTGGCCTCGCTGCTGGGCGAGGCCATCCGCCGCAACTACTTCCATCTGTCGGTGTCCAAGCTCTTCGCTTGAGCGCCTTGCTCTACTGGTTTGGCGGTGGAGCAGTCACCCTGGCGGTGGGAGGCCTGTTCTATCTACTGGGCGGTCGCCGACCGGCCTTGCGCGTCTCTCGCGGGCTGGCCGCCATCGCTACCGGACTGCCGCTGGTCATGTTTGCCTGCGCTTTCTTGGCCGGCGATGCCGACGAGGACGGGCGTAGCGCCGGCATGCTGGCGCTGGCTTCCCTGACCATGCTGCTGGCCAGCCTGAGCTGCTGGGTACCCGTCTGGATTTTTCGTGATCCAGTGGCCGGGTCTGCCCCGTCGGATCCGGGGCTGAATCGAGAGGGTCCGCCCGGAGCGAACTCGTAGCTACCCTGACCATCATCTCTGAGGAGGCTCGCTTGTCCAACTGGCAGCAGTTCACCCGGTTTTTTCTACACTCCCCGAAGCTGGGGATCAGCCTGGACTTATCGCGCATGGGTCTGGACGACGCCTTCCTCGACAAGCTGCAACCGACCGCCGAGAAGGCCTGGACGGCCATCAACGAGCTGGAGCGGGGAGCCATCGCCAATCCCGATGAGAACCGGATGGTGGGGCACTACTGGTTGCGCGACGCGGCCCTCGCCCCCACCCCGGAAATCCGTGCCGAGATCGAAAAGATGCTGCACGACGTGGTCCATTTCGCCAACCAGGTGCACAGCGGCGCGGTCAAGCCCCCCGGCAAGCCTCGCTTCACACGTGTACTCTCGATCGGTATCGGAGGTTCCGCCCTGGGCCCGCAATTCGTAGCCGAAGCACTGGGCCAAAAGGACGACAAACTGAAGCCGGTTTTTCTCGACAACACCGACCCGGACGGATTTGACCGGGTCCTCTCGAGCGACCTCTCCGAGACCCTGACCGTGGTGATTTCCAAATCGGGTTCCACCCCGGAGACCCTCAACGGCATGCTGGAGACAGCCCACGCCTATAAAAAACAAGGACTGGACTTCGCCCGGCAGGCGGTGGCCATCACCGGTGACGGCAGCGTGCTCTTCAAGCAGGCCAGTAGCGAAGGCTGGCTGAGCATCTTCCCCATGTGGGACTGGGTGGGCGGGCGCACCTCGGTGATGTCGGCCGTCGGTCTGGTGGGCATGGCCCTGCAGGGGTTGGACGTGCAGAACTTCCTGCTGGGCGCCAAAGAGATGGATGGCTGGACCCGGGCCCAAAACTGGCAGGACAACCCGGCCATGGCGCTGGCCCTGGCCTGGTACAAGGTGGGCGACGGCCAGGGCCACAAAGACATGGTGGTTCTCCCCTACAAAGACCGTCTCGCCCTTTTCTCCCGCTATTTACAGCAACTGGTGATGGAGTCGCTGGGCAAAGAGAAAGACCTGCAGGGCAAAGTAGTGCACCAGGGCATCGCCGTCTACGGCAACAAGGGCAGCACCGACCAGCACGCCTACGTACAGCAACTGCGCGACGGCCTCAACAACTTCTTCGCCACTTTCATCGTGGTCCTGAAAGACCGGGACGGAGAAGCTTTCGAGGTGGAAACCGGCGTAACCGCCGGGGATTTTTTAAACGGTTTCTGGCAAGGCACGCGCCAGGCGCTGAGCGAGAACGGGCGGGCCAACGCCTGTATCACTCTGCCCGAAGTCAACGCCTATCAGGTGGGTGCCCTGATCGCGCTCTATGAGCGCACCGTCAGCCTGTATGCGCAGTTGGTGGGGATCAACGCTTATGACCAGCCCGGCGTGGAAGCCGGTAAGAAGGCCGCCAAATCGGTACTGGAGCTGCAGAGTAAGCTGCTGGCCGCTCTGCAAACCGAGCCGGAGCGCTGGTTTAACGCCGAGAGCCTGGCCGAAAAGCTGGGATCGGATCCGGAAGCGGTGTTCCTGATGATGCGCCACCTGGCGGCCAATCGCACCTCCCTGCAGTTTCGGGGAGAAGGCCTGGGATTGGAGCTCAACGGCCAGCCCCGCGTGTTTGTGGCCCGCTAGTGGAATTCGCCATCGTTTCCGATACCCACTGGCGGGAGGGTGGTCCGGAACTGGACCGGCTGGTGCATCGCCTGTGCGGCGCCGAATACATTCTGCATGCCGGTGACACCGTCGCCCCGGCCATCATCGAGGCTCTGGAAACTGTGGCCCCCGTGTTGGCCGTGATCGGCAACTGCTGCAACGCCGGACTGCGCGCCCGCTTTCCCAGCATGCGCGTCGATGACCTGGACGGCCTCAAAGTGGGCATGACCCACGGCCACCTTATCGACCTGCGCGACGGCCGCAGCGTGCTCGACCAGTTCATCCCCGAAGTCAAGCTGGTCATCCACGGCCACACTCATCTGCCCAGGTGCGAAGAACACGGCGGGCGCTGGGTCTTCAACCCCGGCAGCGTCTCCGAACCCCGCCACGGCACACCTCCCACTTACGGCTGGGGCAGCTGGAAAGACGGAGAGCTCCTGCTCCAGCACAAGCTGTTCTGAGGCGCGGCCGGGTTCGCGCCTAGTCAACCTTGAGGGCGCGGGTCAGGGTCTGGCTGCACTGGGTCAGGTGGGCCCGCGCCTCCCGACTCAGCTTGCTCTTGTCGGTCTCGTCGATTTGCTTCTTCAGTTCGGCCGCCTGATAGCGCATCAAACTCACGGCGTCACCGGGGGCTTTGCTATCCGGGGAGAGGAAGGGCAGCATCGACTTGATGTATTCCTTCTGCAAATCGCGGCGCATCTGGGGGATCTCCGTCTTGGCCGGCAACTCCGACCAGATGGCCGTCTGCAGTCCCTCATACAACTCGGCCAGAGTGAACACCGGCGTGGCCGGATCCATCTTCTCGGGCGAGTCGATCAGACGCTGCGCTATGTCTGGGGCTAACAGCCCGTTAAGCACATTGGCCTGGGTGCGCACCACCGCCGAACCCACGTGGATGTTCTGGTCGCCCCAGGTGTCAAAGCGATCCTTGGCCAGGCGGGCCACGAACTCGGGCTTGAACTTGAAGCTGTCGGGTGCGAAGAAAGTGGTCAGAATCGACTCCAAAGCGGCGCGCTGCTTATCGGCTGGAACCGGCTCGTAGGTGGCCTTGTCGGTGCCGGCGTGGTCGCGGTGAATGCTGACTCCGCCGATATAGCGCGTCATCACTCGGCCGGCCCCGGCCAGCTTATTCAAGCCGGAGCTAAAGGCGCCGGTCAGTTCCTGGTAGGGCGTGCCCTCCGGTAGCACGCGCTCCTGGGCACGCTTCCACAACTCGCGACCCAGCGTCACCTGCTTATTGGCGAAGGCCAGCGGGTCGCTACCCAGATCGAAGCGATTGACCAGCGGATCCATACCATCGGCGGCTTCATCCGACTCATAGGCCAGCCGGGGGTTCCTGGTGGTCTGAGCGGCGATGTCGCTGAGCAGATCTTTCTCGCGGGCCGGATCCATCGGTTCATAAGCGTACTTGATGGCCAGGTAGTCATATTCTCCCAAGGAAGACTGCACATACTCACCCTGCTTCTCACCAGGAGCGGCCAGGTTGAAGGGATGATAGTCCATCACCGAAGTGCCGATGCCGTTTTCGGCCGTGAAAGCGGCGTCCTGCAATTGCTCGTTGGTATGGGCCAGCGAGCCCTTGAAGTTGTGGCGCAGGCCCAGCGTGTGCCCGACTTCGTGCATCACCACGTCTTTGATATAGGCCTGAGCCAGCTTCTGACCGGCCGCGTTGTCACCGCGCGCTTCCAACAGTGCCCGGGCAAACTGCGACTCGGTCCCGGCATGGTGCAGGTAGGCGCAGTGGTGATCGTGGAGGTGACCGCTATCGGCGGGCGGGTTTTCCACCAGGAACTTCTGAGCGGAACGTCCGAAGACGTCGGCCATACGAATATCAGCGTCAAGAATTTCACCGGTGCGGGGATCGACCTGCGAAGGCCCTACCGCCGCGCCCACGTCAGCGGCCGTGTACCAGCGGATGGAAGCGTGGCGAGCGTCCATGGTATCGAATTTGTCGGCGTCGGTTTGCTGGTGCACTTCAATGGCATTGGAAAAACCGATCTTTTCGAAGGCTTTATTCCACTCGAGCACGCCTTCTTTTACCGATTGACGGTATTTCTCGGGAACATCCTTGGCGATCCAGTAAGTGATGGGTTTCTTGGGCGCGGACAAGGCCGCCTCGGGATCGGCCTTTTCCAGGCGCCAGCGATTGACGTAGCGGACTTTTCCGTCGCTATCGTCGCCGGTATAATCCTTGCGGGTGGTCACGAAGTGCCCGATGCGATCATCGGCCAGGCGCGGGGTCATGGGCTCGTCGGGTAATTTCGCGAAATTGTAGCGGAATTCCGTCAGCAGGCTGCGCGCATCCGGCGTGGTCGAGGGCAGGCTGCCGGTTTTGGGAGGAATGGCGGGAGCCTGGAAATGGGCCTGCACGCCGAAGCTGGTCTGCTCCTCGGTGTTGTCCATTTCGGTGAAATGCGTATTTTTGACGTCCAGAGCGAAGGGCGTCTCGTAGGTGCGCTGCAGGCGCATTTGATAGGCGGGAATGTCGGTGAAGAGCAAGGCATTGGCTTCGACCACGATCTCGCCGTTGGGGCGCTTGCCGGGAACCTGGGGGGCGCTGGCGATCAGGCTGTCGGAGAAGTCCTCGGCCACGAATTGGGCCTGCGGACTGCCGGTTTCAGCGAAATAGCTGGTGTTCCTGGCCACCAACTGGACCTGGTTGCCGGCCACGCGGAACTCGGCCAGTTGCGAATCGCCCAACTCAGAACCGACCAGGTGCTTCTCGCCGAGACTCTTGGAGACGTTGGCGCTGAAGAAGAACGGCTTCTTGAGTTGCTCCGGGGTGATCGAAAGCCAGACTTTTTCACCTTTCTTGAGGATCTTGAAGAAACCAGGAATCTGTTCCGCGTCCTGGGTGGGGTCGGCGGGCTGAGCGGCGGCCGCCGCTTTGGCTTCAGGAGCGGGGGGCGCGCTGGCTGTAAAGGCGTCTTTTCCGTGACTGGCCGCCTCGGGGGCGGGCTTCTCTTCAAGGGGCGCAAAAGCGCGGGGCTTGACAACACCGGAAGAAATGGACGAAACGGCCACGGACAGATCCTCTGAATCGCTTATTTTCCCGGGAGTATGCTCCTCTGGGCCACCCTCAGGTTAGGAGAAAATACTGAAAAAACTATGAAAAGGCCATTGTGGGAAAAATTCCCAGACAGGTGGCCCGACGCCGACTAACCTGACAGTATGACTGCAACAACTGTCAGTCCTCGTAAAATTCCCCTGGGACCGGGCAGTCTGCTCGGATTCCGCGACGGCTTCCCGGCTCCCGCCCAACTCACCGGAGAGCACGCGCGCGTCCGCCTGAGCGGTCCCCTGGTGGCCGTGGAAGTGCGCCAGACCTTCCACAATCCCTATCCGCAGGCGCTGGAATTCTGCTATCTCTTTCCTTGGAGCGAAACGGCCAGTTTGTCGCGTTTCCGCGCTCAGATCGAGGAGCGGATACTGGAGACGCAACCGGCCGAGGACCTGCCGGAGAGCCATCGCTCGGCCGCTCTGACCCGCTTCTTCGAGGGGGAAACGGCACCGGTCTTCTCCGTGAGCGTGGGCTTGCTGGAACCCGGCCAAACCCTTAGCCTGGAGCTATTTTACGCGGAACTGACCGAGGCTTTTTGCTTCCCGCTGGCGGGCTGCGCGCAAGCTCATGTACAACTCTGGCTGGAGGCGCCGATCCCCCGCTTTGCCTGTAACCTGCCGGCCCGATCGCAACAACTGGCCAACGGGGACCTGCTGCTGGAGCTGACCGGCGGGCCTTTTCTGGAAGACCTGCGCGTGGACCTGGAGAGCCCGGACCAGCCCCTGTTGCGCCAGTCCGCGCAGCACTTCATGCTGCAGATACCCTCCAGCAGGCAACCAGGCGACCTGGTCGTGCTGGTGGATATGTCGGAAAATGGGCATTTTACGGAGGCGCAACGCGTGGCGCGCCACTGGCTGGAACAGCTTGGTGAGAAGGAACAGTTCGCGCTGGTGAGCTTCCACCACCAGATCGAAGGCTTTGAAATGGGGGGTTTTCACCCTCGGGCCAAAATCGAGTCGGCTCTTGGTTGGCTGGCCCGGCGCCGTCCCGGCGGTCGCGCCGATCTGGCGGTGCTGCTCGAGCGAGTGCTCAGCCTGCCTCGCCATCGTCCTCTGGAGGTGGTGCTGATCGCGGGCGGCCCGGTGGGCAACGAACCCGAACTCTACGCCCAGGTCTGTTCAACTCCCAATCCGCCGCCCTTTCACACGGTGGCACTGGGCCCGGCCAACGCCGCCTTTCTACGCCGCCTGCAGGCCTTCACCCAACCACCGCCGCGCTGGCAGGACCAGGGTTTGGAAGCGCAACCGGCCACCTTAACCAACTCGCGCCCGCAATTGGGGCGCAAGGCCGGTACCGGCGGCCTGCGCGTCGAAGGGCGGCCAGCCGCCAACTTCGGCTGTCACAACCCGGCTCTACCTATGATCTGGGCCAGTCGAAAGGTAGCCGAGATGCTCGACGAACTCAAGCTCGTCCAGGGTCCGCGGGCTTCTCAACTACGCCAGGCTTCTCAAAGCCTGTGCCGTGAATATCGTTTGATGACGGAAATTTCTCCTCAAGCGGTGGCCGGTCAACGCCTGCCCTCGCTCTATCCGGGGCGCTGGCCACGGCCGGCTCCAGTGCCCCGCCCCAAGCTACGCGCTCTGCCGGCCATCGTTGCCGAACCCCCTAAAGTGCGGGCCGGACTGGTCCCGCCGCAAGGCTCGACTCCTTCTCCAGGGGGATTGAAAGCCAAGTTCACGCAAGCCATGAAGTACGAAGCCAAACGCAAGCCGGCCAAACCGGTACTCAAGAAATCGGAGCCAGTCGTAGAGGCTCGCCGGCTGCTGAAGTCGGAGCAGAGCCTGTGGAAAGAGCAACTGCGCGCTCTCTATCGCGGGCGGCGACCCGAACAATTGGCGGTCCTGCTGGTGCACCTGCGCCCTCTACGCGAGAAATCCACGGTGTTGACTGAGGTCTATCGCCTGGGCGTAGCCTGCTATCAGGGTTTACGCGCCGGTCATCCCAAAGCTGGCGAGCGGACCGCTCAATGGGTGGAAAAATTTGCTACGCTCTTTAAATAGGGAAGTCCCTACAGGGTGAAGGGCGGGCCGTGGAAAAGGCAGGCGAATGCTCGCGCCGGAAGACGAGGATGCACTTCGTTTCGAAAGCTACCGAGAATTAGCTCGCACCACTCCTGCCACGGTGCCGGTCTACCCGGCTATGGTAGCCGGCTGCGCTTTGGCCAGTTCCTTCGCCGAGGAGCATTTTTGGGCTACTTTACTACTGGTTTCAGCCACCGCTCTGGCCGGACTGGCGCGCTTGTGGTTGGCTCGCCAGTTACTGCGCCAGGTAAATTGCATTCATGCCTTCCGCTTGAGCGCCTTGCTGGTGGGTTTGAGCTGGGGGCTTTTCAACGCTTTCTCGGTCTACTGGTATGGCACGGGTTGGGCTTCTCAACTGGCCATGGTGGTGACGGTAGGCCTGACAGCCGGAGCCACCAGCACGCTGGCCAGCGACCTGGCTCTTTTCCGAGTCTACACGGTGGTCATGCTGCTCCCGGGCAGTCTGCTGCTGGCCGGGCTGGAGGGCAAGAACGCCCTCTCCAGCCTGCCCCTCTTCATCTTTATGATCTTTATCGGAGCCACCGGCAGGCAGCATCACCACCGCTACTGGAAGTCCATCCGCAGCGAGCACCTTTTGAAGCGGCGCACCGCAGAACTGGAAGAGGCCAATCAGGCCAAGAGCCAGTTTCTGGCCACCATGAGCCATGAGATCCGCACTCCTATGAACGCCGTCATGGGCATGACCGAACTGCTTATGGACAGCCAACTGGAGCCGGTCCAGCAAGAGTGGGTGAGCGCCCTGCGCGGCGGTTCGCAGACGCTGCTTTCCATCATCACCGGCATTCTCGACCTTTCCAAAATCGAGTCGGGCCAGTTGGAGCTGGAACGCCAGCCCTACGATCTGGCGGCCGGATTGCGCGAAACGGTGGCGCTTTTCTCGGTGGCCGCCCGCCAGAAAGGCCTGGAGCTGCGCACCCATTGGCAGGACGGGCCGGTCTGGCTGTTGGGAGACAGCCTCCGAGTGCGCCAGATTCTCTCCAACCTGGTCAGCAACGCCTTGAAGTTTACCCAACACGGGCATATCGCGGTGGAACTGCACTGGCCCGCTCCCGATCAGGCTGAGCTGCGTATCTGCGACAGCGGTGAAGGAGTGGCGCCCGAGAAGCTGGACCGCCTGTTCAAGCCCTTCTCGCAGGCCGACGCCTCCATCAGCCGGCGTTATGGAGGCACCGGCTTGGGGTTGGCCATCTGCCACCAGTTGGCCGGACTGCTGGGCGGCGCTATCTGGATGGAAAGTCGATCCGGCGTGGCCGGCCAGGCTCCCCCAGGCTGGACCCGTGGCGCCTCCGGCTCCGGTTCGTGCTTCTACTTCCGCTGGCCGGTGGAGCGAGTCCAGGCGCCGGCTACCGAGGCTCTACAGCACCAGCCCCTGCCGGCCGGACTGCGTATTCTGGTGGCCGAGGACAACGCCGTCAACCGCCGCGTCATCGCCACCATGTTGGAAAAACTGGGCTATGCGGCCACTCTGGTGGAGGACGGTTCGCAGGCGGTGGAGGCCTGTTCCTCCGGGTCGTTCCAAGTCGTTTTCATGGATCTGCAGATGCCGGTGCTGGACGGAGTTTCAGCCACCCGGCGGATTCGCTCGGCGGAGCTGCCCGCCCAGCCCTGGGTCATCGCCCTCACCGCCAACGCCTTCCGCGAGGATCGCGAAGCCAGTCTGGCCGCGGGAATGGACGACTTCCTGAGCAAGCCCGTGCGCCAGGTCGACGTGGAACAGGCCCTGCGCCGCTTCGCGGGGACCGGAACATCGCCGGCCGACGCGGGGCGCCGCTCCTAACGGGTACGCGCGTCCTTCGGAGCTGGGACCGGCTTGCCACGACCGCCGGACCTATCGGTGGTAGCCTCAAGGTAGAAATCGAGCCAAAGGAGCGCCAAGACACATGGACAACCAACACAATATCCCCCACACGATCGACAACGAGCTGGAGGGTATGCGTAACCGCCGACCCGCCGATATACGCAACGAAGACACCGCCGACGGGTCGGACCTCGACGACCTGGGCATCGTCAGCGACCCGGTCAATAGTGAAGATGGCTCTCCCGACCAGCTCTCGGCGGTTGAGCAGGTGCAGGCCACCTGGTCTCCCGGAGCCCCGGAAACCGCCTTTGGCGCCGTGCCTCCGGAGAACGATGACGAAATCATTACGGCCCGGAGCGTGCGTGCCGAACGCGACCCCGAAGAGTATTCCCAGGATGAAGACCTGGAAGCTCTCGACGCCCATTCCAGTCTCGACGTCTGAACAGGTCGCTGGTCCCAGCGCCTTCTCTAGCGGCCGGCACTCAAGGCTTTGCGCGGCGCCGAAGGACTCAAGTCGAGCTGCGAACCGGCCTGGTAGCCGGCGCCGTAGGCGTCGGCGTAGACACCGCGCGAGCTGCTACAAGTCCGATAACCCAGCCCTAGCTTGCGTGCGAAGTCACTGCTGGCCTGCTCCTTGCGATCGAAAAGCTGGAGCGCCCGCGAGGGCAGATTGCGTTGCTTTTGCTCCTGCACGATGCGGTCGCGCTCGCGCGTCACCTGATCGGAAACCCCTCGGCCGGCTCCCACCTTGAAGTCATTGCGGCGCTTCTGCGTCACCGCGCCATCCCAACTGCGGCTCAGACGCTCGATCTCGAATACACAGAAACGAAAAAGCTGGCGCACGTTCTCGATGTCTTTACTGGTGCCGATCAGATGGCGCGTATTGCGGTGGCGCACGCCGGTGGACCACCACTCCGGCTCGCTCCGGGTGTAGGCGATACAATGGTGAACCTGAGCCAGACAGGTCAGCAGCGACGTCTGCCAGAGCGGAAAACCGCGATAGGAATTCTCCTGATCGACCTGCTCTTTGAGGACCATGAGATCCTGGCCGGGAGCGTCATCGAGCTCGGCCATTTCGATCTCGTATTCCAGCATAATACGCGCCATCGCGGCCGCGGCCATAGCTGTTTCGTTGGCGTTGCCGGTGGGACAGGCAGAGAGTGCTTTGAGCTTGGCCAGCTTATCCAGCAAGCGCTGCCGGTCTGCTTGCGAAAGTTCCGCGAAAGCGGTTGAAGAGTTTTCCATCTTAAGAAATTCAATCCCGGCCCAAAAAACCTGCGGAACACAGGTTCGACGCCTCGACATGCCAAGGAACTGTGCGAACTCCTCGAACACAGGAGGGATGTTCTCTTTCTTTCAAGGGAAACCCGCCGCTCCCAGGGTGATCTATCTACGTGGGGAACCGCGCCGTAACGGTCTGGAGGTGGGCGAGAATCCGGAAAACTTAAGCGAACTTCTGGAATCTCTGGCCCCCGCGCCGTTCGTGTTGCGTGCTCCGGCCGGTGTCTCGAGCCTGCTGCTGGAATGGTTGTGGCTGGAGCGAGGTTACCGGATGCCCGCGGTGCTGGTGGAACCGGGTTTCTCCTTGAGGGTGCTCGATCAGGCCGAGAGCTTCCCAGAACAGCAGCATCCATTCTTTACCCCGGCGGAGATCATCCAGTTGGAATTGGCCCGGGCCGTGGCCAGCTCGATTCCCCGCTTTGTCCACCGCGACTACGTGCTGGCCCAGGCCCGGGCCGCCGGTGTGGAACTAGACCCTCGCTTGCTGGGCCGCCTGAGCAAATACCTGAGAAAACTGCTGCAGGCGGGCTGGACCCTGCCCGCGCCGGCCGCATGGGCGGAGCTGGCTCATACGGCTCCTTTCGACGAAATTGCCCGCGGTTTAGAAAGCCTGCGCTTGCGCACGCCTCTCGAGGGAGCGCGGCGCAGCCAATTGATCTTTCAAGCGCTGACCGAGGATACGTGCACGCTCGAGACTTTTCAGGCCATTGAGGAGTTCTGGGCGGCCAGCGGCCAGGTCTTTCCTGAATTTCGTCTGGAGCCTCGAGCTTTATTACGCGACTTGCTGCGCCATCCGCTCCACCAACTGGAGAGGTGGGCCCGCCAAACCCCCGACTTCGAGGAGCGAATTCTGGGAGTCGAGCGCCTCTCCGCCCCCAGCCTGCCCAGATTGGCACGGCTGGCTTTGCTGGCCCAGGAACTCAATTCGGAGCAGCGCTTGGAACTCGAGTCGTATTTAGGCCCGCTTCCCCAGCTACTGGCCACTCCGGCCCAGCAAAGACTGGCGCGTCAGCGCCTGGGTCCTTAGTGGCCTTTCTCCCATCCAGGGTAGGCGGTGGGTTTGTAGAGCAATTCGCTGGTTCCATCGGGATGAAAAACGCGCCACTCTCCCCCCTTGTCATTCAACTGCGGGCCCCTTCCAGTTCCTAGAACGCGCGAGTCAACCGGGGCGATCACGTATCTTCCCGTGCGCCGGGAGACGTCCGCGGCCGGCACGATACCTTTCGATTCCGTTCCCGCGTTGCAGACATTGAGGAAAATCGGAGCGTCATCCCCCGCCTTCAAGTGGGGCCGGAGCAATTCCACGAACTCGGCGGTCGTGCGCAGACCATGCGGCTCGGTCCCATCCCAAAACGGCGTCCGGTTGCGCTCGGGATTAATCTCTCCGTTTTTCAAAACCGGGCGCACTCCGTGCATCGAAACGGTCACCGAACCCGGCGCGCGATAATTCTCGATGGCCCGGGTGGCGTCCATGATCTCACCGCTCTTATCCAGCAGAGCGTAACCCTTGGAGCCGTTGGCGAAGCGAGTGCAGGCCCTACGATTCTGGGCGCCGTCGAGATAGGTGACCAGATTCTGCTTCAGCTCACCCCAATTCTCAGGCTGCCCCTGCGGCCTGGTGTGGCCTGAGAACCTCACGTCGGAACTTTGCCAGGCCGCCGAAGCCGGTCCCAGTCCAAGCTTCTTGAGAGCTCGTTGCTGATTTGCCACCTCGCACTCTTTGGAGGCCTCGAAAGTCGCCGCCGGAGCCTCCTCCGACTGGACCGTGGCCAGAGCCCGGTTGCTGACTTTAACGATCTGGTCGGCTACTCTGGACAGGGTTTGAATGACGCTCATATTGACCTCCACGGTGCTGATGAGTGGAGATTAACCTGAGCACCGCCACCAGTTCACTACCGACCCGGCTCAATTGTTAACAAACTGTGAGCTCATTGACGGTCGTGTCCACCCACGATCTCTCGCCGGATGCCCAACTTTGGCGGTGACTCTGGTTCACGCGCCGGCAGTGGTGGTACGACAGAGCTAAATCCTGCCAGTAATTCAGCCAGTTGGACTTGTGTATTTTCAGCGGAGTGCTGCCTACCTTTCGGAAGGGGTTGGGAGGGCGTTGGGAAATCCCGCCGGGATGAAGATTCTTGTGACGGTAGACGGTAGCGAGCTGGCGGAGTCGGTCCTTCCCTGCGCGTCCGGACTGGCTCGCCGCTGGGGAGCCGAACTGGTGGTGGTGCGCGTGGTCGACCCGGTGCTGACCATCAGTCCTGACATTCCTCCTAGCCTGACGGAGAAGCTGCGCGACCAGGTACTGGCTGAGGCGCAGGAGTATGCACGGAACCTGCAATCCCGACTGGGTGATTTGCCTCAGCATACGCGCGTGCCGGTCGGTTCGGCTCCCGACCAGATTGCCCGGACGGCGGCCAGAGAAGGTTGTCAGGCGATTATTATGGCTTCGCACGGACATTCGGGAGCGGCGCGCTGGTTGCTGGGCAGCGTAGCCGAAAGAGTTTTGCGCCAGGCCCCCTGCCCGGTTCTTTTATTGCGACCGCCTGCACCCCAATTGGCCGAGTTTCACAATGTTTTGGTGCCGGTGGACGGCTCTGAAGCCTCGCTGCAGGTTGCCGAGCAGGTGCGCCCCTATCTGGCCGAGGGTGCCACAGTGACTCTGCTTCAGGTAAGCCATCACCTGCCCGGTCTGCCGCACGGTGACGCCGAGTTGGACGACAACCTCCAGGTGGTGGAAGGCCAGCCAGCACCCACCATTATGAGTTGGGCACAAGAACACCAGTGTGATCTCATCGCTATGGCCTGCCATGGACGTAGCGGTTTCCGCCGTCTCTGGCTGGGTAGTGTGACCGAAAAGGTAGCCCGCCATTCTCACTGTCCTTTGCTCGTGTTTCCTCATCCTGATCGGGGTTCTCCGGCCTTCATCCGGGAAGGGTGTGATTCGCCTCTGGAGTAGTCCCCATGAAAGGGGATGGAGTTCCCCAAGACCGCCGCGCCATGGCTGATGACTCCTACCTATCTCTCGGTTAGGATGAAATGTTGTGAAAATTATAGCCATCATGCTCGGCGCTGCTTTGGGAGCGACCGGCCGCTATCTCCTGACCACCTGGGCCACCGCCCGGTGGGGCCCCTCGTTTCCGTTTGGGACGGGTATCATTAATGTCTCGGGTAGTTTCCTGATCGGGGTCGTAATGATATTCGCCTTGATACGATTTCCGCATTCCGATGTATTCCGGCTCTTTTGGGTAACCGGAATTCTGGGCGGATTCACCACTTTCTCCAGCTTCAGCTACGAGGCCATGACCTTGATTGAGGCCGGGCGCTGGCAACTCGCGGTAGTCTATCTCTCAGGAAGTGTCTTGCTTGGATTGGCCGGCGTCTTTCTAGGCGCATTCCTGGCCCGCGCCCTGCTGGCTAGCTAGCCGGCCTCCGCGTTCCAAACAGGACAGGCGTCCGACCGCCTGAGGATATTAGAACCTCGTCGCGGTGCCGTTTTTGCGTTAGCCTGAGAGCAGAAACAACGAATGGGAAACCAAGGCTATGCAGAAGATCGCACTTTTCATCCTCCTGGCCGTAGGAGCCGCCCAGGCCGCTCCTCCCCCCTGGAACAATCCCCTGCGGCGCACCGAGATGCGCCAGGATGTCCGCGCGGATGGGCGCCAACCGGACAAGGCCGTCAAGGCTCCGCTCAAGGATACCGTGGAGAGTCACTACTTGATGCGCAATCCCGAGGAGCGCGAACAATATATGTCGCGCCGCAAGATTGTGGCCAAGCCGTCTCAAGCCAAGGTCCCCATGCGTTCCTCGCGGGACCATGACCCGGACACCGGTACCTACTACTATATCCCCACCATCCGACCTTAGGCCCCTCCCCCGGATTGACTGCGAATGAGCCCCTCAGCCAGACGGACCAGCTCGCCGGGATGCTCCGACTGAGGGCGACAACACCAGCAGAAACCGGGAGAAAAGAAAGCGGGCCGGTAGTCACTGCAGGGCGGCCCGGGATGAGTGCCGTTCTCGTCAGCGCGGGGCTCCGGGATGTCCGAGGGGGAGGCGGCGACTTGCTCCTGCAGACGCCAGTTCACCACCCCCGTTCCGATCCAGGAGAGCACCCAACCCTCGCCATCCGGGCGGATCAAAGACAGCTCGGCCAGCTTGTGCAGACGCTGTAAGAAAGCCCGGCGCCTGCGCAGCGGCTGGGCTCGCTCTAAATGCGCGGTGGGCACCCGGGGAAAATGGTAAAGGAGAAATAGCTGCTGAAAGTCTTGGAGGCCGAGGTGGCGACCCAGCACGGCAAAAGCGTGGTGATATTTCACAGGCTATAAATCCCGTTGCGTGACTGTGGCAGCGGGGGCAATCGCCAGCCGCCGTCCAGGATAGGTCCGCGCTGGACTCGCGGCAGAGAAAGCAACTGGATCTGATAACTCAACTGAAAATCCAGCTCGGCCACACGGTCGCGAACAGCTTCGAGGTCCTGGCCCCAGGCGAACAGTCCCTCTCCATCGACTAACAGCACTCCCTCCGAACCGGCTACCGAAAACGGTCCGGAGCGGGGAACCACGGCAATCTGCAGGCCATCCACCACTCCCGCTTCGTGCCAATAGTGCGCTCCCAACAAGGTCGACACCGACTTCAGAAAAAACACCACCGGCGCCGCCGTAGCTTTATGCACCGCCCGGTAAACGGAATGCCCCTCGCCTTCACGCGGCAGGGTCAAAATCTGTTTGGGAGCCAACTTCAGTCGACCCGGATGATACTGGAAGATCCGTAAGTTCTCATCCAGAGCCAGAGAGAGTCCGAAATAATGACCGGAATTCTGGGGTAGACGATTCCAAATCTCCAGGGCCTGGTGCAGGGGATTGTTGTAGCGTTTGCGTCTCATAGTAAGTCCTCTCGAGGGTGAATTCCGCCGGGCGAGAGACACAAAAAAACCTCCCGCGCGCGACGGGAGGTTTCCGGGTCCAGTTTTAGATCGTTAAGCCGGACACGCACCATCCCGAGGGTCCAGGCAACAACACAGGCTCATCGGGATGATCAACACCCCCCGAGTATAGGTTCGGGAGGAAACAAGTGTCAAGACTCCAGAATGAGACGCGTAGTATGACCAGCAGCGAATTTTTCTCGCAACTTAACTGCGCCGCCGAGCATCTCCCCTATGTCGCCATCACCGAGTCCGGCGAAAAGCTCTTCCGAGCCCTGTTGGCCGGGCAGGAGGTCAACCACTTCTTCGCCGTCATCGAGCGGGTCTTTCAAGAAGGGGACGAGGAGACACAGAATCTGTGCGTGGTGGGCTTGTTTGAATACCTGCAAAATAAGAACTATCGGGAAGGCGATCCAGATCTGGTGGAACGCCACCTGGGCCCGCTGTCCTTGTGCGCCTGGTCCAAGCTTATCGAAGGCTGGACCGGTCCGGGAGTACGCACCATAGCGCAGTGGCGGCGGGAATGACCTCGCGAGAGGAGCGCGCGGGTTCTAAAAGCTAAGCAGGCGGCGGAGACGTTCTTCGACATCATCGGAGGTAAAGGGGAGGCGCTCCAGCGAGCGCATTGACCGGCCGTCGCTGCCGGGTTCCCAGAGGATACGGGTGACCTCCAAGGGGTGCTGGGTATAGTAGTCCCATTGCGAGCCCCACCTATCCTGCTCGCTCACCTCTTGCATAAAGTCGGGGCAGCCGGCTGACTCCAGCACTTCCAGCGAATTCAAGCCCGTATGTAATCGGGCTAATCGCCGCGATCGGTCGGGAATCCTTTGCGGAAAGACTGGTAGAACCGTGGTTTCTTCCGCTTCCCAGCCAGGCTCGAAAGAATAACAGGCCGGCCCCGGCTCCAGTCCATTCAGGGAAGCCAGCACCAAACACATAGTGGCCAGCGGCTCCTGGGTGGTTCGATGGAGTTCGGGCAAAGCGTGGCAGGCGGTCGAACTTCCCTCCCTCGATTCCCCGCCGCGCCACAAGGCCTGCACCAGCGGAACCAGTCGCTCGATTTTCTGCCGCTGGATGACTCCCAGCACTCCCAAGAAGGTAGAAATATCCTCATAGGGTTCGTCGCTTTTCAGAAAGCTCTCGGCAAACTGCTGCTCGACCTCTCGAGCGAAGTCCCCCGTGTGAAGCTCACCCCGAGCCAGGTTCAAGGAAAAACGCTCTCCCCAGGCTGGCATCACCGAGAAATAACGTTCTCCTTGATGGCTGAGAAAAAATGTCAGCGCTGCCTCGGCCCAGGACATACCGGCGGTGGTAAGCTGAGCGGTCGGGGCGAAAACCCCTGGGGGACCCTCGGGTGGGTCCCCCAGGGGATGCACCACAGAGATACGGACGGATTCGCTCCCTGTTGGAGCCAGGGCGATCAGTTGGCTATGATTCCACCCGTGGGTCCGGATCACCAGCCAGCCGTCATCCGCCAGGTAGAGTTCTCTGGGCGAGAGTTCCCCTTCAGGTTGTGCGCGCTCCCAAAGTACCCGCCCCCGCGAATCCAGCAAGCGGTAACGAAAATTCCGCTGGTGGCCATGTTCGCGGGGGTCGGGAGAGCGAGCCTCAGCCCGATATTCACCGGAGCAAACTTCGAGGTCAGGATAGTTCACACGGATCATAGGGGCGCAGCTAGGTCGTGAGGTTCAAGGTGGCCGGACTCAGAGAAAAATGAATGGTGGCTCCTCGATTGACGGCTCCCTCAGCGTAAATCCTGCCATTATGCCGGTGAATGATACGCCCCACAATAGCCAGGCCGATCCCGGTTCCGGGGAATTCGTCGGCTCGATGCAGCCGCTGGAACGGTGCAAACAGCTTGGAGGCGTAATCGGGATCAAAGCCCGCGCCGTTGTCGCGGAGTTGAAAGACGCGCTGGCCCCCCTCCTGGCGGGCTTCCAGGCGAATGTCCGCTGGTTGGACGTCGCGGGTGAACTTCCAGGCGTTGCCCAGCAGGTTCTCCATCACCACCCGCAGCAAACTCTCATCGCCATGGCAAATGAGGCGGTCCTGGATGGTCACTTGAACTTGACGCTGGGACTCGCTGTCCCTGGCTCGCAGCTCCTCGACGACTTCGCGAGCCAGTTCCGAGAGGTCGACCGGCCGGAAATTCAGCTCTGCCCGGGTCACCTGGGAAAGCTTCAGCAGGTCATCGATCAATTCGGACATCCTGTGGGCGGCTCCGCAGATGCGGTCCAGATAGGCCCGGCCGTCCAGACCCTCCGGATAGCTTCGCTGCAGGGCCTGGCTGAACCCCAGGATACTCCGCAAAGGGGCACGCAAATCGTGGGACACGGAATAACTGAAGGCTTCCAGTTCCTGATTCGCTTCCTTCAATTTCTCCAGGGTCTCCGCCAGTTCCGCCTGGCTTTGTTGCAACTGGCGATTCTTACGCACGGTGTCCTCGAAAGTAGAAACCAGCAGGCTGAGAATCTGCTCCTTATCCGAAGTGATGGCAAATCTGCGACCCAAAAAGACGATTTCGTTGGCGTCCTGCAGGCCTCCATTGCGCAGCCTGTGGGTCTCCAAAATATTATTGACCCGCGCAACCAGATCAGCAGCCTCGTAGGGCTTGGTGAGAAAGTGGTCAGCGCCGCTTTCCAGACCCTGAATGACATCCATCGGATTGGAAAGAGTGGTCAACAAAATAATCGGAACCCGTTTGTGGGCCGGACTCGCCTTCAATTGCCGGCACAGCTCATATCCCGTCATGCCCGGCATGATGATGTCCGAGATGACCAGGTCGAAGGATTCAGCCCCAAGGCGCTCCAGGGCCTGCTCCGCGTTGAAGGCGGCGGTGACGGCAAACTCCTCTTCCTCGAGAATCAGGCGCAGTTCCTCAGCCTGCGTGGCGCTGTCCTCGACGACCAGAATTTTCGTCATCTCTGTTCACCTTCCAGCATCATTCTCAATCGCCGAGCCAGGCCGGCGGGGTTCAAGGAGTCATCCACCAGCCCCTCCTTCAAGGCCGCACCGGGCATCCCGAAAACAACCGAAGAACTCTCGTCTTGGGCGAGAATCGTCCCGCCGGCCTCGCGAACGGACCGCAATCCTTCTACCCCATCTCGTCCCATACCCGTCAAGATGACGGCCACCACGGACCTCCCGAACACTTGAGCCACCGAGTGAAAGAGATAGTTGGCCGAAGGTCGGAATCCCTGAATCAGAGGCGAAGGGTCCAACTGGATGGTCAGGTTGGGGGCGACGCCCAGGTGAAAGCCTTCGGCAGCGATGTAGACCTGGCCGGCGCGCAGGCTCTCTCCCGCGACCGCCGGCGCCACCGATAGGCAACCGACGGTATTGAGCCAGGCAGCAAATCCCTCGGTAAAGCCCGGGGAAATATGCTGGACCACCAGGATGGGAAGGGAGAAGCCAGCTGGCAATTCCGAGAGAATTCGGGCCAGCACGGCCGGACCGCCGGTGGAAGCCGCCATGGCCACCACCCGCGCCCGCCTGACGGTTGGCCTCCGGGCTGGAGAGGGGGGACGGCGCTCCGAGTGATCCCATCGGCGCACGACCTTTACCTGAGACATGGACTTGACGGTATTTACAAATCTGCGGGCCAGCAGTTCAAAGTTTTCAGCCTGCGGCCCCGGGGGTTTGGCAATCACGGTGAGCGCGCCCACGCCAAGAGCGCGCATAGAAATCTCGACCTCGGAAGTCCGCACGCTGGCCGATACGATCACGATAGGGGTAGCCCGTTCGGCCATAATCTGGCGAGTGGCCTCGAATCCATCCACTCCCGGCATGCTGAGATCCATGGTGATCACATCGGGTTTTAAAGCCCGGGTCATGGCGACCGCCTGTGTGCCGTCGGCTGCCTCGCCCACCACCACCAGCTCGGGATCGGAACGGAGTAGCTCCACGATCAACTGGCGGGCGGTAGGAGAATCGTCGGCAACCAGGACACGAATCACAACAAGCGCGCGACCGTTTCCAGGAGCTGGCTCTGATCGAAGGCCTGCTTGGGCAGGTAGGCATCGGCGCCAGCCTGCAATCCTCTGGCCTTGTCTTGCTGGCTCTCCAGGGCCGTCACCAGCACAAAAGGTAAATTGCGCCAACGCTTGGATCCACGGATGGCTTCGCACAACGCGATGCCGTCCATGGCCGGCATTTCCACGTCAGCCACGACCAGGTCAGGCTCGACTTCAGACAGTTTATGCCAGGCGTCCAGGCCATCGGCGGCCACATGGACATCGTAGCCCGCTGCCTCCAGAATGCTCTTCTCCAGACTGCGGGTGGTCACCGAGTCGTCCACTACCAACAGGCGCCGCCGAGTGACCGAGAACTGGTCGTCCCCGGCCGGGCGCAGACTTCCCGCCGGCTTGAGACCCAGGGCGGTATGCACCAGGTCGCTGATGCTCAGGATGAGCGCAATATGCCCTGTGGACAGGATGGTGGCGCCGGCAAAGTGACGCACCCGCCGAAACCGGCTTCCCAAACTCTTGACCACGAACTCTTCCTCAGCCAGCAAAGCATCCACGGCCAGGGCTATCTGTCTTTCTCCCCAGGCCACCACCACCAGAGACTGCTTGCTCCGCGGAGCGGGGAAGCGTTCCAGGCCCAGGCCCAACACCTCCAGCAAGGAAATGACGGGCACCGGGGAGCCGTCGTTGAGAAGCACATCGCGCCCCTCCACGGAAGCGAATTCCTCAGGATCGATCCGGAGCATTCGCCGTACGCAAGCGGTGGGCAGAGCGTAGGACTGTCCCCCGGCTTTTACCAACACAGCCCGAATGGTACTGAGAGTCAGCGGTAAGTTGAGCACAAAACGGCAACCCCGACCCTCCTCGGAAAAGATCTGCACACGGCCTCGCAGGGCTTCCACGCGGTTCTTGACCACGTCCAGACCGACGCCGCGTCCGGACAATTCAGTGAGCTTGGGGGCGGTCGAGAATCCGGGAAGAAAGACCAGCTGGGCCAGTTCCAACGGATCCTCAGGCACCACCAGGCCGCGGCGCCGGGCCTGTTCCCGAATGGCACTCAGACTTAGCCCCCGGCCGTCATCGGCCACGACCACCTCGACGCCCTCGCCGCGCACGGCGGCCGCGACCGTAACGATGGAGCGCGCCGATTTGCCGAGCGCGAGGCGCTCTTGGGGAGGCTCCGCGCCATGATCGACGGCGTTGCGCACCAGATGCCAGAGGGGATCTTTCAAACTTTCCAGGATGGATCGGTCCAGTTCCGTGCGCCGACCCCTCAAAACCAGTTGCACTTCTTTACCAGCGGTGCGGGCCAGGTCACGCACGGTCCGCTCCAGACCCTCACATCCATCTCCAAAGGGAAAGAGCCGAACCCTGCGGATTTCGGCTTCCAAAGGCTCGGCGGCCTGCTCCAGAAAGCGGTTGTCAGCGGCTGTTCGGGCCGCCAGCTCGTCAATACGCCGTTCGAGCTGTTTGAGGTAGTCCCGGGTCCGTTCCATCGCTTGAAGCGCGCGCCGAGGCAGCCATTCCTGGGCCGCCGAGGGACCGGTAAACTTGCGCAGAGGCTTCTCCAGGCGGGTCCACTCGGCGCTGCAATGCTGAATCACTTCTCGCAAAGCCTGCAATTCATCCAGGCGGGAAGCCGAGCGACGGCGGGCCACCAGCAATTCCCCACCGCGATCCATCAACGCGTCCAATTTATCGGCGGCGACCCTGACGAAGACGTCCTTTCTGGAAAGCGCCGGCGGAGCCGGCGTCTCCGCTGGCGCGGGCTCGGCCGTAGCCGGCTCCGCCTGCGGCCGGCCCGGCCTGGGCAGCAGGCTTTGCAGGGGGCTGCCACTCAGGGACTGCTGGGAGCGGAGACGCCGGGCGGCCTCCTGTAGAGCATCGGAGTAGGCGAACAACAACTGGAAGAACTCGGAATCGGGCTGGCGTTTTCCCTCCCGGGCCTGAACCAGCGTGTCTTCCAGAGCATGGCAGGCCTGCTCCAGGACCGGCTGATTTACGGAACGCGAAGCCCCTTTGAGGCTATGCAAAGTGCGCAAAAGCGTCTGCCAGAGCTCGGCGCGGGATGCCTCGGGCCCCTTTTCCAGCGCCAGCAGATCCCGCTCAAAAACTCGGGCGTGTTCCTCGAGTTCGGCCACAAAGGTAACCATCAGGCGTTGGATCAGCTTCTCTTTATCCACGGGGCCTAGCGTCCATAGCCCGCCAACAACTCTCCCAGCCTGGTCCCGAGCAGGTTCAGATCGCGGGCGGCCCGTTCCGTCTCCTTGGTGGCGGCCAGATTTTGGGTGGCCACCAGGCTGATGCTCTTCATGGCCTGATGGATTTGCGCCATACCGGCCGCCTGCTGGCCGGCCGAGGCGGCCACCTGAGCGGCCGACTGAGCGGACTGATTGATGGTATCGGTCAACAGGCGAATGGCTTCGCCCGCCTGGTCGACCACTTTGATGGCGCCGTTAACGCTTTTGGATCCATCTTCGGTGGCCATCACCGCACTATTGGTGGCTTTTTGAATGGCGCTCAGAATCTGCCTCACCTGCGAGGTCGCCTTCTTGGACTGCTCGGCCAGCGCCTTGACCTCGCTGGCCACCACCGAGAATCCTCGTCCGTGTTCTCCCGCTCGAGCGGCCTCGATGGCGGCGTTGAGAGCCAGCAGGTTGGTCTGTTCCGCGATTTCATTGACGGTGGCAATGATCTCCCCGATTTGCTGAGCCTGCTCCGCCAGCACCAGGATACTCTCGGCCAGGGACTCGACCTGGCCGCGCACCCCTCCCATGACCGACACCGCTTCTTCGACCGACTTGCGCCCCACTTCGCCTATCTCAGCGGTCCGCTGCGAGGCATCGGCCACCGCTTTCAAACGGTGGGCGGCCTGTTCCGAAGTCTGCGTCACCTCGTCCACCGTGGCTACCGTCTGGGACACTCCGGCGGCCTGTTCCTGGGCGCCGGTGGACTGCTGGCTGCTGGCCGCCAGGATTTGTTGGGCGGCCGAAGCCAATTCTTGAGAGGTCTCGGTCACCGCTTTCAAGAGCCTGTCTTTGCTCTCTTCCGCCGCTTTGCGCTCGGTGATGTCAATAATGGAAGCCAGCACGTGCAGGCCCTCGTCGGTCTTCACCGGATTGAGACCAATCTCTACCGGCACTTCGCGGCCGTCGCGGCGCAACGCGTAAAGCTCCCGGCCCACTCCCATCGAGCGCTGTTGAGGATTGGCGAAAAAGCCGGCGCGGTGATCCGGGTGGCGGGAACGGAAACGGTCCGGCACCAGCGATTCGATCGACTTGCCAATCAACTCCCCCCGGCCGTAGCCAAGGATCTGCTCCGTCTGAGCGTTGGCCATGGCGATGATGCCGGCGCGGTCCATCATCAGGATGGCCACGGGAGCTGTCTCCAAGGTCAGACGCAGGCGTTCCTCGGCCCGGCGGCGCTCGCTAATGTCGACGATGGAAGCCAGAGTATAAGTTCCGGCTCGGGTGATAAGCGGATTGAGACCAATCTCCACCGGCACTTCGCGACCGTCCTTGAGCAGTCCGTAGAGTTCTCTGCCCGCCCCCATGGCTCGGGGAGCCGGGCTGGCAAAATAGAGGTGCCGGTGTTCCGGATGGCGTGAGCGAAAACGCTCCGGTACAAGCAGTTCAATAGGTCTGCCCAGCAACTCGCGGCGCTCATAGCCGAACAATTTTTCCAACAATGCATTTACCTGGACGATCATCCCGGATCCATCCACAGTTAACATCGCCACCGGAATGGCTTCGAGAGCCACTTGCAGTTCCTCGGGGGAGCCCAGACGCTCGGGACTTCGGCGCGAGCGAGATGGCTTGCTCAAGGATGGGTCGTTGGGCATAATTTTTCCTCCAATGTTCTTATCCACTTTCCTTTTGATCCACAAAAAGACGGTTGTCGTTCAGCAACTTCGCTCCATCCAGCACCTGCATGGCCTGGCGCGTTACGCCCAGGAGATAACTCCGGGCGGCGGGGGTTACGCTGGCGGGCGTTTCCAGGATGTCCGCGGCCGGCAGCCAGAAGGCCTCCAGGGCTTCATCGGCCAGAATCCCTAATTCAGGCTGTTCTCGGCCCACCACCAGGACGCGGGGCTCTTCGCTGAGGCCTCGACTGGGGAGGCGAAAAATCTTGCGCAGATCCAGAATGCACAAGACCTCGCCTCTCAGATTGGTGACTCCGAAAACGAAATCGCCGGCGCCCGGCACCGGAGTAAAGTCGAGCAGACGAATGACTTCGCGCAGGTAGGCGGTGCCGATGGCATAACGTTCGCCTCCCAAACTGAAGCTGAGCAGGTGATAGTGCTGGCCGCTAGTGGCCTGCGGCAGGGGACGAGCCAGAGCCCGGGCCCGTTCGTCCATGCGGGCCCGGCCCTCGCCGGCGGGGAGTTCCAAGCTGGCCTCGGCCGCGGCATGGGCTCTGGCCAGGCGCTCGCGCACGGCCTGCCAGTCGATGCTCATAAAGAGGAAAGCTTGCGCTGACAAGCCTGAACCATAGCTCCGGCACTCCCTCCCTCGCCCCAGCGCAAAGGCTCTTCCGCCGGCAAGACCCGAGCGCAGTCCCGGGCATTGCGAAAAGCCCGGGCGGCCTCCGCCAGCCGGCCCTGCCCCTCGAGCAGATTGGCCAGTAAAAAGTGAGCAACCACAGCCGATGGGTCGAGGTAGAGAACCCGTTTCAGAGCCTCCAGCGCCTCTTCCACTTCTCCCTGGTCCAGCCCCAGCATGGCCCTCAAAAAGTGCAGCTCACCGGCCAGGGGGTAACGTTGGCATTGCCGCCGCGCTTCCGCCAGCAGCTCGGCGGGGGCGCGCTGCTGGAGCAGGCTGCGGAATTGCCGGACTGCCTCCTCCTGAGCCGAAGCAGGCGGGGGGGCCGCCGGCCTGGGGCGCTTGCGGGGGGCCGGAGGCGCGCTGGGAAGTGAAGGGGCCGGCTGGCTGCGGTGCTGGGGAGACTTGCAGTAGAATACGCCCCATTCTGAGAGCACGGTGGTGAAAGGAGCCCGCTCGCCCAGGGGAGGGTCGGCCGAACCCGTAACCAACCAGCCGCCCTCGGCCAGCGTCTGGTAAAAGAGTCTGGCCAGTTGGTCCAAGCAACTACGGTCCAGATAGTAAAGGACGTTGCGGCAGAAGATCAAGTCCACCTTCCGGTTCCAGGGCGGTACTCCGGAAGCCAGACTGTGCCAGGCAAATCGGGCCCGCCGAACGCGGGGAGACCACAACGAACCGCTACAATGAAACCACTTCTCCAAGACCTGGGGCTCCACCCCGCGCAGAGACCAGGAACCATAAGCTCCGCGCTCCGCCTTGCGGAGTGCCTCCCGCGAGATGTCCGTGCCCAATACCGAGCCGGCCAGACCCTCTTCCTCAAGCACGGTCGCCAACGAATAGGCTTCCTCGCCCGAAGAGCAACCGGCGCTCCAAACGCTCCACTCATGGCAGCTCCCGCGAGATTTACGCAGTTCCGGGATGATTCGGCTACGCAGAAATTGAAATTGATTCGGCTCGCGGAAAAAATAAGTCTCTCCCACGGTCAATTCGCCGATCAAATCGTCCAGAGGCAATTCTCCGCTCTCCAGCAGGCGTTGATACCCCTCGATCTCGGTCACTAAATTTCTTTCCATGGCGCGCCGGATACCGGCTTCGGCCTCCTGGCGCCGGGCTGGAGAGAAAACCAATCGGGTGTGGTAATTCAAATAAGCCGCCACCTTCTCGAAGGCCGGGTGACTCCAAGCCTGGCTGTCGGTCATGCGCAAGTCCGGGAAATGGCCTGCTCCAGACAGTCGGATTCAGCCTGGGAGAGAAAACGCGCCAAATCATAGATCAAGACCAACCCGTCCGGAAGCCTGGCAATTCCTACGATGACCTCGGCGCCCTGGGCGCAGCTCTCGATATCCTGCTCCGGGAAGCGGACCAGACCCACAGCCTGATCGGCTCGAATGGCCACCAGGCGGGACCCCGCCCAGGCCAACAAGAGATGATCCGTGTGGCAGGGTGGGCGCGCCGGCAAGCCAAAGCGGAGCCGAAGATCGAAAACCGGGGCGGTCTGGCCGCGCACGTTCAGCACGCCTTCCACCACAGGGGGTGAGCCCGGCAGCGGCAGGCTGGAGGCGGAACGGAGAACCTCGCAAACCTGGGCGAGAGGTATTCCGTAGCGGTTTCGATCCAGTTCTATGACGAAGATATCTTGCATTTTGCCGCGCCCCTCCGCCCTGAATTCACATTACCAGAGGGCGGAATTAGCCGGCCTGGGAAAAGTCTCCTTCCTCTCTCCATCGACGCCATAGCCTATGGAATGGGTTTCGGGCGACCCCGTTAAGTAAAACCTCATCACTTATTCAGACAGTTTTCATCCTGAGCGGATACGGTGAGACGCGTGTTGGCGATTTTCTTCACATTGGCCGCCGTTGGCGCGCAAACCTTGGCGAATTATGCGTTGCGCGGGGAGCGTTATGGTCCCGGCATAGCCCTTCTGGCCGGCCATTTCTTCCTCTGGTGCCTCGCCCTGCGCCTGGCTCCGCTGACCCTGCTCATCCCCTGGACGGCCCTTAGCCACGTTCTCAACGCCTTCCTGGCCAGAAAAATTCTGCGCGAGAGGGTTACCCGACGGCGCTGGGCCGGCACTCTCCTGATCGCCCTGGGCATCGTGCTATGCAACTGAAATCCGGACTGGCGCTGGCCGCCCTGGCGATTTTCCTGAGCACCGAGGGAGATATCCTGCTGGCGCTGGCCCTACGACAATCCGCCCACTACTCCACACTTTGCCTGGCCGTCGCGCTGCTGGCGGGCCATTTTCTGGTCTGGCTGCAGGTCATCAAACGCCTGGAACTCTCCCTGGCCGTTCCCCTGACCGCCTCCTCCTATCTGCTCAACGCGCTGTTGGCGCCGTCCCAGTTGTCGGAAACGCTGAGCCTGAAGGCTCTGGCCGGCTATATACTGGTCACCGTGGGCGTGGTGCTGGTGGTTGCAGGCGAGGAGAGGGTGGACAGATGCGATTCCTGAATTCGCCGATCACCTCAATGAGGCCGATCAGGTTGTCGTTCAACTCTGCCACCTCCGAGGCCGGAATCCACCACCCGGTGGCGCTCCCCGCCGACCGTCCGCACCGGATAACGATCCATAAATGACTTCTTCACGCGAGCATAGTCCTCGTTGGTAACGGGATAGAAAAAAGGCTGGCCGAGCAGGCGTGGAGGCCAGCGCCGATAGCCTGATTGGCGAACCAGTTCAAGCTCAGCCGGACCGATCGGACGAAAACACTCTTGCCGCATAACGCGCATTATAGCACCTCGCTTGGTGCCTGCAGCCCGATGGTAACAAAAGAAATAAGTTCGGCATAAGATCGCAAACCTCTGTTTCGATCCGGAATGCCTATGCTTGGTTCATACCAAGGAGGTGGATGATGAAACTTACCCCGCTAGCCAGACAAATCCAGCATTTCGAAAGCCGTCGCGAACTCGAGGGCGCGGAGAAGAAAGAGCTCACCAATCCCGAGGATATCCGTAACTGGGTGGACGAATCCTTCGAGAGAACGTGTGCCGAGGACCAGGGCCCCAAGGACTTCGATCCCTTGCCGGGCCGAGTTTTCAAGACCGGCAAAGGCAGAACTCTAGAAGCCGCCTTCGAGTTGACCGGCCAGCAACGTCATCTGCAGCGCTCGGAGGCGAAATTTCCAGGAGCGCCGCCTCCTGAAGATACATCAGACGCCGGTGGCGATAGAAGCCTTCTGGTCCTGGTCGCATCCCGACTATCCCCAACTGTTGGAGTGCTTCCGCGTCGATCTGCAAGACCCCAAAGGTCACTTCTACCAGCGTCTCGAGCTGGGGGTGTAGTTCGTAGCCGGCGTCGGAGTCCAACCGCTGGCAGCGGATCTCTGGAGGGGCCCGGCCTTGCGGCGGGAAGCCCGGAGCCATGACCATCACCCAGAAACGCAAAGAATTTCGGCGTCTTCACGAGTCGGGATGCTTCACTATTCCCAATGCCTGGGATATTGGTTCAGCACGCTATTTAGAGCATGTTGGATTCAAGGCGCTGGCCACCACCAGCGCCGGCTTCGCCTTCACACGCGGGCGCCTGGACGGGAAGATGACGGTGCGGGAAGTAATTACCCATGTTACCGAGCTGGCGGAAGCCAGCCGTCTCCCCCTCAACGTCGACTTCGAAAGCGGCTTCGCGGCCGGCGGCCAGGAGTTGGCCGACAATCTGCGCCGTTGCGCCGAAGCGGGCGCAGCGGGAATTTCCATCGAGGACAATGCGGGGGAAGATCTCTATGATTTCGAGTCGGCCGTCGAGCGGATCCGTGTGTCGGTTCGTGCTCTGGAAGGCACGGGCGTAATGCTGGTGGCCCGCAGCGAGGGAATGCTCACCGGCTGGGCCGGTCTGGACGAGACGGTGCGGCGGCTGCAGGCCTTCGCCGCGGCTGGCGCCGACTGCCTGTATGCTCCCGGCCTGCGTAGCGAGGAAGAAGTGCGCGCGGTGGTGGCCGCCTGCGCGCCCAAACCGGTCAACGTGCTGGTCTGGTCTCCCGGATTTACGGTGTCCCAGTTGGCCGCTCTGGAGGTGCGCCGCGTCAGCCTGGGAGCGGCTCTGGCCAAGGTGGGCTGGGCAGCCGTGATGAACTCGGCTCGCGAAATTTTTGACACTGGCCGATTCGAATCTTTTGGCCAACCCGTAGAGGACATGAGGAAGTTTCTATGCTGAAGGCCGCACTGGTCTACGATTTCGACGGCACCCTGGCGCGCGGAAACATGCAGGAACATAGCTTCATTCCGGCTCTGCGCCGGGAGGTTCCGGATTTTTGGGCGCACACCAAGCGCTTCGCCGAAGAACACGACGCCGATGAAGTGCTCACCTACATGCGCTTGATGCTGCAGGAGGCGGAAGCGCTGGACCAGCCGATTACCCGCGAGTTACTCCAACAACACGGGGCCCGGGTGCCGCTTTTCGAGGGTGTGAGCGATTGGTTCGGGCACATCAATCAATTTGCGACCCAATTAGGCTTGAGCCTGGACCACTATGTCATCAGCTCCGGCCTGCACGAAATGATCGAAGGATGCGCTATTTTCCGAGAATTCAAGCAGGTTTATGCTTCGCGCTATTTATATAACGAAAAGGGTCACGCCAATTGGCCGGCAGTGGCCATCAATTACACCACTAAAACCCAATTTCTCTTTCGCATCAATAAAGGCATCGAATCAACCTGGGATAACCGCCGCATCAATGAATGGGTTAATCCCGAAATTCGCCCCCTGCCCTTCCAGCATATGATTTTCATCGGCGACGGCGAAACCGACGTGCCGGCCATGAAAATGGTGCGCCACCAGGGCGGCTATGCGGTGGCCGTCTTCGACCCCGAGAAATTTGCCAAGAACCAGACCACCATCCACAAGCTCATTTCAGCCGACCGCTGCAATTACGTGGCTCCGGCTGACTACCGCAAGGCCAGCCAGTTGGATGTGACCATCTGCGGCATCCTGCAGCGCATCGCCGAGCGCCGAACTACTCCTTGAGCACCATGTCGATGCACAGTACCGCCCCCAGGATGAGCACGCGAATAGGGTTGTCCGGCGTGACCTCCTCGGAGATGGTAACGGCGTAGGTGTCGGCGGTGGTGAACAGCTCTTTGGCCATACCCGCCCACTTCTGCTTCACTTCGGCGTAGACTTTGCCGTCTTTTTCAAATTTGAACTCGCGGCCACGCCAGGAACCTTTCAAATTACACAGCACCTCATCGTGGGGGCCGAGCACTCCGAAAGAGGCGGTGAGCGAGAAGAACTTCTGTTTGAAGCCGCCCATGCGGACACCGGCCTCGTTAAAGACATCCACTTTAGAGAGAAACAGGCTGACGCCGCGTTTGACGTTAAGGACCGGCTCGCCCCCCGGCGTGGTCACGTGAATGTCAAACGGGGTCATGCGCTTGTAGTCACTAAAGCGAAACATTTTGCTGAAGAAGCCCAGATTGGGTTCGCGACAGAGCATAATCGGCGTTTGTGGATCGTCAGGGTCGAAAATGTCGTAGTTACTGGCCGCCTTGAACAGACCCACATGTTCTTTGACAATAAAGACGTTACGACTGAGGATGTCGTGCACAGCGATCAGTTTTCCGCCCGAGGTCCCAGAGAGGACTTGTCGTCAGCCGCCTGGATCCCGGGTGAGCCACCCGCCAGGTAAGGACGATACCATGGCTGGGGGGAGAGATAGTCGACATTGCAGGAAGCCCTGACCTCATCGGCGGCAATGCGGCCCAGGCGAGCGCCCAGCAAGCCGCCGGCGATTCCGCCGACCGCCGCGCCCGCTCCCGGCAACAAAGTGCCGATAGCGTAGCCCAAACCTCCGCCTAACGCCGCGCCGCCCACTCGGCAGGCCGGACGCCAGAGGGCGTGCTGCGACATGGCGGCCAGTTTCTTTTGGCGAGGCGTGGCTTCGGTCTGCGAGCCGGGATAAAGAGTAAGATCGTTGTGAATGAACTGGCTGTTGCCCTCGGCCAGCAGGCCCTTGTCCTGGAGAGCGGCGCCGCACAGCATGGCGTTGGCGGAAGTCGGCTTCTGCAACAGGTAGGCGAACCATTCCGAGCGCTTGGGAATCTGTTGCTGGCGGGGAACCACGCTGTTGACCAGGTCGATCACATTACTGTAGCAAGAATTACGCGTGGTATGGTAGGGTGCGTCCGGCCTGGCCAACGAAACGTCCAGCGAATTCTCGAGCAGCATTTTCTTTTGCTGGTCGTCGAGTTTGAGTTTGTACATCTGGATGCCCGTACCCAGGCGGCGGCAGGCGCGCTGGACACCGTCGGTAAAGCTGCCGAGCTGGAAGACGACGGGGAAATCACCTTTGAAGCCGCGCATGGCGTCCCAGCGCTCGCCTTCGTGCATTTTCGCTTCCACGCTGAGGACAAGGCGATTGTCTTCGTCGCCGTTAGCGTTGCGCATCGGTCTTTTCTCGTCAAATTCGACAATGAGAAGAGCATGAGCCATGGGAATGCCGGCCATAAAGGGCGCGCGGGCCAGATACACGTCCTTGACCGCGTTGGTGTCGATGGTTGTGCGCGAGAAACGCGGAGTCCACTCCTTTTTGCTCTGGCTGACTTCTTCCAGTCCCCACCGCACCCCGTCGATTTCCACGCGCCCGTCGAGATGACGTTTGGCCAGACCGGCGTAACGCGTGGTCGGATCCCAACCTTTGATCTCCACCTGGTCGGCCGGGGCTTGTTTGTTCTGTTCGGCCGTTCTCGGCTCTTTGTTCTGTAGCGAGCGAACGGGGCTCGGCTGAATGTTGCTGATCCTCATGCTTGGGAAACTAAGGGGTCTCCCTCAAACATGTCTGAAAGGGCGCCGGACACCAGCAAGTTAACCAAACGAATAAGTTTCGCCTAAGATCGCCAACCTCATGTTCGGTTCCACCCGGCTATCCTCGAAGAATGAACACAGCTCAACGCCTTCTGGGGCTTGCCGCCCAACTGCACCACTCCCCCGGCCTGACCGTGGACGACCTCGACGACTTAAAATTATTGGCCGCCTGTGGTCTGCCGCTACAGGCTCGGCGCGGCCGCTACCGCCTGGGGCTGGAAATCGCCGGCACTCCTCTGGATCTGGAGGAAACGCTGGCGGCCACGCTGGCCTTGCTCATGACTTCTTGCGGCCCCGCTGTTGCAACAAAGCGAAATAACGGTATTGTCCCTTCTTGAAACGCAACAACAGACTGGGCTTGGCGGGAGCGTCGGCCAATCGCTCCACTTGATCAAGGGTTTCGATGGGCCGGTCTTCCCATTCCAACAACAGGTCACCCTCTTCCACTCCGGCCTCGGAGGCCGGGCTCCCTTCCAGGACCTCCGTAACCACCACGCCGGATTTCTCGGTCAGGCGGAACTGCTGCTGACGAAAGCCGGTAATTTCAGCCACCCGAAAACCGTAGGGAGTCTCCACCTCGGCGCCCTCCAGGTGCGGCTGCAGTCCGACTTCCACCGGCACAGCCGTAATACCGGATCCGCGCCGCACCTTGATCTCCACCTTGCCGCCCGGCGTCAAGCGCGAAACCTGCAATGCAAAACGCTGGATTTCATCCTCCTCTTCAGCCTCCACGGCAGTTCCGTCCAGTTCGGTGATCACGTCCCCGATCTGCATCCCCGAACGGGCGGCCGGGGAGCCGGGGGCAAAATCCGAAATGAGCAGTCCGCGCACATTGGGCATACCCCGGTAAGCCGCCAGAGCGCGCGTAAAAGGCTGAGTGTAGAGACCCAGCCAGCCACGCTCGAGCTGGCCCTGCTGAACCTTGCCCTCCATCACTTCCCTGACCACCTTGGCGGGAATGGTAAATCCGATTCCTCGCCCGATACCGGAGGAATTGATTCCCACTACCTGCCCCTGCAGATCCACCAGCGGTCCGCCTGAACTGCCCGAGTCGATGTTAGCGTCGGTCTGCAAAAAGTCGTTGAGCGGAGTCATTCCCTGCTCGCTGCCGGGAATGTAGCGCCCCTTGCCGCTAATAATCCCAAAAGATACGGTTCGGTCCAAACCATAGGGATTGCCAACAGCCAGCACCCACTGACCGACCTGAACTTTTTCCGAATCAGCCAGGCTGGCAAAAGGCAAAGGATGAGGCGCTTTAATCTGCAGAACGGCCAGGTCGGTCAGCTTATCCCGTTGCAGCACCACCGCGTCGTAGCGCGAGCGATCGTCGAGCACCACCTGGACCTGGTCGGCTTTGTCCACCACGTGATGATTGGTCACGATCTTCCCCTCAGCCGTGACCACCACCCCGGATCCGAGGGCCTTGACCCGTGTGCCGGCCCGGCGTGACCAGGATTCGATATGCACCACGGTGGGTTTGACCCGATCGCTGACGCTGGTAATGAGCCGCTGCGTCTGCAGCAAAAAGTCCGGAGTTTCGGCTGGTGGCCGGAGGCCGCCAGCCTCACCAGGATGTGCTAAAAACTGGCCCACAAACAGCACGCGGGAGTGGAGCTCGCTTGCGAGCGACCGACCGCAAGGTTGGGGCCCGTTTTTAGCCAGGGCGGACGCACTCAACAGTATCAAGGCAAACCAGATTTTCTTCATGGCCAGGACTTCGCAGCCCCGATGCAAACCCTTCCCCGGTGAAGAGGCTGCTGCTGGCGTTGCTTTTGACCGGACTGGCCCAGGCGCGCCGCGAGCCGCATCTTTGGAAGTTTCCCCTGGCCCCGCGCGAGCACTCGAACTGGTTTTTCGTGCCGCCCCCTTACGTGCCTCCTCCCCCGGAATGGTTCGATATCTTGCGCATAGGCAATCGCCCCTGCCGCATCGCGACCGAACGCACCCCCTGGCGCATCAACGTGGGCGATACCCGCTACTGGCCGATTCTGGAGCGAGCCATGCAGACCTGGAACGTGGGCGTGCAGCCGCTGGGCATGACCTACCTGTTCCTACCGGCCGACCCGGAACATCCGCCGGATTTGACGTTGAAGTGGTTTGACCCGCAGTTGCCGCGCGACAAGGCGGCGGCCACCTGGTGGTCGACCGGCCTGGACACGGCCCGGGTGCTGGGCATTTCGCTGGACGGCAGCTTCCGGGTCCCCGAAGGCAACATGGTGCAAATTTTGGCACACGAACTGGGCCACGTGCTCGGCCTGGGCGAGTCTCAGCAGCCCGGCGACCTGATGTACCACCGCACACCCACCCAACGCCTGAGCCCGGGAGATGTGCGTCTGAGCCAGCGGGACTTCGAAGCCCTGCGCTGGTTATACGCCCAGGAATACTTCACTCCCATCCGCAGCCCCCGCGACTGAGAGAACTCACGTACACGAAAAGAAGGCCTGGCGGCCTTCTTTGGCCCGACTTAAATTTCGGGCTGGTAATTTTCGATGGGAACTTCCGAGACAATCTGGGGGCCACAGCGGGGAACCGAGCGGTCCCGGGGCCCGTGACAACGAACGACGGTGCGCTTCACCGTTCCCACGCCTTTCTTCCAAACCACGACGTCTTCCGAGGATTGCCATCCGGAACAGGTGGGGCAGACTTTGCCTTTCGTGCGCAGATGATCCGATTCGCCCGGGATGCTTACGTCACCGGGGAACCAGGCGGTGGTGGGGTATACGCGGAGACTGGACGGGATGCTGAGGGAATCGGTACGGACTTTAGACATTTTGTGACCTCCTGGGTGGCGGGCGTTTTTCGACCTATGAAGACCTAACCAGATCACCCCAAGGAAGTTCCCGATAATGCACAAAATTTTTCAAAAAAATTCCGGCCGGCCAGCAAAGGGGATTTTAGCGCGCCAGTGCTAACCTACCGACCCATGTCCTACACACGAAGCGGCCGCGCGGCCGAAGAACTCCGCGTTCACAAGATTACTCCCGATTTTGCGCCGGCCGCCGAAGGCTCCGTGCTGATTGAAACAGGCAACACCCGGGTGCTCTGCACCATCACCGTGGAAGAAAAGGTTCCGAGCTGGCTGGCCGAACAAAACAAAGGCTGGATCACGGCCGAATACGGAATGCTCCCCCGCTCCACCCAGGTGCGCAGCAAGCGCGACTACCAACGCACCGCCGGGCGCACCCACGAAATTCAGCGCCTGATTGGGCGCAGTCTGCGGGCCGTGACCGACTTGAGCGCGCTGGGACAGCGTAAAATCATCGTCGACTGCGACGTCATCCAGGCCGACGCGGGCACGCGCACGGCGGCCGTCACCGGATCCTGGCTGGCCCTCGCCTACGCCTGCGACAAGCTGTTGCGCTCCGGTAAAGTCGCCCGCTGGCCCCTGCGCGAGCAGGTGGCCGCCGTCTCGCTGGGGCTGCTCAATGATAAGGTGCTGCTGGATATGGATTACATCGAGGACGCCGCCGCCAGCGTCGACCTCAACCTGGTCATGACCAACAGCGGCCGGCTGATCGAAGTGCAGGGCACCGGCGAGGAAGCCACCTTCGAGCGCAAGGACCTGGACGCCATGCTCGATCTGGGCTGGCAGGGGCTGCAACCCCTCTTCGAGCTGCAGCGCCAATCGCTGGCCGAAAAAGGCATCAGTTGGTCCTGAGAGTCCTGCTTCTGCTGCTTTTGAGCTCTGGGGCGTGGGCTCAAGGAAACCCGCAGATGGCTCAATTGCGCCAGTTGATTCAGAACGCGCTGCAGCAGGCCCCGCCTCTGGACCCCGATCGCCAACCGGTCATCGCGCGCCTGGAACTGCTGACCATTCAGGCCGACAATCTCTCGCGCGGCGCCGGCGACTGGAACGTCTTCTTTCGCTTCTATCAGGAAACACAGGCGGTGATTGCGCGTTCCGGGCCGCTGCCGGGCTCGCTGGGCGCCAACTGGACACAAATTCAGCAAGCGGTCAGCGATATCGGACGCCAGCAGGGGCGTTCGCTGGGCATTGTCGGCCAGGCCTATGCGGCTACCGACTCGCTGCACCTCTCTCCCGAGCTGGTACAGCGAGCCATGGCGGCAGTGCAGGCCATCGAGTCCTCCCTGGGACCCGCGCCCGGCGGAGCCGAGGGTAAGCGCTTCCAGCAGGCCCGCGCCCAATTGGCGGCCTTGCGCACTCATCTGCAATCGGCGCTGAGTCATCCCAAAAGCCTGGGCCAGATCCTCCACGACCGGCGCCGCTTCCAGGTGATCCGCAGCGCCCTGCAATTACCCCCGGCCCGGTTTTCGGAACTGGATCAAGCGCTGGATCAACTTCCTGATCCATAAGACCGGTTAAAAAGCGTTATTGACCTGATTGCGCACGGTATCACCGGCGATGGAGAAGTTGTTCTGCACGCCGCCGACGATGTCTTGCACGGAAGCACCGAAGTTGCCGGTGAGGGCGTGGGTGGCGGCGTTGCCGACAGTGGAAAGGTTGTTGGCGGTCAGGCGGGCGGCACCGCGGATGGGCTCGCCCACGAACTTGGCGCCGCTGGTGAGCGTCTCGCCCAGGCCGCCGGCGGCGCCCTTGACGGCGCTCCATTCATCCTTGGGAATGCCGATTACGTTATCGACCTGCTTGTGAATGCCCTTGCCGAGATCATCGAGGGCCTTACCGGGTTGCAGGGTGAGCACATCGCCGGTCACTTTCAGTCCGGTTTCCAGACCGGTTCCGACCACCTTGGCCGCGCCTTTGAGGGGAGCCGTGGCAAACTTACCTACGTTTTTGGCTACGTCAACAATTCCGCCTAAAATACCCATGGTGTGTGTCTCCTTATGGTGCGTCTGAAAAGATTCTGACACAGACGGGAGAGTGGGCGGAGTAATCCTAAAGCAGTTTGTGATAGGCCGTTACCAGATTGTTAACATTATGCCAGGCCGTCTGGTGCCGAAGTGGCTTCCTCCGCCTCGGGCGCAAAGCGCTCCACCGCTTCGTTGAGCATTTCCTGGCGATCGGAGATCATCTGCAGGGCGGTGCAAATGTGGTCATTGCCCTGGCGAAAGACATCGAGATACTTTTGCAGCTCGTGCTCGTCCTCGGCGGGCAGTGAGGTTTCCATGCCGTGCAGACCTTCCTCGCACAGAGCCACCCCTTTGCGCACCAGATAACCCACCTGGTGATGAAACTCGCCCTCGGAGTTGAGCCGCTTTTCCACTTCCAGAGCCCGGGCCAACTGAGCCATGCCGTGGCCGGTGAACTCCTCGAAATGCTTGCGAATATGCTTGAGCCAGACGCGAACCTGGGCGTCATCCGCCCCATCCAGCCAGTCGTCGATAGCCATGCGCAGCTGGGCCAGGTTCTCGGTATCGAAAGTCTCGGTCGGGGCCTGGTAGCGGCGGCCCTCCTCGAAGTCGAACATCCCGTTGGCCGCTTCCACCGCCTGCCGCAGCATGGCGCCACAAGACGCGCAACGCGAAACGTTGGGCAGATTCTCCACCGAGCAAATCAAGCATTGAGGCATCCAGAGATGATACTGGGTCCAGGGGCGCGGCTCCTGGAAGAATTATCCTTTCAGATCGATTTCAGACCCTGGAGCTAGGATATGGCTATGATTCAATCCATTTCTAGCTGCAACCACAAAGGCCACGTGCACAGGTGCTCCCATCCAGGCCATTCCAGTGCACCGGCTCCGGCCGAAGTTCCGACCGACAATGTTGCCCTTGGAGTCATGGATATGCGCGGCCAGAAGCAGGTCGCCTTCAACACCGCTCAGGCCGCCATCTGGTCGGTGGACGCCGCCGTCAAGGCCGCCAGCCAGGGCACCTTCGGTGTCGGCGGCGTGCTGCTCGGACCTCACCAAGAAGTGATCGCCATCTCCTGCAACCGCGTCATCGCCGACGGCCAGGTGGCCGACCCGACCGCCCATGGCGAACGCCAGGTGGTTGACTGGTATTTCGAGCAGAAAGCTCAGGGCAGCCAGCTCCCCAAACCCGAAGATTGCACCATCGTCTCCAGTCTCGACCCCTGCATGATGTGCGCCGGCTCTATTCTAACCGGCGGCTTCAACGTCGTTTCCACCACTCTGGACACGCGCGCCGGCGTCAACTACACCACCGACGGCACCTACCCCACCGTGCCCGCCGAACTGCAGCAGCAGGCCAAAGAGCATTTCGCTTATGTGGGCATCGAGGGAGTCCGCCCCTATCAGGGTCCGGAGCACCTGAATCATGGCTCGACCATTAGCGAAGCCGAAGAAAAACGCTCCATCGACACCTTCCTGGCCAGCCTGGGCAAGGTTCAGGAAGTGATTCACAGCGGCCCCAGCGCGCCCGTAAAAGACCTGAGTGGCTGCCAGGACCCGCAAGTACTGGCCGCTCTCAAGAAATATTATCCGTCGGCCCTCGAACTCAAATTTGCCCCCGGCCAGCCCGACTCCAAATTGGCCCGACCCCTCCTCGAGGCCGCCAACGAGGCTCAACAAAGAGGTGCCTCCTACAACGCCGCCGCTCTGATCGACCCGCACGGCAACCTGGTGATGCTGCGCGCCGGCAAAGAAGAGCGCTCCCCCATCCGGACTCCCTTTATGGAGCTGACCCGGGCCTGGGCCAAAGTGCGCGCCGAGGCCGGTCCCGAAGGTGAAAAATACCTGGCTCCCCTGAAAGACTGCACGCTGGTCACCCTGCAAGGTCCCGGCCACGACGCGCCCAGCGTGATGGAAATGGGCGCTTACGGTTCGAGCGTGGAAGGCCCCCTGCCCGAGCACCCCCATCCGGCCTGGCAATACATTTTGCCGCGCCAGTCGCAGGCCGGCGTCGACCAGCAAATCGCCAATTTGCCTCCTCTATACAGTCAGGTGATCAAGCCGGAAATTCAGCAGGTAAGTGACGGGGCTCTGGTGCATCTGTGCACTCACAATGAGCATTGATACTTTTCCCTATGTAGAACAAGCCGTCAAGGTCGTCCAGGACAAGATCGGCAACAGACCCCTTCCCCGCCTGGCTCTGGTAGCCGGCTCCGGCCTCGGCAGCGTAGCCGATCTGATCAAGGACCCCGTCACCATATCCTACGCGGATATCCCGGGCTTCCCGGCTCCGGGCGTTCACGGCCACAAAGGCAATCTGGTTTACGGCGAGGTTTCCGGCGTGGCCACCATCGTATTGATGGGCCGTGTCCACGTTTACGAAGGCGAAGAGAGCTGGCGCCTCAAGGTCATGATTCGTACCATGCGCAAGCTGGGCTGCGAGTTCTTGTTTTTGACCAACGCCGCCGGCTCGATGCGCCTGGAAGTGGGCGCCGGCGAGTTGGTGATGATCACCGACCACATTAACTTCATGGGCGGCAACCCGCTGGTCGGACCCAACGAAGACAAGTTCGGCCCCCGCTTTGTCGACCTGGAGGACTGCTGGGATCCGCAACTGCGCGCCCTGCTCAAGCAGTGCGCCGCCGAAACCAGCATCACTCTGCACGAAGCCGTCTTCGCCGGCTGGATGGGCCCCTGTTTCGAGACCCCGGCCGAAATCCGCATGCTCAGCATGCTGGGCGCCCAGACCGTGGGCATGTCGACCGTGCCCGACAATCTGGTGGCCCGCCACTGCGGGCTGCGCGTCCTCGGCGTCTCGGTCATCACCAACCTGGCTTGCGGCCTCTCACCGCTGAAGCTGAGTCACGACCTGACCATGCAAGAAGCCGAAAAAGGCGCGGCCAAGCTGATCGTGCTCTTTGAACGCTTCATGGAGAAGATCTCGAAGCTCTAGCTGGGGTCCAGCAGCCGAAGTCCTGGATAATAAGTGCGGAAATAGCCAGAATCCCTGGTCAACAGACGGTCAGCCTGCTTGAAAGCGTGGGCACCGATCATAAAATCGGCAATCACCCGCTGCTTCGAACCTCCCCGGGCCCGATAAGCTCGCCAGGCATCGCCAGATTCTTCGGTCGACGCGAGGTTCAGGCCACGCTCGGAGATAACAGACTTCATACTCAGGATATGAATTCATACCGACGAAGTCAATCTGAGCCTAAAAGGACGAAGCCAGTTGGTAGATCGGCTGGAAAGCGGCCAGCAGCACGAAAGCTACCGCGCCGCCCAGGAAGGTTAGAATGAAGGGCTCGACCAGCTTGCCGATGGTCTCCAGTCCGCGCACCATTTCCTGATCGAAGTAGTCGGCCAGACGGTACATCATACGATCGACGGTGCCGCTCTCCTCACCGATGGCCACCATCTCCACGGTCATGCCCGGAAAGAGTTTCTGGCTGTTCATCGTCGAAACCAACTGTTTGCCGATGCGCACGGCCTCGATTTGCGCCACTACGGTGCGGCGCAGCAACTCGCGATCCAGGCTGCGTCCCAGCAACTGCAGCGAACTGTAGAGCGGTACGCCCGAATCCAGCAGAGTGGCGAAAGAGCGAAAATAGGCGGAAAGCATGCGGAAGTGCACCTGCTGGCCGTACCAGGGCAAGCGCAGCAGGAAGCGTTCGATCGTGGCCTTGCCGGCCCGGGTCTTGGACCAGTGGTAAAAAACGTAAGCGAACACGGCCCCGGGCCCGATGCAGGTACCCAGCACCACCATTCCATAAGTCTCCACGAACTTGCCGAAACCCACCAGCATGCGCGTCGAGGTCGGCAACTGCATGTTGAGGTCGACGAAGATGGTCACGAACTTCGGCACCATATAAGTGAAGATAAAGATCACCAGCCCGCCGGCGCAGGTCAGCAACACGGTTGGATAGATCAAAGCCTGCTTTAGCTTGAGCGAATAAGCATATTCCTTCTCGTAGTGAGAGGCGCAGCGGTCCAGGGTCTCGGCCAGCCGGCCGCTGTGCTCTCCCACCCGAGTCGATCCGATCATAAACTGCGAGAAAAACTCGGGCCGGCGCATCATGGCCTGGGAGAGCGAGTAGCCATTCTCGACGTCGGCCAGCATACGCTCCATGGAGCGGCGGAAATGGGCCTGGCCACTTTTGGGCAGCAGGGAATGCATGGCCTGAGCCAGGGCGATACCGGCCGTCAGCATGACCGAAAGCTGGCGGATCCAGAGAGCCAGGACCTGCGGTTTGACCGGCTGGACAAAATACCAGATCCAGTGCTTGGGCTTGACCTTGTCGATGGAAACGATGGTCAGCCCTTTTTTGTGCAGGATGCTTTTGACTTTGTCGGCGTCGCTGGCTTCCATCTCCCCGGCGATGCGATTCCCTTTGGCATCGATGCACAGGTAGAGATAATCTTGCAATCCTCCCTGGCTCACGGCGGCACCACCCGGATGGTGGCGATGGTGCCGTTATTGAAAAGGACTTCCAGGCCCGGGCTGGCCAGCGACTCCAGATTGTCGGCGTCGTGGGTGATCGAAGGAGAAAAAAGCGAGGTCAATTCGGAAGGTTCCTTGACGCTGCCCACCGCCAGGCCGCCCTCCAGGGTATAGAAGTTATAGTCGGTCTCGATACCCACCACGATGTTGTCGGCCAGGGTGAAAGTGAGCCGGGGGGCGCTGTAGAGCAGGCGGCAATAGCCGCCTTTCTGCTCCAGAATCTGGCCCTGCCCCAGTTCTTTGCGCAATTGCTCCAGGCGCAATCCCAACGGGTAGTTGCCCAGGGCCTGGCCGGGCACCACCCTGGCGTTGGAGCGGGTGGGAGTCTCGCGATCGGGCTGAACGCTGACGTGCGTCTTAATGGCCTGCACCCACATATCGGTGGGCGGCGGAGCCATCGCTCCACCGGTGGAATGGGAATCCACGAAAGCTTTGCAGGCGCTGGCGGGAATGGCCGTGTTCCAGCTCATTCCCCCCCAGGCGGGCCGGGGCAGGGATAAGGCCACCAGTTCGCCACGGTTGTTGATCAGCGGAGCGCCCCCATCCAGGGCGCCGGTATAACCGTCAAAGGCGCAACAAGGCCCGGTCTGACCGCGGCTGCGCACTTCCAAGGTGCGCCCCAAGTTGCGTGGGTCGCCGCAAATCAAGTTCTGATCATGATTGGGATTCTCGGGCGAGATGGGCACGGGAGCGCCGGGGGAAGCTCCCTGGATCCGCAGCAGAGCCAGGTCCTGGCGGCCGTCACCGGCGATCAAGGTGACCGCCACCCGAGTCCCGGCCAGCATACATTGGCCGCCCGAGGAACGGAAAGCCGAAAGTGTCGTCAGGACCTCGTTCTCGGAAACCAGCACTCCCTGCCCGCCCAGGTGCAGGCCATCGCCAAAGGTAATCCAACCGGCGCTGGCGCGCTGCCAGGCTTCCGCGGAACTCGTCTCGGACGGGCGCGGCGGGGGCCCGGCCGGCAGCGGCGCGGTGGCGACCTGAGGTTGAGGCTGGGGAGCGCGTACCTTCAGATTGGACTCTCTTTGTTTATAGGCCTCACCGGGTAAGGGCAAGGAGGTGGCGCTGGGCGACGGAGTAGCCGTGGGCACATTGTGAGCCACCGCCTGCTTGCGCTCGGGAGGTTTGATTTCCAGCTTGCTCTTGCGCTTCTCCGGATCGACCCCGCCTGACGCCCCATAAGAAATGGCATAGCCGGCAGCTTGCTGATCCGTCTGGCGGTAAGCGGCCGGTTGCGAGCTTTCAGCGGCATGGCGGTCCAGGCCGGCCAGGGATTTCTCCTGGCGATACGGCTTGATGAAAATAGCGTAAGTCAACGCAAAACCAAACACGCCGGTGACCAGCGCCAGCATGCCGGCCCGAATGAGATCATCTTTCGTGGGATACTCTTCGGGCTCGTCGCTCATCGCCGCCATAGAAAAGGAGGTTCGATTTAGAAGAATGCGGGCCCTGTTCGTTTTGCTTAAGGTTGGCTGAAGCCTGCCTGATTATTCATGGCGCAGGCACTGAATGGGATCCAGCCGGGAAGCCTGCAGAGCCGGATAAAATCCAAAAAATACGCCAATCAAGGCCGAAAATCCAAAGGCCAGCCAGACCGATGCCGGGCTGATCACGGCCGGCCAGTGGGCCACCCGGGCCACGGCCAGGCTGATGAACGAACCCAGGGCCACTCCCAAGGCCCCGCCGAAAATGGAAAGGGCCACCGACTCCACCAAAAATTGCCCCAGAATGTCGATACCGCGCGCGCCCAGAGCCATACGAATGCCGATCTCACGAATGCGCTCGGTGACCGACACCAGCATGATATTCATGATGCCGATGCCGCCCACCAACAAACTGACCGAGGCCACGCCGCCCAAAAGCACCGAGAAAACCTGAGTACTCTCATTGGCCTGCTTGGTGGCCTCGGCCTGGTTGTAGGCATAAAAGGCGTCGCTATCCTCGGGGCGCACCCGGTAGCGCTCTTTGAGCAGGTTGACTACCTGCTCTTCCAGCGCCGCCACCTGATCGGCCCGTTTGGCCGAGGCGCTGATCGAGTTGATCCACTGGTTCCCCTTCAGCTTTCGCTGGGCGGTGGTGTAAGGCATGATGATAACGTCGTCGCGCTGCATGCCCCAGCCGGTCTCGCCCTTTTCTTCCATCAAGCCGATCACTGCGAATGGGAAATTTTGCACGCGAATGATCTTGCCCACCGGATCGGTGGCTCCGAAGAGTTTCTTGGCCACCTCGGTGCCCAGCACCACCACATGGGCGCCCGAACGCACTTCGTCCTCGCTGAAGAAACGGCCCCGCTCCACCAGCCAGCTGCGGATCATCAGAAAATTCGGAGTGGTGCCGGTATAGTTGGTGCCCCAATTGGCCGAGCCATAGACCAGCTGGCAGGGGCCGTTGACCACCGGACAGGCCTGGGCCACCGTAGGCAACTCCGCCACCGCCCGCCAATCGGCGGCACGCATCTGCATGCCGGTCCCGCGGCCGCCGCGCAGACCTTGCTTGGGCTTGGACCCGCCGAAGACGTGCACGCAGTTGGTGCCCATGCTGGCGATGCTGGCCTCGATATTGGCTTTAGCGCCGTTGGCGATACTCAACATGGAGATAACAGCGGCCACGCCGATGATGATGCCCAACATAGTCAGGCAGGTGCGCATCTTATTGCGCAGCAGGGCGCGCAAAGCCACGCGCAGCGTCAACATCCAGGTCATGGATGAGTAAAGACCTTGTGCTGCAAAACCTCCTCAGGCCGCCCATCGCCGATCAATTCCCCATCCTTGACCAGCACCACCCGGTTGGTTTTCAGGGCCACGTCCGGTTCATGGGTCACCAGCAGCACGGTAATGTGCTCGTCGTTATTGAGATTGGCGAAAAGCTGCATGACCTCGTCACTGGTGCGCGAATCCAGGTTGCCGGTGGGCTCGTCGGCCAGAATCAAGGGGGGCCGGGTCACCAGAGCCCGGGCGATGGCCACTCGTTGCTGCTCGCCGCCCGACATCTGGCTGGGCACATGGTGGTGGCGCTTGCCCAGGCCGACCCGCTCCAGCACTTCCATAGCCAGCGCGCGCCGTTTTTTCGCGTCTTTTTCGCCACGATAGAGCAAGGGTAGCTCGACATTCTCCAGAGCACTGGTGCGCGCCAGCAGATTGAAGCCCTGAAACACGAAGCCCAGGCTGCGATTGCGCACCCAGGCGCGCTGATCCCGGGTGAGATGGGCGGTTTCGCGCCCGTCCAGCACGTAGCTGCCGGAAGTGGGCCGATCCAGGCAACCCAGTGTATTCATCAGCGTCGACTTGCCCGACCCCGAAGGACCCATAATCGAGAGAAATTCACCCTTTTCGATGGTCAGGTTGATACCGCGCAACGCGCGTACCTCTACTCCACCGGCCGAACGGTAGGTGCGCACGATGTCTTTCAACTCAATCAACGGCATACTTAAAAAGCGAGCCGGACCTTTTTTCGCTTGAGCTTTTCCTCGTCCAGGATTTTAGTGTAGACCTTATCGCCAACTTTCAGATCGCCCTCGACCAGTTCGGAGAACTGGCCATCGCTGACGCCGATCAGAATGTCGCGGCGCTGCGGGCCGGTCTTACCCGGCACCCAGACCACGCCGGCGCGGCCGTTACGCCTGGGCTTTTTTTGCTTATCTTTCTCTTTGTTCTTCTCTTTTTCGCGAGCTTTCTTCTCCTCCTCAGGGTCAGGAGGATTGGGCGGTAGGAAGCGCAGGGCTTCGTCCGGCACCAACAATACGTCTTTCAACTCCTCGGCGGCTACCGCCACCGTGGCCGTCATACCGGGTTTCAACAGTAATTTTGGATTCGGGGCCGAAATCAGTACCCCGTAAACCACCACGTTATTCTGGTTGGTGTTGGCGCTGACCGGCGCGGAGCGCACCTGGGTCACCTTGCCCTCGAACTTATCCTCAGGGTAGGCATCCACTGTGAAAGTCACTTTTTGCCCGGTGAAAACGCGGCCGATGTCGGCTTCGGAAACGTCGGCCCGCACCTGCATGCGGCGCAGGTCGCGAGCGATCTTGAAGAGTTCGGGAGCGGTGAAAGAAGCCGCCACCGTCTGGCCGGGCTCGATTTTGCGGTCGATGACGGTGCCGTCGACAGGCGAGCGAATGACGGTGCGCTGCAGATCCACGCGGGCCCGCTGCAGTGTGGCTTCATATTGGCGAATGCGGGCCTGGGCCGAATTCAGTTCAGCCTGGGCCGCCTGCACGTTGGCCCGATCGGCCTGCAGCTTGGCCTCGGCCGAAATGACGTTGTTCTTGGCCTGGAGCAGCTGGGCTTGGGAAGTGCGCACCTGGGCTTGCAGCGACTGCTCATTGGCCAGGGAACTTTCGTAGCCCGAGCCGGCCACCCGGTAAGCGGTGCGCTTCTGGTCGCGCTCGCTGGCGGCCACCAGCTGGTTGGCGTAGAGCTGCTCGTAGCGCTTGTATTCCAGCAGGGCGTTGTCCATTTCGGCTTTAGCCTTGGTGACGCTGGCCGTGCTGTTGCGCAGATTGGCGCGCGCTCCTTCGAGCATGGAGATATTCTGAGTGTAGGTGTTACGGGCAACTTCCACCTGCGTTTCCGACTGGGCGATGGCGGCCCGGCTATTGGCCAGGCGGGCGTTGGCCGTCTCGGCACCGGCCAGGCCCACTTCCAGGCCGGCCTCGGCTTCCTGGACCTTGGCCTGAAACTCCGAAGGGTCGAGCACAGCCAGCACCTGGCCGGTTTGCACCTGCGAGTTGAAATCGACGCGCACTTCCCGAACCGGGCCGGAAACCTGCGAGCCCACGGTAACGGTGGTAATGGCCTCCAGCGCGCCGGTGGCCGAGACGGTGGCGGTGATGTTGCCTTTCTCCACGGTAGCGTCCAACAATTCCACCTCAGGAGTGGATCCTGGGGCGTATTTGACCCACCACCAGACGGCGGCCGCCGCCAGCAGGATCAAAAAGAGCCAGCCCCAGGGGCGGCGGGCGGAAGGAACGTCAGAACTCACGCGCCCAGAATTCTAGGGCGGGGGGGAGCCTCCTGGGGCGTGGAGAAAACTCACCACGTGAAAAAATTCTTGCTCCTGCTCGTGCTCCTGGGCCTGTGCCTGGGCGGCGCCTGGCTCTATTTCAAGAAAATGCCTCAGCGCAACAAACCGTCCGCCGCCGCCACCGCCCTGCCCAGCCTGCCCAAACCCTCGCGCGAATTCCGCTTCGGAGTTTTAGGCCGGCCCAGCGAGCTCCCTCTGAGAGCCCTCAGCCGTATGCCGGAATTACAGGATCTCCCCATCAAGTTTATCCCTTGCGCCAGCCCGGCCGAGCGCTGGCTGATGCTAACCAGCGGCCAGGTGGATGTGGTGGTGGCCAGCACCGACGAACTGGCCTCGGCCCTGCCCCGCTACCGCGTAGATCTGAATCTTTTCCCCATGGCTCTGCAGAACGGCAATGAACAGGTGGTAGGCTCCAAAGACGCGGCCAGCCCGCCCTGGGTCGCCTATCTGCCCGGCGGCGTCGGCCAGAGCCTGGCTCTCGATCTGAAGGACCCGCAGCTCAGGTTGCTCTCCCTGAACAGCCCCGAAAAAGCCGCCGCCATGCTAAAATCGGGGCAGATCCGGGCCTGCAGCCTGTGGAACCCCTACCTGGAGCAGGCCAAGGCGCAGGGGTTCGAAACCAGGGGCCAGCCCGCCAGCAACCTGGAAGTGTGGGTGTCAGGCCACGGGGGCGTGGCCACCGGCCGCCTGAATGAAGGCGACGAATCCAAAGTGGTGCGCGCCTGGTTTGATCTGATGCGCCAGTTGGCCGAGCAACCGGAACTCACGCAACGAGCCATCGCCGAAGAAAACGAACTGCCGCCGGCTCAAGTCCCGAGTTGCCTGAAGGGCCTGCAGTTTTACTCGGCCGGCAGCCTGCTGGCCAACCGCGTCAAGCTGGGCGAAGATCTGCGCACGCAAATGCGCGACAAGGTCAATCTGTGGTCGCTGGCCGGCCAACCGGTGGGTGGCGACATCGAGCGCCTGCAAGTGGACCTGGACTGGTTGATGGCGCTCGGACTCGACGGAGAGGCCCCGGTTCGCTTGCCCGCCGAGACACCCACCCCGGAAGATACGGCTACACCCATTTCCCGTCCACCCGGGGGCGACCCTTTTGATCGGCCGGGAGGGAGTTCCGGCGCCAATATTACCCAGGCCGGCGGCGACGCTCGCCATAGCGGCATTCTGCCCGGTCCGGCGCTGATCTCGGAACCCAAACAATTGTGGTCGGCCTCTCTCGGCGCGGAACCCACCAGCCCGGTGGTAGCCAGCCCGGACGGCAGCCAACTTTTCGTCGGTCTGGACGACGGCAATCTGGCCTGCCTGGAACGCTCCAGCGGTCGAATCCTCTGGAAATTTCCCATGGGGGAGCGCATTCGCAGCGCGCCTGCCTGCCATGACGGTTATGTCGAGGTGGCTTGCGATAGCGGAGCGGTTGCCAGCATCAACCGCGGCGATGGCCAGAAGCGCTGGCTGGTTCAAGTTGGCTCGGACGTGATCGGTCCGCTGACCGAAGACGACGGCGCTTTGTTGCTGGCTACTTACGAAGGCAACGTCACTTCCCTGGATCTGAGCGACGGCTCCACCCGCTGGAGCCAACCGACCGGCGCCAACATTACGGCCGGGCTGGCCGTCTCCGGCGACTCGGTAGTGGCCTGTTGCATCGACAAAAAGGTCCGTTCTTTTGCCAAAGCCGACGGTAAACCGGGCTGGGAGACTCCCTTGGGCGAAGCCTGCCGGGCCACTCCCTGCATCGAGTCGGGCCTGATTACGGTAGGCTGCGGCGACAAGAAAGTCTACGGCCTGCGCGTCTCGGACGGCACGGTGGCCTGGAAACGCCCGCTACCCGATGAAGTAACCTGCGCGCCGGTGGCCCTGGGACGCAACGTCTGGCTCGGGTGCAAAGATAACAACGTCTATTGCCTGGATCGGGCCACCGGCGAAGAGGTCTGGCACTATCCGACCCGCGAGCGGGTGGCCAACGACCTGGTGGGAGCCGGCGATACCATCTACGCCATCAGCCAGGACATGCGCCTCTATGCCCTGGGCGCCACCGATCACAAGCTACGCTTCAAATACAAGGAAAGCAACTGGCTGCAGACCCCCTGGGTGCAGGACTCGGTGGTCTATCTGCCGGTGGCCGACGGCACTCTCAAAGCTCTCAAATAAGTGAAGCCCTTCGAATTTCGGCAACATTTTTGTAACACTTCCCGGCCCCGATTCGGAATAGGTTGATTCCAGCCCCCTTGGGACAAGATATTGCGGAGGTGTTCATTGAAATTACCGGCTTCCAAGTCCACGGTGCGACTCTTCTTAGGGACACGGCGTTCCACCAGCTTGGGTAACTGGGATCGTGAGCGCGAAGAAGACCATCTCGACCTCAGTCTGTGGAATCGCGCCTTGAGCGGTTTGCGCCGCAGCCCGGAACGGATTCGGAAAGTTTAACCCGTGGTCCAGAGGGGAAGGTGGCCAGATAACCATAATTACAACGAAGGCACTTCATGACTCCTAAACCCTCAGCGACTTATCCCGTCATCGTCCTTGGCGCCGGCCCGGCTGGTCTGGCCGTGGCCTATGAGTTGCTGAGACGTGGAGTCAACCCCCTGGTCCTAGAAAAGGGAGCGACGGCGGGCGCTTCTTTCGCCTCCTTCCCGCGCAATATTTTCTTCGGGCCGTGGCTCAATAATTTGCTGCCCGGCTCTTCCATCGACTGGGCCTGGCTGCTCAAGCGCTCCACCCAGCCGGCCTATTCCAAGTATTTGCAAGACTATGCCCATCAGAACCGGCTTCCGGTGAAGTGCGGCGTGGCCGTGCAGTCGGTGGTGCGCGAAGAGAACGGATTCCGCATCCAGACCTCGGCCGGTGAGTATCGCTGCCAGCTGCTGGTCAACTGCACCGGCTATTTCACGCGGCCCTATACACCCAACTACCCCGGCCTGGACAGCACCCGCATACCTCATATGCACGTATCTCAATATCGAGACCCATCGACCGTTATGGATATTCTGAAGCGTCGTAGCGGCCGTATCCTGGTGGTGGGCAAGCGGCTCTCGGCCGGTGAGACCTTCGTGGAATTGCACAATGCCGGCTATCAGATGGCTCTCAGCTACCGCGGCAAAAAGCTACGTTTCGGACCGACCACCTGGGGTGAAGCTCTATTCTCGCCCATCAACTGGGTATTCGAGCGCATCTCGGTGGCCCTGCGCGTGCGCAAACATTCCTACCCGCTGATGGCCGGCGGTGAGAGCCGGCGTCTGATCGAGAACGGCCAGGTAGCGACCTTCTCACAGATTGCTCGCTTCAACGAGAATACGGTGGTCTTCGAGGATGGGCGTGAGGAACGCTTCGATCTGGTGATTTTCGCCACCGGCTATCGCGCCGCCATGGCTCATCTGGAAAGCCTGCTGGGCCCGCAGCCCAACGAACCCAAGTTGAAAAACATGGAATCCACCCAGGTCCCCGACCTCTTCTTCCTGGGCGTGGATCAGCAGCGCACCTATCGCAGTCGCTTTCTGCGCGGCATCGTGGAAGACTCCCGACTGGTGGCCGAACTGGTCGCCCGCCGCGCCCAACGCCTCCCTTCCCCCCGCCGCGAACTCCCGGAAATCGTCCCCCTCGAAAACTCCGCCACTCTCGTTAACTAACGGCTCTCCCCGCCACGCGGGCCAGGCACAGGCACACAACCCGCTCGGCGCCGGCCGCGAGCAAGGCGTCGCGGGCATGTTTGAGGGTTTGACCGCTGGTGATAACGTCGTCAACGAGCACGACCGTGCCGCTCAGACGCCCGCGATAAGCAAAAACGGACCGTTGGGCGCGGCGAGCGTCATAACCACGGAGAGCCTTGCGTGGGGCGGGGTCGCCCAGGCAATGGAAGTCAGACAAGAGCGGCAGTCCCAGGTTGGCCGCCAGTCTCTGCGGTAGGCAATAGCCGCGCCAGCGTTGGCGCCGGGCCGAAGTGGGCACACCCACTACCGAAACATCCCCCACCCTGCGCTGGCGTAGCAGTTTCCTCAGGTGCTCACCCAGCACGCGAAGAAGAGCCTGGTCGTTGCGCTCCTTGATGCGCAATACGGCTCCTCGCAAAGCCCCGCGGTAGATTCCCAGAGACCCGACTTCCAGTCCATCACGGAACTCCCAGCCAGTTTCCAGCCGGTCCAGGCAAGCGCGGCAAAACGGGCTGCCGGAGCGGCCGCATTCTATACAGCGAGCCGGGAAGAGCCGGCTCAGCAGGGCACCGATCAGTCCGAGGATTCCCTCTGCTCACCCACCAGACGGGCTCCACTGGCGATGACGATCTTGGTGAAACTACGCCCACTCTGCAAAATGCAGCCGGAGCCGACCAGGCAGTCATCCAGACTGGAACCGGGCCCGAGGGTACAGTGATCCCAGACCACCGAGCGGCGCACCTTGGCGCCCTCTTTGACGACCGTGTTGGCGCCCAGCACCACCGGTCCATTGATTTCCGCGCCAGCTTCCACACGAGCGCCCGGCCCCACCAGCACGGGCGGGCGGAGATAAGCCTGGGGGCTGACCATGGCGCCTTCGGCCACCCAGATGTGCGGCTTGATTTCCTCGCCCTGCAGGCGCATTCCCGAGCGTCCTTCCAACAGTTCCCAATGAGCCTGGCGGTAGTTCAAGTGGGTTCCGATATCCATCCAGAACGAGTCGCTGACCTGGTAGCCGTAGAAAGGCAGACGCTGGCGCACCAACTCGGGAAAGAGATTTTTGCCGAAGTCGTAGACGCCTTTGCCGGGGATGTATTGAAAAATCGCCGGCTCGAAGAAGTAAACGCCGGTGTTGCCCCAGTTGCCGGCTCGACCGCGTTCCGGTTCGGGCTTCTCGAGGTACCAGGTAACCCGTTGGCTTTCGTCCAATTCCAGCACGCCCACATCGCTGGTGGTCTGAAGGGGAACCACACCCACGCTGGCGATCGCTCTTTTCTCATGATGGAACTTCAGCATATCGGTCAAGTCGAGATCGGTCAGGTCATCCGCGCCGATAACCAGAAAAGTGTCTTTGAAAAAGCCGGCAACATTCTTCACGCCGCCGGCCGTACCTAAAAGATCCGGTTCATACGAATAGTGAATCTTGACCCCGAAGCGGCTGCCGTCACCCAACTGGTCGGTGATCAAGCGATGCAGGTAATGCAGGTTGATCATGATCTCATCGAAGCCGTGATGAGCCAGCAGACCGACGATATGCTCGATGACCGGGATGTTGAGCACCGGCACCAGCGGCTTGGGCAGGCTGTAAGTCAGCGGATAGAGCTTGGTGGCTCCGCCCGCCGCCAAAATCATAGCCTTCATGAGCTGGCCATCGGCCGCACGGCCTGCTTGCCGCCGCTCAACACACGCAGGGCGAACTTGGGCAGAGCCAGCATGCGCCGCCAGCGGCTGGGCTGCAGAGTCAGCCGATAGAACCACTCCAGGCCGAGCTTCTGAAAGACTCGAGGAGCGCGCTGCACGCGGCCGGCCAGCACGTCAAAGGTGCCACCCACACCGATGCCCACCTGCACTCCGCAGGCGGCTCCATGGCGGGTCAGCCACAGTTCCTGGCGCGGGAATCCCAGCGCCACCAACAGCACGTTAGCGCCGCTGGTTTTGATCTTGGCCACGATCTCGGCGTCGTCCTTGAAATAGCCATCGTGGGTTCCCGCAATATGGATACCGGGTCCTAAACTGAGCAGTTTATGAGCGGCCGTTTCGGCCACGCCCGGGGCGCCGCCGAGCAGAAAGACGCGCAAGGCCGGTCCCAATTCCTGAGCCATCCTCTGAGTCAGCTCCACGCCCGTGACCCGTTCGCGCAGGGGATATCCCGCATACCGAGCCGCCAGCACAGCGCCGATGCTGTCGGGCACGACCAGGGCCGCCGCGCACACGGCCTCACGGAATTCGTGATCGGTTTGAGCCCGCACAATCATCTCTGAACCAATGGTGACGACCAGATGGAACGCGTCGGTTTTCAGGTAACCGCGGAGAATGTCCAGAGTCTGCGCCATGGTGACGCGGTCCAGAGGACAACCGAGTATTTCAAGACGGGATGGGACCAACTTTACTCCTCCTCCAGCCAGGTGACGTCGCCAGCCGGAAGCGAGACTCGGAAACGGGTTCCTTCGTGGAGTTTGCTTTCGACGCGTATTTCGCCGCCGTGGGCTTCCACAATGTGCATAGCGATGGATAGACCCAGTCCACGTCCGCCGAAACGAGCCGCACTCCCCTTTTCCACACGATAAAAACGCTCGAAAATGCGCGGCAGTTCCTCCTCGGGCATACCGCTGCCGCGGTCGATGACTTCGATCTCGGCCTTGTCCCGGGTATAGCTCAATTTGATGGTGACGACACCGTCGGCCAGACTGTATTTGATGGCATTGTCGACCAGGTTGGTGATCACCTGGCTCAGACGGTCTTCATCGGCGCGCCACAACGGGAAATTGTCCTCGGCCACCACCTCGATGGTCACGCCCCGGGCCTTGCCGTGAGGAGCCAGTACGTCGGCGGTATGTTTGCACAGGCCCACCAGGTCGACCTCGTGGAAGTGCATCTCCACCTGATGCGCCTCGATCATGGACAGATCCAGCAAGTCGCGGATCAGGCGCTCGAGTCGGCCGGCTTCGTCGTAGATGACCTTCATCCAACGCGAGGCCAGCTCGGGCTCGGAGAGCGCCCCTTCCAGGAGAGTCTCGGCGTAGCCCTTGATGCAGGTGAGCGGGGTACGCAATTCGTGGGAGACGTTGGAGACAAAGGTGAGCATGATCTCTTCCAGTTCCGTCTTCAGGGCCGCTTCTTTACGAGCTTCGTAAACTAGCCGGTCGACCGGAGTGTTAGGATCATACTTGAGCACCGTGTAGCCGCCGCGCAGATCGATCTTTTCCTCGACGCCCAGGCGCGCGGCCGTCTCATTGATCATGAAGCTGAGCTTTTGCAGCACCCGGTTGGCGATCAACTTCAGATCGGATTTGGCGAAGGCTTCTTTCCGTCGGGGCGGCGAAAACAGGTAGATGACGAAGAAATCGACCTCGGGGCCGCCCACCGCGATCAGGTCCTCATCGCGAAAAAGCTTACCCCGTTGCTTGTTGAGGGTTTCGCCCAGAGCCTGAAGCAGCCGCTGGCCCACTTCGGGTCCGTGGGTGGCGATCAAGCGGCCGAACTCGATGACATCGAAGTATAGGAAGCCCACTTCTTCGCGCTGCTTCAGCTCGCGCTCCACCCGTTCCAAAACGCCATTTAAGAAAGGCAGGCCGGAATGGCTTTCGGGCAAGGTTTTAGCACTATCCACGGGTTTGAACGTCTCCTGTCCTCTTATGAAAAACCGCACCACCCTGTGGTGCGGTTCAGGCCAGAACTTTCGGGTCAGGGCCGGGCGGCCCTGCCACATTCAGGCTTGCTGACGCTGTTGATTCAGCTTGCGCCCTTGAGCCAGCAATTTCTCGGCCTCGTCGATCAATTCTTTGACTTTCTCGGCGCGAGGGTCTTTCTTGCGGTTCTGACTTTCCCAGTAGTGATAACTGATCCCGGCGACCAGCGTCACCAGCAATCCTGCCCCAACACCAATCGAAATCCAGGTCCAGACACTGGGGCGATTCTCTTCAATTTCCAAAGTACACCTCCAGTATGACTCTTTTAAGTTTTCCGGATGAGACCAGGAAATTCCTTTAGTCGTCGCTATTTCCACTCTTTTTGCGGTTGATGATGAAGCGCACGATGCCCACCAGAATGCTGACTACGATGCCCAGCAACGGAGCGATGAAGCCGAAGGAGAGTTTATTGAAGAGGGGGAGACTCGGGTCGATATAACCGCCGAAAAGTCCCGACATAGGCAACCCTGCCGGCAAATTGAACTGCGCACCGAACAGCGCAAAATAGATGAAACCGCCAAAAGCCATCTGAATCATAATGTTGCGCAGCACCGTGGGCAACTTGGGAGGCAGAAAAGCGATCCCAATCATGACCAGCAAGGAGAGGATGGTAACGTTGACGGGCAGTTCAAGCATGGTCGGTTATTCTTCCGACCTGGATCATCCCCTCTTCATTTTTGCAATATATAGGTGTCGACGCGGGTGGGGAAGCGCGGGTCTAAATCCACGGGTGTAGGCGTAGTTTGAGGCATGACTTCAATAACGGTGGAAAGCTTGCCTTGAACAGACTGGATCTCCAACGGATACTTGCCGGGCGGCAGGTCCGCGCCAAAACGTCCCTGCTCATCGGTGGTGTGCTTCCAGTCGCCGGCCTCACAATGAAACTGGAGACTGGCCTGGGGCACGACAGTGACTCCGTCGGGGGCGTAAACGTGACCTTCCACATAGGTGGGGCGATGCGGTCCGGGGACCATGAACTGAATTTGCTTCTTGCCGCGGCAACGCGGACACTTCTGATTTTGCGACTGACCGCTGCCCGAACACACCGGGCAGGCCATCAGGGTCAACTGGTCGCCATCGGCCATGGCGGGGCGGCGCAGTGGGCCGATCCAGTAAAGGAAGGACGGGGTCAGCATCATCAGCAGGGAGAGGATTAAAAGGGCCTTGGGTTTCATACCTGCTTGCGATTACCCGGCCGGCGGCGTTTGCAAACGAGCCAGGCGCCGCAAATGCCGGATCAGCGAGCCAAGATCCCGATCGCGCACCTTCTCGGCGGCTTCTTTGGCCCGGAACCAGCGGCGCCGGCGCATCCCCTTTTCCAGGTAGGCTTCCAGTTCTGACTCAACTTCCAGGGGATAAACGGCAATGCGCGCCTTGGCTGTCTCCACATAGCCGATCAGCTCGCTGAGGCGGCCGCGCACACCCGCTTCCTCCTCGGCTTCCTGAAGGGCCGCCTGCTGAGGAGTCAATCCCGGGTCGATCATGCCTTTGGGCACGATCCAGTCCCCACTGGACCGAGAACTGATCAGCAACACTTCCAGATCACCGTCCCGGTGCCGAAAAGGAATGACCCCCGCCTGCACGAGTTTGCGCATAGCCAGAGCCTTTAGCAAGCGCCGGGGCGTTCCTGTCAGTCGGCTATGGCCAGGGAGTTCAGAAAACGATCGGCTTCCGCCTGGGAGGCGGGGTTTTTCCAGAGAGCCTCGGCCACCACCAGCTTTTCACCCACCAAAACGAAGCGTGCCTTGCCCTGGTCTCCGTTGCCGCCCCGGAAGGACATCTCGGCGCCGGACTTGCCTCCGACTTTGGCTTCCTGGTAGCTGAGTTGCCTGGCGCCTTGATGTTCTTTGAGGAGAGCCTCGGAAGCGTCCTTATAGAGCGCGTCGGGGCTACGGAAGGTGAGCGCCAGCGCGGGCAACTGCGAGGTGCTCAGCACCAGATTGTAATCCTTACCACTCAGCGTGTAATTCTCACTGGTAACCGAGCCCACCACCGTGGATTCGCTGCTTGTCCTCATCACCGGCTTTTCCGGAAAAGAAGCCCGCACCGGCGACAGGTTCAGATCATGCTGGGCGGCGGCAAAGTGACTCAACAGCCAGCCTAAAAACATCGTCGACACCAACTTGACTCTCATTTTGCACCTCCTAAGCCTAAATATAGAGGTTGCGCCGGTCCCGAGCCTAAGGGCCCGAGTAGGTATCCCGGAAGTATTTCAATACTTCGATGAGCTCGCCGACAGCGGCCGCATTCCAGGGCTCGAGCACTCCCACTACGGCCGTGCCGATGCCAATCGACTGCAGGGCGCGCAATTCTTCGAGGAAAGGCCGCTTCTGACCAGGCGTAAAGACCCCCAGCGTGGTTTTCTCGATCTCTCCATAGTCCCGGCCCACCTCGCTGCAATGGCGCCTCAGCACTGCCAACTTGTGGGTAATTTCGGCGAGGCCGGCCGCCTGGTAGAAGTTACCGGCCTGAGCGTAACGGGCCACCAGACGCAGGGTCCGCTTTTCCCCCATTCCCCCGATCAGCACGGGCGGTTTCCGCAGAGGCCGAAAGAGGGGTTCTTCCAGGCGGTAATACTTGCCATAGTGGGGCCGGCCGCTGTGCTGCAGGATCTGCAAGGTCTCTTCCAGTCGCTCGAAGCGCTCGGAAACGTTCGGAAACGGAATGCCCAGGCCGCGATGCTCCCGCTCAAACCAGCCCGCCCCCAGACCCAGCCAGCTCCGGCCCCCGCTGAGCACGTCCAGCGTAGCGGCCATCTTGATCAGCAACCCCGGGTGGCGAAAGGTAACACTGGTGACCATGGCCCCGAGCTGAATCTTCCGGGTCACCCCGGCCAGGAAACCCAGCGTGGTGTAGGCTTCCAACATGTCTTCCTCGACCGGACCGAGAGCTTCGATCTGAAACAAATGGTCCATCAGCCAGAAGCTATCGAAAACCGACGCTTCGAGGCGCTGAGCCAGATCCGCCAGGCGCTGAGGTAGTTGCGGGACCGCGTAGCGCGCCAATTGAAACCCGAATTTCATACAACCCTCTAAAAGAGAAAGACGCCCTTTCGAGCGCCTTCCCGCCAGTATTTCTCGACCTGTCAGTCTTTCTTGCCGACGGCGTCGCTAACTTTGTCGCCAACCCAGCGGCCGGCCTGCACCAGTTTCCAGCCGCCGACGGCGCCGAGCACACCCATACCGACAGCGCCGACAGCGCCACCGAAAGCCGCCGCGCCGCCGATGTTAGCCAGCGAGACGTTGTGGGCCAGCAGGCCGTTGATCAGGCTGCCGGTGGAAGCGATACCGGCACCGGCTACGAAGCCTCCCGCCGCGCCCGCCAGCATACCAAAGCCGCCGATGCCGGCCGCGATGGTCTTGGAGACGCCGCCCATCTTATTGAGGTCGGTAGGCTTGGCCGGCTTGGAGGGCTTGGGAGCGACCGGGCCGCTGCCCTGGCCTTCGCCGGTAGCCATTTCCTCGGCCTTCTTGCCGATGGCACCGATGGCACCCACGGCTGCCCCGGGAACGAACATCACGGCCTTGCCGGTCACTTCGCCGAGTTTTTGGCCCACCGAAAAGCTGCCGGCAGCGCCGGCGGCACCGCCGAGTACGACGCCGGCCTTGGCGGCCAGACCCATGGTATGAAAAGAGGTGGAGAGAAATCCGAGCGCGCCGTTGCCGCCGATGGCGCCGAAGACGGGGCCGAGGCCGCCACCGAGAGCGGCGCCCACGATGGCGCCACCGAGGACGCCCATATAGAGGCCGCCGATGGTGGTGGCCAGGCCGACTGCTCCGCCGGTCACGGTGCCGGTGGCGTTGCCCCAGGCGATGCCCGTCTTGAGGGCTTCTTTACCGATAGAAACTTTTTCCTGAGGAGGAGGGGGAGTGGGGTTGTTGTCGCTCGGCTTCGGAGCCTCTTGATTTTGAGTCCGAACCAATGGAGTGGAGTTGAAGTTAGGAGCCTGCTGGATCTTCATCTGTGTGTGTCCTTATATCATGTGGAGTGGGGGTCCCAGGGGGGCGCGATAGCTCCCCTAGAACGCTTGGAGTGGGGGTCCTAGGGGGCCCCTAGAACATGTGGAGTATGTGTGGCTATAAAATACCCCAGCCAGATTGCCGCCCCACGGGATCCTTTTGCCAACATGTTACCGGGCGGCCAGAGGGGGAACTTTCTCCGGAGAACGAACCGGGGGGCCCATGGATAAACTCAACGCCAACCAACAACTCCTCTTGGCCACGGCCTGGGTGGACAACAAGCTGGATCCGGCCGAAGCCGAGATGCTGCGCCAGGTCTTGAGCAAGCAGGGCATCGCGGCCGGCGATGTCGAGTCTGCGCTGCAGACGCAGCCGCCGCCGGTGGCCCAATTAATCAGCCAGTTACCCGGCGGTCAGCCCCGCGAAGAGGTCATGCGCGATGTGTTGCGCATGTGCTTTTCGGACGGCGTGCTGGAATTCGAAGAGTTCGATCTGATCGAGCGTGTGGCCGGTCAACTCGGCCTCAATGAGGAAACCCTCGAGCGTATCCGCCACGAGGTTAGTGCGGAATAGCGTTGTGCTCGCGTAGCAACTGACGAACCCGCTGCAACTCCTGGAGCGGGTTGCCGTGTACCTTATATTTGGCCTGCAGGCGCACCACTTCGCGCATCAGGTAGTCGGCCAGGAACGCGAAGCGGGTATCGGCCAGGAAAATCAGTGCTCGTTTGCGCTCCAGCAATTGCTCCACCAGATGGTATTTCAGGTAATCATAGAGATCGATAAAGACCTTGCAGGTTTGCGGGATCGAACGAACCTCGTCGTGGAGAAAGAAAGTGCAGTCCAAGAAAGTCTCGGCCTTGAGCAAGATGCGCTCGAGCGAGGCAAAGTTGGCCACTTCCGAAGTGCGCAGATTGTCCACCAGATCCAACGATTTCACGATCAAGACGACGTCGTGAAAACTCCGGCCCAGACCGTGGCGGTAGCGGGCATCGGTATGCATATCCTCCACGAAGAGCTGATAGGAGCGCAGACGCAGCTCGGACACGGCCGTATATTTGCGGTCGACCCGGGCTTTGCGGGCACCCTCGCTGAGGTTCACGCTATGCACGAAGTATTCCAGCAGTTGACTGAACTCGTGGCGGAATTTGTGGCGCAAATCGCTGGGGGTCTCCTGGCGCACTTCCTCGATGCCCCGCAACAGGGCGGGCTTGGCCGTGTCGTCAAAGGGCAGATCGTGCGATACCTTGCTGTCCAAGTTGCGCAAAATGACGCTGTATACATTGGTGGAGCCGCGTACATCCTGGGCCATTTCCCAGCCGAAGCGATTCTCGATTTCCTCCAGATTGGTGACCACCTGCTCGAGCGTTTTGCTGCGATCTTCGACGGTATCATGCAGCAGCGCGGCCAGCACCACCCGGCTACGAAAATTCAAGTCCAGGGCGCGCAGCGCGATGTCGGCCGAGTGACAGAAAGCCGGTTCACCGGTGGTGCGGCGCACGAAACCGTGTAATTTCTGCTGAGCGTAGCGGAAGTACGGGATGGCCTCGACCCCGAGCACGGCAGTGATTTCCTGATCGGTTATTTCTTCACCCAGACCCACCGCCAGCCGAGCGCTGAAGCTACGCACCGCGTCCTCACCGCTGAAGAGATCCTTTTGATCGGGACTGAGATTGGCCAACCACTCGGATACGACGGAATCGGGGTTGGATGCGGTGGGCTCAGGCATGACAGGCACGTTCTCGTCTCAAACGCTCAGCCCCTCCAGCCAACCACGCACGGCGCCCGCCTCGGCTGGCAGGGAAACGGCTCGGCGGGGCCGCTGGCGCAACGCCTCCAGAGCGGGATGGCCCGGGTAAGGGCACCCCAGAGCCTCCCCCACCGCTTCGGGGAATTTGCCCGGATGAGCGGTAGCCACCACCACTTCCGGACCTATTTGGGGAAGTCGGCGGGCCACGTGCCAGGCCACCGCCGTGTGCGGGCAGAGCACCACCCCGACCTGCTCGTGATAGTCCCGAATGGCCTGGAGAATCTCGGCACGGCTGGCGCGGCCCGAGAGCATTTCGGGTCCCTCCAGGCGCCCGGTCTCGACCCGGCCGCTTTTTTCAAACCGGGCCATCCAGCCGGCCACTCGCTCGCCTCCCCCGGCCATCGAGAAAAAGCGCTCCAAATTGGAGGCCACCTGGATATCCATGGCGGGGGCCAGGGTCTCGTGAACCGGACCGCGCTCATAAATACCGCTGCTGAAATAACGGTGCACAATATCGTTGTCATTGGTGGCCAGGGCCAGGCGGCGCGTCGGCACCCCCATTCGATAAGCCAGCCAGGCCGAGAGAAAATTGCCGAAGTTGCCGGTGGGTACCACTACTTGAAGCGGCTGCCCCGTCTGCAGATAAATCCACACATAGTAAACGGACTGCGCCAACAAGCGGGCAAAATTGACGGAATTGACGGCGCCCAGGCGCAGGCGCCGCTTGAACTCGGCATCGCGGTTGAGTTCCTTCAAAATAGCCTGGCAATCATCAAAGGTGCCGTCGATCTCCAGGCAATAGGTATTGGGCTCCAGCAGGGTCGTCATCTGGCGCTCCTGCAGCGGGCTGACCCTGCCTTTGGGAAACATGACCACCGCCTTGAGGCGCGGGCAGCCCACCACCGACTGCAGCGCGGCCGACCCGGTGTCGCCGCTGGTGGCCACCAGCAAATTGCAATGCTCGTCACGCCGGCTCAGGATATAGTCGAGGGTTCGGCCCAAAAACTGCAAGGCCACGTCTTTAAAGGAAAAGGTCGGCCCGTGGAAGAGTTCGAGCACGTGGCCCCAAGGATCGGGACGCAAAGGAGCCACCGTTCCCCCATACTTGGGTCCATAAGCGTCTTCACAAAGCGCCGCCAGGTCAGCTTCCGGGATATCGCAAAAAGGCGCCATCACGCGCCAAGCTACTTGAGGGTAAGTCAGGCCATGCAGGGCGGAAAGCTCAAGCTGAGGAAGCGTCTCCGGCACGAACAGCCCACCATCGCCGGCCAGACCTTGCAAAGTCGCTTCCTGAAAGCCGACGGGCGCGGCCAGGCCGCGTGTAGACCAGTACCTCATGGCTCCTGGCCGTTCGCGAGGAAAGGGGCTGCTCCTGGCGAAACGCGCACCCCCTCATGGAATACTTCATTCTGCCGGTCAGTTGGGAAAAGACCACTCTCTACCTGATCTACTTCAGTAACGACGACGATGGCGTCATCACCTCGCCGGATCAGAAATTCGCGCTGGCCCACTCGCGGGTTGAAGCCCAGGCCCTGGCCAAGAAGCGCAACCTGAAGCTGCAGGAGGACATGGAACTGCTCGACCTGGGTGTCATTCAAAGCTGGGTCAACAGCCGCTCGATGCGCCTGCCCGAAGCCAACCTCATTTACCGCGCCTGGAACTTCTTCGGCGACGTCGCCACCAGCCTGAAGCTGGCCGATCACTACCTGGGCTACGACGAAGATTACATCTCGCTGCACGACGAGCTATTCTGGGGCTGCAACATGCCGGGCCTGACCCAATCGGCCGAGCGCTACGAAGTCGACTTGAGCCAGAGCGAAATCCGCAACCTGCGATCCATCTTGAGATCCGGGCTGGAAATCTTCCGCCAGGGCGTCAATCAATAGGGCCCCTACCCCGCAGTAGGAATTCGAAACGTACTTCAGAACTTGCTTTCGCATGAAAATCTCGAACTTACTTTTGGCCTCTCTGGGGGCACTATCCCTGGTGGGAGGAACTCCGGCCCTGGCCGCCCCCTCTCTGCTGGTGGGCGCTCCGGCCACGCCGCAAGTAAGAAAGGCCTCGGCTATCAACGCGGTGCACTACCGCAAGCTCAAAGCCGCCGGCGCAACCTGCCATGTCGTCGAGGTGGACCTATACAACCCTCATGTGCAGCTACGCGCCTTCCGTGCCGCCGACCTGGGCACTCGCTACCGCACCTTCGGCTCCTTCGTGCGCCAGACCAGGCCGATCGCGGCTATCACCGGCACCTTTTTCGACACCGCCACCGGCACCATCATCTGCAATCTGGTGCGCGACGGCCGCCTGGTGGAAATGGGCAGCGTCGGGCACACTCTGGCGCTGGACGAAGTCAATCAGCCCAAGTGGATGAGCACGGCCGGCCAGTACGGCGGCGGCCACAACTGGAAAGACAGTGAGTTTGCCGTCTCCAGCGGGCCCACTCTGCTGCGCGGCGGCCAGATCTGCCTCAATCCGCGCGCCGAGGGATTCCGCGACCCCGGCCTCTTCCGCCAGGCCTCGCGGGCCGGCATCGCCACCACCAGTCGCGGCAAACTCTTGCTGGTCACCGTCAACCAGGGCGTCACCCTGCACAAATTTGCCCAGGTGATGCAGGCCTTAGGCGCCAGTGACGCGCTCAACCTGGACGGCGGCAGCTCGACCGCGCTTTACGCGCGCGGCAATTACGTGAGCCGCCCCGGACGCCGCCTGACCAACGTGCTGCTGGTGACCGTCCGCCCCGGCGCCCCCATCCCCCGCGAAGTCGAACTCGAAGCTCTGCAGGCCGACGAAAACCAGCTTCAGCCGGAAAACTCGGAAGATTTCGGGCCTGCTCCCATGCCCGAAAAGATCGACCTTTCCACCCAGGACATCTGGCTCTGATCGAGCACCACCCGCCGACCCAGGGCCAGCGGATAGTTATCGGCGGCGTGCCCGAAAGCCAGGTCGGCCAGCACCGGCACCTGCCAGCGATCCACCCAGTGGCGCCACAGAGCGCCCAGGTCGCCGCACTCCACAAAGCTGCCCAGAGCCACTCCGGCCAGACCCCGAAAGGCGCCACCGGCCTCCAATTGCACCAGCATGCGATCGAGCCGGTAAGCGGCCTCCCTGACATCTTCCAGAGCCAGAATACAACCCTCCCCCTGGAAACCCTCAGGCGTCCCGCACAGGCAAGTCAAGACGCATAAATTACCGCCCCAGAGCCTGCCTTCAGCCCGCCCCGGACGCAGCCAGCGGCCCGACAACGGCAAGAGGCAGCCTTCTTGCACCAGCCGCCGGGTCGCCTCCAGCGAGTCCGCGTCCAAGACCGGCAAGGTCTGCACATTGGCGCAATGAAACAACTGGTGCCACCCACGTTTTTGCAGGGCGTGCAACAACGCCGAAACATCCGAAAACCCGAAGACCGGCCGGGGCGCCCCCAGCTCCGGCAGGCAGCCCACCAGCCGAGTCAGCCCGTGGCCGCCGCGCACCACCCAACAGGCATCCACCTCCGGCCCCAGCGCCCAGGCCAGCTCCTCCCGCCGCTCGTCATCCGCGGCCGCCAGAAAGGCTAACTCCGAGGGAGGAGCCGAACCGGCCAGACAGCGCTGCAAAATCGGCCCCGGCAACACCTGAAACCCCCAGGATTCAAGAATCTCCATACCCTGCCGGGTGCGCTTGAGATCAGGAGCGCCACACGGGCAAATCAAAGCCAGTTTCACGCCCTTGCCTTCGCCCCCCTCCGAACTCTTCACTCCTGAAACAAACGCCGGAGTTTGCTCTCAGGCAACTCCCACCGAACCCCTTCACCCTGGAGGTTTGTGAAACAAACGCCGGAGTTTGCTCTCAGGCAAACTCCAAGCCAGGGGTTCGGCGCCCCAGCACCAAAGAAGGTTACGGTGCGTCTATGGTTACTCATATTGGTCAGCTGGCTCTGTCTGGTCTGGCCCGGACTGGCTCAGGAACAGCCCCCGGAACAAAAGTGCAGCGACAACCTGCAGCTCTTGCTGAGCAGCCTGACGCGCTACGGCAAAGATCATCAGAACCGCTTTCCCGACAAACTGGAAGAACTGGTGCCTCGCTATCTCAGTGAATTGCCCAAGTGCCCGCTGGGCGGCCCCAGTTACACGCGTTATAGCGCGGTCGAACACGATCCTGAACGAGCCGTGCTCATCTGCAGTTACCCGGCCCATGCCATCAAGCCGCCCGACTATCTGGTTCTGAGCAGCGACCGGGGCATCGAGTCCCCCTTCGCCCACGTCTCTGATCCCTCGATTTGCCGCCGCTCGCTGGTTCAACTGTTGCAAAACGTGGAGCAGCAAAGGTCAAAAATCAACCGCTACCCGGAGCGACTACACCCAGAATCGATGTGTAGTTGCGGGGACCCCATCCAATACCAGCCGCTCCAGGAGGGGAAAAGCTTTATCGCTTACTGCCCGGGAGCCGCCCACCTCGGCTCCGGATTGGCCCCTTTCAGCCCTTCCATCGGTCCGGGCGGCCTCCAGGAGCGCAGCCTGCTATTGCCTCCGCCCAGTTCGGCCCCCCCCCACTCCAAAGGGCTTTCGGGAACGGCTCTGGCGGCCGGGGGAATGGCCCTGGCCATTCTCTTAGGCCTGGGCGTCTCGGCCATGATGCGGCGGCGCCGCGTGCGCCTCGATTAACTCTAAAGTGCGCCGCCGGGCCAGGGCCGCCGAGGCGGCCTCGTAGTCGGCCCGCTGATCGCAGTTGAAGCCGTGTCCCGCCTCATACTCAAACACTTGAACCTGCGGATAAACCTGGCGAATGACTCGTGTTCCCTCGATGTCGATGTGCTTGTCATACTTGCCGAAATGAAGCATCACCGGCACCAGCGGCGGCTTGTCCAACAGCGAGGTAATCCGGCCGCCATAGTAGCCGACGCAGGCCTTCAAGCGGGGCAACTGTTGGGCAGACAGCCAGGCCAGGGTCCCCCCCCAACAGTAGCCCACCAGGCTCACCGGCATGTCGGCGGGAAAGAGCTCCAGACAGGCACGCACATCCAGCATCGGCGCCTCGAAATAACCTACCCGAGCAGCCAGTTCCGAGCCGCGCTTCAGGTCTTCCGGTCCGTAGCCTAGCTCCACGCCGCGCTCGACCCGGTCGAACAAAGCCGGGCTCACAACGCGAAAGCCGTCTCGGGCAAACCCGTCGCAAACGGCCCGAATATGGCTGTTCAGCCCGAAAATCTCCTGGAGGACGATGAGCCCGCGAGGACCGTCACCCACTTCATAGACGCGCAAATTTTCTATACCTCCGCTGGCGACATGTTCAAGATCCGGTTACGACTTTTGCCGGCCACTCCCCTATCCTGTGCATGGAAAGAGCCGTACAGGCCATCATGGGAGGATCAACTAACATGGGTAGTATCAAGCCGTTCAATTCCAGCCAGGTGATCAAACCACTGGCGCGCACCTCGATGTTTCTTCTCAATGAAGCTCGCGAAGCCGGAGAAAACGACCCTGCACTGGCCGTGCGTTTCACCGCCGGCGGTCTGGTTTCTCCCATTATGAGCGGAGTCAACACTCCTGGCGTGGCCGAATTCACCGACCACACTCTCGTCCCCATCGTGCGCGGTATGCTGCTGGGAGCCAATATCTATCGCATGCAGCGCACCTTTAAAAACCCTGACGCCCCGGCCTGGGAAAAGGGGGCCGACGTTGTTCGCGTCATCTCCGACACCGCGGGCCTCATCGGCGGCCTGGCCGTCCTCTTCACTCCGCAGTACGCCGCGTTGGGGGCCAAACTCATCGGCACAGCTTACTCGGTCGACATCTGCTCGCACGCCCTGCGCACCGGCTCCCACGTCAACAATCGCTTCAAAGTATGGAAGAACATGCTCGACGAAGAAAAGCCGGAGGACAAACCCCCGGGAGGCAACAGCCCCGGCCAGACCGGTTCGAACACTCCGCCTACCCCGCCAGTCCCACCCAAAATCAGTATCCATAAGCCATTAACCCAGTTTGAAAGCCCCAAGCAGCTTAATCTCTTCAAGAACTAAACATCAAACAAAAAGACCCGCGAAAGTTCGCGGGTCTTTTTATTTGGTCCCAGTTTTTGAAACCGGCTCACGATTGAGAACCTGCCAGACCGAGGAGACTCGGACCTCCCTCCGGGAACTTCCAATGTTTCCTCCCGGACTTCCGACGAATCAGACCTCTTTTGACTTTTTCTCAAAGGTGAGCCGTGGTTCGCTCTGCGGACTGCGAATTCTGTGGTAGTTCGCTTAGGCAGACCGTTGCTGGTCGCTAGGCTTGAGCTTCCAAGCCTTGTATACACTGCCCGAAGAAATCGTGACTCCGAAACGCTCCTTGACCTCGCGCAGGAGGTCTGGAATCGGTAGATCTCTGCGAGCATGCAAGAAATCCACTACAGGTCCACTCAATTTCCTCGATCGACGCCGCGGTTTATCCTGAACAGATTGCGAGGCGGCGGCAGCCTGCGCCTGCAATTGTTGTTGACGCTTAGGAGAGTCGAGTCGCGACTCTAAAGTTCCGGCCAATAATCCACAGACACCGGAATCATTCAGAAGCAACTCGATGATCTTCTGCGCCATTTCGGGGGAACACCCCTTACCCCGGGAACGCACCTCTATTTTCGACACCACCCATCCCAAGATGCGGATTGAAATTCCTTCAACCCCCATGGACTCCTCCCGCTAATAGAATTATTTTCAACTTTCTTTCACCTGGTAGTCAGCACCGGATCCTGACGTCTCCGATTCCATATGAAGAAAGGGACCGGGCCTTTCGGCACCGGTCCCGGCAAAACCTTGAAAAACTTTCAGAGTCTATTTTTTGGGAACGAGCTTGTAGAGAAACAACTTACAGGCTTCCGAGGCCTCCGCGCGAGTCACGATGGCGGCCCAGTCCCACCGCTCGGAAATCCGCAGCCCGTAGATCGGGATCTTGCTCTCGTGCACCGAGTCGATGATTTTCAACTGATTTTTGTCGGGCACCAGAAAGTCGGCCGAGCTGGTATAAGGGCTGCTGCGCATATCCATGGTCGGCACTACGAAGCCATAAAAGGGCTTCCAGAGATACTTGGGGCGAAACTTGACGGTATAATTGCCCAGGTCTTGCTGGCTCAAATATTTGCCCGTCCAGGTATCGATCAGGTAGACACCGGCTTTGGCGGTCGGAGGAAAGAGGTTGTAGGTGACCAGCAAATGCCCCCCACCCCACTCGAAGTCGGTGAAGAAATAAGTGAGCGAGCCTTCTTTTTTCTTGTCAGCCGGAAGGTCATTGAGCAGCGGGGTGTCGCTACCGGAGTCGATGTTGATCAGACCGGCCACGTCTTTCCAGGACTTTTCTCCGGGCTCCAGGCCGCGCCCATAGGAGAGCAGGCGCACCGGGCGTCCCTGGCGATCGCGAGTGATCAGCATATCCAGGCCGGAAATCGTCTTGTTCGGCGCAAAAGTCTTGATTTTAACGCCCTTCTTCATATCCCAGAGGGCGATGCCCTTGTTCGTTTGACCGGAAACAGCCAGTAAATCCTGGCTGGGACTGAAGGCGTAGGCCAGAATTTTCTTGGGGTCCACATTCAGAGGAATCTCGCGGACCACCTTACCTTCTTTCCAGTCGATGAATTTGAGCGGCTGGAAGTTGCGCATCAGGATCAGTTGCTTGCCGTCGGGAGTGAACTCCAGTCCATCAACGGCATCCATGCCGTGAACCCCTTCCTGGATGGAGGCGACGATTTTGCCGGTCCTGGTCTCCCACACGTTGAGCAGATGAGGTGAAGACATAAAAGCGGCTACGAAGGAGTTGTCCTGCGAAAAAACCGGCTTGGAGATGTCGAAGGGGTCCTCGCCCTCGAGTTGCTTGTCCAAGACATAGTCGGGAGGTACGGGGATCCTGAGTTCAGGTTTGGCGAAAGCCGGCGCGGCGGCCAGCAGCAAGGTGCAGAGAATGGTGCGTAACTTCAAAAGAGCCTCCCCTAAAGTGATTCCAACCGGCAGGTTTTACACCAGGGGGTCAGGTTTCCTAGTATCTCAAAGAATTGCTGCAAGCTCTGGCTGCGCTTGAGCGCGTCGAAGTGCTCGAAAGCACCGTAGCGGCTGGCGATGCGGATCCACTGCTTGAGCCGAGTCAGGGTTCCGAAAGGGGGAAGGCCCTGACTGTGACGCACCAGTCCTCGCAGCAGGCGCGGCCAGTCCAGCTCCTGCACGGGAGCCCGCAGGCCCAGTTCGCGAGCCACCAGGCCCGGCATGCGCGGATCGGCCAGGGCACTGCGGCCCAGCATGAAATGGCTGCAGCCGGTCAGGTCGCGGCAGCGACGAAAATCCTCGAGAGTCCAAATGTCGCCGTTGGCCACCACCGGGATGTCCAGCGCGCGGCGCACCTGGCCGATCGGCTCCCAGTAGACCGGCGGTGCGTAGCCCTGAACGCGCGTGCGGGCGTGGATAGTGATCCAGTCGGCGCCTCCCTCAGCAGCCATGCGGGCGTTCTTGTGAATATCCTCGATATTTTCCCAACCCAGGCGCAGTTTGGCCGATACCGGGACATGAGCGGGCACGGCCTGGCGCACGGCCCGGACCACTTCACGGATGCGGCAGGGAGACTTGAGCAGAGTCGCTCCCCCATCGTGGCGGTTGACGGTGGGCGCGGGGCAGCCGAAGTTGATGTCCACGGCCGTGGCTCCGGTCTGCACCGCCACCAGTGCCGAAAGAGCCATTTTTTCAGGATCGCCGCCCAAAAGCTGGACCTGGACCGGCAGCCCGGTACCGGTTCGGGAGCCGGATTGCAGCTCGGGAACCTCCCGCAAAAACGCCTTGGCGCTGAGGACGTCCTGAGAAACGCGCAAGAACTCGGTCACGCAGTAGGAAAAGCCGCCTAACTCCCCCTGCCAGGAACGCATGGGAGCGTCGGTGACCCCGTCCATCGGAGCCAAAGCCAGAGCCGGTCGGTCCGCGCGCAACATTATTTGGGCATAGTAGCAGTAAATGAGGATTTTTTCTCCCCTGTCAGAAAAGTTCGCCGGCCGGCTGCCGAATCCCAAGGCTCAATGATCCGCAATCTGGCCGAAATGACCTGGCTCGAAGTCCAACAGCTCAACCTGGACGAGGCGCTGGTCTTCCTACCCGTCAGTCCCCTCGAGCAGCACGGCCCCCATCTACCTATTGGAATGGACCTTTTCGGCGCCGAATTCCTCACCCGCAAGATGGCGGAGCTTTTCCAAAGCCTGCACCCCAGTTGGGAAGTGCTGCTCGTACCCGGCCTGCCGATTGGCTCCAACGCCTTTGACTATCCGGGCAGCCTCTTCACGCGCCAACGGGTCATCCGCGATTTGCTGGTGGACTACGGTGCCTGCCTGGCCCGCCACGGGTTGATCCACCAGGTCATGATCAGCGTACATGGCGGCACGGGCCATATCGTAGCCATGGAAGAAGCCGCCGACATCCTGGCGCGACGTTTTAAATGCCGGATCATTGCTCCCTTCGGCGCCCTGGCCTCGAAGTATTTCCACGGCGGCTATGATGAGCAACTGGGGGCCTTGAGCGGCACGCCCCTCACTCCTGAAGAACGCAAGCAACTGCGCAGCGACTGGCACGCCGGCTGGTGGGAAACCTCGCTCATGCTGGCCGCCTGCCCGCACCTGGTGCGCCCTGAATACCGCGAGCTCCAAGAGGTGCGCGTCGACGACTTCCGCAAAGTCAACGATCAACTGGTCAAGAGCCTCAATGAAGGCCTCGGCTACCTGGGCGCGCCGGCCAAAGCCAGCGCCGAATTCGGCGAACTGCTCTCGGGCCTGCTGGCCGTGGACGGCGTGCGCCTGATCGACCGCATCGTGGTCGGCGGCGGTGCCGTCCAACCCAACGACCGCTCCCCCCTCTACGACATCCCCTTCATGCGCACGGACTTCGTGCGCAACTCCGTGGCCGTCGGTGCCGGCGTGCTGCTCACCCTGCTCGGCGGTTTGCCCCTGCTGGAAGCCGTCCGCCGCGGTGGCATCCCGTTCTTGCCCGAAGACAAAAAACCACTGCCCCCCCGGGAAGACTGACTATGGTTCGAGCGCGAAGTCGCTCCGCAGGGCATCCATGCGCTCGCGCCAGCGCGCCTCCACCCGCGCTTTCTCGCGTTCCGGCAAGAAGCTGGAGCGAATGCCGTTGAGACTGATTTTCTCGAGATCCTGCAGGCTCAAGCCGCATTGTTCGGCCATGGCCAAGTACTCGCCGGTGAGAGTCAGGTCGAAGATATGGCGGTCGTCGGTGCTGATGGTGACGGGAATTCCCTGGTGGGCATAAGTCATGAGCGGGTAGGACTTGAGGTCTTTGACTACGTTGATGAGCAGATTGCTACTCGGGCACATCTCCAGGGTAGCCCGGCGGCGGGCAACTTCCTCAAGCACGGCCGGATCCTCGCCCAACCGCACGCCATGGCCGATGCGCTCGGCGTGACAGACTTCCAGAGCCTGGCGAATGCTGTCCGGCCCCACGGCCTCACCGGCGTGGATGGTGATGTGCAGCCCCTGGCTCTGAGCATAGTCGAAGACTTCCTTGAACTTGGAGGCGGGATGATGAACTTCGTCGCCGGCCAGGTCCATGGCCACCACGCCCCGGTCTTTGCGCGCGGCCGCCGCCCGGGCCACGCGCATGGCCGACTCCAGCGGATAGCTGCGGTTTAGCGAGACGATCAGACGCGACTCGATGCCGTAATCTTCACTGGCCTGCTGCATTCCCTCGAGCACTGCGTCGAGCACGCCCTCGATGGACAGCACATCCTCGCGCTTGACCGGGTTGATGCGAATCTCGCTGTAGACCACCCCCTCGCGCGCTTCTTCCTCGACCATCTCGTAGGCCACCCGCCGCAAGCTCTCGGGATGGTCGAAAACAAAGCGGAAAGGGTCGAACTTCTTGAGAAAATCGAGCAGATTCTCGCCCGGGCGCATCTGGATTTTTTTCTTGAGTTCCTCGACATTGGCGGCGCCCAGCTCGATATTATAGACTTGCGCCAGTTCCAGAATCGTGTCAGGCCGAACCGCACCCTCCAGGTGCGTATGCAACTCTGTCTTAGGCATGTGCTCGACCAGTTGGCGAAAGGCGTCTTTGTCGAAGTAACGGGTGGAGGCGTCGCTACGAGCAGGATCACCAATTCGAAAGGAGGGCTCGGCCGAAGCCAACAGCGTCAGAGCGAGGAAAAGGGCGGCGCAGGTTTTCACCTAAACCGGAGGTTTCTCCAAATGAGTCTGGTGCACGCACAGATCGGCGATCTTGCGCACCAGCGCGCCTACCAGGGGCACGGCGGCCATGGTTCCGCCCAGCGAAAGAAGGTTGTTCATGATACGCGACTTCAAAGTTTTGCCCTCGAACTGCTCGCGCTTGCCCTGGGCGCTCAGGCCTTCCCCCCACAGCTTGCCGGTGGCCCACTCGTAGGCAGCGCTGGTTTCACGGCGCTGGGTGCGGTTTTCTTGGACGCATGTATAGACTTTGCGTAGATAGCCGGATTCGCCCAGACGATCGGGATCGATTTCCACCGAGGCGCCGGCATACATCAGATTAGCCCGATTAAATCCTGGAGTTTTTTCCGACATGGGAAACAGGCAGGCGCCGTCGGTTTCCACGCGCTTCTCAAAGCAATCGAAGCCCTTGGAAACTTCCTCCGGTTTGATGGCGGCGTAGCCATCCAGGTCCGAATTGGCGCCCAGACGGCCGCGCGAGAAACTGCCGGTCAGGTAAATTTTGCTGGGATAAGCAGGCAGTTCTTGCACATTCTCGAGCAAAGACCGCTGCAGCGCGTCAATGCGCGGCCCCACCTGCGCATCGGTAAAAGGCCTGGCCAGTTCGCGATCCACCTTGGACTGCCAGCGCGCCGACAACTGGTCGGAAGAACGGTGAGAAAGGTAAGTAGCCAGGTTCTCCTGCATCACTTCGTGCTGCTCGGCCGGCAGGCCGCGTTCTTTCATCAACTTGCCGGCATCACGCCAATGCTGGTCCGGCCATTTGGTCTGGATTCTCACTGGGGCATGCCCATCCGGGCCAGTTCAGCCGTCAACTGCTCTTCGCTGATCTTACCGAGAGCGAAGTTCTTGTAGGGTTCCACTTTCCAGGCGACCGGTTCGGCGCCGAGGGTATTGTAGATGGCCTTTTCCCACTTGGGCCAGAACTTGATTTTGTCGAGCGCCTTATTGCTCACGCCGATCAGACAATAGTCGGAATCGTGCGTGTTGGTGTGCCACTTGGTGTGCTTGAGAGTCTGAGCCTGGCTGCCGTAGTTGTCGCCCTTGTGATGCCACACGCCCGAAGCCAGGTCCATGGCCACGATGATGGCGCCCGCTCCCAAAGCGGTGATGGCGGCTCGGGTCAGTCCCACCGACAGGCTGCTCGAGGTGGCCAGATCGTAGCCAATCTTGGCCACCCCGGCCACTCCGACGGCGGCCGCGGCACCACGGGCGATTTTCTTGACCACGCGGTGAGCGGGCCGGGCTCCCGAAAACTCGACGGAATCGCTCTGTTCTTTGGGCTGCGGCTGGGGAGTGGTGGCGAACTTGTTGTAGCTGATCGTTACCTTCATGTTATTGTGCTGGATTTTCATCCGTCGATTCCCCATTTCTCTTTGCGCATCGGCATCTCGGTGGCTTTGAAGCCCTTCATCATTTCTCGGGAACGGGCGATGTATTCTTCTTTGCTGATCTTGCCGTCCACGTAGTCCTTATATTCCGGGACATTCCAGGAGTCCGGCTTGGCTCCGGTGATTTTATAGATGGCCTTTTCGTAGCGGGGCCAGAACTTGATTTTGTCGAGCGGCTTGTTGAGATGGCCGGTGACGATGCAGTAATCGCTGTTCCAGGGCATGCGGTGGTGAACGCCGTGATTCTTGGGGTCGATGGCCAGGCCGGCTTTTTGGAGCAGTTTGCCGTGCTTGGGAACCTCGGTCTGCTTCATATGCGACCACTGGTGGAATTTACCGTAAACGCTCATACCGCCGATGAGCCCGATGGCGCCGGCCAGGATGGGAGCGGGAGCCCCCAGAGCGGCGGCGCCGACCAGCGGGGCCCAGGCTACCGTGCTGAGCGGGAAGGCCCAGTAAGACAGGGAGTAGTGACCCAGTTTACCGGGGTGGAAGTGATGGCGCTGGGCCTGCTTGGCGAATTTGCGCACGAAACCGAGCTTGGCGTCGGGCTTGGCGTAGTTGTCGGCCCAGTGGTGCAGCAGCCCCGAGGGCAGGTCGGCCAGCACGTAGCCGGCGGCCAGAGCGCCGGTGGAGAGAGCGGCCGTTCCAATGGCCGCGCCCAGCGTGGGGGCACCGGCCACGTCGGCGATGACTTTGGCGGCGCACCAGGCGCCGGAGGCGAGCACGCCGCCGAACATCAACTTCATAAAGGGGCTGCCTTCGGTATCCTTACCGGCGACACGCTTTTCTTGGAAGAATCCTTTGATGAGGCGCTGGCCCAAACCCAACTCCGGTTCTGGCCGGGAAGTCTCGAGCTGCACGCTGTCGGCGGCCGGGGCGGCCGGAGGAGCCGGCAGCAGTTTGGGCAGATTCGGTTGGCTGGGTACGCTCTGGATTTTCATAGGCCAAATTTACAACTCGTCAATGAAAAGTCCCTGAATTTATCCCTTCAGGCTTCTTTGAGGAGATTCGACTAAGTTGATAAGCGTGAAACTACAGCGACATAGTCCGCAAACGCCTCGTCCCCTACCCCCTCCCAAACCACCCGAACCCAACGACCCGGGCAGCCTCGTCGACCACGTGGGAGCTGTCCAATTGGGAGGCCTGCTCAGTGACCTGGGGATGGGGGCTGCCTACACCTTTGGCGCCTCCACACCCGTCAGCGGCCTGGGACTGGCCATGGCCGCCTTCCATGGCGCCCGCGGGGCCGCTTTTGGTGCTTTAGCCTTAAAGGAAAAAGAAGCGTTTAAACTTAAAGCTCGCATCGGTGTGGCCGCTTCGGAGGGCCTGCTGGCCGCCGGCCATGCCCTGGGAGCCCTGGGCGGGGGCGCCTGGAGCATCCCATTGCTGGCCGCCGGCGCCGGACTGAATGCCTTCACCGACTACAAATACCGCACCCACTTCGGAGTGGAAGCCCCGGCCAAAGGCCCGGTCAGCCCGGCCCGCATTGCGGGTGCAATGGTGGATGGCGCCCTGGGCGTTAGCTACGCCGCCGGCGCCTCTTCTTTAGGTCTGGTGGCCGGTGCCGGCCACCTTGGCGCCATGGTCGGCTACTACGGCGGCAGCCTCTGGAAACCCGAAATGAAGCATCACTGGCACAGTAAAGGTTTCGGCCACGCCCTGCTGGCCGCCGGCCACCTGGCCGGAGCCGCCGGGGCCGGCGCCTGGGTTCTGCCCGTGCTGGCTGGCGGGACTTTGATCACCACCCTTCAGGATTCGCGCCAGAACGCCAAATAATTTTGTTCATGAATTGGCCAAGGACTTGTCCTCGGAACGCGACCAGTTCCGCTCCTCTGTCCTGGGACAGCAGCCCATCTGCATCGCCAATGAGGACAAAAGCCGCCTGACGCGTTCGGATCTGGCGTCGACTATGGTCGGGTCGGGTGCCTAACACCCAAAAGCCAGCTACCCCTCAGCGAAAGCTACTGACCCCACCCAAAAAAGTCGCGCATCTCCAAATACGTCTGCGGGTTCGAGAACAGCAGGCCGTGGTTGCGGTGGTGGCGGTCTTTCAAAAAGTGGGGTTTCTCGTCGCCGATCTGGAGGGAGTTGCCGGGCACGGTGCCGTCGCCGAGCACGGGGATGAAGTAGCGGCCCAGCGTCGGGCGGGAGTGGGAGCCGACCAGGCGCACCGCTTCGCTACGGGCCTTCTGGCTTTCCCAGCGTGAATTCAAGTCAGCCAGTTGAGGGTTGGCGGGGCCGCCGGTGACGGGGCGCAGCCAGCCCAGCGCGTCGCGGTCGGCTTCGGTGATGGGTTTGCGCGAAAGCAGCCAGTTGGTATCCCAACCCCGACCGGCCAGATCCAGCAGTCCCAGCGAAGAACGAGCCAGCGCCGAGCCGCGATTGGGCGTGCCCAGCATCATGAACTTACCCACCTGGTCGCCGCCCTGATCCAAGTAGGTGCGCGTGGCCAGTCCGCCCATGGAATAGCCGACCACGTCGGCCTTGGGACTGCCGGTCAGGGCCGCGATGGCTTTCAAATCCCGCGCCAATTCGGGAGCAGACAGATTAGGCGGAGTATTCACCGAAGGGAACACGGCCACGAAAACCTTGCCGTCGGAGCGCACCTGCGAAGTCAAAATGCGCTCCTGGCAATCCAGATCAGCGAAGAACTCGCCGTCGCGCACATAGTAAACGCGCCCGCCGTTCTGACCGTTGGCGGTCAGCTTCTCGGCCAGATGATCAAAGCGATCCTCGGGAGTCTGCCAACCCGGTACCAGCACCACCGGACGCTGAATGCGCGAGTCGGGTAAATCCTTCAGCAAAGTCGGGGGGAGCGGCTTTTTGATGGCGCCCAGCGACTCCCACCAGCCCATTTTCTGACCCAGGTGCTCCAAGCCCTCGCCCGCCTTGGAGAGCACCACCGCCAACGGCCCGCACAGGGCCATCAGAACCTTTGAGCCCAGGCCGGTGATGAAACGCGGCTTTTCCTCCAAAGTCGTCCAGGCGGGGGGACCTTTGGGCCCATTCGGACCACCGCCAATCTGAACGCTATCAGGCGAAGCGGGCGAAACAGACGGGCGAGGCGGCACAGGCGCCGAAAGAGGACGAAACGCGGACTGGATCTTCACACGCTTACCTTAGCAGCCCCTCGAACCAGCTTGAAGAAACAGAAAGTTAACGGGCGGACATCAAAAAGGAGCCGCTAGCGCTTCGGGGGGGTCGTGGCTAGCAGCTCCTACGTCAGAGTAGCACTCCCTCCAGGTCCATGACAGGCACTTTATACCTAGTTTTTATCACAAAACATGGTCAAACATGACCATATCATGGAGTAGGTGGAGCAGCCTGGCTGAAGTAGCCGTGTTCGAAAGGAGCGGCCAGGGCGTGGCGCAGACGCGCCCGCGACAAATTCAACTCATTCAGAGAGTTCACGTAATTGGTGCGGGCCGAAACGATAGCATTCTGGGCGTCGAACACATCCGTCAGGGTCCCCAGGGCGGCCCGGTAGCGCCCCGAAGCGATGCGCACACCCTCACGGGCCGAATCCACGGCGGCGGCCGCCGCCTCCAGATTGCGCTCGGCCGTCAGCAACTGCATGACCACTCCACTCACGTCCCGCTCCACCAGCAACTGAGTTCGAGTGTAGGCGGCTTTGGCCACCTCGATGCCGCCCTGGGCGTTGATGGTGGCACCGGCCTGGGCACCGCCGTCCCACACCTGAAAGTCGATGGACATCTGCAGGTTGAAGGTCGGATATTGCACGCCGTTGGCGCGTCCTTGATAAGTAATTCCCGCGAAAGTCGACAGAGCCGGGTAATTCAAGGTCCGGGCCGCGTCGTAAGCAGCCAGAGCCGCATCCACATTACGCTGGGCCACCAACATATCCGGTCGCTGCGCGAAAGCCAGCTTGCTCAACTCGTTCATGTCCCGCAAAGGCACATCCGGCTCGTCAAAGTCGACCAGCTCCAGCGAACTGCGGGGAGAAAGGCCCAGGGACTGGGCCAGATCGAGACGAGCCAGTTCCAGGTTACGCCGCGCGTTGTTCAGGGCGAAGACCGAATTAGACACAGTGGTTTGGGAGCGAACCACGTCGCCCGGCGACATATTGCCGGCCTGGAAAAGCGCCCGCGACATGCGCAACTGTTCCTGACGATTCTTCAGATCGTCCTCCCCCACCTGAACCAGACGCTGCGCTTGCAAAACCGTATAATAACGCTCCTTGACCGTCAGGGACACGTCATTCTCGGTTTGCAACAGGCTGGCAGCCGCGGCCTGGCGACGCAAATCGGCGGCCCGCACCAGATCGCGGGTATGGCCGAAATCGAAAAGCAGCCAGTTGATACCCACGCTGTTGGACCAGGTATCGGTGGTCCGATTGACCGGGTTCAGGCCCAGCGAAGCCGTCTGGCTACCCGCCGAAGTGCCGGAAATATGACTGTACTGACTGGTGCCTCCGATGTGAGGCAATAGAGCGGCGCGCTGCTGTATGGTGGTGCCCTCGGCCTGCTGCAACTGGCCCTGGGCGGTGCGAATGTCCGGCTGCAGCCGCCAGGCCAGCCGCACGGCTTCTTCGGGGCGAATCGGCAAGCGGGGCGCATTCTCGTCCTCCGGCTCAGGCAGGGCCAAAGGAATCGGCGGCTTGGGAACGGCCTCACGCGTCTGGTCGGGGTTGAAAGGCGCGGGCTCTCCCGGCACCGGCTCGGGCATCAACGGCGGCGGCGGGGGCAGCGGAGGTTTTGCGAAGGCCGGCAAAGCCAGCCAGAGACACAGAAGACCCTTACGCACGCGCTTTCCTCTGCTTAAAGAAACGGCGTTCGAAGTCATCCAGCAGCAGGTAGGCCATCGGCACCACTACCAGCGTCAGCAAGGTGGATACGAACAAACCGCCGATGACGGTGATGGCCATGGGAGCTTCCAGCTCGCCGCCGCGCCCGCGCATGGCGATGGGAACCATGCCCAGCATGGCCGCCAGCGCCGTGATCAAGATGGGGCGCAGGCGGGTGGGGCAGGCCTCCAGCAGAGCGGCCTCGCGGTCCAAACCGCGGTCGCGCGCCTGCAGCGTATTCTCGATCAAAAGAATGCCGTTCTTCACCGAAATGCCCACCAGCAACAGACAACCCACGCCCGACATCACTGAGAAAGGCGTGCCGGTCAGGAACAAGGCCAGCACGATGCCCATGGTGCACAGCGGCACGCTCATCATGATCGAGAGCGGCACAATCAGATTCTCGAACTGAATGCACAGCAGCATATAGATCAGCATCACGGCCAGCGCCCCCGCCAACCAGAGACGCCCAAACTCGGCGCTTTGCGCCTTCATGGTGGCGCTCCAGTCCCAACTATAGCCATCCGGCATATCAAAGTCGGCCATGGCGGCCGTCACGTCGGCGGTAATATCCGAAAGCGCGCGGCCTTCCCCGGCGCTGACCAGGGCGGCGTAGCGCTGGCGGGTGGACCGGCTGATGGTGGCGTAGCCGATGGCCTGGGTGGCCCGGGCCACCTGGCGTAGTTGCACGGCCTTGGGAACATCTTCCTGAGCGGCCGTATTGTTGCCGGCGCCCCCCTGGCTCACATCGGAATTTACGTAAATACCACGCATATCCACCGTGGAGCGGCGCGCCTCGGGCGACAACTGCACCACGATGGGCGCGCGTACCCCCGCATCCTGGAAATAGCTGGCGGTCGTGCCGGCGGAGGCGGTCTGCAGGGCCGAGGCCACCTGCGAAAAACTCAGGCCCAGCTGACTGGCTTTGTCTCGATCCACCACCCAGCGCACTTCGGGCGCCGGCTCGCCGGCGCGGTCGCGCAGGTCCTGCAAACCGGGAATGGTCTTGAGCAGATCGACCAGGTCGGCCGACAATTCGGCCAGCCTGGCCAGGTCCGGCCCAAAGATGTCGATCTCGATGCTCTGCCCTTGCTGGCCGGTGATGATGGTCCTGACGATGTCCATGGTGGAAGGGAAGGCGCGCACGGCCGGAATCTTGTTGAAGCCGACCTGCAGGCGGGAGCCCACCTGGTCGCTGGAACCGCGGCGGCTGTCCTTGAGTGCAATCCAGGCGTTGCCCTGGTCGCGGCGGCCGGTGCTGCCGCCCCCGCCGGCTCCCACCGTGGTCAGGTAGGAGGCCACATCCTTGTTCTTGGCCAGCACCGACTCAATGCGCTGCATGGCCTTATCGGTTTCTTCCAGCGAAGTTCCCTTCGGCATGGTCACCTGCATACGCAGGGTTCCCGTATCGGAACCCGGCATAAAATCAAAGCCCAGCAGGGGAACGAAAATCAGGCTGCCCAATGTGAGCAGGCAACCGCCGATGAGGATCTTGTTACGGTGTCCCATGGCGCTCTCCAACAGCCGGGCGTAACCCGCGTCCAGCTTCTTGAGCCACTCTTCCCATTTGTGGAACTGGCGCTGCCAGAAAGGCCAGACTTTTTCCTCGGCCGGTTTGCGAATGAACTGGGCGCACAGCATGGGCACGCCCGTGAGCGCGTCCAACAACGAGAAAGCCATGGAGATAATGACCACCAGGGCGAACTGCTTGAACATCTGCCCGGTCTGACCGGGGATGAGCAGCATCGGGAAAAAGACCACCATAATGGTCAGGGTCGAGGAAATGACCGCGCCCACGATGGGGCGGGTGCCTTCGATGGCGGCTTCCTCCGGGTCCATGTCCTCTTCTTCGACCTTGCGATAGACCGATTCCATGACCACCACCGCGTCATCCACGATCAAGCCGGTGGCCAGAGCCAGTCCGACCAGGCTCATGGTGTTGAGGGTATAGCCCATCATATAGAGGAAACTAAAAGTGCTGATGACCGAAACCGGAATGGAGGTGGCCACTACCAGGGTAGAGCGAAAATTGCGCAGGAAGAAAAGCACGATGGCCATGGCCAGCAACCCGCCCACCACGGCTGCCTCCTGCAAACTGTGCACGGCGTTGGAAACGTAGCGAGACTGGTTATAAATCTGTTCAAAGTGCAGTTCCGGGTGGTTCTGCTCGACGATCTTGAGTTTTTCCAAAACCGCGCTCACGGTGGTCACGGTATTGGAGCTGGCCTGTTTGATAATATTCAGGCTGCCGGCCGGCTCTCCGTTGAGGCGCTGATAGGTGGTGGTATCCAGGTGGGAGTCGACGACCCGGGCCACCGCTTTGAGCGGAATCAGCTTGCCGTTGGCGCGCCCCACCGGAATGTTCTGCAGCTCGCGTAAGCTCTGAATCCAGCCATAGCTGCGCACCAGCAACTGCTGGTTGCCTTCGTAAGCGGTGCCACCCGGCACGTTCTGGTTTTCCTTGGACAGGGCCGTGACCAGGTCTTGCGAGGACAGGCCGCGGGCCAGCAGAGCTTGACTGTCGAATTGCACCACGATGGCGCGCTCCTGGCCGCCGGCCACGTCGGCCGAACCCACGCCTTCGGCCGACTCCAGGATGGGCTTCACCTCGTTTGTGAGCACACTGCGCAGTCGCACCGGATCGGAAATACCGCTCACACCCAGAACCAGGATGGGCATGGAGTTGGGATCGAATTTCTGCACGGTGGGAGCCTGCAGCGTCGGGTCATCGGTGGGGAACTGGCGTTGGGCCTTCTGTACCAACTGCAGAGTGTCCAGAGCGGCCTGCGCCATATCGTAGCCGGGCGCGAACTCCAGCGTCACGCGCGAGGACCCCTCGGACGTATCCGAGCGCATACTGGAGAGGCCGGGCACGGTGGCGACCACGTCTTCCACCGGCCGGGTAATCTGGTATTCCAGATCTTCGGGGCTGACCCCGGTCCAACTGGTGACCACGAACAGCGAGGGCCGGGTGATGTCGGGCAGCAGCTCGACCGGCAACTGCGTGTAAGCCAGGGCTCCCAACACCACGAAGATCAAAATGCGCATCCAGGTGGCCACCGGCCGGCGCACCGACAGTTCGGCGATATCCATCAGTCTTTTCCGCTGGTCGGCTGAGGGTCGATCGATTGCCCGTTTTTCAACCGGCCCTGGGACTGGGTGACCACTGTATCCCCTTCATACAATCCCTTGTTGATCACGGTCTGGCGCGTGTCGCTGCGACCGTAGCTGACCTTGGTCACTTCCACTTTTTTATTGACCACCTTGTAGACGGTGGCCTCACGCTTCTCCACGTCCTTATCGATCAGGGCCGAATTGGGCACCGTCAACTGGGGATCGGGTGGACCCACCTTGATCTTGACGCGCGCGAACATGCCGGGCTTGACCAGATGTTTTTGGTCATCCAGGGTCACGCGCACGTTGAACTGGCGGGTGGCGGTATCAATGGCCGCGTCCTTGGAGAAAACCCGACCCGAAAAAACCTGGCCGCGCAGTCCGTCGATGGTGACCTCGACCGGATGGCCTTTGTCCACGCGTGAAATGACTTCTTGGGGAAGCGAAGTGACCACCCAGACCTGCTGGCCGGACTGCACCGTCAGGATCGAAGTCCCCAGACTGGCCACCGCTCCCACGTCCAGTTTGCGGTCGCTGACGTAGCCATTGACCGGTGACTTCAAGACCGTATCCTGCAACTGCAGTTGGGCCGTTTCCAGGTCGGCTTCGGCGGCGTGCACCAGCGATTGCTGGGCCCGCAGTTGCTGGCGGAAGGCTTCCGATTTAGAAATTCCGGCCCGGGCTTCGGCCAGGGAAGCTTCCTTGGAAACTTCATTGAGCTTGGAGACGTCGATATCCGCCTTGGCCGAGACCGTGTCCTTCTTGGCCTGGGCCTGCGCGTTCACCACGTCTTTCTCGGCCGCCCGCACGTTGGCTTCCTGCAGATCCACGGCCGCATCCTGCGACAGCATAGTGCGATAGGTATCTTGCACGTCAGCGTTGGAGGCAAATCCCTGGCGCTGCAGGCCCAGCATGCGCTCGTACTTGGCCTTAGCCGTTTCGAAGTCCACCTGGGACTGGCGCAGCGAAGCCCTGGCTCCCACCAGTTTGGCCTGGGCCTGGGTAATGGTGGTGGCTCCCTGGGTGCGTGTGGCCGAATAGACCTGCTGAGATTTTTGCACATTGGCCTGAGCGGCCTGGAGATCGGCGCCGGCGATGGAGACGCCGCTGCTGGCCTGCACGTCGGTCAGCTGTTGCTGGGACTGCAGTTGATAGTAAGTGAACTGGGCATTGGCCAGGTCACTCTTCTTCTTGAGCAGGTTGGCGCGCGCCGGACTGGGATCGATACGCACCAGCACCTGGCCCTGGCGCACCGGATCACCCTGGCGGACCAGCAACTCCAGGATGGGGCCGGCCGACTTGGCCACGATATCCACGTTCTGGCTGGATTCCACATTGCCCACCTGATCGAACTCGAACTGCAGGCGGCGCTTGGAGGCCACGTCGACGGTCACAGGCGGAACCGCCGCGCCCGCGCGGCTACGCCGGCCCCCGCGGCCGCTGGGCTTGCTGACGGCCTGATAGACACGATAGCCGACCAGGCCCAGGAAGAGGGCGCCGACCAGCACCACCAAAGCAAAGAGCTTCGGTCGTTGTCGAAGGCCGGCCAGCATCATTGGGCTAGTTTGGGGCATAGAGGGCACATTCTACCCGGTATCCGGGTAGAAATATACCCGAGACTATAGTCCTATCTCTGGACAGGACCCGTCCGGTGGAGTATATTGCCAGGATGTTAACAAATACACGTCTCGTTCTCGCTCAAGCTGACGCTATCGCTCGCCTGGCCCGTCTGCGCGTGTGTACCCGGGCCTCGCTGACCCAACAGGGCCATCTCTCCCTGGAACTCTCCTCCGCCCGGGCTCACCATTGGGCTCAGGACACCCTGGGCCATTTGGGCTCCAACGTGGCGCGAGTGCTACGCTGGGAAGAGCAACATTCATTCTAACCGCGCGGGCCGGCTCCCACTCCAGCAAAACGGTTGAGAGCGGCCAGTTGCTCGGAATTCAGTCGGGCAGCCAGTTCGGGATATTCCAATTTGGGAACCAGAACTTTACAACAGGCCAGTACGCTCAGGCCATCTTGGAAATCCGGGCCGGGATGCTCCAGCTCCGTCAGGACCTGAGATAAAGTCTGTTGAGCCAGCAGATGGGCGGCAGGAGTGACCTGAGACTCCAGACCTCCTAGCTGGACCTCCAGCACGATTTGTCGCAGTAAAGCCAGTTGTTGCCGCCGGTAAGCCGCTTTCTTGACTTCCCCCATCAACAGTACTTGACGCTGCTCGCATGCCCCTACCAGAAACCGATGCCAGGGAGCGCTCATTGGTGAAGGCCGTGTCAAGATCGCCTCGATTTCCGTACACAGAGCCCTGGTTTCCTCATCGCTGGCCGGCAGCGCCTTCATCATGCCCTTGGCCGCCTGACGCCGGCAGGTTTCCAGTCGGTAGCGCTGGACGGAGTTGAGGGCTTTGCCGTTTTGGCAGGCTTCCAGAAAGGCCTCATAGCGTTCGTAGTTCCAGGTCGTAGCCAGATGTCTCAAAGCAAAATCGAAGTTGCCGTTCTCGACCCGCCTGGCCCTGGCTCCCCAGATGGGGTCCCGTAAAAGAGCGACAAACTGGGGTTCGGCGTCATTCGGTTCGGCCGCGTGGCGTGCGATGATCACCTCCGGCAGCTGAGAATCGTTGCCATAGATAGCCATCAAAGCCGAGGCCGAGTCGGCGTCCGGCAATTTGTCCCAAAGCCTGACCCGCTCGCGGGTCGAGTAAAGGTAGCCGTATTCCCGCCCCACCGCTCGCAAGCCGGCAAAAGCCAGTCCAGCCACTACCATCCAGATGAAGAGAAAGCCGAAGCGCAATCGGCCGGCCAAGAAGAGACGGCGCGTCCAGGACGTCCGCGGACGTTCAAATCGAGAAATCGGGCGGGGAAGCGAGCCGAAGGGCCTCATTTGAGCACTTTCAGCGCCGCCGCGATCAGGTCGGCGCGGGCCTGGCTTTTGATCAATTCCCGTTGGGAAAGGTCGCGTTTCAAAGAATCCTCCTGCAAATAGACCACCAGGCCGGGGGGCAACTTCTCGCCGAGCTGGCGAAAACAGATGCCGGCCTGGATGAAGTATAACTGACTGAGTTCGCTATAGCGGCGGGCCCCGATCCCCCAACAGGGCTGCTTCTTCACCACCTGCACATGTTGCCGGTCTTGAGCCCAGAGTGGCGCTCGACCCGGTCCTTCCAGCAGCACTGTATTCATCCCGGTGACGAAGGGAACTTTCCGACCATTGACCACCACCGGTATCGGAGCGGCGCAGGCCAAGCGGCGCAGGAGATTGTGCTCAGCCCGCCACATTCCGATCAGGCTGGGAAAACACATGTTGAAGAAATTCAAGGAGTGTTCCAGGCCCACATAGGTGACCACTTTGGAGCGAGAAGACGCCCCGATCAGCGTCTCGATCCAAACTTCCTCTTCATAGAGTTGAAGGACATTGCGCCCTTGCCGGTCGCGACTTTCCACAATCAGCACATCGGGATTGTAAGTGCGCATGGCCTGCAAAGCGATGGCCAGATGGGCTCCGGAAGCGGTAAGGGGCTGCTGGCTTTCCTGGCTGGCGCATTCGAAAATGTCCTCCAGTTCGCGAGCGGTGAAGGGCTCTCCGTCGAAACCGACGCGAATGTCGCGCCCGCCAATCTCCATCTGGATTAGAGAAGCTCCGCGCATGACCGCGCAAGAAACCAGTTGCAAAATGTACTCGGCCGGATCCTGGAGACGAAACTTCTGCATTTTCTGGAGAGCTTTCTTGGCCTCCAGGCTGAACCGGCCTGAAGATTGGAAATCCGCTTCCTGCTGCAATAATTTGATGTAATCTTCGGTGCCCGCTCCCACAGCCTGAGGATTCTCCAGCAGGCCCGATTGCACCCCCAAGAGAAGTTGCAGCCCGCCATGCGCCGCCACCTGATCTGGATGTTCATGCTCCTGTCTGCCTGGGCCTGGGCCGAACCGGCCACGCTGCGGGTCGGCATTCTCAGCTTCGAGGATCCTCTCGATCTCTATAAAGACTTGCGCATTCAGTCCAAGGTACTGAAGAGAGCTCTCAACCTCACGCCCTCTTTCGCCATCGGCACCTACGGAGAACTGTTCCACTGGCTGGAGAACGACCTGATCGACGTGGCCGTCATCAACTCCGGTCAACTCTCGCGTCTGTCCCAGGAAGAGTGGCAATACATCGGGTCGGCCTCCACCACCGGCCATGAGCCCGCCTACCTTTCGGTGATTCTGACGCGCAAGAACTCCGGTCTGAACAACCTCACCGACGTCAAGGCAGCTGGAAGCCGGCTGCGTCTGCTGGCGGTCGATCCGCTCTCGGTGTCGGGCTTCATTTATCCTATTTCCGCCCTGAAGCAGAACGGCCTGGAAGTTACTCCCGAACAGGTTCGTTTCAGCTATTCGCACAGCAACTCGCTGCGCTGGCTGGCCCAGGCCGACGGACCGGAGATCGCCTGTGTCTGGGCCTCCACCTGGGAGCGCAACCCCCATCCCGAGCTACAGGTCATCCAGGTGCCGGGACTGGACCAATACCACAGTTTGCCGGTCGCTCTGGTGGCCCGGCGCGGCGCTCCCACCACCCCTGGACTGGCCCGGCTGGTGGCTTCCGGCGGTTTCCCGGGATTTCAATACGATCCGGACTACATGCGCGAAATGAAAAAAATCCCCGATACTCTGCCGGGCGCGCTGAACAGTCTGTACGGGCGTCCTCTCGACCGGGTGGGCCTGGATGATCTGGTCATGACCTTGCATCATTACAATCGGACCCACGACCGCCCGGCCCGCCTGGCGGTGGTGCTGGCCGGCGGCGGGGCCAAATGTTCCTACCAGGCCGGGGCCGTGCGCGCCCTGGAAGAGAGCCTGCAGACCTGGAGCAAGCGGCTGGACGACGATCAGTTGGAAATGCGCCTGGTGGTGGGCACTTCGGGCGGCGCCATCAACGCGCTCTCGGTGGCCATGGGGCTCACCTCCACAGCCGATGGCTACACGGCCTTGAGCAGCGCCTGGAGCGACCTGGATCAGAGCGAAATCATCTGTCCGCCCCTGGCCGTGCGCATCAACTTGTGGTGCTGGTTGGCCTGCGTCACCGCGCTGGTCATTCTGGCCATCAACTGGACCCTGCGACTGGGAAAACCGCGCTCCATGGTGCTGACGCTGCTGGTCGGCCTCGGCATGTATGGCGTTTCCCATCTGCCCCTGCGCATGTTCCTGGGTACTGACTCAAACATCCAGCACGTCTGGGCCTGGCTCTCCTGGGGCATCGAGGGCGCCGGGTTGGTGCTGGTGTTGGTGGCCGTCACCGGTTTCCTTACCCTGCGCCGCGACCGCCGCAGCCAGCGGGTGGTCCATCGGACCGGGGCGCTGGTGCGCCTGGCCATCGCCGGCGTCACCCTGCTGCCGCTGCTCCAGGCCTGGACGATCTTTTGCTATGAGGAAGTGGTTTCCGAGAATCGCGGGATCGAAAGGGCGCTGACCCGCAATTTCGGCCAGTTGATCCAACGCCAGTCGGGTGATTCCTCTCCGCTGGCGGGCCTGACCATCAAGCAACTCTCCCAGCGCGTTTTCGAGAAGAATCTGCTCAAGCGCGATCTGGTGCTGGCGGCCTCGCCTTTGACCGACCCGGAATTACAACTGCCGGGTGAAATGTATTTCTACGCTTCCCCCCTGAATTCACCGGAACCGGCTTTCGGCAACCGCGGCATCGCCCTGGTCAAACGTCCGGAACTCTTATTTGACGCGCTGCTGGGCAGCGCGGCCATCTATCCCCTCTTCCCCGCGCGGACCATCCACGATTTGCCCAAAGCGGGCCAGAAAGTCGACCTGGTGGACGGCAGTTTCGCCCACCGCAGTCCCCTGGAACCGGCCGTGCTCTGGGGCGCCACCCATGTGCTGGTAATCGAAGCCTCCACCCTGGAGCCGACCGTCCGCGGGAACTTGCTCAACAATTTCGGGGCCTCCCTGACCTACCTCTATGACGAAGCCCAATTGGTGGACGTGCGCCTGCGAGGACAAACGGTGCTTTACACCCTTTATCCGAGCGCTCCCCACATCGGATTACTGGACTTTTCCCCCCATTTGATTCGCGCTTCCATCGATAAAGGCTACCGCGAGGCCTCGGGAGCTCCCACCTCGGCCTATCAAAAAGGCGGGGCTCTGCACAAAGAATTAGGCCCTCCGATCTTTTGGACTCCCTGACCTTGGGTAAGAGGGGAGTTCTAGGGGGGTCCCAGGGGGAGACGCATGAGCGACAACATTCAAAGCATGTTCGAAGCCGCCGTGGCCAAGGACAAATCAGGCGAAGGCAGTGAGGCCATGCGCCTGCTCGACACGATTTTGGAATATCAGCCCGGCCATCGTATGGGCCGTTTCTACCGTGGCGGCATTCGCATTCGCTACCGCAAAGACCCGGAGGGCGGAGTGCGCGACTGGGAAGAAGCCTTCGAAGGCGCTCCGGCCGGCGCGGCCGGCAAAGTGCGCGAACTCTATCCGCTCTTCTTGGACAGTTGCTATGAGCGGCTCATTCAGTTCACCAGCCAGGAACCGGACAATGCCGTCTATCACTCGGCTTTCGGACGCGCCTGCCTGGTGCTCAGCCAGGTGGAACTGGCCGAGCGCCACCTGCAGCGCGCCCTCAGCCTGGACAAAACCCGCGGAATTGACGCCGTGCGCGTCTACGAAGCCCTGAAACTCCTGAACAAGGGCGAGATCGGTGTGCAAATCATGCAAAAACACCTGGAACACGCCGCCGAGTCTGCCGAACTGCAGGCTGCTCTGGGCCTGCACTACCGCTCCCAGGCCATGACCGCCCAGGCCCTCAAACACCTGGAAGCCTCAGCCAAATTGTCGCCGCGCACGGTGGCGGTGCGCCAGGCCCTGGGTGAAATCTATCTGGCTCAGGGGCGCATGGATCAGGCCGAATCCCACTTTCAGTTCATGCTGCAAAATCAGCCCACCGCCTCGGCTCACCTGGGCATGGCCGAATGCGACAAACAACAGTTTCGCTTTGCCGAAGCCCTGGAGAACTTTCAAAAAGCGGCCACCCTGGAGCCCCAGAACTTCCAGGTGCTGGCCGACCTGGGTGACCTGGCCCTGCAGATGGGCGAACAGGATCTGGGAATTCGTTCCCTGAAGAGCGCTCTGGCTCTGGAGCCAAACCACCCGGAAATCTACGGCCTGCTGGCCAAGGCGGCGCTGCAAAAAGGGGACCGGGCCGAAGCCATTCAGGCTTTGACCACCCAGCTCCGCCTCGATCCCAACGACGCCTTCGCCGCCTACACGCTGGCCACCCAATGGCGCGCGGCCGGACAATATCAGGAGGCGGGCCAGTTGCTCAGTAAAGCCCTGGCCGCCAAACCCGGGGACGTGCAAATCAGCCTCGATCTGGCCGAGTGCTACGAGAAGCTCAATTACCCGGCCGAAGCGCGCAAAATGCTGCGCGAGGCCTACGAGCGCAACCCGACTCATCAGGAACTGCAAGCCGCCCTGGCGCGCCTCGACCCCGAAGCCCTGGTCAAGAACCAGGCACCCCAGGTGCGGCCGGAAGTCGAGGAATGGGTCAACTTGGCCCGGGCCCATGCCCAGGGTGGGCGCCATCAAGAGGCCTTCGAGACCTTCCGCAAAGTGCTGGGAGTCAACCCGCACCACGCCGAAGCCCTTTCGGAAATCGGCCGCATCTATGCGGGACGGCGCGTATTGGCACCGGCCGGCGAGTTTCTGCTGCGCGGCTACGCTTCCGATCCCAGCCAACTGCCCGTCCTGCTGGAGTTCTTTGAGGTACTCAATCAAATGGTGGGCCGCGAGGCTTACGGGTTGCTCGACCAACTGGCCCGCTGCCTGCCTCAAGACCTGGAAAAAGTGGCCTGGCTCGACTACTTGTGGCGCCAGCGCGAGAGCCCCGGCGTGGGCAAGCTGCTCAGCGCCCTGCTGGAAGCGGTCAAGAAAACCTATCCTCCCAACCACCCGGTTGCACAGCGCTGGGTGAGTCTACAGCTATCGGAGCGATAGCCCAATGATCTAGGGGGGACTGCCGTCTCCCCCTAGAACCCCCTGCTTATGACTGCAAGGCCTAATTTTTTAGCCTGGGTGGAACCGCCCGCCGGCGAAAAGCCGATTCAGCTAACCGAACTGACGGTGGAAGCCGAGATTACCGGCATGTATGCGCAAACCACCCAGATTATGGTCTTCTACAATCCCAATGCGCGCCCGCTGGAAGGCTCGCTGACCTTTCCCATGCCGGAAGGAGCGGTGGTTTGTGGTTACGCTCTGGACGTGCAGGGCCGCATGGTGGATGGAGTGGTGGTGCCTAAAGAAGAAGCCCGCCGCATTCTCGAAGCGGAGATCCGCCTGGGCGTGGATCCCGGCCTGGTCGAGCAGGTGGCCGGCAATCTCTACCGCACCCGCCTCTATCCCCTTCCCCCCGGTGGCACCCGGCGGGTGCGCATCACTTACGTCAATGAGCTGACCAGCGACGGTGCGGCCGCCCATTACCATCTGCCGCTGACGCACGGGGAACATCTTGAGCAAGTGGCCGTGCGCCTGACCGTGCGTCAAGCTCCGGTGCGCCCCGTGCTCTCGGGCTGGCCCGATGTGCACATGCAGGAACAGGGTCAAGCCTGGATTTCCGAGGGCAAAATCTCCGGCCGGGTCGATCACGACTTTCACCTGACTCTGCCGGACCTGCCCGATCTCTTCACTCAGGTCGAGCGTACCGAAGACAACGAGATCTTCTTCTGTGTCAGCGTGCGCCAGCAGGTTACTCGGCAATCGGGCTGGCAGCCGCAACGCCTGGGCGTGGTTTGGGACGCCTCCGGCAGTCGCGCCGAACACTCCAAAGAACTCGATTTGCTGCGCCAACTGGCCCAGCACTGGCCCCACACCGGCGGCGAACTGATCATGGTACGTGAAAAACCCGAAGCGGCTGCGCCTTTCCAATCGCTGGCCGAACTGGCCGAACGTCTGGCCCAGGAGCCTTGCGATGGCGCCAGCGGCCTCAGTCAACTCAAGCTGAATGCGGCGGTCGACGCCTGGCTGCTTTTCTCCGACGGCCTCGACACCGTTCTCCCGGGGCTGCCGGAAGCCGGCGCCCAGCCGATCTTTTGCATAACCTCCCAGCCGGTGCACAACGGTAATCTGCTCCACCTGATGGCCGAACAGAGCCAGGGCCGCTTCTTCAATCTCAATCGATGGCAGCTACCGGACGTACTGGCCGCCCTGACCTCGGTGACGCGTACTTCGCCCAGCCTGGATTGCCAGGGAGGCGAGGCTCTGCACCGCAACGCCAGCCAGGGCCGGCTGCAATTGCTGGGGCGCCTCAGCTCCGCCCAGCCGCGCGCGCTGGTGACCACCGGCGTGCTGGAGGCGGTTAGCCTGCACCAGGACCAGGCCCAGCCAGGCGTTTTGCTGGCCCGCGCCTGGGCCGGCCGCGAACTCATGGCGGTGCAAGCCCGAAATGGCAGTCCCGAGGAAAGCCTGGAACTGGCCCGGCGCTATGGCCTGGTCAACGAAGGCGCTTCCTTGCTGGTCTTGGAATCGCTGGAGCAGTACCTGAAATACGCAGTCTGCCCGCCCCAAAGCGACCCGGAAATGCGCCAGGCCTATTTGCGCCGTCTGAAAGACAAAGAAACCCAGAAGCGCGACACCCGCCGCATTCACCTGGAGCATGTCTGCGGGCTCTGGGCGCAACGCGTGCAGTGGTGGGAAACCGACTTCTCGGCAGCGCGCGAAGAGCTGACGCGAGCCAAAGAGCCACCTGAGCCCCGCTTGGAACTCCATTGTCGCAGCGCGGACATTCCGGCCGCGCTTCTGCGTCAGCCCTGTGCACCCGCTCCCATGGCTTGCATGGCGCCGGCGCCAGGAAGCGCCAGGTCCGAGAGTTGCGTAAGGGACATCTCGGCCCAGGACTACGGCCCCATGGATCTGGAGGAATCGGCTCCTGAGGCGCCGTCTGGGGCCACCATCGCCATCCAGGCCTGGGACCCCCAGACTCCGTACCTCAATGCTCTGCGCGAAAGTGCACCCGAGCGGGCCTACGAAACCTACCTGCGCTTGCGCCCCGAATACGCGGCCAGCCCCAGCTTCTACCTGGACTGCGCCGACTTCTTTCTCCGTCAGGGCGAAAAACACTTGGGCCTGCGCATCCTTTCCAATCTGCTGGAACTGGCCCTGGATGACCCGGCCTTACAGCGCATCTACGCCTGGCGTCTGCAGCAAGCCGAACTCTACGACGAAGCGGTGGCCGTGCTCGAGCGGGTCCTTCCCAAACGTCCCGACGAACCCCAATCTCACCGCGATCTGGGTCTGGCTCTGGGCGACCGCTGGGAACGGGGGGGTGCGCCCGAGGATGCCTATCGAGCCGCAGAGCTGCTCTACGAGGTAGTGCAGCGGGAATGGGATCGCTTCCCCGAGATCGAGATCATCGCCTTGATGGAACTCAACCGCCTGCTCCACAAAGCCAGGCAGGCGGGGGTGGAAATGCCAGAAGTCGACCCGCGCCTGGTCAAGCTCCTGGATCTGGATCTACGCATCAGCATGAGCTGGGACGCCGATCTGACCGACGTCGACCTGCACGTCTGGGAGCCCAGCGGCGAACATACCTACTACGGGCACAATCGCAGTCAGATCGGCGGTCTGGTTTCGCTGGATTTCCGCCAGGGCTACGGTCCCGAGGAGTACGTGTTGCGCAAAGCCATGCCGGGAGACTACGAAATCAAAGCCCATTACTATGGAAGCCATCAACAAAGCCTGACCGGCGCCTGCACCGTGCTGGTCAGCGTCTTCACCGACTATGGCCGCCCCCAGGAACAGCGCCAACTGCTGACGCTGCGCCTGGACCGCCCGAGCAACGAGGAAACCGTCGGTAAAGTTACGATTTAAGCAACTCTTCCAAGAACGGGTCGGTCACCGACTCCAATTGGGACCGCGTGGCCAGGCCCATACGCCAGGCCACCTCCACCAGCCCCGTCTTGCCCGGTTCGGAACGGCGCAGCACCAGCGCCTGCCCCTCCAGGGCAAAGTGCATGCGCACGGGCGGGGGCGCTTGCCAGTGCGAGAGGAGCTGCAACCCTCGCGGGCCGATCAGATGCAGTTCCACCCGCTGGCGGTAGACGGCTAGAAATCGCTGATCCGGCGACAGACAGGCGGCGAGTCCCGTCCCCTCCAGCTCTCGGTGAATCTGACCGCTCTCAGGATCGAGGCGATAGACGGAACCATCCCGGCACATCGACCATAGCTGCCCGAAGTGGAAAAACAAGCCGCGCAAACCAGCCGGAGCCTCTCCCAGCAGTTGAACTCGGTGCCCATCCCAGAGGAAGAACTGGTCGTGACGAACCCCGGCCAGCCAGCCTCCCTGAGCGCTGTAGCGCAGCCGCACCGGCTGGGCCATTTCCGAGACCGGACCGGGCTCAAAAATACGCCCGCCTCGCTGGCGCGCCGGCAGGTCGTATAGAGACACGGCACCGTCCAGCGTGGCCAGAGCCAGCCAGCGTTCATCCGCCGACAGGCTTAAACTACAGGCCTTGTTGGCCTGATGGCGGCCGCCGCTGAGCCCCTCAAAAAATCGATCGTGCTGAGCCAAACGCTGATAATCCAGGTTGTCGCGAGCGTCGTCGAAACGCACCTCGAAGTCCTCGTTGACGCGGCAACCGGACTCATCCACGCGCACTTTCCAACGGGCGCTTTCCAACGCTCCGTCCCCCCCGTCGTAGTAGGGAGCCTCGGATTGATAGCGTTCGAAAGCCACCGGCTGCGGGGGCAAGGTGTGGGTCCGGGCCGGGCTGCGCCAACCCAACACCTCCAGTTGCCGGGGGCGCAATTCGGCCAGACGCGGCCAGGCCTGGCTCACTTCCGGCATATTCAAAGCGGAAACCAGCAGAGAAACCGGAAGATCGGGCGCGCATTCGGCCAGCACCTCGGGCTGAGATAGCAGCGTCGGCCATAAAACCTGGTAATCGTCACCATCCAGAGGCAACTGTAAAGCGCGCTGCAAGAGCCCCTCGCGCACCAGCTTTTTCAGAGTGGCCGTGCGCGCTTCCCGCTCGGAACGGGCGAACGACTCGCTCAATTCCGCCGGGTCCGGCGCGACCGGCACCTCCGCGGCGGCCTGAGTGGGAACCCAATTCGGCGAACCCACTTCCAGCAGCACCAACTCCATGGCTCGCGGACGTTTGGAAAACTCTCCCAGCAAGCAAAGCAGGGCCACCTGGGCCGCTCCCGGATGAGAAACCTTACGAATCAGTCCGCACAAAGCCGAACGTAATCGCGGATCGGCACACTCCAACGCGCTCTGAGCCAATCCCAGGGCCGCCTGTAAATCGCCTTTCTCGGCCAGTTCGGCCGCCGCCAGGGCGGCGGGCGGCAGCGCCAGACCCTGATTCAGGCCGGTTACGGCCGCCTTGAAATTATCCACCCGCTGGCGTTTCGGCTCGGGCTGCCTCTAATTCCTGGAGCCGCCGGCGCCACACCTGAAAAATGCGCCGGCGACTCCGGTGATGCCAGACGATCCAGGGCAAACCCAGCAACGGCAGCGGCAGAAAGACGGCGATACCGGTCATCACGGTCACTCCCCAGATGCTCAAGAAGGCGCCCGCCTCCTTGCGGTTCTGGCGGGAAATCACCCCGTGCCCGCGATTTTCCGGCCGCCAGGATTCGAGCCGGGCGGCCACCCATTGGCCCAGGCGGGCCCGGTAATCCAGCAAGGCGCCGCGCAATTCCAAGGTTTCCACCAGCTTGAGACCGCTGGCGTCGACCGGGAAGGCGGAAGCATCAAAAACCAGACAGAGGCCCGGCAACTCCGGCCAGTCCAGCTCCATTTCGGCCGCCAGCACGCCCTGGTGCACGGCCAGCGCCCGGCTTCGTTGCCCGGGCTGAGCCGACAGCACGCCCAGCGCTCCACAACGAAAGCCCCGGCAGGATTTGAGACGGGCCACCTGACCGGCCACCCGCCAGGGCATCCACCAGCGCAGGGCCGACATCTCCCCTTCCCGCCAATAGGTATGGGAGGAATTGACCCGCCCCGCCGCCTGGTCCCCATCCGGGCGAAACACGGAAATTCCCGAGCCTGCGAAATAGAACTCGGCCAGATGGTAGCCCCGGGGCATCAGTTCCGAACCGGGAGCCTGATAAGCAAAAACCTCCGGCTGTAGAATATAGCCGTTCAGTTTCAATGGGATAGGACAGAAGCGCGCGCGCTGCCGCAAAAACAACGATTCTCTCCGGATTAGAGTTCGCGAAGCCGGACGCGGCCAGGTCCAGGTTAGCACATCCTGGTGGCGCTCCTCGCTCAGCGGCAGCCGTTCCAACCAGTTCGGCCGGCGCGCTTCCGGGGCGCAACGTAACTGTATGCGCACCTGCCGGCCACTCAAGCGCAGACTGGCACCGCTCGCTCCCAGACCGACCGCGGCGCGCACCAGCCATAAAGGCGCCAACGCCGGGTCCTCCAGGGAGTCTCGCCCCAACCGCTGGTCGTGAACGGCGCGTTCGAGAGTAAACTGGCCGCTGGAATGATAAAACGCTTCCTCATTCATTCCTCAGCAGTATGCCCCGGAAGGGCGGGCGGGAACCCGTCAGTTCTAATGGGACACTGCCCAGACGGGTTGATTCCAGGAAACACAGGGCCAGGGCCGCCAGGCTGGCCAAAGGCGGGGGGTGCTGGCTTGAGCCTGAAAATATCAACCAAGGCAACAACTGAAGCTCCATAGCCCAGCAACGGCTGCTTTCCAAACCTTATTCCCAGGTTAGCGTTCCGTTTGGTCCAACCACCAGATTGGCGGCCAAGGGACTGTCGAACTGGGCGAGCATGATCGGCCGACCCCCGCTGATTGGCGCTACGATCAGACTGTCAACGTGCTGTGCGCCTGTTTTGCTCACCGCCTCAATATCTTCACGAGTGCCGGCAGGGTCGGCAGAGGTTAAAGTACGCGCCACTTCCGCCGCCGAATAGCGGACTCCCGTTTCACTGACCTCGTCATAAGCACCCTTCTTGGTGGCCAGGTCGATAACTCCCCATTTGAGGGCATGATAGTCTACAGGTTCTCCGCCCACGCAGAGAGGCGTGCCATCGGTTAGTTGAGCAAGATTACGCTGGCCGCTCTCGACGACAACCGCCTTTAATCTTTCACCTGGACGAAAGGCGGGTCGGCTCTGGGAGGAATGGATTGCGTTCATATATCTGTCTCCTTCTCGAACTGCTTCGCCTAAAATACCCGCTTCAGGTGATAGGAAGGTGTTGCGGTCGTTCGAGATGTTAAAAAACTTAAGCCTTCCTGTTAACTTACTCCTTTGCGTAATCCAGAACGTAAAACAGGTGCTGCTTGGTCTTGGTGGAGAGCAGCAAGATGTCCAGCGCTTCCATCAGTTCAAACTCCATGGCGTCTTTGCCCGCGTCCAGCATCGGCCATAGAGGAGAATGGCAGATTACGAAGCCGGCAAAGGGATCGTAATCCTCGGGCCAGTTGCCGTCTTCCTGGTCGACCACTTCCTGCCAGCGCTTGCGGATGGCCGCGCGGATCTTGGGGCTATCGATCAGGCTGTCGGGGATAGCGAAACTAGGGGAGCCGTCGACCTCTTCATAGAGGCGCATCCAGGCGCTGGAATTCTGTTCCGCCTTCTTGAGCAGTTCTTCGGCCTGTCTGCGCTGGGTGTCGTCCTGCGAAACCCAGTGTTCGGAAACCTGAATCAGGTTTTCCAGACGGCAGAATTCCAGCCAGATGCGCCGGTCTTTCTCAAGGTTCAGCGCGCTCAGGTGAGTCCTGGCCTCGGCCAGGCGGGTCCTCCATTTATGGCCCAGTTGATTGAGCACCGACAGTTGTGCCTGCAGTCGATGGCAGGCCAGTTCGGTCCACGAGAGCACTCGTAGCAAAAACCACTTGCCGCAGGTGAGGTCGCGCTCCTGCTCATATCTTTCGAGGGCTTCCGCAAAGTGCGCATCAGCCCACTCCAGGAAGTCTTTGGGGCCCATTTCTTCGGGAACATAGCGGGTGCCGATACCGACTTGGGGAGCTCTGGCTTTCAGGTAGTCGGACCAGATGCTTTGCAGGGAGTCCGAGAGTTTCCGGGCTTTGCCAAGCCAGGCTGGTTCCCCCTTCTGCGGCAAGGTCCGAAGGTAATGTGACCAGCCGGGGCGGGCCGACACCGCGCTGGCTTCCGCCGAATTCTCTTCCTCCAAGGCCACTGCGCGGCGCTGCTCGAGCAACGCCGCGCGGCATTCCCGGCTGACATCTTCAAAGTCCAGCCTGGAATTCAGCCGCTTGATGGTGTCGGCCAGGTTCTTGGAGTTCTCCTCGATGGTGTTCTCCGAGAGTTGGGAGCGGCCCGCCAGCAGCCCGCTGAGCGTTCGTTCCGAAACGGGCTCCCCGGCTCGATTGACGAGCGAATTGAGCAGGTCGGCTCGAGTGAGATGGTACTTAGAGCGCAGGCTTTCTAACGGGGTGATCAAAGACTATCCCTCCTCAGGTGGCTGGGGAAATTATACCTGCTGCTTCCGAGTGCGTGGTGCAGTGGAGTGGAAGTAAAACGGAAGCCAGGTTTGCAGGTTTCCAGCCGCGCGTGTGCTATACGTCCAAAAATGTCCATGTGTGACAGCAAATGTCTGGTGATAAAACTTTGAAAACGAAACAAGCCCAACCGCGTCGGGGCGCCGGAGCCCTGATGCTCTATTGGACAAGAACGCTAATTGTAGGCTTCTTCTGTCGTTGTCCCAAATGCTCGAAGGGGTCTGTTTTTGAGAGCTTCTTTGTAGCTCGCAAGGTCTGCCCCAACTGTGGGATCACTTTTCAGCCCTACTTTGGCGACAGCGCAGGGGTTATGGGCCTGGGCTATCTGGTGTTTCTCCCACCCGGCGTTTTGTTGGCCTTCTTAGCCGGCTACTATCTAAAGTGGAGCCCGGTTGCCGTCTTTTTCACTTTTGCCGTAAGTTCCACGGTGTTGCTTTTGGCCTTCTACCGGAATATGAAGAGCACGTGGATCGCAATCACCTATTTAATGACAGGTTTGCGCAGGTACCTGTAATCGTTCAATTGCTGAACCGCACGGATAGAAGCCGCTCCTGCCGGAAAGTCTGCTTTTTGTTCGGACTGGTCGTCTCCAGTTGGATGCGCACCCATCCGGAAACTCGTGGAGGCCCGAGAACTTTGAACGAAGTCACGAAGTCGGCGAGCTGGTGCCTCTCGACGCGCGGATCGGTGTCCAAAGACTGAAGCTCCGGCTCGGTGGGACGGTAAGGATCGATGGGGTCCAGCGTCAGCGCCGGGGGTCGGGCCACACAGCGATACAAGAGCCCGTCCGAAGGTTTCCAACGGTAGTACACCAGTTGGTCGCCGAAACGAGGCTGTTCGCTTGGGGTGATGGGGTTGCTTACCTGAATCGAGACCCAGGTGGGCTGCAGATCGTGCTGATGAATGACCAGCGCGGCCGAATTGGCGTAGCGCAGGTCCTGGCTGAGCCAGTTCAGGGCGCGCATTTCGGCCATAAAGCTATGGCTTCGCTCTGATTCGACTCGAGCGTAATGCATCACCTGGATCATCATCACAGTCAGCATAGCCAGCACCAAAAAAGCCAGGGTGGACCAGACCATCAGCTCAATCAGCGTCATTCCTCTTCTCACCGGTGCAACTCGCAGAGAAACTGCTCGCGAAAGACCGAGCGCTGCTGCTTCCCATGCTTCCAGGCGACCACCACGCGCACACGCACGGCCAGACTGGGTGGAGTCTGCGGTGTCAGGTCGATCCGTCGCTCAAAGTCGGTTCCTTCCACCGTCACCCTGTCCAGCGGCCCCCCTGCCAAAGAACCCAGGTCGTCCCGATAAATCCCCTCCAATACGTCCTGAGCCAGATTGCCCGCCAGCACGCGCTGGCGGGCCAGCTTGGAACTGAGACTGGCTCCCGGCATCAACCCCACCAGCAACGTCAGCGACATCCCCACGATGGTAACCGTAAGAATGATCTCCAACAGGGAGACTCCCCTTACTCGCAGCGTCGCCACAAAAGCACCCGGGATGTTTGGATAGGCGTGAGCAGCTTGTTCAAGTCGAAATTTACCGTGGTCGCGCCGGCGGCGTCCAATTGGTTCAGGTAATTGCTGAGAGGACCGGCCAGCATCACACTGCCGCGTATAACCGGAGCGGGGTCCAAATCATCGACGGGTTGATAATCGGTGTCGGCAAAGGCCAGTAGCTCCGCTTCCACCTGAGCCCGAGTGCGATTGCGGTTCTTGGTTTGAAAATTGGGCGACCCATTGAAGCTGGAAGTATAAGCATCGATGTAGATGCCCATAAAGTAATCATAGCGAGGCTCGCGCGTAACCGGGTCGGGCTCCCCGCGATTGACATACCAGAAGAATACGTCGTCGTGATTGGCGGAACGCACCGGGCGTCCGATCACCATGCGGGTAGCCACCTCGGTTTGAATCAAAGCGGAATTGGTCAGCTCGCCAGCCCCCTGGCAGACTACCGAGCCCACCACCGTCATGTCGTGGGCGGTTAACTTACCGCCGGAGTAGACCAGGCCGTGGAAGTATTTCCCGGCCCCTTGCAAGGTCACGTCCGATTCGCTGGCCAGGATGGTCAGGTCGCGGTCACTCAAGTCGTTGCCCTGGTCCACAGTGATCGGCCCGCGAGCCAGCAACGCTCCCCGACCCTGCACGCGACCGTGCACCCTCACCCAACCGGGTACATAGAGCAGGCCACCGTCCAAATTCAAATTACCCGAAATCTCGAGCGGACCAGAGGCTTCGGTATACCAGTTGACGGTTACTCCACCCACCGAACTACCTAAAGTCAGGGGCTCCACGCCGTTGGCCACGAGGTCCTGACGAATCTGCTGAATATCGAGACGAGGTATCGTCTGGGCCGCGATATGCTCACGTACTTCGCCGCGCACCCGGCTGTCGGCACCCACCCCCACCGTCGCCACGGCGCTGACATCCCCGGAAATATCGCAGTGGCCCTGCAATTTCAGACTGGCGTTGGAATGCAAATCGACCGGATGCAGATCCCCTCGCTGGGCGGCCAGGTTACCCAAGAAGTCCACCCCGGGCATCATTCCGTTGAGGCTAAAGTCGGTCGCCTCCATCGCAGCCCCGGTGACCAGGCCGGTTGGGAAGGCCGGGCGATAGTACATGCACTCAATCTGCACGCGAGCCGAACCGCTGACGCCCGAGCCGACCAGCAAGCAGGTTTCGCCTGGCACATTGCGTCCCTCGGGCGAGTTGCGCGCTTGTTTGGAACCGAGATTGTTGAAAGAGCAGTGAATGCCTTGAGTTTGAGCCCTGCCAAAATCAAAAGTAAGATTGCCGGTGCTCAACACCTCATAACCCGAAGCGGGCACGTTAAGAATCTCGCTATGGGTGCCGTAAGCCGCCGAGCGACAGATCTGATCAATACCCAGGTAGATAGCCGACTCGGCCAGGTTACGCGCGTGGTCTTGCTGTTCGCTGTGTTCGCTGGTGCGCAACTGGACGGTGCTGAGAGAGGCCAGCGAAAACACGATGACCGTCCCCAGCGATAGTACCAGCAGAGCCATCAACAGAGAAGCCCCCCGGGTCTTCATGACGGGATGTACACCTTGGTAGTTTCCCCTCGAATTTCTTGTCTTAGCTTACTCACGCATGTCGACGAAGTGTCTACTAAACCGGCCAAGTATGAACGCAGTGTTAAAAATTTAAGCAAAGCTTGATGGAGCGGTGCCCGTCCACGGCCGAGGAGGGGATTGCTCGCATCCGCGAAGACAAATAAATGTCGGGGAAACGTCTTTTCCTGTATTGGGGGATGACCGGCTGGCTGGCGGCCGGCTGTGTCTCCACGCCCGCCCCGAAGGACTCAGCTACCCCCGTTGCTTCCGCCACGCCGGCCGCCAAGAAGAGTCATGACGGGCTGCGCTTCAAGCTCAGCCTGGCCAAAGACAACCCCGAGGCGAAAGACTCCATCCCTCTGGCCACGCCAACGACTCTGAACGAAGCCCAAGTGCAGCCTCTGTTGCGAGCTTTACCGCCCCTGCCGGCCGACGGGGGCAAATCGTTCGCTCTCAGGCAGTCTCCAGCCCCGCCCGCCCAGCCGGTCGCGCAGCCTTTCCCTCCCCCCAGACCCGCGGAAAAACCACCGGCGATCCCGGAAGGCCCTTTACAGATCCTGTCCTGTTCGCCTCAAGGCGAGGTAGAAATGGCTTCGCAGCTGCAGATCACCTTCAACCAGCCCATGGTAAGCGTGACCGGGTTGGGAGATCTCAAGGACATGCCGGTCAAGCTCACTCCCCAACCGGCCGGCCGCTGGCGCTGGCTGGGCACACAGACGCTCGTCTTCCAACCCGAGAAGCGCTTTCCCATGGCTACCCGTTTTGAAGTCGAGGTGCCCGCCGAGACGGCTGCGGCCAGCGGGACCAAACTCAAGGCGGGCAAGCAGTTCAGCTTTCAGACGCCCACTCTGCAGTTAGAGGAGAGCTGGCCCAACGGCGGTCCTCAGGAGCTGCAACCTCTGCTGTTCCTGCGTTTCAACCAGGACATCGAGGCCGAGAAAGTGGCGTCCGAGATCAAGTTGCGCGGCAATAGGGAGGAGATCCCCCTGCGCCTGGCCCGTCGCGAAGAAATCTTGGAAGACCATCGGGTGCGGGCGCTGGTGGAGTCGGCCGGAGAGAAGCGCAGCCTGGTGCTGGCTCTGAAGGGCAAGCTCTCGCCGGGCCAGGCCTATGCCGTGGAACTCCCGGCCGGATTGCACTCGAGCGAAGGTCCGCTGGGGACTACCAGAGGCCAGGCCTTCAGCTTTGAAACCTTTGCTCCGCTGGCCATCCAGCCTAAGACCACTAAGGTCAAACCTTTTAAAGGGTGGAGCGTGCTCTTCAACAACGAGCTGGATGGAAAGAAATGGAACCCCAAGTGGGTTCGTTTCCAGCCGGAAGTGCCCGCTCTCCAGATTCAGGTGGATGGTTCCGCCCTGGTTTTCAAGGGACGCTTCAAGGCCCGCAGCCGCTATCAAGTCACTCTGGACCGAGAGATTCTGGATCACTATGGGCAAAAGCTGGGCCACGAGGAGACTTTTGCCATCGAAGTGGGTCCGGTCGAACCGACTTTCTCTGGCCCATCCTCACGGTTCCTTACGCTGGATCCAGCGGGTAAGCCGGAAGTGACTTGCCGTGTGGTCAACCTGCCCAACCTGCGCGTGCGCGCCTGGCGGGTGGAACCCGGAGATTGGGACGCTTACGTCAAAGCCAGGGGCCAGGACGAACCCCAAGATGTTCCGGGCCAGGCCGTGCTGGATGAAAAGGTGCGCACCGGGGTCGAGCCGGATCAAGCCGGGGAAGTTCAGGTGGATCTATCCTCGGCCTTTCCCAAGGGCCTGGGCCAGGCCGTAGCGCTGATCGAGCCGGTTGGGCGCAAACGCGATGAGAATCGCTTCTTTGCCTGGGTGCAGTCGACTCGCATCGGCATGGACGCCTGCGCCGACGGGCGCGAAATCGTAGCCTGGATCAATCGACTCGACAGCGGCGCGGCCTGGCCGGGGGTACAGGTCCAACTGTTGGGCTCGAAGCGCCGCGCCGAAAGCGACGGCAACGGCCTGGCGGTCCTCCAGCCGGAAACGGCCGGCTCTCTGCTGGTCGCGCGCGCGGGCGAGGACCTGGCCGTTCTACCGCGTGATTTCAACGGTTGGAACTCGGGAGCCTGGCTCCCCGAGCGCGGCAAAAACGAAATGCTCTGGCACGTGGTTGATGACCGCCATCTCTATCGACCCGGCGAAAGCGTACACGTCAAAGGCTGGCTGCGCCGCCTGGGCCGGGGCCCCGACGGGGACCTGCAGGCCGCTCCGCCCGGTCAGGTCGGCTACGAGCTACGCGATGGTGAGGGCCATTCTATCTCCAAGGGAGAGGCCAGGACGGGGGGTCTGGGCGGATTCTCGCTGGAGCTGAAGCTGCCCAAGACAATGGGTCTGGGCAGTTGCAACTTGCTGCTCGGCGGCCCCGAGAACTCGAGTTACCGTCACACCTTTGAAGTCCAGGAATTCCGCCGGCCGGAGTTCGAGGTGAGCGCCTCGGCCGAGCCGGGGATCGGCCAGATCGGCAAATCGGCCGTGGTTACGGCCAAAGCCGCTTATTTTTCGGGAGGTCTGCTGGGTAACACCAGGGTGGACTGGCGGGTACGCAGCACGCCCACCAGCTTCAGCCCCCCAGGTTGGGAGGGCTACAGCTTTGGTTCCTGGACGCCCTGGTGGGAAGGCGGGATAGACACCCTTGTACCCGACAACTCGATCACCCAGGAGGCACGCACCGATTCCGAGGGCAAGAGCCAGCTGAAAGTCGACTTCCTCTCGGTCGACCCGCCCCACCCGCATACTCTGCGAGCGGAAGCCTCGATACAGGACGTCAATCGCCAGACCTGGACGTCCGAGACTTCGGTACTGGTCCATCCGGCCGCACTCTACGTGGGCCTCAAGAGCGACACCACCTTTGTGCAGAAGGGGCAGCCGCTCAAGGTTTCCGTGGTGGTCACCGATCTGGACGGCAAGGCGGTCGTCGGGAAACCGGTAAAGTTGCGAAGCTATCGGCAGCAATGGGGTTCTCAGGGTCAGCTGCTGGAAGCCGACGCGCATGAACACACTCTAAATTCCGCCGCCACTCCGGTTGCTTTTGAACTGCCCGCCAAAGAAGGCGGAACCTACCGATTGGAAGCGCGCGTGCAGGACGACGAAAACCGCGCCAATATCTGCGATCTGACGCTCTGGGTGGCCGGCGAAAAGCCGAAGCCGATCACCACGGTAGAGCAAGAGAAGCTCACGCTGGTGCCCGGCAAGCGCGAGTATCAGGCCGGCGAGACGGCCGAGGTGCTGGTGCAGGCTCCCTTTGCTCCGGCCGAGCTGCTGGTCACCAGCCGGCGCGACGGCATCGCTTCGGTGCAACGTTTGAGTGCGCCGCAGGGCAGCCTGACCGTCAAGCTGCCCTTGCGCGCAGTGGATATTCCCGGTCTGACGCTGCAGGTGGATGCGGTGGGCACGCAAGTGCGTGAGGACGGCAAGAGCCGGCGGCCGGCCTATGCCAGCGGCGAGGTAGCCCTGCAGATGTCGCGCGCTCCCCGCCGGCTCAAGGTGGAGGTCAAACCCGGCCGAGAGCAACTGCAGCCGGGCCAGGCCGCCCAGGTCGAGGTGCAGGTGAGCGACGACAAGGGGCAACCGGCTTCCGGGGTGGTCACCTTCCTGGCCGTGGACGAGTCGGTGCTGGCCCTGAGCGGCTATGACCCCGCCGACCCGCTGGAGACGTTTTGCCCATGGCGAGAAGCCGGCGTGGTGGACGATCATTCGCGACAGTTCTTGGAGCTGGGCCAGGTAAGACAAGACGCAGGGGCAGAGTTTAGCATCGCAGCTACTGCCACACCGGAGCCTGAAGCACAGCCGAGCAGCCTTCCGCCCATCAACTACAACGCCGCCGTCGGCAGCAGCGCGGGCGTTCCGCCACCCAAAAGTTTCAAAATACGCAGCAACTTCACCCCGCTGGCCGCCTTTGAGCCCTACGTGCAGACCGACGCCAAAGGGCACGCCAAGATCAGCTTTAAACTGCCCGACAACCTGACGCGCTATCGCCTGGTCGCGCTGGCCCAGGTGGGCGTCAAGCAGTTCGGCAAGGGCGAGAGCAGCCTGACCGTGCGCAAGCCCCTGCAGCTCCGCCCCTCTCCGCCGCGTTTCCTGAACTTTGGAGACAAATTCCAACTGCCGGTGGTGCTACAGAACCAGACCGACGAAGCCATGCAAGTCGAACTGGTCTGCCGTGGCTCCAACGTGGCCGTCGACGGCGGCCAGGCGGCCGGCTACCGTCTGGAGCTGAACCCTCAGGATCGGCGTGAAATCCGCATCCCCTGCGCCACCGACAAGGCCGGCACAGCCCAATTCCAGTTCGGCGCCCATGCCATCGCCGGTAGCGACGCCGCCCAGATCAGCCTGCCCGTCCGGACGCCGGCCACCAGCGAGGCCTTCGCCACCTACGGAGTGCTCGATCAGGGCGCCACCCGCCAGCCGGTGCAACGCCCCGGCGACATCTTCCCTCAATTCGGCAACCTGAGCGTCACCACCAGCTCGACGGCTCTGTCCGAGTTGAGCGACTCACTGCTTTACCTGGTGGATTACCCTTTCGAATGTTCGGAACAACTGGCCTCCCGGGTGCTCTGCACAGCCGCCCTGCGCGACGTCCTCAGCGCCTTTCAAACTCCCCAACTGGAGCCGGCCAGGCTGCAGTCAGCTCTCGAGAAGGACCTGGCCAAACTGCGCGGCCTGCAAAACGACGACGGTGGCTGGGACTACTGGCAACGGGACAAGCCCTCCGTTCCCTACTTGAGCGTGCACTTAGCCCACATGCTGGTGCGGGTCCGTTCCAAAGGCTACCAAGTCGATCCCGATTGTCTGGAGCAAGCCCTGGCCTATGTAAGGGAAATCGAGAGCCATCTCACCGACCCGGAATACTCCGCCGAAAGCAAACGGTCGCTCCGCGCTTACGCGCTCTATGTGCAGCATCTGGAGGGACATCCCGTACCGGCCAAGGCCAAAGCTTTGCTCAAAGAAGCTCCGCTCGAGCAACTGGGCCCGGAAGTGCTGGCCTGGCTGTTACCTACATTGGGGCCGGATCAGCGCATCCTCACCTATTTTGAGAGCCACAGCAATCAGACCGCTGCCAGCGCCGAGTTCAGCTTCCAATACCAGGATAAAGGCCCGCTCATCCTTTACTCCGACCGCCGCGATGACGCCTTGATTCTGGAGGCGTTACTGCGGGTCCAACCCAATCATCCGCTCATTCCCAAGCTGGTGCGCGGCCTGCTCGACCACCGCCGCCAGGGCCGTTGGGAGAACACTCAGGAGAACTGCTGGGTCGTGCTGGCCATGGACGCCTATTTCCAGAAATTCGAAAAGACCTCGCCAGACTTTCTGGCCAAAATCTGGTTAAGCGACCAGTCGGCCGGCCAGCAGACTTTTCGCGGTCGGCAAAAAGGCGAAAGAGTGGTGGAAATTCCCATGGCCCAGGTGCCCGAGAAAGCCGAGCTGGTGTTGGCCAAACAGGGTAAAGGCCGCCTCTACTACCGACTGGGCCTGAACTACGCTCCCAAGAACCTGCTATTGGAAGCGCTGGACCACGGCTTCGCGCTGGAGCGCAGCTATGAAGCCGTTAAAGAGAACCGCGACGTACGCCGCGATGACAGCGGAGTCTGGCACATCAAGGCGGGCGCCCTGGTGCGCGTGCGTCTGAACATGCAGACCCCGGCGCGCCGCTACCAGGTGGTTCTGTTCGATCCGCTACCTGCCGGTCTTGAAGCTCTCAACCCTGAACTGCGGGGTGGGGAGAGCGTGCAACCGCCGCAAAGTCACCTGGACGGCTGGTGGACCAGTCACTGGTTCGACCATCAGAACCTGCGGGACGAACAAGTGGAAGCCTTTACGCAACTGCTCTGGGAGGGAGTCTACCAATACGACTACCTGGCCCGGGCCACCACTCCCGGAGAGTTCGTAGTGCCCCCCTGCCAGGCCGAAGAAATGTATCATCCCGAAACTTTCGGGCGCACCCACAGCGATAAGGTAATCGTCGAGTGAAAACCCTGCACGCTTTCGTTTCTGGACACGTGCAGGGCGTGAGTTTTCGTTGGCACGTGCGCCGGTGGGCTCACCACCTGGGCATCCAGGGTTGGGTTCGCAACCTCGACGATGGCCGGGTCGAACTGCAAGCTCAGGGAGAGCGCTTGGAAGAATTTTTGCAACATGTGCGCCGGGGGTCCGAGGGCTCCCGAGTCAGCTCGGTCCAGGAAGCCTGGCTGGACGGCCTCCCGCTGGGCCCCTTCGAGATACTCTAAACAGGCCTCAACGTTGAGGTTGTTAAACTTTTGTTTAACGCTTTACAGCCTGAAAATATGTGGGAGAATGGTGAAAATGATGAATCGGGAGATAGTTAGCCATGGCTTTTGTCGGTAACGTTGGTTTTAACCAGATGTCCCCCTTCGGCTTCGGCGGGATGCAGCAGCAGAATCCCTATCAGCAAGGTTTCATGATGGGTCAGCAAATGGCCCAGATGCAGCAGATGATGCAAATGATGATGGGCATGATGCAGATGATGATGGGCGGAGGCGGCTTCAACCCCGCCATGATGGGCGGAATGCCCGGCATGCCCGGAATCGGCGGCGGATTCCCCGGCATCGGGAACGGCATGGGTGGTTATATGGGAGGCGGCCAACCCTTCTCCCCGATGCCCTTCAGCCCTGGCGGTTTCCCCGGCGGCGGCGCGCCTTATGGGCCCGGCTACGCCAACGGCGCTCAGCCCATGTTGCCCGGCCAGGTCGGCAGCGGCGGCTTGGCCGCCGTCGCTCTGGGCCAGCGTTTCCTGGGTCAGAACTCCATCGACATCAAGGGCCGTTTGCCCAACTTCACGGCGGCCGGCGGCCAGACCAACAACTGCGCCGACTTCGTATCCTCGCTGCTGCAAAGCACAGGCGGACTGCAGGGCCACTTCGTCAATGTGCGCGGCCTGGAGCAGGCGCTACTGCGCCAGGGTTATCGCCGCATTCCCGCCGAGCAGGCCCGGCCTGGCGATGTCTGGATGAACCCCAGCCGTGGCCATACCGAAATGGTGGCCACCCCCGGCGCCACGCAGTTGATCGGCTCCAACAACGATCGCCCCGGTCACCAGCGGATTTCCCAACACGCCAACCGCAACCCGCAGGGCGGCGTCTATTATAGCCGACAGTAAATTCCGTCGTTGGTAGCGAACAGGGCCCCGGTTCCGAAGAGCCGGGGCCTTATTATTTTGGGGAGAACATCCTGATGTCCGAGCTTCAAGATCCATCCACTATCTTCGCGCGTATGCGGCCGAACCGCACCGATATGGATTCTTTCAACCGGCTGGTCGATACCGCCGCCGACCACCTGGAGGGTCATTCCGATGTGTCGGAGGTGGAGGCTCAACTGGCCATCGTCGACCAGGATCTCGGGCATCTGCGGCTGCAATTTGAAAACGGCCTGCGCTTTCAGGTGCGCACGCCCGAGCTCGAGACCGGGGTGGCCCTGGCTTACAATGCTTTTCGCAACCTGGCCCAGCAGTTCGAGAAGCTCGGCCGGGCGCTGCAGGCCCAGCGTCCCTACGATGTGGCCCGCCAGTTGGAAGTCTGCAACGCGACCGTCAATCAGCTTTTCTGGGCCTTTGCAGATCTGCGCCAGCACCTGGCCGAGGAAAAATACTCCGAGGCACCTTTCATTCAAGAAGTGGTGCGCGTGGGCAAAGCCTATGTGAGCGGCAGGCTGGCCGGCGAGCTGTTCCTGGAGCGCTTCCATGCCTTCTGCGAACTCCACGATCAATTCATCGAAGGCCTGCAGCCGCTGCTGGCCGAGGTTGAGGGCGATCCCCGCCACCAGCAGTTGCTGGATGCCCTGGAAGAGCAAAATGTGGTGCTGGACGAAATCGCCGGCTTCCTGCCATCCGGCGACAAGGCCCAGGTCGACGCGGCGCTGGGGCGCCTGTGCCACAGCAGCGCGGTGCTGCTCGAACTCCAGCAAGAATTTCTCAAAGAGCCCGACCAGACCACCGGTTTGCTTTGCTTTCGCTGCGGCCACGCCAACCAGCCGGGCGAAAAGAAATGCGCCAACTGTCAGGCCCGTCTCATGGATGTACAGACGCCTGGAACGGACAGCAGCTACAACGATGCCTCCCTGCCCGCCAATCTGCGCAAGCTCACGGCCGCGGCCGAGGGTTTCCGCGACGGCGCCCTGGACCGGGAAGCTTTCCTGGAAGTCCTGAACTGGTACGACGATCTCACCGAGCAGGCTCTCCAGCAAATGTCCCAACTGGCTCCCCCACCCGAAGAAGCCAACGGCATGCCCGAAGAACAATTGGAGGCTTACGACGAAGCGGTCGAAGCCATGCAGCAAGGCCTCGACGCCCTCAAGTCAGGCGTGGCGCGTCTGCGCCTCTACTCTGACAAGCAAGACCCGGTCGATCTGGAGGTGGGCCTGGAGAGCTGCCTGGGAGGTCATCAATACATGCTGCGCTTCGCCGCCGTTAACGAGTCTTTGAAAGCAAAGACCTGAGCGCGGCCAAACTGGCGTCATCACTGGCCAGTGCCTTTTTACGGTAGGCTTCTTCATCATCCTGGAGGTTAGCCACTGTATCCGCATCCGGTGCGGTAATCGCCAACTGAGCCGACCGGCACAGTTTACTCAAGCTGGTGAAGCGCTCCAGGTACAATTGGTGGGCGGCCAGACAAGACGGCGGCGGCTGAATGAGAGAAGCCTGGTCGTACAAGGAAATAGCCCTCCTGGTCAGCATTGCCGACTTGTTTTGCTGTTGAAAAGCCTCAGCCACTTCCTGGGCAAGGGCGAGTTCCGACTGCATAACGATCAGGATAGAGTTACGCCAGTGATAGTATGAGCCAAGCTGCTGGTTATCCCGCAGCTTTTCCACAACCTTGAGTTGCCGGCGCCGTGTTTCCAGTAGATCCGCCTGGATGCCCACGGCGTTCTGCCAGCGCTGCTGAAGCTGAGCTTGGGTCTGAGCCGCGGAAGAGCCCTTCTGCATGTCGCTCCAAAAATATTGGAGTTCTTGCTTTTGCATCCGTGCCCAATGGCGTACGCTGGTTTGGCTGGCCGGAACGGCCAGCACCGCGGCTTTCTTCTGAAAGGCCTCCAGCTTCTGGAGACGGGACCCGACTTCAGCCCTGGCGACATGGGAAGAAACGCGCCCGTTGAGCCAATTCTGATAGGTTTCACCGGCTTCCACACACAGCTTTTGAGCCTTGGAAATCTGCTCTTCCAACTGCAAATCCAGCAGTCGAGGGTCCGGAGCTGACCAGAGGGGCGCACTGACCAGAGTTCCTAGAACCCCCGCCAGCAACTGGCGCCGGTTCACTTGACGGCGTCGCGGTATTTCTTGGCGATGTCGTCGGGAGCGATGATCGAGACGAGCACGCCGATGGGGCCGCTCAGACCGCGAAAAATCCCGGAGGAGGGAGCGCGCCGGACACTCTGCTTCTCCGCGCCGGTCAGTCCGTCCGCGTAAGGCAGATAAGCGCACAGCAAACTACAGATGACCAGGCATTTTGCGAAGGCCACGGCGGTCCCGCCATAATTGCGCACCTCCGGTGGAATGCGATCACCTTCGCGGGTGGCGCGGTCGATATGGAGACCGAGCGAAAGAACCATGATGCCGGCGAAGAGCAGCAAAAACCAAAAACAGATGCTTTGTGCGGTCGGCTCGGGCCAACCGGGGATCATTCGATGGACGAACGCGCCAAAAGGGCGAAAGCCCCGAAGAGCGATGAGGCCCGCGATGAGGCCGATGGCCCAGTCGGTCATTTCCAGAACCAGGCCTCGCTTGTAGCCGGCATAGGTGCCGAAACCGAGGACCATCAGGCAGATAACGTCAATCCAATGCACGGGCTAGTGCTTCCCTGCCGAAGCTTCTGTCCCTTTCGGCAGTAAAGGGCACAGAAGAAAAACCGCCAGAGCCAGCCAGGCCAGGACATCTCCCAGGCGCGCGTAGACGGTCAGTTGGCGGCGCGCGGTCACTTCATGCACGGCCAGCACCGCCTGATTGATGGGCGTTTCTTCCAAAACCCGACCGCGCTCGTCAATCATACCGGAGACCCCCGTGTTACCACACTGAATCACCGGCCTCCCCTGCTCGACGGCGCGGAAAATGGCCATCTCGAAGTGATGCATGATGGCCGGATTGGTGCCAAACCAACCATCGTTGGTGGCCACCACCAGCACGTCACTGCCGTCGCGCACCCTCTGGGCCGCCAGATAGGGTACCATGGACTCGAAACAGATCAGCATTCCCGGCCGAATCTTCAGGTCCGGACAGGAAAAGACTCCGCCCGCATGCTCCCCGGGAATATAGCGCATGACCCGGTCAAAAATCTTGTAAGGACGGAGCCAGCTCTCCAGCGGCAGGTACTCCCCACCCGGAACCAGGCGCTGCTTATCGTAGCGGCCTTCGAAACCACCCTGGGGCGTGACCAGACTGGCGCAATTGACCGTATGCTTGAATTCATCGTCCAGTTTTTCGATGGAGCCCACGATGATATAGCTCTTGCTCTGCAGCCCCAACATCCCGATTTCGAACGTGAGCTGGGGCAGCTTCAAGAAGCCGCGGTAAGGAATGGCCGTTTCCGGCCAGACGATCAGTTGGGCTCCCTGGGCGCCGGCCGACAACGTCAGTTTTTCCAGGTTCTGCAGGGCGGTCTGGGCAAAATTCGGGTCCCAGCGCACCTCGCGACCCATGGAGTTCTGGGCTACGCCGGCTTTGAAGGTGGTCCCGGGCCCCCAATTCTGGTGCAGGCGCCAGGCGCCGAATCCCAGGGCCGCCAACCAGAGCAGGCCGCTGGCCAGCCACCAACGCGGCCGCTGGTGGCGGTATTCCGGCAGTAAGCCCACCAGCAGGCTGGCGTTGGCCAGCAGCAGCAGCAGACTCAGCGTCCATGGTCCCAGCAGCGAACAACACTGCAAAACCAACGGATAACGCGCCCAGGCGTGGGATAACATACCCCAGGTCACCCCAAAGGGGCCAAAGGTCTGTAGAAATTCCAGGGCTACGAAACCCGTTACAAAGGCCAGCGGAAACAGTTCCGGGCGTTGGCGGCTGAGGCCGCCGCAGAGCATTCCAAAGAAGCCCGGCAAGACGGTTTTATAGCCGGCCAGAAACAGATAGGCCGGCGCTCCAAAAAAGTTCGCCCAGAACATGATATAGCTCTGGTAAATAAAGCCGAAGAGCAGGCCGAAGAGCAGGCCGCGCAGCCAGCCCTGACCGCGCAGGGCCAACATCAAGGGAACCAGACAAACCAGAGTGAGGGGAAATAGTCGGGTGAACGGGAAGGCCAGCATCAAAAGGAGGGCCGCACCTGAGCTGAAAAGCAGCCCCCACCGAAAGGGCAAAGGTTTACTCAAGCGTGTCACCTCGAAAAATTCTCAAACAAGTCGGTCTCGCAATATTCCTGGCGCAAGCAGCGCGGGCTCAGCCTTTCCCGTTCCCGGGTTCGCCGTTTGCCAACCGTTTGCTGGCCGTCACCTTGACGGTCAACCCCAACGGCGTGATCGATACCAGCGGCCGAGGATACTACGTCATCCTCTTCAATTCGTTGAACCAGCCCATTGAATGCACCGACCTGGATACCTTCTCCGACTTTGTGCGTTTCGACGGCCTGAGCTGGGCCTGGTACCACCGTCAGGCCCGTGCTCCGCGGCCCGGCTTCCAGTTTTTCCAGTCGGGTAATCTGAATTCGGCCGGCCGCATTCAGCCCGATCAACGCAGCCTCGAAGTGGTCTTTGACGTGGCCGAAGCCACGAATCTGCTCAACCAGTTCATCCTGCCGCCCACTTTTACCGCCCACGCTCTCACCTGTGATAACTACCGGCAGGGGCTGATCGGCCGCCCGCTGGACACCCTGGGCCAGGGTCCCGATATGCTCAAAAACACCCTGCAGACCATCCGCGTCAACAAAGGCCAGGGCGTGGTGCCGCCCATTCCCCAGTTCTACCCCAGCGACCCGCTCGACGACGTGCGCCACCACGCCGACCTGCCCTCGGACTTCCCTTATCAAAACTTCGATCTGAGCCGCGTGGAAGTGACCCTGCGCTAAGGACCCATAAACAAATAAAGCTTACATTTACGGGCCCTAGTTTAGCGCACGAAGGGGTTACTGAGGTTGTTGGGCAGCACCGGCAGCCCGGCTTCGGGGCCGATGTGCAGCGGAGCCGAGGGGAAGCCGCGCAGATTTAACTGGAAGAAGACTTCCTGCTGCAGGCCGCGGTAAGCCACCGAGGCCACCCAGTCGTGGCTCTCGAAATTCAGCATGACGTCCTGGTAGGTCAGTTTCCGCTGCTGGAAGTCATAGACGCTCCAGTGCGAAACGCTCAGGCTGTCTCCCAGTCGCACCGAGAGTAAGTTGTCCATACTGCGAAAATGACGGTCGACCGGGTCGAAGTTGGCTCCCGAAGAAAGGCCGAATTCCGGACCGGGATTGATGTCCATGCGGGCGATCAGGTCGTTGGCCCGGTGCTGTAAAAAGTCGTAACCCGCGTAGGCTCCCAGGCGCAACGAGCCGCTGTTGTAATACTCGAGACCGCCGGTCAGGACGTTAAAAGAGCGGTGGATGTCGTGAAAAAATGGGGTTCCGCCGGCCTGTCCCTGGAGATTATAGTCGACCCGAGCGGTGACATCCTCACCCACCGGCTGGAACCAACTGGCGCGGGCCAACCAGACGCGCTGTTTTTGGCCGGTATCGTAGAAAAACTGGCGCAAACCGCCACCGACCACAAAGCGGCTATCCCCCACCGAATACATCTGATCCGGCAGAGTGACACGCAGATCCCAGCGGGCCGCCTGCACGTCACTGGGAGATTCGAAGATGCGCGCGTAGCTGGCCGAAGCCAGCAAGGGCAGCTCACCGAGACGGATGGGAGTGCTCACGAAGCGCAATTCCGGAGTGCGATTCAGATAGTAAGTGCGCAGTCCGGTCGAAGACTCCAGAGCCGCCTCAAAATAGCCGAAATCGGCGCGGTGTTGCAGATTGCCCAGGTAGTGGAAGCGACGGGCACGCTGATCCAGGGTCGAGGCAAAGTTGTAGTCGGCCGTCAGCAACAAGCGAGTGCGATCGTCGAAGTCCTTCTGGGCGGTGCCCACGTAGGTGGTATTGGTATTGTCCCCGCTGCGCGAGTAGCCCGCCTGCAGCATCAAAAGCAGGTCACCGGTCTGCCGGGTGATCCCCACGTTGGTGGCCACCGTCAGCGGAGAGGTGAAGTTGGGGAGCTCGAACTTGTTCTGCGAGTAACTGAAATTGGCGGTGGTGCTGGGGTCGAGTTTGAAAGCGGAGTTGGTGTGGAAGTCCAGCCGACCCGACTGGCCGTTGACGCCGCCCTGCTGGTAGTAGTAGATGTCGCCGACGGCCCGATCATCCCAGTTGAAACGGTGCTCGATACCGCCGGAAAGGCCGGTTCGGGTATAGTAATCAAGGTGGATCTTACCGGCATTCTTACGACCGAAGTTGTAAGGCAGGGTGCTGCGGATGAAGGCGCCGAAGATCGTCGAATAACCTACGGTGGGCAGGTACTCCTGCAGCAAAGGTTTGGTGGGGTCGAGTGAAAACGTTAGATTGGGCAGGGTGGCGGGCCGGAAGCCACCCAGGTCCACCGCGGTATTATAGGCCTCCAGGCGATCGCGGGGATAGATATCGATGCGCTCGGCCAGGATCCGGTAATCCCATTGCCCGGGCAACTGATCGCAGGTGGTCACGGTGGCTTCGTTCAGTTGGATAAAATCGGGCTTCCAGCTCATCGATTTGGCCCAGAAAAAGAGCGGCTGCTCCAGGTAATTGTCGTTACTGCCCAGGTCGTTGCCGCGCCCGGTGACGTTGCGCAGGATGGCTTCGTTGCTCAGCAGCGAGAAGTCGATTTCATCGGCGGCCGCGTAGCTCTCGCCGAAAGTGAAAAGGCACTCCTTGCGAGCCTTTACCTCGCCGCTGGCGCGGTTGTACTGCAGCCAGTGACAGTCGAGCTGCAGGCCCTCGTATTCGACCCGCACCTTACCCACGCAGGTGATGACTTCGCCCTCGCGCGAGATTTGCTCGGCGCGTAAAAGCAAAAGCTTGTCGCCCGGAGCCTCGGCCGACATCTCTTGCAGGGGGATTTCTTGAGCCCGAACTACCGGGGCGCCCCAGAACCACCCTCCGGCCAAACAAAAGCCGACGCAAAGACGGCGGGCCCATGAGAAATTCACTAAACAGGCTTCTATTGGACGGAGCCCGTTCCTGTCAAGTATTGAAATCCGTTCAATCCCCAGGATGGCCCGCCATCCGGCCAGAATGGACCGACATGGCGCGCGTTCTGCTTTTCGGGGGCAGCTTCAACCCGGTGCACCATGGCCACTTGCGGCTGGCCGTGGAAGCATTGGAGCAGTTTTCCTTTGACCAGGTCTGGCTGGTACCCAGCGGGACCCCGCCGCACCGCCAGGCCTACTCCCAAGAACCGGAGCATCGGGCGCGTATGCTGGAGCTGGCCCTGGCCGACCATCCGCAACTCCAAGTATGCCGCCATGAACTGGACAGCCACGAGATCAACTACACCTATAACACCGTCTCCCAATTATCTTCCCTCTGGCCCGCCCACCGATTTTCTTTTCTCACGGGTCTGGACGTGGTTTACGACTACCAGTGGCGCAACTTTGAAGAGCTGCTGGAGCTGGTCGAGCACTTTCTGGTGGCCTCCCGTCCCGGCTATCAATTCAGCCAGTTGCTGGAAAAGTTGACGGGAACGCGACATCTGACTAAGCTCTCTGAGTTGCAGGTGCCGCTGCATCAGGTCTCTTCGAGTCTGATTCGCGAGCGACTGCGGCAAGGGCGTTCCATCCACTACTGGGTTCCCGAGCCGGTACGTGTGTATATCGAGAATCAGGGAATATACTGTTCATAACATCGTTAGCAAAAGGAGCCGCATTTTGGAGAGTCTGGAGATCGCACAAGAAGTAGCCAAGGTCATCGAGGACAAACTCGGAAAGGATATTGTTATCAAGGACCTGAGCGCTCTCACCATCGTGTGCGACTACTTCGTCATCACCAGCGCTCCCACTCGACTCCAAACCCGCGATATTGCCCGGGCCGTCGAAGATCGGCTGGGGCAATTGGGATTGCAGAACAAGCGCATCCAGGGCCACCGCGAAGGCTCCTGGATCCTGATGGACTACGGAGTGGTGGTGGTGCACATCTTCCTGCAGTCGGAACGTGACTTCTACGACCTGGAAGGCCTCTGGCGCAACGCCCCCCGCATTGACGCCCCCGAACCCACCCCCAGGAAATAGCCTTCGATAGACACCCGCCCGTTCGTGGAGTAGTGCGCCAGGTTCCTGGGAACTACAATGAAGACATGAGCGAAGAGCGGCGGGTGGCTTCGAATTACACCATAGAAGTCAAAGGGATGCACTGCGCCAGTTGCGTGGGTAGAGTCGAACGGGCCCTGGCCCGCGTTCCCGGGGTGGAACTGGCGGTGGTCAGTTTGCTGGGCGAAAAGGCCAGCGTGCGCGGCAACCACCAGGTTACCCCTGAGCAACTGGTCCAGGCCGTGGAGAAAGCCGGCTTTCAAGCTTCTTCCAGCCAGCCGGTGCAAGTTCCCAACCTGCTCGCTCGCTGGCTGGTGGGCCTGCTGCTGGGCTCCCTCATCATGGCCACCATGACCCTCGGGCAGCATCTGAATCCATGGATGGAATGGGCCGCCGCCACCTTGATCCAGTTCTGGGGCGGCGCTCCCCTCTACCAAAACGCCTGGAAAGCCGCCCGCTCCCGCTCCACCACCATGGACACGCTGGTGGTGCTCGGTTCCAGCCTGGCCTATGCCTACAGCACCTTCACCCTGTTGAGGGCAGGCCATCACCCGGCCACCTACTTCGAGTCCTCTATCTTCATCATCACCTTTGTGCTGCTGGGCCGCTGGCTGGAAGAAGGCGCTCGCCAGAAAGCCCGTGCTTCCTTGAAAGGCTTGCTGGAGTCGGCCCCGCAAAAGGCCCGCCGGCTCCGGGACGGCCAGGAAGAAGAAATCGCCCTGGACCAGATCCAAAAAGGCGACCGGCTGCGCCTGCGTCCGGGCGAGAAAGTGCCGGTCGACGGCGTCATCGAGGAAGGCAGCAGCAGCCTGGATGAAAGCCTGCTCACCGGCGAAAGCATGCCGGTCGACAAAGGCCCGGGTGCGACCGTGATAGGGGGCACCCTCAACGGCACTGGCAGCTTTACGATGCGGGCCGAAGGACTGGGACAGCAAAGTGTCCTGTCTCAAATCGCCGCTTCGGTGGAAAGAGCCCAGCTGGAAAAACCGCCCGTTCAGAAACTGGCCGATCAGGTAGCCTCAGTATTCATCCCGATGATTCTGGGGCTGGCCCTGCTGACCGCTCTGACCTGGACGCTTCTGGGCCATCCCGAGATCGGGCTGCAGACGGCCATGAGCGTATTGCTGATCGCCTGTCCCTGCGCCCTGGGCCTGGCTCTGCCGGTAGCCTACGCGGTGGGACTGGGCCGGGCGGCTCAACTGGGCATCCTGGTGCGCAATCCGGCGGCCCTGGAGAAGGCCGCCGCGCTGCACACGGTGGTGCTGGATAAAACCGGCACCATCACCCGAGGCCGTCCCCAGGTGGTGGAAGTTCACATGGACGAAGCCAGCCTGCGCCTGGCGGCCGCCCTGGAAAGCCGCTCGGAACATCCACTGGCGCGGGCCGTTACCGCTCACTGCCAGCAGGCGCTGCCGGAGATCGAGGATTTCCAGGCACTGCCCGGCCGGGGCGTAAGCGGCCGGGCCGAAGGCCATCAACTGCGCCTGGGCAGTCCCGCTCTTTTCGGAGTGGATCCCCAGGGCGACCCGCGCACGCGCATTTACCTGGAAGTCGACGGCCAGCTCCAAGGCTGGCTGGCGCTCAGCGATCCCCTGCGCCCGGACGCCGCCGAGGCCGTCCGCCAGTTGCGCACCAGTTACGCCGTAACCATCCTGAGCGGCGACCGCGACCTGGTGGTGCAGGCCATCGCCAGCCAGCTGAAGGTTAACGGCCAGGGCAGTCTGCTGCCCCAGGACAAAAAGTCGGCCATTCAATCCCTGCAGGAGGGGGGTTGCCGGGTAGCCATGGTGGGCGATGGCATGAACGATGCTCCCGCCCTGGCCCAGGCCGATGTCAGCGTAGCTCTGGGCTGGGGCAGCGACCTGGCCAGAAAAACCGCCGACATCACCTTGCTGCACGACGATCTGACCCGCCTGGAGCAAACCTTCCGCCTGGCCCGAGCCATCCGGCGAACCGTGCGCCAGGGCCTGGCCTGGGCCTTTCTCTACAACCTGTTGCTCATTCCCGTAGCCGCCGGCCTGCTCTACCCCCGCTTGCTTTCCCCAGCCCTGGCGGCCGGGGCCATGGCCTTGAGCAGCTTGAGCGTAGTGCTCAATGCCTTACGCCTGAGATGGTTTCACTGACCATCGGCTCGTAGCGGGCCCAGCACAAATTTTCCTGTTCGCGTTCCCCAAAGTAGTGGTGGCAGGCCGCGCGCCGATAGCCCAGCGCGGCCACCACCCGTGAATGCTTGTCAAAAAGGGCCTCGGCCCGGGTCCGGTGGGTGCCCTCCATGGCCAGACCGGTCAGGCCGGCAGCCACAATAGCCCGGCGCAAGGCGCGCAGCAACAAAATCAAATGCCGTCCATCCTCAACCACGATATCGTCGAGCAACAAGACCGACTCGTCGCCCAATTCCTCCACCTGCGTCGTGTCCACCCAGCACATCAAATAAGCGCGTAATGCACCCTCCGCAAAGGCTCCAAAGCACAGATGCGGCCCCGACAGGCTGTCCCTTACATCCTCGGCGGACAGATGATAGGAGCCCGGATAGACACGGTCGGCCAGCGCCGCCACCGCCGCCGCGTCGGCTAACACCAGCGGGCGGATGGTCACCAGATCGGCTCGCATAATTCAGTACTCCAATACCCAAACAGACCTACTATATGCTGGTGCGACTTTCGTCTCAGTGGGTATCTTAGAGATATGAGCAAGTTATCCGCCGCCCTGTTGGCCACGCTGCTCAGCTTGAGCGCCTGGTCCGAATCCCCCGGCCGGACTCAACGTGGCCCGGCTGCTCCCACGCCGGCCCCTCAGGCCCAACCTTCGGTGCTTTTTCAGGATCCCATGTTGGGCACCGTCAAGATGCGCCCCGTTTACACGCCCTCGGCCAGGTTCGGCAACGTAGGGCCGGTAAATACCACTGCTGTAGCGCTTCAGCGCCCCGGCGTTTCGGTCGACCAGACGAAAACCGTCCGACCCGGTTCCTGGAGGTAGATGACGGCGTTGCCGTCATCCTGCATCTCGAAGAAATAGTTGCCAGGGCTGCCGGAGCTGCGGGTTTGCCAGACCATCTGCCCGTTCGGCGCCGTCAAGCGCAGGATTCCGTCCGGCCCCATGCTCAACAAAACTCCTCCCTGTCCGTTGGTCTGGCTGCTCCACAGGGGATTGCCATAGCGGGACAAGACCAGGTTACCATCGCCTTGCAAGGCGAAGACATACTGCCCGTTCAAAGAGGTCACGCTGCCGCCCACCTGCAGCGTTTGCCCCGGTAGCAATCGATTGCGCGCCGTCGGCGGTAAGCTGAGTCCCCCGGCCGACTGAGCCCACATGCGTCCCATCGCCTCGACCTGCTCCAACTGCTGGCGGGTCACCCGAGGAATCGAGTACAGCTTGCGCACCGGCCGCTGCAGTTGGCTGTCCAGTTGCACCAGGCACAGGCAGGGCAATTGGGAGCGATCCACGCCCAACACCTGGGTGGCAAAACGGGCTTCGGCCGGACGGTCAAAATGCATGGTTCCGATCTTTAGTTGTCGGAAAGTTTGTTGTTGCCGCAAGGCTTTGAGGCGAGCCAGAGCCGCCTGCTGGTCGGGTGTGGGATGATTGGTGCTGGAGCCGATCAACAAAACCATCATTTGCTCCGGGCGCAAATTCTGTGCCCAGACCATCTGAGTGGCCAGCCAGAGGATGAGAAGAATGCGAAACACTGCTCGATCAGTTTTCCGAGGGACCTCCCCATCCTGCCGCGAAGGCGCTGCCCCGTGCGCATTCTACTGGTCGACGATGACGCCTTCAGCCGCAAGTTGATGGGCTTTTACCTCAAACCGATGGGGATTGAGGTGGAACTGGTGTCCAGCGGCGAGGAGTGTTTGACTTCCGTGGCGGTCCAGGCTCCGGATTTGATCCTGATGGATTGCCAGATGCCCGGCATGGACGGCTTCGAGACCACCCGGCGTCTGCGCGCCGAACACTACGCCGGCGTCATTTTGGCCCTGACCGGCAATTCCGACGAAGATACGCTGCGCAACTGCAGTGAGTCCGGCATGAACGGCCACATGAGTAAGCCGGTGGATGCGGGGGTACTGCGCGCCCGCATCGCGGCAGCGCTGCCCCACCTCCAGGTTGAGGCTCCCCCGCCCCTGGAAGCTCCTCCGGCCGAAGACCCCCTGGCGCGCGCCCGAAAGATTGCCGATGCCGCGCGCAATCCAGCCATCCTGGGCCGTCTGGTGGGATCTTTTTTGAAATCGGCCGACGAAACTGTAGGCATGCTGGAAACCGCTCTGCAATCCCAAGACGGGTCCGCGGTGGCGGCCGCCGCCCATCGCCTGCGCGGTTCCTCAGGCTCTTTTGGGGCGACTGCCCTTTCGGAAGCGGCCGGGAAATTGGAAGACGCCTTGCAGTCTCAAAATCTGAACGAATGCGCTCCTCTGATTGCCGGCGTAAAAGAACTATGGCCGCCCTTGCGTGAGCATCTCGTCAAAAACAGTGGAGGAACCGAGCCTTGAATATCCTGACCGTAGCCTTGCCTATTCGCCAACGCGCCCGCTTGATCGGGCGATTGAAAGAACACACGGTAGTACCTGTGGGCAGCGGCAAAGAAGCGGTGGAATGGCTCAAATCCAACCCGGCGGCGCTGATCGTCTACTTCGAAAGCGACGAAGATCCGCTGGTGGCTCTGGCCGCTCTGCTTCCCCACAACGCCCAGAGCCGCGTGCTTTTTTGCGCCAAGGAAGGCCACAACGCCGACTTTCAAAAGCAACTGGTGAACCGCCTGCGCGTCACCGCCATTCTTCACCATCCGGTCGATCCAGATGAATTGGTGCGCCGCGCCTCCATCGAGTTGGATACCAAGGTGCCTACTCTGGAAACCCGGGTGGAAGCCAGCTCGGCCATTCCCAAGGCGCTTTTGCCGGTCTGGCTGAAACACCAGGAAACCAATCGAGAGCGTGTCGACACGCTGATCACCGTTTGTCAGCAAGAATCGCCCGGCGAGGAGTGGATCGACGCCGGCCGGCGCGCCGCCCACCAACTGGCCGGTTCGCTGGGCACTTTCGGCCTGGCCACCGCCTCGCTGTTGGCTCGCGACGCCGAGCGGTTGGTCACTCAATTCGCCCAGTTGACCGACGAGCAGCGTCTGCGCCTGGAAAAGGTGGTGCACGCTCTGCAACTGCAACTGGCCGATCCCCAACTGAAACTGCCGGACCTGGAAAACGAAGCCCCCAAGGGCAGCATGCTGATCTTCAGTATCGACCCCGAGTGGTCGGCCCACTTCGCCGAGGCGGCCAAAGCTGACGGTTATCAGCCTTTGCTCACCGACGACCCGGCTGGCGCCCGCCGCGTCTTCGGCCTGGAGCACCCGGATAAAGTAGTGCTCGACCTCGGTGACATGGGTCAGGACGGCATGGTGCTGGTGCACGACCTGAGCGGCCAGGGGCAAGGTCTGGTGGCGCTGCTCGACCCGCCCGGCAACAGCCGTCTGATCGCCTGTAAGACTCTGACCAAACCGGCCGCCCACGCGGATATCCTGGCGGCCCTGGAGCAGGCCGAGGAAGGCGAAAAGCTGACGCCGCGCCGAATTCTGGCGGTGGACGACGACCCCATCGTGCTGGAAACCTTGAGCGCTCTGCTCCAGGCCCTCAACATCGAAGTGCATTGCCTGCAAGACCCGCTCAATTTCTGGGAGCAACTGGCCGCCGTCGATCCTGAGCTGGTCATGCTCGACGTCGATCTACCCTACGTGGGCGGCGTGGAGCTGTGCCGGGCCATGCGCTCCGAGCCCAAGTATTTTGACATTCCGGTTATTTTCCTGAGCGCCTATAACGACACGGAGACGGTTCACCGAGTTTTCACCGCCGGGGCCGATGACTATGTCTTTAAACCCATCATTGGTCCCGAACTGATCACCCGCACGCGCAATCGTTTGCGGCGCGCGCGCCTGGCCCAGCCTTCCCTGGGAGAAGCCCCCAGACGCAATGGCAAGCGTCCCGACGTCAGCGTCCTGGTGCAGGACGAAGAGATATCGCGCGATCTTTTCAAGCAATGGTCCGGCCAGGGGTTGGTGGTGGAAAAGCTGACCCAATCGGGAACTCCCCTGATCGAACGGCTCACCGGTCCGGTGGAGACCCGCCCGCGTGTCGTGCTGCTGGACGTGCTGGCCACCAACGACGTGCTCCAGGCGCTCGAAGGCCTGGGAGTGAATAACTACTGCGAAGTCTGGGTGCGTGGCGACCTCACCGAAGAAGAAATTGGTTGGGTCTACGAATGGGGGCTGGCCGGCTACCTGCCGCAGGCCCTGCCGGCCGACATCATCGCCCGGCGCCTGGCCCGGGCCGCCGTCCCGAACTAAAGAGAGAATTCGCCGCGAAAGGCGGCCACCGCGGCCGAGCATTCCTCCGCTAAATGCGGGACCGCCTCGGCGATGGCGGCCTGGTCACCCTCTTTGGCCCAGCGCTCCAAAGCGGCCGCCAGCTTGGACAAACGCATGGCGCCGAAGTTGGCCGACGATCCCTTGATGGTGTGCGCGTTCAGGCCCAGTTGGAGCAGGTCTTGACTCTGCTGGGCCTGCTGGATGCCGGCCACCAGGCCCACAAATTCCGTCTCCAGAGTCTGGATCAGATCCAGCACCGCTTCGGCGCCCCCAAACTCGTGCACATCGCGCAGGTTGCCCAGCGAGGCCTGGTCCAGCAAGGGCTGCTCTTTCCAAGAACTGATGAGGACGGCGGGAGGAGCCACCAATTTAGGCGGTGGAGCTTTCCCAGGCGGCGCGGCGCCTGGGCCCCCCGTGTCCTCCCGCCGCGGGCAACGCAGCAAGGCTTCGCGCAGGGCGTTAGCCTGGATCGGCTTGGCCAGGAAATCGTCCATGCCGGCTTCGTGGCAGGCCTCGCGCTCGGAGACGGTGACGTTGGCCGTCAACGCTATGATGCGCGGCCGCTTCTCGAAGTCGGCCACAATGCGCCGGGTGGCCTCCAGGCCGTCCATCTCCGGCATGTTGACGTCCATCAAAATCACGTCGAAAGTGCTCCTTTGAATCGCTTGCAGCACCTCCAGCCCATTGGCGGCCGCCTCGGCTTCGTAGCCCATTTTCTGCAGGATGATGAGCATCATCTTGACGTTGACGTGCAAATCGTCGGCCACCAGGATACGCAAAGGGTGAGTCTTGCCCAGGGCCGCGTCATACTGGCTGGCCGGAGTCAAAACTCGGGTGTGTTGCACCAGCAACTGATGCAACACCTCATAGAGAGTAGCCGGCCGGAGCGGTTTATGCAGGTAGGCCTGAAAGAGATTAGCCGCGTCGGCTTCACGCCGTCCTAAAGAGGTCCAGGCGATCAGCGGCATGCCCGACAAGTTGCGCAGCTCTTTGGCCAACTGCAATCCATCCATCTCGGGCATCTGAATATCGAGCACGGCCAGATCAAACTTCTCTCCCGAGCGCACCATTTCCAGCGCCCTGGCCGGGAACTCGTGAGAAACCACCTGGAATCCCCAGCCCTGAGCGCGCGTGGCCAGCAACTGCCGATTGGTGGCGTTGTCGTCGACCAGCAGCATACGTTTGCCCTGGAAGGCCTCGGGCACTTTGTCGTAGGGGCGGGGAGGCGGCGCACTGGGCTCGGCCAGAATGGTGAAAGAAAAAGTGGTGCCTTTGCCTACCTCGCTGCTGACGGAAATGCGGCCACCCATGGCTTCCACGAAGCTTTTGCAGATGGCCAGACCCAGCCCGGTGCCCCCAAAGCGCCGGGTGACCGACGAATCGACCTGGGTGAAGGGCGAAAACAAGCTTTCCAGCCGGTCGGCGGGGATGCCGATACCCGAATCGCGGACCGCGAACTTCACTTCGAACTTGTCGCCCTGGCGCGCGGCTGTGACCGAGAGCACGACTTCGCCAGCCGGCGTGAACTTGATGGCATTGCTGAACAGGTTGATCAGGATTTGCCGCAGCCGGGTGGTGTCGCCCACCACCGCTTCGGGAACCTCCCGGTCGATCGAGTAGGCCAGCTCCAGACCTTTGTTGGCGGCCAGCGTGGAGACCAATTCCAGGGCCCCCTCGATACATTCCAGCAAGTCGAAGGGGATGTGCTCGAGTTCTAAATGACCGGCCTCGATCTTCGAGAAATCGAGGATGTCGTTGATGATCGAGAGCAGCCCTTCGCCGCTGCTGCGCACCGTCCGCGCGTAGTCGCGTTGTTCGGTGGTGAGTTCGGTCTCCAGCAAAAGTCCGGTCATGCCCAGCACCGCATTGAGGGGCGTGCGGATCTCGTGGCTCATAGTGGCCAGAAACGAGCTTTTGCTCTTGTTGGCCATTTCGGCTTCGTCTTTGGCCAGAATCAACTCTCGTCCCGAACGAAAGCGCTCGAAGACGCGGCCCAGGTGAGTACCGATCTGTTCCAGCGTCTCGGTCAACTGTTCGTCGGGTGTATCCGTCTCCAGACTGAAAAACTCAAGTACGGCCACCACTTCTTCGCCCACCAGAATGGGCACGGCGAAGGCCGACATCAGGCCCAGCTTGATGGCCAGGTCGCGGCGGCGAAAAGAGGCGTCGCCGGTCAGGTTGGGCACCAGCAGGGCCTTCTTGGTCTGCAGGACGGTGCCGGCCAATTCCTCGCCGGCTCGCAAGCGCATGGTGGCCGTGAATTCCTGGAAACGGTCCATGTCGCTATCCAGCAGTTGATGGATCTGCTGGCTTTTCAGGGGCAGGGTCTGCTGCAGAAAAACCGATTTCAGCTCGCTGCCCAACACCCACAGATGACTGCTGATCAACTCCCCCGAACCCTCAGGGTACATTTTCCAGGCGTGGGCCAGCGGCCAGCCGGTATAGGCGCACAGAGAATCCATGCCGAGCTTGAGAGCCTGGTCGGGATTGCGGGCCACGTTGGCCGATCGCGACACCGACTCCATGAGTTGCAGCACCTGGGTTTTACGGCGCAAGCGACCCTCGCGCTCCTCCACCTGCTCGAGCAGCTGGTTGAAACTGGTGTAGAGCGAGCCCAATTCATCTTCGCGCTCGGTCTGGGCGCGCCGGGAAAAGTCGTTATCTTTAGAAATCGCCTTGGCCAGCCCGGCCAGGCGTAGGATGGGCCGGGTCAGCCAGCTTTGAAAGCGGAAGCTGGCCAATAAAACCAGGAAAAAACAGCAGGCATTGACGGCCAGGCCGGCCTTGGCGAAGTCGCGGCGCTGCTGGTGGTAGCCCTCCAGACCGAAAATAGCGGCCACGTAACCGATCGTCTCGCCGTTGACCTTACAAGGCTCGATGCAATGGGCCTCGGCCGAATCGGTCTGGATCTCCATGTTCTGCCCGCCCATTTTGTAAGGGACGCTCTCGCCCGCCTGCACGAAGAGGGTGCCGTCCGCGTGATAGACGCTCACGCCCAAAGCCTGGCCGCTGTCCACCAGTCGCTGGATAGCGGCCAGCGCCGGCCTGGTTTTTTTGGCGGTCAGGGCCGGGCTGACGGTGGTGGCCATGACCCCGGTCACCGTTTTGATATTCTCCTGAATCAGGTCCAGCGACTGATTACTCCACAAGTAATAGAAGGTAAAGGTGGATAGGGCCAGTCCCAAGGTAGACACGGCTACCATCAACAAGGTCAGCGTATGGGTGATGGACAGTCTACGCAGCAGGGACTTCACGGGAGCCTGGCTTCGCCCGCCCCCGGACCGAAACCTCGCTTCATAGTCCAACGATTCAATTCGAGCCGCGAGTGCTCAGGCTATCGACATGGCCGAAACCGGCCGGGTTAACCGGCCTGCGGAGGTCCCAGATGCGGGGCCAGCTCTTCGGACCACAAGAAGTAAGGACGAACATCCTCGGAGGTCAGGTCAGGAACCTTCTCCAAACTGAAGTCAACTCCCCGCCTGGCGGCGCCGGCACTCGCTTCAGACGCCATTATTGGCGACCCAAGGCGGTTGGCGAGGACTCCCGCCGAGCCACCAGGAAAGCCGGAATATGCAAGCGGATGTGATCGTTGTAGGGGCCGGCTTGGCCGGTCTGGTGGCCACTTGCGAACTGCTGGAAAGCGGTCGCAGCGTTATTCTCGTCGACCAGGAAGGCGAACAAAGTCTGGGGGGCCAGGCTTTCTGGTCGTTCGGCGGCCTCTTCCTGGTCGATTCTCCTGAGCAGCGGCGTCTAAAAATCCGCGACTCCCACGACCTGGCCCTGCAGGATTGGCTGGGCACGGCCGGGTTTGACCGGGCTGAGGAAGACCACTGGCCGCGCCAGTGGGCCGAGGCCTACGTGGCCTGGGCGGCCGGTGAAAAGCGCAGTTGGCTGACGCGGCGCGGCATGCGCTTCTTTCCGGTGGTGGGCTGGGCCGAGCGAGGCGGAGCCCTGGCCACCGGTCATGGCAACTCGGTGCCCCGTTTTCACGTCACCTGGGGTACCGGTCCCGGGGTCATCGATCCCTTCGTGAATGTGGTACAGGCGGCCGTGCTGCGCAAGACGCTTACGCTGAAATGTCGCCACCGCGTGGACGAACTGGTCATGAGCGGCGGAGCGGTTACCGGCGTAAGCGGCAAGGTCCTGGGCCCTGACCCCGCCCAACGCGGCCGCCCCACCTCTCGAGAAGTCGTGGGTGATTTTTCCTTTCAGGCCCAGGCCGTCATCATAGCCTCGGGCGGAATCGGGGCCAATCACGAGCTGGTGCGCAAACACTGGCCGGCCCGCCTGGGCAGCGCCCCTGAAAACATGGTCTGCGGCGTGCCAGACTACGTCGACGGGCGCATGCTGGAAATCACCGAAAAATCCGGCGCCCGCCTCATCAACCGCGACCGCATGTGGCACTACACCGAGGGTTTACAGAATTGGAGCCCGATCTGGAGCCGGCACGGCATCCGCATCCTACCCGGTCCCTCTTCTCTGTGGTTGGACGCCCTGGGAAATCGACTACCCCCTCCCCTCTTCCCCGGCTTCGACACGCTGGCCACCCTTGAGCACATCATGAAGACCGGCCACCCCTACAGTTGGTTCGTGCTCACCCAGAAGATTATCGAGAAAGAATTTGCCCTCTCGGGTTCGGAGCAGAACCCCGACCTGACCGGCAAAAGCTGGCTCAAAGTCTTGGGCCGAGTGCTACCGGGCGCTCCCGCGCCGGTGGAAGCATTCAAAAAACAGGGCGCCGATTTCGTGGTGCGCAACTCGTTGAAAGAACTGGTCGAAGGTATGAATGCGCTGACTCCCCAACCGTTGCTCAGCGAGGATTTGCTCCGGGCTCAGATCGAGGCCCGCGACCGCCAGTTGGCCAATCCCTACTGCAAAGACGCCCAGATTACCGCCATTCGCGGGACCCGCAACTATCTGGGTGATCGCCTGATTCGCACCGCCAAACCACACCGGATTCTCGATCCCAAAATGGGACCGCTGATCGCGGTGCGTCTCAATATTTTGACGCGCAAAACCCTGGGAGGATTAGAAACAGACCTGCAGTCCCGAGTATTTAGCCACAACCGCGAGCCTGTTCCGGGCCTTTATGCCTGCGGCGAAGCGGCCGGCTTCGGAGGCGGCGGCGTGCACGGCTACCGCGCTCTGGAAGGCACCTTCCTGGGCGGGTGCCTTTTCTCGGGCCGAGCCGCCGGTCGGGCTGCCGCCGCGCAGGTAGTTTAGCTGCTGCACCAGCTCTCCAACTGCTGAGCGGAAAAACGTTGCAGACCCAACCAGCCATAAGCCCGGTAGCTACTGCCCGTGACCAATCCATTGAGGTCGCTCAGGAAAAAATGATAGTCTCCTAACCGGCCCTGCTGACCGGGCCGCAACCGTTGCGACCAGCCTCGCTGGTAAAGAGCCAGGCAGCCGTCCTGGTCAATCTCGTTGACGACCTCCAGCATGGCTCCGCCTACTACCGTGCCCGACAGATTGGGCAGATGGCCCAGATGAAACTGCACTTCGCCGTAGCGGGTCCAGGTACAGGAGCGATGCATGTTCAGCGGCGTGCATTCCAGGTCGAGCATGTCGTAGGGCTGCAGGCCCTCGGGCAGCCAGAAATCCAACCCGGGATAAGCCCAGTCACCTGATCGGGGAGTCAGATGCAGTCTTCCTTCCCTCACTTCCACCAGAGGCTCCGGCCCCACCCCGAACTGCCCGGCCAGCGCCACCCGTGGCTGCTCATCCCAGAGGATGCGATAACGATAGGAGTATTGTTGAGCTACGGCCATGATTTCTATGGTTTGCTCAGCGGCTCGAGCTGAACCTGGAGGAAATATCGATCTTTAGGGCCCACTTCAAATTCCTTCACATAGGGCTTGAAGCCCGAAACCTGACAGCGAAAGGTATGTTTGTCACGGTAGCCGGCTTGTCCCCATCCAGACTGATTTGCGCTTCCATGGGGACCCCGCTGTAACAAAGAGCCGGCAGCTCCGGGCCCAACTTGCAGAGAATAGTAGGCTCGGTTGGCCGACCAGTAAGCCAGGGCAGGGTGCCGCGCGTGAGGCAGCAATAAGTAAACGACTCCAAGTAGCGGATAGACCCAAGTTGGCACATCCAAAAATTCTGCGATGATTCCGCCAAGTCCTGGACCGCAGGTGCTCCAAATTCGACGAGCGAAACGTCCGGCATGAATCAAGACAGACTTTCCTACCTTAAAAAGCTAGTTGAAACCCACGGGGGCCCCGGCTACGAAGAGAACGTCCAGGCCCTCTTTCGCGAGCGCGTCAAGGGCGCTGCCCAACGCCTCGAAACCGACCTGATGGGTTCGGTGATCGCAGTGTGCAACGACCAGGGCGGACCGCGCGTCATGATCGAGGGGCACAGCGACGAAATCGCTTTCGTGGTCCGCTTCGTGGACGACAGCGGCTATTTATATCTGGCCGCTTCCGGCGGCTGGGACGAAGAAGTGCTGGTCGGCCAGCGAGTTTTGGTGCATGCCGCCAATGGTCCCGTCTCCGGTGTCTTCGGCAAGAAAGCCATCCACCTGATGGAGCCGGAAGAGCGTAAAAAGAAATCCGAGTTGCACCAGCTCTGGGTGGACATTGGCGCCAACACCAAGGAAGAAGCTCTGAATGCGGTGGAAATCGGCGACTCGGTCACCCTGGATGCCTGCTTCACCCCTCTCCTGAACGGCAAAGCGGTGGCCAAATCCTTCGACAATCGCTCGGCCATCTTTTGCGTCTCGGAGACTTTACGCAGCCTGAAGAACAATTTGAAGTGCACCGTCTACGGCGTGGCCGCGGTGCAGGAAGAAATCGGCTTGCGCGGCGCCAAAGCCGCCACCCACGCGGTAGATCCCGTGGTTGGTATCGCTATTGACGTCACTCACGCCATGGACATTCCGGACGTGAGCAAGAAGAAGTACGGCGACGTCAAGATCGGCGCCGGCCCGGTCATCGTGCGCGGGCCCAACGTCAACCCCAAGGTCTTCCGCCGCCTGGTCGAAGTTGCCAAGAAAAAGAAAATCCCCTACCAGGTAGGCGCCAGCGGCGTGGGCACCGGCACCGACGCCAACGTCATCCAGATCAGCCGCGACGGCGTGGCCACCGGGCTGATCGGGATTCCCCTGCGCTACATGCACAACCCCTGCGAATTGCTGGCCCTGGAAGACCTGGAAAACTGTGTCAGGCTGCTGACTGCTTTCCTGGAGTCAGTCAGCCCTGAGGACGACTGGACTCCCGGAATCTAGTTTTCCATGGATACACTGGTGAGTATGCGGGTCTTCCGCCAGGTGGTGGAATCGGGCGGTTTCACGGCCGCCGCCGCCGTCTTGGAAATGTCGGTGGCCATGGTGAGCAAGCATGTTTTTCACCTGGAAAACCACCTGGGCACGCGCTTGCTCAACCGCACCAGCCGCAAGGTGGCCCTCAATGATCCGGGCGCCCGCTATTACGAGCGCTGCTGCGAAATCCTGGACCAACTGGAAGAAGCGGAAAACGGCCTGGGCAAGGTCATGGAAAAACCTTCGGGAACCCTCAGAGTGACCGCTCCGACCTGGTTTTCCAATCGCTTTTTCGCCAGGGCGTTATGCGAGTATCGGCGCCGGTTCCCTGAGGTCCACCTGGACATCTCCCTGAGTGACGCCTTCGTCGATCTGGTGGATGAGGGGCTGGATGTCGCTCTACGAGTCATGCAAAAAGCCGAAACCTCTCAAACCACCCGCTATATCATCACCATGGATTTCGCCGTGGTGGCCTCCCACGAGTATTTGCAACGCAAGGGACGTCCGAGCAAGGCCCAAGATTTAGAAGGACATGATCTGCTGGTCTATTCCTATCTCCCCAAGGGACTGTTTTGGGAAAAGCCCGGCTGGCGGATGAACAATACCACTCTGATTGCCCAACTGGCGGCCGAGGGAGCGGGATTGGCCATTCTACCGCGGCTGCTTTTTGACGAAGAGAGCTTTCGCGACCAGTTGGAAGTGGTGGAAATAAACTTTTCCCTGCCCAGTCCGTCGCTTTATGTAGTCACCCACGGGCGGCGCCATTATTCACCTCGGGTGCGCAGCTTCATGGACTTCTTCGCGACGCTGGCGGCGCCTATTTGCCGGCGGCAGGCTGGTGAGCCAGGGTAAAGGTGACGGCTTCGACCAGCGCGTCTACGTGACGGGTGGCGCGGGGAGTGCCCCACTCGGTCAAGAAGGAATCATGCACGAAATAATCTTTGCTGCGGGCTTCATCCAACAAAGTGGGGCCGGTCTTGTCATTGCCGACATTCAGTTCGGTGGTGCCCAGGGCGCGCAGGAACATCTGCGCTTCGCTGCTGACCGGGACGCCAAAGACGTTACCGGCTTGGGTCAGGAAAGCCTTGTTCTCGGTGCCCACGCCGCCATCGGCGAAGAGCATTTCACCCAGTTGCTTGACGGCCGGCAGACCGATTTCGCCTCTAACTTTGGCTTGCTCCAGCATCCAGGTGCGAATACGGTTGCTGGGGGCTTTGGCGAACGATTCCAGTTGCAAGGCCTCCTGGTAGCCCAGTCGGGGCAGGTCGGCGCAGGCGCCGATCACGGTGTAACGCTGGGAAGCGATGTCGCCGATAGCCAGTTTTTCCTCATCGTTCAGTCCGCCGTCGGCCATGGCCCGGGTGGCCAACTGCAGCGCGAATCCGGTCTGGCGGCGGGCGATGGCGTCGCGCACGGCCGACTTCTCACCTCCGCCTAAAATCTGGGTGCGGCCCTGCTGGTATGCCGTGTTCAAGTTGCTGACTTCGAAGGCATCGGTGGCGGCGTTCAAATCGTCGAGGGTCTGGTGCAGGGCGGCGTCGCCCAGGCGGGGACGATTGGTGAGCTCGTTGAGCATCCCTTGAACCTGACGGCGACCGTAAGCTTCGGGGAAGAACTTATTCTCGATGCGGTCTCTCAGGTTCATACCCAAAGTTAACCACCGATCCCTGAAAGAAGCATGAACGACTATTTCTCCCAGTAAGCCACCGCGCGGTTGGCGAACACCAGCGGAGCCTCGATTCCGTGGCGGCTGCGGAATTCATCCACGGCCCGGCGTGCCCCCAGCGGCATGATGCCGTAGTCATCCACGATCACGAAGCCGCCCGGTGAGAGCCGCGGATAAAGGGAATCCAGAGCCTGCACGGTCGACTCATAGTAGTCCGCGTCCAGACGCAGCAGGGCCAGCTTCTCGATGGGAGCCCGGGCCAGAGTATGACTGAACCAACCGGGTAAAAAACGAACCTGGCGATCGAGCAGGTCGAAAGCCGCGAAATTCTGCTGGACCGCTTCCAGGGAAACGCGAAAACCGCCGACCAGCTTGAGAAACTCGTGAGAAACCGCATCCAGCGGACTGACCTCGGGGTCGGGCTCGGGCAACCCCTGAAAGGAATCGGCCACCCACACTTTACGCCGGGAATCCCCCAGAGCCTTGAGTAACCCGCGCATGTAGATGCAGGTACCGCCGCGCCACACCCCACATTCGATCAAGTCTCCGGGAATCTCGCGCTCGAGCAGGCTGCGCACGCAAAACTCGACGTTGTCCAGCCCGGAAGCTTCCAGCAGAGTGTATGACTGAAGCTGATTGGAACGAGCGTAGGCAGCCCCGAACTCGGGAGTAAACATCTCCAGGCTGCGCCGCACTTCCTCGGCTTGAGGAATGGTTCCGGCCCGGGCCTCTTCGGCGAAGCGGGTTCGGAGTTTCTCCAGGGCCTTTTCAGCCAGTCCGATCTCGCCGGCTGTTAGCGGAATCTCTTCCGTGTTGCGATAGTGAGTATTGCTCAGAGTGTTCCTGAGTAATCGGAGGTAGTCGCTTACCACCGCCTCGTGAGCCCGTGACCGTTTCATGCCCGGCGATTCGGGATCGTCTTTACAAATTCCTTACAAATCCAGAACCCAGGACTCCCCTTGCACCGGTTGGCCAAAAGAGGTGTGGGTGCTTTCCTCCACTTTACGATAGCCGTGAGCCTGGTAGATCTTGCGGGCCGAAGTGAGTTCGGATTGGGTCCACAGGTAGATCTTCTCGTAGCCGGCCTGGCGGGCAAATTTCTCGCACTGTTTGACGAGCAAAGACCCCAATCCAAAGCCGCGAGCCGCCGGCAACACCGCCAACAAGCGTAACTGAGCCACTTGCTCGCTACGTTCCACCAGTATGACCGTACCCAGGCGTTTGCCGTCGCGCTCGGCCACCCAGCAGGCTTCCCGGCCAGGTTTGAAGTTATCCAGAAAATCCGCCACGATCCGGGCCGCCACCGCTTCCAAGCCCTTCCCCCATTTGTAATTGGCACTGTACATGCGCGCCTGGCTTTCCACGATCCAGCCCATGTCACCGGGTGCATGCGGGCGCAACACCACAGGACCTTTGGGACCATACTCCAACAGGGTCTCGATGGTGGCCATGGCGCTCACCAGTTGCTCCTGATCGTCAGAACTGAGGGGATCGAGCTGGTCGGCGACCTGGTCGCGCGAAGCCTTGTCCAGGTTGCGGAAGGCCTCGCGCCCTTGCATGCTCAGGTGGAGCTTGGCCTGGCGCTTGTCTTGCTCGGAGGGCGTTCGGGTAATCAGGCTGCGCGCCTCGAAGCGCTTGAGAATTCGCGACAGATAGCCGGGGTCGAGTTCAAGCAACTCGGCCAGCTCTTTGGCGGTAAGCCCCTGCACCTCGGCGCCGGCGCGGCGCTGGGTCCGGCGGCGCTCTTCGCCATCCAGGGAAGCCTGGCCGTTGCTGCGCCGGTCTTGCTTGCGCGTGCCGGTGCGTTGCGCCAGCTCGTATAAGACGCGGGCCTCGGTCAGAGTGAAAGGGGCCTCGTGGTAGTTCTCGTTGAGAACCCCCAGTTTCCCGGTGTAGTAGCGGTTAAAACGACGCACTCGAGCGATATGATCCATGAAAAGCCCCTCAATTGTCTCGGTCAAACAATATAGTTGTCTTAGTCAACTATAAAGTCCTCCCAAAACCGTGCTTTATGGGCCAAAAGTACTGCCAAAGTGTTAGTTACGTTACAACGATGTTGCACATATTGACCCGACTTTGACAGACCGACAGGACCCCCCGTGAGGGGGTGTTTTTCAGAAATTTTTCAGAAAATTCTGGTTTTCTGCTTTCAGAGATAAACAAACACAAAACACCAACACCTAGGAGACCAAAACAATGCAAATCCAGTCTAACAACTTAGCCAACTTCCAGGCCAAGACTCTGAGCGCCCGTCCCGGAGCCGCTCCCGAGCAAGCCGCCGGTGATTCAGTCCAGCTGGGCAGCTTCAGCGATGCCAACGCTCCTGAAAAGCAGAAATCCATCAACAAATTCCTGGTTATGGGCGGAGTCGCCGCAGCCACCACCGCGGCCGCCATCGCCCTCCCCTCTCTGGCTCACGCCGCTGACGGCGCCACCAGCGCCGCGGTCGCCTCGACCGGTGCGGCCACTGCCTCTTCCATCATCGGAACCCTGGTTCCCCTCGCCGGTCTCGGCTTGATGGGCTTTATGGCCTACCGGATGATCAAGCAGGGCGGCGGCGGCGGCTTCGGCGGCGGTGACTCCGATAAGGGCGCCGGCAAAGTTGCCAAGTCCGACAAGACCTTCGCTGACGTGGCTGGTATCCCCGAAGCCAAAGAAGAGCTCCAGTTCACCGTCGACTTTATGAAAAACCCCGAGAAGTACGCCAAGCTCGGCGCCAAAGTTCCCCGCGGCGTGTTGCTCTCGGGCCCTCCCGGCTGCGGTAAGACTCTGCTGGCCAAGGCCACCGCTGGTGAAGCCGGCGTGAACTTCATTCAGGCCACCGGCTCCGACTTCGTCGAGAAGTACGTGGGCGTCGGCGCCAAGCGCGTCCGTGACCTGTTCGACGAAGCCAAGAAGAACATGCCCTGCATCATCTTCATCGACGAAATCGACGCGGTCGGCGCCCAGCGCACCGGCGGCGGCGAAGGTGGCAACCGCGAAACCGAGCAGACCCTGAACGCTCTGCTCACCCAGATGGACGGCTTCAACAGCGCTGACGGCATCATCGTGATGGCCGCCACCAACCGCCCCGAGATGCTCGACTCCGCTCTGGTTCGCTCCGGCCGCTTCGACTCGAAGGTTACGGTCAACGCTCCGAACCGCGAAGGCCGTCGCTCCATCCTCGACGTGCACTCCAAGAACAAGCCCCTGGCCGATGTGAAAGACCTCGACCTGGTTGCTGACCGCACCACCGGAATGGTCGGCGCCGACCTCGAGAACATCATGAACAAAGCCGCAACCGCCGCCGCCCGCGAAGGCGTCGAGAAAATCAGCCTCAAGCACCTGTCGGAAGCCATCGACACCGTCGCGATGGGCCCGCAGGCCAAGAGCCGCAAGCTGGACGAGTTCGAGAAAAAGGTCACCGGCTACCACGAAGCTGGCCACGCCATCATCTCCAAGGCTCTGCCCTCCAACGGCACGCTGATGAAGGTCTCCATCCTGCCCCGCGGTCAAGCCGCCGGTGTATGCTGGACCAACCCGGTTGACAACAAGAGCATGTATTCCCGTCAGGAACTCGAAGACCACATCTGCATGCTGCTCGGTGGCGCCGCCGCCGAAGAGCTGAAGATCGGTAAGAACTTCACGGGCCCGTCCAACGACATCGAGCGCGCCACCGAAACCGCTAAGGGAATGGTGATGGAGTATGGTATGACCCCTGGTTATGCCGGCAACAACAACGGCATCTCCGACCTCGGCAAGGTCAAGTATGTCGACCCCCGCACCCGCGGCAAGGGCCTGGCTCCCTCGGCTGAAACTCAGGAGAAGATCGATGCGGCCGTCAAAGGCATCATCGACCAGCAGTGGGCCCGCGCCAAGACCCTGCTCACCAAGAACGACGCCCAGTTCACCAACCTGGCCGAAACCCTCATCAAGAAAGAGGAAATCGACCGCCCCGAGCTGGAGCAAATCCTGACGAACATCGTCGACAAGTAAAAATAAAGGACGAACGTCAGTCGTCGCCGCGCGGCGGCTGGCGGGGTCCCAAAAGTTAGTTGGTCTCTAGGTTTAGTAGCCGGTCTGGCAGTGAGAACTGCCGCACCGGCTTTTTTTCTTTGGTATTTCAGGGGCAGAGCGGACTTTACGGCTTGGCGGTAATTCTTACCGCGGGCTGGTTTGACGGCTTGGCGGTATGAATTACCGCCGACTGGTAAGTCCCGTGGCGGGGGGTCCCCGCTTGTCGGCCTGGTGGCAAGAATTACCGCGGGCTGGCAAGTCCCGTGGCGGAGGGCCTGCGCTTGTCGGCCTGGCGGCAAGAATTACCGCCGGCTGGTAAGTCCCGTGGCGGGGGCCCCCGCTTGACGGCCTGGCGGCAAGAATTACCGCGGGCTGGTAAGTCCCGTGGCGGGATCCCCGCTTGTCGGCCTGGCGGCAAGAATTACCGCGGGCTGGCAAGTCCGTGGCGGAGGGCCTGCGCTTGTCGGCCTGGCGGCGAATTACCGCCGGCTGGTAAGTCCGTGGCGGGGGCCCGTGCTTGACGGCCTGGCGGTAGGAGTTACCGCTGGCTGGCCATCAAGCGCCGCGGGGTAGTTCCTCTGTCGGCGAGCTTTTCGGGCGGATTCTCTGGGGTCTGAATCTGGCCATTCGCTCGCGAAAAATGTCGATGAATTGGCCGCTCAAAATTTCCGCTTCGCAAAATCTAACGACCGGTATCTTTAGCTGCTCGTCGCGCCGCCTGTCATAGTCGAACTGCTGGTTGTGCAACGGTCCGTCCATTTCGTTGGCAACCCAGACGCCTTTCTGATGAGCCAGCAAGTCCACGCGGATTCTCCGGTGGCTCAATAAGAAGTTAATTTGTGGCCACAACAGCCAGTCCTCAAAATAGATAGCGGCGCGGCGCGCCAAACCGAGAGGCTCCCCATTCTCTTTGGCCAGAAAATGAGCCGGCGGGTTCAACGCGGTGATACTGGCGAAAGCCGTAGAAGCGCCCGCGTTGTAGAATTCGGCATAGGGGATCACGTCCAGACGGGTGTCGGCTCGTAGCAAGCGCTTGATTTCTAAAGGAGGCTGATTCTCGAAGTTACGCTTCCGGTAGAACCAACTATAACCACCCGACAGCGATGCCCAGGTCTGCCCGGGATCGACTTCTACTAGATGGGAAGGCCAGTTCCAATGGGCGCGATGTTTCTCCCAGTCCCAATAACAATCCAGGAACTTGCTACACGGAAGTCCCAGAAGTTGACAGGCCCTTTGATAAAGATGCGGCGGCCATCTACGTTGCCCCGACTCGTAGCGAGATAGAGTCGCTGGAGGAATTTCTAGCCATCCCGCCAGCTCTTGTTGTGAGATATTGAGTTCCATTCGGCGTGCTTTCATCATGACCCAAGCCTAAGCCCATTTGCCGGGGCAGTGGTGAACTCAGTATGTCCTAAACATGTATTTTCTTATTCGCGGGCTGAACCCCCACCCGGCTCCCGGCGTGTAACATCACATGACCTTGAACATAACCGGTGATTCCGGCGGACCTGGCCGGCTACGCGGCACTATCCATGGGCGCCGAGTTTTTCTATGATATTACTTACGGTTCTCATCCTGGATCATCTCTTGACCCGAGCCGGCTCCCCGCCGATCTGCTTCAGTCTGCTGGCTATTCCCTGCGCGGCCATGCTGGATTGGCGGCGCACCCGCCATCGCAAATTGCGCGCTGGTTACGTCCTCCTATACTGCTACCTGTTATTTGGTCTGCTACCCTGGCCGCAAGCACCGATGACCGACGCTGCAGTGGTCATCCACAAAGAACGCCGGGAGTTACTCTACCAGGGAAAATCCATGCGCATCGGTCTGGGCAATCACCCTCAGGGTAGCAAGGAAGAAGAGGGGGATGGCAAAACCCCCGAGGGCTTTTATCGAATTTGTAGCAAAGCCAGCGACAGCCCCTTCGGCCACTGGCTCGGGCTGGACTATCCCAATCGCCGGGACGCCTGGAACGGCCGACTTCACGGCAAGGTGAGCTGGTTGGAACTGACCCGCTGGAACTGGTTCTGGCGCAGCGAACCTCCCCAGACCACCCGGCTTGGCGGTCAGATTGGAATTCATGGCGGGGGCAGTGGTAAAAACTGGACCCTGGGCTGCATCGCCCTGGACGAGCTCGACATCAAGGAGCTGTTTCAGGGGCTCCCTTTCGGAGCGGTTGTCGAGGTCCGTTGACAGGCCTGCCCATCGGCAAAGTGCCCTCGCGGTGCAGGTCGAAATATTCCAGCAGTTCCTGCTCGTTGGCATAAACCCAGAGGCATCCGGCCCCCTCGTACCAGCGACCGCCCTGACTCAACTCCAAGGCGAGGCAAATAGAGCCATCCCTTTCCGGCCAAGGTCACCGGCTTGAATTCTGGTGCCGTCGGGCAAGAAGAGACAGTCGAGGCTGGCCACCTCTATGACCAGAGAACCGCCCACAAATAAGGTGCGTTTGTCCGCGGAAGAGTAGACATGTTCCATCAGCTGTCCCCCGGATTCACCCATCGCCGCATAAGCCTGAGCCGGGGTCATCCCCAGACGGATGCCGTCCACCGACAAAGTCCCCTTGCCCAGGCTCCAATCCAGCTCGGGTAGGGAATGGCGGGAAAAGCAGGCGTAGCCAAGCGCACAAAGGCCCAGCACCGCCGCCAGTTCCAGGAGACGCTTGCGCAGCTAGGAGGCTGCTGAAAAACGGGGCGTTCGGAACCCAGCGGTCCACATTTGCTGGTCCGACGCCCCGGCTACTTCGCTTCTAGACCTCTGAATGTCGGGAAGCCCGGTCTTCGGAGCTCGATTCCCGGCTGTTCCGCCGGGTTTCGACTGGATTGTAGGCCCAAGAATGAGGCCTTTTGGAGTTTTGGGGCACGGCTTCGCCTACCCCCTCGCTCCTCAGTGTTGATTGAGCGGTTCATGGCGACCCCCTCAGGTTGTTCGGTATTATGAGCCTCCAGATGTTGTTGGCGGTGGCCGTGAAAACGGCCTGGAGCAGAGGCTTTCTGATGCCAAAATACCGTGAGGCAGAAAGTCCGTAGCTCTGCAGGCGAGCTTGAACGCGCTCCACTACCAAGCGCCTCTTCATTTCGTCGCGAAAATCAGGTTCTGCAGCTCTCTGCTTAGCTTTCTGCAGATAGCCCTCGTTGTAGTGGAGTTGGATTGAGCGTGTGCGTTCGGTGCTTGGGATACACTTATCGCGTAAAGCACAGGAAGGGCAACCAGTGAATCGGAAAGTTTTAGTTCCCCGGCCCTGGGGGTCTTTTGACTCTCGGAAGTTATAGGTTGTCTCGCCTGCGGGGCACGTCACTGTCCGCGCACCAAGGTTGATCAGGAAGTCGGCTTTGGGAAACCGCTCACCCTTCGGAGGCTTTGGCACCTTAGCGACAACTTCGACTCCCTTCGTCTCCATCAATGCTCGAAAGTCCGCCCCGCCGTAGGCGCAATCTGCGGGCAACTGCTTGGGTCGACAGCCACGGCTCTCCAGCTCTTCGAGCATCGACTCAACTGGAGCGGTGTCGGCGGCATTGGCAGGTGTGACCGCAACGCTGGTCACAATCTCATGCTCGGAAACAGTGAAGTTACCTTTGTATCCCTTGATCAGGTCACAACTGGTTTTGTGGCCATGTCGGGATTCGGGGTCGTTGGTGCTGATGATACGGTCCTTGCCGCCCCGCTTAATAGTGGTGTCCCCTTCGGAACTCTGCTCGACGTCCTGGACCAGGATGCGCTTCAGCAGCTCCATAGGCCCCTGGACTCTTTTTGAGTGAACCATTTTAGAAGCTTCGACCGCCTCGATCAGCGATGCAGCGTCCTCGACAAGCTCGTTGAGGTGAAGTTGCCGTTGAGCCTTGTCCCCCCAGTCGATGTCGGCTTTACCCCTGCCCTTCTCGTATTTCTTGGCGGTGAAAGGATACTTGAAGCCCCGAGACCCTTTCCATTCGTCACGCTGCTTTTTGACGGCGGCCAGCAACTTCTCCATACCGGTGCGGATAAGAGTATAGGTATCCTGGAGCGCCGCCGCGCCAAAGATGGGCATAGAATCAATGGGTTGGACGTCGCCGATCAGTCCATGTTGGTGGGCGGCTTTGACCGTTTTCTCGAATGCCAACGATTCTTTTCGGTGCAATAGCAGGCGGGCGCGAAAGATCGACAGCAAGCTCGGGTCAAACCCGGCGTAGTCCACCTTCACCCCGAGAGCCACTTTGTAGCGCAAGTCGAAGCGAATACGCTCGACCAGTTCGCGGTCTGAACAACCACGATAGTTCTGTAGCAGCAAGGCCCTCACCAACAGCGACGGGGGGGACGCAGCCGCGCCCGAGATGTTCGTTGTAGAGATTCGCATAGTCTTCGTCGACGAGCCATTTGTGGCCGTGTTCACCCAGAATGGCGTAGAACGAGTCCTTGTCCATCAGGCCACCACACTGCACCTGGGCGTCTTCGAAAGTTAGTTGTCGTTGCGCTGCCTTGAACACCCGAGAAACCCCAAAACCCTTCGTCTGAGCTGGCGGGACAGCTTCGACAAACGGCACCAAAACTCATGCTAGAGCTCGAGCGGATTTCAGCAGCCTCCTAGCGGCCTTCCATGTCGTTGCGCACCATTTGCAGGCCGCAGTAGAGAGCGCCGAGTCCGGCTGCACCTACGGCTCCGGTCAACCCGAAACGGGCCCCGGCGTGACCTGCAAATGCCCCGATGAGTCCGGCGCTGACCATGGCGCCGGCATTCTCGCGACTGAAACCACCGGCGCGCACAGCGCTAACGGCAACACCGGCCACCGCTCCGGCCAGGAATCCATGAGCGGGTATGAGCAGTCCGGCCACGGCCGGAACACCGAAGTGAGCCGCGCCCACCTGGGCGCCTTCGAGAAAAGCCTGACGCGAGGGAGGCTCGGGTGGATCCGTCTTGGGTGGAGCCGAGGGCTTATTGAGAGTGCGCATCGAGGGCGTTTGAAAACGTGAAATCTGCATACCTCATCCTATGCGTAACAGCCCGAGCGGAAAGTGTCCAAAGCGTAAACCGCCCGACGAATAATTTTGGCAAAGGAAGAAAAATCATGAGTTAAACACTCTCCCCACCCGGCTGGTTATGCTCGAACCACATCCATCCGAAACGAGGAACCAGAGCATGAAAGTACACATGAAATACCCCATCCTGCTGACCCTGATCGAGCACAAGTACTTGAAGCACCACTTCGAGGACGAACGCACTTCGGCCGATGTCTACAAGGCGCTCTACCTGCAGGGCGAGCAGTTAAAGGATGACCGGGTGGTCCATTGGCGACCTTTAGCCGCCAGGCCCAATCGGGATGAGCGCGGAGTCGGCTGGAAAGACGCCAACTCTTGCTGGCTTACGCAAGACGAGCACACCTTCCAGGTCACGGCGGGTCAGGACCCGGTCCCGGTCGAGCTGCCCCGAGGCCTGACCTCGGCCAGCGGTCGCTTCGTTTGGACCGTTGAACAGTCGGCTGAAGAAGCCACGCTCTTGCAGCAACTGGACCGCCAATCGGGTGAAACTTCCACCATCTGGGAACATCCGGGGTGGGCCGGCCTCAGCCTGGCCTCCGATCCTGCTCAAGACCGACTGCTCTGGTCCTATTCGGGCTATCACCTGAGTGGGCCGCTACACAGCTGGAACCCGATCGCCGCCCAAAAGGAAGCCGTCCCGACCGGCTTTGCCGAGGGGGTTTCCGACCTGGCTTTCTCCCCGAACGGTAAGAACCTGGCCTTCGTTCACGATCATCAGGTCTATTGCCTGAGTAACGGAGCCACACGCCCCATCAGTGGACCTCGCTCCAATAGCTTCAACTATCGCCAGCAACCGAGCTGGTCACCGGATAGCAAACGCCTTTTTTATGTCAACGCCCATTACGATATTGTTGGCTACCTCATGCAAGAGTCTTACCAATGGATGGCGGCGCTACCGGATGGGTCGCAGCATCGCGCTTTGATTTCGCGCTCAGCGGTCGCAGCCGTAAACGTCGGGCCGGCTCTGGATTAAAGTGGTAAGCCGCAGCTAATCGCGGATTTCACCGTCAAGGCCACTCCCCACCGAGATACTTACCAGCCGACGGTAATTCTTACCATCAGGCCGACACGTCAGGGCCCCTCATCAAGACTTACCAGCCAGCGGTAATTCAACTCCCGAGCGGAAAATCGTGACCAGGACCTTGCGCTCCTTATCGTAGACCACAATGAACTCCCCGGCCGGTAAGGTCACCAGCCACTTGGTCACACGGGTGCTCTGGCGGGCGAAGAACCGGATCGGGAACGCATCCTCCTTCCCCTGGATGGTCCTGCATGGCCTTTCGAGCCTCCCGGTCAAGTCCGCCAACCCTCTGGAGCGCGCGTCGGTAGAAGTGCAACCGTTGACAATCGACTTTGCGGGCGCGTTTGTGCCTCATCTGTCAACGCCCGCCATTCTGGCCACATCACGGCTCAGCCAAACCAGCCATCTGTGGAATCGTTCTGCTTCTGATAAATAGCGCCGCAGCGGGTAGGGGCAACGCTGCTCTCCCTCTATCCCGCCCAGAAGCACTCCTGGTACTTTCTCTGCACGCTTCCGAACTCGACGCCCAAGATGGCGGCGGCTCCTGGCCAACCTGGAGGCGCTTCGATTGCGATGGGTCATCTACTTTCCTCCACAACTGAGCTGTCGCCAATGTAGCATCCAACCGCGACAGATGGTGTCGCTCAGTCGCAGCCGCCTTCGAGAAAACGAAGCCTGGAAGCCCAACGACAAGATCTGTCGCGCTTCTGGCTACACTGAAACCATCACGAAAAATGAATGGAGCAAACAAGCATGGATGAGACCCTCTTGATTCTGGGCGGAATCGCCCTCAACGTCGCGATCGGGGCGGCCATTGGCCAATCCAAGGGCAAGATGACCTATTGCATCCTGGTCAGCATCCTGCTGGGCCCGCTCGGCTGGATTCTGGCCGCGGTCACCCCTACAGCCCATCCCAAATGCCCGGCCTGCAGGGGAGATGTAGTAGTCGGGGCGCGCAAGTGCAAGAACTGCGGCTCAGATCTACCCTGAAAATGGAAGGACCATCCTCACCAGCTTCAACGGCACGCCGCGAGGCGCCCCACAAGCTCATGACCACGCCGAGGTCATTTTGTATCGCCTGGCCGACAAGTTGGGCCTCTCGCCGTCGAAAAATTACCAACCCGCGGTAATTCTTGCCACCAGGCCGGCAAGTCGGGACCTCCCCGTAGCGAGACTTGCCAGTCGGCGGTAATTCTTACCGCCAAGCCGTCAAACGCGGGACCACCGCCACGGGACTTACCAGCCCGCGGTAATTCTTACCGCCAGGCCGACAAGCGCGGGGCCACCGCCACGGGACTTACCAGCCCGCGGTAATTCTTACCGCCAGGCCGACAAGCGCGGGGCCACCGCTACGGACTTGCCAGCCTGCGGTAATTCTTGCCGCCAAGCCCTCAAGCGGGGACCTCCGCCACGGGACTTGCCAGCCTGCGGTAATTCTTGCCGCCAGGCCGTCAAGCGGGGACCTCCGCCACGGGACTTACCAGCCGGCGGTAATTCTTGCCGCCAGGCCGTCAAACGCGGGACCACCGCCCCGGGACTTACCAGCCGGCGGTAATTCTTGCTACCTGACCGACAAGGGGGGCCACCGCCCCGGGACTTACCAGCCGGCGGTAATTCTTGCCGCCAGGCCGACAAGCGCAGGCCCTCCGCCGCGGGACTTACCAGCCCGCGGTAATTCTTACCGCCAGGCCGACAAACGCGGGACCACCGCCACGGGACTTACCAGTCGGCGGTAATTCCTACCACCAGGCCGGCAAGTCGGAGGATGTCACTGGAGCCGTCCAACGTTTCAAATCAAGGCACTGGAAAGGTTTTGATTACTGTGTGGGTTGCAAGGTCCAGCAAATCCAGACTGCCGTCCTGCTTGCCTACGACCAACCATTTCCCATCGGGACTGGCGGCCATGGCCCCCACTCCGGGGGTCTGGCTGATGCTCTTGCCGGTGGCAGCTTCCAGCAGAGAAATCGTGCCATCCTCGCCGGCTACCGCCAGTTCCTCCCCGACCATCCGAGCCATATACTGGCGCCGGTCCACCCGCGCGATTCTCTTGCCGGTTTGGATATCGTAGAAATCGAGTGGATACCCCTGCTCCACCACCAATACACGATTGTTCTTTGCGAACCCCACCGCACCACCTATCGAACCCTGGCGGTTAATTTGTCTCAACAGTTGTCCCCCGGGAACGGTCCGGATCTGTATCGTCCGGTCGGCACACACCGCCACTCGCGTCCCATCAGCAGAAAAAGTGGCCGTCCGCCCGGGCCAGGGACCCAGAGCGGTGGTCCATTTCGAGGTGTCCAGCAATGAAACTTTACCTTTTGAGCTCAAAGCGCATAACTTACGATCCGGCGAAACAGCAGCGCCCGTCCAAAGACCGTCGACCGATGTGGAACCAGCTGTCAATCGTTGCTTCTGAGTGGCGACATCCCATACCACAGCCTGAGTGCGAGAATTCCCCCTCTCGCTAAAAGCCGGCGTCGTTAACAGCCGGTCCGAACCAATAAAATGCAAGCCCCATGGCATCAGTCTCACACCTGGCTTGGGAGGCGAACTCACCCGCTTTACAAGCTTGCCAGCCACCAGATCCCAAAACCAGAGGGTCTCCCCAACCCCGGTTCCAACCAGGACCTGTCCATTGGGACTGAACTTTGCCTCCAGGGGCAGCGGCTGATCCGAACCGGCATCCCCCTGAAAACGAGCGCGCCGGCTTCCATCCGCTACATTCAAAACCTGAACCTCCCAGTGGTGAGACTGCTTCTCCCCATCCCAGAAGTCATAGACGGCGGCGATCGACTTACCATCCGGGGAGAAATCGAGCCAGGAGCATCGAGGCTGGGCTTGCACCGACCTGGCCAGCGCGGCGCACAAGATTACATTCACCAAGATTCCATTCTTCATGGTCGCCTGCATTCAAGCTATCCGGCCGGCGATTCCTGTCCGAAGTCCAGGTTGGCTCCGGAGCCACGAGCTTCTAGACAGCCGAGTTGCTGGCCGTCACTCGCAATGCCAGGCAGCGGCGGGTCCACCGGCATTGCGGCACGCCGCAGTTAACCCCAACACATGTCGCCGACCGCTACTGCTTTACCATGACCGCTTCAAGCAGGGCGTGTGTAGACTCTGGGGCCAGTCAAATTTAACGGCGATTATTGAAGAACTCGCGCATTTCGTCGGCAAAGGACTTCTTCTGCGGGCCTTTGGCGTTTTTCTCCTTGATCAGGCTGTCGAAGCCGGCGTTGACGGCTTCCGGCAGCAGTTCTTTGGGGTCGACCTGGCGGCCGGCTTTGCGGGCGTTCATGAAGGCGGTCTTCTGCTTGGTCACGATGGAGTTGAGCACTTTGCGCACGTCGCCGCTGCTGGCCCAGTCGGGAGCCGCGTGCAGGTCGTTCATGCGCGCGCCGATGAGGGTGGTGACTTCCTCGGTCAGGGTCAGCTCTTTAGCGCCTAACTGCTTGCACAGCGAGCGCACGCCGCCCTCGACGCTCAGCGGTTCGAGGCTGAAGCGGTGTCCGAAGCGGCGGGCGATACCGGGGTCGACGTTGAGGAATTCGTTGACGCGGTCGGCGTAGTCGGCCACCACCAGGATGAAGCGGCCACGGTGATCTTCCATTTGCTTGAGCATGGTCTTGGCGGCATCCGCCTGGAAAGCTTCGGGTGCTCTCGCGAGACCGCCAATCTCATCAATAAAGCCGCCCTGGCCCCACATGCTTTCAAACAGTTTCTGCACCTTGGTGGTGGTCTGGCCGATGAAGCCGGCCTGCAGGTCGGCGCCCTGGCTTTCGGCCAGGCCGGCGCTGGGAATGATGTCGTAGGCGGCCATCAGCTTGACGATGAGGCGCGCCATGGTGGTTTTGCCGGTGCCGGGAGGCCCGTCCAGGATGAAGTAAGGCTCGAAGCTGTCCAGCGGATCGTTACCCATCTCGCGATCATATTCGATGGAAGCGCAGATGGTGCGCAATTCGCGCTTGAGCGTATCCAGGCCCTCGAGCGCATCAATCTCTTTCCAGACTTCCTCCGGGGTCAGCACGCGCTCGGCCGCGAAATCCTCGGGGATCAGGCCCATGAGAGCTTCCCTGGTCAGTTCCACTTCGCCCTCGCTCAAGCGAGCCGTCTGCTTCTTGATGGCGATCTCGATCATCGAAGCCACGCTGCCGGCATTGCCAAAATTCTTCATCTTGCGGCGCTCGCGCTCCAGCCGCATCAAAGCCGCCTCGCGGGTGGGTTCGTCGATGACGCGTTGTTTATCCACCGCCATCTTATCCAGAATTTTGCCGAGTTCTTCTTTGCTGTAATCGTCAAAAGGCACCGACGTAAAGCGGCGCTCGGCACCGTCGTCCACATCACGGATCAAATCGCGCATTTCGCCTTTGTAGCCGGCGCCGATGAAGACGGTGTCGGCATATTCGGGGTGGCCCAGGTAAGGAATCATGGCCCGGAAGGCCAGGCGGCCCTCGGGGCTGTCCTTGAGCTGGTGCATTTCATCCAGGAAGATGACACCACCCTTGTTTTCTTCGAAGAGCTTCTTGACGTTCTCCTCGGGCTTGCGGCCGGTGATCAGGTCCTGCACGCGCACTTCTTTGAACTTGTTGTTTTTCAAGTATCCGACCCGGGTCAGCGCATCCGAGAACAATTTCGCCACCGTGGTCTTACCGGTGCCGGGGTTCCCCTCGAACAACAGGTTGAGGCGCGGGCGCTCGGCCGTCATGCCGAACTCCTCTTGCTGCTTCTGCAGCTTGACCTGAGCCAGCACGGCCCGCAGCTCTTTCTTGGCGTTGCCCAGCCCGACCAGGCGCTCCATCTCTTCCAGGGGATCTTTCTCACGCGACATCTTGGCGTTTTTGACGTCGCTGGTGAGCACACGGCGCACGCCGATGGGGTTGGCCTTAAGGAAGGGAAGCAGCTCGGTAGTGCGGTCGGTCTGGGAAGTTTTGACTCCGTTCCAGAGCGCGAACATCTGCCCGAGCTCACCGTCCTTGGCTTTTCCCGCCAGGGCCTGCTTGGCCTCAGAGCTCAGATCATAGCCTTCCGAAGCGGCGTTCTGAGAGACCAGCTCGGTGATCATGCCGGCCGTCAGCGGCGAGGTGGTAAAACGCTTCTGCACGGCGGTGGGCAGCGCTTCGCGCAGGCGGTTCAAATCCGAACCCGAGCCTTGCAGCAAGAGCGGAGTCTGACCGCCGAACCGTTCCACGTATTTGGACAAGGTGGCGAAACCGGGGCTGTCGGCCTGCAGAGAACCTAACTCGTCGAGCACCAGGAAGGTACCACGACCGCTCTGCACCTGCTCGTTCAGGAATTTCTCCAGATCGGCCGGATTGTTGAAGGTGGCCGCGGGAATGCGCACCGCTCCCTCGCCGGGCGAGTATTTGGGCAATCCGGGGCTGCGGGCTTCGCGCAAAACCTCGCCGAGACGGTCGATCAACTCTCCCACGTTGTGGTTGGCGTCCCCCTGAATCTCGAAGCGATAGGGCAACACCGGCACGCCCTTGGCCTTTTGCACTTTGTTGAGCTCTTCCAGAGTGCGTAACTCCTGATAAGGATCGGGAGAAATATTGACCACCGGGTCATGCGATTGCTGCAGATCGGCCATGGCCTTCAGGTTGAACTTCTGCTTGTTCCAACCGGCTTTCTCGAAGGCGGCGGTGGCCAGAGGAAACTGGCGGCCGCAGCGCTCGGGGTCCATATTGTAACGGACGAACATCTCGGCCGTGAAGTCAGCCGCATTGGCCTGATACTGCTTGGGCACGCCGGCCACTTCGTTCTTGAAGGAATCGGCCAGGTACTTGGTGAGCTGACCGGACCTGTCATAGGCACGCCCGATTTCGCGCAGCAGCGTGGCCGGGTCGATTTCCAACTGGCCCCGCTTCCAGTGGGAGCGCACCAGAATCCGGGGATTCTGTTTATCTTCCAGGATAAGAGCGCCCTCATTCATATCGGTGAGGGCGCCGTTCTCCATTTTGCCTTCCAACTTGGCATGGGCATTGGAGACGCGATCACGAGTAACGGTGACGGTGTACTTGGATTTTTCCAAATCGGTAAGCACGGCGGTGGGCAGCACGTCCAGCACCTGGCGTAACAACTCGGTATCGCGGCCATCAGCCGGCAGTTGCGCTTTAGCCATGTTGTTGATAACCCTGGTGCGCGCTTCGCGGTCCTTATCGTCAGCGCCGCTGAGCTGGCCGGGCTCGACCGTGCGGGCCACGAAAGTTTCACCGAAGGTGAGCGGAGCCGGGGTGGACTCGGCCCACTTCTTCATGGCCTCTTCGCCCAATTGTTCGGCCTGCTGCTCGGCCGTAAGCGCGCTGACCTTCTCGTTTTCCTTGACAGCGCCGGCGATCTTGCCTTCCCAATCGCTCCAGCTCTGAGCGAACAACTGACCGGAAAGTTCCTTGGGGTCGGGCAGTTTGCCCGCTTCCAGGCCTTTGGCCACTTCTTCGTCGAGACGCCTTGCCCAGTCCGGTTCGACCTGGCCAGTCACGTTGTCTTTGACCTTTTTCAGTTCGGCGGCACTGGCCTCGTCCAACTTCGGCTTCTCGGCGGCGGCGGGAGTCTCGGTAGCTTTCGCGTCGACCGGCTTGGTCTCGGCTTCTACCGAGGCGAGGCCGGGAGCGGACTGGCTCAAGAATTCACTCAGCACCTGCGCCTTGGCATCATAAGTGGAAGATTCGCTGGCCTTCTGCAGGGCCTCCCTGGCCGAGCCGCGGCGGGCTTCATCGCTGCTGTGCTCGCTCACCGCAGTGACGAAAGCGGCGGCCGCATTGGCCCGGTTCACCGGTTGACCGGCGGCGATGCCGGTGAGAGCGGTGGCGCCGGCTTGAGCCAGGCGTTGATCGAGAGAAAGCTCGTCTCCTTGCACGAGTCCGGCCAGAGTGGCCTGAGCCACGGCGGCGCGGGCGCCGTAATCGTCCATGCCTTCGCAGGCGGCCATAGCCACCCTGGCCATGACTCCTTCGCTGGAATCGGGCCCACTGTGGTCGGCCACCCCATCCAGGAAGCTCAGTCCCACGCTGCAACGATTCTTGACTTCGGCCAGGTCGGTTTGCGACACGGCCTGGAAACCCATTTGGGCTAACTTCAGGCCAGGCGAACTGGTTTCTCCCAAAGCCAGCACCGACAGGGCGGCGCTGGCCACAGCGCTACGCGCTCCATGACTGTCCGCGGCAGTAAAGGCGTGGATAGCCACCCGGCTGAGCTCCTGCTCCTCGGGACTGCCTTTCTCGGCGATGTTCTGCAAGAATTGTGCTCCGGCCACCGCCTGGTTCTTGAGCTGAGCCTCTCCCACCCCGGCCATGGCACGCACGCCGACGCCGGCCAGCATGCCACCCATGGAGACAGCCAGACCGGTGTGAATGGCCTGCAGCATGGACTGAGCCACGGCCACCTTGGAGGCGTTGGTGTCGAGCCGGTTGAGGGTGGTCTGAGCCATGCCGGAGAGGACTTTTTCCCCGTCATTCTCGGTAGCGGCGGCAATCTCGCTGAGCAATTTTTGGCCCACCTGCACCTGATCTTGCTGGGGAGTGGCGTTGGCTTTGTCCATGACTTCCAGGCCCAGGCCGGCCAGCAGGCCGCCCAGCGAGCCGGTCACACCCTGGGCCAGCAGGTTGAGAGCGGCCCGGGAGAGCGCGGCTTTGCCCGCGTCGGACACGACCTTGCCGCCGGTTTCCTGAACCACGCGGCAGAGCTCGCGCTCGACCGGTTCGGTGGTCTCTTGCGCGATGCTGGCCACGAAGGTATCGCCGGTCTTGGCCTGCTGGCTCACCCCGCTGCCGCGCGGCATCGCCTTCAAGCCTTCTTGCGCTTTGATGGAGCCGGGAGTCGGATTAATCACGATCGACCTCGACCTCAACTTCCTTATTCTCTTTGACTTCCTCGGTCCACGGCTTCTTGAGCGAGTGCTGGATTTTCCAATCCAGACTCTGGCCGATGTAGGCGCACGAGGGGCTGTTGATGCCACCGCAATAGGGGCAGTGGTATTCGAAGCGCTTGACCAGCTTGACGTTGGTCACCATCTTCTTGACCTTGATCTTGACTTTCTGGAGGCTCTTGATGGCCTCTTCCGGAGTCACCCCGAGTTTTTCCGCCAGGCGTTTGATATAGGCGCTGTTGGGATCGGCTTCCCATTGGGCCTGCAGCGCCGGGTCGTTGGCGATCTGGGCAGCGAACTCTTTATCGACCTCGGCCTGAGCATCGAAGATGGCCTGTTCCTCGGCCGTGATCTTGACTTCCTCGGCCTCTTTCACGTCGGTGGGCTTCTGGGTGGCGGCGGCCGTTTCCGACTGCAGCCCCTCATCCTTGGGCCGTTCCTCGATGGGAATCTCGCGGGCCCTTTTCTCGCGCATGATGGTGTCAAAACCATTGTTGACGGCTTCCGGCAGCAGCTCTTTGGGGTCGACCGTGCGTCCATTGGCGCGCGCTTCCAAAAAGCAGGTCTTCTGCTGGGTGACCACGGTGTTGAGCACCTTGCGCACGTCGCCGCTGCTGGCCCAATCGGGGGCCGCGTGCAGCTCGGTCATACGGGTCGCGATCAGGGCTCTTACCTCATCGGTAACACTCAGGTCTTTACCAACCAGTTGTTTGCACAGCGAACGCACGGCGGCTTCTTCGCTGAGCGGCTCGAGACTGAAGCGGTGTCCGAAACGACGGGAAATACCCGGATCAATATTCAAAAAGTCATTGACGCGGTCGGCGTAGTCGGCCACTACCAGGATGAAACGTCCCCTATGGTCTTCCATCTGCTTCAACATCGTCTTGGCAGCGTCGGCCTTGAAGGCTTCCGGCGCTCTGGCCAGACCGCCGATCTCATCAATGAAGCCGCCCTGGCCCCACATGCTTTCAAACAGCTTCTGCACTTTGGTGGTGGTCTGGCCCACGAAGCCGGCCTGCAGGTCGGCGCCCTGACTCTCGCTCAGGCCGTGACTGGGAATGATGTCGTAGGCGGCCATGAGCTTGACGATCAGGCGAGCCATGGTGGTTTTGCCGGTGCCGGGCGGTCCGTCCAGAATGAAATAGGGCTCGAAGCTGGCCAGCGGGTCGTTGCCCATCTCCTTGTCGTATTCGATCGAATCGCACAGGGTGTGCAACTCGGCCTTGAGGTTCTCCAGTCCCTCGAGAGCATCGATTTCCTTCCAGACTTCCTCGGGCGTCAGCGTCTTCTCGGCGGCGAAATCCTCGGGAGTCAGCGCCTGCAAGGCTTCTTTGGTCATCTCCACTTCGCCGCTGGTAAGGCGGGTCGTCTGTTTCTTGATAGCGATGTCGAGCATGGAGCCGACGCTGCCGGCATTACCAAAATTCTTCATCTTGCGGCGTTCGCTCTCCAGACGCATCAAAGCGGCCTCGCGAGTCGGTTCGTCGATCACGCGCTGCTTGTCCACCACCATTTTATCCAGGATCTGGCCCAGCTCAGCTTTGTTGTAGTCATCAAAAGGCACGGATGTAAAGCGACGTTCCGCCCCATCGTCCACATCTCGGATCAAATCGCGCATCTCGCCTTTGTAGCCGGCGCCGATGAAGACGGTGTCGGCATACTCGGGATGTCCCAGGTAAGGAATCATGGCCCGGAAAGCCAGGCGACCTTCCTGGGTATCCTTGAGCTGGTGCATCTCGTCCACGAAGATGACCGCGCCCTTGTTTTGTTCGAACAACTTCTTGACGTTCTCTTCCGGGAAGCTGCCCGAGAGCAGATCCTGGACACGAATCTCTTTGAACTTGTTATTTTTGAGATAACCAACCTTGGTGAGAGCGTCGGCGAAGAGCTTGGCCACGGTGGTCTTCCCGGTGCCCGGGTTGCCTTCAAAAAGCAGGTTGAGGCGGGGCGGGTCGCCGGTCAATCCGTACTCGGCCTGGGCCTTTTGCAACTTGACCTGGGCCAGCACGCTGCGCAGTTCGCGCTTGGCGGCGCCCAGGCCGACCATGCGCTCGAGTTCGTCGAGCGGGTCCTTTTCCTTGACCATCTTGGCGTTGATCACGTCGCTGGTGTTGACGCGCGACACCGCCGAGGGATCTCTCTCGAGGAAAGGCATCAGCCTGGCGCTGCGCTCGGTCTGGGCAGATTTGACGCCGCGCCAGAGCGTGAAGGCCTGGCCCACTTCGCCGTCCTTGGCTTTGGCCCCGATGGCGCTGATGGCTTCTTGACTCAGATCGTAGCCTTCGGCCTGAGCTTTCTGGGCCAGCAGGTTAGTAATCATCGGAGCGCTCAAGGGCTGGGTGTTGAAGCGCTTGTGAGGAACCGTGGGCAGAGCCGTCTTGAGGCGCTCCAGGTCGGCGGCGGCGCCTTGCAGCAACAGCGGCGTCTGACCGCCGAAGCGCTCGATATATTTGCCCAGGGTGGCGAAACCGGGGCTGTTGAGCCCGATCTGAGCCAGGTCGTCGAGCACCAGGAAGGCGGCCCGGCCGCTCTGCACCTGCTCGTTGAGCAGTTTTTCCATGGCCTCGGGACTGTTGAAAGTGGCGGCCGGCACGCGCACCACGCCTTCGCCTTCGCGCCAGCGCGGAACCCCTGGATTGCGGGCGTCACGCAGGGCTTCGCCAAGCCGGTCCACCAGTTCATTGACGTTGTGCTGAGGCTCGCCCTTGATTTCAAAGACGTAGGGAAGGGGCGGTAACCCCTGGGCCTTTTGCACCCGGTTCAGATCCTCCACGGTGCGCAACTCCTCGAACGGATCGGGATTAACGTTGACGATGGGCGGAGTGGTGACCTGCAATTCGGCCAGGGCCTTGGCGTCAAGCTTGTGCTTGGTGTAGTAACCCTGCTCCAGGGCGGCGAAAGCCAGCGGGAACTGGCGCGCCAGACGGTCGGGGTCGAGCTGGTAGCGAGTGAACATCTCGGACCCAAAAATGCGCTGATCAGCCTGAAAGCGCCCCGGCAGGGTCGGTCCTTCGGTTTTGAAAGCCCCGGTCAGTCCTTTGCTGGAACTGTTGACATTCATGACCTTATCGTAAGCGTTGCCGATTTCGCGCAGCATCGTGTCGGGGGCGATGTGCAGGCGGCCGCCCTTCCAGTGCGAGCGCAGCAGAATACGCGGATTCTGTCCCTGCTCCACGATATGGGCGCCTTCTTCCATGTCGGTCAGGTTGCCGGTTTTCTCCATCTTGCCCTCGAGTTTGGCGTGGGCGTTGGAGACGCGGTCACGGGTGACGGTGATGGAATATTTGAATTTGTCCAGGTCCTGCAACATACCGGTGGGCAGCGTGTTGAGGCTGCGCTTGAGCAGAGCCAGGTCGCGCTCATCGGCCGGCTCATCCAGCTTGACCAGCTTCTCGATGACGGTCTGGCGCAGCTTCTTGTCGGCATCATCTTTGCCCGAGTAGATGACCACCTCCGGTTCAGCCTTAAAGAAGGTTTCCCCGAAGGAAAGGCTGGTGCGAGACTGAGCCGCCCATTCTTTCCAGGATTCCTGACCAAGCACGGCCTGGCGTTCCGCGGCGCTGGCCTGGCGCAGCAGCGGATGCTGTTCGATTTCGTCGTTGAAGCGGGCTTCGATTTCGCTCCAGGAATTGTTCAGAGTCAGGCTGCCCAGCTCTTCGGGTTTGGGCATGACGCCACGGTCCATGGACTGAGAGAGTTCCTGATCGATGCGCGTCTGCCAGTTGGCGCTGACGTCGTCGAGCACCGACTGGCGCAGGCCTTCCAGCTCGCCTTTGGTGGCCGCCTCCAGAGCCTTGGCATCGGGTGCCTGGCCGGCCGTCCTGGCCAGGAAGCCGCTGAGCACGGTGGCCACCGCTTCGTCGGTGCGAAACAGGCTGGAATTCTCCAGTTGCTCGCGGGCACCGGAGTTGGATTCCTCGTCGCTCAGATGCTGCACGAAGGTACGGGAAATATTCAGCCGCTCCGAGAGCTTCTCGGGAGCCAGCCCGCTCAAGACTTCGTGCCCGAGTTTGGCGACATCGGGTTCGCCGTTCTGGATAGCCGTCAGGGTGACCTGAGCCAGCTTCAGACCGGTGGGCACGTCCTGCAGGTAGCCGGCCAGCGGAGCCACCAGTTTGCTGAGAGCCCGGTCGCTGGCGCTTTCGCTTTCCTTGGCGATGCCGGAAAGGTAGGTCATGGCCAGACTGCGCTGATCGGCCTCGCTGGTTTTGTCACCGGCGATAGTCGGCATCAGTTGCAGAGCCAGAGAAGCCAGCGCTTTGCCGGACGTTTCCTCGGTGCCTTTGGAGAGTTTCTCCAGGGTGGCTTCAACCACTCTGACGCGCGCCGGAACCGACTTTTGCACGGCGCAAAGCTCGGTGGCCACACGGCACAGAGCCTGTTCTTTGGGATTGGCCGACTGGTTGCCGATGGCATTGAGGAAGAAGTTGCCGACGGCGGACTTTTCTTCGGGGGTGGCTTTGGCCACCTGGGTCATGGCCTCTTTGCCCAGTTCCCCCAGGGTGGCGTCGAGCGGCTTGCTCAGGCCTTTGGAAAGCAAATTGAGAGTGCATTGGGCGATGGCGTTGGCGGCACCGGCCGGCAGCTTGGCGGCGGCTTCCGCGCTCATACGGCTGATCAGCTTTTCATCAGGGCTGGAACCGTGCTGAGCGATACCGGCCAGGATGGCGCTGCTGAAAGGGGCCTGGTCTCTGGGCTCCACCTTGGTATGGAGCACCAATCCGGCCAGCACCACGCCCACCGGGGCGACCATTCTCTTGCTCAAAATATCCAAACCCGCTTGAGCCACGGCCAACTGAGTGGCGGGAGCAGCACGCTCGGTTCCGGCACCGCTGACCACTTGAGCGAAGGCTTTCTCACCGGGCCCGGCCGAGGGCAGCTCAGCCACCAGCTTGAAGACGGCTTGACCAACCGCCGCCTGCTCTTGCGGTTGGGCGCCTTTAGCCTGTTCCATGGCGGTCTGGCCAAAAGTGGCAAATTCCGTGACACTCTTGGGGAACTCCCCGGCCGACAGCGATTGCAAACCGGCCCGGGCCAAAGCCGCCTGAGCCGCCGCTGGCAGCTTCTCACCGGCGGCCAGCAGGTTTTGCACAAAAGCCTTCTCCTCGTCGCTGGCCAGGCTGGCGAAGCTGGTGAGGACGGCCTTGCCCAGGGCGGACTTCTCTTCGGGTTTGGCGGTGCCGAGCAGAGCCAGGGCCTGGCCACCGATCTGGGCCAGCGAGCGCCCGGTCAGACCGTTGACCCCGCCGGCCATGAAGGCCAGCGAAGCCTGTCCCAGCGCGGCTTTGGAAACCTCGGGAAGGGTCTGGCCGGCCGCCTGCATCATCTGGCAGAGCGATTTTTCACTGTCGTTGGTCAGGCTCGAAGCGTTCAGGTTGGTCAGCAGGGCGCCGGCCAGAGCCGCGCGCTCGGCGGGCGGGGCGGCGTCGCTCAAATTCATGGCTTTGGCGGCCACCTCGGCCAGCTTCTGGCCGGTCAGCGAAGTGACTCCGCCGGCCACGGCTTCCAGTCCGGCCTGGGCCAGAGCCGTTTGAGAAGCGGCCCTCAGGCCTTTGCCGGCACCGCTGAGGGCGCTGAGCAGGCCCTTCTCGGCTTCGTTGGCGTTGGCCGAAGCGGTAATCGCCGCCAGCACCGAGGTGCCGAGCGCCGCCCGGTCCGAGAGATCCTGGCTGGAGGACAGACCCATGGCAGCGCTGCCCAACTGGGCCAGGACCGGACCATTCACGCCGGTCAATCCCTGGGAAATCGTTTGCAGCGTAGCCTGTGACAGGGCGCCCTGAACCATGGCTCGGAGCGGCTTGCCGGCGTTCAAAGCCAGATTGCTGACGGTCTTTTCCGCCTCGTTGTTGGTGGCCTGGGCAATGCCGCCGAGAAAGCGTGCCCCGACTTTGGCTCGCTCCTCGGGCTGGAGCAGGCCTGATTGCAGCAGTACCTTGCTGGCCACTCCGGCCAGCACGCCGCCGGCGCTGCCATTGAGCTGCTGGGTCAGCGCCTCCAGGGCAGCCTTGTGCAGGGCCAGTTTGGCCGTAACCGAGCGCACTTCGCCCGCCGATTGCTGGGCCACTTCGGCCAGATTCTTTTCCAGGGGGTTTTTGCTGTATTTGGGCAGGTCGGCGACGAATTTGTCGCCCATTTCGACTTGCTCCGCCTCGGTCGGCAGATTGCCGGTCCAACTGCTCTTGGTCATCTTTCTCAGCGTCTCGGCGGCGAGCTGCTGAGTGGTTTCGATTTTTGGTCCAAAGAGCGACATGGAGACTCCCCAGTTAGGCTAACGTAACGTTCGTTATAACCGATCCCGGCCCTATGCGGGTTGGCTAAATGTTACCATTTTGTTAAAGTCAAGACTTAGCCTGCATTAAATCTCGAAGCTCTATTCTCCCATGGGGGCCTGAAAAGGTCCGGAAATCCCGGGCCGGCGGGAAACCAGAACCGCGACGCACTATTGCCTCGAGACAGAGCTGGTGGCTGTCGCCAGCCAGTCGGCGATAGCCTGAGCCTGCTCGCTCAGTTCGCAGCGCTTCCAATTCTGGCCGTTGACGGTGACCCACCAGCAGGTCAGATCTTTTTTGGGGGTGACCGTCAATTCTTCCTTGACTTCCACCCTCAGGTCGGCCCAGGCGATCTCACCGTAGGGCGGCACCCAGGCGACCCGCCGTTGCTGGTCCAAAACGACGCATTCCTCCCGGTTGAGGCGCGCCTGGCGCAGAGCCGAGCGCAGGGCGGCCCAGATCAGCAGCGCCAGATGGCTCCAAACCAGCCACCAGTGCAGCGCGAACAGATAAATTGGCAGCAACAGCAGGCTCCAGGCGAAGAGCGAGGCGTAGCCGCGCCAGAAGGCCGAGCGATAGTGCGCCTGCAGACCGAGCAAATGGCCTCGCCGCCAGCTTGGCAATCCGGCCGGAACGCGCCGATCGTAGCGCAATCTGAAGAGAACAGCCAGGGGCACGGCCCAGCAGGCCAGCGTCAGCGGCAGAACAGCCAGCAGAAACACCGCCCAGCGCAACGAATCGCCCTCATGCGCGTGAATGCGCCGCAGCAACTCAAGATCGAGCCAGGTGAACCCCGCCGCGCCCAGCACCCCGGCCAATAGAAAGCTGCCCAACATGGCTCTGGCCAACACGGCCGGGGCTTACCCCCGGCGCGCCCGAGATCCTCTCCTCTTCGGAGAACGCCCCATCTTCATCTCCCCTTAACCCGGGAGGGAAGGCGGCTTGTCGCCTGATCAATTGCGCACCAGCGTCTGATCCAGCAGAGCATCTTCAGCAGCTCGCCGAGAGGGCCTGTCAATAAGAGACCGGGTATCACTTCGCAGGCGAAGATTTCACTTCTCCCTATCGTTAAAAATCTGCAGTATGTCCATAAATATTGGACATACTGCCCATAAATGGATAAACTAAAACGATGCTACTGACCGCTATGGATCTTCGGGAGCGGGTAAAGTTGGATTGGCTGGATTATCAACAGCTCACCACGCTCCTGAGCCAGTATTCCAAGCCTCGAGACCGCATCAGTGCTTTTCTCGCGGAGGGGAGCCTGATTCGAATCCGTAAGGGACTTTATGTATTCGGAGAGCGTTATCGGCGCGCCCCGATCCCTCGCGAGGTTCTGGCTAACTTGATCTACGGACCGTCTTACTTAAGCCTCGACTTCGTATTGAGCCATTGCGGATTGATCCCAGAAAGGGTTGACGAAGTAACTTCCGTTACCACCGGAGAGAAGAGGGTTTTTGAGACTCCCCTTGGGGTGTTTAGCTACCTGCCGCTTTCCCTGCATCGCTATACACCGGGCATGCAATGGGTGGCCGGCGGCGACACAAACCATCTGGCGGCTTCGCCAGAGAAGGCGTTAATCGACAAACTCTGGAGCGATAAGCGCTACAAACCGGGCGGGCGCCAAGATTTTGAGGAGTACCTGCTGCACGACCTGCGACTGGACGAAGCCTCGTTGCGCACCCTGGATCGGGCCAGACTGGCCCATATCGCCAAGGCTTTCCGGTCCAGGCGAGTGCAACTCTTGATCAAATACTTAGAAACGGAGATAGATCATGAATGAAGCGATCGAGCAAATGCTGGCGCGCTATCAGCTGGTGACCCGAGAAGATTCGCTCAATGCGTTACGCGAGATCCTCCAGCAAATCGCCCTGCTTGGACTCTGGCGGGGCAAGTTCTTCGAGCACGCCGCCTTTTACGGCGGCACCGCCCTGCGCGTGCTCTACGGTCTTGACCGCTATTCGGAGGACCTTGACTTCTCGCTGCTTGAGTCCAATCCGGCCTTCACTCTGGAAACCTACCAAGAGTCGCTGTGCCGAGAACTCTTGAGCTTTGGATTCGAAGTCAGCTTTCAGGTTCAGCGCAAGAACAACTCCGCCATCGAGTCCGCTTTCCTGAAAGCCAACACCCTGCAGCACCTGATCTTGATCCGGGCCACCCACCTGACCGGGCAACTGCACCGCGACGAAGTGCTGAAAATCAAATTGGAAGTCGATACCGATCCTCCAGCCGGATTCGCCACAGAAAGCCGCGCAATTTTGCTGCCGGTGCCATTTTCCGTCAGAGCCTACAGCTTGCCCGACCTTTTTGCGGGAAAAATGCACGCCCTGCTGTGCCGAAAATGGAAGCCGCGCGTCAAAGGCCGCGATTGGTATGATCTGGTATGGTATCTGGCTCGCCACCCCCGCCTGCATCTCGCCCATCTGGAACAACGCCTGCGAGCATCCGGGCACTGGGAGGGTTCCACCCCGTTTTCCAGGGTTAACTTGCTGGAACTCTTGGACCAGACCATCGCTCGAGTCGACCTGGAGCAAGCCCGCCAGGAAGTGAGTCGATTCGTCCGCGATCCGTCCTCTCTGCAGGTGTGGTCCGAACCGTTCTTCCGGGAAATCATCGCTCGCATGGAAACGGTTTAGACCCGCTGACGAATCGTGTATCTGCATGCCTTGACGACTGGCAGCCATGTGCGTACACTTCATGAATACACAAGGAGGAGACATGGAATCCGTCAACCTGCGCCAGGCCAGAGAACGGCTCAGCGAACTCATCCATGGGGCCGAATTAGGAGAGTCGATCACCATCACCCGCCGTGGCAAGAAAGTCGCCATGCTTGGCCCCGTCGCCCCCGAAGGCTACCCCCTCCCCGATCTGCAAGAATTCCGGGATTCTCTCATCCTTCCTGAGGGAGCCGGGCTCTCCGCCACAGTGATCGAGAACCGAGAACAAGAACGCTTTTGAAAGCCTACATCGACACCAGCGTCCTGGCGGCCTACTACTGCCCGGAGGCGCTGAGTCCGCTGGCTCAATCAAAGCTCACCAGTCTGCAAGTTCCCATCATCAGCCGCCTGGTTGACTTAGAATTCTGCTCCGCCGTATCCCTCAAAGTGCGCACGGGACAGCTTGATCCAACTGCAGCCAACCGTGTCCTCTCGCTCTTCGAAGTCCATAAGTCAGCCGGAGCCTATCAGTGGAGGGAAGTCGGACCAGCAGAGTATCAACTGGCCCGTCAGTGGGTGTCGCGGTTGACAACGCCACTCAGGACATTGGACTCACTTCATCTAGCCGTAGCCTTCACCAACGGAATCTCATTGTTGACTGCAGATTTCAAACTCTCCCGAGTAGCCAACGAGCTCGGAGTCACCTACCAATTTCTAGCGTCCCCCTGAAACCTTGCCCACACAGGGGGACAACCACCAAAAGGGTAGAACGGTGGCGGATGTTTGGCTTTCTAAAAGGACCCGTTAAAGAATCTGACAAGACTCGAGACCAGTTGTTCGCCCTGGTGGAGCGAGACTTGCAGGTGGAACTGGGCGAGCTGTGCCGCCAAAAGAAAGACGAAATCATCCAGGAGTTTGCCGTCTGGCAGGCCGTCTCTCCCAAGCCCAAGATGGCGCAAAAATACGCGGCCGGTCTGCTGGGAGTAGCCCAGAAAATGGCCGAGCTCGGCGAGGACCGCCCGCTGGACATGCTCAATGACGGCAAGCCTTCCAGTTGGCGCTCGGGCTTGCGCCAGGCCACCGAATTGATGAAGGAACTGCGCTTCGCGGAGGCGGTGAAAATTCTTGAGCCGTTTCTGGTCACCGGCTATCAAGGCGCTCAAGAAGGAGCCGACCAGTATCAGGGCACGACCCTGGGCAAATTAGGCGAATGCGAATTTCAATTAGGCCACTTCGAGAAGGGCGAGGCTCACTTGCGTAGAGCCGTGGCCCTCTGTCAGAGCCAGCGGGATTGGGAAGGGGTCTACGCCAACCTGGGCCACCTCTATGAGTTGGAACGCTATCGAGGACAACCCGATGTCGCCCAAGGCCATGCGCTCACCTTGGGCAAGGCTCTGAGCGCGCAAGGCAAGGACCCCTCTCAGGCCAACGCCAACGCGCGCGCCTGTCAGGCTCCTCCGGTCCGGGCGGTGGCTTCGCTGGGCGGGGTCCAGATGGAAGTGGACCAGCTCCCCAGCGACGCCGACCCCGGCCAGGTATCGTTTTTTCTGGCTCGTAACCGGCCCACGCTGGCTCTGGCCGCGGCTTTCACCGCTCAGGGCCGCCAGGCCGCCGAGCAGGGCAACTACGCCGCGGCTCTGGAGTCTTTTTCCAAGGCGGCTCAATTGGATGCCTACGAACCCGATTGTCGCCATCTGGCCGGACACTGCCTGCTGCACCTCAAGCGCTACGCGGAAGCCAACGCCTCTTACAAGCAGTTGGAACGTCTGGCGCCAGGCTGGTCCCAGGTCCGCCACGATAGCTGGCTGGCTCAGGAACTGGCAGCCGGCCGCATTGGCCACGATCTGTGGCTGCTGGAACTCGAATTACTCGGGACAGCTCCTCCCCGGTTGGAGCGCGTGCTTGAGGGACTGGGTCAGTATCCCAAGCATGCTGCGCTGCATTTCGCCCACGGCCACGCCTTACTGGCCTCGGGACGAGAGGCGGAAGCGAATCAGGCCTATCAGCAGGCGCTGGCGCTGGCTGAAAACGAGGACCTCAAGTCCCGTATTCTTTTGGCCGCCAGCCAGGTCGTCCCCAAAGCGGAAGTGCGCAAACAGATCCTGGGCCACCTGCTCAGCCTCAAACTCCCCAACCTGGTGGCGGCCGCCACCGCTCGCTATCTGCTGCGACACCTCTAAGTGGAGGGATAGCCCTGTTCCAGAAAGAATGCAGGTGGCTACTGGGGGAAAACTTGGAGGTATGAAACTTGGCCATCCCGTCTATCGGCTCTTTTGGCACCCCCAGTCCTACCCTTTCTCCCGGCCCCATCGGCACGACCCTGAATTCCCCAGCAGCCCCGGCTGCTCCCACCGGTTCTGCGCCAGATAGTGTCAGCATCGGACCCGACGCAACCGAGGCCCCCGAGGCCGCCGGGGTGGTTTCCGGTCTGGCCAGCGCCTTCGGCCCGGCTCCTTCGGCTCCCTCAGCTGCTGGCGCTCAGCCCACCAGTGTGACCGATGCAGTTGCTCCTTCGGCTCCTTCCGCGGTGGGCGCTCAAGCCAGCAGCGTGACGGGCGCGGCTGCCGGAGCCTCTGGCTCTCCATCCTCTCCGGGTGCTCAGGCAACCGCTGGTTCCGGTCAGAACGCCCCGGGGACATCCTCTCCCTCGAGCTCATCCAGCAACAGTTCTTCGGCTCAGGGTGCCGCCTCTCAGGGTAGTACTTCCGGAGCCGGCAACGCCGGCGGCTCTAAGGGTGGCAGCGCCGGACCCGGCTCATCGGGCGCTTCCGATGCCGGCAAAGGCGACTCCGGCGGATCCAAAGGCAGCAGTTCTAAGTAGCCAGGTGGCGCTCCAGCCACTGTTCCATTTCCCATAAGCAATGGAGCACGGACTCGCGAGCGCGGTAACCGTGGTCTTCCAGGGGCAGAATGCACAGGCGGGCCCGAGCGCCCAGGCCTTTCAAGGCCTGGTAAAAGCGTTCGCTCTGCAACGGAAACGTTCCCGAGTTGGAGTCTTCGGCGCCGTGGATGAGTAGCACCGCGTCCTGAATCTGATCGGCCACGTGGAAGGGCGACATGTTCTGGTAGGTCTCGCGAGCCTGCCAGTAGATGCGCTCCTCCGCCTGGAAACCAAACGGGGTGAGAGTTCGATTGTAGGCGCCGCTACGGCAGATGGCCGCCTTGAAAAAGCGGCTATGGGCCAGCAGATTGGCGGCCGTGAAGGCTCCATAGCTGTGCCCGCCGATCGCCATCCGGGAGCGATCGCCCACGCCGCGGCGCTCCAGTTCGTCGATGGCGGCCTCGGCGCTATCCAGCAACTGCTTCACGTAGGTGTCATTGGGCTCTTCCTCGCCCTCACCCACCACCGGAAAACTGGGATCGTCTAAAACCGCATAGCCGAGCAGCGCGAAAAACAGCGGTCCGCCCCAGGACGGGTGAATATAGCGATACGGGCTGTCACGCAACTGCCCGGCGCGAGCGGCGCTTTTGTATTCGCTGGGATAGGCCCAGAGCAACCCCGGCAAAGGGCTGCCGTCATAATCGGGAGGCAGGTACAAAGTGCCGGTCAACTCGACGCCGTCGCGACGCTGATAGCGAATCAATTCCTTGCCCACCCGAGTCAGCATGGGCACGGCTGGTTCGATTTCGGTCAGTTCGCGGGCCTGCTGGTCGTGCCACAGCACCAGGTTGGGAGGGCGCGTCTGGCTCTCCCTCTGGAGCAAGATATGGTGAGCTTCGGTATCCAGCAGGCCGACCGGATAGTCGTAAAAAGGCGCGTCGCTATGGAAAAGTCGCTGGCTGGTCTTGGAAACCAGGTCGAAGCGGTCGAGAAACGGCCGCTCTCCCTCAGCCGAAGCGCCGGCCCCGACCAGATAGATGCTCTGGCCGCTGCGAATCAAGCGCTGCCGCCCCTGATCGTCCAGTTGAATCAGGGGACGGCCGGGATTGATGTAGTCATCCTCGCTGGAATACTCAAAGAGCAATTCACGCTGGCCGCGGCCCGGGAAAACGCGCCAGACCCTGCGGTTGCGCGTCTTCCACCAACCTTCCTGAACAATCGCCAGGTCATCGTCGCCAAAAGAGAGAGATTCGATACGGCCCGCCACTTCTAAAAAGACGCGCGCTTCCTCCCCTACCGCCTTCTGCATCAAAGCATCGCGAACCTCGGCCGGTTGGCGCGGATCGCCACCGTCGCGGGCTTCCAACCAAATCACCGTGCAGGCTTCATCCTCACGCCAACAGGCGTAACGACGACCCGGGCGCACCGCGTCAAAATCAGGCGGAGTGCTCTCCTGAAGGGCCAACTCGGAAATGACCTCGATTTCCCGGCCCGAAAAATCCACCACGGCGGTACGCAAGGGAAAGCGGCCCATGGGAACCTGGTACGAGAACGGGCGCAGGATCTCGGAATACAAAATGTAGCGATTGTCCGGGGAAATGGTAAAGCCCGAGAAAAGTTTATCGGCCAGCACCACCTGCCTCTCGCCCTGCAGGTCGATGCGCACCATATCGCTGCTCAGGTAATGCACGAAGAGAGCTTCATCGTGCTCGTTCTTAAGCAAATCCTGAAAAGTGCGACTGGGCGAACGCCCACCGGCGTGTTCCTGCAAGATGGGCGAGCCGGGCACGGCCGGCGCCGCCGGTGCCGGGCCTTGACCAGCCGGTACGAACTGGGCCAGCAGACCGCTGGAATCGCGCAGCCAGCGAAAATTGACTGTGCCGTTCACCTGGTTGAGCCGCCCGGCCAGACGCCGGGCCTGAGCGCTGGCCACCTCGGCCAGCCAGAGTTCGTCATTGTGACTGAAGGCCAGGTAGCGACCGTCGGGCGACCAGTTCAAAGTGCGGATACGCGGGGCTTCCGGCATCCCCTCGATAGCGCGCACCTGCCCCTGCAAATCCTGGAAAGAAAGTGCGTCATAATAAAGATCGCGGTTGCACAGGCGCCACTCCGGGTGGAAACGCAATCCGGCCAGGCGCATTTCCGGTTCGGACAGGTCGCACAGCTCAAGCAAGACCTTGTATTCGGTCAGCACCCAGTGATGGCGCTGGGGAGACAAAACAAAAGAACGGCGGCGACTAGCTTCGACCGCCTGGGCCAGCAGCGGCGAGGGCGTCTGGTAGCCGCTCACAGGGTGGGCAGACACAGCACTTCACGGCTCCAGGAATGAGCGGAAATGGCTTGTTTGACTTGTTCGATCTGACCCCAGCTGCACGGTTGTAGAGCCAGCACGATATGGGCCAGATCGCCGGGATCGGAAATCTGGGTGGCCTCGCGGATAGACAATCCCAACTCAGCCAGGGAAGTGGCCACGGCCGCGAATACGCCGGGCTGATCGGTCACGCTACAGCGCAGATACCAGCCCTGCACCACCGAGCGCCAGTCGCGCAAGGCCGCCGGTTGCAAGGGAGGCAGAGCGGTCATCTGGCGCAACTGGGTCAGATCGCGCACCACCGAACGGGCCGTGGGCAAGGGCCCGGCCCCCTTCCCCACCAGCGTAAAGGGCTCGTCGCGGCCGGCCAACTGCAGAGCCACCGCGTTGGTCTCCTGGCGCACCGAAGCCAGCGGATGTTCGAGCGGCACCAGCGCCGGACTGGTCCACAATTCCAGGCCGTCGGCGCTCCGCCGGCAACAAGAAAGCGGTCGAATGGCGCACTGAAAGCGCCGGGCGCTGGCGAAATCGACGGGCAACAGTTCTTCCAGGCCCTGGCGGCGGATTTCCCCCCAGGGAACCCAACAGTGAAAAATCAAGCTGCTCAAAAGGGCCAGTTTCTGACTGGCATCGGCGCCGGAGACGTCGAAATAAGGGTCGGCTTCGGCAAAACCGGCCTCTTGAGCGGCCGCCAAAACCTCATCGTAAGGCTGACCGGCCGCCATGTGGGTCAACAAATAATTGCTGGTGCCGTTGGCGATGGCCAGCACGCCCTGCACGTCCTGATTGCTGGGCATGTGGCGGACCACGTCGAGCACCGGAATTTCCCCGCACACGCTGGCCTCAAAAGCCAGAATGCGGGCGTGTTTGCGAGCAGCCGCGAAAAGCTCCAGGCCGTGCTCGGCCAGCACGGCTTTGTTGGCCGTGACCACGTGCTTGCCCATACTCAGGGCTTTCAAGATGAGGCTGCGAGCCGGTTCCAACCCGCCCATCAACTCCAACACCACGTCGACGCGCGGATCCTCCACCACCAACCGGGGGTCGGTGACCAGCTGACCGGAGAAGTGCTCGCGCTTCTTGTCGGCATCGCGCACGGCCGCAATCGGAAAACGCCACTGGCTGCGGGCCTTGGCCGAATCATGCAGATGGCTCTGGTAATAGAGAACACCGCTGCCCACCGTGCCCAGGCCCAACATGCCGCAGTATAATTCGTGACGGCAGAACAACTGGCGATAGAGTTGCAGAAGCAGCGCCTGAAAGTGGCGCTTGCGCACCACGATCTCAAAAGTGCTGTCGGTCAACAACTGCGGACTCTTATGCACGGGCGGCACCACTTCGCCCTCGGCCCGCGGCAGCCACTCGATGGACTGATGGATGGCCGCCAGCACCTCGTGATTCTCGCCGATGGCGTCACCCACCACCTTCAAAAGGACCTGGTCCTTGGAAAGGTGGCTGTCGGGAAAGTCTTTTTCCAACTGCTGCACTTCGGGGGTGCACCGGTCAAAGACAAAACTGGCGCGGCCGCTGGAGTAGCTGGCCATGAGCAGGCGCACGCCGGGCAATTCTTCCACCATGCGCCAGAGCGGGCGGTAGTCGTCTTCTCGGTCCAGATATACGGTGAGCACCGGCACGCCCTCCAGGGCGGTAATACCTTTGGGCACGCCCGCCGGCGAACGATGGCCCTGCAGCACCGTGCCCGGATGGTCGGGATGGAAAGTGTTCTTGACGGTCAAACGCAGGTGGCGTCCTTTGCGCGAAGCCATGGTGGCGGCCGCCAGACATTTTTGATAGAGCACTTTGCTGCCGAAAGCGGCCATCTGATAGGCCTCCTCGTGAGACAACTGCGGAATAGTGTGGGGATGGCCTTCCTCGCGAAAGGGCCTGGGCAGAAAATTCGGATTGGTGGTGGCCACCCCATCCACATCGGTAAAGATCTCCACCTCGCGCTTCAGAGCCGCTCCCACCACCGCCGCCGTGTAGTCGGAACCACCGCGACCCAGGGTGGTGGGTCGCCCATCGGCCGTCACGCCTACGTAGCCGGGCACCACCGGCAGCCCGCGCAACTGGAAAATCTTCTGAGCCATCGGCTCCAGCGAACTCTCGAGGATGGAAGCGTCCTGAAAACGGTCGTCGCTGACCAGCCCCAGTTCTTGCGGCGAGAGGTCCTGGGCTTCCCAGCCGCGCGAGCGCAGGGCGGCCGCCATCATGCGGGCGGACAAGCGCTCGCCCCAGCCCATAACCCGATCGAGCTTTTCTTCCAGAGGCAGGTCGGCCTGCAAGTGAGCCAGCAGTTGCTCGAATAAATCGGCCAGCAAATCGGTGGCCAGTCCCAGCGATTCGAGCAGGCCTTCATGAATTTCTTGTAGGGGGCCCAGCCTGGGCTCTTCGATGAGGGCCTGGAGCAGATCAGTGACTTTAGCCCGGTTTTTGGTCGACCCCACCGCCGACACCACCACGACCGGATTCAGGGCGCGTCTGGACTCGATGATATCCAGCACTTTCCCCCATGACTCGGGAGTGGCCAGGCTGGTCCCGCCAAATTTGAGGACGATTTTCGGTCGCATGGGCGGGTCCGTTCGATTTCCCCCGCAGCCATGCCTTGTGCGCGCAGGAACCGATGTTTCCCAAGAGAAAGCGGGGGGTCCTAGGGGGGTGACGCAGTCCCCCCCTAGAACACCAAGGGCGGGGGGTCCTAGGGGGTGACGCAGTCCCCCCTAGAACACCAAGGCGGGGTCCTAGGGGGAGGCGCAGTCCCCCCTAGAACACCAAGGGCGGAGGGTCCCTGTATGGAAAAGGTAAACGCAATGAAGCTGGCTCAACGAGTTCAAGTCATGAAACCCTCGAGTACCCTCGCGGTCACGGCCCTGGTCAAGAAAATGGTGTCGGAAGGGCACAAAGTCATCGGGTTTGGAGCGGGTGAACCCGACTTCGACACCCCTCAGCACATCAAAGACGCCGCCAACGAGGCCCTCAAGCAGGGGCTCACCAAATACGAGCCGGTCAACGGCACGCCGGCCGCTCTCAAGGCGGTGGCTCAATACATGGAACCCAGGTTAGGCCGCAACCTCGGCCCCGAGAACGTGCTCATCTCCTGCGGCGGCAAGCACAGCCTCTATCTGGCCTTCATGGCCCTGGTCGAAGCGGGCGATGAAGTCATCATCCCGGCCCCCTACTGGGTCAGCTATCCCGAGCAGGCCCGCCTGTGCGGCGCCAGCGTGGTGGAAGTTCCCGGAAGTGTCGACAATGATTTCAAAATAACCCCGGAACAGCTGGAGAAAGCGATCACGCCGCGCTCCAAAGTGCTGATCATCAACAGTCCCTCGAATCCCAACGGCACCATGTATTCGCCGGCTGAACTCAAGGCGCTGGCCGAAGTGGTGCTGCGCCATCCTCAGCTCCTCGTCTTCGCCGACGATATTTACGAACGGCTGGTCTACGGCGCCGATCCGTTCGTGAGCTGGTCCTCGCTCCACCCGGATCTGTTCGAACGCACCGTAACCTTCAACTGCCTGAGCAAAAGCTATGCCATGACCGGCTGGCGGGTCGGCTTCACCGTGGCCGAACCCAAGCTCATCAAGGCCATGGCCGGACTGCAGGGCCAGATGACCAGCAACATCACCAGCTTCATCTATCCGGCCATCGTGGCCGCCCTGACCGGCCCGCAGGACGAAGTGGAAAAGATGCGCCAGACCTTTGACGGGCGCGGCCAGTTGATGCATCGCCTTTTTTCGGCCATTCCGGGCGTGAAATGCTGCAAGCCGACCGGCGCCTTTTACGTCTTTCCCGACATTTCGGCCCACTTCGGCAAAACCGACCCGGCCGGCAAGAAGCTGGAAACGGCGGCGGCCTTCGCCGAATCGCTGTTGAGTCACGCTCAGGTGGCGGTGGTGCCGGGCGAAGACTTCGCCGGACCCAACCACGTGCGCGCCAGCTTTGCCACCAGCAATCAGAATATCGAGCAGGGACTGGAGAAGCTGGCCCGCTTCGTGGAACAACTGCGCTGATGGAAGACGCGGAGAAACTCGAGGAAGTAGCCGCCCTGGCCGACGACCTGGAACAATCACCCTGGGTCGATTGGGGTCTTTGGGGAGACGGCCCGGAAGCCACCCATTTACGGGTGCGGGCCGCTGACTTCGCTAACCCCGAATCCAAGTATTTAGAGGAGAATTCTCCTCAGGCCACGCCGGCGGTGCAGTTGCAGCGCGCTCTGGGCCGCTTTCTGGGCAGATCCTGAAAACGGAAAAGACGCGCTCATGCACCACACCATCGTGTCAGGCGCCGACGCGTTTTCCGTGAGTGAATCTTTCGTCTAGCGGCCAGCGGCTTCGATCTGCAACACTTCAGCCGAGGCTTCGAAGGCCTGGCGGGCGGCCTCAGCGGCCTGCTCCAGCGGATCTACAGCCACCGGCACGGGGGCGGTCAGCTCGAGTTCCAGTCCGGCCAGGAACATCGCCCGTTGCGCCTGAGTAAGAGCCATGCGAGGTCGGGCGATCTCGGCTCCGTGGACATCAAAATCCCATTCCGCGAAGGCGCTACCGGCCAGCAAACCGGTGGCGGTCAATATCAGCATCAACTTCTTCATCCCGTTGTCCTCCGGACTTATCGTCTGGCTACACTCTACGTAGTCAGGGAGAGATGGCCCAGCGGCCCCCATACTCGCCCCCGGGTATAAGCGTACTTTTAGAATCCAGCTGAAACGGGCAAAAGAATAGGACTTGGTGCTTCAACCGGGGGGAGCAGTCGTAACTAGCCATCCTCATGACCTGCCAGCGGTCGGTGGCCTATTATCTCAATTAATTGGTCGAACTTGGCTATCTGCGTCGGCGGCATCCTCTCACCGACCGCTCGCCACCCTCCGTTTGTGCTGGAAGATCCCTGTTGCGATTCTGGTTTTATTTCGTCTTCCCGAATCCTGGCTCAACTGGGTCCGGAGAAGGCTTTTCTAGAGCTTATCAAACCTCAATTGGACTCGTTCATCGGTAGCTGTTTTGAGGGGATGTGTCGAGAAGCCAGGTCAGGGCCAACTTCGAAATCGGTGAATATTGGGACAAGCAAACCCAAATTGATGTCGTGGGCCTGCGCGCCGACGACTGGACCGACCGGGGGAATGCACATGGGGAAACCTTCCTTAAGCCGACTGGCCAGCGAACTGGATGAAAAGGTGAGTCGCTATCCGAAGGCGCGGAACGCAACCAGCGGCCGTCACCTCTTCGTACGCAAACCGGCCGTCCCGGCAGGCAGCCTCTGGATGCGCCGTGCATGGCCTGCAAGAACTGTATGAAGGTCCCTCGTCCACTTATTCATAGAACGGCAACGTCGCCCTCGGGCGCCGCAACTAGAATCGGGTGTCGAACAAACGGAGGAACCTCATGTCAGATAAGCCCCAAGAAGCAACGGTTTTAGGCCACCCGGCCGGACTTTTCACGCTCTTTTTCGCGGAGATGTGGGAGCGCTTCTCCTACTACGGCATGCGGGCCCTGCTCGTTTTCTACATGATCAAAGGCTTCCTGGCCTACAACGACGCCAACGCCTACAAAATTTACGGAGCCTATACCGCGCTGGTCTACGCCACTCCCTTCATCGGCGGCATGCTGGCCGATAAATTGCTGGGCGCGCGCGTGGCCGTCATTATCGGTGGCACGCTGATGGCGCTGGGACACCTGCTGATGGGCATCCAAAACCAGACCGCCTTCTTCCTGGCGCTGGGTCTGCTCATCACCGGCAACGGTTTCTTCAAGCCCAACATCTCCACCATCGTCGGCTCTCTCTACAAGCAAGGTAATCCCAAGCGGGACGCCGGCTTCACCATCTTCTACATGGGCATCAACCTGGGCGCGGCCATGTCGCCGCTCTTGTGCGGCTACGTGGGCGAAAAGTTCGGCTGGCACTATGGCTTCAACCTGGCCACCTTCGGTATGCTCATTGGCCTGGCCGTGTTCGTGGCCCCCAACATCGTCACCCAGTTCATGATTTTGGGTGGGGCCTTCGGTAGCGCCGCCGCCCTGTTTTACTTCCAGGAAGGGGCCACCGCCCTGATCATCAACGGTTTTGTGGCCATCACCCTGGTGCTGGCCGCGCTGGTGGCGGCTGTGGCTATCCAGCGCGGCGGCCTGCCCCGAGATGCCGGCGCCTGTCCCCATCCCGCCCGGCTGATGAATTCCCTGCTGGCCACGCTGGGCGGTGTGGCCGTGGCCGTGCCCGTCTTCGCCTTTCTGGTGCAACAAAGTTCGGTGGCCGGCACCGGCCTGATCGTCTTCGGCGGCGCCGCCTTCCTGTGGTTGATCTACGGTGCCTTCCAGAGCCATCAGGTCGAGCGCGAACGGCTCTTTGTGGTGCTCATCCTGATGTTCTTCTCCATGCTCTTCTGGGCATTCTTTGAGCAGGCCGGCAGTTCGGTCAGCAATTTCACCGACCGCAACGTCAACCGCGTCAGCGGCGGCCGCGTCATCACCCAGAGCGAGGTGGGCCAGACCATCGAGTTGGAGATGGGTCAGGCCCAATTGGGCTATCAGAACGGTGGTCAGGTCATCACCATGACCTTGCTGGATGAGGCCCGCAAAGAGAAGAAAACCAAAGTTTCCTGGCTGGTCACGGCCGAGCACGTGGGCATGGTGATCGAGGGCAAGGAAATGCCGGCCAGCACCTTCCAGGCCGCCAACGCTATCTTCATCGTGGTGCTGGGCCTGGTTTTCAGCGCTCTGTGGGGCTTTCTGGCTTCGCGCAATCTGGAACCCAGCACGCCCGTCAAATTCTCGCTGGGGCTGATTCAGTTGGGGCTGGGTTTCGTAGCCTTCTGGTACGGAGCCGCCCATCCCGATAGCCGCGGTATGGTCTTCGTGGGCTGGTTGCTGCTCGGCTATCTGCTGCAGACCACCGGTGAGCTGTGTCTATCGCCGGTCGGCCTCTCCATGGTCACCAAGCTTTCGCCGGCCCGTATGGTCAGCACGGTAATGGGCGCCTGGTTCCTGGCCACCGCTTTCTCCAACTACCTGGCCGGTATGATCGCCAGCCTGACCGGCGTTTCCGGCGAGGGCGGCAAAGAAGCGACCATTCCCATTCCCTTGGAGACGGTGGGCGTCTACGGCGGGGTCTTCAAGATCATCGCCATCACTGCCATCGGTTCGGGCGTCTTCTGCCTGCTCATCTCACCTATTCTGAAAAAGTGGATGCACACCGACGTGGTCGACCCCATCGAACCCAGCGATCAGGGCCAGCCTTTGGAAATCGGGTTTAGCCCGAGCGAGGGTGGTCAATTATAACGGCTGGAACCGCCGCCTGCGTTGATGGCCAAGGGCAGCCGGGCCTATGCGCCTCTCCTACGCTCGAGCCTGCGACTCTCTTGACCTGGCCTGTCGGCCGTGGTCATTGAGTTGGCTGCCGAACGCAGCATAGTAGCGGTCTGTGGCTGAATCCGATCATGACCTTCAGCCCCGCCAGTTGTGAGGTGAAGCCGGCCGATTTGGGCACGGTCAACAGGTTCGCCCGAGGTCAGGTCCACCATCCGGACTATTTGCCTTGATACAGGAGCAGCGGAGCATGAACGCGGAAACTCCAATCATAGTCTCCTTGGATCGAATCTTTCAGGACCCAGTGAAGCTCAACGATGCTTCTTTCTACTGGCTGAAAGGGCGCAAGGTTTCTAAGCCCGATCAGGGTAAAGAGGGGCTTGTCCTTTTCCATTTTGAAAGACCCCAAGACAAACGAGCCCGAACCCTGGCCATATCGGTAGTGAACCATCGCATTCCCCGTAAATCGCGACCGTCCCCGAGCATTGAGATTCAGGGGCATGGAGATCACCATCAAGGGAGCTGATTTTCGGTACAAAGCTGCCTGTGGCGCGGTGAGAGCCAGGAAGCGACCGTCTTCGTCACTGGTCTCACGATCGTAAAGATAAAGGTTGAGAAGACTCTTTTTACTATCCCAAACAGGAATCGCAGCCTGGAGAGAGGTTCTCTTTTCCCCCTTGCGTTGAAGCCAGCCAATATCGGCGAAAGCGAATTGGGTCAGCAAAGCGACGGCGATCAACGATCGAATCAGACACATCATACTACCTTCCTTTGCGAAGCAGGAGAGGTGCTTCCAAATGCAGATTCCACTCCGATTTTGTTTGAAAGGAAGGTTGCAATGCCCAGCGGATCCGGACCACGCTCCCTTCTTCGGGCAGGAACGAGCCGAGATTCTTTAGTCCCGGCAACGTATAGATCGTCTTGTCTTTCCCACTACTGTCCACGCTGCTGTTCATCGAACCAATGAGAAAGCCCCCAATTGATGTTCGACCGCCTTGCGATCGATTCACCGACGCAGTGGCAATGCCGGTGAGCCGGCTCTCCATTTTGGAAGCTCGCGGGTTCATCGGAATATGAAGGGTGAGTATGGCGGCGTTGGATTTCGTCGAGACGCCTTCACCTTGAAGCGCAATTTCCTTGTCTTCATCTGTGGGCTCATGGTCATATAGCCACAGAGCCAATTCACCTTTTTGCGAATCCCAAACAGGAATCCCCCCTAGAACGCGGACCTTTTGCTCCTGCTCCAGTTTCACCCACCCGATATCGGCAAACGCTGCTTGAGAGAAGAGAAAAAAAGCCAAAATAAACGTGAGCTTACGCACGCGTGCCTCCTAAAAACAGGTCTCTTCTTTTCTGACGGAAGGTTCCAGCCTTTTCAGGCCCGGCTTCATATTGGCGTCCCATTCCGAAGTTTCCAGTTCCGAAAGAGCCTTGACCAAAGGAACCATCCTTGTTCAACGCGACGGCGAGGTCCTCGACCTTGGGCGTATACCCCAGGAATCGCTGAGAACTCGACCAGTTGGCGGCGTAGGAGATGAGGTAATCGGCCTTCCCCTGGGCCTGCTTGACGCCGTCATGTTAAGATGAATGAACACCTTGCTCTTCCCCAAAGGCGTCCGCCAGCAAGGTGACCAGCAAAGCCCGAGCCGGTTCGAGGTCGGCCATTCCCAGAACGAAAAGCCCGACCCCAGACTGGAGAACAGCAGAGCCATGAAACCCATCGACCAGGGAATAGGTACAAAGCTCTTGGCGAATCATCACCGCTATTATAAATCCGTGGTCCAGTGTAAAGATACAGCCAGGATTGGAAGCTGGCTTGAGCAGCATGTGCCTCACAGCTCAGAGGGAAAATTTCCAACTGGAGCGTGAAATTCAAATTCTAAAAAGGGGGAACGAAAGGCGATGCCAGCAGAACCTGCTCTCCCTCATGGTTCCGTGCTCGGACTGCTTTCGGACATGCTGGCCTGCCTGTCTTCGCTCTGAAATTTTTCCCGTCGGTGGTGTTCGGTCTCGATTTCTAAAGCCGTGGTCGTTTCCTGGTCCACTCCGGCGGCCCCCGTCGATTCATTCCCTTCCAGGGCCTCCGTCAGGAACTCCATGGTCAGCAGAAGGTAAGGGTACTAGATCTGGTACTTGTTGAAGCGCACCGAGACATCTCACCGTAGGGAACAGCGTCACAATGCACCCGTTCCCGCACCGTTCCTCTCTGATACACATTTCTGTTGCTCGTCAAGATCCAGCTAATGCGGAAAGGCCCTGGCAAAGAAGCCAAGCTCAGTTACGATGGGCGATGGCTGAGAGGCTGGCGCAAGCGCCAGAACAAAAGAAAAAGCGGGCTCGAGGCCCGCTTGAAGATCGGCTTGGTTGAAAGACTTCCGGTATATTTCGACCCGGGGTCGGGGGTTCGTGGTTGGGGTATAGGCCCCAACCACGAACTTAATTAAAGAGGCCGCTATAATCATCCTCAATATCGGATAGCTGATGCACCTCTAAAAACCTGAGCGCGCTTCACCCAGCCAATTTCCAAAGAGGGGACTACGCCAATAGATTCAGAGCCATAAGCATCCAGGGTAGGTAAGAAAAGGTTCTTCCAGCTCTCCTTGGTCTCCGGAGTGATTTCTTCTTCCGCATTAGGCGCTTCTTCGCTTGGGTCGTTTAGCTTAGCATCCGAATGCAAAGTTAGCCCTGAATACACTCGAGACCAAGCTTCTCTAGGAAAACAAACCAGTTCTTGGGCGGGGACGAGTAACTGCAACCTTACTTGCTCGCTCTCAGATTTGTGACGGAAGCGGAAAATTCGCAAGTCAGGTAGCGAACAGTAAACCCACCAAGGAAGCCTGTTCACGGCTCCCCACCGCTGGGCAAGCTGATCGGCCAGCCAGCGATAAGAGGGAGGAACATAGTCAGATGGCAGCTTGGACTGGTCGACATACAAACGGCTTTCAGCTTGTAAGGCTCGCCAAACGGGTTCTGGTTGAATTGTCCAAACTGTTAGTTGCTGCATTTTGCTGACCCCTTGAACACAGGTCATTGTAAATCAACATACAGGTTTCGGCTACTTTTTTACCGAGTTCCGCCGGATGCCGTCCGAGGTGGTCACAGAAAGCTGCTAGAGAGTTACAGGTATTTCCGCGCAACCTATCACACACCAGCAAACATAAAGCCCTTTCCTTTGAACTCTCCATCGCCTCACAAGCGTCTCTGCACATCTTCTTCGTGATGTTCTGCGCAACCTTACATTCTGTATCCTGATTGGGTGTCAGCGATCGGACGAAATGAGCCACCCCAACGATCGTTCGATATGAGCCACTTCGGGATAATGCGGGGGTGCGATCGTTCGATATGAGCCACCCTCGGTTTACGCCTGCTGATTACCGCCTCTGATACCAAAGTCGCCACCACGAAACGAGGTGGCCATGGCCAGAAGGAGTATCAGAGTGCTAGATTATCAACACGTCCTCGAGATGATGAGGAGCGGCCTGAGTGGCCGAGAAATTGCCCGGCGCGGTGTCGTATCACGCAACAAGGCGTCCCAGATATTCGCTGTGGTGGAGCCATTGGGCTGGCTAGACCCGAACATACCGATGCCGTCACTGGATGAGATTCGCGACGTCCTTCATCAACCAGCGCCTGTGCCACAAAGAGTATCATCGATCGAGCCTTACCGGGATTTAGTGCTCGAGTGGTCCAAGGAGCTGCAGCCCGAGCAGATTCGCACGAAGTTGAAACGACAGGAAAACTTTGAGTGCAGCGTTGGCGCCATCAAGCGATTCCTGCGCAGCCAGGGCAAGCGCTCTCCACAAAAGGCAGTCGTTGTCCTGAGCTTCGAGCCAGGAGAAGCCGCTCAAGTCGACTTTGGCAAAGGCTCAGAGCTTTTGCACCCGGTCAAGAACAAAATGGCCAAGAGCTACGTCTTCGTCATGACGCTTTGCGACAGTCGCCATATGTACGCGGAGATCGTCTGGGACCAGACCATCGAGACCTGGCTGCGTTGTCACGTCCGCGCTTTCGAGTTTTTCGGCGGCGTTCCCCGGCGCATCATCCTCGATAACCTGAAGTCAGCTATCATCAAGGCCTGCCAGAGGGACCCCATAATCCAGAGAAGCTATTACGGATTCGCTGAGTCCTGGGGTTTTCAGATCGACAAATGCCCGCCTCGTTCAACCCGACTTGAAGGGTCGGGTTGAACGAGGGGTCGGGTATGTAAAAAACTCTTTTTTGAAGCCGCGCGGTGACCTGGCGGCAATGCCTCAAGCAAACCAGGAGCTGCTGGAGTGGGTCTTGGGCGAAGCTGGTAACCGGATTCACGGCACCACTCAGGAGGTGCCTTTGCGAGCCTTCGCAGAGCGAGAGAAGGCCGCGCTCCAGCCCATCCCTTCGCCCCGG
>JAHBVR010000013.1 GCA_019637395.1 Vulcanimicrobiota bacterium
CAGCCTCGGTATCCCGAGTGCTCAGGGAGATTAGCATGGTCCCCAACGCCTGTCAACGGTCATGGGCAAAATTCACCAATTGAAGGATTCACGGGGCCGGAACGAACGCCAGGGTATGCAAGATTTCCCATGTCTGGAAGGCATTACCTATCTGGACAGCGCCGCCTCCAGCCAAACTCCCAATCAGGTGCTCGAGAAGATGCAGCACTACTATCAGCACGACCGCGCCAATGTGCATCGAGGGGCCTACGCGCTCTCGAGCCGGGCCACCGAGGCCTACGAGGAAGCGCGTCAAAAGGTGGCGGACTTTCTGGGCACGGAAGCAGAGCAGTGCGTCTTTACCCGGGGCACGACCGACGGGCTGAACTTGCTGGCGCGCACACTTCCCGGCCAGAAAGTGGCCCTTTCGGTCATGGAGCATCACTCCAATCTGGTGCCCTGGCAGCAGCGGCCCGGGGTGGAACTGCTCTGGATCGAGATGCGCCAGGATGGCACCCTGGATCCGGCCAGCCTGGATGAGGTGCTGAACCAAAAACCCGATATCCTGACGCTCACCTGGGTTTCCAATGTGCTGGGGACCATCAATCCCATCGGCGAGATTGCCGAGCGCTGCCGGGCCCAGGGCACCATTCTGGTGGTGGACGCAGCTCAGGGCGTGCCCCATCTGCCCACGGACGTAAACCAGTTGGGCTGCCATTTTTTGGTCTTCTCGGGGCACAAGATGTTGGGACCGACCGGCATCGGAGTGCTCTGGGGCGAGCGCAAGCAACTCGACAAGCTGCCCCCTTATCAGTTTGGCGGCAGCATGGTGGGCCTGGTCACGCGTGAGAAGACGACCTTCGCCGACCTGCCGCAGCGCCTGGAAGCGGGCACTCCGCCGATCGCCGAAGCCATCGGACTGGGCGCGGCCATCGACTATCTGCAAGGCCACGGCATGGCTCAGGTGAGGGAACACGAAAAGAACATGGTGGCCTACGCGTTGGAAAAACTCAGGTCCATCCCGGAACTGCGCATCGCCGGTCCGCAAGACCCGGAAAAACAGGGAGGTGTCATCTCCTTTCAACTGGGGAATGTGCATCCTCACGACGTCGCCACCATTTTAGATCGCAGAAACGTGTGCCTGCGGGCCGGCCATCACTGTTGTCAACCGCTGCTCCGGCGGCTTACCGACATGTGGACGCCCGGAGCCCGCGCGCCGCTGGCCCTGCTGCGAGCCAGCTTCTACCTCTACAATGGCAGGCAAGACGTCGACCGACTGGTGGACGGCCTGCAGGAGGCAAGAAAGGTATTCGACCGTGGTTGAAGAGGAAGACCTCTACCGAGAAATCATCGTGGACCACTCGCAAAGTCCGCGCAATCAGGGCACGTTGGAAAAGCCCACCCATCGCCACCACGGTTACAATCCTCTGTGCGGCGACGAGATCGAACTGCAGCTTGAAGTGAACGACGGCTGCATTCAGCAGGTCGTGTTCGAAGGCAGCGGCTGCGCGATTTCTCAAGCCTCCGCTTCCATGCTGACCCAGCAACTCAAGGGCAAAACGACCGAGGAAGCCACCGCCTTGATCGGTGCTTTCAAGAACTGGATGAAAGACCGCCAGGCCCAAGAGTGCCCGGAATCGCTGGGAGACATCGAGGCGCTAGCCGGCGTGCGCAGTTACCCCGTCCGCGTCAAATGCGCCCTGCTGGCCTGGACCACCCTGGAGCACGCTCTGGCTGACAGTGGGGAGTGACTTCTCGGCGCGGGGGTGCCACAGCACCGACTGCACTCCCCCCCAGGCGGCCAGTGACTCTCCGTGCTGCGACAGATCCAGTCCTTGCTGTTCATCGTTCGCGTCTACCCGCAGGGGAATGAGCTTGTCGGTCACGACATAGAGCAGGTAGGAGCCCCCAAAGGCGTAAACGCCGACTGCGGCCAGAGCGACCAGGTGAGCGATAAAGGTCGAGGGGTGACCGCTGAGCAGGCCCACATCCTTGGCGCATACGCCGGTGAGCAGCATTCCCACGATTCCACCCAATCCGTGGCAGGGAAAGACATCCAGAGTGTCGTCCAGGGTCGTGCGGCCCTTATAGTGACAGGCCAGGTTGCTGATCAAAGAGGAAACAGCGCCGATAAACAGGCTGGCGCCCACCGTTACATAACCGGCCGCCGGGGTGATGGCCACCAATCCGACCACCGCGCCGATACAGGCTCCCATGACGGTCGGCTTACCGCCGCGCGCCACATCAAAGAAAATCCAGCTGAGCATGGCGGCGGCCGAGGCCGTGTTGGTGGTCAAAAAGGCGAGGGCGGCCGTTTCGTTGGCGGCCAGAGCCGAACCGGCGTTGAAGCCGAACCAGCCGAACCAGAGCATTCCCGTTCCGAGCAAAACAAAAGGAATGTTAGCCGGATCATGTCCCTGGCCTTCCATATGGACCCTACGCCGGCCCAAATACATCGCTCCGGCCAAAGCCGCGAAGCCTGCCGACATATGCACCACCGTGCCCCCGGCGAAGTCGAGTACGCCCAACTGGCGCAGGATGCCTTGCGGATGCCAGGTGGAGTGGGCCAGCGGCGGATAAATGATAAGCGTGAACAAACTCATAAAAAGGATGTAACTGGAGAAGCGCACCCTTTCGGCGAAAGACCCGGTGATTAAAGCGGGCGTGATGATGGCGAACTTGAGTTGGAAGAGCGCGAAAAGCACCAGTGGGATGGTGGGAGAGAGATCCGGGTGAGTGGCCCCACCCACTCCACGCAACATGAAGAAGGTCAGGGGATTACCGATCAGCCCGCCCACCGAGTCTCCGAAACAAAGACTGAAACCGACCACCACCCAGAGCAAACTGACCACGCCCATGGCGGCAAAGCTCTGCAACATGGTGGAGAGCACGTTGCGACGATTGACCATTCCACCATAAAAGAAGGACAGCCCCGGAGTCATCAGCAGCACCAGGGCGGTGGCAGTGAGCATCCAGGCCACGTCCCCGGCCACAAGCGGAGCGGACTTGACCGCCTCTGGCACGGTGCCGGTAAACAATCCAAAAATCCCCAGCAGCATGACGGCCAGGAAAGGGATGGGGCGCATTTTCTTATCAAGCAGCATGATTAGCCTTATGATTGCTATTTTAAGGCTAAAATACCGTATAATTAAATCAAATCCTGCTCAACCAAGATAAATCGGGTCACGATCGGGGTCCGGAAAGCCCTCGGGCAACCCGACCGGGGCGGGCGGCTTACTCATCCAATCCGCCCCTGGAACCGACTGAAAGAGATGGTCGAGGTAGGCGGCCATCCTGGGATTGCGCTCGCGCAGGACAGCCTGGTGATTGTCGGGGCGAAAGTCAAATCCCTGAGAAGGCTCGGTCAGATAAGCCTCCACCGCCTCGGCGAAAAACTCGCGGACGCTGTCATCGGCCCGGTCAGACGTGAAGCTCTTCGCCTCCTCGAAGCAAGCCAGCACGGCATCTTTATGGTGCTGTCCATAGCCAGTGCTGTCAGGCAAGCCCTCCAGAGCATAATCCAGAGCGTGGCCCATTTCGTGAATGGCCACGCGATATCCGCCGATTTCCGGAGCGTCGTCCCCCAGGTAACGGGAGTGAAGCAACACGCGCTGCTCGGCTCCACGGTTCAAACCTAGGGATTCTCCTACTGACTCAGCCGTGGTGGTGACGGCATTTTGATAGTCGCGGTCCGACAACCAACCATGCGCGGTTGGGACCGGGGGCAGCAAAAAGACTCCGTGAGTCGACTGAAAACCGTCGGGCCCGAGAAAACTCCAGGGAGCATTCAAGGAAAGCAATTCCTCTCTCCACTGTTGACGGTAGGCTTCGCCGACATTGCGCTGAGCGGCCAGTTCGTCCAGGTTGACGGGCGAGTGATGACTGGCTACCCGAAACGGGCTCCCCTGGTCATCTAAGTAGCTGTGAAGATGGTCGACCAGCGGAGTACCGGGCTCGACCGCCGCCAGCGCCGGGACCAATACCGATTGAACCCGGGCCTTCCAGCCGGCTTCGTCAGCCACCGCCTCCCGCGCCACCGCGGTGGAATCAGCCAGCGTCTCCTGACCATCCAGCACGACCAACTGCACGCCGTAGCTATCCATAAAATCCAGCCATGGCTGGGGGAAAGCCTGGAGGTCGCGCTCCAGGGCGCGCCGGGTGCTGGCGGGCAATTGGCTGACATGAACTTTCACCCGTTCAGATTAGCCAACCGGCAAGACCGTTCCAAGGGGGCCAGGCAAGAATTCGGACGGGTTCGCGGAATGTTCACTCAATGTTGCCTTTGGGTGAAATCGGCGGCTGGCAGATGCTCAAAGTTCTGCTGTCCAGCCTCCCGGAAATCACACTCTGGGTTTTTGTATTGGGGGGCATCGGCCTGGTTTTGGGGATCGCCTTGTTGATGGCGGCCCTGCGCTGGATGCTGCCCTGGGCCCGCCTGTACCAATTGCGCCAGGGAAGAAAAGGCTGGGTCTGGCTGATCCTCCAGTGGGCCTGGGTGATCCTCTGGGGCGCCTCGCTGCCCACTCTCTGCATGGCCACCGGGGCTCTGACCGGGGGCGCCTTTGGAGCCCACAAGCTGGTGCAGCGCGAGAACGTCGGCCAGGTGATGGGCGAGCGAATGCTGGGTCCGATCGCTTTCCAGGTCGCGCTGCAGTTGCAAAAATCCAATCCGGGCTGGGGCGATCTGACCAAACAGCAGTTGGACGCCGAACGCCTGCGCGTGTTGATGGAAGAAGTCTCTCCCGCCATGCTGGATACGGCGCTCAAGCAGGTCACTCTCTTCAACGACTCGGATCAGAGCGCCAGTCCGACCGAGCAATGGGGCCGGCGCTTCGCCCGCCGAGGCATTGAACGGGCGGCCCAGGCCTATTTCGCCCAAAAAGCCCGCTTCGTCAACAATTTGATTCGCGAGCTCAAGAGCCGCAACCAGGAGAAGGCCACTCTTCATCAGGTGGTTTGCTGCGCCAGCCACCTCTATTTCACGCCCGCCTTCGCGCGCTGGACCTTCTGGTGGATTTTAGCCCAGGCCGCCGCCCTGGTTCCGATCATGGGAGCCATCTGGCTGGCTCCCTGGCTGCTTTTCAAGATTTTCTGGTGGTTTCGTAACAGAAAAGTGGCGCGCGATGGAGAGTGAGCGTTATGAGCTGGGCGAAGCGCTGGGCAAGGGGGCCATGGGCGAGGTCGTCAAGGCGGTGGACCGCCAACTGGAGCGCGAGGTCGCCATCAAAAGCCTGCGCGCTAAACACCTCCACAACGAGGAGTCGAAAGCGCGCTTTGTGCTCGAGGCCAAGGCCACCGGGCAACTCCAGCACCCCAATATTCCCACGGTCCATGAACTGGGCGAGACGGAAGAGGGGCGGCCTTACTTCACCATGACGGTGGTGCAAGGAGAGAACCTGGGCAGCATCGTGGACCGGCTGCGTCAGGGCAATCCGGATTACCACAAAACCTACACCTTCGCCCGGCGCATCCAAATCATTCAGGCAGTCTGCGATGCGATTCATTATGCTCACAGCCGCGGCTACCTGCACCGCGATCTCAAGCCGGACAACATCATGATCGGGTCCTATGGAGAAGTTCAGGTAATGGACTGGGGCCTGGTGCGGCGCTTTTCCGAAGATCCCGGGCCGCGCTTGGAGAAGACTACCGTCAAGGGCACTTTTATCGGCACGGCCGCCTACGCGGCCCCGGAGCAGATTGCCGGGGAATCGGAGGTCCTCGACGAACGCACCGACGTTTATGGCCTGGGGGCTTTGCTTTACGAGCTGACGACTCTGCACCCGCCGCATACCGGCCGCTCGGTGCGCGAGGTCATGATGTCGGTGGTCACCAAATCGCCACCCAAGCCCGAGAGCTACCGCCAACCTCTGCAGGGGCGCGTGCCGCGAGAGTTGAGCCGGCTGATTCAGGAGGCCATGGCGCCCTTGCCGGATGAGCGCTTGAAGTCAGCCCTGGAACTCAAGCAGCGATTACAGATCATTCTTGAAGGGGAAGCGGCGCCGGTTTGCCCGCACACCCACCTGAAACGGAACGCGGCCAGGCTGCAAAAATTTCTGGACAACCATAACTCGCCCTTGACGGTGGTGATGGCCTACCTCTGGCTCCTCTCGCCTCCTCTCTTGTTGGCCGGACTGCTTTACAGCGTATTCAAATAAGAACGAATGGCGATGACCATTCCCATGATGATCATCAGCGTGTAAGAAAGGTCACTGAGACGCGAGATCATACCCTGGCTGGGATAGCGGCGCTCCAGCAGACGGGCGGCACTGACCATGACGATGCCGATGGCCACCAGTACCGCCGCCAATCCGCTGCTGAAAGCCAGCAGGATGAGCAGGCCGAGCACCAATTTATTCAAGGCCAAGGCCGTGAGCAACACAGCCAGAGCCTCGGGGCAGGGCACCATGCCACCGGTAATGCCCAGCGAAATCAAACCGCCCAGCGTGAGCTTCTCGGACATGTGATGATGATGGTGGTGATGTCCGTGATGGTGATGGTGGCCATCCTCGTCATGGTGGTGGTGATGAATAAAGCTGGGAACCTGGCCACTGAGCAGAGTGAGACCCAGCAAGGTCATCAAGAAACCGCTGACCACGCCGATCCAGGGGATGAGGGCGGGCGGCAGATACTTCTGAAAGAAGAAAAGACAGGCCAGACCCAGCAGGATGACGCTGAAGGTATGGGTGATGGTCACCACCAGCCCGAGCAAAATGGCTTGCGGAATCGTGCCGCGCGAGCCAATCAAGTAGGCACCCACGATGGTCTTGCCGTGCCCGGGAGTGAGGGCGTGCACCGCCCCTAATCCAAAAGCGAGCAATAGAGCAGCCCAGAGGGTTTTGCCCTCCAGTAGCTGGTCCAGTTCGCCGCGCGAGTTATCCCAGTTCCAGCTTCCTGTCCAGGCCTGCCCGGCGGGCTCATTCTCCCAGTGGAGAGTGGGAAGCTCGCGGGCCTCAAATCGAGCCTTCCCCGGTGCGGCTAACTCCAGGCGGTAATGGTGCTGGCCGGACAGATAGCGAGCACCGCTGTGAACCACAGTCATCGCGCCAGGGCCGGCTTTCCACTCCCAGGATCGATGCAGGGCCAGGCTACTGGCGTCACCTTCCACCGCAAAGGTACCGTCAGGGGCATTTCCCGCCACCGTAACCGCCCCATCCAGGAACTTGCTTTCCGCCTGACGGTAGGCAGCCAGCTCGGCTTCGCTCAGTCTTCCATCGTGATCTCGATCGAGTTCCTCCCACTCCGCTTTCGCGGCCGGCCCTTGCAGCAGGATGCGATAATCCACTCGGACCGAGCCGGCATTGGCCTTGACCTCGGTGCGCGAGTCAGCCGCCAGCCTCCCGGACTCGTGAGCCCGGGCCGGAAAAGTGAGCAGTAGCAGACAAAGCAGAAATTTCATAGCGCCAAGGACAAAGGGCACCGCCTCACAGCGGTGCCCCTTGCTTGTTAGATCCGGGTTCGGATCTAGTTGGCCGGAGCCAGATAGGGGAAGGTGGTAACCAGCGGTTGGTGACCGGTAGCCGGGTTACCCGGGGTGCCATCGTAACTTACATTGTCAGAAACGGCAGGCGACAAAACGACAGCGAAGGTGATGTCGATCACATCGTCTAGCAACTTACGGCCACCGACCGGAAAATTCCGGACGGGGCTCAAGGTATCGTAAGCAGAGCCGGCGAGAAAAAGGCTGGAGTCGACCCGCATGACGTCCGGCAGGAACACTCCCACGCTTTTGTTTACATCAAACAGAGATGTGTCACCACCAGCAGTACGGAAAGCCGTCAAGGTCTTAACCGCCTGGTCCAGGACGGGCTGAGCCGCTAACTGGGCCTGACTACCCGGTTGAGTGAGGGCAGTCCTGACAAAATCTGGACCCACGGCATTGTAGGTATTCAGGAAGGCATTTGTAAACAACAACGCTTCGTTGATTCCCGGCCGAGCCAGTTGCTCAATTTGCCTGAGGCTGACGCCGGGAGGATTATTGGGGCCGTTATTGTTGTTGTTAGGCTGAAAGTTGTTATTGTTAGCGAAAAAGGTAGGGTCGTCCGAACCACAACCCGCGATTAGAGCGGCAGCAGCAAAAAGACCCAGTGCAAAACGTTTCATTCTTAAATCCTCTCTTTACTGCAGAGCCGCGAAGGAGTCGGGCACAGCGATGGTTTCCCAAACGTCAAAGATGCCGTCGTTGGTGCCCCCCCTGAGCAAAGTGATAGGCACCCGCATGACGATGGCGTTGACGTTGTAGCCTTTGGCGAAGTCAATGGCATTCGCGGGAATATTCGTCCCAGCAGTCAGCAGACCGGTACCCCGGTTTCCGACATTGGCTGGCGAAGGTGAGTTGAACGGAGCGATGGCGGCCCGGGTCCGGAAAAACGCATCGACGTCAAAGAAGAACGGATCCTCCCGAAGCCCTGCAAACACTGTGAGATCTCCATTAGTGGTGGTTACGGGATTGTTGGTCGGGTTGGGGAACGGTTTCGTATTGGGGTCATCAATTACCGGAGCCGCCGTAGTGGTACCTGCATTCAGGGTTTCGGTGGCTGTGACCTGACCGTTCGTGAAGCGCCGAATATTCAATGTGATCGATTGCGACCCGGCGTTTGAGGGCTGGCCGAAGTTGAAATCAAATGCCAGGTCAGGCACACCGGTCACGTCATCATCCTGACCAGCACGGCGGGATACGAAAAAGCTGTAAACCGCGTTGGTATTGAAGAAATACTGCTGGCGCGGCAGACTGCGAGGATTGGTGTTCATGATGAAGATCATATTCTGGTTGGCAGGAGCGGCATTCACTCCGGTCTGCCAGTCTTCGCGGAACACATAGAGGTCCGTCAGATTGAGGTTGCGCGCCTTGATGTTGGTTTCGCCGTCGTCATGGTCCGAGGCCTTGACCGGGGCGGTGGTGTGAAAGGCGGCGGCGATGACGCCGGTGGCCAGGGTGATTCCAGCGAGCTTTGCCAGCTTGGACCCCCCCACGAACTGTTTGAACATAAACATGTCCTCCTAAAGCACCGGCCCCTTTCGTTCCGATTTTTTTCCTTCCTTCCAGTACAGAAGTACCGTGTTGACCAGGAGTACCCGCGCCAATGAATAATCTTCAACCCTATGAAACCGGTACGACAACTGCAAGATTGCGATGATCTCTTCGAACGGCGTCTGGTGCTGGAAGTGTCTGAAAAGGGCTTCAGCGTGGTCCACCAGCCCGGTTCGTGCTACACGGTGGGCCTGTGGAAGACCCATCAGCATCCGGAACTAATTGTTTTCGGGTTGCCCGCCGAGCGGGGCCAGAAGTTGCTGGAGCAAGCGGTAGCCCACCTGCCGCTGCAACTTCAGATGGAAATCGCCCATCTGACCGACGAATACAGTTTACTGCCGACCCCGGTCCGGTTGGAGCACCATCGCGAATTCCTCAGCTATAATCGCTGGTTCTATCGGGGTGACCACTTCCAGGCCTGGCAGTTGACCTGGCCCGACCCGGACCATCGCTTCCCGGACGACCCGCAGCACCGCGAGAAGTTTCGCCCGCTGCAACCCTCGCTCAGTGGCCCCCGGCCACTGAGCCGCTAAAAGTAGGTGGAAACCGTCATAATCAGGCGGAATTTCTCGAGCCCCTCCGAGCCTTGTTGCAGACTACGCTCGTTCAAAGCCGAGGCGATTGGCAGTTTGACTCCCGCGCCTATATTCACATCCCCTACCTGCATACGCACTCCGGGGGTCAGGTAAAGGATCCGCCCGCCCGTGCCCAATTCGCTGACTCGCGCCGTTTCGTCGCGGGTGATATGCAGATAGTTGAGTTCCAGGATGCCGTCGATACGGCGAACAAAGGCCTCCCGGTCGGCATAGAGCTCTAATACGCCGGCCAGATTAGCCCGGAACTCGTTGCCAAATTTATCGCCGTTCCGGCGGGGAGTGAAAAAGTCCGCCGATACGTCGGCGGCGATGTTGAAGCGCTCGGTGATGCCCCGCGTCATGGACAGGCCAGCGGTCAAGGTGGGAGTGCCGAAGCCGGGCTGCTGTCCCGAGTCCACTCCGGCGCCGAGGTCGATGTCATAGCGTCCGGTCGGCATGCTGATGCCGGTGAGCAGGCCGAAATAGGTTTTCTCGGAGGTGCCGAGATTGACGGCCGTGTCTTCTTCTCCGTTGAGCTGCAAACCCTCACCGGGAGCATAGTTAAATCCCAGGGTCAGCAATACTTTGCCGTCGCCAAAACCGCGGGTGCTGCCCAGGCCGTCCTGACTCTTGATGGTATAGGGGACAATGGCGGTGGCCGTCAGGTAGTCGGTCAGGCCGTGAGAGATACCCATCTGGTAGAACTGAAAGCTGTCGACATTGTTCGGATCGAAATCCATGAACTTTCGAAAAGAGGCGATCTCGGCGCGCGTATAAACGACCGTGCCACCTTTGGGAAGAGTGAGGGGGCTGTTGGTTTCCAGCGGGGTTCCCGGCCCCTGGCTGGTACTGGTACCGCCGTGATGCGCCCAAGCACCGAGAGATAGCGAGCAAAAGTACAAAAGAATAGCAAAGCTACGTTTCATAGTGGGTCAAATTCTCCTAAAGCGCGGTTGCGATTCTAGCTGCCCAACCCGCTTCCTGCAAAAATTCGCAAAAACGAATTTCGGCAACCAGAGGTTACCGGAGCTAAGGCAGGCTCAGCACGGCGTGGAGATTGATCCGGTCGGCATCGGGGTTATTGGCCAGAGGCTGACGGCAGGAGGCCGATAAGACCATGGCCTGGCGGTAATCAACGGTGGCCTCGCCGGCCTGGTCGGTATCGGCCACCTTCTGGTGCTGGTCGTAAAGCTTGACATCGGCCAATCCTTTGCCGTGAAGCAGCAAGCGAACTTTCAGGCTCTTACCGTCGAGCGCCACCGGCACCAGCTCGAGCGGCTGGCCGAAAGGCTGGTTCAGGCAGGCTTCCGGCTTCAGCAAGACCTTGCTGTAATACAAAGACCATTCCGAAAGCAGGACACCGGAAGCGGTGCGCTTGGATTCATTCTTCCAGCCCTGCACGGTCTTGACCCAGAAGCCGGTATCCATTTCGACCGCCAATTGAGCCGCCTCCCCCTGGCTGCTCAAAACGATATGCTTGCCGTCGCTACCTTGAACCACCTTGAGCGGCTCGCCTTGGGCGTTGAGGGCCAGGGACTTCTTCAGGTTGCCCCGGTCGTAGTCGGAATCCTCGCTGGCGTGGCCGTACCACAAGACCGCCTTCCGCCCTTGAGGCTTCAACCAGAAATCGTGAGCCAGAGCCAGCTGCCCCAGCGCCAGCACCACCAGCATTTGACGCCACATGCCGGAGGTCTTTCAAAAATCATGGTTCTCTCCTGCGCTCCAGCATTCTTTAAGGGTCGTCACCTAAACTGGAGCCTGTGATTCTATCTCCTGCTCCGGGCCACAGCGCGCGCGAAGGGATGGGGCCGCTCAAAACAACCGGCCGGGGGATCGGCGTGGCCGTGTTGGATTCGGGCATTTCTCCCCATCCCGATCTGGACGATCGTCTGGTTTGCGCCGTCTCCACCGTGCCCAACTCGCCGGGAACCGGCGACTTCCTGGGCCATGGCACCCATGTGGCCAGCCTGGCCCTGGGCAATGGTTCGGCTTCTCGCGGGGAATATTGCGGCGTGGCTCCGGAAGCGGACCTGATCAGTGTGCGCGTCACTTCCGGCGAGGAAGCGCAGATGACGCCCGAAGAGCGTTACGGAGCGGTCGTCCAGGGGTTGCGCTGGGCCATCGAAAATCGCCAGCGCTACAACATTCGCGTGGTCAACCTGTCCATGGGCTATCCGCTGGCCCAATCCAAAGATCACCTGGTCGATCCGTTAGGCAAAGCCATCAGCGAAGCGGCCAGAGCAGGCCTGATCCTGGTGGTGGCCGCCGGCAATGAAGGCGATCGGCCCGGCACGCTGTGCAAGACGCCGGCCATCCATCCGGATGTGATTACGGTGGGTTCCAGCGACGGCGACCAGGTGGCCGGTTTCTCCAGCCGCGGTCCCGGACCGGGCAAGGGCATGCCCGACCTGCTGGCGCCCGGCATCAATCTGATGGGGGCCAACGTGGCTTTCTCGCTGGCTGAATCCCGCAATGATCACGAATTGGAGCGCGCCCAATGGATCCGGACTCAGTTCCAGGGAGCGGAGCGGGATCGCCTGCTGGCGGAACTGGATCCCAAGCCGACCGCCTGCTTCATGCCCAACGGGCACCCGGGCTATCTGGCCATGCAGGGGACTTCCATGTCGGCGCCGCTGGTGGCCGGGGTGGTGGCCTGTATGCTCGAAGCCAATCCTTTCCTGGGCCCGCAGGAAGTCAAGGAGATTTTGAAGGGCACCGCCCGCAAATTGGAAGGCTGGGATGAATATGCCCAGGGGGCCGGCGTCCTGAATGCCGATGCGGCCGTTATGGAGGCGGCTCGCCGGAATCCTCAGAGGACGGCGCCGCCGCCCGCTTAGGCGCAAGAAAGTAAGCGGGCCAGAGCAAGGCGCAGGAGAAAAGGCTGGCCGCTCCCGCCGCCTGCAAGAAGAAGTTCATCTGTTGGGCCTGCAGGGCGATACCCAGGCGGTGGGCCACCCAGGCGCAGACCGCCCGATCGACCAGCGATTCGGCCGAGAGCATGCTGGCCCGGTAGTCCGAATCAGGAATGTGCTCGTTCATGACCTGGCGCTGCACCGGATATGACAGCCCGGTGATGACGGAGAAGACGTTCAGCCAGGCCAGACAGCCGATCCAGGAGCAATAGGTCAGACCCCAGCAACAGGCACCCATGGCCAGAGTCAGCCAGAAGACCGCGTGGAAATCGCTGACCCAGCGGCGTAGAGCGGTGGGAAAGGCGGCGCCGAAGGCCTCAAAGAGCGTGTTCATGGCCAGGATGCGGCCGAACTGGTCGACGCGAAAGCCCTGGGCCCCCAGGATAGGATTGAACAGATTGACCTGCACAATGCGGGTCAGCGTGAAAAGAGCCACGCCCTGCAGCATGACCACAAGCATGCGGGGATTGCCGGTCAACAGGTTGATGACCCGGCCCAGGCGCGGCGGTTCCTGGGCGGCTTTCAGCTTGCGCTCGCCCAGGCGAGCCGGGAAGCGGAAGGCAATGTAGGTGGAAAGGAGGGCCGATGCGGCGCTGGCCCAGTAAGGCAAAGTCGGATCCGTGCGGGTGAGCGTGTCGGTCAAAGCAAAACCCAGCACCTTGACCGCCAACGACCAGGCGCGACCGCGCCCTTCGGTCTCTTTATAAAGATCGGCCTGGCCGAGCTCTTCCAGCTTGTTGTAGACATAGGCGCTGGCGGCGCCGGAGATCAACGAGCGGCTGAGGGCCAGCAGCAGCCAGTGGGCGGCGAAACCGGCGTAAGTGGGCCAGAAAATCGGGATCAGATGGGTCAGGATGTGGAACGCCGCGCCCACCCGCATGCAGTTGCGGTGGCCGAGCCAGTCGGCCAGAAAGCCGGTCGGCAACTCCAGCAGGCAGAAGCTAACATAATAGAGGCTCTGGATGTCGAGGATTTGCTCCTCGCTGAGACCGTTTTGCTTCTGAAATTCATAGAAGATGGGCAGCCAGAGCATCATGGTGACGGTGATCTGGAAGGCGTAAAAGAGCCAGATCAGGCGCCGGGCCTGGCGGTCCGCCGTCATTTACTTACTGTAGGGGCGCAACTGCAGGATGACGATGCCTTCGTCATCGATCAACCACTCGATGTCGACCGGGTCGCTAAAGGTATAGTTCGGCGAGAAGTGTGACTGCAGCAAACGGCCGGCGAAGGCCAGCTTCTGCAGCAGCTCTTTGTCCTCGGCGGCCAGGTCTTCGCCGGCGCTGCCCAGCGAGAGGGTGCGGCCACCGCCTTCCACCGTGTTATAGACATACTGCAGTGGCAATTCCACCCCGCGCACCACGCTATCCGCAGAGTGAGTAGACACGTTGACGTAGACGTTGCGAAAGTCACTGGCATTGAGCGGGTTGGTGGTGACCAGCACGCCTCCCATCCGGGCGGGCATTTCTTCCTGAATGATGACCCCCATCCAGCAATCGTCCAGCGAAATGCCCACTTCCTGGCGCAGACGCACCGAGCGCGGGCTGACCAGAGAAGCCCAGACTTCCTTGATCGAGGTGAAGATGTTCTCGGCCGTGGTCTGATGATTGAGCGACTCATAGATGCCGGCCGCCGAGAAGTTCTCCAGGTCCTCGGCGTTGGAGGAACTGCGCACCACAAAGCTGGAGACACCGGCCAGGTGGTTGGCCACCATGGAATCAATGGACTCGCGCATGGCATCGCTCATGCGCAAAGAACGCATCATGTTCATCAGGGTCAAACAGAGCGGCTCGATTTCACGAGCATTCAATTCCAGGGCCATCTTGAGCTTACCGAGCATTTGCTGAATCTTGGGAGAGGCTTCCAGAAACTCCTGATTGAGGGCGAAGGGCAGCGCAATACCGCGGGGCACGCGGATGGTCTGCCGCAAAAATTCGATGGCGCTACGGCTGAGCAACTGGGCGTCGGCCGCCTCGCTTTCGCTCAAGCCCAGATATTTTCCGATGTAGGGCAGCAGATTGGCGCGGGGTGGGCGGCGAATCTTGTAAAAGCCCAGCAGCCGCTCGGAACCGTGCTCGAGCAGGTGGGTCAGCTCCCCCAGATGGGCCGCCTTGGTGCCGTAGCGAAAGCGATCGGTCAGACGCAGATGTTCCAGTTCCGTGATAGGAACGTTCTGCGTTTCCGGCTCTTCCAGCACGATGCGCTGGACGACCCAGGCCGGGCGCACCAACTCGGTGGCCGGCGGTTGTTCCACCGGCTCCAGGGCCAGGGTGGAAGCATCCGTCTCGACTCGATACTCCACCCAACTGTCCAGCAGATCAAACTGCACCAGTTTCTGGTGGACGCCGATCTGGACACAGTTGGGGATCTGCCAGCCGTGGGCCAGCACGTTGGTGTGCGAAAGCGGAGTGGTGTGGTTGGTGTTGATGATGCCCGAAAGACGCGGAATGTCGTCCGGCACGCGCTCCATGACGATGATATCGTACCACTCCAGCGAGGCGCGTTGGGCGCGGTATTCCTTTTCATTGGCGAAGTAGCGAATGCGGCCCTGCACTTTGCCCGCATTGAGGGCGATAAAGTCGGAAGCGGCGTGTAACTCGTGGGAAAAGATGCGCGGCAGCACGTCTTTACTGTAGGATTGGGCAATGGCTTCCTGGCCGTGGTTGGCCGGCTTGAAAAGAAAGGGCAACACCGGATCGAGATGGGAGCGCACCGCCTGGTAAAAATCCAGCACCATTTCGGCGTCCATGAGGTCTAGTTCGACCGTTTCCAGAGTAAAGAAGCGCTCGCCCTTGCGGTGCAGAGCCACCGTGCCTAAATAGTAAGCGCGATCGGGCGAGCCATAGACGCTTTGATTGAACTCGTCGATGCGCTTGTCCAACTCCTCGCGCGGCGTTTCCAGGATGGCTTCGGCGATGTAGTCGGAATGGAACTGGTAGCGGTGGTGGTTGATGAAATGGAGTTTGCGCCCTCCCCGTTCCACCACCACTTTGACAAAGGGGTAGCCGGCCAGGTTGCCGGACAACTGGCGGAAGGCCTCCAAAGTGAGGCGTTTGCCCACAATGGCATTGGGTAGCTCGTCGTGCTCGTGGCGATCCATGGGCGTGAGACTTTGTGCCTAGATCCCTCCCTCCTGCATCAAAGGCCCAAAGGGGGAGCGCGCCGAACCGGTGGCGCCTGATGACCTCTGCCACTGAAGATTCCTGGCCAATCCGCCTGGCGCCGGCGGCCGAACCGGCCACTCTGGCCCCGCCGCCGGCCAGCACTTACCGCGTGCCCCCCGGCCAGGTGACCGAGACCTTCCGTTATTGGCGTCACCGCTTATTGTGGAGCACTTACGTAGGCTACGCGGTCTTTTACTTTCTACGCAATAGCCTCACCATTGCCTTGCCCGTCATGGGTCCGGCCCTGGGAATCACCAAATCCACTTTTGGAATTTTCTTCACCCTCAACAATCTGGCCTACGGTTTCGCCAAGCTCATCTCGGGCATCGCGGCCGACCGCTACAATCCGCGCGTCTTGCTGGTGGCCGGCCTGGGAGTCTCGGCGCTGGCCAACATCGTGCTGGGGTCCAGCCAGGCGGTCATGGTGCTGGGCATCTTCTTCGTCATCAACGGGCTGGCGCAAGGCTTTGGCTTTCCTCCCTGTGCCCGTGTGCTGTCTTACTGGTACGCCCCCCGCGAACGGGGTCTCTACTGGGGGATTTTCAACACCTCCCACCAGATCGGACAGGCCGCCATTCTGGGGATCGGCGCTTTTCTGGCCAGCCGCTATGGCTGGCAATACGCCTTTTGGGTCCCCGCCCTGGTGGGCGTGCTCTGCTGCTTGATGCTCTGGAATCGGGTGCGCGATACCCCCGCTTCGCTCGGGCTGCCTTCGGTCGAGGATTATCACCTGGTGAAAGAGGGCGGTATGCTTCCCGAGCGAGAGGAGGCCGGTCCTATCGGCTTCGATACCCGGGAAGCGCAGGGATTGGGATCGGTCAGCCAGGAAGAGGCGCAGGAACCCACCGCCGATATCGTGCGTCGTCGGGTGTGGCGCAATCCTGCCGTATGGTTGGTTTGCCTGGGGAACTTCTTCGTCTACGTGGTGCGCGGCAGTTTTCTCCAGTGGGCCCCCACCTTTCTCAAAGACAGCAAGCAGATTTCGCTGGTGCTGGCCGGAAGCCTGACCATGGGCTTCGAAGTGGCGGGGCTGGCGGGCTGTCTGGTCTCCGGCTGGGTGACCGACCGCTTCCTGGGCGGCCGCCGGGCCCCGGCCTGCGTGATCTGGATGGTGATGTGCTCGATTTTCGTCTTTGCCTTCTGGAAAAGTGACTCCACCAATCCCCTGGTCTACGGCGCACTGCTGGCGGGTGTGGGCTTCGCCGTCTATGGGCCGCAATTTCTGGTAGGAGTCATGGTGGCGGACCTGGCCACCAAACGGGCGGCCGGCACGGCCGTCGGACTCTCCGGCATCTTCGGTTACGCCAGCGCGCTTCTCTCGGGAGGCCTGGTCGGCTATCTGGTGGACCACTACGGTTGGAACGCTTTCTTTGAACTGATCCTGGCCGGCTCGGTGCTGGCCTGCATCCCCTTTCTGCTGACCTGGAACGCGAAGGCGCCTGAGGAGTGATTCCGGGGACTCTGGATGCGGCCGCGCGCAAAGTTTGGGAAGCGGCGGTGCAGGGTCAGGGAATCACGCTCTACCCCTGGCTGGAGAGCTTGCTCGACGATGCCCAGGTCAGCGAAATAGAATGGGTTCCCAGCCTGGAGTTCGGGTCGGCCATTTACTGCCTGCACGGGCGTTTTGCCGAAGGGGAGCGGTTGGCCCGCCGGGCGGTGGCTCGCAGTATCAAAGGAGGACGCAAACATCCGCTGTATTTGCGTGCCTTGCTGGCGCTGGGGCGCGCCTACCATTGCCAGGGCCGCAGCCAGGAGGTGGAGGAACTCTGGCGCGAGGTGGGCACTCATTGGAATCCGCGCCTCGGCCCCTGGGGACCGGTCCATGCCCAACTGTTCCAAGGGGAGGAGTTACCCGGCAAACCCGTGCCCGTCGGGCCGGACTGGTTGGCCGATGAAGTGACCCTCTCGCGGCCCGATCCTTTTCCCCTCTGGCAAGGGAATTTGTTGTGGTGCCAGGGACCTGTGCCAGAACTACCTCTGTGGCAACCCCTCCCCTACCCCACGCCGCTCGATCACCTGGCCGGTTGGCCGCGCCTGCGCGGCATTCCGCGCGAGCCCCTGCTGCAGAACGTCAAAGAATGGCGGCAGACAGAGCTGAGCGCCCGCTGGCTGGGCACGGTGGGCGACGCCAGGTTCGCCTTCTCGCTGGAGCTGGAGCTGCACTGTCCGGGGCGAGAAGCCCACTGGGTCAGCGTGGAAGTGGCCGGCAGCGGCTATGAAGTCTATCGCGCGGGAGAACGCAACCTCAATTTACTGGTGCTGGAGCAAGGCCGGCCGGTCGAGTTGCCGGCCCGCCCCCAGGGGCCCTGGCGGATTCTCTTCCGTGGTTCCTCTCATCCCGTGCAGCGCGGCACCCGAGCGCTGGTTCGAGTGGGCTTCGCGCAGGGGCCGCCGGTGCAGGCCCGCCTGCCAGCCTGAATTTACCCTCCTCTTCAAGGGAATCGGCTCGAAGCGAACAACCTTACTCCATGGGCTCTGTCGTACCCTGGTGGATTTTGACCTTGGTGGCCGTGGGCCTGGGGCTGCGCACCGGCTTTCCTCCGCCTGACGCGGCCGTAGCCTACGGGGGCGGGCTGTGCCTGCTGGCCGAACTCACGGCTGTGCGCCTGCCCTCGGCGGGCTTTTTCTCCACCGGCTTCGCGGTGGCCCTGGCGCTGGCCAGCAACGACCCCAGCCATCAGTCGTGGGCCATGGCCACTTTCAGTCTGGCCCTGATCTTGCGTCATGTGGGACGCGGCGCCAAAGTGCGCGAAACCCTGGCCGACTGGGCGCCGGGCGCCTGCGCTCTGGCCGCTCTGCAGATTCTGGTCAGCTGGCAGGCCCGCTGCCTGGCCGGCATCGTCGTCTACTACCTGCTGGCCGAGCTGTGCCAACCCTATATGCTGCACGGCCGAGAACATTACCGCAGCTCTCGCTACCACGCCACCCGCGAGTGGACCACGCTGTATCGGTGGGCGGTGCTCTTTCTGGCTCCGGTGCTGGTCTGTCTGCACATGGTTTCACCTGTCTATATCTTGCTGGGCGTGCCCATTCTGGCCGGGGTGCAACGAGCCGCCTACAGCGCCTGGGTTCGCTTTCAGGAACTGGACAATCTGCAGTTGCAACGCAAGGAAGCGGAGGCCAAACTCAAGCTGGCCGAAGCGGAGAATGAGTTGAATCGCACCACTCACCACCTGCGCTTGCGCGAGTTCAGCGAGAAAATGCTGCTGGAGCTGACGCGCTCGCTCTCGCTCTCGCAGGACGTTGCCAATACGGCCCGGGTCTCTTTGGAAATCATCAGTCGCAACGTGCGTTATCGCCAGCTGGCTCTGTTCGTAACCGAAAATAACCGGCTGCGCCCGCTCTTTTGGATGGGGGATCCGGCCCAACCGCAACTGCCTGCCACCGTGGAAGAGGCGGCTCTGGCCGGGGCTTATGTGCCCGGGACCTTGAGTTTATGGCCGCTGGAAGGCGAGGGTGCCTTGACGGTGGACACCGAAGGCCATCCCCCCCTGGGATCCGAGCAGATCTATCTGGTGGGTCTGGTGGCCAGTCAGACGGCGCTGGGCTTGCAGTCGGCCCGGCGCTTCCGCGAACAGCAACAGGCTCAGGCGGGTGTGATGCAGGCTTCCAAAATGGCCGCGGTGGGCCAACTGGCGGCCGGCGTGGCTCACGAATTGAACACTCCGCTGGGCGCCGTTCAGTTGCAGTTAGAACTGACGCAAATGCAGCCCGGCCTGACGCCGGTGGCCAACAAAGCGCTGGAGGTCGCCGGCAAGGCCGTCGAGCATGCCCAGAAAATCATCAGCCGCCTGCTCTACTACAGTCGCGAAGGCGCTTCCGAGCGCCAGGTCTTTGACCTCAGCCAGATTGTCAGCGACACCATGCAGTTGCTTTCCCATCAACTGCAAATCGACGGGGTCCAGGTCGAGGTGCAGGCCCAGCCGGGCTGCAGCGCCGCCCTCAACGCCAACGAAATCCAGCAGGTCCTTACCAATCTGATCCTCAACGCCAAGGATTCTTGCCTGGAGAAGGAGGCCAGAGGCAAACGCATCCTGGTGCGCACCGTCACCAACGGCAAGGAATCGGGCATCGAAGTCTACGACCAGGGAGCGGGCATTCCCGAGGCCATCCGTGAGCGCATCTTCGAGCCTTTTTTCACCAGCAAACCGGTGGGCAAAGGGGTAGGCCTGGGCCTGTCGGTCAGCATGGAGTTGGTCCAACAGCACGAAGGCCGGCTGACGGCCACTCGCGCCGAAGCGCCCTGGTCGACCGTCTTTCGCATCATCCTGCCCGCGTCCAGGTAGCGCCGTACCGGGCGGCTCAGTATCGGTTTGTCTGCAGTCTCCAGCGCCGCCCCTCTAAGCTAAAAGGTGGAGGGTTTGGCCATTGATTACTCACAGCACGGGCAAATTGAGCAAGGAACGGCTCCAGGCGCAACAAGACCGCTACGACTCACAACCTCGCTACGATGTGCTGCTCATCGGCAGCGGCATGGCTTCGCTGACGGCGGCCGCGCTGCTGGCCCAATCGGGACGCAAGGTCTGTATCCTGGAAGCCCACGATATTCCCGGCGGTTATGTCCACTCTTTCAAGATGGGTCCTTATCACTTCTGCGCCCAGATCCACTACATTTGGGGTTGTGGGCAGGGAGACAAGGTACACAGCTTTCTGAAAAAGATCGGCCTGGACAACGACATTCTCTTTGACCCGCTGGATAGCGACGGTTATGACCATATCATGCTGCCGGATCGGCAGCGGGTCAAGATCCCTTATGGTTACGATCGTTTGGCGGACAACATCGAGCGGGCTTACCCGGGCCAGGGAGAGGGGGTGCGCCGTTTCACCGCCATTCTCGAGCGTCTGACTCGGGAAGTGGCCCGGTTGCCCGAGAAAATTCAGTGGTGGCAGGTTTTCACCCAGGGCTGGAAGTTCACCACCTTGCTGCGCTACCATCGGGCTACGCTGCAGCAGGTCTTCGATGAATGCGGGGTGGGGGCAGAAGCTCAGGCGGTGCTGATCGCCAATTCCGGCAATTTCATGTGCCCCCCCGACGAGCTTTCCATTCTGGCCTACAACGGGCTGTTTTCCGGCTATAACCGCGGAGCCTACTATCCGCGTAAGCATTTCCGCTACATGATCGACCGGCTGGTGGAATTCATCACCAGTCATGCCGGCTGCCACATCTATTATGAATCGGAAGTGACCCGAGTGCTGACTTCGGGCGACTATGTAGACGCGGTGGTGACGCGCGACGGGCGCCGCTTCACGGCTCCCACCATCGTGTGCAACGCAGACCCGCAGAAGATGGCCGAGGTCATCGGGCGGGAAAAATTCCCATCGTCTTACCTGAAGCCTCTCAACTACGATTATTCCCTGACGGCCGTGACCTGCTACCTGGGAATTCAAGGCCTCGACCTGCGTGACTATGGCTTTGGGCGCCACAATACCTGGCATCTGGAACAGTGGGATCTGAACCGGACCTGGGACGAAGCCATGGGCGGCGATTGGAGCCGGCCCTGGATGTTCATGGCCACGCCTTCGCTGCACACGGACGAACCGGGCACCTGCCCTCCGGGAACGCAGATTCTGGAGCTGGCCACCGCCGCCAACTACGATTTCTTTCAAGGTCTCAAGCAACTGAACCGGCGCGACTACAATCGCCAAAAGAAAGAAGTGGAAAATCGGCTGATCGACCTGGTCGAGGCGCATCATGTACCCAATCTGCGCAAGCACATCAAACTACACGTGGTGGGTTCACCCACCACCAACGAAGATTTTTGCTGGGCGCCGCGCGGGCACGCCTACGGCCAGCATCTCACTCCCAAGAATATGGGCCTGGGGCGGCTCAAGTCGCGTACTCCTTGGAACAACTTCTTCTGGTGCAACGCCGCCAGCGGCTATCCGGGAGTCAACGGCACGGTCGGCACCGGGATGGGGCTTTACATGGAGCTGACCGGCGACCGTTTCTGGAGCGCCTCCCAGGTGCCCGATACCGGCACGCTCATCCAGCAGGTGCGTAAGATGTCGTTATCTCCCGCCTGAGAGCTACTCGTCGAAAAACTCGGCTAACAAGCATTCGAAGCCTGGAAGGCAAGGGACAGAATGCACCCTCTGTCCCCGGCTGAGAACCTCCGACCAGTCGAGGCGGAAGCGGTGCATGGTGTGGGTGCGGGGGTAGAGCACCCAGCACTCGTTCACCCCGGCCTCCAGGAAACGGCGCACTCGTTCTTCCAAGGCATCCGAACGGTCATGGGGAGAGACGACCTCAACGGCCAGGTCGGGCGGGCTCTCGGCAAACTTGCTGGGGTCCGCCGGCACTCTGCTCCGAGAAAAAAAAGCGACATCCGGCCCGCGCACGGTGTCGGGGTCGCGTTCCAGGTAGAAACCCGTCTCGGTGACCACCTGGCCCAGCTGATTCGGCTTTACGTGAGAGCGCAAGGTAGCACCCACGTTGATGACGATCCGACCATGTTCGAACCCGGGGCGAACCATCTCGACCAATTCACCCCGCTCCAACTCGTAGTCGCCTTCTATTTGGAGCAGGTCTTCCCCCGACAGGCTCATAGAGTAGAGTTTTCCGCCTCCACGCGAAATCTCCCGTCTATCAGTAGCTCGGCTACGCGCTGGCCGGTGCGGCTGGCGCCTTCGGTCCAGGGTGCGTTGAGGTAGTCACCACAAAGATACAAACCCTGCCGGCCCTGGCCATGCTCTAAGAAATGCTTGACCCGCTCCACATGCCGGCCGCTGTATTTGGGAATGGCCTCGGGCCAGCGCTGCAAATCGTGGGGCCGAACCTGGGCGGCCACGGCCGCCAATCCCGGGTGTAGACTGAGCAACTGCTGTCGGACGCTGTGAAAAATCGTTTCGTCGGAGCTGTGCAGCAGGGCGCGCGCCGCCTTTTCGTGCAGCCCGACGTTGACCAGGGAATCCCCTTCGCACTCGATCTCTTTGAGAGCTTCGTTGGTGAACTCGGCGATAACCGGATTCTCGAGAAAAGGCACGTAGAAACAATGAACGTCGCCCAGCGTACCTTTAGGCACACGAAAGGAGACATTGATGGTGGAGGCGTACTGCGTCAAGCGCAACAGCTCCAGATGTTCCCCGGGTTCTTTCAGAAGACGCCGCCCGGCCCCGGCCGTAGAGGCCAATACCACCCGATCGAACTCCATCTCCCCCAGGCGCGAGTGAACGCGCCAACCTTGCCGAGTCGGCTCCAATGAGGCAACGGGAGTGGAAGTGTGGACCGTCAGGCGTTCGGCCAGGGCCGAGGGAATCGCCTGCATCTCTCCCTCAGCATGTTGGACCGTAAAATCCCGATTGGTCCCGGCCATCATGCCAAACAGAGCGGCAAAGGTAGCGGCGCTCATGTCACGAGCGCGCGAGAACATCATGCATGAGTTGAAGCCGTCCACGATATAATTGGCAAAATCGCTACCGACTTTGCGCGCGGCGTAGCTGTAAGCGTCTTCACAGTTGTAACGTGCGGGCACTTTCGAGAGATCGAAGAAATCCAGCGGACGCGGCCGAAAGCGGGCCTTCAGGGCCAGCCAGGCCAGACGTGCCCGAGCTTGCCAGTTCAGGCCGCCGAGGGTCCGCAGATCCCTGGGAGCGGTATAATTCATTGGGAAAGTGGTACCGTCGCGCAGCACGGAATGGCGCACCGGACTGAGGTTATTCAGGCGAATCCCCAGGCGTGCCGCCAGCTCGCAGATGGTGGAATAGGAACGAATCAAGAAATTAGCTCCCAGATCGAAAGCCAGACCGTCGCGGACGCGAGTCCCCATACGGCCTCCGACTCGAGGCTGGCGCTCGAATACCTGGACGGCCACGCCCGCTTGCTGCAGGTTGAAAGCACAGGTCAGACCGGCAATGCCGGCTCCAATCACGGCTACACGCATAGCTCCAGTATGAGCATTATCAGAGTTAACCGGCAATGCACCAGCTTACCAGGCGCTCGGTACGCCAGTCCCTGGGGTCCGGCCACGCGCCTGCCTAGGCTAAAACCATGAGAAAGCTCTTGTTGGCTACCGCCTTGTCTGCCTACGTCTGGGCTCGGCCGTTAGACGCCCGCTTGACCGATTACCGCTATCCCTACCCGGTGCAGATATTGCCCATCAAGGCCCAAACACAATCTTTGGAAATGGCCTATATGGACATTCGGCCTCGCCAGCCCAACGGCCAAACGGTCGTGTTGTTCCACGGCAAGAATTTCTCGGGCGCCTACTGGGCAAAGACCATTGCTCTACTGCAAGCCAACGGCTATCGGGTGGTGGTCCCCGACCAGATCGGCTTTGGCAAATCTTCCAAACCACGCTTTTTCCACTTCACGTTTCAGGAAATGGCCCGAGAAACGGATTTGCTGTTGCAGCATTTGAAGGTTAACAAAACTCACCTGGTGGGCCACTCGCTGGGGGGAATGCTGGCGACGCGCTATGCTCTGATGTATCCGGCCAAGGTGTCCAGTTTGACCCTGGTCAATCCCATCGGCCTGGAGGACTGGAAACTCTGGGTTCCCTACCATACGGTGGACCAAAACTATGCGGCGGAGAAAAAGAGCGATATCAAAAACTATATGCGCGAGAACTACTTTCACGGGGAATGGAAACCCGAGTATGATTTTCTGACCGAGATTCCGCTGGGCTGGAAAGAGGGACCCGATGGCGATTTGATTGCCTGGCTTTCGGCCCTGACATCCGACATGGTCTTTACGCAGCCGGTCGTTTATGAATTTTCGCAAGTGCGCGCTCACACGTTGTTGATCATCGGCCAGAAAGATACAACCGCTATCGGCAAGGCCTGGGCTTCGCCCGAAGCCAGAGCCAGGTTGGGCCATTATCCCGAGTTAGGCCGGCAAATTCGGGATTTGATTCCGGGAGCGGAGTTAGTGGAAATCGAAGGAGCGGGGCACCTTCCCCAGGTCGAGCAGTGGCCTCAGTACAGCTCCGCTTTACTGGGCTTTCTGAAGAAGTATTGAAGTACGATCCTGCGGGTACGCCAACCGCCTACGCGTCCAGGGACCAAAGCCCTACTCTGAGGACATGAAGAAACTTATCGTCGCCGTTGTCCTGGGCCTGTGCGGCTCAGCCTGGAGCCAACCCGTCGAGGTCGTCCCCGCTCCCGGTTCCTCCACGCAGGAGGAGCGTCCCTACATCCAGGTGAGCTGGCCCAAGGGTCAACTGGCCACCGAGAACGTCCATCTCTATATGAATGGCAAGGACGTCACCTACTCGGCGCTACGCTCCGATGACTATGTCAGCTTCCGGCCCTGGGCCAGCGAAGCGGGTCCCGTGGATATGAAGTTCGTGGCCCTGGACGCACAGGGAAGACCGCTGGAGAAAAGCTGGCAGTTCGAGGTGAAGCCGCAAGCCTGGGTGCACGATCTCAGCCACACCGGAGCCAAGGATCTGTTCGAGGGCGATTGGCTGCGCGTAGCCTTTCAATCGACCGCCAAAGGCAAAGCCAGCTTCCAGGTGGGCGACTGGGCGCCGGTGGCTATGCGCGAGAGCGAGCCCGGCTACTATGTCGGTGAATACCGAGTGAAGCCGACGGATTCGGCCATCGCCAAGCCTCTCAAAGTGCATTATCAGTTAGGAGATCACAAGGAAACCGTGCAGGCCAAGGAGCCGGTGCGCATCTTCGGCGGCCTTTACCGGGTCCGCGTCGAGACCCCGCTGGATGGCGCGCAGGTGGAGCAAAATTTCCATCTGGCCGGCCATGCCCGCCCGGGCTCGCGCGTCTGGGTGTTGCCTCGTCTGGGTTTTGACACCAACAGCGCGGCCACGACCACTGCCGGCGGAGCGCAGTTGGGCGCCATTCCGGCCGAAGTGGACGCAGAGGGCAACTACTTTGTGGACTACGGAGTGCCTGTGTTGCTGCCCGGCATGAAGGTGGTCTTTTCCATCTATTCGATCGATCCGGACGGCAATCGCTCGGCGGCCACCGTGGTCAGTTACAACTTCAAATAGGACTTTGGTCCGCAAGGGCCCGGCGGCGGGCGCTAGAAAGCCAGCACCATGATGAAGAAACTTCTCCTGGCCTGGTTTTCTTGCTTTTCGCTGGCCCTGGGCCAAACGCTTATTTTACCGGATACGTCCGTTGGGTTAGATACCCCGGCCGGTCAAAAAATCTGGCAGAGCAGTCAGGAGAAGGCCGACTACTGGCCTTTGATTATTCATTACGAAACCCAGCAAGGACCGGCTGAGTGCGGCCCGGCCAGCAGTGTGATGGTGCTCAACTCGCTGGGTATCCCGGCACCGGCCAATACCATTCATCCACCCTTTCACCAGTTCACTCAGACCAATTTCTTCTCGACCGAGGTCGAAAAGGTGCTGCCGCGCGAAACCCTGCTGCACCAGGGAGCCACCCTGGAGGAATTGGGCGGAATGCTGGCCGCCTGGAACCTGAAGGTGGGCATCCATCACGCGGCCGATTCCAATCTCGAGGACTTTCGCCGCCAGGCGCGAGCAGCGCTGGCTTCCGGCCAAGAATTCGTGATCATCAATTTTCACCGGGACCCGCTCAACCAGAAGGGCGGGGCCCACTTTTCCCCGCTGGCCGCCTATGACGCCGCCAGCGATCGCTTCCTGGTGCTGGACGTGGCGCGTTTTCGTTACCCGCCCTTCTGGATCACCGCCGAATCGCTCTTCCGGGCCATGAATACTACCGATAGCGTAAGTAAGAAAACTCGCGGATATTTGCTGATTTCAAAAGACTAACCGGCGCCGGAGAAAGGGAGCGAACAACCATTCCCTTGCGGATGAATGCACGCTGGGTTAGATTTGTGCCGATCGCTGGGGTGTGAGACGCGGGATAGAACTCGGAGAGAAATAGCAGTCATGTTTCAGAAGGAATGGGAAGTCCTGATCGTCGACGACGAGCCGGACATGGTTACGGTCACCCGGCTGGCACTGAAAAACGTTAAGGTTTACGGAGTGCCGCTCAAGCTCCACTTCTGCGCCAGCAAGGCCGAAGCCCTCGAGCTTCTGAACACCAAAGGTGAGTACGCGCCCGTACTGGCGGTGGCGCTGATTGATGTGGTGATGGAAACGGACACAGCCGGCCTGGACTTGTGCAAGTCCATCCGCGAAGAACGCCGCAATCAGCTCACCCAGTTGTTCATCCGAACCGGGCAACCGGGCACGGCTCCGGAACGCGAGGTCGTCGACCGCTATGATATTAACGGCTACTTCACCAAAGCCGAAGCGACCGACGACAAGCTTTACTCGATGATCAAAAGCGGCGTGCGCCAATATTACTGGTCGATTTTCACCTTGCGCATTTTTACCACGATGGGTAACGTGAGTTCGCTACTAGGCTCGCGCGCCGCCATCAGCGCGCTACTGCAAAATGGCCTGAATCAGGCTTTCCACGACCGCTCCGGAAAGGTGGTCGCTTCCTATACCAACATGAATTTCAGCTACATTTTCGGAGATGAAGTCGTCGCCAACGCCGGCTGGAGCGAGCAGACCGCGCTGTCCACGCGCGACCGCCTGGATCAACTGGAGGGCTTGCCCTTGAGCCCGTCCGGTAAGTATGTCATCAACGAGAACAATCAACTGCTGATCAGGGTCAGCCCGGGCAAAGGGAATAGCTACGCCTATATCGTCGCCACCGTGGCCTTCCAGGTTCCCGACTTCGTTCCCACCGTGCTGGGCGCGGCGCTGACTTCCCAGGCCGCCATCTGGTACGCTTCTGCCTAGCTGCTAATATCCGAGGAGGACAAAAGACGTGTTTCAAACTGAATGGGAAATTCTGATCGTGGATGACGAGCCGGACGTCTTTGCCGTCTCGCGGCTGGCGCTCAAAAACGTGAAGGTCTACGGAGTTCCGCTCAAGCTACACTATTGCGCCAGTCGAACTGAGGCCGTCGACCTGATCAGCACCAAGAGCGACTACGCCCCCGCTCTGGCGGTGGCGCTGATTGACGTGGTGATGGAGACGGATACAGCCGGCCTGGATCTGTGCCGTTTCATCCGAGAGGAACGGGGAAATCCGTTTACCCAGCTGTTTATCCGAACCGGGCAACCGGGTACGGCTCCAGAACGTGAAGTGATCGATCGCTACGAGATCAACGGCTACTTTACCAAGGCCGAGGCGACCGAAGACAAACTCTATTCGATGATTAAGAGCGGAGTGCGCCAGTATTACTGGTCGATTCTCACCAAGGGCGTCCTGTTTACGATGCGCAACGTCACCTCGGCACTTGGTTCGCGACCAGCGATTGCAGCCATCCTGCAGAAGTTGCTGGACGAAGCCGTCCACGAACGCTCGGGCGAGGCCGTGGCCACCTATGCGAATGTAAATTTCAGCTACATTCTTGAGAACCAGGTGGTGGCCAGTGCCGGCTGGAGTCAGTCAGAAGCATTGGCGGCCCGTGACCGCCTGGATCAGCAAGCAGGCCTGCCCCTGAGTCCCTCGGGCAAATATGTCATCGACGAGAACAAGCAGTTGTTGGTGAAGGTCAGCCCCGGCCAGGGTATCGGCCACGCTTACATCGTGGCCACACTGACCTTTCAAGTTCCCGAATTCATACCGGCCGTACTTGCCGAGGCACTGGCTTCCCACGCCACGGTCTGGCACGCGTCCGCCTGAATATGAGCGCCGGTCGCATCCTGGTCGTGGAGGACTCGCCCCCCAGCATTCAGGCTCTGGTAGGGGTGCTTCGCGATCAGGGCTACCAGGTTCACGTGGCCACCAATGGCCGAAAGGCTTTGGAAAAACTGGATTCGATCCGTCCGGATCTGATTCTGCTAGATGTCATGATGCCCGAGGTGGACGGCTTCGAGACCTGCGCCCGTATCAAGGCCTCGACGGAGTGGTGCGAGATTCCGATCATCTTTCTGACCTCTAAAACAGAGCCGGACGACATCGTGCGCGGCTTCGAGGTGGGCGCTGTCGACTATGTGGCCAAACCTTTCCATGCCCACGAGCTGCTGGCGCGGGTGAGCACCCACCTGGCTATTCACCGCCTGCGTCGCGAGAACGAGCGTCTCATTCGCACAGAGTCGGAGCTGGCGCGTCACCGCTCGGTGGCGCAGATGGTGGCCGGCGTTGCTCATGAGATCAACACCCCTCTGGGAATTCTCAACACCTCCGCCAGCCTGCTGCGCAACTGGCTGGCCTCACCGGTTCTGGCCGCACTGGGTGAGACGCGCGAAGGCCAGGCGATGCTGGAGGACCTGAGAGACGCCGGCGATTTGATCACCCGCAACGCGGCTCGGGCGCACAAGTTGGTGCAGGACTTCAAGAAAGTGTCCGTTCATCAGATCACGGACGCGCTGGAACAAGTTCAGTTGATCGGTATCGTGAGCGAGACGGCTCACCTTTTCCAGGTCAGCAACCGGGAGTCACCGCTGGAGGTGAAGATCCTCAACGCCCTGCCCGACCAGCAGGGCACCTGGCTGGGCTATCCCGGCTCGCTTTCCCAGGTGCTGCTGAACCTGCTCAGCAACGCCCAACGCTACGCCTACCCGGGGGGAGCCGCCGGCAAAGTGGAGATTGAGCTGACCGGCGACGACCAACGCTACCGCATCTCCGTGCGCGACTTTGGAGCCGGCATCCCACCCGAAAACCTGCCCCGCGTCTTCGAGCCTTTCTTCACCACCGGACGCGGCCAGGGTGGAAGCGGTTTGGGAATGTCCATCGTTCACATGATTGTAACGGCCCACCTCCAGGGGGAAATTTCAATCGAGTCCAATGCGCATAAAGGAACGACCGTGGCGTTCTGGTTTCCCCGGCGAATCACCGAACCTGACCACGCTGTCTAATCTTCAGCTGGCGCCGGAGAAAACCGCCAACAGCAGACCGTAAGGAGCGGTGGCTCCGGCTACGCCCATAGCCACGTTGCCGGCCAGCGTGCCGCCGCCGGAAGCCCCTACGATAGCGCCGCTAATGGCTCCGAGCAGAGCGCCCGTTTTGATGCGTTGACCCGGCATGACCGAAGCCAGCGAGGCTCCGGCCGAAGCACCCACGATGGCGCCGGCCACACCGCTGATGGCCGGTCCGACGTAGGGAATGGCGTGCGCCACGCTGCCGGCGTAGCCGAGGCCGCCACAGGCGGCGGCGACCGCGCCCAATTTCAAATTATTGATAATTTCCTGGCTGTCCCGGTGCTGGTCCCCGGGCGGCTCGTTCTCCGGCTGCTGCGGGGGCACCGGTGGCTTCTGACTGCGCACGAGAGGGCGCGCTCCAGTAACTGATATGTATTTGTGCAGGCTCAACCTATCCTGCGGCAGGCAGGGAGGTTTTTGCCGAGTCGTTACTTTCTACAATTCAGCTGATCGGAGGGAGATGGCTGGCGGGGAGCTAAGGAGGGGCCATGAAGATCTTGATGCTGGTCGGTGACTTCGTGGAAGACTACGAAGTCATGGTTCCTTTCCAAGCCCTTTCCATGCTTGGCTATACGGTCGAGGCCGTGTGTCCGGATAAATCTCCGGGTCAGACGGTACGCACCGCCGTTCACGATTTCGAGGGTGATCAGACTTACTCCGAGAAACCCGGGCACAATTTCCAGTTGAATGCAAATTTCGACTTGATCCGGCTGGAGGAATACGCCGGCCTGGTGATTCCCGGAGGCCGGTCGCCCGAGTATCTGCGCCTGAACCCCAGGGTTCTGGAGATTGTGCGCTTCTTCCAGCAACAGGATCGGCCCATTGCGGCCATTTGCCACGGCGTTCAGATTTTAGCCGCGGCTGGCGCCTTGCAGGGCCGGTCCTGCACGGGTTACCCGGCCTGCGGCCCCGAAGTCACGTTGGCTGGCGGGGCTTACGTGAGTCTGGCGGTAGATGGGGTGCATGTGGACGGCAAACTGGTCACGGCCCCGGCCTGGCCGGCTCACCCCGCCTGGCTGCGCGAGTTCGTGCGCCTGTTGGGAGCCCGCATCGAGATCTAATCTGGCGGGTTGGTAACGACGGGGCAACACGGCGGACACAAGCACTGAATATGCTCCTCTCTACAACACATACATATCGAGAGGACACAAACCCATGCAGATCTCCCGCTTCCCCCAAACCAATCTTCCCGGCAGCCGCTCGCTGCCCAAGCTGCCTTCTTTCCAAGGCCCCCAGGACGGCTTCCAGGCCTCCTCGCTGGAAGGCGCCGCGGCCGGCGCCCTGGCCGGTGGAATCCTGGGCGGCACCATCGGCGCCTGGGTCGGTGAACCGGCCGGCCTGATCGCCGGCGCCCTCATCGGCGCCAGCCACAACTTCGGGGGCACTGCCCTGTCCGGCGCCATCCTGGGCGGCATCATCGGCGCCGTCGGCGGACCTGTGGTCGGCGGTGTAGCCGGCTTCGCCGCCGGAGCCACCCTCGGCGGCGTAGGCGGCGCCTTCGTCCGCGACTGACCTCCTTGCCCACCAACGCAAAACGCCGGATCTTGGCTCAAGATTCGGCGTTTTGCGTTGGTGGGCGGAAGTTCGCCGGAACGGGCGATTTCGTCCGTTTCAGTCCCGCCCGAGCCGGGAGTGGCGGGCATCGCTCAGAAAAGGTGTGCAAGAACGAACAGTCAGCAAACTTATTGTAAATCTCACACCAACCCCTTGACACCCTCTGGGCGGGTGGTATATGGTGCAGACCTCGAGAGCAGTAACGAAGCTCGCGAGGCACCGGTCCGCAGCAGGCCGGCGCGCTGATGAGCGATAGAATCAGGGGTTGCGTGCAGACCGAGCACGTGGGAGAGTTTCCGCTCCGAAAAATGGAAACACGGCTCGACACAAGACGGGTGCCCGCGAGGGCGCAGGGCGGTCAGGCGCAGGTCGAAAGACTGGCGATAGGCCAACCAATCGAAAGAACCCGAGTATCTTGCTGAACGTCGAGGACCCGGGATGGAAGGTAGGCGCCCGGGAGGTTCTGGCAGACCACATTGTCAGGGCATTGGAATGCAGGCAACTGCACCTCAGTCCAAGTGCGCGGAGCAGCATCAAATTCGCTCCTGGGCCTAGATTGGTCCTGAGACACCGCGAGGTTGAAAGCTCGCCGGACACGGAATCGGGAAACGCACCGAGGAAAGTCCGGAGACACTCAGATGAAAAGACATCGACCGAGAATTCGATGAGACCAAATTAGGAGCCTGGTTCGGGTAGGGAGACCAGGGGACACTGTCTCGTCCCAGGGACAGAGGTAGCTAGCAGACTTTAGTTTAGCCAGTCGGGCGACATCGGCGTAAGTGATCGAAAGCAGTGTCGCGAGGCTCACGTCATTGTATCGGGCCGCGAGGTGAAAATGACGCGACGGGAATCGGATGAAAATTCCGAGGAAAGGCGCGCCAAACCGATACGACCAGAAAGGAACTTCGGCAACGGAGAATTCCGATGGATGTGGGAGCCTGGCCAGGGGACTGGAGGCCAGGGGGTTCTGATTCGACCCGGATGAATCAGGGGTAGCTTGTAGACCGAGCAAGCCGCTGTGCTTTGACAGCGTAAGTCACTGGATAGACGTCAAAGAGTGGCCGAAGCCGGCCTCAGGGACCGTGAGGTGCAAATCTCGCCGCGGTAGCAAGCGGTGTAGAACCTGAGGAACAAGTGCGACGGGGGTCCGGTAATGTGTGGATGGATACCGGACAGAAAAAGCCAGCTGAGAAATCAGGTGGCTTTTTTCGTTTCCCGATGTAAAAACGCGTTGAGGGCATTGGCGAAGCGCTGGGCATCTCTCTTCGTGTAAGGAGGCGGACCGCCGCCGGTAATCAGGTCGGCACCGCGCAAGTCCGCCATGAGATCACGCAGAGCCAGACGCTCGCGCACGTTCTGCTCGGTGTAAAGAGAGCCACGCGGGTCAAGGGCCTCGGCTCCTTTGCTGACGACCCGATTGGCCAGCGGGATGTCGGCGGTCACGACCAGATCCCCGGGTTGGGCTCGTTCGACAATCCAGTGATCGGCGACGTCCACCCCGGCTTCCACCAGCACCGCCGAAAGGTAAGGACTTTCGGGCACGCGCAGCGCTTTGTTGGCCACCAGCACCAGCGGCACGCCGACACGTTGCGCGGCGCGGAAGAGCAGGTCGCGGGCGCTGCCAGGGAGAGCGTCGCCGTCGGCCCAGATGGTCACTCCAACACCTTCACCGCCGCGCCGCCATATCCCCGGTAGCGGCGTTGGGGGCGGGGGGGCCCTGCCGGGTGGAAAGCCGGAAGCGAGGCTCTTTGCCGTCGCAAATTTGTAACAAATCTCCATCCGAGTACCTGGCTTTGCTGTGAAAAAGCCAGGTACCGCGCGGATGTTCCTCCCCAGGGGGCACCATTCAACATGTTACAAAAGTACTGTACCCTCTTACCCTGTGGACTAGTACGATAATATTATGGACGGGTCTACGGCGCGCATTTTGGTGGTCGATGACGCTCCGGAAGTACGTTTGCTGGTGCGCGGCGTGCTCGAGAGTGAATGCTTCACCGTCGATACGGTGGAGACCGCGGCCGCCGCCCTGCTCAGCCTGAAACGAACCCCACCCGATTTGATGCTGCTGGATCTGGATCTGCCTGACCAGCAAGGCTCGGACTTGTGTCGCGAGCTTCGGCGTGAAGGGGTGGATTTGCCCATCGTAATGCTCACCAGCCACAATCAGGGCCACGAGCGGGCCGCCGGCCTGGACTGCGGCGCCGACGACTATGTAGGCAAGCCCTTTTTACCCGAGGAGTTGCTGGCTCGCGTGCGCGCCCAACTGCGCCGGGAAGAGCGCTTTGAATTGAGAGCGGAGCAAATCCTGCGCGAGCGCTGGGACCGCATTCACAGCGGCCTCAAGCTGGTGCAGCGCAGCCAGCAGCCCTTCTTCAGCGCCAAACCTTTCGAGCATATGGACAGCGCCGTGCGGCATTTCCCGGTGGGACGGATTGGAGGTGATTTTTACTTACTCGAGTCGATCGATGACGACCGCTATGCGGTGGCCATCGGCGACGTCATGGGCAAAGGAGTGGCGGCTTCGCTGATCATGAGCTGGACGCTGTCGCTGACCCATGAACTGATGCACAAGGGCCTCGCCCCCGGACCCCTGATGAGCGAACTCAACCGCAGCCTGGGGCAAGATCTCAACGCCATGAACGTTTTCGTGGCCATGTTTTTGGGCTCCTACGATCGGCGTAGCGGCCACTTCGAATTTTGCTCGGCCGGTATCGAGCCGCCCATCTGGTTCCGGCACAACAACAAGCATGAACGCATCGAGACGGAAGGCATTCCGGTCGGCGTCGTGCCCGGCTTTCCCTACCAACAAAAAACCGTGCGGCCGCATCCCGGGGATCAGCTCTTTCTGTTCACCGACGGGCTCAACGACTCGGTTTCCGTGGACGATCAGGACGCCCTGATGCACGCGCTCTACCGGGTCTTGCTCAAGACCCGCGGCCAGGCGGTCAACGATCGGGCCGAAGCCCTCATGAGCCGGCTGCGCCAAAAGACCAACGGCAAACTTACGCTACGAGATGACCTGACCTTTTTGCTTCTGGAATTTCCGGGAGGGCAGGATGCAAACTGAAGAGCAACTGCGCCACTTTGTCCACTACGCATCGCACGACTTACAGGAGCCGTTACGGGCGGTTTCCGGTTACTCCAAGCTGCTTTCCAGCCACCTGGGCGACCGGGCCGACGCCACCACCCAGCGTCTGATCGAGCAAATCGTCAGCGGGGCCACGCGCATGTCCTCGCTACTCAAGGACCTGCTCGACTTCTCCACACTGGGAGAAATCGGCTGGCAGATTCAGAGGGTTAACAGCGCCGAGCAGTTGACTCGGGCCCGTTCCGACCTGGCCCAGGAATTGCGCGACTCTCAGGCGATCATTGAACGCGATGAATTGCCCTGGATTGACGCCGACCCGCTGGCGGTGCGCCTGCTCTTCCGGGCACTGCTCTCCAATGCCATCAAATTTCGCCGCGGCAGCCACCCCCACATCCGGGTCGGTTCGCACCAGAATACCTTCTGGGTGTGTGACGACGGCATCGGCATTGCCCCCGCCTATCACCAGCAGGTATTTGAGCCCTTTCGCCGATTGCACACGCTGGATGAGCATCCCGGACACGGTCTGGGCCTGGCCCTGGCTCAGCGCATCGTAGAGCGTCACGGCGGGCGCATCTGGATCGAATCCAACCCGACCTTCGGAATCACCGTATTTTTCCAACTGGAAGGTGAACGATGAGCTCCATGGTGGAAGTTCTGGTGGCGCTCTCCCTCTTCGTGTTGGCCTTCGGGACCGTGGTCAGCCCCTTGCAAATGAGCCACCGTAACGCCCTGGAATGCTCCGAAAGAATGCAGGCGTTGGCCCTGGCCAACGACTTGATCGAACAACAACGCGGCCTTCCCTTTGACAAAATCGTAAACACCGCCGGCACACGGGACATTTACAGCTATACCCTGACAGTGAAAAAACAGCCGAACTTGAGGGTGCTGCAACTCCAACTGCGTTGGGGCGACCACAAAGCGCTGGATTACGGCACCATGATTTCCGGAGAAGAGCCATGAAGCAGCGGGGCCTGACGCTGGTCGAGATGCTGCTGGCGATGGCCCTTTCCTTTGTGTTGCTGACCGCGATGGTGGGCACCCTGCGGGCCGGCCAGGGCTACTTCCTGGCCGCGCTGGACGCCGTCGCCCTGAGTGACTGTCAGTATCGAGTTCCCCGCGAGATCGTGCAGAAATTGACGGCCAGCACGGCCGAGCAGGTCACCGCCGGTAACGGGACTTTCGCTTTCGCCACCGCCTACGATCAAGGCCACGAGTTTCGCCTGGATGCACAAGGCCGTCCCGAATGGCAGGGCCTCACCAGCTACCGTCTCGAGGGCGGCCGCTTGCTTCAGAAAGAGCCCTGGGAGCAAGCCCCCCGCTCGATTCTGCGCCACCTTTCGGGAGTTTCTCTGCGCCCCAAGAACGGAGCCTACCTGTTGACTGTGAACGTGGACTACCAGGGCTATACGCGAACTTTCCGAGGGGAGGTGACGATGTGGGCCAACCCCGTAAACTAAAGGGCTACGCGCTGATGATGGCCATCGGCCTGATCGCCACTCTATTTTTGCTGGGACTGGCGCTGGTGCACTTTATGACGGCTCAGCGCTCGCTGCTACGCAAGGCGGAGGATACCTCACTGGCTCGCGAAGCCAGTCGAGCGGGTGTCGACTTCGCGCTGGCTCAGTTGCGCGCCGACCCGGCCTGGCGCCAGGGTTTCGCCGGATTGAGTGCGATGCCGGGCACGGCCGCCAACCTGACGGTTCAGGAGCAGGGCGATCAACTCAAGTTGCTCTGCCAGGCCAGGGCCAATGACACCAGCGCCGCCTACGCCGCCCTGGTGCGTCCGGCCCGCGTGCTTTTGCACAATGACTTCACACACGAGGCCTCCCAATGGTCCCAGCCGGGTTCCCTGCCGGTCGTGCTGCTCGGATACTACCTGCTGAATCTCAGCTTACAGGGTGAAGCCAGCGCCGGTGACCCGCTCTGGACGGACTACGAGGCCGAATTCGAAATACTGCTGCCGCAGGCGACCGGCATCGGCCTGGTGGTGCGGGAGAGTCCGGCCGGTGACTACCTGGTCGACTACAGCTTGCTGCGAGGGAGCGTGCAGTTGATCAAGGAACGGAACGGCAGCCGCCAGGTAGTGGCCGAAGTCGCCCGCCGCGATCTGCAGCTTCCCCACAATTTCAAAATTCGCGCCGAACAGGCCGATCTAACAGTCAGCCTGGACGGCCAGAAGCTCCTTACCTACCGCGATCCGGAGCCCTTGAAAAATGGGCGCATCGCCATTCGGCCGCTCCTCAACCTGGTCACTTTGGTGGATGAAGTGACCGTGCGCCAGATTTTTCGGGTGACCGCGCAATGGCGCCCCTAGCCGAACTCGCCCAGGAGCACGAGCTACCCTTTGTGCATCTGGACCGTTACCGGGCCGAGCCGGAAGCGGTCGCTCTGGTGCCTTACGAGCTGGCCAAGAAAATGCGCGTGCTGCCGTTATTTTGTGATGAAGGCCGGTTAGCCCTGGCGGTGGTCCAAGCGGCTGACTTGAGCACCCAGGACTATATTTCGCGCCTGACCGGGATGGATGTGCTGCCGGTGCTGGTGGACGAGGAGGCTCTGGCTCAAGCCTTGATCCAGTATTATGTGGCCGAGGGCCAGTCGGGACTGGCCTGGGGCAAGCGGGCCTCGCAAGCTATGGACCGGGAAGCCCCCGAGGCCAAACGGGCTCTGACCAGCGGTCGCGAAGCTCCGGTAGCCCGGCTCTTCGAGCACCTGATCGCCCAGGCCATACAACTGCGAGCCAGCGATATGCATCTAGAGATTTGCGACAGCCAGCCGCGCCTGCGCTACCGGATCGACGGGGTATTGAATGACTTCCCGGCGCCGCCGGGCGGGGTTTACCCGGCCCTGATTTCGCGCATCAAGATTCTGGCTCACCTGGACATCTCCGAGAAGCGCCGGCCGCAGGATGGGCGCATCACGCTGAACCATCGCGAACTGCGCGTGTCCATTATCCCCTATCTGGACGGCGAGGGCGCGGTCATTCGCATCTTGGGAACCGGGGCCGGTGTGCTCAGCCTGGAGCAGGTGGGCTTTGCCGAGGATATGCTGGTGCGCTACCGCCGGGTAGTGCGCCGTTCGCACGGGCTGCTGCTGGTAACCGGACCCACCGGCGCGGGCAAGACCACCACGCTCTATGCCAGTCTGGCCGAAATTTCCTCGCCCAAACGGAAACTGGTGACGCTGGAAGATCCGGTGGAATATCGCTTGCCGGGGGTGTGTCAAATTCCCATCCGGCCCGAAGTGGACTTCACCTTTGCCGACGGGCTGCGCTCGGTATTACGTCACGATCCGGATGTTTTAATGATTGGCGAGATTCGCGACAAAGAGTCGGCCGAAATCGCCATCCGCGCCTCGCTGACAGGACACCTGATTTTCGCTACTTTGCATACCAACACGGCCGCCCAGGCGGTCACTCGACTGATCGACATCGGCGTCACCCCTTACCACGTGATGACTTCACTGGTGTGGGTGCTGGCCCAGCGCCTGCTGCGGCGTCTGTGCCCCGCTTGTAAGCAGCCCGCCCAGACGCGCTCCCGGCTGCTGGAGGTGAATACCGACAAATCCTACGAACCCAACGGCTGCGATCAATGCGGCCAGCTGGGCTATCACGGGCGCCTGCCGGTCTACGAATACCTCGAGATCAGCGACGCCATGCGCAGCCTGCCGGCCGACGGCAACCTGGCCCAGGCCATTGATCGAACGGCACGTGAAGAAGGTTTTATCAGCGCCAGGGAGCGCGGTCTGCAACTTTTCCAAGCGGGATTGACTTCTCTAGAGGAGATCGAAAGTCTCCTTCTAGATATCTAAGGAGGTCCAGTGACACAGTATTTCTACGGGGTCCGCGACCGCCAGGGTGCGCGCCAGTCGGGTGTCATCAACGCCACCTCCGCCGGCGAAGCGATGGCCCGACTGCGCGAGCGCTTTCCCCTGGTGCTGCGCCTCGATGAAGTCGGGGGACGGCGCCACTTGCTTTCCCGAATCTGGTCCCGCCAGCGCGTTTCCAATGATGACTTACTGGCTTTCACCCATCAGCTCGCCTCTATGCTGGCGGCGGGACTATCCTTCGGGGCGGCCATGGAGATTTTGCTGCTGGACCGTGTTCACGGCAGCGCCATGCGCAGAGTGATCGTCGACCTGGCCGCCCAGGTGAGCGAAGGGCGCTCGTTCTCCCAGGCACTGCGCAATCACCCGGCCATCTTCTCGGAGATGTACGTCAGCCTGGTGGAGGCCGGCGAAAGTTCGGCCAATCTACCCGAAACGCTGGAGCGGCTGGCGAGCTACCTGGAGAAAAACATGCGCTTCAAAATGGAGCTGCTCTCCGCCCTGATCTATCCGGCCGTGGTCCTGATCTTTGGAATTCTGGTGGCAGCCGGTATTCTGGCTTATGGCGCTCCGGTGCTGGAGCAGATGTATGCTGCGGCGGGATTGCGGTTGCCGGTCATCAGCCAGTTCTTTGTATCCCTGGGCATTCTTCTCAAACAGACCAGCCCGGCCGCCCTGCTCGGCGTGTTCTTCGCCTACCTGGTGTTGCGCCGCTGGATTCCCAACGGCAGCAGCGGCAGGTTGGCGCGCCGCATCTTGAGCCGGGTGGGTCCGGTCAAGAACTTGCTGCTCGAGGCGGGAGTGGCGCGTTCCTGTCAAACTCTGGCCACCCTCTACGGGGGCGGGGTGCCCGTGCTCAAGGCCCTGGAATTGAGCGCACAGGCCAGCGATCATCCGGACCTGCGCGCCACCTTTCTGCGCGTGCGCAAGGAAGTGGCGGCCGGCAGCAACCTTTCCGCTCCGCTGCTGGCCTCGCAAATCTTTCCGGCCATGGCTTCCGGGATGATCACGGCCGGCGAAGCGGCCGGCTCGTTGCCGAGCATGCTGGAGCACCTCTCGAAATATTACGAGACCCGCCTGGACTTTGCCTTTCGCTCCTTCTCCCGGCTGGTGGAGCCCTGCCTGATTTTGACGGTCGGTTTCCTGATCGGAACCATCGTGCTGGCGCTGGGCCTACCGTTCATGAATTTGGTGGCGGTGCTGCGCTGATGCGCCCCCCCGAGACCCCCCAGCCTCCGCATATTTTGCTGATCGAGGACAACCCCAACGATGCCGAGTTGTTGGAAGTGGTCCTGCGCAGCGAAGCCCACGCGGAGGCCCACATCGAGCGAGTGAAAAGGCTGGGCGAAGCCCTGGAAAAGCTACGCGACCAAACTTACGATCTGGTGTTGCTGGACCTGACCCTACCCGATGAACGGGGCCTGCCCGTCTTTCAAGCCGTGCAGGACGCCGCTCCCCATCTGCCCATCGTGATCCTGACGGGCCTGGCCGATGAGATGCTGGCCACCGAGACGGTGCGCCTGGGGGCTCAGGATTACCTGGTCAAGCACGAAGTCGAAGGGCGCACTCTGGCCCGAGCCCTCACCCACGCCATCCAGCGCAAAAAACTCCAGATGGAATTGGAGGAAATGCAGCGGCGTAAGACCGAGTTCGTAGCCATGGTCAGTCACGAGTTGCGCAATCCCATGACGGGAATCGTAGGTTTCATCCATCTTCTTTCCAAAACGCAATTGGACGAGGTGCAGCGCGAATACGTGCAGTCGGTCAAGAACGGCGCCAAGTCTCTGATGGACCTGCTGAACAACCTGCTCGACCTGTCCAGCGCCGAGTCGGGTCACATTTCCATGGACCTGCAACCCCTGGATCTTCGCGATTGTCTGGAAGGAGCGGCCGCCTTCACGGCCCCCCAGGCCCGGGCCAAGGGGCTGGAAATGGTGGCCAGTATCGACCCGCGCATACCCGATGAGGTTCTGGCCGACAACCTCCGTCTCCGGCAGGTGCTCATCAACCTTCTGGGCAACTCGCTCAAGTTTACCGAGCACGGCTATGTCGGCCTGTTCGCCAGGCTGCGCTCGTTGACCGACCAGGAAGTGGTGGTTCGCTTCGTAGTCGAAGACAGCGGCCGCGGTATTCCGCCCGACAAGAAAGCCTCGATTTTCCAGGCCTTCACTCAGGCTCATCGGGATGACCGGGCCCGCGGCGCCGGCCTGGGTCTATCCATCAGCCAGCAGTTGATCGGCGCCATGGGCGGCGTGCTGGGGGTGGAAAGTCAACTGGGGGAGGGCACCGCCTTCTGGTTTGACCTGCACTTTCCCGTGCGCAAGCCTTCTTCGCTGACGCAAAAGTTAGCCGGATTGCGGGTGCTGGTGCAGGAAACCCAGCCGCAGATGGCCGAGGCGCTGATTTTTGCCCTCAGCCAGATGGGGGCGGAGGTATGCACCCAGCCCGGCGGAGCCTGCGACCTGATCGTGACGGACCGGCCGGTGGTGCGCTCGCCCGTGGCCCACCTGGTCTGCAGCTACGATCGCAGCCTGAGCCTGCCGATGCACGCGCGCTATATTCCTCGCCCGCTGCGTCTGGCCGACCTCGAACCCATGCGCAGTGTCCAACCGGTGGCGGAGGTGACCGCTTCGGTGGAGCCCATCAGCGGGCGCGTGCTGGTGGTCGACGACGACGCCCTGTGCGCCCAACTGGTCAAAGCCGTGGCCCAGCAATGCGGCTATGCCTGCGATCACGCCGCCGACGGAGTGCAGGCCCTCAATTTTGTGGCCGACTATCCCTACGAATTGATCTTGCTCGATCACCACCTGCCGGACTCGACCGGCCTGGAACTGGCCCAAAGGATGCGTGCCAATGGTTGCACCACCCCCCTGATCTCGCTGAGCGGCTCGCACAAAGCCTGCCATCCAAGCTTTCAAGGATGCCTGGAAAAACCGTTGAACCCTCCCGAGCTGGAAAAATTGCTGCAGCGTCCTCCCGCGGTGGACTGGCAAGTTCTGGAGCGCTTTAAAAAATTCCAGACCGGTAACAACCAGTATTTGATCCGCGAGTTGGTGCTCACCTTCACCAACTCGGCCGCGGAACGCACCCAGGCCCTGCGCGCGGCCGCCCTGCGCGGCAGTCCCCAGGAGGTGAAGCGAGTGGCCCATCTGCTGCGGGGCGCGGCCGCCTCGGTGGGGGCGGTGGGCGTGGCCGAAGCAGCCAGCGCGCTGGAAGACTCGCCCGAGCAGCCGCGTTTGATTCAGAATTTGGACTATGAAGTGGCGCGCAGCCTGCAACTCTTCCGGCAATTCTTGGAGGAAACCTATGTTTAATCTCTTCCGCCGCCAGCGTGCCCTGGGTCTGGACATCGGCAGTCACAGCCTGAAGTGGGCTCTGCTCGACCGCAAGCGCAAGGCGGTGGTGCACAGCGGCACAGTGGCCTTGTTTCCCGAACGCGCCAGCCTTCCCCAGAGCCTGGACTGGCAACTCTGGGAGAGCCGGGTGCGGCAGGTGCTGGAGGAGATTCCCGAGGCCAGTTCGATCTACACGGTGGTGCAGGGCAAGGGCACCGTCTATGGTTATCTGGAATTCCCCGACCTGCCCGAAGAAGAGCTGAAGGTGGCCGCTCAAGCCGAAGCTCAGCAAGCCATTCCCTTTCCCGCTGACAGTATTCAGTTCAGCTACACGCGGGTGCCACCGTTGCACAAAGGCGTGGGTGTCTTTTACGCGGCGGCCGTCCTGGGCGAAGTGCTGCGCCTCCGCCAGGTGCTGGAGCGTTCGGGACGCGCCCCCAACCGGGTGGAAATTCCGGCCCTGGCGCTGGCCCGAGAGTTCCAGCTCAACCATGCGCCTGCGCCCGGAGCATTCTTCGCCTTGCTGCATCTGGGTTTCGCCACCACCCACTGGGTGGTGGTGCGCGATGGCCACCCCTACTACGCACGTGATTTTGCCTTCGGCATGGGAGAATTTACGCGGGCCCTACAAGAAGGCAGTTGGCCCGAGGCCGAACGGGCCTTGAGCGAGGCGGATTTCCGTTCGGCCCGGTTGGCGGCGCCTCTGCGCAAGTTGCAACAAGAGCTGAAACGAACGCTGGCGCACTGCACCGAGGCACTCCAGGGTTCGACCTTACCGCCCCTGTTGGACGTTTACCTGTCCGGAGGAGGAGCCAGCGCCAACCTGGCCGCGGTGCTGGAAGAACACCTGCGCCAGCCGGTTCGGCCCGACCACTGGCGGTACCTCAAGTGCCCACAACCACAGGCCCCACTCTACAAGTTGGCGGCCGGATTGGCGATTCAATGATTTATCTGGGAGAATGGGATCCAAAGCAGCAGCAGAACTATCGCCAGTTGCTGCAGCGCTGGCCGATTTGCCTCTTCGACGACGGCCAGGTACTCTACCAGGAACTGCAGCGGGAACCCCCTCGGCTGCTGATCCTGAACTTGCTGCTGCCCGGGATGGATCCATTTCTGATGGTGCGGCTGCTCAAGTTTGATTCGCGCTTCGCGTCCATGCCCATTCTATGCCTGATTCCCTACCAGGAGCCGGGTCTGCCCGACCGTCTCCATCGCCTGGGAGCGCGCGGCTGGCTGGCTCCGGACAGCGATTCGCAGTTGCTTCTGGAAGCGGTGGAAACTTTATTGGGTGAGGCTCAAGCGAGTCCACTCCGCTTGGAACTGCCGGGACTGACCACGCGGGCGGCCAACCGGAAGACTTCGAGTCCGCGCCGCAGTCTGCTGCCCGACACCCCCGAAGAGCGACGTAGCTTCGGACTGCACCTGGCTTAGGACCGGGGTACCTCCAGGGGGGGACCGCCAGACCTGTGTGCGAGACTTGAAGACCGCTAGGCTCTCCACAGTCCAAGTTTTCGTGAGGAGAGATATGAACAGCATCGAGATCCGAGTCCGCTACCCATACAAGGGTGCCCAGATGGTCATTTTCAGCGAACTCAATTGGGAGGAGCCCATCCACCCGGTGGAAGTGAACGAGGAGAAGCACCTGACGCTGTTCCGCGTGGAAACCGAGAAAACGTTCCTATACTACAAGCCTTGTCTGATTCTCGATGATCAACGCCATTTCTGTCGGGGCGCCAATTACCTGGCCATCATGGCCGCCGATGAATACGAAATCTTTCCCCACTTTTTTGAGAAAAGCGTGGGCACCATCACCGACATCATGACCTTTGGCGAGGGGGAGGCGGCGCGTTCCGTGCGCATCTATCTACCCCCGGGTTACGAAGAGAACACGTTGAAACGCTACCCGGTGTGCTACATGCACGACGGGCACAATTTGTTCTTTCCCGAAGAAGCTTTTAGCGGCCAGACCTGGGAAGTGACCCGCACGCTGACTCTCCTCGACAACATGAACGTCATCGACCCGGTGATCGTGGTGGCGATCTATCCCAAAGACAGAATGCACGAATACACCCACCCGGGCTACCAGGATTACGGCAAGTTCATCGTTGAGGTAATCAAACCGCAGGTCGATGAGCACTTCCGCACTTTGACGGAACCGCGCTTCACAGCCGTGATGGGCTCCTCCCTGGGCGGCGTGGTCTCTCTGTATATGGCCTGGGAGTATCCGCAGGTTTTCGGCAAAGCCGCCTGTCTGTCGTCCACTTTCACCTGGAAGGACGATTTGATGACGCGCATCCGCGACGAGGACAAGCGCGACCTGAAAATCTATATGGACAGCGGTTGGCCGGGCGACAACTTCGAGGTCAGTCGCGCCATGTTCGACTTACTCCAGCGGCAGGGTTACGAAGTCAATCAGGACGTGATGTACCTGGCCTTTCCAGAAGCGGCCCACGGCGAGAATGACTGGGCCACGCGCATTCACATTCCCTTCCAATTTCTCTTCGCTCGCTACGCGGAAAACGACATCAGGCGTTTGCGCGCCGGCAAACAGCCCGCCAAAAATCCCCAGTCGGTATCGATCTAAGGAGGTATGTATGCGTAAGACTCTAGCTCTATCCTGCGCGGCGCTGGCTCTGGTGGCCGGCTGTTCCAGTTCCCCCACCACTTCCAGCGAGCGTGCCGTAACCACCGAGAGCTCGGAGCGCCAGGTTCCCTCGGTGACTCACCAAAAGGGCACCACCGTTTCGGTGGAAACGAACGGGAACAAACGCACCGACGGCACCTACCAGAGTTCCCATTCGGACGCCGACGGAGCGCGGGCTTCCGTGCAGGTACACGCCGAAAGATCAACGGCCGATGGAGCCAGCAGTTCCCATGACAAGGTTATGCAGGTCACCTCGGAGGGTGGCCAGGCAGACAGTCTGGGCTTCACCCAGGACGACAAAAACCTGGGCGTGACCGGCTCCAATGTGACCAGGGATTTTGAAGTCAGCGGCCAGGACGTGGCCGTCTCGGGCAGCGGCAATACTTTGACTTTCAAAGGCGACACCCACGGGCTGTCGGTGACCGGCAGCGACAACCGCATTCAGGTGGAAAACGCCGACATGGTGAGCGTGACCGGCCAGAACAACCAGGTCACCTACTCAGGCACCAGGCCGGAGATCACCCAGTCCGGCCAGGGCAATCTGGTCCATCCCCAATAGCCCGTGACCAGCTACTGGCAGTTGCTGCGTGAAACCTATTCGGAGTGGTCCTCCAACAAGGCACCCCGTCTGGCTGCGGCGCTGTCTTATTACACTTTGTTCGCCATGGCCCCGCTGCTGGTGATCGTCATTCAAATCGGAGCGATGCTCATCGGCGGCGGACGAGCAGCCGGGCACCATCAGCAAGTCATCGTGGTGGTGGAACAATATCTACGCGCCAGTCTTGGCCCGGCCGCCGCTCAGACGGTGGGCGAGCTGGTGGAAGCCACCGTTTCCCAGCAGGGCCAGGGATTGTTCTCGGCTACCCTGGGGTGGCTGATGCTGCTGGTGGCGGCTATAGGCCTGTTTGGCAGCCTCAAGGACGCCCTGAACACCATCTGGGAGCTGCCGCCCCCGGAGCCGCGGGGCTGGGCCGCCAAGGTCCAAGAGCGCTTCACGGCCTTTTTTCTGATCGCCGGATTGGCCGTGCTGCTTTTGTTTTCTCTGGCCAGCAACGCGATTTTGGCCCTGTTGCCACTGGGGCATACCCTGCTTCAAGTGGTCAACGTGGGGGTGGTGCTGGCTCTGGCCACCCTTTTGTTTGCTTTCATTTTCAAATATCTGCCCGATTTGCGCATCCGCTGGAGCGATGTCTGGGTGGGAGCGCTGGTCACCACCGCCTTCTCGGGACTGGGACAGCTCTTACTGTCGCTGTATCTGAGCCGTCTGGCCACCAGCTCCACCTTCGGCGCGGCCGGCTCTCTGGTCATCCTCATGGTCTGGGTCTACTACCAGGCGCAAATCCTTCTCTTCGGCGCCACTTTCACCCGCGTCTACGCTAACCGGGTGGGCAGCCTCGAGGGCTATGCGTCGCCGACAACTTTCTCAATGTAGAGCGTCTGGGCTTTGCCGAGGGGGGCGAATTTGAGGCCGTAGTGAGGGGCGTTGACCCAGACCACGCGGGCGTGAATCTTGAGGTCGCCCATTTGCAATGTGCCGGTGAGGCCGACCGGGGGGGCCAGGGCGGACCTGGCGCAGACCCCACCCAGGCCCAGGTTGATCACAGTAGCCGAGTAAGTACCTATGGGTGCTTGCAGGGTCATCGGCAGTTGCACGGGCAGACGCGAGTGATTACGGCGCTCGCGCACCGTTTGAGCGGTCAGGCCCAGATCTTTGAGCACCTGGTTAACCCAGGAATTGCGCAACTCGGCTGGCGAGTCTAGAAAGTTCAGGCCCATTCGGCCTTGATGCACCCACTTGATCACGGCACGCACCATGGATTGTTGATGAAAGGGAGAGCGGACTTCGACGACTTCCCCGGCGGGCAGGGTCTGCTCCAGTTTGACACTGAGGCCGCCGATGCCGATGTCGCAGATCTCGGCCACCAAATCCTGGCCCTGCCAGCTCAGGTAGATGTCGCCTTCACAGGGAGTGCGCGTGTTGCGGCGCTTCTGGCGCAGTTTAAGCCCGGCGGTTTCTTCCTCGAGGACCGGCCTGGCGGGAGGGCTGGCCACTTGAACCCGGTTTCGACCCGCCTGTTTGGCGGCGTAAAGTGCGCTGTCGGCGCGCTTGAGCAAGTCCTCCAGACGGGCCCCGGCGGCGTTGGCCACGGTGACCAGGCCGATACTGACGGTGATGGATAGCGACTTATCGCTGTCGATGGGAAAAGGCGGGGATTCGACCTCGCTGCGCAGCCTCTGCATACGGGCCAGCGCGCGCTCCGCCTCAAAACCGGGCAGCAGAATGGCGAATTCCTCCCCACCCAGGCGACCCACCAGCACCTCGCGGCCCAGGCCGCGCGTGCGCCGGCAGAATTCCACCAGCACGGCATCGCCGGAGGCGTGGCCGTGCCCGTCGTTGACCTGTTTGAAGTGGTCCAGGTCGCACATGGCCAGACTCAACGGGCGTTCGCGCTGGGCAGCCAGGGACAAAGCCCTCTCGGCTTGCTGCATCCAACTGCGCCGGTTAGCCACGTTGGTGAGAGCGTCCTGGTGAGCGCCCTCGTAGAGCTTCTGCTCAATTTCCTTTTCTTCCGGGGCCAACAGCAGAAAGCGCATCTTTACGTTGGTGCCGACCAGAATCAGATCGCCGTCTTCCAAGACCGCCTGGTCCACCCGCCTGGCGCCGACCTGGGTGCCGTTGGTGGAGTTCTGGTCGTAAAGATGGACGCGGTTACCCTGAACAATCAGCTTCAAGTGCAGGCGACTGACACCGCGGTCATCCACCACCAGATCGTTCTCACTGCCCCGGCCCAGAGTCAGCGTGCCATTTTCCAGACGCACCGTCTTGCCCGCCTGGGATCCAGTAGTGAAACGGACGACCGGGACCTCACCGCCGCCGGTCGGGCCGGAACTGCCCAAAACTACGGTACCGTCGCCTGGAACTTCCCGATCTCTAGCCATTCGCGATGGAGTTTCGCGGGTGCGGGATCATTCTCCTCGGCGGCGAAACCCCAGAGGTTATGGGGCGCAATCACAATTTGTGGTTGAACTTGGGGGCCTTCGGCGTGATCGGCGGGGTCGCGCTGTTCTATGTAAAGGGCTCATTTAACGCGGTCGTCTGGCCGGTGCTGGGCCTGGTGGGAGTGGCGGGCCTGTTGCAAGTGTCCTTCCGCCTGGGTGGCAGCACTGTGCGCCCGCCCAAAGCTCCCCCGCCGCCCCCACCCAAACCCGCGCCGAGCAAGGCCCCGGCCATCGTTATGGAAGATCTGCGCGTGGTTCGTGAAGTGGGACGCTACGCTTTGGTCAAGGAGCTGGGCCGGGGAGCCTTCGGAACCGTCTATAAAGCCGTCGACACCCAATGCCTCGATCGCTTCTGGGCCATCAAGGAGACGGAGTTGAGTCTGGATTCCCGGCACTCCATGGAAGATCTGCGCAATTTCTTCGATCAGGAACAAAAAGTGCTTTCCTGGTTGAACCATCCCGGCATCGTGGCCCGGCGCGATTATTTTACCGAAGGGAATTCGCTTTATCTGGTGATGGAGTATGTGCCGGGCTATACTCTGCGCCAGGTGCTCAACGCCAACCGGGGCGCCTTTCTGCAGGATTTCGTGGTGGGATTGGCCGAGACGATTTGCGAGGCGCTGGCCTATCTCCACGCCCAGCGCCCCAATCCCATCATTTTCCGAGACTTAAAGCCAGGCAACCTCATGCTGGCGGCGGACGGCGCTATCAAATTGATCGACTTCGGCATCTGCCGCCTTTCCAATCAGAACCAGATGGCCCTGGACTGCATGCCCATGCAGGCCGCCGATGAAGTCACCGAGGTGCTGGGGCGCTGCCAGGACACGGTTTGTCTGGGAACTCCCGGCTACGCGGCGCCGGAACAATACCCGGATAGCGGTATGCAGAGCGACACGCGCGCCGACCTGTATGCTTTGGGTGTGCTGATGTGGGAGATGCTCACCGATGAACGTCCTCCGCGCACGCCGCAGCGCCTGGAGCGCATCCGCGGCTACAATGCCACCGCCCACGATGAACTTCAGCCTTTGCTGGACCGGGCCACCGCTCTAGATCGCAACGAGCGGTTCTCCTCGGCTAAAATGATGGCCCGGGCGCTGGCCGAATTCCGCCAGAAACGCATCTGCGTGAGCCCGGAAAAGCTGAAGGCGGACCGGCAGATGGCCTACACGCGCACCCACAATATCCTGAAAACCAATTTCTTTTGATGAGGAAAGCCTTCAGCAGCTCTTTAGGCGTCCTTTAAGCGTGTTCACCCGGCTGCAAAAGCAGCCGTCTAAAGTTGGCCTGGGGGGAGATGGGAAATCACCACCTTGGCCTTCATTAATTCAAACTATTCCAACTATTTCAATGCGCAAAATCTGCACTACCAATACCCTTCTTCACTATCGACTGGATTGAGCACCCAAGGGCTCAGCGCCAACTCCTGGTTACAAAACAACTGGCTATCCTCTCTGCTGGGCAGCTCCAGTTCACTGGGACAGAACTGGTCAACCCTGCTGGGCGGAAATCACTCGGCGCCCCCTCCTCCACCTCCACCTCCCCCCGTTCCCCCGGGGCGCCAGCAGAACGGCTGGCCCGGGCAGCAGACCAACTGGGGCGGACAGACAGGCCACTGGGGAGCTCGCCAGGCACTGGGCAATTGCCAGACCGGCAATAGCTTTTTCGGCTCACAGCAGGTCAACAATAACGGCCAACTGAGCCAGGCCGCCGAGGGAGAACCGATCAGCTATACCACCAGCGGTGGTTGGACTATCGACGTCAACGGAGACAAAACCACCTTTACCGATCCCACTACCGGTCAGACCCTGCAGTACTCCGGCGATCCACACGAATACCTCAACGGCGAGCACGTCAAGGACTGGGAGAGTAAACAACGCACGGTACAACTACCGGACGGAACCAAGGTGACGCTCTCGGCCACGGCCGCCAACGGGCTCACCACCAACACCAGTATTTACGACGGGAACCGCAACATTCAGATCGACAACACAGGCAACCTGATCACCTCGGACAGCACCAACTACTTCGACACTCAGCAACGCGAAAGCTCACAATATGACGGTGAAGTGGCGCGCCTGGGCTACAATCAGCAGGGCGGCCTGATCTACACGGACCTCTACAATCAGGACGAGAACTTTCAAATCACCTCCAACTACAAGGACATCGCCAGATCCGACGGCAACGGCGCGGTGACCGACCTGGGTTAACGGCAGCAGCCAGACCTGTTCTGGCTGCTGTTTCGTCATGCAGTCTTTACAAAGTCTTTAGAAATCTTATTCGTCCCTAAACAGTCTTGGGTTCTAATGAATTCCTTAGAAAGGAGAGTCCATGGAAGCCAAACACCGTATTCTCGTTATTGATGACGAAGAGTCCATTGTCGACTCAATCAGTTTCGCGCTGGAGCGCGAAGGTTACCAGGTGGATTGTGCGGCCAGCGCGGCCGAGGCCTTGAAGCTGCTGGACGGTTCGCTGCCCGACCTGATCCTGCTGGACGTGATGCTGCCGGATCGATCCGGCCTGGACCTGTGCACCTTTATTCGCTTTCTGGGTGAGGTCCCGATCTTGATGCTGAGCGCCCGTGACAGTCTGGAAGACAAAGTTCAGGGCCTGGAAGCCGGAGCCGACGACTACCTGGTCAAGCCTTTCAAGTTCAAGGAGCTGTTGGCGCGCGTCAAAGCGCTGATGCGCCGTTGGAAAAAGAGCGAAGGGGCCAGTACGCTGCAGTTGGGAGATTTGAAATTAGAGCCCGCTCGGCGCACCTTTTTCCAGGCGGGCGAAGCCATCGACCTGACCTTGCGCGAATTTGAACTGCTGGAATACTTTATGCGCCGCCCCCGCCGGGTGGTTACTCGCGACGAGTTGCTCAACCGCGTCTGGCATTTGCCCACTCCGGCCGAGACCAATGTGTTGGAGGTGCATATCAGTTCGTTACGCAGCAAATTGCGTGACGGCGACAAAAAGTTGATCCGCACGGTGCGCGGAGTGGGCTATTCCCTCGGTGGATAATTGGACGCGCCGCCTGTCGCTGCGCTGGCTGGGCGGCGGTCTGTTGGTCACGGTGCTGAGTCTGCTGCTGGGCTTGACCGCCCTGGCCAGTTATAAGGTGATGCGCGATGTGCTCTGGATCAGCAGCCTGCGCAATATGGACTATCAGGTCCTGTCCGCCCTGGGGACGGTGCATGGACGGATGGTTTCGGACGTTTCTCGCGAGGAATTCCGCCGGCTGATCCACCAGGGGGTGCCTGCCCCGGCGGATTGGCAGAACCAGGCGGAAAAGTTCAGCGGTGGGGTTTATGCCGTGCAGGTTTTGGATGAGCGCGGTCAGTTTCTCTCCGCCTATCCTCCCGGGCCCCGCCCATTTGTTCCCGATGAGGAACGGCTGCGGCGTCTGAAGCGCCATTTTTTGGAAGGCCGAGGGCCGGCTCGCCTTCCCTACGAGGGACCGGGCCGGCGCCAGGTGCTGCTGGTCCCCTTGAGCCAGCAGGGCAAACTGGTTGGTTTTGTGGTGCTGTCCACCAACTGGTTTCCCAGCGAGACCTTTCTATCCGCCTTTGCCAATGGGGCCGCTCTGATCGCGGCCGGTATCGTGCTCACCGTCTTGTTGGTCTACCTGGCGCTGGTCCGCCAGTTGAACCGTCCCTTACAGAGCCTGTTGCAGTGCGCCCGCCAGGTAACGAACGGGGACTTGGGTGTACGCACCGGTTTGGCACCGGGTCCAAACGAAATTTATCGGGTGGGAGCCACTTTCGACCGCATGCTGGAGCGCCTCGACTGGCAGTTTCAGAGCCAGAAGAACTTTGTGGCCGACGTTTCCCATGAGCTGCGCACCCCTTTGACGGCCCTGACCGGCCAGCTGCACATCGTGCGCGCCTTGCGCGATCGACCGGAGGACCGCCGCGGCGAGCGCGCGCTGGATCGCTGCGAGCGCGAACTGGAACGCATGGTCGAGCTGGTAGAAGACCTGCTCACCTTGATGCGCGCCGAAGACTTACCCCTGGCTGGCGAAACGATCGATTCGCAAGTGCTGATCGAGGAATGCGTCAGCGACCTTCGGGCCCTTTTTCCAGCGGTAGAGTTACGGCTACGCCCGGGAAGCGCTCGAGTGTGGGGCCAGCGCGAGGCGCTGAAAAGAGCGCTCTTGAACGTGTTGGAAAATGCCTGCAATTACTCTCCGGCAGGCCAACCGGTAGAGGTATGGGCCGAGGAGACGGCTGAGCACTGCGTTCTACACGTGCTCGACCACGGCCAGGGGGTGGCCCCCGAATGGATCCCGCGGCTGGGCCAGCGTTTCTTCCGGCCTGATCCGTCGCGCTGCCGGCAAACGGGGGGTTCGGGTCTGGGGCTTTCCATCGTGAAATCCACGCTGGAGCGGCACGGCGGCCAGTTGCTCATTACCAGCGAATTGAACCGTTACACCCGGGTATCTTTGCAGCTTCCCAAGATTTAAACGTATTCTTATACCTCTCCCCCTTCTGGTTGGCGGCCTAACATAGAAATGGGACATGGAAGGAGGAACGAAGCGAATGACTACCTCAGCCGGCACCCGTTTTTTAGCCGCTTTACCTCATCTAGGCTACCTTCCGGTGGCCTTTGGCCTGGGCTACGCCATCGCTGATCCGCCCACGGCTCCTTATGTTCTGGGCATGGCCGTCCTCTACACGGTGCTGGCCCTGATCGCATTCCGCCGTGAGCCCAAGGATGAATTTCTCCGCGAGCATCTCCACGAAGCCCGTCGCTATCACAGCTGGGGCGCCGTTACGGCAATGTCCCTGTTGACGGCCGCGATGTATGTGGCCGTTTTTACCTGGGGACTGGGAGCGCTGGTGGCCCTCTGTCTGGCGCCGGTGGCTATCCTCCTCTGGATGGTCCCCACCTGGGCCGCTTCGTATGACGCCCTGCGCGGCCACCCCCACCACTACCAGGTGTGGAGCCACGCCTACATCATGAGCCTGTTGCGCGGGCAACAGCGACCTCATCTGGTCGACCAACACTAGAGACGCTCGCAAGGATCGTGCGGGGGTCGGAGGCTCGCCTCCGGCCCCCGCCGGCCCGTTCCAGGGTTTCGGTTTCCCTCTGGGCACGGCCCCACCCAAAGATGAGGCGAACTCTGCTCAACGACGTGGTCTTCAAGATCGTTTTCGGCTTACCACAGAACGAGCGCCTGCTACGTTCTCTCCTCAACGCCGTGCTGGAGCTCGAAGACCAGGATAAGATCCTCGAGCTTGAAATGGCCAACAATGAAATGAGTAGAAGCTTTGTCCGGGAGAAGGGAGCCATTCTGCTTCGCTTCGCGGAACTGTATGGGCGAGGATTGGAAAGCTGGAAGAGAGTGCCAGACTGGCGGACGCGATCAAGGAGGGAATGGAGCAGGGTCTCAGCCAGGGACGGGAGAGGGGTCTGGCTGAGGGCAAGGCTGAAGTCGCTCGAACGATGTTGTCACTCGGGATGGATGCGGAGACGATTTTCAAAGCGACGGGAGTTCGCCTCCAAACCTGAAGCACCAGTCCCGAGTTCGCTCAAGAAGCGCGGTACTGTTGTTGATCGGGAACCTGGACCAGGTTGCCGGAGAGGACGTCCTGCAACTGCGGGATCTTGTCGGTGGTGATAGCGTCGACCTGGAGGTCGGTCAGGCGCTGCATGTCCTTGGCCCGGTTCACCACCCAGGCGTCGACTTTCAGTCCGGCGGCATGCGCTTCTTCAACATACTCCCGGTTCACCAGGGCAAAGTGGGGAGCGAGATACTGAATACCCAGCTCGTCGCGAGTTTTTTCCATATCGATGGGTCGCCCGGTGTAGAGGTAGCCCGTGGCCAGCCCCGGGTCCAGTTCGTGAACTTTTTTTAGCGAGGTCTCGTCAAAGGAGATGACCACGGTGCGACTGTCCGCCTCGGCGCGGTCGAGCTGCTCGATGAGCACCTGTTCGATGCCTTCGTGACGCCCGTTCTTAGGGTGCTTGATCTCCACAAACAGGGGCGTTTCAATCACCTGCAAGACGTCGCCCAGCATGGGCACGCCCAGACCGCGCAATTCCTGGCTGGTCATTTTGCGCACTTCGCCGGGATGGCCGTGGGTCCGTTCCAGAGTATCGTCGTGGATGACCGCCAGGTCCTTGTCGGCGGTGAGATGGATGTCGAGTTCGATGACGTCGGCACCGTCGCTGACCGCCTGCTGGAAGGCAGGCAGGGTATTTTCGATGGCATTCTGAGCCGAGCCGCGGTGGGCCACGGCCAGGGGTCGAGGAGAAGTCGTGATCACATCTCGATATTAGCCGGACCGACCTGCGGAAAAGTAAAGAAGGTGTTGCCGTTCGGGAAAATTTCACGGAACGGAATGGGAAGGCCGGCTATAGTCGGTCTATCGACCTGGGTGTGGTGCAGCCTGGCCAGCACGCTTGCGTCGGAAGCAAGAGACCGTAGGTTCGAATCCTACCATCCAGACCAGAAGGGAAGAGACATATGCGCCGCGAGGCAATGAGCCCACCAACGAGGGCCCGGTTGTGAAAGCAGCCGGGCCCTCGTCTATTTAAGCAGGGGCAGGGCCATCAGCATCAGGCCGGCCATGGCGGTTCCATAGGCCAGCGTGCGGATCACCGGAATGCCGGCGATGAAGATGGCGGCGTGGGCCAGGCGGCCGCCCAGGAAGAGCCAGGCGCCCAGCTGGGTATAACCGTTGGAAATTCCCAGGGCGTAGAGACAGATGGCCAGCGCGAAGTACAGGGGCAGGCTTTCGAGGAGATTGCGCTGGGCGCGGTCGGCTCTCTCGATCCAGGCGGGGAATTCGGGCTGAGTTTCGCGATTGCCCATGTTCCAGGCCATGCCGGCGATGCGAGTTTTGGTGGGTACGCCGACGTGGCCGAGGAACCAGTAGAGAAAACCCGTGGCCAGCATCACCTTGAGTTCGAAGGTCATCATGAAAGGCGCAGTTTGCTCAGTTCCTGGAAGCAAATGCTGGCTTCGTGAAAGTGCAGGGCCAAACCAGCCCGGTCACCGCGGTCGAGCGATTGCAGCATCTCCTGAACGGACTGATTGAGCCGGCTGGTGGGCGCCTGGATGAGTTGCTCCTGCTGGGCCGTGAGGCGAGGGGGAGCGCCCGGGATATTCTGAGCTCGCAGCTGGGGACAAGTGATTTCCTTCAGGTTCAGGGCGCAGGTCTGGGCCGAGATTCCTTCCTCGACGTAGCCGCGATAGGCCTGAAGCAGCCTGAGATAATTGGGAACCTGATGAACTGCGGGCTCGCTGGCCGTTTCTAAAAGCGTGAACGATTTCGTGTCTGACATATGCGTTTTACCATCCCCTGCATCTCTCGTGTCGCAGCAGTCGGTTTTTACCGATCTCTTCATTCTCCTGTGAATTTTTTTCAAAAGTTCACAAGGCCGACGACATGTTGAGGCTGTTCTTGCCCCGGCGGGGAGAGAGTCAAACCGGCCGCGAAGGCCCTGGATATGTTTGCGAGATTACAGGCTTTTCTAGAGGAAAGCGAAGCTGAAAACCATCTATTTCTGGGGGTTCTGGCTGGCGCGCCGGAGGGGACGCAACCGGTTCTGGTAGAGGACGGCGGCAAGATCGTGGCCGCCGGTATCTTTGTGGAGCGCAACGCCGTCCTCGCCGGAAGCCAGGACTATGTGCCGCAACTTGTGGCCGCCTGGAAGCTGGATGTGCCGGGAGCGGTGGGGCGAGCCGATCTTTCCACCGCCTGGGCCGGAGAGTGGAGCCGGCAGAGGGGGTGCCGGGCGAAACTGGCGGTAGCGCAGCGGATTTATCGTTTGACCAGGCTGATCGAGCCGCGCCCGGTGGCCGGACGGCTGCGCCTGGCCGAGGACGTAGAGCAATTGACGGACTGGATCGAAGGTTTTGATGAAGAGGCGCTGGCTCATGAGCGTTCCGGGCGCGAGGCCCATCGGGCCAACGCACAACGGCGAATCCGGGCCGGCATGACCTATTTTTGGGAAGTCGAAGGCCGGCCGGTATCGATGGCGGCGCTGGCGCGTCCCAGTTGCAACGGAGTGTGCGTCAATCTGGTCTATACCCCGCCCGAATTTCGGGGCCGCGGCTACGCCTCGGCGGTCACGGCCGCCGTCAGCCGCCAGGGACTGGAGCAAGGTTACAGCTTTTGCTGCCTCTACACCGACTTGAGTAACCCGATCTCCAATTCCATCTACATGAAATTGGGTTATGAACCGGTCTGCGATTCGGCCCACTACCAGTTCAAATACTCGGTTTGAATACCACCAGGCCGGCCGCGATGGTCATACCCAGGGCGAACCAGGGAAAGCGCAGAGGTGGGAAGGTGCGCTCGGGTTCGCGGCAGAGGTGGCGCAGGCGGCCGGAGATCGCTCCGTGTTGCGCCGAGAGCAACAGCGCCACCAGCAGCTTGGCCCGGAACCAGGGATGCGACCACCATTGGGCCGACTGGGCCATGGCCAATCCCAACCCCCAGACCAGCAAGATGGCGACCGAAGTAATCTTCCTGTGGTAGCCGCGCACGTTCTCGAGAAAGGCCTGTTGCGTATCCGTTCGCGGCCTGGTGCAGAGACCGTTGACCAGCCAGGGCGTAACCAACATCCCGGAGGAAAAAAGCAGGACACTGACCAGGTGCAGCCACTTGAGGACGAGATAGGTCATGGGTGGAAGACGGCCAGGCATTCCTCCATGGTGGCGTGGTGGAGGTCGAGCACGGCCTGGAAATCTTCCTGGTAGCCGCCGGCCAGGTTCCATACCACCGGGAGAGAACGAGCTTTACAAAAATCAAAGACGATTCGGTCGCGGCGGCGCATCTGCACCGACGTCATCCAACCGCCCAACGGATCCCACAGGTGGGCGTCGGCCCCGGCCTGGTAGATCAGGATCTCTCCGCCCAACCGGTCGAGAATCTGAGGCAATTCTTCGAGAAATTTGTCGGGGTCCCGGCAGTCGCGAGCGCCGGTGGTGTAGTGGCTGACCGTCTCCACCTTGAGCTTGTCGATAATGTCGTCAGTGCCATCTCCGTAGTGGTAGTCGCAATCGAGAATGGCTACGCGCCGAGGTCTGAGCAACATGGCCGCCACCATCAGCCCGTTGAAGGTGCAAAAACCGTGGGAACTTCCGTAGCGGGCGTGGTGAAAACCGCTGGTGGGCGAACAGGCGGCTCCCCCGTGCTCGAGCACGTGGCGGGCGGCGCTGACCAGCGAGCCGGTGGTCCAGGGCAGCGAAGCGGCCACTTCCGGACTTTTATTTCCAAAGCCATTGGCAATGCGTGCGGCCAGAATGCCGCTCACGAACGCGGGGTCGTGGGCCAGGCAAAAATCCGCTTCACTGACGGGCCGGGGGTCGACCACCTGAACCGGATAGCGTTCCTGCCACTGAGCCAGCAGGCGCTCGGGCTTGCCGGCGCTGGGACTGAAAGAGTCGTTGCCGGCCACGCTCTGATTCGGAGAGTAGAAAACTTTCAGCGGCGCGTTACCATCCTGTAGACAAGAGTGACGCACTGGTCAACGGCGGGATTCACGGTCGGCTTTTTCGTGCCGTTGAGGACGCGCACCTGCGCCAAAACCTGAGGTGAACGCTCCTTGGCATCGGCACCTTTCGAGAGCAGGGAAAGCCAACCCAGAGCGCGCTCGCGCCCCACCCCCGGCTTGACCTGAAGCTCCAGTAAGACGCGCCGCTTCTCTCCCTGATGCAGGTCACCCAGTTTGACGACTTCCTGGGAATTGCCGGTGGTAACGACCTCACGGGTCGGGTCGACCAGGAAAGCCCGCCGCAAAGTGACTCCCTCAGCCAGTTGGGCCTGCAGGCGCAGATCGCGGAGCACGATGGATCGGGCCAGGTTCGCTTCCTTGCGCAGCAACTGCCCGGCCGCCGCCATGCCCTGGGCCTGCACGAACTGGCCGTTGCAGTTTTCGGCGATTCCTTTGAGGGCCGCTCCGCCGTGCACCGAGTTGCCCACCAGAATGGCCGAGAAGGAAATGCCGTCACTTTTCCAGGCGGACTCGGCTTGCTGGCTGGCCTCTAAGCTATCCCCAAGCTCTCCATCGCTGACCACCACCACATGGCGCGCCCCAGAGGCGGCGGACTTGCTCAGATGCTCGACGGCCAGACGGATACCCGGCCCCAACCTGGTGCCTCCGCCCGCCTCCTTACTGCCGCGCAGCAAGCGCTCGATCTCGGCTCGGCCCGGGACTCTCTTCAGGCCGTCGACCAGAAGCTGGGCTTCGCTGCCGAAAGCGATCAACCAGGTCCGGTTGCCTCCACCCTGCTGAGCGTATATTTCAGCGGTCGACCTCACGGCTGAGTTCATGTCGCCATACAGGACCGAACCGCTGACGTCCACCAGCAGAGCCAGGTCGCAACCGGCGGCAATCTGAACCCCTCGGGGAGCAAGGTCCACCATGACGAAGAGAATCTCCGTCCCGCCGCCCGCCAGAGAATCCACCCCGGTTTCGGCGGTGACCTCGACCAGGTTGCCTTCACTGCTGGTCACCTCGGGCGCATCGTCGCCGGCTACACTGGCGGGCGCCGGGCGGGGAGGCCTGGATTTCTGGGCCTGCGGGGCCTGCTCGGTCGGGATGGCGGGTTGCGAGCCTTGGGGCCGGGAAGGGAGGGTCACGATCGGCAGAGCCCGGGGAGTGGGTTGGGGTTTCGGCGGCCCGCTGACCGCCAGGTTCAAGCGCCCATTTTCCGCGGCGCGATTTTTCTCGCCCTCCGACAGCACCTGGGCGCGAGCCGGAGTCCAATCGGGCTGAGGCGGAGCCGTCTGGCATCCGATCAACAGCAAGCCCAGCCAAGCCCATCTCACAAAGGGCAGTATACCTCATGTTCGAAGGGGCTGCCTATGTCAAAACATGAACGTCCTACCGGGATTTTTTCTGATATCCACGCCGAAGAGGGAGAGGTTCGCGCCACTCTTCTGCACGACCCGACCGTCGAAGGTCTGGAGATGGCCATCTATATGGATGGCTCCGGCTCCATGAGCGAAGAATACGAATACAAGAAGGACTATCAATATCACAAGCCGGGCGGTTTCTGGCGCTGGCTGACGGGCAAGGCGGTGGGCACCTTGCCCAATCAAGTGGAGCCGCAGGTACAGTGGATGCTGGAGTACCTGGCCACCAAAGACCGCAACGGCTTGCTGCGGGTGGCCTACTGGGCCTGCGGCATGGGTCAGGATATCGAGGTCATCGGCGAGCTGCGCGGAGTGGACGTGAAGTCCTACAAATTTCCCGGTCCCCAGAAGATGGGCGCCAAGACGTATCTGAAGCCGGCCATAGAAGATTTTATTGCTTATCTGCGCACCCAGGTGGCCGAGGGGGCTCAGCAGGGCTGCGCCATCTTCATCACCGACGGAGTGCTGGACGATGCCGAGGCGGTCAAAGAATACAGCAAGTGGGTGGCCAAATCGATTGTGGATGGTTCTCTGCCGCGCGTGAATTTCGTGCTGGTGGGCGTGGGTGACGCGGTCGACGAAGAGCAACTCGAGGAGATCTGCCATCACGACTACACAGGTAGCAGGGGGGTCCAAGGGGGAGGCGGCAGCCCCCCCTTGAACTCAGGGGTAGGCCATCTGTGGTGCCACCGCATCGCCGAAGAGATCACCGAGGTGGCCCAGTTGGTGGCCGTGCTGGTGGATGAAAACATGACGGTGGCCGCCGGAGGCACGGTTTATGACGACAAAGGCAAGGTGATCAAGGTCTATGAAGCCCGGTTGCCGGCCGTGCTGGAGTTTACGGTTCCCGAAGGTTGTGCTAGCTTCACTCTGGAGGTGGGCGGACAGCGCTACACCCAGGTCATTCCAGAAGAAGAACATCATGACGAGGATGATTAGGATTTTGTCATGCTGGGTATCAGACGGCTTGGCGATTTACGCCCATAAGGAGTAATGGTAAGACAATGGCTGGTGAATTCAAGATTTCCGACTATAAGAAGGTCCGCAATATCGGTATTTCGGCCCACATCGACTCGGGCAAGACGACCCTGTCGGAACGCATCCTTTTCTACACCGGAAAGATCCACAAGATCGAAGAGGTGAAAGGAAAGTCCGGCGTCGGTGCCACCATGGACTCGATGGATCTTGAGCGCGAAAAGGGCATCACCATCCAGTCCGCGGCCACCTATTGCATCTGGGGTGATTACAACATCAACCTCATCGATACCCCCGGACACGTGGACTTCACGATCGAAGTGGAGCGCGCCCTGCGCGTGCTCGACGGCGCCATTCTGGTGCTGTGCGCCGTGGCCGGCGTGCAGTCGCAGTCCATCACCGTGGACCGTCAGATGAAGCGCTACGGCGTGCCGCGTCTGGCTTTCATCAACAAGATGGACCGGGCCGGCGCCAATCCGTTCCGCGTGGTGCAGATGTTGAAGGAGAAGCTGAACCATAACGCCCATCTGGTCACTTACCCCATTGGAGCCGAGGACCAGTTCAAGGGTGTGGTGGATCTGCTCACCATGGAAGCCCTCTATTTCGACGGCGACAACGGTGAGAACATCCGCAAGGAAGCCGTTCCCGAAGACATCAAGGAAGCTTGCGAAGAGGCTCGCGCCAATCTGGTCGAAGCGCTGGCCGAATTCGATGACGACCTGGCCACCAAATACCTGGAGGGCACGGAAGTAACCGCCGAGGAGCTGCGCCCGATCCTGCGCAAGGCCACCCTGTCGCTGAAGTTTACCGGCGTGTTCGTGGGTTCGGCCTTCAAGAACAAAGGCGTGCAGCACTTGTTGGACGGCGTTTGTGCCTATCTACCGGATCCCACCGAGAAGACCAACATCGCGCTGGACCAGGCCAACAACGAAGCCAAGGTGGAGATGAAGATCGACCCCAAGGCTCCTTTCGTGGGTCTGGCCTTCAAACTGGAAGACGGCCGCTACGGTCAGTTGACCTATATGCGCATCTACCAGGGCACGGTTTCCAAGGGCGACTTCGTGGTCAACGTCAACACCCAGAAGCGCATCAAGATCCCGCGCATCGTGCGTATGCACGCTTCCGAAATGCACGACGTGGAGTCGGCCGTGGCCGGTGACATCGTGGCGCTGTTCGGCGTGGAATGCTCTTCGGGCGACACCTTCACCAATGGCGACGTGCAGTACACGATGACCTCGATGCACGTGCCGGCGGCGGTGATGTCGCTGGCCGTGAGCCCCAAGGCTCGCGATGCCACCGCCAACTTCTCGAAGGCGCTCAACCGCTTCTCGAAAGAAGACCCGACCTTCCGCGTGTGGCGCGATGAAGAGTCCAACGAGACGCTGATCGCCGGTATGGGCGAGCTGCACCTCGAGATCTACATCGAACGCATGAAGCGCGAGTACAACGTGGACGTCAATGTAGGTAAGCCGCAGGTGGCCTACCGCGAGACCATCACCAAGAGAGCTCCGCTGAACTATGTTCACAAGAAGCAGACCGGTGGTTCGGGTCAGTACGCGAAAATCGGCGGTTTTATGGAGCCTCTGCCCGAGGACGCCGTGGAAACCTACGAATTCGTGGACGAAATCGTGGGTGGTGTGATTCCGCGCGAATACATTCCCGCTTGCGACAAGGGCTTCCGCGAGCAGCTGACCAAAGGCCAGTTGATCGGTGCTCCCGTGGTGGGCGTGCGCTGCACCATCAACGATGGCGCCTTCCATCCAGTGGACTCCTCCGAAATGGCTTTCCGTATCTGCGCGATGACGGCCATCCGTGAGAACTACCAATCGGCCGGCCCGATCATTCTTGAGCCGATCATGAAGGTGGAAGTGGCCGCTCCCGAGGAATTCCAGGGCAGCGTCACCGGCGGTCTGAACCAGCGCCGCGGCGTCATCCTGAACTCGGAGACCAACGACGGTTACGTGACCGCCCAGGCCTTCGTACCCTTCTCGGAAATGTTCGGTTACTCGACCTCGCTGCGCTCGGCCACCCAGGGTAAGGGTGAATTCTCGATGGAGTTCGCCAAATACGAGCCCGTGCCCAAGAACTCGCAAGAGGAAATGGTCAAGGCATTCCAAGAGAAGAAGCGCGCCGAAGCCAAGAAGTAGCCGGTTTCCAGGCCTGGCGAAAAGAGCCGTTCCGTTCGCGGAGCGGCTCTTTTTGAGTTTCGCCCTTGGTCACCGGTAGCCGAAGCTCGGTCACCGGTGGCCAGGCCCAAAAGGTAAGAGCCACAGGGCATTTGCACTGTGGCTCTTCCTTTTTTTTGTAGCTGTGAGAGATGTTACTCTACGTTGACCCGCTCCTGAGGAGGTCGCTCTAAGCGAACTCCATTTGTCTGCTCCCTGAACCCGTTCGCATCGGGGCCTGCTGGCCGCTCTGACCCGATTGGGTTACCTAACTTTTACGCCTCGGCGGAGCGCTTGTCGCTCGCGTTTGTTACCGCTGCTGTAACATCAAGTTAACATTCCTGTTACAAACACGCAAGCCATGAGAAGTTATGGATTTCTCACAAACGGGGAAAACAGGGGTTGGGCGATGGACTCCTGGCCGACTGCCAGGGGGCCGGCCGGACAGAGCCGGTCCACTCGGGACTCGACCGGAATCTGGCACCCGGCCGGATAGCGGACCTGGTTATCGCTGGTTTGCACACCCTGAGCCCGCAGTTGGCGCAACAGTTCGGGCATCTCGGCGGCGGCATCGATCACCAGCACGGGGTTCTCTTGCGCCAGTTCGGAAAGACTGCGGGCCGGGTCGGATCCGCTCCAGGCCTGCGCCTGCCGAGGAGCCAGGCCGGCCTCGGCGGTGGCTTCGACCATGCGAGTGAAACTGAAATAGGGGTGAGTGGCCTGCATCTCGGTCACCACCAGACAGGCTCGGCCGCCGGGGCCGAGGCTGAGGGCGAAGTCCAGCATGAGGTTGGGCACGCGTTCAGAAAGTTGGCGGTGGATCAGGCGAGCATAGCGGTTGATGGTGTCGGGCCGGAAGAACGGCCACAGACCCAGTTGTTCGCAGGCTTTGCGCAATTCCGGCTTGAGCAATTGTTCCAGCGCTTCCGAGAACAGGCGGACCAGCGAGCTAACCTCGCTGTACTGCCGACGCAGAAACTGGTTGGCCTGATTGACCACCTCGGCCAGGCCCTGATAAAGGGAAGCATCAATGGACACCGGACAGGCATAAAAAAACGGGAGCAGCAATTGGCGCGGCAAGTCAGGCGGGCCGTTCAGGGGAGTGCGCACCTGGACGGCACGGCGCCAAGGCTCCGCCTGAAGTGAACTGGCATCCAGGCTCCGCAGCGTGGATTCGGGCACAGCCATGCCCTGGTTTTCCGGTGGCTTGAGAAATTCAAGCAACACGTTCATGTCGGCCCTCTGACCTTATCTTTGTGTATAGGCAGGCAGATTAGCAGGCGGGCCTGAAAAAATGCTCACGAAACGATGATGAAGCTCTGGTACGCCGCTCAACCCGCCTCAACCCGTATTGCTCGGCTGATGTGTTACGAAATGGAGGTGGAAGTCGAAGAGTGTCTGGTGGATCTGGAGAATGAGAACCACCGGCAGAGCCTGCTGGCCATCGGTATCAACAAATTGCCGGCATTACAAATTCAGGAAGCGCCCGGTTATTTTAGCTTACTGCCCGATATCGCGGAGTACCTGGGCACCCTGGTATCGCCGGAACGGCGCTTGATTCCTTGGGATTCGGAGGGAGGCTTCGAGGTGCGCCGCTGGATCTATTATGTGGGAAATTTGGTGGGCACTCCGATCGGCCTTTTGGAACTCCGCGAGGAAGACAGTGACTGCCGCAAGTTGCTGAGCGGCTCCCTACCGGCCCTGGAAGCGCGCCTGACCGACCAGGAATACATGGCAGGGGACCGCTTTTCGCTGGCCGACTGCGCGCTGGGCGTTTACCTGGCGGCCTATCGGGCCAAGGCGAAGTGGGAAAGCGAGTATCCACAACTGGCAGCCTATCTGCGGCGCTTTCAGTTACGCACCGCCGTTCGCCGGCTATGAGCATGAAGATTTGGTATCACCCGCTGGATATCTCGTCACAGATGGCTGTTCTGGCTCTATTTGAGTGTGGCGCCGACTTTCAGGCCTGCTCTATCGAGGAAGCCGGCGAAAAGGAGCGCACCGCTTTCTTAAAACGCTGGCCGACCGGCCAACTGCCGGTGCTCCTGGACGATAACTGGGACGACCAGATTTTCGGCTCCAGCGTAATTGCCGAGTATTTACATGTTTACGGGGGCTTCCCCTCGGAGTTGCTCCCGGACGATCAAGAGGAAGCTCGAGAGGTGCGTAGTCTGACGCGCTTTGTGGCCACCGGCCTGGCCTGGCCTATGTCTCTCATCTGGAAAGAACAGCTGAGCCTGCCTTCCTGGGTCGAGCCGGGAGAATTGGAGTGGAAATTGGCCGCCCGCCGGCGCGAGGAAAGCCTGCCTATTTTAGAGGCCCGTCTGGCCGGGCGCTCCGGATGGCTGGCCGGGAACACTTTCTCACTGGCCGACTGCCAGGCGGCCCCGGCCCTGCTTTGCTACGAGGCCGCGCAAGAGTTGAATCCCTATCCACGACTCCGAGAATATTTGGACCGCTGTTGGCAACGGCCCGCTTTTCAACAGATGCTGCGCCTGGTCGGCGAGCGCTTTCTGCGCTATGGCAATTTCCTGTCCCCCTCACTGAAGCACAGGCTGCGCCAGGCCAAGGTGATCTGAATCAGGGAAAGGCCTGGAGGCGCCGGGCAAGAATTTCTTTCCGGTTGCACGATCAAGTTGTCATTCTCAAGGCCCGCGAGGTGGGGCGCTGGGCCTGGCTCAAGAAACTGGGCTGTTTTCTCGGTCTGCTGCTGCTGGCCGGCTCTCTGGCCGCGGGAGGAATGCTCGGCTATACGGTCCATCAGCAAATCGCCAAAGAGGGCGGCGGTGTGGGTGACACCTGGCGCTTTATCACGGATCCGCAGGCCTATGTATTTGGGAAACGCAAGCGCCTCAACATTCTCTGCCTGGGCGTCGACTACAACCACGATTCCAAGGGAATTCAATACAGCAAGGGGGCGCGTAGCGACACCATCATCGTGCTCAGTCTGCAGGCGGACAACCATAAAGTAACCGCTCTTTCCATTCCGCGCGATCTGCGCGTGCGGGTAACCGAATTGGGAGCCCAAGACAAGATCAATTCCGCCTTTTCACTCGGCGGCGCCAGGCGCTCGCGCCAGGTCGTTTCGTGGTTTTTAGGCGTGCCCATCGACTATTGCCTGGTGGTCAAAGTGGACGCCGCCAGAGAGTTGGTGGACGCCCTGGGCGGTTTGAAGATTAACGTGGAAAAGAATATGGATTACGATGACAACTGGGGCAATCTGCACATTCACTTAAAGAAAGGCCCGCGTCTTCTCAACGGGCGCGAAGTGGTGGGTTACTGCCGTTTCCGCCACGACGAGGAGAGCGACTTTGGACGCATGCGCCGGCAACAGCAGGTCTTGAGGGTTGCCAGCGCGCGTTTGAGCCAGAGCGTGTCGCCGGAGACCATCGAGAAACTGGTTAAAATCGTGCGCCGCAACGTAAGCAGTGATCTGAGTTACAGCAAGATGGCCACGCTGGCCCGGCTCTTTCGCGGTTTGGACAAAAACAACGTGAAAGCTCAGTCACTGGTGGTCCAGGATGACCCGGACGGCTTTGACTTGCTGCCGGTGCCGGAGAAGAACCGGGTGCAGGTCAAAGAAGTCTTTGGCATTTGAACTTGTCATGGTCTGAGTTGGTGGGATATTAGATGAGTATGGAGAAGGTTTGCAGGTGAACACGGTCAACGGCTTTTCTCCCCTCGGAGTCCATTTCGGCAACACCGCCCGTCCGGTGGCTCCCGCGCCGGTCCAGAGCACTGCGCAGCCGGCCCCGCCCCAGGAGACGGCCACACTCAGCGGCGCGCCGCGCCCCGTGTGTTTTAGGCAGGACGGTCAGGCCGTCTACCTGCCCAAGGCCGGCGAACAGATGACCTTGGGTCGCGATGCCAAGTGTACGGTGCCCTTTCAGGACGGCGAAGTGAGCCGGCAACACGCCCGCATCGCCGAAAAGGACGGCAAATATTATCTGCAGGACAGCAACTCCACCAACGGGACCTATCTCAACGGCCAGCGGCTGGAGCCGGGCCAGTGGGTGGAATACAAGCCGGGGGATTCCCTCAGTCTGGGGCAAAAGATCGAACTCACCCGTTCTCCCCACGACCTTCCCGAGCAATTGCCTCAACTGACGCTTCCGCAGAACAATCAGGCCATCACTATCGGCCGCGAGGTGGGCAACAGCCTGCAGACTTCCTGGCCGGATTCCAGCCGCTCGCACGCCGTCATCCAGAACAAAGACGGCCAGAACTGGATCATGGATCGGGGCTCCAGCAATGGAACGCTGCTCAACGGCAAAAAAATTCCCAGCCAGCAGTGGGTGGTGCTCAACCCGGGCGCCAAAGTCCAGTTCGGCTTCTCTCCTCAGGGGGCTTTCAACGTGGCCGCCGCCGAGCAACCCTTACCAGCAGCCCAATCCCTGAAAACAGCTTTTAATGCCCTGTCTCCCCAACAAGGCCAGGCCATCCTGGCCAGGGCGGAATTTGCCGCCAATCCGTTGGGCTTTCGGGCCGCCGGCGCCGCCGAGTGCACCAAGGACTTTCTGCTGGCCCAGGGCCTGGAGCCGAAGACCACCTTTGAATGCGGCGACACCAAAGTGCATTTCTCGCAGCCTTATAGCCTGGGAGACAACCGCGCCGCCTGCGTGGGCTATGTCGAGAACAAAGACGGCCAGATCGACATTCGCGCCTTCTACCGGAGCAATTCCCAAGGACTGTGGCGGGCCGCTTCCCACGCCGGTTTCAACGGCTGGATCGGGAAAGGCACCGGTGAAGAGAGCACCAATTTGCCCATTCCTTTGCAGATGGCCTTACACAGCCAGGCCGGCCACCAGGTCAAGAACGTGCCGGAAGAGGTGGCCAGGCAAGCTTTCTACGGCAGCCTGCCGGTGGGTAGCAACAAGCCGCCCAAGGAACTGGAACAAGAATTACACGAGCCTCAACACCTGGGTAGTTTCCAGGCCAAGCTGGCGGATGGCTATGGCCGGCCCGAGTCTTACCGTTTCCACGATCCGGCCGACGCTCCCGACTTTACCCATGACCCGACCAATATCAGTTACTCCTTCGACCACCCGGTTCACGGTAAGGTGGAAGCCAACTGTTTCCGCTCCAAGAGTGGCGAATGCTCTTTCATGTTTTACCGCGACAGCAGCGGTCGTTCCTGGCTGGCCCAGATGGAAAAATCCAACAGTCCGTTGACCTCCTGGGGAACCCGCTCCGATCCGATCGAGCACGGCGACCTGGCTATGCCCGCCGTGGAGTATCGCCAGCAAATTCCCCAGGATTACGCCGGCCCCCAAATCACCGGATCCTACGCGGACGCCAGCGCCTACGTGCACAAGCTCCCCGTAGTGGCGGATTATCGAATGCACCTGGGGCTTCGTTAGTTTTGGAGGCGGAAGACCTCTTTCAAAATCTGCGGCACGGCATCAACCTTTTCAATCTGCTGATGTTCTATCCCGCCCCCGGTAACGAAGCGGTGGTGGCGGCCGTGGACGAGCTTCTGGATGAACACGAGTTGGCGCTGGCGGTGGCCGACTTGAATCAGTTAGAGGCCAGGCTCCGCCAGTTGCCGGACGGGCCGGGTCCGGAAATGCGGGCGCCGGATTTCCGCGAGCTGGAGGGCGGGCCGCTGCGAGAGCTGCTCCAGCGCCTGGCCCAGCTCAATGCGCTTTATCTCGGAAAAAAAGACGGCCGAGCCACCCAGGAGGTACAGACCCAACTCGCTGGCTCGGCTTTTGGCGACGTGCATACCCTGCAGTTGGCTATCGCGCGCTTGCATCAGCTCAAGGCAGGCGTGTGATCACCTGGCTGGTAGCCGGAGGGCTGGCCTTCCTGCTGGTCCCACGCCTTATTTTGCGTCTGTCCCGGGTGGGCGAACCGCCGCTGGTCGAGGGAGAGTGGCAGGTTTGCCAGTATAGCGGGGGATTGATGGGCTGCGTAAGCGTGATTGGCCTGCTGTTTCTGTTCCTGGTGGGCTTCGCCTACACCCACCCGGGGCGAACGCCAGCGGGGCAGATGCTGCCAGCCCTGGTGCTTTTTGCCTTCTTTGGAGTGATGGGTCTCTACAGCGCCTGGCAGATGGGCCGAGCGCGCATTCTCTGGAGCGATCGAGAGATCCGCTCCAGGGGAGTGATCATCCCCTGGGAGGAGCTGCAGGGTGCTAATTTTTTGCGAGCGGCCCAGGCCTTTCAACTCACCGGCGTGAACGGCCAGAAAATCTGGGTTTACCAGGCCATGAACGGATTTCCCGAACTCTGGAAAAAGGTCGAGGAGTTTCTCGCTCCTACTTGAGTTCCAGCTTTTCGATGTACTCTTTGGCGGCCTTTTCGTCGAAGGGCGGCGGCGGGGCGGTGCGTTTAAAGTTGCTGGTGTAGGAGTTGTCGCCATTGCGGTTCTCGCGCAAGCGCTCGCTGGTGACGCCTTCGGGAGTGGTTTCCACGCGCTCGATGCGCTTCTCTTTGACTTTGTCGCTGGCTTTGCCCGCGCCCCAAGCAGCCAGGCCGCCGAGCAACAGTCCACCCAGGGCGGCGCCGATGGAATCTTTCTTTTTGCCACCGAAGAGGGCGGCGCCGATCAGGGTGCCGGCGATGCCGGCGGCGACCTGAAGGCCCCGGGTATCTTCTTTGACGATCTCTTCGCGCAGCACCACGGTGGAGTTCTTGTCGGCTTTGACGGCCGTCATGGTCTTACCGTTGGCGCTGCCCTGCCAGATGTCGCCCTGCGGCTTGACCAGGGTGGTGTCACCGCTGAGCTGGACCGAATCACCTTGCGGAGCTTGTTCGATAGCTTTGCGCGCGTCGGAAGCTTCCTTGCGCAGGCGAACCGAGTTATCGCCGCCGAAAAATTTGCTGATATTCATAGGTGGATTAGACCACGGAGCCTGAAAAAATTACTGAAAACCCGGGAGCGATCTCTTCTCGAGAGAGGACCGGCCAGCGGGGATGTTGGCGCAGCAACTGGCGGACGGGCCGGCGCAGCTCGGGACTCGTGAGGAAAAGCGGAGATTCTTGGTCCAGGCCGGCTTTTTCCAGGGATTCCTGACTGGGGAGGGCCTCGACACCGATGGCGGTGATGGTTTTTCCGGCTGCGTTCAGGTGGCTGAGCAGAGGAGCGAGGTCGGCGCGCAGGTTGCGCAGGAGAGTTTCGCGGTCAGACGGGGCGTGGTCGGCCAGGGACTCGAGAATGGCGGCCAGGTCCCGGATCGGCACCAGTTCCTTGAGTAGCTCGCGCAATACCCAGCGCAGCGTGATGAGGTCGACTTTCTGAGGAACGACTTCTTCGAGCAGGCGGCGGTGCTCGAATTTTTCCAGCCGCCTGGCCACGTCGTCCAGGCCCAGCAGGCGGTGGGCCTGAAGCTCCACCTGCAGGCGCAGATGCTGCGTGAGCAGGGCCGCCGCCGTAAAGACGGCACAGCCGGATTCCCTGGCTCGCTCCGCTTCTTCCGCCTGGATCCAGCGAGCCGGCCGTTGCCAGCAAGGGTCGAGCAGGTCCTGGCCGGACAGCTTCCCCAGTTCGCCCTGGGAACGAGCCACGGCCAGCAGTTTGTCAGGCTCCAGGCGGCCCTCGGCAACTTTTAACTCGCGCACGAAGATACGGTAGGCTCCGTCTGGAACAGAAAGGTGATCACAGAGGCGCACACCCGGCATGATCCAGCCATACTCCTGGGCTATGTACTTGCGCAGGCCACTCAGCTTGTCTAAAAGCGGATCCAGGAACGGCTTGGGGACTTGCCCCAGCAAACTGGTGGAGAGTTCGATCTTGAGAAGATCCAACTGCAACCAGTCGCGCTGCTCGCGCTCGCGATTTGGCTGCGGCAGCGTGGCTTCCGGTTTGAGCTCGAGCTCTTCGGCCACGCGCCGGATGCTCTCCCAACTGCCCCGGCCGGCCTCCAGCCGGCGCACGGTGCGAATTCCCAGACGGGTTCGCTCGGACAGCTCTTCCTGTGTCCAGGCTCGCTTCTCACGGGCTTTGCGGACGATCTCACCGTTGACTTCGAGGTGTTTTTTCATGGGCTCAGTGTAGCACCAGGCCGGCGGCCAAATGAAGGCCTGATGGAGGCCAGGTGGAGGCCACGATTAACGAGCCTCTCGGCCCCTTCTCTCCTGGTGAACGCTCATCATCATCTCACGGAGTTGTTTCTGCTGCTGAGCCCTTTCCTCCCGGCTGTAATCGCGGTCCGTGGGGATATAGCTGTCGATCAAGGTCTGCCCCCCGAGCGCGTCGCCCCTGGCCGTCCAGTCACTGCGATGGATCCGGTCCGCCGACTGAAAAATCTTCACCGCTTCGGTTCCCCAGTTATTGTTGATTGCCATTTTTGTGTCCTCCATCTATCTGATGGGTTCACCTTAGGGCCTCGAGTACTCCCAAAGTACTCCCAGGGGGTGTCTAATGTTAACTTTTTACCTCAGTCAGCTCGGCGTGGCGGAAGCAGCTCACCACATGATCGTTGACCATGCCGCAGGCCTGCATATGGGCGTAGATGACCACCGGGCCCAGGAATTTAAAACCGCGCTTCTTGAGGTCCTGACTGTAAGCGACCGCGATCTCGGTCTGAGCGGGGATGTGCGACAGGTCCCGGCGGTTGGGCTGGAGCGGTTGGCCGCCGACGAAGTCCCACTGGTATTTGGCGAAGGAGCCGAATTCCCGCTGAATCTCCAGGAAGCGGCGGGCATTGTTGAGAGAAGCTTCCAGCTTGAGGCGGTTGCGCACGATACCCGGGTTCTGCAGCCAGAGCTCCACCTGCTCGGAGCCGAGGGTGGCCAGATGAGCCGGGTCAAAGCCGAAGTAAGCCTCTCGGTAGGCTTCGCGTTTGCGTAGAATCGTGATCCAGCTGAGACCGGCCTGAGCCGCCTCCAGGGTGAGGAATTCGAAGAGGCGGGTGTCATCCCAGACCGGTACGCCCCATTCCCGGTCATGGTATGCTTGATACAGCGGGTCGGCGCCGCACCAGGCGCAACGAAGCTTTTCCATCCCGGCACCTTCAGTACGGCTCTCCCTGGAACCCGCCACTTCTTTTGCGTTTTAATAAAAAAAAGGCGAAAGCAGGTGACACTATTGGCAACGATACCGGATAGCTGGTGGCTCTACTTTAATGCCGCCGTCCTGCTGATGCTGGTTCTAGATCTGGCGGTGGTCCATCGCCAGAATAAAGATGTCTCGATGAAAGACGCGCTCTTCTGGACGGGCGTCTGGGTCAGTCTGGCCTTGGGACTGAACGCCTTCCTGGCCCATCGTTTGGGCCAGGAAGCCGGCCTCCAGTTCCTGACCGGTTACCTGATCGAGAAATCGTTGTCGGTCGACAATCTCTTTGTCTTCCTGCTGATCTTCCGCTACTTTCAGGTGCCTGGGGAATACCAGCACAAAATTCTCTTCTGGGGAATTCTGGGCGCGCTGCTGATGCGCGGCCTCATGATTTTCGCCGGAGTCAGCCTGTTGGATCATTTCGAGTGGTTGGTCTACCTGTTTGGCGCCATGTTGATCTATACCGCCTGGAAGATGTTCAAGGGTACGGATTCTATGGATCCCACCAAGAGCAAACCGTTCCAGTGGATTCAGCATCACCTGCCCTTTGTGGACAAGCTGGCCGAGGGTAATTTCTTCCTCCAACACAACGGGCGCTGGATGGCTTCCCGCCTGCTGCTGGTGTTGGTGTGCGTGGAAGTTTCCGACGTGATCTTCGCGGTGGATTCGATTCCGGCCATTCTGGCCGTCACCCGGGAACCGTTTCTGATTTACTCGTCTAACGTGATGGCCTTGCTGGGCCTGCGTTCTCTCTACTTTGCGCTGGCCGGCGGCCTGGACAGCTTCCGTTACCTGGACCAGGGTCTGGCGGCGGTGCTTAGCTTCGTGGGCTTGAAGATGCTGCTCTCGGACGTGGTGCACGTGCCGACGCCGATTTCGCTGGGCGTGGTGGTGGTCATTCTGGCCGTGGCCATCGGAATGTCTCTACGCCATCCGAAACAGGCGGAAATCCCCAAATCCTAGAAAACCCGTCTATGTGGAAACGACTGCTCTGCTGCTTTCTATTGAGCCGCTGCGCCGGCGCCCAGTTCTGGCCGCAGGGCACCGACTATGCCGGCCCGGACGAACTGCTGCGGGCGGCCCGCGATCTGCGCCTGGACATGGGCGACCTGGGGCCGGCTCAATTCCGGGGAGGTGCAAATTTTGGGGCCGGCGTGGGGTTTACAGCCGGCGATCTGAGCAAATTCTCGCAGGCCATCAGCTATTTTGAGCGCGCCTGTCTGCACATCCAGGATGTTCGCCAGACTCGGCACGCCTTCGCCGACCTGGATCGGGCCTATCAGCGGGCCTGGCGGCCGGGGCCCTTCGGCACACCCAGCCTGCGGGATATCACCAGAATCATGGAACGGCTGGAGCGCTTCTACGCCGCCCTGGATCAACAGGCGCCGCCTGAGGAGGTGCCCGAGGATGAGTAAATTGACCCTTCAGCGGGGAGACATCACCAGACTGGAGGTGGATGCTATCGTGAACGCGGCCAATTCCAGTCTGCTGGGGGGCGGCGGCGTGGACGGCGCCATCCATCGCGCTGGAGGACCGGCTATCCTGGAAGAATGCCAGGCCATCCGCGCTCGTCAAGGGGGCTGCAAGACCGGGGAGGCGGTCATTACTACCGCCGGCAAGCTGCCGGCCGGTTACGTGATCCACACGGTAGGTCCGGTCTGGGGCGGCGGCCAGCGCGATGAGCCGAAATTGCTGGCCAACTGCTATCGCAATAGTCTGCAATTGGCCCTGGATAAAGGACTCAAGAGAGTGGCTTTCCCTTCTATCAGCACCGGCATTTACGGCTATCCCATCGAGTTGGCCGCCCCCCTGGCCATTGAAACGGTGCGCAATTTTTGCGCTGAGCACGGTCAGATGGAGGAAGTGATTTTCGTAGTCTTCTCCGAGTCGGATGAGCGCCTCTATCAGGCTTTACTGAAAGACTGAAAGGCTTTTTCCAGGCTGGATTGATCGGGGCGGGCCAGTTGCGCGAGCACCTTCCCATCCTGGAGGAAAACCAGGTTGGGCCAGAGCTTGACCGCGTAGGAGCGGCCCAGGGGACGGCCTTTGCCGTCCTCGACCTTCAGATGGCGCACTTGCGGATGGACCTCGAGCAGGCTGCGCAGGCCGGGTTGCACGGCCTGGCAATGAGGACACCATTCGGCTCCGAACTCCAGCACGGTAAAGCCCGCCAGGGCATCGACTTCAGCCCGCGTGGGCTCGCTGGTTGAGTAATCCGCGATATATGACATTGGAAATTTCCTCCACCCAGGCGCCGCCCGTTTTTTGCCGAACGGGCACCTATGCTGATGCACTACGCCATGTTTCTTCTACCCAATCTGTTGCTGGCCGTCGATTGCGCCCTCAACCGGCGCGAGTTGACCTGGTTCTTCATTCTCGGCCTTTTGGGCCCGATTGGTGCAGTGGCCTATTTGATTTACTTTTGGGAATCGATTACCTTTCCGTTCCCACTGGCCAGGTTCTTTCGCGCCGCCAGCCAGGGCAAAACGCAGAAGCGCTGCCCCCACTGCAATCAATGGGTCGATCGCCTGCATCCCTTCCAGGATGGTCGCCAGGAACGGCAGCTCTGTTCGATCTGCCGCGATCAGCTGGCGGCCGCTCAGAGATAAAACCAGCAAAACAGCCTTTAACACCGCCACTACGGGCTATGCGCTTCGAGGCGTTAAAGCGGCATAAATCCGCCGACAAAGATTTTACTTTTTCACCCAACTTCCGCAACATATCGGCAACAGATGCCGCATCTTGTTACAAAACCGCACCATGCGCGGAGGCGCCCGGCGGCTATGCTAAGAGCATGATGATCGCCCAAAAACCCCATCCCGGCAATCGCCCGGTTCTCGTCAAAGAGTTCCAGGGGGATAAGCAGATCCGCTTTGAACGCGATAAAGACGGAGTGGTCACCAGCCCGGACATCAGTCCGGACGATGCCGGTTGGCTGGCGCGCAGCAAAACCAAGATCCTGAATTCCCTGGTTCCCGAGAACCTTTCGCAAAGCGTGAGTAAAGACTACGTCACCACCCGCAAGTGGCAACTGGCCCGCGATTTTCTGGGCGCTTTCGCGGGCACGGCCTCGCTGGCCGCCGTCATGACGGCGGTGGCTCCGGCCAACACGGCTCTGGCGGCGCTGAGCATCGCCGGCCTGACCGTGGCCAACGTCAACTGGTTTAAAGACAGAATGGGCCAGGTGAGCAGCATCGCCGCCACCAACATCGCGCGCATCGCGGAAAAGAATCCCCGTCCCTGGATGATGGCCAGCGATATCATTCAAAACGTGGGCACGGTAGTGGACGCAGCCACCTGCGTGCTGCCTCCCCTGGTCTATTTCCCTCTGCTGACCGGCATGGGCATCGTGCGGGCCGTGGGCGGCGCCGCCGGTGGAGCGGCCGGCGCTAACGTGGGCCCGCGCCAGGCCATCAAGGGCAATCTCGGAGAGGTTTCCGTGAAAAACGGCAACCAGGGCACTCTGGCCACCTTCGCCGGCGCCACCGCCGGAATTGCCACGCTGGGCGCCCTGGGCAGCTTTATGTCCTTCGGCTCGGCGGTGATGGCCGTGGCCGGCATCGGGGCGGTGGGCTGCCTGGTGACTTACTACAAAATGCTGCAAGCGCTTGACTATAATCCCGTCAACGAAAAGGGCATGCGCTACGTGATGGATCACATGCAGGCCAACAACGGCGAAATTCCGCCCCCGTCGCGCAATCTGATGGGCCAGGTGGCCGGGCTGGTCAAACGCGACACGCTGGTGGCGGGCAATAAAATCAAGCCGCTGTTGGAAGACAAGAATTTCAACGCGCTGCGCGATACCTTCAAAGACCGTCCCTACATCATGAGCATTCGCGAGGGCAAACCGTATCTGGTGCTCAAACACGAAGAAGGTAGCCACGACCAGCCTCAAGTGGGGACCAAGCCGTTGCCGGAGAACAGCGACTTTATCACCAAAATGGCCCAGACCCAGGCCGTGTATCAAGGCATCATGGCCGAGCGCCTGCTGGCCTCGCCCGACTACGCCAGTAAGAAAGCCGAGGACGAGGAGGCGGCCAACCGCTGGGTCATCGACGAGAGCTTAAAGCAAACCCCCGCTGATATACGCCCCTTCCTGACCCAGATGCAGGAAGCCGGCTGGAGCGTGGATACGGTCCGCTTCTGGGGCGAAGAGCGGCCGGCCACTTTGGAGAATGCCTCGGGCTCCAAGTCCTAACCTTGGATTTTGCGCAGGCGTACCAGATGAGCCAGTTGGGTGAGCTTGGAGGGCTTGCGCAACGCTCCCAGGTCGTTTGACTGGAATTCCGGTCCGGGCCTGACCGGCTCCACCGCCGGCATGCTCAACAGGCCACGGGCGGCGCTTTCGGGATAGCGCACGCAGAAATCGGCCAGTTGCGCGTCCGTCTCGAGCCGCTCTGCGTAGAGCTGGCTGAGGTGAGCCGCCAAAGCGGCCAGGTAGGCCGGCGCGTTCTGCGCCTCCAGCAGCGGCTCGCGCAAGTGCAGGCGAAACGGATCAGGACGGAACCAGTTGCGCAGGACGGAAACAGGCACCAACTCGAGCAAAGCATTCATAGTGGTCATGGGCACCTTCAGCATCACGGTGGCTCGACTGGGGGTCAGTTCGGGGTCGACGGCCACCGTCGCGGAGCTTCGCAGCAGCACCAGCAACAGCACCGCTGGCAGCAAGTCGGCGCGCGCATACCAGGCGCCCAGGCTGACCGCCGCCCAGACCAGCCAGGCCCACCCGCCGGGCAGTCTGAGCAGCCCCAAGGAACGCCAGCTACGCCGCGCTCCCTCACTGCTCACCAGGGCCAGGCAAAGCATCCCCAGCAGGGCTTCAAAGCCCAGCGGGCGCACCGCCCCGGGCACCGCCAGACCCAGCAAGAGACCGCCGCGCATCAGCGGCAGCAACCAACCCAACAGGGAACGGGAACCGGACAGGAGCGGCGACAGCTTGCCGCGCTTCTGCACAAACCAGAGCACCAGGGCACCCACCGCCGGGGCCAGGGACTGGCCCGCCATTTGCTCCTTCAAGGTCAGGCTCCAGCCAAACAGCCCCAGATAAGCCAGGCCCAGCAGCGCCATCAGCATCACCGGCAAACGCGGAAAGAACTTTAAAACGGCCAGCCAGACCAGGGCCAGCGCCAGACAGAGCAAAAAAGCCAAAGTAACCATCGCTATACCCCATTAACGCCCGGCTAAAGCCGGGGAATGGTCAGAGGCCCGGGATCCTGGCCAAAAAGCCGGGATTTACGGAAAAATTCACGGAAGCGCTCATCTTCGACAAACTGCAGGGTGGTAAGGTCGGTGGTCAATTCGCAGCCATCCACCACCACTACGTAAGCCGTATCCGTGGCATCCAATTGCATACGCCGCAACACCACTCCGTCACGCAGCATGAAAAAGTGGTGCGCGCCCTGACGACTTAGCTGAGCAGCGTAGGCTCCATAACGGTGAGAGGTGGAGCGTCCCAGGCTCAAACTGGCCTGGTTCCAGGGCGGCAGACGGAAGCCCGGCGCCTCCTCCGCGGGAAAGCAATGTTCGCTCACGAATACTTCCCGCTTTGGCCAGAAGCCCTGAAAGCGCCGGAAGCTGAACACCGCAGGCTGGAGCGGCCGGCCGTTGATGGTGATTTCCAGCGGCGCCAGATCACCGGTTCCGTGCAGCAGGCGCTGTTCGTTGTCGTAGCCGGCGCTGCCCCCAAACAACATGCTGAAAACCGGCCGGCCGTGCAGTTTTTCCTTGAGTTCGCGAAAAAGGTCCTCGCGCGCCCGCTCCAGCACCACCCGGCACACCGGCGGACCGTCAAACTTCCACTCTTCCACTGTCTGGCCGCTCACCCGCCATTGCATGCGCAGTCCGCGTTGTCCATTCCAATAGGCCAGGGAGATACTCTGGGCCCGCGTGCCCAGGCTGCTGTGCAGACCCACCGCCAGGTGCTCCAGAGCCGGGTCGCCCGAGCGCGTCTCCTCGAGCAGTTCCAGGAAGATGGTGGGCAGTCGGTCGAGGGGCAAAGCGACACCCTGCATGGAGACCTGCACCTGCCCGGTGCCGCTTTGTAAGTGAAAGGCGCCGGCTCCGCCTCGCACCGCCGCCTGGAGCAGCTTCAAAATGTAGGCATGGGGATCGGGCAGACGAAAGCGCTTGAGTTTCGGTAAAGCCTGGGAGGGGTCGAGGGTGAAGCGACCACTCGAGTCCTTCTCTCCCTGGCGCTGCAGGTCTTCGAGAATGCTCTCCAGAGTGAGTTCGCCCACCCCAAATCCTTTGAGGTAACTCACCGAGCGCCTGCCCGGGTATCTTTATACTGCTTGAGGGAAACGTCGGTCACTGCCCCGGGCCGTCCGCACCGAGTTACGCTGGGAACGACAGGAGGTGTTCCATGTTCAGCACCAATCTCTACGAGGACGACTTTCAGGCCGACGCCAAAATTCGCTTCCAGGGACCTCGTTGGGAGAATTGCCACTACCAGGATTTCCAGCCGGCCTATGGCTACGGCAGCGAACTGGCTCACGATATGCACCTGCGCGATTGTGACTGGAGCGAGGTGGAAGGCGAAGCCCGCCAGAACTGGCCACCCCATTTTACTCTGAAGTGGGACGACCTCAAGGGGGCCGTCCAATACGGCTACGAGCGGGTCAGCAGCGGTTTGATCGCCCCTCTTTAATTCTTCTCGCAGTAGGCTTTGAGTTTGGCCAGTCCCTCATCAAAGTTCTTGGCCAGCGTGGCTGACATCATGGGGGCGAAGGCTTTGGCCATCAGGTTGGCGTGCTTCCCTTTCATGGTCCAGGTCACCACCTGGCTGCCATCTCCCGCCGGAGCCAGGGACCAGCGCACGGTGGCCTGGCTGGCGAAGGGACGGAAGAACTCCAACCGCAGGTCCACGCCTTCATCCTTTTGCGTGTCCAGCACGGTCATGGTGCCTTCTCCAACTTCTTTGTTGCCCGACCAGTGATAGTAGGAGCCGATGGCGCCCGCCTCTCCCTCGATGGTTTTCTCCATCTTGGGGTCGAGCTTCTCCCAGGGCGACCAATGCTCGAACTGGTGAAAGTCTCTGAGGACGGCGAAGAGCTCCGAGGGGCTGGCATTGATCTTGACGGAACGGTCGATTCGGTAATTTTCGTCGCGAGTGGCTATAGCCATGAAGCCCACCGCCGCCACCACGGCCACCCCGCTCAATAGGATCGGTATCATTCAGGGAGTGTTCAAGACGACGGCCGTCCCGACCTCTCGGTACGCTGGCCACTCGGCCCGTTGCCGCGGTCAGAATTAGAGTAGAGGGATGACGCGTTCGCATCCCCCCGCCAAATGGGTATTGCTGCTGGCCTTGTTGGCCGGAGTGCTCTATCTGTGCAGCCGGGTCTTGCTGCCGTTTCTCAGCATCATCCTGTGGGCCGGAGTGTTTGCCGTTCTTTTCAAGCCGACCCACCAGAGAATTCTGGCGCGCACTCCCAACTCCCCGGCGGCGGCCGCCTTTTACACCACCGCCCTGGTTTTCTTCGCCATTATTCTACCGATCCTGGGCGTAGGTTTAGCTGTAAGTTCGGAACTGCACACGGCCTTGCTCAAGGCGCCGGCCCAATTGCTGCAAATCGTGCAGCATCCTGACCCGCGCTACGCACACTTTGTGGATCGCTCGCTGAACCTGCTGGAAACTCGTTTTGGAGTCGGAGAAGAACAGGTCCGCGACCAGCTTCAGGTGATGGCCACGCAGCTCAGCACGATTCTGGTGCAGGGCACCATGAACGTAGTGGGCGGGCTGATTCAATTTGTGGTGGCGCTGTGCATGATTTTGTTCACTCTCTTCTACTGCTTTCGCGATGGGGAACGCATGGTGGCCGTGCTGGCCGACTGGATTCCCCTGGAGCCGGTGCGCTCGCGTAGCCTGTTGGCCCGCATCGCTGAGTTGATCCATGCCAGCGTCTATGGAGTGGTGGTGTTGGCTCTCATCCAGGGCGCCTTGGGAACATTGGCCTTCTGGGTTCTCGGGCTTCCTTCGCCGCTGCTCTGGGGCCTGGTGATGAGCATGTTCGCCACCATTCCCATGCTGGGGACCTTTGTCGTCTGGATCCCGGCCGTCATCTACCTGTTCTTTCAGGCGCAATATGGTGCGGCCCTGGGACTCTTTCTTTGGGGCAGCCTGGTCATCGGCATGTCCGACAATCTGCTGCGCCCCATCCTGGTTGGACAGCGCACCCAAATGCACGAGCTGCTGATCTTCTTTTCGGTGCTGGGAGGTCTCAATGTTTTCGGCATTCTGGGCATCCTGATGGGTCCCGTGCTCATGGCCATGGCTACCGCCCTGCTGACGGCTTTCCGCGCCACCGACTATCCGGATCTGCTGGCCGAGCCTTAGCCCCGGGCGTGCAGGCACGATGGGGGGTGAGGAGAAGCCGTGGGCATGGATTCGGCTGAGTTTTCCCTGGAGATCGGGCGCAACTGGATGACGCGCGCTCGTGAGCAGGACCCCCAGGGCTATCAGCGCACCGCCTGGCGACTGTATTGCGAAGCCCCCGATGAGATTTTGATGGCGGCCTTGTTGAGCGAGTTGTCGGCCGGGTTGAGCGAGGAGGCTCTGGACTTGCGAGCCACTTCCGAGAAGGCCCGAGCGGTCCCCGCCGAGGATTTGCTGCGCTCGGGGATGCTGGCCTTGCAGGTGGCCCTGGAGGGTCTGCGCCACGAAGATTGGGAATACGTGGTGGAAAGGGCCCAGGCCATGGCCCTGGACGCCATGTCGAGGCGGGCCGATCGCCCTGACTAGGCCGGGCGCGTGTTCCAGGCTTCAGGGGCGGAGCGGGCCAGGAAGTCGAGGCGAGACTGGGGCCAGGCTTCCCACCAGCGTTGCCAGGCCAGGGGGCGTTCGAAGCGCTCGAAGTTTTCGGTGAAGTCGACGATCAGGCAGCGTTCGGTACCCCCTACGCGGGGGCCGCGCAGCCCGCGTCCGACCATCTGCTCATAGAGGATGCCGCTGAAAGTGGGGCGGCAGAGCATCAGCGTGTCCACGTGGGGAATGTCGAAGCCGGTGGTGAGCACCTCGACGTTGAGCAGGACCTGCATCTTGCGCTTGCGGTATTGTTCCAGAATCCAGTGGCGGTCGCGCAGATCCATTTCCCCGGTAACCGCACCCGCATCCAGACCCTCGAGAAGTAGCAGGTCTTGAAGCAACTTGGCCTGCTGCACGCTGCAGCAGAAAATCAAAGGCCGGCGGCCTTTTTTGACCATCTGGGCGGCGACCTTAAGGATATGGGCATTGCGCCGCGGGTCCCGGCCCAGGCGTTCGAGCACGGCCAGGGGCAGGTCTTCCTCTTGCTCGATCTGCTCCCGCAGTTTGGCGGTCAGGCGGGAAGGCAGGTGCATGCGCTGATGGTCAATCCGCGAAAGATAGCCGTGCTTTTGGAACCATTGCAGAGGCGAACGCCCCTGATTGACGTCGGGAATAACCAGGCAGCCGTGAAATAGTTGGCCCAGAGCCGCGCTTTCCTGGGGAGAAATTAAATCGCTGCGGCCGGGGGTGGCCGAAAGACCCAGCACGCGGTGGGTTTCCCCCCGGATGCTCTCGTAGTCGGCCAGCAGGTCCTGGTAGCCGGCTGCCAGGGCCATGTGGGCCTCATCCACCACCAGCAGGTCGGTCTTGCCCAGCCAATCGATCAGATTCGTATCTCCGGCCCGGAGGCGCAGAACTACCTGCTGGTTGCTGCAGAAAATCACGTTGATTTGATCTTCAGCCAGTTCACATTCATCGAGTTCGTTGCCGCCATAGTAACGCATCACGCGCAGGGACAGGCCGCGGGTGAGATGCGGCCAGATACGTTTGAGGGTAGCGATGGCCTGCTCCAATAGCTCGGCTTTGTGAGCCGCCCAAATCACCGTCGCGCTACGCCGGTTCTGCAAACTGCGGCAGAGTATTTCCATGCCCATGCGGGTCTTGCCCGTGCCGGTATAGCAGCTGAGCATGGCTCGGGATTCGGTCTGGAGCAATTTGAGCAATTCCTCCACCAGTTGCTGCTGGTAGCGAAAAAGCGGGTGATATTCGAAAGCAGCCGGCACGACCTCGCTGCGGGGAGCCGGCGTGTCGTCGGCTTGGCCGGCGAAAACCGCGGGCAGTCCCAAGGCCCCGGTAATCAAGAGACTGTTACGGCTACCGCGCACCCAGGGATAAGTGGACAATTCATGGAGCATTCTGCGGCGATTGCGCGAGCGCACGCTGCGCCCGCGCAATTGGCTGAGCAAGGCGCGTAATTCGGTATCGTCCAACTGTTTCAACAATTCGAGACGGGGCGAGCCGCGGTAGCCGGCGCCCGGGCGGCCAGCCAGAAGTGTGGGACCATAACGGGCCAGCAGCAGCCTGGCCAGCTCGTTTTTGGCGGGCTGCTGTCCACGAATACTCTGCGCCTGGCGCAGGGTGAGATGCCCAACCAGTTCACGCAAACTGCTCACAGGCAGGCGCTTGAGTCGAGCCAGTGCTTCTTCGCCGCTCTTGCTGTCCATGCTCCCCAGGGTAGCGGAATTCCTGAAGCAGAACGGAGTATGAGGGTACCGTTTTGAGGGTGATTTGGCGACCTCCGGTTTCCAGGTTCAGGTCTCCTACACTGAAATCGGAGGGAATTTCTGACGGGAGCGCTGGACGATGGATTTAATGGTAAAACCGCAATGGACGGAAAAGCAGGAACTGGCCTGGGCAACGGTGCGCGGCAGCCTGTTGGGATTGTGGGAATCGCACTACGGAGACGCAAGTTTTCGCCAAAATGAGGACGCTCTGAAATACGGCTTCACCGCCTGCCGCCATTTTGACCAGCCCTGGGACGACGTGCTCGAGATGAGCCTGGCCGCCAGCTTCGCGGGAGACTGGAAAAAGAGCCTGATGTTCGTGCGGCGCGGCTGGGAAATGGCGCAGGACCCGTGCATTCTGGATCGATTGCAACGTTTTGAGGCTTAGCCCCAAACGGCTGACCGGAGGGTTGGTCGCCTTGCAAACCCTGGTGCTGGCCTGGCTGGGCCGAGGCTGGTGGTGCAAGTGCGGCCAGTTCTTTTTATGGGCCGGCGCCAAGGGAAGCCACAATTCGCAGCATCTGGCCGACGCCTACACCGGCTCGCACTTGCAGCACGGTTTTCTATTTTATTTTCTGGCCTGGAAGTTTTTTCGCGAGCGGAGCTGGTGGTGGCGCCTGAACGCGGCCCTGGCTCTGGAAATCGCCTGGGAAATCTGGGAAAACACCCCGTTCATTATCGATAAATATCGAAAAGATACGGTCTCTTTGGACTATGTGGGGGACTCCATTCTGAATTCCTTGGGAGATGTACTGGCCTGTGCCCTCGGCTATGTCATGGCGGGCTCTTTCCCTATCGCTCTATCCGTGCTGATCTACCTGGGGGTCGAGATGGCCATGCTGCTGACCATTCGCGATTCCCTCACCCTCAACGTGATCATGCTGGTGGCCCCCATCCAGTCGATCAAGACCTGGCAGTCCACCGTTTGATCTCAGCCGCGCTCATCATGTTGAGAATGCGCTCCGAGGGGATGTGAGCACGGTAGGCGGCCTCCAGGCCAAGTTCCATGAAATGGAGTTGGTGGGCGGCGTGGGCGTCCGTCCCCAGAGAGATGCGCACGCCGCTCTGGCGGGCCAGTTCCAGGGTGACCAGATCCAGGTCCTGGCGGTCGGGGAAACAATCGATCTCCACCGCCTTGTCGAGTTCCGCGGCCAGCCCGAAGACACGTTTCCAATCCGCTCGTAGACCCAGTCTGAAATTGAAAATACGGCCGCGGGGATGGCCGAGGATATGGACTTTGGGATTGCGTAGCGCGGCCAGGTAGCGCTCGGTTTGATCTTCTGGGAGGCGCAACTTGGAGTGAAAGCAAGCCAGCACCAGGTCGAGCCGGCTGGTGTCCTGGACGTCGATGGACCCGTCGGGAGCCAGATTGGCTTCCACCGAGCGCAAGATCACGAAGCCCTGGGAGCGGGCATTGAGCGCCTCGATTTCCTGACCCTGAGCGGCCAGCCGTTCGGTGCTCAGCCCGTTGGCGATTTTGAGACCGCCGGCGTGGTCGGTGATGGCGATGTATTCGTAACCGCGTGCCCGGGCGGCCTCGGCCATGTCGGAAATCTCACTGGAACCATCGCTCCAGACCGTATGCATCTGCAAATCACCACGTGCCTTCCAGGGGTGCGAGAGCATACTCCAGGTGAGGAAGTGAGCGCGCAGCGGGTCCCAATCGTCAAAGTCCGGCGGCTGCTCGAACCACTCGCCGAGCAGCCGGGAAAGCACCGGGCCAACCCCTTCCAGCTTCTGAAGAGGTTGGCCCTGGGCCCACAGCAGGTGGGCCTCATACGGCCAGGTGAGCGAGCGCCGGGCGGCTTTCTTGAGCGCCCTTTGCCAGTGGCCGGTTTCGCTCTGGGCGCGCCGCGCCAGCAGCTCGCTCAAGTGGGCGTTGGTCAGCATATCTATAGAGTGACGGTTTCGGCTTCCATGAGTCGCTGGTGAACTTCCTGCGGCTTTAGATGAGTGAAGTCGCGCGTCAGAGTTGACAGCTTCTGATTGATGGCCGGGGTCAGATGGGAGCGCAGTTCGCCCAGGAACTTGGGAGGGGCGGCGATGACGATACGCTCGAAGTCCTTTTCCTTCTGCTTGACATCGTGCATAAGTTCCTTGGCGAAAAGCTGCTGGGCGTGGCGCTGGGCGTCCACTTCCGCGTCATAGGCGTTGCCTCCGAAAGAGCCATGCTTGTCGCTGTTGGTTTCTCCGGGCAGATGACGAGCCTGGGGGCTGTCCCAGGAGCTGATCTGTTCGAAGTTGTGGACGTTCCAATGGACAAAGAGACGAGCGCGGCTGCCGTCGGCCGCCAGCACGAGAGTTTTCATAGAGCCTCCTCAAGGCAAAAGCCCGGCTCAGTTTCGGCTGGACCGGGCTTTCTGTTTTTTAGTTTTAAGCGCGCCAGGCACCGCGCGCGCGGCTGAAGGCCATACCGATGAGTCCCCCCACCACCAGGCCGGCGGCCAGCGACTGCAGCGGATGCTTGCGCACGAAGCCGGCCAGGTCCTGGCTGATCTCCTGCACGCTGGCCTCGGCCAGAAACTCACCGGCGCTCTCGACCTGAGCAGCCGCGGCGCCGATGGCGTCGCCGATGCGGCCCTCGGGAGCGTTCTCCCAGAGCTTGGCACCGGCTTCGGAGATCTTTTCTCCGGCCGTGTTCAGGCGAGCGTTGGCGGCATCCAGGGCCTCGCCGACTTTCTCGCCGGCGGCCGCCTTTACGTTTTCGAGCTGCTCTTTGGCGCTCTCGGTTGCATTGTCGAAATTCATAACTCGATCCTCCCGGTATGTTGGCTGTGCTCAGACTAACCGGCCGCCGCGGGGGAGGGTCAGATGATCCCGTCCTTTGCCCGTGGTATTGCGGTCCTACGGTGATTGTCATCCCAAGGATCGGGTACTCGGGTAGCGGTGACCCGGGCCTGTTAGGGACTAAGCTAAAGCGGCATACAAAAGCACGAACTGAGAGGCACTCTTTATGAAGAACACCGCAAAACTGGCCCTGTGCGCCTTTACCCTGTGGGGCGCCACCGCCTTTACTTTCGCCCAGCAGCCTTCCACCAGCGCCAACCCGCCGTTGCCGGCCGGAGGCGCTCCCGCTGACGTAGGCACTCCCAGCGCCAGCCCCAATCCGGGCGGCCTCAATCTTCCTCAGGGAACTCCCAGCATGACCCCGCAGCCGGCCGTGCCCAATGCCACTTCGCTCAATCCTGGCGGAGACATCGTACGCGGCGTAGACGGCAACCCCGGCCTCCCTTCAGCCAAAGCCAGCGCTCGCGACCGTAACTTCATGGTCCAGGCCGCCCAGGGCGGCATGGCTGAAGTGCAAATGGCCCAACTGGCTCTGAAGAAAACCAACAACCCCAAGGTGCGTGACTTCGCTCAGATGATGGTCAAAGATCATTCCGAGCTGAATTCCAAGTTGACTCCCATGGCGACCCAACTGGGCGTTTCGCTGCCCACCCGGATGACGGCGGCCGACGCCGGCGCGCTCAGCCGCTTGAGCCGCCAGTCGGGCTCGACCTTCGATCGGAACTACATGGCCGTGCAGAAGAGCGCTCATACCAAGGCTCTGGCTCTGTTTCAGGAAGCCGGCGCCCAGGCGGACAACCTCACTCTGCGTAACTTCTTCGCCCAAAACGCCGAGACCATCGCCATGCATCTCGAGATGCTCAAGTAACTTCATCCCGCCGCCCGCGTCTTGCTTAAGACGCGGGCTTTTTTTATTCATCAAATCCTCATCTTCTCCTTAAGAGGGGGGTGGTCGGGTGCTCAGAAGGCCTTAGGATATGTTGGTTTTATTGGTGGAGGACGATCCGGCCGTACAGGCCTCCGTGCGGCGGCGGCTGGCCTTTGAAGGGTTTTCGGTGGAGACGGCCGAGCGCGGCGATGAGGTGCTGCAGCAAGTGCGCACCCTGAATCCCGATGTGGTCATTCTCGATGTAATGCTGCCGGAGATGGACGGCTTCGAAGTGGCCGAGCAGGTTCGCGTGCACAGCGACGTACCTATTTTGATGTTGACGGCGCGGGACAGCGTGCAGGACCGCATTCAAGGACTGGCCTGCGGCGCCGATGACTACCTGGTCAAGCCTTTCGCCGTGGAGGAACTGCTGGCCCGCATCCGAGCCTTGCTGCGCCGGGCCAGCCTGGCCCAGCCGCGGGCCAGCGAAACTCTGACCTGCGCGACTTTGAGCCTGAACGAAAGCACTCGGGAGGTCTTTAGCGACGGGCATCCAGTGACGCTGACCCCCAGAGAGTTCAGCCTGTTGCAGTACCTGCTGCGCCACGCCCGCCAGGTTTTGACGCGCGACCAGATCCTGGAAGCGGTTTGGGGTCACGATCATCTGGGAGACTCCAACGTCATCGACGTCTACGTGCGCCAACTGCGCGAAAAGCTGGAGGCCCAAAGTCAGGAGCGCCTGCTCCATACCGTACGCGGAGTCGGTTACACCTTGCGCTGGTGATGAGGAATTCCTCATTCCTTCCTCAGAGATTCCCCAGACGGCCCTTTTACCATATACAGTATGGAAAAATATGCGAAAGAGCCGGTCTACTGGGTAGTGGGTTTCCTCTTCCTGTGGCTGGCCTATTACTTACACGGACCTTGGGGCCGCCAATGGGCTAACGGCTTCTCCAGTTTTTGGGGATCCTGACCTATGACTTTGGGCGAACGTCTCAAGCTATTCTTTACTTTCCGCGACAGCCGCTGGGAAGATCTTCACTGGCATAATTGGAAAACCACCGTTTACCGCGACTTCAGCGCCGGTTTGATCGTGGCCATGACGGCCATTCCCATGGCCATGGGCTTTGCCATGGCCATGGGTCTCCGACCCGAGCAGGGCATCATCGCCGGTGCGCTGGCCTGCGTGATCGGCCGTACTTTTGGGGGGTCCAAGTACCAGGTCTACGGACCCACGGCGGCCTTCATTCCGATCATCGCCGGTCTGATTTCCAAGTATGGGCCGGAGCAGGGCCATGGTTTCCTGGTGCTGGTATCCATGATCGCCGGGTTTATTTTGATGTTGATGGGCGTCTTCGGACTGGGCCGCTTCGCCAAGTATGTGCCGAACTCCATTGTGGTCGGCTTTACCGTGGGCATCGCCGTGGCTATTGCCTTGACCAACATGGAGGATGTTCTGGGGGTGGAAAACTTTCGTGATCTGGTCGGCCAGGACGAAGATATCCACGGTGGCCTGCTTCACAATATAGCCAACCTGCAGCTCGGCAAGATCAACCTGTGGTCGGTGGTGCTGGGCCTGGCCACCTTCGGCCTCACCAAGGGGTTACTGCGTGTCTCCATCTTCATCCCGGCTCCCCTGCTGGCCATCGGCTTTTGCACTCTGCTGAACTCAACCGTGCTACGCCAGGCCGGCAACGTGGTGGTGCGCGACATCTACGGAGCAATTCCCACCAACTTCTTCGTCTTCACGCCACCGGTCTTGCCGGCCATGACCGGCGCGGTTATGGTTGACATCCTTTACTTCTCGCTGGCCATCGTGTTTGTTTCGGGGGTGGAGAGCCTGCTCTGCTCCTCGATGGCCGACCGGATGGCCGAAAACAAAGGCACGCCTTTCAATCCCGACAAGGAATTCTGGGGCCAGGGGTTGGTGCAGGTCATCACCCCGCTGGTCAACGGTTTCCCCTGCACCGGCGCGCTGGCGCGCACGGCCACCAGCATCAAGGCCGGAGCTCTGACGCCGCTGGCCGGCTACTTCAAAGCCTTTCTGAAGCTGGCCATGGCCTTTTACCTGGCTTCTTTCCTGGAGTCGGTGCCGATGGCCTGTATCGGCGGAATCCTGCTCTGGGTGGCTTCGAACATGATCAAACCCTCGGAAATCCGCGAAGTAATGGCTACCGGCCGCTTCGAGACGCTGATGATGGCCTACACGGCCATCATGGTGCCGCTGACCGACTTTCTGACGGGCGTGCTTTCGGCGCTGATCCTCTATGCGCTGGCGCGCCGCTGCTTCCCTAACCTGACTTCCGGCAACTTCGAGCCGGAAGAGCAGGATCAGGGCTTGTGCAACTGATACTGCCGCCGGGCCGCCTTGCCCAACAGGGTAAGGCGGTCCAACCAGGCCGGCATCTGATCGGCCAGCTCCTGACCTTCGATGGTGATACCGGGACGGGGCGGAGCACCGGGTAATTGGGAGTTGACCATAGCCAACAGTTCGTTGACGAGTCCCGGCATGAGGCCGTGAACGCCGGCCAGAATTTGGGCGGCCAGGGTGACTCGATGCTCCCCTTTGTCCGCGGCCAGGGCGCGCAAAAGCTGGCGGGCGGCGCGGCGGGCGTCCATGCTGAGGCCGGGGAGATTGTCGGAAAGCGTAAACCAGGCGTATTCGTCCGCCTGATGTCCGCGGAACAGCGCGTTCTGATAAGAACCGGTTCGCATGAGCCCGGGTACAGCGGTAAGCACACGAATGTTTTTGCCACGAGTTTCCTGGCGAATACCTTCCGAGAAAGCCACCGCGGCGGCTTTGGCGCAGCAGTAGGGCAGCAAGTGGGGCACGGTGACGCGGCCGCCGATGGAAGTGACATTGAGAATGCTGCCGCCCCGCTCCAACATGTCGGGCAGGACTCCCAAGGTAGTGTAGACATGCGCGTAAAACATCGCCTCCATGCAAAATTGGAAGTCGGCCGCCTCCATCGCCTCGACGGGCCCCACCACAATCGACCCGGCATTGTTGATGAGGATATCGATGGGACCGAAATTGTGCCGGGCCGCTTCGAGCATATGCTTCACCTCTTGAGCCTGGGAAACGTCGCACACCAGAGGCAAGACCTCGGCTCCCCGGGCCATCAACTCGGCACCGGCACCGGTCAGTTCTTCCGGCCGGCGGGCACAGAGCACGAGGCGGCAGCGGGCGTCGGCCAGTTCACGGGCCAGGGCCAAACCCAGACCCCGGGTTCCCCCCGTAATCAGGACGGTCCGGTTGCGCAGCAGTTCGGGTAAAGGTTGGACGGAACGCCATTGCTGAATAGCCCAGGCCAGTCCGGCCAAACCGGCGCCGGCCAGCCAGGCTTTAGTGTGGGTTTGCATAGGAAAGAGTCTCCTTTTTGCTTATTCTAAGAGCCTTCCCGGAGCGCCGGAGAGCCACCGGCATACCCGCCCCCCCGGATGCCGATCCTCGCAGTACTCCAGTACCAGGCGTACACCCCCCAAGTGTCCTATGCTTCTATCAGAAGAAATGAGCTAGGAGCGAAGGAGTCATGAACGAGATCACCACCGGTCAGGTCCCGCAACCAACCAAACGATATGACATTGTGGATGATGACTTTTTATTGCACGATTTCGTACTCTTGATCGACCTCTCTTAGCTGTCCCGGCGGGGTACTACCGTCCCTTGAGGGCCATATTGCTGGATGGTAAGTTCTGATTGTGAAGTGCGATACGATTCATCTGGTGGAGGATAGTGAGGCCGACGTGATAGCTTTTTCGCGCGCCGTACGCAAGTTGGCGCCCGAGGCCAAAATCATGCGCTGGCCCAACGCTCAAGACGCGCTCGACGCAATCGAGCAAGGTAAAGTTTCCTCCCCGGATATCTTCTTCATCGATCTGAACCTGCCCGGCATGAGCGGCTTGGAATTCTTACGCCGAGTCCGCGCCCATCGGGACCTCAAGTGGATACCCGCGGTGGTTTTGACCACCAGCAGCGACCCCAAAGAGGTACAGCAGAGCTTCCTGGAGGGAGCCGGCGGACATCTGGTCAAGCCGACCGGATTCGAGCAGTTGGTCAAGCTGCTGCGAAACTGCCTTTCTTACTGGTTCGAGACGACGCTTCTGCCTCTGGCCAGGTGACGGTCCAAAAAATACTGATCGTCGACGACGCCCCCGCTGACCGCTTGATGCTCTCGCGATGCTTGCGGGCCCGTCAACCCGACATCGAGATAGTTCAAGTCGAGAGAGCCGAGGAAGCGCTGGTCTTTCTGCGCCAGCAGGTCACCGATTGCATGTTCCTGGATATTCACCTACCCGGGCATTCCGGCATCGAGTTCCTGGAGGGGCTGCGCCAGGCCGGCTTGATGCCTTGCGCGGTGGTGGCCATGACGGGCTCGGGCTCGGACCGGGTAGCCGTGGAAGCGCTCAAGTCGGGAGCCCACGATTATCTGCCCAAAGGCAGGGTCAATGAGGTTTCCCTGTGGGACGCATTGGCTTACGCGGTGTCGCGCTACCAGTTGCAGCGGGAAACGCGCCAGCGCGAGTTGCAGCTCGAGGAACTCAACCAGGAACTGGAGCGAAAAGATCGGATCAAGACGCAATTTGTAGCCAACGCCAGCCACGAATTGCGCACCCCGGTGGCGGCCATCACCGGCTTGATCGGTTTGATGCAGCGCACCGAGCTGGTGGAGGAACAGCGCAAGCTGATCTCCAGCATGAAGTCTTGCTGCGACACTTTGTTGCTGGTGGTCGACGATCTGATCGATCTGACCAAGATCGAGTCCGGGGCTCTGGAACTGCACAACCGTCCTTTCCGCTTGGGACAAGTCTGCGAGCAAGTGCTGGAAACGGTGCAAATCCTGGCCCAGGATAAGGGATTGGAGCTCCACTGCCGCGTCGACTCGGAGATCTCCAGGTGGGTCCATGGCGATCCATCCCGACTGCGCCAGATTCTTTACAACCTGGTGGGCAACGCCATCAAATTCACCCCCAGCGGTAGCGTGAGCATAAGCGTGGCGGAGAAAGGGGCGGACTGCTTGCGCTTTGAGGTGATGGACAGCGGTATCGGAATTTCCGAGGCCGTCCAGCAGCGTCTCTTTGAACCGCATTTCCAGACGGGCAGCCTGGACCACCGGGCCAAAGGCAGCGGCCTGGGTCTGGCTATCGTACGCTCGCTGGTGCAACGCATGGGTGGAGAGGTAGGAGTGCTCAGCCGGCCCGGCCGGGGCTCCACTTTCTGGTTCGAGGTGCCGCTGGCGGGAGCGCCCGAAGGCCAGGAAGAATCCGCCCCTACGGCCCAGGGTTCTCAGCACGAGCGTGGCTTTCGTCTGCTGGTGGCGGAGGACAATCCCATCGCGGCGCGGGTACTGGCTTTACAACTGCAGCATCTGGGCCACGAGGTGACGGTGGTCAGCGACGGCCGCCGGGCCGTGGAACTGGCCTCCAGCGGCCAATATCAAGCCGTCATCATGGATTGTCAAATGCCGGAACTGGACGGTTTCGAGGCGACCCGGCGGTTGCGGGAGAGCTATTCACAGCACCAACTGCCGATCATCGCTTTGACCGCCAATGCCCTGTTGGGTGAGTCCACGCGCTGTCAGGCGGCCGGCATGAACGACTACCTGGTCAAGCCGGCTCCGGTGGCCGATCTGCAGCGTCTTCTGGAACATTGGGTTGCCCGCTGAGGGTGACGTAGAAAGTGCTGCCCTGTCCGGGTGCCGATTCGAGTTCCACCGTCCCGCCGTGCCGCTCCACCATGCGACGCACGATGGTCAGCCCGGCTCCCACTCCGCCTCCCCGCTCATCGGGTAGATGCAGACGGCGAAACAGTTGGAAGACACGCTCGTGAAATTCGGGCGGGATACCCACCCCATTATCGCGCACATAAAAGGTTACCCGGCCATCGGCTGGTTGGCGAGGTCGCGAGCCAATTTCGATATAGCGGTCTTCGTCGCTGTATTTGATGGCGTTGCTGATCAGGTTGGAGAGGATTTGTTCCAGGAAGGGAGGATGAGCATAGACCAGGGGTAGGCCCGGTTGCACCTCGATGCGCCCCGATAGCTTGCGCGAACGAAAAAGAATAGTAGCCGACTCTTCGGCCATGCGCTGCAGATCGCAGGGTGCGCAGGTCAGATGCTGGTGATTGAGGCGCGAATAGGCCAAAAGAGACGAAATCAGCGATTCCATACGCAGAGTTAATCCAACCACGCCAGCCAGCATTTGCTTCCCTTCGTTCGGTAAGGTGTGGCCGTAGTCTTCACTCAAAAACTGCGCATAATGATGAATACCGCGCAGTGGTTCGCGCAAATCATGGGAAGCCATAAAAGCGAAGGAATCCAGTTCTTCGTTGCTGCGCTGTAGAGCGAAGTTGGAGGCCTGCATGCGCCGGGTATGGCGAGCCGCGCTGGTGTCGAGCACGCGCAGCAACTGATTGACTTTCCAGAGTTCAAAATTACTCCAGGGCCGGGAATGGCCGCTGGCGCGCTCGATATATTCAGCAAAGGAAGCGCGTGGATGGAGGCGGGGCCCATTGGGCCCGTAGCGGATCTCTTTGCTGTCGGGATGGCCGGCCCAGCGCACGGTGGACGCTTCTTCAGGACGAAACCAGAAGGCGAGTTCCCCATCCGGTCCATGGGCGGCCAGAGCCAGCAGACCGCAATGCCGCTCCGGATGTTCCAATTGGCAGAGTTCCGACAGGCGGTCGGTAAGGAAGATGCGCTGCCCCTCCACGGGCAGGCTCCGGCGAATTTTTTCCAGCTCGCTTTCACAGGGGACGTCCCCGATGGAATACCAACCGCGCTGCTGCGAAACGACCACGCCGGTGCTGGCCAGCACCGTCTGCAACATGGGTAGGGCGGCGAAAAGTCCGGCCTGGTCCTCGCGCTCCAAACGCTCGCTCAGGTCCTCCAAAGCGCTGGCCAGGACCGCGCGTTCGTCCTCAGTGGCCGCTTCCTGAAGTTGTTGGATGCGCTGGGAAATGACCCGGGCGAACAGCTCCAACGAGGCCCGTTGTGGCTGCCGCAGGCTGAGCGGAGCGTAATGGTGACAGGCCACCAGTCCCCAGAGCTGGCCGTCGACGCGCAGGGAACAGGAAACGGTGCCCCGCACTCCCATGTTGTTGAGATATTCCACGTGCATGGGCGAGACGGCGCGCAAGACGCTGTAGGTAAGATCCAGCGGCTGCCCCGTCTCGGGGTGCACCAGCGGTTCGATGGCGACCGGTTCGGCGGCCGCGTCCTGGATGACGCGCAGCCAGACTTTTTCATAAATGGCGCGGGCCGGAGCGGGAATGTCGCTGGCCGGGAAATGCAGGCCCAGGTAGCGCGTATCCAGTTTGGGATGGGCGGTCTCGGCCAGCACTTCGCCACTCCAATCCGGGTGAAAGCGGTAGACCATGACCCGGTCGATGTCAAACAGGGTGTGCAACTCCCGGGTGAGTTGTTGGGTGAGGGAGTGCAGGTCGCAGCAGGTTTCCAGACGCGCCAGGGCGGCCTGGGTGCCCAGGAGCAGGCGGGCGGATTGGGCGGGAGCGGGTTCCCATTCGAGGATGAACACGTCCGCCAGGCGGTGAGCAATCAACTGCAGCCCCCGCCGGTCGCCGGCGGGCACGCACACCGGCGAGGTGGCCGGAACCACCAGTTGCTGGACTTCGGCCCACAGCCCGGGTTGCCAGTCCTCCAGGGCTGTGCCGAGCAACTCGTTCGCGGCTTTCCCCAGCAGTTGCTCGGTGTTGCGGGCGGCCTGGAGGATCCGCCCGTCCTGGCCGCCGACGACCAGCAGCGTGCCATGCGGCATCAGGCAACCCGGCGTGTGGACGGGTTCGCGGTCGCAATTGTTCAAGGTGACCGAACCGGTCAACTGGTTATAAGGCTGTTCCAGTGGGTTTCTCCCCTAACTTGGCAGGTCCGCATGAAACAAAGAATACCCCCTCCTGAGTCAGGAGCAGGGTATTCATCGGTCTGCTTTTGAGTCTATCGTTTCCTGACTTTGACAGGAACGGGCCTGGGCTGATTGTTCTGAGTGAGGAGCCAGAGCGCGGCAGTGCCGGCAATCAGTATGGTGAGCATAAGAATGTTAATTCTATGTAAACTCGGATTCCCTGCCAGGTCATTCGTTTCTTTTTAAGCACATTTTCAGGAACTCGGCCAGAGCGGCCTGCATGTTCTCAAACCGGTCTTCCGGCTTTTTGGCCAGCAGCTTCATTACGAAGCGGTCGACCGCTTCGGGGATACTGGCGTCCAGGCTGCGCGGCGCGGGGGGCACCTCCTGCATCTGCTTGGTGATGACGGCGGCCACATCCAGTCCGCGCGCAATGGCCGGTTGTCCGGTCAGCATTTCATAGGCGATGAGTCCCAGAGAATACTGATCGGAGGCCGGCGTGGTCTGGCAGAGCAGGCGCTCGGGCGCCATGTAGGCGGGGGTGCCGGCCACCGAGTTGTCCATGGTCTCAAAGGTGTTGCGCTGGGCGTTGCGCGAGAAGCCGAAGTCGAGCAGGCGAAGCTGGCCGTTTTCGTTGAGCATGAGGTTTTCCGGCTTGAGGTCGCGGTGGATGATGTTGCGATCGTGGGCGTAGGCCAGCGACTCAAGCAGAGACTGGCAATGGTGCAACGCTTCGGCCTGACTGAGACGAGTCGTCTGCAGGTGCTCGCGCAAGGTGCAACCGTTGATTTTCTCGAGGACCATGTAGTGCTGGCCGCGATGTTCCCCGTAATCACATAGAGAAACGATGCCGGGATGCTGCAGATCGCGCATCAGTTTGACTTCGCGGCGCATGCGGGCGACCGCGTCCTGGTCCATAGCAGGCTCGCCTTTTAAGAGCTTGAGGGCGTAAGTCTGGCCGGTGGGTTTATGGACGGCGGCATAGACGACGGCCGTGCCGCCGCGCCCGAGTTCCGCCTGTAAGGTGTAGCCCGGGACGATTTCTTCCTCTTGCGCCGGGGCGGAGCGGAAGCGCAGTGCGGCCAGACCGAGCACGGGAAGCATCAGCCAGGCAAGCTGCATGGGACGGCGGTGAGCCGGAGCGGGCTTCAGAGGTTCCGCCGATAGAGATGCGCTCAAGCAAGCGAGTAATACGAGGGCGGCTTTGAATTTCAAGCGAGAGCGAGTCCGTTTCTTCCGAGATTCAGTCCATTGAATCCTATCTACCCCCGGTGGCGCAAAAGACGGATGTGCTATTTTTTGGTCAAAGACAACCACTGGTGCGCAGGTATTGATCCGGGGGGTTGCGGCTGGGGCGGTAACCGCGAGGGTGTTGCCGGGGGGCGAAGTTCAGGGTTGACCGATGAGTTGATAGGCTCCCCAGCCCCAGGGGGGTTCGGCCAGGCTGTCCAGGCGGGCCTGGCGCAGGGCTTTGGAGGTCGAGCCGGATTGGAGCAGGCGAGCGTAGTAGCGCCTGAAGAACTGCATGGAGGTATCGTCCTCGACGCGCCACAGAGTGGCCACCACCGAGGAGGCTCCACCGACCAGAAAAGCGGTGGCCAGGCTGGAGACTTCGCGCCCGGGGTCGCTCTGGCCCAGGGCGCTCTCGCAGGAGCTGAGCACCACCCGGCAGCGGGGGCGCAGGTGCAGTCCGTAGACCTGCTCCAGGGTAAAGGGGCCGTCGCTCAGCTCGATGTAGCTCTGATTGAGGCTCGCGCTCACCCCGCTGTGAGTGGCCAGGTGCAGGATGTCGGCCTGGGGAGCCCAGCGGATCAACTCCTGGCTGTTGGCCTGGGCCCCGACCAGTGCCTGAGAGGGAGAGAAAAGAGAAGACACCATACGCGCCTCCTCTCCGGTGGCCGGCAAATCCGGGTTGCTGCCGCCCAGAGCCACCAGCTGGCCCACCTTCGCGCTTCCCTGATTGGCGAAGCGCGAGCGCAGCAGTTCGGACGGGGAAACGCAGCTCCATTCCAGCGTTTCCACCAGATAGCGGTCTTGCCCGTCTTTGAGCACATCCCAGGGCAGATACCAGAAAAGGCCGCCGGGAATCACTTGAACCTGCTTGCCTTCCAGCTCCGGCCCCAGCGAGGCCACCAGAGCGGCGTGCAAACGGTGGGCGGCCCGTTCCGGCAAGGGTTTGCGCTGGCTCAAAGCCAGGCGCACTTCCTGAATCCAGCCGCGCAGGACTTCCTTCTCCACAGCCATCTGAATCAGCCGGCAACCCTGGCTGTCCACACGCATGGCGTAAAGGTCGGCTTCGCCGGCGAAATACTGCACCAGCACTCGATCGGCCGGCATGATTTCCTGGAGGGCCACCAGGTCCGAAGGAGAGACGCCCATTTCGTTGTCCATGCGCGGATAGCGCTGGCGCACTTCGTTGAGGCGCGCCAAAAAGCTCCGCCGGCTCTGGCGCGAGTCCACTAGCGGTTGGTCCCGGTGAGACGGGAAGAGTCTCTGGGTCAGAGGCTGGTCCAGCAAGCGCTCGCGCACTTCGGCGGGATACTGCAGGAAAAGCCGGGTGAGGCGGGCGCGGGTCTCCTCCTCTAATTTCAAGGCTTCGGCTTCCCGGCCGGCGCGCCGCAGACTGGCCGCCCAGTCCAGGCAGACCTCACGCACCAGCAGGCTGTCTTTGCGCTTGGCCAGCTCGTAGGCGGCCTGATAGAGAGAATCGGGTTGTTCCGAGCAACGAGCCTGGAAAACCAACCGTCCCAGCTCGCTCAAGTCGTCCTGGAAATGGCAGCGGGCAAAGGCCTGCTCGGCTTCCGAGCGGCGCTTCAGTTCGAGCAGGCAGCGTCCGGACAAGAAAATCGACCAGGCATCAGGGTCCTGACAGAGCGGCAAGGCTTCGGCGGCCCGTCCGCTACGCAGCCAAAAATAAGCGCGCAGACGCCGGCAGTTCTGACCTTCCTGTTGGTCTTGCGCACTGGCGCTGGAGGCGTAGAGGAGTTCGGCCTGCCGGCAAGCCTCGATGGCTCGATCGTACAGGCCCATCGACCAGCGCAACTCGGCCTGCATGCGCAGAGCCTGGGCTTCCTGTTGGGACAGGCCACCTTTGCGGGCGAAGTCGCCCATTTTCTCGACCGCCAGCGAAGCCTCGGGACCTCGGCCCTGGGCCAACAACAGGCGGGCCCGATCCAGATAGGCCCGGCATGACTCTTGCGGGCTCTTGGCGCGCCGAATCTGGTCGTAAACTTCCCGGTCCAGGCGCAACTGAAGTTCCGAGTCGGCCAGCAGTTCCTGGAGGAAGACCATCACCGGAGACTCGGCCCGGGGACGCAGGTCATCGGTCAGGAAAAGCTGGGCCAGATGGCGCGAACCTCCATCCAGGTCGACCATTTGGGCGCGCACCAGGGCCAGCGCCGGCTCATCCAGGGGTGATGATTTGATGAGCTCCAGCAGTTGCTGCAAACTGCGCCGGGCCGCGGTCATGGCGCCGAGCTGGGCGCAGCGATTCATTTGAAAGCAGAGCACCCGCAGGCGGGCGGTGCGATCCGGACTGAGGGCCAGTGCCTTGTCGAAGAGCTGATCGGCTTGCTCCGGTTGTTGAGGGAGGTAGGTCTCGGCCAGCGCCGCCCAGATCCCATAAGGAGGCAACTTTTGAGCCACCTCGTCCTCAGGCTGGAGGGGTCCCAACCGGGCCAGGTCTGCCTGGATGTGGAGCAACTGGCGGCGGCGGCCTGCCTGATCGGAGGTGGGCGTGAGCAGATAACGTTCGGCCAGCAGGCGCACCTCCAATTTGTTGGGCGGACAGAGTTCGACGGCCCGGTCCAGCGTGGCCAGCCCGGCGGCTCTCTGGTTCAAACCCAGGGCCTGCAGGCGGGCCAACTGGCTGAGTAAATGCAGGCGCGAGGGTCCCCGCAGAGTTTTCTCGGCCGTTTGGAGGGTTTTGAGGCAGCGCCGGGCCTGGGCCTGATCGGTGCTGCGCAGCAACTGTTGATCCACCCAATAGGTGCAAATCCTTTCGATCAACCAGGCCTCGGAGAGGCCGGCGGCCGTATGCAAGGCGGCTTCGCAATTGTCCGCGAAAGCTTCCCAGTCGGCCAGCTCCGCCTCGGTCTCGGCGACTTTGAGCTGAACCAGGGCCAGCAAGGCCGGCAGCTTTTCCGATTGAGCCAGGGCGCGCGCGTTCACCAGCGTCATGAGCGACTGGTCGTGGCGATCTTTTTGAATCTGGCGATCGGCCTGGGCCAGGGCCACGTGAATCACCCAGGCGCCGCGCTGGGGTTGCATCTCGCTGGCCAGGTGGGCGGCTTCGACCCAGTATTCATCGGCCTGAGCGGTCTGCGCCCGGGCGTCCAGACCTTGGGCCAGGGCGAGCAAGCCAAGCAGGCGCAAGCCCGGGGGACTGGAGGGCGCCACCACGCCGTGCAAATTCTGTTCGGCCAAATTCCACCGGCTGTCGCGCAGCAACTGTGCGCGCAACCAGAAGAACTCGGGCGGTTGCCGGCCGGGTTGATAGGTGGCTTCCAGTTGGCGCAATAGACGCCAGGCCTCTCCTACGTCGCCTTCGGCCTGGGCCAATTGAGCCGACTGCAGCAGGGAGGGAGATTTCACGCGCTGGCGGGCCAGACCGGGACGACCTTGCTGGATCAGATCCCAGGTGGGGTCGGCCTGGCTGCTCAGGCTGAGCAACCAGACCAGCAAGAGAATGCGAGTCTTTATAATTTACCGGTGCCTGAGCAATGATAGCAGCGGCCCGTGCCGTTGCAGCCTCCGTCCGTCTGGTTGGAATAATTGCGGCCGCAACCGGGAGGATAGTCGTTGGCGCACATGCCGTTGCCGGAGCAATAATAGCAGTCGGCAGCCCCGCGCAACTTGACTTTATTGGGGTTGTCGATTTTGACTTCCACTTTGTGGGCCTGATCATCGCGGTGCAAGGTGACGGTGTACTGATCGTCGTCGCCGGCGGCCGGCAGGGTGATGGGCACCAGCAGAGTTTCTTTGTCGCGCTCGACCTGAATATTGGAGGGATGGCCGTTAACGAACACCTGATAGGTTTCGCTGGCGGCAATTCCCAGGCCGAGGCCGAGGCCGGTGCAGAAAATCAAGAGAACGATGAACTTATTTCGCATTGGGAGAGTCTATCAGCTTGTCGGTCAGCCAGTAAATAGCCGCGTCGGTTTTTTGGCGGAAGCCTTCGTGGTTCATATAGGCGAATTCGGTAAGACCGAGGGCACTCTGGATGCACAGAGCGGGCACGACACCGTAGCCGGCCCGCAGCATTCCGGTGGAAACGGCAAAGCCGGCTTCAAAGACCGTCTTCATACGCTGGATCTGGGTGAAATCGTGGGGACGGGCGATGACCAGGCCGGTTTTCAGGGTGGCGGCGGCGATGTTCATGACCAGCGAGGTGCCGGGAAAGCCGGCCGCCACCACCGCGGAAGAAGTGCCGCCGATCAGGTCAGCCGCTCCCATGGCCATCATGGGCTTGTTGTTGGTGCGCACGCCGTGGGCGATTTCCAGGCAACCCACGCTGCCGTCGATGAGGGCGCCGGCCACCTGTCCGCCGCGGTAGAGATAGCTGAAGGGGGCGGTCGGGTTGACGGCGCGGTGAACCAACCCTTCGATGGCCGTTTGGGCGGCGCCGGTCTGACCGTGAAGGAGGTGGGTGCCGATGGTCTGCAATTCGCCCAGGGTCTGGCCGGGGGTAAAGGCCAGGCCCAGGGTCATGCCGATAGGGTCCAAGAGATTGACTACAGTAGAGCGGCGCTTGAGGTTATCGATCTGTTGTAAGTAAGGATCGGGAGGCTGAGGCTGCCCTGGCTTGGGCAGCCGCTTGGGCCTGGGAGGTGGAGGAGCGGCCGCGATTCTCACGCCTGGTAGCTAACCACGCCGGCTTTGCCGGGGGGTGAAGAAGTTATTACAACTTGGTCAGGGAGCGGTGGCCAGGATCTTGCGCGGTTTGCTGCCTTCGGCCGGTCCGATGTAGCCTTTCTTTTCCATGAGATAAATGAGGCGGCGGGCGCGGGCGTAGCCGACCTTGAGTTCGGTCTGGAGCAGCGAGGCCGAGGCTTGCTGGCGTCGGAGCACGACCGAAAGAGCTTGCTCGACCAGTTGATCGTCGGCGTCGCCTTCTTCTTCGTCGGCGGCCTCTTCAGGGGTCTCGCCGACTTTGAGCTGAATGAGGTTGTCGGGAGTCCCCTGGGCGCGCCACCATTCCACCACTCGCAGAATCTCTTCGTTGGTCACGTAGCAACCCTGCAGTCGGCGCGGATCGGAGGCGTCCACCGGGCAAAACAGCATGTCGCCTTTGCCCAGCAGTTGCTCCGCGCCGCCCGTATCCAGAATCACGCGAGAGTCGACCTGGGAAGAGACGGCAAAGGCGATACGGCTAGGCACATTGACCTTGATCAGACCGGTGATGACGTCGGCCGAGGGGCGCTGCGTGGCCAACACCAGGTGAATGCCGGCGGCGCGGGCTTTCTGGGCAATGCGGCAAATCGAGGTTTCCACCGACTTGGAGGCCACCATCATAAGGTCGGCCAGCTCGTCAATCAGCACTACCACCCAGGGCAGCGGGTCTTCGGCCTGCTCGTTGAATTCGTCCAGATTGCGCACGCGGGCGGAAGCGAAGAGACCGTAGCGGAACTCCATGAGTTCGACGATCTGGTTGAGGGCCAGGGCGGCCCGTTTCGGATCGCAGATGATGGCGCCCTCGTTCTTGTTGTCGCCCGCTCCTTTGGCCAACGAGATGAGGTGGGGAATGCCTTCGTAGATGGAGAGTTCGACCTGTTTGGGGTCGATCATGAGTAGCTGCAGTTCGCGCGGAGTGAAGCGGTAGAGCAGGCTCATGATCAGACCATTGATACACACGGATTTACCCGAACCGGTGGTGCCGGCCACCAGTAAGTGAGGCATTTTCTGCAGAGGCGCGAAGGTGGGGGTGCCGCTCAGGTCTTTGCCCAGGGCGATGCTCATGCCGGTGGACTTGCGGAATTTGGGCGCGGCCAGAATATCGCGCAGAACCACCAGCTCCGTATTCTCGTTGGGGATTTCGATGCCGATAGCCGACTTACCCGGGATGGGCGCTTCAATGCGCACGGCTTTGGCGGCCAGGGCCAGGGCGATGTCGTTGGTCAGCGAGGTGAAGCGGCTGACTTTGACGCCACGGGCCGGCTGCAGTTCATAGCGGGTGACGGTGGGACCCTGGACGATGGCCAGCAGGCTGGCCTGCACGCCGAAGCTGGCCAGCGAGTCGAGCAGGGCCACGGATTTGTCTTCGATCTGAGGGCGCTGGTAGCTGAGCGGCAGTTCGTCGAGCAGGGCCAGCGGAGGCAGTTGATAGACGACTCTTTCCGGTGCTTTTTCCATGGTAGGGAAAAGGCGCATCTGTCCATCCGGCTCGACGTAGACTTCTTTGAGGTTGGCCGGTTTTTCGGCGGGCACGGGTTCGGCCGAGACGAATTCCTCGATCTCTTCGGCGTCCAGCTTGGCCGGGGGCGGTTCGAGCAAAACAGCCGGTTCTTGACTGACCTCCAGCGACTCCTCGGGGAGGGGCTCCTCGGATTCGTACTCGGGAGCTTCGAGCGGTGGTGGAGGGGGCGGCAAATAGCGAGGCTCCGGTTTGGCCTGGACGGGCTCCACCGGTAGCTCCGGCTCGGGCGGCTGGGGAACGGGCGTTTCCCTTTTAAAAGTAATTTTCTCCGTGTTAAAAGGCACCAGCGGCACCGTGACATCGTCGAGTTCACGGGCGTAGAGAGGTTCAGAGCGAGCTGTGGCGGGCTGAGATGGAGGTAGGTGAGCCCCCGTAGTGCGCGGCCGGGCGGGGGCTTCCAGCGAGAAAAATTGCGGATCGCGCACTTCGGGAGCGACCGGCAGCTCTTCGTCACTCTCTGCGAAGGAGACTTCTTCTTCGGGCTGAGGACGGGGTTGGGGCAGGCGGAAAGCAGGCAGTTTGGGCACCGGTAGATGCACGCTGTGGGCCCATTTGACGCTGACTTCCAGACCGTGCACCAGCGTTTGGGCGGTTTTGCGCACCACCGTGGTGAAGGGGATGCGGCACACCGCCAGAGCGGTGGCGGCCAGTCCCAGACTGGCTCCCATCCAGGAGCCCATGGGGCCGACGGCGGCCACCATCATGCCGTCGAAGGCGGCGCCGAAGAGGCCCCCTTGCTGCCCCATGCGCTGGGACAGCCAGACCAGGTCCAGCCACATAAGGGTGGGGGCCCAGCTGAGTTGCAGCGGGCGTTTGTCCCGGGGCAGCAAAAAGTGCAGGCCCAGGCTGGCGGTGGCGGCAGGCAACAGCAGGGCGGTGATGCCGAAACTGCCGTAGAGTCCCTGAGCCAGCCAGGCGCCGGCGCCGCCGGTCCAGTTGGGCAGAGTGAGGGAAACAAAGGTGAAGGGGCTGACCACCGCGCACAAGCCCAGACCGGCCCAATGCCAGGAGTCGTCCCACCAGGACTCGCCCTGGATAGGGAGATTCTCGCTGCTTTGCGGCTTCTTTTTTAGCTTCTTCTTTTTGGGAAGCTTGCGCTCCCGTTTGGGTTTCTGCGGCTCAAATTCGGCCGAGCCAAGAGCTGGACTCATGAGGCGAAATTTCTTTCGCTTTATGAATATCCTTCAATGCAAAGGAAAAGGCTTGAGGGGCGGGGGTCAGGACCGCACGGCGGGAGCGGCTTGCAGGATCAGGCAAGGAGGGGGCAGGATTGGCGCTTGGCGGGTGGGTCTCGGGAGGGTAGTCTGTGGTCAGTTTTCGTTAGGAGATTTCCATGCAGACTTTTGGATATGCCGCTCACAATGCCACTTCGGCCCTGGCTCCCTTTCACTTTGAACGCAAGGACGCAGGCGCTCAGGATGTGGTCATCGATATCCTTTATTGCGGGGTATGCCACTCCGACATTCACCAGGCCCGCAACGAGTGGAACAACTCGAATTACCCCATGGTGCCAGGGCACGAAATCGTGGGGCGGATTTCGTTTATAGGCAAGGAGGTGAGCAAGTTCCGCGTCGGCGATCTGGGCGGTGTGGGCTGCATGCTGGACAGTTGCCGGGAGTGCGCCAACTGCAAAGACGGCGAAGAGCACTTCTGCGACCAGGGACCCATCTTGACTTATAATGGATTCTACGCCGACGGCACGCCTACTTACGGCGGCTACTCCAAGCAGATCGTGGTGCACCAGGATTTCGCCCTGAAGATCTCCGAGAAACTCGAGCCGGCGGCCGCCGCTCCCCTGTTGTGCGCGGGCATCACCACCTACTCGCCTTTGCATCACTGGAAGGTAGGACCGGGACAGCGAGTGGGCGTGATCGGTTTGGGCGGCCTGGGTCATATGGGCCTGAAGTTCGCGCACGCACTGGGAGCTCACGTGACTCAATTCACTACTTCCGCGAGCAAGGAAGCCGACGCGCGCCGCCTGGGCGCGGACGAAGTGGTGAATACGCGCGTGGAAGGCGCTCTGGAGAACCTGGCTCCCTTTGACTTTATCCTGGACACGGTGGCGGCGCCCCACGACATCAACGCGTTCTTGCGCCTGCTGCGCCGGGATGGCACGCTGGCCCTGGTGGGCGTGCCCGAAGTCCCGCTTTCCGTAGAGTCTTTCGCCGTGGTGGCCGGGCGCAAGTCGCTATCCGGATCGATGATCGGCGGCATTCGCGAGACTCAAGAGATGCTGGACTTCTGCGCCGAACGCGGCATCGTCGCGGACATCGAGCTGCTTCCCATTCAAAAGATCAACCAGGCCTATGAACGCACCATCAAGAGCGATGTGAAGTATCGCTTCGTCATCGATATGAGCACGCTCCAGGCGCCGCAATTATGAGCGTTTTGCTGCGTCAAGAAACATCTCTCGAAAGCCACAGGACTTGACGAGCTGTTCACAGTTTAGCAACAACTCGGGCGAACTTTGGATACATAATCGGAGCAAGGAAGCCGACCGGTGAGTAAGACCACTCGGAAGCGACCGTCTCCTGTGTGTATAGTGTGTGTGTAAAAAGGTCCCGCCAATAACGGGGCCTTTTTTATTTCCCCCTGGCCTCGCGCTGGGGTGGCTGGGGCTCATGCGGGTAGGCCAATTTCCAGGCGGCCACACCCAGGGTCAGCAGAATGGCGACCAGCAAGCCGATCACCACCGGGTTCGATTTTGCCGGCGGAGGCGGGCTTTGTCTCTCGGAAGGCTCGAGAAGCCGGGGCTTGGGTCCCGGCAAGGCGGTGCCGATTTGGGTGGGCAGCGGGTGATCGAAGGGGTCGAGCAGGTGGCCCGCCTTGAGGGCGTCCGCCAGCTTTTCCAGCTTATAACGGCGTAACAAGGCCAACTCGGGCTCCAGGGAGTCGGCCCTGATGCAACGGGTGCGAGCACGGTTGTAGAAAGTGCGCGCCTCGCTTTCCTCTCCCTGGGCGTGAGCCAGCAGCGCTTGCAGATTTCCCAAGAGGACTTCTCGAGCAGGCCCATCGTCGAGTTGCAGGCCGAGATTGTCGAGGAGCCGCCGGCACTCGTAGAGATTGCCACGTACAAATTGTTCGAGAGCCTCCTCCAGGCGAGGCATCCATTCGGGAGCCTCGGGAGCCTGCCATTCTCCGCGGGCCACGCCGGTGTGCAGGTCGGTCCAGGGGTCGATCAACGGGAACTGATTCTGGGCGCTGCGGCTCATGAAGAGCACGGCCGCGCTCTCTTGACCGGCGGCCCGCAACGCCAGGGCAAAGCGTTGCAGGTCCTCGCGATCGCGCTCCGGAGTGCGCCAGAGTTCCCTGGCGGTATCGCGGGCTCTTTCCGCCTGGGAATAGCAGCCGGCCAGGAAAGCCCCGATAGATTCGGCACAATAGACCAACGCCAACAGGTGGGGATGGGTGACGCGGCGATCCACCACCCGGTGGCGGGCTTCGTCAAAAAGGTTCTGAGCACGCGGAAAATTGGCCCGTCCGGCCAGCTCCAGGGCCCGGGTCAGCAGTTCGTCCCAAGTTCCATCGGAGGAGCGGTTGCGCTGCGTGGACACGGTTTTCCCACCCATGGGGGCGTAGCCCGGCTCGGGGGCGGCCGCCGCGGGCACGATGGCCGTGGGAGGATCGTTTTCCGATAGCCAGGGGTCGATCAAGGGAGGACGCGAAATTCTGTGCTGGCGCCTCAAATGCAGCGCTCGTTCGGGAAAGCGGTAGTGCTCCAAGAGGTCGCCGAACCAGTCCAAAGTAGCGCTGAGTTCCGAGCTGCCGGCTTTAAGACCGGCGGCGCTCCAGCACTTCTGGGCAGCTTCCCAGTGGTGGCGTGCTTGCTCCCACTGACCGGTTTCCTGGCAAAGCAGCGCCAGTTGATTTTCCACAAAGGCTCGCCAGATGGTCATCTCGTCACCCTGGCAGCCGGCCAGCACGCGGTGAAAGGCCTGGGCGGCTCGGTCCGGACGGATGGCGGCCCATTCCTCAAGAGCGGTGTGGAGCTGGCTGGACCAGTTGGCGTCGGCCACCTGAGGAGCTTCTCAGCCTCACCCCCAGTTCCTACTTGCTTTCCGTCGCCGCTGGGGACAACCGGCGGCCCTGCGAGTCGTGGGCGTTGAGGCTCCACCGGGGAGGTGATGGTGATCGGCCTTGCTCCTTAACCCAGGCGGAGCGGACATTTCGGCGACGCTGGCTTCGAACTCGCCAGTTGGGCCGCCAAGCTCGGGACACTATCCCACCCCTTCGAGAGGATGCCCTTGTGAGCGTAAGCTGGCCGAGTAGGCGCCCCGTTGTCAGACCATACCGGGGAATGGGAGTCAATTTGGCAGTCACAATACTGGCGCAGGCATCAGAATACGCCGGTAGGCCAGCTGCTGCAGAAGCGCTAGCTGACCTTGGAGCACCTGATGTTGACGTTGCTTTTGCACTTCGACAAACAGGCTGGCAGCCTTGAAGCGGCGTTCCCTCCGTTCTAACTTGCCCTGCACCAGTTCAGGCTCAACGTCTCGGAAGGACTCGTTGCGGGTCAACATGCACCAGATAGCGGTCAGCAGTTTACGGGCACTGGCAGTGGCCGCAACCCCCTTGCCCTTGCCTTTGCGCTTGCAAAGGTTACGGTAGGGCCCGTCCACCCTGCATAGGCTCTGGGCGGCCTCGGTGAGGCCCAACGCAGCTTCTTGGAGCCAGCCTTCGTAATACTCCCGTTCCGGGATTTGCCGGCGGAAGATCGTTGTCGAGGAGATAGCCCGGCGTAGTTGACCAGGCTGCTGGCGGTGGCGAATCGGTCAATCCGGCCGATTACAGCCACAATCGTGAAGGCGGTCAGCACATTCACGCCCCGAATCGTCATAAGGAGGGCCACTTCCGGCCAACGGCCCGCTCGAACCTCGATCACCGGCTCGAGCCGGTGCAGGCGCTCTTCCAGCAGAGCCAACTCCTCCAGCTGGTTGGCCAGCACCTCCCGCGACGCCCACGGCAGGCGAGCTCTCAGCGTCAATAGGAAGCGCTGGGCGCAAGCACTGTTCACGTCCGCCCCGTCCCAGGTCAAACCGTGCTCGGCCATCTGGGCTCGGATCCGATTCTTGACCCGTGTCATGTGCTGTACGAGGCTGGTCCGGTAACTCAGGATCTCCCGGTCTTGGCGAGTCTCCTGGTCTGGCGTCCAGACCGTCCGTAGCATGCCCAAAGCCAGAAGCAATGCCAAGGAATTCGAGTCGTTTCGATCATTCTTGGCGTTCTTGCTGAAGAACTGGAGTTTACTGGGGTTGGCTACCGAGACCGAGGCGACCAGGCCGGACAAGCGATTCACGTAGTAGCAGCTTCCCCGAGTCGCTTCCAGAGCCACTTGGTCGCCTCTGCCCAGTGTGGCCAGGAACGCGGTCAGGTCCTTTTCGCGTGTGGTGATTTCATACTGCTCGACAGTGCCTTCCTCAATGGACAGCTCCGTCACATAAATACGGTCCCGGTGAATATCGAGCCCGTAATACTTGGGTTTCTTCATCTCGTCTCCATTCGGATTCCCCTGACATCATCGGCAATCATTTCTTCGAGCGCTTGCTCTCGCAGCAACGCTCCGGCCGGATGCGCGCCTTCAGCGATGTCTTGGGCCAATTCAAAAAATCGGTCTGTAAAACCCATTGCTGGTCCGGCCTCTCGGGATACTCATCCGACCGCCGGCTCTTTGAGACTATGAAGGAACTTCAACGTCTTGAGCTAGAAAATCTGGCGAAGACCACTTATGCTATACCTGCCTGGTCAATAACTCCCTATTTCTGAGTGAAAGCCGGGCTTTTTCGCGTCCGCACGAGGTTGGGTTCGGCGGTCCCTCCTGAGCCAGTCCTTCGTAAGAGTCAAAACAAGCATTTGGGCAGAACCGACCGTCGAACGGATCGGCCGCCGGGCCGAGAATACCGGGCTACTCCGTTTCGGCGGCTTTCGGTTCTCTTTTCTTGCGGTCCAATCGCTTGAGTTTCAGAGCGTGGCGCTCCTCGCGACCCTTGTAGGGAACATTTCGCGTCCAGACATGCCACACGGCAACCAGTAGTCTGCGCGCGCACGCCGTCATGGCCACCGCCTTAGGCCGCCGCTCGGCGAGCCTCTCCTTAAATTGCTTGACTGAATCGTCCACCCGACTGGCGCTCATGGCTGCCAGACCCATAGCCCAACGGAGACTGCGGCGGCCAGCCTTGGTGATGCCGCCACTGCGATGACTCTGACCCGACGAATGCACTCGGGGAACCAGTCCTGCATAGGCGCAGAGTTTGCCGGGGGAACTGAAGCGTTTGATATCCCCAACCTGAGCGACAATGCAAGCGGCCACCAACGTCCCAACGCCGGGAATCGACATCAGAAGCCGGGCGTCTTTCGAGCCGCGGCACCACTCGTGGAAGATGGCATCGAGGCGGGCACTCTCTTCCTCAAAGGCAGCTCCCAGACGAAACAGGGCGCTGCAAAATTCTTGCATCGTGCTGTCGCTCGGGATTGCCGCCTTGAGGTCCGTCTCTTTGAGTTTGCCTTCGGGAGCCAGTTCCTGGCGCGATAGTGCCCGCAATCGGTTATTGGCGCCGACACGAAAGCGAGCGAGCTTCACGCGAAGTTCGATAAGATTGCGCAAGGAGCGGATCTCTTGGGGCGGCACCCAAACGGCACGAACAAAATCAGATGCGAGGAGGCGGGCCAGCGCTTCGGCCGAGCTGCGGTCTGTGGTGGCCGCTCCTGACGAGGCGCCCCGCGTCTGGGCGGGATCAGCCACCACGAGTTTGCCCACGTGTGGACGGAGCTCATCCGCCAGGCGGAAACTATTGGTGGAAGCTTCCATCACCAACTGAACCGTCGAATCGAGTCGTTCCTTGAACTTCGCTAGACCACCAGGAATGGCCACGCGGTATTCTTGCTTTTGTCCCTCCCGTAACTCCACCACATAAGCGTAAGATTTGTGTGCATCAAAACCGATAATCGGGCCACCGTTCACCTCCAGAATTCGTAAGCCGAGGGTGCGATATCCATTTCTCGCGCTCCAGGGCGCAGACTGGTCAGTTCAGCGCAGAGAGGCCAGGGGTTCTAACGAGCTTACAGCTGATAGCTCAAGTTTACTGGGGGCCGCTCCCACTCAACCACGGCCGCAGTGAGTCAAGACAATGAGTTCAACCAAGCCATCGGCCTCAGAGGCCATTGGGCACACGTTCTCGTTGCCGAGGGGTCACTGCTGACCGCCTGGGGCAACATACCAGCAAGCCAAATCAACACTGGGGAGCCAGGCGAAAGCTTTAAAGGGGCGGAGTGCTACACGGAAGCGGAGTGCCAGCCCGGCCCCGGAACTGACGTTCCGGGGGCCGGGCTGTCGGTGGGCGATAGCGGAGAGGCTGGCGCAAGCGCCAGAACAAAGAAAAAGCGGGCTCGCGGGCCCGCTTAAAGATCGGCTTGGTTGAAAGACTTCCGGTATTTCGACCCGGCGGCCGAGGGTTCGTGGTTGGGGCTCACGCCCCAACCACGAACTCACAGCATACTCCCCCAAGCTGAGAACCGAGCCTGGTCGGTACTATTAAAGTCAGTTTGCCAAGCGCAGTTGCGAAACTGACTTCATTACAAAGTCCAGAGTATCTTCTGGAGATCGAAATGCTAATTTCCAATTGCCAGGACCCTTAACTTGCCGAACATAGACGATGATCTCTTGCGGAATAAGCTCTTCCCCTGAATCCATTCGCCTAAGTCGATAGTATGTGACTATAAGAGAATCGAAATTGCCGCCTTTTATACGTATCACGTCAGGGGTCAACTGGTAGCAGGCTACTGATACCAGCAAGCCTAGCCAGTTCTCACTACCAACAAGTAGGGAATGACTTACCCAGCGGCAGACGTATCTGCGAAAAGACCTTGGAAGAAGTGATACCACTGTTCGGACCGTCCGGGTAACTGTTTGCGCAATTCCCGGTACCTCACATACTCCTAGATCCAAATAGGTTCCATCAGAAAGTGTAACCGAAAACCGCTCCACGGAATTTTCCAGACCATCTGAGTTTAGCTGAATGATGTCGTCGGCAAGTGGGATAGTAAGCTTACAAGCTGAGAGTTCCACCAGTTTAATCTCCGTTCTAGTGCCATTCTTAGACCTGATATTCCCTTCTCTACAGTGTAATAAGCGCTATTTTCTAGGCACTCGGCGAATGCCGTGGTCAAGGTCGATCTCAGGAGCAGGATTATCAGACGGATATTCGGGTGGAAACCATTGATCATAGTCCGGTTCTTCATACTCTCCGCAAGTGTAGCAGCTTTTAAGCCTGTCGCCACCGCAAAAACCTTTACACCATGATTCAATTGATTGCCCCCGAGGAGCACTCTTCTTACGCCTCATGCAGACCTCCACGCAATCGTCAAAAGCGGCGTTGCAGCGGAACAAATAGAGCAGGCTTGTGCCAGCTTTCTTCAAGCTATCGAGCCAACTGCCTCCACTCTTGCCAGAGCTTTGAGATTGATCGCTACCACCCGTGCTCGCTCTTTCGCGGTTCGGGCGAGGCAACCAGTCCGGCACCGGCCGGCCCATCGAGTCGAGCCAGTTAGAATATCCTTGTAGACTTCCGGTCATCATCTCCCTTTCAGTGAAGAAATCTGACTCAGTTTGCGGCGGTCCGTAAGGCCAAACTCCGCTGCCAGGAGAGTTCGGAGGAGCGACTGCCTGATTAGGGCTGTAGCCGGCAGGCCGAGTGCTAGAGGCGGGTATTCCCGCTCCTCGTGAGGGGATTGTAGAGGGTTGATAGCTTGGACGGGGGATGGGTTCAAGCCCGAATGGGTCGATTCTTATGCTGGGATTGTTCAAGGCATACGAGTAGAGGTTTACTCCACCGCCAAATCCGATCGGATCTCTCGAAATGAACCGTCGTAAGGTCGGATCATACCAGCGCTGGCACATGTAGAGCAGAGAGCCGATGGGCTCTATACGGCAGCCGGCTGCGCCGACAAACCCATACTGGAAGCCACCAGACACATTGTCGAAACTAGCATCGAGTTGATTACCCCAGGCATCGAATTCTCTACGCAGAACGACGTCGCCATTTTCATCGGTCACCATTTTAATGGACATCACGTGGTCAGTGTGAACGTCATACCGACCACCGTCCCGGATGAAGCTCATTAGTTGCCCTCCAGGAACGCAGTAGGTAGTCGTTGAGATGCCCGTTGTTTCGCGTACAACCCTCCATCCATCCCAGACGAAGGTGGTCACATCCGAACCATCGTCTCGGCTCATCATTCTGCCGGCCCAATCGTAGCTGTAGGCCACATCAACGCTTCCAGGCCCCTGCACACGGACCAACCGGTTCTCATCGTTCAAAAAACCGGTTAGGTAATTTCACCCATGCTCTCCTTTTTCGCCGCAGCCAGAATTCCGGAATGTCTTTGCTCGGCTTCGGCGGCGTGGGCCAGGCGAGATTGATTCAAAAGTCGCGGTGTCAGGCGTCGCTTCAAGACGTGGTCATATCGATACAGGCGAAACTTTATGGCTGCGTCGCTGCGGAAAGGTCCGCGGGCACCCTGAATCAGGTAGGGGTTTGGGGTTTGCAGTTGTTCGGGCCGGCCTTGCTCCAGGTAGCGGGAGAGAGCCAGCTGCAGCGCCTGGTCGTCCGGTAGCTCGTCCAGTTGGTCCAGGCGCAAGCAACGGCAGCGCTCGGCAGAAAAGCCCTGATAGAGCAGGTGCAGCAAAACCAGGTCGGCCTGGCCGGCGGGCTTGGAGAGGTCGGGAGCATTAAAGGCCTTTAATGCTTCAAGCACAGTCAGGGGTCGGCGCTCGGGTTGGGGCGGTCGCGGCAGCGTCCAGCCTTCCATCGGGTTCTTCCGCACCAGGCCCTGGCCGTGTGCCCAAACGTAGAGATGGCGCAGAAATCGGAGGCCCTGGTCGATGGTGTTGGCAGTCTGCAGGCGGCCCAGTCGGGTGGGTTTCCAGAGCTGTTGGCGCTGGAATTCCTCGATGTGGCGGCGCTCGGCCTGGTGCCACGCCACGGGCAGAAATTGTTGCCATTCCAGCCACCAGGCCAGGTAGGCGGCCACCGTGGCCGCGCCCCAGTTGGGTCGGCTGGCCACCAGGTCGTCAAAGGCGTCGCGCACGCGCTCGCGCTCTCGGATGGAATCGGCCGTGCTCTTCGCGGAGGTCCTCCAGGCTGGTCTGGGTGTAGTGCATCGTCGTTTCCGGGCTCTGATGGCTCAGAAGTTGCTGCAAATGGTGAATGGCAGCGCCGTTTTGCAGCATGTGGTTGGCGTAGGCCCGGCGCAGCGAATGCACGGTCAATTTCGGTAATTCTAATTGTCGTCGGTAGCGACGCACCAGCTCGGCCACGTTGTAATGCGCCAGGCGCCGTCCGGAGCGGGTCAGCAGCAATGCCGTCTCCTCGGGGGCCGGTCGCAATTCGGGGCGGACCTTGGTCACATACGTGTCGATCCGGATCGCTAAAGACTCGCCCACAGGTTGGAGCCGGTCCTTCTGGCCTTTGCTTTGGCGGACCCAGAGGCACGAAAGCTCTCGGTCCCAGTCGCGAACATCCAGCGCAGAGCACTCGGAGCGGCGCAGGCCGGCACCGTAGAGAATCTCCAGCACCACCTGGTCGCGCTGGCCCAGCTTGGTGTCCGCAGGCGCCGCCAGTAACGCCAAAACCTGATCGGGCGCCGGAATCCAGGCCTGTGCGCGTTGTTTTGTAAGGGTCCACCCGGCGGCCAGATCCCTGTGCCAGTGGCCTTCCGCGTGGCCCCACCTCAAAAAGCAGCGGACCTGGCGGCTGCGCTCGGCGCGGGTTGCCGGCGTGAATTGCTCCAGCCATTGGCGGTAGTCCGCCAGGCGCTCCAAAGTGCAGCTGGCCTCGCCCAGATGCTCTCTGAAAGCTGTCAGATTGGCCCGGTAGTCAGACAGTGTACGCGCGGCCAGCGGTCGCTCGGCCAACTCCGCCAGGTAGACCTCGATCAGCCCGGCTCTCAAAATCATCGCTCGCGGGGGTGGCAGCGGCGCAGCACCTGGCGCAGCTCGCTCAGCTCCACCCGCGTGTAGCCCTGCGTTGTCTGGATCGATTCGTGGCCCAGCAGCGTCTGCAGGTGCTTCAAATTGGCTCCACGCTTCAACATGTGGGTGGCGCAACTATGGCGCAGGCAGTGCGGCGTAACGTGCTTTTCCAGGCCCACGCGCTTGCCCCAGCGGGCCACGATTTCGGCCAGCTGGCTCACGCCCAGCGGTCGGCCGGTGCGGCTCAGGAACAGCGTTTCCTCGTGCCCGCGCGCCAACGCCGGCCTTCCCCTTGCCAGATATTCCTGGAGCCAGGCTTCGGCCTCTTCTCCCATCGGCACCCAGCGCTGCTTGCGGCCCTTGCCCTCAGCCACGAACAACAGGTGTCGGGCCCAGTCCAGCTCGCTCAGTTTTAAGACACGGAGCTCGCTGTTGCGCAGGCCAGTGCCGTAAAACAGTTCTAAGAGGGCGCGGTCGCGTATTTCCAGGGGCGTTTGGTCGCTGGGACCCTCCAGCAAACGCAAAGTTTCTCCCTCGCTCAAAATCACGCGCGGCAACGTGCGCGCCTTCTTGGGCAGCTTCAGACCCCGCGACACATCGATCAGCAGAAAATCGTTGCGCACCAAGAACCGCACAAACCCCAGAGCCGCGCCCAGACGGCCGCGCAGGTTGGCGTTGCTCAGCTTCTTCTGGCGGCGGTCCTGGACGGTGTAGAGATGCAGCCAGTAGGCTTTCAGGTGCTGGGCGGTCAGCGCGCCCAGGCTCTTCAAACCCTGGCTGCGCCAGTGTTCCAGCATCTTCGGGATTTCATAGTGATACCGGGCCAGCGATCGTGGCGAAAGGCTCAGGACCTGGGGATCCTGGGCAAATCGTTGCTGCCACAGGGCCGGGTCCATCTCGTTCACGCTGCCTCGCCTGCAAAAAGGCAATAGGAGGCCATCTCAAGAGTGTACTTGCTCACAACAACACCCTTAAGTCTGGTAAAGAAGATTCGGTTGAAAGGAAAAGTGGGTTTTTCTCGGTCCTGAATTGCCCGCAAGCTCGCAAGGTTGTTCTTTAACGTCCTCAAAGCGTGGTGGCAAAAGGCTTTCAGCTTGCAGGCAAGGTTTCGCAAGGTCCCGCAAAGTTGCTCTTCGCAAAAGAGCGATTGTGTTTTTTTCTTGTCTGCTTTTCGCCGCAAGCTCGCAAGGTCGGTCGAAATCGCGAGAAGGCCCCTTTGCAATGGGGCTTTCAGCTTGCACGCAAGGTCGCGCAAGGTTCCGCAAGGTCCGGCCAGACAGTGCAAAATCATCACCGCGACAAACGGCGCTCCAGGTCTTCGGGCGACAGCAGGGCCACCGGCGCTTCCTGTTCGTGGGCCACCAGCAGGCGATACTGAAAGGCCCGCCCATTCTGGCCCGCGGCCACCTCCACGTATTCCATGTCCACCAGCTCCTGCAGCGCCGCCCGCAGCTGGTGGTCCTCGATGTCCGTCACCCGCCGCAGGTCGCGCCGGGTAAAGAGAAACTCACGGGTGCGGTCATCGGCCTGGGCGTGGACCCAGGCCCGAATCAGCTGCCACAGGTCTTTGGCGCCGCGGCTCAGCTCGTGCAGCGTCAAGGAAAGCACCTCGTGTGCCAGTTGATAGGCCAGTCGGTAGTCTTCCAACGCCGCCATCACGTAATCGTCGCCGTCTTCGGTGCGGCCACGTTCGCGCTGATATTGGTGCAAGAACGCAGACGCCTCGATCAGGCACAAGAATCTTTCGTGATCTCGCCGGTTGCGCAGCTTTTTGGTCGGAAACACCAGCTGGTCCGCGAACGGGATGAAGACCAAGACCGGCTCCAAAAGGCGCTGGGCGTTGTGGTGGCACTCCTGAATTGCCTCGGCCTGGCGGTGCCGGTTCTTTCGGGTCGGCATCCTCCAGGCGCGCTGCGCCTGCAGAATCCGCTCCGTCTGCTCCTGGCTTTCGTCCAGCGTGATTTCAAAGCACCGGGTGGCATTTTCGTGATTAATCCTGGGGTCAGTGGTCGTCTCCAGATAAGCCACCGGCCCTTCTACAGTAATGATTTGGGTGGCGATCTTGCCGGTCGCGGGGTCTTTCTGAGGCACGGCCTGGGTCAGCTTCTGTCGGGACTGCAAAATCCGAATACTGTATTCGGCGGACTCGGCGCCGGTGCGCTCCTCCACGATGATCAACTTGCCTTTTAAGAGAAACTGGGCCATATACTGCAGCGCCTGGGCGGTGATGCGCGTGAACATCATCACGTCTTCCGGCGGCGTCAGTTGTTCTATAAAATCGGTCAGCGTGGACTTGCCGCAGCCAGACTGCGAGATGATGATTCCCGACAGCGGTTTTGGCAGTTTCCGCGAGATGCCGATCAGGTAAGCCAGCAGCTTCGGGTTTTCCTCACCGATGTAACCGAGGTTTTCCAGGTCGGTCAGGATGGCCCGCGCCAGGTTGGGCGTTCTCAAGAAGGCCAGGGCTTCTTGTTTCTGCTTCTCGGTCAGCTGAACCGTGTCGTTCTCGGCCTTTTCCGGGGCTTTGCGGTCCTTCGCCCATTCCTCGGCGGCGGCCATCAGCTCGGCCAGGTGCTGGCTGGCCGTGGTGCGGCTCAGCTGCAGTTGCGAGACCAACTGGCGCTCCAGCTTGGCCCGGTCGCGGTGCACATAAAAGTCGATGCGGTCCTGCGTCCAGCGGCCGCTGTTGTGGGCGGCCAGCACGTTGGCCTTTAGCCGGCTGCTAAACGGCCCGATCATTTCCACCCGGTATTTGGTGTCCGTTATTTGCAGTTCAAAGCCTTTGTCGCTGGTGATTCGTGACGTGGGAGAAACGGGTGCGCACGGTGCTTCTTTCTGTGTCTGGGTCAGCAACTTTTGGAGAACTTCGGGGCCTTGCTCCTGGAGGATTTGGCACGGGTCCTGGCCATCCGCCAGCCGAACCGCGGTCACGGTCCGGTCCATTTCACGAAGGGCCTGCGAAAGAGTCTGGGTGGCTTCCAGGCCAGCTCGGTCGCCGTCCATCACGAGAACCACCTCGCGCACTTCAAAGCGCTCCAGGAGCGCTTTCAGGGGCTCTGGTAAGCCCTGGGTGCCATACAGACAACTCACGTTGCGCACGCCTGCCTGCCAGACTGCCATCGCGTCCAGCACGCTCTCGGTAAACACGATTCGTCCCGAAGACTTGAAGGATTGCCAGTTCAAAACGCCCTGGTGCGGCCCGGGTAAATAAAGGTGGCGGTTCTTGGCGTCAGTGCGGATGCGGCGGCCGTAAAGCCCCACGATGCCCTGGTCCGGATGCGTCAACGGCACCACCACGCACCCCCGAAGCAGCTCTTTCTTGTCGCTGTTCAAGATGCCGATGGCCTGCAGGGCTTCCACGATGGGGCCCTCGTCCGGCAGCGTTTTCAGCAGAGAACCATCGCAAAACCCCACCTGAAAGGCTTTCCAGGTCTCCACGGCGGAAATACCGCGAGACTCAAGATAGCTTTTGCCGTCGGTGGTCTCGGCGAATCGGCGCTGGTAAAGTTCCGCCACCCGGTTCAAAAGATCTTGGCGGCGGAAACCGCCGGGTAATTCCGTGACAGTGGGCAGAGGCGCGCTGGGCTCGGCGGAAGCGCAGCGTCGCAACCGCTCCAGGGCGGCCGGAAACTCCAGCTTTTCCTTTAACCGTAGGAAATCGAAGGCGTCGCCGGCGGCCTTGCACGAAAAGCATTGCCACAGCCGGCGCTCGTTGTTGATCGATAGCGAAGCCTCCCGATCGTCGTGAAACGGGCAGATGCACAGCCAATTCTTGCCCTTCTTACGCGGCTGGAGTCCGGAATCGCGAAAAAGATCAACCAGGTCGACGCGGGCTTTCAGCTCGTCCAGTTCTTTGCGGTCCAGGGTCGGCGTCACAGCTACTCCATCTCCTGGCACAGTTCTGCCAGTTCGTCGCAAAGATCAAATAGCCGGTCGGCGGCCTCTCGGGGTGTGTCTCCGTCCAAGGGGGGTAGGGTCATCCAGCAAATCCTCCAGAGATGGGCCAGACTTCACAGTCGAGCCTGAAGTGAAACTTTGAAAAACAGAGATGAATTTTTATATCACATACAAGTTCACTCTGCCAAGACTTTGCCAGATCAGATGACTTTCCTGACTTGAGGGCCGCCCTCGGAGATGCTAGTATTTGCCTATGTCTGTAGGCCAAAAGATCGTCAGCTTGCGTAAACAAAAAAACTGGAGACAGCAAGATCTTGCTGACAAACTGGGCGTCACTCCGCGCCAGCTCATCCGCTGGGAGAACGACCAGGTGGAGATTAGCAACAAAACGATCCGTAAGATCGCTGAGGTCTTCGGCCTCACTCCGGAAGAACTCACCGCCGCTCCGGCTCAGAGCCCTTTTGAACAGGTGGAAGACGTCGAGCTGCGCGAGCTGCTCAGTTTTGTGCCCGAGTTAGGCGACCAGCAGACGCTGGCCCTCAAGATCATCCTGCGCGAGATGGTCACCTGCCACCAGATCTCTCGGTATGCCAACAAAAACCGCGAGAAAGTCGCCAGTTAGCGAGGACCCGATGACCGCCAAGCAAGCATTGATCGCCACCGCCGCCACCATCGATGAGAACACCAGCTGGGAAGAAGCCTATGCCCAGCTCGAGCTTCGCCGCAAGATTGACGCCAGCGAAGCAGCCGTAAAGCGGGGCGAATGGGTCAGCAACGATGAAATTTTGGCCGAGATCGATCAGTGGATCCAAGACACTCCGTAATCTGGTCCCATCTCGCCCGTCTGGACCTGCGTAGCCTCGGCGAACGCATTCGCCAGGACTCTCCGGACAATGCCCGCCGCTTCCTTAAGAAGCTGCGTGACGCGGCGGCCACCCTGGGCAACTTCCCAGAAAAGCTCTCGGTCGTTCCGGAGCTGGGCCTGCCTTATCGCGAACGCCTGGTGGGCCGATATCGCATCATTTACCGAGTGCAGGAAGACCAGGTCATTGTTCTGGCCGTCGAGCACAGCGCCAGAGATCTGCTCGGCGCCATCGGCCACCGCTTCCAGGAAGAAGAATCCCCTTAGCGTTCGTCACTTCCGGCCGCCAGGCCGGAGAGAAGTGACGAACCCCGGCCGTCGGGCCGCATACCGCGCGCCACCTGCAACCACCGGCGCACCGCGCAGCTGGCCGGCGCCAAGCAAACCATGCCTGAAGGTGCGGAGAACGCCGTCGTCCAGGTCTGCCCGTCCCGTTCGCGCTGGCTGAGGTCCCGGCTCGCGCTGGGCTGCCGGCGTTGGCCTCGTGCCCCAGGTTCTGGGACGCCCGCCACCGCGGCCCCGGGGCGGTTTCTGTGCACCAGGTCGACGGCCTGGCGGGGCGGCGTTGGCGGGGGGGCCGGGCCGAATCTTGGGCGCTTGCTGAGAGGCTGGCGCAAGCGCCAGAACAAAGAAAAAGCGGGCCTTGCGGCCCGCTTAAAGATCGTCTGGCTGAAAGACCTCCAGCATTTCGACTCGGCAACGAGGGGTCGGCGGTTGATCTCCTCACCAGCCACAAACTAGACGCTACGAATAGGGTAAATGCTCCAAAACTTTTTGCACTACTTCTTCAACGCTGTGACCGGCGATAGCGCTCCAGTTAGCATGACCATCCGCAATAAGAATCTCTTTACCCCACAACTCGTCGGGACCCGTTGCGGGCAACAGTTTGTAGGTTTCAGCCCTAAAGACTTTGACCCGAAAACCGCCATCAGAGCAGTGTCGTAGGACTTCTAGCCTTAGTTTAACTGCCTCTTCATTCTTGTCAGCCGACTCTAATGCTTCAAGATAGAGTATCTTTACCACTTCGTATTCAATCATCGAATCCGTCCTTTCCATTCGCCATCTTCAACCCCAATGCTCGGACTCGCGCCATTGCCAGTTCCAGCTTTTACATCTGCATTGACAATGCCTCGTATACCAACGTCCCTCTGGCATTTGGATAGAACCTTTCGAGCTTTCACATAGTACGCGAGTCGTAAAATCGCCAGTGGCGTATAAACCATACAATTGTTGGGCTTGACGGTTGTCGGGGCACTTACTTTTTTTGTCCTTAATCGGAATGACGTAACACTTAGCCTGGCAGGAATCACTAGAACCTGTTCCTGGATCGGGTCCGAGATGCGGTTCACGTTTGGGCTGCTTCTTCGGAGTTTCCTTTGGAGGAGTTACTGGAGTGGGATCTGGCTTCTTTTTGCCCATGCTCCATAGGATGATTCCCGCCTTCATAACGATATTGGCACTTCCCCGTTGTACTCTTCGCCATCCGTCAGTCGCGACAATCCCTCCCGCGACGTCAGCAGGCCCAGGAACAGGGCTGTCTGCCTGAGTAATTGCTGCCCCGGCCGGAATCTCCACGCCTCCCAAGATCAGGTCGCCCAAATCTTGCAACAACGTAGTGCCCACAGGCTCAAGCCCATAGGGGTCTATCAATGACAAAGGAGTGCCGGCTGCATAACAATACAGATTTGCGCCGCCTTGGATGCCGAATGGATCGCGACTAATAAAAGACTGGAGGGTTGGATCATACCATCGTTTTCGCATGTAGAATAGTCCACTATCGTCGTCAAATCTAACGCCGAGGGAGCCAACCCAAGAATACCGCATCCCTCCGGGCACATTATCGAAGCTGGAAGCCAACTGGTTGCCCCAAGCATCGAACTCTTTGCGCAGGACGACATCGCCATTGTCGTCCGTCACAAGGCGGACCGAACCCAGGGCATCCGTGTGGACATCAAACCGGTCGCCGTCCCGAATGAAGCTCGTCAGAACGCCTTCCGGAGTGCAGTAAGTGGTCGTCGACAAACCGGTCGTCTCGCGGATGCAGTCAAATCCATCCCATAAGAACGTGGTAACATCCGTGCCATCGTCCCGACTCAACATCCGCCCGAGCATGTCGTAGCTATACGCGACATCCACGCTCCCCGGCCCCTGCACACGGACCAACCGGTTCTCATCGTTCCAGGTATAGGTCCACGTGTCCACACCGTTGGTCTTACCCGTCATGTTTCCGTTGTCATCGTAGCTAAAGGTCCAGGTATCACCACCTACATCCTGCCGCATGACCTGATTCAACGAATTCACGCGCTCTTCAGGATCCCAGCCGTCGTCGTCGCGGACGTCTTCAGAGACGCCGTTATCGTCTATAGTCGTGATCTTCAGGATATTTCCGGCTTCGTCGAAACGATACCTGCGGACCCGCGAACCGGTATCGCTACCGGCGTTGCAGGTCAGCTGGATGTCCGACAGCGTGGGCGTGTCCGTCCCGTTTCCGGTCAGCACCGCCCGCACCATCGCATACCGGCCCGTTTTGCCCGAGGGCAGCGCCTCGCCGGTGGGCGTGGTAAACTTGCCACCGCCTGAGGGCCCGAACCAGGCCGGAGGACTCACAAAGTCCTCGAACTCGGCGTAGTCGTCGGCCACGCAGACCTCCAGCTCCACGTCGCAGCCGGTGGGCAGGTCCTCCGCCCAGGAGAGCCTATCCCAACTTACGATACGACCCGCGTCATAGATACCCGAGGTATAGATGCCCGAGGTGGCCAGGGCATTGCCGCTCACCCGTTGGAGGTTGCTCAACCGGATGGTTCCGGTATTCCGCTCGGCGCCAAGACTGAGGTAGACATACAGATCGTCAGTTCGCACCGGGGAATGAGTATACATGCTGGTCCAGGTGGACGCTCCCTGCGCCCGGTAGTAGGCCGCCAGGCTCGACCCCGTGCGAGCCAATCGAATTTGTCCTTCGGCCGGCCTGCTATAGCTTCCCGTATTATACACATACTCCCGATGGGCAGTGAATACGATGTAGCTGTAGACGCCTTTCACCAGGTCGATGCTGTAGAACATGTCCGTGCTGGTGGCCGGATCCATCGGCAAACGCGGGCAAACCGCCAGCCGGGTTACGAAGTTGTATCCCGAGGAGCCTGTGAGATCCTGATAGTCCAGGGAGATGTCAAAATCGCCGCTCAGCTTTTCCGCGTGGCGTATATCAAGGGCCCACGGTCTCCCGTCCACCTGCTCCGGGTAGGCAGAGGTGGTGTAATCACCATATTGAAAATTACATTCTGAGCCCACCGAATTGTCCACAGGCGCTCGGTGCACAAAGCTCTGGTTGTGCATGGCCCTGGGATAGGTAAAACGCAGACCATTCTTCTGGCGCAACTCCATGCCCACCGCATTCAGCTCGCTCCAGTCAGACCAATCCTGTGGACGCTGGCGGCTATCCACGGTCCAACGCTGCAGATTCAGCTCCGTCCCCGAGAAGTCATCCGCGAAGGGAAGGAGTTTCATGGTCTGGGCGCTCTCGTCAAAGTCCAACCGCTCCCACTCACCCTGCTTCCAAATGGCGGGGTGATGGATGCAGAATCGATTGTGGCTTTCTTCCACCAGGCGTCCGGCTGCGTCGGTGAGGTAGGTGAAGGTATCCAGGTCCGTCTGCTGGGCAATGCGATCGCCGGCCAGGCTATAGCCGTAGTGCATTTCCATCAGAGTTTCGCTGCCCTCCACTCGCTTGCTGAGCAGCTTGCCCACGATGTCATAGTCCATCAGGTCGCTCAAGGAGTTGTTGTGGTCGATGCGTTGGCAGCGGCCGTCGATATCGTAGCTCATCTGGGTGGCATCGGAATTCACGTCCTCCACCACCAGTAGCCGGCCCACCTCGTCGCGCCCATTGCTGGGCACCGTCCAGATCGGGTCCCCGCCTCCGTAGGAGGAAGCCCCGAAGCGGGACAAACCATACAGGGAGCTGGACTCTCGTAGAGCCAGGCGCTGGCCGGTCTCGTTGTATTCCGACTTCAAGGCCACCTGGTCGGTGTATTGTTGGCCGACCAGACGATTCAAAGCATCGTAGTGGTAGCTCCAGCCCTGGCTGTCCCTCTCCACCGTCGAAAGCAGGTTCCCCACCTTGTCGTAGCTTAGAGCCACGGTGGTTGTGTCTGCATAAGTGATGAGATCCAGGCGATGCAACTCGTCGTAATGATAGCTCCGCTCCTGGGACAGGTTGTCCTCGTAATGAACCAGGTCCCCGGCCGGGCTGTAATCAAACAGCTCGGTCGTGGCATCTGGATAGGTAATGGCCTTGAGGCGATGCAGGGCATCCCACTCAAACTCGGTATCCTGGTCCACTCCCTGCGAGCGCAGGCGGAAAAGCACCAGATCCATTTTTTCGTCATATTCGAAAAAGAGCTCGTTGCCCAGGCTGTCCACCACGCGCACGACTCGGTCCAGAGCATCAAACTCCCGCAGAATCGTGCGGCCGTCCGGGTCACGCGTCAGGAAAGCCCGGCCCAGCCGGTCATACTCGGTGCGTTGGCGGGCACCGTCGGGAAAGCAGACCTCGCGCAGATTCTCACCGTCGAATTCAAAGCAAGTGCTCAGCTTCTGCAACTGCAGATTCTTCGCCCCCAACGGCGCGCTACCCGAGGCCAACTTGAGACGAGCCGAAACCAATCCCGGACGATGCAGCGAAGACTGGATGTCACCCGGGATGTCCAGCCGGCTTGGCCCGGACGGTTCCCATTCTTCGCTGCTGGGCTCATAAGCGTCTCCCTGAATGGTGCTGGAAAGCACCGTATGCGTGGTCGCGGGGTAGTCCTTGTGCAAACGATACTGAAATTCCATTCGCGCCGTGGTTGCCCCCACCGTATCATCTTCTTTGCGAGCCATAAATCTCGCCAGGTAACGAGCCCCAGCACTCACTGGAATATGCTTTTGTTCCCAAGTATGGACGGTGGAATTGACGGGAAAATAGGCCTGCCCGTTTGTTTCCATCTCCCGATTGGCGCTGGTGTTGGGGGTCCAATAGCGCGGCGGGAGTTCCCCCAGCGGGTCATCCCAGCTGTCCAGGTGGAACGGCCGGTTGTCCTGACCGCTGGGATTGAACAGGGCGTTTTTGGCCCCTTCCACCACGATCGCATCCAGGTCGGTCTGATTCCCGTTCGGCGAGGTCACGCCCGCTATCCGTCCCAGAGAGTCGCGTGCATACACGAGTTTAGCCTGGTCGGCAGACTCGGTTTCGATCAACTGGTTGCAGGCATCGTAGGTGAAGGTTGTCGATTTCCCGCGCGCATCCGTGACCGTGGCAACCTCGCCCGAGTCTCGATACGTCATGAAAGTCGCCTGCTCCAGGGCGTCGGTGACTTTCCACAGCCGCTGATGCTTGTAGGCAAAGGCGGTAATACGTTCTTCCTGATCCTGGCTCTGCACCAACCGCCCGCCGGCGTCATAGGTGCGGAAGCTGTCATTTCCCAAAGCGTCCTGGACCTGCACCACTCGATTGCGTCCGTCCAGAGTAAAAATGGTGGTGCGCTCGTCCGCGTCCGTCACACTGGTCAGGTTGCCGTTCTCATCATAGGTCAGGACAGTAACCCCCTCCAGAGGGTCTTCGATACGGGTCAGATTCTTGTAGTCGTCCTCATACGAGTAGAGGGTCGGGTTGGCCTGGCCGGGCTCCAGACTGCTGGTCAGGGTACCGTCGGTTTCGTCATAGGTTCTGGTCCAGGCATTACCCATACCGTCCACCACGCCGATCAACTGGCCGGCATCATTGTAGGCCATGCGGGTGGACCGGTTTTCGAAAGGGTCAAAAGCGATGGCCGACAAGACGGCGTCGCCCACCACACTCAAATCTTCGTCCATATCGCCCACCTGCGTCGCGTTGTTGCCACGGGCGCGAATTTCCACCAACACATCGCCCTCGCCGGGCTGAACCGGGAAGGTCGCCCAGCAACCCCCCGCGTTGTTGGGAATGCGGAAGGCCTGGGTGCCGATCGAGTCGGTCACCAACATTTCCACGTCATAGCCCCACTGCTCCTGATAGGTGAGAGGGAGGACCGCAAAAGGTTTCAGGTTCGTTGCGCAGGTATACAGAGAAAGGTTGAAGTTCGTTTCCGTTTCCATTTCCAGGGTGAACTGGAAGCGCCGGTAGGGAATATCTTCTTCATCCAAGGCCGAGGTCCAATACCCGACCGTCGACTTCAGCGAATCTCCATCCAAATAGCGCAGGTTCCGCGGATCGCGCACATTGTAAGTGTCGGGAGAGCCGACCGGAAGTAAGATAGCCTTGGTCACCGGCTCCACCTCGCCGGTTCCCTTGGTTAGCGCCGAAATGTAAGCCGGCAGCGAGGCCACATCCGCGCTCCCGGTGGCGCCACAGATCAAGTGCCCGTGGCGGCCATAATGTCCCTGCCACTCGCCCTGTACGGAGAAATTGGCCCGGCCCGGCGTAACCGCCACCAACCGGTCATCCAGATATTCATAATGAGTCATCAGACCATTACCATCCAGTGAAAGCAGCATATTTCCTCGCAGGTCGTAGCTGTATCGGCGAAACCGCATGTTCGCCTGATCGCGAATACCCATGTAAGCATTGCTGCCGGCTCCATAATTCCAGGGGTCAAAGTTCAAGTGCCCGGCGGCCTCATAGAGGAGCTGGGATTGAGGACTCCAGAAAAACCGGCGCTGATGCCCACCGGGATCCATGATGCGGCGCAAGTTGCCGGCCAGGTCAAAGACGAACTGCCAGTCCTCATCGTTGGCATCGTTGAGGGTGGTCAGACGGAAATACGTCAGCGGCTGGAGGACTTCCGGACCGGAAGTATGCTCCTGGTAGGTTTCGGAATAGCTATAGGTCAGGGTCACATTGCGGGAATCGGTCACCGTCAGCAGTTCACCCGATTCTCCGAAGGTGTAAGCCCAGCTCTGGTCGACCAGGGGAAGCTCTTCCGGGTCACGAGGCACCGGATCGATCCGTTCGGTAATCAGGTGGTCCTCAGGGTCGTTGTAGCCGAAAGTGGTCACACAACCCTCAGGACCTTCCAGTTGTTCCAGATTGCCCTCTTCATCCAGGTGGAGCACCCAAGCGTGGCTGCGCGGATCGGTGATGGTCACGGTGTCGGTGCCGTAGGCAAAAAGGATGGTGCGGCCTACGGTCACACCGATGGCGTTCTCCTCCACCTGAGTCAGCTGGCCACCGCCGTTATAGGTTAACTCCAGAGAATTACCGATGGTGTCCAAACACCGCAGCATCCGACCCGTGTCGTCGAACTGAAAGACGGCGCCGTCAGGATAGTAGCTGAGCTGCCATTCGTCACCGGGTAGAGAGGTGAGCGTGAGCTGCTCAAAGAGACCTTCGTCCAGATCAAGCCGCCAGTTGCCGCCGTCGTCCAGGAAGGTAAAACGCCGTCCGCTATGGTCTACGAAGACCGGGGCCGTTGAACTCGGCTCGATGCGAGCCTGGTAGTTGTGAGTCCAGCCGTAGCCGAACCCGCACGTATTCTCGACCGCTCGACTGTTGTAGACCAGCGTGAAAGCCAGAGAAGGTCCGATGGTGGGAACGGAAATGAGATTCATGGTGCGCACGAGGTTCCCGGTTTCGAGTCGCACTTTTTCACTCAGGGCGCAGCCCTGGAAGAGAGTTTGGTAGCCGTCCACGCCGGCCGATTGAGGAAATAATGGATTCATTTTTAAATTCTCCAATTCGTTTCGTTGATTATTTTTTATTCGGGTTGTTAGGGGGATGGGGACAGGTCTTAGAGCCGTCCTTGCTGGGGTCAGGACGAGGTTTGTTCCTCTGAGTCGACAATAGGTGCATGCTGCTGGAGTCGGTGCCGCCTACGCTACCGGTGCCGTCATAACGACCGCCCTGGCCTCCCGGCTCTTCGGCCAGACTCATCATTCTCAGCGAGCCGCCGCCAAAGCCCGGCACCGGCAACGCCTCGAACTCGGTGAGGTTGTCGACATTCAACGGGGAGAAGCGGAAATTGGTGCCGTCGGTGAAGAAGCGCCCGATCTCCTGGCCTCCGACCGGCACGCCACCGCAGGCGCCGTTGCTGCCGCCCGCGGCCACCACAGCGGCACCGCTAAACGAACCGCTCCCGGCGCCGGCGGGGCCCCCGCCAGGACCGGCCGCCCCGCCGCACAGACTGGCGGTTCCACCCGCCGAGGCCAGGCTTTGCTGCGCCAGTGCGACCAGACGATTTCTTTGCTGGGTCAGTAAAATATTTCCCGTCGCGCCCTTCAGGCCATCCGACACGAAGGGCGTGTAAACGCTGCGGGCATTGATCAGTTGACTGATTCTGGGATGTAAAAGGAACATAACTAAACCTCCATAGAAATTGGTTTGGCCTCCTGAAACATCAGGGGCATTTGCTGGTGTGACAAAAGGGTGGTTAGAAACTCGGGGTGACCTCGTAACTTTTGATAGACCCGGTCGACCTGGGTGACCAGCTCCCGAGTCAGCAGGCACTGATTGGGATGAACGCCGTTCAAGCCCAGGCCGGCCTCCAAGGGAATCACGCGGCAACCGCCCCCACAGACCGTGCGGGCGATGCACCCGGCGCAATCGGGAATCTCCCCCCGCGATAGGTGAACAAAGTCCCAGCGGCGGCTGGGCAATCCCACTTGGCGGCCGGCTACGCCGAAGCGTTCATGCTTGCGGTACAGATAACGGTGGCAGGGCAGAATGTTGCCGGCAGTATCAAAGGCGAGCAGCGACGTTCCGAGTGGACAGGCCTTATCGGGCCGTTTCTCGGTGCCGTAGCGCAAATGATAGTCGACCAGGCAGTTCCAGTAATGATGTAAAGGAGCGATCCGGCCCGCTTCAAATTCGGCCACGAACCAGTCGGCCAGACGCTGCGATTGCTCCCGTAAGGCTTCCTCGTGCCCACTCCAGTCCGCTTCCACCACCGGAGCCAGCAAAATCCAGCCCGCCCCCAGTGAGAGAGCCGCCTGAATCTTCTCCAGCAGATTTAGAGATTGGGGATGGAAGGTCATGCGAATGCTGGCACAATCGCTCCACCGGATCAGGTTGCGCAGGTTGCGACGCAGATGCTCCCACGAGGGCGCGCCGGAAACCTTCGGTCGAAAGCGATGGCTTTCTTCATCTCCATCCAGGCTGATGAGCAACTGCACCTTCCCCTCCTGAAGGAAGCGTCGCACCGTATCGCCAGCCAGCGTGCCGTTGGTGGTCACGCCGATCACCACACGGTCGCCGCCCGGCCGCCCCCTCAAGTAGTGAAGCAGCCGCAACAGCAGCTCACTGCGCAACAGGGGTTCCCCGCCAAAGAAATTCAGGCCGAGCGGCTCGCGTCCAGAAACCTCCGGCTGCAAGCAGTAGTCCACCACCTTCTTGGCGGTATCCCAGGCCATGTGGCGGGGCTGCTTATTAACGAAGCAGTAACTGCAGCGTAAATTGCATTCCTCGGTCACATAGATCATAAAAGTGGTCACTGGAACAAACGGTCGGTTCTCGCGAACCGGCAAAGACATAAGCACAGCCAGATCCTCCTTAATTGAGCGCCAGGCAGACGGCCTTGACGGCCATCCAGGCATAAAAGCAACGTTGTGGCGGCAACCCGCCCAGGTCCCGAACGATCTGCTCGACCGTCAGCTCCTGGTCCGCCCTGCGCCCCACCAATCGCTCGTAGAGGTAGCCTCCACAGGCGATGGCGGGCACACAACGGGGACAAGAGAACGCCAGGGCTTTCACGATGCCGTGTGCGTCGATTTCCAGTTGTAGTTGAAAGTAGTGGCCCTGTTCCGCGCTTCCCACCCTACTTTGATGAGTCGGGGCGTCCAGCGAACCGAAGCCCCGAGCATTGTCGAAGTAGCGCCGGGTTTGCGGGGAGAACATGGCGCTTAGACGGCTACCGGGTTAACGAATTGAGGGGAGCCCATGAGCAGCCGGTAAGCCTGGGCACGCAAGTTATCACCTTCGGCCGGGCCTGCGGGGACCTCGAAATGCTCCAGCATCTCCCGGTCGGCGCCGGTCAGCTCCAGCGAAAACCCACTCAGCGCCGGCTCCTGGGTTTTGTGTCCATCCCAACGACCGTCCGAGTCCAGGATTTTCGCGGCCGCTCCGGCCGAAAACCAGGTCCGAACCGTCACCATGGTGCGGTTGCCTTCCACCGCGATGCTTTCGATTCTCGAGTAGGCTTGCGGGGCGGGCACCCCGCAAAAAGTTGCTTCCGATTGAATTGCCATTTTATCCTCCTAAAATTCCACATCTCTAACGACCCAGCCGATTGTGCGGGCCGCCGAACTTCCCAGGACCATTTGCAGGTTGGAGCCACTCACGTTCAGACCCACCTCACCGGAGGCCGGACTGCCCGAGAGGACCCAGGCCGCCGACCCCGACTCAATCACCGGTGTGCCGGCGCCCATAAAGCGGACGATGGCCCAGTCGTCGTTGGAGTCGAAGAACTCGATCCGCCCCCGGCGATTGCTCAAAGAGAGAATCGTGGTGGTGGAAGAGTCGGCATAGCTCTGTCCCTTACTCGTGACCGAGGCGGACTGTTGCGTGCCGGTTTTGCGGAAGGTATCTCCGATGTTGACCTGGCCATTCTCGGTGGCCGAAGCCAGGCTGACGGAGTCGCCAATTGCGATGCAATGGGAACCGGTCGTCAGATTGGTGGCGCAAGAGGAGCCCAGGATGGTGTTGTAGTTGCCACTGGTGATGGCGGAGCCGGCGTTGTAGCCCACAGCCACGCAACCGGCTCCGGTCGCGGCATACAGGGCCGAGTGGCCCATGGAGGTGTGGTAGGATCCCGTCGAGTTCTGGCGGAGAGACATCGTCCCGAAGGCGCTGTTATAACCGCCGGTGGTATTCGTATAGGCCGATTCCCGCCCCAAAAAGGAGTTACCGGCCCCCGAAGTGGTGTTGTAGCCCGCCGCATAGCCGGCGGCCGTGTTGTAGCCAGCCGTGCAGGCCTGAAGGGCAAAATAGCCCAGGGCCGTCACGCCGTCGTTGCTGGAGCCGCTATATCCGGCCGAGGCTCCCAGGCAGGTTTTGGCGCTGCCCGTGGTGTTTTGCCGGCCGGCCAGAGCGCCGCACATCGTATTGCTGCTCCCCGAGGTGTTGCTGTAGCCGGCCTGGTTGCCTAGAAACAGGCCCGAAGTGCCGCTGCTGTTCTGGTAGCCGGCCGCATAGCCCAGGGCGCAATTGTAGTTGGCCGTGTTGGCATAGAGCGCCCCGTAGCCGACCGCCGTCGAGCCCGTTCCCGTGGTCGAGCTTAAGCCCGCCTGGTAGCCGATGGCCACCCGGTAACTGCCGGTGGTATTTGCATAAGCCGCCTGGCTGCCCAGCGCGGTGTTGCCTGTGCAAGAGGTGGCCCCGTAGAGAGCCCTGTAGCCAACTCCCGTGTTCTGGGAGCCGCCGCCGAGGCCCCCGTGGAACACATTGTCGCCCATGCCGATATTGTTTCCGCTGTTGTCTTGAGCCGTGCCCCCCTGGGCCAGCGGCACCGTGCCGGACAGATCAGAAGCAGCCGGAGCGGCGTTGACGAAACTCGAGCCATTGTAGCGCACCACCTGGCCCGGGGAAGGCGAGCTGATAGCGACATCGGTCAGGTCGTTGAGAGCCGCCACCGAGCTGCCGCCCACGCCCCCCAACATCTCGAAGCGACCGCCACTGGCGTCGTTGTAGACGGCGGCCACCATCTGGTTGGCCGCGATGTCCCCCGGCGAAAGTGCGCTTCCGCCAGCCCTTACCAGGGATTTGGCGGTCAGAGCGCCTCCGGGACCGACCACCTGCAGGGTGGAAGCCCCCGTATTGGCGTTGGCCGCCTTAAAAACCACCAACATGCCCTTTTTATAGGCGGCGAATTGATTCTGGTTGTCAGGAGAACCGTCGAAGTTCACCTGGTAGGCGTCGGCCGCACCGACGTCATCGCGGTAGAAAGCCTGGCCGTCCTCCAGCTCGGCCAGAATGGGGAAGAGTTGGGTAATGTGCTCGGCTTCGATCACATCGCCCGTATTGATTGTATTGTCTGATAATGGACTGGACATTGGGATTCCTTTCTGTTGCTCTCGGGGGCAGCACGAAGCCAGACCCCGGTGCGAATAGGGTTTTTAGAAACTAGAAAATGGGTCTACAAGGAGCCGGGGAAGGGCCGGAGTATCATCGCTCGGATACGGTGCTCGATATCAGCGGATTCATCTTTTACAATCATGCATGAACTGATGGTGAACCCGCCCTAATCGGGCAGTTGTTCGAAGAGCAAGGTCAGCAGAGCGCGTAACTCATCCAGGTGAGTGCCCACGGTTTTGTCGCGGCGCTCCAAGGCTTTCAGCCGCCGCAATGCCTCGCTCTTCAGTCGGTTGGGCTCCTCCGAGGTCGGGGAGGCGCTTTCCGTTTCTTGCGTCCACGGGCGGCGCCGCCGCGGCCTCGGTGTCGGAGCCGAGGTCATCATTCATAGCCAACCCCTTTCCCGCTCTCCCCGGGCATAGCGAGGCCAAACCCCGAGAGAGCGTCATTTTATGCGAGACTGCGAGAAAGCTATTTCTTGGTCAGCCGGACAGCCGCTTCCATGGCGGCCTCCCAGAAAAGACGGGCGGGTCCAGGCCATGGTAATGGGCCAGCGTTTTCTGGGCGTTATTTAGACAAGAAAATCTCACCGTCATCAGCCACGGCAGAGCGAATTCTTTAATCTTAATCATTTTTTCAGGACACTTCCTTTTCCGTATTTTAGGCATGAGCAAAGCTCGGGCTTTGCTCTTTGACGTGAATTCAGGCTACTGGACGAGGCCTGTAAAGTTCTATTACCGAACCATTCAAGGCCGTTGCCAATCTCTTTACGGTGGAGGCATACGGCTTTACCCGCAGGCTGACACCGCTCGCTTCGGCCAACTCCGCTTGAGTCAGGTTCGCGTCGAGTCGATGCTTTGCTCAAACGCCATTTCTTGTTTCGGCTATTCTCGCAACCTCTTTCTCATAATAGTGCCTTTCGGCCCGACTGTCTAACCCCTACTTTATCCCTACTTTATCCCTAGTTATCAGGAATTTCAGATATTTCCGAATTCCTCACCAGCCATGGGGAAAGTAACCCCGCCCCTTGCGCGAAGCCTCACCAACCTTTAGAGTAGTGACTGACCTGAGGGGCTGGAAGCTTAGGGTCCCGTAAAACACTGAACCTCCTGTCCCCTGCGGGTCATCTTTTTTCAAGACTGCTTATTCTTCCGATGGGCTTTCCTCCTGATACAACTGAATATACCCAGGGTTCGTATCCTTCGGCCACTCGCAGGCGTTCGGAAAGCCGACTTCCGGGCAGCGTAGCCCGAGCCAAACTCAGCCCAACCCGTAGACACGCTTCCAATCTTCTGCGTAGTTTTTCCAAGACCAACAATTCATACGTATACTGTATCAAATCCAGACAGAGTATACAAGAGTTGGCGGAAGGCAAAAACTTGAATCGGATTCGGCGCGCGGAGCCCGTCCCCATCAGGCTCAAGTGGACCGCGACAGATTTGGTCGCGCTGATAAGATCCGTTAATTATCGATGGCGATCAAGCAGCTACTTTTTTTCTTCAGATTTTACGCGGCCAGGCTTACTTGAATCGCATAACCATCGATCCATAAGGAGACTAATTTCTCTAGAAATCCCCCTCGGTTTCTCAAGAGCCACATCCAGACCCGTCTCACACAGAAAGATCTCAACAATCCTTCTCCACCTCTTCAGGAAGGCGGACTTCAAAACGACTCGACCATCCGGAAAGAGCGAGGGCGGTTTCAACAAGCGCGCCCACCGGTAGGGGCTTGCGGCCTGGAGAGGAAGCCACAATGCATCCCCGGGCGGGAGTCTTTTAGCCGCTCCAGCAGCCCCAGCAGCGGCTGGCAGACTTCATAGAGGCCGAATTGTGGAACTGGTTGCAATGCCGGCACATACTCCAGTTGAGATCTTTGGGCTGGATAGGGAAGGCCCGCATGAACTTCTCGCTGACTGACATGTCCGGGCTCCAGTTGTTGTGGTCCGCCAAACCCAGGATTACCAGTTGGGTGAGTTTCTGGCCTCGGCCCCCGGTGCCGGTCAGAATGATTTGGGTCTCCCCGGGCCGCCTTAGCCAGCGCCTCAAGAGGTCGCCGAAATCGCTTTCGCCGACACCCCTCACGCGGCGCCGCAACTCTGGCAGAATCCAGTCTTGAGCGGCTTTACAGATACCTTGCTGGTGGGGACCGCTGGGGAGAATCTCCAGAGCATAGGCGGCGGCCAGGTAATCCCAATAAGGAGAGCGCTGGTCCCGGAAGTGAGGATTTGCCAGAGCCATATCTAAGAGACTCGAAATGAGACGTCTATTTTGTCTCACGAAAGGATCATGCAGAAGACCAAGGACAAGCTCTGGATTGACCAACAGAGTCTCGATGAACAGCCATTTGTCAGCCTTGTCCATCCCTACATGGTTCTGAGCTTTTTCGAGTTCGGGCAAGATATGTTGCTCCAGTTGGAGCACGACCTCCCTGGCTTTAGGGTCGTCAGGCGGGTCATAAGGGGGAAGAGGCACCAGGTTGGGAGGGGGTGGGACCTCGGACGGCCCCTGTCGGACCCGAAAGAGTTTGAGAAGGCGTGCAAACATAGCTGGCGTGCCGCTTCCATTCCAGGAAATGAACCCGCCCTCCTTGCCCCTTATGCTAAACCAGTCCGGCGCCTTTCCGGGCATCCACCAGACCCGCCTCGGCGGCCAGCAACGCCTGCTGGCGGTCGCGAGCACTTCCTGCCGCCACCAGTTGCTGATGGGTGGTTTGCAGAAGGGCGCAGGCTAAAAGAAAAAGGAACGTCACAATGAGCAACGTCCAAATCAGTGCGAAACTTTCGCTTCACGCAAGCTAGGCAACCGTTCCTGTCCCCGGTCCCCAGTCCAGTAAATTCTGACTGTTCATTCGCGAACATCCCAACGGAGTACTTTCCGTTGGTCCACAGTAACTGTCTTGAATGAAGCTGCAATCGACCGGCGGCGTAATGGGAGGGGCCGCTACGCAAGGAAGGGGAGCTGGTGCGGAAAAAAACGGGCTCGTTTGCAGAAAATTCATCAGACCACCCCCAAATCAGTTCCCACGCCAACTGCTACGCGTGTCATGGGATGCTCGGCCGCGAGCCGGCTCCAGCGGGGATATTCAGGGATTTTTTCAAGAATGGAGTCCTGGGTTGCCTCCTCCAGTAGCTGTTGTTTGCGCCGGTCGCCCGTGAACCGCCGGATTCGTGGATTGTTGATGAGGTCGATCACTTCACCGATTACATCCATCTGTGTATCCTCCGTTGTGTGTCTCAGGATAGAGGCATCGTAATGGAGGACTGCCGACAAAATGTCGATCCAGCGTCGATTTGTAAATCCCCGGTTAATCCCATATTAACCTTTCAAGCTCGGCAACCCCGAAAATCGCCGCGCCACTGCGAGTCAACCTCAGCCGTCCATGCGGAGCCTGAAAGGGTCCGCATAAGCCCCGGCCGTAAGCGATTTCAAGTTGCCGAATGGGCTCTGCTCTCAGATACTTAGTCGGAACCGATACTTCCGCCGTTGTGGCTGGAGCGGTCGCGGCGGGACGGGCCCACGGTCCGGCCTGATTGGCGCCAATGGTGGGCTTTGCCACCAAGGTATGGTCAACGGATAGGCCTGCCGTCGGATGGCGCTAAGGTGCGCTCACCAACTCGTCCAGAACCTTCCGCAGCCCCAGGGTAACCCGCGCCATGCGCTCGAAGTCCAGAGTCTCCGGCTTATCCGTGTTCTGATGGTAGTTGGGATTGCGGAAGGGTGCCGTATCGGTAACCATCAGCGCGGGATATCCGACCTGCCAGAAGGACCAGTGATCAGACCAGCCCACTCCCGGAATGAAAGTCGGCAAGCAAGCCCCTTGGGAGGGGAAGGCCGCCTGACGCCGGAAGGACTCGACAACGCGGCGGGTCAGGGCTCGCGAAGATAAATTGCCCACAAAGCCTACAAAATTACCGGTGTTGGGATAGACCAGGCTGAGAGGAAACGGGTATTTCTGGGTCCCCGGCTTGTCCTTGTAATAGCCCAGGGTCTCCAGGCTCAGCATGGCCACGATCAGCTCATTGGCGGCCCGGCACTTGCGGGCGTAGACCAGGCTGCCCATCTCCTCGGTTTGAAAAAAGTAGGGTTCCTCGTTGGTAAAGGCCACGAATCGCACGGTCCGCTTGGGGTTCCGCAGCTGCCGGGCCAGTTCCAGCAGAATAGCCACTCCGCTGGCATTATCGTCAGCGCCGGGTGTGCTGGGAATGGTGTCGTAGTGAGCCCCGATGACCACGATCTCCGGCCCTGCCTTGCGCTCGGCAACCAGATTGCAGAACTTCTCCGCGGGGTCGCCGGCCATGTATTCCTGGCGTTCCACGGGATAGCCGGCGCTCTTGAACTGCTGCTCCATCCAGTCGGCCGCCTCTTCCAACTCGCCGCTACCCGTCTTTTGAAAGCGATAGGTATGGTGGTGCCGCTCACCGATGCTTTCCGAAAGATGGCGCACCGAAGCCTCGAGTCGGGCAGACAGTTGACGGGTCTCGTCATTGGGCGCCGGTAGGACGCCAGCGAAGCTCTGCCGGGGCATGACCAGGCAGTAGCACGACAACGCCACCAGCATTCCCCCCAGTGCTGTCCAAATGGCCAACCGTACTTTGGGACGGAAAAACCTCTTCCAGCGGAACATCAGTGTCTCTTCGACAAATGCCCCGCCTGCCCCCCAAGAAGACAGTCCCTCGCATGGCCGGCCCCTCTCCGGCCATATACCGAGCGGGGATACTTGTCTCACCCGTCGACGCCGCGCGGATGGGGGACTGTCGATCTATTATGTGTTCGTAGGCCACCCTGCACAAGGTCGCATTACCGGTAATGACGAATATTCCCGGGTGTTCGGGGAGCGACTGGATCGTGGCATCATCCTGGCTTGTACGGTATTTTCCTCGGTCGTCATTCTTGGACTGCTTCCCCTGGCCATCCGGCGCTACGGCACCACTCCAGACAACGCGCGGTATTTTATGGGTTTCTTCCATATCTTGCTGTGGGTGGTGGTCGGCGGCCTGGCGATGCGCAAATGGCGACAGCCACTGATCGCTCTCATGCGCCGCTATGAGGGCCGGCCCAAATCCGCCTTTATAGCCTTCTCCGTGCTGCTGGCCTGCATCGAGGAAGCCCTGGCCTGCCTGATGACCAATTTGGGGAGACTTTTTGGCGACCCCACCGGCCAGGTCTACATAACCGCCTCGGCCAACTATCTGGATCTAGCCTTTCTCCACAGCGTAATCGTCATCGTACCGCAGGTGGCGATCTGGTCGTGGATTTTGGAGCGCTATCGGTTCACCAGCAGCCGCCTCTTTGTTCTGTTTGGAGTCCAGGGAGGGTTGGCGGAGATCGCTTTCGCCGGGATGCAGCCAGCCCTGTTTCCAACCTGGCTTCTGGTCTATGCTCTGATGACCTGGCTCCCGTATCAGGCCTTCGAGCCCGCCCTGGAGCGAGCGCGTATTCGTAAGAATCCGGGATTTCTGATTCAGATACTATCTCTGGTGCTGGTGCAGGCGGGCTGCATCCTTTTCAGTTTGGCCTTCCTGGCTATCAGCTACGGGCTGTTCGGCCATCCACTCTCGCACTTTCCTAAGTGACCCCCCGGCGCAAATCCCACCTTGACAGGTTTAGCCCGAGCGAGGGTAGCGAGCCGCATCCAAGGCCTCTAGAAAACCCTGCAGATCGGACTGCTGGTTGTAAAAGTGCGGGGAAATGCGGAGGCCGCAGTCGGGGCGGTAATCCACGATCACCCCCTGCTTTTCTAAAGCGGCCTGGCACTCTTGGGCGCCGGGAAAGTCCACGCACACCATACCGTTGCGCCGCTCGGCCAAACGCGGGCTTTTGACGGTCAGGCCGCGCTGCTCCAGTTGCTCGTAAAGCCAGCCGGTCAGCTGCTGGGAGTGGCTGCGAATGGCCGGCAGACCCAGCTTCTCCACCCACTCCAGGCCCTGGCGGGCGGCAAACAGGGCCAGCACGTTGGGCGTGCCATTCAAGAAGCGCAGAATCCCTTTGTTCAGCTCGGGAGTACGGGTTTTCTCATAAGCGAAAGGGTTGGCTAACGAAAACCAGCCCACCAGCGTCGGCTCCAACTGCTGAATCAATTCCGGCCGGACATACAAAAATCCGCCTCCGGGACCGCCGCACAGCCATTTGTGACAACCGGCCACGAAGAAATCGAAGCCTCCTCCGGCCAAATCAATAGGCACGCAACCGGCGGCCTGGTAGGCGTCCACCACCAGCAGGGCGCCCATCTCGCGGGCGCGGCGCTGCAACCGCTCCACCTCTTGCAGGGCCCCTGAACGAAAATAAGCGTGGCTGGTCACTACCAGAGCGGTACGCTCGTCGATGGCTTCTTCCAAAAGTTCGACCGGCATCAGCACCGGGTCCGGGGAAGGCAACACCACCACCTCAGCCCCGTAGATCTCCTGGGACTGCCAGAAGGGCATGGTGGTGGTGAACTCCAGGTCGCAGAGCACGATGCGGCGCCGTTCCGGGGTATAGCGCAGACAACTGGCGATGATGGCGAAGCCCAGCGTCACGTTGAGACAGGGCACGATGGTGCCCTGAGCGGCTCCAAGAATGCGCTCCAGACGGCCGCCAAACTCGCCGATGGCCTGCCACCACTCGCCGTCCCAGGCCAGAATGCCCTGGCTCGCCCAAAGCTCGGCATAACGCTGTAATTCTCGGGTCGTGCCGGCCGGCATGGCCCCTAAGCTGTGGCTGGCCAGGTAGTTCTTAGTCCCCAGAATGGGAAACTGATCTCGGGGCGCGAGGGGGTGCTGCATGGACCAACTGTTGGTTAAGCAAGGCTTCTTCCCCTCCCGTTCGAGGCTTCCTCAGCAGCTTTGAGAGAGAAAACGCTGCAACTCCAACAACAAGTCTCGATCTCGAGGGAACCCACGCTTCTGGATCAACTGAAGAGCTGCTCTGGCTACCTCTAGATCCTCCGGCCACAGTTGGCCTTAAGAGCGACGAGGTCTTGTAAGTCCTTGGGCCATAATAGTGGCGGGTCCAAGGGGGGGCGCGCTAGCTCCCCCTTGAACACCAGGGCGTGGCGAAAAAAATTCGACTGGATCAACTGTTGGTGGAGCAAGGCTTCTTCCCCTCTCGGGAAAAGGCCCAGGCTTCCATCATGGCCGGACTGGTGCTGGTGGGCGGGCAACGCTGCGATAAAGCCGGGACCCCGATCAAAGAAGACGCCCTCATCGAGATCAAAGGCAAACCACACCCCTACGCCAGCCGGGGCGGGCTTAAGCTGGCCCAGGCGCTGGATTTGCTGCAGTGGGACGTGAGCGACTGGAAAGTGGTTGATCTGGGTGCCTCCACCGGCGGCTTTACCGACTGTCTTTTGCAAAGAGGCGCCGCCCGGGTGTGCGCCGTGGACGTGGGGCGCGGGCAGCTGGACATGAAGCTGCAGCAGGACCCCCGCGTCATCATCAAAGACAAGACCAACGCTCGCTACCTGGAGCGGGAACAATTACCCTACCCTCCTGACCTGGTCACCGCCGATCTCTCCTTTATCTCTTTAAGACTGCTCTATCCGGTGATCTGGGAATGGCAGCCTCCTCGTCTGATTACGCTGATCAAACCTCAGTTTGAGACCGAGGCGAAAAATCTCCGCAAAGGTGTGGTGCTTGATCCCCGGGTGCACGAGGCTGTTTTACAACGAAGCACGGAAGAAGCCGCCGAAGCCGGCTGGCTGCTGACGCAGATAACTTACTCGCCGGTGCGCGGTCCGGCCGGAAATATTGAATTTGTGGCAGGTTTCACCCGCCATGAATCTAAACCAGCCGGGAAGGCCCGGTTCAATTGGGCCGAACTCGTGGCGCAAGCCCATCAATCGGCGGTGTAATGCTCAGCAAAGAGGGTCGGATCGGTCTGGTCGTGTGCAGCATCTCCATGGTCATGCTGGGACTGGCTCCTACTCAGAGCAAGCGCACGCCGCTGGGTGGAGCGCAGTACAAACTGGTCTTTCACGCCTGCCAGGGCCTGCGGGTGGGGGACCCGGTCACCCTGGGCGGAGTTGACGGCGGGCGCGTGGTGGACATCGACTTTGCTCCCCGGGAAGAGTGGAACGACCTCAATCCGCCCGGCGAGAACCGTCCGGTGGTACTGGTCACGGTCGGCCTTTACCAGGGCTACAAGTTGACCAAAGGAACCGCCTACAAAGTCGTCTCCACCCTGCGCGGCCGCCATTTCATCAACATTTTGCCGCCGCCTCCGGGCGAAGCCGCCTCGGACGGAGTGCTCAACAACGAGCTGGACAGCACGGGAGATGACCAACTGTTGGCCACCATCAAGCATTTCAAAGTGCTCAATCAGTCCACCAAAGACATGCGCTCCAATTTTGCCGACCCCGCCTTTCGCCGCGACATGAAGGATCTGGCCTCAAACATGCGTTTCTATTCGGCGGAATTCGTGCGCGTCAGCCAGGGCTCGCGCGCCCAGGTGCTGAAAATGCAGCAAAACCTGGAGCGCCAGGAAGCCGCTCTGATGGCCAACGTCCAGCGCATGGACGAAAAAACCGCCCGCGCTTCGGCCTATATCCGCACCATGGTTCCGGCCGCGCGCGCCCAGTTGGCCACCTACCAGGGCCAATTGGATGCCGGCCAGAAGCAGATGGACCAGGCTTACAAGTTGGCCGAAGGCTACACTAAAGGCTTGCTTTCGCTCAAAGCACGTCTGGAAAACAGTCCGCTGGCCAAAATCGACCCGGAGAAGCTCAGCCAGCAAATGCACGACTGGAAGAACAAGCTGGAAGACTACGCCAATCTGGCCGGCGATATGCACACGCTCTCCTCCGATCCGCAGATTCGGGACGGCTTGAAGGATCCGATTCGCAAGTACAAAGCCATGTCGGAGAAGTGGAAAGAGCAGGTGCACGGCTTCGAGACTCAGGTCGAACCTTATCGCTGGCTCATTCCCCGAGAACACCAATAGGATCTTTTTAAGGGTCGGGGAATAATCTTAGCCTATGGCCATGTCGCGAATGGACGCTTTCTTTCAGGGATATAACCCCTACACCGGGTCAGCCATGCCTCAGCCCACCCGCCAGGGCGGCGTCCCGGCGGACCAACCATCGGCTCAGGGCTATCCCTACCAGCCACAGATGCCTCAGCCCGGGATGGAGCCTCAGGTCAACCCGCAAGAAGTGCTGGACCCGCTTTACATGGCTCAGAGCGAGCTGGACAAAGCCAGGGCCGGCATCGATAAAGTCCGCCAATACTGGGGAACCGTGCAGCGCGAAGTCAATTCCGCCTCAACTCAGACCAGTCGCACCGGTAACGACCTCTACCCGGCCGAAAACGACACGGAAGAAACGGACCATTCGCGCACCGGCCAGTGGGCCAACAGCAGCCTCGATCAAATCGAGCGCCAGCTTTACAACCTGCGCTACGATAGCTCCAATCCGACCTACGCGGTCTATGAAATCAAAAGCCAGTTGGCCAGCGCCCAGAGCTATCTAAGTCAGGTAGACTCCAGACGCCTGCCCAACCCTTATCGCCATCAAGAAGCGATGCGCAACATGGGCGATTTCAGCTCGCAACTCTACCGCATTGAAATGGCCCAGCAGCAGTTGGAGCAGAAGCTGCAGGGACTGCAGACCCCAATCAGTTCAGCGCGTTACGATCTGAATGCGGTGGCGCGGGACACGGAAGGCGTATCGGTCGCCTACCAGGCTCGTTCCGCCCGCGGCAATCTGACCACTCTCTCCCAACAATTGCAACAAATCGACCAACATTTGCGCTATTCTGAAGCAGATTTGCGAACCGCCGAAACGGCCGCCAACTCCGCCGACCAGAATATGCAAGCGGCTTACGATGAGTACCAATATAGCTGGCGAACTTCCGACCGCAGAGTGTAATCATACTGCAAGTAGGAATGTGGCTGGCCCCATGCGTAAATAGGTTTTGTCGGAGGTAGTTAACTCGTGAAATCCACTCGCTTGCTCTCTATGCTTTTGCTGGCAGCCTTGATGGGCCCGGTGCAGTCCGCCCCCGACAAAAACCACATTTATCTGGTGGTGGGTCAGGTCGGTAAGTGCACTGTGGCCGGTAAACCCGTTGCGCTCTTGAGCTACCTGGCGGTCAACGACACCGTTATCTGTCCCCCCAACGGCTCGCTGACCGTGACCAACGTGCTGACCGGCGCACGCTACCAGATTACCGGCCAGGCCTCCCTGAGCAAAGAGCTGGTTCCCGACGATAAGACCATCAAGGCCGTCAGCCAGAGCCGGGAACAGCGTCAGGGCATCGAAGTCAGCCATCAGGTCGACATGAGCAAATACGGAGGTTACACCAGCCGCTCTTTCGGGGTCAAAGCGGATGCGCCCATTCCCATTTCCATCGAGAAGCTCCCTATCACGCTTGACCTGACCCTCAGCAAGCACAAGCTGGATGGGCCGAACCCGATGATTCGTTACCGCAAAGTCAATGAGCATGGCTTCCCCGAGTATGTGCGCGCGGTCGTCTCTTCCGACGGCACCCGGCTGACTCTGCCGGATCTGAAGATACCACCGGACCAGACCACCATGATTTTCTTCGGCGACCCGGAAAAGAGCGACGGCCGAGAGGTCTTCGACAGTCAGGCCTCTTTCGCTGTGACGGTAGTCAACCCGAAGTTGGAAAAGAAGTTACGCACGGTACGGGCCATGGCCGACAAAGCCTCCGAACTGGAAGCCTACGAAGCATACTGCCACCTGGAACTCTACTGGCCCGCGCGCAAGCTCCGAGACCAGTTGCTCAAGCAGTATCCGGAGGCCAGGGGAGAAATCGGAGAACTTTTCAAAAAGTGGATTGAGCCGCCCCCGAAATGAAGGCAGCTCTCGTTTTAGCCGCGGCCTTGAGCCTGAGTGCGCCCTCCCTGGCGGAGGGACAAACCTGGGCGGTGGTGGTGGGGATTGACAATTATGCCAAGGAAGGCATCCCGGCCTTACGCTATGCGGGGGCGGACGCCAAGCTCTTCGCTCAAGCCCTGCAGACGCTGCTCAAGGTTCCCCAAGATCACCTTTACCTTTTCACCAGCGACTCGGTCGAGTCGGGCCAGTCGCCCTCCCGCCTGAACCTGGTCTACCGTCTCGACTGGCTGAGCAAGAACGCCAGGGCCGAGGATGTGGTGATCTTTTACTTTGCCGGTCACGGGGCCCAGGTGGAGGGCACTTCGTTTTTGTTGACTGACGATTCCGATCCCCGCAGCCTGGAAACCCTCAAGGCATCAGCGCTCAACACAGCCGACCTGAACCGTCTGATCGACCGCACAGCGGCGGCCAAAACGCTGACCGTGCTGGATGCCTGCCGCAACAACCCCAGCGGTGGGCGAGACGAGTATAGCGTGGCAGCCCAGTTCGCCCTGACAGGCAAAGGCAAAGAGGTGGTGGGACTGGTCAGTTGCAGTCCCGGCCAGCGCTCCTGGGAATGGGAAGCCAAGAAACACGGCTTTTTCACCTACTTTCTGGTGGAGGCGATGCAAGGCAAAACTGGCGGTATCAAGGGAAATATCACGCCGGCCTCACTGGCCGAGTTTCTCGACACGCAGGTTCCCACTCAGACGCTTTCGGTGGTGCGCCAGAAGCAAAACCCCCGCTTGTTCTATGACGGGCCTTCCAGCAGTGGCTGGGTACTCGGCAAAGCACCTGCTTCCGCCACCCCCATGAAAGACCTGGAATCTCTGGCGGCCAGGGCGGAGCTGCTGGCGGCCGAAAAGGTCGAACTGGAATCTCGGCTGCGAGCCGAGGAAGCGCGCCGGCGCGAAGTGGAGTTACGTCTGGAAGCCGCCGATCGGAAGGCAGCCAGCGTGGGCGCCAGGCCGGCCTCCGAGGAGACCCAGAAACTCGCCCTGGCCCGAGATCTGGCCCTGAAGGAGCTGGTGCAGACCAAGAAAGAGCTGGAAACCCTGCGAGTGCAGTTGGCGGCGCGCGGCGGCCCGTCGGCCGAAACCGAGTTGATGCTGGCCGAACGCGAGCAACTGCGCGCCGAAAACAAAGTGCTGCTGGCCAAAATCACCCTTTTGGAGGGGCGCCTCCAGGATTCCAAGGTTTCCATGGCCCGCAGTTTCACCCTGGAAGACAACGGACCATTGTCCGCCCGCGCCAAAGAACTCAACGCCCTGGCCCTGCACTCGCCCAGCCCGGAGAACCGTTTGCTGGCGGCTCAAGCGGACGTAGCCAAAGACCTCTACGACGCGGACCAATTAACCGAAGAAGTAGATCGGCTGACCGGCGTCTGGTTTGACGAGCTGCGTCGGCTAGAGCGGCAGTTGCAGGCAAAGGAAAGCGAAAATGCCGCTCTGCGGGAAGAAAACGAGCGTATGCATTCGGAGCTGGAAGTTCTGGGAATGGTCCGTTCGGTGTATCGAAACAAACAAGACCAGGCGGATCTGGTCAAGCGCCTGGCCCAAGTTCAGTTGGCCAGCTTAGACGGAAGCAGCCCCGGCCTGGAAGCGACCCGGGCCCGAGAACAAAAGGCGTTGCGTGAATGTCAAGAAAAAAACGCGCAACTGATCGAGCGCCTGGAGGCACTGGTCAAGTTCGCGCCAGCCAAGAGAGTCTACATTTCACGCGATTTTCGAAGGATGAATTCCATGCCCGGCATGGGTGACATTCTGGACATACCGGTCAAGACCGGCCCGGAACTACAGAGCCTGCCTTAATTAAAATCTCGTCTGTAGACCGGCGTAGAGAGCGGGGCTGCGTCCTGTGCTGGAGGGTGTAGGAGCAATCGGAAAGCCCAGGTCCAAACGCAGGGTAGCGTGCTGCTGGAGTCCAAAACGGAAGCCGAAGCCGGCGCCGGTCAAGTGCGAACCCAGCGGCAAATCGCCGGGAAGAGCACGGCGCAGACTGACGCCACCGTGATCGACGAAGGCGGTCACCTGGAAAGCGTCCAGGTCTTCCTCAAAAGGAGACCAGCGCAGTTCGGCCCCCAGCACGTAGGCGTTGTCCCCCAGAAGTTGGGCCTGGGGATAGCCGCGTACGGTGTCGGGACCGCCCACGGCAAATTGCTCGGCCACGTAGAGCGGCTGGGTGGCATATTGGCCGCTGGCGCGGAACAGCGCATAGAGCCCGGGTTCCAGGTTCTGAATGCGAGCCAGATCCAGGTTGAATTTGGCGAATCCCCCACTGGCCCCGACCCGGCTGACCAGCGGGTCACTGGCTGGAGTTCCGCCCAGTCCCTGGGTGTAGGCTGCCTGCAGCAGAGTGCGACCCTCAAGGGAGCGCCAATCGGCCTGATAGGTCAGTCTGGCGCTGTTGTATTCGTCCCGCGAAAACGGCTGCAGACCCCCGAAGAAATTGTTGCGAATGAATTTGTGCGAGACGGCCAGCCCGAGGTTGCTGGAGAACTCCAACTGGCGCTCCAGCGGATGGCTCAGGGCCACCGTGTAAATATCCGCGTTGCCACGCACGTCCAGGATGGCGCCCAGGCCTTGAGAAACAGCGAAGGCGCCGTTGGCATAGCCGAAGTTGATGGTGGTGCCGTCTTGATTCAGTGGCGTCTGGTAGTTGATCTGATAGAAGCTGTTTTCCCGCGACGGGAAACCGAGCACTCCGCGCAAGCTGATCTGGTCGGCCTGCTGCAGTACATTGGCAGCGTCGAAGGTCAGGCCGACGCGGTTCTCGCCGGTGGCCGAGGTTCCGTAATTATTGTAATCCACTCCTCCGTGCACCGGCGTGGCGTCTTTGACCCGCAAAGTGACGTCGGTCTGGCCGACCTCCGAGCCGGGCGCCATAACGGCTTGAACCTGCAGGTCGGGAAGTTCGTTCATCAAGAGCATGGCCCGCTGGAAGCGGTCGTTGCGGAAAGTCTCGCCTTCGAAACTGTGCATAAAGCGCTCGCGAACGAATTCGGGATCGTAGTGTTCAGCGCCCTCGACCGTGACCTTGCCGACTTTACCCTCGACCACCCTCAGTTCGACCTGGCCGTCCTGAATCGATTGCTGAGGAAGATAAGCTCGCACCAGGAAATAGCCGTTGCGCTGATAGAGGGCGGTGAGGTTGCGGGCCACTTCGCGCAACTGGGCCAAGGTCAGGGCCTGGCCCTGATAGGACTGGTAGGCTTTCTGTAATTCCTCGGGAGCCAGCAGGGTATTGCCGGTGACCAAAAACTTGGAGACGACCACGGTTTTTTCGGAGGCTTCGGGGGAAACTTCTTCGTTGGCAGCCTGCACCAGGTCCGAGTTCTGCGGCATCGGTGGCTGCGCCCGGGCGCCCAAAGAACAGCCCAACCATGCACCGATCAGGTAATTTCTGTAACGCGCCAACCGCATTCGCCCGGTTACTCGAGAAAAATGAGAATACCTGCCCAGCGAGAAGGGGCCGTCATGAGCGGACGCATCCATCGCACTCTTTTAGCTGCCCTTCTCGCCTCCGGAGTGGCTCTGGCTTTACCGGAAAACGGCCAGGTGATTCAGGGAAGTTTACAGATCTCGCAACCCCAAAGTCACATTTTACAGATTTTACAATCGAGTCCCACCGGAATCATCAATTGGGGCTCTTTCAACATCGATGCCCATCAACTGGTGCAGTTCCTCCAGCCCGGAGCCAGTTCCGCTCTGCTCAATCGCGTCATCGGTCAGGATCCCAGCCAGATCCTGGGGCAAATCCAGGCCAACGGCCGTATTTTGCTGGTCAATCCCAACGGGATTCTTTTCGGCCCCGGTAGCTCGGTCAACGCCGGTAGTTTCCTGGCCACCACCCTGTCCATCCAGGACCAGGATTTTATTCAGGGCCGCTACCAATTGCAGCAGGACCCGAACAGTCCCCTGAGAGCGGTGGTCAATCAGGGCGAAATTCGCGTGACCGATGGGGGCTTCATCGCGCTCATTTCCCCGCTGGTCGATAACCAGGGGCTGTTAATCGCGCAACAGGGCCAGGTGGTGCTCGGAGCCACCCGGCAGGCAACTCTCCAGGTAGATGCGCGCGGACTGCTTCAGGTGAGCATCCCGGATGGATTTCGGGGCCATTCGCAACCGTCCCCGCAAACGGTGCTGCTCACCCAGGGCCAGATGAGCGACACTCTGGCCCAACTGGTCCGAGGTGGGCAGCCCGAAGGCGAGCGCATCATCGAAACCGCCCAGGGCATCCAGTTGGTGGGAGCCGAGGGCTTGCTGGTCAACCAGGGAACCATTCGCAGCCAGGCCGGTAACATTCTAATGGACTCAAGTCAAGCCACCGTCAATACTCCCGGCAGCCTGGTCAGCGCCAGCTCCGCCCAGGGGAACGGCGGTGAGATCCGGGTGCTGTCGGCCGGCTCGGCCATTCAAATGGGCCAACTGGCCGTGGCCTCGCAGTCCGGCGACGGCGGCTTCATTGAGGTCAGCGGCCGCACCGTGCACCTCACTCAGGCTCCCGATCTGTCGGCGCCTCAAGGCAAGGCCGGCCAGTTGCTCATCGACCCGGATTTTGTCCATATTGTTTCCGGTGGCGGAGATAATCCCACCTTTCCCGTGCTGGCCGGGGATGCGCCCACGACCCAATTCATCAATGCCTCGGCTTTGGATACAGCCGGTAGCGTTATTGTGGAAGCCCAACAAGATCTTTTCATCGACCCGGGGGTGGCCGTACAGCTGACCCAGGCAACCGACCTCACCTTGCATGCGGTGGACGGCAACCTGGAGATGGGGACAGGCAGCAGCATCAGCGCCACCAATCCGGCCACCACCATTACCTTGCTGGCGGGCGGCACCGCCACCGTACGCGATATCCTGGCTTCCAATATCACCATCAACGCCGGCGACAAGGTCGACCTTTTGTCCGGCCAGTTCGGAACGGCAGGAGCGCCCACCGTGATGAGCGTCAACGCTCCTCACATCTTCACCGAGATCGACGGCCAGATTGAGGTAGTCGGCACTTCCGCCAACGTGAGTCTGAACGCTGCTGAAGACGCGGTTTTCTCGGCCGGTTCGCGCTTCAACATCCAGTCTCCCACGGCTTACTTGACCGTCGAGGGAGATACTCGAGGAGTGACCCTGCTCCAAGACGCCAGTGTCCATGCCAGCGGCACCGGTAATATCACCTTTCAGTCCAACGGCGCCGGTCCCGATACCGGCGTCTTCCTCCGGGAAAACTCGGAACTTAGAATGGACGGAGCCGCCAACGTTACGTTGGACACGGTGGGGGCGATTTTTTCGATCGGCACCATCCGCGCCGAGAATGCCGCTTCGGAGGCAAAGGTCAACGCCGGCACCGGTGCCCAAATTTCCAGCGTCCGGGTCCCCACCATGACCTTCACCTCTCCGAGCTTCGTGAAGTTTTTGAGCGGAAGCCTGGGAGTCAGCGCCACCGACACGGTTTTGAATGCCAATTCTCCCAGCATTTCTTTTGAAGTCAATTCTGATGTCCACATCCTGGGGGACAACGCCCAGGTAGAGCTGACTTCCACCGGAGATTTCGGATTTTTCAGCGGTTCAACGGTGACCTTGGAGAGTAACACGGCCAACTTCATCCTCACCACTCCGGGAGGAGGTAGCTTTGATGCTGACTCCACCCTGCGAGCCCCCGGCGCGGCCAACCTCACTGTCAACAGCAGCGGCGGTCTCCTCAATATCGGGGATCGCAGCACCATCGCGGTGACCGGTGCCGGCGAGATCAACCTCAACCAGAGCGGCGGCGACCTGAGCATAGGCCAGAACAGTTTACTCAGCCTGGGCTCGGGCAATATCAGCCTGAACAACGCGGACCAGAATATCGTGGGCGACCTGGGCTCGCAAATCCGCCTCGACGGAGTCGGCAATATCTCCGTCAACGCCGATCATGGTAACGTGGATTTTCGCGACGGCACCACCCTAACGGCCAGCGAGGTGAATGTAAGCGCGGGCAAGGATGTCTTTCTGGCCAATGTGGCGGCCAGCCAGCTCAACGCCAGCGGTAACTCGACCAGCGGGGCGGTCAACTTTCGCGGCGGCACCCTGGGCGTGGCCGGCCGCGATACGACCGTCAATGTGACCGGCAACGACATCAGTCTCGGTGGCTCTCCCCTGGTGCTGGAGGGCAACCGCGTGCTGCTGAACCTGGACGGCAACGGCAGCATCGTTGTAGGTCCCAGCAACGGCATTCAATCCCGGGCCAGCCTTCGCACCGACGCCAATATCACCATGGACGGTGATTTCCGAATGTTCGACGGGGCCCGCATCCAGAGCAGCGGGCTCGGCAACGTCACCATTCAGGCCAACTCGTTTGGAATGGACGCGGGCTCGCTGATCTCGCTGGCCGATCCGGCCAGCCGGCTGACCGTGAACACGGTAGCCGATCTGACCACCGCCGATGTGGCCGTTCCCAACATCGACCTGCACGCCGGAGGCAACCAGTTCTTCAATCCCGGCACACTGGGGCGGGCCGGCGTGGCTACCGTCTTGAACGCCGCCTCGGATCATGACCTCTTTTTCTTCGCGGGCAACCCCATTCGTTTTGCCGGCAGCACTCTCGACTACAATCAGACGGCCGGCGGCAATATCTTCTTTGCCAATGCAGCCGACATTCGCCTGGACGGCAGCACCTCCAACAACGTTTCGCTGGACGCTAACGGCTTTATGCGGACTGGCGGCACCACCGAGGTCAACCTCTCCGGCGCGGCTCCGACCCGGCTCGAATTGACAGCTGATTCTTTCGGCCTTGACAACTCGCGCATCAACCTGCCCCACAGCGCTTCCAATGTCAGCGTGCAATCGACGGGAGTGGCCCGCCTGGATCGCGTGGCCACAGGCACCTTCAGTGTGACCACGACGGCCGGGAATGTGCGCGTGCTGGGGACGATCGAAGCCAACGATCTGACCATCAACACCCCCCGGGAACTCATCAAGGAAAGCACCTCCCCCGACCCGGCCCTGATTGCGCACAACCGCCTGGACATCACCGCCGAGCGCATCTCCGGGCCAGTGAACTTCAGCGCAGCCGGTCTGGTGCAGGCTTTTCCCATCGCTACCGACGGCACCACCCTGGTGCGTATCAACGTGACCGGCACCAATAGCAGCGACCAGGGCGACCGAGCGGCCAACATCTTCTACTACTTCCCACAGAGCGGCAATGTGCAGGTCACCAATCCAAACGGCGACGTGCTGGTGTACAACCAGCCCAATCCTAATCCCCCGCCTCCGCCCGCTGCGCCTTCGCCCCCACCTTCAAATGGCCGCGCTATCGCCACGCGCGAAGACCTGAGCAGTGCGCAGTTCGTGGAGGTGACCAACCAGGCGGCCCAGAGTCAGATTCAGTTGTCGAATTTGTACTCGGCGGACTATCTACCCTCTACCTCCTCGGTGCTCATGCTGGGCTATAACAACATCGGCCTGACCCATTTTGCGCCGGTGCCGCTGAGTACGCCCTTGCTCGAACTGGCCGTGGTGGACCCGGCCGAGGCGTCCCAGGAGCGAGCCCGATCTCAGTCGGCGGAAAGCCCTGCCGGCACTTCTCCGAGAACCGACGGGGCCACCCTCCCCGGTCGGGGGGAGACCCCTACTGTGGAAACCGGCGTGCTCAGTCCAGAGTCCTCCGCCACCGGCACGCGCAATCGCGAGGAAGCCGTGCGCGACGACCAGGCCAACAGCATGGTCCTGGCCGGCAACGACGAAGACGAAGAACTACACTACTGGAGAAAGCTGATCGAAGGCTTCCTCATCTGGGAAGAGTAACGCCGGCTGCCCCGCCCGGGACTTGCCAGTCCGCGGTAATTCTTACCGCCAGGCCGGCAAGTGAGCCGCCCGCACCGGGACTTGCCAGTCCGCGGTAATTCTTACCGCCAGGCCGGCAAGTGAGCCGCCCGCACCGGGACTTGCCAGTTCCGCGGTAATTCTTACCGCCAGGCCGGCAAGTGAACCGCCCGCACCGGGACTTGCCAGTCCGCGGTAATTCTTACCGCCAGGCCGGCAAGTGTGCCGCCCGCACCGGGACTTGCCAGTTCCGTGGTAATTCTTACCGCCAGGCCGGCAAGTGAGCCGCCCGCACCGGGACTTACCAGTCCGCGGTAATTCTTACCGCCATGCCGGCAAGTGAGCCCCTCCACAAAAAAGAAGCCCGGCCTTGCGACCGGGCTTCTTGATTGAGCGAGACCTGTTCAGGCGACGCGGTCGGCGCGCAGGGCATCCTGCTGACCGGGCTGCTGCAGGTTGGCCAGTGTGCTGAAGTAGCACACCGAGGCCAGGCCCATCAGCGAGATCATTCCGCTCGCCCAGGCGGCCAGAGCCTCGATTTCCGTCACCCGGCCCACGCTGGTCATCAGCGAGTTGGGCAGGCAGGTCCAGGGGCTCAAGCCCATCGGGCTGATCATAGCGGCCACCGCCAGCGCTAACCAGCCGAAGGTAATGCCACGATGACTACCGCGCAGCGCGGCCATCAAGCCCAACCCGGCCAGTGGGAAAATCAGGGCGCTACCCAAACTGGCGACCGCCAGAGGAGTGGCCACCAGCCAGCCCATAACCGCGGCCAGGGCCAGCCCTTGAGCCGAATGGCTGGTTTTGCTGGCACTGGAAGCCCAGAACCCGAGCAGACCAGCGGTCGCGGTCAGACCGACGGAGTAGCTGACCAGCTCGAACAAAGCCTGAGGACTGAGAGCACCGGCGATCACGAACAGGAGCAACGATGGCGAAGCCACCAGCAGCTGGATGACGGGCATCAGCAGCGTGCCGACGAGTTTGCCGCGCAGTACCTGACCGGGCTCGATGCCGGTCAGAGCCAGGTCGGTCCAACTGCGGCGGTCGCACTCGGAGGTGACGGCGTTGGCCAGGAAGCCCGAACAACGCACCGACAGGTAGAGGGACAAGAGCACCAGGCATCCCAACAGGCCCTGGCCCATCGAGTGGAGGCGAATCTGATTGAGCGTGTCGGCCGATAGCTGGGTGCTGCCGATTTCGCTGGCCGTGTTGGAAACCCCGAACATGCGGGCCTCATCCTGAGAGAGTGGCTGCAACGCCGGCCCGGGACGGTGGGGGGTGTCGCCGTTCGAGGAATAGCTGGAAGCTAACTGGTAAGGATCGTGCACTACGACTTTGAAGACCTGGCTGGCCGGCAACGGCACGTGAGCCGACTGATAGAGCGACATGCGCAGACAGGCGCAGTTGGTGTGACCCTTCAGGTGCAGTTCGTCGTTGTTCCAGCTACGCAATTTTACATAAGGAGAAGGAGCGGTGGTAGCTCCTGTCCGCGGGTCAATCGTGTCGAGCTGGGGCCCTGACAGGCCAATCGTGGGGCTCGCCGCGCGTAGCGGAGCGTTGCTGCGCAGCTCGATTTCACTGGAGCGGCGCACGTTCCAGCTCTGCGAGTAAAGGAATGGAGCCAGGAAAAGCGTGACGAAGACGGCATAGCCCGGCCATTTGCCGGCGCCGCTGCGCAGTTGCGCGGCCAGTTCCCGCAGGAACACGGGGTTCTCGCGCACGCCCAGGAAGCCGGGCACCCAGCCGGGCGTCTGCTGATAGAGACGATGCACCTGGCGGTCGGTCAAGGTGGGAGCGGCGGTCAGACCGCGCTCGTAGCGGCGAGCCGCCACCATCCACATACCGGCGCACAGAGCCGTGCCCAGCAGAGCGAAAGCGAGCGGGAGGTGCTGGCGCAGTCCCATTTCCGCTTCGGGCACGACCAGGGGCCAGACCGCCGCGAAGGGATTGACCGCGTCAAAGACGGGATAACGCTGCGTGGTCACGGTCACGGCCGAGACCACCAGGTCGAAGATGGGGGTCAGCAAAAGCCAGCAAGCTTTGAGTGTCCATCCTTGGACAACCGCTCGCGACGTACTCGAAGCCAGGCTCGAGACAAACAGACTGGACACGATGGACATCACGCCGCTGAGGGCGGCGATGCCCAGCACGGCCAGGCCGCCGGTCAGTCCTTGCGAGGTGTGGGTGCTGCTCAGCAACACGGCCGGCGCGGTAAACGCCAATAGGCGAGCCAACGAGCGGAATTCCGGAGAAAGCTTGTACCAAAAGAGGGCGCTGGGACTGAGTTGCGTCAGGCGCAGACAATCGAGCGTCTTCTTCTCCTTCTCTTCCGCCAACACTCCAAAGGAGCGGTTGCCCAGCAGTAACACCGCCGTCCCGATCAGCGCCCAACTGTCCAGTGCGAACAACGTGCATCCACACCATCCCTGTTTGAGCAACCAGATCGTCAGCAGCCAAAGCGCGACACCAAAAACCGCGGTGCCGCGGGTCGACAGGACATCCCCTGAGCGACCTTGCGCTAGCCTCATGACTTAGCTACCTCCCATCCCTCTCCGGCCCGGGTGACATTCATGTATGCCGACTCGAGACTCGGAGCTTCTTCGTAAAAGCTTACGATTGGAAATCCTTTTTGGATCAATGACTTCAGAAGTTCGTGCAAGTCTTGTTCCTGGTTGCCGCCGAGACGGAACAAGATGTGGTCGTTGTCCCAGCGCACACCGTCAATCTCTGGACAATCCTTGAGGAATTGAAAAAGTTCCTCGCCCTGGCCAAGTCCTTTAACTCGCAGCCGTCGGGTTCCCTGTTCCTCGATCAGATTCTTGGTTTCATCCACGCAGATCAGGCAGCCGCGACTGACCACTCCGATGCGGTCGCACATATCGGCCAGATCTTCCAAGACGTGGGAAGAAATTACGATGGTGGTGCCCTGGCGCTGCAGAGACCTGAGAATCTCGCGCAGTTCCAGACGAGCCAGCGGGTCGAGGCCGCTGGCGGGCTCGTCGAGCAGCAACAACTTGGGCTTATGCAAAATGGAGCGGCCCAGACAAAGGCGCTGTTTCATACCGCGCGACAGGCCGTCGACCGGCTGCTCGGCCATGTGCTCGATACCCACCGTCTGCATGGTTTCGCGCACCGCATAGTCGCGGGTGGCCGCCGGCAAGGCGCTGGCGCGGGCGAAAAAATCCAGGTATTCGCGGACCAGCATGTCATCGTAAACACCCAGTACGTCCGGCATGAATCCTATGACGCCGCGAATTTTCTTGACTTCGTTGAGGCGATAACCACACACCACCACTTCGCCGGAATCGGGCGGAATCAAGGTGGCCAGAATACGCAGCAGGGTGGTTTTACCGGCTCCGTTCGGACCGACCAGGCCGAACATCTCGCCGGCTCCCAGCTTCAAGCTCACGTCGTTGAGGGCCAGAGTTCCCAAGAAGCGCTTGCTGACCGCCGTCACCTGGGCCACCACGCTGCCGCCGGGTTCCGCCGCCATGCGGGGAGAACGAGCCTTGATGCGCTCCTCGGCCTGTCGGCGTTCCTGAGTTACGGAATCAAGACTGGCCTGAGAAGTCCCCTCCAGAACACTGGAACTTTCGTTCAACTGACGGGTACGAGGTGCGGGGGTATTGGACATTTCTGTAAGGTTCTCTTGTCTTTTCGCCTCCCCTGCCACAGGTTCCAGGGGGGTTTCCAAGGGGGCCTGACAGCAGGAGCGAGTCACCTCAGCGAGAAGGTTCCCCCTTATGTTGGTGAATCCAGGCGGGCAGGCCCCCGTCTGCGAGGAGAATGGATCATGACTCCCAAGTTCGGCGGCGGACAGAAGCCCGCCTTCGTAAAAAAAGAGAAGCCGCCAGGCTCTGGCGGCGGCAGTGGTGATGGTTCCGGCGGTGACAATAAAGGATTTGTCAAAAAAGAAACCGGCGCTCAGAAACCCAATCAAGGTATCAAAGATGGCTACAAGCCGATCATTGGCGATATTGACGACGATAAGCTCGACGACGCCTTAGCCGCCGTCAATCGAGAGCTCGAAGCCGGTTCTTCGGATAAGCAGCAACTCGAGAAGCTGCACGAGAAAAAATACCGCATCCTGAGAAAAATGAACGATCGGCCGGCCATGCGCGCCGCTCTGCAGACGGCCGCGCGCGAGTGCGTCAGCCCATTTTTCGGAGTCAAGCTGGCCGAGGCCCTGGAAGAAGAAGGAGCCTACGGCAAAGCGCTGGAGTGGCGCCGCTGGGTCGCCCAGTTCGAGCCCGACGATCCTGACACCATCCGCCGTCTGGCCGCCACTTCGGTGCGCGCCAACAACCTGCAGATCGCAGAGAGTTCTTACGCTCACCTGATCGAGCTGAAAAAGCATGACGAGGCTCCCCTGGGCGGCACCTTCTACGAGGAAATGCTGGGCAAGGGCCTCAATGCCGAAGGTCGCTACGCCCTGCAGCAGATGGGCCTGCGTATGCTGGCCCAGGCGCTTACCCATCAAAGCCACAGCCCTTCCCTGCTGGAATCGGCGGCTCGCCTCGCCTACCGCGTGCGCGATCTGGATTCTTCCTGTCGCTTCTACGAGCGGGCCATCGCCACCAACGGGAACCACCGTAATTCTCGTCAGTGGAAAGTGGAGTTGCTGCGCGCCTACGGCATGTCCGGCCTGCAGCGGCCCTGGTACGAACTGAGCCAGAGCTTCATCGCGGAACTGCGGGAGCATCTGCAGGTCGACCGCACCGACGCGCGCGCCTGGACGATTCTGGCCCAGCTGCAAATTCAAGCCGGCTATTTCGAAGACGCCATTTCCACTTTGAAAGGCGCACTGGCGGCCGACAGCAAGAATGCCCAGGCCCTTTGGGAACTGGGCCGCCTCTATGTACGCATGGGGCGCAGCCAGGACGCCATCGACTACTACCTCGAGATCATCAACGATCCCAACGAGAAGAAGTCGGTGCGCCGGGCCATCGAACGCACGCTGGCCGATCTCTATTTCCGCACCGGCCAGTATCAGGACGCTCTCGAACTCTACCTGCGCGATCCCGAAAGCAACCTGCGAATGGTCGCGCCGATCTACGAAGCCGTAGGCGAACTGAAGACGGCCGAAGATTACTATACCAAGTCCATCAAACAGGCTCCCCGCGACGCTCGCACCCACCTGGGCGTGGCCGAATTCTGGGTGCGCCGCGAAAACTGGGAACAGGCGGCCCTTTCCGGACGCGAGGGCCTGCGCTGCACCTACGCCACCGAAGAAGTGCACTCCAATCTGGCGGTGGCCCTGGCCACCGCCCAGATGAACCTCAAGTCCATCGAAGAAGCGCTGGCCACCATGGAAGAAATCTGTCAGGCCTACCCTGACTCGATTGCCCAGACCTTCCGCAAAGCCAAATTGCTTATCAAGATGAACCGGCGCAGCGAAGGCATGCGCTTGGCCGAAGAAGTACGCACCTCGGCCACCCACCAGACCGGCTGCGCTCCGGCTTCTTCCTCTTTGTGGAGCCTGCTGGGCGATTGCCACACCCTGCTCAACGATATCGAATCGGCCTGGGACTCCTACACCAACGCCTTGAAATACGACTTCATGGACTCGGTGGCCGTGCGCGGCCTGGGAATGATTGCCGAGAAACAGCAAGAGTGGCAGACTGCCCTGGAACTCTACGAACGCTTCGTGGTGTTGGACCCGCTCAATCTGGCCACTCCCACCGTGCGAACCATGATCAAGAAACTCAAGGACCGCCTGGGCATCGTCGATCCCCCGCCGGAACCGGTGGCCAGCGGCGACGAAACCGGCCAGGTAGGACCTCCGCCCCAGGCGGGACCTCCCGTTGGTCCTCCGGTCGGACCGGCCCCGGTGGCGGCCGCCACCCCGCCCCCTCCCGCTCCCAAGCCCCAAGAAGGCTGGATGGGAAGTGGCGACGTCGACTTCTACGAATAGACCTGCTAGACGGCCTGGATGACCGCGCCCAGGCAGGCTAGCAAATTCTCCTGATGCGTGTTTCTGATTTTCCGGAAATTGCCAGGCTGAGCACCACCCAAAGCTTCTGTTGATCGAGGACCTGTGGGGAGATATCAGCACCAACGAAGAAGAGGTGCCTGTCCTCCCGAGCCATTTGGCAGAGCTTGAACGCAGGCTCGCGGCCTCTCGGGAGTCTCGCCTTACAGTTTGCTCACACTAGAAGAACTGAAAAGCAGACTTGAGTCTGGAGAGTGACGTTCGCCTCGGCTCGGAGTGGTATGAAGACAAATCGCCCGGATTGGGTCAGGATTTCCGTAGCGAATTTATCTTTGCGCTGCCAGTCTCTGCGACAACCCTCTTTTCCACCGCAAAGTGTCTGGAGACATCAGGCGCACCTGGCTCCGCCGTTCGGCCTTTATTTCATACTCGAAGGCCGAACGGTGGTCGTCCTGGGCCTGTTCCACACCGCGCGCTCAGATTTCATTGTACGAAATCTTCGCCAACGCAATTCATAGGCTGTGAAGCAAGCATAATGCCCCAGAAGCTTGCTCACGATAGTGGTTAGCGGACGGCCTGGATGGCGGTGATGACGGCGGCGTCGACGATATCGTCGGCTTTGCAGCCGCGCGAAAGGTCGTTGGAGGGGAGTTCCAGGCCTTGCAGGATGGGGCCGACGGCGGTGGCGCCGGCCAGGCGCTCGGTGAGTTTGTAGCCGATATTGCCCGACTGCAAATCGGGGAAAATCAGCACATTGGCCTTGCCGGCCACGGGAGAGCCAGGAGCCTTTTTCTGGCCGACCGCTTCCACCAGGGCGGCGTCCAGTTGCAGCTCGCCGTCAATCTTCAGTTCCGGCCGGCGAGCGCGCACCGTTTCGGTGGCCTTGACCACCTTTTCCACCAGGGGGTGCTGGGCGCTGCCTTTGGTGGAGAAACTGAGCATGGCCAGACGTGGCTCGACTTCCAAGAAATTCCGGCAGGTATCGGCGGTACAGATGGCGATCTCGGCCAGCTGCTCGGCGTTGGGTTCGACCACCACGCCGCAGTCGGCGAAGAGCATGGCGCCGCCTTCTCCAAAGTTCCGCTCCTTGAGCACCATTAGAAAGAAGCTGGACACGGTGCGAATGCCGGCCGCCAGGCCGAGGCACTGCAAAGCCGCCCGCACCGTATGGGCGGTGGTATTGGTGGCGCCCGCCACCGTTCCGTGGGCCAGGCCCCGGCGCACCAACACATTGGCGAAATAGAGCGGGTCCTGCATGGCTTTCTCGGCCTCGGCCTCGGTCAATCCTTTATGGCGGCGCAGCTTAAAATACTCCTGGCGACAGGCATCCGCTTCCTGATCGGTCAGGTGGTCCAGCAAACGGCAGCCTTCCAGGCTGATGTTCAGCGCCTCGGCTCGACGCTGCAGGTTATCCGGCTTACCGATCACCGTCACCTGGGCCAAACGCCGCTGCACCAGCGAAGCGGCCGCCACCAGCGTGCGGTCGTCCCCTCCCTCAGGTAACACAATGTGTTTGAGCTGCTCCTGCGCTCGGAAGTAAAGCCGTTCCAAAATAGCCACAACCGTCGTCCTCCAGTTTCCCCCCACATTCTGGGGGGACTACGTCTCCCCCCAGGCCCTCCCTCCTTCGAATGATCTGGGGGGGACTGCGTCTCCCCCAGGCCCCCCCGCCTTCGAATGATCTGGGGGGGACTGCGTCTCCCCCCAGGCCCCCCGCCTTCGAATGATCTGGGGGGGACTGCGTCTCCCCCCAGACCCCCCGCCTTTGCAGGGAATGCGATCACCCCCGCAAAGTTTTGAGAATGAATATGAGTCAACGCGGACTGCTCTGCGGATTGATTGCGCTGGCCAGCGTCTGCGCCATTCCTGAGCTCTACGCTCAACCGGCCCCGGCCGACCAACCCATTGTGCCCAATCCCACCATCCCGGAGACCGCTTCTCCGTCGCCTTCGGCTTCTCCAAGCGCCTCCCCCAGCCCGAGCGGGAAAACCAACGAGCCCGGTCTGGCGGAGAGCGGTATCTATATCTCAGACAGCGGGAACCATCGGATCATGTTCCTCAAGGACATAAGCGGAGAAGGCCGCAAGGTGCTGGGACGCCCCGGTCACGAACCCGGTTATTTTCTCCACCCCTGCCAGATCTGGGTGGATCCGGCTGGCAAGATCTTCGTGGCCGATCGTGACAACAATCGCATTGTCCGCATGGATCAAATCAACGGATTCGGTTGGAAAGAACTGCCCGGATTCAATCACCCCGAGGGCGTGGCCAGCCGCGGTGATGAAGTCTACGTGGCCGATACCGGCAACAACCAGGTGGTCGTCTACGATGGCGAACTGAACAAGACGCCCCTGCGCACCTATAACGACCCGCGCCTCAATCACCCCACCGGCCTCTGGCTCGATCAGAACAAAGACCTGTATGTGACCTGCGGCCAGGATCCCCCCGGTGGGCGAGTGGTCAAGCTGGTCGATCCGGCCGACCAGACCGGCGCCAAATGGGAAGTATACGAAGGCCAGAATCTCAAACAGCTCGGCTTTGCGCCCAGCCAGATGGTGACCCATAAACGCCAGCTCTGGATGGTCGATCCGGCCGCCAACCGGTTGGTGCGGGTGGATAACTTTCAGGGCCGCTCGGCTCGCGAATGGGGCGGCTATGGCACCAATCTGGGCAAATTCCGCAATCCGGCCGGCCTGGGCATCTCCAAAGACGGCAGCCTTTACGTGGCCGACTCCGGCAACGATCGTATTGTCGAAGTCACCGGCAACGATCCCAAGGATTGGCACACCTACGTCGGCGCTAACGAAGGGGTGGTATTACGCAATCCTACTTCGGTTTTCAGCTACTGCCCGGTGCCGGCGCCGCCCCCGCCGAAAGACGAAGAAGATCCCAAGAAGCGCAAAAAACCTAAATAGATTTCCAGGCCGCCCGCAGGGCGGCTTTTTCCTGGTCGCTGTTTTCCCAAACCAGGACCACCAGGTAGGGCGGCTTGAGAGCGACCGCCCAGGTTACGACCTGTTGCTCAAGCCGGGCCACGCAACTCCATTGCCAGCCCTGAGCGCATTTCTGCAGCGGAGCCAGTTCCGGTGGACGCCTCCAGGGCTGAACGTGCTCGCTGAACAACTGGCTCAAGGGCAGCTCGCTGCCGCTTTTCAACAGGTAATAGGCCACCTGGCCGGGAGAGATGAGCAGCTGGCCTTTGACCGGCTGGGGACTGGTCCAGTCCATCAAGGAAACCGGACGCCTCGGCAATTGCTTCCAGGACCAGGCCCGGGCCAGGGGTCCGGCCGGATAGAGTCCCAAAAAAGGCCGGTTCAGCAGCGGCGCCCGCTCATCATGTTGCCAGGTGCGCCAATCGGCTCCCACCCGGGCGGGTTGAAAATCAGGCTTGGAAATAGCCGCCAGCACCTGACCGCGGTCCAGATCCACCAGCAGCGCCGCCCCTTGCTCGGCCGGAAAGACCCGCTCCAGGCTCCGTTGCCGAGGCAAGTCCAGGCTGAGCCGGAGTTCATGCCCCGGTCGGGAAGTGACTCCATTCTCCTCGCGCCGTTCGCGCAGCAACTCGTTCTTCCAACGCTCCGCGCCCCCCACTCCCCGGTCGACACTATAAAAGCCGGTCCAATGGGAGGGCAGCGATCCCTGAGGATAAATCCGGTGATTACCGCGTGAGTAGGCCAGTAACTGACCATGCCGGTCCAGCACCCGTCCGCGGAAGGCGACCTTCTCCAGCAGACGGCTGTTGTGAGGGTCGGTATTGAGCTGCTGGCGCCAGCCCAACTGCAGTGCCACCAGGCGTAGAGGCACCACCAGCAGCAGCAATAAGAAAACCCATTTGACCCGGACTAAGCGATCGTCAAAGTTCACGGCGGGTCATCCTCAGCAACAAGGCCAGAATCACGAAATTCGAGAGCAATGAACTGCCGCCGTAACTGATGAAGGGCAGCGTGATGCCGGTCATGGGCATCAACTTGAGAATGCCAAACAGAACTACGCAGGACTGCCAGCTCATCAAGCAGGCCAGACCGGCAGCCAACAAACGCTCGAAGGGATCTTGAGAAACCTGGGCGGCGCGAAAACAGCGCAGCAGAAATAGAGTCAGAATCCCCCAGAGCAGGCAGCCCCCCAGAGTTCCCAACTCCTCGCACCAGGCCACATAAATAAAGTCGGTGGCCGCCTCGGGGATACGGTAGGGCTCTCCCAGGCCCAGGCCGGTTCCCTGCCAGCCCCCCCAGGCCAGAGCAAAGAGGGCTTCGGAAATCTGATAGCCGCTGTCTTGATAGTGACCCAGAGGGTCCAGCCAGGCCTCCACCCGGACGCGCACATGGCCGAACCGATTGTAGGCGGCCATAGCCCCAAAAAGGCTCAGGCACAAGAGACCGAGCACCCAGCGCAGGCGTCCGCTGACCAGATAGAGCATGGCCAGAAATAAGCCAAAAAACAGCAGGGCGGGGCCCAGGTCTTTCTGCAACACCAGCAGTGTCTCCAACAGCAACCAGGCGCCGGCCATCACCGCCAGCACCGGACGAGTGAGACGCTTGGGGTCCTGGGCGGCCGGGGCCAACAAGATAGCCAGCAGACAGACCACCAGCACTTTCACGATTTCCACCGGCTGAAAGCTGAAAGGGCCGAGCGCGTACCACAGAGCGGCACCGTTACGCTCTTTGCCGAAGACAAACAGGCCGCATTGCAAGCCCAGGCAAAGTATGAGCAAAGGTCCATACCAACGCCGCAACTGATCGAGTCGCTTGAGATAAGCCGTAACTAGAATGAGGGTGGCCAGACCCACCAGCACCCAGCAGGCTTGATTGACCGCCAGGGCTTGCTCCAACCGCAGTTGCATGACCCAGCCCAGGCCGGAAAGCAGGCAGGCCAGCGGCAACAGCAGGCGGTCACCACGGCACCTGGCCCAACGAAGCCCGAAATAGGCCGCCCACCAGCCCAGGGACCAGGCCGCCAGGGCCACCAGAAACCAGCGCCCGTGGTTTCCCACATGGGCCTCCAACAGACCGTAGAGGGAAAACACCAGCGCCTGGCTGAGCACCATGGTCAGGCCCTCGTTGGACCAGGCCGCGCCCTGGGCCGGCACGGGCCGGCGCCAGAGCATCAGGATCCAGACGAGAAAGAGGCCCAGGGCCACTTCCCAGGCGAGCTGGGCGTTCACCGCAAACACTCAGCCCGTTTTATCAAGACCATGTGTCTAATCGATGACGACGGACTTGCTGGGGCCATCCCAGCGATAATTGATGCTCAGCGCGGGCAGACAAACCCTCACGGGCAGGTACAGCTTGCCGTCCAGCGTGACGCCGTCGGCGGGCAGGTAGGTTTGCGTCACCTCTTTGTTGGTCAACGTCACCGTTTTGGTGGTCGGGTCCCAGGCGGAGGTCACGCCCAGACGGCGCAGGCCCTCCACGGAGGTGTAGACTCCCTGGCTGGACTTGAGCAGCAGGCCTGGCTCCCCCACCTCCTGACCTTGCGCTTGCAGACCGATCTGGCCCTCGGCGAAAGTCAGCGGAATCCCCTTAGGATGGGCCAGCCAACCGGCCAGCACTTTTTCGTCGAGCCAGGACTGCACACCGGCTGCGTTCAGCAGTTCCTGAGCCCGGGCGGCCAGGGGACAACGGCCGTAAACATCAGGGAAGACCGAAAGACACAGGCTGCCGGTCTCGGGGTCGCGGCCGAGTTTGACCGGCTCATACTCGATGCGCACCGGCATGCCTACCTTGACCTTGTCAAACAACTCGTGGCTCATGGCCGGGTACATGCGCATGCATCCGTGCGAGGCCGCCGATCCGATGGAGGAGGGCTGGGTGGTGGAATGCAGCCCCAATCCAGGCATCGACAGGCCCATCCAACGATCACCCAGGGGATTATCCGGTCCGGCCGGCACCACCGTGTCGGTCCCCAGGCCGGCCCATTCAGGCGGCATCCAGGTCGGATTCTTGACCCGACTGACCAGCTCGAACTGGCCCGTCGGGGTGGCAAAGCGACCCGGCTGGCCGATGGCCACCGGATAGAACTTGTCAAAGGCCCCGTTGCGAAAGAGAAATACGCCGCGCTCGGGCAGATTGATGACCAACCCATCGGCGGGGGGATTGGCGGGCAGGATACGCCGGCTGGGCAGGATGATCTCTCCGCTGCGCGCCACCGTCAGTTGCACCGGCAGCCCGTTGGCGAAGGCAAAATGCTCGATGGCCAGACCGTGGCGCAGGCCAAGCTCGTACAGATTATCGCCGGCGGCCACCGGGATGGTGCGCTCCTTGCCCACCACCGGCGGGAGCTCGGCCGCCGCGGAGAAAGTCAGAGCCAGCAGAGCCAGAAAATGAGAAATCTTTCGCATTTTACTGGGGGCGCAGGCCCCGATATTCCTTCTTGGTTTGAAAGAGGCTGGCTTCCTGGCGTCGCACCACCGTCAGCACTTCATCCCAGGGAATAAAGTAATGGGCCACTGATTCGCCGGCGGCCAGAGCCGATTTGCGCTGCTCGGCCGGTTCCAGCCACAGTCCGTAGCGGTCCACTCCCACTAACCGTCCGGGGCACTCCGCGCCCAGGCCGAGTTGTTCCTGATACTCCTTGCCGCGAAACTTGACCACCACGTCCTTATCCAGACTGGAGGAAAAATCGCTACGCGGCCCATTCTGTTCTTGCTTGACTTCACTCATACGTTCAACCCTTCAAATTGGGAGATGGCCGGACCCACACTTGAGCTCCGGATATAGTTCCCGGTACCTTCTCTCACTTTGAAGCACCGCCTCCACGTAACAGCGCGTCTCGGCAAAGGGAATGTCGCTGATGCCCAGGCGCTGCCCCGGTCTCTCGTTCAGCCAGTCCTGAGCCTGTTGGGGCCCGGCGTTGTAAGCGGCCAACACGGCCACTTCCTGCCCGTCGAAACGCTCACGCAGGTAGTTCAAATAAGTGCTGCCCAGGCGCACATTGGTGGTGGGCTCCAACAGGTCGGGCTTGCCCGGCCGCAGTTCCAACGCCTGGTGAATCCATTCCGCCGTCTCCGGCATTAATTGCATCAGGCCGCGGGCACCCACCGGAGAGCAAGCGGCCGGATGAAATTCGCTTTCCTGCAAGATCACGGCGGCCACCAGCGAGGGGGATAACTGAGCGCGTTCCGCTTCCCGCAGCACCACTTCTCGGAACAACAGGGGATAGCGCAGCCTCTGCACGGAAGGCTGAGGCCAGGCCCAGGCGGCCAGAGCGGCTAACAGCAGAGTCAGACAGATGCAACGAAACCAGGCGAAGCCGTGGCGCTTGCCGGACAATTTGCCGTCGCGGGGACGGCGCACCTTCCAGCCCGAGCGCTTTTTCGTTGTGAGGCCCGAGCGCGGTTGCGCGCTCACAGGCTATGCTGAGCCTGACGCAGGACTTCGAGCAGGGATTGATGGAGTTGCTCCAGGCTGCCGGAATTGTCGATGACCCGGTCGGCCAGGGTCAGTTTTTCTGCCAGCGGCATTTGAGCCGAAATCCGAGCTTCGGCCTGCTCTTCGGTGAGGTGGTTGCGCTCCATCAGTCTCGCTTTCTGAACTTGACGCGGCAGACTCACCAGCCAGACCTCATCCACCCAATCCTGGCGCCGGTTCTCCAGCAGAAGCGGCACCATGACGACCACCAGGGGGTGAACCTTCTCCAGTTCCGTGACCTGTCGCTGCATTTCGGCCCAGATCACGGGATGGGTCAGGGCGTTGAGGCGCTCCAAAGCCTGTGGATTGGAAAACACCTTTTCGCCCAGAGCCATTCGGTCCAGGTCGCCGTCTTGGTTCAACACCTCATGACCGAACGCCTGTACAATATCGTGAAAAAGAGATGAGCCCGGCCGCATAACGGCCCGGCTCACCTCATCGGCATCCACCACCGGGATATTTTCATTTTTGAGAAACTCAGCCACCGCGCTCTTACCAGAGGCGATTCCACCGGTCAGACCTACTCGCAAGAGAATTTATTCCGCAGCAGGTTCATTACCTTCTTCGGCAGCGGGAGCGGCCTCCGCTCCCGGAGTCAGGAACTGGGCCAACTGGCCCTGGAGTCGGTCACCGATGGTGAAACCGGAGTGTCCGTCGCCACGAGTGCTGGTCACCGAGTCTCCACGGCTGGCGCCGGCGGTACCGGACTGGCGAATGGAGAGCAGGATACGGCGGCTCTCGGGCTTGATTTCGAGAACCTTGACTTTGACTTCCTGGTCAGGCTTGAAGTGCTCGGCCGGCTTGGTGATGCGAAAATCAGCCAGCTCGCTGATCGGTACCAGCCCTTCCACTCCGTCGGCGATTTCGACGAAGACATAGTTCTTGGCTAACTTGCTGACCTTGCCGGGTACGATGTCATTGACGCGCATGCTCTCCACCGCCGTGGTCCACGGATCAGGGCGAGCCTGGCGCAATGAAAGCGAAATACGATCCTTTTCGGGACTGACCGAAAGCACGCGCACGTCTACCGGCTCACCCACGCGAACCACCTCGTTGGGGTGCTTGATGCGCTTCCAGGACAGCTCGGAGATGTGCACCAGGCCGTCCGCGCCGCCCAGGTTGATGAAGGCGCCGAAGTTGGTCAGGCGAGCCACGGTGCCACTCACAATCTGGCCTTCTTCCAGGTTCTTCATGGTGTTTTCGCGCATCTTGCCGCGCAATTCTTCCAGGGCCTTCTTGCGCGACAGCACCACTTTGCGGCGGGGCTTATCCACTTCCAGAACCTTGAGCTCGAGCGACTCGCCGACATAATCGGAGAGGTCGTGCACAGGGCGCAGGTCGACATGCGAGGCCGGCACGAAGCCGCGCAGGCCCAGATCGACGATCAGGCCGCCTTTGACCTGCTCGGTGCAGGTGGCGGTGAGAATTTCGCCGGTTTCTTCGGCTTTGATGACGCGGAACCAGGCCGACTCAAGGTCAGCCCGCTTCTTCGAGAGGATCAGGGTGCCCTCGGCGCCCTCCACGCGGGTGACGGTGACTTCGACCTGCTCGCCCACTTTGACGATTTCGTTGGGGTCCACATCTTTGCGATGAGACAACTGATGGAGCGGAATCACACCTTCCGTTTTGTAGCCGACATCGACCAGTACTCCCTCGGAGTCGATACGGACCACCTTGCCCGAGAGCAACTGGCCGGGCTTGAACGCCTCGTCCATAGCATCCTGGGCAGCCATGAGGCTTTCCATGGATTCGCCTGCTTCGGCGGCGTCTTGATCCACATCGTGTTCGACAGCTTCGTGAGCTGCGGTCGCTTGTTGTTCTTCCGTAGTCGGCTCTGTGTTGGTCATGTTGGTTGTGCTCCTTTAGTGGGACGGCCCCCACCGCCTTGTGATTGCGCTTTGGGTGGCTGCGGTTCTCTGCCCGGGGAAATGATTCCTTTCCCTACTTAAGCCCGCTAACACCGTTTTTCTAACGAATCCGGGCAAATCACGAGTGATTTGCCCGGATTCTCTTAGGCTTGAACTTATCCTGATGAACTAGCCCTCGCCCAACTCCCGCGAAAACGGGTAGTAGGGATATTTTCAGCGGGCGGCGACTGCCAATTCGATCTCCTGAGTGCCCACCAGATCGGTGCCGATTCGGGCCCTGGTCTGCAGGGGCACGCGTAACACATCCTTGAGACGCGTCTCGAGAACCCGCTCGATCTCTTTTAACACGCGCAGATGGTGCTTGGGATCAACCTCGAGTACCACTTCATCTCGCAATTGCAGGGAGAAAGTGGCCGGCAACTTGGCCTGCAGGATCAACTGGTGAATTTCCACCAGCACCACCTTCAAGATATCGGCCGAGCTGGCCTGGATGGCCGCGCTGCGGGCCACCCTCTCGGCCGTGCTGCGGATATCCGAGTTTCGGCTCGAAATCTCCGGCAGGCTGCGGCGCCGTCCGCGGATGCTGCTCACCCAGCCCATGGTGCGGGCCTGGGTCAATTGGCCCTCCACATAGGAATGCAGCCCGGGGAAGCGATCGTAGAGGCTTTTCAGTGATTGGCGCATACGGTCTCCCGCTTCAGCCAGCGAAAGTCCCTGGCTTTGGGCAAAGCGGTGGCGGCCGATAGAGCCCAGCAGCACGTCCAGAATCTCCCGACCCGTCTCCTGCTGGATGTCCTCGGGCAACAAGTTGAAGAGAACCTGCTCCACGTCTTCACCACGAGCAAAGGACTTGATCAGCTCTCCGTCCTGCGCCAGGTGAGCGGCCACTCGCAGAGGCAACTGGGTGTAACTGACTCCCATCAGAGTGCGCTTGGAATCGCGAGCGCCCAGAGCCTTGAGGAACATTTCCTCAAACTCCTGGCGATAAGTCGAGTTCGGCAGCAACTCGATCTCACCGAGCAAGCGGTTGAAGGTGGCCACCGCGCCACCCACCGCGCCGGGACCCATCCACAGCAAGCGCTCCGAGCTGGCCACGGGATTCTGAGCCAGCCGGTGGAACCAGCCGTAGCGAGGTTCGGCCAGCAGCGGACGAGCCTTTTGGAAGCTCTCCAGCAAGTCACGCAGGCTACGATAGTCGCGCAGTACGTCGCCGATGGGATGCAGGCTGGCCACCTGGGCCACCACATCGGGTCCAATCGGAGAACCGTTCTTGGGACGCGAAGGCACCGCCAGTCCGAGCTTGTCGAAAAGGACTTCGGCCAGTTCGCGCGGGTCATCCACATCGAACTTGCCACCGCCCATTTTTTGCACCTGAGCGTGGCAGGCATCGCGCTTTTCCTTCAGCGTCCTGGCAAAGTCGTCCAATTGCTTCTGCTCAAGAACCGCGCCGGTCCGCTCCATCTGGGCGTAGACCCAGGCCAGCGGCAGGTCTACCGCCGAGAACTGGTCCCACATGTTTTCGGCGCGCAGGCGGTTTTCCAAAGTCTGGGCCAGACGGCGCAGCCCCTGAAGGCGCAGGCCCGCCCAACGCGACAGTTCTTCCACCGGAACCTGCGAGAGCTTGCGAGCTCCGGCGCCGCGCCCCAGGAGGGCGCCCTCACCGGGAATCTCGATGCCGTGGCGGCGACAAATCTCGTCAAACCACGGGTTGCCTTCGACCGAGTCGATCAGGTGCGAGGCGATGGCCACATCGAAGAAATTGTGTTCCGGCAATACGCCGTCAGACAACTCCATCATCAGGAAAGCCCGCAAATTATGGACATTCTTGCGACGCTCGGGATCCTTCAGAGCGGGACGCAATACTTTGATCACTTCGTCGGCCGTCAGAGCCGATTCCACGCCCGTGAACGGAATCAGCTTGGCCGACTCGTCGCCGCAGCCCACGATCAGGCCGACCCATTCGTCACCCGAACCAAGCAACAGCATATCGATGGGCTCTTTGCTCTTCTTTACCAGGTGGGTGAGAGCGGCTTTGCCCTTTTTGCCGACCAGGACTTCCACTTCGGGAGCGGCCACCGGCTCGTGAATCTCGATGGCCTCACGCTCCAGCAGGCTGGTCATGAGTTCGGTCAGCTCGAGACGCTCGAAGATATCCTTGATACGCATGGTGGAGATGCCGCGGAACTGGCACTGTTCCCAGTCCACCATCAAATCCAGGTTGGTGCGGATGGCGGCGCGGGTGCGGAAGTCCAAAGCCTCGGCGCGGTGCTCGGAGAGCGGGTTGCGCCACTTGGCCGGCAACTGGTCCAGCGAATTCAGCAGGTCATCCAGGCTACCGTGTTGGGAGAGCAGCTTTTTGGCGGTCACTTCGCCGATACCGGGGACGCCGGTGATGTTCTCGGAGGAGTCACCGGCCAGGGCGCGCAGATCAGCCAACTGGTAGGGCAGCAGATTAAAGCGCTTTTTGACGGTTTCCTCATCGTATACCATCAGGTCGGTCAGGCCCCGGCGGAAGGTCATCACCTGGACGCGCGGCCCCACCAATTGGAGAAGGTCCAGGTCACCGGAAAGGATCAATACTTCCATACCGCGCTCGGCGGCCTGGGAGGCAATGGTGCCGAGGCAATCATCACCCTGGTGGCCGCGCACGCGGAATACCTGGATGCCGAGAGCCCGAATCATATCCTCGATAGTCGGCAGTTGCGAGGCCAGATCTTCAGGCATTTCCACGCGTTGGGCGTTGAAATCGTGATAATCGGCCACCCGTTCGGTGGGAACTCCTTTGTCGAAAGCGACTGCGACGTGGGTGGGCTTTTCCTTGGCTAAGAGACGAATCATCAGCTCGAAAAAGCCGGCGACGGCGTGGGTGGGAATTCCATTGGCGGTTTGCACGGGCGGAACCGCGTAAAAAGCGCGGTAGGCAAGTCCATTGCCGTCAATGAGGAAGAGTTTCGACTTGGGTTCCGTGTTGGTGGTCATCCGATGATCTAGTCTCCTAACTTAACCGAAGCGGGGAACAAAGTCCCGGCCTCAAACAACCTGAATGCTCAAGGGCACAGAGAGCGCCCTTGGGGGCGCCCAGGCGTTCTAGGCCATCCTAAGCTTTCCCTCCCCGACTTGGGCCAACATTCCCCGGATTTCTCCGAATGAATCCCGCTTGTCCAAATTTCGTACCCGGGCTTGATCTCCGGGCAAGAAGGGTTCTTCTTATGGCTCACAACGGGGAGGTTTTAAACAGGCTTACATAGTTTTGGGTACCCGAACGGGAGGCACCTGCCAAAGAAAAGAGACCTGGCCAGATGGCCAGGTCTCTAATTTTATCCGCCGACGATTCAGTGAGCGGCGGCTGCTCCCACCGTCTCGGCCGACATCACCAGCGCATCGGCCACGATCTCGACGACATCGCGGGTCTGGATTTCGTTTTGTTTGTCCTTGGTGCTGACGGCGTCGCTCATCATGGTCAGACAGAAAGGGCAGGCCGAGGCGATGACCTTGGGCTGGACGGCCAGTTCCAGGGCGTCGGCCAGGCGCATATCGTTGACCTTGGTGCCGTGCTCCTCCATCCACATACGACCTCCGCCGGCGCCGCAACAACGACCGGTGGAACGGGAAGGCCCCATTTCCTGCAGGCGCAGGCCGGCGGCCTGGAGCGCTTCGCGGGGCTGCTCATAGATGTCGTTATAGCGACCCAGGTAGCAACTGTCGTGGAAAGTGGCGTCGATCACGGTGCCGGGCTTCAGCTTGATCTTGCCCTCGTTCAGCAACTGCGTGATCAGCTCGGTGTGGTGGATGACTTCGTAGTGGCCGCCGAACTGGGTGTATTCGTTCTTGATGGTATTGAAACAGTGCGGGCAGGCGGTGACGATCTTCTTGACGTTGTACTGGTTCAGGGCGGTTACGTTCTGCTCGGCCAGCACCTGGTAGAGATATTCATTGCCGATACGGCGGGCCGGGTCACCGGTGCAGGCTTCTTCCTTGCCCAGGATGGCGAAACGCAGGCCGGCGGCTTTCATGACCTTGACCAGCGCGGCCGTCACTTTCTTATTCCGCTCGTCGAACGAGCCGGCGCAACCGACCCAGTAGACCACGTCCAGCTCGCCGGGATCTTCAGAGAGCTCCTTGATGTCGAACTCCTTGGCCCAATCGCCGCGCGTGGCGAAGCCGAAGCCCCAAGGATTGTAATTGTTCTCCATATTCTTGAACGAACGCTCGACTTCTTTGGGAAAGCGGCCTTCGACCTGAACCAGGTAGCGGCGCATGTCGACGATTTCCTGCACATACTCGATAAAGACGGGGCAGGCCTCTTCGCAGGCCCGGCAGGTGGTGCACGAAAAGAGAGCCTCCTCGGAAACGGCGCTCAGGCGGTCCTGCAAAATAATCTCGGGGACCTCGGGAGTCTCCCCTTTGGCTTTGGCCTCGGCCGTTTTGATGACGAACTCGCCGCCTTTGTTCTCCACCAGCTCGTCGCGTAACTGCTCGGTGATCTTTTTGGGATGCAGCGGCTTGCCACTGGCAAAGGCCGGACAGACGGAGGTGCAGCGGCCGCACTCGGTGCAGCTGTACCAGTCGAAGTTATTCTTCCAGTTGAAGCCGTCCAACTGAGCCACGCCGAAGTCTTCCTTCTCGAGGTCCGGCTTGGTCAGTTGCCCGTAAGGATATTTGCGGCGCATATAGACGTTGGGCAGACTGGTGATGATGTGGAAGTGCTTGGAATAGGGTAGATAGGCGCCAAAGCCCAGCACCAGCGCCAGGTTCAGCCACCAGGCGACTTCCTGAATCGTGCCCAGCGTGGCCGGCTGCAGGCCCAGATTCAGAAATCCCTGGCCGATACGGTAAGTCAAGAAGTGAGTCTTGGGCAGGTCTCCCACCTCTCCGGCGAAGGCCTGGATAGCCATGGCGCAACCGCCCTGGATAAACTCGACCACCATCAGCGAACCGATGATGACGAGAATGATCAGCGCTTCGACCGACGGTTCGGGAAAGCGGGGACGCCAGATCAAGCGCCGGTACAGGGCCATCGAGACCCCCAGCAGCACCAACGCCATGAAAATTTCCTTGATCAGGTTGTAGACCATGCCGATCGGCTCGTTTTCGGCCAGCAAGGGCAGGTTGAAGTCGGGACCGGCAAAGCCGCGCAGGATCAGGGTCAGATTAGCAATGGCCAGGATGCAGAACCCCCAGAAGATCATCACGTGCATCGAGCCGCCGTAGGCGCGGTTGAGCAATCGCTTCTGCAAGAAACCGTAGAGGATCAGGTCGACGATCCTTTCCGCGGGACGGTCAAAGCGTTCGGGCGACTTTTGGGCGGCTTTCATGAAGCCCCACAGGCGCAACATCTGCTTGACAAAGAAATAACCCGTGATGGCCAAAATGATCAGGGTGCCGGCGATTCTCAACATAAGTCAGGCCGTTTAGCAGGGGCGGTGGAAAATCCTGGAGTCAGGGAAAGTTTTTCTGAAACCAGCCCGCCAGAAAGTCTCCGCAGGCCTGGTGCACGGCCGGACCGGGGTGCGCATCCTGAGGACTGAGAACCAGCTCCGAGTTTCGCAGTTCACTGAGACCGCGTTCTTTCATCATCTGGTCCAGAGTGGGCTGAAAATCGCACACCTCAAAACCCGCTTCCCGGGCATATTTGAGGCCGATTTCATCGCGCATCGGGAAGGCCAGCAGGACGATCCGGAAGTGATTCTCGCGACCCAACTGGGCCAGCTCTTGATACGATCGCTGCACCGCTTCCCAACCCACCAGATCCTTGTACTGGTCGGGTACTCGGGCGGGGTCATCTTCTTGTTTGTAGGGGCCGGAGACATGGCCGGGCGGAGGGGGCGGAGGCAGCAGAGTATCCCGGCTCAGCCGGCCTACCAGCCAGTCGACCAGAAAAGAAGCCGACAGATCCACGGGCGAGCGCTGGATATAGTTGGGCAACTGGGTATCATTGCTGATAAAATTGACCACCACTACGTCCGGCTTGTATTTCAGGCCATAAACTCGAAAACACTCGACCTCTTGAGCGGCGTTGTAACCGGGCCGGCCCATATTCAAGCAATCCCACTTGGGTAGCTGGCGGGCGGCCACGCGCTCGTAACAAGATTCATAGGGAACGCCCCAGCCGAACAAATTGGAGTCGCCCAGGAAAATCACCCGGCGCTGGCCGGCCGGGGTCACCAGGGGATGGTCGGCGTCGCGAAATCCTTCGGCATTGGTCCTGACCGGCACGCCCATGAACTCGACCTCCAGGTTGGGCCGCAAATCGTAGACCAGTTTGCGATTGGAGTTGAACTTGACGATCTGACCGGCCATGACCTTACCGCTCAGCTTCTGTTCGTCGGCTCGCTGCACCCGGTAATTATCGTAGGCGGTACGACAGCGCAGGCCCACCTCCAGCGCCAGCGCCCCAAACACCAGTCCCAGCCCCATCAGCAGCAAGCGTAGAAACACTTTCATGGGAAATTCCGCCGTAGAAATTCGGCCAGAAAATCACCGCCCAGCTTGTGCATCTTGGCCGAAGGATGAGTGTCCGGCTTGGGCAGGCACAGGTCGGAGTTCTGAAAATCGGCGATGTTGCGCTCCTTCATGACTTCCGCCAGCTTGGGAGTGAAATCGCAGATTTCAAAGCCGTTGGCCTTGGCAAAAGGCAAGGCGCCGTCGTCGCGGTGCGGAAAACACAGGAAGACGACCTTGAAGTGGTGCTCCTGAGCCAGTTGACCCAGCTCCTTATAAGAACGCTCCACCGCCGCCCAGCCGACCAGATTTTTATACTTGGCTGGAACCCGGGCGGGGTCATCCTCATACTTGAACTGCTTCTTCTCTTTGTCGAGAAAAATGGTCGGGGCCATGGCCAGACCGTCCCGGCTGAGCTGGCCAAAGATCCAGTCGACCAGGAAGGAAGCCGATAAATCGTCAGGAGTGCGCTGAATATAGAAAGGCAGTTGGGTGTCGTTGCCGATGTAGTTGATAATCACCACGTCCGGCCTGTACTTCAAACCGTAAACACGAAAGCATTCGACTTCCTGGGCCGCATTGTAGCCCGGACGGGCCAGATTGATGAACTCCCAGTCCGGCAAATTCTGGGCGGCCACGCGCACGTAGCCCTGGTCAAAATCGACGCCCCAGCCGAACATATAGGAATCCCCCAGCGTGACGGCGCGATGGCGCACCGTGGCCGGCCGCTCCAGTGGGTGCTCGAAGTCCCGAAAACCCTCCCCGTTGGTTTTCACGTTGACCTTCATGAACTCGACGTCCAGATTAGGACGCAAATCGTAGACCAGGCGAGGGTTCTCATTAAATTTAACCATCTGGCCGGCGCTGACCGGACCATGCGGAGTCACATAGCCGGCCTGGCGCACGCGGTAGTTGTCGTAGGCCACCTTGCAGCGCAGCCCTACTTCCAGGGTCAGTGCCCCGGCAGCCAGGCCCGTAGCCATCAGTCCAAGTCTTAAAGCGATTGCACGCAAGCTCATGGGGCGCCGGTTCTCCGCCGGCCGCCCGGCCCCTGGCTCCCAATTTCTTAATCCAGAAGTGAATGAACCTTCTCGCGCAATTGAATGGGGCTGAAGGGCTTAGGCAAAAAACTGGCCGTATCGGCCTGAAACCCACGCCGCTCCAGTTCCGCAAGGCTGCAACCCGAAGTGAAAAGCACTTTGGCGGGCTGCAATCTCTCGGCCAATTCAACCCCGGTCATGCCCGGCATAGCAAAGTCGGTCACCAGCAGCTCCACCGGTTCCAGTGGTGCTTGCATAACCTGCTCTCCATTGCCCGCCTCGACCACTTCATAGCCTTCGCGGCGCAACAGGGTCACCATCAGGCGGCGAATGGCGTCGTTATCTTCGACCACCAACACGCGCGGCTTTCGTTTGGTGGGCGGGGCCTCCCGCAACGGAGTCAGGTCTTGCAAACTGCCGACCAACCGGTTCTCCAGGCGGCGCCCCCGCACCCGGACTTTGCGAATGTGTGCATCCGGCCAGGTCAGTTCTATTTCGCCGAGCAGAGAGGTGGCGAACCAGGCACGTAACCGCTCTTGCTCTTCGGCGGGCAAAGTCCGCCACAAGGCCTGAGGTTGTTCATAAGCCAGGCTAACCGGGAGGCCCAGAATACGCTCGAAAGCGGGACTGACGTAAACGAACCGGTTTTGTTTCAATTGAAAAATCCAATAGCAATCGTCGATGGCCGAAACCACCTCCGCCAGGCGCCGCTGGCCGCACCGGAGCTGTTCGTTTTCTAAAATGGCTTCAATGGTATGGGGCAAGCGCCGCATGTGGCGGACATTTTTGATGACGTAGTCGGTCGCGCCCATTTTCATGGCTTGCACGGCCAGTTCTTCGCTGCCGGTGCCGGTCAAAATCACCACCGGCACTTCGGGCATCTCCCGCTTGACCAATTGTAAAACGTCCAGGCCGCTGAATCCCAAAACATTCAGATCGGTGATGACCAGAGAGAAATCCTGCGAAAGTTTACCTAAAAAGTCATCCCGGCTGCCCACTTCCACCAGTTCATAGGGTCGAGGCGCTTCCTGCAGGGCCAAACGCACCAACTCCCGGTCCAATTCGGCATCATCCACATACAGAAGTCTGGCCGGCTTCCTCAAACAGCTCTATCACTCCCCGCTTAAACCTGCTCTTTTTGCAATAGCTCTATAATTGTAATTCAAGAAAGAAGCCCTGGGCAGTAGGGTAAACCCTCTAAGTTTTGGGGGGACGGGGGCCGAGGTACTGGTGCAGAGTGCACTCGATCATTCCGTTGTAGAGCTTGCGCCGCTTATCCGGAGTTCGTCCGAAGCAGTGAACGAACTCCGGGTGATTGGTGATGATGTAAGCGGACCAGGTCTGCAGCCAGGGGACCACGATGCGGCCGAACTCCGCGTAAAGCCGTTCGACCTCGCGCCGATCGGAGAGCCGTTCTCCGTAGGGCGGATTGGTGATCAGCACCCCGTAGTCCGTCTGGGTGGCCAGTTGCTGCAAGGGCCGGGTGCGGAAAGTGATGCCCCGGCCTCCCAAACCAGCGCGTTCTAAATTCTGGTTGGCCAGCCGAATGGCCTGATCGTCGCCGTCGGAGCCGGAAATGCGCAGTTTGGTGCTGCGATCGAAGAGGTCCTCGGCTTCCTGGCGGGCTTCCCGCCACACCCGGGCGCCCACCGCCGGCCAGTGCTCGGCCGCGAACTCCCGTTGCCCGCCCGGAGCCCTCTTCAGGCCCACCATGGCGGCCTCCAGCAAGATGGTGCCGCTCCCGCAGAAGGGGTCCACCAGCAAGCGCCCGGAGTCCCAGTAGCTCAGCAAAATCATGCCGGCGGCCAGAGTCTCGCGAATGGGCGCTTCGGTGGTCAGCAAACGGTAGCCGCGCTTGTGCAGACCGGTGCCGCTGGTATCCAGACTGAGGCTGGCCTGGTCCCTGGCCAGGGCCACGCGAATGGGAAAGCGGGCGCCCGTTTCGGGAAAGGTTTGCGCTCCATAGCGGGCGGCCAGAGCTTCCACCACCGCTTTCTTGGTCACCGATTGGAGGGCCGGAACACTCGACAACTGGGAGCCATGGCTCAATCCTTCCACCGGAAACTCGGCGTCTTGAGGCAGCAAGTCAGCCCAGGGCAAGGACTTGACTCCTTGAAAGAGCTCTTCGAAGCTGGTGGCCGGAAAACAGCCCAATCGCAGCCAGATACGGTCGGCCGTGCGCGCCCACAGATTGGCCCGGGCCATGGCCAGGAAGTCCCCCTGAAAAAAGACGTGGCCGTTGTCGCTGCGCACGCCCTCCAACCCCAGGGCCTTGAGTTCCCGCCCCAGCACCGCCTCCAGGCCAAAGGCGCAAGTCGCATCAAAATCAAACATGGCGGGGGGTTCGCAGCCACTTCTGCGACGCCTCCCGGGGAAGGACCCCACTCCGGCCATAGCCAACCATCGGTCTCATGCGTACACGGCTTCTCTTTCTCTGTCTGACTCTGCTCAGTTTCCTCCAAAGCCTGCCGCTCTGGTCCCAGGAACGCCCGCAGGTGGTGGTGGTGGGCGGAGGCATCGCCGGTCTGGTCACCGCCTACAAGCTGGAGCAGCGCGGCTATCGCACCTGCCTGCTGGAAAGCAGTGAACGGTTGGGCGGGCGCATCGGCACGGCCCATTACTCCAAGGGTTTGGAAGCCGAATACGGCATGCAGGAGATTTGGGAGAAAAGCCCGCTCATCGGCATCCTCAGAGAACTCGGACTGCAGTTGGAATCCAGCGACGATCCCTTTTCCAGCCTGCTGCTGGACGATCACCTCTACGCCTTCACCGAAGACACGCGCGAGGAATATTTTAAGAAGCTCTTCACTCCCGCCGAGCGCAAGGCCTTTGACGCCACCATCGGCGAGTTGGAAAGTTGCTATACCGAGGCGACCAGCAAAGGCTTGACTCCGAAGATGCTCAAATTGCAGGACATGAGCTTCGCGGAGTTCCTCAAAGCCCGTCAGCTTCCGCCTAAAGTGGAGCAGGCCTTGCGCCTGACCATCGAGGTGGAACTGGCTACGGTGGCCGAAAAGTTCAGCGCGCTTTCCGCCATTCTTGAATACCGCACTTTTCTCTTCGGTGGCGAAAAGAACTTTCACGTGCCCGGGGGCAACAGCGTCATTATCGGAAAGCTGAGTGACGCACTCAAGGGTCCGAAAATTCTGGGGGCGACCGTCACCCACGTGGTGCGTCGCCAGGAAAATGGACGTCTGCTGGCCGAGGTCAGCTACCTCAAGAATTCCACCGAACAAAAGGTGCAGGCCGAGGCCGTGGTCATGGCCGTCCCCTGGGTGATGTTACACCAGATCCAGTTCGAGCCGGCGCTAACCGAGCCACAGCTGCGCGCCCTCTCCCGGCTGGGACGAGGGCAGTACACCGTCATTCATATGCTGCTCGACAAGGCGGTGGCCGGCTTGTGGGCCCAAGGAGACCCCTTTCCCGTATTGAGTAACGCCGAACTCGGAGTCATCTATGGGCCCCACGCCACCGACACCAACGGGCCGGAGATCGTCTTTTCCTTCCTGATTTACGGACCCGAGGCGGAGGCTTACCATATGGCTCCCCGAGACCTCAAACGGGATGAAGTGTTGGAAGGAATGGACGCCGTTTGGCCCGGCTTCTCCAAATACGTGCACGAAACGTTCTTTTATACCTACCATCCGGCGGCTGTGACCTACTGGCCCAAAGGCCGTTCTCCCCTGGATGAACTCTCCCAGGCCATCCGTACCCCGAACCAGGGTCTGTTCTTAGCCGGCGACTGGACCGAAAGCAGTCACGCGGAAGGGGCCGTACATTCAGCCCTGCTGACGGCTGACAAAGTCGACAGCTATCTAAGGCTTACTTCTCGCCGCGCAGGACCTTCAGGTACTGGACCAGGGCTTCGCGCTGATCATCCTTCAATTTGTTACCGTAGCCGTCCATAGGAGTGCCCGGCACGCCTTTGGTAATAATTTTGAGGACCGCTTTGTCGGTGGTGCCGCGTTTGTAGCTGGCAGCCGCCAGGCTGCTGGGCTTGCTGTCGAAGCCCCGGGCGTCGGGACCGTCACCCATTCCTTGGGCGCCGTGGCAACCGGCGCACCATGTCGTATAGAGCGCCTTGCCGTCAGGGGGAGCCGCCTGAACAGCCCCGGCGGTCAAAGCCAACAAAAGAATCCTTCGCATACCGGCTGTTTCGCTCAGGCTCCCCGAGGTGCCTTCCAGACAGGTGCCGAACCGGCGCGCCATGGCCTTAGAAACCATTCTGAGCAGCGACGGCTTCCAATTGGCCTGGGAAAACTCGGCCGATTTCCTCCATCTGGTGTGCCACCATCCCCAGCTCGAGACTCCCCTGGGGATCTCCCTGGATGCTCAGGAACGCCAAGATTTTCTAGAAATCGTACGCTCGGCTCAAAGAATGCAGACTCAATCGCTGGAGCAGTCGCACCGACTGGGAGCTTTGCCCGCCCGTCCGGCGCGTTTACGCCTGGCCCTGGCCCCGGGTCCCCGCCTGGTGGTGGAAGCCATCCTGGCCGGCCGGCAATTGTTCGAAGTCAGTCTGGAAAGCCGCTCAGCGGTGCGCGCCCTGGTCCACCTGCTGATTCAGCAACCCGATTCGACCACTCGAAGAATCGAAGCGACCTTGGGAGAACGCGAGCAGGACCGAGTCCAATTGGGCGGGCAGTGGGGAGTGTGGCGGGAACCACACAGTCACGTGCTGGGCCCGGCCGGCGAGTGGCTTCCTCTGGCCGAACTCCCCGCGGGCCAGGCTTTACGAGGCTGGCTCAACCCAAACGGGAACTGGGAACGTCTGAGCCTGGACGCGGGCGCGCCGGCGGGTCCGGACCGCCTGGTGGAACGCGGTCTTTTCGAGCAAGCCGAGGCGGCCTACGGGGTAATGGAAGCAAACCAGGCCAAGCAAGAACTGGGGCGGGCCTACCTGGCCGTGCAGCGCGGTCCGCTGCTGGAGGCGCTCCCCCATCTGCAGGTGGCTCGGAGCTTGAGCGGCGAACTCAGCGAAGAAGACGAGAACCTGCTGCTGGAATTGGAGACCTATCTGCTCTGCCAGCAAGGCACGGACAAGGCCTCGCTGATAGTCCAGAACATGCAAAAACTGGTGGCCCGCCAGGTGACCCGGGACCGTTGGGCGGCCCGGCGCGCCCTGAGCAACTGGTGGGTTCTCCTGGATTTGCTCTGGGATGGACAGGTACCTGCCCTCCCCCTGCAGGTCTGGCAGAGTTGGCTGGCGCAAATCCCATCGCCGATCATGCTGCCGACCCTCTCCTTCGCCCGGCCCGCTGCCTGGAGCAGGCCAGCGGAGAAACCCGCGAGGGTCCTACCGGCTCGGGTATTACCGCCGGAACGGAGTCAGTTGGCGCCGCTGATTGCCATCCTCCTGGCGCTCCTGCTGGGTTTCTGGTGGCGTTGGAAACACCCGGTGCAATGGAGTACTCAGCCCACGGCTCCAGTTACCGGCTCTGCAAGATAAGCATATCGGCAATAGCGTCGCGCTGCTTTTGGGAAAGGTTGCGCAGGGACGGCAGCGCTTTCAGCATGGCCTCGCCCTCTTTGGGGTTGATTTTGCCGTCCGCTATTCCTTTCTTCACCGAGTCGGCCATATAATTAAAAGTATCCATCCCCATCGCCTGCCCCGTCACAAATGCGGTACGGTGACTGACGCCGAAAGTGGAGCCGGCTAACTGCTTGCCGGCCTCGTCGCGCGCCTTGCTGCTCATCTTGTCATACATGCCGGTCACTTCCGGGGGTAGCTTGCGCAGCAACTCGAACTTGCCGCTCTTCTCCAGGGACTGGCGCACATTGTCCTTGAGATAGGCGAACTCTTTCTTGGGCTCAGGCTTGGGCTCGACCGCTTTGGGCTCGGGCCTGGCTGGTTCTGGCCTGGCCTCGACCGGCCTGGCTTCCGCCTGCTTGGGTTCGGCCGGCTTGGGTTCGATCGCTTTCGGCTCTTCCTTCTTCGCCTGCTCCGGGGCCCTGGCTTTGCCGTTGAGAACTTTGAGCGTTTCCTGGCCGATGATGCCGTCTTCTTTGAGACCATTCTCTCTTTGCAGTTTCTTAACGGCTTCTTGCGTTTTGGGACCGAACTTGCCATCCGTCTTTAAATCGCCGCCCAACCGATTCATCAATTCCTGGGCGCCGCGCACCTTGGAGCCCTGCGAACCCTGGCTGAGCAACATGTCCTTGTTCAAGGTCAGGCCTTTGGCCAACTGCTTGTGGGTGGCCGCGCCGGCCACGCCGTCTTGCTCCAGGCCTTTGCGTCCCTGGAACTTGCGCAACGCCTTCTCGGTCTTGGGACCGAATTCACCGTCGGCCTTCAAGCCGGCTCCCTGCGCGTTCAACTGATGCTGCAGATTCTTGACGTCATCGCCGCTCTGGCCGCGTCGCAGGCCCGGACTGGCCGCTCCCCAGGCGCCAAAGTTGGGAGGGGCCGCGTTGGCGCTCTCGCCGGGATGACCGGTTACGCGCACATCGTCATCGGTGGTTTTTCCCTTGGGAGCCTTCTTAGCGGGAGCCTGAGAAACCGGCTCCTTCCGGGTGGCTGGCTGAGTCGCAGCCACCCTGGGATGATCGCTGGAGATACCTTTGGCCGACATAGTACATCCTGTTTCCGCAGATTTCCCTCATTATGCAACAAGAAAAAAGCGAAGCCACCTGGCTCCGCTTTAACAAATGATGAACTTTGTTGCCGAGTTATTGCTGTTCTTTAGGCTCGCCCTGATTCAGGCCCTGCAGGATGTTACCCAGAATCTGAGTGGGATTGTCTTCCTTATGGGCGTAGAAACCGTAGTTGCCGCCGTCCTTCTCGTTGACCTCGACGAAGCGCAGGCTGTCTCCCTTGTCTCGGGCCAACCCTTCCAAGGTGGTACCGGCGTCTTTGACGCGGGTGGAGAGCGTGGCGATAAAGTATTCCTGTCCAGGCTCCACGCCGGCGGCCTTATCCCGCTCCTGACGATTGTGCTTACCGATATTCTCGAGGCTCTCTCCCTTACTCAAATCGAGCTGGGGAATAGGCTCCTGGATGGCGCGACCCAGGCGAACTTTCTCCACATTGAACGGGAGACCGGCTGCCTCCGACAGTTTGCGCAAATCGCCGACCAGGGCGTCGGGACTGGCGCCTTTAACCTGCATGGTGGCTTTATCCCGGAACCACTTGTCTTCCAGCACCAGTTCGCCAGGGCTGTTCTCGAAGCGAACGCTGGCCGACTTCATGCGGGTGGAGGCTACCGAGAACCCGACCATATTCGGGTTGATAGCGCCGACCGAGGTGAAACTTCCGGACATTGTGTGTGTATCTCCTTAGAACCTGATAGATAGAGCTTAGCCGCCGGTGCTGAAAAATCGTTGAACCTCCCTTTCAGGGAGGTTTCAGTCTCAAGCGCTATCCTCCGAGGTATGGCAACCGTAAACGTCTACACCTACTACACCCACAAATTGGCCCATCAGAAAATGCCTCGCCCCAAGGCGGCCCGCCGGGTCCCACGCTTGCCCCGTATCCATCCGAGGCTGGTCATCCCGGTGCTGGTCTTGCTGTGGCTGCGCTTTCTGCCTCCCGCCCAGCCGGTGGCCGCTTTGATCGGCTGCGGTCTGGCCCTGGGGTTCCTTTTCATCCTCAGCCGCATCGGGATTCGCACCCGCAAAGTCTGGCGCGCCCTCAACGGTTTGTCTCTGGGAGCCGACGATCTCCAAGTACTCTGCAGCCGTTAGCCCCCGCATGTCCTGGCGCGAAGAAGACAATCCTCTCAGCGGCGGCCTGCGCAATCCCGGGCTGGTGGCTCCTCTCCTCGATTTAGCCTTGCACATGCAGGCCGGCCATCTCACCCCCGCGGAGTATCTGGAACGGATTCAGAAAGCCCAGGGACGATTTCAGCGGCTGCGCGGACGCATGGCCGAATCCATCCTGGCCGGCACCAATCTGGAAGCCTACCGCGAAGGACTGATGGAAGCGCTGGATGACACTTTTAACCTGCTCCAGTATGGACTGGAAGAGCTTCAAGTCTATCGGGTCGGCGAAAATCGCGCCCCCCTGCGCATGGGTCGACTTTTGCTGGAAAAAGGTGAGCAAGAGTACCTGGCCTTACTGGAAATCATTCAAAAAGAAGCGGACGTTCCGGGCTGCGAGCGCGAGCGCACTACCGATTTGTGGTCGCAGCTCCTGCATGAAGCCGGACGAGCCCGGCTCGGAGAAATCACCCCCGAGGACTACCTGGAAACCCTGGCCTGGGGCGAGTGGGCGTTACGAGCCCATATGGACGGTACCTTCCGGGATTTCCAACGAGCCTTGAACTCCCTGCGAGCCTCCCCTGACCAGCCGACCGAGGCGGAACAGAAGGTGCTCGTGTCGCTCCACCGGCTGCGCGAATTTCTGGGACTGTCGGTGTAGCGGAGTAGGGAAAAGGAGTCGAGCGCCTGCCTCCAAAGGCCACTCCGTGTGGCTCTCCCTCATTGCCTATACGATCCGGCTCGGCGTCAAGTTGGGCCTGGTAAAAACCGAACCGGAGTCCGCTCAAAGCCGGGCCTACATTCGTTCCCACGATGGTCTCCACTGGCTGCGTAGCCAGCTTTTGAACAGCCGGCTGACCTGCGTCGAAGAGACCCTCTTGCGCTTCAGCAACAAAGGGCGGCAATACACGATTCGTTTTCAAGAGGGCAAGCTGAGTCTGGAGCCGCCCCGCCAGGGAGCCCGTAGCGCCATCGCCCTGACCTTCGATCCTCAGGCGGTGGATGAGCTGGAGCTGGGACCGCAGAGCTTCGTGATCTTCAGCTATGCCAGGAACCAACTGAGCATCCAACTGCAGGCGGGTGATGGCAGCCTGGGAGAAGTCGGTGTCTCCAAGGTCGAGCTGCATCTGCGCATCGATTTGGACAAGCAGGGTTTAGCCGATTGCTTTTGAATGGGGTGACAGTTTTACTGTTACAAGGGAGAGGCCTACTTTGGAATCGGGTGAGATTCTCTGGAGTCTGGAGGAGCTGAGCCAGCATTCGCAGCGCGAGCTGGAGCAGCGCAAGATTCCCAACCCCGGCGGCCGCGTCTCCCAGGTCCTCAGTGCTCGCACCATCCGTTACTACACCAGCCTCGGCCTGGTGGACAGGCCTTCCAGCTATGACGGCGGCGTGGCCAAATATGGCCCGCGGCACTTGCTGCAACTGCTGGCCATCAAAATATTGCAGGCCGAGTACCTGCCGCTTCCCGAGATTCAAAAGCAACTCTTTGGACGAACCGAGCAAGAACTAACCGAAGTAGTGGAGTCTGCCTCGCGCGCGGAAGAATCCGTCGAAAGTAAGCCACTGGCCAGGAACGAGACTTGGCTGACCCGAAGGGTCCTTCCCGGTTTGCGACTACTGATAGACGAACGTGATTTGTTGACGGAATGGCTTAAAGCACATTCTCGAGAAGAGGCGGCAGCGCAGATATGGAGCGCCGTCGAAGAGATGGCTTCCGGAAAGTGAAGGAAAGGACGTTTCTGGCCGAAGGGCCCCGCCAGTAGCCATGCAGTCAGCCAACAGCATAGAGCACCTTCCGCTCGAGAAAGAGCTCGCCACTCGCCGCCTGCCCCTGGGGCCGGGGGCCGTTTTGGGTTGTTTGGGCTCTCAGATCACTTCAGCGAACCTCGGGCGCCTGCTGGTCCGCGTGCGTTTGGCCGGGCCGGTGGCCGCCGTCGAAGTGGTGCAAAGCTTCCAGAATGCGGCCTCCCAACCGGTCGAGCTGTACTATGTCTTCCCGCTCAACGCCAACGCCACCGTTTCCCGCTTCCGCGCCCAGGTAGGGCAGCGCAACTGCGAATTGCAAGTAGTCCCCAAAGAGCAGGCCGCCAACCTGACCCGCCACCAGGTTCCCGGCTTTTTGGCCGGGCTCTTCGCCAGCGAGTATCAAACCGTCTTTTGCGTGCCCCTGGGAAGCGTCAACCCGGGTGAAACCATCAATATTGACCTGGCTTACGCCGAGCTGCTGCCCTGCTGGGAAGGTGATTTTCGTTTCGTCTTCCCGCTGATGATGAGCGCGCGTTTTCAGAGCGGTCTATCGCTCGATCAGATGGACCAGGAAACTCCGGTCAGCCTGGCCCCAGGATTGGTGGCCGGTCCCAATGTGGCTATCAGCGTGGCTCTGGAGATGACCGGTACTCCGCCCACGCGCATTGCCAGCAGTCACCCTATGGAATTTCGTCCCCAGGCCTCCGGCGAGGCCTTGTTGGAAATGATCCGCACGGAACTGCCGGCGCGCGACTTCACCCTGACCTACCGCTTCGGCCACGAAAAGAACCCTCAAGGAATTTTGCGCCAGGGCCGGCAGCACTTCCTTTACCATCTGCACGCTCCGTTGCTGGGGCCGCCTTCGACCCTGCCCCGCCATCTGATCATTTTGATGGACGTTTCCGACAACGCCCAGGGAGCGCGCCTGGAAGTCTCCAAACGAGTGGCCGCCCAGCTGCTCAACAGCATGGGCCCCGGCGAGAACTTCTCCCTGGTGGGATTCAACAACCAGTTGACCGGCTACGAGACCGGTATACCTTGCGATAAATCGCATGTTCCGGCCGCTCTGGCCTGGCTGCAAAACCTGAAACCCACGGGTCGAGCCGACATGAGCACCATTCTTGAGCGAGTCCTGCAGTTAGCCTCCGAGCAGGGACGCGGCATGGTGGTGGTGGTGCTGGCCTGTGGCAAGCTAGGCAACGAACCGGAAATTTACGCCACTCTCACCCAGTACCAACCCCACATTCGCTTTAACTGCGTCGGTATCGACCAGGGCGTGAATCCTTCGTTTCTGCGGCGCCTGTCCGGTTACACCCGGGGCCAGGCCGTCTTTGTGGGCGAGTCCGGCCCGGATGAAATGACCATGAACAAAATCGTGCAGGATACCCGCTGCCCGCTGCTGACCGACCTAACCCTGGTCGACCAGGGGCTGGGCATCAACGCCGAGACCTTCAGCCCGGTCAGCCTGCCGGGCCTGGGTCTGAACGATGCGGTTACCGTGTTGGGCTTGAAGGCTGGCAATGGCGGCCTGGAAGCGCGCGCGCGGATTTTCTCGGGCCCGCCCTGGATCGAAGCGGTGGCTCCGCTGGCCTCTCAGAATCCGGCGCTGGGTGTGGTCTGGGCCCACCTGAAGGCGCGCGAGATGTCGGACGAGCTTCGCCTGATCACCGGTCCGCGCGCCAGTCGTCTGAGGGACGTGAGCGCCAGCCTGGCCCGAGATTATCGCCTGGTGGGAGACAACACCGCTTCCGTCCTCACCGACTCGGCCGCCGCCGGCGGGGCCACCTGGCTCCCGCCGCTGGTGCCGTCCGAGTGGAAGCCCGAAGTGGTGGTGGACCTGACCAAGAATACCACCAAGAGCGGCGGTATGAAGATTGGTCTGCCTCCTCCCATCGAGGACCTGCCTCCGCGTCCGCCCCAACCCGAAATGGCCGAGCCGGACCCGGTCCGACCCATCCCGGTCGAAGCGGAGGACGAGAATCAAAGTGGCCTGATCCGTAAGGCGGTGATCGGCAACAAAGCCAAGCACGAAGTGAAAAACAAGTTGCACGGCGGCATCAAGGAAGGCGCCAAAGCCAAGCCCATGATGGGTTCCGGACGTGCTGGAGCAGCCGGCGGCAAGCCCATGATGTCGGGCAAGCCGGTGCTGCGTAATCCCGGTGTGGCCGCCACCCAGGGGAAAGCTGCGGTAGTGGCCGTGGATGAAGGGCCCAAGCTACTTCCCAAGCCCAACCAGGGCGGTCAGGCCAAGGTAGAAGTCGCGGCCCGGCCGGAGCCGACTCCGGTCGTTCCGCCCACTCCTCCCCCACCCCCACCGACCACTCCGGTAGAGCCGCCCCCGCAACCCGCCGGATCGGGAGAGGTGACCCCGGAGACCATCGCCCGCCAGGTGTTGAGCAGCAATGCTGAGTTCCGCCAGGCCATCATGGTGGACCTCAAGCTGGTCTACCAAACTCTGGCCAAATGCGCGCAGGCCGGCGGCGCCGCTGATCCCAACCTGATTCCCTTGCTGGAAAAAATTCTACGCCGCCTTCAGCCCATTCAAGAGCAATCGACCCTGGTGAAAGAGGCCTACCGTATCGGAGTGCTTTGCTATCAGGCGCTACGCGGCAACGACCCGCAGGCGCTGGCCAAGACTCAGGTATGGGTTCAGCGTTTCGCCAAGCTCTTTTAATGCGGGCTCGCCACCGCCGTCATTTCTTGCTCGATCCCGAGATCGGGCACTTAAATCACGGCTCCTATGGAGCAACCCCCCTGCCTGTTTTGCGCCGGCAATGGGATTGGCAGCGCCAGATGGAGGCGCGCACGGTGGAGTTCCATGTGCGCCGCCAGGACGGGTTGCTGCGCCAGGCGCGCGCGCCCATCGCCGAGTATCTGGGAGCGGAACTGGATAATACCGCCTTCGTGGTCAACACGACCACGGCCATGAACTGGGTGGCCCACGCTCTACCCCTGGGTCCCGGCGACCAGGTGCTCCTGAACGACCATGAATACGGCGCGGTGTTTCGCTGTTGGCGGATCTTCGCGGCCGAGCGCGGCTTTGAGGTGGTGAGCGCGCCGTTCGTGCTCGGCGAAACCTGGCTGGATATTCTGGAGGCGCACTGCACACCGCGGACCCGGGCCGTGGTGGCAAGCCACATCACCAGCGCCACCGCGCAACGGCTGCCGGTGGCGGAAATCGGCGCCTGGGCTCGCCACAAAGGCCTGTGGAGCATCATCGACGGCGCCCATGCCCCGGGTCACATTCCTTTGCAGTTGGAACAACTGGGCGTCGATTTTTATATGGGCAATCTGCACAAATGGTTGTGGGCCCCCAAAGGAGCGGCCTTGCTCTGGGTGGCGCCAGCCTGTCAAAAATGGATCAAGCCGTTGATCGTCTCCTGGGGCGTGGAGCCCATTCATCCGATCGGGGAACCGGCCTGGGTAGCCTGGGTACAGATGCAGGCCACCCGGGACCCTTCGGCCTTTCTAGCCGCCTCGGCGGGCCTGGACTATCAGCGGCTCTATCATGACCCGTTAGCCGAGTCCTATTGCATCCGACGCATGCAACGAGTGAGCCGGCGCCTGGAGGAACTGGGGGCCCGTCCTCTGCCCTGGGAAGGCTTGAAAATGCGCGCCTTCGAGTGGCCCTTCCCTCAAGATCCGGCCGCACTTCATCTCAAATTATTTCAAAAACATCGGGTAGAGCTGCCCGTTTATCATTGGAACGAGAAGCTGCTGGTGCGCTTCTGTCTGCAGCACTACGTGGATGACAGCGAGCTGGAGCGGGCTTTCCAGGGTCTCTCAGAATCCCGCGTTACGCCGGGCCTTCTGTAAGATTTCCAGACGCCGGGCGGTAGGCGGATGCGACATATCGTCGCGCAAAATGGCGGCACCGAACTGCTTGACCAACAACTTCTCCAGCTTGCTCAGACAATCGCCCAGGCCGTCGGCCGAAAAACCGGCCGAAACGGCGTAGCGAAGTCCCAGCACATCGGCTTCTTCTTCGTCGAGTTTGGTGTAGTAGATGTCGTGATCGAACTTGTACTGTAACTGATCGCGCTGGCGCGTATAAGCGGCCGCCTGCTGGCGCAGCGTCAGCGAGTCATTGCCCTGGTCGATTTGTCCCTGGATTCGCCGGTAGTCGTTGAGCAGCGCCAGGATGTCGCGCAGCAGGTCGCTGCGGCGAAAGACGTGGCGGCGCACACCGTGGGCCACTTCGTGGCCGAGCACGCCGGCCAGTTCGTCGTCGGTAATATTCATATCCAACAGGCTGTCGGTCACGAAAACGTGTCCCTCACCGGTGCAGGCGGCATTGGGCGCGCTCATCTTGACCACCACGAAGGTCCAGGGCATGTCTTTCAGGGGAGTCGCCTGGATGACCTGGTTACCGATGCGTTCCACTCGCGCCTGCAGTTCCGGCCGGTCGGTTCTGGGCACTTCTTTGAGGATTTCATTGAGGCGCCGCCGCGCTTCGCGATACTCGGCGCGGCGGGTCCAGACTTCCGGGGAAGTGGCCAACGGGGTCGTGTCGCTCTGAATCTTGACCCAATCGACCGTACCGGGGCTGGTGCGCCGCGTGAAGCCGAGTGCGGTGGCCATCCAGCTTAGCGAAATCCCGGGCCCTTCCGGCCCTTTCTGGCCTTCGATGCTGGCCTGGCCGCGGTCATCAAATTGCAAGCGTTTCAGTTCTTCAGGGTTGAGCAACTTGGAGAGCTGGTCGCGCGCCACATAGACGTCACCGCCCACCACTTTGCCCAGCACCTCGCGATTGCGCAGGTAGTAGTGAGTGCCCTCCGCCCCGACCGGCAACAAGGCCAGACACCCCAGCAGAAGGAGCCTACTCAGTCTCATCTTTTTCGTTCTTGGTAGGCCCCAGCTCTTCTTGATAGCGCTGAGCGGCTTCCTGAAAGCGCTGGTGGTAAAGCGCCAGCCAATCCTGGCTTCCCGGAGCGGGGGAGGTTTCTGGTTGAGCATCCTCAGGCGCCTCGAACAGAGCCTGATCGTCAGCGCCCGGGGGCTCCGCGGCGGCGGCGCGGTAACCGTCGCCGGGATCGGCCGCCGGTGCCGGAGCACCCGGAGGAGGCGGCATCTTGAGGTTGAGTTGCAAGGGCACGGGTTCCGGGTCGGGTTTGTCGGGCACCAGAGGAACAGCTTCTTCTTCCTTGGGCGGGGCGAGCTGCTCGTCCACCTGGGCGGTGGGATCGAATTTTATTTTGGTTTTGAGATCGATGGGGTCAAAGCGGGTCAAGAGAAAATCGACCAGTTCGCACTCGCCACTGGCAACGTCAAACATGTCAGGTCGTTCACGGCCCATCTAATCAGAAACATACAAGGCTGCTCTTCCTTTTCCTGGGGGCAGGCCCTGGAGTTTGGGTGGGGAATCGTGCATGATGCTTCCCTCACCCCCACGCCAGGCGGAACGCTACTCAGCCTATGTGCCGCCGCAACACATTTTGGGCTATTTGAAAGCCTTAAAAATCGTGATTGCGGCCGACGGGACCGTCTCCGACCGAGAGATGCAGGCGTTGCGAGTGGGCATGCGCTACATGGGAGTCCCGGAAGCGGTGCGCCAGCAAATCGAAGCTTTCGACCCTCAGGAAACGCGACTGCTCCAGGTGCTGCCCAGCTTTCGCCTGGGCGGCATCGAAGCTCGCTACTTACTGCGGGACGCCATCGAGTTAGCCAGCTCCGACGGCGTCTATGCCCAGGCCGAGCGCAATGCCGTCAATCGTATAGCCACCATCCTGGGGGTAAGCGGGGAATTGGTGCGGACCCTGGAGAGCCTGGTGGAACTCGAGCGGGCCGCCCGGCGCCTCAAGAAAGCTCTGCTGCCGCGCAGTCTGCCCTCAGTATTAACCCAGGATCTCGACCATGTTGGATGAGATGGTCTTACACAGACGATCCATGGGCAGGTCATTGGCGTCGTGGCCGAAGGGATCTTCGATTTGTTCGGCGATGAGCTCCAAACTGGCCAGCACGTAAAAAACGAAAACCACCACGGGCACCGATAACCAGCTGAGCACGAAGACGTAGCCGAGGGGCAGCGTCACTGTATAGGCCACGATGAATTTCTTGATAAAGGTCGTGTAACTGTACGGAATGGGTGTGTTTTTGATGCGCTCACAAGCGCCGCAGATGTCCAGGAAAGCTGTTACATCGTTGTTGATCAGCAGCATCTGGTTCTCACTCAGGTGCCCGTTATTTTGCAGCCCGTGCAGGCGTTGCATCAAGCTGGTGATCACCTGGATGGGGACATGCTTGCCCCGGTCAAAGTCAGGGATCTCGGGATGCGGGCGTTCGTCCAGCGCCAGGCGAGTCCGCTCGAGCAGCAAATGGGTGCGCATTTCATTGGCGAAAAGCCCGATCATCTGGCCGAACCACTGGCGCTCCAGAAGCTGGTCGGCAGGTAGATAGGTGTGGAGCTTGACGGCCAGGTTGCGGCTGCAATTGACCAGCGCCCCCCACAGTTTGCGCCCTTCCCACCAGCGTTCATAGGCCGTGTTGGTGCGAAACACCAGCAGCATGCTGATGGCGAAACCAAGCAAACCATGCATCAAGGTGATGCTCTTGAGCGGATGGCTGTCGCGCAGGTGCATGTAGTCCAGCTCGACATAAGCCAGCGCCGCCGTATAGATGGCCAGGCCGATGAGTAAAAATAGCAAGCGTCGGAACGTATCGCTCTGGTGGAATTGAAAGACCGGCTTGAGCCAGCGACTGGGATCTTCAGCAATCATATCTTGACACTTCCTTAACCTTGCAAGACTCAGATCCCTGTTCGGGTCAACCCGGTCTCGGCCCGGACCCGTTGGAGGCGGCAACTGGGCTACCGAGCCCAAACTCGCTCCCCCAACCAGGCTGTTATTGCTTATGTGGGGTCTGACGAGGCTGTAACAGATCGGAAAACCCCTCATGCTCCCCGGTCTTTATGCTGGTGAAAAGACTGCCGAAGGGATTTCGATCCAATGGACAGCCAGGCTCTGCGACTTTCCGTTCCCCATCCATCGATTGACCAGCAACCGGTTTCCCGCCGTCCCCAACTGCATGCCGTGCCCGCTCGTGATCACGCCGTGCTGGCGATGCCCCAGGCGGGTATCGAGAGCATTTTGGAAGTGATTGGCCAGGCGCGCCGGCGCATTTATGTAAAGATGTTCAAGTTGACCTCGGAGCGCATTCAGCAGGCCCTGATCAGCGCCCGGCAGCGCGGGGTGGAGGTGCGCGTGATGCTCAACCCCAGCCGTTCCGATGGTTCGCGGGCCAATGACGAAGCCGCCGAAGCCCTCCGGCAGGGGGGCGTGCGCGTGGAATGGACCAACCCCAGTTTTTATGTCACCCACGAGAAGTCGATGGTGGCCGATGAGCTGGCCTTCATCTGCACCTTCAATTTTGCCGACAAATACTTCAAGAAGACCCGCGGCTACGCCATCGTTTCCCGCAACCAGGAAGAAGTAGCTGAAGTCGTCGAGGGATTCGAAGCCGATTGGGAGCGCCGCTCCTTCAGCCCGCGTCGTCTGGTCTGGAGCCAGGGCAGCCTGGGCAATTCCCGCCGCCGCCTGGAAGCGCTGATCGAAGGGGCTGGCGAGGAGATTCTCATCGAGAATCCCAAGCTGGTCGACGAACAGATCAAAGATTGCCTGCTGGCCGCCCTCGGCCGCGGCCTGCGCGTGTGCTTTTTGAGCAGCGGCCTCAAAGGGTTGTCCGAATGGGACATCGCCGAGAACTCGGCCAATCTGCGCCAGTTGCTGGCTCACGGAGCAGAAGTACGCGAGATCAAGAAGCCGGCCATGCACGCCAAGCTGGTGCTAATCGACCGAAAACAAGCGCTGGTCGGCTCCATGAACCTGGACCGCAGTTGCTTTGAGCTGCGCCGCGAGCTGGGCGTGGTGGTGACCCATCCAGTACCGCTGGCCGATCTGCTGCAAACCTTCCTGGCCGACTGGGCTGCTTCGCGTCCTTCCCACCTGGCGCTTGTCTGATCGGCCTCCGCTGGGGGCGATCTTCGTCTCTTTCACCCGGATTTCGTTGTTTTCCGTGGGCGGAGCCACCATGGCCTGGATCCGCGAGGAAACGGTGCACCGTCGGAAATGGCTGAGCGAGGATGATTTCGCCCAGGCGGTGGCCGTCTGCCAGTTGCTGCCGGGCGCCAACACCCTCAACATGAGCGTTTTTCTGGGAGCCGAAATGCGCGGCTGGAAAGGTGCCCTGGCGGCTCTGCTGGGACTGATCACTCTTCCCTTTTTTCTGGTGCTGGGACTGGGTATCGCCTACGGACGTTTAGAACAAGGACCGCTGCTGCGGGCGATCTTTGCCGGCCTGGGAGCGGGAGCGGCCGGCGTGGCCCTGGGCACGGCCATTCAAATGGGTCGCAAGCACCTGAGCGACGGCTGGTTGCTTTTCCTGGCCCTGCTGGTCTTCGGCTGCCTGGCCGGTCTGCGCCTGCACATGCTGGCGGTAGTGGTCATGGTTCTACTGCTCTCGCTGCTGATGGACCGCCAGCCGTGATCTGGAAAGTGCTGGCCGTCTTCACCGCCCTCTCGCTGCTGGCCCTGGGCGGAGGCTCGGCCATCATTCCCGAACTGCAACGCCAGGCCGTCCTGGAACAGCACTGGCTGAGCGACCGCCAGTTCGTCGACTTCTATGCCCTCACTCAAGTGACGCCGGGCCCGAGCATGATGGTGGTGGCTCTGGTCGGCTTCCAGGCGGCGGGTACCTCCGGCGCGCTGGCGGCCGTGATCGGCATGTTTGGACCCACCGGCCTGTTGGTGTTCACCGTGCGCAACACCTGGAATCGCCTGCGGGCTTCGCGCTGGCGCCGGCTCATGGAACGCACCACCAGGCCTTTCGCAGTGGGTACCATGCTGGCTTCAGCCACCCTGGTGGCCCAATCCACCAACCATCGCCCGCTGGACTGGGCCTTGACCCTGACCACCGCCGCCCTGGTCGGCAGCAAACGCCTGGGTATTCTCCCCACCATGGCCCTGGCCGCTCTGGCCGGTTGGCTCTCGGGCCTTTCAGGCTAAGCGTCGAAAGAGCGGCGCAGCAGAGCTTTCAGGTAGAGACCAAGCAGCTTTAATTGGGGTCCGTCCAGTTCGCGGAACTCCATTCCCTGCACGCCATCGTCGCGGGCCTCGCTCACGGTTCCGGCCAGGGCCAGCGCTTCAAGCTTGAGATAAGGGCCCACGGTGATGGTCGCCTCGCCCACCGGCAGGCGAGGTTTGGCCTTGACCAACGCCCCACCCACACCGAGATTCTCCACCTGAACTTGGCGCTCTCCCACCACGGCCGGGAGTTTGCACTCGGCCCGCACCCAACGGCGCTTGCTACGCGAAGAGAGACTGGAGAAACCCAGCAGTTGCAAAATAGAAAACACCCAGGAGTGGGGGGTCACGGTGAAGCGCATACCCGAGTTGGTCAGCTCCCCCACTTGCCGAGTCCAGCAGATCTGGCCTTCGATGGGCTCGTTGGGACCGTCGACATCGACGAAGGGACAGTAGACCGTAATCCACTGGCCGACCTTGAGAGGATGGCGGCTGCTCAGAGCCAGTCCACCTTCGCCCAGGTCGTTGATGGTGCCGGGAAAACGGCCCTCGGCGCTGGAATACATGCTGCGGTAGCTGCACTTGAGACGTATCAGGTTGCGCCGTTCTTCAAAAGCCCAGGACGGTCCCTTACCTCTCACCAGAGAAAGAAAGCCGTTGAGAAAATCCTTCACCATGGCTTAACCCTGGGGCTTGTCCTTGGGTCGGCTTTCCACCATCTTCAGCAAAGTACCCCCGGCAATGCCCGCGGCCAAGCCCACTCCGCCGCCGATCAGACCACCCATAATGGCGCCGCTGACGGGGCCATAGCGAGCCGTATCAAAGGTATGCTGTACGCGCTGCATTTGCGGAGTGCCGTCGGCATTGTAAAGAGGAACGTCGCGATAGACCCCGCTGGTGCCTCGACCAAAGCCGATTCCCAGGCCGGGGAAACCCAGGCCGAGGTTGTGCTCGTAGTAATCCGAAGGAATCTCGCCGATGCGCTGGTTCTGCAAAACCGGCCCCATCCACTCGCGCGTGTGCACTTCCTTCTGAGCCTGCTCGATGACACCGGCCACGTGGCCCAGTGCTCCGCCGCCGATCATGCCTACGGCGGCGCCTCCCAGAGCCAGCATGCCGGCCCGGCTGTGCAACTCTTCCCGTTTGGCTTGAGGCAAGGAATTCTCCGAGGCGCCGGCCTCGTCATGATTCAAGCTGTGCTTGAGGGCATTGACGCCGATACCGATGCCCAGGCCCAACAAACCGCCGCTCAGAGCGCCCAGGAAACCGCCCAGCAACGGCTCGGCCCATTTCGAGTTGTGAAACTCGGGCGCGTTGTAAGTTCCCACCTGATCCTCGCGGATGCGCGGAGAATAGCGGTGCCACCAGCCGTCCAGTTCGTCGTGGCAGACCTCGCGGCGATCGTCGCCGGAACCTTCATAGTGGCAGACCCGGTCGTAATCGGGCACGGCCGTGTGCGAATAGCCGGTCAAATGTGGATGGTTGATGCTGTGGGTGCGCCATTCCTCGTTGACGCGGTTGCCCGCCTGCGACTGGAAACCCATATAGGTTCCCACCGCCGCGCCCAGCACCGCGCCGCCGGTGGTGGCCAGAACCAGCGTATCTCGCGAAGCTTCGGGCAGCTCGGTGCCGAAATCGCTATCGATCACTTTTTTGCCGACCTGGCGGACAAAGTCGCCAGCCGGGTTGGGGTTGGGGCGCAGGTTCAACAACATAGATCCAGACTAACCGAGCCGCCTAAAAACTATCTGAACTCCAGGTTTCCATTCCGACGGGACGAACATTGCCGAGTGCGTCTCACGCGAGCTGAAATCGTCATCATCGGACTGACTTCAGGGGTCTGCCTGGGACCGCTCTGCCTGCCCCGCCCTGCCCTGCCCGGTCAGCCCGAGGCGGGCATGGCCATCGCCCGGCGCATACTGGAGGACCTGGTCGCTCGCCAGGACACCCAACGGCGTCGCGAAACCTTTGTCTATGGACACACCGCCACGGAGCCGGCCTATTATAGTTACTCGGTGTCTTCCCGCGATCTGAAAAACGGCCTCTACGACGTGGACGTGCAGATCCGCTGGAAAGCCATTCCCGACACCCGGACCAAGAAGGGCTCGCGCCCGATGGAAGTGCATGTGGGCCAGCTTATACGACGAGCGCCTATTTAAAGAGGTCTTCCAGACCGTCCTGAAGGGATTGGCCCACCTGATTCAGACCATCCTTGAGATGTTCCAGGCCCTGCTTGAGATGGGCCTGGGCCACTTGCGAACGGACCTGGCCGGTGAGCTGCTTTAGCTCCTCCAGGGAGTTGATGGGAATGCCTTCTTCGCTCTGGGCGTTGGGATACAGGTAAACTGTGTAGCCGTCGGCCATGGACCGGGTGGCCTCGGCCGCGTCGACCGGCCTCTGCTGGTGGAAGACTCGGCCCGTCAGGCTGTTGGGGTCCGACTTGAGCGAGCCCCCTTGCTGAGTCACGACCTCACTCAGGTAAGCGAAATTCTTCTCGGCTTTGTGCGCGTCGCGTTGGGACATTTGGATTTGTGCGTGGGTTGGGCCGGGATGGGCGTTGGCCAGACCCAGCGCCCCGGCCCCCGCCGCCAGGGTGGTGACCATCAGCGCCACCGTTTTGCCCGTGTTCAATCCGCGTTTGCTGACCTCGGGCTGCTCCGCCGGCGAAGGTTGAAAGTGAGACTTCTTCATCAGGCCCGGAGCGATTTCCCCACTTTGAAACGACTCGCTGGGAGCGCGTTCGGCCACCAGGTTTTTGCTATGCTTGCGCGGGGCCAGGCCCGACAGTCCGGACATGCCTCTGCCGATTTCGTTCATCACGATTCCCTCCGGGGTTCTGGAAGTAGCAGTATTATAGACGGTCGGGGTAGAATCCTGGAGTATGCAAGGATTTCGCAGGGCTTTCGTGCTCACCGGATTTGTCATTCTGGGCCTGGGCTCCAACCTGGCCTGGCACTATCCCCGACCGGAGCTATTGGGGCTGAATTCCACCTCTCCTCAAGGTCTGATGGCTTACATCGAAACCTTGCAAAACAGTCAGATTCGCTGCCGCCCGAACATGGATTGGTCCCAGTTGCTGGTGGAGGCGTCCGACAAAGAGCGAGCTCTCGAGACCTTAAAAACCGCGGCACCTCCAGCCCCGGCCGCGACCCCCGAAGCCTGGTCCACTCCGCCGGACTTGTTGGCCGAGCTGGCCCATTTACCCGGCGTCAAGGAAGCCAACGTGGTCCTCCACGAAGGACGCGAGGCGGTGGTCATGCTCTCGATGCAGCACGGCGCTTTCGCCGGGGATCGGATACTTCAGCGCCAGGCCGTGCAAACGGTCCAGGCCTACAAACCGACCATCAAAGCCGAAAACGTCAAACTGCTGGACGGTAAGGGAGCCGATCTCAATTATTCGGCCATCAACTTTCCTTCCGGTAAAGTGCATCCGCTGCAAATCGGCGTGCAATCTCAACTCGACGGCCTGCTCGGGCCACACCGCGCGCTTTTTTTGTGCCGTCTGCAACGTTCTAAGGCGCGGAGAATCACGCTACAATCGGTTCTTTACCTGAAAGAGAGTCCCGAGGAGCCGGCCAAAGCCGCCCAGGAGCTGGCGGGCAAGGCGCTGCAAAACTGGGTGGACGAACAGAACGTCCGTTTGAGTACCGATAAAGCCTGGCAGGTGCAGGCGGAAATCTATCCCTATCTCGAAGATAGCAGCTATCGAAGAAATCAACGCAACTGGCGCCAGGACCGGGAAAGCGAGCTGATTCTGGACCCCGTCGAAGTCAAAGAGTGGACCCTGGTGCAGCGCACCCTGCCGCTGGAGGAAAGGAAGGTGCTGGAGTGGGGCCTGACCTCGCCGCCGCCGACACCGGGGCAACTGGCCCTGGGCCTGACCGCGCTGGCGCCCGCCTTATTTGGCTGGTGCTTGTTGCTGCCCTGGCTGCTGCGCCGCCATCAACTCTCGTCGTCGGCCAGCGCCACGCTCTGATTTCGCCCGCGCTGCTTGGCGGCATACAGGCCCTCGTCGGCCCGCTTCAAAATGGTGCGAATGTCGTTGCGTGCTTCTGAGAAAGTGGCCACGCCCAGGCTGATGGTGATCTTGAGCGAACCGTGCACCGTCTCCAGGGGAGTATTCTCGATGCGTTTGCGCAGACGTTCGGCCGCCACCGAAAGGGCGTCGCCTAGTGGAGTCTCCGGCAGCAGCACCACAAACTCTTCACCACCGTAGCGGGCTAAAATATCCTCGGTGCGTAACTCATGCTTGAGCGCCTGGGCCACCGTGCGCAAGACGTCATCGCCGACATCATGCCCGTAGGTATCGTTGAACTTCTTGAAATGGTCGATGTCCAGGATGATCAGCGAAAGCGGCGTCTTGTAACGCCGGGTCTTGGCCAGTTCGCGCTCGCACAGGTCCAGGAAGTGGCGCCGGTTGGAGACTCCCGTCAAAGCATCGGTGGTGGCGATCTCGATCAACTGGCGCACCAACAGCACCTGATCCATGGCCAGAGCCGACTGGCGGGCCACCGTCTCGATAAACTCGCGAGCCCGCTCGCTTTGCTGCTCCGGCGATCCGCTCAAGCAGAGCAAAGCCACCGGCCCATTGCGCCCCGTACAGGGCACCACCATCGAGTTTTCCCGCTGTACCAGCCGCTCTTGGCGCAGAGCCTCTTCGATCAGAGAATCGCGTTGCTGGACTTCCCCCATCAGACAGCGAATTCCAGCTCCCTCGGGCAGAACGGCGCAGAAATCTTCCAGTCCGGTTTCCTGGCTGATGGTGATGCGCAGCAGCGTGAGAATTTCTTCCAGGGAACCGCACATAGAGAGCTGGGTGGCGAAGTCGCGCAGTTTCTCGGCGACCTGGCGGTGTCCGCGTTCCACTTTCAGTTGGAACTCGATCTGGAGAGCCCGCGCCGATTCCAGGCCCACCGCCACGTGGCTGGCCATGGCCTCGAGCAGTTCCTGGTCGTCCTCGTCGAAAAGTCCGCGGGTGGCGCTGTTGTCCAGGTAAATCACGCCCACCAACGAGTCGCGCAGACGTAACGGCGAAACCAGCACACTGCGCAAATCCTGAGCCACCACGCTTTGCGCTCCCAGTTGCAGACCTTCCTGGGCGCCGTTCACGATGACCGAGCGGCGCTGGGACACCACCGTATCCACCACCGTCCGCGAATAGCCCATCTGGGATCCTTCCACCGGGCCTTCCTGGGTGCGCGCCGCTACGACCTGCAGGTAGTCTCCCTGGAAGAGCAGCAAGAGGGCGCGTTGGGCGCCCATCAACTGGATGACCTGGCCCAGCACCAGATGAGCCAGGCGGGCCGGATCGAAGACCTTGGCCGAAGCCAGGCTAAGTTCGCGCAGGGCCTCCAGTTGACGGCGTTGGATCAGCCCGGAGGCACCGCCCCGAGTCACTTCCGTCTCGTTACCACGGCCCCAGGGTAGGGAGGCTTCTCGAGCCAACTGGCGCGCCCGCTCGTTCCAGCCCTCGCGTTGAGCCAGGCTCAGGGCCATCTGGGCGGCGCTGCGCGCCGCCGCCTTCTGTCCCAGATCGGCCAGGAGGCGCGAGCGTTCGCTAAAGACCTCCAGATAAAGCCAGCGACTGTCCAGTTTCTCGGCCACGCGCTGGGCCTGCTCCAGAGTCATGCGAGCCAGTTGGAAGCGCTTTTGGAAACGCAGCCAGGCGGCCCGCAAAAGCATGGCGTGCCCGGCCAGCAACTCCTGCCGGGAAGAGACCGACAGCTCCAGCAAGGTCTGGCCGAAGCAGCGCAAGGGTTCGGCTCGATTTTCGCTGTGCTGGGTGCGATGCATCCAGATATAGGCTCTGGCAACCAGCGCGTGCTTGACATGCATGGGCAGCTCGCCGGCCAGAGCCGCTTCGATGGCCCGCAGTGGTGGCTCGGCGGCCGTTCCCCACTCCCCCCGGAAAAGCAGGGCGATCAGGTAGCAACCGGGCACGCTCAAATCCTGCCAGACGGATTTGGCGTCCGAGACAAACGGCGTGAAATCGACCACTCGTTCGAAGGCCGAGTGAGCGACCACCTGGTAGGCTTCGAGTAGACGAATTTCGGTAGGCAGCGGACGATCGGTAATCGCGAACATGTGGCGAGCGCGTTCGAGTACCTCCAGAACTTTGTGGAAGTCTCCCCGCAGCATGTGGGCCCAGGTGAGTGCCCCGAGCACGGTGGAGTAATCGCTCATGGGCAGGCGCGGGCCCTCAGCGAAAAGGGCCTCCCAGAAAATGTCCAGCGCTTCCAGAACGCGATTGCGCTGGAAGTAGGCCAGGCCGCGGAAGGCTTTGACGCGGCGCAGGCTGACCGGATCCATCAAGTCTCGGGCCCTTTGTTCGGCTACGCTCAAATAGTAGTCGCTCAACCGATGCCAGTGGCCGATGGCCGTAACGAAGCTCATCAAACACAGACTGCGCACGGTTTCCCGGGTGGGCCCCAGGGTCAAACTCAGACGCAGGCCGACGGCCACGCTCTCCAGCGTGCGTGGAATGTCGCCGCGGTAATAACCGACCACAGTGGTCTGGTCGTAGAGCTGCGCCAGCACGGTCAGATCTTCGGCGGCCGGCCGCGCCGCCAGGGGCCGTCCCAGAACATAACCCAGATAATGACGCAGCGAAGCCCACAGGCTGCTTTTTCCGCCCGCCGGCGCCCTGGCTCCGAGTTCGGCAAAGGCCTGACCCAGTTCACGTCCACCCGCTCCCCATTCGGGGTTCTGCAAGCCCATCTGGCAACGGCGCAAGCGGCAGCGCGCCTTGTCCAGGGGAGGAATGTCCAGGCTGAGAGCCTCCCCCAAATAATGGAAAGCCTGCTCTACCCGGCCCGTCATCTCGCAGGCCTCGGCCAGCGCGTCGAAGACCTGGTAGCGCCGATCGGGCGGCGCGTGACTCAGGCAGTGCTGGAGAAACTCGTAGGCGGAGTCGAAGGCGCACTGGCGGCGCGCCCAGTGCGCGGCCAGCCAGCAACTGCGAAAGATCTTTTCCCCCGGCCCCTCGCCGGCCACAAAGTGACGGGCACAGGCATAGATGCTCTCCATCCGATTCGCCGAGGTCCGGGTTGCTTGTTCCAAACACTCGGCGATGCGCAGGTGCTCGGCTTTTAGATCGCGCGCATTCCAGTGAGACAGAAAGGATTCGCGAATGCGGTCGTGAGCAAAGCGGTAGGGCCCTTCACCGCGGCGTTCCAGCGCGCCCTGGGCGACCGACTGAGCCAGACTGTCGCGCAACATCCGCCCATCGCCGGGCACCAACCGGCCCAGCAATTTTTCATCGAAGTGCCCCCCCAACACAGCCGCGGTGCGCAACACCCCGAGAGTTTCCGGCCCCAGAGCGTGCAGGCGCTGTTGAATCAACTCGAAGATATCCTGAGGTAAATTGAGGGCGCGCAAGGCCGTCATATCGGCTACCCACTGACCCCAGTGGGGCTGCAGGGCGGCCTGATCCAGGCAGGTGCGCAGGTACTGTTCGATGGCGAAGGGGTTACCCTGACTCTGGCGATAAATCCAGGCGCAAATCTCGGGCATGGAAGGGGCCCCCAGGTAGCTTTCCAGGAACTGGCCGGTCTCCGCCGAGTCGAGGGCGCGCACTTGCACCCGAGCCCGCACCAATCCGCCGAAGCCTCCTTCTAAAATACGTAGGGGCCCTTCCCATTCTCGCGCCGAGAGCACCAGGAAAAGCGGAGAATCGTTCAGGTGGGGGCTCAGATGCAGGAGAAACTGCAGCATTCCTTCATCGGCCCATTGCACGTCTTCCAGCACCACCACCAGCCCGCCTTGGGCGCGCGCGAATTCAGCCAGCCAGCGGCCCAGAATCTCGTGGATGTCGCGCAAGAAATCCCCGGCGGCTTGTGCTCCCTCCTGGACCAGTTCTTTGTAAACCGGGATCCAGTAGCTGAGAGCCTGGGATTGCTCTGGATTGGCGGCCACCACCCGTTGGGTGGCCTGGCGGCTGGCTTCGGGCGCGAAGCGCACGAGAGCCCCGAAGGCGCCGGAAATTAGCGCTTCGTGGATAGCCCCGAAGGGCAAACCGGCTTCCTGATCGCACTTGGCCGGCAGGATGGCGGGACCGGGCAGGCTGCGCAGGAACTCACGGATGAGGCGGCTCTTGCCGCTGCCCGGGTTGCCCACCACCAGGGCCACACCGCCATGACCGACGGTGGTCGGCAGCCAGGCCTCGCGCAAGCTGGTCAAATCCGAGGAACGGCCCACCAGCGGCCGTTCCGGACTGGCCCAGGCGGGGGCCGGCAGCGGCTTTTCCCCGCGCTCCAGGGCTCCGAGTTGTTGCAGGTCCAGCCACAGCGCATAGGCGGAAGGATAGCGATCATCGGGATCCTTGGCCAACAGGCGAGCCACCACGGCCGACAGGGCGGGAGACACGCGCGGGTCGAGTTCATGCACGGCGGGAGCAATAACCACCGCGTGCTGCCTGATCAAGTCGGCGGGTTCTCCCCAGAAGGGCGGCCGTCCCACCAGGCATTCAAAGAGCACCATTCCCAGCGAATAAAGGTCAGAGCGGCCGTCCACGGGGCGCTTCAGCATGCCGGTTTGCTCGGGGGATGCGTAGAGTAACGTGCCGGAGAACTCGCCGCCGGCAACCGCCTGGCTGTCCCAGGCGGCCAACCCGAAGTCGATCAATTTCGGCCCGCTGCCGCCCCAGATAATGTTGTGGGGTTTGATGTCGCGATGGACCAGATTGCGCCGGTGCACTTCGTTGAGAGCGCCGGCCATGGTCACGGCCAGCAACTCCACCCGCGACACCGGCAAGGCGCCCAGGCGCAACTCCTCGGCCAGGGTGGTGCCGTCGATGAACTCCGAGATGATGAAGCTGGTGGGCCCGCTGTGGCCCACCTCATAAACCCGGGCCAGGCCGGGATGGGAGACGCTGGCCAGCAAACTGCCTTCGCGGCGAAAAGCCAGGCCCTCTTCAGCCCGATCCAGGCGCGGGACTTTGACGGCCACCTCCAGGTCGCGAGCCCGGCCGCGATAGACCACCCCGCGGGCCCCCCGGCCCAACTCGCTGACCACTTGAACGCCGGGTATGTCGAGCACGGCGGTTTGATTCGAGGATTTGCCAGGGCAGTCCCCCTAACCTGGCCGGCCGCAGCTCTAATCTTGAGAGTGCATCCTGAATCTTCGCGCGGCCAGTTTGGCCAGCTCTTCCTGGCGACTTTCGATAGCCTTGGCGTTCCACTCCTCGGCGGCAATAGCGCGAGTCAGGAGCAGCCGGCTCCTGGCATAGATCGCTCGTTTTTGAGGCCACGGAGCCGAACCAGCTTCCCGGTTCAGGGTTTTCTCCAGGAGCGCGAGATTTCCAAAGCGATTTTCCAGGCCGTCGCCTGCCTGCGAGACGGGCAGGATGTGCTCTAGCGTCAAACTATTTGGATCATACCGCACCTCTGTTCCGGCAGCCAGAGCCTCCAGCTCAATCAGGAGGAATCTGGCCAATTTCTTTTTGGGGCCGGTTGCTGCTACCGACCAGATTTTGAAATCCGACAGAAACTGTTCATCGGATGGATAGAGGGGGGCCAGGCTGCGGTCCACGCCCGAGACATTGGCGATCTGGCCATTGTGAATAGCCTGAGCCAAATGAGCTAAAACCGTCTCCAATTCGTTGTTTCTCCGTTGTCCTACGGTTCCGAACCGAAAGAGAAAGGCGCCCAGGGCGGCGGTGATTCCCGCCAGACGTTTCAGGTCCAGGCGTCGATAGGCGGCCATCAAGACAGGTAAAATTCGTTGCAGTGGCGATTTAGCCGAAGTTTCCAGGTGTGGATGAGCGACGCGGGATCTTTTTCGCCCAAGAATTGAGCTTGAAGCAAATCCGCTCGTTCCAGGTTTTCGGCGGTTTCATTCCCATGTTCCGCCATTTGGTGTAAATGCTGGACGACCGCTAAGGCCATCAGACTGAGCGTGGTCAGGCGCTGTTGTCCATCAACCAACAGGAAGGTGCGGTCATCCTTGGGTTGCAAGACCACCGAACCCATGAGTGGCTGAAGGCGGCAGGCTTTCGCAGTTCGCCCAGGTCCGTCCACAGGTCTTCCCAGTTATCTCGCTCCCAGGCATAGTCGCGCTGGAAAGGCGGTACGATAAGCCGCTTGCCGTTCCCAACCAGCTCTCCCCAGTTCGCGGTCGAGGTTTCTACTATCGCGGTCTCATGGCCCCTTTTCAAGGGTCTGTCGCTGACGGGCCAGCAGGATGAGGCGCTCGGGCCGGGTGCTTTCCAAGGCCGAGCGTTGCAACAGGCCATCATGGAGACGTCCCCTGTGATAGCTCTCCACGTGGGAAAAGCAGCCAGGATCGCCTACCCAGCCGGCCTGGCCGGTGGGCAGGATGGAGCGGCTGCTGCCGCCCAGCTCGACCAATAGCCGATAGCTGGGCACCCAACCTTTGACCGTATAGGGATCTTGCGGCGCCACCGCCGATTGCAGAATGGTGGTCACATCGCCGCCCAATTCCTTGAGCGGCGCGTTGAGGAGGGGAGCCAGTCCGGGCACCACCGCCAGCGGATGGGAAGGTTGAAAGGTATGCAGGCGGCCCCAGCGCCACTGAGTCATGTCCTGTCCCATATGAATGGTGGCTTCTTCCAGAGCGCGTATCCAGGCTTGTTTGACCAGGGCCGGCCAGTTTCTGTCCTGTCCCGCTTCCCAATCGTTGAGCAAGAAGCTGACATAGCGGCCGGCCTGGCCGCCCAGCACGCCCAGGGTGGAAACCGGTGCGCCGCACCAGTGCAAGAAAAGCTTCTCGCCCATGTCGGGCAGGTAGACGAGTCTGGCCAGCTCCAGGAAAAGGATTTGATAGAGCGCGGCCGGGCGGGAGTCGGCGCGCAGATCTCCGTCCCAGGCCAGCAACTCCCCGGCCAGTTGGGCTCCCGGCCAATCGGGCCGGAAATCGCGGCGCAGCAGCTTCACACCTTGACGGGCCGCCAGCGAAACCGTGTCCATCTGCATGCGGGCGAAGTCGTCCAGCGTTAGTTCCCGGCGTTCCAACAATTGGGTAAGGCGCTGGGCACGAAAGCCATCACAAAAATCGATGCCCAGAAAGGGGGACTGGTCCAGGGGCACGGGCGCGTGGTTGGCGCTGACGATGTAGCCGCATTCGGGATTGTAGGTAGAGGGCAGGTCGGCCGGCGACACCCAGTCCACCCAGGCTCCCTGCCGCTCCCAGCCGGCCTGCGGCAAAATGCCGTAAGATTCGTGCCGGATCGGTACCTGGCCGGCCAGTTGGTAGCCGATATTGCCCTGCGTGTCGGCCAGCACAAAGTTGAGCACAGGATTGCACCACTCGTGCAGAGCCTGCTGGGCTTGCTTGACGCTGCGGCAATGCAGCAGGCGAAACCAGGCCCGCAGGGTGGTATCTTTGCCCGAAAAGCCGGTCCAACGCATGGATACGGCGGTTCCTTCGACATCGTGAAAGAGGATGGGGCCGGTGTCGGTCTCGAGCACGGTTTCCAGACCCGGTTTGGCGCCGCGCACGTTGATGCGCTCCTCGCGTTTTTTCAGGTCGATCAGGCCCTGTGGCCGCAGGACTTTGTCGCCCTCGAGCCGCTCCAGCACCAGATCCTGAGTGTCCACGTACGAGTTGGTGATGCCCCATGCGAAGTGCTGGTTCTGGCCGATGACGATGCCCGGCACTCCCGGCATACTCACGCCGTAGAGTTGCAGGTCGGGAATTTCCAGGTGGACCTCGTACCAGGTCGAGGGTACTTTGGCCAGCACGTGCGGATCGGAAGCGAGCAAGGCCTTGCCGCTGGCGCTGCGTTGTGGCCCGACCGCCCAGGCATTGCTGCCGCCCCCCCAGTTGACCCACTGATCGAGCACTTCGCGAGCAGCCTGGTAATCGGCCCACAGTTCCTTCATGGCCGAACCGGCGGCGGGGCCCGAAGCCGAGGGAAAATCTTGAGGTTGCTCGAGGTGATGGCGGCGGGCCGCCTCGCTGCCCAATTTGCGGGTCAGTTCCCAGCGTACCCATTCCGCTTCCCAGTTGCTGCCCATGTCGAAAGCCATGACCTGGGTCCACATCAGGGAATGGAGAGCCGTCCAGGGTTCGATGCCGCAACCCAGCAGATGGCACTCGAGCGGACGGAGGCGCTGCAGGCCCCGGTTGACCCCGCGCGCATAGGTCATCAGCAAAGCTTGCACGTCACGGTCGAGTTCCGGCCAGAGCCGGATGGCCCGCTGCCAGAGACCGAGCTTGCGCAGAAAGCGGTCGGCCGGCAGAGCCTGGGGGCCGAAGATCTCCGCCAGCCTCCCCTGCCCCACCCGGCGCTGCAGCTCCATCTGGAAAGCCCGTTCCCGGGCGTGCAGGTAGCCCTGCACAAAGTAAGCGTCCTTGAGGTTATCCGCAAACACGTGGGGAACCCCGGCCGCATCCGTGAGAACCTCCACATTTTCTGTGAGTCCGTCGAGAAACCACCGTCCCCGCCGCCGAGGCCCCAACATTCCCCAGAGCCGCCCGAATAACCACACCATAGCCCGGCCACTTAGTGCTCGCCGCATCCGCCTCCTTTCACGGGAGGTTTGCAGTCGGCAGCGAAGCGGGCTGGCTATGTCTGACGATCAACCCCTGGGAATTGCCGTTGAGGGCCATTCGAGCCGGCTCATCAGCGAGGATCTGGCTCCCACCACGCCCGAGAAGCGCACCTGGACCACCTATAACTATGCCGCCCTGTGGATCGGAATGGCCCACTGCATTCCCACCTACATGATGGCTTCCGGTCTGCTGGCCCAGGGCATGAACTGGTGGCAGGCGCTGCTGACCATCCTGGTGGGCAATCTGATCGTGCTGGTGCCGATGCTCCTCAATTCCCATGGCGGCACCCAGTACGGCATTCCTTTCCCGGTCTTGTGCCGCGCTTCGTTTGGAGTGTGGGGAGCCAATATCCCCGCCATCCTGCGGGCGCTGGTGGCCTGCGGTTGGTTCGGCATCCAAACCTGGATCGGCGGCGTGGCGTTGGATCGACTGTTGGTCTCGTCCTTCTCCGGCTGGGCCAACTTGAGCCACCACACCATGGTCTGCTTTTACCTCTTCTGGATTCTCAACATCGTGATCATCTGGAAAGGCATGGACGCGGTGCGCTGGTTTGAAGGCTGGGCCGCCCCGGCCGTACTGGTGGTCACTCTCATGCTGCTCTTCTATATGATCAATCGGGCCGACGGGCTGGGCGCCATCCTGAGCCAGCCCGGCAAAATGGAAGATTGGCCCACCTTTCTGAGTAAATTGCCCATCTTCTTGACCGCCCAGATCGGCTTCTGGGCCACCCTGTCCTTGAACATGCCCGACTTCACCCGCTACGCCAAAGACCAGAAGGCGCAAATGCTGGGGCAAACGCTGGGCCTGCCCACCACCATGACCTTTTTCGCGGGAATGGGCGTGATCATCACCTCGGCCAGCGAGAAGATCTACGGCCAGGCCATCTGGGACCCCACCGAACTGGTGGCCAAGCCGGATTTCGGCCATCCCCTCATCGTGCTGCTTTCGCTGGTCACCATCGGCGTGGCCACGCTTTCGGTGAACGTAGCCGCCAATGTGGTTTCGCCGGCTTTCGACTTCGCCAATCTGTGGCCGTCCAAGATCGATTTTAGGATCGGCGGCACCATCACCGGCATCATCGGCATTCTGATTCAGCCCTGGAAGCTGATGTCCGGTTCCGACACCTATATTTTTAAGTGGCTGGTCGGTTACTCGGGGCTACTCGGTCCGCTGGCCGGCATCATGGTGGCCGATTATTGGGTGCTGCGCAAGACCAAACTGAAAGTCGAGGACCTCTATCAAGAGCAAGGTCGTTATACTTACGCGGGCGGCTTCAACCCCTGGGCTTTCGTAGCTCTGGCTCTCGGTGTGCTGCTCAACCTGCCGGGCTTCCTGGTTCAGCTTAAAGTGGATGAAACCCACCCGGTGGATCAAGTGCTGGCTCAATACAGCGGCTTTGCCCACTCCTTCTTCGAGTTTTCCACCAAGATCTACGATTTTGCCTGGATGGCCGGCTTCGCCCTCAGTTTCCTAATCTACCTGGGGCTCATGTACGGCCCGGGCGCTGGTTATCTGCAGCAGGAAACAGAGCACGATCAAGCAGGCCAGGGGGCGGTCGGCGTATCTGGCGTATAGCGTGAGTCCACCTTCCTCGGAAATGGGCACGTCCAGCATCAGGCTGGCCCTGGTAAACGGTTGGGTGGCTTCGTGTACCTGCCCGGTCGGGTCGATCCAACCTGAAACTCCGGAGTTGTCGGCCCTCACCATGGGCCGGCGCAGTTCGATGCTGCGGACGGTCAACAAATTCAGGCTCTGGTAACAGGCCAGGTCGCTGCCGAAGCTCGATTCCGAGCCCAGATGGACCAGCCAGGTGGCTCTGCCCTCGGTGTTGCGCTGAAAATCGGCCACGAAGGAAGGCCACAGGCCCTCGAAACAGACCAGCGGCAGGGCCGGACCGGCCGCGCTCGGCAAGAGGTCATCCTTATCCCCCACCTGGAAGCTGTGCTTGGGATCCCCGGGTGTCCACTCCCCCATCATAATCAGTTTGCGCTTGCGGTAGACGGCTTTGCTTTTGCCCTCCCGATCGAGCAAACGAGCCAGCACGTAGCCGGCCTGCCTGCCCGGCTCAAAGTCGGTGAAGATCAACTCCACGCCCAGTAATGGAATGCCCTGCAGTTTCGTGTATTCGACCAGGGGCAGGCTGGCTTCGGGCCAGACCACGACCTCAGGCGGCACCGTAGCCTCGGAAAGCAATTCTCCGGTTTGCTCGAGCATGATCTCGCGGGCCTTCATACCCACTTCCACCGATTGCACCAGCGCACTTGGCTGATTGGCCTGCACCACGGCGATCTTGTGCCGGGGAGAAGTCTGCCGGGACCAGTGCTGCAGGCTCAAGAAGCCGAGCCCGTGGCTGACCAGGAAAAGCACCAGCGTGAGCAGCCGCTCTCGGCCCCGCAAGGCTTCATAAAGGCGAAAACTCAAGAAGAACCATAGCCAGGAGACACCGGGAGCGCCGATCCACTCGGCCAGTTGCAAGAAAGGCCGGTCCCCCAGGACATGCACCGCTCCGTAAACGGGCATCATCTGCCAGATCAGCAATTCGCAGGCGCTCCACAGGGAAGCCCAGTAGAGGCCACGGTGGCGGCCCGGGAAGGCAAATAGGAAAAAGACCAGGTAGCGAAGGCTGGTCACCACGCCCAGGATGGTGCCCATCAACCAGGCCTGGAAAAGATGGCCGTGGAGATGGTGATAGGCGGTGGATACGGCGTAGGGGAAGCCGACCTGCGACACGCAAAAGAGCCAGATCAGGCCCATCAACAGCCGTTCCCACCACTTCGGCTTTTGTTCCAGCAGATAGAAGACCGGCCAGAGCGCCACCCAGCCCAGCGGCCACAGGGCCGGGTAGCCTACCGTGAAGCAGATGAGGGCGGCCGAAAGCAAGAGGGCGAAAAAATTGACGACCCAGTGCCGATCCATCTGCGGCGCTTCGTCACAGATCGGTCATAGCCCGGCAACAAAACTTATTTTCACTATACACAACTCGGAAACAATTTTATTTTACTATTAGAACATGATCACCGAACTTCTTGAAATGTCCAACCGCCGCCTCTGGCCGCGCGTCAACCGCCAGATCCCCATCTCCGCTTGCCAGGAGCAAGGCTATACGCTCAACCTCAGCCTGCGCGGAGCCCGCATCGTCACTCGCCAGCCGCTCAAAGCACGTGTCCGCCTGCGCCTGGAACTGGACGAGGTCATCGAAGTCGAAGCTGAGCGCATGTGGCAAGAAGAACTGGGCTCCCAAAATCGGGTGGCCGGCCTGCGCTTTAAACCGGACGCCCGCCAGGAAGCCCTCCTTCAGGCCTGGATGGAAAAACAGGCCTGTTAAAACTCCGCGCGGAAGCGGATGGGATGTCCGAAACCTTTGGAACCTTAACCGCCCCCCTGGTAGGGGTGGCCATGAAAGAAATGGTGCGCCGCGCCATCAACGAAATCCGGCGCCAACGCTTTATTTTTGAAGCCCAGGCCAAGCTGGGCTATGGCGGCGAGTGCAATGACCTGGTCACCAGCGCCGACCGCCAGGCGCAACGCATCTACCTGAAAATGCTGCGCGAGTGTTTTCCTGATTTTGGCGTGATTGCCGAAGAAGACGAGCTTCGTCTCGAATGCGGGGGGGACCGCCAGCTCTATTTTACCCTTGACCCCCTGGACGGGACCAAAGCTTTCGGACGGCGCCAGTCGACCGGAGTGGGTACCATGATCTCGCTGGTGGAGAACGGCCAGGTGCTGGCCGCCTATGTGGGCGATGTCATGACCCAAGAAATCTATGGCTACCGCCCCGACTCGGACAAAGTCCACCGCATCAGCGAATATGAGGTGGGCGAAGCCATCGCCGTGCAGGAACGCCCCCTCAAGCACGGAGTGCTGCTGAGCCGCGACGCCCCCTGGAAGTTCGCCTGGGAAGTCGACCGTTTCGCCCGCGATCATTTCAAAGATATCGATATCGAGGGAGGCAGTATCGGTATTTCTTTCGCCCGCCTGTGGAAACAAGAGGTGGCCGCGCTTTTAATGGGACCGGCCTGGGAAACGCCCTGGGATTCCTCGCCCGTCATCGGCATCTGCCGCCAGTTGGGGTTCGTTTTCCTGGAGGTCATCGAGGGAAAATTCCGAGAGTTCGACCTGGCCCCACCCCTTAACGTGGAACGGCGCGAGGCCGATCTGCTGGTGCTTCACCGCCAGCACCTTGGGGAGGTGCGGAACTGGATGTATCCGTGAAAACCATCCCTGGGCCGCGCGGCCTGGAAATCCTCTCCACCATCTTCCGCTTTCAGCGCGACCCGCTGGCCACTCTCTCGGAGTTGACCAATCGCTTCGGTGACATCGTTCGCTACCGCTATGGTCCTTTTTCGGTGGTGCTGCTCAACCACCCCGAGGCGGTCCAGCGCATGCTGCAATCCCAACTACGCGGGTCGGCACGGAAGCGCTGGTCACGTTGCGGCCGCGCGGGGGTCTGCCGATGACCCTGGAGTGGCGCTAAGCCTGGGTTCTGGCGGGACGGTCGAGACTCTGGGGCTGGGAAAGGCGGTCAAAGGCGATCTGAATGATGGATTGGGTGCAAGAAAACGGTTTCATCTGCGCTGTCTCTCCTTAGTCCTTGGAGGGCACCGGCCGGCTCTCCCTGGGTGGATGCCTGGTCTCGGTCGCCTCTTTGAATTCAGTATAGGTAAAGTTTATTTCCTAAAATTTTCCTAAAAGATACAAACTTGTAAAAAACTGGAGGTTCACAATGGACATCAAAAACCTGGGCGTCTGGGCCTTTACCGATCAATATACGGCTACGCAGGCGGCCGATTTCGCCCGCCGAGTCGAGGATTGGGGCTACGGAGCGCTGTGGTACCCCGAAGCGGTGGGGCGCGACTCGCTGGTCCAGGCCGGCTGGCTGCTAAGCCATACCAAAAACCTGGTAGTGGCCAGCGGTATTGCCAACATCTTCGCCCGCGACGCTCAGTCTAGCCTGGCCGGCGCCAACGCGCTCAATGAACTCTCCGGCGGCCGCTTTCTGCTGGGCCTGGGCGTTTCTCATGCCCCCCTGGTGGAAGCGATGCGCGGGCACAAGTATGAGAAACCCCTGGCCCACATGCGCGACTACCTGGAAGCTATGAAAAAAGCCGCCTACCAGGCTCCCCCGCCTCCCGAACGTTCACGGGTGGTACTGGCGGCCTTAGCTCCCGGCATGCTGAAGCTCTCAAGCGAGCTGGCCGACGGCGCTCACCCTTACAATGTGAATCCGGACCACACTCGCCAGGCGCGCGCCATCCTGGGACCGGACAAGTGGCTGTGCGTGGAACACAAGGTGGTGCTGGAGGGGGACGCCACCAAGGCGCGGGCCGCCGGACGCGCCTGTCTGGACATGTACACCAGGCTGCCTAACTACGTGAACAACTGGAAAAAGCTGGGCTTCAGCGAAGCGGAGATCACCGGGCAATCGGATCGTTTCATCGACGAATTCGTGGCCTGGGGCGACGAGAGCGCCATCGCAGAGAAAGTGCGGCAGCATTGGGAAGCCGGCGCCAACCACGTCTGCCTGCAGGCTCTCCAGTTGGACGGCAAAACCATTGATGAAAAGGCATTGGAGCGTTTGGCCGAGCGCTTGATTTAATCTGGTAACCTGACCCGGGATAAATTGTTATAATTCAAAAATAATTTAGAAACACTAACAACTTACACTCGGGCTATGGATACCGAGCTTTTCACCGTGAACAACCGCCGTTACCGTTACCGGGTCAACCATCAGGTGAAGGTTCAGGGCGATAACCTTCAGGGGTTGACCCTCAACCTGAGCCTGCGGGGAGCCCGTATCGTCAGCCGCCAGCCGATGCAGCGCCGCTTCTTGCTGCGCCTGGAACTCGACCAACCCCTGATCGTCGACGCTGAGAAGGTCTGGGAAGCTCCTCTCGGCGGGGGCAATCGGGTCTTCGGCATCCGCTTCAGGCCCGCACCCGAGCAGCAGGCGATTCTGCAGACCTGGATGGACAGCCAGGCTAGCTGACGCCGAGCAATTCCACGTCGAAGACCAGGGTGGCGTTGGGAGGAATCACTCCGCCGGCGCCGCGGGCGCCGTAGCCCAGATCGGCCGGGATGGTCAACTTACGCTTCTCTCCGACCTTCATGCCGGCCACGCCTTCGTCCCAGCCGGCGATCACCTGACGGCCACCCAAATTGAAGCGGAACGGGTCATTGCGATCCAGACTGGAATCAAACTTGGTTCCGTTGGTCAGCCAGCCGGTATAATGGACCGTGACCTGCTGGCCCGGACGGGCTTCAGCTCCCGTTCCTGGCGTAAGGACCTGATACTTCAGGCCTGAAGAGGTAGTCACTTCAGAGGCGTCGCTCAAAACACAATTCTCTCATTCTTCTTTGAGGTAGGTCGGAACCTTAGCCACAAAGGCCTGGCTCTCCTGGAAGCGAACCAGGGCAGGTGCCAACCCATCTCCCTCCAGAGATTCAGAACACCCTGACCGGCTTCTGGTGTTATGGGCAAAACGGCCTCACCCCGGAAATTCTGGCCCACCTGGTGGACGACGTTCTGCCACCCGACACCGTGCGGGATTGGACCGAACTGGTCCGCTACTTGCCTCCGAGCATGCTGCGGCCGGCTGACCCGCCCGCCGCCCACTGGCATGCCCGTCTGGCCGACTATTGCGAGAAAAACTACCGGTCCTGCCGCTATGCCTTGCAGTGGGTGGTCCAGCATCATCTCAGCGCGGACCAATCCGAGGCGGCTATCGGCTGGTTGACCGACTTCGACTACCTCTATCGCCGCCTCCAGTTGGGCAGCGCTCAGGCGCGCCGAATCTGGCAGGAGTTGCAGCAAATTCCCTCGGCCCGGCGCCCGGCCGAGTGGGAAGCCTTCTGGAGAGGACGGCAGTTTCTCGTCGATCCCTCCCAGCAGCGCGAACCCAATCCTGAGCCCCATCTGACCTTTCTGGCTCTGGCCGACGCCTACGCGGCGGGCTCCACCATCTCGCAGCAAGCGGGAGACTGGCTGGAAAGGGCCGGACCTGAAACCCACTGGCTCCGAGAGCGCTTCCGGCCGGCCCGGCCCTATGCTCAGCCGCTGCTGCTCGAGTTACCCGAGAGCACCCTGCGACCCGGACCTCTCGTTTCGGAAGTTTGCGCAGCCAACGCGGAGGTTGCTCTAAGACAGACTCCATCCGGCGAGCAAGACCACCAATGGGTGGCTCAGCTACTCTTCAGTCCAGATGGCAAGCGGCTCCTGACGGTAACTTCGGCCGGCAAAGCCCACGCCTGGGAAGTGCACAGCGGCCGCGATCTGGGCCGCTTGGAGATGCCGGAAGCCAGCTACCACTGGAGTAGCGACGGACTGCTGGCGTTGTCCCGAAGCCAACTGTATGTGCTGCAACCCGATACCTTTGAAATCCTGGAACAGCAAGAACTCCCGGGGGAGGAGCCTTGGGGCCGGCGCCTGGCGGCCGCCGCCGGACGGCTGGTCACCTCCAACAATTTGCGCCAGGTGCTGGTGTGGGACTGGCGCGGACGGCGCAGCCTGGCCATCTTGCCGCCGCCGGAAAGAGGCTTACACGAACTCTATCTATCCAGGGACGGGCGGCGCGTCACCGTGCTCAGCGAATCCGAAGCCCATGGCTGTGATCTCGGCGAAACCGGCCAGCCTCATCGTTACCACCGCAATGTCCTGCGTCCCTGGTCCGAGGAGTGGGCCGAAGGCCGGGTCCAACTGCGCGCAAATCGGTTGGAGCTGGCCGACGGACGGGCCCGGTTGGCTGAAGACATCGACGAGGTTTGGGAATGGTGCTGTGAGGGCGATTGGGCTTTGCTCTGGGAACACGGCAGCTGGCGCTTATGGAACCTGGCCGAAGCGCGCCCGCTGGGAGAGTTCGGCTGGCCCACCCCTGACGAGAAAGTTTATCGCGACCACAAAGAGCGCTACGTGGTGAGCCAGACCAAAGGGATTCTGGGACGCTCGGAGTGTGTGCTGCTGGATCAAGCTCGGCGGCGGGCCTTGACCTGGAAGCTGGGAGCCTCCGCGGCCCAAATTCTGGATGTGGAAGAGGGCCAACTGATTGCCACCCTGACCGGACAGCGCGACGCCCTGGTAAACGGCTGCCTCAGTGCCGATGGCCGGCGCGCGGCCACCGTGACCAAAGCGGGCAATCTGCGCATCTGGGACTCGCGCAACGGAAAATGCCTGCGCCTGCTCAAAGGCCGGGCGGTGGCCGCCGCCCTGAGCCCCGACGGCAGTCTGGCGTTGAGCGGCGACGCCGAGGGACAGGTGCGCCTGTGGAATCTCAGCCGCGGCCATTGCCTGGCCATTCTAGAAGGGCATTCCCAGCCGATCCACTGGCTGGCTTTCGGCCAGGAAGGCCTCATGATCAGCGGTGATAGCGAATGCTTTCGCGTCTGGAGCGCAGACCGCCAGTGCCTGGCGCGGATTGGGCGCCCCCCGCGACTCTATGCCCGTGAAGTGAGTCCGTGCGGGCGCTTCTTGTATGCCGAACAGATCGGCAGCGAGCGCTGGGGTTCCGCCTTGATCTATGACCTGGAGCGCGGACAGGTTCAAGCACACCTCCCCTGCGCCAGCTCGAAACCCTCGGCCGCCACTTTTTCCGCCGATTCCCGGCAACTGGCAGTGGCCAATCAGGAGGGCGAATTCTATGAATCCTGCAGCCTGCGCCTCTGGAATCAGGACCATATTCTCGAATCCTATCGACTTCCTCTCACTTGTAACACAGTGGCTCTGAGCGAAACCCATGTGGCCGCCTCCTGCAAAGGCAACCAGGTGCGGGTCTGGGAGCGCGGTGGCACCGGTGCTCCTGGTCACGAGGCCGGAGTTATTTGCCTGGGCCACGAGGGCAACCGCCTGATCAGCGGCTCCATCGACAAAGCGGCCTGTGTCTGGAGTCTCGAGACAGGCGAGCGCTTACATCGACTGGGGCAAGGCGACCGATGGGTGCAGGAAGTAGGGCTATGCGGACCCTATGCCTTCACGGCCAGCGATCAGGAGGGTGAACTGTGGGATCTGGAACGAGGTCTGCGGCTGGCCTGCGAGCATCCTCCGGTGGCCGCCAATAAGCAAGGAGAAGTGCTCAGCTTTGAGGGCAAGCACCTGTTCGTGTGGAATCCTCGCAAGCTCGGCTCAAAACCAACCAGAATCGGCCCGCATCCGCCGGCCATCCGCTGCTGCACCTTTTCCCCCGAGGGAAATCGGGGCATCAGTATCAGCGCGCAGGGCTGCCTCAAGCTCTGGGATCTGGCCAGTCAGCGCTGCTTAAAGAGTTGGGAAACACCGGCCCGGGAAGTTTCCCGGATCGATTGGGTCGAACCTCAGGTACTCTGGCTGCGCTGCGCGGGCGGTCGAGGTTGGGCTTGGGACCTGGAACACGGCACGGGTTCCCGAGTGGAAGCGGAGAGCGCCGGGCAGTTGCGGCTGGAGTTCGGCACGCGTTGGCAGGGAAAGCCCCTGAAAGTTTGGGGCCGCCAGCAACCTTTAGCCAACTGGTGGTTTCCCATTCAGTGTGCTCTGGAGCACGATTCTAACCGTCTGGTTGCCACCCAGGAGACCGGCGAGATTCACTTCCTGGAGTTGCTGCCACCGGGTCCTGTCGGTGCTCGTCCGGCCCTCCAAGCCCAACCCAGGCAGAAATCAGTGCGCGCTCGCCAAAGCGGCCTGCAGCGCACTCCTCTGGAGAGGCTCAACCCCTGCCGGCGGGTGCTGCTGGCGGCCAGCGGCGGACGCTCGGACCTTCTGGTGGCGCTGCCGCTGGCTCAGACTTTGGGCGAACTGGGCAAGCAGGTCTTTCTGGCCGCGCCCCTGAGTGGCCGCAAATACAGCCAACATTACCGGGAAGTTTCCCCCAAAGGCAGGGCCTTCGAAAACCGTCTGGCCGAACGAATGAAAGTCCCCCTTTACGCCTTCGCTCCCGAAGGCACCCTGCCGCGCCTGGAAGTCTATCGCGACCTGGTTCACCACCTCAGTGTGGACGGTCTGGTGCTGGTGGAAGCTGGAGTGGAAACTTTGCTGCGCGGAGACGAGCCCAGTTTAGGCACGGCCGCCGATGACCTGGTCAGTCTGGCCGCCGCCCACCAACTGGAGCTGCCCGTGAAAATGTTAGCCAACCTGGGGCTGGGTGTCGATCTGGGCAAAGGTCTCTGCCATGCCTATGCCCTGGAAGCCATGGCCGATCTCACTCGGACCGGAGGCTTTTGGGGCAGCTTTTCCCTTTTGCCCGGCCAATCTGAGTTCGCTCTGCTCTTAGAAGCCGTCCAATGGCTCTCTCCCAGCCACCCCATCCACACCTTGATGCAAGGCCTGGCGGGCGAATTTGGAGGCGAAGCCTACCTTAACCCCTTGATGAACCAATACTGGTGTTTCGATTTGGACCAGGTGGCGGCACGCTGCCGCCTGCTGGAATGGTTGGAGAATAAGATCACGGCCATGGATGTGCATCGCGCCCTGACCAATTACCTGACGGTGCAAACGTTGCGCCCCCGGGCCGAGATTCCGTGCTAGGGGTCTTACGGAAACTCCGGGAGCTGCCCCTCTATCAGGAAAACCTCCAATGGGGATTGCCGCGCCGCGGTCATCCCGAGGGTTCGCTGGCCAACCACATCGCCGACCTGGAAGCCAATCTGGAGAAGATTCAGTCACTTTTGCGTCCAGACGAAGAAGACAGGCTACGGCTGCTCATTCATGTGCACGACATCTGCAAACCCGAGGCCTGGGTCGGAGTCGATAGTGATCATCCGCACAACCACGCGCTCATGGCCCGAAGATTGCTGGAGCAACTGGGCGCCGACCCGGTCTTGCTCAACATCACCCAGTATCATGACGATGGCTACATTCTCTTCCAATATTATCGCCGCAGCCAGGCCATGCGGCCGCGCCTGCGCAAACTCTTGCAGGAGGTTCAGGACGTCGAGCTGTTCGTGTTGTTTTTTCTGATCGACAGTTGCACCCCAGGTAAGCGGCGCGAGCCGGTGGACTGGTTTCTGCTGACGGTCGCTCAAGAATATCGGCTGTCGGAGCGAATCGAGCAGGCTCTCCGCCTGCTCGATTAAGTTTTTTTCAGCCTGGTAGCTTAGGCTCAAGTATGCGCATCTGGCCTTTTTCATCCCCAGCCGACAAAATCACCACCTATCAGAAAACTCCCTCGGGCATCCAGCAAATTCCGTTCCAGAGCCTGCCCAAGCGCCCGCAGGAGGCACCCGACACGGTCACCATCAGCGCCGCCCGGTTACAAAAACAAATCGCCCGGCCGAATGACAAGCCACCCGCTCGAGTCCTGGCCAAAGACGCCAGCGTCAATCCCAGCCTGATGTTCATGGCCCATGACCCCAAGGATAAAGCCAGCCTTGCCTATATCGAGCAAATGGCCCTGGTCGGTCAGGTGGAGGATTTCCGAGTGGTAGCCGACGCCCAACCTCAGGATTTGCGCAGAGCCGAGAAAAAACTCGATAAGCAAGCCGACGCCAATACCACCTGGATTACCAATTCGGGCGGCCACGACAGTTGGACCGAAGATCACGGCGAATTTACCAGCAGTGGCGGCGTGATCGTCCCGGCCATCCTGCCGGAAGACACCGAGATCGACTCCTGGGTTCTGGGCGCGCGCGCCAAGCGCTACTTTGCCATGCAGGACCAGGGCGAAAAGCATCCCGGCTGCAATTACGCCACCCAGGGCTTGATGAACGGGCGCCACGCTCAGGAAGAACTGGTCAACGCCGCTCTCAGCACCGGGACCCAGGACATCAAGCTGGCCACCAGCTATGTCGAGGGAGGCAACCTTCTCAACGGGCATCGTGCCGACGGCACTGCCTATGCCCTGGTGGGCCGCGACAGCCTGGCCGTGACCAGCCGGCTCCTGCCGGGCCAAGCCGGCGAAAGCGAAGCCATCAAGCAAGTAGCCGCCGATTACGGACTTCCGCCAGAAAACCTCATCCCTCTCGAACAACCCGGGGATTTTCATCTGGACATGGCCATGACGCTGGCCGGCCCCGGTCAGGTGCTGCTCAACGATTCGCGCCAGGTGCTGGCCCTTCAGAAAGAGTGGATCAGCGAGCACTACAAACATACCTGGTTCAACCGCGATCAGCGGCCTTCCGAGCTTGCGGAAGTGGAAAAGAAAGCCAACAAAACGGCCGTTTTTGAAGACATCGTGGAAAAGCAGTTAAAAGCGGCCGGTCTGGAAGTTTTTCGCGTGCCCGGAGTTTTTCCCAAGTCGGTGGCCAACATTCCGATGAATTTCCTGAACATTCGCCAGGGGCGGAACGACCGCGGAGAAACCTTTGCCGTCTCCTTGGGCGGCGAAGAGCGCGCCGAAAAAGCCTTTGCCCATACTTTGCTGGAGGAAATTCCCGCCGGCTATGACCGCGTCCACTTCCTGGACCGCTCCTGGACCGCCGAAACTTTGCACTATAACGGCGGCATCAAATGCCGCACCAAAGTAAAAGCCTGACAGGACCATCACCCTCTATTCAAGAACGCGCTTTAACTTTTTGGAAGTTGGAGCACTCATGCTGAAAAAGACTCTCCTGGCTCTGGGCCTGTCCCTGAGCATTCTGCTGCCCGCCAGCGCCGACATGGCCATCGACAGTTTCAAGGCTTATAAGCAAAAGGACACCCTGCGCTATCAGATCACCCTGCACAACGTCTCGGACGTGCCCCAGCAGGGCCCCATCCTGATCCATCTTTACTCGCGCCCCAACAGCTCGGCCAAGTGGGCCGAGGTCCAATCCTGGGACGTGGAAGTCATAGACTCGGGCGCCGGCTGGACGCAAGAGCTGGATTCGTCCGACGAACTGGCAACCGCCAAAGCCAATAGCGGTTACGAATGCAATCTGGTGGTGACCACTCCCAATGCCAAAGTGGAAAAAACCGCTCAAATCATCAACGTCAAGTAATTGGCTCCCCAAAGACCGGGTAGAAAGCCCGGTCTTTTTTATTGCCGGCGCACTCCATGCTGCAAAGCCCACTCCAGCACCTGGGCCAGCGTGGTTCCGGCGGCCCGGCTCCTCACGTAATCGACCGGGGCAATGACGATCAATTTGCCGCGAGCTCGCGACAAGCTGACGTTGAGCAGATTTGCCGAACTCGAATTTGCCCCCCGCCCCGCCAGCAGCACTCCCGGCTCCAATGGAGGGCCATCAGTAATGTCGAGGATGACCACGTCGCGCTCATGGCCTTGAAAACGATGCACGGTAGCGCAGTCGATCAGAGGATGGTCCTGCAAAAGTTGCTGAATGCGCTGGACCTGTTTGCGGTAGGGGGAGATCACGGCCACGCTGCGCCCCCGGGCGGCCGCCTCGCGGGCCAGCGCCACCGCTTTGTGAGCGCTTTCCGGGTTGTAGCGACTGAAGTCTCCGGGATCGGTGCGCGCCTGGCCGGCCAGATCGACGACCACCAGGGCGTCGCCTGGATAAGGCGCGTCAGCCGCAATCTCGCCAGCCTCGGCGGGTGGTTGGTGGCGCAGCCCGCCATTATAGAAAAGGCGGCTGACCAATTCGCCAATTTCCGGATGCATCCGATATTGCACATCCAGCATAAGGCGTTCGGGGCGCTCGCCCAGCACGGCGAAGATATTTCGGCCCATGGCTTGCTGGGCATAGCTGTCGCGGCTGGCCAAAATAGCCGGCAGCTGCTGGGGATCTCCCACCAGCACCACTTGCTGGCGAGCCCGTCCGGCGGCCAGGTAGATGGCCGGCAGGAGCGCCATGCCGGCCTCTTCCACCACCACCGAGTCGAAGTGCTGCTCTTTGAGCAGCGGGCTGACGTAGCTATTGGCCAACGTGGTCAACAAGATGCGGCATTCGTCCACCGCTTGCTGCTGGCCGCTGGTCAGCGCGGTGCGCGCCACCCGCGCGCGTAACCGCCAGCCCATTTGCAGTGCCTCCAGGCGGCGACACAGCCGCTGCAGCAAGCCACACTGAGCCTGCGCGTCCAGAGCGGACCAGCGAGCCGCCCGTTCCGGGCCTAAAAGCGATGTGAGCTCGCGGGCTTCCAGCCCGGCGGGGGCTTCCACGAACAGATCCAATTGGTGGGATTGGGCCGCCGCCACCTGAGCTTTCTGCAGCAGCGGAAGTAGTTCCTGATGCTGGCGTAACAGCCCCTCCAGCCGCGGCCGGCTGCGTCCTAGAGTAGCATATGCCTCACTCTGAGTGGCCTGCACGACCTCATCCAAACAGCAGTCGTGACCGCTACTGCCCAACTGCAAGACTTGATGCCGGGCGAAAAGTTCGTGCAGAGCCCGAGTGTCCCTGAGGCGAGCCAGTACCTGGTCGAGAGCGGCGTGGGTGGTGGAAGTTATGAGCACCCGGCGCTGCTGCCCCACCAACAAGGCGATCAATTGAGCCAGAGTGGTCGTTTTTCCCGTGCCCGGCGGTCCCCAGAGAATGGCCAGCTGACTCTCCAGAGCAAGCTGCACGGCTTCTCGCTGGGTCGGGTTGAGCCGGAATTCGAACTGGGGCGTGGGCATTGGTTGCCGTTCCACCGGTTGCTTGCCGAAAGCGCGCAGGGCCATCTCGGGAAAGGGCACGTTCTCCAAGGCCTGGTGCATTTCGTCATAAAGGAACCAGGGAACGAAGAGCAGGCGGTAAGCACCCTCGCGGATGTGCAGGCGTACCTCGCTGCGCAGCACCACTTCGCCACCGCTGAGCTGGGCCACTGTGACAGGAACTTCAAGTCCGCTCGGTTCCCGCAGCGAACAAGCCAGGCCCGGAGTGACCCGTTCACTGGCACGCGGCAACTGGAAGGCGTAAAAGGTGAACTCGCCCTGGGTCATCTCCGAGAGCGGGCGGCCTCCTTCCAAGGCCACTTCGTAGGCGCTGGAATCCTGGCGCAGGGCGGCTTTCTCCGCTTCGATGGCGCGCCGGAAAGAGGCCACGAACTGGGCGGCCAGGGGTGTCATGAAACGATCGGCCGCTCGCCTTCATAGACCAGACCATAGCCGTCATGCTGGGCCCGTTCCAGGGCCACGCGCGCCTCGGCGATGAGCACCTGAGCATCGGCGCCATGTTCGGGATGGGCCACAATGGCCACATTCACCGTCAGCTTGATCAGATCGTCCAGGGACTCGCCGGGAAACTCATAGTTTTCCGCTTCGCGGCAGATGCGCTCGGCCACGATACGGGCTCCCGCCAGGTCGGTCTCGGGCAGCACCGCCGCCAGGATTTCTCCGTCCATGCGCCCGGCCGCGTCCACGTCCCGCAAGCCTTTCTTGATGATAGTGGAGAGTTTCCGAATGGGACCGTAGCTTTTGACTGTACGCCGATCGAAAGCTTGCGGTCCCTGGTGTGACCAGCTGGCCACCAGCAGCGCCAGCGGGCGCTGAAAGCGCGCCGCGCGCTTCAGCTCCTCCTCCAGCCGTTCTTGAAAAACCCCGGCATCCAGCAGCCCGGTCATGTTGTCCACGCGCGCAAACTCCTTGAAAGGTTTCGAGTATTTTACCTTGGGCCGGTCAAGCCTGCTTGCTTTGAAAAGCCCAACAGTGTAAGGCAGCCAGCGATCGGTGCGGTTGATAACGAGCCAGCAACTGCTCCACTCCTTTGGCGTCCAGTCGCACGTCAAAGAGCTGCTGCAGCGCCTTCTTGACGACGGCATCGCCGTGCAAAGAGCAGTCGCCGTAACCATAACCGCGCAACAGCGCGTATTGCACGGTCCAGGGGCCGATGCCCTTGACTTGCAGCAACTGCTGAGAGTCGAACTGGTCCAGGTTCAGCTCACCGCTCTTGACCAACTGCGCCAGGCGCACCAGAGTGCGCGCCTTGGCTCCGGAAAACTTGCGCCCGGTCAGATCCTGCTCGCGAATGACGGCGGCGGCCGCCGCGTCCGGATAGTAAAACCGACCGTCATGACGCACATCGGCCAGTTCGATGAACGTGCGCCGCAATTGGAGGGCAAAGGTCAGATTGACCTGCTGTCCCATGACCGCCCAGGTGATGGCCTCGAATGGCGTGGCCATCTGAGCCAGGCGCAACCCCGAGCGCTTCTGGATGAGCGGCCCCAGGTACGGGTCCTTGGCAAAGGCCTGCTCGAAGGCCGTCGGATCGAGTGTCAAGCCGAGCAAGCGGCGCGCCACCTCGGGCGGTCCGCTGGCCTCGGCCGTCCCCGGCTGAAGCTGGATGCGAACCTCCACAGGCTTGTCTCGCCAGACCAGGCGCTTGAAGAGCCGGCCGGGAGTCACGCTTTCGCACAGTTGTTGGGTGTCTCGAGCGTGAAAGTTCCAGACTTCCTGGGCGCGATACCCTGGCGGTAGAAGAATTTTCTCCATAGGACCGGCTTTCGCAAGCGCTCCCCTGGGACCTGGGGGGACTGCCGTCTCCCCCTGAGACCCCCCTGCGCAACCCGAGTTCAGGGGGGACTGCCGTCTCCCCCTGAGACCCCCCTGCGTACTATGTGGGGGATGACGCTCCACCCTCACTTACACCGAGACTCGCTGCTAGGCTGGTCCTAACCTATTTTGGAGGAAGAGATGATGCAACTGCAACTTACACCCGAACAGGAGCAGAAGCTCCACGACTTCAGCGCCGCGGCCAAGGACAAAGCCGGACAGGTCAGCCAGAAAGCCCAAGAAATTGCTCAGGACGTCAAGGAACGGGCCGAGAAAATGATGTCCGAGATCCATCCTCAAGACATGGTTCGCGACGCCGGTGAAGTCATCAAGAAGCATCCGCTGCAATCGCTGGCCGTCGGCGCGGTCATCGGCGGTCTCCTCGGCGCCGCCCTGACTCGACGAGGGCGCCGTGCTTAATCAACTCAAAGAAGAAGTCACTCCGCTGCTGCGCGGCATCGTCGCCGACACGCAGACGCTGATGCGCCAGGAGGTAGCCCTGGCTCGCAGCGAGGTGCGCCAGGATTTGAAGGTCGCCACCCAGGTCGCCGCCGGCTTTGCCGTCGGGGCCGTGGTGGCGATCGTGGCGGGGCTGCTGCTCTGCCTGGCCCTGGCCGACTATATCAGTTGGTCTTTCCCGGAAATCCCGTTGTGGGGCTCTTTGCTCGCAGTGGGGATGGGTTTGGGAGTAGCCGCCGTGGCCCTACTGGCAAATGCTCGCCGTGAAGCCCGGGAGCTGGATCTGGCTCCCCGAGAAACCATCAACAGCTTGAAGGAGAACGCTAAATGGATAGCTCAAACGATCTGAAGAACCAGAGCCCCGAAGAAATTCGCGGCCAGATTGACCAGACTCGCGACGCCCTGGGGGACAAGCTGGGCGCCCTGGGAGAAAAGATGGAAGATGCCAAGAGCGCCGTCCAGGATAAGATGGAGGAAGTGCGCGAAAAGCTTTCGCTCAGCCATCGCGTGCAACAGAATCCCTGGACCGCTTTTTTCGGTGCCGTCGGCGTGGGCCTGGTGGCCGGACACATGTTGACGGCCCCTTCCCGCCCGGAGCCGCACCGACAGGAAAGCTCCACTCCCGGTGTGGGAGCGGGACTCCTGTCCCTGGTCTCGGGCAGCGCCTTAGGCGGAATGTTCGACCAGGAGATCAAATCGGCTCTGACTTCCGCCCTGCAGGCCATCTGGGGAGAGGCTCGCTCGAGCGTGCCCCCCACCATCGCCGGCCCCGTTGATCGATTGCTCGACCGGATGTCGGTGCGCCAGAGAGGCTTCAGCCACCTCGGCTCATTGCGCGGCTGAAAATAGAAAAGACCGGCCCCTTTGGGGCCGGTCTCAAAAGGGGCCAAAAGGGAACCTTCAGAATGCTCGGCACGGTCCAAGGTTCAAATGGAGGTATTCATGATGGCTCATGTTCGCTATGGAGTTCTGGGATTGCTGGCCGGCGGCCTGTTTTGCGGCTGCGGTGCGGGAGGCTCTAACAATAACGCCGGCTTCTTCAACAACTCTAATTTCGTAGCCGAGCCTGCCGTGCTCGCGCGGGTCAACCGGGTCCAGCTCATCGACCCCACGCCGAATTCATCCGACGATCCGGCGCTTTTTCTGATCCGCGGCTTCGACGCCCAGGGAAACCTGGTCTTCGGCCCCATTGAGCGAGCCTACGACCCCAATCTCCTTGTGGGCGGCTTTCCCGAGCTCACCGCCGACGTCGAAGTCAACCACGAGCGCGCTTCCGGCTTCATCACTCGGACCATCCACCATCCGGTCGACTTTGCCAGCGACAAGGACGGGGTGATCGAATTGCAGTCCCATTCTCTGCTGGGAACCGCCGCTCCGCGCAACAGTTTCACCGTCAAGCTGGTCAACAACTCGGCCTACAGCGACGATAAGGTCTTCGTATCGGTCAGCGGCAAAGATCGCGACGACACGGCTTTCTACTACCTCAAGTTCGGCACCAACGGGGCCGCCCGGTCGCTCCCTTTCGGTCCGGTGTCCGGTTTTGCCGACTACTCGGCTCCGTTGACGACGCTGGCCAAAGAAGAGGCTCCCCACACATACTCCTTCCAGTGTCCTTACGAAAACCTCGTCTCCGGACGCATCTATGTATCCTTCGGGAAGAAGCTGCAGGGTTACGGCCTGAACAACCTGGCCGACAAGAAGTCACTGCAAACGCCCTCGGCCAGCGGGGCCCCGGACTACCTCACCCTGTATGAATTCATGGAGTTGAGCGCCACCATCCCTCCCGTAGGCCAGGGCCCGCAAGAGTACACTTTGTTCGCCAACACCAGCGTGGTGGATTTCTTCTCCATCGGGCTGGGCATGACCCTGTCCTATCAGAACGGCGCCAGCGAGACCTCCGCGTCGGTCGGTTTCGTGGGCAATGCTCGCGACTTAATTTTACAGGAGTTCGCCAGGCCGAGCGTGCCGGATGTATTCAAGCGCTATATCCGCAATCAGGACGGGAGCAAGATCCTGCGAGTGCTCGGGCCCAATCAGAGCGTGGCCCTGGACGGAGAGAACAGTCCCATCGGCCAGTTCCTCCAGACCGCCCTGGATTCGGGCTGGCTCCACTACGCGGGCACCGTGCTCAATGTACCGGACAACCTGCCCAGCCACACCTTTGGCTATCAGTATACCGGCCAGTCGATCGGCGGACCTCAAAGGCTGAATATGACCCTATCCGCCAAGCCGGCGGGGGATACCAACACTCCCAACGGAGAACTATACTCGCTGCCCAAGCCGACCAGCAGGATTGTGTTTTTCTGCGACGATGTGCTCAACAACCGCCCCGTCAACGAAACCTACGCCAACCTGGGCAGTGAGGGCCACAAGCGACTGGTTTCGCTGATCGGTGCAGCTCTCAATCGCGGGGTATTCGAGAACTATACCGACTGGGGCAATGCCGCCGCCTTCTACACGCGCCCCGACGGCAAGTACAATTGGTATTCCAAGATCATGCACCAGTTCGCCGTCGCCGGTAAAGTCTACGGCTTCGGCTACGACGACGTCTACGGTCAGGATCCCACGCTGGCCCGCAAGCTGGACGATGTCAATCGGCTGGTCATCACCATCCCGCCCGTGGAAAAGCTGACCAACGACTAAAAGCCCCGGCCGTTGCGTGCCGGGGCTTTTACGGTGTCGATTTTACTTTTTCTCGTAGATGGAGTCGACCAGCGGAGCGAAGGCCTTGAGCAACGGGCCGCGCTTGGGCTCGCCCTTGGCCAGCTCGTCTTCGGTCAGGTCGCGAGGAACGATGGCCACTTTGCGAATCTGCTCGTGGTCGTCGTTGCTCTTGGTCAGGTCCTTGGTGATGCTCTGGAAGAATTCCTTAACGGCGGGCACCGAGGCCAGCATTTCGCGGGTATCGCCACTGTGGCCGTTGGCCTTGGCCCACTCGCCCAGCTTGTCGTAATTGGGAACGATGAGGGCGCCGATGTAGGGGCGACCTTCCCCGACCACGATGGCGTGAGCGATGTAGGGGCTGGTTTTGAGCAAGGTTTCGATCGGCTTGGGGGCGACCTTCTTGCCGGTGGCCAGAGCCACGAAATTCTTGAGGCGGTCGGTGATCTGAACGTGCCCGGCGTCATCGGTCTTACCCACGTCGCCGGTGTGGAAGAAGCCATTCTCATCGATTGCTTCCGCGGTCTTCTCCGGATCGTTGAGGTAACCGAGCATCAGGTTCGGGCCGCGGAACTTGATTTCACCGGCCCCCTGGAAGGCTTTGTCGGGCTGGATGTCCATCTCGACGTTGGTGACCACCGGTCCGACCGTGCCCAGGCGCTGGCCATGTAGCGGGCTGACGTTGGTGACGCCGGCTTCCGAGCTGCCGTAGCCGTTGGAGAGCTGCAGGTCGTTGTCCCAGAAGAAAGCGGCGGTCCGGTCGCTGAGCGGCGCGCCACCCGAGATCATGATGCGGGTGTTGGGGCCGAGCTTCTCCTGCAGCGCTTTCTTGGTCTTGCTGTAGACCAGCTTGTCGGCCACGGCGTGCTGGAGCTTGGTGCCCAGTTCCACCTTGCCGGCGTTCTGCTGCTGGTAATACTTTTCGCTGGTGTTGACGGCCCAGTCGAAGGCTTCTCCGGTGGTTTTCTTGGAGGCCCAGAGCCCGGCCCCGGCGCCGATAGCCGCGCCGACAGCCGCGCCAATCGGAGAGATACCGCTGAGCAGGCCGCCCAGGATACCGCCGGCGGCGGCCCCACCGACCGGTCCCCAGATCTTATGAACCAGGGGCTTGCTGGTTTCGTGAGCCTTGCTGGCCACGCCGTCGAGCATCTTGTCATAGAGCTGCGGGATGGCGGCCATCACGGTGGGCTTGGTAGCCACCACATCGTTCATAAAGTTCTTGTGGCCGTCGGTGTAGGCCAGAGCGGCGCCGCCGGCCGTCAGGGTGTAAGCCACGATGCGCTCAAAAATATGGCCGAGCGGGAGAACGGCCAGTTCAAGGTCGCCCTTCAGATGAACATCTTTGAAACCGGCGCTCGGATTGGCCACCATCACCCGCAGCGCGCCTTCCACAGAAGAGAGCAAGGAGCCGTGAGTGTGCAGCACGCCCTTGGGAGTGCCGGTGGTTCCCGAGGTAAAAACCATCGAGGCCACGTCGGTGGCTTTGAGTTCGCTTTTGCGCTTCTCGACTTCGGCCGCGTGCTTGTCGCCGGGAGCCAGCAGTTGATCCCAGGTGATGACGTTCTTGGTGGACTTGAGCTCGGTGTCGTGCATGACCACGATGGTCTTGAGATCGGGAAGATCCTTTTCGCACTTGATCAGTTCAGCCAGACGCTCGTCATTATCGACGATGCAAACTTTGGCTTTGCAGTTCTTGAGGTTGAAGCTAATAGCGTCGGCTTTGGAATCGCGGTAGAGAGGCGCGTGCACGGCGCCGGCCGAGATGGTGCCCAGGTCACCGATGACCCACTCGGGGGAATTCTCGGCGTAAGTGGCCACGCGGTCACCGGGCTGAATACCCAATTCGATCAGGCCGCCGGCCATCTTCTTGCGGGTGGCGTCGGCTTCGCCGTAGGAGATAAACTCGAAGTTGCCGTCGACTTTGCTGCCCAGGAAGCGAGCGTTGGGGTCCTTGGCCACGGCCGTCTCAAACATCTGCGGGATGGTCTTGACTTCAGCCCTGGCGGCCCAGTCTTTGAGGGCCTGTCCCGGCTGAAGATTGGCCCAGTCAGCTTTGGGGTCGGCCTGGAAAGTTTCACCTTGAGCCGCGGGAGCCTGGGGGGCGCGCGAGGCGACGGCCGGGAGGCTGGTGGCGACGGCCTGGGTTTTTACAGAGGTGATGTTCATTGGTTTTCTTTCCTACTCAATTTCTCTGTGGTCAGGTTAGCAAGACGGCCTTAAAAATTTTTGGAAAGGTTCCGAGGGGGGTCGGAAGGGAAGTCGGTGATATGATCAAGCCATTGGATTTGCGCCAGGCAGTGAGGGAACTCTCTCCTGGTAAGTTGATGGGCGTCCTGGAGAAGGAAATCGAACGAATCGAGGATTACCTGGAAGAACTGGCTGAGGACTCCTCCCAGGAAGCCGCCATGGAGGCCTGGGACCAATATCTGTGCAGCTTGCAGATGCTCGAGCACTATCTGCACAACGACGAGCTGAGTCCCGAAAGACTCGATCGGATCTGTAGCCGGGCCGAACAGGCCCGCGCCCGGCTCGATCTACGTCAAGGTGATTCTAAAACACCGAATCACTGATCCACATCAAGGCAAGGTTACAGCGTTCGGACTGGGCGAAAGGGAAGCGGAAGGGCCTCGGCCGAAGCCTGGCGCCTATGCAGCAGCCTCGCCATGCCAGCTGGCTCAACGACTCGTCCTGGAGTGAGAACGGCCTGTCCCCGACAGGATTCATCGGACTCACCACCTTCGCCATCCTGGCTTTGGAACTGGCTCTGATTCGCTGGCTGCCCAGCCAGGTAAGAATTTTCGCCTACTTCAACAATCTGACGCTCATCTGCGCTTTTCTAGGAATGGGCCTTGGGGTGGCCCTGGGCAAACGTTTGCCCGGTCTGATTCACGCACTCCTTCCCTGGTTGGCCGTCTACAGCGGTATCGTCAGTTTTGCGGGGCCGCTGGGCCTGACCCAAATTCATTTCCCGGACCCGAGTGTGTACCTGTGGGGCGCAGAAAACGCCAATGGAATGTTTGGGTTAGGCGCTTTCAGCCTGCTCCTGTTGGGCTGCATCTCTATTTTCGTGCTGGCGGGGGCTCCGCTCGGCTTCCTGTTCTCCAGGCTGCCTACCTTAAAGGCCTATTCGGCCGACCTGGCCGGCTCCTTGCTGGGAGTTCTGTGCATGACCGCCAGTACCGCCCTGCACGCTCCCCCACCGGTGTGGCTGGCTTTAGGAGCGGCACCTTTTTTAGTAATCTCGCGTCGTTGGCTATCGGTACTCGGTCTGGCCCTGACCATCGCCGCTGGAGTCCATTCCATCGAGGGCGCCCGTTTTTCCGCCTACAACCGCATCGACTTGATCCGCGACGAGACGGGCATGGCTCTGATGGTCAACTGTGACTTCCATCAATACATCTATGACCTTTCCGAAGCAGCTATCAGCCAGCCCAACGAAGTCGGCCGATTGATGAGCGCCTGCCGGGCCGTCTACGATATTCCGTTCATTCTCGGCGACGCCAAAAAACGAGCCCTGGTGGTCGGCGCCGGGACCGGCAACGACGTCCAGGCTGCCTTGCGCAACGGAATGCAGCACGTCACCTCGGTGGATATCGATGGTGTGATCCTCAAGCTGGGAACCCAACTCCATCCAGAGCGGCCTTATGATGATCCTCGCGCCCACCAAGTGGAGAATGACGCCCGCGCCTACATCAGCCAGTACCGAGGTGAGCCCTACGACGTCGTCTGCTACGGACTGCTGGACAGCCATGCCATGTTCGCCGCCATGTCCAGCCTGCGCCTCGACAACTACGTCTACACCCTTGAGGGCTTTCGCAAGTCCTGGCAAAACGTCAGCCCGGATGGACTCATGTGCGTCAGTTTTAGCATCTACGGCGGCAGTTGGATTTCCGACCGGCTCTTCTGGACCCTCCAGCAGGCCACCGGCGTGGAGCCCATCATGATCGACCATCAGATGCAGTACGGACGGACTTTCGTGGTCGCCAAACATCCAGAACGGCTCCATCTGGAGCGGATCGGCGTGCCCATTTTGCGCAAGCCCGCGAAAGGCCTGGCGCAAACCCGGCTGGCCACGGATGACTGGCCGTTCCTCTACATCAATCCCGGCGTCTTTCCCACCGGCTATGTAGTGGTGCTGTGCGGACTCTTGTCGGTCGCGGTGGTGGCCACCCCCCTGGCCTACGGCAAAGCGACCCTGGGCCGCGACTTCGATCTACCGCTCTTTTTGATGGGCGCCGCTTTTCTCTTGCTGGAAACTCGTGGCATCACCAGTTTGGCGCTGCTGTGCGGCTCGACCTGGGTGGTAAACTCGGCCATCTTTGCATCGGTTCTGCTGCTGGTCTGGCTGGCCAATCTGGCCGTCATGCAGTTGTCGCTGAAAAATCCCAAACCCTGGTTGCTCCCGCTGTTGCTCTCGGTGGTTCTGGTCTGGCTGTTCAATCCCGAATGGCTGATTGGCCTGGCACTGCCGGTGCGAGCACTGCTCGGCGGTCTGGTGCTGGCGCTGCCCATTGGCTTCGCCGGCATCATCGTGTCTCTGCTCTTGGCCCGCTCGACTAACCCTTCCGCTTCGTTGGGAAGCAACCTGCTGGGCTCGGTGTTTGGCGGGTGCCTGGAGTATAGCTCGATGCTCTTCGGCTTGAAGTGGCTGGCCCTGATGGCGCTGATGCTCTATCTGCTGGCCGCCGCGCTCATCAGCCACCGCTGCGTGACGTCAACGACGCAGGATTGAACCCCTTGGTGAAGTGCGCTGTAGAGAGTCTATGCGGACAAGACTCATCTTGGGCTTCCTGGTCGGCGCCTTCTTCTCGTGGCAACTCTCCCCCATTTTCTACGAATGGGTTCTCATCCATTCTCCTGATCCATGGGCCTGGTTGCTGGGGCTGCCGGCTCTGGGCTACTGGGTGGGGCAAGCCCCACGCATCCCCTTCCGGCGCGGCCTGGTCTGCGGCTGGATCGCGCCGCCCTTGCTCGTCTGGCTCCCCGAGATCCAGTGCATCAGCCATACTCTGGCCACCTGGGGAGGTTGTGGTACCGGCCGGCGCTTCGCCTGGATGCAAGCCACCGGCCTGCTCTTCTGCCTGCCCGCCGCCCTGGGCCAACTGCGCTGCTACCTGCGTAAGTCCACCCAAAGCCGACTGCCCCAATGAAAAAAGGCGCCCGCCATCACAGCGAGCGCCCCTCTCAAACCGGACCGACTAGGCCGGATTCTTACCGTAAGCGATGGGAGCGGCCAGACACTTCTCGGGGATAGCGAAGGCGTCCACCAGGGCGACAGCGTCGGGGCGGATTTCGGCGCACAGAGCGGTAACCTGTTCGCCGACCGCGATCGACTTGGAGGCGCTCAGGTAGCCATGCTCCAGGTACCAGCCCTTGTTCTCTTCGATGGTCGAGAGAGCGTAGAGGTCGCACAGTTTATCCAGGGTCTTCTTGAGGTTTTCGTCCTGGCAGTTGGCCACGGCGTTCTGGAAGCTGTGCAGGATACCGCGGTCGATGCGGGCCTTACCGGCGATGAGCATTTCCTTCTGGCACAGGTTGACGGCCTGGCCTTTGTCGACGCCCTTCTTGATAAGCGAGCGCATCTTGTTGGCCACTTGCAGCATAGCCACTTCTTCGCGATACTCGAAAGCGTCTTTCTGGAAAGCGGCGCCCTTCAGGTGCTCCGGACTGGTGCGGCGTTTCTGGATGGGGTTTTTGTCCCAGGCGTGGGAGATGGCGTCGGTAGCGACCTTGATGGCCATGCCGACCGGGCCCTTCTCCTTAGCCGTGCGCGACAGTTCGTCCAGACCACCCTTGGCGATCATCTGGGAGAGGATGGTGTTGTCACCTTCGAAGGTGGAGAAAATGTCTACGTCGGCCTGCATCTGGGCAAAGCGGTTCTCGGCCATATAGCCTTGAGCACCGCAAGCTTCGCGGCATTCTTGCAGGGTATCGATAGCGTGCCAACTGGCGGCAGCCTTCAAGCCACCGGCGACATCGCCGACCTGACGGCGCGTATCGTCGGTAACGTTTACGTAGGATTCGATCAGGTCTTTAATCGCAAAATCCAGAGCGTAGGTTTTGGCCAGACGGGGGATCAAGCGCAACTGGTGAGCCTGATAGTCGAGCAGTTTCTGCTCCGGCTCGCCAAACTGCTTGCGCTGCTCGGCGTAACGGATGGCGGTGGTCAGACCGTTCTTGGCGGTCGAGTTGGCCGAGGCGCCGATGGAGACGCGGCCGGTGATGAGCGTGCCGATCTGGGTAAAGAAACGCTTATTCTTGTTCTCGATAGGGCTGTGGTATTCGCCCTGCTCGTTGACTCCGCCATACTTGTCCAGCAGGTTGTCACGGGGCACCGAGACGTTCTCGAAGAACAGGCGGCCGTTGTCCACGCCGTTCAGGCCCTTCTTCTCGCCGCAGTCGCCGATGGAGACGCCGGGCATCGAATTGCCCTTGTCGTCGCGGATGGGAACGATAATGGCGTGAACGCCTTCGTTCTGACCGTTGACTTCGAGCTGGGTGAAGACGGTGGCGAACTTGGCGTGCTTGGCGGCGCCACCGATGTAGTCTTTGCGGGCTCCCGGGGTGGTGGAATTGATGATGAACGAATCCGTGGCTTTGTCATACTTGGCGACCGTTTCCAGGCCGGCCACGTTGGAGCCGTGGCCGGTCTCGGTCATCGCGAAGCAACCGGGAGTTTCCAGCGACATGATGCCGGGCAGGAATTTCTGGTGGTGCTTCTCGGTGCCCAGGTTGTAGACGCTGCCGCCCCACAGACCCATCTGCACACCGAACTTGATGGCCAGGCTCAGGTCAAAGTGGGCCATCGTTTCGAAGGCGGCGATGTTGCCGCCCATATCGGCCGAACCACCGACCGATTTGGGGAAGGCCAGCGAGCCCATTCCATTGCGGGCCAGCTCCTTACACCAACCGAGCACCTGCTCGCGGTAGTCTTCCTTTTTCAGGCCTTGAACGTGGCTGAACATCGGGGCGTCGAAGATGTGACGAATCTTTTCTTTAGCGGCGGCGTGGGGGCCGTCGAGCAGCTGCTGCATGGCTTTGATGTCGAAGCTGGCGTTGGCGGCGGCCGTCTTCTGGGCCTCGTCGCCAATCGAGTGCGGAGCGATGGGCTGCACTACCGGGGCGGCGGGAGCGGCCGGAGCGCTGGCGCTCTGAGCCGGCTGGCCGGCGACGAAGGCGTCGGTCGGGTTGGGAGCAGCGGCCTCTTTGGCGTTAGGGGTGGAAGCCCACTTGAGTGCATTGGCAGCGTTCGCTCCGCCCAAGCTGCGGAGGGTCGAGAGGTTGTTGTTCGTGTTCATCATAGGCACACTTTAGCTACCGACCCTAAAAAAAGCTTGAATCCCCCCTTTCAGGCTTTTTTTAGAAAGAACCGCGCTTTCCGTCTATTTATATACATGCAGCCAAAATCGTTTCAGGCTTTTTTTGGATGAGCCTGGCATACTTCAACCATACACACGAGAAGAGAGCCAACTCACCATGCAGATCACATCCACCAACAATGGTATCGCTCGCACCCTGAACCGCCAGCCGCAGAAACCGGCCGACGCTTCTCAGGATACGCAGGCTCCGGCGCCCAAACCGGAAGCTCCCAAGCAGAAGAAGCCCACCAGCAGCCTGGAGCTTCCTCCCAACAACCGCTACCACTGGGATGATAAGGTCGCCAAGCGAGTCCGCCAGGTGCGCGACGTGCTGCTGCCGCTGGCCTTCCGCATGAAGGACGAGGGCTTCGAGAACATTCCCAAGGACGGCAACTTTATCGTCGGCCCCACTCACCAGGGTATGCCGGACGCCATTCTGGCCTCCCGCATCATGGGCGACAAGCCCTTCGGTTCGATGTCCGACATCAATCAGTTCAAAGGTCTCGTGGGTAAGGCGCTCAGTGGCTCCGGCTCCTTCCCGGTCGACCGTTACAAAGAGTATGAAGGCGATTTCCCCAAGCCGGCCGAGCACGCCAAGGAAATCCTCAATACCGGTGAGAGTTTCATCTTTTATCCCGAGGGTCGTATCTTCAATGACGACCACGTCCACCCCATCCAGCCCGGCGTCGGCAAAATCAGCGTCGACTCCAACGTCAAATACGCTCTGCCGGTGGCTCAAGACTACCGCAAGGACCGCGAATTCCATCCGGTCGAAACCGGCATCGGCGTGTTGCTCTCGGCCGCCGTCACCGGCGCGGGCATCTGGGCGGCCACCCAGGGCGGTCTGGCCGGCGGCATCGCTGGCGCCTTGACCGGTCTTATCAGCGGAGCCGTTCTCGGCGGTGCCGCCGGTGCGGCCACCAAACTGAAGGGCGAAGCCGGTGACAAAATTACGGCCGGCCTGAAAGGCGCCGCTCTGGGCGCCATCGCCGGCAGTGTCGGCGCCGGTGTGGTGGGAGCTTCTGTTCCCGGTGCGGCCGGAGCCGTGTTGGGAACCACCAGCGTGCTCACCGGTCTGACCGGACTGGGCGCCACCTACGGCTGGACCCACCGCATGATCGCCACCACCAAAGTGGGCCAGCCTATCGAAGTGGAGCCCTACCGCCAGCGCGCCGCCGCCAACCCGGATCAGGAAGCCGGCAAACACGCCGAATCGTTACGTCTGACCTCCGACTTCCACGCCGAGATGGTAAAGCTGAAAGACGGCATCACCGGTAAGACCACTCCTTACAAGATGGACGCCCAGGGTCGCTCCTGGGGACTGCAAGAGGACGGCCGCTGGGCCCAACTCGAGCAGGCCGACAAGAAGAACTGGACGCCCATCCAGCCGATGGTCTACATGGACGGCTCCAAGTAAACTTCCAAAGGAGCCCTGACCAGCGATGGACAGGGCTCTTTTCTTTTCCGGTCAGGTGGGAAGCGAATGGTCCTGGCTGAGGTCGAGCTCCATCCACACGTCGGCCCGCTCGAATCCCGGCGGGTGTTCGGGTGGAAAGGGGTGGTGCTGGAAGCCATTTTTGCGATAGAGCTTGATGGCGGCTTCGGCTTTGTGGTTCGTTTCCAGCACAATCTTGCGGGCGCCCAGCATACGGGCTTTAGCGATGGCGTGGCGCATGAGCTTTTGGCCCAGCTGACGCCCGCGCGCTCGGGGAGTCACCACCATTTTGCACAGCTCGAAGGTCTGATCGTTCATTTTACGCAAAGCCGCGGTGCCCAGACATTCTGATTCCACCTGGGCGATAAAGACGTGACCTCCCGGGCGAATCAGCGTTCCCACCGGATCTTCCGCGACTTCCAAATCCTGAGGCTCGACGTGGTAGTCGGCCTTGACCCAGGAGAGCACCAGGTCTCGATAGACATCCGCCATTTCGGTCTGATATTCGACGATGACGACTTCTTGTTGTTGCCTGCTCTTGGCCGTATCGCGAATGCGCTGATGAAAGGGTCTCTGATCCAATTCCCACTCCAGACTCTCGAGCACGCGCAGCACGTCGAAACCGCTGTCCTGGATCACCTTGGAAGCCGCTCTCCCGATATCGTCCCAGAGTTCTTCCATTTGAGGCTTCATCTCCAGGGCCGAATCCGAAAGCGCCAGCAGACGGCGCCGGCCATCCTGGCTATCACGGCTTTGCACCAGATAGCCGGCCTTCAACATCTCCTGTGCGATTTGATGAATAGCCGGATGACTGATGCGCAGGGCACGCGCAATCTCCACCACCGACATGGCGCCATCGCGCGCCAGCAGGTAGTAGACCGTCACCCAGCGCGGCTCGATACTCACCTCCCGCTCCTTAAAAACAACGCCGACATCGTTCAAGAAGCGTTCCGCCAGGCGCTTCATGCGCGAGGCCAAAGTCAGGGCACCCAGATCCTTGATCAAGTCCACCGCGATTTCCCCTTTTCATATACGTAAGCACTTACATATATTACAGAGGAAATCTCCGCCTGGCAAGAAGCAACCGGGCCGCGTTCACAGCCAGTGTCGATAGCCGCACTCGCAGGCGGCGTATTGCGAAAAATCCTGATAGGTCTGACGACCACCTTGCCAGCACCGCGTGCGCGTTCGATAGCCGGGCATTCCCTCGGGACCGGGAGCAGGCCACTGCTCCACCACTTCTGACTCCAATCGCGGACTTTCCAGCAAAGGTTCAGGCGCCCAAAGCACCGATTTTAGTCGCTGTTCATCGAGCTCCAGGCGCAGGCTGAAAGCATGGGCCAGTTGATTGTGCACAGCCAGGTCTTTATAGCCGTAGTACACCATGGCGTCTCGACCCAGCGGAAAGAAGCGGGCCTCACCATAGGGATCGATACTATGATTATGGCGCTCCAAAATTTCCAGACCGGCCTGCAAGAAAGTGTTGTAGAGATTGGTGGACACCAGGCAAAGTCCACCGCCGACATCCTGAATGACTTTGCCCCGGCTGAAGGCCGGCCCGGGCAAAAACCCGTTCGCCAACGTCGGAGCCGGCACACTTTTCCAAAAACTAAAAACCTGGCCCGGACCTACGTGTAGACCCTGGAGAGCGGCCACGGCCAGCTCTAAATTGCGCTGACGATTGGCGGGGTCGCTCCGAACCGGAATCAAAGTCACCGTCTCGCTCCACAAATGATCATAGTGGGCGGCTTTCGGAGAGGCGAAAGAGGTGCCGCTCAGGGCCTGCCTGAGACGCCGTTGAAACGCGCGAATCCGCTGCTTGATCGTCATGAGAATCAGGGGCGTTTTTGCAGGATCACGGCACAGCGCTCGGCTCCCAGCGGCGACAGGCGGCGCTCCACTAACTCGAAGCGATCCGCCAGATAAGCTTGAAACTCCGGAGGTTGCGCCTTCTCGTTGTAGGGAAAGAGCAAAAACTCCCCCCCCGGTTTCAGCGAGCGATGCACTTCATCCAGGGCCAGTTTCCGATCTTCCAAAGTGGACGACACGAAGGGGGGATGACAGGAAGTCAGGATCAAATCGCAGGAATTGGACTGCAACGGGAGAGCGTAGGTGTCTCCTTTCACGTTAAAAAACTGCTCCGCTCCCCCCGCCACCAAGAATTCGATTTGCTTTTCCGCCAGCGGCTCCGAAAGATCCACGCCGATATATCGATTGCTTCCGTGGGCTAAAGTTTCAGCCACGGTGGTGGAAGTGGACGGCCCCAGCTCGGCCACCGTGATTCCCTGCGTGTGCGTATAGCGCGTCTGGAGCATGGGTCCGATGAGTGTCTTTAGCTCAGAATTCGGCCCATCCCGCAGCTTCTCTTCGGGAGTGGTGGATATGTGCTGTCGATGAAAAGCTTCGATTTCCGGCGTGACCACCCAGCGCTGGCTGGGAAAACCACCCAATTTCATTTGCGCAGGGCAGACCACATCGGCGATGGCGGCGGGTATCTCGGCCGACTCCCGGCCGAAAACCACGTAATGGTCGGTCGGCTCTTGGGGGGACGGCGCGGCGGCAGGCCGACGGGTGGCGGAAGGACGATGAGTGGCTAGCGGTTGAATCTGCACCTGACCACCATAGCGCCGATCCCTGACAGGTTTCTGAAACGATTTGTCAGCAAACTGCGGCCCGATTTAAGCGGCTATTATCCCAGCGCGGCATCTAGCTTCCCAAAATCCCTTCGAGCCAGTCGAAGACGACCTCGTTTCGATAATTGGGGGCCAGCGGCGAGCAGTGAAAGCGGTAACCCTCACCAAATGTGAAGTAAGTTTTTGGTCCCGAGATTCCCGCATAGAGCACTCGGGCCTGATCCCCGTAGAAGACGTCGTCTTCGTAAAACGTCACCAGATAGGGCGTGTCGATGCGCGCCATAAGCTCGGGGCTCAGGGTCAACGTCTGCACGGTGCGAGCCAGCGAGTAAAAATCGCTGGGCACTTTGCCCGCGCGCGCTTCAGCGCGGGCTTGCGCCGAGAAAATCGAGAAGCGCTTGGCCAATGTATAAGCCTCGAACGGACTCAGACTGGGCACCACCTCGGTGTTCCAGATTCCGTTCACGGTTTTCGCATCTCCGGCCTCGGCAATGTCCCGCAGCTCCTGGGGAAACGCCAGCCAGACGTCGACCAGCCCGGAGTCGCTGACCACGGCCGCCAGGCGCTTCTCAAAGGCCGCGGCGCGCGCCACCAGAAGGCCGGCCATACTCCAGCCGGTCAAGGCAATTTTATCCGTATCCACATCAGAGCGGGTGTGCAGGTAGTCCACCAGGGCGCCGATGACGGACTCCCAATCGGGACGAAAAGGAATACCCCTGACAAAAAAGGTCTCTCCCTGCCCCGGACCGTCATAGGCCAGCACATGGTAGCCCCGGTCCAACGCCGCCTGGATTCCGTAGGCATACAGATCGGAATTCTGGGCATCGCTGCCGTTGCTGATGATGACGACAGGACGCCGGCCACTGACTCCGGGTGCGGGAAAGAACCATCCGGGCAGGTCACTGCCTTCAAAAGGAATAGAGAGCCTCTCCCAGGCCGGGGAACTGAGCTCCGCGGCTTTGCTCCAGCAGGCGTTCATGGCCTGCCAGATCGACTCCTCGGCAGCGGGCGTGGCACTTCCCAAGACGGCAAAAAGCGCATGGCTGTAATATTTGGCGGCCCGTAACCAGCGGGCCCGGGCTGACACCCGGCGCGAGGTTGCGGCCAGACCCGCCAACTTCACCGCCAGGTCGCGGTAGCCACGAAAATACGCGTCAACCTCACCCCCTTCAGCGTGCGCCTTTTGCACCATCCACAAGACTTCGCCGACCTCGCTGCACAGGCCGGCGCTGCCCACACTCATGAAGGCTTCCTGGTTGAGCCCCGCATAGGCCGGAAAGAGCTCCAAATAGGGAGCCGGGAAAGATCTCGGCCCGGGACCGGGGGTTGGAGGCAGGGAGAGAGCTGGACCGGAGACGGGCTCGGCTGCAGCCGAGCCACATCCGGCCAGCAAGGCGCCGAACCCGGTCAGCAGAGTGGTGTTCAACAACTGACGCCGGCTCAGGCCGGCTGTGGCAGGAAAAAGAGTGGATTCTATAGACATGGCCGCCGGTTCGTCTTAGCAAGAGTAAAATCTTGCCCATCCTCAAGCCGATTCTTCGAACCCGATGGAACTTTTGCCGGGTCAAAACAAGTCATCTTCTGGCGCGCTCGCTCAAAAAGGCCACCCAAAAGGTATGCATTCGATGCTTCTTGAAGCGCGGGCGCCATACAATTACTGATGAAATGAGTATTCGATGAGAAAAAAGACGGCTCTATTCGTGGGGACATTGGCCGCAGCTCTGGTTTATGGCTGCGGCTCGGGAAGCTCCAATGGCGGTGGGGGATTTTTGGGTAACTTTAACAACACGACCACTATCAGCGCCAGGACCCTGACGGTGACCGAACCTGGCGCCGTCACCATCAACGGAGAAACTGTCGATGCGCTGGAAGTAGAAGGATTTGACGCCACCGGCACCCGGGTCTTCGGTCCGGTGGTCGTGCCCTTTGCCAACTCGATGTCGATTCCAGATCCGGGAGAAGCAACCCAGACGCTGGAACTCGATTATCTGCGCAATGAGAATTTTGCACTGGCCCGGGCCACGGTGCTTCGCTCCAAGGCCGGCTTTGCTCTGGACAATCCCACGGAAGTCGCCTTGGAAAAGCCGACCACCGGCTTTTCCATCGTACCGAATGGAGATGGCTTCAACGTGGTGCTTACCACCAGCGGGGATTCCACCGGCGGCAACACTCGGGCTCGGGTTTCGGGCAAAGTGGAGACGAAGAACATCACTTTTCGCGGAGCCTGTTATTCGCCGGCCCCTATTAACTTCCGAAACATTGATGCCCCGGCCATCGGCGATCTTTTTTGGGATAGCACCGCCAACACCAAAAACTGGAAGGCCCTGTGGGGCAGCGGCTTCTTGGAATACGATCCGAGTACCAAAGGGCGCGGCGACGTCGACAACATGCGGGCGATGGGCTTCAATTTTATCCGCACTTATTGCATGATCTCCCGCCAGCTCTTTACCATCAACGGGGGCAACTACATCCCCGGTCCGATCCCCTCCCCACCGGATGCCTTCCAGCACTTTACCCATACGGCATTTCTTGATGAATGCTGGAACAACGGAGAAAACCCGGTCTACGTGATGGTTGGGATTCCCCTGCCCGCGACCGTACTTTACAAATATGGCAATGCTAGCGCTTCGGAGCGCGCGTATTGGGATCACATCGTGACGGAAGTCGTCAAGGACGTCAAAGACCATCCGGCCGTGATGGGCTTCACGCTCTTCAACGAGATCGACGAAAATACATCCGCCTGGCCCGGGGTGGACCAGGTTAATATCAGCGGCGGAGTTGCCGATGCCAATTCCGACTACTACTACGGGACTCTACAGAACTACGCCAAAATCATTCACGATCTGACCGGCCGGGATGCCAACAACCGCAAACTGGTCGGCTGGGCTGCCCATGAAAGCCGGCCTTTCGCCCACTACGGCTCGACCGTTCCGGCCGGCAACCCCTATTTCACCCAACTGGCCGACATCGACTTCTACGGAGTAAACGTCTATCAAGGCACCAACTTCAATGACACCTTGAGCCGCACTCAGGAAGGCGCACTGGGTAAACTGACGGGTAGCAACCGCAAGCCTATCATCATGACCGAGGTCGGCTGGGCAGCCAGCGGCCACGACTCCAACGACCTCATTTACGAGGACGCCGAGACCCGCAGGTTGGCGGCCGACGCTATCACGCGGATGATTCCTCAGTTGACGGTCGACCCGCTGGTGATCGGCATCGCCTACTTTGAGTACAGCGACGAATGGTGGAAGCAGCCCCCCTACCTGGCCACCGAATGGAACGGCATCGGCCCGGTGGGTGGCGCACCCATCGATTCGGCCATGCCTAATCGCTATCACGACCAGGAAGCCTTCGGACTGTTTTCTACCCGTCTGGGCGCGGGACGTACCAGCCCCAGTCAGGACCCCTATCAAAACAACCGCCCGGTCACCCCGGTCGACCCCTACATCGAGCGTAGCGAGTTGACGCGGGCGCTGATCGACGCCTATAAAACCCACCTGCGCTAGCTAGCTGCTGAACAACTCGGCGAAGCCGGGTTGTTCAGTCAGCGACGATCAACAGGTTGTGCCAGGATCCTTACAAGGCGGGCGGCGGACCGATGATGCCCTGAAGGAAGGCTTTTCAGTGGTAGAAGGGAATCTCTAGGGGTGCGCAGGCGGGCCTATACCCTTGCCGAGGTCGTCATGGCAATGGCTTTGTTATTGCTGGTTCTGACCTTTCTAGCCGGACTGTTTTTGCATCTCTTCGTCGCCTCCAACAAGAGCCTGGACTCGAGCATCGCGCTGGAAATTGCCGACTCCGTTCTCAATCAGGCCGCCGATTCCGATCCGGCCAGTTGGGCCGCGATAGCCGAGACGCAGGCGATCTACAATCACGATCCGCGCACCCCCACCGAGTTCCGAACGGAGCTATCTTTTCCCGGCACTCCCACCCTCGAGCACGACATGGGACAGATTTACGAGGTCAGCGTGGAAGTCTACTGGATGAGCGACCAACCTTCCCGCACGCGCCAGCAGTATGGCCGGCAATCGGTGAAACTCACCAAGGCGATCTACGTAAGCAATATGCGGATAGCCGCCCCGCCCCCGTGATTCAAAGCAAGCGCGGCTTCAGCATGGCTGAACTCATGGTTGCGAGTTTTTGTCTGGCTCTGATTTCAGCAGCAGTCTTTGTTATCTTTAGAGTATGCGCCAGCAACTTTCGAGTTGGTCTTACCCGCCAGGGTCTGCAGAGTCAGATCATGATTTTTTCCGCGCGCTTTTCCATGGATGCGCGCCAAAGCAGCATCTATGCCGCCTCGGTCAACCCGCGTACCTGCACGGTGGACCTGGACCCGGGCCAATCTTCGGAGACCATCACGGTCCATCGCGATGCTCTCTGCCTGGCCGCGCTACGAGATCCCAAGGCGCCATCCAGCTACCAGGCCGGTACCGGCCTGCCGCTGTGGGACAGCTACTGGATCTATGCTCCCACCCCCGACAGCCCCACCGGCCGTCTGCTCCGCTATCGTGTGGATGTTCCGGCCAATCCCGCCCAACGCCCCTTCGAGGACTTCCAGAACTTTCCGGGTGCGTTTTTCACTCCCCCAACGGGCAATCGCAACATCCAGGTGCTGGCTCACGGCCTCTACAAGCTGGAAGCTTCGATCGATCAGGCCAACCAACAAGTAGTGGTTCGCGTCGGGTTTCGCGGCGAACAGGGGCGCACCCAGAACGGCCGCACTCTGGCCGAAGTGGCTGAGACTTTATTTCGAATCAAACCAGAAAACAGTTGGCCCAGAATGTAATGGAGGTGCTCTCAAATGCGTAGAAAGCGGCGGTTCGGTGTAGCTCTATTCATCGTGCTACTGACGACCCTGATGCTGACGATGATGGTTGGCGCCTTTTTTGGGGTCAATCAGAGCAATTTCGCCATACTCGGTTCGACCTTTCGACGAAAAGAGGCTCTGCTGGCTGCCGAGACCGGTTTGAACTATGTGCGCTTTCAGCTGGAGAAAGACCAGACCTGGGGAGTGACTGAAATCCCGGGGTTTCGCGAGCGACTGGGCGGGCTGTGTGTGATCAGCGCGCCCGGGGGCGGCACCACCGTGCGGGGTGAATTCTCCGACGGCCGCGTCTTTGAGGCCGAAATCCAGAATCGTCTGGCGCAGCCGGCATCCGCTCTGGTCCCCGCCGATGCGGTTCGGGTGGTGTGCAAGGGCAGCAGCGGAGGATTCCGGACCACCCTGGCCGTGGTCTTCAAGGGAGAGCCGATTTACGATGCGGCCGCCAGCACCAATGGCAAGATCGATATGACCGAAAACACCAACTGGGAAATCCACAGCAAGGATCCCATCCGCAACTGGGTTCGCTCCAACGATGAGATATACACCCCCGACGTGCTCAATGATCCGACCAACCACCGCATGAAGTTTATCAGCGACGTCTCCAGTCCCGTCAGTGGAGTGTTGTGGTCACGCAAGGACATTTATTCCGGTATGAGCGAGCGAGTTGAAGGCGTTCGGCTGGGAGAAATGAGTTCGAATATCAAGGGGGTGCTGGCGCCGCGCTCCACCGTCAACAACAACCTCTATGATCTACAACTGAGCGATCTGAAGGTACCTGACAATACCACCATCGTGAATGTTCCCCCAGGGCGTTATGTCGTGACCGAAGCGACCGCGGTGCCCATCAACCGAGAAGGTTTTATCTTTACTCGCGATGTGGACCAGCCTCCCGTGCCGATCCGGACTTTGACCTACTACCCGGCCGGCGGCGGCACGCCCACCGTCTATTACCCGCAGAGCGAACTGATCCGAGTGCGAGGTTCGGCCGGCGTGCATCCCCCCACGAATGGAACCGAGGTATCGGGTAACGTGGTCAACCCTGGCGGAATTCCCGGTTTTACCTACAACTTCGACACCGAGAAGTTCGAATTTTCGGGGAGCAAACAATACAAAGTAGACGGCGATTTTGCCACCGGCTACGAAGCCCCCTCGGGTGGTCGCGGGATGGTCGAAGTCAATCCTGATATCATCTTTTCTTCCGGCTCCTCGAGCGGTCCGCCGACCTTTGTCAATGTGACCGGTAATTTCGACGTGACCGGCACGGTGACCGGACGCGGCGCCGTAGCCACCACCGGGGACATCCGCATGAAAGCCGAAGCCAATCTGGCCGCCTCCACCAGCGATCCTCTGGTTCTCTATTCGGCCGGCAGCGTCAACATTGACGCCAGCGGCAAAGACAACATCCGGTTTACAGGACTGGTGTACGCCCAGAATCAGTTCAACGTCACCAGCAGCACCCGCATCTCCTCGGTCAACATTACCGGCTCGCTGGTGGCCCGCAACGGCGGAATCAAAATGAATTTGGCCGACAGCGTGTTCCTCACCTATGATCAGGCCTATCTCGAACAACTCACCAAAGGATTACCCAACGGACGCCGCCGCTTAAAACAAATGTCCTGGCACGTGGAATAACCGATCTCGATTGAGACGCAGACCTCCGGTCTCTAGACGGTCTGCTCAGGTTTGCGAATCAGGGCCAGGGCACAGATGTCGTCGCGGGCGGTCTCGACATCACTGAAATGGTCGATGGCGGCTAACAAGTCATGGATGATGCGCTGCGAGCAGGGATAGGGGGGCCGGGCCACAGCGGCCACTCCTTCTTCCCCGAAGGTGTCTCCGGCGCGAGTGCGCAGGTCGAGTACGCCATCGCTGACAAGCAGCAATGCCTGGCCTGGTTCCAGCGGCACCTGCTGAACGCGAAACTCCTGGTCGGGAAAGAGACCGAGCGGCAGGTCCGGTTCCTCCAGCTTCTCCAATCGATGGCCGCGCAACACGAATTGAGGGCTCTGACCGCAGAGAATCAAGTCCACGCTGCCGTCGCCGTGACAGCGCCCGAAAGTGGCGGCCACATAGCGCTCGGCCCCGGTATTTTCATAGAGCAAATTAGACAGGTGGGAGATCTCCGAGGCGAAATCCTGGTCATAGGAAGCGGAGGCTCTCCAGAGGGCACGACATTCCGAAACCAGCAAGGTGGAATCCAGGCCGTGGCCGACCGCATCCGCCAGCAGAAAACGCACGTTTCGTTGGCCGGCGGTGTAAGAATACAGATCGCCTCCTAGATGCAGAGCCGGGCGCAAACATCCGGTGATTTCCCAGCCGTTAAAGCCGAGCTTCCCCTTAGGCAGACTCTCTTCCAGAATGCGCCGAGCCACGCGCAGGGCCTCGACCAACTCCTGGCGCTGCTGGGAAGCCTGGCGCAAACGATTATGGACGATGGACCAGCTCACCAAGCGCAGGAAAAGTTGATCCAGGGGGCGATCGGAGGGGGCCTCACCGACGCCGAAACGGACATAGGCAACCACCTCGCCGCCACTCGCGTCCAGCACCGGTATCCCGTCTCTCTGAATCGAGTCCGAATCGGCTAAAGCAATCTCGATGGGAGCGCCATAGAGCCGATAGCCCGCCTTCTCCAAGGTACGGCAGGCCGCCGCCAGATCCTCCAGGTCGAGAACTTCCTCCCAAGTTCGGAGGAGCAACTCCAGTGCCGGTTCCTGATTCATGACACTCAAGTTTAACTCAATACCAAGAGAGTCGGGCAGGGACGGAGATCCTGACCGGCCAGGCCTACAAGCCGGAATACTGTTCCTGGCTGACTTGCTCCAGCCAGTCCACCGGCTTCCCGTCCAGGGCTTCCTGCACGGCGATGTGAGTCATGGCGGTGGTTTCGGTGGCGCCGTGCCAATGCTTTTCTCCAGGAGGAAACCAGATGACATCGCCGGGACGAATCTCCTCACGGGGTCCTCCCCAGCGCTGAGCCCAACCGCAGCCGGACATCACGATCAGCGTCTGGCCCAGCGGGTGGGTATGCCAGGCCGTGCGCGCTCCCGGTTCAAAGCTGACCCGGGCGGCCTGCACGCGGGCCGGCTCTTCGCTTTTGATGAGCGGATCGATCCGCACGCTGCCGCTGAAGTATTGCGCCGGTCCTTGAGTAGAAGGCTGCGAGCCGGCCCGTTTGATTTCCATAAAAGTATCCTTTTCGTTACTGCCGCTTTCAAGTTTCCTTGGCAGCGCGCATCAGCTCGATGAAGCGGCGGGCGCCCAGACCCTGAGGCGGATCGCGCAGCCAGACGACGTCTACCCACAGACGTATCTGATTGCTCATGTTCTCGAACTGCAGAGCCATCAGGTTCCCCGCCGCGATATAAGGCTCCACCAGTCGCCTGGGCAGGTAAGCCCAGCCCAGGCCGGCCTGAACCAGGCTCAACGCGGCCAGATGACTGTCGGTGCGCCAGAGTTTGCGCGAGACGAGCAGGCGAGGATCGATGCCGCGCGTCTCCCGGCTGGCCACGGCCACCTGGCGATTATCCAACAAGTCGTCGGGCCGGACCGAATGTCCCGCCATGGAGTGGGTGGGAGCCACAACCGCGATCAGCACTTCGCTGGCGAACTCCTGAAAAGCCTCCCGCTCATCGATGCCTACTCGCTCGAAGAGAACCGCCAGGTCGGCCTCCCTATCGTGGAGCCAGCGCAGAATGGCGGTTTGGGGTGCGGATAACACCTCCACTTCCAGAGAGGGAAATTCTTCAGCCAACACAGCCAGGGGCAGATTCCAGGGGGCCGACAGCAGTTCGGGGGCCACCGCCAGCGTCAGGCGGCGCTCCAGTCCCTGGTGCAGGTTGAGAGCCTGCTGCTGTAGACGCCGCAGCTGCCGGGCCAACTGCCGAGCCTCCGGCTCCAGGGTGAGAGCCACCTGAGTCGGTTTCACTTCCCGGGTACTGCGCTCGAACAACACCAGGTCGAGCTCCGCCTCCAACTGGGCGACCTGCATGCTGACCGCCGAGGGAACCCGGCCCAGGGCGCGGGCCGCGGCGGAGAAAGAACCATGGTCGAGCACGCTGAGAAAGAGCTGGGCACTGTCACTGGTGAAGGGCACCGAAATACTATATCAGAAAAACTGATAGCTGCTGACTTTTTCTTTCAGAAAAACTCGCCTATCCTGGCTTCATCATGCAAGGCATCCCCAGAAAGATCGTTTATTTATCACTCTATGAAGGCATCGCTATCGCGCTGAGCACCGTTTTCCTAAGTCTGGTGACCCACCAGGAGACATCCACGACCGGTGTGGTCGCGGTTTGCGCCTCGCTGGTGGCGCTGGCCTGGAACTTTGTCTACAACTGCCTCTTTGAAGCCTGGGAGGCTCGCTATTCTAAGGGAGGCCGCGGATTCTGGCTGCGCGTGGCGCACACTTGCGGCTTCGAAGGAGGCATGTTGCTGCTGTTGGCTCCGCTGATGGCTTTCGGATTGCAGGTCTCGGCCGCCCAGGCGCTGGGACTTCAACTGGGGATGCTGACCTTCTTCCTGCTCTACAGCTTCGTCTTTACTCTTGGTTTTGACCGAGTGTTCGGACTGCCGGCCTCGGCCCTGCGCAGTCCCGATGTGCAGGTTTAGCCGCCGGCCAGGCTGAGTCCGCCGGCCTTGAGGGCCTGGCCCAGAAAGTCCTTTTCGGCGGTGTAGGGCTCCTTGAGCACTCCACGCGCAGCCTGGGCCTGCATAGCCCGCAGGCCCTGAACAATCTTGGGGTCCCCCATTGTGAACTCATCCACCAGTTCTTTGAAGCGGCGGGCCAGTTCCTGTACCTTCGGGTCATGCAGGTCGTCGTTCAGGTGGAGGCGGGCTTCGTGAAACAGGTCCAGCCAGCGTTGTTGGTCGCGTTGCTGCTCCTCCGGGCTGTAGGATTTCGCCCGCCGGGCCAACTTCTCCCAGCTTTCGGAGTCGTAAAATTGCTGCATCCAATCCATATTCATTTCCCTTTCAATGCGCTCTATGACCTGGGTGAGGTCGTCCGGACCTTCCGAAAGAATCCGCAGGATTCTGTCAATTTGCGCACGCCGTTCGGTGAGCACCCGCACTTGCAGGTGCAGGCTCTCCTTCAGGCTGCGCGGTTCTTCGAGCAGGCGGCCGATCTGTTCAAGGCTCAGGCCGACGAACTGCAGCAAACGGATCTGCTGCAGGCGAATCAGATGCTCGTGGCCGTACAGGCGTGTCCCTTTGGGTCCGCGTGTGGGGCGCAGGAGCCCGATCTGATCGTAGTAACGGAGCGTGCGCACGCTCACTCCGGCCCGCCGGGCGATCTCACTGGTCTTGTGCATGAAGCGATTGTAAAGGGTGACGCTACGTCACAGGCAATAGCTAGAGCTGGCGAAAAATCAGATAGGCGACGGCCGACAGGGCCATACTGGCGGGCAAGGTCAACACCCAGGCCAGCACGATATTCAACAAAGTTTTGGGCTGCAGCCCCGAACCGTTGGCCACCATAGAGCCGGCGATGCCGGAAGAAACCACGTGGGTGGTGCTGACCGGCAGGCCTAAAACGTCACCCGCGCCGATGGTCAGCATGGCCACCACCTGGGCCGACAGCCCCTGGGCATAATTCATCGGCTTGTTGCCAATCTTCTCACCGACGGTGACGGCCACGCGTTTCCAGCCGATCATGGTGCCGATCCCGAGAGCCAGCGCCACCGAAACCTTGACCCAACCGCTGACGTACTCGATGAGAGCGGCCACCGCCTTCTCATAGGTCTTCATGGTGCGAAACTCATCTGGCGTCATGTAAAGTTCGCGGCTTTTGCGCAAAGCGTAGGCGGACCGATAAGCCAGCAGCAGTTGCTTGCGCAGCGTGAAGCGAAGGTCGCGAGGCACCTGGCCGATTTGTTGAATACCCTGCAACGAAGTCTGGGCCTGCTCCATGTCTCTTTGGATATCCACCAGACGCTGGCGATAACGCTCGTCTTCCCTGGCTCGGGAATCATTCATATGGGTTTTGACGACCTTCTCAGCCTCGGCGGTGGTTTCCATGACCCGCTGAATCTGGGTTGGAGTGGCCTGCATATTGAGTGCGAAGCTGATTGGAGCGATGCCCATCAAAATCAGCATCATAATGCCCATGCCTTTTTGCCCGTCGTTACTGCCGTGGGCAAAGCTCACTCCGGCGCAACTTGCCACAATCAACCAGCGAATCAAGGGAGGAGGCGGTTCCTCTCCGACAGGAGCCTCAAACAACTTGCGGTCCTTGATGGTTTTTGTGAGCGCGATCAGCATCAAGCCGGTCACGGCAAAGCCGATCAAAGGCGACATCAGCAGGGCGGTGAAGACCGTTTGCACCTGACCCCAACGCAAGCCGGCCGCCAACCCCTGGCCGGTCACCCAGGCGTGGGTCAGGCCCACTCCCAGCACCGCTCCAATGAGCGTATGGGAACTGGAAGCGGGAATACCAAAATACCAGGTGCCTAGATTCCAGATCAGCGCGCCCGTAAGGACCGCGAAAACCAACGCGAACTGGCCGTGGGTATCGCCGACAATAGCATCCATGGGTAACAAATTGACGATAGCGTAGGCGACACCCACCCCGCTGATGAGCACGCCCAAGAGGTTGCACACGCCAGAGAGAACGACAGCCGGATTGGCGCGCAAGGAACGAGTATAAACCACGGTGGCCACCGCGTTGGCCGTATCGTGAAAGCCGTTGACGGCCTGGTAGAAGAGAGAGAATGCCACCGCCAGCACCAGCAAAGCCAGAGTACCTGTATCGGGCGTGAAGTCAAAGAAGATGCTTTGCACCGCGGCTAGCGGTTACGTGACGCAGCGGTGCATCCCTGCCGAAGAAAACTTTTAACGCCTGGTGTTAGCGTGGCCGAGCAGCCACTCTTCCGCCGAGGCGCTGTCGTGGGGTCCGTTGGGTAGGCTCGGGTCGCTGCCGTAGCGGCCGTCCAGGATCACAAAACCGGGCCGCCCGTTGGCATCGGTCTGGCCGACCACGGCCAGGGAGTGCTGCCCCATATGGGTACGCGCGTATTCTTCACCGTGCTCGGCCACCAATTGGTCGTGCACCAGTTGGAAGGGATTTTGGCTGAGCTCACTGCCTTCTACCCAGAGGGCTCGATACTGATGGTCGCCGTGAATGGGTTTTAGAAGGGTCCACTGATCGCTGATCACTCCGCCGCTCTCCAACTGTTCCTTCAGTTGGGCGCCCAGTTCCGGGTCCAGGCGATCGGCGTGAATATGCAGGCGGTCCTGACTGCGCCCACCCTGGGAGTTGACGGCCAGCGCGATGGCCTCGCGGGGCAATTGATCGACGGTGGTGCCGAGGGATTCGGCGGTTTGCCGGCGGCCGTCTTTCCAGGCATCGGCAAAATAGTTTTCGGCGTCGGGCCCGGTCAATTCAGGAGACTCCACACCGCTGATGGGTGCGGTGGGCACCGTCAAGTGGTCGGTGGGATGGTCCTTGCCGGCCATAACCACGTAACCATGCTCGCGGTTGATGACCCGGGCGTCGTCCGGGCCGGTTCCCAGTCGGGCCTGGTCGGCCAGCCTACCGAGGCGGTCCGGGTTTCCATAGCGATGGATGACCGCACCGTCGGCATCCACCGTGGTCCTGGTGGGCTGCTGAAGGGTGACGGAATCCTTGGGCGTTTCCGCTGTCGGCGAGGCCAGAGCGGGAGCCGCCATGGCACCGGCCACAGCCAGAGTCCGCAGGAAGGCGAGGGGCGCGCGCAGGGAGTCCATGGAACTCTAGATTACCAGAGCGTTGTAACAACCAGGTTACCTGCAGGCTAAAATCTTTCGGGGGTCCCCTGTATCAGAGCAATGCGCGGGCGCTTTCGCTATTTTTGTTGGCCGAAGACATCTTGTCCTTCTGCACGTTGAAGGTGATGTCATTGATGGAAGTGAGCATTTTGGCCACATTGGCCCGGTCATTTTCGTCCGCTTTGCGCAGTTCCAACTGGGTTTGAAGCTGAGTGGACTGAGCCTGACGCTGGTCGGTCGCCGCCATTTGCTGCTCCATTGCCTGCGAGTTGTAGTTGGTGATATTGCCGATCGATGAAGCCATCGTCTGATTCCTCGTTCCTTGAAGTCCCCTGTTCACAGGTTAGGTCAGCAGGATGAACAGGAGGGGCCGGAAGCTAAGGAAGGTTTAGGGTTTACCTGAAGCGCGGCTAAAAGCTTAGTGGCGCAAAATCTTCTGCATGGCTTTGCCTTTGGCCAGCTCGTCGATCAGCTTGTCCAGGTAGCGAATCTCCCGCATCGTCGATTCTTCGATCGCCTCCAGCCGGACCCCGCAAATCGTCCCTTTGATCAAGGCCCGCGCGGGGTTCAACCGGGGCGCCCGGGCAAAGAAAGTCTCAAAGTCCGTCTGCTTCTCCAGGTGAGCCGCCAGCTCACTCTGGCTGTATCCCGTCAACCAGCTGATGATTTCATCGACTTCCGCCTGGCTGCGCCCTTTCTTCTCCGCCTTGGCCACGTAAAGAGGATAGACTTTAGCAAAGGGCATTGAATAGATCCGATGTTTTTCCATGAATAGCTGCCTCCACCTACCGTTTACCCAAAAGAGGGCAGGACTCTCCCTCAGCCTCCGAAAAACTCCGGGCCATGCCCGAGCCGAGCCGTGTTCTGACCTTCCTGCTCAATGGCCAGCACGTCAGCCTGGACAACCCTGACCCCTGCGTGCTGCTTTCCGATTATCTGCACCTGCGCGGAATCACCGGTACCAAAGTGGCCTGCGGGCAGGGCGGATGCGGCGCCTGCACGGTCATGGTATCCCAGCAGGTCGACGGCAAGGTCGTTCATCGCGGGGTCAATGCCTGTCTGAAAGCCCTCTGTTCGCTGGATGGCATGACCGTGACCACCACCGAAGGCATCGGCAATGTGCATCACGGCCTGGACCGGGCCCAACACTGCATTGCCGCCCACAACGGAACGCAGTGCGGCTTTTGTACCCCCGGCTTCGTCATGAACGCGCACGCCCTTTTGCGCCACAAGCCGGAGGCCAGCGAACAGGACCTGGAGGACAGCTTCGGCGGAAATATCTGCCGCTGCACCGGCTACCGCCCCATCTTGCACGGAGTGCGCACGCTGGCCGCCGACTACGACGCGGCCCGGGACGGCACGGCCGCCTGCCTGATCGATCCGACCTTTCCCATCCAGGTGCGCTCGGAACCGGTGGCCATCGAAACGCTGGCGGCGCCCGAGGGCGAGCGCTATTTCCACTCTCCTCACCACGAATGGTTTCGCCCCACCAGCCTGGCCGAAGCGCGCCGGCTCAAAGCTCAATTGGTTCAGCAACATGGCGCCCAGGCGGTCAAACTGGTGGTGGGCAACACAGCCATCGGTATCTACGCCCACGAGAAGCCGCGCTTTCACATCGACGTCAGCCAGTTGCCCGAACTGACCACCCTGGAGGAATTGGAAGACGGCATTCTGGCCGGAGCTTCGGTGGTCATCCAGGATCTGATCGACTTTGCCGAAGCGGTGATCGCGCGCCGCCCGGCCGAGCAAACCACCGGGCTCAGGGAGCTGGTGCGCCACGGCAAACGGATCGCGGGACGGCAGGTACGCAGCGCCGGCAGCCTGGCCGGCAACGTGGCCATCACCACCGGCCACGCCTTGCAGGGAGAGCCCTTCCCCTCGGATCTCTTCGTCATTCTGACCACCCTGGGCACGCGCGTGACCATGACCTCGCGGGTGGTCGACATGCTGGACATTCCTTTGGGCGATTTGCCCGCCGAGGAAATGCTGGAATCGTTTTTTATTCCCTACAGCCAGGCGGGCGAATTCATCCAGACCCACCGGGTAGCGCGGCGCAAGCAGAACTCGCACCCTCTGGTCAACGCCGGTTTTCGCTTACGCCTGGATGAAGCCGGCCGGGTCGAACACTTCAGCAGCATTTTTGGCGGATTAACCCGCATGCTCAGGCCCGCCACCGGCACCGGGGAATGGCTGGTCGGCAATCCCCTCGGACTCGCGGCTCTGAAGGTGCTGGAAAAAGAGCTCAGCCAGTGGGAAATCATTCACGACGAAGAAGCCATCAGCGCTGCCTATCGCCTGGGCGTGGCCCGCAATTTCTTCTTCAAGTTTCTCCAGCATGTGCAGGGCAAGCCGGCCGGCGAGCCCTTCCAACGCCCGCTCTCACGCGGAGTTCAGACCTTCAGCCAGGACCCGGAGATGTTCCCGGTCACCCAGCCCATCCTCAAACAGAAAGCCTTCGTGCAAGCTTCCGGAGAAGTGAAGTTCACCCAAGACATCCCCTTGCCGTTGGGTGGCCTGCATGCGGTCATGGTCTGGAGCCAACGAGCCCACGCCAAATTCAGCCTGGCCCCCAGCCTGAGCCGCGAGGCGCGGAGCAGATTCGCCGGCTTTCGCGATTTCGTAACCGCCGCCGACGTGCCCGGCCAGAACCTGATCGGACTGGGTGATGACGATCCGGTTTTCAGCCAGGGCGTGGTGACCAGCGTGGGCGCGCCTATTGGACTGGCGGTGGCCGACAGCCTGGCCACGGCCAGAGCCGCCGCCGACTGGATCGGCCGCCAGATCGCCTACCTGGACCTGCCGGCCGTGCTCACCCTGGATCAGGCCATCGAGCAAAACACCGCCCTGCCCCAACTGCAGTTTGCCAAAGACCCGGACGAGGACATCCAACAGCGCATCCCCACCATCACCCGACCCGGCAGTGACGAGGCCTGGCTCAAGAACCCCGGCCAACCGTTGCCCGGCACCGCGGTGGTCCGCGGCCAGATGCGCGTGGGCGCCCAGGCGCAGTTCTACCTGGAAACGATGTGCGCCCTGGCCGTGCCCGGCGCCTACCACCACATGACGGTTTACAGCTCCACCCAAAATCCCAACGGCGACCAGCGCAATATCGCCCGGGCCCTGGGCGTGAAGGTGAATCAAATCTCCGTGTGCGTCGACCAGATCGGAGGCGGCTTCGGCGGTAAGCAACATCGCTCCGGCATGGTGGGAGCGGCCGCGGCCGTGGCCGCGCGCAAGCTGGGCAAGCCCATCCGCCTGCTCTACGACCGGGCCACCGATATGGCCATGGTCGGCAAACGCCATCCCTACCTGGGCAACTATTCCCTGGCCTTCACCCCCGAGGGCCTGTTCCAAGGCTACCACCTGGATGTTCATTCCGACGCGGGGGATACCTACGACTGCTCGTTTGCGGTCATGGACCTGGGCCTGATGATGGCCGACGGCTGCTACAACGTGCCCAACTTCCAATCCAACGGCACCGTCTATCGCACCAACAAAACCAGCAACACGGCCATGCGCACCTTCGGCACCGTCCAGCCTTATTTGATGTTGGAAGAAGCCGTGGAGCAGGCGGCCCACCACCTGGGAATACCGGCCGAAGAGCTGCGCCGCAAAAACTTCTATCGCAGCGGCACGCTCTATGATTTTGACCGCGCTCCTTATGGCCAGGCTCTGCAGTGGTGCATCATCCGCGAATTGTGGGACGATCTGACCCGACGCTGCGAATTTAAGGCCCGCGCTCAAGCGGTGGAAAAATTCAACCAGGAAAACCGCTACCACAAGCGCGGCATCATGATGCTGCCGCAAAAGTATGGTATCGGTTTCACCGAACCGCGCGGCTCTTTGAATTCCTCCAGCGCCCTGGTCAACATCAATTTCAGCGACGGCTCGGTGACGGTGGTGCATGGAGCGGTGGAAATGGGCCAGGGCGTGCACACCAAAATCGCCCAGGTGGCGGCCCAGACCCTGGGCATTCCCATCGAAATGATCCGTATCGGGGATAACCACACCGACACCATTGTCAACGCGCCGGCCACGGCCGCCTCCACCGGCTACGATCTGAACGCCGGCGCCGTGGAGAAGTGCTGCAAGGTTCTCCGCGAAAGATTACAACAGTTTTGCCGCGACCTGGAGCAATTCAACCCTCACGACTGCATCAGCGAATGGCGCATCGACTGGGCCGATCGCTGGCAGGAAATCGTAGCCCGCGCCTGGTTGAACCGCATTTCGCTGAGCGCCGCCGAACTCTACAAAAGCCCCCACTACGCCGGACCCAGCGAACGCCATCCCCAGGGCCACCCCTTCCTTTACTTCGTGTGGGGAGTGGCTTGCAGCGAAGTGGAAATCGACTGCCTGACGGGCGAATTCGAGGTGCTGCGCTCCGACCTGCTGTATGACGCCCACAAGTCCCCCAATCCGGCCATCGACATCGGGCAGATCGAAGGAGCTTTTGTGCAGGGAATGGGCTACGTTACCACCGAGCATGTCATTTTTAACCAGCACGGGGCCCTGGTGACTGACAATACCTGGACCTACAAACCGCCCTGCAGTAAAACCATCCCCATTGATTTTCGCGTCCATCTGTACCCGCCCGAGGCCAGCCTGGACAAACACGCCGCCGCCGCTGAAAATCTGGCCGTCAAATCTTCCAAGACGACCGGTGAGCCCAGCATGCTGATGGGTCTTTCCGTCTGGTTCGCCATCCGCCGCGCCATTCATGCGGCCCGCCGGGATCATTTGGGGGACGCCAGCTGGTATCCCATGGATTGTCCGGCCACCAGCGAACGGATTCAACTGGCCTGCGGCGTCTCGAGCGAGTCTCTGAGCACAGGAGGACCCCATGGTTAGAAAGAGCCAACTGCCCGGTTTCCTACTGGTGACAGGTCTGGTCACCGCCAGCCTGACCCTACCCCCCCGTTTGGCGGCCGTGCCCGCCGCCGCCACCTACCGGGAACCCGTCGTGCTCTCCAGTCAGGATGGTGTGCTCGAGGTGGAACTGACGGCCCGTCCCGGGGATGGCCAGCTGGACACGGTCGCCAAACCGGTCACCAACATGCTGCTGTTCAGCTACAAAGTGGTCAAAGGCCGGGCCAGCAACGGCCAGATGTCCGGAGAGAATCTCTACCCCGCGCCGACGCTCAATGTGCAACCCGGCCAGACGCTGATCGTGCATCTGGAAAACAAGCTGCTCAATCTGGCCATCGACGATTTTTTCGATCCCGCCTACATCGTGCCCGGCCAGCCCGTGCCGCTCCATCCCCAACCGCTGAGCAACGCCCCCTTTAACCTGCACACCCACGGGCTGCACGTCAGTCCCATGGGCAATTCCGACAACGTGCTGCTCATGATGCCGCCGGGAGCGCGCAACACCTATTCCTTCAAGATCCCCGCCGACCACCCGCAAGGAATGTATTGGTACCACGGTCACCTGCACACCCTCACCAGCCTGCAAACTTACATGGGGCTGGCCGGAATGCTGGTCATCGGCCGGGCCGACGGCAACCTGCCCCACCATTCCTTGCCCGTCCGCAACATGGCCATTCAATACAATATGGTCTGCGACCGCCAGGGAGGCCAGCACCAACTCAACAACCCGACTTACCCCATGTGGGTCAGTACCCTGCGCAAGCCGAAACCGGGTCAACTGGAGTCGGGCAGCTATCAGCCCCAGCTGGCTCCGGTAAACTTTCCCGAGACCAAAGCCGGAACTCAGTTTCTGAGCAACTGGTATGCCGGCAACCTGAGCATTGACAATAACCGCAGCCAGTTTGGCTTTATGCCTAATAACCTCCTGGATTTCCAAGCCGAGGACGGACAGAAAATCCCGGCCAATCCGGGTCTTCCGGATGCCGCTCGAGATGTCCAGTTTACCGTCAACGGGCAATTCCAGCCCAAAATCGTGTCCCGCCCGGGGCAGACGGAAATTTGGAATCTGGCCAACCTTTCCGACCTGGCCTATGTGCGTGTGCGCCTGACCGAAACCGCCGGCGGCCAACATCCGCCCATCGTCATCGTAGGCCAGGATGGCCTTCCCTACCCCGAGGTGCAGGTCTCGCGCGAGCAGAACGGCACCATCCTGAGCATTCCCCCGGCCTCGCGCTACGCCATCGCCGTCACCATTCCCCAGGCAGGGGAACTGGTGCTGGACATGCCTCCAGCCCACGATTTGCAGAAAGACTATGTGAAGCCGGGCGTCGTCTATACCAGCCAGGGGCCGGGCAAACCGCCCACGGGCAAACTGGGCACACTCACGCTCGACCACAAATTCGTCAGCTATTTCGACGGCTTCTTCGTTTTCCCAACGCAAGAGCTGCTGCGCGCCGGAGCCGGCCAGGAACCACCGGTCCAGCCGGTGGTTTTCCAGCCGGGTCAGAAACTGGGAGCCCACACTTCCTTTTTCCAGACGCAGGGCCAGGCGCCGGACCTCAAGCGCCGTCTCCTGATCAACGGCGGGTTTCTGGACGAGAAAGCCAACTCGCAGGATCCCAAGGCCTTTATCTACGCTTTCAACAGCCGGGCTTTTCCGCACACGCCGGTGCTGCGGCCGCGCCTGAACACGGTGGAAGAGTGGTCTTTTCTCAACTATAACAACGACGAACATCCCATTCACATTCATGTGAACGATTTCCAGGTGACCAAATGGGTCGACCCGGTGGCCGGCGAGCGCACCGATTTTCAACCCTGGGGGCAGGACAATGCCAACGTGCCGGCTCCCAAGATGGGGCCGCGCGAAGCGGTGATCGCACCCGGCGAGCTGGTCTTACGCACCCGCTTCCAGGATTTCCTGGGCAGCTACGTCATGCATTGCCACCGACTCAACCACGAAGACAATGGCTTGATGGCCATGGTCAACGTGATTCCCTCCATCTCCAGCTTCGCCGTGGCCCGCCAGGGCACGGTGCAGGTGCGCAACGGCCAGGGAGGGGCGGTGCTGGCCAATGTGACGCCCTGGCCCGGCTACAAGGGCCCGCTGAGCCTGTGTATGAGCGACCTGGACGGCGATGCCGTGCTCGACCTGGTGGTGGGCACGGGCCCGGGTGTTCCGGCTCAGGTGGTGGCCTACTCGGGTACTGACTTTCACCAGGAACTGGCCCGCTTCTCTCCATTCGCCCCGGACTTTCAGGGCGGAGTCCAGGTGGCCGCCGGCAATCTGGACGGCAATCCGGCCGTGGACAACATCGTGGTCGGTTCCGGACCGGGGATGGAAAGCCGGGTGCGAATCTTCAGCAGCACCCTGCCCAAAGTCGGAGAGATTCCCCGCATCGTGGGCGACTTCTCGCCCTACGCCGGTCAGAAGAACGGAGTCAGCCTGGCGGTGGGCATGGTGGAAAACGGATCCGGCCTCAACAGCCTGATCACCGCTCCCGGACCCGGCCAGCCCGCCACCGTGCGCATCTTCCGCTACGAAATCGAGAACCCGGAGTTTTGCGCCCCCACCTCAGGCCCCAAGAAGATCGCCGAATTCGCGGCCTTCCCCCGCCAATACACGGGCGGCGTCAGCCTGGCCAGCGACTGGACCTCGGCCGACGAAGGCGGCGCCCAGATGGTGGTAATCGGGCAACGAGCCGGCGCCGGCGAAGTGCGCATCTTCTCCAGTGGCTCGGCTCTGGACGGCTATCCCCGGATGTACCAGGAAAGCCCTATGGCCGGTCACGACGGCCCCATCCAATTCCGCCAGGTGCTGGGCTTTACCCCCTTCCAGGCAGGAGTGTCGCTGGCCACCACCAGCACCACCGAGGGAGCCGACCTGCTGGTCAGCGGCCCCAACCAGGTGCGCAAATACCAGCTCCGCCGCGCCCACCCCAAAGCCAATGTCCTGGCCGCGAAACTGCTCGGCGAAGTCGACTCCGGCCCCACCGCCACCCTCGGCGGCGATTAGAGCCACAGAGCCGGCCTGGCCGTCGTGTAAGCCAGTCAGATGCGTAAAAAGTAATGGCCCACAGCTTGTGACCGTCCACGGAAAAGACGAAGTCGTTGTGCTCTCTGTCGGGGAATTTCGACGCCTCCAGGGAGAGCAGACAGGCCTGGATTTGGTGAACGTCATGCAGACTCACCGCATCGGGATGTAAACTTGGAGCCCGCCGATAAGGGATGTTGAACTTTGTTACGCAAGCCACGCGTCGGTAGTAGCGAGTTAAAGGATTGGCTGGAGCAAAAACTCCGTCCAATGTTCGCGGAGCGGGTCAATCCCTGGCGGTAGTGTGCGTGATGGCCGTGCAGACAACATGTGCGGCAAGCGGGCCACGCTCGCCGGCGGCGTCCCCGGTCAGAAAGACGGAGCAGTCACCAAACTTCAAGTGCACTCCAATGGAGTAATCGTTTAAGGGCTCTTACTTCTGGCCTTGCTGCTCCAGTTCCCGAGCCAGGCTCCTGCGCCCGCGGCCAAGCCCGGCTGAGCCCCCGCCCTGGTCACGGTGGCCCCGTAGATGCGCGCACTGGTTCCGGCAATGCGTGCACCGGTGAGCGCGTGCCGACCGTTCGGGAGGCGCTTGTAGCTTCGGACTTCTGTTGGCTTTGTCAACCAGGAGCAAACTGATGGCCATTAGCAATCAAGAACACGTCAGCCGAAGCGGCCGGCGCTTTTCGTTCCGGAGGCCTGCTGGGATGGCCCTCGCAGGTCACCGCCAGCGCGAACACAAGAGTCCGGAGACGGCCAGTTCATCTTCGGGCATGGGCTCGGACCAGTCAGCAACTGGCTGCCCGCCTGAGACACGCGTTGGCCAAATTCATCCCGCAGGTCGCTGAACCGGATAGCTGATTCGGAGCAGAGTGGTGGGAGAGCCGGCAGGGTGGTCGGGAATGGAACCGGCTGGAAGATTTCCTGGACGGCTTTTTGAGCAGCCAGCATCGGTTTTGGAAGCAGCTTTGCTGATTCGCTGCTGGAGAGATTTCTGCCCGCACCACGTCCTTGATCTTTGCCAAGTAGCACCTGACGGGCGCGCTCCAGGAAGCCCTCAATATGGGCCTGGCTAAAGGGCGGCAGCAGCATTTTCTGTAGTTGGGCGACGTCCAATGCAGCCAGACGTTGCAAGCTGGCCACGGGCGGAGCCTCCGTAAAAGCCGGATGCCGGCTGCCGGCCCGGGCTTCCACCCACAAACAGTGATCCCAGACCGCGTAGCGCACCTCGGGGCGCCGGGCCAACTGGCGCATGCCCTCGGGCCAAATTGTCCACCAGGGCCCGAATTGCCGCTGGATTTCTTCCAGGGCGGGATGCTCCAACCGCGCCGGTTGCTCGAACGGGAAGGCGGACCCTGCCTCCAGACTCGGAAGATCTGGCCGGCGACGCCCTCGCCTGATAAAAGGAAACAGCCCGTAGCGGGCCTGTTCCAATTCCAGGCAGTTCTCAAAATCAACCAGAGACAGCCGGCCGTCCGCGCCCACCAGCACATTGCCCAGATGGTTATCATAGCGGCCCAACACAAAGGACAGAATCTCGGCGTTGGCCCGGTCCTCTCCCGCCAACTCCAGCCACTCGGCTTGCGAAGGAGTGTGGCTCTCCACATACCACTGCAGCGAACCCACCCGCGGCCCGGGTGGAAAGGGCCAGGCCCCCGGCCACTCGCCGGGAGCGATGGTGCGGACCGCGCTGGGAGGCACAAGCTCCGAGCCCAACCACTGGTCAAAACGATAAGCAAAAACCTCGGCCTGCGAACCCCAGGGTTCATCCTCGCTGCGAAAAACGCCCTGAACACCGTTCTCCAACTGCAAGAGCCAGATCGAACTCGATCCCTGCCATTCCTGGCCCTGTCGCAGCACCACCTGCTCCAGGCTGCGCGCCTCGAGAATACGGCCAGAACTCAGACTCTGCTCGGCCGTCCGCGGCCAGCGCTGGGCCCAAACCAACTGCAACAGGCAGATCCAGAGCAGCAAAATTCGTCCTGAGGCCATGGCACGACAAACCACCGCGACTGATTCTTAACCAGTGGATGCCAGTTCCTTTGCCAGGCTCCGTTAAAGGATTTTTTAACCTTGCGCTCTCAAAGTACCGCCCCCCGAAATTCGAGACAGAACTTGCGAGGCAAAACAACATGATGAAGCGCCGCCACTTCCTGAGCAGCAGTGTGATTTTGGCGGGAGGTCTGGTAGCCAGGCAGGTCCAGAATGATGATTCCCTCTGGAAATTCCAGGGCTGCGCCAGCGAGCAGAGTGGCTCCGTCGCCTATGAGGCAATCGCTCGCGAGGCGGGATACTGAACGAGGGGACTGAATTCTGGGCTTGAGTAGGGACACAAACTGTCGCTGTCGACCGTGAGTGAGCATAGCAGGCGGTGCTGAATGGGCACCGGTGGAGCGTTGACTTTCTCGACCAGAATCTCGGCAGCTTCCGGTTTGGTAGCCAGCACAGGCCATAACTCAGCCGCCAGGAAACGAGGAACGAATCCAGGTGCAAAGCAATCCTTCGTGCGGACGAGCACGGCGCGCGCATCGTTCGGATTTTGAACGTCCAAGACCGCCTGTAATTCGTCCCCGATCCAGTACCTTTCGAAACTCTTCTGCGGTCACCTGATGCAAACAATCCAACCAAACTCTAGCAGCGGGACATCGCTCCAGACAAGTCGCAAAAACCTCCACCGTCAGCATGGGCCTAGCATCCTGGCCCGAGGGCGGTTCAAGGGGCCCGGCGGGATAAACGGGTATCCGAACACTTACATCGACATCCAGGGCCGCTTCATCAACTACGAGAGTAACGGGGACACCGACCATGGGCCCTGCGGTCCGCCCTGGAGCGCCCTTAGAGCGGATTGGCCAGCCGGTTGAGGATGACCGTGTAGTCGGGTCCGCCCGACGGGGGCATGAATTATTGACCCACGGATTACCCGGCAGAGAATCCGTGCTTCCACTCTTCGCAGGAGCCGGCTACCATCAACTGAGTCAGCAGCTCAAGCAGCCGAGAAAGGTCATTGATATCCTGCAAATCGGCCTGCGTAGCCAGGTCTGGCTCCCCCCAGCGCTGCTGATGCTGCTTTAAAATCGCCTCCCGCACCGTCTGGCAAGATCGTTCCTGCCCGCTTTTAAGGCCCTCTTTAAGACCCTTCTTGAGGCCCTCTTGGCGGCCTTTCTTGCGACCAACGCGCTCGAAACTGGTGATATGGGGCATGCTGTTCTCCTTTTCGTAGCGGGCCAACTCTTGCCTGAAAGTATACTCCAAAGGCTCAGGAAGAGCCAGAATCCAGTCCACCAGCCAGAACAACTCTCGAATCTGAGGGCCGGTGAGCCCGCACTCGTAGAGACCTCGAACCAGGCGGAATTTGATTTCAGCCCGCTTCAGGAGTTGCTTACGGGTGGCCCGCGCCTGCAGATGAGCGGCCGTGAGCCAGGCGAAGGGGTTCTTTGTCCCCTGGGCCCAGGCCGGGTAATCGACCAGCTTGCGCATGGGGAACTTCAGCTTCAACTGGCTACCCCAGATCCCGCTTCTATGACCCGAGGGTCGCCACCTACCGCTGCTATCGGCCAGGATGGCCAGGCTGCAGACGGTCTGCTTGAAGCGATCCGCAATCCGTGTGTTGTAGAGCAGCATGCGCGCGCCAAAATAGGCATCTCGCTGCGATTGAATCTCAACGTGAATAAGGATCAATTGGGAAGTGCCGCCGAGCCGGGTCACTTCCACCAGTGCATCCACATGGCGCCGCCCGTGCTTTGCCTCCCGAGAAACAGCCCGCAACTCGCTATCAAGGAACCTGTGCCCTCGCTCCCAGTCAATGTCGTCGTGGATTTCTGGGAAGAAGAACTGAAGAAAGTCCTGGAAATGGCGGCTGATGGCTTCTTTCCAAGGAGAGTCGTAGTCTGTTTTCATCACCGGAGTTTAGCCCCGGCATTTCTACCAAAGTACTACCAACTACCTGAATTGATGCGAAACCCGGACAAGCTCCGGCAACAACTGGCCCACGGATTGCCCGCCTTGCTTTGATTGACGAAGTGACTAAAATTGTCATATGCGAAACATCGCCTCCGTTAGTAAACTCAAAGCGTCCCTCAGCGCCTACCTTGAGCAGGTAAAGTCGGGGGGAAGAAATCATCGGCACGGACCGAGGCAAACCGATCGCTCGCGTGGTTCCGATTCAGGCCGAGGCCGATGAGGAGGTCCGCCTCCAACGTCTGATTCGCGAGGGCGTCCTCCGTCCTGAGAACGGTGGATCGATTTTGGAAACCCTGCGAGGAAGGCGCCGAGCAGTCAGCACTTCCTCGGCGGTCGAAGCCGTCCTGCCGCTGGTGGTCACAGAATCCAGGACGCTCGGCACTGGTGGGGCACCAGTGCCGAGTGTCGTTCCGAGCTTCAGCGGAGACTTCGAGAGGGTAGGCTGGAGGCGGCAGAATGGCAAGTTGCGGGCCGGCTTCTGGAAGACATCCTGGCGGATGTGTTTGAGGTGCATCCCACAGAGTTTGTGCGTTCGGAGGCTCATCGCCCTGGCCTGGGCCGGCGGTACTCCGCGCGACTCGGTTTTGCTTGTTTCGACGCTCGTCTGCGAACAGCGGCACAGCTTGAAGTCAGACTAACTGAACTGGATACTGAGCGAACCAGCGGTCCCGCGAGACCAGCACCAGCGGCTCACAGAGAGCCTGAGCAATCAGGGCCCGGTCAAACGGGTCGAAATGATGCGGAGGCAACTTCGCCACCTGGCGGGCATGGCGAGTGTCAAAATGGAGGGGGATCAGTCCGTTGTGGCGTGCCCGTTCGTCTAACAAGTCCGCGGGGATCCCCAGTTGGGCGGATTTGATGGCCACTTCCCAGATGGAGATGCTGGAGAAGAACACCTCATTTCGCTCATCCGCCAGCAACAAACGAATATCCTTGGGCATTTTTTGATCGTCCGTAGCCCACCAGAGCAGGACATGCGTGTCCAGGAGAAGTCTCACTCGGGGAACAGACGAGAAGAGTGAAACAGCTCGGCGATCTCTTCATCGGCACGAAAAAAGTCCTCGGTGATTCGATACTCCGGCCCCAGAAAACCGGGCTTCCGAGGACCGGTTCGGTACACCTGGAGCCGAGCCACCGGCTTTCCCGCCCGTGCGATGATCACGTCCTCGCCCTGCTCGACCTTTTCCAACAACTCGGAGAGCCGAGTTTTTGCTTCATGCACATTCACAATCGTCATGAAGACATGTTAGTTTAACTTAGCTAAGAGATCAACCTCGTAGGCCTCCTTGGATCGCGGGGAGTTCCATACTCACGAGGAAGTTTGCGCCAAGATGGATCAGTCGCTCGCCTGGTTTCAGTAACCTTTGCGGGCGTCGGCCTCTTCGGCCATCTCTTCGGCTCGCTCGACGCTGACGTAGCCACGGGCTACGGCATCCACCAGTTGGGGATAGCGGATCAGGGCCTGGAGGCGCTGGCGCACGGCCGGCTCCAGCGACTCGGCCAGAGCCAGCGCTCGTCTGGCCTCTCCGGAAAGTTCCTCGGGTGGTGGTGCCTGCGTCTTCAGTTGCTCGCGCACCAGCCGGGTAATCCAGGCCGCGCCGCCTTCGGGTTGAGCGGCCAGCCAGTCGGCCACTTCGGCCTCAAGCTTGAAGGTAATCTCCTTGTGCATCTGGGGCGGTTCGAGGGCTACACTCGAAAAAACTGCAGGAAGGTCTGCCAACTGGCTAGGTGGCCGCTGAAAAACTCCTTTGTGGCGTCCGGGGGGACCCCGGCCACCACAAGATATAGTTACAAACGCGGCCACCTAGCACAACCTGCTGATCGTCGCTGACTGAAAAACCCGGCTTCGCCGAGTTTTTCAGCAGCTTCTAGGGAACCAGAACTCCCAGGGAATTTTCCCCTCCAGTCAGGGTTACCCACAGGTTACCATCGGGGCCAGGGGTCAGCCAGTTGGGCACGCTGGTGGGACTGAGGCCGTTTGTGAACTCAGTAATCACCCCGGCCGGCGTGATCCTGCCGATCTTGCTGGCGACCGACTCGGTGAACCAGAGGTTGCCGTCGCTGGCCGAGGTGATGTGAAAGGGCAAGGACCCCGCCGTGAGACCGGCGGAAAACTCCGTCACCACCCCGGCGGTGGTGATTCGCCCTACTCGATTACCAGCCTGTTCAATGAACCAGAGCGCTCCGTCGGGGCCGGCGCAGATACTGACCGGCCCGCTGGCTGGACTGATGCCAGCGGAGAATTCGGTGATGACTCCCGCCGGCGTGATCCTTCCGATGCGATTGCCGAAATTTTCGGTAAACCAGACATTTCCATCGGGACCGGCGCAAATTCCCAGCGGATCCGCGCCCGGGGTCAGGCCAGCCGTAAACTCGGTCACCAGGCCCGCAGGGGTGATCTTGGCCAGCCGGTCACCAGCGGAGAACCAGACATTGCCGTCCGGCCCCAGGCAGACGCGCAAGGGCGTCGCGCTGGGGGAAATGCCTGTGCTGAATTCGGTGATGACTCCGGCCGGGGTAATCCGGCCTATGCGCTTTCCGACAGCTTCGCAGAACCAAAGATTGCCGTCCGAGCCGGGCGTGATGTCAAGCGGATAGCCACCTGGGGTGAGGCCGGTGGTGAACTGCGTAATCTCGCCGGTGGAGGGAGATATTCTTCCGACCGCATCAGGCAGATCGGCCACAAACCAGATATTTCCGTCGGGCCCCGTCGTGCATCCCTGCAAAAAGGTGGCTGGAGCCAGGCCGGCGGTGAACTTCTGCAGGCTTCCGGTGGGAGGCAGCACGCGGACCTGGGCTGGATTGCTGGTGATGCCTCCGTAGGTAGCGGTGATGTTGCTGACGGTAGCCGGGACGACGGCAGTCACGGTGGCGGCGGTGGCCAAGCCGGAACTGCTGATGGCGACGGCGGGATTACTGGAAGCCCAGTTAGCGACCTGGTCGATCGGGCCGCTGCGGCCGTCGCTGGAGGAAGCCTGGGCCGTGAACTGCTGCGAGGCACCGGACCTCAGCTGGATGTTGGTGGGGGCGACGGTTACACCGGTGGTGTTGACACTGACGGAGTTGATGCCGGGGTTGGTGGAGTCTGTGCCGCAACCAAAACCTAGCAGTGCCAGAGTGAGCAGTCCTCGGGTCAGTCGGTATGAAAACATGGCAATCTCCCTTCAGCTTGCTTGAGAAGGTCGACCTTTGCCGATGGACTCCTCTAAGGGCAAAGCCTCACCTCCAACCGGGGTGCTCGGCTGGGGGAGGCGGTAGGTTGGGCCTGATTTGCCCCAAGCTCCCCTGATGGTGGCGCCAAGGACGTGGTGCGGGCAGAAATCTCGTCGTGACTGGGGAATAGCCAGGCTCCTGATCAGGCTGCTTCCCAGTCGTTCCAGTCGGCCGGGACCTGGCTTTCGCAGTCCGAGAACAGCGGAGGTGGCGAGCGGGGCCTGGTAGGATAAAGGCCAATGATACAGCGGCAGAAAACGGCGCGGTCAAGGGCCGATAGCCCTCTTCCATTCCAGCGTATTTGCTGAGGCGAGCGGCGGCTGCCTGCCAGCGCTCAGGCGGTTCTGATGGTCCAGCAGTGTCGTCAACCCCGCATAAATGGCCCCAGTCGGATTGTTGAACGGCACCCAGCTTTTTTCGTAAAATTCCTGATCGTCCAGCGTTTGCTGAGCCGACTCACCGAGAATGCGCAGGTCCTGGGCCACCCGGGTATCCTTCTCGCCCACCAGAGCCTGCTCCACCCGCGCAACCAGGCAGTTCGTTGGCATAGGTGGGCACGAAACCTCTGTGTCGTACTGGCTCAGCCCCTGGGAAGAGCCGTCTTCGGGGGGATCGCTTAAAACCAAGTCGCTGCGCTGAATCCACTCCGGCTTCTGCGGCACGGCCAAGAAAGGCCGCCGCATCTCCTCGGTCGGCTGCGAGTTCGACTCGGTGGCACGCTTACGGGGCGCAATTTTTGGTGGCGGTCAATCTAGAACCTTTCCCTCAAAGGAGGCTGAAAAAGCAGTTCCGGATCGGCGGGAAAGTCCCCGACCTTCGAGGAAATCGCGCAGCACGACCTCGGCCAGCGACTCGTAGGTCACCGGTTTCCAGGCCCACACCGGCAAAGTCAAAGCCAAACACAGCAAAACCGTTTCAACTAGGTCCAAAGTCCATTCCCAGCCCGATCCCTGATAAAAAGAACGGACCTCATCGGGGCTCTTACGATTCCAGGCCGGCTCTAAATAGCCCCCGTACCAGCCTTGAGCCAATTCCCAGGCTTTGTCCAAAGATAAGATTTGACCGCGCGGCAATCCGTGACGCCGGCACCAATCCTCCACCAGCGAGGCGCGCGAAAAGCACAGCATCATCGAACAAGAGTGCACTACGTTGTCCCACAGTCGCGCCACCGGCAGTGGCATATGCACGCACTCCGCCCCGCTTACCCGACCGTCGCTCACCAGCAATTCCAGCGGCGACCGCTCTCCACCGCAGCGAGTATAAATACGGACCTCACCGCCACATAAGGCGGCAATGCCTAACGAACACCAGGCACAATTGCCCCACCAGCCGCGACCATCGCTCTCCACCCAAAAGGCACTCGGAGAGGAGCTGAAGGGATGGGCTATCCAAACTTCATCCCGGTCCGGATGCAATACCAGCGCCCGTTTCGAAGCCAGTGAGCGCAGCAACTCCGCATCGCCCCCAGCGGTGCCCGGCCGTGGTCCCAAAAGTGCCGGGTGATCTCCTGGCGCGCACCTCGTCCGCCGTCAGCGGAACCACTTGGCCCCGAGTTCCTGGCACTTCTGCCATTGCCTTTCGAGATGCTCGGACGGTCCGTTGTCTCTGACCGACTGCAGCAATGGAAACACGCTTTCCCGGGCGTGCCCTCCCTCGGGCAAGCGCGTGCCCGCCCCCACACAGGCTTGCCGGCCAATTTCCACGCCCGCCTCCAGCCATTCCAGCACCGGCGCGAACCGTGCTCGTTCCAAGGTGACCCCGCGCAGGTCGGCCCAACTCAAAAGCGCGTAAAGCCCCCGCAGCACGTCGTAAAAATAAAAGCGCGGAAAGCCCAGGCCTTCGCCTGTTCCCGTTCCTCGGCGTTGTGTCGAGTCGGCGAACCCAGCCACAGTTCGCGCGCCTGCAAGAAGCGCGCGCCCGGTCCAGAAACTCCATCTCCTCAGCCGTAAACTCCTGCGGGGTGTGAAAAAGCACGGCTTCAAACGGAGCAATTGTGCCTACCATCGAACTTGGGCACTCACCCAGCACCGCGTAGGCTTCGGGATCACAGTTGAAGCCCGTCGGCCATCTGGTAGCGCAAAAACCACTGGCGAATCCAGGACAGCCGCCCATTCACATCCACCCCGTAAGCGGCCAGCAGCTGATAGATGCAGCCCAGCGCGCAGTGGCAGTGATAGCCGGACCCGTCCAGGAACTCGGTGCTGGGGGTCTTTTCCAGCTCGCCCACCAGAGCCTCGATTGCCGCCGCCGGGATTCGCCGCGTCTCGCCCATCTCGTGCAATAGCATCATGTGCCACCAGGGGGAATCCCACTTCGGCCAGTAAGCGTCGCGCCGCAAGCTCTGCACCGCCGCCTCGGATCCCAAATAATCCAAACTCTCCGCCAGTCCAACCATCCCCCCCCTTTAGTTCCCCCTCAGACAAGCCTCCCGCCAACGAGGAACTCCTTACAAGAGGGTTGAGGCCGCCCGAAGAGTAATCATGGGGATGTTTTCCTGGCTTCGGCGCAACCTGTTTGGCTCAGCCTCCGAGCCTGTGGCCGAGCGGCGTCGAGACCCAGCCCTGGATAGTCTGCATGAGTTGGTGCGCCGCCAGCGGGCGGAACCGACCCCGGATCTGCCGGAGGAAAATGAGACCAAACCACCGGCTCAGCCCGAGATCCCGGTCAAGCATTATCAATTTAAGGGATTGAGTTGTTTTATCCATCCCGAGGATAACCCGGGCATGAATGGCGCGGGCGGTTTCGCCTCCCACCGGAGCGACGCGGCCGGACGCCATATTATCGCTTTGACGCCCTGCATGGAGATGGAGGACGATTGCCGGACCTTGCGCGACCAGCATTTGCGCCCCAACATCGTGGGCACCAGGGCTTTTCGCAAGGGCAACTTTCCTCACCAGGCCGGGGGGCCGGTCTACTGGGTTTTCTGGGAATGCGGTCCGAACGTTAGCTATCACTACTTTTGGGAACAACGAGCGGGTCTGACGCTGCATCTTTCGGGGGATGGACCCAGGCAAACCCTGCCATCTTGGGAACCGCTGATTCGCTTTGCGGCCGCCAGCATGCGCGGAGATGGCTATGTAGTGCCCATTTTGACCCGGGGCCTGGCCTTGGAACGGCAAGACGATGGCGCGGTGGCTTTCTATTTCTCCGACCCCGATCCCCAGGAGCCGCTGCGGCCGCAGTGTTTTGTGCTCAGCCGCGAGCAGTTCGCCGAATGGCTGGAAACCTGCACCAGCCAGCCTTTCAGTCTGCAACAGGGGAGCAACAGCATGAGCAGCCGGCCGGCCGGCGGGGGAGTCGAGTTCGAGACCTCGGACCGCCACGGTCCCCACCTGGGCGGCGCGCTCAGTGCGGGCGAATTGCAAATGGCGCGCTCTTTTCTCGGCTGACGCGGGTCTGCGGGGGGGAGTACGTGGTGCGCTAGCGGGGCGTTTCGTAAATTTCGATCAAGTCAGAATCCGTCTGCCCGTAGCTGTCGCCACACTCGATCCAGGCCGGGGGCAAGTGATACAGGCCAGGGGCACCGGCTCGCAGCTCGGCCTCCGCTCGATGGCCGCGAATGAGCCCACCAAGGTCTTGCTGATTGTGGTGGCACAGCCCTATCGGCGTGCAGCCGCTGGGATAGGGTGAATATTGCACTCCGAAAGTGTCACATTCCAATTCAATGCCGAAAGTTTGCCCGCTAGACACACGCCAACATCCGTCGCTTTCGCGCTTTGCCCAACGCAGACGACGACGTATGCGCAAGTTACCGAGTCCGGCCGGCACCAGTTGCTGCAAGGTGTAACTCAGCTGGCCCTGGCCTCGCCATTCGATCCAGAAATCGGGAGCAGAGGGTTGCCAGCTCAGCCGCAAGGGCTCGTTCAGCCAGCCCGAAACGGCCAGCTCCCCTTCACATTGATTGCCACTACCCACGCGCACGATTCCCCTGGGCTCCACACAAGGGGGGATTTGAGAACCCCAAAGCCTGAAAAAGTCGGCGCGTTTCTCGGCACGTTGGAGTCGCTGCGCCAGCAAGGGATGGCTCTGGTGCAAACGCTTCAAAGTAAAGCCGATACGGTCAAATCGTCCCTGCCCGGGACGCAGACGTCCGCCATGACACGGGGTGAGCCAGCAATCGAAAGCATCGAAAGATGCAGGTCGTGTGCTCTCTTGAAACCAGCCCTGAGCCTGTTCGAACACGTGGTGGTCGAAGGGTGCTCTCGGAAGAGGTGCCTGCGCAAGATAGGCTTCCAATCTCCGCAGAGCATCCTGCTGGCCGATTCCCTGTAGAGCCAGGCGAATCAGTTCCTGAACTCCTTGCGGAGCGGGGTGCTGGCCCGTTTCCCAGGCAGGAAAAGCGCCGTTGGGAAGCTGACGGGCCAAGAGCTTCTCGACCAGCTGCCGCAAATGCTGGGGATCGAGCAGACAGAATCGCCGGCCTATTCGGCGACCCGCCTCCCGCAAGTCCTCCACCCGGTCCGGATAGCGCAAGGCCAACAGGATCGTCTGAGCCCAACCCAGCGGAGCTTCGAGGCTGCCCAGGAAATCGTCCAGCTGGGCCATGGGGTTCTCCGTAAAGCAAACTAGTTGCAGGGGACCGTGCGTGGACTGACGCAGCCGCAGAGCACCGGTCAGCATTCCGCTACTAAAGCTGTCTCTCCGCAGCTCGATAGGGCGGACCGGTATGGTCGTCTGCAAATTCTCATGCCCTGCCGACGACTGAGTCGCCAGTTGCAGGACCAGCGTTCCCGGCTCCCCCACCCGAATCTTCACATCCAACTGCAGGGGCTCATCCACAAGGATCGACCAGCCGCCGGTGCCGAGCAGTTCTCCACCCAGAACCCGAGCGTAGACATGAACCGGCAGGGGTTCAGCCCCGGCCTTTTCAAGCTGGATCTTGACCGTTACCTCGTCTCCAGGCCGGACGAAAGCGGGGGCGTGGGCACGCATAGTGAGATTTCTGGCCAGGGCCGCCAACTTGGCGCTGCCTTTCCCGAAACAATCGTCCCTCCAGGCCGCCAGGGCGCGCATCTGATAGACTGCGGGCTGGTCAGGAAGTAAGAAGCGAGCTACGGCCTGACCCTGCCCGTCACATTCCAGGCGGCACCAGCAAGCCAGCGGCTTCTCCGAGCGTCGCCGAAAAGGCCGAGAGCGCCGAGGCTCTGCGAAACGAAGCTCGTCGTAGCGAATGGCGGACCCCGGGGGTGATTCGGGAGGCCGGCCCGGCGAAGGTGCCAATTGGGAGGCGGGAAGCAAGTCGGCCCGGCTGCTCACCGTCAGGCACGCAGGTTGGCGCCGATAGAAATCCGGCAGGGGGTCGCCCATCCTGGACCCTCCGATCCTCTCAGCATCTTCCTCCAGCACCAGCAAGAGCACCTCCGCCTCGGATGCCGGCCTCCCCTGCGCATTGCGCACGCGTACCCGCACTTCAGCCGGTTGACCGGGCACAAAGCTCTCGCCCAACGGCTCGAGGTCCAGATCCAGCCGCTGCTCCTGATAAGGAACGACCAGCTCCGTCTCCAACCACTCATGCCCCCGCGTGGACAGCACGTCCAGGCGCAGGCCGACCCCGCCAAGCATCGCGGCATCCACTTCGAACTCCCACAAAGTGAGCGTTTCAGAAATCGGCTGTTGAAGCAAAACCCGCGATTCATACTCCAGGGCATGCAGCAGGCCCACACCTCCCGGCTCCGGCATTTGCACCCAGAGACGGACCGTTTCTCCCGGACGATAAGCGGGCTTTTCCGTCCACATTCGGACCGAAGCTGTCGGGATCAGGGTCGGGGGCGTGGCTGGCCAAGGGATGACCGTCACTGACCCCAGGCCCTCCGCGTCGCGCACCCGGGCGCTCAGCCAGCCGCCCACCACGCTCACCGGGACCTTCACGGGACGGTCCCCCGAGAGGCAAGTGATAGAACCCGGCGAGAGATGCACCTCGTGCCCCGCCTGCACAATTCCCTCCCGATTACAAACGATCACCTCGACCTCTTCTCCCTGGCCGCGGAGACCGACCATCAGGGAGCAGCCGCTGGCCTGGAACCTCTGTTCCGCGCTCCAGCGCTGCCCGAGTGGATGGCCCAGGACGGCCGTCACGCGCCCCGCTCCCCCTGAGGTGGGAACGTTCTCTAATTTCACGGTATGCCGCCCGCTTTCGTCAGTGCGACTGCGCAGGGCCAACCGGGAGGGAGCGGAGGGGGAATTGCCACCGTTCCCGGCAGCCACACCGAATGAGAAGCCGTCTGCGAACGGAGGTTGGGGCGCGACGGGGTGAAATTCCACTTCCCAACGGATGTCGTCGACTACCGCCTGGCCCGTCAGTAAACGCGCGCAAGCGGTGTACTCGTAGGGACCGGGCCCCGGCTGCACGACAAATTCGAAATCAGCAGGCTGGGAATATTTTCGCACTCCCACTTGAACACAACCCCGCCACTCGAACCGCTCGCCATCGCGGTGAATCCCGCTTAAATTTAGCTCATGCTCGCCATTCGGGCAATCAGCCGGGATAGAGACGTGAAGCAGAAATCCCCCCAGCGGGCTGAGCGGACAGCGACCCGAGCCCAATGCCGCGCTGCTGTATTCCAAAAAGGCACAACCCGGCTGGACCAGGGGTCCGGCCGGGTCGCGGCGAGTGCGCAGCCAACCGCCTAGAGCCGCCGTTTCTCCAGCCTCGTAGAGCCCCCGGTCCCTGCAGACGTGCCAGAACCCTTTGATGGAAACGTGGGGAGGTCGTTCAGCCACCACCAGGTCGAGCATACGGTCCTGGTGAGGAACCCGCAGGGCGATACCTTTGGCGAAACTACGCCCGCCGTCGTCGCTGGCGGGCAGCGAGTGCAGTTCGGAGACTGGAAAACCTTGCTTGAGCTCGACGGCCCACACTCGAATGCGGCTCGGCGTACGAAACTGGACCAGGGCCACGCCCGTCAGATCCAGCCAGAGACGGTGGAGCCATTCCTTTCCATCCCCTAACTGCAGAGCCAGGTAGCCGGCCTCGCCACCCACCACCGGTTCCAGGTCCAAGACAATCTGCTGTCCATCCTCGACCGGCTGCTGCCCCCTGCTGCTCCAATGCTCGGGGTCTCGTCCGCCCCGGTAGCCAGACAAACGGTCAATATCGAGCCATTGAGCGCGCCAGAACAGTTCCTTAAGATGCAGACAACGAACCAGCACTCGGGACTGCCCCGGAAAGAAAAAAGAACCATTTGTCAGGTTATGCTGGATCAAAGGCGCTGACAGCTTCCGTCACTGCCAAACTGAAATCGGCTCCCACCGGCGCTCAGGAACAAAGTCTTACAAGCCTCGTCCAGCCAGAAGACCAGGCAGTGAGGGTCGACCCAGGCCCAGTAGCCCTTCAGCTGAGGTTCCAAGCGAACCACCTCAGCCGGGACGTCTCGTTGTCCCAGAGAGCCCATCGGGTGACTGAAGAGAACGAATATGCGCTCCAGGGGCCGAGGGTTGATGGAGTTCCATTCCGAGCGCCCGACAGCCCAGGCCTCGACGCGCAGAACTTCCGACTCGAAAACGGGCTCCGACTGCGTTGTGGCGGGAGCCAGGCTACAGTTCATTTCCAGCCTCTCCGATCCCGGTGCCGGCCAGCAGCCGGGCACAGGCGTTTGCCACTGATCCGGCGGGGGCGTCGCGAGGGACGGTCTACCTCCCCAGAAGGCTGCAACCTGATCAGCCGGTAACTCTCGCACCAAAGAAGAATTGCTCTCCCCTGCCAGCGGGGAACCCTCCGTAAGCCGCATTCCCATGCTCAAATTTTAAGCCGGCCTTCGGAACATCTGGCCGCGCACTTGTTTCCGAACTATGAATAGCTGCGACGGTAAATCGCTTTCCCCCTGTGGCGACGAGGGTTATGGCGCCCTTGCGCAATCTTAGAGAAGGAGGCCCGGGATCTGCTCGACACCCAAAAAAATATTTTACCCGGGCGTAAAGCAACAGGCCCTCGTCCGACTCTCTTCTTTTGCATGCAAGTTCTGTGTAGGTAATTGCAGACATCTCGTCGTGACTGGGGAAATAGCCAGGCTCCTGATCAGGCTGCTTCTCAGTCGTTCCAGTCGGCCGGGACCTGGCTTTCCCAGTCCGAGAACGGCGAATCTTCAGCCAGGTCCTTACAGTCGAAAAAACTGCAGGAAGGTCTGCCAGCGGGAACGCGATTCGGAGCTGAGTTGCAGCACGTGCTGCTGATGGCGGTGGGATTCGATGGCCTGCTCATAGGCTTCGACCAGGCGCCGGCCTTGTTCCAACTGGCCAAAGCGAGCGGCCTGAGCCCGGGCAAGCGAGGCCATCCCCTGACGTCCAGCCATCTCCCCCATAGCCCGGGCCAGGGCGGCCGGCTCGGCCGGGGTCAGGAGCGAGCAGTCCGGGCTGACGATGTCCCGAGTCCCGCTGGCGTCCACGGCCGCGACCGGCAGTCCCACCGCCAGCGCCTCTAACGTGGCCAGCCCCTGGGTCTCGGTCAGACTGGCGAAGGCAAACACGTCGGCCGCGGCCAGATAGGTGGGCAGGTCTTTGTGGGCCACCGAGCCGGCGAACTGGCAGCGCTCCCTCAGACCCAGCTGGTGGGCCAATTTCTCCAAGGCACTTTTCTCATCACCGGATCCCAGAATCACCAGGCGAGCGCCCGGCTCCTGCAGGCGCGCGAAGGCCTGCAGCAAGAGCTCGAAGTTCTTCTCCTTGGCCAGCCGTCCCACCGAAAGGAAAACCTTGGGTTGCAGCGGCCAGCCCAGTTGGGCGCGCGCCTCGGCCCGGTCCCGGGGCGCAAAGTGCTCGAGGTCCACCCCGGTCGGAACGACCGAAATGGGTCCGCTCAACTCATAGGTTTCCAGCAGCAGATTCTTGATGCTCTGACTGGGCACCACCAGATGATGGCAGCGAGCCATGAATTCTCCCAGCCAGGTCTGGATAAACTCTTTCACGCTCTCTTCTGGCAGGGGGTGGGCGTAGTGGGAATAGTCGGCATAGCGGGTGTGATAAGTGAAAACCAGCGGCAGATCGAGTTCCTCGCTCTTGCGCTCGGCCACCCTTCCCAGCAAAGCCGGATGATTGGCGTGCAACACCTGGGGCTTCAAGTTGCGCAAAACCTGATCGACGTAGGGCGAAACCGGCAGGGTCAGCGGATACTTTTGCAAGGGCAGCTCGAGGGCCGGGTAGCGGAAGACGTAGGGAGCCCGGTCCTCGATCTCGCCGCAGGCGGGGGCCATCACGTAGGCGTGGTGGCCCAACCGGGTCAACGCCTGGCGGAAGCTCTCCACGGAAACCACCACTCCGTTGGTGACCGGCAGATAGACATTGGTGAACATGGCCACCCTGAGGCGGTCTTGCCACTCATCCATGAGACACGACCGAATGGGCGTAGAGAATCATGGCCGCGTTCCAGGACAACGGCTCCTCTGAATGGTAAAGCTTCCTGGCCAGAGGTTTGCCGTCGGGAGCGTGAACCTCAAAGACGGTTCGATCCCGTTCGACGACTTCCAACATTTTGTGCAAGATTTCTTGAGCCCTCTCGGATCTTCCGGCGCGCTGGCAGGCCACCGCGTGCCAGCCGCCGATCCACATCCAGGAACAGGAAGTGTGATAGTGGGAAATGCCCGCCAACCACATGAGCGGGCTGACCTGATAGAACGGATAAGGGCGGTCGGTGACCCGCGCCGGGACGACGCGACTGATGCCGCAGCGGTCCGCGTAATCCAGGATAGCCCGCGATTGCTCCTCGTTGGTCAGACCCCAGGCCACCGCCATAAAATTGGCCGGGCTGGTGAAAACCGGCGAAGAGGGCGTGTTGTGCAGGTAGCCGTCCTTGTAGAAATAGCCCAGCAGGTTGCGCCCGATCTCTTCGGCCTGACCGTCATCCAGCATGGTGCGGGCCTTCCACCAGAGCACGTTGGTGTAAAGCACGGCGCCGCGGCGTCCGATGGTGTCGGCCCAATCGGCGTAGGGGCCCTGCTGGATCAGCCCGCGCCCGTCGCGCATGCGCTCCACCCACTCCAGGGCTTTGTGCGCCTGGTGGGCCAGTTCGCCCAGTTGACCCGTCTTGCGCAGATACTCACCCCAGGCGATCACCAGCAGCAGCACCGAGTCCAGCGAGCGGGTGCCGTGGGCCGTCAGGTAACGGGGGATCAGGTCGGTTTCGTCGGGTTGCACGCGTCCCAGCACGGAATGCAGGTAACGCTCCAGCAGGCGGGTGGAGTGCAGCTTCAGGGGAAGCTGGCCGTTGGGCTTCTGATGGCGGAAAAACAGGCGCAATCCGTCCTCCACCACCTGATCGCGCCCTTCGGCCAGCAGACCATAACAGGCGAAGCCGAAATCGCGGGCCCAGGGCTCGCGAAAATGGCGAAAGCCGGCGCACAGCACGGTGGCGTGGCGGTTCTCCCCCACCCTCCGGAACTCCAGGCAGGCTTCCAGACAGGCGCGAGTGACTTCCAGTCCGTTCATCCCCTCGGTAGCCGGACGGGTCAGGTTCGGCCGTCCCATCACCTTGCGCACGGTGCGATAGACATCCAGGACGGCGTAGGCCAGGGCCCAGCGCAGCAGCCGCAGGAGCTGAACCAACATGGTCAGCGCACCACCAGCCAGGTGGGCAGGGGGCGGCCGGCGCCGCGTTGCCAGGAACCGACCCGCATGGCCGTCGAGCCGCCGCAATCAAGAAACATGGCCTGGCGGGCCCCGAGCCGGGCCAGCAGCCCGGCAAAGTCGGGAAGACTCAGGCCGCCCCCCTCCAGGCCGGCCGTCACCAGCCACAACCGGCCCCGGGCGTCCAACCCCACACCGGTGCGCGCAACGGGCTGCTCCGGGCGCAGGCCGGAGCGTTCGTCAAAGCCCTCCTGGTCCAGCATCAGCGCCGGTTTGCCGTCTTGGAGCAGTTGGCCGCCGCCCCCCAGCAGGCAGGTCAGGCCTTTTTCCGCCAGCTGATCGGCGCTCCGCCCACGACTGTGGTCGATACGGGCGCGACCGTCAGCATAGACAGCCAGGTAGGCGCGCGAAAGAGCAGCCACCGGCTTCTCGCCGTCAGCGTAGAGTCGTTTGAAACGCGGGGTCCAACGCTTCTGGCCTTGAGCGTAAATCAGCGGACCGGCCGGTTCATGCCACTTCAAGGAGAAAAAGGTACCATTCAAAGCCACCCGGCAATCCTTGGGAAGCTGCTCTAAAGCCAGGTAATTCTGGCTCCAGCCGGCGGACGTCCGCCCGGAGGTGACCAGATCCACTTGCTGGAGCCGCGGATCGACCTGGACCGCCGAGTAGGGGCACCCCTGATAGTGACCGCTCAGGCGCGTCTGAGCGGCCAATAGCAGGGCCAGCAGGAAGAGCTTCATGACCTCCTATTTACCGCATTGGGAGCAGCAGCCGCAATCGCAGGCGCTGGACGGAACGCGCACCAGTTTACCGTCGCGAATGACGGCCAGGTATGGTTTGCCGTCGTCGCGGGTGAACTGCATGCCGGTGCGGTCGTCCTCGAGAATCTGGTCCTTGCGCTGCAGGTAGGCGATGCCTTCCATTTCGTCCTGGACGCATTCGGCATCCACCGCCGAGTGATGAAAGTCGCTCAGACGTCCCTGAGCGTCAAAAACCAGCGTGACGCCGCCGTTAACGTCGGTCTCCAGGCCCTGCAGCCCGGGCACCGTGACCGGCACCGTCTGGGGATAAAGCAGGCTGACCACCTGTTCGCCTTTGGCGTTGCGCGACAGGGAGGCAGTCGACAGCTTGACGCCTTCGGGCAAGCCCAATTGGGCGGCCCGAGCCGTCACGAAAGCGGCCGCTTCAGCCTTGGAGGTGAAATCGTGATCCACCGTCAGGCGGGGCAGCTGGGAGCGGCGCTCGGCTTCGCTCTGCAGGTCCTTGGGCGAGATGATTTTGCGCTCGACGAAGACCTTGGTAAAAGCTTCGCTGAGGCGCCCGTTGTTGGTCTCCTTGTCGGCCTGAATCAACTGCAGGCCCATGTCCTTGAAGCGCCCGCGCGTCGAGGGAGCGCGATCGACGGCCCGGGCAAAGAGCGGTCCCAACGTGTCGGCGGCGAACTTGAGGGCCTGATTCGGGCCCAGCCCTTGAGCCAGGCCGTCTTGATAAGTCGCATTCAGGCAGTCATAAAAAGCGCCGGCCCAGAGGCGGCCGAAGCTATGGATCTCCCCGCCCAGGGTGTCGTCGTCGCCACGGCCATCGCCCAGCGATTCCGGCTTGACATAGGTGAACTTGTTCTGAGCATTGCGCAGCCAGGGACGATCGTCGTCGGCCGGATCATCGTTGGCCAGGCGGCGGGCTTTGCCGAATTCTTCGGCCAGCCAGGCCAGGTTGCCGGGTTTGCTCAGGTCTCCGCCCGTCTGCTCCAGGATGCGCTCGCGCATGGCCTCATCCTGCAAGGTGAAGAGCATGGCGCTGCAGTCACCAAAGGCTTCGTGGAAAGCGCCGGTTTCGCGGTCGTTGGTGCTCAGATAACCCGGTTTCATCCCGTCCAGCACGCTGTGGCCGGTTTCGTGGGCCACCACATCGACCGAGTTGGCGGTCTTGACGGTGGTCTGCAGTTGCGGCGAGTCCTGGAAAAAGTAGTTGGTGGAACCCTCCCAGCGCGAATAATAGGCGTTCATTCCCTGCTTCTTGTGCGGCACGACGTCCAGCACCCGGCTGCCGAACGACCATTCAATCTGGCCCCCCCGGTAATTCTGCCACATGTTCAGGGTCTGGCTGGTGACGACCTGAGCATTCACCTGACTTTCGCCGTCACTGCCGGGCTGCATCAGGTAATTGCCGGCCTGATCGGGGGCGGCTTTGGGGCGGTTGTCCCGCACCTGCACGCGGTCGTTGGCCAGTCCCGGCCCGACCAGCTGGCGGTCGACCTGGCGCACCTCGGCCGGGCTCACCCAGGGATCCTGCAGAAAAGTGGTGATCTGAACCTGGTCAGCCGGCGGTTGCGGTTGCGGCTGCGGAGCAGGAGCTTGATTTTGCACAGCCAGCGGGCGTGCGAAATGAGAGGAAGCGGCACAAAGAACCACGGTTAGTTAGACTCCTTCGAAACGATCCCAGATCCGAAACGCGCCCCGGCTTCGTGCCGGTATCCGGGTTCGGACTTCCCCACACGAAGCTTAGCTCGGGAGAGCCTCACCCATGGTAATCAGTTTGTTACATCGCGGCCAAAGCTTTATAACAGTCCAGCATTTTCCGGCTCTCGTTTTCCCAATTCCAGCGCCGTTTGCATGCCTCGTGGGCGCGCGCTCCTTTAGCCTCACGCTCGGGATCGCGCCAGAGTTCGACCAGGGCTCGGGCGATGTCGCTCGGGCTGAAGGGGTCAAACAGGCAGCCGATTTGTTCGCCCTCCACAAAGCGCCGCAAATCCGGTAAATCCGCCGCCGCCACCGGCAAACCGGCAAGCATGTACTCGAACAATTTGTTGGGCGTATTCAGATAGTGGTTGAGGCAGGTCGGCAGAAAGGGAATCACCCCCATGTCCGCTTCGGCGGCCCGGGCAATCATCTCGGAAGGGGGACAGCGCTCCCAAATCAGCACGTTATCCAGGCCTTGCGCCAGATGCTCCAGACCGGCCTGACCCGAGCCGAATCCGCGCAGAGCGATAACGATTTCCTGCTGATACCGGGCCGAAGCCACCAGTTGCTCGAGACCGCGCTCCACGCCGAAGACCCCCTGGTAAAGGGCGATGGGCCGTCCCTGGCGCGGCGGGCGCACGGGCAGGGGTTGATACTCCTGGCAGTTGTGCAGCACCAGAATTTCGCGCCCCAGCCTCTTTTGCAACACTTCGGCGAAGGGTTGGCTGACCGTCAGCACCGCCTGGCAATGCGGCACCAACCGGGCCTCCAGACGGTCCCAGTAGTCGACCGTGGCTTGCGAGCGAATGAAGGGCTGGTCGGTCCACAGCTCGTGTTCATCCAGAATCAGCCGGGCGCCGCAAGTCTGGGCCGTATCGTAGGCGGCCTGCAAGGCGTCCAAATCTTGAGCCTGGCAGATATCCGGCTTCCAGGCGCTGGCTTCACGCGCCCACACGGCATTGATACGCTGCACGTAAGCCAGATATTCTTGCTCGCCGGGGAGAAAATCTGCCGGTAAATCCCGGGGCGAAGGGGGCGGGCAGGGGCGCACCGGCGGCCGATCCGCGGGAATGGCGGGTAAAGGTCCTAATTCTTCATGACGCGGTTTGGGCCGGCGCAGTTTGCGCATCACCTGATCGTCAAAAAACCGGGTCAGATGGCTGCGCTGGTCTTCCCGGCAGATCAAATAACCGGCACGCTCCTCGCGCTGCGGCAGGCCGGCTTCCAAAAAGCAGTAGAGGCGCACCTCATAGCCGTTCTGAGCCAGCAACCGGGCCTGGCGATGGGTGCGCAAATCGGCGTTGGCGTGGTTGAAGACGAAAAGGGCGACTTTTTTCATGGCCTGGTGACGAGCTGATCTTCAAGCACCAGGTGGGTCAAATCGGACTGGGTCAACACCTCAAAAGCGTCGCAAGCCCCCATGACGATAGGCAGACCGTGCAAATTGAAGGAAGTATTGAGCACCACTCCCTTGCCCGTAAGCTGCTTGAAATACTGAATCATTTGATAGAACCCGGCATTGCTGCGCGAGCTGACAATCTGGGCCCGCGAGGTGTGGTCATAGGCGTGCACACCGGCCTGGTACTCCTCACGGCGCTGGCTGGAATCAAAGGTATGCATCATGAAGGGCGACAACCGGGCCGGCAGCGAGTGAGGCAGGTGCAGAAACTCGCGGGCGTCCTCGAGTAGAATGGCCGGAGCAAAGGGCATCCAGAAATCGCGCTGCTTGATCATCTTGTTGATGCGCGGAATGATGCGCAAATCCGAAGGATCGGCGGTGATGGTGCGGTTGCCCAGGGCGCGCGCTCCAAACTCCATGGCCCCCCGGCAACGAGCCACCACCGTGCCCCGGGCGATCAGTTCGGCGATCGTCCGGTCGGGGTCCTCAAGTTTTTCGTAGTGCAGGTCAGGATACCGGGCACGCGCTTGCTCCAGGTCAAAGTCGGCTTTGGGTCCCAGGCAGAAGGTCTCGAACTCGATGCCCACCCCGTGATCCTGGGCCCGCTCGGCGTGATAGGCCCAGACCGCCCCGAAGGGCAGTGTTTCGTCGCCACAGGACGGAAAGACATCAAAAAAACTGATTTCGGGCAGAGCGGCCAGACGCTGGTTGGCCTTGACGTTCATAAAGACGCCGCCGGCGCAGACCACTCGGGGGATTCCCGTCTTACGCACCAGCCCGGAAATCCAACGCACCAACATCTCTTCCGTGAAGAACTGCAAAGCGCCGGCCAGATTGTCAAAGCGCACGCGCTGGAAATCGCGGGCTAAAAACGGGGCGCACTGGCCGGTGGACACGGGCAGTTTGCAGCGGAACTTCAAATCGTCCACCTCAAGATACTCATGAAACCGGTCGATCCACTTTTGGCAGTAGTCTTTCCTGGCGTAGGCCGCCAGACCCATCAGCTTGTACTCATGCTCGTGCGGAGTCATCCCCATGAAGTGGGTGACCCGCGAATACAGATTGCCCAGCGAGTGGCCGTAGGGGGTGGCCGCCAGCAGACTGAGACGGCCTTCCTCGCCGATATAAACGTGAGCGCAGGCGTCGTCTCCCCCGCCGTCCAGGGTGACGACCAGATGGGCGTCTTTGGGGTTCTGGCGCAGCCCGAAGTAGGCGGAAGCGGCGTGATTGAAGTGGTGGTGAGTGCGCACCAGCGGCCGCTGGCCCAGCCCATGATCGGCCAGCCAGCCCTCGACCTTCAGGTTGGTGGGGTCCGGCTTCTCCGGCTTGGGGCGTTCCGGAGTCAGGCGAGTGGACCGGATCTTCTCCCAGGCGCCCGGCTTTTTGGTCAGCTCTTCCACCGTCTGCTCGGCGTTGCGCCGGTAGTTGGCGTGAAACTCTTCTTTGCTGAAGCCCGGGCTCTTGAGGTTGGAAAGGCAAACGGCCTCGATGTCGGTGTGACCTAAACCCAGGTGTTTCAGAGTGAAGTCGAGGGCCTGGTGGGGAAAACCGACGAACTCCTTCTGCCGGCACACCCGCTCTTCTTGGAGAGCGAAACGGATCTGCCCGTTCTCGCTGACCACCACCGAGCTGTTGATGCCCTCATTGATGCCTAGAACGACCATAGCTTAAGCGGGTTTGCCGACCGTTCCGTCCTGACCGACCACCAGGCCGCTTTCTTTCTGCCAGAGCAGCACCGCCTGTTTCACAAAAGCCCCGTGGGAACCATACATCTGGCCCAAGGACTCGGCCGTGATTTCCTTCCAGCTGACGGCGGCGGCATCGCTGCCTTTTTGCAGGTTCAGCCGGGCCGCTTCTTCGTCGTTCAGATGCAGGTGGAAAGCCGAGGTCTCCATCCAGGAGTTGTCGGTATTGCGCGGATCGTCCACATAGCCGCGGTAAACCGGCGTGGCCCGCTCGAACATGGTCTGCAGTTCTTTCTCCTGAGCGGTGGTGCCGCCATGCTCCTCTTTGCCGAGCGTCTCTTCGCACAGCTCGCGAGCCAGCGTGCCGGAAATTTTTTCGCCGGGGTCGACCATGCCGCCGGGAATGGCCACCTGGTTCAGGTCCTCGCGCACGATGGCGATCATTTCCAGCTTACCGGTCTCGGGATGGGTCCGGGTGACGATGGGATCGGCGGCGAAGTTGGCGCCGAATTTACCCAGCAGGCCGCGGCCGGCAATGCCGGTGGGTCCTCGGGGATTGAGGGGCTCTCCCTGGGCGCCTTTGAGCTGCCGGGGTTCGTAGCTGGTCAACTGGCGCCGGCTCAAAGCTTCCTTCATGTCGGCGGGGTCGGCCCAGGCCGGCTGCGTGGCCAGCACCGGCGCTTCATAAAAAGTGGGCTGGTAGTCCGGGTCGGCCTGCTGCCAGGTTTGGGGCGGGTTGCCCCGCGCCGGGTAATCCTTGCCGGACTCGCTGCGGGCTTTGCTGTGACCCCAACCGGGCTGCAATTCCCAGACCACGGCGCCGGGCTGCAGCAGGCGCTGGTCGTCGGAGATTCGCGGAAGTTCTTTGGGCGTGGCCACTTCTACTTCCACTTCCACTTCTGGGGAGGTCTGAAAGACGGGGCGGCCGGGCAGAGCGGTGCTGACGCTGCCGCCCAAGCCGTCGCAGGGTCCGGCTTCTGGCTTGGGCGCGAGGGGAGCGCGCAAAGCGGGCGCCTGGATGGAGCCGAGCGACCCGATTCTGCCGATATCCATTAGTTCTCCGCCATTTCTAACAGTTTGCGCAAAGTGTTGAGGTTGCGAGCCGTGCCGTCTTTCAGCCCCGGCGCTTTCAGCCTGGATTTACCCAGGCCGTTGGGATAATAGACGTAGACTTCTCGTTCCCCCAGGGACAATTCCTCACCGTCCGGGGCGACCACCTTTTCCAGCAGCGATTTCGTCGGAGATTGATCGAAAAAAACCACCTGACAGTCTTCGTAGGGGTTCCTGGCCAGCACCTCCTCCAGCTCTTGGGGCGTGCGCACGAAGACCGAGTAAGGCTTGCCCATTTCTTTTTCGAGAAGCTTCTCCAGGTCGGCCTTCACCTGCGCCTCTGAGAGCGAACTCTGGAGGACCAGATTGCCGCTCTGGATATAGCTGCGCACCGAGGCGAATCCGGCTTCCTCGCACAATTGGCGCAGTCGCGCCATGGCCAGCTTACCCGTACCCCCTACGTTGATGGCCCGCAGCAAAGCGATATAGGTAACCATGGGCGGGAATTCCCCAACCAGGACTTTTGCGCCTTTTCGCCTATAACACAGAATGCAAGCTAACCCGACCGAACGTCTTACCCGAGCCCTGGCTCAGGCCCGTCAGGCCCTGGCTAACCAGGACCTGGCCGCCCTGAGCGCCCTGCGCCGAGAGCTGAGCGGCATCAGCCAGGCCGTCGAGGGCATCATGGCCATCTGGGACAAGATGCCCAAACATAATCTCGATCTTCAGTCGGTGGACGCCAACTTTTACTCGGCCGGGGAAACCTACCTGGACATCTGCGAGAAACTCAACGAAGCGATCGATCAGAGCAACAGCGCCGCTCTGGATGAAGTCGAAGGGTTGCTGACCAAAGCCGGCCGCCAGCTGATTACGGCCAACGAAAAGGCCCAGACCGAACTGCACAAGCTCTCCCAGAAGCCTCAGGCCTGAACATCTTTCAGGTTTGATCCCGGCCCCGCCTGGTGCATGCTGTTTGTTAGTATTGGGGGCTCGGAGGATTATCGTGTCTGGATCGCTTACTTATGCCGCTCTCTGCCCGGCCACCACTGGCAAGAAGGCCTGGTTACAGCTGGAGGACGGCACACGCTTTGAAGGCCTGGCCGCCGGCGCCCCCGGCTATCGTCTCGGCGAAGTCGTCTTTTCCACCGGTATGACCGGCTATCAAGAGTTGCTGACCGACCCCTCCTACAGCGGCCAGATCCTGGTCTCCACCGTAGCTCACGTGGGCAATGTGGGCGTCACCCCCCGCGACAATGAATCCCATCGCTGCTGGTTGCAGGGCTACGCCGTCCAGGACATGAGTTCATTTTACAGCAACTGGCGCGCCCAAAAGGGCCTGCCCGCCTGGCTGCGCGAGCAAGAAGTGGTGGCCATCAGCGGTGTGGACACCCGGGCTGTGGTGCGCCACCTGCGTTCTCAGGGCTGCATGCGCGGCCTGCTCTGGCACGAAGGCACCCTGGACCAGGTGGAAGAGAAACTGGCCGCCTGGCCCAAAATGGAAGGCAGCAACCTGGTGGACGGCGTCAGCCCGGCCCAGGTGCAGTTCTACGGCCAGGGCCAGGGGCGTCCGCGGGTAGTGGCTCTGGATTGCGGTATGAAGGAAGAAATGCTGCAGCTCTTGCTGGCCCAGGGCTTTGAGGTGGTGCGCGTGCCGGCCCGCACCTCGGCCGCTCAAATCATGGAATTCCACCCCGGCGGCGTGTTCTTATCCAACGGCCCCGGCGATCCCGCGGCCCTCCCCGGCATTGTGCAATGCGTCCAGGAGCTGCTGGGCCGCGTGCCTATCTTCGGCATCTGCCTGGGGCACCAATTGCTGGGACTGGCGCTGGGGGGGCGCACCTACAAACTCAAATACGGTCACCGCGGCTGCAACCAGCCGGTACTGCACCTCCCCAGCGGCCGGGTGGAGGTCACCACCCAGAATCACGGCTTTGCCGTGGATGAAAAGTCGCTGCCCGGCAAAGCTACTCTGACCCACAAAAATCTCAACGACGGCACCTGCGAGGGCCTGGAATGCGCCGAAGCGCGCGCCTTCTCGGTGCAATATCATCCCGAGAACGCGCCGGGCCCGCACGACTCGCGCTATCTCTTCGAAAAATTTTGGTCTCTGATTGGAAGCCTGCAGCATGCCTAAACGCGACGACTTAAAAACGATTCTGGTGTTGGGTTCGGGCGGCATCGTCATCGGCCAGGCCTGTGAATTCGACTATTCCGGCACGCAAGCCATCAAGGCTCTGCGCCAGGATGGTTACCGCGTGGTGCTGGTCAACAGCAATCCGGCCACCATCATGACCGATCCCGAACTGGCCGATCGCACCTACATCGAGCCTCTCACCGTGCCGGCCGTCAGCGCGATTGTGGAAAAGGAGCGGCCCTGCGCCGTGTTGCCCACCGTGGGCGGGCAAACCGCCCTGAATCTGACCCTTGATCTGGCCGATGCCGGCGTCTGGGAAAAATTCGGCGTGGAAGTGCTGGGCGCTCCGCTGGAAGCCATTCGTCTGGCCGAAGATCGCCAGCGCTTTCGTCAGGCCATGCTGGAAATCAACGTGGATGTGCCCGAAAGCGTGACCGTGGAGAACGTCGAGGATGCTCTCCAGTTTGCCGGCAAAGTCGGGTTTCCCGTGATTGTGCGCCCCTCGTTCACCTTAGGTGGAAGCGGCGGCGGCATGGCTCATAGCGAAGAAGAACTGCGCCAGATTTGCGGCAACGGACTGCGCGAATCCCCGGTCACCCAGGTGCTGGTCGAGCAGTCGGTGCTGGGCTGGAAAGAATTCGAACTGGAAGTGATTCGCGATAAAGCCGACAATTTTATCGTGGTCTGTTCCATCGAAAACCTCGATCCCATGGGCGTGCACACCGGCGACAGCATCACCGTGGCTCCCGCTCAAACTCTGGCCGACCGCGAATACCAGGCCATGCGCAACTGCGCCCGCCAGATCATGACCAAGGTCGGCGTGGCCACCGGCGGCTCCAACGTTCAGTTCGGCGTCTGTCCCAACACCGGCCGCCTGGTGGTTATCGAAATGAACCCCCGCGTCAGCCGCTCCTCGGCCCTGGCCTCCAAGGCCACCGGCTTTCCTATCGCCAAAGTGGCCGCTAAACTGGCCGTCGGCTACACTCTGGACGAAATTCAAAACGATATTACCGGCACCACTCCGTGTTCTTTCGAGCCTTCCATCGACTATGTGGTGGTCAAGATCCCGCGCTGGGATTTCGCCAAATTCCCCGGGGCCAACAATAAACTGGGCCCGCAGATGAAGTCGGTCGGAGAAGTGATGGCTCTGGGCCGCAACTTTTGTGAGTCCCTACAGAAAGCGCTCTCTTCGCTGGAAGTTGGCCTGGACGGGCTCACTCCCGCCCCGACCGGCACCCCCTTGTACCCCAACCCATACCGCTTATTAGCTCTCATGGATGAACTCCGCAATGGGGCCTCTCTACCCGACCTCCTCGAAAAAACCGCCGTAGACCCGTGGTTTTTGCACCAGTTGGAACGCCTGGTCGAGCTGGAACGGCGCCTTGTCAAGGAACCCCTCGAGGGCTTGCTGCGCGAAGCCAAGGCCATGGGTTTTTCGGACCTGGCCATCGCCCGGCTGACCGGGCGCACGGAACGCGAAATCCGCCAGTTACGGCACTCCTTGAACATTCGCCCGGCCTATCAAAGCGTGGACACCTGCGCCGCCGAATTTCCGGCCACCACTCCTTATCTTTATTCGAGCTACCAGGCGCGCGTTTGCGAAGCCGAACCCAGTGACCGCCAGAAGGTCATCATTCTGGGCAGCGGACCCAACCGCATCGGCCAGGGCATTGAATTCGACTATTGCTGCGTGCACGCGTCCTGGGCCCTGCGCTCCATGGGCATCGAGAGCATCATGATCAACTGCAACCCGGAGACGGTCAGCACCGATTATGATACTTCCGACCGCCTCTACTTTGAACCCCTGGTGGTCGAGCACGTGCTGGAAATCATCGACCGAGAGTCCTCGCGCGGTGAGTTGCTGGGCGTGATTGTGCAGTTGGGCGGGCAGACGCCTCTGAAGCTGGTGCAGCCGCTGGTGGAGGAAGGCGTGAAGCTGCTGGGCACCTCGGCCGACTCCATCGCCTGGGCCGAAGACCGCCAGCGGTTTTCTGAGTTGATCGAGCAACTCGACTTGCTGCAACCGCGTTCGGCCACGGCCCTGGACTTGCCGGGCGTGGAAGATTGCGCGGAAAAGCTGGGCTATCCGCTGCTGTTGCGCCCGTCCTACGTGCTGGGTGGGCGGGCCATGGCCATCGTCGAGCAACCCGAGCAACTGCGCCCTCTGGCCCAAGCGGCCATCGAAGTATCCCAGGGCCACCCGGTGCTGGTCGACCAGTTCCTGGAAGACGCCGTCGAGGTGGACGTGGACTGCCTGGGCGACGGCCAGCAAGTGGTCATCGCCGGCGTGCTCCAGCACATCGAAGAGGCCGGCGTGCATTCGGGTGATTCGGCCTGTGTCATTCCCCCCTACAAGGTCAGCCTGTTTCACCTGGAGTTGATCCGCGAGGCGGTGCACTCGTTGGGACGGGCCCTCAAAGTGCGCGGATTGATGAACGTGCAGCTGGCGATTCAGGAAGACCAGGTCTTCGTGCTGGAAGTCAATCCGCGCGCTTCCCGCACCTTGCCCTTCCTGGCCAAGGCCACCCGCCTGCCGCTGGCCCAGATGTCGACTCGTTTGATGTTGGGACAATCCTTACAGGACCTGGGCTTCCTCCAGGAACCTTCAGTGGACGGTTTTTACGTCAAAGAGGCGCTGCTGCCGTTTCGCAAATTCCCGGGCAGCGATCCCAAACTGGGTCCGGAAATGCGCTCCACCGGCGAAGTGATGGGCCAGGACCGCGACTTCGGCTGGGCCTTCGCCAAGTCGCAAATTGCGGCTGGATGCCCGCTCCCCATCGAAGGCTCGGTGCTGATTACGGTCAACGACTACGACAAGGCCACGGCCATCAAAGTCGCCCGCGAATTGCACCGCATGGGATTCTCATTGGTGGCCACGCCCGGCACCGCCGAAGCTCTGCGCCGCGTGCGCCTGCCCGTCAAGGAAGTCGATCCCATTCGCCCCGACCGCCCCAATATGATCGGCGAAATCCACGCCGGCCGGGTGCAACTGGTGATCAACACGCCCGGGCCCGGTGAGCATAGCTACGGCGACGGCCAGAGCATTCGCGCCGCCGTGGTGGAACAAGGCATCCCGCTGATCACCACCATGTCGGCCGCCCAGGCCGCCATCAGCGGCATCAAATCCCTCCGCGAAGGCCAATGGCGCGTGAGGGCGCTGCAACTCAACTAAATACGGTTGGTGATGTCTTTGATCTTCAGGCCGGCGACCAGGTCGTCGCGGTCATCCATTTTGCCGTTGGGACCGGCGCTGCGAATGGCGAATCCATCCAGATCCGAGTCGACCCGATAGGCGTGGCCCCAGAAATCGCAGCCGCGCGGATAGGGCTTGTTGTCCTGCATGAAGGGCTTGAGGTAACCCAGCGGGTCCTTGGGCAGAGCGGCGTTGCTCAGGTAATATTGGCGCAGCAAGCGCAATAAAGCGCTCATTTCCAGCTCGGTCTTGACCCGGCAGAGCTCCCGTTGGGTGGCGTTGTGCATCTTTCGGCGCCAGTGATCCACCAGCTGGTGGGCCCCAATCAGGCAACAGCACAAGGCCAGCATGACAAAACTGGCTATACGAACCGGCCGAGCCGGTTTGGGAATGGGCTTTTTCTTGACCGGTCCCGCCGAGGCGGCGTCCCAGTCGCGCCGGTATTCCTCGATACGGTCGTTGACGTTAACCAATGACGTAAGTCGGCTCGATCACCGGCTTGCCGCCGGTCCAGCGGACCACTCCTCGGTAAGGCTCGCCGTCCGCCTTGATCAGATTGAGCCTGGAAGGGTCCTGGTTGGGCAGCGTCAGCAGAATCTCGCCGTTGGCGATCAAGCGGGCCAGGTTCTGGGCGAGTCTGTTCTCCAGTACACTCCCCCGATCCCCACTGACCTTGTGACTCACCTCCATGCCGGCAAACGGACCGAACTGCTCTCCCTCCAAAGTTACGGTGACCGAATGCACAGCCCCCGGGTCCGGGGCCAGCAAGCCCGCGCTCTGGGGCAGAATCAGGCGGCGCTCCATTACCTGGGCGATGAGCGCCGAGTATTTGCCTCCGTTGAGTTCGTTTTCGGAGCAAATCAAAGCCCGGGCCATGTCCTGAAAGCGGAAGCTGCCCTCCGGAGCCATGCCGGGCTGCAACAGGCGGCCCTGCATCTTGAGCAGCTCCTCTCCCCCGGCGCGCAAAGCGCTTTTGACGTCCAGGCCCCGCTCCAGGTTGCCGTTGACGATTCCCGTAAGAACTTCGTACATGGCGCCCGTCCACAGCCGGGAAAGGCTGTGAGGCTCACTGGAGAGCTGATCGGCGGGCGCCTCGCTCGGCAGCGTGTCCGGGTCCACCCAGGTAAAGTTGTTGATGGCGTTGCGCGTCCAGGCTCCACCGGTGACATTGTGGCCCGCCTTATGGTTGATGGCCAGACCCAGTTCCTCGCCGAGCGCGGCGGCGGCGTTGGGCTTGCTCAGATCGCCGCCGGTCTGGCGGGCCACCAGATCCAACACGCGTTCATTCTGCAGCGCCAAAGCCAGCGCCCCGATGTCCCCCATGGACTCGTGAAAAGCCACCGGATCCGGATCCCAGGAACCCAAATATTCGGGCCGCTTGGCGTCCAAAATAGCGTGAAAAGCCTCGTGGCTGGTCACTTCGCTGGAGCGCCCCGAGTACACCGTCTCGCCGGTCAGCTTATCGGTGTCGTGAAAAAAGAAGACCCCACCGCGGGCGCGCATATAGTAGGCATTCAAATCCTGGCCGGCGTCGGGGATCACCGCCAATTTCTCCCGGCGGGTAGCCCACTGAATGGATTCCCCCCAACTCTCCTCGGTGGCGGCCACGGCATTGGCGATCGAAGCGAAAGCGCAGGCGGCCGTAAAGCGATCGTCCTCCTCCGCGTAGACGTAGTGACCGTCCGGATTGGGCTCGAGCCTGGCGCTCAGCCAGACCTTGTCGGTGGAAACATTGGAATTCAGTTTCGCCACGGTGGTGGTGCCGGCGGCGAAAACGGTGCGATCTTGAGGATTGTGGGAGAAGACGATCACCATGCCAGCATAACTCCTCTCCCGGCCAGGTGTTGGAACGTTTCTGTTACCAGGCGTTCAGATGCTGGAGAAAGCTTGGAGCCAAGGAAGAGGTTGCCGGGAAAACGAAAGCGGCCTGGATGGAAAAGCTCATTCGAGCGGTGCTGGCGTTGGCGGCCGCCTGGGGGCTGGCCATTTTTCTGTGTCGCTGTTGGCTGGTCGTCGGCTTGCGCTACCAACTCGAATACGGCGAAGGCCAGATCATCGGTCTGGCCTACTGGCTCAAACACGGGCTGCCCATTTACTCTCCCAACCCCAACCCTCCCTGGGCCTTCGGATTCCACTTTCCTCTTTACATCTGGCTGCTTTCCGTGCTGATGGGTCCCACTCCCAGCTTCTTTGAGGGGCGTCTCCTGAGCTCTCTGGGAATGGTAGTGGTTCTGATCGGATCTTTTGCCTGGCTGTGGCGTCGGGGTGGGCCTATCAGCGCGCTGGCGGGGCTGGCCTTCATCACCCTGCACCCTATTTTACTGGGATGGGGACCGCTCGAACGCGTGGACAATCCGGCCTTCTGCTTCTCGGTACTGGCCATCTTAACCAGCGAAATTCCCGTTCTCTCGGGTCTATTCTGTCTGCTCAGCCTGTTTTGTAAGCAGAGTTATATCGCCGCCCCACTGGCCATCGGGCTCTCGCGGCCCTTCAAGAAAGGTCTGGCCTTCCTGGTTGGCTATGGAAGCGTGGCCTTGTTGTTGGCCTGGACCCTGTCGCAAACGGCCTTTCCGGGCATGCTGTCCATGCACAGCAAGCTCACCACCGATCCCGGCTCGGCTCTGACACTGTGGCTGACTTTCGCGCCCACGGTGGCGCTACTGGCCGGTCTGGCCTGGCTCGTCCCCGGCGACATAGGCGGAGTCACGGTCCTGCGCCGGTATGCCTTCACCAGCCTGCTCCCGGTCCTGGCCGCTCTTAAACAAGGCGCCTACTATAACTACTTCATGGAAATTCACTGGTGCCTCAGCATGCTGGCCGCACTTTCGTTAGCGCGGCCAAACCGCCTACGTAGAGCCCTGGCCGCCGCTCAATTGGTGGTGGGTTCGATCAGTCACTTTCCCATCTTCGAAAGTCCGCTGGCTCACTGGCGTTACGAAACCGCCCCCTGGTTGATGGGGCGGGAGCCGGCCTGGATTCGCCACATGCGCGAGTACGACCAGTTGGGGGAAATCCTGGACAAAAATCCCGGTCCGGTACTGGCCGAACAATGCGGCAATCCCCTGGTCTTTGGCAAGGAATCGATCGTCTGCGATTGCTTCGCCCTGTTTTTCGACCAGGCTCGCGCCGGTTTCAACCTGGAGCCCTTGCTGGAAATGGTGCGGCAGCGCAAGATTGCCGTCATTTTGCTGCAGCGGCTGGATGAGTCCAACCTGCGCGTGCCTCCGGCCGCGATTCAACTGATTCTGGAGAACTACGATGTGGTTGGCTACACCGGCCGGGGCGGAGACTACATCTTGTTGCCCAAGCCTGCAGGGCCAAGTTTATGATCCCGGCTCAACTTCGCAGGAGCCTGACCTGCCCTCGATGCCAGGGCGCCTTGCAAGACTTCCCTCATTCTTTGCGCTGCTCGTCCTGCGGCCGAGATTATCCCGTCGTCGACGACGTCCCCAGCCTGATGCCCGAGCCCGAGATTCCCGATGACAGCTGCGAGTTGGACATGACCCTCATGATCCTGGCGCGCAACGAAATGGAGAATTTGCGGCATTCTCTGGGCGAAGCGCGGCGCGTGCTGGATGACCTGGGAATCCGCTACGAGGTCCTGGTGGTGGACGGAGAATCTCGCGATGGCACTCGCGAGGTGGCCGCCTCCCTGGGTGCCCGGGTGCACTCCCAAACTCGGCCTGGCTATGGGAACGCCTTCCGCGAGGGGCTGGAGCAGGTGCGCGGTGCTTTCCTGCTGACGCTGGACGCCGACCTTTCCCATGACCCGAATTATATTCAAGTGCTGTGGCAACGGCGGCATACCGCCGAATTGCTGGTGGGCTCGCGCTACGTGGCCGGTGGCGAGGCGCTCATGCCTCTTTCCCGGCAATTCTTGAGCCGCGTCCTCAACAAGACCTTTGGCGGTCTGCTTTCCGTGCCGGTGGCCGATCTCTCCAGCGGCTTTCGCCTCTATAAGAGTTCGGTGCTGCGTTCGGTAGAATTGCAGGGGCGAGATTTTGATATTCTCATCGAGCTACTGGTGAAACTCTTCATCAACGGCTATCGAGTAGCCGAGTTGCCCATGTTCTACAAGCCCCGCGGCGAGGGCCAGTCCAACGCTCAGCTCAGACACTTCGCCACCTCTTATGCGCGAGCGCTGTGGCGCCTGTGGCGCGCGCGCAATTCGCTACGCGCCTCCGACTACGACTCCCGGGCCTACCACAGTCTCTTCCCCCTTCAGCGCTACTGGCAGCGAGAGCGCTACGCCAAGATCCTAGAATTACTGGAGGGGCGTACCTCCGGCATTTTAGATGTGGGCTGCGGTTCCAGCAAAATCATTCAATCGCTGCCGGGAGCGGTAGGAGTAGATTGCCTGGCCCGCAAGCTCCGCTACTTGCGCAGCATTCATCCCCAGCTGGTGCACGCCGATATTTTTCATTTGCCCTTTGCCGCCAAGACCTTCGAAACGGTCATCTGTTCCCAGGTGATTGACCGCATTCCCGATGCCGATCAGGCCCTGGCGCAACTGGTACGGGTGCTCAAGCCGGGGGGACACTTGATTTTAGGGAGTCCCGATTACGGGACCTGGACCTGGAAGGCCATCTATCCCTTTTACAAGCGAATGATTCCCGACGGCAACCCCGGCAAGGGCAACCCCAAGTTGAATCGAGAGGGCTTGCTGGCGCTGCTGGAACGCCACGGTCTGGAACTGCTCAAGGAAACCTACGTGGGCGGCGGGGAATGGATCGGTTTAGCACGGCAGCCCACTACCAGGCATTGAGATGCCGCAGAAAGCTGCGGCTGGCTTTGGCCACTTCCTGGCGGCGCCGTTCCACCAGGAAGGCCATTCCCACCAGCAGCAGGCCACCGGCCACGGCCCACTGGTGCCAGGGCAGGTTGGTAGCGAAGAGCGCGGCCTGAATCGCCACTTCGGTGAGCAGCGCCAGCCCACCCCAGGCCATGTAGTTAGCCCGGTGAGTGAGCTGACCCAGAGCCAGCACCAGCAGAGCCAGTGAGCCGGCCCAGAGAGCATGTTCGCCAGAACCCAGACTGAGCACCAGCGAAGGCAATAACAGCGCCATCAGGCCCAGCTGGCGCAGTTGCGGCTGCTGGCCGGCCAGCAACAAGCCGGCCGCCAGCGGCACGCTGTAGAGTTCAGGAGTGACGAATTCATAGGTCAGCAGGATGGCCACGTAGGCGTGGTAGATCAAGCCGACGCTGACCAGCGGGATACGGGCCAGAGCGAAAGCGCCGGCACCCAGTCCCAGAGTCAGACAGAGAGGCATCAGGTCGTGATGGTAGAGACAGCCGACCCAGGCCAGCAGGCCGAGGATTTGCAGACTTTTGGGCTGCTTGAAGAGTATGGCTTCCAGGTAGCACCAGAGAAAGAGTTCCAAGGAGAATACCAGCCATTGGTGGGCCACTTCGGCGCCGCTGAAAGCGGCCCAGACCACCACCACGCGGGCGATGCTGGCCAGATCCGGGCGTCCCGTCTGCTGGCTGCGTAGCATCAACAGCAGCACCACCAACCAGGGATTGAGGGCGGCCGCCCAGCCTCCCAGCCAGAAGCTGGTCAGCAGCAAGGTCAGGCCGGTCAGCGCCTCCACTGCCACGGCCGGTTGGCTCAGCAGGCGATTGACGAAGTAAAAGAGAGCCCATTCGGCCCAGAGAGCCAGGGTCCAGGTCTCTTCGGGAAGGGCGGCGGCATAGACGGGCTTGAGGCCCAGCCAGGCCAGCGCCAGCAACGAAGACTCGTTCCAGCGCACGGCCAGACCCAGGTAGCCGGCGCAGAGCAGCGCCAGCCAACCGATGTTGGCGCCTTCCAGGCCGAAGAGCAGACAGGGCAGCACCAGCATGGCGCTGGCCTGGGCCAGACGCAACTGCTGCTGTCCCTGGCGTCCCGCCGTGGCCAGCCAGAGCAAGGCCGGAAACAGCTTCAAGGCCATCGGTCCGAGCACGGCCACCCCGGCGCTCCAGAGCAGAGCCGCCTCCAGATAGCCCGGCCAAAGGGTGGCGGCGGCGCAGGCCACCAGGCCGAGGGCCAGGCCCAGCGTGCCGAAGTGGTCGATGCAGGCCAGCGCCGTGATCAAACACAGGCCGGCCTGCAAGTTGGGGATGCGCTGCCGCGGCAAAGCAAAGGCAACGCCGTAAAAAATCAAGGCGGCCGTGGCCGAAGACCAGTAACCGAGGATCAGGTAGTAGACCTGCATGGTCGAGAAAATCCAGCCGGCCAGGGCGGCGCTCACCAGAACAGGGGTGGCGTAGGGTGTGCGCTTGAGAGCCAGGCCCAGCAAGGCCAGGGCCGCCACGAAGGCGGTAAAGCCCAGGCCCAGGTTGGGTTGGGAGCTCTGGCCGAAGATGACCGGCAACCAGGTGCCGTAAGCCAGCGCGGCCGTCACCATGGAAACGTAGAGCGCCTTGGATTCGCGCTCGAAAACGGCGCACAGGGCGATAACGGCCGAGACACCCAGGTAAATCCAGGGAGTATAGACATCGGCGCCGGCCATCTGCAGCACCATGTTCATGGGCACCAGCAACAGGGCCGTACCGGCCGCCGTCCAGGCCCAGGGACGCAGGTAGTCTTGCGGCACGCGCGAGCGCATCAGGGTAACGGCCACCTGCCAGGCCAGCACCATGGCCATCAACCAGGGGCGGTAGATGGGAGTTTGGAGCAGAGAAAGCAGGCAGAAGTAGGCGTAGAGCGCGCACAAACTGGCCCCGTAAGCCCAGTTGGGCTTGCGGTAGTAGTAAGCAGAATAACCGTAGAAGAGGGCGCCCAGCGCGCCCGTAATAAACTGAGTCAAGTTAGCCTGGTGATTGACGAGTAAGGGCAATCCCAGGAAGAGCAGCAGCACGGCACCGGTCAAGTAAATGGCCAGAGCTTGGCCGACTTCTCCCCGGCGGATATAGAGCGTTCCCTGCAGCAAGGCCGCCAGGCCCACGCTGGAAGCGGGCCACTCTAGTAACGAGCCGAGCCAGCCGGCACAGAGCAGGCAGATCAGCGTCGAGCCGATCATGGCGCGCCTGGTGTTGAGCACCAGCCCGCAGGTGGTGAAGTAGACGATGGCCAGCAGAAACAGCGTCATGGCGGGCCCAGTTTCCAGGCGGCCGGTGGTAAAAGCGGAGAACAGCCCCAGGAAGGCCAATCCGTGACCCACTCGGGTCCAATGAGGATGATCGCGCTCTTTCCAAAAGAGCAGAGCGGCGCCGGTAAAACTGAAGAGACCGAGCAGCAACCCGCTGCCCGTGGTCCAGCCGGCCAGCGCCCAGCAAAGACCGGAGAGATAGGTGCAGATGGGTTCATCGGCGTTCTTGCGGTTGACCCACCAGCCGATCAGGAAGGCCAGCGGATTCCAGAATACCGAGGGCGCCTGGAAGATATTCAAGAAAATCAGACCGATGGGCAGCATGCCACCGCCCAGAACAGTAAACATACGACTGGATACAGGTAATTTCTCTTTGAGCTGACCCGCCAGCCAGAAGAAAAGCACGGGCAGCAGGGTGAGCAACAGGCCCATGGCCTGGCGGCCCCAGCCCTCCCAATTGCTTCCCAAGATGCCCACGGCGGCGGCCAGCAACAGCACCCCGCCGAGGGCGTAAAGCAGCCGAATCTTCTTTTCCGAGAAGGCGCCCATGAGCATCTGCATGGCCACGTCGGCCTCGCTGGGAACATGTGGCTCAAAGGCGACCGGGACGGGACTCTCATGGCCCGGCAGGTAAGGTTGCTGGTCGAGCAGTCGCTGAATGGCCTCGGCTTTGTCGCGCCGGGCGGTTCGAGCGGCTGGTTTTTTGACTTCAGCCGCTTCGACCAACAGCCCCTCTTCGGGGAGTTCACGCAGGGTGTAGAGTCGTTTGCGGTAGTTCTCTTCGGCTTCGCGCTTCCACCAATCGGGCACGGATTTCCAGCGCTTGAGTTCGCGAATCAGGTAGTCGATTCGCTCCCCGGCGCGGGCCCGTTGCGTCTCGTCCGGGCGTAGCAGCTCTCCGCAGAAGCCGCAGGCGGAGGCCTCAAGGTTGGCCTCCTCCGTCCCGCAGTTCCAACATCGAATTTTCACGGCACGCTCCTTAGTAGAATAACTACACTCTACAACTTATCACCGTTAATTTCTACACTATAAGAAATTTTTTTCCTCGTTTTTTCGCTATCGGATTTTAGCGGACAGGAAGCTGTTAAAAAACCAGCTGACCACGCTGAAGGCGTCGCCTTTACCGGGTTTGCTGGAGTGTCCTCCGCGCACCTGATCGGCCACCAGCTCATCGCCTTGCAGTCCTCGGGTTTTATAAATCTGGGTTACTTTCTGAAGCTCGCCCTGGTCGAACCAGATACCGCGACACTCCCGACAGACATCTACCGAGATGCCGCCCACCAGCGGGCGCTCCATTCCCTTGCGGCAGCGCGGGCAACGCCGGGCCGCGGCGGAGATTTCGTAAGTATGGTGCAGCGAGTCGCCACCCGGAGGAGTAAACTTTTGCACCAACTGACGGCTTTTATAAAACGTCTCGAGTTCCCCGGCATCAAACCAGATGCCCAGACATTCGGGACAGTTGTCGACTTCCAGCTTGGTCTCGGAGTCCTGAGACTTTTCCATGGGCTGCTTTTTGCAGGCGGGGCAAAGTAGGTTAGCCATCGTGCTTTTTTCCGTTTCCAATCTCTGGCACCTTTGGTTAGCCCGTAACTTTTTGTTTACAGCTTTCTTTAAGGACCCTCCTCTATGCTTGCAAGATGAGCCAACATGCGCCTAACTGCCGGCAGTGCGAACACTTTCATGTGACCTGGGACAACGCCAATCCGTTGGGCTGTACCAAGTTCGGCTTCAAGACGCGTCAACTGCCCAGCGTGGATATTCTTTCCACTACCGGCAAACAGTGCACGTTCTTCACCTCCAAGGTGGAGCAGGGCCAGCAGGTCTTCCGCTTCCAACGCCAGGCTGTCCTACCCGATCACTGCACTTTTTCCATCACCGGGTAGACAAATAGACCGTGCGGCTCCATTCTCAGTCATCTGCGATGTCTCCGCGCTGAACGCTGTCCGTTCTTACTGATGAGCCTTCCAGTTAAAGAGGCCCGAATCCGCTGTCGGTGAGGTCGTCTGCTGCATTTCTTGCGATGGACAGCCTGGTCCTGAATCTCTAACTGCCCAGTTTCGAGCATTAGCCGAAACTGCCGCTCATTTAAGATCGGGATTCCGAGCTCACGCGCTTTAGCAATTTTGGCCGCGCCAGGTCCGTCGCCCAACACTACCGCACTGGTTTTCTTGGAAACGCTGCCGGGCGATTTGCCGCCACGCTCCTTGATGGCTTCTTCCGCCCCCTCCCGCGAGAAATTTTCCAACGTGCCCGTGACCACCACCGACATGCCCGCCAAAGTTTGCGGCAACGTGGAGGCTTTAGGACCTTCAAAATTGACTCCCGCCTGGCGCAGCCGTTCGATGAGCTCACGATTCTCTTCTTGCTGAAAGAACTCGTAGACGCTGTTGGCAATGACGGTGCCAATGCCCTCGACAGCCGCGATTTCCTCGGCGTTGGCTTGGAGGATATTGTCCAGGTGGTTCATGCCCTTGGCCAGCACGCGCGCCCCGGTAGCTCCCAGATGGCGAATGCCCAGCCCGCTGAGCAAGTTGGAGAGAGGCCGCCGCTTGGAGGCCTCGATACCGTTCTCCAAGTTAGTTACGGAAACTTCACCGAAGCCTTCGATAGCCCGCACTCTATCGTAGTCGAGCGTATAGATACCGCCGATGTCCTTGAGCAACTGCAACTGCAGGAAAAGCTGCACGGTGCGCTCGCCCAGATTCTCGATATCCATGCAGCCGCGGCTGGCGAAGTGCACGATGCGCTGCTCCAATTGCTTGGGACACTCGGCGCTGGTACAGAAAGTATCGCTCTCGCCCTGGCTGCGCACCAGGTCTGCGCCACACTCCGGACAATGTTTGGGGAACTCCCAAGCCGCGAGGTCGTCAGGCCGTTTACTCAGGACCGGGCCCACCACTTCGGGAATGACGTCGCCGGCTTTGCGCACGATGACGGTATCGCCGGGGCGCACGTCCTTGAGAGCAACCTGGTCCTGATTGTGCAGAGTGGCCAGCTTGACGGTGCTGCCGCCCACGAAGACAGGCTCGAGCACCGCGAAGGGAGTGGCTTTGCCTGAGCGGCCGATGGACACCATGATATCCTTAAGCAGCGTGTTGCGCTCTTCGGGGGGAAACTTGAACGCTACCGCCCAACGCGGGGCTTTGCTGGTAAAGCCCAGTTCCATTCGCTGCGCCAGATCATTGACTTTGACCACCACGCCGTCAATTTCATAGTCGTTGGAGTGGCGATTGCTCTGCCAATACTGGCAAAACTCGTAGACTTCTTCGAGGCTTTTAAGCACTTTGCTGATAGGATTGATGGGCAATCCCTGTTCCCTGAGATAGTCCAGTGTTTGCTGGTGCTTGCTAAAGTCGCTCGGGCCGGCCGCCAATTGATACGAGAAGAAAGCCAGGTTGCGACCGGCCGTGATCTGTGGGTCCTTTTGCCGGAGGGAACCGGCGGCGGCGTTGCGCGGATTGGCGAAGATTCGCTCGCCTCGGGCCATTTGCTCCTCATTGAGAGCCTTGAAAGAACTGACCGGCATGTAGATTTCACCGCGAGCTTCCACCAGCTTCTCCCGAGTCTTGAGCTGATGGGGGACGGCCTTGATCTGCATCACGTTGAGGGTGATGTCCTCCCCTACCCGTCCGTCACCGCGAGTGGCGGCGCGTACTAACTGGCCATTCTCGTAGACCAATGACAAGGCCAGCCCGTCCATCTTGAGCTCGCAGGCATACTCGACGTTGCTGTCGATATATCGCTCCATTCGTTTGCCCCAGGCGGCCAGTTCTTCGAAGCTGGTGGCATTGTCCAGCGACATCATCGGAGTCAGATGCTCGACGGGCGTGAACAGATCCGAAGGGGTGAAACCAACCTGTTGGGTGGGAGAATCCGGGCTGATCAGATCGGGATGGTCAAGTTCCAGTTGCCTGAGTTCGCGCACCAACTCGTCATACTCAGCATCCGAGATCTCGGGCTGGTCCTGCTGGTGGTAAAGCTTATTGTGATAAGCGATCTGAGCGCGTAATTCTTCGACGCGCAGAGCGGGGTCGGTGGTCATGGGAGCGATTTAGAGCCTTTCGGGCAAGTAGGCCACGGCATACTGGCCGAGCAGATTGGCCCAGACCAACTGGAGATAGACCTGAGCCGGAAAGGTAACCAGCACCAGCGGCCAAAAGGCGGCCTGAGCCATCTGGAAGAGGACGCTCACGCCCCACACCAGCACGCAGCAGAGCAAGTAATCTCCCCATCCCTTGCCTATATCCCGCAGGATACCTTTAAGACTGACGGCCTGGAAAGGGGTTGCCCCTAAGGCCAGGCGCAGTGTGGCCATGGGGGAAACCAGCAACACGAAAATCCAGTAGACCAGGGCCAGTAGCAGGCAAAGAAGACCGGCGCCCGATCCGAGCAGGGCAAAAAAGAACGCTCCCCAGGTGTGGTGGCTGGTGAAATTCGTAATCGTGCCGGCCAGGCTGGTCAGGGCCAGGGCCACCAGTAGCAGGGCGGGAGTGGCAAACCAGATGCCCAGCATATCCATGCCGCCGCCGTCCTTCAGCAGCGCCCGAAGGCCACTCCAGGGGGGCAGTTCCATCTCTCCCCGCATCACCTGCCTGCGGCAGCGCAGCAGATAGCCGGCCAGACAGGTGAAAGGCAGAGAGCCGACCAGGAGGCACACGGCCAGAATCGTCAGAGTCAGAGGCATCCCTTGAACCGACGTGCTGGTCTTGAGCCCCAGTCCCAGCAGAATCGGTGGCACCAGAACGGCCAGGCTGACCGGCAGCACCAACCAGGCGGCCAGCAAACGCTTGAAGCCGGTGGTGGGATAGAGAAATCCTTGCACCAAGTTGATTCGGAAGATTCTACGTCCCATCCAGCAGATATTCCACCGACCCTCGAGGATTCCCGCGCGGCTGATTTCGGGCTTGCGATGTTCAGAAAGTCTCAAAGCGCCAGGGAAGACGGAACAAAGTCGAACTTTCCAAGATGTCATATCGTAAAGTTGTGGCCGAAGAAATGGCCAATTTTCTGTCCGCCCTATCCCACCCCGACCGCGTGCGCATCGCCCTGGAGCTTCAAGATGGCGAGCAAGAGGTAAGCGTCCTGCGGGAAGCCCTGGGAATCTCTCCCTCCCGACTGAGCCAACATCTCGGGCTCCTGAAAAGTCACCACATCGTGCGTGAGCGCAAAGAGGGCCGGCGGGTCTTCTATCACCTGGAACAAGTGGGCCTGGGTCGCTGGCTGCTCGAGGGCATGACCTTTATTCAGCAAGAGAGTCAACGCCTGGGAGAAGTGGTGGCGGCCCTGCACCAGGTGACTGCCCTCAAGGAGGGCTGAGTTGTTTCCGACCCGAAACCGGACCTTATGATGAAGAGATTATTTTTGCTGATTTGTCTGGCCACGGCCTGCTTCGCGGATCCATTCCAGGCGGAGGGTCGCTGGCGTATCTATCACACCGACGGCTCACCGATTACCGTTACTCTGTATAAGAACCACTCGGCTCGTAGCAGTTGGGAAAATGGCGAACGAGGCCATTGGAAATGGGTGAACGGGCACCTGGTAATGCGTTGGAAAGATGGCTGGCGCGACGTGATCACCCTGAGCGAAGGTCGTTACGAAAAACTCGGCTACGCCCCCGGTAACCGGGACGTAGCCTCCCCCAGCAACCGCACCGCAGCTTATAAATTAGGGGAATAGCAGCACGTTGGCGGTCTGCGTCCAGCTGGTATAACTGCGGATCGTGGCGCTAACCCCGGCCGTCAGACCGACCAGCGAAAGGACGGTGGCTCCGGCCAGCACGGTCTTCCTCCAGGAACGGGACGTTTTGGGGGTGACAGGCGCCACCACGCGCACCTCGGGGAGCTGGAAGGCGGCGTGACCGGTTTTTTGGCGGTGCACAGCCAGTTCTACGTGCAGTTGAAAATGGGCGCCGCAGCTGCAGGTCTTCGTCACGTTGAAGGGCTCCTTCTGTCGTATCTTGCTCCCAGCCTAACGCTCCAGCGCTCATCCTGTCCCAGGCCAGATGTTGCCGGAGGGTTGCGAATGTAAACAGTTTGTGAGCCGTTCTTTAACAACTTGACCTGGCCGGAAAAAGTATTAAAACCACCCCATAAAGCGGTTGACAGCCCCTGGGCACCATGCTAACCTACGCCTCGCCGCTGAGAACAGCGCGC
>JAHBVR010000014.1 GCA_019637395.1 Vulcanimicrobiota bacterium
TTCAGCCTACAGAGTTTGCGCAGCAAACGCCGGAGTTGCCTCTCAGGGCAACTCCATCGCAGGAAGCCTGGCTGCCTGCGCCAAGTCTCAGCTATGGCCAAAGTCCTTATGATTTGCACCGGCAATACCTGCCGCTCGCCCCTGGCTCAGGTGCTCTTACAAAAGCAGCATCCCGACTGGGAGGTGCGCTCGGCCGGCGTGATGGCCGAAGTGGGCAGCCCGGCGGCCACCCACTCCCGCGAATTGGCCCGGCAACTCGGAATGGATCTGGAAAGCCACCGGGCCCGGAGTGTCACTCCGGAACTGGTAGAGTGGGCCGACTTGATCCTGGGCATGACCGAGGCTCACGTGCAGGCCCTGAAGCGCTCCTTTCCCGAGGCGGCCGCCAAGGTGCGCACTTTAGGACGGGATATCAGCGACCCGGTGGGCCAGTCGCTGGCCGTTTACCAGCGTTGCGCCGAGCAATTGGAAGAGGCCCTCAAGGCGGTCTAGCGGCCATTGGAGATGCGCAGCTCGTCGTGAAGGCGCAGGATCCTATGAAGGCATCGGGAAATGAGTCCTATGCACGATCTTGACAGGATCACTCAGCAGCCCGGACAGATGGGGGGCAGGGCTTGCATCCGCGGCATGCGAGTCACGGTTGGAATGATCGTTGGCCAAATTGGTTCTGGGCGCGCCGTCGAAGAACTCCTCGCCGACTACCCTTATCTGGAGCGTGAGGACGTTCTGCAGGCCTTGCGTTACGCTGCCTGGCTTGCCGAAGAAAGGGAGATCGAGCTGAAAACCGCTTGACCATTCTTCTTGACATGAACTTGAGCCCACGTTGGGTTGCATTCCTGTCAGACCATGGCCACCACGCCGTTCATTGGTCTTCGGTTGGCGCAGCGGCAGCGCCTGACATAGAAATCATGAACTACGCCCGCCAACAATGGCGAAAGCCAGGTCCCAGCCGGATGGACCTTTTGTTCAGTGATAAACCTTGCTGCGCTGCATCATGCGCTCGAAGTCAACTCGATAATAGAGACAATCTCCGTGACCGGAAAACAGCATGTGCACATGATGTCTCAGTCTGTGGACGATATCGACGGCCTGGTCGATGGCCTGGACTTTGTGTTCAGGTCGGACCAGGGCATTGCAGTCGCGCAGGTCGCCCAGGTACCAATCTCCGGTGATCATAGCTCCCCGGAAGAGCAGCAACTGATCGGTATAGGAATGCTTGGGTGCGTAGATCAGGTGGATGGGCTCTCCCCCCAGGGTGCCCGTCCATAGCTGGCCTTCGTAGACCTCGTCAAAAAGCCGAAAGGAACCTTCATTCCAGGCTTGCCTGGGCAGGTGGCGGTTGCGCGCCATAATGCTCAGGAAGTGCCGGTCCTCCAACATCGAGCGGTGAGTTACGAAGGTAGTGCCGGGAAAATGCAGGCGAAATTCGGGTAGCGATTTGCAGTGATCGACGTGACCGTGAGTCACGATGCCGTATTTGAGGTGAAGCTTGCGCCGGCGCAGATAGCTGGCCAGGCGCTCGTGGGGAGGTTTCTCGTGAGCGGAATACATAGGCATCTCGACCACGGCGGCCTCGCCGTTGTTCTCCAACACCCAGCAGGCGTTCTTGTAGCGACCGTAACGTTTCAAAATGGTGTAACCAGGGGCGACTTGTTTCATAGTTCCATGGATTGGCCTCAACGGGCCACCTCCCTGCTGCCGCCTTGAGCAAAATTCAAAAGCCCGGATGGTATTTTTTAACCATTAATAGGATTTTTTTATACAGAACTCTAAATATCTGCCCATGCTTTTTGGGGAGAAAGCTGATGGTTTTCCTGGTTCAAATGCCTTACGCAGCCGTCGAGAGACCCTCTATTGGCCTGGGGCTCATACAATCTGAACTAAGTCAAGCGGGAATAGAATGCCAGACCCTCTATCCCAACCTGGATTGGTTCAAGAAAATCGGCGTTCAGCACCATCAAGCCATTCTGGCCACTCTGACCGAAGATCTGGTCGGGGAGTGGACTTTTTCCCGGGCCGCCTTCGGTGCCGAAGCGCCTCCCGATGAAGCCTATCTGGCCGCCATATTGGACCAGGTCACCCTGAGCCGCGCGCAACTGACCGCCGTGCGGGACGCCGCCGAACCGTTTATCGACAGTCTCGCCTGCGAATTGGTGGCCCGCCGGCCCAAAGTCGTCGGCTGTAGCAGTTGTTTCCAGCAAAATTGTGTCTCCCTGGCCCTGCTCAGGCGTATCAAAAGGCTGGATCCGAGTATCGTCACGCTCATGGGCGGAGCCAATTGCGAAGGCACCATGGGAGTTGCCATGATGCGCAACTTTGACTGGCTTGACTACATCGTCTCCGGCGATGCCGACAAGGTCATCACCCCCTCCGCGATCCCAAAACCTGGTCGGGCGTTCGTTCCAACTTTACAGCCATGGACCAGACCTCGGTACCGGATTTTGACGACTATTTTGAGGCTTTGCGGGCCAGCGGACTGGACATTCTGCCCGGCCTGGTCATGGAGACCTCGCGGGGCTGCTGGTGGGGCCAAAAACACCACTGCACCTTTTGCGGCCTCAACGGCAGCGGCATGGTTTACCGCAGCAAATCCAAAGAGCGGGTGCTGCAGGAAATCGAAAGACTGGCCGAGCGCTACCAGATTCGGCGCTTCTTCATCGTCGACAATATCCTCGACCACGCTCATCTGAAAAGCATCATGCCGATGCTGGCCGCGCGCGAGCAACCGTTCCACCTCTTCTATGAGACCAAGTCCAACCTCAAAAAAGAACAACTGGAACTGCAATCCCGGGCGGGAGTGCGCTGGATCCAGCCGGGCATCGAGAGTCTCCACGACGAGGTGCTGAGCCTGATGGACAAGGGCAGCACCGGCTTGATGAACGTGCAGTTGCTGCGTAATGCCCGCGAATTGGGCATGGTCGTCTACTGGAACTTCCTGGTCTGCTTCCCCAACGAAAACGACGAATGGTATCAGGAGATGAGCCAATGGGTGCCCTGGCTCTTTCATCTTCAACCGGCGCCGGGAATGGCCAAAATCCGCTTTGATCGCTTCAGTCCCTACCACACTCGGCCCCAGCAATACAACCTCGAAATGCGGCCGGCGCTGGCCTACGGCCAGGTCTACCCGGTAGCCGCCGAGGAGTTGACGGAACTGGCCTATTTCTTTCAGGACACTCCCGAGCAAAGCAAACGCGATGATCGCTTCCTACCTCTGCCGGGACGCCGTGGCCTGTACCTGCAGCTCAAGGAGTGGACGGCCTTGTGGCAACAAGAGGAACCGCCCGTGCTCTGGATGCAGGATGAAGGCTAAGAACTGGTGGTGCGGGACACGCGCCCGCTGGCCACCGCCGCCGTCCACCGGCTGCGTGGGCGCGCTCGCCAGATCTTGCTCGAGGCTGGCACGCCCATGCGTTACCCCGAGGGCGATCAGGCAGTGGCCGAACTGGTGAGCTGCCGGCTTCTACTCAAGAACGGCGAACGCTACCTGAGCTTGCCCACCTGCGGCAAGCCGGCCCCCTACCCGGAGAATTGGCTACAACCTGGCGGCAGTCTCCAGCGGCCAGAGCACATACCTCGCTACCAACCTCCTCTTTTTTCCCGTCAGGCGACGGCCAGGTAAGAGCCGCTTCGCCTGCGAACCCACCCGCGTAATGAGACAATGCTTGCTCGGTCTGGTCTTGACCGCATTGGTCCAGGCACAGGAAGTCCCCCGCTTCGCCCTGCCTCAGGGCCCGTTGAAGCTGGCCCGAGCCACTCACGGAGGGGTCTTCTTCGACGTGGCCGGGCCACGTTCGGCCTTTTTCGGCCTGGAAAACGGACCCTTGGAGGGCTGGCTTTATCCCTTAAAAGTCTTTCAGGACTTCGAGCTGTCCTTTCGCCTGGAGGGCTATCCAGTGGACATTCTGGGCCGGGACATCCAGCGCGGCATCGAGCTCCACCCCGAGTACACGGTGCTCACCTACGCGCACTCGGCCTTTACGGTGCGCCAGATTCTGCTGTGTCCGCGCTCCCAGGCGGCGCTGGTAAGCCTGCTGGAGGTGGACAGCAGCCTGCCCATGACGATCACCGCCCAGATTCGCCCGCGCCTGCGCCTGATGTGGCCGGGCGCGCTTTCCACCCAGTATGTCTCCTGGGACGAGAAAGCTCATCTCTACCGTTTTAGCGAAGAAAGCGGCCAGGCCTCGGCCGTATTCGGCTCCCCGGGAGCCCGCGATCTTTCCACCATGCCTTATCAGGAAGAGCCCAAGGACACGTTGCTCAAGTTGGAAATTCAGGTCCCCGTCGAGCGCGCCCAAGGACAATATATTCCCCTGGTGGCCGCCCGCACACCCGAGGTCTATCGCACCACTTTGCAAACCTTGCCGGCTCTGACCCGGGAGCTGGAGGCTCATTACCGGCATCAACGCGAAGCAGGTCTGCAACTGGAGTTGCCCGACAAGCGCCTGCAGCAAGCCTATGAATGGTCGCTGGTGGGCATGGACAAAGGAGTGGTGCACGACCCCCTCTTCAAAAGCCCCGGATTGGTGGCCGGCTTTCGCACTTCGGGCGAAAGCGAGCGCCCCGGCTTTGCCTGGTTCTTCGGCCGCGACGCCATGTGGACGGCCATGGCTCTGCTGGCCCAGGGCGATGTGCAAACGACCCGCACGGCGCTGGACTTTTTGGCCCAGCACCAGCGGGAAGACGGCAAAATTCCCCACGAGATCTCACAGAGCGCCCCGCTCGTCGACTGGTTCAAAAAATACGCCTATGCCTGGGCCTCCAGCGACGCCACTCCGCTTTACTTGATCGTGCAGGGAGAGCTCTTCGCCAGTTCCGGCGACCGGCAGTTTCTGGCCCGCCACTGGGCCGGCATCAAGAAGGCCTGGCAGTGGAGTTCAGCCAGTGATACCGATGGGGACGGACTCAAAGAAAACACCGGTTTCGGTCATGCCTGGGTGGAGGGCGGGGCGCTCTATCCAGCCCACCAGGAACTCTATCTGCAGGGCGTCTTCCTGCAGGCGGCCCGGCACATGAAGGCCATGGCCGCCGCCATGGGCGACGCCGCTCTGGAAGCTCAGGCCCAGGCCGAGATGCAAAAAGTCCAGGTGGCCAGCGAGCGCACTTATTGGGTGGAAAAACTGGGCCACTACGCCTTCGCGACTTTCAAGCCGCGGCGCGCGCAGGCCGAACCCGGCCCCAACCGGGTCCGCCGCCAGCAACGCCTGGATGAGATGAGCGCCGGCGGACTGGCCGAGGAAGACACCGTGCTGCCGGCCGTGCCCATGATGTGGGGCTGGCTCCAGGAGGATCGGGCCCAACGCCAGCTGGATCACATGATCGGGGCCAGCATGAGCACCGATTGGGGGGCGCGCCTTCTTTCCAATCAGAGCCGCCTCTATGATCCGCTGGCCTATCACTACGGCTCGGTCTGGCCGCTCCACCGGCTGGCTGTCCCTGGCCGGTTACCGTTACGGGCGCCCGCTGGTCGGCTGGCAGGCGCTGGCCGCCAATGCCGCCTTGACGGAATTCGACACCCTCGGCTATGTCACCGAGCTGCTTTCAGGCGACTATTGCTCGGCCTTCGGGCGCAGCAGCCACCACCAGATCTGGTCGGAGGCCATGGTCACCCTGCCGCTGGTGCGCGGACTGGTTGGCCTGGAGGTTCTGCAAGAAGGCAAAGTGGTGCGTTTTGCGCCGCAGCCGCCGGCTCACTGGCCGGGATTTGCGGTCAACCATATCCACACCGCCCTCGGTCCCGCCGAGCTGCGCTACACGCGCGAGGACGGCCGGCGGCGCATCGCCTGGAAAGGCCCGGCCGGCCTGAAATATCAGTTTGTGGTGAACCTGCCGCTGGACGCCCGGGTGGAGGGGGGCCAGCTCTACGGCGAGGTGCAGCAGGTGCGCCTCACCGGCCAGGGAGCCAGCGGCGAGGTCACGGTGAAATGCCAGGAGGGCTGTGAACTGAGCTTGCCCGAACCGATACTGGTCAACGGGCAAAAGAGCCAGGGTCTGCGGGTCGTGCGTTTTCGCCCGGAAGCCCAGGGAGTGCGACTGCTGGCCGAGGGCCGCGGTGGGGCAACCTATCATTTGCAGGTGAGCGGCCGCCAGCTCAGCTCCGTCGAAACCGACGCGGTCCGAGTGGAGGGGAGCGAAGGGGAGCTACGCCTGACTCTGGCTCAGGGGACGGACTACCGCCGCCTGGATGTGCTCATACCCTACCGTCTACACTCAGAGCTTTTGGAGACATTGGGTCGGTGACCAGATGGGGATCACGGAGCCTTTGAATCCGTTACCGTCTCGAGTGACGATTGCGTCCAATCTGGCTGATTCGGCGGAAGCGATTTGCACGTCGTCCTCGAAATCCGGACCGTTCCGGTGAAAGGCGCTCTGCAGAACAGCCCGGTCGGTTGGACAGAATTCGAAGGCGGTCAGACATAGCCGAACTGCCTCGCGCGCCCTGGATGGGCCAGAGATGCGGTTAGCAACGTAGTAGATATCGGTTAGCGCAGATGCCGGCAAATATCCGGTTAAGCGGCCGTCATCCGCCGCGGCCCACAGGCCGGCGGCCTCGTTCACCCTGGGCTGGCGGGCCAGCAGGACATCCAGTACAACATTCGTGTCGAGCAAAACACGGAGGGGGGAGCTCACAGGCTCTGGCGCCGGTCCCCGAGAATGCGCTCTATCTGTTCGTCTGTGACTGGCTCTTGACCGGGGACTGCAAGAAGCCCCAGTGCCTGCTCTAAAGTTTGGCCAGAGAATGAGGTGTCTTTTTGCTCATCCAGGTGGATGAGATACTCAATATATTCTCCTAGTTGAGACTGGGGACCACGTTCCACTCGGAATCCACGTTTGCGAGCGCTGTGGATGAGTCTTTTCTTCACCTCGTCGGACAGATAGATTGAACTCACGATACTCTCCTATCAATCTCCATATATTCTATAGATGGCTTCTTCCGTCGTCAATTACTGGGAACTTCAGCTCGCGCAGCAACAGCGGCGCGAATAGCCGGCTGGCATCCACGGAGAGGTGGCCCTCGTCGCGGTAGAGAGCCAGTCCGTCTCTCTCGATCGCCACTCGTTCCTGTTCGCCGGCATAAAACGGCAGGGGGTCGATGCAGGTCACCGGCAAGCCGCTCAGCATCGACTGCAGCTCCCGATTGCTCTCGCGTTGCTCGGCCAGCGGCACGTGGACGTCCCAGGATTTCCTGGCGCCGCGCCAGGCGGTGTAGGCCAGGGCCCTGGGGACCTTGTGGCCTACGTTGGGGACCTGGCCCATCAAGTAGCAGCCACGGCCGTCGCGGGCGCAGGCTTTCACCGTCTCGGCCAGGCCCGCGGCAAACCCGGGAGCGCGCTGATAGCTCGACCAGGCAGCCACCAGCAGGACTTTTTCCGGCTTCTCTTGCTCGATCTTCCCTTGGAAGGCGGCACAGAAATCGCGCAATTCCCGGCCGCGTAAACCCACCTTGCCGGGCAGGTCGCAATCGAGTGGGGGAGTGGAGGAGCGGGTGATGGCCAGACCGCTGATTCCATAGGACTTACAGGCCTCATCCAGGCCCGGCAGGATGGCCATGGCGTGGCTGTCGCCGATGACCATCAGACGGGTCTTGCCCTCAGCACCGAAGTGGTGGAGCTGTCCGGCAGAAATCATGTCCAGGGTGATCTCCAGGTTGTACGGATTGGGAGTATACTCTTGGGCGGCCAGTTTCGAGGCCCGCTCCGGTAGCCGCCCGGGAAACCCCTGGTTCAGCCAGATCAGCAGGCCGAGGCCGGCCAGCGCCAACCCGCTCGCGCCCGCAAAGCCAAAGGTTTGCCGGTCGCTGAGGGGCCGGCGGCGCAGGGGCTGCTCGATGTAGCGCCAGGACGCATAGGAGAGGGGAAAGAGCAGAATCAGCCAGTAGGTGCCGTAATGCGGCTTCCAGAGCAAGCTGGAGCGGAGCAAGGCGATCACCGGCCAGTGCCATAGATACATCGAGTAAGAAATCAGACCGATGGCGGCCAGCGGGCGTAGCGAAAGCAATCGATGCAGGCTGCTGCCGCCCCGGGCTCCAATCGAGAGCAGCACGGCCGCCGCCAGGGTGGGCCAGAGGGCCACTCCCCCCGGATAGGGCGTCCCGGCGGGAATTCTCCAGGCGGAGGCCAGGATTACCAGTAGCGCCAACCAGCTGGCTGCCTGGTTGAACCATCCGGGAGCTGCTCTTCGCAGCCGGGCGGCCAGCACCCCGGCCAGAAGTTCAAATGCCCGGGTGGGCAGCAGGTAATAGGCGTGGGCGGGCCAGAGCGGGGAGCTCCACAGCGAAAGGCCGTATGAGGTGAGGAAGAGCGCAAGGAAGAGGAAGCCGCGCCGGCATCGCCCCAGCCATAGCAGCAGGAGCGGAAAGAGCACATAGAACTGCTCCTCGACCGCCAGAGACCAGAGGTGCAGCAGGGGATAGTTCACGGTGGTAGCGCCAAAATAGCCGAATTTCGTGGTCTGGGCGTAGACGAAGTTGGCGGCCAGCAGGGGCTGGCTGATCAGGACAACTCCCAGGTGTTGGAATTCTTCGGGCAGCATGAAGAACCAGCCAAGTATCGCCGTCACCAGGCAGACCGCCAGCAAGCACGGCAGCAATCGACGAATACGGCGCGCGAAAAAGTTCGTCAGGGAGAACTGACCCCGCTCCAGATCGCGGAGAATCAGTTGCGAGACCAGATAACCCGAAATCACGAAAAAAACGTCCACGCCGATGTAGCCGCTGTGACACTCCAGCAAGCCGGCATGATAAAAGACCACTAACAGGACCGATAGGGCTCTTAATCCATCTATGTCGTCGCGATGCTTCAGAATTTGGGCTAGGGGCGGGGCGCGAGTTGCAGGGCTACGAAACTTTCGGCCAGGCTGGGATCGAATTGGCGGCCGCGTTGGCGGAGGATTTCCTGGCAGGCTTGCTGGATGCTCATGGCTTTGCGATAGGGTCGATCTTCGGTGAGGGCGTCGAAGGTGTCGGAGAGGGAGATGAGCTGGGCCTGGATGGGGATTTGCTCGCCTTTCAGGCCGTCCACGTAGCCGGTCCCGTCCCAGCGCTCGTGGTGGTGGCGCACGGCCGGTAGAATTTCTTCAAAGCCGGGAATGCCGGCCAGGATAGCCTCGCCCACCAGCGGATGCATTTCGATGACTTCCCGCTCCTCGGGAGTAAGCGGGCCCTCTTTATGCAGAATGTGGTCAGGTACGGCCAGTTTGCCGATGTCGTGGAACTTGCCGGTTTTGCGCATGCTCTCGGCGGCGGCTTTGCGCTCGGCCGTCGACCAGGCCTCGATCTGCAGGCCGAGCAGTCCGGCTTCTTTGAATTCACAGCCTTTTTCCAGCTTCTCTTGTTCGAGTTCGTCGAAGCCCAGGTCGTTGGCAAACCTCAAGGTCAGCTCGCCGACTCGCTTGGAGTGCTCCTGGGTGCCGGGGGAAAATTCGCGCAAGGCTTGCTGCAGGGCCGCGGATTGGGCGGCGGCGCTCTTGTCGCAGCCGGGGAAAGCTTCTCCCAGCCAGTTCCAGGTTTGTTGGGCCAGCATCTGGCTGGTCAATTGGCGGGCCGGCTTGGACGGATTCATATTGGAACTCATCCAGGAGGGCGTTTCCAGGTGGCGTTGGCGGGCGGCCAGGCGGGTGGCCACGGGTGAAAAATCAAGGCTGCTTTCGAGGAAACGCTGGGTTTGGACTTGCTGGAGGCGTTGCATGGCCGAGGCGGGATCGGTACGCACCCCCTGAGCCACCGGACCACGGTTCATGAGGGGGCTGGTTGAGTTGATACCGCTTACATCAAGCCACATCGAATAGGTTTCTCCATCGCCGCATACCGTTGTGTGTCTACCCTCTTGTTACAAATTAGTGAAATTTCCGACGTCTGAGAAGCCCCGTTTTGTTGCAAGATTGTTACTGTTATTGCTGTTGTTAAGACGACTTGTAATCTTTTCGCAGAAGATTTTGCCGAATCATGTCCTGGATTAGCCGAGCGTGAATACGGGGAGGCAAATGTAACAACCAGGTAAAAACCTTCGATTCCCAAAGCCTGATTTATGACCAAGATCGATGTGCTGCTGCAGGCCATGGTGGAACGCCAGGCCTCCGATTTGTTTGTCAGCGTGGGGCGGACCGCGGCCATGCGCCGCGATGGCCAGTTAGTGGAGTGCCCCGATGGGCTGGTCGAGCGTTCGGACTTTGAAGCCTTTCTGGCCAACGCACTGACGCCGGCCGCCCGGGCCCGTTTTGAGCAAGACGGGGATTTGGATGTCGGCTATAGCAGCGAAGCCGTTTCCAGTGCGCGCTTCCGCCTGAACTTTCACCGTCAGCGCGGCCAGATGGGTCTGGTGGCTCGCTGCCTGCCCAGTGGGCAGTTGTTGTTGGCCGACCTGGGTTTGCCGGATTTACTGGCCGAGCTGGCGCTGGCTCCGCGCGGGCTGGTGCTGGTCACCGGGGCCACCGGTTCGGGCAAGTCGACCACCCTGTCGGCCCTGGTTCACCAGATCAATCTGCGGCGTTCGGCCCACATCGTTACCATCGAGGACCCCATCGAATTTTTGCACAGCGACTTGAAGTCACGCCTGATCCAGCGGGAGGTGGGCCAGGACACCCGCTCGTTTTCCTCGGCTCTGCGCCATGTTGTGCGCGAGAGCCCGGATGTCATCGTCATCGGCGAGATGCGTGACGCGGAAACGGTGGAAGTGGCCGTCTCGGCGGCTATGACGGGGCACCTGGTGCTGTCCACGTTGCACACCATCGACGCCAGTCAATCCTTGCTGCGTCTGTTGGGATTCTTTCCTGACGCCTTGCGCAGTCAGTTGTGCGCCGATCTTTCTATGGCCATGCTGGGAATTATCAGTCAGCGCCTGCTGCCCAAGCAGGACGGGCAGGGGCGGGTGGCCGCCCTGGAATTGCTGCGCTTCACTCCTGGGGCTTCCCAGCTCTTGCGCGAGGGGCGCGTGGACGAACTGGCCGACTATATGCGCACTACCCGCGACCCAGGCATTATTCCCTTTAATCAGTCGCTGGTGCAGTTGGTGCGCCAGGGAGTGGTCGACTTGGAGACGGCCCTGGCCTATGCCACCAATCCGGAAGAGTTGAAATTGGCCGCGTTGGGGATGCGCACCGGCGTGGAGGGCTTTCGCCCGGACGGAGACTTGGAAATTTCCAGCCGTTCGGATATGCAGAATCTGCTGGAGATGGCGGTGGAAAGGGGCGCTTCCGACGTGCATCTGTCGGTGGGCCGCCCGCCGCTTTTTCGCGTGGCCGGCCGCTTGGAGCCGATGGGGGAGGCAACTTTAAGCACCGCCGATGTGCGCTGGCTGCTGTTTTCGATTCTGAGCGGCCGCCAGCGCAGTCTGTTCGAATTGGAAAAGGAACTGGATTTTTCGCTCAGTCTCGAGTCCGGTATGCGCTTTCGCGTTAACGCATACTATCAGCGGGGGCACATCGCGGTGGCCCTGCGCGCCATTCCGGTGGTTATTCCCGGCCCCTCGGAGCTGGGCTTGCCCGAGGCCCTGGTGAAACTTTTGGAAAAACCGCATGGTCTGATTCTCGTGGTCGGACCCACCGGTTCCGGCAAGACCACCACGGTGGCCAGTCTGGTGCAGCAGATCAACCAGTCGCGGCCCTGCCACGTCCTGACCATCGAGGACCCCATCGAGTACGCCTACAGCAGCGAGCGGGCTACCATCGACCAGCGTGAGGTCTATGCCGACACCCGTTCCTTCGCCACCGCCCTGAAATACGTGCTGCGCCAGGACCCCGACGTGATCGTGGTCGGGGAAATGCGCGACCTGGAGACGATCTCGTCGGTGCTGACGGCCGCCGAGACGGGACATCTGGTCTTCGCCACTTTGCACACCAACGATTCCTGCACCACCATCGACCGCATCGTGGATGTCTTCCCGGCCCACCAGCAGGCCCAAATTCGCATGCAACTGGCCGCCTGTCTGCTGGGTATTGTCTCCCAGCGCCTGCTACCCCGGGCCGACCAGGGCGGCCGCGTGGCCGCCTTCGAGCTGCTGCTGGCCAACAACGCGGTGCGCGCTCTCATTCGCGAGGGCAAGACCCACCAGATTCCCAACGTGCTCAGCACCTCCACCTCGGTGGGAATGTGCAATCTCGACCGCAGCCTGGTGGACCTGGTGAAGCAGGGCAAGATCGAGCGGGAGGAAGCCTTGCGCTTTATGCTGCAACCCAATCTGCTGCCGGAGAAATAACGCTCGAGATCAGCCTTCTTTTTCAGGAGTGGTTTTGCCGGCCATCTTCTCCTTGTACTGGGCGCGCAGTTGCGCCACCACCTTGTCGTTGCTACGGAAAGCCTTCTTCATGAGCGGGCCCCCGTTCATGCGGGCGAAGCTGGAGAAGTTGGCGAAGAACTGCTTGAGAGTGGCAAGAAAGGCGTTGCCACGCACCTGCTCGCGGTGCAGAATGGTGATTTCCTCCCAGCGCATATCGGCTTCCTTCTTGACTTTAGTCGCGTATTTGCACCACTCCATCACCTGCGGAGCCGGACAGACCACGCGCCCGTCTTCGGCCGCACCCATCACGCGATTGCCCAATTCCAAATACTGATCACGAAAGTGCCGCTTGTAGGTATTCACGTTGTGGGCGATATAGAGTTTGGAGATAAAACTAGCCGCCTTGGCCGAGGCCACTTTGGCCAACTTACCGCTCTTGACTCCTTCGCTCTCGGTATAGGGCTTGAAGTCTTCCTTCAGGTAAGCTTCATAGTCCTTGGCGCCGTTGTAGAGGTCATCGAGCCGGCGACAGCAGTCCAGGCAGAATTCATCGGCCACGCGGCCGGCCTTGTAGTGCTTGTAAACGGCTTTGGCGATCTTTTCCTTGGCCTCTTCCAATTCGGCCATGAGAGCAATCCAGTGATTTAGCTGGGTGCTCTCATCCATCGGGACACTCATACTGCTACCTCAAACCTCGTACTTTGTTACAAAAATATGTTTTCTGCAGAGTTGACTCAATGCCTACTCTTGACGTAAATCTTCTGCCGGGACACGCCGTCCTCTGTCCGCCAGAAGCACCGCCAGCGTGGCGGCTATCAGGCCCAACAGCGGTGTCGAGGCCAGCGCCCAGGGTTCCAGATGGAAGTCCAGGCTCCAACCGAAGGCCCGCCGATTGATGAAGGTGACCATCGCGTAAGCCTGCAACAATCCGCAGGGCCAGGCGGCCAGACCGGCCCAGACCCCGCACAGGGCAGCTTCCCCCCAGCGCAAACGCCAGCGCTCCGCCGCGCTCAGCCCCAGGCAGCTCCACAGGGCGTATTCGCGGCGGCGCTCCAGTTGGTTGGCCGAGACCGCGCCCAGGGTCCCCAAACCGGCCACCAGCACGGCCAGTACCTGGAGCAGCCGGGTCACCTGAAAAGTTTGCTCGAAAATCTCCACCGACAACTGGCGCAAAGCCTTTTGCGAGCGCACCTCCAGCCCGCGCGCCTGAGGCCAGCTCAGAATTTCCGAGCGTACTTCTTCGGCCGTGTCGCCCCGCACGGTGATCCCCAGTCCGGTCACGCTTTCATCTCGGAAAGCCTGGCGATAGGCGGCCAGATCCATCATCAGGTAGCCGCTGTCGCTGGCGTAGTCCTGGAAGCCGGCGATCAGTTCCACCGGCACCGGCCCGCTCGGGCTTTGCAGCTCCAGCCGAGTTCCCACCGGTAGATGGTGCTGGCGCAGGAAGGGCTCCGAAGCCAGCGCCTGGCCGGCTTCCAACTGAGCGGGAGGCGCACCGACCACGAAGCGTAACCTGCCCCAATCCGGATCCTGGGCCACCAACTGAGTCAAAAACGGTCCCTTTCCGCCCAACCGGTAGTAGACCGGTGTCATTTTAGCGCGCAACTGGCCTTCCACCTGAGGCAGCCGGGTGATCCGGGCCACCAGCTCCGCTGGTAGACCCTGGCCGCCTTTGGCCGCCTGGCGGTTGGCCAGCCCGATATAGAGGTCCGAACTCAGCGTGCGCCCCAACCAGTCGATCAAGCTGAGGCGAAAACTGTGCACCATCACGGTTATAGAAATCACCGCCGAAAGCGCCACCGTCATGGCCACCAGGGCCACTCCCAGCCGGCTCAGCGAACGCTCCACGCCACCCAGAACCAGTTTTAAGAGCATCCAACTCCCCGCGGGCAGGCAGCGCAGCCAGAGCCTCTGAACGCCCAGCACCAGCGCCGGTGTGAGAGCGGCCGAACAGACTATCAGGCCCACCATCGCCAGCAGATTCAAGGCCAGCTGGCTTTCGGCCAGTTCCAGCACCAGCCAGGAAAGCACCAGGCCGATGGCGGCCAGGCGGGTCAGCCGGCCGAGCCAGCGCTGCGAGCCCTGTTCCAGCAAACTGCGCCGCAGCACCTGAGCAGGCGGGGTGTTGGCCGCTTCCCGAGCCGGCCACCAGGCGGCCAATAAGGAACAGCCCCAGCCCAGCAGGCAACCTTGCAGCAAAGAGGCGGGCGATAGATAGGTCTGGCTGACCTGCAGATTGTAGTAAAGGTCGTTGATGGTGCGCGTCAAGAGAGGGAGCAGCAGACGCGCCAGAGCGATGCCCAGCAGATTGCCCAGCAAGCTGCCCCAGGCCCCGATCCAGCCCGCTTCCGCCAGGATCTGGATGCGTATCTCGGTGCCGGTCACCCCCAGGATGCGCAGTTGCCCCATCCAGGTGCGCCGCTGCAAGACCAGAAAGTGGATGACGTTATAGATGAGCAGGCCGCCGACCAGCAGCGACAGCATGCTCAGGGCTCGCAGATTGAGGAAAAAGGCCTTGCTCATTTGCTGGCGCGAGCGACTGCGGGTGGTGGCGGCGAGCAATTGATAGCCGCTAGGGAGTTGGGCTTGCAGAGCGGCTGCCCGCGATTCCGAAAGAATCAACTCGATGCGGCTGAGCCGCCCCTCCATATGCAGCAGTTCCTGAGCCACCGAGATATCGCACAGGAGTTGCCCCTGCAAGGCCTGTTGCTGGTTGGGATTGAGTCCCTCCAGCAGGGCTCCGGCCAGCACCGGCTCTGCCCCGGCCACCGCGATCTTATCGTGCAGCCGGACTCCCAGGCGGGCCGCCTCGGCGGCCGTCAGGGCCACCGTGCGGGGCCGGGTGAGGGCGCTCGTCATGGCGGCGTTGGCCTGGCCGTCGTCGAGCCAGGCCCCGCGAAAGGGCTTTTCGGCCAGCGGATCGACCCCGAGCACGCGAAAACTCCCGCCGGGCTGCAGCGAGAGGTAGCCTTCCACCACCGGAGCACAGGAAGCCAGGCCTTGCTCGAGGCGCAGCCGGACATAAAAATCCTCCGGCAGACCCGCTTCCCCGGCCACCAGCCAGTGACTGGCCCGGCCCGTCAAACTGTCCTGAGAGAGCGCAAAGCCCCGCTCGCAGGAGCGGATGGCCAGATCCATGGCCACGATTCCCGCCACTCCCACCGCCACACCCAACCAGCTGAGCAACAACAGCCAGGGGTGTTTCCACAGGTAGCGCCACTGGGAGCGGGCCAACAAACTCACGCAGGCAGCTTCCCGGCCGGCAGGGAGGGTCCCCCCGCCTGCGTAAGGGCGCCGCTGTGGAAGGTAAGTATCGCGAACTCCATCGCCTGCTGCTGTGGCGCCAGCTTGACCAGAACTGGGATCCGCGCGGCGAATTTCCGGTGGAGCAGCCGCTCTATCTGGAAATCGGCTTTGGCAATGGAGAATACTTGCTGCGCCAGGCCCAAGAGCGTCCGCAGCACAATTTCCTGGGCATTGAAATGCATTGGGGTTCGGTGCGCCGTTGTTTGCGCCGGCTGGCCCAGGCCGGCAGCCAGAACGTGCGCATTCTCCAAATGGATGCCCAGGTGGCCGTGCGCTATTTACTGCCCGATCAGAGTATCGAGCAGTTCGTGGCTCTCTTCCCCTGCCCCTGGCCCAAGCGCGACCACGAGAGGTTTCGTCTTTTTTCCACCGACTTTATGGGCCAGCTCAACCGCATTTGCCGGGCCGGCGGCCTGGTGGTGACCGACCACCGCGGGCTCATGGAATTTGCCCGCGCCCAGGTGGCCGGCTCCGGCCTCGAGCTTGAAGTCATCGAGACGGAAGCTCGTTACAATACCAAGTACGAGCGGCGTTGGAGCGGCCAGGGCCAGGAAATTTTCTTCGAACTTCATTATCGGCCTCAGGCCGTCAGTTCTTATCAGCAAATGGCGGAGGTGCCCGTGCAGACCCTGATTTTGGATTCTCTGGACCCCGACAAGCTGGTGCTGGAAGGTTGTCAGGACGGCCTGGTGGTGCAATTCCGGCAACAGCTTTTCGACCCCAAGAAAGAGATTTTCATGACCCTGGTCACGGTGGTGGAAGATCACCTGAGCCAGACCTTCTGGATCGAAGCCGCCCGCAAAGACGGTCAGTGGCACATTCGCCCCGCGCTGGGCGGGGGTTTTCTGCCCACTTTGGGCGTGCAGCGCGCGTTAGAGCTGGTGCAAAAGGCCGGCCAGGCCGGGTAACTGAGGAGTCCCCACCCGGTAGCCGGGAATGCCCAGAGCTTGGGCCAGTTCCATGTCGCAATCCGAATCCCCCACCATAATGGCTCCCTTCAGATTGGCCGAGAGCAACTGGCAGGCCTGTTCGGCCATACCCGTTTTGGGCTTGCGGCAGGGGCAGTGGTCCTGAGGAGCGTGGGGGCAGAAAAGCATCAGGTCCAGCTCGGCGCCGTGCGGCCGCAGCAACTCCTGCATCCGCTCATTGACCCGGTGGACGGCGTGCTCATCGAAGTATCCCCGGCCTACCCCCGACTGATTGCTGACCAGCACCAGACGAAAGTTCAGCCGCTTCAGCGCCAGCAACCCCTCTACCGTCTCGGGCAACAGGCGGACCTGTTCGGGATCGCTCAGATAATGAACGTGTTCGATCAGGGTGCCGTCGCGATCTAAAAGGGCCAGTTTAGAGCTCACGCACGAATTCGGGTAGAGCCATGCTGCCCAGATGAACTTCCGGACTGTAGTAACGCAGTTCCAGGGCGCGCTGCCGGCGCCGCGAGCGCAGCTCCTCCAGGCTCAGAGCCTGGGGATCGTGAGCGTCGGAGGCCGCGATCAGGCACCAGGTCCCGCCCGGATAGGTGGGAATGGCCACCAGATAGGGGCGTACGAAGCGGAAAATCTTCTCCAATTCACGCCGCGCGGCCGCGATCTGAGGACCGAAGAAGAAAGGGGAGCCGGCCTGCAGAGCGATCACTCCGTCGGATTTGAGAGCGGCTTTGAGAGATTGGAAGAACTCACCGGAGAAGAGTACTTCCGAAGGCCCTTCGGGATCGCTGGAGTCGACCAGAACGATGTCCTGCGGGGTGAGCGAGCCAATCACCTCGGCGGCGTCGCGGGTCACCACTTCCAGCCGTGGACCGGGCTGCAGGCCGGCGGCCATGGTGGGCAGCCACTGGCGGGCTACCTCCATCACCTGGGGGTCGATTTCCACCAGCGTGGCCTTGCTCACCGAAGGATGGCGCAAGGCCTCACGGATGGTTCCGCCGTCGCCGCCGCCCACCACGACGACGGTCTCCGGAGCGGGGTGGGTCAACATGGGCACATGGGCCAGCATTTCGTGGTAAGTGAACTCGTCGCGCTCGGTGCATTGCACCTTTCCGTCCAGCACCAGCATGCGCCCAAAGCCGTCGGTTTCGAAGACCTGGATATGTTGGAAGTCACTGTGCTGATCCACCAATGCCGGACCGATCGGCAAGGATTGCCGCCATTGCCCCTTAAGTTCTTCGCAAAACCAAGTTTTCACCGCCATTGTCACACCTCTCCACTGTTGGGGCCCGCCCGTTCGCCCTGGCAATTCACATTCCTCCGGAGGAGGTCTCCGGTGGGGTCGAGACAAAACCATCCGCCCATGAGCGAAGCCGCGGGCGCGTCTGAGCCGACAACCTTACAATTTGACGCTGCTACGCTGAGTTCGGTAGCTCGCTTAGCCAGCATGGGTATTTGGCGCATGGACTGCACCAGTCCCCTGCAAACTTTGCTTTGGGACGACATGAGCCATCACTTGCACGGAACCGACCGCGAACGCTTCCAGCCCACCCTGGGCGGCAGTCTGCTGCTCTACGAGGATGAATCCCGCAGCCGCCTGGAAGACGCGCTGATGGCCTGCAGCGTCAACCATACTCCTTTCGAGGTGGAGGTGGATCGGCGTCTGGACAACGGTCAGACGCGCCGTTTGCTGGTGGCCGGCACGGCCCAGGCCGGCGGCCGAGAGATCCTCGGTTACTACCAGGATGTCTCGCAGCGAAAGCAACTGGTCAACCGCCTCCAGCTCGAACAAAGCCAGACGCGCGCTCTCTTCCGCACTCTTCCCGATCTGATGTTCGCGGTCGACGCCGGCGGATTTTTCCGCCAATACTATACGGGCCAGTCTCCGTTGCTCAAGCATCCGCCGGAAAGCTACGTGGGCCGGCATATCAGCGAAGCTTTTCCCTACCTGCGCCAGGAATTTCCGCCCAAGCTGCGCCACGCCTGCGACAGCGGGGAAATCACTACCCTGGAATTTCAGCTCCACACTAACGATCGCGACGGCACCTTCGAGCTGCGCATTCTGCCTTTGGAAAAAGGTGGGGACCACGTCCCGAAGGCACTGCTGCTCATCCGCGACATCACCGAGCAGCATCGCCGTTCCGAAGAGCTCAAACGTTCTCAGGAAGCGGCCCTGCTCGCCTCCAGAGTGAAATCGCAGTTCCTGGCCAACATGAGCCATGAGATCCGCACGCCGCTGAACGGTGTTATCGGCATGACCGAGTTGCTGCTCGGTACCGACCTGCAAAACGAACAGCGCGAATACGCCCAGACCGCGTTGCGTTCGGCCCAGAGCCTGCTGGAAACGGTCAACGACATCCTCGATCTTTCCAAAATCGAGGCCAACCGCCTCGATTTGGAAACGATTCCCTTCTCGCTGCGGGCCGTGGTCCAGGATGCCATCGCTTCAATCGCCTTGAAGGCCCACGAAAAAGGCCTGGAACTGGTCGGTTCGGTGGCTCCGTCGGTGCCCTCGCGAGTGGTCGGCGATCCCACTCGTATTCGCCAATTGCTCAATAACTTGCTCAGCAACGCCATCAAGTTCACCAGCCAGGGCGAAGTGGAACTCCAGCTGGCTCAGCGCGAGCCCGGTATCATCCGCGTCTCCGTCTTCGACACCGGCGAGGGCATCGCTTACGAACGGCAGCGGGAGATCTTCGATCCCTTCACCCAGGCGGACGGCTCGACCACTCGTCGCTTTGGCGGTACCGGGCTGGGCCTGACTATTTGCCGCCAACTGGTGGAAAAAATGGGCGGCCGTATCTGGTTGGAAAGCCAACCGGGCCAGGGCAGCCGTTTCTCCTTCACCGTCAAACTTCCTAACTACCACACCGAGATGCCGGAAGCCGACGCGCCTTACCATGCTTTCGTGCGCGACCTTGATCAGCCGGACCTGAGCGCCGAAGATTTTGCTAATTATATCCAGGGCAAGCGCGTCCTGATCATCGACGACAACGCCAGTTGCCGCCGCGTTCTCAAGGAAATGCTGGCCAACTGGGGGATCGAGGCCCAGGTTGCGGTCGGTCCGGGCCCGGCCATGCAGATGGTGCGCGAGGCTCAGCGTCGCGGTAAAGCTTTTGACCTGGCTCTGGTGGACTTCCAGATGCCGGGCTGCGATGGCCTGGAGCTGGCTCAGGAATTGCCCACCCCGCTCACCAGCGTGCTCATGGTGACTCTGGGACGTCCCCTGCACCAGCAGCTTAACCAGACCGGCGTCAAAAAGGTGGCTATCAAACCACTGCTGAGCCAGGAACTGGCGCGCCTGTTGCTGGGTCTGTTTCGCCAACAGCCGCCCCCTTCGGCGTTTCCGGCCCAGCCCGTGCAACGCGCCGGCGAGCCGCTCAAGATTCTTATCGCCGAGGACAACCTGGTCAATGCCAAAGTCGTCAGCAAGATGTTGCAGCGTCTGGGACATGAAGTCGTGCACGTGGTCAATGGCGAGCTGGCCGTGGACTACCTCCAGCAAAATCAGGTGGATGTAGTGCTGATGGACGTGCAAATGCCGGTCATGGACGGTTTTGAAGCCACTCGGCGTTGGCGCGCCATTGAAGCCACTCGCTCCTACCGAGTTCCCATTGTAGCCCTCACGGGCAATGCCATGTCCACGGACCGCGAGATGTGCTTGGAAGCCGGCATGGATCTGCACCTGACCAAACCGATTCGTCTGGACCTGCTCGACCAGATGCTGAACTCCCTGCCCCCCTCCCGGTGAGCCCGGCCCGACTGAGTTCGTTCCTGGCCCTGGCCTTGCTGCCGCTGATCTTTGACATGCGCTGCGCCGACCCCATCACCGCCCCCAAGCTCTGCTGCTGGCTGGCGGCGGCGGGGCTGGCCGCTTTGAATCCCTATCGCCCCTGGACGGCAGCCGAGAAGGCCCTGGCTCTCTGGTTCGGCTGGTCGGTGCTGAGCGCTTTGGCGAACGGTTTCCTGCCTGCCTGGCCCAGCCTGCTTACGGTTTTGGCGGCGCTGATCTGGTCGCGCAGCGAGATGCCTCAGCGCAATCTCTGGCTGGCCACGGGCTTTGGATTGACCGTGAGCTATTCCTGGCTCCAGCGTCTGGGATTGGACCCCTTTACCTGGTCAGACCCCCATCTGTCCCGCTTGCGCACCATCGCTGGTCTGGGCAATCCCAATTACCTGGCCATGTACCTGGCCTGCTTGTTTCCCTGGGCCTGGGATTTGCTGTATCGGCGGGGTTGGCCCGGCTGGCTTATCGCCTTCTTCTCGATGATCGGCCTGTTGCTCACGGCCACCCGCGGCTCGAACCTGGTCGTGACTGCTGTGTTCGTGGTCGCTTGCCTGGACAGCCTGGTGCGCCTGAGGCGCCTGAGTCGTTTTTGGCTCGTGGGAGGATTGCTGCTCGCACTGGCTTGGGGAGCCAGCCTGTGGTCCTCGGGCCGACGCCAGTTCGCATTGGCCAGTACCATGGTCAGCCTGGGTTCTGGACACGATTATAGCGTCTCGGCTCGCAAGCTCCTCTGGGTTTCGGCCTGGCGGCATGGGCTGGAGCACCCCCTCTTGGGGGTGGGCCCGGGTCATTTCGGTGATGCTTATCTGCTGAATCGTGACCTGGAGCCCGACGTTCTCATGAAGCGTTCGCGCCGCCCGGAAGACCCCCACAATGAACCCCTGCGGGTGCTCAGCGAGACCGGCTGGATCGGCTTGCTGCTCTGGTCGGCTTGGCTCATGTTGGGACTGCGCGCCCAGTGGCGCCAGCCCGGCCCGCAGCTCGCCGGCTTGCTAGTTTTGCTGGGGAATAGCTTGACGAACTGCTTCACCCCCGCTGTCTGGCCCCTGCTGATCCTCTGGACGACGCCCGACCGCCGCGACTCTGAAGCCAGGATTCGTTGGGCAGGTCTACCTATTTTGTTGATCGGCGTGAGCGCGGGGTTGGCGGGCTGGTTGGTGGAACGCACCTTCTGGTGGGATGATGAGTGGAAGTTTCGCGCCCAGGCTGTTCCCGGAGAAAGGGGGTTTTGGGCGGAGCAACGCCTGCGCGCGCTGGAAACCTGCAGTCTGCACTGTCCACCCTGGCTGCTGGAAGCTCTGGTTTTGCGCAAGTGCCTGGTATGGCAAGACATCGCTGAACTGACCGGCCAACCCCTGGCCTGGAAAAAGGCTGAAGCCTTCGCTCGCATGCGCATCGATCTCGATCCTGATAACGCCTACTACTGGCGCTTCCTGGCGCATATCTACGAGCGGGAAAACCTGCTCGCGCAGGCGCTGGAGACTTGGAAAGAAGCTCAACGTCGGGACCCCTTGAGCCCGGCTATCGCTTTCTTTATGGCCCAGGTCCAGCATTCCCGGGGGGACACCGCCGCGGCCCTCAAGAGCCTGGAGCGAAGTCTTGAATTATTTTCAAAATCGCGCCAGGTTTATCTGTTTCGTGCACAAATTATGATTGAGCAGGGCAGGACCTGGGAAGGTATCGAGGACTGGGTTGAGAGTCAAGTCATTGATGAGGGTATTTGACGCGCCAGAAGCGCCTCCGGGCTAAGCTTTTGGCCAGTTGCGCAAAGCCTCCGGAGATGCTTGAGGAGAGCTCAGAGAAAAAACAATCTAGTTTCTCTTGACGTCCGCAGAACCCCTTCTTATAATTTGGGCAGCTTCGGGCATTTGCTGGGAGGGAAAAACAACTTGCTAAAGATACAACAGAGCTCGTACATGGCTAACCTGGCCAATGAGCCGGACGAAGAAATCGTCAAGCTCGCTAAGAACGGGGACGAGTTCGCCACAGAGTACCTGATCAGCAAATATAAGAACTTCGTGCGAGTCAAAGCCAAGTCTTACTTTCTGGTTGGAGCCGACCGTGAGGACATCATCCAAGAGGGGATGATCGGTCTCTATAAATCGATTCGTGACTATCGCGCCGACAAGCTGTCCAGCTTCCGGGCTTTTGCCGAGCTCTGTATCACGCGTCAGATCATCACAGCCATCAAGACGGCCACCCGTCAAAAACACATTCCTCTGAACAGCTATATCAGTCTCAACAAGCCAATCTACGATGAAGATTCGGATCGCACCATGCTCGATATCCTGTCGGGCACCAAGGTCACCGACCCGGAAGAAGTCTTCATCAGCCATGAGCTTTCCGACGACCTGCGCGAAAAGATTCAGCAGAATCTGAGCGAACTGGAATCCCAGGTGCTGCACAGTTACCTCGAAGGAAAATCCTACCAGGAGATGGCTAAAGAGCTGAATCGCCACGTAAAATCGATCGACAACGCGCTCCAGCGCGTCAAACGGAAGATCGAGAAAACACTGGGAGAAAAGCACTACTAAATTTCGAGCCACCTCGAAACCGAAGGGCCGCGCTCGCCAGCGTGGCCCTTCTCACTTGCCCCTGTAGCTCAATTGGCAGAGCACCCGCCTTGTAAGCGGAAGGTTGTCCGTTCAACTCGGATCAGGGGCTCTTTTTCTTTTTCCTGGCCAGTTTAGGTTAGCCGAGCTTGTTCAGAATCGACTGCAGATAGGAACTCCACAGCGGAGCGGAGCGCAGGCTGGCTTGATAGACTTGTTTCCGGTCGCACATCTTCGTACTGGTGAATCAGCATGTTCCGCAGTCGAGCCAGTTGGCTAATTCTTCGGCCACCTCTCCAGTCAGCCAGTCCGGCGTCAGGGCGAAAAAGGAGCTGTAGTAGTCGGAGGGTGGGATTCCTTTGGATTGCCCAATGGCTGTATTGATTTTGGCGGCGCACTCCACCAACAGTTCGGTGTCGCGCTCGGCCGTGCGCAAGAGCAGGGGGTTGGCTGAGAAGTCCTCCAGGGAGTGCTGCAAGACCGTTTCCAGCTCGCCTAAATGCCGGGTCATTTGCACCAGACGGCGTTGAATCAATTCTGTATCAGGAAGCGTTCGGTAGCACGGTCAGAGCGTCGCTCAAATGATGAAAAAGGCCGTCGCGGTCCGCCAGATCTTTGATGGGAGAAGATGGCATGACGGCTACATCCAGGTCCCGTCCCACCTGGCCATGGGCGCTCGAACCAAAGATGGCCACAAACCCCAATCGATGACGCTTGCCAATGCTCAGAAGCGCCTGCTCGTCCACCTTTATCGTTCTTTCTTCTCCGTTTGGAGAGAAAGTCCGCCGCGAGGGGTCAGTCCTCGGGGTAAAGCGAGCCGATCTTGTCCGAGTATTTCTGGTTGACCACTTTGCGCTTGACCTTGAGGGTGGGGGTCATTTCGCCGTGCTCCAGGGTCAGTTCGCGCGGCAGCAGGGCGATGGCTTTAACTCTCTCGTAGCCGGAGAGGTCGGCGCACAGCCGGTTGACTTCGCCTTGCAGGAATTCGACCAGCTTGGCGTTGGTGGACAGAGCTTCGGGGTCGTGGGCGATGTTGTTCTGGGCGCACCAGTCCTTGAGGTTGGCGTAGGTGGGCACGATCAGGGCGGCGATGAATTTCTTGTTGTCCCCCAGCACCACGCATTGCTCCACGTAGGGACTGGATTGAATCAGTTGTTCAATGGGCTGAGGAGCCACGTTCTTGCCATTGGACATCACCAGCAGGTCTTTCTTGCGGTCGGTGATAGCCAGGTAGCCTTCGTCGTCCAGCACGCCGATGTCACCGGTGTGGAACCAGCCGTCGTCGGTGATGGCGTCGCGGGTGGCCTGGGGCTTGTTGAAATAGCCCAACATGACGTTGGGGCCTTTGCACAGGATTTCCCCGTCTTCGGCGATGCGCACCTGAACATCCGGGATGACCTTGCCGACGGTACCGTTCTTGGGGCGGCGCAGAGGGTTGAAGCAGATGACCGGGCTGGTTTCGGTGAGACCGTAACCTTCAGTGAGGATGAAGCCGGCGCTCAGGAAGAATTCACCGACGTCCTTGCGCAGAGGAGCGCCACCCGAGCAGAAGAGGCGGATGCGCCCTCCCGTTTCGCTGTGCAGCTTGCTCAGCGCCAGCTTGTGGGCCATAGCATACTCTAGCTTGAGAATGGGATTGAGAGTCCCGTTGATCTTGGCCTGGAAATGCTTCTTACCGACTCCCATGGCCCAGGCGAAGATGGCCCGCTTGGCGGCGGGGCCGGCGGCCACCTTATCGGTGATGCGCGCGTAGATCTTCTCGAAAAGTCGCGGTACGCTGGGCATGACGGTGGGGCGGACTTCCTTCATGTTGGCGCCCACGGTGTCCACGCTTTCGGCATAGGCGATGGTGGCGCCCATGCTGGTGACCGAGTAGTAGGCGACCCGCTCGAACACATGGCAGAGAGGCAGGAAGGAAAGCTCCAGATCCTCGGTGGTGAACTCGAGCAGGGGAACAGCGGTCAGAGCGTTGGAGGCGAAGTTGCCGTGCATCAGCATGGCGCCTTTGGGTTCGCCGGTGGTGCCGGAGGTGTAGACCAGGCTGCACACGTCGGTAGCCTTCAGGCTATTGACGCGGTTCTCGATTTCCGCCTGGTGTTTTTCCAGGTTGTCCGAGCCCAGCTTGAGAAAGTCGTCCCAAGACCAGATCTTGCGACTCGATTCCGCTTTTCCCGGGTCGAACATGCATACGATATGCTCCAGGGAGGGCAATTCTTTTTCCGAAGCGATCACCGACTCCAGGTGCTTGGGAGTGGCGCACACGGCCACCCGGGCCCCGCAATCTTTGAGGATGTATTCGATGGCCTCGGTGGCTAGCGTGGGGTAAAGGGGGGCATGGATACAGCCGGCGTGCATGGTGCCCAGGTCGGTGATCACCCACTCCGGGCGGTTGTTGGCAATTTGACCCAGCCGATCATTGGGTTGCATGCCCAGTTCGATGAGGGCGGCCGCGAAGCGTTCTACTTTGTTGCGAATTTGCTGGTAGGTTTCGAATTTGTAGACACCGTTGACTTTGCAGCCCAGGTAGTTTCTACCGGCCGCGTTGTGTTTTTCAAAAGCTGTGCGAAAGAGCTTGGGGATGGTCGAGACGGCGTTTTTTTCGGCCCATTCCCGGACAGGAGCCGGATCATAGTGAGTTTCCATCGGATTTGACACTTGCATGAGACCTCTCTCTTTCTAAGCCTGGCTGTGCCAGTATTGAAATCGGAGACTGCCGAACCGGACTTCGTCCTGATGCTTGAGGGGACTCTGAAGGCCGGGTTGGAGTCGAACGCCATTGAGAAAAGTGCCGTTGGAGCTGCTCAGGTCCTCCAGGTAGACCTGGCCTTCGGCTCGCACGATCTGAGCGTGCCGGCGCGAGACTCCGCCTTCGCCGAAGTCGGCCAGATCGATTTCCGGTTTGACGCCGTCGGCTTCGCTCAGGCGTCCAACCAGACTGCGATCGTAGATCAGAGGCAGTTGCCGGCCCTGGGGCAATTCGCGCAGATGCGCATAGGCGGGCGGGGCGGCCGGTTTCGGAGGAGGCGGGGGCGGAGCCGGCTGGGCTGCGCGCGGCCGGGCCTGGGCCGCAGGTGGTGGAGGAGGGGGTGGGGCGGCTCCGGGATAGTTGGGCACCGGGGCGGGCGCGGGGACGGGCCGGGCGGACGGCGCCGACGGGCTGTAGGGACTATGGTGGGACTGCGACTGGCGCTGCAACGAACGCAGATGAAAGCCGCACTTCTCGCAATAAGAAGAACCGGGCAGATTGTATTGCCGGCATTTAGGACATTCCATCGCGCCACCCCTTCCCCGCCGTTCCATACCTGCGCGTCAGCCAGGCCAGATCGGTCATGATTTCGCCGCCTGTTCTTTCACCGGGCAGGACATTCCTGGTGGGGAGTGCTATTCTCTGCCCCGAAGGAGCCCAAATGTCTCGTTCTCTTTGTTCACGTATCGCCACCGGCGGACTTCTCTTTTTGGCCTGCGCTCTACCCGGCTGGGCCCAGTTGGAACCTGAGTGGGCGGCCCAACGCCTGCCCGCCAGCACCCAAATTTATCTGGAGTACCAGCCCCGTCTGGTGCTCAACAGCGAGGGGCCGCCGCTGGCTGAGCGGCTGCGCCGCAGCCCGCTTTTTCGGGTGGTCTTGAATCAGATCCGAAGCAACGCCGGCGAGGGCTCGCAGGTGGAGGAGATGATGAAGTCCTTTCCCTTCTGGGATGGGCGGTTCATGCTGGCGGTGGCGCGTCAGGGGGAGCTTTCTCCTTTTGAAAGCATGTTTCGAGCTCAGGAGGCTGCCCGCCACCGTCGCCAGTTGCGCTATGCCGTCGACCAGGCCTTCGAAGGAGTCAATCTCTACCGGCGCTATCAGAAGAAGTTTCCCAAGTCGGTCGATGATTTGATCGCCAAGGAGCATCTGAGTTCCAACGACATTCCTGAAGGCGCTTTACTGGAGCTGAAACGGGAAGGGAAAAACATCCGGGTGGTCGGCCGCTGGCAGGTGGACGGGCGCACTTTGGAAATGCATGCCCCCGGTGCCTCGCCTGTCGAAGAGCCTCTGCCGGATCAGACCGGTGGTTTCGTGGCTGCTGTGGGCTGTCCGGAGAGCGCCCGCTTCAACAACTGGATGTCTCGTTGGGACGCCGAGAGCGAAGAGCTGAGCGCCGATGGCGATCACTGGAAAATGCGGGTGGATGGGAACGACTACCTGATTTACTTCCAGCAAGGCCGGGTTTGGGTGAGCAACCAGACCTGGCTGGTAGCGCCGCTGCTGGCCGCCGCTCCGCCCGCGGAGAATCTTACCGCCAATCCCCGTTTTGCCGAACAATTTCGCCGGTTGCGGACGGACGACACGGAAATGTGGGTTTTCGCCGATGTTCAGGATGTACTGCGCAGCAGTCCCCAGTTGTGCGTCAAAGCCGGTTGGTCGGGGGAACAAATTTTGCTGCGCTCGATCGGCATCGCCTCCGGCGGGAGCCTCGACGCCGGCGGCCAGTTGGAGTTGCAGACGCGCGGCTTCGTGCAGTGGGATGGTGTGCAGAACGTGACCCTGGGTCCGCCGGCGGCGGCCGAGCTGGCGCGTCGCGTCCCGCCTGCCAGTGAGACCATGTACTGGTTTGATGTGGCCGGCTGGATCCGTCTGCTCGATCGGGTGGGGGGCGAGTTTAGCGGTTCCCGCGAACTGATTGCCAAAGGTTGGACTGAATTGGAAAAGCGCCTGGGCTTCTCGCTGGCTCGCGAGTCGGTGGTGGCGGGCACACAGCTTTATGTGTATGGTGAGGCGATCGACACTTACGCCAGTACCCTGGAGCAGTTCATTCAACTGGTGCAAGGCTTTATGGGTTCAGGTCCCCCGGATGTGAGTGATGTTCTGGAGTTTTCTCCGTCCAAGGTGCCGGTGGTGGCCGTTCTGGAGGTTGCCAATGCCGATCTGGCCGGGCGCATCCAGGCCCGTCTTAAGGAGCGCCTGGGGGCGGGCGCCAGCAATCGTAAGGTCGAGGGCGTAACCTACACCGTGAGCCAGGATGGTCGTTGCGGTTGGACCAGCAGCAACACCACCCAGTTCTGGGCCAACGGCTACACCGAGCGATTGCTGCCCCGAATCTTCAAGGCCTACCAGGGCGGCGGGCGCAGTCTGGCCGAGGTGCCTTCCTATCAGCTTTTCCAGCAGGACCGCCAGGGCGAGCAGGTCTTTTATGCCCACCACATGGTCGACCGTGAGTACGCTTTTGTGAAGGGATTGCTGTTGCTGCTGGGCAGCGATTTCCGCCCTGAGGCCGAGGTCTTGGGGCATCTGCGCGACGCGCATGTGCGTCTGGAAGTTGTGCCGGGCGGCATTCGCCTGCGGGCCGGCGTCTACAGCGAGAGTGCCCAGGGCCCCCCCCCGTCCAGGCCGGCGGAGGAGGAGTAAAATCATGGCGGTGCTGGTGGTGTTTGACCTGGACGGCGTGCTGATCGATTCACGGGCCGCCAATTATGAGGCCTTCGCTCGCGGAGTAGAAGCACTCGGCCTGCCCACGCCTGAAGAAGCGGCGGTGGTCGATTTGATCGGTCTTTCGGCGGCCGAAATGTTGCAACGTCTGGGTTGCCCGGCCGAACGCGTGGGCGAGATCTACGAGGGCTTCGTCAAGCCACATTACCTGGAGAATCTGCCGCGGTTGGCGCGCGCGGTGGAGGGAGCGGCCGAGGTTTTGACCCAGTTGCGCCAACGCGGTCATCGGGTGGTAGCCTGTACTTCCGGCGACCGCGCCCTGCAGGAGAAGGCGCTGCGCCATATCGGCCTGCGCGATTTTTTTGAGGATATGCAAACCCCCGATGATTCGCGCTTTCACAAGCCCCAGGTAGAGTACTTGCGGGAGTTGGTGCAGCGGGTCGGGCACGAAGGACCTATCGTGCACGTGGAGGACAGTCAGGTCGGCCTGCAGATGGGCCTGGAATGCGGCGTCACCACGGTCTTCGCCGACTACGGATTCGGTAAGCCCGAGCCACTCGAACCGCACTTTCGTATTCAAAAGCTGAGCGACTTGCTGGAGGTCGAGCATGTCCTTTAAGCGCTGGTTGGTGGCCGCGCTGCTGGTGGCGGTGGCCTGGGCTGATCCCGAGCCGGTCGACCCGGTTACCTACCGGCAGGTCGAGCGCAATGGCGGAACCGATATTTACATCTTCAATCGACTGGGTTGCGATATGACGGTGACGATCGAATTTACCGAAAATCAGAATGTGAGGGGCACTCCTCCCATCCCTTGCAGCAAGACCGTTCCCGGCCATCAGGAAGTGTTCATGACCCGGGTGACCAGCATCGATCCGCGGCAGGCCTGGAAATTTCGCTACTCTTACTTTTGGAACTATGGCAGCCTGGAGGCGCACCACGACGATTCGGTGGTTTACAGCCTGCCCTACGCCTCGGGCAGTTCCATGTCCATCATCCAGGGCTTTCACGGCCAGTTCAGCCACACCGGCGATGATGAATACGCCCTCGACTTTTCTTTCGCCAGCGGTACGCCCGTGCTGGCGGCCCGGGAGGGAGTAGTAGTCTCGGTGGAGGAGCGCTATAGCCAGGGGGGCGCGACCCCTTACTTTCGAACCCGAGTCAACGCGGTGCGCATCCGCCACTCCGACGGAACCATTGGGGAATACGACCATTTTCGGCTCAATGGCGTGGAGGTGGAAGAAGGTCAGACGGTTCGTCGTGGCGACTTGATCGGCTATTCCGGCTCCACTGGATTTTCCAGCGGTCCACACCTCCACTTCTGCGTCTATTCCACCTATGACGGCCATCGGCGCCATTCTTATCCGATCCGCTTTCAAGTGGCCGGCAGTCCGGCGCCGGTGGAATTGCAGCAAGGAGGCCGTTACGCCGCTCCTTAGGAGCGCGGCCGAGACCCTCTTGACGTAGTCTAGTAGGGTTGCAGACTCCGCGACGTTCCACAGGTTGTGCTAGAATCTGGCCATCTATACAACATCTAGCGGAGGAGCGGCTTGGCCGCGAGGGAGCCGGGGTTTTCGGCCGGAGTTCTAGCGGGGATAGCTGTAGACCCCGCCGGGATAGAAGCCGCCGTTGAAGAAGCCGCTGTTGACATAGCCGCCGGCGTTGTAGGGGAAATCGGTGCTGCCGCTGCTGTAGGAGCCCCAGCGGTTGGCCCAGCCCGGTCCCAGGCTGTAGGCGTTGGGAATGGGTCCGAATCCATCGGGGGGGATGATGTGGGCGTAGCTGCGGTTGTAGCTGGCCTGGCCGCGGGCGGCGGAGGTGCTCACAGGGGTCGCCCGGGCCGGCGCAGGGTAGCGGTAATTGTGGTAAGTATAGGCGTTTTCATCGGCGTTGAGGCGCGACACTATCGGCTTGGGGGGAGTTTTGGGGCGGGCCGCGGCGGGCAGGCAGGTGGCCATCAAGGTGAGAGCAATCAGAGCATTTCGTCGCATGAGAAGTCTCCTTCCGGGTTCCTGGTTAGATTCCAGGTGTTTCGGTAGGAGCCTGCCCGGCGGTGTCGCAATCCTCTTTTATGCGGGATGTGCGCGGTTACCGAGCCTACCGGCGCTTGAAGCTCGGCTGGAAACTGCTCTCCCTGGCCTTGCTCGGCCTGGGCGTCGCGCCGATGCTGCAAGGCTTCGCGCCCTCCGCCCTGGTGGGCCACGCGCTATTGTTGAGCAGTCTGGGTGTCGCCGTTTGGGGCTCCCTGCTTACCGCCACTGGTCCATTGCACGGATCGTTTCGCTGGATTTGTTTATTTGTCAGCTGCAATTGCGTTCTGTTAGCGGTTTGCGAGGGGCAGAATGCTTGGGGGGGATTGCCCTGGTTGACGCTACTGCTGGCTCTTTTGGCCGGTGATCGCGGTTTGCGCCGAGAAATGGGGTTGGCCAAGGGAATCAACCTGGTGCCGCCTGGATGTTTGCTCGGCTTGCTGGTGGCGCCCTTTTTCTGGCCCCTGGTGATGGTCCTGGGGCCGTTATTCCTGTTCATTTATCTGGTTTTTGCTTATACCTACGTAGCTGGAGCGCTGCCGCGCCCTCAAGATCTGGCTGAGCAACTGGAGGGACCGGTTGAGCAAGCGATGGGCGCGCTGACCAGGATTTGAATCATTTTTGAAGAAATTTCAAAAATGACCACCACCGTATCTTTTCGTGACCTCACCACTCTAGAAGTAGGAGGAGAGGCGCGCCGCTTCATGGACGTTGCCTCCTGCGAACAGGCGCTGGCTCACTACCGCCAGGCTCGTCTGGATGGGCTGCCCGTGCTGGTGCTGGGCGGAGGCAGCAACATGTTGGTCAGCGACGCCGGCTTTGACGGTCTGGTGTTGCGCTGGCAAGACCGCAGCCTGGAAGTTTTACAGGAGAGCCCCGAGCAAGTGGTGGTGCGGGTGGGCGGCGGCCGGGTCTGGGATGAGTGGGTGGCCGAGACGGTCTCCCGGCAATGGAGCGGACTGGAGTGTCTGAGCGGGATTCCCGGCCTGGTGGGGGCTGCCCCCATTCAGAACATCGGGGCCTACGGCCAGGAGGTGGCCGGAATGATTCGCGCCGTCCGGGTTCTGGACTGGGATACCGGTGAAGAACTGCGCCTGACCGGCGCGCAGTGCGAGTTCGGCTATCGCGACAGCCGCTTCAAACGCGATTGGAAAGGCCGTTACCTGGTCACTTCGGTGGAGTTTGAGCTGCGCCCCAAAGCCGTGCCGCAGTTGCGCTATAAGGAATTACAGCAGCGCATGGAAGGGTTGGCCCTGACCTCTGCTCAGGTGCGCCAAACGGTTTTAGAAATTCGCCGATCCAAGTCGATGGTCTGGGATCCGGCCGACCCCAATCACCGCAGCGCGGGCTCCTTTTTTGTGAACCCCATCGTCAGCTCGGAAATCGCCGAGAAGCTGGCGGCCGACTTCCCCGGGATGCCGGGCTGGCCGGCCGGGCCGGGCCGCACCAAGCTGTCGGCGGCCTGGTTGATCGAGCGCTCCGGGTTTCCCAAGGGCTGGGGAGAGGGTCCGGCCGGGCTCTCCTCCAACCATGTGCTGGCCCTGATCAATCGCGGCCAGGCCCGGGCTGTCGACCTGCTGCGCGTGGCCGGAGCGGTGCGGCGCGGAGTCTTTGAGCGCTTTGCCGTATGTTTGCATCCGGAACCTGAATTTGTGGGCTTTGAGCGCCCCTGGGAGGAATTGCTATGAAGAAAATCCTGCTGCTGATCCTGTTGACTTGTTCCTGGGGCTGGGCCGACCGGGTCCGCGATCAGTTGGGAATGGCTGTGGCGCAACGCTACGGTCAGCGCATGCCCTACGGAACCATCGTGCCCTACAAGAATATGTTTTTCGCCGCGGCCTACAACGTGGATTCGGATACGCGCAACAGCACCGGCAAGAAAACTCACTTCGCCATCTATGAGTACGTGGGCGGGCGCTGGAAGTATATTTTCGAGTTCGACTGCGGCGTGGACGCCGATGAGGAGTCGGCTCGTTTGGACGCGCTTTTCGCCAGGCACCGCTTCAGTTCCGACATGCGCGGCAAGCTTATGTACGGCCAGGAACTCTCTTTATAGGCCCTGGCCGCGCATCACGGTGGGGACGGTGCGCAGCAGGATGTTCCAGTCGTGCAGCACGATCTGAAGCGCGTTGAGCTGGCGGATGGTGCTGAGATACTCTTCCTCCAGGTTGCGGTATACGCTCCGATCCTGGGCTTCCAGTTTCTGCACCTGCACCAGACCGGTCAGCCCGGCCCGCAGCACCAGTTTGCTGTGCATTCCCTCGTCTTCGATTTCCTGGTGGGCCCGTTCGGGGTGAGTGGGCCGGGGGCCAACCCAGGTCATGTCCCCGCGCAGGATATTCAGCAATTGGGGCAGTTCATCCAGATACCACTTCTTCAGCCAGTAGCCGGTGCGCGTGACCTCGCCGACGGTGCCGGGGTCCTGAGTGCCCGGATAGGTGGTGCGGAACTTGAGGATCTCGAAGCAGCGCCCCTGGGTCCAGCGGATTTCTCTATACAGCAGGGGGCCGCGTGAGCGGGGGTCATAAATTCCCTCGAGCAGCATCCCCAACCAGGTGAGCAGGCTGACCACCATCAGAAAAGGCAGAGCCAGGGCAGCCAGCACTTTGTCCAGCAGGAACTTGAGCCAGAATTTGGACTGGAGCGGGTCCACTAATCGGGGACCCGGAAGCGCTCCAGCCTCTGCAGAAAGCGCTCTTTTTCCTGAGCGGCGCGAGCCGCGTCCCAGGCCAAAAGCTTCGCCATGATCCTCAGCACAGGTTCGACCGCCTGGCGCCCCTGCCCGTTTTGCCAGGCGATCAGGCTGCGCCGCAGCATGAAGTCCTCCAGGTGGGTGACCGCCTCGCGCTGGCAACTCCACACCACTTCGGCGGCCAGGGCGCCGGTGCGGGCGCAGATGGTTTCTTTGAGTTCCGGCTGCTGGTTGGCCAATATGGCGATATCTTCGGCCCAGGCTCCATAGGTGCGGGCCAGGTGGCGGGCGCTGGGAACCGAGAGGCCGTGGCGTTCGGCGAAGAGTTGGGTGAATTGAGGTTCGTGCAAGAGCGAAAAGCCGGGAAGAGGACACTGGCCGGTGCGGCACCTGGGCTTGGGCAGGCGCAATTTCTTGAAGATCTTGTCGGCCGCTTCCTCGGCCAGGCTGCGGAAGGTGGTGAGTTTGCCGCCCACTACCGAGAGCAACGGGAAACCGGCCTCCGGGTGATCGACCACCTGGTGGCGCCGGGTAATGGCGGCGGTTTTGCCGGCCGGCGTATGCGGCAGGGGGCGGATACCCGAATAGGTGAAGTGGATTTTGTCCAGGGTCAGGTTGGCCTGGGGATAGAGCTTGTTGGTTTCCTCGATGAGATACTGGCACTCCTCGCGGCTGGCTCGAACGGTGTCGAGGTCTTCGTCGCTGCGCAGGTCGGTGGTGCCGATCAGTAGCTGGTCGTTCCAGGGGACGATGAAGTAGGGCCGCCCGTCGGCTGAGGCTTCCACGTAGAGCGCTTCGCCGGGCAGGCCGGGGAAGGGGTCGACGATGATGTGGCTGCCTTTGGTTCCGCCCATCTGGCGCGGAAAGCCGGGGCCGCAGCGCTGCAAGAGTTGATCGACCCAGGGGCCGGTGACGTTGATGACCAGATCGGCGGTGAGCAGTTCCACCTGCCCATCTTCGCCCTGGACGCGCACTCCTTGGGGCCCGAGTTCGACCACTTCGCGATACAGATAAAGGTCGCAACCGTAACGGCGGGCGTCCAGAGCGTTTTCCAGCACCAGCCGTTCGGCGTATTCGACCTGGCAGTCGTAGTAGACGGCGGCCCCGCGCAGGCCTTCCTGGCGCAGGCCCGGCGTGCTTTTTTTGACGGCGCCGGGCAACATCATGCGGTGCCAGGGAACGCTTTTGTCAAACGAAAGAATATCGTAGGCGAGCATCCCGGCCCAGATCATGAGCGGGCCGCGGCGAGCACCTTTATAGATGGGAATCATGAGGGGCAGCGGGCGCACCAGATGGGGGGCGTTGCGCAGTAAGATTTCCCGTTCGCGCAAAGACTCGCGCACCAGGTCTACCTCGTAATACTCGAGATAGCGCAGGCCGCCGTGGATCAGGCGGGTGGACCAGGCGCTGGTGCCGTTGCACAGGTCGGCTTTGTCGATGAGGGCGCAACGCAGGCCCCGCATGGCCAGATCGCGGGCGATGCCGGCGCCGTTGATGCCGGCGCCCAGGATGAGAACCTGATAATGTTTCATCGTTGCTCCGGATCCACCGTCCAGGATTGGTCGTTGAACTGGACTTGATCGCCCTTGCGCAATTTGCGGCCGCGGCGCGTTTCCGTCTGGCCGTTGACCTGGACCTGGCCTTCCTGAACCATCACTTTGGCGTGGCCGCCGGTGTCGGCGGCACCCGCCCATTTGAGAAATTGGTCCAGTTTGATGTAAGGCTCGTCCAACGCAGGGTTCTTCCGATCGAATTTGTAGTGAAACTGATGGCTAAACGCACTTCCATCGAGGGTCAGATGTCCCTTTTTCCCGAACTCGAGGTGCCTTCGGAGCCGCAGGCAGCCGAGTCGAGCTGGCCTGCCTGGCCCGGCGGGATGTGGGTGGGTACCAGCTCCTGGAGTTTTCCGGGCTGGGCCGGCATCGTTTATGATCGTAAGTACAGCGATTCCAAACTGGCCCAGACGGGTCTGCGAGCTTATTCTCAGCACCCTTTGCTGCGGGCGGTGGGCATCGATCGCAGCTTTTACGCGCCGGTCACTCTGGAGGAATACCGCCAGTATGCCGAGCAGGTGCCGGACGACTTTCGCTTTCTGGTGAAGGCGCCGGAGCGGCTGACCACCGCCCGGTTCTCGCGCCACCCGCGCTATGGCGCGCTGGCGGGCGAGCCCAATCCCGAGTTTCTTTCGCTTCCATTAGCGCTGCAGGAGTGGATCGAGCCGGCTCGTCAGGGGCTGGGGCGCAAATTGGGCTGTCTGTTGCTGCAGTTTCCGCCCACTTCCGCTCATGTGGTGGGTGGGCCCTCGGGTTTTGCCGTGGCTTTGCATCGGTTATTGGAACAATTGCCGGCCGGATTGCCGCTGGCCGTCGAGATTCGCAATCGCGAGTTGTTCGGTCAGGCTTATCTGCAGGTGCTGGAGCGTCTGGGAGTGAGCCATGCGCTGCTGGTGCATCCGTCCATGCCGCCCATCGCGCAGCAGTTCGCGGCGCTGGGAGCGCAGCCGTTGACGGTGATTCGCTGGATGCTGGGAATGCCCGACTATGAACAAGCGGTGAGCCGCTATCGACCGTTTGACCGGCTGGTGGATGAGGACCTGGGCAGCCGCTCGGCCATCATCGACATTTGGAGGCGGGCCCTGGAACAAAAGGCGCAGATCATCACGGTGGTCAATAACAAGGCCGAAGGCTGCTCGCCGAAGAGTATCGAGCGCCTGGCCGAACAGTTCTGGGATCCGGAGGTGCCGTTTTAAGGTTATTTGCCGGCGGCTTTTTTGAGGGCGACGCCCTTGCCTCCGGCTGCTCGGAGGGCGGGGGCGCCTTTGGCGGGGGCCTGGCGCAGGGCTTTGCCGCCTTTGCCGGCGGCGGCGTTGAGGCTGACCGGGTTCATGCCGCCCGGCGCATTACCACAGGGGGCAGCGGCTCCGGGAGCCAACAGTTGCATCAGCGCCATGATGGCTTCCAATTCACCCATCATCTGGGCCCCATAGTTCATACCCATGGGTCCGGCCGGGCTGAAAGAGAGCGCGTTGGCCTGCCCGATTCCCTGGTAGGGGGAAGTGCCGAAGATCTGCGGAGACTGAAAACCAGAGCCGATCGTTGCCAAGGGAAACCTCCAGTGGGAAATGTTCTTTCCAGGATAGCTTAATTGAGCGAAGACTACAAGGTTTCGTGGGAGACTTCCGTCTCGTTTTCCAGGCGCTCCTCGAGACTCTGCAGTCCCGAGACCGCTGCGCGAATCTGTTCCAGGGAGGGGAGCAGGCGCTCGCGATCCTGGCTGAGCAATCCCTGGCCGAGTTCTTCCAGCCCGAGGTAAAGGCCGTTCAGGTGTTGCAGGAAAAGCTGGCGTAATTCCTCGTCTTGCGGCTGGACTTTGGGAGCCCGGTGGCGGCTGTGCACGCCTTCCAGACCTTCCAGAATATAGCGGAGATTGGCTTGAATTTGGGCCGGGTCGGACAGAGGACCGTCCACCAGCTTTTCCACCCATGCCATCACCGCGCGAGCATCCATCGGGGCTGGTTGGCCAGAAATCAGGGAGACCCTGCCAGGAAATCCAGCATCCGCTGGCTGGGGGCCGACCAGTCGCGGGCCGGTGGAGCCGGCCGCAGGCCGGGAAAAGAGCGCCTGAGCGCGTTCAGATCCGAGTGAGCGAAAACTTCCTGGAGCAACTCGAGCACGCCCTGACGGGAAGGGCCGGGCGAACTGCCCATGGCCACCTTGTAGAGAATACGCTGGTCGCGCAGCACCGGGATGACGTATTCGTGCCGGTGGGCCACAAAGCCGAAGCTCGCCCCGCGCGCGAAAGGCAAAGCCCGGCGCCGGCTCTCGCGCTCGAGGGCGGCCGCGATGTAGTGGGGATGCTGGCAGTGCAGGACCACGAAGGGCGCCCCCAGGGTTCGGGGGTGAACGACGCGTTGTAAAAGACCGCCGGGCCGCAGGCGCGCCGCCAGCCAGGCGTTGTTTTGCAGAACCGCTTCCGCGTGGCCGTCGTTCGGCCGTAAAATCCAATCCGGGCTGAGCCGGGCACATCCGGGCAGAGTGCCCAGCAGGGAGCGCAGGCGCTCGAGTCCCTGGCGAACGGCGCCCACGATTTCGGGAGGCCCGGCCAGCAGCACCGCTCCGCAGTTTTCCAGTTCCTGGCCGCGCTGGTCCAGTTTCAGAGCCGAGAAGACGCGCACGGCCAGTTGCGGGCGATGTTGTTGCAGGACCTGGCCGAGACGGAGGCGTTGCCCGGTCAGGGTGGTGTCCAGCACGAGCACGGCGGGTCGGTTCTGGATTTTGAGATCCCAGGGGGTGAGTTCCCAGTCGTAGCGGACCGACTCGAACCAGGCCACGTCACAGGCTTCCTCCTGGCGCAGCACCTGGCGTAGGAATTGGGTTTCGAAATAGGCCGCCTGCGATTGCACCCGGGGCATCAACAGCGAGAGGGCGGACAGGGCGGCCATGGCGCTGGAAAAAAGCATGGGCTGCAATTCCCAGCCGTCGGGGGCCTGGTCGTAGGCCAGCAGGCGCTTCTCCAGTTCGGGCAAGGGGAGGGGCCGGCTGCGATCGGCCCGGGCCAGAGTGCGCAGGCGCCATTTGGCCAATTCTTTGAGATAGGCGGCTTCCTCACCCTGATAGCCGGGGGGCGGGGGCCAGGCCCGGGGAGGAGGAAGGATGGGGGACGCCGCTGCGGCGCCGGCCGGAGCGCAGCTTTCCCAGAGCCGGGTGTAGCTCAGGCTGACTCCCAGCACGGAACGCACCCGGCGCGCCAGTTCGGCTGCCATGGCCGTGCTCGAAAGGCCGGGCTGTTGGGAAACTCGGCCATAGAGGCTCAGGCTGTAGGGCTGGCAGCCGACCAGAGGGGCTTCGGGTTGGACGAGGATGAGGAGCCAGCCCTGGTACTGTTCCCAGAAGTCCTGGTCGGGCAGGCGGTCGAGCACCACGGCCCCGGTGGTCAGGAGAGCCAGTTGCTGGTCAGCGCCCAGCAAGAAGAGTTCGGCGCGGCGATGACGGAGGCTGGCGGCCATGGTCTCGCGGCGCCAGGCCCACGACCAGCGTCCGGGCGCCAGGCACTCCAGCAAGGCTTCCAGTTCAACATAGCCAGGGTTGTCCCAGCAGCGCACGCTCAGGGGGCGTTCCAGAAGGTCGCGCAGGCTGGTCAGCAGGGTGGCAAAGGCTCCGCCCCGGCTGGAGCAGACCACTTTTTCGGCTTCCCAGCCGGCCGGAGCTTCGACTTGTTCCAATGGTTGGGGCCACAGGCTGCGCTCGTAAGTATACAGCGCCTGGCCGCCCGGCAGCGGTTTTTTCTGAGCGTAAAGCGGGGAGCGCAGTAACCGGCGCGAGGCGGCCAGAGCCCGGGCATGTCGCTGAAGGTCCATGGCGGGCGGCTTCGGCGCGGGAGGACCTGCAGCCCTGGCGAGGGAACCAGCCGGCATGCATTTGAGCGCCGAACCTTTCCATAAGCTGGACGCCTTTTTAGCCCGCCGCTTCGAGAATCTCTTTCCCGAAGGTCTTGCCTGGGATTCTCAAGGGGTCGAACGCCTGCTGCAGGCCAACTTCAGCTCTTGCCTCAATCCTCTGCTCAAGCTGCTGGGGGAGCCGCTGCCCTCGTTGCAGGGGGCTTTTCTGGCCCAGGTTTCGCTGCAGGGAGCCATCATCCCGGGCAGCGACCTGCGGGCGGCTAATTTAGAAGAAGCCAATCTGGAAGACGCCAACTTGAGCCGCTCGGATCTGCAGGCCGCCAATCTGCACGAGGCGCGCCTGATTTGGACCAACCTGCGCCTGTGTAATTTGCAGGGCGCCAATCTCAGTGTTTCGGCCTGGGTGAACGGCTTGCTGGACGGAGCTGATTTGACCGGGGCCAATCTGGAGAACGCTTCGCTGCTGCGGGCGGTGGCCAGCGGTGCCATTCTGGCCCAGGCCAATCTGCGCCAGGTGGATCTGAGCTGGTCGAATCTGGTGCAGGCTGACTTTCAGTCAGCCGACTTGCGCAACGCCAATTTGCGCGGGGCTAACTTGCGCGGCGCCAATCTCAATGGTGCCGATTTGAGCGGCGCCAACCTGGCCGACACCATCCTCAGCGAAGCTCGCCTGGAGGGGGCTGTGCTGCCCGAGGGATGGGCCGAGAGCTGCCTGGCTCAGCCGTAGAAACTCAGCTTCAAGCTATAAGAAACGCAGGTCCAGCCGGTCAGGCAGGCCATCCAGAAAACCGGCCTGGGCAGCTTGGAACGCTGGATCAAGAGCAGGGTCGAGATGAGCGCGCACAAGGGCCCGAACATGAGCATGCCCTTCAGGCCGGCGTAAACACCCATGGGAGCGGCCGGAGCGAACCAGACGGTATAAGCACAGCAGGTTAGCAGGGACCAGAGCAGCAGCGGCCACAGGCGCCCGTCGCGGAGGCCCCGCAGATAGGCCAGGTGAGTCAAAGTCACGGCCAGGATGCTGAGCGTCTGCCAGGGATATTGCAATGGATCCATCCGGGCGTGGAGCCGGCAAGGATGGCCGTCGAAAGTCTCGACGAGAATGCAGAGAATGGGTACCAGGCTACCGGCTGTGGCCAGGTAGGCGGTCACGAACGGATTTTTCTGGGCAGGCAGGTCCAAGGGATCGGGCACAGAGCCCAATGGATGACTCATGATTTTAATCTTAGCGCCCGGTTGATGGCAAAACCGTGACAAAGGTCCAGGTTTCCCGCACCTCTGTTCGGGGCACAACCCAGGATTATGTCAATTACCTTTGCCGAACTCGGCCTGGAACCCCAATTGGCCGAAGCTGTTTTAGCGGCCGGCTACGAAACCCCTACTCCCATTCAAGAGCGCGCCATTCCCGCTCTGCTTTCCGGAAAAGATATCATCGGTCAGGCTCAGACCGGCACCGGAAAAACCGCGGCCTACGGCCTGCCGCTGCTGCAGGGAGTGCAGTCTCCCGGGCCGATTCAGGCCCTGATTTTAACCCCCACCCGCGAACTGGCCATTCAGGTGCAAGAGCAGCTGCACACCTGGTCCAAGCAGGTCCGTTCTTTGGCCGTTTACGGCGGCCAGCCCATTCCTGTCCAGTTTAAAGCTCTGCGCCAGGGAGTGCAGGTGGTGGTGGCCACGCCTGGCCGCCTGATCGACCACCTGGAGCGCGGATCGATCGAGTTATCCGGCCTGAAATACTGCGTGCTGGACGAAGCCGATGAGATGCTCGACTTCGGATTCGAGGAAGAGTTGAATACGATTTTGGAACAGGTCCCCGGCGGTTGCCGCATGGCCTTGTTCTCGGCCACTTTCCCCACCAAGATCAAGCAGCTGGCCGGCCGCCACATGGCCTCGGCCCAGAAGATCGAGATTGAGGCCACTCAGCGCACCGTTTCCAAGGTGGAGCAGTACTACTGCCTGGTGCGCCCCGGTAAGAAGGCCCGCAGCCTGGGCCGTATTCTGGACCATCAGGATCCGGGACCGTCGCTGGTCTTCTGCCGTACCCGTCTGGAGACCCAGCAGTTGACCGACGAGCTGCGCCGCCGCGGTTACGCGGCCGAGTGTCTGCACGGCGAGATGGATCAGAGCGAGCGCGAGCGCGTGATGGACCGCTTCAAGCAGAATCAGTGCCGTATTCTGGTGGCCACCGATATCGCCGCCCGTGGTCTGGATGTGGACGGCATCACCCATGTTTTCAATTATGATATTCCCTGGGACGTGGAGCACTATATCCACCGGGTGGGGCGCACCGCCCGGGCCGGACGTTCGGGCATCGCCATTACCGTCATCGAGCCTTCGCAACAGCGCCATCTGCAGCGCATCGAGCGCGAGAGCGGGGCTCGCTTCCAAGCCTATGCGGTGCCCACTTTGGAGCAGATCTCCAGCGGCCGCATGAAGCGCTTCGCCGAGCGCATTCGCCAGCAGTTAGAGGATCCGGCCTGTCAGGACCAACTGCCGCTGGTGCACAGCCTGGCCAAGAACTTCGATCCGATGGCGGTGGCGGCGGCCGCTCTGCAGGCGCTCTGGCAGGACAGCTACAGCGCTCTGGCCGAGGAGGCCGACGAGGATCTGTCGCCGGCCACCAGGTCCTATGTGTGGATGAGCCTTTCGGTGGGCCGCCGGGACGGCATGAATCCGGCTGAATTGCTGCAGGTGGTGCATCAGGAGACCGGCTTCGGCAAGATGGAGCTGGGCAAGATTCACATCGAAGACAACCGCACCCTGGTGGAGATTCCCGCCGACAAGGCCGACAAGATGATCCTGGATCTGCGCCGCGCCCGCGTGAAGGGCAAGCGGGTCAAGGTGGATTTGTCCGCCCCTCCGGCCGGGACGACCCTGGCCAAGGGAGGGCGTAAGGGGAAGCCGGTCTTGGCGAGCAAGGAGCGTCCTGAGCGGCCGGCCCGTCCCAAGCGCAACTATGAGCCGGCGGGCCAGCCGCCAGCCGCTGAGAAACCGGCTTTCCGGGACAAGCCGTTCCGGGAGAAGAAAGCGGCCGGGGATAAGCCTTTCCGCGAAAAGCCTCAGAAGGGCTTTCCCAAGGTAGGCAAGCCGGGCAAGCCCGACGGCCGTAAGCCGGCCAACAAGAAAGGCAACAGCGATAAGAGCACCTGGGTGGGTGGTTCGGCCAGGTCTCGTAAGAAGTAGTTGGTAGTTAACAAGTTCGCAGCCTATGCCTCCATCCGGAGGGCTAAACTGAGGGTGGACGATGATTACTCAGACCCCTTTCAGTCAAGCCATTCGCGATCGCTTCAGCAGTTGGTCCCAAGGACGCTCCAGTCTCAATGCCAATGACCTGGAGAAGCTGTTTTCCGACCCCAAGGCCAGCGGCGAGGAGCTGGCGTTGCTGGCGGCGGCCAGGGAGTTCGGTCAGGAGCTGAGTCCGGCCACCCTGGATCAGTATGAGCAGACCGGCGGGGCCAGGGTTCTGGAAGCCCGCTATCGCGACAATTTGGAACGACTGCAGACACCGCGCTCGCTTTTTCCTCAAGGCGGCCCGGATTTTCAGGCCGTGACCCAAGGTAAAGAACAAAATTGCGTGCTCACCTCCACCTGCATCTCGCTGGCGCAGCAGCGCCCCGCGTGTCTGACTCAGTTGCTCAGCGAGACCGAGAGTGGCGTGGTGCTGCGCCTGCCGGGCGAGAAGGAACGCTGCGTGGCCATGCCCACCGACCGCGAGCTGCTGACTCACTCGTGCGCTTACCAGAACGGCGCCTGGATGACCATTCTTTCGCGGGAACTGGGCTCGGTGGGCGCGCTCAAGCCGTCTAAAGCGGTGCAGAAAGTCACCGGCCATAAGGTTGATCAAGATCTGATGATGGCTACTTCGGAGGCGGCTCTACGCAAGAAGCTGGAAAGCGCCATGGAGAAGCACCAGGTGGTCATCGCCGGCCGCGGTGGTTTTGATGAAGAGGTCCAGGGTCTGACGCGCAACCATTCTTACGCCGTCATCGGCTACGACCCGAACTTCGCCCGCGTGCGCCTGCAGGATCCCGAGGGCAACGAACCGCTCGACGCCGACGGCAAGGCGCGCGACGGCGACTACGACGGCCAGTTTTCGCTGTCGGTGAAGGAGTTCAAGTCCTGGTTTTCCAGTATCCACTACGAAGAAACCGATAAGCCCTCGTTCTGGGGCAGCTTTTTCGACAAACTCAAGGATTCGGTGGTCGGCGCTCCCGCCGGCGGGGGAGTGCCCGTCAGCGGCTAAAGGACTTCCCTTTCTTCGCGTGTAAGCGCGAACGAGTGCATTTCGATACAGCCGCTTTTTATCGTTTCACGGAGAGCTATCCCGCCAACTCCTATGAGGCGCGGGAGCCTACTCACTGGCTACACACCCAGAAAGTCCGCTTCGGTCTAACTCTTCAGGCTTACCTCCGGCATCGGCCGGCGGAGACGGCTCCCGCCATCCTGGACATCGGCGGTTATCCCGGCTCTCTGGTGAAGACCCTACGCCTCTATCTGCGGGAGAGCGGAACGATTGATGCGGCCGGGCTGGCCGGTCCGGACGATTTTATGCAGGAGCTGGCCGGCTATCAAGTGGGCTTTTATCCCTGCAATCTGGATCCGCTCATCGGTTCCTATGCTTCGCCCAAAGAGCTGCCGGTGCGAATCCAGCGGGAAGACGCCAGCTATGAGGTGATCTTCGCCACCGAAATCATCGAGCACACCTTGGACCCGCTTTACTTGCTTAAGGAGTCTTTTCGGCTGCTAAGGCCCGGGGGGGTCCTGATGCTGACCACCCCTAATCAGGCCACCCTTTCCAATCGGCTGAGAGCGTTGAGCGGACGGTCCATGTATTTCCCCCTCAAGCGCAGCATTATGTACGACCGCTCGGACTGGAGGCCACATATACGAGAATATACGATGTGGGAAATGGCCACTTTGCTCCAGGACAGCGGGTTCGAGGTAGTGGAGAAGCAGTTCATGGATATCAGCCAGGATGATCCTCGTTTTTGGGGGTGGAGCCATCCGCTGCTGCGCCTCGCGCGTACCGCCCTCAGCCCCCTCATGCTGATTCCCTCGATGCGCCAGGGTCTGCTGCTGGTGGCGCGCCGGCCCAATTAACGTGCTTCGATTGCAGCCGGATTGGCTTTTAACGGAATCCGGTTGGCGGAATGACTGGCAAGTCGAGGTCCGCGATGGAATCATCATGGGCCTGGGTCCGGCTCGCCCCGGAGGGATGCGGTTGAGCGGCCAGGCGCTCACGCCGGCTTTCGTCAACTCCCATAGCCACGCTTTTCAGCGCATTATCCGCGGGCGCACTGAGTTTCGCCATCCGGAGCGGCCCAGCGACGACTTCTGGAGCTGGCGGGAGCTGATGTACCGGGCCGCCCTGAAGCTGGACCCGGACCAGTTGGAGCGAGTGGCTCGCCTGCTCTATCTGGAGATGGCCGAGGCCGGCATTACCACCGTGGGTGAGTTTCACTATCAGCATCATCAGCCCGACGGTTCGCGCTACGCCAATCCTGACGAGCTGGCTTTGCGTCTGAAGGCGGCCGCCGACTGGGCCGGTCTGGGCATGGTGTTGTTGCGGTGCGCATACGGGCGTTCGGGTTTTCGGGTAGACCCGAATCCGCTGCAGATCCGCTTTCTGGATCGCAGTTGGGAGGAGGCCGCCGAGGCCGTGCTGCGTTTGCAAAAGGCCGGCCTGGAGGTGGGGCTGGCGCCCCACAGTGTGCGGGCCGTGCCGCTGGATTGGCTGCCGCCGCTGGCCGCCTGCGCGCGGCAGCATGGCTTGCCGTTGCACATGCATGTCAGCGAGCAGGTGAAGGAAATCGAGCAGTGCGAGGCCGAGACGGGGTTGCGGCCGGTGGAATACCTGGCTGACCGGGGCATCTTGGGGCCGGACTTTACGGCTGTACACGCCATCCACTTGGCCGAGAACGAAGTGGCGGCGCTGGGTCCGGCTCACGTCTGCAGTTGCCCGACCACCGAGCGCAACCTGGGGGATGGAATCGTGCCGGCACAGTTGTTGCGGCGCGCGGGCACGCGCTTCACCTTCGGCACCGATTCCCAATGCCAGATCGATCCGCTGGAGGATGCTCGCCAACTGGATTATCACCTGCGCTTGAAGGAACAACAGCGGGCCGTGCTCGATCATCCGCCCGGCAGCCTGGAGGGCTGGCTGTGGGATAGCCTGACGGTAGGCGGAGCCAGCTCTTTGAAGCAGCCCTGCGGCCGCCTGCAGGTCGGTTTGCGGGCCGATATGCTCAGCTTTGACTTGAATCATCCCGGCCTGGTGTGCGATTCCGAAAAATGGTTGTTGGCCCAGTTGCTCTGGTCGGCTCCGCGCGAGTCGATCACCCAGGTCTGGCGGGCGGGGCGGCCACTTCTGCAGGCCGGCCGCCATCCCGGGCGCAAGGAGGCGATTCTGGGTTATCGTCAGGTGCTCAGAGAGCTGGAGAATGCCTAAGAAGGCCCGGCCGCCGCGGCTGGCGGCCATCGATGTGGGCTCCAACGCGTTGCGCATGCAGGTGGCCGAGTTGTTGCCCGGCTTCGTGCTCAAGCCGATCAAGACGCTGCGCAGTCCGGTGCGGCTGGGCCGCGATGTATTCAGCCATCAGGCCATTTCTGATGGCACCATGAAGAAGGCTGTCCGAGCCATGCGTTCGTTTGGGGAATGGATGGAGAAGCTGGAGGTCAGCCAGTACACGGCCGTGGCCACCAGCGCAGCCCGCGAAGCCGCCAACGGCAAACAGTTTCTCGACACGGTGCGCAAGGAGAGCGGCATCGACCTGCAGCTTTTGGCCGGTGAGGAGGAGGCCCGGGTGGTCTACATGGCCGTCAGCCGCCGCCTGCCGCTGGGTGACCGCACTGTCCTGGTGGTGGATATCGGGGGCGGCAGCGTGGAATTGATTTTGGGAAAAGACAGCCGCGTACAGGCGCTGGAGTCGATGAAAATGGGCACGGTGCGCATGTTGCAGCGTCTGGGCGGCAGTTCTCAAGACTTCGCGCGCCGCGCCCGCGAGTATGTGGAGGCCACTCGCAGCTGGGTGGACTACTGGCTGCAAGAGCAGCAGGTGGACCTGTTCGTGGCCACCGGCGGCAATGCCGAGGAACTGGGCGACCTGGCTCAGCGGCTCTTTCACAAACCCACCAATGATGTGGTCAGCCAGAGTGAACTGGACCATATCGTGGGCTTGCTCGAATCGATGACGCTGGAGGAGCGCCAGAAGAAACTCGGTTTGCGCGCCGACCGGGCCGACGTGCTTTTGCCCGCCTTGCTGGTGTTGCAGACACTCTTGCGCCAGCTCGGCATGGATTCGCTGGTTTTGCCTCATGTCGGGCTCAAGGACGGCTTGCTGGAAGACTTGCGCTTCCAGGCTTTGGGGCAACGTCCCGACGGCCTGGATCGCGAACAGGTGCTCTCCTCGGTGCTGCAACTGGGGCGGAAGTATGATTTTGATGAAGCCCACGCGCGCAAGGTGACCGAGTTGTCGCTGCAGTTATTTGATCCGCTGCAGCCGGTGCACAAGCTGACGCCGGCCCACCGCCTGCTGCTGGAGGCGGCCGCCTGGCTGCACGATGTCGGCAAATTCATCAACTTTTCGGCCCACCACAAGCACAGCCATTACATCATCATGGCCAGCCCGCTGGTGGGACTGAGCACCCCGCAGCGCGCTCTGGTGGCGGCCATCGCCCGCTATCACCGCAAAGCCGAGCCGGGGGTCCAGCACGAGCTCTTTCGCAATTTGAATTTCGAGGAGCGCGGGATCGTGGTCAAGCTGTCCGCCCTGCTGCGTCTGGCCGAGGCCCTGGACGCCGAGCACGGTGGCATGGTGGGGCAGATTCTGGTGCGCCTGAACAAGCATAAGGTGCATCTGACCCTGGTAGGGGAGGGCGAGATGCTGTTGGAGCGCTGGGCGGTGGCCACCAAGCTGGCTCCCTTCGAGAAAGCGCTGGGCGTGAAAATGGTGATCGCCTGAAAAGGTCGGTCCGGCGGGGAGCAAGAAGCCGGTTCCTCGAAAACTAGCGGAGGCACCCATGGCAACTAGAAGACGACGAACCAAGGTCGAAGAACCGGTGGTCGAAGAGACCGTCGAGGTCGAGGAAGAAGCAACCGAAGAGCCGGAGGCGGTGGCCGAAGCGGTCGAGGAGGAAGAGGTCGCCGAGGAGTTACCCGACTTCGGCCAGGGCCACGGAGCCTTGTTGCGCACGGCGCTGTATCGCCACGGTCGGCGCTTCCTGGACTATTTGCAGGCCGCCCAGGACGAGTTGACGCCGGAGAATGTCCATCAGTTGCGCGTGAGCAGCCGGAAACTCAGCTCGACTTTAAGCATGCTGTCTTCTTTGGTGGGACGAGGACCGGTGAAAAAGTTGCGCCGCAAGTTGCGTAAGGTCCGCCGCAGCCTGGGCGTACTGCGCGACTTGCAACGGCAACTGGAATGGCTGTGCGACGAGCCTCTGCTCGATGACTATCTGACCGAGCGCAGCGCCGACCTGCCCTCGGTGATTAAGCGGGCCAAGAAAGACCTGCGCCGTATCAAGCCTTCCAAGTTGGAGAAGCGGTTGGAAATGGTGGACGCCCTGCTGGCCGGTTTGCTGGAAGAGGAGCAGGCCGAAGAAAGTGTGCGCGAGATGCTCTCGCGGACGGTCTGGGAGAGTTTGCTGCAGGCCATGTCGCACGCCGACGAGGTCGATCCCGACAACAGCTTCTCCTATCACCCGTTGCGCGTGGCCATGAAGAGCTTCCGCTACCAGGCTGAGGTCTATGCGGCCGCCGGTTGGGAAACCCGCCTGGAACAGCAAGATGGTTGGGCCAAGGTCAAAGAACTGCACGACGCGCTGGGCCATCTGCAGGATTTGGAAGTGCTGGCCTGTCACCTGGATTTTCATTGGGTGCAGTCGCCGCCCATCCGCGAGACCCAGGCCCGCGTGGTCAATCGTTTGCTCAAGGACCGCCACCAGGCTCTGGGACGCATCCATCTGCAGGATCTGGATTGGGAGCAGTTATGGGAGTGGCCGCAGGGTGAGATCGAGGAACTCCTCGACGACGAAGCTTGAAGCTGGTCATTCTGCGCCACGCCATCGCCGAGAAGTTGGTCAGCGGTGATTTCGAGCGGCGCCTGACGGTGGAAGGACGGGCCCGCTGCCGGCGTGTTCTGCGTCATTTTGCCCGCTGCTTCGAGCCGCCTTCCATCATCTTTACCAGCCCCCTGGTGCGGGCTCGTCAGACCGCGCGCATTGCCGCGCGCGTGCTGGAGTTGCCGGTGCGGCGCTGCGACGCCCTGAAACCCGGAGGGGATGCTTTTGAGTGGCTGAAGAGCCAGCCCTGTCAGGAGCTGATGGTGGTGGGCCACGAACCGGATCTGGCGTGTTTGGCCTGCCGTTTTCTGGGGTTGCCCAAGGTGGTGCTGTCCTTCAAGAAATCCGGCATGGCCTGGCTGGAGGGCGAACCCGGCTCAGGAGAATTGCGCTGGCTGTTGACGCCGAAGTTCAGTTGCGGTTGAGGGCGGCGCTGAGCCAGTCGGGAGCGGCTCCGGGACTGACCTGGTAGACTTTTTTGTCGCCGCGCATTTTCAGGCTGGGGCCTTTTTTGCAGGCTCCCAGGCAGCCGCACTGCTTGACCTGGACGTCCGGATTCTCCTGGGCGGCCTGGCGCAGGGATTTGAGCAGCTCGGTGCCGCCCTTGCGGCAGCAGCTTTTGCTGGTGCACACCCAGATGCAGGCCTCTCGCGAGCCGGTGTAGACGACCTGTTTGGCTTCCAGGGGCACTACCAGTTGGGCTTTGATTTTGCCGCCTTTGACGCGCAGCCAGAGACGGACGGCCATGCCCTCTTCGAGTTCGGCGCTCAGACCCTGGCGGATGTCTTTGGCTACCCTGGCTTCGAAGGTACCGCGCACGGTTTCCACCGTCAGGCTGCGCAAGCCGCGTCCGAGCGCCATGACCAGACCGGTCAGGGGACCGGATTCGGGTTGAAAGCGTTTCTTGGAGGTGATCTCTTGATTTTTCAGGGCAATGGCCACGGCTCTTACTATTGTCGCAGGCTCTGGTGAATCCTTCTGGTATGCCTGATCTTTTTTAAGTGTTCCCCAGAAGATCGGCCACCTGAAGGTTGACATCAGGGAAGGCGAGAGGAGAAATGGTCTGGCCCGGGGTCAGCAGCGTCAGGTTGGAGTAGCCTTCTTCTCCGGGGGCACGGCGTACTTCCAGCCGTTTCTTGGCCATGTTGAGAATCCAGTAGTCGGCGATGCCGGCCTGGGCGTAAATGCGGGCTTTCTTGTTGCGATCCAGGCTTAAGGTAGAGTCGGAGATCTCGAGCACCAGGTCGGCGCCGACGGGATGCCGCCAGGCGTCATCCGAGGCCTGAAAGCTGACCAGTGCAAAGTCGGGCTCGGGTTCGCTGAACTTGCTCAGGGTGAGGGGAAGTTGCACGCGGATTTCGTGGGTCTGGCCAAAAAGACCCACGAAGAGCGTGGTGAGCCGGCTGATGCGGCGGGCGTGCCTGGGATTCTGCGGACTCACGGCGATGATTTTCCCCTCGAGCAATTCCACCCGTTCTCCGGGAGCGAAAATGCCGGCGTCGCCCATTTTCGCGTATTCCTTCACGGTGAACCGCCGGTGCTGCACCTTGACCGTCATGCCGGAGACTTCGGCGGGCGGCTACCTGACTCCCCCGATGCGCGAGGGGGGCCAGTAGCGGTAGATGACGGGTCCATAGAGCCACGCCTTTGGGATGTCGCCGTAGACACGCGAGTCCATGGACATGGTGCGGTTGTCGCCCAGCACGAAGATACAGCCAGGGGCAATTTTGTGCTCTTTGATGGAGGCCTCGGTGCTGACCTTTACACTGCTGTCAAGTTGGTCATTGCGGTAGACCTGGCCACCTTCGATACGGATGATATCACCTTCGTCGGCGGCCATGCGCTTGACCAGGGTTTGACCGCCGCCGGGACGCTCTTTGGGCAGGTCAAAAACCACGATTTCTCCCACCTGAGGCTTGCGAAAGTGGTAACTGAGCCGATTGACGGCAATGCCGTCGCCCACTTCCAGGGCGGGTTGCATGGAGCGGCTGGGAACATAGAAGAGGCTGACCACGAAGTGGCTGGTGAGCAGCAGGCCCAGGCCGATGGCCAGAGGGATGTCGAAGAAGCGATAGTCCTTGTATTTACGGCGTAACCCGGCATGACAGAAAAAGAGCAGGCGTACCAGCACGGCGGCCAGCAGCAGCACGTGGCCGCCGAGGCGAAAGGCGGCCAGCAGAGCGGACTTGGACATGGTGTCGGGCTTACTGTGCGGGCGCCGGGTACCCTCTGGTGAATTTTTTTCATCTTATTTCCAGGACTGGGAGTCTTTAAGGTCAATCCAAGGGGATGATGAAATTTGAGCTGCCTGACGTAATCCCGGCTTCGGGAAATCCCTTTGCGCTGATTCCAGAGCTGGCAACACCTGTGGATGTCCCGGTGTCGATCACCCGTCCCGAAAAGGCGGAGGAACCTCCCGAGCAAGTCGAGGAATCGGCACCCATGGCCACTACCATGGCTCAGTTGATCGAGTCGATGCAGCAGGCCGAGGGTCTGTTCAAGCAGGCCTTCCAGCTGGCGCTGACCACGCGCAACCGCGAGACCGAGTTGCTGCAGCGGGCTGAGGAAGCCGAGCGCGAAACCCGCCATCACCAACGCCAGGCGCTGGAATGGCAGCAACGCTATCAGGCTCTGGATCAGAAGATCCCCCGGTGGGTGCGCAAACTCTTCCGCGCCAGTTAAACGGAATCTGGCCGCAAGGGGCGAAGCCGATGGGGCTATGGAACTGCTGAACACCTCGGAAGAAGTCCCTTCCAGCGAGATACCGCTCTCCTCTCTGCCTGTCAGTCAGCGCTATCTAAATCGCGAGCTATCCTGGCTGGCTTTCAATTACCGGGTGCTGGAGGAGGCGCAGAACGCCGCCAATCCTTTGCTGGAGCGGGTGCGCTACCTGGCTATCAGCGATACCAACCTGGATGAGTTTTGCACGGTGCGGGTGGCTAATCTCAAGGGGCGTCTGGAGAGCGGGCTGGACCAGCTCACTTTTGACGGCCTGACTTTGCCGCAACAGTTGGAGATGGTCTATTCCGAGATTATCGAGCTGGTGCGCGAGCAGCAGCACACCTGGCAGTCTTTGCGGCGCGCTCTGGCCGACGAAGGCATTCGGCTGGTGCAGGTCAACGATCTGGACCAGGACGATCTGGATTGGTTGACCAGTTATTTTATGTCGGAGGTGCTGCCGGTGCTGACCCCGCTGGCCTGCGATCCGGCTCATCCTTTCCCTTTTATTCCCAATGACGGCCTCTGCATGGGGCTGAAAATGAAGGACACCAAGTCTTTCTGGTCGCTGTTGCCGCTGCCGCCCAGCCTGCCCCGCTTCATTCGCATGGGTGACAATCCGCGCCGGGACCTGGCGCGCAGCAGTTCGTTTGAGGGGCGTCGCTGGGTGGATCAGCGCTTTTTGCCTTTGGAAGAGGCCATTCCGCTGTTTTTCGACCGTCTTTACCCCAATTTTAAGGTGAAACGGCATGGGCTGTTTCACGTGCTGCGCGATAACGACACGGCTTTTGAAGTGGAAAACAGCCAGGGCAGCCAGATCAACCTGGCCGAGCATTACTTGCGGCAGGTCAAAGGGCGCAAATGGGGGCACGTGGTGCGGCTGGCTTTTTCCGCTGGTGTGCCTGACGATATGCGCGATTTTATCACCACTCAATTGGACGTAGATGAAGAGGATGTGATCGAGGCGGATGGCCTGCTCAATCTGTCGGACGTGGCCCAATTGTGCAGTGAGGATCGGCCCGACCTTAAGTTCCAGCCCTTCGAGGTGCGCTTTCCGGAGCGCATCAAGGATTGGCGCGGCGATTACTTTGGCGCCATCGCCAGCAAGGATCTGGTGGTCCATCATCCTTACGAGAGTTTTGACGTGGTGGTGGAGTTCTTGCGCCAGGCCGCTCGCGACCCGGACGTGCTCACCATCAAGCAAACGTTGTATCGAACCAGCAAGATTTCCAGCATCGTGCGCGCGCTGGTCGAGGCGGCGGAAAACGGTAAATCTGTCACAGTCGTCGTTGAGCTTAAGGCCCGCTTCGATGAGGAGGCCAACATTCGTCTGGCCTACGATTTGGAGCGAGCCGGGGCGCACATTGTCTATGGCTTCGTGGACAAGAAGACCCATGCCAAAATGACCCTGGTGTTGCGGCGCGAGCAGCGCGGTTTGCGCGGCTATGCTCATTTGGGCACGGGCAATTATCATCCGATTACCGCCAAGACCTATACCGATATAAGCTATTTCACCGGGGACGACGCCATCGTGCGCGACGTGGGCAAAATCTTCAATTATCTGACCGGCTACGCCGTCCCGGATCGTCTCGAAAAGATGGCCATGTCTCCGATCAATTTGAAGTCGAGCGTGCTGGCCATGATCGACGATGAAATCAACCATGTGCGCGAGGGGCGGCCGGGAGGCATCTGGTGCAAGATGAATTCTCTGGTCGATCCGGAGGTGTGCGACGCTCTCTATCGGGCTTCTCAGGCGGGCGTGCAGATCGATTTGATCGTGCGCGGCATTTGTTGCCTGCGCCCGGGTATTCCCGGGATCTCCGAGAACATCCGGGTCAAGAGCATTGTCGGGCGCTTTTTGGAGCATTCGCGCATTCTATGTTTTGGCAACGGTTATAAGTTGCCCCATAAGAAGGCCAAGGTGTTCATTACCTCGGCCGACTGGATGCCGCGCAATTTTCACACTCGGGTCGAAACGCTGATTCCAGTGCACACCGATTCGGTGCATGCGCAATTGCTGGAACAGGTGATGCGCTCCAACTTGAAGGACACCCGCAACAGTTGGGTGCTGGGGCCCGACGGCGCCTATCGCCGCCACACCGGCCAGCCGGAGTTCTCAGCTCACGAGTTCTTCCTGACCAATCCCAGCCTGTCCGGTCAAGGCAGCAAGTCCCGCCGCAAGAAACGCGAGGCCGCCGCCGATTGACGACGGATTTCACCGGTTGATGGGACAGGGGTGGGGGTCACGCTTGCACGGTCACGCGAGCGAGTTGATAGCTTTGCTCCAGGCTCACTCGAGCTGTTGGGCCATACGGCCATCCCGGTGCTGGTTCAGGAACTGAAGCATCCCGAGGAATGGTCTGAACCTGAAGTTGCCGAGTGAAGTAGCACGATTGTGGAAGGATGGGGCGCACGCTGGTGGGGGCTTGGGGGTGGTCTGTTCGTTCTATTGCTACAGGGACGACTTATTGCCTGCAAGAAAAATCACGCCGAGCATCGACGTTTGTATCCGCGCCGTCTCGAGACGCTCTGCGAGGAGGGATATCTGGACCATTTGCCCGTCTGCCCGGCCAACTCCTTCGGTTACTTCTACCGGGCTTCCGCCCGATGGATTTCGAGTGGTCTGCAATGGAGATGGTCACGCTGAAGCTTTTCACGGCTTTCCCGGAAGTTGTCGGAATTTGCCGGCTTATGATAGCCGGCTTGGTCTGATTGGCACTCCCTTGGGCGCGGATTTATCAGGCCTTCTTTCCGCCACAAAGATGCGGGTGAATTCGTCACCCCAGTCGAGGTCGGGGATGATGCGGAAGTGGTGTTCACCGAGAGGTTGAAAGCCGGGCGGGGGGTGGCGCAGGCGGCAGTCAGCCAGCAGCAGGTGAGGGCAGAAGCGGGCCAGTTCTTCGATGCCGGCCAGGTTGGCGGGGTCGTAGAGGAAGTCGGCCAACACCAGCAGGTCGACGGGTTCCTGGATTTGTTCGAGTGAGCTGACGATGGGGAAGGCGACGCCGTTGGCTTGCGCGTTGCAGGCACTGGCCAGGCGGGCTTCGGGATCGGAGTCAACAGCCCAGACTTTCCAGCCTTTCTGGCTGAGTGCGATGGAGAGGATGCCGGAGCCGCAGCCCAGGTCGACGATCGTGCCAGGGCATTTTTGTTGCGGTAGCCAGTGGCTGAGCCAGCCCCCGCCGGGCCAGCAGAAGGCCCAGTAGGGCGGGCTGTCCCAGACGGCTCGGGCCACCGCCGGATCGAGGGGGGCGCGGGGGAAGTCGGGCTGGAGCAGGTGGAGCAACACCGAGCCGACCCGGGTGGGGACCAGGCGAGCAGCGGGAATGCGGGCCTGAACGGCCTCTTGCAGCTGGGTTTGCACTTGAGGTCTGGCCTTCCACGGCCGGGTGAGTTGTTCCGCTCATGTGCGCGAGCTGGCGCACGTCTGGTGGGGTGCGCGAAATGGTGCTCACATGTGCGCGAGCTGGTGCGCGTCTGGTGGGGGTGCGCGAAATGGTGCTCACATGTGCGCGAGCTGGCGCACGTCTGGTGGGGGTGCGCGAAATGGTGCTCACATGTGCGCGAGCTGGTGCGCGTCAGGCGAGTACGAAATTGCGGACGAGTTGGTTGACTTCGGGCGCGTGCTCGATCCAGAAGAGGTGGCGGGCGTGGGGAAAAGAGTGGACCTGGGCCTGGGGCAGGAGGCGTTGGAGCACGGCCAGGTTGGCGGAGGGGACGACCTGGTCGTCGCCCCCGTGCATGAGCAGGGCCGGGCCCCGGTAGGCGTGCAGGCGCGAGCTGGCGTCGAAGCGGGCGGTGGCTTCGCGCTGGCGGGTCCAGGTTTCCAGAGGCGGGTTGTGGCTCATGCGCAGGGCTACGTATCGATCCACCAGGCCGGGATCGACCGAGTCGCTGAAATTCAGGCGCATGGCTCCGCGCACCGAGGCATCAGTCAGGCCTTCCCGGGCCAGGCGGGCCATGAACTCCAGGGTGTCGGTGCCCATATAAGTGGCCGAGGGGCCACCGGCCATGGTGCAGCCCAGAATGAGGCCGGCGCAGCGATCGGGATGTTTGAGGGCGAATTCCTGGGCGATCATGCCCCCCATGGATACGCCCCAGATGTGGGCTCTTTCCAGACCCAGGCGATCGAGCAGGCGGGCGCCGTCGTCGGCCAGGTCGGCCAGTTCAAAGGGAGCCAGCGCGGAGCCGCCCACGCCGCGATTCTCGATGGCCAGCAGGCGCAGCCCCGGCAACGAGTTCCACTGCCAGCTCCAACTCCAGCGACTGAAGCCCAGGCCGTTGAAGAGGAGCAGGGGCGGGCCCTGACCGATACTTTCGTAGCAACTTTGCATGGAGCGCGATTCTGCCAGGAGCGGCCCCCTTCCCCCAGAATTTCCCAGCAGTGGCTTACTTTCAGATCCCCCTGAACTTGCCTCACGCGGCCACCGTCGCCAGTCGCATTGTGCGTTTGTTGGAGGGGGAACCACTGCAGCGGCAGGCCGAGGAATTGCTGGAACCGCTGCTGGTTTACCAGATGACCCAGGACTACAGCGCCAACATCACCACTTATCAGGCCCGCGACCGGGCCGCCGAGCGCGGGCGCAAGCTGGCCGAGGGAATCGCCGCCGCCGGACTGGGCCGAGATCGTCTCGGACAGTGCATCCGCAATCTCTTCGAGTGTCTGGAACTGGGCGAAGAGGGGGCGCGCCTGGGGCTGCTGGCCGGCGAGAATCCCGAGTCCATGCAGCGACCCAAATAGTTACAGAAATATTTCAGTTCCATGTCCTAGATTAGCCTCAGATATTACACACAAAAACAGGCGACAAGAGGGACGAAAATCCAGGCCAACGTTCACCACCTGCCGGCCGCGCGTTTGCACGCCCCCAAGCTGGACAAAATCAACTTACAGGGCGAGCCGCCCCCCGAAAAAAGTCCTTTTGCCGAGAAGATGGCCGAGTCGATCGAGATTTGCGCTCACCAGGGCAAGAAGCTGGGCAGTCTGGCCATGGTTTCATACGCCACCGCCGCTCTGCCCATGATGGCCATTGTGGCCGGCATCAACGTGATTCCCGATATGCTCTTTGGACCCGTGGCCATCGGCAGCATGATCGGGGCCATGGCCCTGTCGGCCCTGGAAGAAAAGCACATCGGCGTGGGTAAACAACTGGGTCGCGCCGCCGGAGCCGTGGTCGGGGCCGGAGTGGGCCTGGTGCGCGGACTGGCCGCCCAGATGGCCGGACCGGAAGAAACTCCCGGTAAAGTGGAAATTCAAAAACAGCTGCCCGGTCAGGCCAAGGCTTTCCGTCCCATTTTCCAGCGCGGATTGGACGCCACCCTGGGCCCGCTGCAGGCACGCAGCAAAGCCCTGGAGATTTCTGAGCTGGTGGGCGCCACCGCCAGCACGCTGGTGGTCGCCTACACCGTGCCGGGAATGATCGGCAACGCCATCGGCGGACCGATCGGCAACGCCCTGGCCACCACCCTGATCGGCCCGCTCAGCGGCATGGTGCTGGGCGGTCTGGCCGAGAGCACCCTGGGCATCGGGCGCGGCGCCGGGGAACTGGTGGGCCGGGTTATCGACAAAATCAAGCCTCCCTCCGATGAGCCGGTGGAGGCTCCCAAATCCAAGCCCGAAGCCGGCAAACCGGGTGCGCTCAAGAAGGGTTTCCTCAGTTTGAACAATGTGATCGGTCAGCCGGTCATCGGTTTCTTGCTGGATACGACCATCTTGGGCAATCGTCTGTTGGCTCAGAAGCCCATCCAGAGTATGCACTTTGAAGAGCGCCCGCTGGCCACCGTCAACAAGGACCGCTTGATCAAGAATTTCGTGTCCCTGGCCGGCATCCACGGTCCTTCGGGCCAGGAAAAATTGGTGGGGGACGAACTGGAAGTGCGCCTGGGCAAACTGGGCGCCAGCATCGAACGCCGCGACGACGGCACTATCATCGCCACCCTGCCGGCCACCGAGGGTTATGAAGATAGCCCCACGGTGATGCTCAGCGCCCATCAGGACACGGTCATGCCCACCAAACTCGAGAACATCATCATCGGGCCGCGCCGCATTCACACCAACGAGAAATCTATTCTGGGCGCCGACGACCGGGCCGGTCTGGCCGAGATTTTGGAAGGCGCCCAAAGCGTTATCGAACAGGGTCTGGCTCATCCCGAAGTCAAGTTTGTCTTCACCGTCGACGAAGAGCGCGGGCTGCTGGGCGCCAGCCGCTTGAAGCCCGAGGACATCAGCAATCGGCCCACCCTGGGCTTCGTGGTGGACGCCCTCGACGTCAAAGACGTGCACCTGACCAACGACGCCGTGATCGTCAATCCGAATTCGGTGAAATATAACTATAGTCAGGATGATCCGCTGGTTCAGGTGGTCTATCGCTCGATGACCAACGCCGGCCTGACTCCTCGTCCCATTCCGGCTCCGATCCTGACCGGCGCCGGCTCGGACGCCAACACCCGGGCCTTCAACTCCGGGAAGATTCGCACCATCGCGGTGGGCGCGGGCGAGCGCGATATGCATACGCCGCTGGAACATATTAAGATTAACGACCTGGAACAGGCCGCCCGGCACGTCGTGGGGTATATCACCAACAGTTGTGATTTGCAGGTTCAAGGCGATCAAATTGTGCCGCGCCGGGCTTTCTCTCTGGATTAGCCTGCTTTGTCTGGCTTTGCCCGGCCAGGCAAAGCCCACCCTGGAACAGTTGCGCGGCTACATCGCCAAGTTGGAGTTGCGCCAGCAGGCCGGGGATATCCGCGGTATCTTGCAACAGGCCGGTGAGCAACCGGAGCTGGCTGCCATTCTGCTTCACGATTGGCCTTTGGAAGGGCTGACCGAGCCAAGGAGTCAGTTGCTGACGCTGCTGAAGCGCGGTTTGGAGTTGAAAGATACCCCTCTCGCCTTACAGTCAGCTCCCACCGTGGATTTGAGCACGCGCCTGGAGGCCATTGACTGGCTCTACTGGGGGGCGCCCAATGCGGCCAGGCTGCTGGATCTGGGCAATTTCCGCCAGCTGGCGGTGCTGCTCGACGCCTATCGCGCACACCTGGAGGAAGCCGAGCGGGGAGATGTCGCCCGGGCTCGGCTGTGGCAGGCCGAGGCGCGCTTGCTCTCGGGAGATTTCCCCTACTCGGCGGCTCGGCGCCAGCAATTGGTGGAGTGGGCTAAGAAAAGTCCGGATGACCTGGCTTTTCTTTATGCCTGCCTGGCGGTCGTGGCCACCGACAGCGGTCGCTCCGACCTGGCCACTCAGCTGCTCAATCCTTTGGAAGAGGCGCTCGAGCACACCGCACCCGAGCGCCGGGCGCTCTACGGCTTCGTGTTGGAAACCCTGCGTTACCGGCTGGCGGCGCGCAGCCGGGCCGAGGTGGACCTGGCTGACTTGCGCCTGCGCCACGATCGGGCCTGGAAGTCACTGGCGGGCTATCAAGGCAATCGATCGGCCGACATGCGCCTGTGGATGCGCTGCGCCCAATACTGGTCAGGAGTGCTCGACAACGAGATCAACTATGGGCGGGCTGAGTTTAAGGAGACCCAGCTAGCTGATAGCCAGCAGATGTTCAAGGTGGCTGAAGAAGCGCTGAACCAGGATAGTTATGGCGCTCAGCTGGGATGTCTGAGCGGCGTGCTCGATTTGGAGTTGACCAATCAGTGGTTGGGCACGCGCAGTCTGGAACAGTCCCGTCCCTTGTTGGAATTGACCGGTAAGACCCTGGACACCTACCGTGGTTGGTTGGAGGCAGACCAGCAGCAGCAGAACGAGACCTGTCCGCCTCTGCTGCGGCGCCGCTTGGGAACGGATTTCCAGCTGGAGTTGGTGCACGGCGACCTGGATACGCTGGGCAGCCGGTACCTGGCCTTGCGCCAACTGCATTCGCCCAGCTCCAGCAACCTCCAGGAATTGCTCAACGCCGGCGACTCCTCCACACGCTACCACGGATTGGCGGGATTTCGCGACGCGCGTTACCTGTTGCTGCTCAACCCGGCTACTCAGGGGGAGGAGGCGGAGAGGCTGATCGGGAGTCTGCAGCAGGAATGGGAGCGCTGCCAGTATCGCCCGGGCTTGATTGCCTTGCCCATGGAGCGGGGCCGGCGGTTGGCACAACGCGGCCTCAAGGAAGAGGCGGTCGCCCAATTGAGCCAGGGGACGGGTCCCCTGGAAAAATACCTGGCCGAGCTGGGAGCGGGTCTGCAGATGGTTCAGGCCTATCGCCACGACTATATGCTGCTGGCCCGCCTGCAGGCCGACCTGGGCCAGCCCGCTCAGGCTTTTGCCACGGTGGCTCGCTTCAACAACCTCGAGGCGGTGCAACGCGGCACCAAGGCTCTCTGGCAAAGACCGGAAGTGGCTCGGGTTCGGCAGCTCAGTGAGGAGGGGCAGAGCCTGGAGCAGCAGGCCGCGGTGCGGCGATCGCTTGGGAAAGCGCCCGACAGCCAGTTGCTGGCCCAGAATCGGGAACAGTTCCAGCAAAAGCTGAACCAGCTCTTGCAGCGTGAGCCGCGCTATCGACTGGCTCTGAGTGTGCAACCAGCCGACTTGACCAGCGCTCAAAAGCATCTGCCGGCCGATACCGTGCTCGTCCAGTACCTGCCGGGTCCCGAGGGGCTGTATGTTTTCGTGGTCACCCGTCAGGCAATCAAAGTGCGCCGTGTGGACGTGGCCCAGGCGGACCTGGAAAAAACGGTGGCCCGATGGCGGGGGCGCATCGCCAGCTTTCCCACCCGAGTGGACCTGCTCAAGCATTTTAGCTGGACGGACCGCTCGGCACCCGGTTACGACAGCCACACCAGGCCGTTGCTGGAGGATGGGCGCCGGCTTTACGATTGGCTGCTGCGTCCTTTGGAGGCGGATTTGCGCGGCCACTCGGTAGTGGCCATCGTGCCCAGCGGCAACCTGTATTATTTGCCCTTTGCCGGCTTGATTCGTGGCATGGGACCGAAGGGGCCGAAGTTTGTGGCCCAGCGCTGGCAATGCGTGGAGCTGGTCAAGGCGGCCGATCTGCGCGAGTTGCAAACTCGGGGGGCTCAGGCCAGGGGCTTGTTGGCGCTGGCCAACCCGGACGGGTCGCTGCCGGGGGCGGAGCGGGAAGTTCGCCAGATCGCCCGGTTCTTTCCAAGACCCCGGCTGCACTTCGGCAAAGCGGCCCGGCCGGAGTTGCTCAGGCCGATGCCGGCCGGTATCGGTTATCTGCACCTGGCCACCCACGGAGTGTTGAACGGCTTGGACCCGGTGGCCAGCTATCTGGTGGTGGCCGGCTCGCGCCTGCACATTCGCGACGTCTACGGGCTTTCTCTAAAGAACACCCGGTTGGTCACCTTGTCCGCCTGTCAGACGGCTATGCAGGAGGGAGCCGTGACCGGCGGTGAGGTGACCAGCCTGGCCCAGGCTTTTTCGGTGGCCGGCGGGCAGGCGGTGCTGGCCAGTCTTTGGAATGTAAGCGACGACGGAACGGAACGCCTGATGTCGGCCTTTTATCCCAAGCTGGCACGCGGGCTGAGTTTGAGTAAGGCCCTGCAGCAGGCGCAGTTGGAAGTTCTGGCCCAGCGGCAGTTTCAGCACCCTTTCTATTGGGCGGCCTTTTCGCTTTATGGAGACTGGAGGTAATATGGATTGGATTGAAGCGGGGGCGACCGCTCCCGATTTTTCGCTGGCCGACGATCGCGGCCGGACGGTAACCTTGAGCGGACTGCGCGGTAAGCCGGTGGTGCTCTATTTCTACCCCAAGGATGACACCCCCGGCTGCACCAAGGAAGCCTGCGCCTTCCGTGACCGCAGCGCCGACTTCCAGGGAGCGGTGGTGCTCGGCGTATCGCCGGATGATAGTGAAAGCCACGCTCGCTTTCGGGAGAAATTCCAACTGAACTTTCCGCTGCTGGCCGACACCGACCATGCGTTGGCCGAAAGTTATGGGGCCTGGCGCGAGAAAAATTTATATGGCAAAAAAAGCATGGGAGTGGTGCGTTCCACCTTTCTCATCGACGCTCAGGGTAAGGTGGCCAGGGTCTGGAAGAAGGTCAACGTGGACGGGCACGACCAGCAGGTGCTGGAGGCCCTGGCTGCTTTGAAATGATTACTGGCGCGGCCTTTTCAGGACGCCCTGGGTGAAGTCGACTTTTTCGGCCCATTCGGGGTGGTCGATCAAGGGGTTGCGGTTGCCCTGCAATTCTTGAATGGCCTGGTTGCGGTGCTTTTCGTAAAGCGAAGGCGGGTCTTTTTTGTGCCATTCGAGCAATAAGGCCAGGTCTTCGGAGCCGTAAGCGGCGGCTTTTTTAGGGTAACGCAGCATGAAGTAGAGAGTGGCACGGGCCACTGCCCCCTGGCCGGCCATTGGTTGAAAACCTTTGCCGTCGTCGGTGCGGATGCCGCATTTGGTCACCTTCTCGTTGCTGACCCCCGAGGACTGGTGGTAACGGCGGTTGCCGCGGTAGCTGTTGCAGCGGCTATCGCAGGCGAAAAGGTGGTGCAGGTCGCCGCGCATGGGCTCCTTGGCTTCGTACCAGGACTGGGGCACGACGTGTTCGCAGTTGAGCGAGCCGGCCGTCTGGGTGAGCGAAATGTGGGCGGCCACGGTTTCCGGAGCCAGCGGAGCAAAACTGAGCATCTGTGCGACCGCTTTATCCACGGCTCGCTGTTTGGCCGGTGTAATTTCGGTGACACTGTCCGGGCTGTAGATGCTCTGTACCTGGCCGTCTGGGCGGCGATCGACCCAGGGATAGACATATTTTTCCGGATGATAGTCGAGTTTGGTGGTATGCGATTCTTTGACCAGTTTGGAGAGCAGCTCGAAAGCTTCTTTGCCGTCCTCGGTGTTGAGTTGGAAATCTTGATAGTAGGCGGATTGAGCTTTGGCGTCGGCCTTGGCATCGTAGTAAGGCCGGGCGCCCTCGGCGGTGTCCATGAGGCGGCGCGAGCGCGGGGGGGGAATGAGATGGACTTCGTCGGGCTGATCGGCGCTGAAAAAGTCCTGCGGAACGGCTTCCTGGATGGTTTCGGCGGCGGGGCTCTGGTAGGCTGAGACCACCGAGAAATCGCCCGGTAGGAAGTAGGAATCGCGAGAAATCGTCATTGCCACAGACTAAGAATAGATAATTTTGGCAAAAGTTTTGTCGCGATTTTGTAACCTTTCGGCCGTAAGAGGGGGGAGGGTGTTGAGCGCGGGTTCAGAAGCAGTTTCGGATGGAATCTCATCAAGTGCTCAAAGCCAGCCTGGAAGAGGTGGGTATTAAGCTGGCGGCCCATAAGCTGGGACTTTCCCAGTCGATGGTTTACAAGTGGTGCCAGCCCGATGGAGAAGACGGGGGGCGTGCGGTCAATCCGCTTGATCGCGTGCTCGAATTGGTCCAGTTGACCAAGAATACGCAGGTCCTGGAATGGTTATGCCAGCAAGCCGGCGGCTATTATGTGGCCAATCCGCCCAGCGACTTGTCCTCGCCGGTCGAGGTACTGCAGGCCACCCAGCGCATGGTTTCTGAGTTCTCCCTGCTGCTTTCCAGCGTGACCGCTTCGCTGGCCGACGACCAGGCTATCTCCCCGGAGGAAGCCAAAGAAATTCGCCATATTTGGCAAAACTTGAAATCGGTCGGTGAATTCTTCGTGGCCTCCTCCGAAGCCGGCCGCTTCAGGCTCTAGGAGCTGTTGACAATTAGCCCCTGAAGGTCGATTCTGCGCCATTTGCTTCGAAGGACGAAATGGCGCAATGACGCCGAATACTCGCTTAATGTCAACAGCTCCTAGACGCTTCGTAGGCTTTGAACAGCTCGGCCAGGGCCTCCGGCACCAGCTTCATGCGTTCGGGGCTCTCCACATAGGCTACGCGCATCTGCGTATCACCGGGATTGGCCTCACCTTGGGCCACCGAGTAGAAGCCGCTCATAGGAGCGGTCAACACGGTCATCTTTTTGCCTTCCACCTCCACGGCCCCGTGCTGGGCGCACCAGAGCACGAATTGCAAGGCGTTGAAGCCGGGTTTGGCGATGTCGCGCACATCGATGGCCGAGTAGATGGCCGCATCCGGGCTGCTGACGATGACGCCCGGCAGCAACTGGCGAGTGGTCTCGGTGAAGTGGTTGAGCATGCCGGCGTAGTAGGCGCGCTGCTGCGAATACCATTGCTTCAGTTGGTCATGCGATTCGTGGGCCAGGGCTCCGAAGATGTACTGGCCGATGGCGCTCGAGCATAGACCGGCGGTGTTTTCAGCCACGGCCTGTTGATGAAATTCCAGGTTGTCGGTGACCAGGCCGCCGATGCGCAGGCCGCAGGCGTTCCATACTTTGGAAGCGGTTTCAATGCTGATGCGGCGGCCGCGAATGCCGGGCACTTCCTCTTCGCTGATCGACCAGATGCTCAGAGTGGGGGCCCCGTTGTAGAACAACTCGCGGTAAGCTTCGTCACTGATAATCCAGAGGTTGTATTTGACGGCCAGCCGGGCCAGACTCACTAGGCTGGCCCGGTCGTAGAGGTGCCCGGTGGGGTTGTCGTAGGGAATCACCACCAGCGCTCCGGGACGGTGCTTTTGGATGGTCGCTTCGATTTCCGCGGCGCTGGGGAGAGAGAACTTGCCGTTAGCCTGGAGCTGGCGCTGGATTGAGCAGGTAGAGCGGCCCAGGCGATCGGCAAAGCTCAGGTAGTTAGTATAGGCGGCATCGATCAGGAGGAGCGGGCGTTCGCGGCTGCCGGCAGCCCCGCACACACCCAGGATGACCAGTTCCATGCCCTGACTGCCGCCGTCGGTTACCTGGGAGTAAAGGCCGTCAATCGGCGCTCCCGAGGAGGCGATAATGTTGAGGAAGGCCTGGTTGGTTTCCGCTTCGCCCACGGTGGCCGTGTATTTTACGACGCCTTCCGCGAAAGGGGAGCCTTTCTCGCCGAGGCTTTGCAGGCGCTTTTGCATGGCCGGGTGCATGGGCAGCGAGACATTGCCGATGGCGACGTTGATGGCTTCGGTACCGTCCTGGCGCTCGGCGAATTTCATCGAGGCGATGCGGATGGCCGAGGGCTGGCGCAGGCGATAGTGTTCCGACAGAGTGGGCAGGGTCAACGTCATGGGTTTACTCCTCAAGCAATTACGGCTACTTTCTTGTCGATGCTAATCGACGGCACTTTCTTGCTTCCCCTCCAGCGTTGGCTGGAAACGCATTTTCCCACGGCTCGCCTGCTGGTGGTGGGCGGCAGCGTGCGCGACGCCTTGCGCGGCCATCCGAGCAAGGATCTGGATCTTGAGATCGTGGGGGCGCAGGCGGCGGAGGTGGCGGCCGCTTCGCCCTGGCCGGTGCAGCAGGTAGGCAAGTCTTACGGGGTGTTGTTGTTGCAGTTGGAGGGGTTGGGTTGGCTGGAAGTCAGCGTCGAGCCGGGAAGCTATGGGGACTGGGAGCAGCTCTGCCGGCGGCGCGATTTTACTTGCAACGCCATCGCCTGGGAGGTGGCTTCCCAGAGCCTGGTGGATCCGTTGGGGGGCGGGGCCGATTTACAGGCGGGAGTGTTGCGGGCGGCCGGGCCAGGCAGTATGGCGGCCGATCCTCTGCGGGTGTGGCGGGCAGCTCAGTTCTGCGCCCGCTTCGACTGGCGGGTGGCGCCAGAGTTGCGGGCGGATATCTGCTCGGTTTTGGAACGGATGCCCGGGTTGCCGCGCGAGCGGGTCACTCGCGAATGGGAGAAATTGCTTATCATGCCGCGGCGGCCCAGCCAGGCCGTGCAGTTGTTGGACGATTGGGGCGTGATCGAGCGCTGTTATCCGGAATTGTGGGCTCTGCATGGCTGCGAGCAAGATCCGGAGTTTCATCCTGAAGGGGACGTCTGGGTGCATACGCTGCTGGTGCTGGACGAGGCGGCTCGCCTGGGCAGGGACTTGCCGGTGGGGCAACGGCTGGTGCTGAGCCTGGCCGCCCTGTTGCACGACCTGGGCAAGCCCTCCACCACGCGCCGGGAGCACGGCCGCATCAGCGCTCACGGCCACGAACACGCCGGGCTGAAGCCGGCCCGAGCCTGGTTCCAGCGCCATCGCTTTGGCGAGGCGATCGAGCTGGCAGTTCTGGATTGCGTAAGCAAACACATGCGGCCTATGCAACTGGTGCGGGAAATGGACCGGGGCAAAATGTCGCCGTCGCAGCAGGTGAACGCCTTGAGGCGGCTGATTCGGGATCTCGCCCACGTGGATTGGGAAGTCTTCTTGTTGCTGTGCGAGGCCGATCAGCGGGGACGGGCCCTGCCGGTTCCGGAGTACTTACCGGCTCGCCTCTTCGGGGAGTTGCTGCGGGAGTATCCCGTGGCCGCAATGGCTCGCGCCGAGCTGCTGCGGGGGCGTGATTTGCTGGCCCTGGGCGTGCCCGCTGGCAAGGAAGTGGGCCGTTGGATTGCCGCCGTCGAGCAGGCGCGCGATGAGGGTGAGCTCGCCACCTCGGAAGAGGCGCTGGCCTGGGTGCGAGCCCGGCTGGACAAATAAAAAAGGCTCCGTTATTGGCGGAGCCCTTTTACACACACACATTACACACACAGGAGACGGTCGCTTCCGAGTGATCTTACTCACCGGTCGGCTTCCTTGCTGCTATTATGTATCTGAATTGCGACGGAGTTGTTGCCAAGGTGTTGCCGGTCCGTCAGATTGGGTTGCTTGCGATAGAAGTTTCTTGACCTCGCAGAACGCTCATTTTTCCGGGGGCGCGCACGGGTCTTGGCATTGCGTGCACGGGTGAGCGCGGGCCTGCGGGGTCGTGGGTTGCGTGCGCGGGGTCCCGGCATTGCGTGCACCGGTGAGCGCGGGCTGCGAGGTCGGGGGGTTGCGTGCACGGGTCCTGGCATTGCGTGCACGGGTGAGCGCGGGCCTGCGGGGTTGTGGGTTGCGTGCGCGGGGTCCCGGCATTGCGTGCACGGGTGAGCGCGGGCTGTGGGTCGGGAGGTGCGTGCACGGGTCCTGGCATTGCGTGCACGGGTGAGCGCGGGCTGTGGGGGTCGGGGTTGCGTGCACGGGTTCCGGGAGGTGCGTGCACGAGTGAGCGCGGGCTGCGGGGTCGGGGGTTGCGTGCACGGGTCCTGGCATTGCGTGCACGGGTGAGCGCGGGCTGTGGGTCGGGAGGTGCGTGCACGGGGTCCTGGCATTGCGTGCACGGGTGCGGGTCGGGGGGCGCTAGAGGCGGCCGGGGGGCCCGCCTGGAGCGGCGGCCAGGTGGCGGGCCTGGCGTTCCGGCAGGCAGCGCTGGGGCGCTTGCGCTTTGGCCGGCCTGAGCATTTCTCGGGGGATTTCGCTGCGCTCGTAGAGGAAGCCGGGAGGATGGCGCTTGCCGTCTTCGGTGAAGTCGAGCAGCATGGCTTCGGCGGTGCTCAGCAGGTCGAGTTGGAGTTCGTCGATCAGGTAGGTGAAGAGCAACTCGGCCAGCTTGAGATGAGGCATCTCACGGGTGGTTTTGATTTTTGGCAGGGCCCAGCGAGTGAAATCCAGGAAACGCTGGAACGGGCTGCCGTCCAGAAGTATCGGCAGCACCCTGGGAAAGCGTCCGCGGTTGGCCAACGCTTCCCAGAACCGGGCAAAACGCTTCATCTCCATCATTTCGGCGAAGGGAATCGCCTCCGTCTTGAGTACCTCATAGGGCGGCGAATCGCTATAGACCATCCCGTATTCCTGGTCGTGGCGCAGAATGGGCGTGCCGCGCAGGCGCTTGAGGATTCCCACCTGGATTTCCTGGGGATTAAGTTGCACCAGGCGATCAAATCCGCGCTGGAATTGGACCACCGTTTCGCCGGGCAAGCCGACAATCAGGTCGGCGTGAATGTGAACCCCGGTTTGCGTCCGCAGATAAATGAGATTGTCTTCGAGTTTCGGCATGTCCTGGCGGCGACTGATAGCTTTCTGCACCTCGGGGTCAAAGCTTTGGATGCCGATTTCAAACTGCACCGCTCCGGCCGGAAAGCGGGCCACCAGTTGGCGGAGTTCTTCCGGAAAGCGATCCGGTACCATTTCAAAATGCACAAAGAGATCCGGGGTATAGCGCTCCAGGAAGAATTTCAGCAGAGTCTGGCTGACTTCCAGGCGCAGATTGAAGGTGCGGTCGATGAATTTGAATTGGCGGGCCCCTCGTTGCAGCAGGGTCTCCAGTTCTTGCAGTAAGGTCTCGAGAGGAAAATAGCGCACCAACTTATCCAGCGAGGAGAGGCAGAATTCGCAGCGGAAGGGACAACCACGCGAAGCCTCCACGTAAACGACGCGATGCTGCAGGTCGTGGTCGCTGTAGAGACGGTAGGGGAGCGCGATTTGTTCGAGGGGCGGTTGCCCTCCGGCCAGCACTTTTTGCGCTGGAGGCTTTCCGTTGAGAATTTGCCGGGCCAGGTTTTGGAAAGCCACTTCCCCTTCGTGGGTGACCAGGTAATCAGATAGAGCCACGATTTCCTGCTGATCCCATTCGTAGCTGACTTCGGGACCGCCCACCACGATTGGAAGATCGGGCTGAACTTTGCGCAGGATGCGGATGATTTCGAGGGTTTGAGCTGTATTCCAGATGTAGACGGAGAAACCGACCAGGCGCGGCTGGTGCAGCAGAATTTTTTCGACGCAGTCGAGGGCACGTTCTTCGAGCGTGAACTCCAGCAGTTCACAGCGGTCCTCAAGTTCCGCCAGATTGGCCTTGAGATAGCGCAGGGCGAAGGAAGTGTGATGATAACGGGCGTTCAGGGCCACCAGTAAGATGTCGCTCAAGTCCCCAGGGTAGACCGAGCGGGACTCCGCGGTCAAGTGTTCCGTTTAGCGGCCCGGGCGGTTGCAGTTCAAGCACATACCCACGCCTACCAGAGGGCCGCCGCATTGCCGGCAGTTCTGAGACTTCTGGGTGTCTTCGCGCTGCCCCTGATGTTCCGTCTCGCTCTTTTCCGATTCTTGCTGAGGTGCGGCTTCTTCTTGCTGACGACGGCGCTGCTGTTGTTGTTGCTGATCGCGGTCGCCACGCTCGTGGCGGTGTTGCTGATGATCGTCGCGCTGGCGTTCCCGTTGTTGATCTCTGTTTTGTTCGCCCTGGCGTTCTTGACCTTTCTGCTGGTCGCGTTCGCCTCCCGAGCTGGAACCGGAGTTGTGCTGGGCCTGTTTGGTTTCAGCTTTTTCTTGAGTTGGAGCCTCGCGCTGTGGGGCGGCCGTCTGCTGCCTGGTGTCCATCTCTTGCTTGACTTGCTGGAAGCCGGTGGAACGGCGAATACCGGTCCAATCTTCGGTTTTTTCCACGGTTTCTTTGACGGGGACTTTCAGGCGCTCGGGTTTCTCGGGCCGCACTGTCTCGAGTTTAGCGGCTTCTTCCTTCTTGCTGGTTTCCGCTTTGGACAGACTGCGGGTTTCAGCGGCCGCGGCTTCTTTAGCTTCGGCTCGTTGCGCTTTCTCGGCCTGAGCCGCCTGGGCGCCCTGGCTGGTTTGGGAAGCCTGATTGGCCTGGAAGTTCTGGGGAGTAGGGGTTGCCGGTTGCTGCGCGGCCTGGGGAGCCGGCGCGGCCGTTTGCCCGGGCGGGGGCGGAACTTGAGGAGCGTTGCGGACTCCGTCCTGCTTGGCGAATGAGAGCTGGAATTGCTCCGAGAATTTCTTGAGGGTCTCCACGCGCGAAGCGGTAGTGGGAGCCTCGTTCTTGGGGCCGCCCTTGCCGGATGCGCCCACGATGGCCCGCTGGATGGGTCTTGGAGGAGCCTGGGGCTTGGCTTCCAGCGCTTTTTCTTTGTCCGCTTTTTTCTCTTTGGCCGGTTCGGACTTGTCCGCCCTGGAAGCGGCTTTGGCCTCGTTGGCGGAGGCTTTTTGTTGGGCTATCCATTCCTCGTTTTCGCGCAGTCGCTGCGCCTGAACGTAGGGGGATATGCGGAAATTCTGGCTGTTTTCCAGTTGGTCAAAGCGGGTTAACTGGCGCAGCTGGATCGGTTCGGGAGCTTCGCTGGGAGTCGGCTGGGCCGTTCCCTGGACCTGAACCGAGCCGCCTTGACTGGAGCCGCCGGCACCGATCAGTTTGGGCTTCTGGTCGCCGGGAAAGCGCATGTCCGGCATGGGGCGCCGGGTTTCTTCGGGTACGACCAGGCTGGGTCGGGGCGCTTCGGGAGCAGGCCAGATCGGACGAGCCGGCGGAGCGGTAGGCGCCGCCGGGGCTTTGGCGGCCAAGCGCTCGATGGGTGGGGTCGGAGCCGGCGGATTGGCGGGATTGGGCTGTGGTGCCGGATTGGGTGGACGCGACGGTTGGGGCTGCTGCGGTCGCGGCTGGCTATCGCGCTGCTGGGGCGGCTGCGCCGGTTGCTGCTGGGAAGGCTGTGGAGTTTGGGGCTGCTGCGGTCGCGGCTGGCTATCGCGCTGCTGGGGCGGCTGCGCCGGTTGCTGGGAAGGCTGTGGGGTTTGGGGCTGCTGAGGGCGTGGCTGGCTATCGCGCTGCTGGGGGGGCTGCGCCGGTTGCTGCTGGGAAGGCTGTGGGGTTTGGGGCTGCTGCGGGCGCGGCTGGCTATCGCGCTGCTGAGGCGGTTGCGCCGGCTGCTGCTGGGGAGGCTGCGGGGTTTGGGGTGATTGGGCCGGCTGCTGGGATTGGCCATCCCGCCGCGGTCCTCCGTCCTGGCCGGAGCGCGGGCGACCGGGCTCCTGAACCGATGGCGCCGGAGCCTGGCTGCTCGGGGCGGGTTGTTGACCGGGCCCGGGCTCTCGTCCGGGGCGGTTGGGGCGACCGGGTTCCTGGGCAGATGGAGCCGGAGCCTGGCCGCTTGGCGCGGGTTGTTGTCCAGGTGCTGGTTGCGGGCCGGGAGCAGGTTCTCGTCCCGGACGATTAGGACGGCCCGGTTCTTGATTGGCCGGCTTGCCCGGATCCTGGCCCGGCGCGGGTTGTTGACCGGGAGCCGGTTGTTGACTTGGCGCTGGTTGTTGAACAGGCGCGGGCTCTCGTCCGGGACGATTGGGACGGCCTGGTTCTTGATTGGCCGGCTTGCCCGGATCTTGGCCCGGCGCGGGTTGCTGCCCGGGAGCCGGTTGTTGGCCTGGCGCTGGTTGTTGACCAGGCGCGGGCTCTCGTCCAGGACGATTGGGACGGCCCGGTTCTTGATTGGATGGTTTGCTCGGGTCCTGGCCCGGCGTGGGCTGTTGACCGAGAGCCGGTTGCTGTCCGGGCGCGGGCTCTCGTCCAGGACGATTGGGACGGCCTGGTTCTTGATTGACTGGCTTGCTCGGGTCTTGGCCTGGCGCGGGTTGCTGCCCGGGAGCCGGTTGTTGTCCCGGGGCGGGCTGTTGACTGGGCGCGGGCTCTCGTCCAGGACGATTGGGACGGCCTGGTTCTTGATTGGCCGGCTTGCCCGGGTCCTGGCCCGGCGTGGGCTGTTGACCGGGAGCGGGTTGTTGGCCCGGGGCGGGTTGTTGACCAAGCGCGGGCTCTCGTCCAGGACGATTCGGATCGACCGGCCGGGATGGCCGGTTGGGATCTTGGTTGGCGGATTTGCCGGGGTCCTGGTTGGGACCCGGTTGCTGGCCCGGCGTTTGTTGGCCGGGGCGGTTGGGCTCTTGATTGGACGGACGGCTTGGATCGATTGGGCGGTTGGGATCGCTGGCACGGTTGCGCGGTTCGTTGCCCTGGCGCGTGCCGGGCTCCTGGATAGTCGGTGTGCCCGCCTGAGGCTTGCCGCTGGGGTCTTGGGTCGGTTGCCCGGGCGTCTGTGTGCCAGGGCGGTTGGGATCATTACCTCGGTTGCGCGGTTCATTGCCCTGACGAGTGCCAGGTTCCTGGGTGTTCGGCCTGCCGCCCGGATCTTGGGTCGGCTGGCCGGGAGTCTGCGTGCCAGGGCGGTTGGGCTCATTGCCGCGGTTGCGCGGTTCATTGCCTTGACGGGTGCCCGGTTCCTGGGTGTTCGGCTTGCCGCTTGGGTCTTGGATCGGCTGGCCGGGCGTCTGTGTGCCAGGGCGGTTGGGCTCGTTGCCGCGGTTGCGCGGTTCATTGCCCTGACGAGTGCCAGGTTCCTGGGGGTTCGGCCTGCCAGCGGGATCTTGGGTCGGCTGGCCGGGAGTCTGCGTGCCAGGGCGGTTGGGCTCGTTGCCGCGAGTGCGCGGTTCGTTGCCCTGACGGGTGCCGGGCTCCTGAAGGGTGGGTGTGCCCGCCTGAGGCTTACCGGTGGGGTCTTGGGTGCTGGGGCGGCTGGGCTCATTGCCGCGGTTGCGTGGTTCATTGCCCTGACGGGTGCCGGGTTCTTGAATGGTCGGTGTGCCCGCTTGAGGCTTGCCGGCAGGGTCTTGGGTGCTGGGACGGTTGGGCTCGTTGCCGCGGGTGCGCGGTTCATTGCCCTGACGGGTGCCCGGTTCCTGGGTGTTCGGCTTGCCGCTTGGATCTTGGGTCGGCTGGCCGGGAGTCTGTGTGCCAGGGCGGTTGGGATCATTGCTGCGGTTGCGCGGTTCGTGGTCCTGACGAGTGCCGGGCTCTTGAATGGTGGGCGTACCGGCCTGAGGCTTGCCGCCAGGGCGCGGGTCGCTGCTCTGACGAGTTCCGGGTTCCTGGGGCCGGGTGGGATCGGTTTGGCGGCCGCGCGTGGCTTCACCCAGAGCCCCCCCGATTTTACCGCCTGCTTCCGTGACGCCTTTGGCTACCGCTTCAGCCGCGCTTTTGCCGACTTCGGTGACTCCCTTGAGGACGTCTCCGACACTCCGGCCTACCGCCTTGCCGATTCCCCCGGCGGTTCGGCCGAGTTCAGAGCCGATTTGGGCGCCCTCGGTCCCGCCGGCACCGGGATGGGCCTCCCGGCCCTGCTGTGAGGGCTCGACCAAACCTGGACGAGTCAACTTCTCCACCGGCCTTTCGGTTGGCTGCGTCTTTTGGGTCAGACCAGCACCGACATCTTTAAGCTGGGGCTCGGCTTTCTGTCGAGTGACTTCTGAGACCGGTTTATTGCTCATTCCAGGGCGGGAGCCGGGTTCGGGTATTTCTTTGGCCCCGCCCAGGTTGGGGAGTTTGCTAAAGATGTTGTCGGAAATCGTCTTGTTGTCGGGAACTTTGGGATCACCTGGGAAGCGGGTGTCAGGAGTAGGAGCTTTGGAATCGCCGCCCAGGCCGAAGGGTTTGAGCAGGCTATCTTTGACCGAACTGGCGGCCTGGCCGATGGCGTTCCTGGCTCCTTCAGTGAGCGCGCCGGCGCCGTTGGCGGCCGAACCGACGGCTTCTTTCACGCCTTCGACAGCGGAACTGACGGCGTGGCCCACGTCACCGAAAAATTTACCGATGCCTCCGCTTTCGGCCGGCTTGAGAGAACCTGTGCTTCCGGACGTAGGCGCCGAGGGGGGGGCGCCAGAAGCAATGGGAGCGGACGCACCACCCGAGACGGTAGAGTTTGCTGAGGCAGCGGGTGAGGGGAGGAGGCCCTGCCAGGCTGGGTCTTTGGACCAGAGACCAGCGAAGTTGGCTCCCGGGTTCAGGGGATCGAGTGGGGCGGCGGTGCGCTGGGTGGAACCGGTTACAGGAGTCACCGTCGGCTTTTCGGTGACGGTTGCGGGCTGGTTGGGGTAGGTCAGTTTCCAGCGCGTCTGGCTATCGCTGCTGGAGGTGCTGGTCAGGGGCAGCGAGTCTTCCAGCAACAAAGTCTTGACCTTGGAAGCTTGCGAGGTGCGCGAGGTGCTTTCGATTCCCTGGGCTTCATCGCGGCGATTGAGCAGAGCGGGAGGGGACGAGATCTTGTTGACGGTGGCCTGACCCAGAGTACCGGTCAGGGATTTGAGCTTCTCGTAGCGGCCGACTTCATTGTCGTCGCGGCTGGGGTCGAAGGAGAGTTGGACATCGTCGCCGTGACGGGTTTCCTCGGGCTCGTGACGCACAGTACTCCCAGCCGTCGCGGCCTGCGAGCGTTCCAGGCGCTGGGTGGCGGAAAGGCTGGGAGTTTTCGGGGCGGCCGGTTTGGAGGCGGGGGCGGGAGCGGGTTTATTGGTGGAGACGGCTGCAGAAGTACGCGCTTTGGCGCTGCGTACCTCGCTGGAAGTGGTCGAGGATCCGCTGCTTGAGACGGTCAAGTCTTAAACTCCCGAAGGCTCCGATTAGAAAATAGGATCACTACTCTAAGGTAGCATGGAACGCGGTGCCGGTCTATTCGTGAGAGGCTTCTAAAGATTCACGTTTGGTAACAAATCTTCCCAGCGGGTTGCACTGGGGCTCGACTTTTGAAGTTCAACTGCGCCGCAAGGCTACTTCCATCAGAAAGCGGCGTCGGTAGGCGTGGCGGGCCGCCAGGCCCACGTCGCGAGCCAGTTGGTAATTGGAGGCGGCGCCGATGGCCGAGCCGATCACCACCAGGCCCTGGAGCAGCTTGCGTTCCAGCAGGTCGAGCGCCAGTTGGCGGGCCAGACGGAAGTTGCGCACCAGCGCCTGGGTCTGGGGCCCGGAGCTGCGCACCGAGAAGGCCTGCAAGGTTTCCAGCGCCTCCACGCTGGTGCCCTGGCCGATCATCTCCTGCATCTGAAAGGTCTGGCGCGCCAGCTCGGGGCGGTGGGCATGGTCCAGACTGTGGCCCAGGTCGAGCACCTGAATGACGTGAAAGCGCTCCTGCGGCGGTTTGACCGGAAAGCCGTAGACGATGGCGATTTCCTGAATAATGCGAAACAGGGAGCAGTAGAGAATAGGGATGTCGGCGATGAGGCCGACCACGCCGGCCGCTCCGGTGACGGCACCTTCCAAGGTCAGGCCGGTGGTGTTGGTCTGTACCAGGTCGGCGCAAAAATTGTCGAGCCGGTGCACGGGCTGGCGAAGAATGTCCAGAGAACCACGTAGCGGCCCGGTGTCCCGTTCCAGACGCTGGAGCACGGCTTCGCGCGAAACCAGCCAGGTCGACCCCTGGCGCATTTGTTCAAGAGCGCTGGAGACAGCGTTGGTCAGCTGATTCTTGAGGTTCTCGGGGACCTTCTCAGCCAGTTGGGTCAGCTTTTTCTCTCCCCAGGCGCCCAGTTTGCCGCGCGCCGGCGGCACTGTGAGCAACTGCTGGTCGGTTTCTTGGAGCAAGCGCAACTCGTGGGGATTGAGGTAGCGCAGCCAGGGAGGCTTGGCCATAGAGGTTCAGGGCCTGGACTGAGGCGGCGCCACCACGCCCGGTGAAGGATAGCGCGGGGGTTGGGCCACCTTCCCCGGGGCCGGATAGGGGGGAGGCTGGGGCTTGGGCGGAGTTTCTTTCTTGGTTTTGGCGAAGGCCTTGTCGATGGCCTCATCCATCTTCTTTTTCAGCTCGGGGTCGGGCAGGGGACGAGCTTCCAGCTCCTGACCCGCGGCCAGCGCCAGGATGCCGCCCACGGCCGCCAAGTCCAACAAAAATCGTCGCCGAGTGAAAGAGTTCATCTGGTCTACGTCGCCCTCCCGATCGGTTTCTTCCGCGCAGGTTCCGGGCTAACTGCGCAGAGAATAGAGTTCAGATGAGGCTGGACCCCATAGATCAGTTGGTGGCGGAACTACGCTGGGAGGCAACCGCCGATTCGAGCGGGGAGTTCTCTATGACTTCCAGCGCTGCTCTGGAGAAGTTGGCTCGCTTTCAGCTACGCGATCCCCGGCGCTATGTCCTGGCGGCTGCGCGGCCGCTGCCCAAGAAATTGTAGTTTCGATTCGTACCGATGCTTGCCGAATTGACCTGGTGGGCTGGTTGGATCTGAAATTAGAATCGCTGCGTGAGCTCTTCACTTCTTTGTTCTCCTCTGATCCGTCCCTCATACCCCTGCGCTACCTGGCCCGGGCCGTGCTGGGCGCGGCCGGTCTGAATCCTTTCTACGTTTCACTCCATCTGACCGATGAGAAGAGCCGGAGTGGCGGGAGTCTGCGCCTGACGGGCAATCGTTTTCGCAGCGTCAATTCCTGGTGCCGAGGACGTCCCGGCCTTTGTCTCTACGTGCAGGAACACCCCAACGCCGGGGTCTTTCAACGATTGCTCGGGAGCGTGATGGGAGCCCAGTCGCCGACTCTGGAGATGTTGCGCGCTCACTGTGGTTTTGGCCGATTCCCATCCGCGTGAACGGTAAGCTGATTCAGGTTCTGCCCCGATTGGGGGAATGCATGCGTGTCTGGCGGCTGGGCGAGGTACCGGGTGACTGGCGCGGTGCCCCCAGGGTTCAGCAAATGGCCGCCCGGGGGAATTTGCGCGCCTTGTTCGGCTGGTCACCCGCTCCGGCCTGGGGGGCGCCCAGCGCGGCTGTCGTCCACGGAGTGCAATACTCCGTTCCTTCTGCAGTGTTTGGTCCGGCCCACGGTCGAGGGGTGCTCTGGTGTGATGACCTCAGGCTCGATTTATCCCTGGAAAACGTGGTGGAGGATGAGGTTTGGAAAGCCCATCTAGAGACCCTTAAGGAGGTCTATGAGTCAGTCTGAAGAGATTTTGGAGCTGGACTATGATAGCCCGCTAGAGAATCTGTTCTGGTTTTTGGGCTCTCCCTGGTGCATGGGAGGAACCAGCCTGGCCATCTGGTTCTTTTTCGTCTCGCCGGGAAAGAATGGCCGGCCTCCGATTTGGGCCGAATTCCCGGTATTTCCTTTTTTCCTGGGAATGGCCTGTATATGGGCCCTGGGTTTCCGGCTGAAAGCCAACTATGACGTGCGTTACCAATTGGATTCGAGAACCCAGCAGTTGGAGTTGGTGCGCAAGATCTTCGGCCACACTTTCAAATCACGCATCGCTGAATTTTCTCAATTGCATTCGGCCGCGGTCATGAGCATCTGGTCGGATGACAAACAGGGCAACCGACACTGGAAGTACGCCCTGTGCCTGGTCACCAAATCGGCGCGGATGGTCAGAGTTTCCTCTTATGAGGGACTCGTGCCGGCCCGAAAGGCTGAAGAGCTTTCTCGGAACTTGGGTATTGCCTACTACTCTTGCCGGCCTCAGGCCGGCACTTTGCGCGCGGCTCGCGGTCGAGACGGCAACGTGACTTTGAGCTACCAGGCTCCAGGCCGGGCGATCAGCACCCTTACCGCTGTCCTGGTGATTGCGGTGGCGGTGACTTTTATTATCGGCATGTGTTTCGTGCTGGCTTCTGCCTGAGTTTCATTCTTTTTTCATGGCCTGCCTATAGGGTGTGGATAACGAAAGCAAAGGTTACCGCACACACCATGAAGATCATGTCCAGTCCCACACCGAAAGCACCGGCAGGGCTCCCGCCCGGCGGCGAGCCGCCCAAGCCTCCCTCCATCAAAGAGGAATTCGAGACGCAGGCCGACGTTTACAACGGCTCAAGAGCCATCGGGAATAAAGTTTCCGGCGTGCTCACCGGTATCGGCGGGCATCTGGTGGGTAACGTAGCTCAGATGCCGGGTATGGTAGCCTCCACCTACAAGAACCTTTGGAAAGCCGAGACCATCGGGCCTTACGCCAAGTTTGTGGGCAGCATCGTGGCTCTGGCCGGCATCCCGATGGTCGCCGCCGGCGCCCTGGTGGCCACTCCCTTTATGGGCGCCGCCGAAGCCTTCAAGCGCAACGGCCGCTCCTACGACGACCTGCTCACCAAGGATACCACCGGTTCCATCGCCGAGCGCCTGCAGGGCGGCAAGCAAGAGCCGGCCACGCTGGTGGGCAAGGCCGTCGCCAACATGGAAAAGTTCGGCAATAAGAAGCTGGCCCCGGGCGAAGAGCCCTGGGATATCCCGCTGGACAAAATCTTCAAGGGCGCCCTTTACGGGATGGAGTTCCTGATGGTCAAGGTGCCGGTCACCGCCTACAAAATTGGTAAGAAGGTCGCCATCGCCACCAAGGATGCCGCCGTAGAAGGCGCCAAGCTGGCTAAGAAGGGCGCCATTGAAACCGGCAAGTTCATCAAAGAATACGCCCCCAAACTGGCCGCCGCCACCTTCTCGGGTGTGACCAGCGCCCTCATCGCCGGCCCGGCCGGACTGGTGATCGGCACCGGCGTTGGAGTGATGCTGGCCGCCAAGGACATCAAGCACGCCTTCACCGACAAAGACCGCAGCTTTGGTTCACGAGTGGGCGGTATCGCCAAGACCCTGGCCTACATCCCGGTCGGACCGGTGATGGCCGGACTGGCCTTGCGCGACAATTTCTCGAGAGGCTTTTCGGAAGGCTGGCACGGCCACCCGATCGAGTCGATCAAGACCACCGGCAAAGCGGTGATGGAAAAGGCCAGAGAAGCTCTGCACGGCCACAAGGGAGAAAAGTAGTCATGAAGATCACCTCGCTGCCCAACCGTCCTCAGCCCACCCTTCTGAAGAACGACCAGCCCGAGCCTCCCAAGCCGCCGCGGAACGACACCACCTCGGTCACTCAGAAGATCGTGGATGCCACCGTCGACAAGACCCTGGCCGGCACCGACCGGGTTTCGGGAATGCTGGCCGGTATGGCCACCTCCACCGTCGGTTACCTGGGCAAGCTGCCCAGCGTGGCCGCTCACGGCGCCAGGAGCGCTCTCAACCTGATTCAAGCCGAAACCATCGGACCGAACATCAAAGTTGTGGCCGGTCTGCTCAGCCCGGTCATCCTGGCCGGTGCCACCGCCGCCGCCGGCATCGGCCTGGTGGGCAGCGTCCTCTCCGGCGCCGTGCGCGGTTTCTCCGCCCACGAAGCCGACAAGCCCCGTGACTTCACCATCGGCAAGGCCGTCGACACCTCCTGGACCAAAGTTCGCAAGACCATGGACAACCTGTCCACCGATATGCTGGAAGGTAGCGCCGAAATCAAGGCCAAAAAGTTGGCTGAAGGCGAAGACCCCTGGGACCTCCCGCTGCCTCCCTTCGGGCGCACGGCCAAGACCATGGCCGCCACCGTGGCCGGTGTCCTCATCGGCGGCGTGGGCGGAGTGGCCACCGCCATCGCCACCATGGGCAAGGAAGCCTGGAACGGTGTCAAGCAGCTTTCGCTGGGCGGCCTGGGCGCCGCTGTCGCCTCGCCGGTGACCGGCATCCTGCACGGTGCCAGCAAAATCGTCACCACCCCGATCGCGGCCGCGGCCGTGGCCTGGAAAGAGAAATCCCTGGGCGGAGCTATCCAGGCTGCCGCCAGGGAAAGCTTCGATACCCGGGCTGGTAAGTTCGCCAGCGCCGCCGGCGCCTTCGTGGGCGGCGCCTTGACGGCCGTGCCTTCGGCCGCCGGAGCCATCGTCACCACCACCTTCGGTGACCTGGGCCAGGGCCTGAAGACGGCCGCCACCGACAAAGACTTGAACTTGGGCGGCAAAGGCCTGGCTGCTCTCGGCAGCGTGGTCACCGCTCCGGTGGCCGGAGCCGTGCACGGTGCCGCTACCGCCATCGCCACTCCTTTCAGCAGCGCTGCCGCCGCCTGGGATAAGCAGTCCTTGAGCCAGGGAATGGCTCAGGGCGTGCCCGCCGGCCGCAGCGCCACCCGTCCGCTGGCCAACACGGTCGGCGCTTTCGCCGGCGGTCTGGCCGTGGGCGCCGTCTCGGCCGTGACCACCACCGGCACGGCGCTGGTTTCCGAAGTGGGCGGAGGCGTCATCGACGCCGCCACCAACAAGAGCCTCAACGTCCGCGGCAAAATCCTCGACGGCATCGGCGGTATTCCCGGCGACATTATCACCGCTATCGGTGAAGGTGTCGGAACCCTGGCCGTGACCCCCTTTAAAGCGGCTGGAGCGGCTGTCGAAGGCAACTCCGCCAGCGCCGGCGTCAAAGCTGGTGCCGACTACGGTTCCAAGGCCGTGGTGGCTGCCGCCAACCCCGCCAAGACGATGGTCGAGTAAACAAGTCCGCTCGTCAGTGGCCGCTGGCCTGAATCAGGGCGGGAGCCAGCCACCACAGGGGACTGGCGAAAAGCGAGAAGGCGGCGGCTTCGCGGCAACCCCAGAGGTGGTCGGGGTTGCTGAGCTGGTATTCTCCGGTGAGCCGTTTCTTGAGAACCCAGGCCAGCGGGGCCAGGCAGAGCAGACCGGTGAAAAGCCAGGATGCCACCAACGTCCAGATAGTCAGGTCGAAGGGTTGCTGTGTTCCGATGGTGCGGATCAACATGTGACGGGCGGCCTGGGATAGCGCCGCCGAAACGATAAAAGCCGCGCCTCCGGCCTGCAGTCCGCGATAAAGTAGCTGGCTCCAACTGGTGCTCATGGTCATCTCCTCCGAAGTCTGAATGAAGGGAAGGAGACCCGGCCCGGGGGTGAAGTTCTAGTAGTTTTTTACTGAATTCGTCGAGGGGCGGTCCGTCATGCTCCACCGGCCACTATGGAAACAGGGGAGGGGTGTTGCCTTTCAGATGGTAGCCGTCCATGTAGATCCGCTTGAATCTCAGGGCTTGAGGCCCGGGTCCCGCAGAGACTGGTAAGAAAGGCCTTCGGCTAAGGCCCAAATCAGGAATGGTCGAGGTAGAGGTACACAAAATAGTAAAGGGCTGAAGAATGACGAGACTGGAGCGCCAGAGCGTAGCGGTGCTGATCGTCCTCGTAGCGATGGCGTCGAAAATAGCCACGGCCCGGATCGGCCCGCGCTCTTGGTAGAGGCAACAAGCACATGCCCGAAATCATGAGCCCAAAGAGGCGCCTGTTCCTATACCCGATTGGCCCATCAAAAAAGGCCACCAAAAGGAAAGTGCAACCCGGCCGGGCCGGAATCGCGATCAGCGCTCTCGAGGAAAGACTACTGTAGAGCTACCGGCGTCCGCCGCGAAAGTCTTCGAGTTGGTCTCGCAAACGCTCGACGGAACCCATTAGACGGACGAATTCGACGCCTGGCTGGCTTGCTTTCAGAACCTGCCAGACTTCTCCGCCTTTCAGGAGAGCGAGCTGGATGCGGGTTTGGAGCGTGCTAAGTTGGCTGGCTTTGAGCTTTTCCAGCTGAAGGCCGCATTGCTCCCATTCTTCCCGGGGAGAGGGGTGGTCGCTGCTGAGGCGCTGGGAGCGGGCCTGCAGGATTTTGAGGGAGTCTTCGGCGGACTGGTACTCGTCCAGGAGCGTTTGGAAGTCGTTTTTTCCGGTGCTGGCGCAGAGTTCGTTGGCGGCCCAGCGGTCGAGGTAGAAGGAATAGCGCCAGAAGGGAATGCTGTAGCGGCTGGTGCCGTAGCCGACCTGGAGCAGCAGTTGGAAGCGCGGATGGGCCTGGCATTGCTGGACGACGGAGCCCAGGGCGGCCTGGTATTCCTGGAGCCTTCCCAGCTCTTCTTGAGCGGTGCGCTTAGCCTCGGCGGGAGACAACTGGAACTCGGGCATGCCCTCCAGTTCGCGGCGCCGTGCCTCCAGTTCCTGACGCTCCGCGCAGAGAACGTCGAGTAAGGCAGGCGATAGAAAAGATAACCCCGTGCGCCGGTGAGCGGCGCTGACCGCCTCCGATTCCAGGCTGGGCAACAGGATCTTGGCTATTTTCAGGGTCTCCTGACGGAGGAAATCCTCGGTACGCTGGCGCTGCTGGTTGCTCATTCTATTCTCGATTCGAATTCGCGAGGATCAGGCGCCCGGTGGCCTCATTCAACATCATGCGCTTTTTTGAACTGCGGGGAACTCTTCCTTTGTGGCCGGTGTGGAACTGCCCGCGAGGCGGGAATTAAGGCTTGGACTGAGTTCGTTTTTCAGCCACCACGGGCGGCATGTCATCCAGGCTGGCGGTCGGAACCTGTGGACGGGCGGGCTCACCGGCCGGTGGTTTGGAAGCTTTGAATTCCGCTACTCCGCGCATGACGGCGCGAGCCGCCACCGTCAAGAATCGCTCCATCGAAGAGGCGGCTTCGGTTCCACCCTCAATGGTGCCGAGCAGATTTTCTTTGGTCACATGGCCGAGCTCGGCGCAGACTTCGCCGCTACCTTTGATGGCGTTAATGGCGCCGGTCTTGCAAACCTTGCCAAGCTCGTTGCCTACATCGGCCGAGCCGTGGATGAAACCAATGGCGGCGCTTTTTATGGCCAGGCCCAACTGGTTGCCAACCTCACTCGCACCGGCGATGCTGCCCAGGGCCGCTTTTTTGCCGAGGTCACCCAGGTCCTGGCCAACTATGGCAGCGCCCTGAACTCCCCCACGGGTATTGTCCAGAGCGGCCTGGGCTACGCTCCCGGTAATATCCTGAAAGCCCTGAATCGCGTTGACGATGACATTCTTGGTCAGATTGGTGAGGTCGCGGTTGACCCCTTCAGCAGTGACCGTTACGGCGTGCACCACGCGCTCGGTGTGGGTCTTTTCTCCGTTGCTTGGCATGAGGTTCTCCACTCTTGAATATCATCGTTGCTTAGTATATGGCGGGAGACCACCTTTCCTTAGCTTGAAAAAAAATCCAGCTCGGACTGGAGACGTTCTCTCGCCGCGCTCCTGGCGGCTTTTATATCCAGTCTGCAATGATGGCCAGAATGGCCACTCCACGGCGGCGCTCGAGCTGGCTACCAGGCCTTGGACGATATGGGCGGCCAGGACTTTCTTGGCCTGGGCACAGCCTGCTCGCTACCGACGGACCCGACCTCGATGATAGCCGGGTAGAACATCGACAGGCTCTAGGCGTCTGGGCTTGGGGCTTGGTTTGGATCGGGTTGCAGGCAATTGAAAGAGGCCTCGGCGGTGGCCGAACCGCGCGGATCGGGAGCGAGGTTTTTTGGGGTCGCGGCAGGCAGGCGGTCCGAGGGCGTGACCGGACTTCCGGCGGATTCGCCTGTGCTGGCTGATCGTCCATGGGTCGAGCTACGCTGGCGAAATATTAGAGAGAGGATCGCTATACCTGGCGAAACAAGTCCGGCTGCACCTAGCCTGGAAAAATGAGGGACCTGGCCTTGTGTTTCCTGGCAGTTCTTCTGGGAGCGTGCGTTCGCGAAGCGCCGAAGCCCGGAGTGACCGCCACCGTCACCGCTACAACCACTGCTACAGTTACCGCGACCGTCACGGTCACCGCCACGCCGCCGGCGACGGCCACGCCGCTGGTTCCAGCGCTTTCCAACCGCTATATCCTGAAAACCACCATCATGGACCAGGTGCCGGTCGTTTTTGACGTCTCCGCCAATGGCCAACCTGTCGGCTCTTTTGAGGCGCGCTCCGAGCAGGACATCACTCAGTGGGTGAAAGCCGGCACCAATACTCTGGAGATTCGCCATCACGCATTGCACCCGGGCAATCCGCACTTTAACTCCACCTTGACGGTCGGAGAACAGACTCCAACCGGTTGGAACACGCTCGGCAAAGTTACGGTTAACGGCAAGTCTCTCGATGCCACGCGAGTAATTCGTTTTACCGGCCGTTGATCAAGTTGCGCAGTCTTTGCGCTGAATCTCCCTGGTGGTTACGATGGTGTTTAGAACGGTAGGCCAACCAACCGCCCGGCGGGTTCGTCGGCCGGCTCCCCGGCGGTGCTCGATTTCGCCAACAGCAAGAAGGGCCAGAAAGTGGGTTCCGGCGAGCGACTATGGCCAGGGACCACCACTACCGAGACTCAGGCTGAACTCAGTCATGGCAAGGCGCTGGGAGTGATGGGCAAGTTGCTGCCGCCCCGCACCTCCAGGTTGGTGCTGGTTACGTTGTTGTTGGGATTGTCCGCTACCGCCTGATAACTGCAGACCTGGTTGCTGACACCATTGTTGCAGAAATAGGGAAAATTGCAGTGAACTTTGGTCATACACTTGCGACAGACAGTCCGACTGGCGCCGGGAAGAGGTTTGCTGAAGGTGAGGGTGGCCGTAACCTGCCAGCGCCCCGGCTGCTCGGCTTTCCATTTCAAGTGATGCTCTTTGATGGCATTGGACGAAAGTCCTGAGCCGCTTTCGCTAACTACCGTGCGGCCATTCACGCTCAAGTCGATAGGGGACAGAGGGATTCGAACAGTGATTCTCCACCGGAACCGTGGCTGTCCTCGGCCACCGAGTAGAAGCTGGCGTTGGAGGCTTTTTCGGAACCAGGATAACGCAGGGAAAGCGCCCCCAGTCCCACATCGTGCGTCCAGGGCCAGCTTGAGGATTGCCAGGAACATCAGAGCAAAAAAAATGGGCGAGACATACAAATTATCCCCTCAAAGCAGCAAGGTGGAGACAGCTTTCGAAGTCAGGCTCGAGGTCAATTCGTTCTGAGCAAACAAAGTGTAGTGGCTATCCTGTAGCAGGCGTGGTTAAACCAGTGATCCGAAACTATGCTTTAAGCGGTTTAGATCCAGTCTCCCGAGCTGCTATAGCTCTTGTTGCCGATGAGGGCGCCGATGGCTGTCCCGGCGACCAGGCCGGCCACACCGCCGCCCACACCGCCGAGGACTCCACCCCACTGTTGCAACCCCACAATGGTTCCGGCAACGGTGCCGAGGGCTCCGCCCACGCCACCGCCGACAACGGTGGCGATGGAGCGGCCCAGACCCATCTCGCGGCGGTCCGCGCCAATCTGAACCAGATCTTGGTTTTCCGCGGGTTGCGCGGCCACAGTCGTGGTGGAAATCGTGCGCACGGGCGCAGCGCCGGGGGTGAGACGTTGAATTTGCATGACGGTATCTCCTTGATGTTTGCGTCCAATCTAGTGAACATCCCTCAAAGGAAGCTGAAAGGCCACCCGGGGCTCGTGTCGAAACTCAACGGCGGATGGACATCACGCCGGCGCGCCGCAACTGGACGTTCCTCTTTTATATGAATGGTGACAACGATCTTCGTGAGCATACCAGTCTCGATTTCGTGCGTCTCCAGCAAGGCGGCTGCCCCGAGGATTCGGCCATTGTAGCTCAAGTCTATCGAGGCGAAGAACGTTGGAGCTGGAAAAACCTGGGTCAGAAGCTGGCCGATCTGGCCTCCCCGGCTCTCCCCTCTGCCTTCCAACAAGACTGGCGCGGCTGCAAAACCTTCGTCATCGACCCGCAGGGCTGCCGCGAGTTGTCCGGCCCCGGCCGGGCTCTCCCCTCTCAACCTCAGGCTTTGCAAGAGTTTATCGAGCGCGGCTTGAGAGAGTATCCGGCGGAAAACTACGCCCTGGTGATCGACAGCCACGGTTACGGCGCGGCCGGACTGCTGCGCGACGGTGATGGCCGTTCCATGAAACTCGAGGACTTCCGCCAAAGCATAGAACGGAGCGGAGTCAAACTGCAGTTGCTGGTCCTACAAGCTTGCCAGATGGGGCAACCTGCCGCCCTGGCCGGCCTGGCGGGGTGCGCTGACTACCTGCTGACCTCGCCCCAAAAAATTCCCGCCGGACAGGCCCGATACGACCAGTTGCTGCCCAAACTGAACGGCCAGGACGCCGCCGGGGTTGCTGATGCCTTTCACCAATCTTTTCATGAAACCATGCCCGGCTTCGAACTCCACCAGCCTTAGCCCGGGAGTTTGGTATCTAAAAATTTAGAAATCTTCGCAAGCCACGATTTCGGTTGTCGCCGGGCGCGGGCTCAGCTCAAAAGACTCATACCTGGCGGTTTTTACTTTTACCAGGGCGATTGAGACCCACCAGGCCAGGACCAATTCTTGATACGGGGCATTTTGTCTTTGGTCAGCAGCAAGCCGACCCGGGGGGGAAATTGGCGAGATTCTAAGAATCACACGAAATGACTGGTATGAGAGGTGGGTTTTCGCTACTCGAGTTATTGCTGGCTTTGGGAACACTGGCGGTGACGCTGTTATTGGTCGTCGCGCTGGGAATCTCGGTGGCCGGTCGCAATCAGCAGAGCCTGGAAGCTCCGGTCGGCCTGATCGCCGCGCAAAGTGTCCTCAGTCAATTCGTCTACAATGTGCAGGCCAGTACCGATCAGGGTCCCTTCTTCAGTAAGCCGACCACCGCCAACTATGCCTCCGACACGGTGGAAATCGATCGCGTCACCTTCCATTATCAAGTCGACCTGGAGCATTTGCCCACGGGCGGCACCAGCCTGGGCAACACCAATCGGCTGATGAAGATTACCGTTAAAGTCTTCTGGCAGATGGGCAACGGGCCCCAGGCCGGCCGGCATCAAAGCGAAATGGCGCGGTTGGTGCATGAGGACAACTAGAAGAGGCTTCAGCCTGGCTGAGTTGTCCATCAGTTGCACGTTGCTCGGAATCTTGATGGTCGTACTGGCCAGCGCTCTTTTCAACAGCCAGCGCCTGTGGCGCCAGACCGTCGGTTCTACCGATAGCAAACAGCAGTTGCGTCGGGCTCAGGTGGCCTTGGAACGAGATTTTCAGCTGGCCGGCAGCAGCTTCGGAATTTCCCAAGTAGGGCCCCAGCAGGGGCCGGGCTTTAGCGGCGACGCCATCTGGTTCCTGTCGCCGGAAAAAGGAAGCAGTGGCGAGGTTGACCGCAAGTTTAACGGCGCTCCGCGTTATCAGCGCAACGTTCTCTACTACCTGAGCATTCCCAACGGGGATTCCTGCGCCGGCGGGCTGGGACCCTCTGGCTACGATGACCGTTGCCCGCACAAAGTGCTCGTCCGTAAAGTCATCGATTCCGGCGCGGCCACTTTGCCCGGCGATGACGCCACCGAGGAGCAACTGATGACGGCCGCTCAGATCACTCCTTATCTGACGCGCCCCAACGGGATGTCGGTGGCCAACATGAATTCTGAACCCGATGTCAAGCTGGTCAGCCAGGCGGCCCGCGAGCTTCTCTGGTTCCGTGTGCAAAATAATCCGGCTCCGTTGCAATTTGAGCTGCGTGCCTCCAACGTGATTCGTGCCCGCAAAGAAATTGCTCTGGGTAGTACCTCGCTTTACAACTCCCCGTTGACCTCGGAGCTCCGGCTCACGCTGGCTCCTCCTAACCCCTGACAATGCGCCCTTTCTGGCTGGCAATCGCGCTGGCTCTGGCGCTGCCTCAGATTTCTCCCTGGTTCTGGCCGCTGATCCTGGCGCTTCTTTATCTAACCCGGCCGGCGGTCGGCCAACTGGCTCTGCTGGTCTTGCTCTGTCTGCGCTTACCCGGCGCCGTGCCCACTTTGGAGGGCTGGTGGGAGCGAGTCCAATCACGGCGCCGGGCTCCCGTCGAAGTCTATCCTGAGACCTTGGCCCCGGACCACCCTCAGCTTGTGACCGTCTACGCAGCCCACAGCACCCGCCTGGAGGTCCACTGGCAGGGCAATCAACTGGACATTCCCAGCGAGCCCTTGGGCCATGGGATTTTTCGCTTGCGCCTCGACCCCGCTCGGGCCCGCCCGGACTCGCGACTGGAAATCGATAGTGATGGGGACGGTCGCCGCCAGGTCGCGTTCCGCTGGTTGCCGCTCCAGCCCCGCCCCGGCCAACTCTCTTCTCTACCGGAGTTGGGTCTGGCCGCCACCGTCCAGGAAAGCGGCGACCAGGTCCTGCTGCTCGACCGCCAGGGCCGTATGCGCCCTCTGGCTTGCGGCGACGGCCCCAGTTGTTGCCAGTTGCTGGCCGGTGGCGCCCGAATTGTGGTGGGAACCCGCTATTCACAGGACCTGGAGTTGCTGGACTGTCGGAGCGGTCAAGTGCTGGCCCGTATCGTCCTGGGAGAACCAGTGGAAGGAATGGCGCTCAGTCCCGATCAGCAACGACTGGCCGTCCTCTGCGGCCCTTGGGTGGAGATTCGTCGCTTGCCCGAGCTGGCGTTGGAAGGCCGCCTGCGACTCCCTTACCCGGGCGAATACGCTTGTTTCGCCGGTTCCTCACTGGTGGTCGCGTCCCGCCAGGGTCGTAGTCTCTACCGGCTGTGCCGGAGGCCGAGTTGGGAATTGGAATCCCATCCGCGTCCGCTGGCTCGTCCGGCCCTGGGACTGAGCCGCGGCCGGGACGGTGAAGTGTGGCTGGCCAGCACCTCGGCCCAGTTGCACGGCGGTCATCAAAAAGGCAATCACTATGTGTTGAACTGCCTGCTGCGCTTGAATCTAACCGACTGGGTGCTGGACCGTCCCCAGGTAACCGAAATGCGCACCGCCTCTCAGGATGGGCCGGGTTCGGTCCATTCCGGCTGCGGTCCCGAGGGCCTGACGCTCGACGAGAATGGGGACCTGTTGCTGGTTTACTCCGGAACCCACGAAGTGGCCCGGCGTGACCTCGCCAGCGGCGAGGAACATCGCTATTCGCTGGCTGGCGAAGGATTGTTGGCGCCTCGCTGGATCGCCGATCTGGGCCAGGGCACCTGGTTGGTCAGCTTGCCGGCTCAGCACACGCTGGCCTGGCTCCAAGGCGGCCAGGTCGTGCGCAAGCTACAACTCTCCCCGATTACACCGGCGGACGAGGGCGAAATCGACTTCTACGAAGCCACCCTTAGCGGTGTCTCATGCCAGAGCTGTCACACCCGCGGCGATAGCGACTATGCTTGCCACGATATCGGGGGCTACCAGGCCTGGGGCACGCTCAGCTGCCAGGGCATTCAAAACACTCCGCCTTACCTGCGAAATGGAAGCTACCCGCGCTTGCAGGATTTGCATACGGTGGCCACCGGCCTTTACCGCAACTACCGCCGGGTTGCCCATACCGACCGCCCCCAGGCGCTCAAGGCCTATCTGGAAACCCTGCTGCTGCCGGATAATCCCCACCCCGCCTCTAACCAGGCTTTGCGCCGTGGTTGCGAAGTTTTTTTTCAAAGCGGTTGCGCCGACTGCCATCGGCCCCCCGCCTTCAGCAACCGGGCCAGCCTGCCCAATCAGGACCTGTTCCCCGAACAGCCTGACTTCGAATGGCTGGACGTGCCTTCTCTGCGGGGAGTTTGGCGTAGCGCACCCTACCTGCACGACCATCGCGCCGCCGACCTGGGGAGCCTGTTCGGCCGGGAAAATGCGGCTGATCGCCATGGCCGGACGGGCGCTCTGAGTGAAGAGCAAAAGCGCGATTTGGAACTCTTTCTGCAGTGTCTTTGATGACCCAACTGTGGCTGTGCCAGATGAGCGGCTATCTGGCCTTGTTCTGCCTGCTGAGTTCGCAGGCCATGGCCCCGCTGGAACGCTTGAGACGCATCTCGCGTAAGACCTATCTGCGTTGGCGCCGGCGCCTGGGCATCACAGCGGCGATGCTGGCCAGCCTGCATACCCTGATCGTCTGGCGAACGCTTTTTGGGGGCAACGCCGTCGACCCATTCCGCGAAACCCAGTGGGCTCAGTTGGGTTTGGCCGCCTGGGTGCTGCTGTTGTTTCTCTGGCTGACCTCCTACTCCCCCGTGGTGCGTCGCTTGCGCATCAAGAACTGGAGTTCTCTTCACCGGCTCGCCTATGCCGCCACTTTTTTGGCGCTGCTTCACGGTTTGCTGGCACCCTGGAGCAATATCTACATACAGTTGGGGCTCTTAATTTTTTTCTTATTGTCCGTAGCCTTGCGAGGGCTCAGAAGCAAAGCTATACTATAAGGATGAGACGACGACGCGGAATCGCCATCATCATCAGTTTGATGATGATGGTCCTGGTCATTATGTTCGTCACCGCCATGGTGATAACGTTTCCCACCACCCTGGAGTCCTCGCGCAACAGTATGGAGGGCCGTCTGGCTCTGGCCGCCGCCCAATCGGGCGTGGACTATGCATGGTGCAGGCTGCAGGAACGCCCGAGCTGGAAAGGAGATGGCAGTCCGACTTCCCCCGGCTCGGAAACCACCATCAACACACCCGGGTTGGTGGTCCTGGAAGACCACGGGGATGTCTGGGGATTTATCACCGATAGCAGCGGTATAAAAAGCCAGTTCCGCATCCGCTTCAATTGGCATGACGGCACCGGCGGCGGTGACGGCCTGCAAGACCCCTCGACATTGTTGCGCATTCCCGGCCAGTACGTCTCGTTCAATAACCTGGATAAGTCCACACCGGCTCCGGTTTTACGCGGTACGCCCGGTTCGACTGCGGCAGTGACCACTTCTTCGCCCAGCCAGTATCCGGTTGCTCAATATAACTGCTGCATCCTGGTGGAAGGACTGGCCGGCAAAGGGTTGCGCGATACCGGTCCGTCGGCTCCGCTCCCCTCCCCGCTGGCGGGCCGGGTGGTCTCGCAAACTTTGGAAGTCGATCTCGGCCGGCCCTCGCTGGCAAATCTGGATTCCGCCCTTTATGGGGGGGACATCAGGGCGATCGGCTCCGATCAGATCCTGGATGTTCAATCGGCCGGCACCGCTCCCCCCCGTTCACGGACCCTTTCGCGCGTGACCAACACCGGAGGAGCGAAGTACAAAACGCCGGCTGGTGGCAGCATTGTGGCTTCCGACACCACTTTTAACACCATCGCCAGTGATGGGCCCCCTCCGACCATCACCCACGAAGACGTGGCTTCGCAGCGCAAGAAGTGGCTGCAGGTGAAAATGACCGACATTGCTCAGGCGGACCCCGCCGTCGACGCCAAGCTGCCGGCCGGTACATATGTTTGGCGCCGCAATGGAACGATTGACTACTTCCACCAGGACTTCAATGGAACGATTCCGACGGGGACTCCCACCACTTTGCATAACAGTGGAGAACTCTCGGCTTTGATGGGCGCCGCTGGCACGCCTATCGAGATGGACGGCAGCACTTATACGCTCGAGTTTTCCAAAAACGTTTACGTTCAACCCTCAGGTGGCATCACAGGCCTGGCCATCGTGCCGGAACCTGACATCGCTCTGCTCGACGAAGATCGGCCCAAGAATTTTTTTAACGGCGTCAGCGGTAGCTCGCCGGTATTGACCAGCACGGGCGACGTGACGATGAAAGGTTCCGTTATCGGCAAGGGCTCGGTCACCTCCACCGGAGATTTGACCTTTCAGGGCGCCAGTGTTTTCGAAACCGACCCGGGCAAAAACGTAGCCCTCTACGCGACCGGCAATATCACCATGGAGGCCATTCCTCCCACCGTCTCTTTGAATCTTAGTCCCAGCCACGGCCACCACGGCCATCACCGCTCCTTGCACCATCGCGGGCATCATCACTACCATCACAACGGCCACCACAGCACCTCCCAGATGAACGCCTCGATTACGGCCATTACCAACCGCTTGGGGGCCAATCTGGACGGTAACGATGTAATGATCGCCGGGCTGGTTTATGCCGGCGGGAATTTCACTACGAACCTGGGTCAGGGAACGATGTATCTACGCGGTGCTCTGGTCGCCTATGGCGGCAACGCCGACGCAGGCGAGGAGGCGGGCACCAACGGGGGGCAGGTCTCGCTTGATTCCAAGGGAGCTCAGTTTGTCTTTGATCCCAACTACGTGGTCAGCTCGATGTCGCTGTCGGCGCCGAGCCGCCTGGTGCGCACCTTGCAGAATCGCTACTAGGCCCTCCATTTAAAAAACCAGGGCCACCGCGAAAGAGACGACAGCGCCCAGCAGCAGGGGTTTGACCACGTGCTTGAGCAGTTCGCGGGGATCGACGCCGACCAGGCCGGCGGTGTAGATGACCACGGCCGAAACGGGCGAGAGGGTGCGGCCGAAGCTGCCGGAATGGCAGGCGATGGTGGCGATGCGGACGGGTTGGTGGCTTTCGTCGAGATGGGGCAGCAGACTTTGGGCAAAGGCCAGCACCGGGCCGGAGCCGGAGCCGGAAAGCATGGCCAGCAAACCGGGAAAGACGATGGCCAGCAGCACTCCCAGGGCGCGGTCGTTGCCGACCAGCAAGAGCAGGCTCTGAGTCAGACCGATGGCGGTCAGGCCGGCTCCGAAGCATTGGGCGGTGATGGTCAGGGAGATGACCGAGGCGTAGGCGCGTCCCATGCCTTCAAAGAACTCCTGGCTGATGGCCTGCAGTTGGCGCCAGCAAAGCAGGCAGACCAGGCCGGTTCCCAGCAGCATGGCGCGCACCACCGGCAAGCCCAGGGCTACGTTGGCGAAGCTCGGGTCCTGGGGTGGAGTGGATAGCCAGACCAGTCCCGGGGTGCCGGCAAAAGAGAGCAGCAGCACGGTGACGGGAAAAAGCGGCATGAAGGCGCGCACCCAATTGACCGGCAGCCGGGCCGGGGGTTCGGGTTCGTGTTTGAGACGGCGGGCTGTGAAAAACCAATAGGCGGCCGCTGTGAAGACCGCGCCGGCGATGCTGCTGGGCACGATCAAGGCGGTAATGGGTCCCGACCCGTCGTGGGTGGTGGCTCCCACCGCCAGCACATCCTGGGCGGCCGGATTGAGCAATTCGCCGCCGAAGCTGGCTCCCAACACCAGCGCCGCGCCGGCTTGAGCCGGCGTCAGACCGGCCGCGCGCAGCAGCGGAATCAGTACCGGACCCAGGGCGGCGGCGGTGCCGGCCTGGCTGGGGATGGCCAGGTTGCAGAAGTAGGCCACCAGGATGGCGGCCGGGGCCAGCCAGGGGCCGGTGCCGTGCAACAATCGCGTCAGGGCCACCACTAACTGGCGGTCGCAGCCTGAGGCCGTGAGCACGGCGGCAAAACCCATGGCCGAGCAGATGGGGGCGACCACGCCGGCCACCATGGCTTTGCCGAAGGTGTCGACGATGAGCAGCGGCTGGCCGGCCAGGCTGGCCATGACCAGACCGGAGGTGAACAGCACAAGGCGGACTTCGACGCGGCGCACCAGCAGAACGACGGTCGCGGCCACGACCAGCAGGCCCAGGAAAATCAAACTTGAGGGCGGCTGAGGATGGTTTTGATGTAGAGGTCGAGGCGGCTCAGATTGGTCCCGCCGGCATCGATAAAGCTGAGATTGACCAGCCAGCCGTCGGGGTCAGGGCGTTGATGCAGCACCACGCCGGACAGGAAGAGGGTAGGCAGATAGCCGATCGGGCCCAGAATGAGGCGCAGGGCTTCGCCGATCTCCCAGGATTTGGTCGTGCGCAGCAGGGTTCCGCCCCGGCTGAGGTCGAGCAGAGTGGCCAGTTCGAACTCGCCGCGCCAGTCGCGAACCTCCACCGGTAGAGAAGTCTGGGCGCGCACGTAGCGTCGCTTCTGGTCGAGGTGGGCGGGCATGAAGCCGAGGTCTTTAAGGGCGGGATTGGCCCAGGTGGGGATGAGGGAGCCGCGGTATTCCAATCCAATACGAAAACGGTCGCGGAAGGGCCGGCAGAAGCGCACCAGGCCGTCGACGGGAGCAAAGTCGGCGTAGGCCGCCGGAGCGGCCACCTGGAGGCTGGTTCCGCGCGATAGTTTGCGGTTGGTTAGCAGGCCCAGGCCGGCCGGGGAAAGATCGAGGATTTCAGCGCTGTGGCGGCCCAGGTTGGTTTCGTAGAGGCAGGTGAGACGCAGCACGCGCCGCCGCTCTTCCACGCTGGCTTTGTCTTCAAAGGCGAACTCGCGAAAACCCTTGAGGATTTTGTTGAAGAGCGGTTGAGGCCGGTCCACCAGGCGGGCTTGCGCTTGTGTCAAAAGCGCATTCCATTCCTCGACGGAGGGACCGCTGGTTTCGATTTCCTCGGCGTGGATGATCTCGGGTACGGTCATGGGTTCTGGGGGAGGTTCCTGGACGACGGTGGGAGCGGCCGGTTCCGAAGCCTCTTCGAGTTGCAAGGGGACGGGCTCGGGAATGAGTTCGATGGCTACCGGGTGCAAAAAATCGAAGGTGGCCAGGATTGGCTGGGCCCAGCTTGCTTCGAGATCTTGAGCCGACATTTCCACTTCCAGCCCGGCCAGCAAGACATCGCGGTGAGCGTGGCGGCGGCACCAACGCACGATGGCCTGGACGGGCTTGAGAGCAACGCCGGGGCGGGAGATGGTGAGGACCTCGTTGCGGGCCAGGCGCCGGGCCAGCTCCAGGCGCATACCGCGCGGGCTGACGTCCTTAAGGGCGCCGTCAAAGCTTTCGCCGTTCAGTTCACAGCGAATGGGCACATTGCAACTGACGCGCAGGTTGTTGCGCCGATTGTCCTCGGTGTTCGGTGCCAGAATCTGTTCCCCCAAAGCTCCTGCTTGTTCGCCGTTCGATAGTGATCGCCTGCGGTCTAAAAGTTAAAGGAGCCGTCCGAGTTGTAGCCTTTGTAGGTAAAAGTGCCATCCGAATTGTAGCGGATGTTGCTGCCGGGAGCCTGGTAGCCGAAGGTCCCGTCTGAGCGATAGGTGGTGTTACCGTTGGTGACGGTGAAGTTGCCGTTGCTGTCGTGGCCGATGGGGGGAAGTTGGGGCAGATGTTCGGCGGCCTTGAACACGCCGCAGGTGGTGGCCCGGGCACCCTGAAAAGCGGCATCGCCGACTTTCTGGAAGAAGTTTCTGGGTTTCGGGATCAGGCCGGGGTCGCGTTCGCCGGCCTTGAAGTTGTCTTCCAACTGGGCCTGGCGGTGCCGTTCTTCGTTAAGGAGCGTCTTGTCGCAATCCAGCAGGCGGTCGCCGTAGCCAACGCGGGGAGGGTTGGCCCAGGCCGGGGTCTGCAGGTAGGGGGTGTAGTTTGTTTTCAAGTCGCTCATAGGCTGAGCTTAACCGGTCGGGGAGGGGGATGGGTCGTCAGGTTCGTGAACAGAGTGTTACGGTTGTGAACGATTTGTTGGGGTTTGTGCAGGGGTCCGGCAGCGAAAGGAAGCGCTTTAAGCGCATATGCGTGACACTCCGGACTATTCTAGCCAGCCTGGCTGAAGGCGACCGTGTCGAAGGTATACTCGCCGACTGTCCAACTCTAACCGAAGCAGACGTTCGTTGCGTCATAGCCTACGCCGCGGCGTCGGCGGCCGAGGACCTCGGCTGCCTCGTTTGCCGGCCTGCAACCAGACCAGGACCACACTCATCCAGCGAATCCTGACGGTGATGAGTATGGAGGGAGCAAAGTCCTGGGGCGGGCGTGACGTCATTGCCAGTGATTTGAAAGTCCGAATTCGCCGAGGCGATGCCGGTGCGTTTAGACGTTGAAGCGGAAGTGGACGACGTCGCCGTCCTTCATTAAGTAATCGCGGCCTTCCAGGCGCATGACGCCTTTGTCTTTGGCGCCTTTTTCGCCGCCGCAGGCGACGTACTCGTCGTAGCCGATGACTTCGGCGCGGATGAAGCCTTTTTCGAAGTCGCCGTGGATGATGCCGGCGCACTGGGGGGCGGTCATGCCTTTGGTGAAGGGCCAGGCGCGCGCTTCCTGGACGCCGGCGGTGAAGTAGGTGACCATGCGCAGGGCTCGGAAGGCGGCGTAGATCAGCTGGTCGACGCCGGAGCTTTTGACACCTAGCGATTCCAGGTATTCGGCCTTTTCGGAAGCGTCCAGCTGGGACAGTTCGGCTTCGATCTGGGCCGAGATGATCACCACTTCGCGGCCTTCTTTGGCGGCGTGTTCTTTGAGTTTTTGAACGTGGGGATTGGCGTCGGGGTTGGCCAGTTCGTCTTCGTTGACGTTGGCGGCGTAGAGGACCGGCTTGGTGGAGAGTAATTGCGATTTGCGCATGACGGCCTGTTGTTCTTCGGGGAAGGAGTCCAGGTCGATGACCCCGCCGGCTTCCACGATGGGCAGGATCTTCTCGAAGGTTTCCAGTTCCAGGGCCACTTTTTTGTCGCCTTGTTTGAACGACTTGCGCAGGCGTTCCAGTCTTCGGGTCAGAGACTCGGCGTCCGACAGGCATAATTCTATATGGATGGTTTCCAGATCGCGAATCGGGTCGACGCTGCCGTCCACATGCACGATATCGCTATTCTCAAAACAACGCACCACGTGGACCACCGCGTTGACTTCGCGGATGTGGGCCAGAAACTGATTGCCCAGGCCTTCGCCTTTGCTGGCACCGCGCACCAGCCCGGCGATGTCCACGAATTCGAAGACGGCCGGCACGGTGACGGGGGTCTTGACCAGTTCTTGCAGCACCTGCAGCCGCGGATCGTGGACTTTGACGATGCCGCTATTGGGTTCGATGGTGCAGAAGGGATAATTGGCGCTCTCCGCCTGGTAAGACGAGGTGAGAGCATTAAACAGGGTCGATTTGCCCACATTGGGCAAGCCCACGATTCCGGCCTTTAACAACGCTTTTGGGTTCCTCTCGGCCGGGCTCGAGCCCGACTCGGCCTGCGGCTTCTAGGCGCGCGGCTCCCCCCCTTTCAGGGGAGGCCCGTCTCGTAGTCGCCGGCGCAATTCTTCCAGGGGAGCACGCCAGGGGTCGAGCGGTTCCAGCCACCAGGTGACGCCGGCCTGGTGGTAGGACTGGACGAGCTCGCGGTCGCGGAGGGGGGCGTCACCGGTCCAGGCGCCGGCCACCAGGTCCTGGCCGGGACGGGCCAGCGGGGCCAGTTCGGCGGCCGTCAGAGCTCGATCGAAGCAGGCCGGCACCAGTCCCTGGTGGCGGGCGGCACGAGCTAAGGGCCCGGGTTGAAACGGGAAGGTGGCTGCGATCCAGATGGGGATGGGGTGGGGCGGCCGGGGCAGGAAGCCTCGGGTTTTGAGCCGGTAGAATTTGCCGCGGTGGATGGTGGGACGGCCGGTCCACAGGCGTTGGAGCAGTGCCAGGCATTCGTCGGTCATCTCGGCGCGCAGGCCAAGGCTGGCTGCTTCGCCCAGGTCGCTGGATTCTTCCGGATCGGGCGCCCCCAGGCCGACGCCCAGGATCAGGCGGCCCTGGCAGAGCTGCTGCAAGGAAGTGGTCTGCCGGGCCAACTGGGTGGGGCGGCGGCGAAAGACCGGGGTGACCATGGTGCCCAGTTTGATGTGTTCGGTGCGCAGGGCGGCGGCGGCCAGTCCGATCCAGGGGTCGCCGATTTGAGGTCCCCAGCGGTCCCAGTTGATGTGGTCCCAAAGGAAGAAGCCATCCCAGCCGGCCTGCTCGGCCTCGGCGGCGAGCGTGGCCAGGATGTTGGGGTCGCACCACTCCCCGAAGGGGGCCAGATTGACGGCGAAACGCACGACTCGGAGATTTTCCAGTTGCTTGTGCAGCTCCTGGTCCAGCAATCTTCACAATCTGGATACAAACTGTTCACAAGAAACCTTTCAGAATAATTTCAGACCAAGCAGGGGGCCGTATTCTCAGGGCTAGAGAAATGCAACGGAGGAATAGCCCAAATGAGCATCGGCAGCATCAACCGCACCCAGGCCCCCACTCAGACCCGGCCGGCGGCCCCGCCCCCGGCCCGCCCCCAGGTCCAGGGCGGCGACCGTTTCACTCCCAGTCAGCCGGCCGATTCGGGCATTTACGACCGGCGCACGCTCCAGGCGGCGGGTGCCGGTCCGGCTTATGCCAATGACCCGACCCTCGATCACAATCGCCAGGTCTGCGATCCCAATCTGAGCAATCAGCCGCTGGTAGCCGAGGGCGGTCGCTGGAACGGCTCCAGCATTCTTAATGCCCAGTCCCAGCTGGACACGGTGGGCACGGATCAGGCCAGCCAGCAGAGTCGCTGTGGCGCTTCTTCGGTGCTGGCCGGGGCGGTGATGGCCGGCCCTGAGGCGACTGCCCGGGTGGCCGAGCGCCTGGGCGCCGGTTCGCAAAATCCGGAGGAGACGGCTCGACTCAACGCGGTGCGCGACCGCCTGCTCAACGGCACGGCCACCCACGCCGATCTCTCCACGCTCCAAGATGTCGCTTACAATCGCTACAATACCGACGGCCAGAGCGGCCTCACCACGGCCGAAATGACGGCCATGCAGCGGGGTCTGGCCGGCAACGTGGAATTCGACGCCGTGGGCAATACCAGCACCGACAGTGGCGACCGGGCTGTCCCCCGCCAGGGCCACGTGGTCGAAGAAAGCGGCCGCACCCTGGACCGCATCGACGGTCTGCGCAACGGGCAGAGCTTTTCCCTGGGAGTGGACACCGACAACGACGGCCAGTTCAACCACTGGGTGCAGGTGGGACGCGACCAGGACGGCAACACCTACACCTACGATCCTTATCCGGCCGGCAATCAGCCTCACATCAGCCGCCCCGATCCCAACGGCAACGTGGGCCCCTACGAACGCTATACCGAAGCCGAGATGGGCCAGCAGGCGGGCGGTAACTACGGGCGGGTGAACATTATCGGAGGCGGAACCACCAGCTTCTAGAGCTGGCTTTGCAGCCGGGCCAGGGTGCGGCCGGGCAGTTTGCGGCCGAGGTGGGTGGCCAGTTGCAGCGAGGCGCGGGCCACTTGCCGCAGGTCGACGCCGGTGGTCACACCCATCTGTTCGAACATGTAGAGGATGTCTTCGCTGGCCAGGTTGCCGCTGGCGCCGGGGGCGTAGGGGCAGCCGCCCAGGCCGCCGGCGCTGCAGTCAAAGACGGTAAAACCCATTTGATAGGCGCGCAGGACGTTGGCCAGGGCGGTGCCGCTGGTGTCGTGGAAGTGCAGGGCGATTTTTTCCCGATGGTGATGCAGTTTTTCCAGGGTGAGTTCGACCTGGCTGGGCACGGCCAGGCCCACGGTATCGCCCAGCGAGACTTCCTCGATGCCCATGGCGATCAAGGCTTCGGCCACTTTGACGGTTTCGTCGCTGTCGACCCGGCCGGCGTAGGGGCACCACCAAGCGGTGCTGACATAGCCGCGCACGCTGACTCCGGCCTGGCCTGCTTGCTCGACCAGCGGCGCGAATTCTTCCAGGCTCTGGGAGATGCTGCGGTTGGTGTTCTTCTGGGAAAAGGCTTCGCTGGCGGCGGTGAAGACGGCCACCCGCCGGTAGCCGCAATCCAGGGCCCGCTGCAGCCCTTTGCGGTTGGGTATCAGGGCCGTATACACCAGACCGTCGTGCGGCTTCAACTGGTGAGAAACTTCCTCGGCGTCGGCCAGCTGAGGAATCCAGCGTGGGGAAACGAAGGATGTAGCCTCGATTTCCTGGTAACCGGCCCGGGCCAGGGCTTCGATAAACTGGAGTTTGACTTCCACCGGCACGATTTCTTTTTCGTTCTGCAGACCGTCGCGCGGTCCGACTTCGACCAGGCGGATCATACCTCGAGCTCCAGCAGGGTAGCTCCCAGTTCGACCATCTTGCCGGGATGCACCAGGACTCTGGCTACTTTGCCGGCGCGCGGGCTGCCCAGCGTCAGCTCCATCTTCATAGATTCCATGATGATCAGCGCCTGCCCGGCCTCGACTTCTTCGCCTTTCTTGACTTTGACGGCCAGAATGGTGCCGGGCATGCTGGATTTGACCACCCGTTCGTTGGACTGGGCGGCGTCGGCGCCGGCTCGTTTGGGTCCGGAGCTGGCCAGTTCGACTTCATAGATCTGGCCGGAGAGCCAGATCTGATAGCGGTTGCCGTCCAGGTGAGCCACGCGCACGGGCAGCTGGCGGCCGGTGTTTTTATTCCTGACGTTGCCCTGAATGTATTCCCAGGGGATGTCGCCGGTATCGATGGGTCCGCTGCTGAGGTTGAGTTTCACTGGAGCCTCCAGGGGCCGAGTTCTTGGAAGGGTGTGGTTGCTTGCGTGGCGGTGGCCTGAGCCGGTTTTTGCTGCTGCAGGAAATGGGCCAGTGCCACCAGTCCGGATTTGGGCACCTGGACGGGACCGGTATCAATCGTATGCTGTTGCAGGAAGTGGGTGTGGGTTTTTCCCTCGATGAATTCCGGGTGTTCCAGGACAGCTTTGAGGTAAGGCAGGTTGTGGCGCAGTCCTAAGACGGGAAAATGGGCCAGGGCCCAGACCATACGCTGCCGGGCTTCTTCGCGATCGTGGCCGAAGGCGATTAATTTGGCCAGCATGGGGTCGTAGTGAACGCTGATGAGGCTGCCCTGCTGCACGCCGCTATCACAGCGGAGGCCGGGTCCCACCGGGGGTTCATAGACGGACAGGGTGCCGGTGCAGGGCATGAAGTGGTTGCCCGGGTCCTCGGCGTAGAGGCGGCATTCCAGGGCCCAGCCGCGCGGTTGCAGGTCCGCCTGCTGGAAGGGCAGGGGTTGGCCCTGGGCCACCAGGATCTGGGCCCGCACCAGGTCGACATCGTAGACGCACTCGGTGATGGGGTGCTCGACCTGGAGGCGCGTGTTGACTTCCAGGAAGTAAAACTGGCCGCTTTCGTCGAGCAGGAACTCCATGGTGCCGGCGTTGGAGTAGCCGATGGCCCGGGCCGCTTTGCAGGCGGTTTCGCCCATTTCTTTTCTTAATTCGGGAGAAACGGCCGGAGAGGGGGCTTCTTCGATGACTTTTTGGTATCTGCGTTGGATGGAGCACTCGCGCTCGCCCAGGTGGACCACGTTGCCGTGCTGGTCGCCGAAGATCTGGATTTCGATGTGGCGGGGTTGGGCCAGGTATTTTTCCAGAAAGACGCGCCCGTCGCCGAAAGCTTTGCTGGCTTCGTTTTGGGCCGCCTCTAGAGAGGCGTTGAGATCCGAGAGGTTTTCGACTTTGCGCATGCCCTTGCCGCCACCGCCGGCGGCCGCTTTGACCAGGATCGGAAAGCCAATTTTTTGGGCTTCTTCGGCGTATTGTTCGAGGCTGGTTTCCCGGGTCGGATGGAAGGAGGGAACGACCGGCACGCCGGCTTTGACCATGGCATCTTTGGCGTTGAGTTTGTCGCCCATGGCCTCGATGACGTCGGGATTGGGTCCGATGAAGGTGATGCCTGCCTGCTGGCACCTGCGTGCAAAGGCGGCGTTTTCGCTCAGGAAACCGTAGCCGGGGTGGATGGCCTCGATCTGGTGGTCCTGGCAAATCTGCAGGATTTTGTCTTGATTTAAGTAGGATTCCAGGCTGGTGGTGCCGCCCAGGGCGTAGGCCTCGTCGGCCAGCTGCACGTGCAGCGCGTCCTGGTCTACCTCGGAATACAGGGCGCAGGCGGTAAGGCCCATTTGTTGCAGGGTGCGCGTGACGCGCACGGCGATTTCTCCACGGTTGGCGATGAGTACTTTCTTCATTGGCGTTACATCCGGAAGATGCCGGTGCGGCGGTCGGGGAAGGGGGCTTCCAGGGAGGCGGCCAGGCCCAGGGCCAGCACCTTACGGGTATCGAGCGGGTCGATGACGCCGTCATCCCAGAGGCGGGCGGTGCTGTAGTAGCAACTGCTCTCCTCGGCGTATTTTTCCAGCGTCGGTCTTTTGAATTCGGCCGCTTCTTCGGGAGTGAAGTTTTTGTTTTTGACGGTGAGCAGCACGTTGGCGGCCTGCTCGCCGCCCATCACCGAGATGCGGGCGTTGGGCCACATCCACAGTTGTCGGGGTTGGTAGGCGCGGCCGCACATTCCGTAGTTGCCGGCTCCGTAGGAACCACCGATGATGACCGTGAATTTGGGTACGGCCGCGTTGGCTACGGCCATGACCATTTTGGCGCCGTCTTTGGCGATGCCGCCGGCTTCGTAGGCTTTGCCCACCATAAAGCCGGTGATATTTTGCAGGAACAGGAGCGGGATGCCGCGCTGGCTGCACATCTCGATGAAGTGGGCCGCTTTCTGGGCCGATTCGGAGAAGATGACGCCGTTGTTGCCCAGGATGCCGATGGGGTAGCCGTGGATGCGGGCGAAGCCGCACACCAGCGTGCTGCCGTAGAGGGCCTTGAATTCGTGGAAGCGGCTGCCGTCCACGATTCTCGCGATGATTTCTCTGACGTCGTAGGGTTTGCGGTCATCTTTGGGGATGATGCCGTAGATTTCTTGCGGGTCGTAGGCCGGTTCTTCGACCGGGTGGCGATCCAGCGGTTGGCGATAGCGGGGGCCGAGATTTTCCACGACGTTGCGGCAAATGGCTAAGGCGTCTTCGTCGTTCTGGGCGTAGTGGTCGGTGACGCCGCTGGTTCTACAATGAACGTCGGCGCCGCCCAGTTCTTCGGCGCTGACTTCTTCGCCGGTGGCGGCTTTGACCAGGGGCGGGCCGGCCAGGAAGATGGTGCCCTGCTCTTTGACGATGATGGTTTCGTCGGACATGGCCGGCACGTAGGCCCCGCCGGCCGTGCATGAGCCCATGACCACGGCGATCTGGGGGATGCCCAGGGCCGACATCTGGGCCTGGTTGTAGAAGATTCTTCCGAAGTGGTCGCGGTCGGGGAAGACTTCGGCCTGCAGGGGGAGGAAAGCTCCGCCGGAGTCGACCAGGTAGATGCAGGGCAGGTGGTTTTCGCGGGCGATTTCCTGAGCTCTCAGGTGCTTTTTGACCGTTTGCGGAAAATAGGTGCCGCCTTTGACGGTGGCGTCGTTGGCCACGATCATGACGGGGCGGCCGCTTACCTGGCCGATGCCGGTGACCATGCCGGCGGCGGGAGCATCGTGGATGCCTTCGGCCGCCAGGGCGCAGGTTTCCAGGAAGGGGGTGCCGGGGTCGAGCAGCGCTTCCACGCGGTCGCGCACGAACAGCTTGCCGCGCGAGCGGTGGCGGTCGATGGATTCCTGGCCGCCGCCCTGGTAGGCTTTCTTGAGACGGGCTTTGAGCTCGTCCACGCGTTGCTGCATGTCGGCTTGATTGGCCTGAAACTCGGGGGTTCCGGCTTGAATTTTACTCGGGATCGTGTCCATGGGCGGGCCTTCCGGCCGGGTGGCGGCCCTCCCTGCTGCTCAGGTCCAGTAGACGGGCCGCTGCATCTCGACTGAGGCTCGATAGAGGGCTTCCAGGCTGGCCACGATGAGTTCGAAATCAGCCGGTTTGCTGATGCGGGTGCGTACTTCCATGACTCCGGTTTCGAATTGGAGGGTCGTTTCGAAGGTGGTCTGGGTATCGAGATTGCGGAAGCGTTCGCCCTGGTGCTCGAATTTTATGGCGCGGAAGAGTTCCTGATGGGTCTGGCGGCATTGCAGAAAGAAGCCGTTGGGATCGATGCCGGCGTTGAGCCCGCTGCGAGGGTCCAGCAGGAAAACGCCTTGACGGTAGGCGGCATAGCAGTTGACGACCTCGTCTCCTAGCAGCAGTTCGGTGGTTTCGTTCAAGCGGGGTAGTTGCCGGAAGCGTTCGATTTCTCTCAGGCCCTGGGCAGCCTGAGGCCATTCGAGCTGACCGTCCAGGCTCTTGAGGACGGGGAAGTCGTGTTCTTCCATGGCCTCGAGGAAGAGGGCCACACCCGTCCAGTTGTCGACCCGCTCCCAGATCAGGGTAAAGCCGCGGTGGGGGCAGGCGCTTTGGGACCATTCATGGACGCGGTGCCAGAGAGCGCCCTGGTCGTGCTCGGGCTTCAGGCCCAGGTGGCCTTCGTCCCATTCGAGCCATTCGAGAGGACAGGGAGGCGGCCTGCGCAAGCTTTCGGGAAAGCAGTTGCAGGGAACGAAAGCATCTAATCCCATCGGTCTACTCGTGCCAGCAGGGCGCCGGCCGGGGCGCCCTGCCGGCCTCTACTTCTTGGCGCCTTCGACGCGGATCTTGATTTTGACGTCGTCACCCAGGGCGGTGCCGCCTTTGTCCAGGGTCTGGTTGTAGACGATGCCATAATCTTTGCGATTGATGGCGAATTCTCCAACCACACCGATGACTTCCCCTTTGGGACCCTGGCCTACGGCTACCGTGCAAGGAACCTGCACGGCTTTGCTGGTGCCTTTGATGGTCAGGTTGCCAAACACTTCCAGTTTGCCGGCGCCGCGGGCTTTGACGGTTTTGCTTTGGAAGGTCAAGGTGGGGAATTTTTCGACCGCGAAAAAGTCGTCGCCTTTGAGGTGGCCGTCGCGTTTTTCGTTGTCGGTGAAGATGCTGTTGGCTTTGACGGTAAAGTTGACGCTGCTGGCCGGCACGTTTTTGGGGTCGTATTTGACGGTGCCTTCGAAGTCGCGGAAGCGGCCTTCCACTTCGCTGACCAGGTGGCGGATGGTAAAGGTCACGCTGGAGTGGACCGGATCGACCTGGTAGGTGGTCAGTTCGGCCATGGCGGGGGCGGCCAGCAAGGCGGCCAGGCAAAGGGCTTTGAGGCTCAAGGGTTTACGCTCCTTCTAGAAATTAGGGGGCCGGGAGGGAGTCAATATCTTGGCAACCTGCGGGGCCTTCTACCATGGTTGACTGAGAGGAAGAAACGAGGATTCCTCCATGATGCAGATCACTCCGCGCTCCAGCTATTTTTTGGGCAACGCCGACAATGCGCCCGTGCATCCGTCCCGTTTTGCGGAGGCCGCTTCGATTGATAGCAATAGGGACGGGATTTTACAGCGCGACGAGCTGGTCGCTCACTTAGAAGAGGCAGGCGGCTGTTGTCATCAGCATCACGAAAAGAAGGCCGATCAGGAGGCATTGCTGAGCGAATTGCAATTGCACCTGCGCAAGCTGCCCAATCCGATTGCCAAAGGCTATCATTCCTATGAACAGGTGAACGCCGAGTTGGATAAGCTGAGTACGCAGTACCCCGATCTGTGCCAGAAGGTCAGCCTGGGCAGGAGCGCCGAGGGCCGGGAGATCTGGGCGTTGCGCCTCAGCTCCGATGCCCAGGAGAAGACTGGAGTGGTCATCACCGGTTGCCATCACGCCCGCGAGTGGATGTCGGTGGAGATTCCGCTGCATGTGGCCAAAACGATTTTGGAGGGCGATCGATCCCGCCTGGAAAAGGGCGAGATCTGGATCGTGCCGGTGGTGAATCCGGATGGCTATGAGCACAGCCGCAATTCCGATGCCTGGTGGCGCAAGAACCGCCGCCCGGTCGAGGTGGACGCGGTAGGCAACAAGACCGACGCCATCGGGGTGGACTTGAATCGCAATTATTACGACGGCGTGCACATGGAGCTGTATCGTCCCGAGGGGGATACGCCGGGCAGCACCTCGGATGACTGGGGAGCGACCAGCGATAATCCTTCGTCTGACAGCTACCGTGGGCCCTCTGGAGCTTCGGAGCCGGAGACGCAGGCGATTTTGGGGCTGGAGCTGGGCCACAAGAACATTCGCGGGGTGATCGACCATCACAGCTATGGCGAGATGATTTTATATCCCTGGGGATATACTTCCGAGCCTTCCCCGGTCAAGGATTTGCACGTGGAGATCGGGTCGAAGATGAATGAGGCGATGGGTGGGCGCTATAGTTTGAAGCAGAGTTCCGGGCTGTATCCGTCGGCCGGGGAGTCGGATGATTGCCAGAGCGTCAATGGCCTGGTGACTTTTACGCTGGAGGTGGGACGCAGCTTCCAGCCCAACCCCACCCAGATCCCGGCCACCTGCCAGTTGGTGGGCAAGGCCAATCTGGTATTTATCGACGAGATCCTGCGCCGCGCCGAGGAAGGCACGCTGCCCGAGCGAGTTTAGTTGGGTGCCCGCCTGGGGCCTCGCCTGGGGGCGGGCAGGCGCCCCGCGAAGTTTGTTTACAATTGAGGTCTTTGGGAGTACTTTCGTAGAAATCGGCTCCTTAGACTGCGCCCATGAGCTATTTACAACGAGCCCGCGAGAAGCGGAATAAGTCCCAGGTCGCCGCAGCCCAAGAAAGTCGAATTTCTCGAGCGGTGTTGCAACGTCTCGAAGCAGGCCAGATCCTGGCTTCGCCGCAGCAGGCCAGGGCGCTCCGCCGCTATTACGGAACGCCGGTGTTGGAAGCGAAGCAACTTGTCGATGTCAGCGAGGTACGCCGGCGGGCGGGCCTCACTCCCTACTTGCTGGAATCGGTGAATCCTCTGCCCTGGAATACAGCCTGGAACAAAGCTCTCAAGGTTCCCACTGAAGTTTGGGAATGGATGCGCGAGTTCATCCCTGCCGACTCGGCTTGTGAGTGCAACGGCTGGTGTCAGTGCGTAGCGGCCGGGGCCCAGCCGTTTTTGGGCAATCCCCATCAGTGGGGATTCGACCGGCACCCGGTGGTGGACCGTCAGGGCCGACTGCTGGGGGCTCGTGTTTTGCCGGGCCTTGGTTACAGCCAGGGAGAAATCGATATCGTTCTCTGGCCCCAGGTTTGCCTGCGAGTAGATGACCGCCATTGTTATCGGGTGGATGGCCTGGTGTTTTTTCGTAACGGTCGCAACCGCTGCTGGTTGGTGCTCGAGTTCGATGGCGGTGGTCACGACTTCCGTCGCGACGCCTATCGACTGGCCAGGCTGGCCTTGCCGGAGGTGAGGATATTGGGCGCCGAGATAAAGGCTGGGCAGACCTTCCAACTGCTTCTCGAGCGCGCCAGGCAGGCGTCGTGAACATAAGCACCGCGCCAGACACGAGGAAGGTCAAAGGAGAGGGTCCGTTCGAGTTACTCTCGATGGGTCCGGGCGGCCGCCGCGCAGGACGCTGGGTTAGGTCAAACTGACCGGTGCCGAGTGTAAACTCGTCGTAAAGACCGCCATTCGCGGGATCCGCGAGAAAACGGACAATGTGTAAGCCGGGTGTTTTAATCCCTGCCATGGGGTAGTGGCCGGACCGTGTACTCTGATCATCTGGAAGATGAGAGCCGGGAAACCGGTAGGCTTCAATGATTCTGAGACAACGCACAAATGGCTGACCACGCAAGAGCCTGCCGAGATCCTGGACTCGGTCCTGAAGAAACGCGGCGTTCCGCGCAGCTCAGGGACGGCCCCGGTGAGCCCGTCTGGTGCGGGGATTTAGTGGGAGGAGAGTCTTTTCAGCCAGCGGGAGACTTTGAAGCCCTGGGGAGTGGGTTGGAGGTCGGCGGTTCCGCCCAGGTAGCGGTCACCGCCTTGGACCGACATGACGTTACCTTCGCGGTTCTTGACCAGCGAGACCACCCAGGTGAGCGGTTTGACGCCGTCCCATTCGAAGGGTTGGGTCCAGGCGAAGGCGCCGGTTCCGTCCTGCAACAGGTAGCCGTTGCCGGCCGGTTGGTAGGCGGAGCCGGTCCAGCGGAAGCGTTTGAAGGTGGTGGGGCGTACGTCGGACTGGGGTTTGGCCGAGATGAGTTCGCTGGGGCTGACCCATTCGATGGTGGATGAGCCATACTCCCAGTTGCCGAAGGCGAAGGGGGCGTCGGAGGATTGGACGGTGGGGGCCTGCCAGAGCAATTTTCCACCCGAATCCCAGACTTTGAGGCGGCCGTAAAATCCCTCAGGAGAATGGCCGTAGGCCACCAGGCCGATTTTTTCGGGCTTGCCGTCGCCGTTGAGGTCGGCCTGGACGGTTTGGTAGAGTTGGCCGGATTTAGGAGCGGCGGTGGTGGAGGCGGTGAGGAGAAGCAGGGCCAGCAGTTTCTTCATAAGGATCACGGTCGACTCCTCAAGGGTGGATTCCTGCCCCGAGGGACTCGGGTGCTGTCTTGCGAAGGCGGGCCCATGCGTAAACTTGCGTTGTCCTTGATGTTGCTGCAGGGAATCGCCCTGGCCCAACCGCCGTCCACCGCCCAGGGGTCCGAAAGCAAGACCTATCACGGAATTCAGGTGCCCGATCCCTACCGCTGGCTGGAGGCCGCCTCCGATCCCAAAGTAAAGGCCTGGATTGAAGCGCAAAATGCCTATGCAGAGGCTTCCCTGGCCAGCTATCCCGGACGCGAGGAGCTGGCCAGGCGCATCGGCCAGCTGGCCACCACGCCTCCGACCCGGACTTCGCCTCAGTTGGCCGGGCCGACCCTGCTGTTCATGAAAGACTCTCCGCCGGCGCCGCAGCCGGTGCTGGTGGCTCAGAGCTGGCCGGGCGGGGCCGAGCGAGTGTTGGTGGACACCAATGGAGACAAGAATCCCTCGGCCATTACCGATTTCTGGCCTTCGCCCAGCGGCAAGTACGTCGCTTACGGCACGGCCGTGGGGGGGAGCGAGCTGTCCACCATCTTTTTCGTGGAGACGGCTACCGGTAAAAAGCTGGCCGACGTGTTGCCCAATGCGGCCGGCGGCACCACTCCGCCTTCGCTGGCCTGGGACGCTGACGAAACCGGGGTGACCCTGGTGAAGTTGCTCAAGGATAGCTTGTTTGGGGCTTCGCTTTACCATCACAAGCTGGGGTCTGCAGAAGATACAGCGGTTTTTGGCCAGGGACTGTCGCCGGTGGCGGAATGGGAGCTGAGCACCAGTCCGGATGGCAGCCAGGCGGCCGCGCTGGTCCATTTTGGCGACGGCGCACCTATGCAACTGGCCTGGCGCGGGCCCCAGGGCTGGAAAATGGTGGTCGGTGCCGAGGCTGATATCCGTGGAGGCGGGCGTTGGCTGGGCAATGAGCTGCTGACTATCAACTATAAAGATGCTCCGCGCGGGGAGGTGCGCCTGTACAGCGCGGATGGGCGCTCGCGGCTGTTGATCGGGCAAGGCCAGTGGGCCGTCAAGGATGTCTATCCGATTCGCGGTGGAGTGCTGGTGGCCCGGGTGTGGGGCTCGGAGCAGCGGTTGGAGCATTGGCATGAGGCCGGTGCGCTGGTGCGGGTGGTGGCTCTGCCGCCTACCGGCATCGGTCTGGGCACGGTGGCTTCTTCGGCCTCTTCTCCCGATGCTTTGATCACCTATCGCGGTTGGACCATCCCGGAACGCTGGGTTTCTTATCATGCGGCCTCGGGCGAGCTGAAAAGCATTTTTGAATTGACCCCGGTGGGCGACTACAGTCAGATTGTGGCCACCCGCAGCGAGGCGGTCAGCCGCGACGGCGCCCGCGTGCCGGTGACCATTCTGCACCATAAGTCGGTCACTCCCAACGGAGAGCGGCCGACCATTCTGTATGCCTACGGCGGTTTTGGAGTGCTGCAGCAGCCCAGTTTCCTGGGCACCACCCTGGCCTGGTTGGAGCGCGGCGGAGTTTACGCGGTGGCCAATATTCGCGGCGGCGGTGAATTTGGCGAACCCTGGCACCAGGGCGGAATGCGCCACCAGAAGCAAAATTGCTTTGACGATTTTTACGCGGCCGCTCAATTGTTGCGCGAATCGGGTTGGACCCGCCCGGACAAGTTAGGGATCATGGGCGGCAGCAACGGCGGACTGCTGGTGTCGGCCTCCCTGGTGCAGCATCCGCAGGCTTTCCGGGCGGTGGTGGGATTGGTAGGCGTTTATGATTCGCTGGCCCACGAAACTTTTCCCAATGGCGCCTACAATATTCCGGAATATGGGGATTCCCGGATCAAAGCCGATTTCGAGGCGATTTTAGCTTATTCTCCGCAGCAGAATGTGAAGGAGGGCACCGCTTATCCGGCCGTCTTTTTGCATACCGGTGAGAATGATTTGCGGGTGGCTCCCTGGCAGACGCGCAAGTTTGGGGCCGCTCTGCAGGCCGCTTCCACTTCGGGCCAGCCCGTCTTGTTGGTGACTCAGACCAATGCCGGCCACGGCGCCGGAGCTTCTTTCTCGCAGAAGGTCGGCAAGACGGCTCTGGCCCTGACCTTCCTGGCTCAGCATCTGGGGCTCCCACCAGGGTTGGACCGATAGACTGCGAATCTTTGGGGATGGAACTCGCGGGGGCGGAAGAGGCGGAACTGGAGGGCGCTGAGGCGGAAATGGCTCGCCTGACGGCCTGGGCCGAATACTCGCAACAGCGGATCGCCTTGCTCGAAGATCAGGTGCAACGCGGCCAGGAGCAACTGCAGCGCGCTAAAGTGATGCTTTCCGTGGAAAGCGATCTGGTCACCGGCTTGCGCATGGAGCTGAAAGAAACCAGGTTCCAGTTGGAGCAACTGCGCGAGGCCCCCGACCCCCCGGAGGCCGACAGCGATGAGCTTGCTTTGCGCCGCCTGGCTCTGCAAGACCCCGTCACCGGTCTGCCCAACTTCCATCACGGTCTGCGCACTCTGGAACAGTACCTGGCCGGGGCCTCCCGGGTGGGCGGACTGGCCGGGCTGGCTCGCATTGATATCTATCGCTTGCGCGATCTCAATCTCTACCTCGGATCCCAGGTGGGGGACGAGATTTTGCGCCAGTTCACCAGCCGGTTTCAAGGGGTGACCGGTCCTGACTGCCTTTTGATTCGCGGGCGTGACGACGAGTTCTGGCTGTTGGCGCCCTGCACCAGCGGCGGCCCTCTCGGTTTGCGCAAGCTCAGCGACCAGCTCAGCCACGCTATCGAGCGTCTGGCGGTGGCTCTGAAACGGCCTTTTGAGGTGGGCGATCACTCGGTGCACCTGTCGGTGGCCTGCGGGATCGCTATCGGCCAGGATGAAGAGGCGGGGCAGTTGCTGGAATGCGCCGCTCTGGCCCTGGCTGAAAGTAAGAAAGATCCGGGTGGGCCCACTGTTTTCTATGCTCCGGAGATGCAGGGGCCGATTCGGGCTCGGCTGGCCCGCGTGCCTCAGCTTCGCCAGGCCTTGGAAAATCAGGAGTTCGAGCTGGCCTTCCAGCCCATTGTGGAATTGGAAAGTCTGCAAGTTCAGGGGTTGGAAAGCCTGCTGCGCTGGAACCACCCGGAAGAAGGGCTGTTGCTGCCGGCTCAGTTTATCGAGGCCGCGGTCGAGTCGGGAGTGATCGTTTCCATCGGAGAGTGGGTGGCCAGGCAGATCTGTCACTATAGCCAGCAGGCCCAGCCGTATCTGTGGTCCATGAACGTGTCGGCTCAGGAACTGCTGCAGGCTAATTTCATGCGCCGCATCACGCGGGCCATTGAAGGTGCCGAACTGACTCATCCGGAGTACCTGGTGGTGGAGGTCTCCGAGGCCGGTCTGGCCGGAGATAGCGACCGCCTGCTGGGTTCCCTGCAACAGCTGCGCGAGTGGGGCGTGCGCATCGCCATCGACGATTTTTCCTTCGACCGTCTCTCGCTGCGCCGCCTATCCCAGCTAGATGTGAGCTACCTGAAGATCAGCCCGGCCGTCACCCACCAACTGGAGCAACCGCTTTACCGCAACCTGGTACGCGGAGCGGTGCTGACGGCCGAGTGTCTGGGCTGCAAAGTCGTGGCTGAGGGGGTGGAGCAGATGGAGCAACTGGAGGCTCTCAAGGAGCTGGGCTGCCATTGGGGCCAGGGCCACCTGCTGCAGCCGCCGGCCAGTTTGGAAGAGATCTGGGAATTGCTCTAACGTCCGGCATTTTCCACCACCCATTTGAAGGTAGCGAAGAGACCCGAGATCTTGGTGCTGAGGGCGGTATACATGATTTGATTTTTGGCCAGGCTGGCCATTTCGTTGTGGATGCTGGCTCGGCCAGCTTGGGCGACGACCTGGGGGCGGACCGGTTCCGGGCTTTCTTCTTCCAGAGCCTGGCGTAGTTCGGCCTCGAAGCTCACCGTTTGAGCCTGATAGCCGGGGGTGTTGAGGTTGGCGATGTTGTTGGCAATCACTTGCTGGCGCAGGCTGCTGGCGTCCAGCGAGTTCTCCAGGAGTTGGGTGTCAAGCAATTGGAACATAGGCTGATTTTGATCGGGTTAGGTAAACGGTCTGAGATGAGTTTGTTAAGGAAAGTTAAACGGTTGCGACTTTAACGCCGGCGGGCCCAGGGGGTGAGCATCACGCCGAGGCTGACCAGGGCCAGCACCGAGCTGAGGGTGAGGGTCAGCACGAAGCCTTTGACGCCGGCATCGCGCAGGATGCTGCCGAGCACCACTTCCTGCAGCACGGCGCCCACGCTGCCCATGCCGTTGACCACGCCGGCTCCGGTGGCGGCGTGGCCGCGCGGAGCCGCTTCGATGGCCACGGCGCCGGAAACCAAGGTGTCGGGTCCAGACAGGAAGAAGCCGACTGAGCCCAGGCAGATTCCGAAAATCGGCAGGCTGTTGCCCCCATAGCTGACCATGGCCAGGCACGAGAGCACCACCAGGATGGTGAAGAGGAAGCACACGAAGATGCGTCCGCCGCGGCGCATGTGGTCGGAAATCAGGCCGGCCACGATGGCGCCGGCCAGGCTGGCCCAGTCGTAGATGGTGGAGAAGTAGCCGGAGTCGGCTTCGCTGAGGCCGTAGCTATCGTGTAGCAGGAAGGGCACCCACGACCAGAGCGCGTAGCGGATGAATTTGGCGAAGAAGTAGAAACAGCCGAGCAGGGCTACGGCGCCTGCGGCTTTGCGGGTCCAGGGCTCGGCTCCCCCGTTTTCGCCGGTGCTTTCTTCCTGGTCGACTGCGGGCAGCCCGACATCGCGTGGGCTGTTGCGCTGCCAGAAGAAGAAGACGATCATGGCCAACCCGAGCACCCCCGCGCCGGCCGCAAAGGCGGCCGGGTAGCCGGCCCGGCCCAGCATGTAGCTGGCCAGGGTGGTGGCCAATCCGGCGCCCAGTTGGTAACCGGTCGACCAGAAGCCCATCACCGTGCCCCGTTCGGCCCGTCCGAACCACTGAGCCATGGTGGCGACCGTGCCGGGCCAGCCGCTGGCCTGAGCCAGTCCGTTGAGCAGCAACCAGAAAGCCAGGATCGGCCAACTGGCCGCCCAGCCCATGCCCAGGTTGCACAGGATGCTCAGAGCCATTCCTACCAGCACCAGGCGGCGCGCTCCCCAGCGCGTGCCGGCTCCGCCCGCGCCGAACTGACCGAGGGCGTAGGTGGCCAGAAAGGCCGTGCCCAACCAGCCCAGGCCGGCTGCGTCCAGTTGCAGGCTTTGGCCTAGCGAGGCCTTGCAGACGTAGAAGGTCTTGCGTCCGAAGTAGTATCCGGCGTAGGTCAGGGCCGTCGACAGGAAGACTTTGCTTCTCCAGGATATGCTCATCTTGCGGGGGCGGCTTCGCGGACGCGTTGGAGGGGCTCCTGTAGGTGGAGGGAAATTATGCTCCCATGGACAAGCCGATTGGAGCCCTGGGGGACGGTTTTGCGGACCGGTAGGTTTTGGAGTCTCGGAGGGAATTGGCCCGTTGGGGCGGGTGTTTGCTCTACGTCTTGCTTGTGCCGTTTTGCCTGCTGACGGCCTGTCTGCTGTCCCTGTTGCTTTTGGCGGTTTTGTTTGGAGTGGGGGAATACTTCCATTTTAGCCTTGAACTGGCGGGATGGGCCTTCACGATCTCCTTCCTCTTTTGGCTGGGGGCCCAGTTGCTGGTTCTTCTGCAAGAGTTCCGAGCCCGAAATTTCCAGGAGATCGCGCTGGAAGGCTCGCGTTTGGTGGTGAACGGCGTTCCGAGCGAGCTCGCCGACGTCAAAGTCTGGCCGTATGGGATGAATTTCACCTGCGGCGGCGCGCTCTATCTGGTGCGTTTCCCCCTGCCGGAAGAGAAGAAGCTGCAGGTCTTGGAGCGTCTGCTTCCTGCTCTGGTTCAGTCTTGCCGCGCGGAACTCGAGTCAACCGGAGAGCTTTGCTTGACCCGGAGCTGGACCCAGTTGTTCTCGGCTTTTCTGCGCGGGTTGACTGCGGGCGGACTGGTGACATTGTTAGGCTTGCTGGCTCATCCGCTGCTGGGAATGGGCCTCGGGTTGCTGGTGCTGGGGTTGGTCTGCCGGCGCCCGCTGCAGTATTTTCTGGGTGGCGGAGTGATTCTGAGCCCCACCGGAGTGCGCCGGCTCGGGGAGTCGCGGGAGCAAGAAGCGCCCTGGAGCGAGCTGAAGTCCTGTTGGACGGGCGCTTACTTTCAGAACCTGCTGCGGGTCAGCACCCGCCGCGGGGAGTTTCGGCTGTTGAGCTCACGCAATCCGGTGGTGTGGGCTCTGCTCATTCAGGAGCTGGCTGCGTCCAGGGATTGATGAGTGGCGCCAGGACCAAAGCGTGGATAGAGGCGGTGGCTGCGATCAAGGAGTCGGCTAAGTGGCAGACTTTACCCGGCTGGCCGCAGCAGCCCAAAAGCAATTTCGTGAAGCGAAATCACGGAAATCCAGAGAGCGGGATGGGCCTGGCTTCGTCCGCATCAACTTCGAAAGGACATTGGTGTCCAGCAGAAAGCCTTTCATTCGATCTCGTCCTCAAAGGGAGAGGGCGCTCGTGACCGTGGCGGTCGGGCAATTCCAGTTCCACTCCCTGGCTCAGACGTTGGACTAACCATTAGGCCATGTGGCTCGGGGAGCGGACTCGCTTTTTCCAGTCGGTGGCTCGCCACCTCCTGCCCGTCCCCAGACGAGGCAAAGCCTCCGCCTCAGACGGGCCCCCCTGGCTCGCCACCGTCCTGCCCGCCCCCAGAAGAGGCAAAGCCTCCGCCTCAGGCGGGCACCCCTGGCTCGCCACCTCCTGCCCGTCCCCAGAAGGGGTAAAGCCTCCGCCCCAGACGGGCCCCCCAGCTCGCCGCCCCCTGCCCGCCTCCAGGCGAGGCAAAGCCTCCGCCCCAGGCGGGCACCCCCGGCCTCACCGCCTGCCCGCCTTCAGGCGAGGCAAAGCCTCTGCCCCAGACGGGCCCCCCGGCCTCGCCACTCCCTGCCCGCCTTCAGGCGAGGCAAAGCCTCTGCCCCAGGCGGGCACCCCCGGCCTCACCGCCTGCCCGCCTTCAGGCGAGGCAAAGCCTCCGTTCCAGACGGGCACCCCTGGCTCGCCGCCCCCTGCCCGCCTCCAGACGAGGCAAAGCCTCCGCCCCAGACGGGCCCCCCTGGCTCGCCACCAGAAGAGGCAAAGCCTCCGTTCCAGACGGGCACCCCTGGCTCGCCACCTCCTGCCGTCTCCATACGAGGCAAAGCCTCAACCCCGGCCGAGACCAGGAGGTAGTCTCCTCGTGTCCCGATTTTCTGTGGGTCTTCTTGAGCGGCCAGGCGCATGATCTCCGAAAGTTCGGCCACGCCAGTTCGTCTCGACTGGTTCCTGCTGGATAGAGGAGGACTGGGCGGCGGCGGCGATCTGTTCGGGTATGCCGAGTGTGGAGATTATTGCGGTGGGAAGCGAGCTTCTCACGCCCGAGCGGGTGGATACGAATTCTTTGTGGCTGACGGCTCAGTTGAACGAGCTGGGCTTTGAGGTGACGGCCAAGTCGATTATCGGGGATCAGCGGGAGCGGTTGACGCAGGCTTATCGTCAGGCTCTGGCCAGCGCCGATGTGGTGATTTCGACCGGCGGGCTGGGGCCGACCGAGGACGATGTGACGCGCGATTGCGCGGCCGAAGCGCTGGGGGTTCCGCTCGAGCACTGGGAGTCGCTGTGGGATGATTTGAAGGCGAAGTTCGCTCGGATGGGGCGGCCGATTCCCGAGAACAATCGGCGTCAGGCGTCGGTGTTGCAGGGTGGGGAGTCGCTGCCCAATCCGCACGGGACGGCGCCGGGGCAGTGGTTTGGGCGCGAGGGCGGGGCTCTGGTTCTGTTGCCGGGACCTCCGCGCGAATTGAAGCCGATGTTTTCCAATCACGTGATGGAGCGGTTGCGTCCTCTGGCCGGAGCCAGTGTGTTGGTACGGCGTACCCTGAAGATTTACGGCCTGGGCGAGTCGGCCATGGACGAGATGCTGGCGCCTCTCTATCCGCGGCACCCCGAGGTGACCGTGACCACGCTGTTCACTGCGCTCGATTTGGAGGTTCATTTGTTGGCCAGCGGAGCCACTTCCGAGCTGGGGCTGCGGAAGGTGACTCCTTTGGAGTTGGCCGTGCGCGAAGTACTGGGACTGTATGTTTACGGGGAAACCGCGCAGTCTTTAGCGGAAGTGGTGGGGCAACAGCTTCTGGCGGCGGGTAAGACGCTGGTCACGGCCGAAAGCATCACCGGCGGGTTGGTGGCGCAGCGGGTGACTGAAGTGCCGGGCTCGAGCGCCTACTTTTTGGGCGGATTCGTGACCTACTCGGAGGACATGAAGCATCATGTGCTGGGAGTGCCCGAGGGGATGCTGGCTCAATTTTCGGCGGTGAGCGCCCCGGTGGCCGAGGCGATGGCGGCCGGGGCGCGGGCCCGTTCGGGAGCGGACTATGCGCTGTCTCTCACCGGTTATGCCGGACCAGATGGGGGTACCGAGGAAGATCCGGTGGGGACCGCCTACCTGGGCCTGGCCGGGCCGGCCGGAGTGGAGTCGAGGCGGGTGAAGTTTGTTGGAGATCGCGAACTGGTGCGCAGCCGTTGCGCCCAGGCCGCCCTGGACTGGCTGCGCCGGGCCCTGTTGGCCTGAGAGCAGACAGGGTCGGGGCGCTCGCGGGTGGAACGCAGTCGGCATGTTACGTCGCATCGTGTTTTCCCTGGTTTTACTGGCACCTTTGCTGGCGGGGGCGGCACCTACGCCGGTGGAGCAGGACCGCTATCGCTTTCCCTCGGCGGCGGGGCGGCACGGAATGGTGGCTTCTCCGGAAGCCAGGGCTTCGCGGGCGGGGATTCAGGTGCTCAAGGAGGGCGGCAACGCGGTGGATGCGGCCGTGACCATGGCCTTCGTGCTGGCCGTAACCCTGCCGCGCGCGGGCAATATCGGCGGGGGCGGCTTCATGCTCATCCGCGACCCGCAGGGCAAGGTCTATGCCCTGGATTTCCGAGAACGCGCTCCGGCCGCTTCGACTCGCACCATGCTGCAGGACGGCCAGGGTGACCGCGACGCCGATAAAGCCACCGTCGGGGCCCTGAGCGTGGGGGTACCCGGTACTGTGGCCGGCATGGATCTGGCTCTCAAGCGTTTCGGCCGCTGGGACCTCAAACGGGCGGTGGCCCCGGCCCGTAAAATCGCCGAGACCGGCTTTCCCGTGCCCTCCTGGTTGACGGACGAGGTTGAGCGCGTGCGCCCCAATTTGACTCGTTTCCCTGACAGCAAACGGATTTTTTTTCCCAACGGTTTGCCGTTGCCCACCGACTCGGTGTGGAAGCAGCCGGAACTGGCCAGTACTCTGGCAGCTATCCAAATCAGAGGTCAGGCCGGCTTTTATGAAGGACCGGTGGCCGCCAAGATTGCTAAATCCATCCAGGTCCACGGGGGCCTCATGACAGTGCAGGACTTGAAAAATTACAAAGCCCTCTGGCGTGAGCCGGTGCATGGTACTTATCGCGGCTATGACATCGCCTCCATGCCTCCGCCTTCTTCGGGTGGAGTGCACCTGATCCAGGCTCTGAATGTGTTGGAAGGCTTTCCCATGCGCGAGGATGGCCTGAATTCGGCCATCAACCTGCATCGCATCATTGAGACCTTACGCCAATGCTATGCCGATCGCAGCCAGTGGTTGGGCGACCCCGATTTTGTTAAAGTGCCGGTGGAGTATCTGACCTCCAAGGACTACGCCAAGAAGATCCGCGATCAGATTCCCGATCGCAAGGCGCGCACCAGCGAGCAGGTAGCGCCCGCCCGCATCCCCGGCTATGAAAGCGATCAGACCACCCATCTCTCGGTGGCCGACGAAAAGGGCTGGTCTGTTTCGATGACTTACACCCTCAATTTTTCCTACGGCAGCGGCTTGGTGGCTGAGGGCACCGGGGTTTTGCTGAATGACGAGATGGATGATTTTGCGGCGGCTCCCAATAAGCCGAACGGGTTCGGGCTTTTGGGCGGTAAGGCCAACGCCATCGAGCCGGGCAAGCGGCCGCTTTCTTCCATGACGCCGACCATCGTGCAGCGCGACGGCCAGTTCGTGGCCGCGGTCGGCTCGCCCGGAGGCTCGACCATTATCACCGCCGTGTTGCAGGTGATCCTGGGCCTTGTCGACTTCGACCAGAACGCCCAGAGCGCCGTTTGCGAAGCGCGCATACACCACCAGTGGTATCCGGACGAGGTTAATTACGAGCAGGGGTTCAGCCCGGACACTATCGCCCTCTTGAAGTCCTGGGGGCAGAATATGCGGCGGGCTGATTCCATCGGTCACTGTATGTTGGTGCGCCGCCTGCCCAACGGAGATTTCGAAGGAGGGGCCGATCCGCGCCGGACGGGCGGTATGGCTTTGGGCTATTAGAAGGCTGGGCAAGGTTCTACTGGGCACCGCCGGGCTGAGCTTGCTGGGCCTGGTCGGGCTGCGCTGGGCGCTGCAGCGGCAGATTCCCGCCCATCTGCTCCAGGGCGAACTGGAGAAAGGTCTGGGTTATCCCCTTCGTTACCAGGCCTTCCGTCTGAGTTGGGATGGCCGCCTGGTGCTGGAGAAGGTCGAACTGCTCGATCCTGAGCAGAAGCCGTTTCTGAAAATGGACAGGGCCCAACTGGATTTCGATCGTAACCAGGCTTTGCACGGCCAGTTCGTGCTACGCCAGATGCTCCTGGACCAGCCGGAGCTGGAGCTAAGCGGCCGGCGCTGGCGCATGCTGGTCGCTCAGCCGAAGGGCTCCTCGAAAACACGGACCTTCCCGTTGGTTTTACGCTCGCTGGACATGCGCTGGCTGGACGACTCGGGTAAGGTCGCCTGGCAGATTCAGGACTGGCAGGGGAGTTTTCCGCCGGTGGCGGCCGGCCAGTGGAGGCTCGGACTGCAGGGACCGAATCAAGAATCTTTGGAGGCTTCCGGAACTCAAGACCAGGCCAACCTGAAGCTGGACAAATTTCCGGTGGCTCGTCTGGCTACACTGGCTACCGGTGCGCAATATCCTAACCTGGAAGAAGAGGCTCAGGTGGATCTCAGCGCCCGCCTGGCCGGGGGAGCCTGGCATATCGAGTCGCAGTTGCGCTCCGCGCCTTTTACCGGTCCTCTCACTCTGGATCTCGAGCCGGGGAGAAAGGGGCGCTTGCAGTCGCCCGGCGGGACGCTGGCCGGATTGGGACCGATCGAAAAAGTTGAGCTCGAGTTTGCGCCTCAGGGACAGGGCTGGAAGATCGGACCCGGGCAACTGCGCTGGCGGGGCGGGGACTGGCGGCTGCAAGCCGAGGTGGAGGGAGAGGACCGCTTTGCCGGCAAGCTTTCTTGTAAAGCCTTTCCGGTGGCCTGGCCGGCCGGGTTGAAGGCCGGGCCGGTGAGTTTGCAGGCGGATGTGAAGGGTAGCGCTCAGCAACGCCAGGCCGATTTCAAACTGCACCTGCAGGCGGGCACGGCCGTCTGGGGCGATTGGCGGGCGGAGGCGAGCGGAACTCTGGGGCAGGCTGGTCTGCCCAAAGTGGAGTGGCGACTCAGCGGTCCACAGGGGAGTTGGCCCGGCCAACTGGCCTGGAATGCCAAGAATGGTGACCTGCGCATCGACTTCCAGCCCTTGGAGGTGGCCCGCTTCGTGCCCGGTTGGAAAGGCCGGTTGGAGGGAAAAGTGGTGCGCCAGGGGGCTGACCGTTGGGACCTGCATTTGTCTTTGCCGCTGTTGAGTGGTCCCGGCACCAAGGTGCAAGCGGCCCGACTGGATTTAGGCGGCTCCCCGCCGCGTTGGAGCGGTAAGGCGGCCTGGAACGGTGCCCCTGTGACGGTCAGCGGTCCTTTGCCGGAACCGGCCCTGCGCACCCGTCTGGTGTGGAAGGAGCCCGAGCTGAAAGGTTCCCTGGATTTGAAACTGGCGGTGGTGAAGAGCCAACTGCGTCTGGAGGCGGAGAAGCAGCAGTTGAGTTGGCGCGGAGTGCGTTTGCCCGAGGTGCGAGGAGCTCTGCTCGGCCAGCGCCAGGGCTGGAAGTCCGACCATCTGGAGCTGGCCTGGCCCACCTTCCGTCTTCCCCTGGAGGCGCAGGGGGGCTGGAATCCGAGCAGTTGGAAAGTGAGCGGACAACTCCAGGCGCAGCCGCTCATGACCTTGTTGGGCGTGGTCGGTTCCAAGGTAAGTGGCGTCGAAGGCAAGGCCTCGGGTCGGCTACAGGCTTCTCTAGCAGGGGCGGAATTTGAGGGCGAGGTCAAGGAATGGAAGCAAGCGGGCCAGGACCTGGGCGCCTGGAAAGTGGTGGCGCGTAAGCAAAAAAACCAGAAAGCCGAGGTTCAACTGAGCAATCCCGCCCTGAAAGTTCCGGGATTGGGGAGTTTGCAAGCCCGGCTGGACTGGCAGGAAGGCAAGTCTCGTCCCCAGCTGTCCTTGGCGGCGCCGGCTTTGAACCTGGGCGGATTCAAGCTGGGCAAGGCGCGGGTGGCGGTGCAACTGGACCCGGCCGGCCCCAGCCAGCTGCAGGGGCAGCTCGGCGGGGCGAGCCTGAATGGCTGGGTGGACCCAAAGAAAAGGACTTTGGCGCTGCAGGGCAAGCTGGCGGGTTTGAAGCTGGCCGGGCTGCCGGGATTGCCTCCGGGAACCAGCGGGAGCCTGCAAGGGCAGTGGCGCGCCCAGGGTCCTTGGGGAAAGCCGATATTCGAGCTGAGCGGCCAGGCTCTGGGATTGCGGGTGCTGGGTTCGCCGCTGGGCGATTTGACGGTGCACGCTTCCCATCAAGATCAGCAGAGCCGGCTGACGGTGGGGCCGATTTTGGTGCAGCAGGTGGAGGCGCTGGCTCAGAAGCTGCCGGCTTTGAAGGGACGGCTGACGGCCGAGCTGGTCAAGAAAGGGACGGCTGCTCCCGCTTTGACGGCCACTTTGCAGGACGTCTTGCTGAATGACCGGATGGTGCCCGATGCTTCTCTGAAGGGAGTGGTGGGAGCGACCGGTTTGAGCCAGGCCGAGGTCCGCTGGCAGGTCCATCCGCCGCTGCTTTTGCGCGGTCAGATCGGGCTGCTCACCGAACTTTCGGGCGAACTCCAGGGCCAGTCGCTGGAAGCCCTCTCGGCTGGCAAGCTGCCCCTGCAGGGCCAGGCCTTCGGCAAATTTAGCTACGGCTCCGGGCTGGTTTTTGACGGCGAGCTGCGTAACCTGGTGGTGGGAGGCCAGAAGCTGGGTCAGGGTAAGCTGACGCTGGCTTATCAGGACAAAATGCACGTAGAGGGTAGTGGTTTCGAGGCTTCGGGCGTGGCTCTGCTGCAGCAGCGCTATCCGGGCTTGCAGGGGCAGCTGAGCTTTGCCTGCGATGGGCAGCTCCCGTCCCAGCAAGGCAGTTTAAAACTGCGGGGAGGGAACTGGCGCGGGCGCCCGTTCCCGGATGTGACGGTGGAGGGCAAAGGGGACGGTAATTCCTGGTTGCTCTCGCAGGTCCAGGTGGGATTGAAACCTCCCTTGAACTCCTATGGGCGCATGTGGCCGGCCACCAATCGTATGGAGTTACGCGGGCGTCTGGAAGGACAATCGCTGGCAGATCTGTCGTTGCTCAGCGGCGGCCAGGCCCCTGCGGATCTCTCCGCCCGCCTGTATGGCGACTTTGGCTTGACGGCCCAGCAGCAGCAAGTGGGCCTGCAGTTTGGCGGGCAGGTGCGCGAGCTGCAGTATCACGGGGTAGATCTGGGCAACGGACAATTGGAGATGCGGGCCGATCCGAGCCTGGATGGTCAGTTGGAGCTGGCTCAGCCGGTGGAGATTTCCCGGTTGGCTGAGGTGCCGGCCGGTCTCAAATCGGTCTTGCCAGCCGCCGGGCTGTTAGGCTCTCTGCGTTTACGCGGGGTCAAACTGGGCGGTAGGCTGGATCAACCTTCGGTTTCGCCGCTTTGGGCGGCGCCCCAGCTACGTTTCCCTTAAGTTTTTTTGCGACCGAGGCGCACGAAGCCTAAAATCATGAGAACCAGACCGCTGAGCAGGCCGGAGCCGATCAGCCCGAGCAAGAGAAACACGAGGCCGACTTGCGACCCACCAAGGCCGCAACCCACCGCGAAGCTGGCCAGCGAGACGACCAGGACGAAGATGCCCTGGTAGAGATTGTCGTTCTTATTGAGTGAGGGAATCATGCCGACTGTTTCGGCCACGGTTTGATAGGTGCTTTGCTTTTGTTCGCTCATCTGGAGGGAATTCGAGAAAAAACCATTGATCCATCCGGAGGGCGATTCCACTGTGGCAGAAGCTTTGTAGTCGATTAGACGAGGAACTGGATGACTTCGTCCAGGCTGCTCACGACAGCCAGGCATTGTTGGCGCACGCGCTCGTCGGGAGGAATCATGTCGGGCACGAAGACCACCGCCATGCCGGCGGCGCGGCCGGCTATGACGCCCATGATCGAGTCCTCCACTACCAAGCAGTCTTTGGGTTCGACTTCGAGGCGGCGGGCGGCTTCCAGAAAGACATCAGGTTGGGGCTTGCCGGCGGCGACTTCGTCACCGGCCACCCGGATGGGGAAATGGTCCAGTAATTGGGAGCGTTCCAGTTTTAGATCCAGTTCGGCCTTGCGGCTGGAGCTGGCGATGGCCCGCTTGAGGTCGCGCTCTTGCAGGTAGGGCAGCAATACCTCCAGCCCGGCCTTCCAGCCGGGGCCTTCGCCGTCGTCCCACAACTGGTAGAACTTCTCCCGGCGCAGAGCTCGCCATTCCTCCAGCGGGGAGTCGTGGCCGAATTGCTGGCGCAGCAATTGGTTACTGTCTTCAATGGTGAGACCGACCAGGCTGCGGTAAAAATCCTCGGTGAGATCGAGGCCGACGGAACGGGCGGTGAGCTGCCAGCAGCGAAAATTGTGCTGCTCGGTGTCGAGCAGAGTGCCGTCGAAATCGAGAATAACCGCTTGGAACATCGCCGTGGCTTAGGCGCGGGCGCGGTGGGCTCCTGTGTCAATAGGGGAGACGTCGCTGGCTGCGAAGCATAGATTTCCATGCGTAAGTTGTTATTGTTTTTGTGCCTGCGGGGGCTGGTTTTTGCGGAGGCTTTGCCTTATACGTTGCCTCCGCGGCCGCCCGACGCGGACCGCCCCATCATGGTGGAGGACCATCCCAAGCTGCTCTTTCGCACGGCTGCCCAGTTGGCCGCCGCCTACCAGGGCGATGTCACCGGGCTGGCCGATTTGAGGATGTCAGGTAGTTCCGAGTTCAACTCGGTGTTTCTGGCCGAGATTTTGCAGAATCTGCCGACGCGCCAGGTGATCATCGTGGATCTGCGCCAGGAATCGCATGTGCTTATCAACGATCGGTTGGTCACCTGGGAAGCCGGCGAAGACTGGGCCAACGTGGGCATGGATCACGACGAGGCGGTGCAGGCCGAGCACGATCGCATCAAATTGTTGACCAGCCAGCGTTCGGTGGGGTTGGTGGCGGCTCAACAGTATGATAATGGGGAGCGATCGGCCGGTGAGGCGGCCAAGGTCGAGACGGTGCGCAGCGAAGAGCAGTTGGTGCATTCCCAGGGGCTCGATTATGAGCGCTTGACGGTGGTGGATCATTTACGGCCCGACGATGAAGAAGTGGACCGCTTTGTGGACCTGGTCGACGGCCTGCATTCGGATGAGTGGGTGCACTTCCACTGCCGCGCTGGCGTGGGCAGAACGAGCGTTTTCATGGCCATGTTTGATATGCTGCACAATGCCGACCGGGTGCCGCTCAAGGAGATTCTGGCCCGCCAGGCGGCGCTACCGCCGGGGCGCGATTTGAACGTCGTGGCCGAGGGTCCCAAGCATCTTTATTATGTGGAGCGCAATCAGTTTTTGGGCGCCTTCTACCGCTACAGCCAGGCGCGCCTGGCGGGCAGTCGGGCTGACTGGTCGGACTGGATCCGCGAGAATTAGCCACCGTGGTTTGTTGCCGGGGCTGGAATTGCCGCTGCGCGGTATGTTTTACCGCCTGGCCGGTAAGTTGAGCCCACGGCTTCGCGGGCAGGCCATGAAAATTACGCCCCGTGCGGGACAAGAAACCACAGGAGGTAGCACGACCAATTTTCAGCCCGGACTTCCAGGGCCACCACAGGTGGTTGTAATGCTGACCACGGGTGGTGGCATCGGGCCGGTCTGGTCCCTGGAATTTAGCGGAAGGACTCGATGAGCCAACGGAAGTTTTGCTGGATGAGGGTGAATTCGTTGGAGAAGCGGGTGGGTTGGGTATCGAAGACGATGCGGTCCGGGCGGAGTTCCAGCACCAACCAGTCGCTGTAGTGCGGTGATAGGGTATGCTGGGCAAAGAAGGTTGCGATGGAGTGGGCGGGGCGCGTGGACATGATATTCAGGGCCGCCGGCCACTGCTGGTGGTTGATGGCGCTGACGAAGTGGTCCAGGGTCTGCATGGCCATTTGAATGGACTGGTCGTTGCCCCGGTCGATGGCGGCCGGGAGTTGGTAGCCATCCGCATGGTATTCCCAGCGGCTGCCCAGGCCGCGCTGGGCCAGGCGCCGGGCCAAGTCGGCGGGGACCTGGTAGGTGTGCGTCTCCAGACCTTCCAGGAAGGTGACCCGGTCGGCACTAATCTGACTGAGCGTGCCCAGGGTTTCGGCACCGCCGGCCAGGCTCAGAGCCAGTGTCAGCAGCAGAGTTTTCACGGCCGATGCGTTCGATTCACGGGATAATCCGCCTGTCTCCGAGAAGGGCCGGCCATGCGTAAGACTTTCGTTCTTTTTGCCCTGGCCAGCGGCTTGGCCCTGAGCCAGCCCAACGGCATTCTGCAGCCGAATTCGACCATGTTTCCCGGCCAGGTGACCTTTTCCCCGGACGGACGCTACCACCTGAATTTCCAACAGGACGGCAATGTCGTTCTCTATCATGGCGACCGCCCGCTCTGGGCCACTCAGACCAACGGTACTTATCCGACCGAACTGCGTATGCAGCCCGACGGGAACTTCGTATTGTATGGGAACGGGGAAGTGATCTGGGCCACCAATACCGGTGGCAATCCAGGAGCCCAGTTGCGCATTCAGAACGACGGCAACATGGTGATGTACAGCGTCGACCAGCGGGTGCTCTGGGCGACGCGGACCTACAACCGCTAGGCGGGTGACTCAACACTTCAGTGTTCTCACGTAGCCCTGCTTACCGTAATCCAGAATCCGCGCGTCTCGGGTGGCCAGTGTCAAGTTCGAGACTCGGGCTGACGCAACCAGCATGCGATTACCCGGGTCCTGGTGAAAACTCCCGGGCAGGTAACTCGCCTCCACAGCGATTCTGGGCGACAAGGCGAGCAAGGAGATTCCGGGAGCGGCCAGGCCGCATCGATCTAGTCCTGGCAAGACATTCCCAAATGAATTCGGTCTCGGCTGGCTAACATTCCGATCTCCCAGCGACTGACCGGGGAGACCAGAGGGCTAAGCGCCCGGCGGCGGCTTCCAGGACATCTCGTTCTCGCAGATGGGATTCTCCGGCCAACAGCCAGATCAGAACATGAGTGTCCAGGAGCAAGCCGCCAGCACTACTCATTCATTGCTTCCCACTCGACCTCGATCGGAACCGTCAGGTCGCTGCAGATCTGCACGGTGCCAGCCAGCAAGCCGAAGAGCGGTAGAGCCTCCTGCTGATAGGGGACCAGCTTCGCCACCGGCTGGCCTCGCTTTGTAATAATAACTTCCGTGTGTTCTTTTCCCACTGTGTCCCTCAATTGAAGGCACTGAGCTTTGAACCTGGCTGCTGAAATTCGCTGCATGGTCAAAGTGGACGTCGGTTTGGCAAAGCGGGGGGTCTCGAGTTCGGTGCGCCCTATTTCAGGCGAGTTGGCCGTTGGGTTTGGTGCGGCATTTGAGGCCGCCGTATTCCGGCAGGGTCTCCTGGTTCTGTTCGGGGTCTAGGAAGTAGAGTCGTGCCACGGGCAGGTGGCCCTGGCCGAGCAGGAAGTCGGCCAGGTAGGCTTCTTGTTTGGCGGTGCCGCCCATCATGATGGTGTATTTCTCGCCCAGCGGGTTGGTGCCGTGGCGGGCGTTGAAGAAGTTGGCGCCGTCTACTTTGGTGTTGTTCATGTTGCGGAAGGCGCCGGCCACGGGAACGACTTCGAAGCCGGCTTTTTCCAGGTCGCGGCGGGTGAGCTCTTCGTAGCGGGCGGCTTCGTCGGCGGCCCGGACCATGGCCTCGACTTCCTGATTCCATTCGGGGGTCATGGTGTCGGCCAGTTCCTCGCGGATCCAGGCGGCCTGCATTTGAGCGGCCAGCCGGCTATCCTGCAAGGCGATCACGCCCGGGGCCAGGGGAGACATGCGCATGTCGATGTGAAATTCGCCCGGCTGCTCGACTGCGAAGACCTGCTCGGCCTGGACGCCGTAGTCATCGGCCACGGCCTGGAGCACTTCCTGTGGCTCGGGAGTGCGGCCCAGTTGGCGGGCCAGCAATTCCCCGGTCAGGTCCAGGCTGTCTTTGCCGACTAAAACATAGGGAGTACCGTCGGGGCGCAGACCGGAAAGCAGGTTGCCGCCTTCCACGTAGCTGTTGGCCTGATAAACCGTCTGGCCGTGCACGCGTCCCTGGGCGCCGCCGACTTTTTGGTATCCGCTGGAATTCACGCTGCCCTGGTTGGTGAAGTCGCCGCTCAATCCGTGTGGCGCCAGGCGGGCCTGGCGGGCTTCCTGGAGGACCTGGCCGAGCTTTTTACCTTCTTCAGGAAAATGGGCCGGCACCACTCGCCCGCCGTCGAGCAGGGGCTCGCTGTAGTCTTCCAACCATTTGCCGGTGAGTTCGGTGGGATGAAGTTGATAGTTGGTATAGCCGCCTTCGCTCAGGTATTTTTCGGCGTAGGGCAGCGAGCCCGGCGAGAGCAGGCCGCGCACCTGGAACTGCTCGACCCGGCCGATCTCGCTCATTTGCTGGAAATACTGGCGATTGGCTCCCCAGCTCTGGTACTGCATGTCCATCGACTCGATTTGCAGGCTGTGGTCTTTGGGCAAAACCATGCCGACTTTTTCGCCCGAACGGCGAGGGCGGCCGGTGGTGCCCTCGACGGTGAAGGTGAACTCGGGCTGGAAAGGCCGTTCCTGGGCGGCCACCAGCTCTTCGAAGCTGAGGCTGCGCACTTCGCCCTGGCGCCCGGGGGCGTAGCAGCGGATTTCGTAGCGGCTGGAAGGGTAGTCCAGGTGCTGGGGGTCGCTGAGCAGGTGGCCCGAGACTTGAGCTTTGCCTTGGAGCTGAGGGAAGCGCTCGGGCTCGCTGAGCACGAAAGAGTCGGCCGGGGCGGGCTTGCCCTTGTAGCGCAGGGCCGACTGGCTGTGGCCCGACCATGACTGGGGTATGCTTTCGCGAATTCTCACCGGCTTTAGTTTAGGAGCGGGCGGTGAAAAATCACTGATTTTGAGCGCGTGCCTGTAACATTTCGCGAGCGTAGTCATGGAGGAAGGGAGCTTCAGCGAAGTAGCGGTTCCAGACGCATTCTTTTCAGTCCGCCAGAGCTTCCGGGTCCCTCAGAGTGAGCGGGAAACCTTTGCTGGCTTCGAATTGGAGGGCGGTGGGAGAAGGCCGGCCGCTTTTTCCAGAGCCAGGCCCAGTTGAAGGAGCTGGTCGAGAGCAGGTGCTCCGATGCCGATGTCCAGGTCGTGAAAGGGTTGCTGGCGGCCGGCCGAGCCGAAGAGGAGGGCGAAAGGCAGTCCGGCGCCTTCCAGGATGGGGACAAGAGCCTGCTGCCTGGCTTTCAGCAAGGACGGCTGGTAGAGCAGGGGGGCAATACCTGCTTGGAGATGGCGGCGATGTAAAGACGTAAGTCCGTCAGACTCTGGGGTAGAAAGCCGTGCACACGGCTGCGTTGAGGTTGCGGAAGCGCGGCCAGACGCCTGGCTAATTCGTCGTCGTAGACTCCGGCCTGGGCCAGACATTCGAAGCAGTGGGCCGCGGAGTCCGGAGTCTGGTTGGAAAGGCGCGGCGTCACGTGCAGATGAGCAGGGGAGACTCAAGAAATTGCCAGGGGTAAGTTGGCTGGCTGTTCCAGAAGGAACAGGTTTTGCTCGATTTCTCCAAATCATTTGCGCAGAATCTCTAGATTGTAGGTCATTAGCGGCGCTTGTATTCCACGTAGCTGAGCAGGGCGCCGAAGAGGGTGAGGCCGACGCCGGTCACCAGCCAGACCATTTGTTTGACGGCTTTGCCCGAGCTGGCGATCTCCAGGCCGTCGTCGGGAGTGGAGGCTCCCCAGGCCAGGCGAAAGACGGCGAAGGCGATGATGAGCAGGCCGGTGAGGCCGACCAGGCAGCCGGGGCGCATCAGGTCGCGGACGGAGAAACGGGCGCTGGGGTTGAGTTCCTGCATATGGGGGGAAGTTCGCGGCCGGCCCGAAGCTTCCCGTTTATGAGAAAGATGCTGATAGCCGCCCTGAGTCTGAGCACCCTGGCCGGAGCCGATCCTGTACCCGGGTTGAATGGATGGCTGAGCGGAATTTCCTCCGATTCTCCGGCCGGTCAGGTTGACGTGAAGATCGTGCGGGAGTATGAGGAGAATGGGGAGAGCAAGCGGGCCGAGTTCGACGGACTGCCCATACCGGCTCTGCAGGATGAGAATGCCCGGCAGATCTTGACTTCGATGATGAAAATGTTTGCCGCTCAGGCCGGCCCTATGTTGCAGGGCCGGCCCTTTCAAATGATCCTGGAAGTACCCAGCATGAAAGAGAAACTCAACATCGAGGTGAATCCCAGGCCGTAGGAATCGCCCGCCCGGCGGCAAACCGGGTGGGCATGAAGATCGCATCTGCTTTATTGTGTATTGGTTTATCCGCCCTGGCCTGGGCGCAGGATGGGACGGTAGCTCCCAATGAGAATCTGGTGGTAGAGGGCGTGCCGCCGATCACCAGGAGTCTGGTGGAGGAGATCGGGCTCTATACCGAGAGCCGCGCCGCCGCTTTTTTGAGCTGGCACCCGACCCGCCGCGAGATGTTGATACAGACTCGCTTTGCGGATGTGGCCCAGGTACATTCGGTGGCCATGCCCGGTGGAGCGCGCAAGCAGTTGACTTTCTATCCGGAGCGGGTCGGTTACGCCCACTGGCGGCCGGGTCGGGGCGACGGCTTCATGTTCAGCAAGGATACCGGTGGCAACGAATTCTTTCAGCTCTACTGGAAAGATGCCGCCAGCGGCAAGGTCACTCTGCTGACCGACGGCAAATCGCGCAACACCGGTGGCGTCTTTGCGCGCAGCGGCAACAAGCTGGCCTATGAATCGACCAAACGGACCGGTCAGGATACCGATATTTACTGGATGAATCCGGGGGATCCGGGCAGCGAGAAGCTGTTGATGCAGGGCCAGGGGGGCGGCTGGACGGTCAGCGATATTGCGCCGGACGAGAAGAGCGTGTTGCTGCAGAACTACCTGTCGGCTAACGAAAGCCAGTTGTGGTGGCTGAGCACGGTCACCGGCGAGAAGAAGCGGCTAACCAACAATACCGGCAAAGTAGCTTTTTCGCCGGCTTTCTATACGCCTGACGGCAAGAGCGCTCTGTATACCAGCGATGAGGGAGATGAGTTCGCCCGGCTGATCCAGATGGATCTGAGCAGCGGTCAGAGCAGGGTGATTTCGCCCAAATATGGTTGGGACGTGGGCGGTTTTACGCTTTCCGGCGATGGCAAGACGCTGGCCCTGGTGGTCAATGAAGCTGGCGCCGAGAAACTGCACATCTTCCAGTTTCCCAGCATGAAGGAAATCCCGGTCAAGGCCAGGATTCCCATCGGCACCATCGGAGGGTTGACCTTTCACTCCAACAACCGGGACCTGGCCTTTTCCCTGAACTCGGCTCAGACATCCATGGACGCTTACTCGGTGGATGTGAAAACCGGCGTGCTGACCCGCTGGACGGAAAGCGAAACGGGAGGTCTGGACGCGAGCGGGTTTTCCACTCCGGAGCCGGTGCGCTGGAAAAGCTTTGACGGGAAAGAAATCTACGGTTTCTTGTATAAACCGCCGGCTCGTTTCAACGGGCCGCGGCCTGTCATCATCAATATCCACGGTGGCCCGGAGTCCCAGTTTCAACCGGTCTTTTTGGGACGGAATAATTATTTGTTGAACGAACTGGGCGTGGCCATCATCTTTCCCAACGTGCGCGGCTCCGCCGGTTTCGGCAAGAGCTATCTGGCCGCCGACGACTGGGAGAAGCGCGAGGATTCGGTCAAAGACATCGGCGCGCTGCTGGATTGGATCGGCACTCAGCCCGGGCTGGACGCTTCTAGAGTGATGGTTACTGGCGGTTCCTATGGCGGTTTCATGACGCTTTCCAGCATGACCCATTACAATGACCGTTTGCGCGGCGGACTGGACGTGGTGGGTATTTCCAACTTCGTCACCTTCTTGGAAAAAACCGAAGGCTACCGCCGCGATTTGCGCCGCGTCGAGTATGGCGACGAGCGCGATCCCAAGATGCGCAAGTATCTCGAAGAGATCTCGCCGACCAACAACGTGGGCAAAATCACCAAACCGATGTTCATCGTGCAGGGCAAGAACGATCCGCGCGTGCCGCTGGCCGAGGCTGAGCAGATGGTGGCGGCTTTGCGCAAGAAGGGCGGCACTTGCTGGTATTTGATGGCCAAAGATGAGGGCCACGGCTTTGCCAAAAAGAAGAATGCCGACTTCCAGTTTTATGCCACCGTGCGTTTCATTCAAGAAGTACTCTTGAAGTGACCCGGTTGCTGCTGCTTTGGGGAATGTCCCTGGCGGCCTGGGGGCAGCCGGAACCGCTGCCCACTCCGGCGGAGCCGGCGCCGGTGGTGGTGCCGGTAGCCCAGCCCAAGGTGGTGACCCGTCCGCGTTTTCTGGTGGCCAAAGGGGAGACTTTGCGTTTTCCGTCTTCCGCCAAGGTTGCGCCTCCCCTCAACGAGTTCTGTCGTTTTGAAAAAAAGGGCGGGGCCTGGTTCGTGACCGGCATCGCTCCGGGAGTGGCCAGCTTTAACTGGGAAAAGGACCACTGGGACGTTGTGGTGCGCGAGCGCGCTCTCAAGCTGCCCGAAAAGGTGACTTTGAGCGTCTTTGGGGACTATCCGGCCGGACCGGCCTTGCTGCACTGGGCCCGAGATTTCTTGCACCCCCGGGCCGACCTGAAAGAGGCCGGCGGAGTCTTGAAGGCCAGCGGCAGCGAACTGATCGCTTATGAGGGGACTCCTAAAGTGGAGCTCAAAAGCGAGATCTTGGAGCCGCGCAAAGCCGATGGTTTGATTCTCTCCAACTGGCCCGAGAGGATCGAGGAAGATCAGGTGGTACTGGAGGCGCCCCTGATGCCGGAAAAGCACTGGCGGGTCATGATTCACCATCGCAACATGCCGGAGCAACCTCCGCGCTGGCTGGAGGTAGAGATTATGCAGCCGGCGGGGGTGGATGAGCGCTACGCCATCACCAGTTACCTGACCGGCCCGGCCAGCGACGAGATTTTTTGCGGCCACCTGGCGGCCGCGCGTTATTTCAAAGCCCCCTTCACCGGTTACCTGGTCTCGGTGCCGGGGGGAAAGCGTCACCTGTTGGAGAGGGCGCTGCTGAAGCCAGGCCAGACCATCAGCGCCATGCTGGCGATTCGTGGGTTGGCCCCCCGTTCCCAACCGGGTCTTTTGCGCGTTTCCGTGCGCGGCCTCGACAACACCGAGCCCCTGGCGCTCCGGCCTTATGCCGAGAAAGCCCGTACGGCCCGGGGAGTTTTTCCCGCCGAGGTGGTGCGCGAGCTTAGCTATCAGGTGGGCCCGGCCTATTTATTTGAGGATATCGGTGGTCCGCCGTATCTGAACGAAGTCAGCAACGGCTCGCCCAGCCCGGGGAATTTTGGGGCCGTCTACCGTTATCGCTGGAAGCTCGAGAACCCGACCGACCAGCCTCAGGAAGTACGCATGGAGATGTCGGCGCGTGGAGGGCCGGCCCGGGCCAGTCTCTGGATCGACGGAGAGAGCCTTGAAACCGACTTGCTCAAAGCCGAACCCCGCCTGCTCAAACGCTGGCTGCTGCCGCCGGCGGGGCGGCGCGAGGTGGTGATGGAGACCTTTCCCCAAGCGGGCTCGAATTTTCCCCTGTCGGTCACGTTGAGCAGCCGGCTTGCTGGCAACCTGCCCGAAACGCCCGCGCCGGATTCGCTTCCAAATTATTACATTCCCTAGGAGTTTTCGGCAGCTCGGTAGTACTTTGGTAGAAATCGCCGTCCTAAGTTGGTCTCTAGTAACTGAAGGGACCAAACCAATATGTCAAACTTTCCATCTCTGGCGCACGAAATCACGCGTTGCCGGCAATTGCTCCAATTGAGCCAGCCTCGTCTGGCTCAGCTCATGAACCTGAAAACCCACCGCCTTTCCGACCTGGAGAAGGCGCGTTCCATTCCTTCGGATGCCGAAGCGACGCGCATACGCCGCCAGTTGACGCAGATTTTGCACGAGGCCAGTTGGATGGTGCGACCTTCCTCGCCGGCGCTGGCTTTGGATCCACGTTTGCGGCCGCTACGCGGCCAGGGCATCGCCTGCTGAAGTGAATCGGGGTGGCCTTCGCGAAGGCCGCCCCGCCTTGAAACTACCCGTTCTTTACCAGGATGAATGGTTGATCGCCGTGCACAAACCCGGCGGCCTGGTGGTTCACGCCAGTGAGGATGCGCCGTTGCGTGATACGGCCATCCGCCGGGTGCGCAGTCAAACGGGGCGGAAAGTCTTTCCCTGCCACCGTTTGGATCGGCCGACCTCCGGGTTGTTGCTTTTCGCCTTTTCCGGCCAGTTGGCCCGGCCCGTCTTCGAGGCTTTCGAACGACGTGAAATCCGCAAGAGCTATTGGGTGTTGTGCCGCGGCTATCTGCAGCCCGGTCAGGAGGAATTAGATCGGCCCATCGATGGGCGTCCGGCCCTGACCCGTTTTGCCCGTTTGCGAGAGTTTTTGGTGCCGGTAGGAGTCGGTCGCTACGCCAGCTCGCGTTACAGCCTGCTGGAGGCCCGGCCGGTTTCCGGACGGCGCCATCAGATACGCCGCCATTTGAAACACTTGGCGCACCCCGTGGTGGGGGACAGCCAGCACGGTGACCTGGAGCACAATCGCTTCTTTCGCTCGTTCTTCGGATTTGGGCGCATGTTTCTGGCTTCGCGCAGTCTGGAATTGATTCATCCGGTTACCGGTCTGCCGTTGCTTTTACAAGCTCCGCTAGCCTGGCGGCTGGAGGCGTGTCTGCAACAACTGGAGGAGTTCCGCCTGAGCACCGGAAAGCCTTAAATCAATGTTTTACGGTTCGCCTTTTCCACCCAATCAACCATCCAATCCTTCGGGTCCCGGCCCGGGGATACCGCCTATGGGTATGGGGGTTCCGCCGGCCGGCGCCGGCGCTCCGATAGCCGCCAAGCCGCCCGAGGAACTGGCCTTCGCCGAAGCGCGCGCGGCTATCAAGCTAGAGTGCCGGGATAACGTGCCGCAACTGATGGGGGAGACCAAGAAGCTGAGCGTGGCTGTGTTGGAAGCCTGGGATTTGATGCTGGTGGCCGGCCGGCGGGGCCTGGAGCTGAACCCGGTCGAAGTGTTGCGCCAGGAAATGCAGAATCAGGTGATGGCCTACGCGTTGATGCGGTTTTTGCCCGATGAGGCCTGTAAGGGGGCGGCAGAAGCCTGCGCGGCCAAGATTCCTCAGGCTATGCAGGAGAATCCGCCGGTGGGTAAGGCGGGTTTGTTTGTGCGTGAGTTGGAGTCCCAGGTCAAGGATACGCCGCGCAACCAGGCGGCCATCAAGGAATGGCTGCTTTCGCAGCCGTTGTTCCGGGCTCTGACCAGTAATCCTCAGGCTTTCGTGAACCTGGAACAGCACTATCAGGAGTGCGCTCCCAAGATGAACCAGATCATCCAGTCGGCCAACGAGTCGCTCACCAGTTTGCTTCAGCAGCAGAGCCAGCTGCGCCCCGGGGCCCAGTTTCGTCCTTTATAGAATTTCTCCTGACCAGGTGCGAGTCCGGCCCAATCTTACCCTGACTTAGACATCACAGGCGGCCGACTTTGCGGCGCCGTTTGTCGGCGTACATCAGGCCGTCGGCCCGCTTCAGCAGAGCCTCCAGATCCTGGCTGTGCTTGGGATCGAAGAAGGCTATGCCGAGTGCGCAGGCGAGCCGGTATTTGCGCTCCTTGCCGGCGTTGACGCGGTCGAGCTGAGCCTCCAGGCGGGCGGTCAGGGCGATTTCGTGGTCCGGTTCCAGGTTGGCGGCCAGCATGGCGAATTCATCTCCCCCCAGGCGCGCGATCAGGTCGGCCTGGCGGAACGTTTCCCGCAGGAGCTGGGCAAACTCCTGAATCATCTGGTCGCCCACTTCGTGGCCCAGCGCATCGTTGGTTTTCTTGAGATCGTTAAGATCGATGAAAATGACCGCGGCCGACCGCACTTCGCGCTCGAAGACCAGCAGCAGCTTCTTGCCGATGCTCAGAAAGCCGCGGCGATTGGTCAGACCGGTCAGCGGATCGGTGAGCGAGAGCTCTTCTAATTCTTTGGATTGGCGCACCAGTTGCTCCAGGGCCGCCCGATAGTCGGTGATGTCTTCCAATAGGGCCAGCACGATGGGCCGGTGGCCTTCACCGGTTACCAAAGAGGCATGCAGGCGGCCCCAGAACAGGTCGCTGCCCTGGCGGAGAAAGCGCGCCTCCAGTTCGCAGCGGGGTTTTTTGCCCTGCCAGAGCTGGTCAAGTTCCAGCAGTTGGGCCTGATCTTCGGGATGGACAAAGTCTTTGAGCTGCTGGCCGACCAGATCGGGCGAGCCCAACAGGCGCTCCCCCAGCCGGTTCGAGGTGCGGATGATGCCGGTCCGATCACAAAGCTCAAAAACACCCAGCGGGGCCTGATGAAGCAGGGCGCTGAGATGGGCCTGGCTGTGGTCGAGGGCCTGGCTGGTAAGGCGCAGGCGAATGTCGCTGACCACCGAGTCGGCCAGGTCTTTCAGGAGGTCGACGTCCCGTTGGCTGAACTTGCGCTCTTTGTTGTCGATGACGCAGAGAGCGCCCAGGGTCATGTGGTCGTTGAGCTTGAGGGGAATGCCCAGGTAGGCGCCGACGTTGAGGATGGCGCGCCCGGGATGGTCGGTGAAGCGGAGGTCTTTTTCGGCATTGTTCACCTGCAGGGGGCCGGGTTCGAGCAGGAGGCGCTGGCAGAAAGAGTATTCCAGGGGCATTTGCCCTTGGGATTGCCAGGGCTCGGCCAGGCCGTGCTGGCTGAGGAAAACCTGGCGTTGCTCATCTAGCAGAGTCACCAGGGCGGTGGGCATGTTCAGCAGTGAACTGGCCAGACGCGCGAACCGCTCGAAGGAAACGCGGGCTTCCGGCTCGAGCAGTCCGCTGCGTCTGAGAATATCGAGTCTGGCTTGGGGAGATTGGCCCATTGGCAGGGCTTCGCTTTGGCCTTGGGGATGTCCCACCGGCTCTGCGTGTGGCCAGGAGTTAACAGGTTGTTTACTTTTGATCTGTACTGATAAGGGATAAATAATCCCATCGTTCTATTCTTGGCCTATCAACCGAATGGAGAACAAGGATAATGGCGATTGGAACTGTAGGCACCGCATCTGTACAAAATGTAGGTCAGACCAATCGCCCGGCGGGCTCGGCGGCCAACTCCCCGGCCCGGTTCGCCAGTCAGGCAGCCGACCGTACTCTGGGCGCCAGCACCCACGGCGCTGTGCAGACCAGTGCCGGCGCCGCTCCCAAAGACGGCCAGGCGGTGCTTGATTTCGCCAAGAGCAAGCAGGGCCAGAAAGTGGGCTCCGGCGAGTGCTTCGACCTGGCCGACCAGGCTCTCAAGAAGAACGGTTTCAAAACCGCCAGCGACTACGGGCCGGTCACCAAGGACGGCGACTACCAGTGGGGTAAGGAAGTTCCGCTGGGCGAATCCAAGCCGGGTGACGTGCTTCAGTTTCGCGACTATGAGAACGAAACCACGACCAGGACCGAGAACGACAAGGGCTGGCAAGAGAAGACCGAAACCAGTTCTCGTCCGCACCACACCGCCGTGGTGGTGGCGAACGACGGCAAGGGAAATATTACCGTGCTTGAACAGAATGCCCCCAAGGGGAGCAAAGTGACTCAGCGTGTGCTGCACATGGGCAACGGCACCAACACCAGCGAGAAGAACGGAACCACCACCACCGAGACGCAGACCACCAACGGAACCGTTACCGCTTACCGGCCCGAGCCGAAGGAGTAATCCCGGCCCTTAGCGGGAGATGAGGAAGACTCGAACGCTCCTTGGGTCAAGAAAGCGTCGGATGTTACACTCCATGCGTTCGAATCAATTTTGAAAGGTAGAGAGCATATGAGATCACGGCGAGGTCAACTTCTCTTATTCTTCCTGTCTATCGCTCTGATGACCGTTTTTCCCAGCGTCGGTGTCGCCCAGTCCACCGAGCCCGACAAGCCATCACCCATCACCGGCGGTCTGATTGAGGGCGAAGTGAGCGGAAATCTGAACGACGACAAGACTTACTACTACGTTTTTTACGTTCAGAAGGGGCCGTTCGATCTGACCGTCGATATCGACCCTATCAAGGAGACCGGCGGCGGACTGATCCGATGGTTCTACCTGGATTCGAAGTATAACCGGATCAAATGGGATCAGGTGTCGGCTCAAGGAAACCCTGAAAGGAGAGTGACTTCTTCAACGGCACTGTCAAAACAGAAGGTGATTCTGAAAGTGGTGGTGGGGGGCAACTTCCGCTACAAGATGAAGTTTTCCGGCAGCGGGTTTGTGCATTAGTACACCTTTAATCGGATTCCGGAATGGACTGGTTGGTGGTTTCAGGCGGCCCGGCGCGACCTTGAAGCAGGTTTGCTTGTTCAGGGTAATTGGCGTCGTTCCACTGTCATCAAGCCGCAGAGAAGAGCTTGAAGGCCCTGTTTGTCGAGGGGGGGTCACCGAACGGACTCACTCTGGGTTTGAGTTGCTTTCGGGGCTCCGTCAGGAGGGGCTAACGATCAGCGATGATCTTTTTCACCAGGTGTGTAAGATTGATCGCAGCTACATCGACTCGCGCTACCCCAGCGGAGTAGCCGGGGCACAGTCCGTGATGGCATTCGTCCAGTCCAACCTGACTTAGAAGTCTATTCCAGCCGCTTGCGCTCCAGGCTCAATCTGAGGTCGGTCATCGTCTTTGGTTCGCGGGCTCGCGGGGACCATTGGGAGAATAGCGATATCAACTTACTGGCAATTTCCGATGATTTCTTGGAGTCGTGGCCCGGAATTCCCGCACTTGAACCTTTCGGGGTCACGCCCGCCGAATGCGAGGGACCTGGTTGGCTTCTACTGTGGGATGCCCTCTATCAGGCTAGAGAGAAGCTATTTGTGCGTATCCACTCGGTGGATTTGACGCCTGCAGCCGGTGGATGGCGAGAAAAGCGGGAGTATCCAGGAGGCCATGGAGGCTGCGAGCAGAGCGAAGTTTCGCGAACAGTCGCTGGCCAGCTTCCTGGCGCGCGGACCCGTCTCGCCTCTATCCTTTCTATAAGACCGGAGGTGGTGCAGGGAATCTGCGGTGGCATTCTGCCGAACTGGTGGAAACCGTTGCACCCCGAGATCCTCAAGGTCTTCGACGCCGCCCGCGGCCCCCGGGACGCCACCAGGGACCTGGAGAACTTCTTCCTGGCTGCGGAGCTCGTGCCGACCGTCTCTATCCTCCCGTCTACGGTTACGAGAGCCTGCTTCATGCAGCCGTCTCCCGCGGTTACCCCGACCTGGTCAAGCGACTGCTGGCGTGCGGGTTGGACGCCAATCTGCGCGATAGCCTGGGCAAGCCTCCCCTCTACTACATCGAGGAGCAGCCGACCGTCCACCGCCGCACCGGCCGGCAAGTGGCACAGGCTCTTTTAGATGCTCCCGAAGTCTTGCGGAGGCACCGTATGAATGATACGGCGGCCTGGCTCAGCTCTTCTCAGCACCCGAGGTAAACGCCCTTGCGCGCCAACTCCACCGCCCGGTCCACAAATTCGGCCCCCCCGGATCCCTCCAGAACGGTCGACTTGCCAAAGCGAATGCACCCCTTGCCGTGGCTGGCCACCTTCAAAATGACTTTGTGGGGGTCCACCTTGGCAATCTCGCCCACATAGAGACTCACGTAGTTCTTCTGGGCATTCAACTGGAAAATCACCTCGTCCCCCAACCGATAAGCCAGCATCTTATAGCGAATGCACTCCTCTAGCCCGTGCCCCAGCAGCAACTCCCGCAACTCCAATAACCGGGAACGCCGCCAATCGTCCTCCAATAAAGCCAGATAGGCCTCGGGGGTTTCCGCATTGTATTGCATAGCCCTACTTTCGCCTTGCACCGGCGGAATACCGGCCATTTACTCGAGGTCCAGCAAGTAGTTCAGGGCATCCCTTAGGCCCGGGCGCAAGTTGCGCCATTTCCAGGCACTGGCTCAGCCAATCGCGAGGAAACTCTTTGAGAACTTGCCACACCGCCTTTTCGAGGGCTGTCACAGTAGCTACATCCGGGTCGCTGAGCAGACTCTTGAGCGTCTCGGGGTCTGGATTTTTCAAGACGCCAGGGAAACGGGAAGGACCACAACTCGGCCCCCATCAAGTTGGCAGAGAGCGGTGCCGATGGGACGCACGAAACGGTAGCCACGGGTCATGACTTCATCCAGGCGAGCAGTAAATCTCGTGCCGAGCAGGCCCAGCCGGGGTCGACTTCGGGATAGAGCTTCAGGTCGGCGGCGATCGCCTGATCGCTCCAGGCTCGAAGGCGTTCCACCAGCAGGACTTCCTCCAAGGAAAGGAGCTCTTTGCGACCGACCTTTTCCATTTGAGGATGCTGTCGCAGCGTGGCATAGACCAAAAGTTGAGCCAGATCCCTACGCACTCCGGCGGTTTCTATCCCGGCTGAATTCCACCCCGGTAGGAGGCTTGCTGGTTCTGCCGGCGCTTATCGACTCATCTCAAAGACTCCTCCGCCGGTGAGAGGAATCCCATGGTGTGAACGATATGTCCAGGCTGTCTATCTCTTCGGCTCGCATGCCCGCGGACGTCAACGACCAGATTCGGACCTCGATCTGGCCGTGCTTCTGCCGTCCCAAATATGCGACGGGGAAGTTTGGAAAAAACGCCTCTTATTGGGCGCTCGCGCTGCCGAAAGCCTGGAGAGAGAGAACGCTCGGCCGGGGGAGGGAAGCCTCTCCCGTTAGCCTTCGGAGTACCCCACCAGGGGGATGTAGGAACGGAAGACGCGGGCGTTCAGGCTGGTTTTGACTGTCAGCAGGATGACCCCGGCCAGGATCAGCAAGATGGCCGGGCCGGCCGTGGACGGTAGAGCCTCACCGACCAGGGCTGAGAGAGCCACCGCCACCACCGGGTTGACGTAGGTATGGGTGGCTACCAGGCTGGGGCTGGAATGGCGCAACAGCCAGGTGTAGGCGGTCATGCCGATGAGCGAGCCGGCCACCACCAGGTAGAGCCAGGCGGCGATGGCGCTGAAGGTGATGGGGCCGGTTAAGGTTTCCTGGATGAACAGGCTGAGGGCGGTGAGAACACCGCCGGCGGCCAGCATGGTCATGCCGGAGAACTGGATGCTGCTCTCGGGTTTGTCCAGTTGGGGAGAGAGCAGGGTGGCGGCGGTCCAGCTGAGTGAAGCGAAGAGGATGGCCAGGGTGCCGATGGTGAGGCTGCCCGGGTCTTGCATCAAACTGAACAGGCCCAGGCTGGCCAGCAGGATGCCGGCCACGGTGGCGTGGCCGGGGTAGCCCCGGCGGTAGAAGCTCCAGAGGGCGATCCACATGGGGGTGGTGGCGTTGACCAGCGCGGCCTGGCCGGAGCTGACCGTCTGTTCGGCCCAGGCCACCAGGCCGGTGCCGGTCGAGAGCAGCAGGGTGCCCATGATCAGGGCCGAGCGCCACTGCTTGAGAGTGGCCGGTTTTCTGACGTAGAGAAGCAGGAGCAGGCCGGCCACGGCAAAGCGCGCGCCGCTCATGGCGAGCGGAGGAAAAGCTTCCAGGACATAGCGCACGGCCAAGAAGGTCGAACCCCAGATGAGGTAGATAGAGGCGAGAGCTAGCGTTTGCATGTGTTCCAGGATAGGCTCTGAAGGTGTTAGGGAACAGATTCAGAAAATGGAGTCTGTAAGCATAACAGTTTGAAGTTGAGAGAACTGATCCATACGGTGATGACCAAAATTGTACCAGGGGAGGCGCGTCAGCCCCCCACTACTACTGGACTGCATCGCTATGAGCAGGTGGCCTCTCATCTGCGCCATCTCATCGAAAGCGGCACCTATGCGGCACTGGATAAGTTGCCTTCGGTGCGCTCGCTGAGCGGACAGTTGGGGGTGAGCATTACCACCGTCCTGGAAGCCTACCGGGTGCTGGAAGATCAGGGGTTGGTGGAGGCGCGGCCGCAGTCTGGCTATTACGTGTCGGCTGTGATGGCGCCTCTGGCTCGGGTGGATTCGGATCTGACGGTGGAAGACCCGGTGGACGTGGGCATGGGCGAGTTCTTGATGCGTTATTTGAGAGATTTTCAGAGACGTGATCTGGTACAGTTCGGCTGTGCCTGTCCCAATCCGGAACAGTTGCCCAGTGCCCGGCTGGCCCGCTGTCTGGCCAAGGTTTCTCGTGATTTGGGTCCGGCCGGCAACCTGTATGATATTCCGCCCGGCTGCGAGGCGCTCCGGGTGCAGATTGCCCGGCGCTCCCTGGTCAGCCCCGAGGAGGTGATGCTCACGCTGGGGGCTCAGGAAGCCATTACCCTGTGTCTATTGGCCACCTGCCAGGCGGGTGACACGGTGGCGGTGGAGACGCCCACCTTTTATGGGCACCTTCAGGCTATCGAGATGCTGGGCTTGAAGGCGGTGGAGATTCCTTCCGATCCGGTCCACGGGGTCAGTCTGGCTTCTTTGCGGCAATGCCTGGAGGATGTGCCGGTCAAGGCCATGCTGTTGTGCACGAATTATTCCAACCCCACCGGCGCTACTTTGAGCGACGAGGACAAGCACGAGTTGCTGGAAATCCTGGGGGGGCGCGATATTCCCCTGATCGAGGACGATATTTTCGGCGATTTGAGTCATTCGACGCAGCGGCCGCATACGGCCCGGGCTTTTGATCGGCGCGATCTGGTGTTGCTGTGCTCGTCTTTCTCCAAGACGCTGGCGCCCGGTTACCGGGTGGGCTGGGTTCTGGCCGGGCCGCGCTATATGGGCCGGTTGCATCAGTTGAAGTTGTTTTCCAATCTGGGCTCGCCCATGTTACCGGCGCTGGCCATTTCGGAGTTCTTGTCGACCGGCGCTTTCGAGCATCACGTGCGCCAGTGCCGCCGCCACTATGCCCGCCAGGTGTGCCAGATGGCCGAAGCGGTGGAGCGCAGCTTTCCGGCGGGCACGCGGGTGACCCGGCCGCGCGGCGGGTTTGTGCTCTGGGTCGAGCTGCCCCAGGGGTATGATACGCGTCTGTTTTATCCCCGGGCGGTCGAGCTGGGCCTGACCTTCGGGCCGGGGCCGATTTTTTCGGCGCGCGGGCGTTTCCGCAACTGTCTGCGCCTGTGCGCGCCGTACTGGAGCCCGGCCAGCGAGGCGATTTTGGGGAAGTTCGGGGAGCTTTTGCAGAAGCGCCGCTAAGCTGGTTTCAGGGGAATCCGGTCACCGTGCCGTTGGCTACCGTGCGTGAGCCCTCGCTGATGATAAAGATCTGGCCCAATTCCAGGGCAACCGGCTCCTGGAGTCGGAACTTCAGGCGGGCCTCGCCGCCCGGTTGCACACTGTCCGCCAGATCGACCAGCTCGCCTGAAACGCTGGCGGTCCGGAACCGGCAATACGGGCGATAGTCCGCGGTGACGGCTTTGCTTTTGCCTCCCTGTTCCTTGGCCAGCCAGGCGGTATTGGCGGTAAACACGCTGTGAGCCTGGATGCTGTCCGGCCGGGCCAGCACTTGTCCGCGGACGATCTGGTCGCGGGTCAGGCCCTTGAGCAAAATGCCGTAGGTTTTACCGGCCTCGGCCTGGTCGAGCTGCTTGCGGAAGCTCTCGATGGCCACGACTTCCGTCCTGGCGTCTTTGCTCAGCCCCACCAGGTCCACCGCCTGCCCTTTCTTGATGCTGCCCCGCTCCACTCGGCCGGTTACTACGGTGCCGCGGCCGGTGATCGAGAACACATCTTCCACCGCCATCAGAAATGGTGGTTCGCCGGCCCAGCCGGTTAGCATAAGGAACTGGGCAACGATAAGGAAAGCAGGCCTTTTGTGCATGGCCGGCTCTTCGCGGCCGACTGGGCGCTGCCCCTGTTTCTAAGGCTTCGTCCACGGTGGTTCTGGACGACTGCCCCAGGGCGTGTCCCGCACGGGGCGTAGGCGCGACTTGCCGGCCAGGCGGTAAGTCTTACCGCGCAGTGGCAAGATCTGTTGGCCTATCGAAGTAGGGCTAAACGTCTGCATTCTTCCCCTGAAGATGGATGGCCCTCAACCCCTCGCGCAAAGTCGTGACGCGAAAATCTGGAAATCGCTGCTTGAATTTGTCGGAAACAAACAGGTTGTCCGCCTCATAGCGCGGCAGCAGTTCGGCTGCGTCTCGAACCTGCTTGCTGAAGAAACTGGCCAGCCAAAGTTGCCATCTCTTGACGATGCGATATTTTGGCGTGGTTCCGAAGATCTCGGCCGCCAGGTGGACCAACTGGCGGTAGGTCAGGCGCCTGTCGTCGCAAGGCAGATGCCAGGTCTCACCATAGGCACCGGGGGTGTTGCCAAGCAGTGCCAGGGCCCGGCTGGCATCGGGTGTATAGATCAGCGAGCGCAGAGTATCATCTCGTAAAAATATTCTGGCGGCTTGTCCTTGTCGCAGAGGTTCGATAATGGTCGAGTTGGTGATGCTTTGAGTCTTCCCCGGACCATAAAATTCTGGAGCTCGTCCGATCACAGCCTGCACTCGGCCGGCTTTCATGGCAGTCACCAGGTGGCTGGCAACTCTGGCGCGGACTTTCCCTTTCTCACCATAAGGAAGAAAAGGAGTCGACTCCGTCTGGGGCTCGGCGGTTTGCGGATACATATAGGTGTTGTCGAAGAAGACCAGCCTGGCACCTTGGGCCGCGCAGGCTTCGATGACGTTGTTCATCATCACCGGCCATTGAGCAACCCACAATGCCGTATCCATGGGAAGACCCGCCGTAAGATAAACGATTTCCGATCCCTTGACCGCTTCCATGGTTTGCGTGGCGTCCAGGAGATCAGCGCTCATGATCTGGTCCGTTTCATTCACCTTTTGTGGACGCCGGCTTACTACGCGGATCTCGGCCCCAAAGTTCCGGTTCAACTCTACAGCCAGCTCGTGCCCGATTTGCCCGGCACCCAGTATCGTCTGCAAAATTTCCCCTCAGATCCGTTTAAAAAAGTCGAGCAAGTCCGCGTTGATAATGGCGGCATTGATCGTGTGCATCCCGTGAGAGAAGCCTTCATAGATGTTCAGGGTGCTATTTTGCAGCAGCTTGTCTTGCAGAAGCGCGGCGTTCTTGTAGGGCACGACCTGGTCGTCGTCCCCTTGCAAGACCAGGGTTGGAAGGTTGATGGCTTTCAAGTCCTCCGTTTGGTCGGTTTCCGAGAACGCCTGGATCCCATCGTAGTGTGCTTTGGCGCTGCCCATCATACCCTGACGCCACCAATTCTGGATCACCCCCTGGGAGGCGGGGACGTTCGTCCGATTGAAACCGTAAAATGGCCCGGAAGGCACGTCCAGGTAAAACTGAGAGCGGTTATTGGACAGCTGGGCTCGGAAGCCATCGAATACCTCAATAGGCGTGCCGCCCGGATTACTCTCCGTTTTTACCATCAATGGCGGGACAGCGCTGACCAGCACCGCTCCGGCCACGCGACCCTCGGGTTGACCAAAGCGCGCCACGTATCTCGCGACCTCGCCGCCGCCGGTAGAATGGCCGATATGAACGGCGTTCTTCAGGTCGAGATACTCAGCGACAGCCGCTGCGTCAGCAGCATAGTGGTCCATGTCGTGGCCCTCGTTCACCTGTGTCGAGCGTCCGTGACCGCGACGGTCGTGAGCGATGACCCGGAAGCCTTGAGCAAGGAAGAAAAGCATCTGCGCGTCCCAATCATCAGAACTCAGTGGCCAACCGTGATGGAAAAACAGTGGCCGGGCCTCTCGCGGCCCCCAATCCTTGTAATAAATATTGACTCCATCCGGGGTGGTTACAAAGGTCATCGTTTCGTCTCCTTAGCAAAATTCTCCGTGAGTACGGACATAGTCCAGCCTACCCAACAGGTCGCGGGGCAGCCATCGTTGGGCGAAAGCCGGAGTGTTCGACCAGCTGTTGCTTCCCATACGCGACTGACACGGCACTTCCCGAACATTGGGCAGTGACGGTGCGCCATTGGGGTAGCTGGTAGCCCGGGACACTCGTCATCGGTAACGCAACATATGCGCGAAGAGACTGCGGCGAGGCACGCTCTCTTCGACCTCGGTATCCTGATTGTCCAGAGAAAATCCGCCCTTTTTCTTGCGCAAGCTTAACATTCAAGCTAGCTTTAAGGTCAAGCTAATCCGGCGAGGAGTTCATCATGAGAATTGGGGAGCTGGCCAGACTTAGTGGCCTTGCGCCGTCGAAAATCCGCTTTTACGAGAGTGTCGGAGTGCTCCGAGAGGTGGAACGCCACCCTAACGGCTACCGCGTTTACCCGCCGGAGGCTCTGGTCACTCTGGAACTGGTTGTCATGGCGCAGCGGTCAGGTTTCAGCCTGGATGAAATCCGCAAACTTCTACCCTCCGAGCCGGGCCATTGGCAACACGACGCGCTAATGACTGTGCTAGAGGAGAAAGTGGCCCATATCGAAGCGCTGCAAGCGCGCCTGGCCTGGAGCAAGTCTCACTTAAGGCAACTGATGAATACACTGAAGGCGCGACCTGACAACATCGACTGCATCGCCAATCAGAAACGAGTCCTCTCGCAGTTCCTCGGCGCGGATGGAGCTGACCAAGTCAATCACAACGCTCTGACTGAGCAGAGAGCAACGCCGCCACTTTGATTGCGGCCGCCCTGGCGGAAAACGGATTCTGACCGGTAACCAACCGTCCGGCGGTCACGACGTAAGGTAAGAAAGGCAACAAAGCTTTCCGATAAATCGCTCCACGAGCCTTCATTTCCGCCTCGGCGTTATAGGGCATGGCTTTGGCAACACCGGCAAGGACTTCCTCGGTCCAGGAAAAGCCTGTGATGGGCTTGCCCGCAACCAGCAATGTTCCATCCGATAGGCGCGTGTTCAACAAGCCGCAATACCCGTGGCAAACGGAAGATACGATGCCCCCTTGCTCCCAAACCGAGCGGACGAGCGCCTGTAAACCATCACTCTCCGGGAAATCCCACATCACTCCATGGCCGCCCGTGAAATAGATAGCGTCTACACGCGTGGCCACAATGTCGTCGGGTCGAGCCGTAGAGGACAACAGAGCCATTCGGTCCGGATCGCCAAGCCAGGCCCTGGCTGACGAATCCAACAAGGGCCACTTGAGCGCGCGCGGCTCCAACGGTGATACGCCGCCCTTCGGACTCACCAGATGTTGCTCATACCTTTTCTCGGCAAACACATCCCAGGCGTGGGTCAGCTCGGATAACCAAAGTCCGGTCGGGTGCGCAGGATCGCTATAGTGGGCGGTGTTAGTGACGACGTGAAGAATCCGCTTACTCATCAGTTCTTAAGTCCCGCTTCGAGATGTATTCCCAGCCAGGATTCTAACCTTCGACCAGGGTTTAGGGTCAACTTGACCTGACGACTGTCTCAAAAGCCGCACACTCTAGAGCGGTGTCGTTCGGTTGGACAGTTCGGAGCGAGGCAATGCGAGATTTTTCAAGGATTGAAGAATTCCGGTAAGCCGGCACAGTATGCTGAAGTCGTCTGGGACCAGGCGACCACAACCTGGCCTCGTTGTCATCGCAATGCCTTTGAGTTCTGGGGCGGAGTGACGGCGATTTTCCGACCGTCGCATGGCAACATTTATCCTCTCAAAACGGAAGGGATTAAGTTGCCTACCGGCTCAGAAGCGCCGCTAAGACGCCCCCGGATAAATGGCGGATAAAGTTAACATGTTTTCGTCTGGATTTAACAGCCCTCTGGTAATCTTTGAGCAACAAAGATAGATACACAAGTGAGTTATTCAGAGGAGATCCAAGGAAATGCAGACGTTGAATAAATCAGCCGCTATGATCCTCAAGGGAATGGCCTCCAAGGGCCTGAGTCTCAATCAGCGCCTCGAGCTGCTTAAGAAATAAAATTTGTTCGCGGTCGTCGGTCACCTGGAGTGGATTTCCTTTGTCCACGTGGCCGAGCTACCGCAGGCCGGCCAGATTCTTCCCGCTACGGATTTTTGGGAGGAAGTTGGAGGTGGCGGCGCGGTCGCCGCGGCCCAACTGGCCAGGTTAGCCGGAACGGCTCATTTTTTCACCGCCCTGGGCGATGATGAAGTGGGCCGTCGGTGTTTTCAGCGCCTTTGTGAGCTGGGTTTGACGGTGCACGCCGCCTGGCGTCAGCAGCCGCAGCGGCGGGCCCTGGTTTACCTGGATGGGGCAGGAGAGCGCACCATCACCGTGATTGGCCCGCGCCTGGAGCCTCAGAGCTCCGATGAACTACCCTGGCATTTGTTGGATGAGTGCCGGGGTTGTTATTTTACCGGCGGCGCCTTTGTGGAGGCCCGGCGGGCCGCCAGTCTGGTGGCAACTACGCGCATTCGTTCCTGTGGCGTGCGCCCGGACGCCTGGGTTGGCTCCTGTCGCGATCCGCGGGAGGCCGTAGCGGGAGACTTGCTGGGAGCCCGCTTGCTGGCCATGACCGATGGCTCGCGGGGGGGCCGTTACTGGACTCCCGCTGGTGAGTTCGGCTGGGCGGCTACGCAACTGCCCGGGGAGCCGGTGGATGCCTACGGCTGCGGCGATAGCTTCGCCGGCGGGTTGGCCTACGGGCTGGGGAGCGGACTGTCGGACGAGGAGGCCATAAAACAGGCGGCCCGCTGTGGGGCCGCCTGTCGTTGCTTACGCGGGCCTTACGGTTCGTAGGTGTCCATCGGTGCACTGGTCCGGAGGCCGCCTCGCTCGACTTGCGTGCCGCGGTGAACGCACCGGTCCGGGCCGCTCCGCTCGACTTGCGTGTACCCGTCCTGGCAATGCGTGCCCCGGTGAGCGCACCGGCCGGGAGGCCGCCCCGCTCGATCTGCGTGCATGGGTCCTGGCAATGCGTGCCCCGGTGAGCGCACCGGCCGGGAGGCCGCCCCACTCGACTTGCGTGCACGGGTCCTGGCAATGCGTGCCCGGGTGAGCGCACCGGTCCGGAGGCCGTCCGCTCGACTTGCGTTCGCGGGTCCCGGCAATGCGTGCCCCGGTGAGCGCACCGGCCGGGGGCTACCCCGCTCGAGCTGCGTGCACGGGTCCCGGCAATGCGTGCCGCGGTGAACGCACCGGTCCGGGCCGCTCCGCTCGACCTGCGTGCACCCGTCCTGGCAATGCGTGCCCCGGTGAACGCACCGGTCCGGGCCGCTCCGCTCGACCTGCGTGCACCCGTCCTGGCAATGCGTGCACCGGTGAACGCACCGGTCCGGAGGCCGCTCCGCTCGATCTGCGTGCACGGGTCCCGGCAATGCGTGCCCCGGTGAGCGCACCGGTCCGGAGGCCGCTCCGCTCGACCTGCGTGCACGGGTCCTGGCAATGCGTGCCCCGGTGAGCGCACCGGCCGGGGGCTACCCCGCTCGACCTGCGTGCACGGGTCCTGGCAATGCTTGCCCCGGTGAGCGCACCGGCTGGGGGCTACCCCGCTCGACCTGCGTGCACGGGTCCTGGCAATGCGTGCACCGGTGAACGCACCGGCCGGGGGGCTACCCCGCTCGATCTGCGTGCACCGGTCCCGGCATTTATCCCTTGCGGTTTCGGTTGAGCTTGAGGGTGTGGTGCAGGCCTTGCAGGACCAGGTCGGCCTGGATGTCGTCAAACAGACCGGCGTGTTCAAAAAGGCGGGAAAATCCGCCGGTTCCCATGCGGAGGACGGGCTCCTGGGCAAATTCTTGCTTGCGGATGTGTTCCATCATTTCGCGGATGGCGTAGTAGTGGCCGTAGTAGAGGCCGGACTGGATGCTTTCCACGGTGCCGCGCCCCACCAGGTTGTCGGGGACGACGATCTCCACCGGGGGGAGTTTGGCGGTGCGTTCCACCAGGGATTCCATGGCGGTGCGCAGGCCGGGCATGATCAGGCCGCCCAGATATTCGCTGCCGGAGCGGATGACGTCCAGGGTGGTGGCCGTGCCGAAGTCGGTGACGATCAGGTTCTGGCCGGGATGGAGCAGGGCCGCGCCCACCGCCGCGGCGATGCGGTCGGCCCCTACCTCGGCCGGGTTGCGGCAGAGAATCTTCAATCCGGTTTTGACGCCGGCCCGGAGGAAGAAGGGTTCCTTCTGAAAGTATTTGAGGGAGCAGTTCTGGATGGCGTGGTGGTGCTCGGGGACCACGCTGCAGATGGCTACGTCTTTGACTTTGACCGGGTCGAAGCCCCATTCGCGGATGACGGCCCTGAGAAAAACTCCGAGTTCGTCCGAGGTCATCTCGCCTTTGGAGTTGCGGCGGAAGCGGACCTGCAATTCGTCTTGGACGAAGAGGCCTCCGAAAATATGGCTGTTACCGACGTCCAGGGCTAAAATCATAGGTTGTCAATCAATCTCACGTTGTCCAGGCGCACCGCCCCCAGGGTGCGGCCTTGCCAGTTCTCAATGTAGTCGACCTCAAATCCTGCTTCTTCTAAGAGTGCTCTGGCGTTGGGGTGTTTCAGGAGTTTGGGGAAAAGGCCGGCCTTTTCTCGGGATTGCAGGCGGATGTTGCGGGAGCTCATGGCCAGACCGTCTGCTTCTCTGACAGTGGGACAGGCGACAATTTCGGTGTCCAGGAAGAAGTCCTCGGCCATCCCTCGGACGAGCTGCAGTTGCTGAAAGTCTTTTTCTCCGAAATAGGCTCTGTCGGCTCGGGCCAGGTTGAGCAGCTTCAGAACCACCGTCAGCATTCCGTCAAAATGGCCGGGTCGATGGGCGCCTTCCAGTATATTGCTTATTTTATCTTCGCTGACTTTGTAGTGGTAACCGTGGGGATAGATTTGCCCGGCGTTGGGAGCCAGCACGTAGTCGATGTGCTGGAGTTTGGCCAGGTCTTGTTCCAGGGTTTGGGGGTAGTTCTGGAAGTCTTTGGGGTCGTTGAACTGGGTGGGGTTGATGAAGATGGACACCAGGGTGCGCTGGTTTTCCTGCTGGCTGCGCCGGATCAGGCTGAGGTGGCCGTCGTGGAGAGCTCCCATGGTGGGCACGAAGCCCAGCGTTTCGGTGCGTTTGAAGCGGCGCCATTCTTGGAGGTCGTGGAAGACTTTCATGCGTAGCTTTCCTGAGGGCTGGGGAAGGCTCCGCTCTGCACTTCTTCGTTGAAATGGTTGACGGCTTGTTTGATGGTGCCGGCCAGGTCGGCGAAATGGCGCACGAACTTTGGCTTGAAGTGGGTTTGGGCGCCCAGCATGTCCTGCAGCACCAGCACCTGGCCGTCGCAGTGGGGACCGGCACCGATGCCGATGGTGGGGATGTCGAGTTGCTCGGTGACTTCTTTGGCCACCTGAGTGGGAACGCACTCCAGGACGAGGGCGAAGCAGCCGGCTGCTTGCAGGTCCTGGGCGTCTTTTTTGAGGCGTTGGGCTTGTTGTTCTGTTTTGGCCTGGACTTTGAAGCCACCCAGGGCATGCACCGACTGAGGGGTGAGCCCTAGATGGCCCATGACGGGCACGCCGGATTCGGTCAGGTGTTTTACGAGAGGGAGATGGCCGGCGGCGCCTTCGAGTTTGACGGCCTGGGCACCGGCCTGCATCAGTTGCATGACGCAGTCAAGGGCCCGGTCCAGGCTGCCGCGGAAGCTCAGAAAGGGCATGTCGCCGATCACAAAGCGGTCGGGAGCGCCCAGTTTGACGGCCCGCGTGTGCAGGGCCATAAGCTCGCTGGTGGCGGCCACCGTGTCGGGATAGCCGTGCATGACCATGGCACCGCTGTCCCCCACCAGAATGCAGTCGACCGGGGAGTCGTTGAGCAGTCGGGCGGACCAATAGTCGTAGCAGGTCAGCATGGTGATTTTGTGCTGGCCTTTTTTGAAGTCGAGCACGCTTTTCATGACTTTTGGTAGGCCTCGACAAAGCTGGTGTAGATTTTTTGGTAGGGGTCGCCTTCTAGAGCCTGCAGGTTGCGGTTGATGGTGTTCTGGTCGCCGCGCACCAGCGGGCCGGTGAGCGGGTTGGCTCCTTGAAGATTGCTGGCGACTTGCTTGAGGTAGGGGAGGGCGGCTTCACGAGGCAGGCCGAGCTGTTTTTCCATGACCTGGAAGAAGTGCGACCAGAGCATGGCCGTGAAGTTGCCGCTGAGCACGCATTCGGCGTGGTAGCGGGCTTTGAGGTCGGTGGCCAGGCGGTGGTGCGGGTTGGGCAGGCCGGGCAGGAATTCCGGTGCGTCATGATCGAGGACGAAGTGAATCTCACGGTAGACTTCGGGGGGATAGAGATCGTAAGAGAAGGTCATGAGCGGGTGGGCCCCCCAGGCCAGTTCGGTGGAGAGGCTGCCCGAGAAATGGTATTTCTTGAGGTGGGCGATCTCGGGGTGCTCCAGGATGAAGGGGACGATGGCGTCGTCGTTGATGGCCAGCAGGACGTGGGTGACGTCAGTGATGTCGAGCTTTTGGCCGCGTGTCCAGACTTTGAAGTGCAACTGGAGGTGCTGGAAGTAGAACTGCAGATGGCGGCTGAGCCGGCCATTGCCGATAAACAGGTAAACGGGTACTTGTCCCATCGGATCAAGTCCTCACTTTTTTTAAGTTGTGGTTTTTGTGAGTTTGGCTGCGTGGCCGCTGGTTTAAGAGTCGGTCCGCCTCACTCTGGCTCAAAACGGCCCCAGCCTTGCGGGTGCTCGCAAACAAGTTTGCTTCGACACCCGCGAGCTGTCAGTGGGCCGTTTTGCGCATGTCCTACTTGGCGGTGAACTGCTTCGCAGGCTACCTTAGTGAACTCCAAGTTTGGGTTGGATGTCAAGGTTGTACATCAGAAAGGCGTAGATGTCGGCGGTCAACTCGATGCCTTTGATCAGGTTGCTGGCGCCGTGGCCCGACTTTGTATCGATACGTATGAGTACGGGGTTCTCTTTGCCCACTTTCTCCTGCATGGCGGCCGCGTACTTGAACGAGTGAGCCGGGACCACGCGATCGTCGTGGTCGGCGGTGGTGATCAGCGTGGCCGGATAACGCTGGCCGCTCTGAATGTTGTGCAGGGGCGAGTAGGCGTAGAGGTTTTTGAAGTTGACCGGGTCTTCACTGGAGCCGTATTCGGGCTTCCAGTTCCAACCGATGGTGAACTGGTGAAAGCGTAGCATATCCATGACGCCTACGGCCGGCAGGCCGACTTTGAAGAGGTCGGGGCGCAGGTTCATGACGGCGCCCACCAGCAGGCCGCCGTTGGAGCCGCCCTGGATGCCCAGCTTGTTGGGGTTGGTGTATTTCTCGGCGATCAGGTACTCGGCGGCGGCGATGAAATCTTCGAAGACTTTGTGTTTGTTGAGCAACATGCCGCCGCGGTGCCACTCTTCACCATATTCGGCGCCGCCGCGCAGGTTGGCCACGCAGTAGATAAAGCCTTCGTCCAGTAAGGCGATGACCGAGGGGCTGAAGCCGGGAGTCAGACTGATGTTGAAGCCGCCGTAGCCGTAGAGCAGGGTGGGGTTGGCGCCGTTTTTCTGCAGGCCTTTTTTGTGGACCATGAACATGGGAACTTTGGTGCCGTCTTTGGAAGCGAAGAAGACCTGTTCCACTTCATAGTTGGTGGGCTCGAAGGCCAGTTCCGGTTTGCGGAAGAGGGTGCTTTTTTGGGTGGCAATGTCGTAGTTGAAGATGGTGGCCGGATAGTTGTAGGAACTGAAGCTGTAGAAGATTTCTTTGTCGTCACGCCAGCCGCCGAAACCGGAAACCGTGCCCAGACCCGGTAGCTGCACCTCGTTTTCGAACTGACCGGTGAGCGAGTAGACCTTGATGTGGGTGGAGACGTCCTGCAGATAGTGGGCGAAAAGCTTGTGGCCGGCGGCGCTGACGCCGCTGAGCACGTCTTTGCCCTGGGGGATGACGTCTTTCCATTCGTTGGTTTTCGGATCGATGCTGACCAGGCGGCCGCGCGGCGCGTCTTTGTTGGTTTCCACCAGAAATTTGCCGTCCAGGTCGTCGACCACGCTGTAGTGGTCGTCGGTGATGTCGGCGATCAGCGGTTGGAGTTTGCCGTTGGGGTCGCTGAGGTCTTGATAGAGAATGGCGTTGCCGTCTTTGCCCACGCCGCGGTCGGAGATGTCGATGAAGAGGTAGCGCTCGTCTTCGCTGGTGCCGGCGCTGTGGAAACGCTGCAGGTTTTTCGGGTCTTCGTAGATCAGCCGGTCCGCGCTTTGAGGAGTGCCGACCTTGTGGAAATAGACTTTGTGGTTTTCGTTTTTGGCCGAAAGCAGATGGCCGTCTTGGGGGGCGTCATAGCGGCTGTAGAAAAAACCCTCGCCGGCCCAGGCGGCACCGGTGACTTTGGCCCACTCGACTTTGTCGTCGAGGATTTTCTTGGTTTTGACGTCCAGTACGTGGATTTCTTTCCAGTCCGAGCCGCCCACGCTCTGGCCGTAGGAAGCCAGCGTGCCGGCTTTGTTAAAGGTGATGAAGCTGAGGCTGGTGGTGCCGTCGGCGCTGAGGGTGTTGGGATCGATCAGCACCTCGGGGGTGCCGTGCAGGCCTTTTTGCACGTACCAGACGGCTTGCTTTTGTAGTCCGTCGTTTTTGCTGAAGAAGTAGTTGTCGCCGTAGTGGAAGGGCAGCCCGTAGCGCGCGTAGTTGTTGAGTTTGAGCAGGCGCTCTTTGAGGGCGTTACGGAACGGGATGTTTTCCAGGTAGCCGAAGGTGACTTTGTTCTGTTCGCTGACCCAGGCGGCGGTCTCCGCCGAGTTATCGTCTTCCAACCAGCGGTAGGGGTCCTTGACGATAGTGCCGTGGTAGTCATCGCTTTGATCGGATTGGCGGGTTTTGGGAGGTTCGGCGTAGCCGCCGGGAACGAGGACGGCAAGGGCGAGCAGACAGAGCAGGTAACGTTTCAACATGGTCGACCTGTTTGCAATTCGGTGACATCTTTCCTGGGCGCTTCGCCTAAGCTGTTAGGAGTAAGTTTCCGTCAGAGAAGCGAGGTTAGCATGCAGGTTACTCAACGTTCATTTTCGCCTATTTTACACCCTTTGGGAGGAGCTCCCCAGGGTGGACCTCCTCCCGAAAAGCTCGATAAAGCCGTTCTGGGCGGACAGATCGCTGGCGGCCTGGGACTCGGTCTGGGTTTGGGCTACGCGGGGCTGGACCTGGGCATGCGCATTGGTTTGACCAATGGAATGCAAGCACTGGGCGGGCATCCGGCGGCTCAACTGTTTTCTTTGTTCGTGGTGGGTCTGCCCCAGGCGATGCTGGGAGCGGTCATCGGCGGCGCGCTGGGCGCGGCCACCGGAGTGGGCGCGGGAGCCTATTTGGGCGGCAAGCTGGGAGAGCATTTTTCTAAAGGATAGTGGGTAAGGGGCACTTACTGAACTTTTGGAGGTGCCCGCATGTCCCTGACCGCCACTCTTAAGTCCGAGAAGTTTCTCCTGGCCACCAGGCAGCTGTTGATCGATAACCAGTGGGTTTCGCCGGCCTCGGGGAAGACTTTCGAGGTTCTCAATCCGGCCAGCGAAGAAGTGGTGGCCAAAGTGTCTCAGGCCGGCGCCGAGGATGTGGATCTGGCCGTGCAGGCCGCTCGCCGGGCCTTCGCGGACGGCAGCGACTGGCGCTGTATGAGCGCTTCCGACCGCGGCAAGCTGATGTGGAAGCTGGCCGATCTGATCGAGCAGAATCTGGAAGAGTTCGCCGAGCTGGAGTCGTTGGATAACGGCAAGCCGATTTCCGTGGCCCGGGTGGCCGATGTTCCGCTGGCCGTCGATTTGTTCCGCTATATGGCCGGCTGGGCCACCAAGATCGAGGGCAACACCATTCCCATCTCCGTGCCCGGCGCCGAGTATTTTTCCTATACTTTGCGCGAGCCGGTGGGCGTGGTGGCCCAGATCATCCCCTGGAACTTTCCGCTGTTGATGGCGGCCTGGAAGCTGGGACCGGCGTTGGCCACCGGCTGCACGGTGATTTTGAAGCCGGCCGAGCAGACGCCTTTGAGCGCGCTGCGTTTAGGGGAATTGATTCTGGAAGCCGGTTTTCCTAAGGGAGTGGTCAATATTCTGACCGGCTTCGGCGAGACGGGAGCGGCGCTGGCGGCGCACTCCGATGTCGACAAGGTGGCTTTCACCGGTTCGACCGAGGTGGGGCGTCTGATCGTGAAGGCGGCGGGCGAGAGCAATCTCAAGAAAGTGACCCTGGAACTGGGCGGCAAGTCGCCTAATATCGTCTTTGCCGATGCGGACCTGAAGGCGGCCGCGGCCGGGGCGGCCAACGCGATTTTCTTCAACCATGGGCAATGCTGCTGCGCCGGTTCTCGTCTGTACATCCACAAGAGCGTGTTTGACCAGGTGCTCGAGGGCGTGGTGGAACGGGCCGGACGCATTCGCATGGGTCCCGGCCTGGACCCCAAGACGCAGATGGGGCCGCTGGTGTCCCGGGAGCAACTGGATCGGGTCTGCGGTTTTCTGGACTCCGGCAAGTCGGAGGGTGCCCGTGCCGCGGCCGGCGGCGCGCGCCACGGCGATAAGGGTTATTTTGTGCAACCCACCGTGTTGGTGGACACCAAACCGACCATGAAAGTGATCCAGGAAGAGATTTTCGGCCCGGTGGTGGCGGCCATGCCCTTTGATGACCCGGAAGACATCGCGCGCGTGGCCAACGACCATGTTTATGGTCTGGCGGCGGCGGTGTGGACGCGCGATGTGAGCAAGGCTCACAAAATGGCGCGGGCGCTACGGGCCGGCAATGTCTGGGTCAACTGCTACAACATCTTCGACGCGGCGCTGCCCTTCGGTGGTTACAAGCAATCCGGCTGGGGTCGCGAGATGGGCCACCAGGCCCTGGAACTCTATACCGAGACCAAAGCCGTAACTCTGCAGTTGTAGCCGGAGAGGCCTCTCCTAAGGGAGTTTTGCCTGGGGCTCAGAAGCGTGGGTCGGATGAAATACCTCGTTTGGCTGATGCTGACTCTGGCTGTGCCGGTTTGGGCACAGGGGGGGGAGGAGTCCAGCAACGCGCTGCCGGTGGACGACCCGTTTATTGTGCGCTCTCGCATCAACATCGTCTACAACAATTCCGTGGCTGAGGACCAGGAGGGAAGCCAGACTTTTACCATCAATCCGGTCTTCGCGCTGGACCGGCGCTCCTCGCTTCAGGTGTCGGCCCCGATGGTCTGGTATCAGGGCGGCCAGACCGGCAATCTTCCCGGGCGCGGCTTCGGAGACTTCTCCCTTCAGTATTTTCGGCGCTTTGACACCAGTCAGGAGTTCGCCCACGGCCTGGGAGTCAATCTGACTTTCGATACGGGCACCGATAACTTGGGTGGCTCAGCCACCACTCCAGGTATCGCCTACGCTTTCGAGTACAGGCCCCGGGATAGCGACAACAAACTGGTTTTTATCGCCGGTTATCGTCATTCCCTGGGACTGACCACGCCCGGTGATCCCACGCGCCAACTGGCCCTGCGCCTCCAGGGTTATCATTATTTCGACGATGCTTATGCCGGGTTTGAGCTGCGTAACCAGTTCGACCTTTACGCAGGGACCTATGAGCCGCTCTTTTCCGTCACGGGGGGTGGGCCGATTGTCGACAACGTGCAACTGTGGGGAGCGATCCGCGTGCCTCTAAGCCAGACGGCCCGGTCCCACAATGACCGGCTCAACTACTCGATCGGTATCACAGTGCCGCTGTAGGATAAGGCCACTCTCGCTGTTTGGCGTCGAGTACGAAAACCTGTCCGTCGCTGCGCTGGCGCACGCGCAGGCTACCGGAGAAGAGATGCACCCGAGTGAGACCCTTGGCGTGGAAGACCTCGAAGTCCGTGCCGGTGGGTTGGATTTCCACTTGCTCCGTTTCCAAGTCGAGGCGGCGCTTCTTCTCCTGCACTCGGACTTGTCCGGAAGTCAGTCTTAAACGGCCGGGCCCGACGCGCTCCAATCGGCTGTGGGGTCCCAGACGAACGGTTTGCCCGTCGATAGTCAGGATGCGAGTGCTGGCGCCGGTTTCCCATTGGGGACTGACTTTCACGGGCCTGGCCCGGGCGGGTGGGGGGACCGGCGGCCGCCTGGGAGCCAGGTAGAGGCCGAGGAGGACGAGCAGAATCGGTAACGCCAGAGCCAGCCCGGAGAAGAGGGGTTTGTAGGTGCGCGGTCGCTGGTAGGGCTCTTCCTCGGCCCAGGTGCGCTTTTGCCCGCGCATGCGCTGCAGGGCTTCGACGTCGAGGCGGCAGCGAGTGCATTCGTCGAGATGCTCCTCGAAAAGGCGCCGGTCTTTCAGGTGTCCTTCGACGTAATCACTGGCAGCCTGGGACTCGGGGCTGTGCCATTGATGCTTGTCCACTCTCTTCTTTTGCCCCGATCAGGGACTTTTCTCCCCTTGACAGAAGCCTGGCGCATGAAAATCCTGGTTACGGGTGCCAGCGGCAAGCTGGGATGTTATCTGATGAAGGCTCAGGGCGTGGAGGGATGCAGCCGAAGGAGTTTTGACCTGACTGACCCGGCTTGGGAGGGTTATCTCGATAAGATCGGCCCGCAGGCGGTGGTTCACTCGGCGGCTCTGTCGGCGATTCCTGATTGTTTGAGCCGGCCGGAGCAGGCGGACCTGGTCAACCACCAGGCTTCGGCTCGGCTGGGCCGCTGGTGTTTGCAACGAGGAGTGCGCCTGGTCTATGTCTCCACCGATATGGTCTTTGATGGAGAGTCCGCGCCCTACGATGAGACTTCCTTGGCCCTGCCGCTCAGCGAGTATGGTCGCTCGAAATTACGGGGCGAGCAGGCCGTGTTGGAGCAGGGGCATCTGGTGGCCAGGGTGGCTCTGATGGTAGGACCGGCCCTGGGAAGCGGCCAGAGCTACTATGATCAACTGGTGGTCAATCTGCGCGCGGGCAGGCCGGTCTCGCTCTTTCAAGATGAATGGCGGGGGATGATCTCCTACGCAGACGCCGCCGAAGCTCTGCTCCGCCTGGCGGCGGGTTCAGGAACGGGAGTGGTGCACCTGGCCGGGCCCCGCCTTTCGCGCTACGAGATGGGGCGTTTGCTGGCCGCTCAGTTGGGCTCGCCCGAACTGGTCTCGGCAGGTCAGCGCTCCGACCATGCGGCGCCGGAACCACGCCCCCGCGATCTGACCATGGTCAGCCGGCGGCGGCAGGAACTTTTGCCCGGCTGGCAGCCCCGTTCGATGGAGGAACAAATCCCCGCCTGGTTGGCTTGACAGATCATGCCGGGCTGGCTACTATAACCCGGCAACCTGGGTAGGTGGCCGAGTGGACAATGGCAGCAGACTGTAAATTTGCCGGGCTTCGCCCTACGTGTGTTCGAATCACACCCTGCCCACCAACAAGAGTCTCGATGAAAGTCGGGGCTTTTTTCTTTCGTTCAGGTTCGGCGCAAGTCCCTGGCCTTGAGTTTCCGGCTGCGGCTGCGCACCCCCTCGGCCGGCTGCTCGGGTCCGAAGAGGGCGACCCAGGAGTAGGTCTTGTGGGGCAGGCTGGCCGAGAAAAGGCCCGGCATCAGCGTAATGGTCAGGCTCAGATCGTCAAAGCCGGCCCCGTAACGGCGGAAGTCACGAGCGACATGCTGGAGCATCTTTTCGTTTTGGGGAGGATTCATGCCCAGTTGCTTAACGTACCAGGAACCCAGGTCGAGTAGATAACGGCGCGCCTGGCCGCGACCGAGGTCGGCGCATTCCGCCTGAATTTCGCTGGGAAGCTTGTCGTAGAGACGCTGATGAATGTGCAGGTAGCCGAGAATGTGGCGACCCGTCATGTAAGCGTGGCTGAAAATGCAGTCGATGCGATTGAACAGTCCCAGCATCGGCAGGCAGGCGAAAAGCAGTAGAACCAGCCAGTGGAACAGGGAACCCTGGCCGATCAGGATGTCCTTGGGTCCGCCCGCCGGGCTGAAGAGGACCACCGTGGTGGCCAGCATGGTGATATTCCAGGGCCAGATGGTGCGATGGGTTCCCCGCCCCAGCGAGGAGAAGCAGAGCAGGATGAATCCATGCATGACCGCGGCCGCCAGGATGGCCGCCAGCCGGGTTTGGGGGAAAAGCAAACCAAGGCCTACACCCGCTTCCCAGAAGGGGACCAGCACCGCCGAAAATTGGAAGAAGGGCCGCCAACCCGGGCCCAGGTTTTTCAACAGAGGAGTGACCAGTGCCAGGAAGCCCGACTGGATGAAATAACGGTTGGCCTTGAGCAACCCCGACCAGAAGTAGATGGAAATATTGATCAGCCGGCAGATATCGAGAGCTTCTTGTTGCTGCCGGGGACCCGCCCCCGAGAGGTTGCACAGGGCGATCGAGCCGAGCATGAATGAATACTGATAGAACCACGGCAGCAATCGGGAGTAGTCGTAAAGGCAGGAGAGGGCCACCAGCACAACCCAGGCGAGGATCGAAAAGACCGGCTGGTGGCTGACCCCGACCACGGTGAGAGTGGCGAAGAGCAATGGGTAGAGCTCGGCCTCATAGGCAAACCGGGGTAGTTTCGCGGACAGAGGCACGGTGGGACAACTACGGGGACCGCGCCAGGCTCGGCGCACTCGCGACTGGCACCAAAAGAGGCCCAGCACGATGACGAGCTTGGTCCAGGCCAGCTGGCTCAAGGCTTGCTGGCCGTCAGCAGGAGGCGCTTGAATCCATAGAAGACCGGGGCGCCGGGGCAAGCCTGGCGCAGCTTGGCCCGATAGGCCTCGAGAAATTCCTCGGTGACCTGATAAGCGGTCAGCAGAGTTCCCCTGGTCCATTCCACGATGGCCTCGGCGTCAGCCAGCACGTGCGGATAGACCTTGAGAATCACTTCGAAGTCGACCGCCCCTAAGTCGTAGAGCAAGCGAGCGTAATCCTCGACGGGCAGCATGGGAAAGCTACGCACCGGCTGGTCCAGGCTGCGGGCCACCTGGGCCGCGGCCTGATGGGAAGGATGGTCGAAGTTGTAGGGCATCTGCACCAGCAGTTGCCCGCCGGGCTTGAGGCAGGACCAGAGCCTGGCGAACAAAGCCGGATGGTCGTCAACCCATTGTAAAGCGGCATGAGAGAAGATCAGGTCGTATTGGCCGCTGAAGTCCTCGATGCGGGCTAACTCAAAGCCCGGCTCCTGGGGTAGCATTTCGGCCGAGGAGTCCACCCCGACCACCTCCGAACCGGGAAGCAAGGCGGCCAGGCGCCGGGTCAGTTCTCCCGGACCACAGCCCAGATCCACCGCTTTGAGCCCGGGGCGGACGCGTAGCCAGCGTATCAGGTCTTCGAAGGGAGCCAGTCTTTCACTCCGGAAGAGGTGGTATTGATCAGGGTTCCAAGTCATTTTTCAGGATTTTTTCAGGCTCGAAAGATATCCTGTGATTCGCGGGGTTCCCTTGCGTGACGAAGCGTTAACAATTTGGCAACATTTCATGTCCCAACGTTCGTGTAACTTGGTCATGAAGTTGGAGGGTAACACCATGGCAAGCTCTATCGGAATTGGAAATGTTGGTGGACCTGGGGAGTATAAGCGAAATACCCCGGCCGCCAAGAAAGAAGCCGACAGTAATCCGCAAGTCGGCAACGACGGATTCGTCAGTTCGGGCGGTGCGCTGCCCAGTCAGGAACAAGTCTTTGAATCTCGCTTGCAGCAACCGCAGCCGGCGGACCCGCCGATCGCTCCGATCCGCGCCGAAGTGGCCGGCAGCCGCAGCCCCATCACTCTGTCGATGGAGGAAGGCATCGGCGCCATCGGTCTGAGCAGCGGCATCGAAACGGTCGGGCTGGGAGCCTTTACCAACGGGATTGGCAAGAGCAACATCACCACCATCTCGGGTAAGGTGTTGGCCGGCAACCCCTACGGTAATTAAGCGACCTCGCAGAGAAACCAGGCCACCCGCAGAAATTCTGCCGGTGGCTTTTTCGTATGTGCCCGCCTCCAGGCGAGGCAAAGCCTCGGCTCCAGGCGGCCTCTCGGGAAATAAAAAGACCGCCTGGGGCGGTCTTTTTAAGGCGCGAGGCTTGAATTCAGTTCACGGAGTCTATGGCGTTCAGTTAACAACTTTGCGATGTCCCGGGGGCGGCGAGGCCCTAGTATAAGACTCAAGAACTGAAAGGACTCTGAAAACAGATGCCCGCTTTCCTGAAGCCCTCTTTTCAACGCAAAGTAGCCGCCAGCGCCGCCCAGTTGGGCGATCTCGCCGATTGGATGGCTCCCCGCCAGGCCGAATTATTGCGTAGCGACAACCGCCGCTACTTCGGCGAAACCCGCGTCTTCAATCTCCGCACTACCTGGGTTCGCAAGCGCGGGCTCAATTAATAAAAATTCCATCAATTCCTCGCAGACGGTGGATACAAAGTCCACGCCGCGGCCGCGCAGCCGCAGTCGCGAATCCGATAGAGACCACCAAGACCCCGGGAAACCCTGGAAGAACGCTTCCAGGGTTTCTTGCTTTAAGCCGGTAAAGCGGCGCAGCAGCCGGCGCACGTTGATGCCTCGCCGGGTGCGCAGGCCCATCATCAGGCAATCGCGCAGGCCGCCTTCCAGATCGCGCCGCTCGGCCGAGGCCACCGGCGCCGCCCCGGCCTTTAAGAGTCGCTCGTAGGCCACCGGATGTAGCACCCGGCGGATCCGCCAGCCGTTTACGAAGCCCGTGGCGCCGCAGCCCAGGCCGAGATACGTCAGGTCTTTCCAATAGACCAGGTTGTGACGCGACTCGCGCCCCGGGCGGGCCCAATTCGAGACTTCATAGCGGCGCAACCCCGAGCCGCGTACGTGGCGGCGCATCCAGCGGTCCATCCGATAGACCAATTCCTCGTCGGGCAACTTTACCTCGCCCAGCCGCACCTGGCTTTCCAGGCGCGTTCCCGGCTCGACCGTCAGTTGGTAGGTGGAGATGTGATCGGGTTGCAAGGCCAGAGCGCGCTCCACCGTCTCCCGCCAAGAATTCATGGATTGACCGGGCAGTCCGTAGATCAGATCCAGGCTCAGATTCTCGAAGCCGGCCTGGCGCGCCCAGTTCACCGCGTTCTCCACATCGGCCACCGAATGGATGCGGTTGAGCACTTTCAAGAGTTCCGGCTCGAAGGTCTGCACGCCCAGCGAAAGGCGGTCGAAGCCGGCCTTTCTCAGTCCGCCCAGCTGCTCCAAGGAAACGGTACCCGGATTGGCTTCCAGCGTGACTTCGACGGGCCGGAAGTCAAAGTGCTCGCGGCAGGCCTGCAGTACCGCTCCCAGTTCTTCGGCTGAATACAGACTGGGCGTGCCCCCGCCGCAGAAGACCGAATGGATGCGCCAGCGGCCCTGGGACCGGATGTCTTGAATTAAGGCCTGAACGTAGGAAGAACGCTCCGCTCCCACGTCGGTATAAGCATTGAAATCGCAATAGGTACAGCGGCTGCGGCAGTAGGGGAAATGCAGGTATAACGCCGCTCTCTTCACCCGGAAGCCGTTCCACCAATAGAAAAAGGGGCCTCCCGGAGGAGGCCCCTTTCATTGACCCATTGCGAACCTGGTGTACCAGGGGGAGGCGCGTTAGCCCCCCCTGGACCCCCACTATTTCTTGGACTGGGGGTCCACTTCGTTGGCGATGGCGTTGTACTGGTCGGCCTTGTTCTGAAGAACAGCGCCGGCTTGACCGGTCTGGTCGCCTTTGGTGATTTCCTTGTTGCCTTCGGTGACCTTCTGCTTGCCTTGCTGGGCAGCCGTCTTGCCGTCGACAATCTGCTGGCGACCGGTGTTTTCCTGGTCGGTTCCGGCCTGGACTTTGTCCAGTCCGTCGGACTGAGCCTGGATGCCATCGGTCTGGGCTTTCTCGCCGGCGATGATGTCGGCCAGGTTGCCTACGCGGCCTTCCAGGTTGGTCTGCTTGGCGGCGGCCAGGTCGCTCTGGACCTGAACCGTCTGACCCAGGAAGTCCTGAGCGTCGCTGATGCCCTGGTAGGCTTCGTCGGCTTTGGCCAGGGTTTCTTGGCGAGCGGCCTGGTTGGCGGTGAGGGCGTCGGTGATGGGCGGGATGTTGGCCGAGGTGGCGTTCATCGCGTTGTGAGCAGCCTGCTCGTCGGCCAGTCCACCGGACATCGCGGCCAGACCAGCGGCAGCGTTGATCGAACCTTCGAGGCGGTCAGCCTTGCCCTGAGCAACTTGCTGGTCGCCGAGCTGCTGGAGTTCGTCGGCCTTGGCCTGGAGGGCGTCGGCTTCGGACTGCTTCTGAGCGGCGGTGGCCAGTTCTTGGTCGGACAGATCCTTGAGGTCTTTACCTTGCTGAGCCAGGTCGGCGGCTTCCTTGGCGTATTCGATGGCGCGGTCATTGGCGATGACCGCGTTGTTGTGGAAGTTGTCGGCCGAGGCATAGTAGGTGGCCCCGGCTTGTTTGCGCTCTTCCGAGTTGGCGGTCTTGTTCTCGCCATCCGCCTTATTTTTGTTGCCCTCGGCCAGGAAGCCGGGGATCTCTTGCAGAGCGGCGCCGGCCTGGTTGTCGATTTGAGCAACGCGAGCGAGCAGGTCGGATACCGAGATGGCTTCGTCGCCTTGGGCGCGGCTGTGAGCCGACTTGGCTTCCAGCTTGGCGGCCAGAGCCCAGTCTTTGCCAGCCAGAATGCTGGTGTCGAGCGAGGTCTGGTTGACTTCGGCAGCCTGGGCGGCGTGCGATTCACCATGCTGCTGGTAAACGACAGCGTCCTTTTCCTTCTGAGCAGCCTGCTCGCCCTTGCCGGCGGCGGCCGCCTGGTGGGCTACGCCCGAGATGAGGCTGGCGGTGCCTTCACGGTTCTGGGCCAGGCCCTGGTCAAACTGGGCGTTGCCGGCGATGACCTGGTTGTTGGCGTCGGCTTCGGCAGCGCTCTGCGCCTGCAGGTCGGCCAACTGGGCGCCGAGATTGGCGGCCTGACCGCGGGCTTCTTCGAGCTGCTGGGCGAAAGTTTTGTTGGCTTCAGCGGCCTTGGCGGTTTCGATACCTTCACTCAACACACCCAGGGCAGCCATCGCGCTGACGGTCTTGCTTTGCGAGTTGAGGTCCTTGGCTTCGGCCAGGCTGGAGCTGAAGGCGTCGATGCCGGCCTGCTCCTGGGTGAGTCCGGCCTGCTCCTGGTCGATACCGGCCTGAATCTGGTTCTGGCCTTCGGCCTGGGTCAGCTTGCCTTCGGCGACGTTGGCGGCGCCCTGAGCGGCGGTGGCGATACCCTGGGCAACCTGGGCGGCGCCTTCATTCACTTTGGCGGTGCCGGCCTGACGAAGCGCGTCGGCCTGGGCTTTCAATTCGTCGGCGCGGGCCTGGTCGGCTCCGGCTTGAACGCGAAGGTCACCAGCCACATCCTGGGGGGACGGGGATTTGGTGGGGGCGGCGGCCTTGGGGGCGGCCGGCGTGGAAACCGTAAGTTTCGGTTGAATGGTGCTCATTGGGGACTTTCTCCTTGTTGTTGTGTGAAAATGGACCTTGTGTAGTGCACAGACAGTCTAGACCGGTACGCCTATCCTATTTGTGAACGATGTGTGAATTAAGCGAAGCGGGGGAAATTCATACTCATGCCTTTCTATCACCACCTCGGACAACTGCCTCCCAAACGCCACACCCAATTCCGCAACCCCCAGGGTGTGCTCTACACCGAAGAAGTCATGGGCTTGGAAGGGTTTTCGGGCATCCAGTCCCTGCTCTACCACAATCATCCACCTACGCGCATAAAAAAAGCCGAAAAAATCGGCAGCGTCGATCCCGGTTTTGTAGATTTCGGAGCCTTGCGCGCCCGCCAGTTCCGCACCAACAAGATTCTGCCCCAGGGGGATGCCTTGGAAGCCCGCCAGGTGTTGCTGGGCAATGACGATGTCTGGCTGGGCATGTCGCTGGCCAACAAACCCATGGACTACTTTTATCGGAATTCCCAGGCTTACGAAGTCTGGTTCCTGCACCAGGGGGAAGTTAAATTCCGCAGCCAGTTCGGCAATCTGGACTTGAGAGCCGGCGACTACCTGGTCATTCCTTATGGCGTGACCTGGCAGATGCTCACCGACAGCGCCCGCTTTTTCACGATCGAGTGCCCGTCCCAGGTGCAGCCTCCTAAGCGCTATCGCAATCAGCATGGGCAGCTTTTAGAACACAGCCCCTACTGCGAGCGCGATATTCGCATTCCCACCGAGTTGGAAACTCACGACCAGTTGGGCGAGTTCGAAGTCCGGGTCAAAGCGCGCAACGAACTGCATCGCCACATCCTGGCCCAACATCCGTTGGGGGTGGTGGGCTGGGACGGCTACCTCTATCCCTGGGTCTTCAACATCAATGATTTTGAGCCGATCACCGGTCGCGTACATCAGCCCCCGCCCGTGCACCAGACCTTTGACGCCCACAATTTCGTGGTCTGCAGCTTCTGCCCGCGTCTCTTCGACTACCATCCGCTGGCCATTCCGGCCCCTTATAATCACAGCAATGTCAACTCGGATGAAGTCCTCTATTATGTCGACGGCGACTTCATGAGCCGGCGCGGCGTGGAATTGGGTGACTGGACCCTGCACCCCAGCGGCCTGCCTCACGGCCCGCAACCTGGGGCCACCGAAGCTTCCATCGGCAAAAAAGAAACCCAGGAACTGGCTGTGATGGTGGATACCTTTCGCCCGCTCAAAGTGAGCGAACAGGCCCTGGCTTTGGAAGTCCCCGAGTACGCTTACTCCTGGGTATCTTAGAGGGACCAACCGTCCGGCGGGCGTAGGGCCCCACCATGAAAAAGCTATTCCTGGCCGCTCTGCTGCCTCTCAATGCCTACGCTCAGCCCGAAGTCTTCGCCCGCCTGAACGGCGCCATGCCCACCGGAGTGGCCGCCTCGCAAACCGGCCGGGTTTTCGTCAACTTTCCCCGCTGGGGCGATCAGGTCGAAGCCAGCGTGGTCGAGCTCAAAGACGGCCGGGAAATTCCCTACCCCAACCGGGAACTGAACGCCTATGACGCCAAGCGCCCGCACGAGACTTTGATCTCGGTGCAGAGCGTGGTCACCGACAATCTCGACCGGCTCTGGATTTTGGATACCGGCAGCATTCAGTTCGGCCCGCCGGTTCCAGATGGCGCCAAGCTGATCGGGGTCGACCTCAAAACCAATCAGGTCGTCAAGAATATCCACTTTCAGAGCGACGTGGTGCGCTCCACCACCTACCTCAACGATGTGCGCGTGGATACCAGGCGGGAGGTGGCTTACATCACCGACAGCGGCGTCAGCGGCAACAATGCCATCATCGTGGTCGATCTCAAGAGCGGCAAGTCCTGGCGTAAACTCGACGGCCATAAGAGTGTGGAAGAAGAGCCCAACTTCGTTCCGCTGGTGGAAAACAAGCCGCTTTACCGCGCCAACTTTCAGCCCATGACCATCGGAGTCGACGGCATCGCCCTCAGTCCCGAGGGTGACCGCCTCTACTATAGCGTGCTCTCCGGGCGCAAGCTGTTTTCGGTGGCCACCGAACAACTGCGCGAAAGCGATGGCGAGCCCCAGGTGAAAGAGGAAGGCGATAAGGGCGGCGCTTCCGACGGCCTGGAGATGGACGCCGAAGGCAACCTTTATGCCACCAACTACGAGCACGCCTGCATCATGAAACGCCATAAGGACGGTCACTATTCCGTGCTCACCCAGTTGGATGCCAAATGGTGGCCCGATAGTCTTTCCATCAACGGCGGCTATCTTTATTTCACGGCCAACCAGTTGCAGCGCCAGAAAGATTTTAATGGTGGGGTCGATAAGCGGGAGAAACCCTACGTGGTGGGCCGCGTCCAGGTGGGTAAGCCACCAGCCGCCGCTTCCAAAGTGATCACCACCCCCAGCGGCCTGCAATACGAAATTCTCAAACCCGGTGCCGGAGCCGTGGCCCAATCCGGGCGTACCGTGCAGGTGCACTACACCGGTTGGCTCACCAATGGAACCAAGTTCGACAGCAGCGTGGACCGTGGCCAGCCCTTCGAATTTCCCCTGGGTGGAGGCCGCGTCATCAAAGGCTGGGATGAAGGCGTGGCCGGCATGCAGATTGGCGAGAAACGCAAGCTGACCATTCCACCCGATCTCGGCTATGGCCAGCGTGGAGCCGGCGGCGGGCTGATCCCGCCCGGGGCCACTTTGATTTTTGAAGTTGAACTGCTCGGTATCAAGTGATCGTTCTGGGTATTCTTTCCACCACGCAAGGACTTAAGCTCGCCCGGCTCAGTGGAACGCGTGAAAAACCTGTAATCGAAGCGCAGCTCGACACCCTCAAGTTTCCCGACACGGAAAACGAGGGCGAGCTGCTTCACGAATTGGGCAAAGCCTTACTGGCCCAATTAACGGGACAGCCTCCGCAACATTTGCAACTCTTGAAAGTGGTGGGCAGCCAGCACAACCATCCGGCCGAGATTCGCGTCAAAGTAGAGGGACTGCTGCAGATGCTGGGCCACCGCCTGCAGATTCCCACCGCCGTGGTGGTGCCCACTTCTTTACGTAACATGGAGAAGAAATTCGACATTTTCGCGGGTGGCACGCCCGAAGAGGTGCTCAATGGCGGCAAGAAGTTCAAATCGGTCGACCTGCGCACAGCCGTCCTGACCGCCTGGTTCGCCCTTCCTGATTAGGGCCGGACCATCCAATCCACTTTCCAACCATTCTCACCGCGCAGCAGGCGCACCAGTACGCCAAAGCGGAAGTGAACCAGGCTTTTGTCCGGATCTCCGCTGAGCAGCAAGCCGGCCAATCGGTCCAGAAAGGGCAAATGGCCGACCAGGGCCAGGTCTTCCTCCTGGCTCTGCAGCCACTCGGCCACGGCCGTGACGTCGTCCTTGGGCAGCAATCCTGCGCGCGCGATCACTTCTCCACCCACTTCGTCAGACAGAAGTTCCGCGCTGCGCCGGGCTCTCAGCTTGCCGCTATGATAAAGAGTAGGAATCCGGATCTGGGCGCGATAAGCAAAAAGAGCCGTGGCTTTGACCTGCTCGATGCCGGTCAAGGAAAGAGGCCGGCCGGGAGCATTTTCCTCGCTCAGGGCCTCCCCGTGTTGCATAAGGTAAACATACATCAAGCCGACTTCGCCATGAATTTGGACAATACCCGGCGCAACACCTGAGCGGGAGAAAGTCCATCGGTCTCGATGACGATCCCGGCTTCCCACTCGACCACTAATTCGCGCAGACGGCGCTCGATGGCCAGGAATTTCTCGGGTTTGCGAAAGGCCATCAGATCGTGCAAATCATTCTGGGGACGCGAACGGAATCGTCGTTCCCGTTCCTCCAGGGAGGCGGTCAGAAAGAACGCCTTTTCAAAGCGGGGAAAGCGCTTGCCTTGCTCCTCCATCATGCGAGCCAGCGGCACCGAGCCGTAGAGCTGCTCAAAGGCCAGGGTGCGTAACCAACAGGAGTCCTGCAGATGCACCTCACCCGGGGCGGGCGGCACAAAGTTGCGCGCGTCCCAGAGCATGGAGGACAAGAAGAGCGCGCCGGCTTCCACTCCCCCGAAGCCCTCATCCCAGCGCACCAGTTCGCGAGCCACGCGGCCGGCCGGATTGTTGGCGCAAAACTGTCCGTTCAAAAGCCGCACGCGCCCAAAGTGGCCTGCCAACCCCTCGATCAAGGTGGACTTTCCGGCCAGGTCCAGGCCTTCAACTAAAATCATGCTGCCTCCAGAAACGCCTTGGGCGAAGTAATCAACTGGAAAAATTCGCGTTCGCTCAGACCCGAACGCGGTTCGTAATAGCTCTTGCGATCCCAGCGTCGCAGATCCAGCCGATCGAGTTCCTCGCGCGACATCGAGGCCAGTTTCCAGAACGGAGTGGAACCGGTAAAGCGCGGCTTGATGCCCAATTCTGTCAGCACTCTCATGGTATAAAGCAAATCTTCACGGGTCTGGCCGGGCAAGCCGATTTGCACATAAGCCTTGGGGGAAACCTGGTAGCGACGAAAATTGTCCGCCGCCTTGGCCAATAATGCCAGATCCACCTTAGGAATCAGCGAGCGTCCCGGCGAGAGCGTCTCCACACCAAAACCCACGTTGCGCATGCCCACCTCAGCCAGCCTGGCCACCAGGCGTTCTTCGGCATAAGGGGTGAGCAGGTCCACCACTTTGAAAGGGAGGTCGGGGGCTAACTCCCGTTTATAAGCAATAAACTCCTCCACCCATGCCCGGTCATAGGCGAAAAGGGGCGAATGCATCTGAAACATGTCGTAGTGCGCCAGACCCCGAGCCATATAGCGGACCGTGTCCAGGGCGGGCCGCCGCCGGTCTTTCAGTCCTTCTTTGCGGGGGGTGGGACACCAGCGCGCGCAGTTGATGGGGCAGCCCCGTGACACCATAAAGCTCAGATCGTCGGTGGCCTTGCCGCGCTGCACCCGCGAGAGACGATAAACCACTGGATCAATCGCGTCTTCAGCCGGAAAGGGCCACAATTCCGGTCGCAAATCCCGGCCCTGGGGACTGTCGCGCCAGGTCCCGCCGTCCCGGTAACGCACTCCGTGCTCCGGCGCCTTACCCCTGGATAGAGAAGAAATGGCGTCGGCAATAACCAGTTCTGGATCACCGCCTAAAACGATCAGATCGAATTCGGGGCGCTCGAAATAGTGGGGGATGAAGTTGCAGGCGTCCCCCCACGCGATCACGCGCGTGGAAGGTGATATCGACTTGACCGTGCGCGCCGTCTGCAGCCCGAAACCGGCTTCCCAGGGGCGGCACCAGAGCACTAAATACTCGGGAGGTTGCGCATCCACGAAATGGCGGATGACGGTGCGCTCGGTGGCGCCGTGAAAGCCGGTGGCTTCGATGAGAACTTCAGAGTCAGGAAAACGATCCCGCAAATATTGTCCGGCGGCCGAGAACAAAGCCTGATAGTAGTGCGGGGTTGCGTCATAGACGAGGCCAAAGGGAGAAACCCAGACGATTTTCATTTACGCCTCCTGAGCCGATGGGATGGCTGGAGTATAGTGCAAACGAGCCGGCCTGAATGTAACTTGAGTCACGCCTCTCAGAAAAGAAGAGCTCAGAGAATCTTCAGATTGGCCGAGCCATGTCTTCAATCATGAGTTCTAGATTGAGCTCATATGAAAGCCCAACTGCTCGCCCTCGCCGTATCCGCTCTCCTGCTCGCGCCGGTTTCGGCCCAAGGAGTCTTTACCGCCAAAGTCGACCTGAAGCGCTGCATGATTGGCAATCAGGCCGGTTTGCTCAAAGTCCTCAGCCTGCAACGCAAGGTGCTGTTTACCCGCGGCATCGATGATCGCGACCAGGCCCGCATGGACGAGGCTTCGCGTAGCGCGCTATTGAGCGCGCTCAACATCGAACCTGCACAATACGCCAACGTAGCCGACCAGTTGATGCGCGACTGGAACAAGTTGCCGCGCAAAGAAGCCATCGCCGTCATCAGCACCATTGCCGCCAGCCCGGACTTTGCCGCCAGCGAAAGAGTCGAGACCTTTCTGGTGGGTGTGATGAAATCGTCCAACGACATCTATGCCCGCCGCCAGGCGGTGCTCGGCCTGGCGGTGCTGCCCCGTGTGCGTCCGGAGACGGTGGCCGCGGTAGTGGCCCGTTATGAAACTTGCCAGAATCTCTGGGAAACCTTTCCGATTCAACAGTTCTTCGAATATCATGCCGCCGAGATTCGCGGCGATAAGGATTTCAGTGACGTGCGAGGCCGCCTGGCCGCCGTCAAGTCGCTGTATACCCCGGCAGTGCTGGGCTACCTGGACACCTGACAAGGATCCCGCCCGGTCGCGGGCTAACCAGGGGAGCATGAGAAGCCAGTTGAGCTTGCTCCTGGGAGCGGCCTTGACGCTCACCGCCCTGGCCCGCCCTTTCACGCACCGGGACCTTTTCGATTTCCAGTGGATCGGCGAGGTACAGCTTTCTCCCAACGGCCAGCAGGTGGTTTTCGTGAAGACGGTGGTGGACGCCAAGAAAACCGGCTATGAGACCTCTCTCTGGACGATCGATCTACCCTCCGGCGTCATCCGGCCGCTTACTTACGGAAGCAGAGACCGCTCGCCGCGTTTCTCTCCGGACGGCAGTAAGCTGGCCTTTGTACGCAACGGCGGGCTGGCTGTTCTACCGCTCGACGGGGGTGAGGCCCAACTGATTTCCGACCTGCCCCGGCCCGTCAATCTGCCCTTTTGGTCGCCCGACGGCCGCCGGCTGGCCTTTTTATGTGACGCCCATGAGGAGGACAATGCAGCCAAAAAAGACGGTTACGTCAGCGACGTCCAGGTCATAACGCGTGCCCACTATCGCGTCAACGGCGCGGGCTACCTCAACTTCAAAAGGCACCGCCACGTTTGGATCCAGGGACTGACGAAGGAAAAAGCCCGTCCGCTGACCAGCGGGGCCTTCGACGTTTCAAATCCGCAGTTCGCTCCTGACGGTTCTCTCTTCTATGCGAGCGACCCTCGACCGGAAGGATACTATGAGCCGAACTACTCGGAGGTTCACCATCTCAAGGACGGGACCGACAGGCTGGTCGCAAAATTGCCGTTCTCCATCAGTGGTTTGAAGCTTTCTCCGGACGGCCGCCGGCTGGCCTTTCACGCCGAAACAGGCCGGCCCATTCGCTCCTACAGTCAGCCCGATCTCTACGTGATGCCCGCCTCCGGCGGCACCCCCAAGAATCTGACCGCTGACTATGACTTTGACATGGGATCCGGAGTCTTAGGTGATAACTCGGCGCCGGCGGGTGGCGGAGGCGGCGGCCTGGTTTGGCGTAACGACGAACTGTTGGACGTGGTGGCCAAACGGGGCCGGGCTATCCTGGTGGCCGTTTCCAGCCACGACGGCCAGGTGCGGGAGCTAACCCACGGCGACCAGGCGGTGCAGGGTTTTGCCACCAATGGTTCTCAGTTCGTCGTGAAAGTCTCGACGCCGACCGTGCTCAATGAGCTGTATACACTGGACGGCCGGGCGCTGACTCAGCTTAACGATTTCCGTAAATTTGGCCTGACTCAACCGGAAGATCTCAATTACAAGAGCTTTGACGGACGCAGCGTGCAGGCCTGGGTGCAATGGCCGCCGGACCGCCAACCCGGCCAGAAAGTGCCGCTCATTCTAAATATTCATGGCGGCCCCCATGCCGCCTACGGTTTTGTCTTCGACCACGAATTTCAGGCCCTGGCCGCCCGTGGCTTCGCGGTGCTTTATCCTAATCCGAGAGGCTCCACCAGCTACGGTCAGGAGTTCGGCAACTTGATTCAGCATCATTATCCGGGAGACGACTATAAGGATCTGATGGCCGGCGTCGACCTGTTGCTGGCCCGCGGGGATGTTGATCCAGAGCGTCTGGGAGTGACCGGAGGAAGCGGCGGAGGGCTGCTGACCAACTGGACGGTGGCGCACACCCGGCGCTTCAAAGCGGCCGTGGCGCAACGCGATATCGCCGACTGGGCTTCCTGGTGGTACACCGCCGATATGACTTTGTTCGAGCCGACCTGGTTCAAGAGCGCGCCTTTTGAAAACCCGGCCGAGTTTGCCGAACGCAGCCCCATCACTTACGTAAAAGAGATCCACACGCCCATGCTCTTTTTGCTGGGAGAGGCGGACACGCGCACGCCGCCGGAATCCGGTGGGGAACAACTCTTTCGGGCTCTCAAGTATTTGCACCGCATCGCCGTGATGGTGCGCTTTCCGCGCGAAAGTCACGATCTTTCCCGTTCCGGTGAGCCCTGGCACCGGGTGGAACGGCTCGACCATATCTCCAACTGGTTCGACAAATGGCTGCTGGGCGGCTCCCATCCCGAGTACGATGTTAGATGAGCCGCACACAGACCGGCCCGTTCTCGTCTCGACGCAGCAAAACCAGGTTCCAACCCGCGTTCACCGGCAGGGCCCAGGCGATTTCCGAACCCTCATAGCCGAATAGCTGCCGTTCCCCGCTCAGAAAATCTTCGGCGTAGAGCTTGCCTTCCAGCCACACCACCAGGCGCCGGGCGTTGCCCCCCAGCAGGCGGCCCCGGCCGGTGCGCACTCGGCGGTGTTGTCTATCGAAGATGGCGTATTCGGGAAGCCCCGAATCGACTCGTTCGTGGCCTCCCACCCAGCGGCGCATGACGGGCTGATCCAGCGCCAGGGCGTAGCACAAGCCCGAGCCGGGACCGAGCACCAGGGCCGGTGGCCCGTCGCGCGCGTCTTCCTCCTCGTCTTCCGGGAAATCTGGATTGAGTCTGTAGAACACGCTGTGGATCGGCTCTTTGGGGGGCCAGATCAGAGCCACCACGCCGGCTACGATTTCGTGCCAGGGAAAAGGCACGGAGCTGATGACCACATCGACTTCGTAGACCGATAGGTAGAGTTCGTGATCCCAGGAGATCTCCCCGCGCACCGGGTCGTTGTCGCGGTAGCCGTAGAGTTTCTTGGCATGGCCGACCGGCCAGTCGTGCGTGTTGGCGGCCAGGTCGCAGGCGCCCCCGGCCGTTAACCAGACCCAGCGAAACCGGCAGCGCCCCCCGTCCATAGCCAACCCGAGCTCAGGAAAGAAACCGAAATAGCGTTTGCTCTCCTCGATCTGGGCCAGCTTCGCCCCCGAGCGCAAATCGTAGCGCCAGCCTTTCCAGATCACTTCGCTTCCTTGCAGTCCCGGGGCCAGAGCGCAGGGTTCCAGGTAGCGGGGAAAGTCAAGGGGCCACCAGATGCCGGCCTCCAGGGGAACCCGGTCGGCGGGCTGCTCGGGGAGTTCAGGTCGCCAACGCTCATCGGCTGTCACCCAGTTGTGAAGTTGATCACCCTCCAGCTGAAGGATCACCTCGCACTCGGATAGCCATAGCGATAACTCGCTCATCTGGCCGCCGAGCACGGCCAGCTCGGGCGGCGGGTGAGGACAATGCGTGACCACCGGTCCTAATGGAAAGCCCAGCTTCTCCAGCAGGCTCTCCAGAGAGGGGTCATAGCCCCGCTGCAAATCCCCCAGGTGGACGATGCCGCGCATTCAGGGCCGCCTTAAAAAATTCAGAAATTCGACACAAGATGGAAACGTGGGAAATTTACAATCTAGACACACACACAAAATCCCCTTTCCCGGCGCACACATACATCTAGGGAGAAAACTTCAATGGCCGACTTCCCCGCCCTGGGTCCTGGCTTGCCCATGCAGCCTCTGCCCCGCATGCGCCACCTGGCACCCAACGTCACCGACAGCGAGACCCCCCAATCCGGCACGCTGCAAATCGTCGACCACTTCACCCCCCAAGTGGACGATTCCATCCCCCCGATGCCCAACCCCAATGGCGGGCTCCCTTTCAGGGCAGTGCGCATGCCCCACGGCATCAGAGTCACCGACTCGGCCTTGCAGACCGGCTATCAAGGGCGAATCAACACCAGCGAGTTCCCCAATCCGCAGATCCATTCGCCCGCCATGCTCCTGTCTTTCCGCGGGCAAACCCCGGAACAGACCCTGGAGATCCTGGATACGGCCGTCCGGCTCGACAGCGGCTCGGTGGCGGTAGGGGCCATGCAGAGCCTGAATACTCAGGCGCAGGCCGGAGTGCGCAACACCGTTACGAACTTCTCGATGGCCGGCAGCCCCTCGAATATCACCGAGCATCTCTATCATGACATCAGTCTGGCCTGGAATCCCGCCCGACCCGACGCATCGATCGAGGAGCAGGGACGGCGCTTCACCGGCCAGGGGATGTCCGAAAATCTGGCTCGCGCCTGGAACATTGATCCTGCGGCTCTTACCAGCGCCGATCCGGCCATCTCGGGGCCGGCTCGCCAGCAATTTCAACAGAACCTGATCAACCGGACCAGCCAGGCGGTGCGCACGCCCGAAATGGATCAGCTGCGGGAGCGTTTGAATTCCGTAGTGGATGGTTATGAATCGCGGAATAATTCGGTGGTTGTGGCAGCCGGCAACAATGGCGACCTGGCCGCTGCGATGCGGCGCGACAATGGAGGCCGCGAGCTCCAATTTCCCGAGGGTTTTTACGACAACATTCTGGCCACCCCCAATGCCACCACCGTGGGAGCGCTGGGCGTGACCGGAGCCAACAACCAGATCGGTGTGGCTGGGTACAGCAGCCCGACTCCGACCGTGGATCTGAATGCCTGGGGCAACCCCGCCCGGGGAGTGGAGGGTACTTCCTTTGCAGCTCCCCGTGTGGCCGCCCAGATGCAGGAGTTGCACAATCGCTTTCCGGATCGCAGCAGCGCCCAGATCGAAAGGATGCTGCGCGACCAGTGCTACGCCAACGGTAATGAAATAACCGGCTGCCGCCTGGATACGGTGCAGTAAGCTGGGGGCCGGCCGGCCCTCGGCTTACTGCAACTGGAAAAAATCACAGTCATAGCCGCACCCATCCGGCTAAGCTGATTTTATGCAGCAGGCCTTCCCAGCGGATCGATTCTACCAGGCTATTCGCAACGACCGAGTGGCCGAAGTTGCTGAATTGGTGGCAGATTACTCCGAGGCTTTAGAATGGGCTTGGCAAGATGATCACCGCCCCCTTCATTTCGCTGCCCTGTTCGGCTCGGTGCGAGTTCTCCATTTTCTTTTGAGCGCGGGAGCGAACCGGGAGGCTCGCATTCGGGCTCCGCAGGATCCCAGCTGTGGAGAGGACCATGCTTTAAGGGCGCTGAGACACGGGTGCACGGCTCAGGACCTGGCCTCCTGGGCAGTGGGCGCCCATTTTGAATCTGCTCGGTAACACCGGTTAAAAAAAAAGAGCCACCGCGAGGTGGCTCTTTTTGAAGGGGACTGAGCGGCCGGGGCCACTTAGCCCTGGCCCTGGTCGACCGCGTGGCCGAGCAGCGCACCGTGGGCGTTGAGGCGGTTTCCGTCAACGACCTTGGACTTCCAGCTGTCGAGTTTATCGGCGCCGTTGAGGATGCGTTCCTTGATTTGCTCGGCGGTCAGGTCGGGGAAGGCCGAAGCCACCAGACCGGCCACGCCGGAGACGTGAGGAGTGGCCATCGAGGTGCCGCTCATCATCTGGTAGCCGCCGCCCGGGGCGCAGCTATAGATGTCCTTACCGGGAGCGGTGATGTCGACCATGGTCGGACCATAGTTCGAGAAGCCGGGCTTCTTGTCGTTGCGGTCGCTGGCGGCCACGGCGATGTTGTTGCTCAGCTCGTAGTTGCTCGGGTAGTTGGGATAGAGGTCGTTGTTCATGTAGTTGTTGCCGGCGGCCATGATGTGCAGCGCCGACGAAGCGGCGAAGGCTTCTTTCTGGGCTTCGCTGGCTCCACCACCGCCCCACGAGTTGGAGGTGATTTTGGCGCCCATCTTGGTGGTGTACTCGATACCGCGCAGGATGGAGGCCGAGTCGGTGCTGCCCGAGTCGTCGAAGATTTTGACGGCCATAATTTGGGCGTTGTGGTTGACGCCTACGACGCCGATGCCATTGTTGCCGACAGCGCCAATGGTTCCGGCGCAGTGGGTGCCGTGGCCGTGACCGTCCATCGGGTCGCCGGTCTGGGCGTTGGCGTTGAAGCCGTGCACGTCGTCGATGACGCCGTTGCCGTCGTCGTCGATGCCGTTGCCGGGGATTTCACCTTTGTTGACCCACATGTTGGCGGCCAGGTCGGGGTGGTTGTAGTCGACGCCGGTGTCGATGACAGCGATGATGGGAGCGTCGTTGCGGCCGGTATGAATCTGCCAGGCGCCCAGGGCGTCGATGTCGGAGCCGGCGGTGCCGCCGTTTTGACCGGTATTGTTGAGGCCCCACAGCTCGGGAACCAGGTCGTTGGGTTCGGCCGAGTTGCTGGCGGGCGGGTTGGGCTGCGGCTGGCCGCCACCCTGTTGCTCGCTGGGGTCCAGTCTGTAAATGTAGTTGGGTTCCACGTAGGCGACGGCCGGGTCGGCCTTCATCTTGGCGATGGCTTGCTCGGTGGTCATTCCCGCGGGCAGCTGAAGCTGCATCAGTTCACCTTTGTCGATCAGGCCGCTCTGGCCGAAATCAAACTTGTCGGCGACGGTGGCGCCATATTTGTCGGCGAAATTTTCGCTGGAAGCGAGGGCGCGGCTGTTGTCGCCACGGGTACGAACGATAACTTGTCCGGGAACGTAATCGGCCTTAATCATCTCTTGGGTCTCCTGTTTGGTGTTGTGTGTAGGCTCACCTTACACCTGAAAAGACCCTGAAAAAGTGAACATCGTATGAACGACTTACAAAAAGCTAAATAGCCATGGCATGTAAATGTCTGGACAGGTTATTGACAGCCGAAACCTGGGTATCATATATTTCGGTCCTCGAAACGACTCTTCGGAGTCGCGACCGACGCACTGATGGGCGTATCATCAGGGGTAGCTTGCAGACCAGGTTAAGCCGGAGAGAATTGGCTTCGCATAACCCAATTCTGGCCCGATACAGCAACGGGTGCCCGCGAGGGCGGAACTTCGTCAGGTACTTCGGTAATAGGCGAGGGGAAAACCCGACCGAGCTGGTGTTAATCGGGAATCCTGGGCAGGAAGGTGGCTCCCAGGAGGCTCTGTCCCGCCAGAGGGGCAGGGGAGTGTATAACCTCAGTACACAGCGCAGAGAGCAGCGAAATGTATGCTCTCGGGCCTCATCGGCCCTGAGAACCGCGAGGTGAAAGCCTGCGGGCGGGAGTCTTCGGACGAAAGCCCACAGCACTCAGGAAACCAGTGGGGAGCCTGGACAGGGAGAAGAGGCGTCCAGGAGGCACTGTCCCGCCGTGGGGCAGGGGTAGCCTGTAGACCGAACAGGCGGCCGGGCGGCACCGGCGCAAAGCGATCGAAAGCAGTGTCGTGAGGATCACATCAATGGGTCGGACCGCGAGGATGAACGGACGCGCTGGGAACCGGTGAATAACCGGAGAAAAGCACGCCTACCCGACTCAACCAAAAGGGAACTCGGCAACGAACAAACCCGATGGATGTGGGAGCCTGGTGCAGGAGGACGGCGACCAGGGGGCTCTCATTCGGCCTGGACGAATGAGGGGTAGCTTGCAGACCTTAGCAAGCCGCTGAGCTTTTACAGCGTGAGCCACTAAAGGGCAGAAAAGAGGTGTCTCGGAGAGGGTGCTCCTCTTAGAGACCTCAAAAGAGAGGCCGGGATCGGCGACAGGAACCGCGAGGTGAAAAACTCGCCGCAGGAAGTCCTACGGGACCGAAAGGGGTAGAGGACCTGCTCAAACCGATCCACCGGATGCCTGGTGTTGGAGTGGAAGGCAGCCAGGCAATAAAAACCACCTGAGAGATCGGGTGGTTTTTTGTTGTAGCCACTTTCTCACCGTGAAAAAGCCCACTCGATGCTCTCGCCGACCTGGCGGGCGAAGGCGAGATACTCCATCCCCTGGGCGCGATCCAGGCCAAAAACAATGACCAAATGAGACCCGGCCCGGTCCAACAGGGCAAATTCCCGGCCCTGGCCGGACATGGCAGGCCTGATCGCGCCGTCCAGCAAGGAATAGGCTTGGGGGCCGAGCAGGCTGGGAGCCCATTCCATTCCGCTAAAATCGCCCGCGCGGATCAGAATATCGCCGTTTTCCGCCAACACGGCACCGCATTTCAGAGAATGCTCGTTTAAAACGAAATTTAAAGCCCTTTCAGCTTCCATCAAAACGGCTACGCGCCGCCTCCATCTCCGCCTGATGTCCCACAGCCCAATCCACCAAACCCTGCACAGGAACCAGCAGAGTGGCCCCCAGGGCGGTCAATTCGTAATCCACCCGGGGAGGCACCGAGGGAGTCACCGTTCGCAACACCAATCCATCTCTTTCCAGTTCTCGCAAACTATAGGTGAGCATTCGCTGAGAGATCTGGGGGATGGCCCGGCGTAACTCATTGAACCGCAATTTTCGCTGAGATAGCTGATAGATGACCAGCAGGCTCCATTTGTCGCCCACCCGTTCCAGCACCTGGCGAATCGGCTTACAGGCCTCAGGCACATGAGTGTTACTTAGTGACATAAAACTGCCTTCTTGCGCGCTTCTTCGGTAACGAACATCATATCAGCTATGAACCATCTTCTGCATATCCACTCCAGCGCCAACCTCCAGAACAGTACCAGCCGCCAGATCGGCGGCCAGCTCGTCGCTCATCTTCGCGAAAACCACCCGGGGCTGCAGATCGTCGAACGCGACCTGGCCCGCCATCCTCTTCCCCATATCGACGAGAATTTCATTTCCGTGATCTATAGCCAGCCGGACCACCCCAACCTGAAGCTATCCAACCAGCTGGTGGACGAACTCCTGAAGGCCGACGTCATTGTACTCGAGGCGGCCATGTATAATTTCGGCATTCCCTCCACGTTGAAAGCCTGGATCGACCACGTGGCCCGGGCCGGACGCACCTTTACCTATCAAGACGGCTCCCCTCGAGGCCTGCTCACCGGTAAAAAGCTCTATCTGGTACTGGGCAGCGGCGGCGTCTACAGCTCCGGCCCTCGCCAGGCCTTTGATTTCCAGGAGCCCTATCTGCGCTCGGTGCTGGGCTTCTTGGGACTGACCGACGTCGAAGTGGTGCGCATCGAAGGAACCGCCATGGGACAAACCGAGCAAGCTCTGCGGGCCGCCCAAGAAAAGATCGCCACCGCCTGACAAAGGGGCCCCTCTCCTGGGCCGGAAGACGCTCCTATGTGGGAATTTCTTCTGACCGCGGCGCTGGCCGCCAATCCTCTCGATTCCGTTTTGGACCGGCTGGACTCCGGCGCCGCCGAGGTGAGCCTGCAGGTCCGACTGATCCCCTCCAGCCTGGACCCCGACGTGCTCTGGATGCCCTACGATAGCCTTGCCAAAAGTCACGATGGAGGGCACTGGATTCCACCGCTCCGGCAGGGCATTGCGGAAAAAGCCCTGCCGGAATGGCCAGCTCAGGAGGGCACCACCCGTTTCGCCTGGAGCGATGAGTTGGAGCGCCGCTACTACCTGCCGGTGGCCCGACGCTTCGCCACCCAGCAATTGCCTTTCCGCATCTCGCTACAGGTCGAAGCCTCGCGCAACGCTGAGCAGAGCTGCAGCTTGCAAGTGGAAGTCAGCACCACGGTCGTGAGCGACGCCAGCGCCATTTCCACCGCAACCACCCGGGTGAGAACTCGCCGCGCCGAGGGGCAGCTGTTGCCCGGACAGTCGCTGGTGATTTCCAATCTCTATCCTTATGAAGAAGTGTTGCCGATTTTGGGGGAAATGCCCGTCCTCGGCCCGCTCTTCTTGCCCTCCACTACCGGTCCCATGGTCGTATTGACACCGGTTTAGCTCTGCTTGAGAAAGCCGACCAGGGCATTGGCCAGGCCCGGGTTGCGGCCCCAGCCGTCGTCGATCCCCTGCCAGTTGGAGCCGCCGAAGCCGCGTTGCTTCATGAAAGCGCGCAGGTCGTCGCCGGTTTTGATCTTGCCCGACTTGACCGCTTCGGTCAGCGCTCCCACGTGGTTGCCGCCCGCTTTGCTATTGGGCATGCGGGCGTCGCCGTGGAGAATGTTGCCCAGGAACTTGGTGTACTTCTCCGGCGTGTTGGTCTTACTGGCGTGATACTTCTGATTGAACTGAGCAAACCCCAGCATGTTGTTGCCCGTACCGCCGCGGCTGGTGAAGAAGTCGGTAGCCGTCTTACCCTTGCCGTACATCTCGGTGCCGCCGATAGCCAGGGCCAGGGCCGTGGCCGCGCGCCCTTCGGGGGTGGTGGTGTTGAAGCGAGGGTCGTTTTTGTTGAGAGCGCCGCTGAGTTTTTCCAGGCTTCCATAGCCGTCCGGCAAACTGATGGCTCCGTTGGACTTGGCCGGGTCGGCCTGGGCGGCCGGGTCGGCCTTGGCAGCCGGGTCGGCCTTGGCAGCCGGGTCGGCCTTGGCAGCCGGGTCGGCCTTGGCAGCCGGGTCGGCCTTGGCGGCGGGATCGGCCTTGGCCGCCGGATCGCCTCCCTGGAGTTTACCGATGGTATCTTTGCCGATGATGCCGTCCGACTTGATATGCTGCTGCTCCTGGAAAGCTTTGACGGCGTCCAGGGTCTTCTGGCCGAACTTGCCGTCGACATCGAGCTTGGCACCCTTGGCGTTGAGCATCTCCTGGATTTGCCTGACGTCGTCCCCTTGAGCCCCTTTTTTCATCGGCTTGGAGCCGAAGCTGGCCCCGAAATCGGGGGTGGCCCCCGCCTTACCCTTCTCTCGGGAAAGACTGGACTGATCGGTGGGTTGCTTAGGAGTCGCCTCTTTTTTCTGAGTGGCGGGCTTGTCTTTTGATACGCTGGAGCTTCGCTGGGTGGAAGCTTTCGGTGTGGATCTGCTGGCACTACTGTCTTTGGAAATGGATGACATGATAAATCCCTTTCGCCCTGATTTGATCCTAGAATGGCACGAATGCACCATGGGGGAGAATGTCCAAAAATGAACAGAAGATTGCGGTTGTTTCCAAGTTGTTGACGAGTTTGTCTAAGAAAGACGAGCGGCGGGACAACAGTTATTATCCTGAAGCTACTGGAAGGTTTAGAGCTGAGCGCGAACTTTGTTTAGGCAGACAAGATTTTCCTGCCAGACCCGAATAGACCGCGCCGGTAGCCCAGCCAGAACCCGGGTTGCCAACTCAGCCAGGCCAGGGGCGTGGTCACTTCCTGGAGGGAAACGCCCAGATAAGCGGTCACACCCAGGCCCAGCCTCAAAAAGACGGCCGACCAGGCCAGCAGGTAATGGACCTGCACCCAATGCACATGCCGCTTCCATTCGCGGCGCCGGGCCGTGGCGTAAGCTCCCCAGGCGGCCCCCAGCCACAGTCCGGTCAAAATCAGAAAGCTGAGGCGTCCGACCCAGCCTCCCTCGGCTTGCAGGCTCAGGGGAATGCCGCTGAATGCCGCCAGGCCGGCGCTTACCAGGTAAATCTTGCCCAGCGGCCGATGCCCGGGCAGACGCCAGAGCAGCCAGGGTCCCAACAAAAGCACCAGGATGGCCGTCAGGCTATGAGCGCACACCCAGCCCCACTCCAGGGCATACTTAGGGCCGAAGGGGGCTTCGAAAGCCTCAGGACCCTGACCCAGCATACCCAACGACGTCCAGCTCAGCGTCACGACCTGGAGTCCCACGTAAACTCGCAGGATCGAGTTAGTCGTGGTCAATCAGGCCGGTCTCGGAATAGTAGCGGGGCAGGTTGGCTCCCAGGTTGGCCTTGGAGTGGTTGAGGCCGCAGCAGGCGAAGCTGAAAGCGTCGGGCTGGCTGCTGACCTGATAGTTCTCGTAGGTCATACGGCGGGCGGTGGGGCAGGTCGGGATCACCTTCAGGTAGTTCCCCTCCAGCAACTGCTCCAGCTTCTGCGGATAACGGCCCTTATGGTCGCTGGAATACATCTCCAGGGCGGTGGCGATGTTCTTGCAGTTGGACTTGCAGGCGGTCAACTGCCCGTAGGTGCGGCTTCGATAGCCGCGCGGGTTGATGAAGGCAAGCAGCAGGATGAGCAGAAAAAAACAGCCGCACAGCGTCAACACCAGCCTGCCGAGAAAGCGGAGCAGGTGGAAGCGGGGCGGCGGGGGAGGTTCGAGCGAACCCAGCGGGAGAATGTCGGTTGTCATGACCTGGCTACGGAAAGCTCGCCGCCACGGTTCACGAATGCCTGGATCAGCTTCCAGGTCTTAAGATAGGCCTGGCGATCTTTCTCCGCCAGAGCGGGTCCGGTGAAATTGGGCTCGCCCCGGAAATAATCCAGCCACAACTTCTTCTTTTTGACCGAAGCTAAATAATCTTCGCCAATCCAGTGCAACTCCTGAAAAGTTCTCTCGAAGTTACGCTGGCCGCGCCGCCTGGCCGTCAGCCAGTGCTGCAAAAAGTCCACCAGAAAAGCGGCCAGGTCCCGGGCCACCTGGCTGCGCTTGCCCCAATAGTCCAGCAGCGCCTGCACCAGCACGCGCCGGGCCTCGGAGGCCCGGGCCAGGCGGCACCCCTCCGATTCCACCGTTTCTTCTTGCAATTGGGCCAGGGCCCCCAGCAGCCAGCTCAAGTTGGCCAGCCATTCCTCATCCAGTGGCCTGGACAGGTAGAGCCACGGATACTCTCCGGAAGGATAGACCAGCCCGGCCCGATCGATCAGGTCCAGGTCCGAGGCGGCCAGGTAGACCGGTTCATGGAGTCTGACCCCCAGATCCTGATCGACCACGTAGAAACCGAATTCGAACACCACCACGCTCCAGTCTCCGCCGCCGGCGTCGCGAAAGGCCAGAGCCTCCTCCTTGGGAAGGCGCTCCCACGGTTTGGCCGCGTAAAAGTCACGGGCCGCCCCGTAAAACGGCAGCGCCTGATCGGCGCCGAAATGATCCACCAGGCTGAACTCCCGGCCCGCCAGTCCGGCCAGAAATTCGGTCATCTGAGGAGGCCGGGCGCACCAACTGACGGCCAGTTTGGGAAAATACATCGACATCGGACCGACCAGGTTGGCATCGTCCACCCACAGGCGGGCAGCCTGCGTCTTGCCGATCCTATCGGCCAGCCAGCGGGCCAGAGCGGCTGGTCGCAAGGCGTTCTCGACCAGTTCCACCAGCGGACCGTGGCCGTCGCTTTCATCCACCAGGGCCACCAGATGCGGCCGAAAGACGCGCCCCTCCCGCCCGGCCAGCCCCGGCGACCAGCGCTGGGTTAAACTATAGGTCTTCACTCCCGGCGCTTCTCGCCATTCGGCAGGCACCCCTGGCAGGCTCCCGAACCCCGTCCTCATGCTGGCTCTGCTGCTGAGCGCCGCCCTTGCCTACACCAGCGCCGACGGCATGTGCCAGGCCGACTTTCCCGCTCCGGTGCCGGATCGCCCGGGCGGCTTCTTACTCTTTCACAACGGCAACCTCTATTCGTTTGCTCTCAAGATCTGGAACCAATCACCCGAACGCTACTACGAGAGCTCCCGCCTTTTTCGCTCCCTGGAGAAGGATGTCGAAGAACGCAGCCTGCGCATCGGGCCGGTAACCGGTTGGGAGTTCCATACCGTTTCTCGGGAAGGGCGCCACAACCTGGTCCAACAGTTCGCCGCCAACGGCTTCGTTTACGAGTTTTCGGCCTACTATAGCGGAGAACGGCCCGAGGAAGTTGCTCGGTTTTTTCAATCCATTCGCTTTTCCAGCGCTCCCAAGGATGCGGCGCGCACCCGGCTGATTCAGTGTTCCGTGCTGCTTGACGGCCTGGCCAGCGAATTGCTGGACCATCGCCCTTTTCCCACGGAGAAACATTGCCCGGCCGGAGGAGCCTATATCCTCGAGCAAAACGGCCTCAAATTCAGTATTCATTGCGATGGGGATCACGGACTGCCGCCCGGCTATCCGCGCATCGACCAGACCCGCCAGATTCTGGAAGGCCCGGACAAGCCGCTGCCGCGACCCGATTTGTAGCACAAAGGCCCCAGCCCTCGAAAGACGAATCTACTATTTTATGGACAAGCTGGTGGAACGCATGGCTCTCGGCTTGCTGGGTTGGCTCAGCCCGGAGCCACTGCATCAGCCCAAACCGCCGAAAGATCAGGGCTGTCCTCCGGATCTGCGCCAGGCGATCTGGGAAGAGGTGGTGTGCGCGCGTAAGGGTAAGCCATTTCTTACCCCGGCCCAGGATACGCTGCCCCGAGGCATGCGCCTGGTCATTCGTAGCGAAATCTACCGTCAGCTCGGCCTCAGCCTGCCCGATCCCGAAGCGACCCTGGCGCCGCTCCCGCAGCGAATGCTCAATATCATCCGCCACACCATCGGCATCTACTTGCAAGAGCCTATCCCCGAAGGCTGACCAAAAACTCGGCCAGCCGGTCGTAGCCGGCCACCAGCTCGGAGGGTTTGAAATGCGCGTTGGCGCCGCTGGGATTGGGCAGCACGTAGAGGGGAATTCCCTCCAGAGTCTGGGGCTGCAGCCCCCAGTCGGGTCTGGCTGGCGAACCCAGGCCATAGCGCAAAAATGGCCGGAACCCGGTCATGCCGTGGAAAGCCACCACCCGCGGCCGGCATTTTCGGAGAGTGGCGCATAACTGAGGCACGCCCTCCCGGTACATCTCGGGAGTGACCGAGCTGGCGCTGACGCTGGGGATCTTGACCACGTCGGTCAATCCGATGCCAAACTCGGGCAAGATCAGGTCGTGCTCGGGCCGCAAACGCTCGACCCCGAGCGCCCGGCAGATCGGCTGGCCCAGGCGTGAGGCGGAGAAGGCCGGCCAGAAGCGATTCTGGGGCCGGGCGAAATAATGTCCCCGGGCGACCGCATAGAGACTGGGATTGATGCCCACCAGGATCAGTTCAAGCCGGGAACCCAGGCGGTCGGGCAGAGTCTCCCGCTCAGGCAACGGCCGGGCGCGTGCCCTTGAACAAGAGCAGAGTCAGACCGTTGCCGACCACCAGCAGCGTGCTGCCTTCGTGGAAGACCACCGCCTCGCTGATGTTCACCCAGCCGAAACAAGACGACATGACCAGCAGCCCGCTGACACCGATGGCGATGGCCAGGTTCTGCTTGATCACCAGCACCGAGCGGCGGGCCAACTGCACCGCGAAGGGCAGCGTTTCCAGGTTGTCGCCCATCAGCACTACATCGGCCGTTTCCAGGGCCACGTCGGAGCCGGCTCCGCCCATGGCCACGCCGATCGAGGCGGAGGCCAGCGCGGGTGCGTCGTTGACCCCGTCGCCGATCATGGCCACGGTGGACTGTTTGGCCAGCTCGCGCACGGCGTGCACCTTGTCTTCCGGCATCAGGGGGGCGCGCACTTCATCCACCCCGACTTCGCCGGCTACGGCTTTGGCCGTCACCAGGTTATCGCCGGAAAGCATGATGGTCTTTTTTACCCCCAGGTTGCGCAGTTGCTTGATGGTGTTGACCGCGTCCTTGCGGGCCACGTCGGCCAGACCCAGGATGCCCAGAAACTTCCCTCCGCGCTCCACCACCACGGCCGTGCGGCCGGATTCCTGCAGTTTGATGACGTCGTCATGCACCCACTGCGGGATCTGCTGACCCTCGAACAGGGAAAGACTGCCGACCTGGACCGCTTCGCCGTCCAGCTGACCGGACAGGCCTTTGCCCATCAGGGCGCGGGTCTGGCTGGCCAGCGGCACCGGGAAATTGCGTTTGCCGGCTTCGTCCACGATGGCTTTGGCCAGGGGATGGGAGGATTGATTTTCCAGAGCAGCGGCCGTGGCCAGGAGATCTTGCTCGCTGACGCCCTCGGCCGTCTGCACCACCACCACCTTGGGTTTGCCTTCGGTCAGCGTGCCGGTCTTGTCGAAAGCCACGGCGTTCAGGTTACCCAGGGACTCCAGGTAGCTGCCGCCCTTGATAAGTACGCCCGACTTGGCGGCGCGGGCCACCGCCGAGAGCACGGCCGCCGGGGTGGCGATGGCCAGCGCGCAGGGCGAAGCCGCCACCAGCACCGAGATACCGCGTAAGACTGCGTCGGCAAAAGGCAGGTGGAAACCGAGCCAGAGCACCAGCGTGAGAGTGGGCGCGCCGGCCAGGGCGATGGGCACAAAGCGCTGCTCTACCCGGCGGGCGAAGAGCTGCGAGGGCCCCTTACGGGCCTCGGCCTCGGCCACCATGTCGACCACCCGGGCCAACACGGATTCTCCGCTCAGGCGAGTGACTTCCACCTCCAGAGTGCCCTCCACGTTGACGGTGCCGGCAAAGACGGATTCGCCCGGGCCTCGGGTCACGGGCACCGATTCGCCGGTAACGGCCGCCTGATCCAGCGTGGAAATACCTTCGCGCACCACTCCGTCGATGGGCACACGGTCACCGGGACGAATGAGAACCCGGTCGCCGCGTAGCAACTGGCGAATGTGAATCGTTTCCAGCACTTCGCCGCGCTTGCGCAGGGCGTTTTCGGGACGCAGCTTGGTCAGCGACTCGATGGATTTGCGAGCCTTGTCCATGGCCCGGTGTTCCAGAGCGTGGGCCAGGCTGAAGAGGAAGAGCAGAAAGCCGCCCTCAAACAGTTTACCCAGAATGCCGGCGCCGACCGCGGCCAGGATCATCAGGGCTTCGATGTCGGCACGGCCCTGCATGGCCGAATTCCAGGCGCCGCGCACGGCGAAGAAGCCGCCGCACAGCATGGACAGGAAGTAGAAAACCTGGGGCAACCACACGTCGCCCACGTGGAAATGGCCGAGCAGGAAGCCCACCGTCAGCAGTAAGCCGGCCGCGCAGCAGAGCGGCATTTCCAGCAGGGGAGCCAACCCTGAGCCGTGAGCGTGGCAGGAGCAGGCGTGGCCTTTCTGGGGCTCTTCCAGCTCATAGCCGGAATTACGCACGCGCGCCTCCAGCTGTTTCAAGTTGGTCGTCTTGGTATCGTATTCGATGACCACGCGCTCGGCCGCATAGGAAACGTTGGCCTGGATCACACCTTTGCTGCGGGTTAGAATATGCTCGACCACGGCCGCGCAGGTGGACGAATCCATGCCGCGCACGAACCAGCTCTTGGCCTGATAGCGCGAAGCCACCTGTTCGCTGGCCAGCTTGGCCAGGCCCACCGCTTCTTCCAGGCCGATCTGCCCGGGCTCGTAGTGCAGGCAGAGCTCGGGAATGGACTGGTCGCGGCGCACGTGGGCCCGGGTGATGCCGGCCCGGGCCTGCAGTTCTTCCACCAATTTCTCGGTGCGGCCGTGCTCGTCGGTTTCGCCTGGAAGCAGATCGGCCAGCCGGAACTGGCAGGCCCAACCTCCATCCTCGGCGGGGCGAGTGGTGTGCTGCCGGGTGGGCGGCGGGCCGTGATCGTGACCGCAGGAATCATGACCATGCCCGTGCCCGCTGTGCGAGTGATCGTGGCCGCAACTGCCGTGGTCGTGGCCATGGCCGCTGTGCGAATGATCGTGGCCGCAACTGCCGTGGTCGTGACCATGCCCATTGTGAGAATGATCGTGGCCACAACTGGAGTGAGCGTGACCGTGCCCGCTGTGGGTGTGGGTATTGCTGGCCACAAAGGCGGCCACCACGGCCCGGGCCGCAGCCTCTCGGGGATCGCCGCCCACCTCGGCCACGGCCGTATGCCCATGCCCGCTGTGGGAATGGTCGTGGCCGCACTGTGAATGGTCGTGGCCGCAACTGGAGTGGTGATGGCCGCTTACCGAATGGTCGTGGCCGCAGGGGCCGCCTGTTTCGTGGTCGTGGCCGCAGCAACCGGTGGCGCACTCCTTATGGTCGTGCTCGCAGGCCGAATGATCGTGGGCGCAATTTTCATGGCCACATGGCCCGCCCGTCTCGTGGTCATGTCCGCAACACTTTTCGGCGTGAACGTGGTCGCAGCCGGAGTGGTCGTGCCCGCAAGCCGAGTGGTCATGGCCCACACCCGAATGATCGTGGCCGCAGGCGCCGCCCGTCTGGTGGTCGTGGCCGCAGCAGCCCACCGCGCACTCCTTGTGCTCGTGCTCGCAGACGGAATGATCGTGCGCGCAATTTTCATGGCCGCAAGGCCCGCCCGTCTCGTGGTCATGTCCGCAACATGGCTTTTCGCTCGATTTGGTGTTAGCCATGCTGAATGGACCTCCGAAGGGAATTAGTGGCCGTGGCCGTGCCGCCGGGGAGGCGGAGCAGCTTGAGGCGGAGCCTGGTGATGGTCATCATCGTCGTCGTCGTCATCGTGTTCCTCGGGCAAGGGTTGCGTAAAGCGCTGCCCTTCAATTTCGAGAGTGAAGGCTGTGCACCCCTCGGGAACGTCAAATTCTAGCACGGCCGGCAGGCGTCCCTCGTATTCTTTGATCAAGGATCCGTCATTGGAGTAGATTTTGCCGCCCGCACCCACCGTCATGGTCGAGTCGACCAGCACGGCCACCAACTCGGCCATTTCCTCCATCTTATCGGCCACGCGGTGGCACCAGAGGTGTCCCACCCCCGGGTACTCGGCGTGGCACAGTTCCTCCATCTGCTCTTCGTCCACTTTGGAGCCCACGCCCAGCAGCACGAAATTCAGCATCGGCAAGCGTCCGGCCGTGATCTCCCGGGCCACCTGGGCCGAGTAGGCTTTGCAGTCTTCGGCGTCGTTGACCTGGCTGTCGGTGATGATCACGGCCAGACCACGCTTGGCCCCCTTGCCTACTTCCTCGCGAATATGGGCGATGTAATCGCGCAGTACCGGCAAAAGCACGGTGGCCTTGCCGTAGAACTTGGGCCCCGGGAACTTATATTCCTCGGCCTTAGCGCCGTCCAGGTCACCCAATGGCTCCAGTTGAGAACCGTCCCCGGTGGCCCAATAGGCGGTGCGCAGGAAGCCGTCCTTATCCTTGGTGGCCAGATATTGCAGCATCCAGCGCATCTGCGGCTCTACCTGGTTGCGCACCGGACCGAGCTTGGCCAGGATGCCGCGCGGTCCGTATTCGTTTTCCATGCTGGCCGAGCCGTCCATATACAGGGCCACGTCCAGCCCTTCCACGGTGGGATCGTGCAGCAGAGTGGCGATGACGTGACCGCCTTTGTTGTGCACGTCCGAAAACGGCTTTACGATAACTTCATGTCCACTCATCGCTCTACTCCTCCAGGTTAATCGTCGTCGTCATCGTCGTGGTGTTCTTCTTCGGGAATCACCTGGGTGTGTTTCTGGCCGCTGACCTCCAGAGTGAAGCTCTTGCAGCCTTCGTAGACCGAGAATTCCAGCACGGCGGGCAGGCGGGCCTCGTAGACCTTGACCACCTGACCCCTGTCGTCGTAGACGGTGCCGCCGGCGGCCACGGTCATATTCTCATCCACCAGCACGGCCACCAGTTGAGCCACCTCGGTGATCTCCTCGGCGATGCGGTGGCACCACATATGGCCGAGACCGGGATATTCAGTGTGGCAGATTTCCTCGAGCTGTTCCTCGTTGACGCCTTTACCGACGCCCACCAGCACGAAATTCATCTTGGGCAGCCGCCCGGCCACGATGTCGGCGGCCAGCTGCTTGCTGTAGGCCTTGACTTCGCTGGCGTCGTGCAGCTCACCATCGGTTATGATGACGGCGCACCCCTGCTTGGCCCCCTCCTGCACCTGGCTGCGCATATATTGGACGTAGTCTTTCAAGGCCGGCACCAGCATGGTGCGCCGTCCCATTTTGATAGGGCCGGGAAACTTATGTTTCTTGGCATCGATACCGCTCAGCTCGCCGATGACTTCGATCTGGCCGCCGCCTTCGCCGCAGGCCCAGTAGGCCACGCGCAGCAGGCCGTTGCGGTCTTTGGTGGCCAGGTATTCCAGCATCCAGTGCACCTGAGGCTCCACCATGTTGGGCAGAATTTCTGGAGGTTTGCTAGTGATCCATTCCCAAAACGAGCGAGTCTTGGCCTTGTTTTCATATTCGTCGCTCATACTGGCGGAACCATCCATATAGATGGCCATATCCAGGCCCTCCACGGTGGGATCGTGCAACAGCGTGGCGCGCACGACGCCGTCCTCGACGTGAAGATCCGAAAAGATTCCTGTAGGGCGTTCGTGTTCTGACATCAGTAAACTCCAACCAATGAGGGTCAGAGCCGATTCTCAGTAGTTACTCGAAGTCCTTTGCCCAATCGGGCTTTCCGGCCGGCTTGGGAGGGGGTGGAGGAGTATAAGTTTTCGTTTTTTTTGGAGGAGGAGGCCCCGGCCTGGGCGCTGGTCCGCCTCCAAAGTCACTCATCCAGTCGTTGGCAGAGGTGCTCGGTAACTGCGGAGCGGGCGGCGGTGGCGGAGCCTTGGGTATGGAAGGACTGGTGGTCATGGTAAGGGGTGGAGGCGGCGGCGGCAGCAGAGCCTTCATACGATAGGGAATTGGCTCGAAAACCGAAGCCAGCGTTTCTCGGCCCAGCTTCACATAGTCCGCCAGCGTGGCTTCGGGCGGCAAGCTAAAGCCCTGCCCGGTCAAATTGCCGAACATTTTGAGCATGCGGCCGGCCAGCGTGCCGCGATTCATGTTGCTGATAGCCCGGTCCTGGACAATCTCATAGCCCTGCTGCTTCAGCTCGGCGATTAACAAAGAACGGCTCGGCACCGGCAAATTGAGCAACGAAAAGGGAGCTTTGGGCTTCATTTCCTTCATGTCGTTCTGAATGGTCTGCAGGCACTCGAAAAAGGCCATTTTCATCCATTCTTCATTGCCGATGCCGGCCGCCCGCAGTTCCGCCGGCGGCACGGCGTAGGCCAGAATCAGACCGCGTCCCTGGCGTAGCGACTCTTCGCTATCCCCGGGCAAAGCCAGCCCATAAAAAGCGCCGTTGGAATAGCGAAACGGATTCTGCACGGCCTCGCACAGGGCATAGAGCAATTCGCTGACGCGCAGCACCAGTTCACCTTCACCCTGTTGCCCATCGTCAAAAAGAGTTCCGGACAGGCGGGCCATGCGCTGGCCCTTCTCGCCCTCATCCGTGTCCAGGGTCTTCACATTCATCAAGGCATAGTCGGAAAACCACATCTTGCGGACCTGGGGCACGCTCACTCGGTGGCAGGCCACTTCGTTCTTTACCTCACGGGGTAGAGCCGAATCGCTCAGCACCTCCCGCAGTTGACCATCGTTGCACAGAGTGACCAGCCGGTTACTGAAGATATCCAGCGCATGCTCAGGCCAGATCGCCTCCGATAAAGGAGTCTGCCGCTCCAGCTCATCGGCATGGGGAATGAAGTTGCTCGGTACCATCGTGTCAGGGGCTTCTACGCAGACCCGCCGTTCCCATCTCGGCCCGCATGGCCAGGTATTCCTCGGTCCACCGGCCCTGGGAGTCGCGGATCACAAAAGGAGCCGGATCCTTTCGTTCGCCCTCGAAGCCACACACAAACAAAGCCACGGTCGGCTCCAGGTGGGCGCGAAAAAACACCGCCTGACGGGAAAGCAGCCGCAGGCCGGCCGCGTCAATCGCCTGCTCCGGCCGGGGGTCGCCGGCCGCGTGCACGAATACAAAACGCCCGTCCGGCAGCAGATGCTCGGCCGCTACCCGCCCATAGTCAAAGACGTCGCCGTGCAATTCGCAGCGAGCCGCCGCCCGTTGCGGGTGGGGCGAAACAGTGGCCCGGCCCGGCGGAAAATAAGGCGGACTGCCCGTCACCAGCGGAAATTTCCCCAACTCCAGGGGCTGGCGCAAATCCTGGCGCAAAAAACGCACCCGGTCCTGCAACTGATTCTGCTCGACCGTCTTTAAAGCCAACTGATAACTCAACTGCTGCACCTCGACCCCGGTCAAAACCGCTGCCGGCAAGCGCCACAGCGCCAACAACCCGACGCTGCCCAGCCCGCTGCCCAAATCGAGAATTTCCCGCGCCTCCGGACAGACCCGGGCGGCCGTCCAGGCGGTCAGCACATCGTCAGCCGAAAAACGGTGCCCCCCCTTGAGCTGATAAATCTTCCAGGCACCGGCCAGATGATCGAGAGTCTCCTGCATACTACACTCCTTCTGCCCGCCTCCAGGCGAGGCTTTGCCTCGGCCCCAGCCGGGCACCCCTGGCGTAGGCCGCCTGGCCGCCTCCAGGCGAGGCAAAGCCTCAGCCCCAGCCGGGCCCCCCCGCCTCCACGAGGCAAAGCCTCGCCACCAGACGGCCCCCCAGCCCGCCTCCGTCCTGGCCGCCTCCAGACGAGGCAAAGCCTCAGCCCCAGCCGGGCCCGCCCGCCTCCACGAGGCAAAGCCTCGCCACCAGACGGCCCCCAGCCCGCCTCCGTCCTGCCCGCCTCCAGACGAGGCAAAGCCTCAGCCCCAGCCGGGCCCGCCCGCCTCCACGAGGCAAAGCCTCAGCCCCAGCCGGGCCCCCCCTCCACGAGGCAAAGCCTCGCCACCAGACGGCCCCCAGCCCGCCTCCAGACGAGGCAAAGCCTCAGCCCCAGCCGGGCCCCTCCAGACGAGGCCCCCAGCCTCCCCCCGCCCCACCGTCCATGCTACACTCCTTGGTGATGATCTGGATCTTGCGAGTGGCTCTGGCCCTCATGTTCACCCGAGCCGGACAACTGCACTTCAGCGACAGCGAAGCCTGGGAAGCCATCGTCCCCCCACCGCTGCCCGCCAAAGCCTGCGTCCTCCTCAGCGGAGCCCTCGAGATCCTGGGGGGAATCGGACTGCTGATTCGCCCGCGCCCGGCCGCCTATCTGCTGATCATTCTGCTGGTGGCCGTCTTCCCGGCGAATATCTACCAGGCCCTCAGCGGAGTCAAACTCTACGGCTTCCCCGACCAGCCCTGGAAAGGCTGGGCCCGCCTGCCGCTGCAACCCGTCCTGATCTGGCTGGTCTGGCTCAGCGCCTGACTCCGGCAGGTTTCTTTCACCCAATTGCCAATTGCGCCTGATGAAAAGGCGAGACTTCCTCTGCCAGGGCCTGGCTCTGGGCGCATTGTTGGCCGGCTGCGGTCAGAATTCTGGCAACGACTTCTTCAGCTCCGCCACCAATCCGACCGCTCCCCCCGAACTCAGTCCTCAACGCAGGTTGCTGCCCCAGCCGGGAGTGGTCGCTTCCAACAACGGGGTGCTCGAGTTGGATTTGAATGTGGTGCTGGCCCAAAATAAGGTGGGCCAGAGTGTGCTCACTACCCGCACCTATAATGGTCTGCCGGTGGGGCCGACCATGCGAGTGAAACCGGGAGATGTTTTGCGTATCAGGCTGAATAATCAGTTGGGCGCCAACGATGACCCGATTGTTAATCCTAATATTCCTCATCATTTCAATACTACCAATCTACATACCCATGGGCTGCACGTTTCTCCTAAGAGCCCGCAAGACAATGTGTTGATCGCGGTGGAGCCGGGTGAGCAGTTCCAATATGAGATTCGCATTCCGTCCGACCACCCGGGTGGGACTTTTTGGTATCACCCCCATGTCCACGGTTCGGCCGGTGTGCAGATCATGTCCGGAATGCTGGGGGCCATCCTGGTGGAGGGTCCCCTGGATAGCCAATTGGCCGCTCTGGGCATCGAGGAGTCAGTGGTGGTCCTGGGGGATTTTCATGTGGACAGTAGCGGCCAGGTGCCCTCGCTGGCCAATCCCGCTGTGTTCCTGGGCAGCACCACCAGCATCGCGGTGGTCAACGGCCAGACGCAGCCCGGCATGACCTTACCCGAAGGCGAGGTCCATCGCCTGCGCATCATCAATGGCTCGGCATTCTTCGAACGGCAGCTGGAGCTGGACGGGCACCAGCTGGTGGTGCTGGCCTACGACGGGCTGACCCTGCCGCAGCCGGAAATAACGAACAAACTCCATCTTTCCGCCGGAGGTCGGGCCGACGTGCTGATTCGGGCCGGCCTCCCGGGCACCTATTCGTTTCAGGCCGCGGCCTATGACCAGGGTTTTGGCCCGCTTCCCGCTCAGCCTTTCTTTCTCTTGAATGTGGTGAGCAGTCCGGCGCCGGACACCACCATCCTTCCCAGTCTCCTGCCGGCGGTCGATCTGGCTCCGATTGGTGATGGCGAAATCAAGCGGATCCGCAATTTGACTTTCGAAGTCTTGCCGCCGGCGCCGGGCTTCCCGATCGGGCAATTCGGCATGGACGGCAGCTTTTACGATGCCAACCGGGTCGACCAGCAAATGACGGTGGGAGAAGCGGAGGAATGGATCATCTCCAATACCAGCCCCGAAGATCATCCTTTCCACATTCACATCAATCCTTTCCAATTGATGTCGGTGAACGGCGTGGATCTGGACTCGCCCCGCTGGCACGACACCGTGCTGGTGCCTCGCAACGGCAGCGTGCGTATTCGCCACCGCTTCCGTAACTTTGACGGTATGGCGCTCTTGCACTGCCACGTGCTGCTCCACGAGTGCCAGGGAATGATGCAATTGTTCGACATCGCCCCGGCCCAGAGCAGCCGCAGCGAGCGCGCCCGGCGCCGGGCCAAGGTACGTCTGGCTTTCCGCCAGATGATGGGAACCCAGAACCGAATCGAAGAGATGTGTGCCCCCAGGCCCATTCGCCGCTTGCGCTGGAGCTGATTCCGCCAGTGGCGCTGAGGGACATTGAAGAGTTTTGGCCCGAGAAGTTCTCGAGGCCGAGTTTGATTCAAGTGGGCGCTTCTCGCTGGATGAGGGGCGTTCGCTGGAGAAGCTGGCCCACTTTCAGGCAGAGCGGCCAGGCTTGTGGCTGGTCAAATTGCTGCAATCCGCAGTCGTTTCGGGGGCAAGAGAGTTTTGGGTGCGTCAGTTTGTGCACGACACCCGGGTGACCTGCCAGCCGGCGCAAGCGCTGAATTAGGAACCTGGCGCCAGGGGCGGGCTTCCCTCCAGCCATCTTCAGGTGGGTTTGCAGGCGGCCAGCACGATGTCGGAGGCGCGTGTGCGGCTCGAGATGGGGGACCTGCGTTGCCCGGTCCGCCGGGGGGCGGAACGCCTTCCCTGGATGCCGCCCGCCGAGCCGGGCCGAATTGAAGTCACCAGAGGTTGGGAATTTGCCCTCTCACCGCTCACGAGCCTGCGGCGCCGACGCCTGCTCATCGACCTCGTGATCAATAAACCTCCAGGTCTGCGCCTGGGAGTTTATGTGCCGGCCTTGATGCCCCGCCCTAAACCGGCTATTCCCTACACCGTGGTGGAACGGCTGGTCGTTTCAGACGAGCCGGCCAGCCGGTGCCTGGGCCTGATGGACCACTCACTGCGTATTCCCCAGTATATCGAGCGCAACAGCCTGGAGGAACGCCCCCGAGGCCAGCACCTTTTGCTGCAGCAGTGGGCCGGCGGGGACTGGTTGACTCGGGACGACTGGCGCTCACGGCTGCGCCAGACCCGCGCTTCGATTCGCGCATCGAGCGCAATGATGGTCTATACGAGATCTGGTCGGACTACAATCGCGGCCTGGGCGCCATTCTGGCCAAGGGCTATCTGTCGCTGGACATTACCCGGGCGCGGAGCGGGCGATTCTATCTGGTCAAGGATGGAGTGCTCATGAAGCCTAAGATGCTCGACCCGGCAGCGCGCCCGAGGTCAATACGGATCCCAGCCAGTTGCAGGTGCTCGAGGACGAGGTTTATCGCCAGACCTGTCAAGAGATACGTTCGCACTTGCTGGCGGCCGCCGAGCTCCCTGGCCACTCGCGTCCGACGCTTTCTGGCCAGCTCGGTATTCCCGTGAGGGACTATTTGCCGAAGATTAGCTCGGAGTTGGGCAGATCGAAAGTGACCGTGTAGCGCCGCAGGAAGTCCTGACCGAGGACTCCCTCGGCCAGCAGCTTGCGAAAGACCACCGGTGATTTCTCTTGCGTCAGCGAGGGGCTCTCGGAGACTTCGATCTTGCCCATCTGGCTGGCAAAACTCCGGTATTTTCGGCCATTTTGATCAGTGGGTTCGGTCTCGGTAATGTTGGCACCGGTGGCGTCGATTTTCAGGGTGAACATCAACTTCGAGTCGAGCAGTAAATTTTCACAGCCTGTGTCCACCTGGACCCAGGCTTTGGGGGGCTCGGGAGGGCCTCCCCCAAAGCCGGCCAGCAGCCCGGCCAGACCGCCGGGCTTTTCCGGCTCGGGGGCGCGTTCTTTGAGCATCAGGGAGACCGAAGCCACCACGTTTTCGTCGGACAGGCGGCAGTCTACTTTTTTGCCGGCGGCCTTGCGCTTGGAGAGCGATTCGGAATTCTCCAGCACCAGTTGCTGGTTGGCGAAATCCAGGGTGAAGGGATGATTTCTGAAAAAAGCCAGCGACAAGATGCCGTCGACCTTGCTCTCGCCGCCCGTGCTGACAAAGCAGCGCGGTTCCCCGACGATCACATCCAGATCGTTTTCCTGCTGAGCCCCCACGGTGAGCGAGGAGAGCCTGGCCTGGCCTAATTCCAGTTCGCCCCCCGTGACCGGCCGGATTTTGGTGGGGGTCGGTTCGAGCCCCAACTTCTGGGCCAGTTGCGGGCTGATCAGATCAAATCCCAGGCCGGTATCCAGGCGGAACTCCGCCTCCGTGCCGGCCACTTTGACCGGCAGCAAGATGGCCTGCTTTTTGCCCAGCTTGAAGGGAACGCTCACGGGGGATTGGTCAGCCCGGACCAGGCCGGCTCCGCTCAAAACGGCCAGACCAACACAGAAAAGTAGATGTTTCACGCAGCTACCTTCTCGCAGGTCGAATTGACCCCTTTTAAGAATCTCTTCAGCAGGAGCCCGGACTGAACTTCAGGAGGGAGCGCGAAAATTTTAGGATGCGGCGCAAAGGCTTTACCCTGGCCGAGGTGATGGTGGCCATTCTCTTCTTGAGCATCGCCATGTTCGGCTATTTTGCCCTGCACCTGCGCATTATTCACAGCGCCACCACTCTCGACCAGCGCCAGGGCATGCGCCGCCACGTGGAGCGGGCCAACTACGTCACCCGCTACGGCCCCTCTCCACCGCACGTGGGAGTCGAGCCGCTGATCCCCCCGATGCTGGCCGTGCTGGTCTACGCTTCCGACCCGAACGACGACTACACCGGCAACGTCAGCACCACCGTGCAGACCAATCCCCCGGCCCTTTATCGGGTCGAATACAACATTTTTTGGACCAACAAGCATGGCTCGCAAAGTTACGTGCTGGATACCTTCGTGCGGGAAAAGGATCCCGGCTGGTGAGACGCGGCACCACCCTGATCGAGCTGATGGTGGTCATGGCCATCTGGGCGGCGGTGATGAGTGCCGTGCTCGGATTTTATATTTACGGCACCAAGGTTTCCCGGCGCCAGGACGTGCTCTCCCGGCAGTTGCGCGAAGTGCAGATGCTTTACGACCGCATCGTCGGGCGCATTACCAATGCCGTGATTCGCGAGGTCCATCTGGGCAACCAGCCGGTCATCGTCTACGTGCGCACCCGCACCGAGGACGCCTTGCTGATCAATGGATTGCTGCCCAACTGGACCCCTCAGGACGAGATCCTGGCCATCGTTCCCCAGGATCCGGCTTTTAGCGGCCCGCTTTGTTTTCAGAACCAGTTGGTGGTACAGGAAAACAATCAGGTCAGCGTGCTCATGAAGCTACCGGTCGGCATGCTGGTGAGTTTCGAACAGGTCGCGCCCGACATTTTAATGCAAGTAAAAGTCCCGGCACTCAGTTCGCAAGCGCCGGACCTCAAGACCGTCGACGTGACCTCCATGTATGAGGACAGGCGCTGGCGCAAGATCACCCGCTGCTTCCTGCTCAACGGCTGGAAAGGGCATAGCTGACGGGCCGCCGGCCTCCTGGTGAATTAGTCCAAAAGGGCCAGGCCTTTCGCGGCGCCCGCGGTGAGCATCTGCAGCTTTCCGTGCCGGTGACGCATCTGGCGGCCCGGTTGCGGGCTTTGCCCGAGTCGTTGGGGTTGGAGAGCCGGCGCCGCGGCGATTATGAGCTTCCTCAGGACTGGATGGACGTGCCCTTGCCGCAGGAGAGGAAAGACCTGGCAAGGTCCCGGCGAAGAGCGCCGCCTGGGCACCCGCCGAGTGGTGCGCGTGAGGTTTACTTAGATGGAGCCGTTCTGCCTGGTCGACCCGGAGAAGTTACGCCACCCGTTTCCGGACTACGAATATTGCCGGCGAGAAAACCCGGTGTTTTTCTACGAGCCGATGAACGCCTGGTTCGTCTTTCGCTATGCCGATGTCGATCGGCTGTTTCACGATGAGCGTCTTTCCAACGCTCGGATGGGCGGCTACGTGCCCGGCGCCCTGCCGAGCTACCGGGAGGCGGTGGAGTGGCTATTTGCCAACTATTTTCGCCACTGGTTGTTAAGTCTGGACGGGGAGCCTCATCGGGCACTGCGCCGCCATTTGCAGCCGCATTTCAGCGAGCGGGCCGTAAGCGGCTGGGTGCCGGCGATAGAAGAGATGACGGGCGAGCTGTTAGATCGGGTGGCCGCTCAGGGTTTTATGGATTTCTCGCGAGATTTTGCTTATGAGCTGCCGGTGCTGGTGATTTCTTCCCTCTTGGGAGTGCCGGCCGGGGAGCGGCGGCGCGTCATCGGCTGGTCGGATCATCTGGCTAACTATTTTAATGTCATCCCTCCCACGGAGCAGACTTCTGCGGAAATGGTCGATTCGACTCGGGAGATGATCGATTACCTGGAGGGGCTGTTGCGGCAACGTCGGAGCCGGCCCGAGGCGGATTTGCTGAGTCGGATGGCCGGTAGCGGACTGGAGGAGGCGGTCATCGTGGCCAACGCCATGGTCTTGCTGGTGGCCGGTCATGAGACCACCCGCAACTTGATGGGCAGTTGCGTGAGTTTGTTGCTGCGCCATCCCGATCAACTGGCCCGCTTGCGCGCCGACATGAGTCTGCTGCCCCGGGCCATTGACGAGACCCTGCGTATGGAACCGGCCAATCCCATCATGGCCCGGTTGGTGGCCGAGGATTTCGAGTATGCGGGGGACGCTTTGCGCCGGGGGCAGTTACTCTTCCTGGGCATCGGCTCGGCCAATCGCGATCCGGCGTTTGTGGAGGATCCGGAGCGTTTTGACATCGGGCGCAAGCCGGGCAAGCACCTGGGTTTCGGCAGCGGGCCCCATTTCTGCATCGGCTCGATCCTGGCCAGGCGGGAGGCCAGTATTGCACTGCGCGAGTTGTTGACGCGCTTCCCCGGCTTGCGCGGCGACGGGCCGGAGGAGTGGGTCTGCCAGGCGGGCATGCGGGGGCCGTTGCGCCTGCCTATTCGCTGGACTTAGTAGGTGGGGCCGTGGAGCTTGTTGCGGATGGTCAGGAAGCGAGTCAGGCCGACGCCGACCATGGTGGCCAGCATGGCCGCCTGCAGGTGCATCACCTGGTGCGGGGGATGGCCGGAGTAGTAGATGAGGAATATCGAGAGCGCCAGTCCCCAGAGAATGGAAATTTCCACGTAGAGCTGGGTGGTGCGCAGCGAATTGCTGGGCTGATGGCGCAGGATGTCGCGCAGCAGCGAGCCGCCTCCGTTGGTGACGGCGGCCAGTAACGGTCCCCATAGCCAGAGCGGTTCGCAGCGCCACTGCATGGCCACCACCACACCGATGATGGTGAAGCAGGCAAGTCCCAGAGCGTCGCAGAGGATCAGCACGGGGATGTTGTCCACGTCCAGTTCCAGCAAGCGCTGGACTCGTTCCGGCCAGAACTGGGCGACCAGGCGGAAGAAGAGAAAGCCGGCCAACACCATGATCAAGACTGTCGTCATAATGGTGGGATTGCCCACGAAGGCGATGGGCCGGCGGCCAGCGATCAGATCGCGCAGCAATCCTCCTCCCACCGCCGGCGCGGCCGCCATCAGGAAGGCGCCCAGCAGGTTATAGCCTTCTTTGCGGGCCAAAAAGATGCCCGAAGCGGCCGCCGTGGCCACCGCCAGCAGACCGATGGGCTCAAAGAAAAAGTTGCGCTCCAGCAGGCTGAGCAGAACCGGATAGTGATAGGCGCGCACGATGGCGGCGGTGGTTCCGTCCCCTTCCATCTCCAGCAGCGCCGCGTCGATGTGCGTGCGCACCTCCGCCCGCACGCGCTCCTGGCTGTACATGATGTGGGTCTCTTCGCGCGGAATCTCCAGGCGCCGCGAGCCGATTTCGGAGAGCCAGCGGTTGCGCATCACCGTGCTCAAGCCCGCCAGTTCATCGGCGAAAACCACATCCACCTGGCCGTTGATGAGGCGCGCCATGGTTTCGGCTTCCTGCTTGCTGGCCACCGACTGCAGCCGGAGCTGGGCATCGTTCAGGAAGGTCTGAACTTCGTCCGGATAGGCATGCCCCAGGGAGTAGCCGATGCGCCATTGATCCTGGCGGGCCAGGTGCAGCAATTGCCGGGGATCGCCGGGCAAGCGCCGGTAACTGTCGGTGCGAAAGAAGACGGCATAGTGCAGGCTCAGGTAGGCCACGCTGAAATGTCCGAAGACTTCTCGCTCGGGAGAGCGATAGGCCAGGCTGAGGGCGTCGAGTTGGCCGTGGCGCAGCATTTCCAGCAATTGGAACCAGTCGTTTTGCACGAAATGCACGCGATAGCCGGCGCGTGAGCAGGCCTCCCGCACCAGTTCGGTGCTCAGCCCGGTCAGCCGGCTGTCCACGTCGCTCTGCTCGTATTGATACGGATAGATGGGCTCGGCGCCAATGGTCAGCGTGCCGCGGCTGGCCAGCGGCGGCAGATTGTGGCCGTCCAGTTCATCGGCCAGTCGCGTGATCAGGAAGAGGAGCAGGACCAGCACCAGCAGATTGGTGAGCAGATTTTTCATCAATAATGGAAACGGGGGCTGTAGCGACGCAGCAGCGGCTGGTTGCTGGCATAACCGGCCAGCGCCAAGGCCACCGTCGTGCTCATATCCGAGGTCTGGCCACCGTAGTCGCGCTGGCTTTCCAGGAAATAGCTGGAGTTGGGTAGCGCTCCGGCCATACCGTTGGGGAGAAACTGCCAGGAGGTTCCGTCGTAATGAGCCAGCGACTGGGCCGAGGACTGCGGCGCCTGCTGCCCGGTGGGGACGGCCTGGCAGGTGACCAGGGCGAAGAGATCTTTTTTGGCGGTGGCTATCGGGTAAGCTTTGGTGGAATAGCGCAGGTCCAGGGCCTTTTCTTCTTTGAGCTCAATCACCATGCCGTTGCTGCGGAAGGGCTGGGCGCCGAGGTTGCGGCCGGGCACCGCCCGAGGCAGACTGGCCGAGGGGTCGGACTGGGACAGCTTGTTGACACCGGTGGCGCCGTCCTGGGTGACCGAGACCAGCGAGTCTTGATAGGTAAAGAGGTCGCCCTGAATGGCGGAACCCGCCGCGAATTGATTGCCGGAGACGGTCAGCAGATTGACTCCCCCGGCCTCCTTCCCATAAATGGTGCCGCTGCCGGTGACCCAGAGGTAATTGGTGTCGGGCCGCGGTCCGCCGATGATTTCGGGCTGAGTCTGATCGTCGGGGACTTTGAGCAGATCCACCACTTTGGTCCAGGTCTTAGCGCTTTCCTCATATTTTAGAATGGCGGGCTCCTTCAGCGGACCGACGGGGGGAGTGATGCTGCCCTGGCCGGAGGCGTCGTTCTGGAATTTAAAGCCCCGAAAATAAATGTGCCAGGCGTGACAGTAATAGGTCTTGTCCACCCCGACGGCCACGCTGCCGGTGAGCAGGTAGAGTTCAAAGACAGGTCCTTGATAAACCGAAGTGTCGACTGTGGTCTGGGTGCCGTTGATGTTGACCGTGGTATAGGTGGGGGTTCCATCCACTTCGCCGTTGATGGTCGGGTCTTTTTTACGCCCCAGGGCGCTGGGGTCCTGAGGAGAGATTACGGGCGTCGGAGTAAATTTATCCTCTTTGAGCTCCACCACGTAGGGTCCGTTGCCTTTGGGCAGCTCCTCCGTAATGGGCCCGAATCCCTGGTTGGTCACGGTGCCATTGGCATTCATAAGCGGCTGGAAGTCCTGCAGGGTGGGAGGTGAGTCCTCCTCTTTCTTTTGGAAAAAAACCGGTCCGCCGCCGGCCGAGAAGGTGTGGGGCAAGACATCGTTGCTGAGAGCGCCCAGTGACTGCCACTTGAAGTTGGGGCCCAGAACCGACCAGCCGCTGCCCTGCATGGCGAAAAGATGAGGCTTCAAGCTGCCCGTGGCCAGGCTGTCGGCCAAGCGGAATTCTTCGAGCACCCAGTGGCGGTCGGCCCGCACCAGGTTGGAGGAAGCCTGCACATCTAAGGAGAGGATGGTTGGACCCAGGCGCCGCACGCTGGACTGAACGGTGGCTCCGCTGGCGAAGGAAACTCCGTTGTTGAGCACGGACTCCCAATCGGAGTTGGAGCGCATGAGCTGGATATCTCGATCCAGGATGCCGTCGGCGGCGAATTCCGCCCGCATTTTGTGGTCCGCCAGCAGCGTCGAACGGATATCTTCGCGGTTGGTCACCACGATGGCAACCGATAGAAAAAAGAGAAAGGCCGACATAAACAGGGCCGACAGAAGCAGGTTGCCGCGACGTGAGCGGATCATACCAGAGAGTTTCTCAGCTCCGAGCGGCCCTTCCTGGCGGCTCAGCCAATCTTCAGAAGCACTTCAGCTTCAGGGCAGGATATGCGCGGAGAAAACCAAATTTTCCGTAAGTATGGCGTCTCACCGGGAGATCTTTCAAAAGATGCAGGCCCTGCTTAAAGGCCGCCAACAGTTGGCCGTGATCGGGAAGCGCAACAACAAGTGGGAAATCCTTTTCAAAACCGGCGATAACTGGGATTTCGGCGAGGGCTCTCTGCGCTATCGGGTGAGCGAGGCGGTCCATAAAGAAAAAGAGGCTGTGGTCATTATGGATTCGGCCAGGGATGACCGCTTTGTGGCCGGTCCCAGGCCGGAGTTCCGTTCCGCGCTGTGCTTTCCGGTGACGCTGCCGGGTAAAAAACAGATCACCATCTTTGTGGAAGAACCGGAGCATCCCATGGGATTTTCCCTGGCGGTGCTGCCCGCCTGGAGGGAGCTGGCCGAGCAATTGGAGGATCTGCAGCCGGCTCCGCCGCCCAAACCAGCTCCGGCCCCCGCCGCCCCACCACCCGAAGACTTGGAGCCCCAGCCCCCCAAGGAAGAGGTCAACTGGCCGGCTGTCGGACTCGTTTCTGTGATATTGCTGGCCGCCATCGGTTACGGAATTGTCAGCTTCCTGCGCTCCCGAGCCGAAAGCCAGTTGGCCGGTTGCACCAGCAATCTGGCCGTGATTGTGGCCGCCTCCAATATGTATGCTCGCGACCACGGGGGCCACTACCCTAAATCGCTGGATGAATTGGTCGGCACGTATATGTTGGATCTTCCGGTGTGCCCGTGCGCCGGCAGCAACACTTACGGCGATTTGAAATACAGCCAGGAGCCTCCGGGAATGTCGGTGAGCTGCAGCGGCGGTTTTCATCGCAAGCTCTTCAAAGGCTCCGGGGATCCCCAGCACTGGCCCTTTATGGAATCGGCTCCCCCGGCGGCGAAGAAAAAGCGCCGTTAGTTGGTCCTGACCTGGCGCGCGCCCGTTCCCGGCTACGATCTTACTCTTTCCACCAAGTTGCAGCGCTTCGGCAAAATGGACCCAACCAGCCGGCGTGGCCGGGGAGCCTTCGTGCGCGCCTTTTGGACGACTCAAGGCGCCTGTACGCTGGCTTTGCGCCAGGCCGGCGCGGAAATCGAAGCGGAACTGCTGGGGCCCGGCGCGGCCGTGGTACGCCACCGGCTGCCCGAGATGTTCCGCTTTCTACCCCAGGAACTCTCACCGGACTGCGCCCACGCCGGGTTGCGTCAGTTGTCCCGGAGCCTGCGGGGGCTGAAGGTGGGGCCTGTTCCCTGGCCCTTTGACGTGGCTCAGGCCTTTATCTTGCAACAACGGGTGGCCTTCGAGGAGGCGGCGCGCAGTTTTGGTTCGCTGGTGCATTGCTATGCTCAGCCGGCCCCCGGGCCGCTTCCTCTCAAGTTGCCACTGCATCCGGAGCAATGGACGCAGATTGGGCTGAACCGCATTCAGCAGGCGGGAGTGGACGCCCAGCGCGCCCGCACCTTGCTGCGGGTGGCCGGGCTGGGCCTGGAGGTGGATTTGAACAAGCTGGGCGCCACCCGCGGCGTGGGGCCCTGGACTTTCCAGTCGGTGCTCGGCTACGCTATGGGCCATCCCGATGCCGTTCCCCTGGGTGACCTGCATCTGCCGCGCATTGTGGCGCTGTATTTTCAGCAGCGGCCGGGAGGCGATGAGCGCATGCTGGAACTCCTCGAGCCTTACCGGGGCCTGCGCTTCCGTATCCTCAACTGGATTATGGCGGCGGCTCACGCCCGAGCTTTCTAGGGGAGGCGGAACCAGAAGGTGGAGCCCCGGCCCAGTTCGCTGGAAACGCCGATCTGGCCGCCGTGGGCGTGCACCAGGGCGGCGGTCAGCCACAGGCCCAGACCGGTGCCGCCGGCGATGCTGCGGTCGCCCACCCGTTCGAAGGCGGAGAAGAGCTTCTCTTGATTCTCTTTGGAAATGCCCACGCCGTGGTCGCTGATGCAGACCTGGTTGGCCTGGCGGTGGATGCGAATCTCGCCTCCATCGGGGCTATATTTGACGGCGTTGGAGAGCAAATTGGCCAACACCTGGCGGATCTTCCGGTCATCCCCCAGAATGGTGCCTTGAACCTCGTTTCTTACCGTAATCTTCTCCATGTCTTCCCGCTGGGCCGCGCGCAGAAAGCGAATTTCCTCATCCACCAGGGCCGCCAGATTGAGCTGCTCCAGGTTGATTTCCAAGGGTTTACCCCCCTCGATGGCGGCCAGGTCGAGGTAGTTGATGATCAATTCTTTGGCCCGGCCGCTGGCTCCCAGCAGCAACTCCAGCACGGGGGCTTGCTTTTCCTTGGGCAGGCGCTCCAGGATGCGCACGCAGTTCTCGATAGCCTGCAGAGGATTCTTCAGATCGTGGCTGGCGATCTGCAAAAAACTGGCCAGCGCCTCGCGCTGAGCGGCCTGCTGGCGCAGCCGCTCGGAGGACAACCGGGCCGCCAGCAGACCGGCGGCCGCGCAGAAAAACTGAAAATCCAGTTCGCTGAAGGGCAGCATGGAGCCGGCGCACAGCATGCCGAAGATCTCCTCGTCGTGCTCAAGCGGCACATAAATCGCGCCCTTGATACCGGTAAGCCGGATAGAATCGGCATTGGCCATTTCAGCCGGCAGTTCTTTACCGGTGAAAAGCATGGCCTTGCCCTGTTCGGCCGCGAAGTGCGCCAGCGTCGAGCTGGCCGAGCCGGGCCGCCCGCCCAGGTAGACCAGGCCGCCATCGGCAGCCGGCGGCCAGGCCAGCACGGCCGGGTGATAAGCCAGCGGCACGGCGTCCTGGACGCGTTTGAGCAACTCCGTCAAAAAATCTTCGGCGAACAGTCCTTCAGTGAGGGCATAAATGGCTTCCAGATACTTGGACTGGTCGCCCAGGGCCATGGTCAGACCGTGGCTGCCCGAACGGCCGAGCAGGCTCAGCTGGAGCCCGTCGGGCAAGTGGCGGGCGATGGAAAGCCGCGTCTCGCCCAGGGTCAAATGGGTATCGGGCCCCAGCTTGACCGGGTTTTGCAGGCGAGAACCGTTGAGCCAGCTGCCGTTGCTGCTGCCCAGGTCTTCATACCAAATGCCCTGGGCGTCGGCCCAAATCTCGCCGTGGCGGGATGAGACGCGCGGGTCGGCCACTTCGATGGGAGCTCCCGAGCCGGTGCGGCCCAAGAGCGTGCGCTGCCCGTCGAACTCGCAGGTGGTCTCCCCCAAACGGGGGTGAATCAGGCTGATCTGATAAGCCATCGAGGAGCCCTTCGCGAGATTTGGCAGCGTCCTGCTCTTGACAATATCTTAACCTGGCTCGCGTTACCCTGACCCGGTCATGAAACGACTGCTTCTCCTCCTGGCTCTGACCGGCGGGGTGTCCGCCCAGGAGCCCCTGCGCCTGACGCTTTCCCAGGCGCTCCAACTGGCCGAGCGCGGCAATCCGGAACTGCACCTGTCCGAGCAAGGCATCGATGTGGCTCGCGGCAACCTGACCATCGCCGGCCAGCGGCCTAATCCCACCGTCGGAATCAACACGCCCATCGGTCCGGCCGAACGCAAGCAAGCCCTGCTCTTCGTCATCCCCCTGGAGACGGGCGGCCGGCGCGAGGCCCGCCTGGCCGTGGCCGAAAGCACCGTCACGGAAGCCGACCTGACCCGCAGACAGATGCAGATGACGGTGCGCAACGGTACTCGCAACGCCTTCGTGGAACTGGCCATGGCCCGGGCCGCCCTGGAGCAGAGCAAGCGCGACGTCGAGTTCAACGACCGGGTGGTGAGCGCCGCCCAAAAGCGCTTCGAAGCCGGTGAAATCGCCGAGGCCGAGGTGATCCGGGCCAAATTCGAGCGCGAACAAATCGTGCGCCTGCAATACCCGGCCGAGAACCGGGTGGAGGCGGCCCAGGTCAGCTTCAACCGTCTGCTCGGGCAAGACTTGCAAACTCCGATCGAGACCGTGGAAGAAGGCTGGCTCTTTCCCACCCCGGAGGACCTGGCCGGCCCCACCTGGCAGCTGCCCGAGCTGGCCCACCTGCGTGAGATAGCCCGGCAACAACGGCCGGATGTGGCCCTCAGCCAGCAGCAGTCCCAGACCGCCGTGCGCCAGGTGCAGCTGGCTCTGGCCAACCAGGCGCCGGCCGTCTCGCTGCAGGGCTCGTTGCTCTACAACCCGGCCATGCCGGCCTTCACTTACCTGGCCGGCGTCATGGTGGAAGTGCCTTTCGGCAGCGACCGTGGGGGAGAAGTCGAGCAGGCCCGGGCCCGCGAGGAAGAGGCGGCTCGCCGCCAGCAAGTGGCGCTGGCCACCGTCGACCAGGCGGTGGTGCTGGCCTGGAACAAATTTCAGGCGGCTCGCCGCCAGTTCAGCCACGACCTGGAGGTGCTCAAGCCCCAGGCCGAGCGCGTCCTCTATCTGGCCGAACGCATCTACGGCATCGGTCAAAGTGATATTACCGAAGTCCTGCTGGTAGGCCAATCCGTCCAGCGCCAGCGCCAGCTGTTGCTGGCCGACTTGACCCAGCTGCACCAGGCCCTGGGCGAGCTGGAACTGGCCGTCAACTCGAGCCTGGTGGGAGGAAAACCATGAAAACCCGCTCTCTGCTCCTATCCCTGGCGCTGGCCGGCTGTGGCGCGCCCAAGGCCTCCAAACCGGCCGCCCACACCACTCCGCCCGCCAGTGTGCTGCAGATCTCCAAAGAAACCGAGCTGGCCACCGTGCGCCTGAGCGAAAAGGCCGAGCAGCGCCTGGGGATTAGCACCGCGCCGGTGCGCCGCCAGTCGGTCCTCAATCGCCGCCCCTATCCCGGCATCGTCGTGGTTCCGCCGCAAAATCTGACCACCCTGGTGGCGCCTATCACCGGCACTTTGAGCTCGCCCAGACTGACCGTCGGTTCCCGGGTGAACCAGGGAGAACACCTCTTCTCCTTTACGCCCCTGCTGGTGGATAACTATGCTCTCGGTCCCAGCCAGCAGTTATCCCTCAAGACCTCCGAGCTCTCGCTCAAGCAGAGCGAAGTGGCCATCCAGACGCGTATCAACAACGCCAAAGTCGAAGTGGAAGCCTCCCTGATCGACTTCCGCCGCGCCGAACAGCTCTACCAAGAACAGGTGGGCAGCCGCAAGCGCATGGACGACGCCCGGGCCCGCTGGCAACTGGCTCAGGAAGTGCTGGAATCGGCCCGCCGCGAACTGCACAGCGTCCAGCAGGTTACGCAGCCGAGCAGCCTTCCCGAAGTCAGGCCGGTCACTCAGGCCTCCCCCCTGAGCGGCACGATTTCCAAAGTGCTGGTCGCCTCCGGTCAGGCCGTTTCGGCCGGCCAGCCGCTGCTCGAAATCATGAACCTGAAAACTCTCTGGCTGCGGGTGCGCATTCCTCAGGCCGAAGCCGCGGAAATCGAGCGCGGCCAGCCGGCCACCCTGCCCGGCGGCCGGCAGGCGCAACCCACCAAAGGCGCACCCACCGGCGACCAGCTCACCTCCAGCCTGGATCTCTATTTTCAGTTGCAAAATTACGGGCTGAATCCCGATCAGAGGGTCGAGGTCTGGCTACCTCTCAAGGGTTCCGGCCAGCACCTGGTGGTGCCCAGCGCGGCGATCTTATACGACATTTATGGAGGTAGCTGGGTTTATGCACGCACCCAAAGCCACGAATATCATCGCGAACGAGTGCTGGTCGATCACTCCACCGACGACGGTCTGGCCGTGCTGGCCAAAGGGCCGGCCGTGGGCACCACCGTGGTCGTCAACGGGGCGGCCGAGCTCTTCGGCGTCGAGTTTGGAGCCGACTAGAGCATGTTAGCCTGGCTCATCGAAGGTTCCCTGCAATTGCGCCTGCTGGTGGTCACCGCCGCCCTGGGCATTATTGGGCTCGGCGTCAACGCCGTGCGCCATTCCAAAATGGACGTATTTCCAGAGTTTGCCCCGCCCCGCGTGGAAGTGCAGACGGAAGCTCCGGGTCTGTCCACCGAAGAAGTCGAGCGGCTGGTCTCTATTCCGATCGAGAACGCACTGACCAGCACCCCCTTCGTGGCCACGCTGCGCTCCAAGTCGGTGCTGGGATTGTCCTCGGTGCTGCTGGTGCTGGAACCGGGGGCGAACCTGGAGGTGGCCCGCCAGAACGTCCAGGAGCGCCTGGCCCAGGCCACCCTGCCCACGGCCGCCCGGCCCCCGGTTATCCTGCCGCCTCTTTCTTCGACCAGCCGTATCCTCAAAGTCGGCATCAGCTCCAAAACCTTATCGCAGATGGAAATGTCGGAGTCGGCCCGCTGGGTCATTCGCCCCCGGCTGATGGCCATCCCCGGCGTGGCCAACGTGGCCATCTGGGGCCAGCGCGACCGCCAGTTTCAGGTGGCCGTCTCGCCTCGCCAGCTGGCCGCCCAGAACGTCACCCTGGAGGAAGTCGTGCTGGGGGTGGGTAACGCCGTCTCGGTCGGTGGCGGAGGTTTCATCGACACGCCCAACCAGCGACTGCCCATCCGCCACGAGAGTTGGGCTCACACCACCGAAGACCTCGATCGGGCGGTGGTGGCCAATCGCAACGGAGTTTCCCTGCGGGTGCGCGATATTGGCACCGTCCAGATCGGCTCGCCGCCTCCCATCGGCGACGCGGTCATCAACGGCCGTCCCGGCTTGCTGCTGATTGTGGAAAAATACCCCTGGGGCAACACGCTGGAAGTGACACGCGGCGTGGAGAAGGCGCTCGAGGAACTGCGCCCCGGCCTGCCCGCCATGGAGATCGACACCACCATTTTCCGGCCGGCCACCTTCATCGAAACGGCTCTGGCCAACCTCTCCTCGGCCCTGTGGATGGGCTGCGGCCTGGTGGTGGTGGTGCTGATCGTCTTTCTGGCCGATCTGCCCAGCGCCCTCATCAGCGCCCTGGCCATCCCCGTCTCCCTGCTCAGCGCCGTGCTCATCATCGTGAATCTGGGGTATTCCGTGAATACCATGGTCATCGCCGGTCTGGCCATTTCGCTGGGAGCGGTGGTGGATGACGCCATCATCGACGTGGAAAACATCACCCGGCGCCTGCGTCTGAATGCCGCCGCCGAACATCCCCAGCCGGTCGGGCGCGTCATTTTGCAGGCCTCGCTGGAAGTGCGCTCCTCGATCGTCTACGCCACCGCCATCGTCATCGTGGCCATCCTGCCGGTCTTTTTCCTGGAAGGAATCGCCCGCGCCTTTTTCAGTCCGCTGGCCTTCGCCTACGTGCTGGCCATTCTGGTTTCGCTGCTGGTGGCCCTGACCCTGACCCCGGCCCTCTGCCTGATGCTGCTGCGCGTCAAACCGGGGGCCCACGCGCCCAGCCCGGTCTCCCGCTGGCTGCAGAAAAGCTACGGAAACATCCTGCGCAAAACCATGTATCGTCCCCGCATCTGGCTGGCCCTGGTGACGAGCTGCCTGATAGGAACCGGCATGGTGGTGCCCCGCTTTGGTCAGGAATTCTTGCCCCATTTCAAAGAAACCGACTTCTTGATGCACTTCGTGGAAAAGCCGGGAACTTCGCTCGAAGCGATGCGCCGCATCACGGCGCGGGCCAGCGACGAGCTGATGTCCATCCCGGGAGTGCGCAACTTCGGTTCCCACATCGGGCGCGCCGTGGCCGCCGACGAAGTGGTCGGCCCCAATTTCACCGAACTCTGGATCAGCATCGACCCCAAGGTCGACTACGAATCCACCGTCAAACGCATCCAGGAAGTCATCGCCGGCTACCCGGGCCTGCACCGCGATGTGCTCACCTACCTGCGCGAGCGCATCAAAGAAGTGCTGAGCGGCACTTCGGCCAGCATCGTGGTGCGCATCTCGGGCCCTGAACTGGACGGCCTGCGCGCTTCGGCTCAGGGGGTGGCCAAAGCACTGGCCGATGTGCCGGGAGTTTCCGAGCTGAAAGTCGAGGCCCAGGTGCTGGTGCCGCAGATCTCCATCAAGATGCGCCCGGAACGAGCGGCCCTGCACGGCTTCAGCGAGCGCGACCTGCGCCGCGCCGAATCCATCGTGATCAACGGACTCAAAGTCGGCGAAATCTATGAAGGGCAGGCCATTCACGAGGTGGTGGTGTGGAGCCAGAGTCGGGTCCGCGACGATCTTTCGGCTCTGCGCGAGCTGCTGGTGGAAACGCCGGCCGGCAACCGGGTGCCGCTGCGCGAGGTAGCCGACATCACCATGGTGCCCGCCCCCAACACCATTCGCCGCGAAGGCGCCAGTCGCTGCATCGACGTCAGCTGCAACGTGGAAGGACGGGACCTGGGCAGCGTGGCCCGCGACATTCGCGAAAAGCTCAAAAGCTACCCCTTCGAAAGCGGCTACTATCCCCAGACCTTCGGCGAGTTCGAAGCTCAGGAAGCGGCCCGCGGCCGCCTGTCCGCCCTCTCGCTGCTGGCTCTGCTCACCATTCTGGTGCTGCTCCAGTCCGACTTCCAGTCGCTGCGTCTGGTGGCGGTGGTTTTTCTCTCGCTGCCGTTCTCGCTCATCGGCGGCGTGGCCGGCATCGCCGCCGGTGGGGGAGTGATCTCGCTGGGCTCGGTGGTGGGCTTCGTAGCCGTGCTCGGCATCGCCGCCCGCAACGGCATCATGCTGGTCAGCCACTACCGCCACCTGCAACAGGACGAAGGCTGCCCCTTCGGGCCGGAACTGGTCTTACGCGGCGCCCAGGAGCGGCTGGTGCCCATCCTGATGACGGCCCTCACGGCCATGCTGGCGCTGGTGCCCATCGCCCTGGGCGGCAATTTGCCCGGCTACGAAATCGAATACCCGATGGCCCTCGTCATTCTAGGCGGAATGTTCTCCTCAACCGGGCTCAGCCTGTTCCTGTTACCGGCCTTCTATCTGTGGCTGGGAAAGGGCTTGACCAAGTCTTGACCAACTCGAGCCTAAGGTGAATCGATGGCGCGCATCCTGTTGGTAGAAGACGACCCCCGCATCTCTCGCCCGCTGGCTCGCGAGCTGGCCCGGGAGCTGCACACCTGCGACCTGGCCGAGGACGGCGAGGCGGGCTGGAGCTTTTTGGAGGCAGGCAACTACGACCTGGCCATCCTGGACATTCTCCTGCCCCGGCTCACCGGTATCGAGCTTTGCCAGCGGATCCGCTCGCGCGGTCTGGACACGCCCGTGCTGCTGCTGACGGCGCTGGACGAAGTCAAGGATAAAGTTGCCGGTCTGGATTCCGGTGCCGACGACTTTCTGGTCAAGCCTTTCGCTCTGGATGAACTGCATGCCCGCATCCGCGCGCTGTTGCGCCGCAAGGTGACCACTCCGCCGGTGCTCAGCTGGGGCGACCAGTTGCATTTGGACCCGCAACAGAAGCAGGCCCGCGCGGGCGGGCGGCAACTGGAACTGACCCCGCGGGAATACCAGCTCCTGGAACTGCTGATGCGCAGCCCGGGTGTATTCTTTACGGCGGCCGAAATCCTGGATAAAGTCTGGGGCTGGGATTCCAGCCCGGGAAAAGGCACGGTCAAAACCCACATAAAAAGCCTGCGCGATAAACTGCGCCTGGCCGGCCAGCCGGAAGTCATCGAAACCCGGTATGGGCGAGGCTATCGGCTGCGGCCGACCTGATGCAACTCCGGCGGGCCCGCCTGCACCTGCTGCTGCTCAACCTGGGCAGCCTGCTCTTGCTGCTGCTGCTGATCAGCCTGGGAGCCTACGGATTGTTGCGCCGCCAGCTCTACGCGCGCCTCGAGCAAGACCTGCTCCTGACCGCTCACGCCGTCACCTTTTCGGTGGAGCACGAACACTCCAAGTTCGATTTTAGCGAGTCCATCCACCTTGCCGATCGCCCTCTGGATATCGATCGGGACGCCCTGGGCAGCACCGAGTGGCTGGACCCGCAAGGACGGGTGGTGGCCCGCCGCGGTAGCCTGCCGATACCGGAGCAAACGCTCCAGCCGGCAAGCTACGTGTTTAGCAAGGATGCCTGCAGCTTCACCCTGCCCGCCGCCGACCAGAGCGGGCACATCTACGGCTACGCGCGCGTAGCCGTGCCGTTGCAGCCCCTGCGCCGGCAGCTGAGCGAACTGGTCCACCTGCTGCTGGCCACCGGAGCCTTCACCATGGCCCTGGCGGCCGCCCTGGGCTGGTGGTGGACCGGCCGCAGCCTGCGCCCCCTGCAGGAAGCCTATGACGACCTGTCCATGTTCACCGGCTCGGTCTCCCACGAACTGCGCAGCCCACTGACCGCCATGCTCACTCAGTGCCAAAGCCTGCTCAGGCATTACGAACGGATCGATCGGGAAGAAGTGCGCCAAGGGCTGGAAGAACTCAGCCACAGCACCCAGGACATGGCCCGACTGGTCAACGACCTGCTGCTGCTGGCTCAAGCCCGCCGCAACCGTTCCAACCTGGTGCTGGAAGCCCAGGACCTGACCGAAGTCGTGAATTCGCTGCGGGCCCAACTGGGAACCGAGCGCATCGAATGCCAGTCTGCGGGCGAACGGGTGGTGGCCCACCGGCCCTACTTGCTCCTCATCTTGCGCAATCTCCTGGAGAACGCCCTTCACTACAGCGAACCGGACAGCCCCGTACGGGTCTCCTGGAGCCGGGGAGAAATCGTGGTCAGCGACCAGGGAGTGGGCTTGAGCGAAGAAGCCTGCGCCCGCGTCTTCGAGCCGTTTTGGCGAGCCGACCGCGCGCGCGCCCGCCACGCCGGCGGCGCCGGCCTGGGACTGGCCATCGCCCATAGCCTGGCCGAAGCCATGGACGGCCACCTGAGCGTCACCAGCCAGCCCGGCAGGGGTTCGCAATTTCGCCTGCGTCTACCCCTGGCCAGGTCCTGATGGCCGTCACCTACCAGTGCAAATGGGATGGGGAAAGCTCGGCTCGCGGAGGCTGAGGAACTAAGCTGACGACAATCTGCGATTTCTGCCATTACCTCTCTTGACCCCAATGTCAGGATCTTCTTCAAAGCGAGGGCCGGAAACTCGAGTTCCAGGCGATCGATAGCTTTGAAATTGCTGATTTCCAATCGCCGCAAGGCAAGCTTCCCGGCCGCCGATTTGCCCTTGCCCCTGGTGGCTTTGTGGCGAATTCCGACTTGCTGAGCCGCGCTCGAGGTTCACTGGTCGGGGAAGCAACTTGACCGGGAGCGCCTTTGGGCAGCCGCTCCCTGGCGGGCTGCGCGCTGACCCGCTCCTCCGAGTTCGAAGGGCAGCTTCGAGCCAGGCACGAAACAGATCTATCGTGCAGTGCTCATTCTGCAAGCGGATGCGGCCGGAGGTGTTTCCCACCACCTCCGGTAAAAAGGGCTGCTCCGAGTGTGTTGCTAATCTGTATATCTGCTGCCGTTGCGGGATTTGCCTGGAGAACGGCGGCGGTAAGTGGTGGAATGATGGTCTGGCCTACTGTCACAAGTGCGCGGCCCGGGTCAAACGTTGCACCTGGTGTGACCGGCCGGCTTTCGAGATGGCCTCGAAAGACCGGGTCATTTGTAGCTATTGCGCCCACAATTTTCCTCAATGCGATCATTGCGGCGAACTGATTCACGGCGATTGCACCACCTACCAGCAGAAGGTTTACTGCCGCAAGTGCGGCGGCCGCTACCCGCTTTGCCTGGATTGCGGCACGGCCATCGCCGATCGCCCGGATTGTCCAACTTGCGGTGGGCCGGCCCGGGCCTGCGGCGGCTGTGGAACCTTGTTCACCAGCCGCTGGATCGTCTATCAGGAAACCTGGTTCTGCCTGGATTGCTACTGGCAGGCATGCGGGCGCTGCCGTTTCTGCCAGGAGAAGAAACCTCCCGATGGGGACACGCGTTGCCGGCAGTGCCTTTCCAAACGGGTCCAGACGCAGGCGGTGGCCCAGGATCTGCTGGACGAGGTGCAGTGGTTCTGCAGAGATGAACTCGGCCTGGTAGTCAAGCAACCCTATAAACTCAGGCTGGCTGATACGGCGGCGGCCATTCCGAAGTTGCATACCGACGCCTACACGCTCAGCCTTTCCACGGTCGGCCTGTGGGTGCCCAAAGAGCGCACCATGTGGGCGGTTAAGGGCTATCCCTTTTGGTTTACTTCGGCCGTGCTGGCCCACGAGCACGCTCACGCCTGGCAACAGGAGAACTGTCCACCTCAGACCCAGGACTTGCTGGAGGGTTTCGCCGCCTGGGTGGAGTGGAGGGTGGTGCAGAATCTGGGCTATGCCAGCTTCGCCGAAAACATGTATCGATTGCCTTGCCCCATCTACGGGCGCGGCTTGAGGCGCTGTTTGCAGTTGGAACAGCAGGTCGGGGCCGAAGGACTGCTCGACAAAGTGAAAACCATGAGAAACTTCTCCATGTGGACCTCTCTGTGGGCCATGCTGGACGAGGTGTAGATTTTCGAAGGCATCCCCCCGGTGTTCCGTCCTGAGAAACCGTTAAGAAAGGCAAAAGCGACTTTGAATTATGGCCGGGAATTGTTCACCAGGGTGCATCCAAAGCGCGTGAGCGGCCGGGCCGGAGGGCCCGAACAATTGAGTCTATTTTAGCACATTTGCGCGCTGCAGCCGATCACCAAGGAGGCTGCGCTGTTTCCTCACATATACCTACAAGTCAGTATTTCTTTCGAACCGTCTACCGGATCGAATTCGAGTGCAGCCGCTGCCGCATTGCTCTAAGTTTTCTCCTTGCCCACCATACCCATACGGAAGAGCAGCAGCGGCAGAGTGATCAGCATCCAGGCCAGCGGCACAAAGAATAAGCCCGCGAACATATCGCCGCCGTCGTTGTGATGATAAGGCGCATCGGGCGCCGGGGGCATGTTCCACCAACCCACCGCCAGCACGCCTCCGATCAGGCTGCACAAGATCGCGTCCAGGGTTCCGGCTTGCCCCCGCTTGCTGCGCGAATCAGGAGCCATAATGCGCAGCAGCAGTCCTCCCGCCAGCAGGCTGATTCCCAGGCTCAGGCCGGTGTCCACGATGGGACCCCTGAACCAACGAAAAGCCAGCAGTGCTAGGATTCCGGCCAGTACGAACCAATTTCCGTAGATGCGCGGGTTGAATTTCACCCAGGCACCTTCGGTATTTTCCGCATAGGACATCTTTTAAGAAGGAATTCATCGGCACGGTCAGCTTCTTGAACACATCCTCCTCAGGGGCCCGGGCGAAGTCCAGCTGCAGTTTCCAATCCAACTTGGGTATCCCAGTGGGGTGCGTCTCGGGAACCGCCGGCCGGCTCAAGTCAGGCGCAATCCAGCTCGGCGCCTGACGGCTCCAAGAGCAGCGAGGGGTCTCGCGCGCTTCTGGAGTCTTTACTGCTTCTTTCTGCGGAATCGGCTCGCGGTCGGGCTGATCAGAATCCTCTGGAAGTGCGGCACTTTACGCAGCAATCGGCCGCTGGCTCCTTTGCGACCTCAGCGTCCGGGACTTGCCTTGTTGGCATACTTACACTACGAAATCCTCGAGCAATGATGGACTAGACGCAGAGAGGCGAAAGAGCGCTACCAAGTGGTAGTAGAGCAGATGGCTATCCTGCCGCGGTCGCTCCAGACTGCCCAGCACCATTCCGCAAAACAGTCCCTCCACGTCGTATAGAGAGCCGGTTCGCTGGACTTTTTTCAGGTCATCCCGCGCGCAGCACAAGCTTACGCCATTCGCGAGCGGGAGAATCAATTGCTGATCAAAATGTGGCCGTCTGTGGATTCGGCCCAATCCGTCCCTCGGCGGAGTCCAGCGCATCCAATTGCAGGCGGTCGCTTTCGTCCAGGCGGAAATCAAACACCGCGAAGTTCTCCGCAATTCGCAGGGGTGTCACCGATTTCGGAATTACGATGAAGTCGTGATCGAGATGCCAGCGTATCACCACCTGGGCCGCCGACTTGCCGTGCTTGGCGGCAATTCCTTGAACTACGGGATCGTTGAGCAACTGCCCCTGGCCCAGTGGACTCCAGGACTGAGTAGCAATTTGTAGCCCGTGATGAAACTCGCGCAGTTCCCGCTGCTGAAAGCGGGGATGCAATTCCACCTGGTTGAGCACCGGTTTCACCCCGGTTTCCCCGATAATGCGCTGCAGTTGAGCAGGCCCGAAGTTGGAGACCCCGATGGAACGAACACGGCCCTCCTCCCGCAGACGCACCAGCGCCCGCCAGGAGTCGAGGTAGAGATTGCGATGCGGCGAAGGCCAGTGAATCAGATAGAGATCGACGTAGTCGGTGCCAAGCTTCTTCAAGCTGGCTTCGCAGGCTCGTAACGCGGAGTCGAACCCCTGGTCGTCGTTCCAAAGCTTGGTGGTCAGGAAGATTTCGTGGCGGGGAATACCTGAAGCTCGCAGACCATCGCCCACCCCCTGTTCATTGCCGTAGATGGAGGCCGTGTCCACGTGCCGGTAGCCGTTGCGTAGAGCCGTTTCCACCGCCATCACGGCGGTGTCGTTGGGCGTTTGCCACACCCCCAGACCCATCTGGGGGATCGATTTCGTGTCGTTCAATAAGATCGCTGGTTGATCGCTCATGTCCGGGCCTTCTCTTGCCAGCTCCGTTGTTACTGCCACCAGCACGTCGCTCTGCGAATGGGCGGCGCGCAGTGGCCGGGCCACTTCCTCGGGTGCATACAGGCGGAATCTTGAATTCGTGGCTCAGTGTATTCTTGGGCGGCCGGCATAATCAGAGCGATGGAAACCGGCTCTTCCGATACTTCCCACATTGATGAGCGCAGGGTAATCATCGAACCGTTGACGACGCCCCAAATTGGTGTCAAAAAGGCGCCGATGGTCCTTCTCGCAACCCAGGTGCCGATCTGGCCGCCGCTCCATTCCGTCATTCGAAGCCACGTCCAGCGGGCCCTTTGAACAGGTATTTATAAAAATGTTAACAGTTGGTCAAAGTGGCGGAAATACCCGCGCGCTACACTGGCTAAAGATGAATGTCGGCAGTATTCAGGCACCCACGCCGCTCCTGCGCTTGAGCAAAACGACCTCTCCTGTTGCCACCGTCACCGAGGACGCCAGTCGTTGTTGGAAGCCTACCTCAGAATGGGCGGGGCGGTTGGTCCTGCCATCTTCAGAGGCACGTCGCGAGGGTGGGGTGTATCTAGAAGTTCTCCAGGCGCCTGGCCAACACGCTGGCTTGAAGGGCAGGAAAGTCTGGCTCAATTTTCAAGAGGCCGGCTGGGTCGACCGCGTTACCACGGATGTTGAATTCTCGAAGCGCACTCGGAAAAGTAAAGGGATGGGGCACGTCCACCCTGACCGAATCAATGGTTGGGAGCAGGTGTCCCCCTTAGAAAGCCTGGCCGGTGCCCGTCCCCAGGACGACATGCTGGTAAGTCTCAAGAATCCCAAGCTGGTGGGAGGTGAGTTACGCATAGAGCGCGAGCCGGTGCAAATTTCCGGCACTCACAAAGCTTTGGTGACCTTCGAAGAGAAAATTGACGCTCATACCTGGAAAGTCCGCCACTTCAATCCCGAAACCAGGCAATTTGATGGCCCCAGCCAGGAGGTGCGCACGCAAGGGCGCAGCGACCTGGCCCCGATGGCTGACCGTCGAGCCAACCGTAAGGGTTGGTATCTTTATGCGGAACCCGACTCCAAGGGAACGATGGTGGTTGCGGCTCTCGAGCCCAAGGAGCTCTTTGAGCTGCCGCCTGATCAGATGGTCCGCGGTCAAGAATCGTCCTCCCACTACTTGAGGAATGAAAATTGGCGGATGGAGCCGCAGTGTAAGGGTCAGATGAGCAAGACCCTTCTGCTTCCCTCCGAAACCTCCCAGGAAACCGTTCCGTCTCTTTCGAGTAAAGCTCAGGAGCTTTTTAAACTGGGCGACCAGGCTCTGGTGCTCCACCTGTTTGGTGGGGCGGTCGGCGCACCCGCCATGATGGGCATTTATGCGGGGCACTTTTCTTTCGGACTGGCCAAAGTGGTTCAAGATGAGTTCACCCAGGAACCCCGCTTTGAGATCGAGTACAAGCAAGTCTACGCTCACAATCGCGGAGGCGTAATTTCCGGAAGCCAACAGTGGCACGCCTACATGGGCGACACCACGCGCGGCTACCTCTACGACCGGCCGGTTACCGACGCGCTGATCCCTATCCCCGAGCTGTTCGACGACTCGAAGGGTTCGGTCCCGTCGGATTTTCTCGAGCAGCGCCTGGAAGAAGTCATGGCGCGCTACCGTTCCGGCCACGGGGACGGCTCTTCCCAGGTGACGGCCGCCCAGAATTGCTCTCAAGACTCTTCGCAGGCGCTTTACGCGGCCGGTTCCGATTGGAAAAAAGCTATCTCCGAGGGCAAATTAAACCCTGGACTGGAGATAGTCGCCGCCGAACTGGCCGGCCATCTAACTCCCTGGTTCGGCCTCGCGCCGCGCGAGTGGCAGAAAACCGCCAACAATGAAAAGGTAGGCCAGCACACTTTTCGCTGGATTCCCGCCTTCAAGTCCCCCAAGACGATTCTGCCTCGTAAGAATTTCGAGGCCCTGGCCGACATGGCCCTGGACAAAGGCCGACCCGTGATGCTGGTCAAGACCGATGTCCTCGGAGCCGACAACCCCGACACCATACCTTCCGCTCCTTTCGGCTAAGCGAGCGGCCGGGGCACTAAGCGCTCCTTCTCCCTCCCGCGCACCCACCGCTATCTTTTGCGACGCGGGCAGTTGGAGGCGGAACAGGATGGTCAGTGACACGGGACACGCTGACTTCCATAAATGATTCTACACCTGATTCTCTTTGCGAATGAGTGGGCTTTGGCGTTCAGGGCGGCGGTTGCGGGGCTTGGTTGTGGGGTTTGTGTGAGCAAGCTTGATGGGCCGGGAGTGGATTGTGTGCCTGTAGTGTGCCAGAACTCTTTTTCTGGAAGACATTTTTTTCGGAGGCGTCCCAAGCTAGTAGAACGAAGCCAATCTTGCCAATGGAGATTGCTACCGCCCTCATAAACAAGGTGAGCGAACTCATCGAGTCCTCGCGACAGAAGGTGGCGGCCAGCGTGAATGCGGAGCTGACCCTCCTCTATTGGCGCATCGGGCGTCTCCTTCAGAGCGAAATCGCGACTGGTGGGCGTGCGGACTATGGCAAACAAGTCGTGGCTGGCCTTTCAAGTAGCCTGACACAAGAATACGGTCGAGGTTGGGGAAAGCGCCAATTACACTACTGCATCCGCCTGTCCGAAGCGTTCCCCGAGGAAATTGTGCACACAGTGTGTGCACAATTGAGTTGGTCTCACCTGCGCCTGCTTGTGTCCATGGACGAACCCGTCAAACGTGCCTTTTATCTTCAGATGGCCACAACGGAGCACTGGTCTGTCCGCCAGTTGAACGAACGAATTCAATCAATGCTTTTCGAGCGTACTGCTATATCTAGAAAGCCTGAAGAGACGATTGAGCTCGAACTAGCGAAGCTCCAAGACCAGCAGCTTTCAACGGATCTGATCCTCAAAGACCCATACTTACTGGACTTCCTCGGTTTGAATGATCACTATTTAGAGAAGGACTTGGAGGACGCGATTCTCCGAGAGCTAGAGCAGTTTCTACTGGAGCTCGGGTCAGGGTTTACATTCGTCGCCCGCCAAAAGCGGTTGCAGATAGACGATGATGATTTCTACCTCGACCTACTATTCTACAATCGCAAGCTAAAGCGCTTGGTGGCGATCGAGCTGAAAATAGGAGACTTCCGCCCCGAGTACAAAGGCCAGATGGAACTATACCTACGCTGGCTAGCCCGACACGAGCAGGAGCCGAGCGAGGAAGCCCCCATTGGAATTATACTTTGCGCAGGCAAAAAGCAGGAACAAATTGAGCTCCTGGAACTGGACAAGAGCGGTATACACGTCGCGGAATACCTTACCGTCCTTCCTCCCCGGGACATTTTGCAAGCACGCTTTCGTCGAGCCATCGAGACCGCCCAACTCAGCATGGAAGCAAAAGACCTCGAGAAGTGACAATGGTGCAACGGGCGTTGCACAAATACTGCTCACTGCAGGGTAGAAGCGTCGACCGGAGCCTGAGAATCCTTCAGACGTTCCCAGTCTTCCCGAATCAATCGTTCTATGTAGCTCCGCACCCCCTCCTCCCTGGACTTGAGCCACTCGTAGACATCCTGGCTGAACCTAACCGTGATCTTAGGAGCTCCTGGCTCGGAACCGCTGTAGAGCTTTGGGCGGCCTGGGCCGCGTTTCGATCCATTCATTAAATTGTGTCTTCCATTTATTGGCTTAGTGACTTCCACAAACTATACTATACTGGCCCCAATCTATCCAGACACCTGATTCTCTTTGCGAAAGGGGTTGTACCAGTGCCCCTCAGGCGGTGCTCAGTTGTGCGCGCAGGTGACGCCTATCCTGCTCTGTTCCCCGCCAGCCACACCAAATATCCAGCCAGAAAGCAGTCTCCAATCTCCACTCCTCGCGCAGGTCCTTACCGGTCTCGTTCAAGAAGCGCGCCCCGCGCGGGGCGTTGCCCTGGATGATCAGCCGGCCCTCGTGCGCATTTTTATGGCATCTCGAACAAATCGTGATCAGATTGTCGGGCCGGGTCAACCCGCCGTCGGCGTAGAAAATAATGTGATGGACTTCGAGCCAGAGCGTGTTGGGGCAGCAGGGCACGGCACAACAGTAACCGTCGCGTCGCAGAATACCGCGCCGTTGGGCTTTGCTGGGAACCCTGGAGCGCGGATGGACGATCTGGACACCCTTGCATACGGTTCACGTCCGTCCAGCCCAAGTCCGCCAGGGCTTCCTCACGCAGGTGTTGCAACTGCCCCTCATCAACCGGCCGTTCCGCCGATTTCTCCGCGAACAGCATTTCAATCGCTTCCGCCATGGAAAGTGCGCGATCCTCTTTCTGGCAAATCGTCTGCAGGCCACAGCATAGTGCACCCGCCGGAACAACCGTGTTCAAGATAGGCGCCTGTCCGTTCAATCGCCAGCAGCAGTCGTCCAAGCAAGGCTTGATAGCGAGTCAGGGTTCCGGCCGATTTTGTGGCCAGATGATGCAAGGCCAAAGGGTCTATTTGCATCACTTCATCCAGGGTTAATGAGACGGGATCGAATTCCATACTACGATTCTACCTGCTGTTAACGCGTTCTTGTCAAATTTAACACCTTCGGAAAAACCACATAACCAGCCGTTTTAAAAAAAATATTTCCCTTCGCTATATGCCGACAGAGACGACTGGAGCGAGCCGGACGCCAAGCTGCGCGAAATGGGCCTTGGCTGGGATCTGATCAGCATTTCCAGGATGAGGCCCAGCGAATGCCTGGGGCTCATTGGAGAGACTCGACCTGGACCAGAGGCGAACGAGAGACTGTTCCTGGATCTGGTACCGGCATTGGCGGACCCTTTCGATGGTTAGCCTGCATCGCTGATCTTCCGGTTATGCATCGTCCTCAATAGCCGGGCTCGGTGAAGTATCAGCCGCTGACCGACTGCACCAAGCCTCAGGGCAGCACCCAGGCGGGGAAAGGGGCGTTTAACTGCTCGGCGGAGCAGGAAGCGAGCAAGATGTTGGTCAGGGCCTGGGTTCGCTGGGCGGCCTCGATATCGTTGAACCCGCCGGGGAGAGATTTGGTCGTAAGATTTTGGCCCAGCTCGGCTGTCTTGGGGCAGGCGACTCTCATCCGGTCCAGCAGAAAGAGCTGCTGGTCCATCGCGTTTTGATTGAAGTTGGTGATGTTGCTTGCCATCGGTCGTATCCCTCGCGTTTCTCTTGATGGTCCCAGGATAGCCGGGGGGACTTGCGGATTTCCTGCGGGAGGCGGTGGAAATGTAACGGCGTTGTTACAGTCTCGGACTGCAAGCAGTTCATCCCTCCGCCTTCAAGCCTGGACCCTTCTCTACACTTCCAGGGCTTGATCGGCGTATTCCATCAACTCCAGGTCCCAGCCCGCCAGGCCCTCCCGCAGGGATGAGGAACGGAATGAGTTGGTATTGGCGACCTCACCCGGGCCATTTGACTTCATGCACACTGGTAAGGCGTCTCCGATTGTAGTGGTATCCCTGGCGGATGGCCATTTACGCAGCGGCGGCTGCAAGCCCTGGATTCACTGTCAGGGGAATCAGTCTGCGGGTTGCTGGAATTGGCGGACCGGGAGAAAATTGGGAGCATCGGGCACTACCGACGCTTTCTGGAGGATTCCGGACAGCCAATCTCGGTGCGCCTCAGGGCTGCCGTGGCCCTGAAGAACCTGGGGGATAGGCGCGGACATTCGTTGGTAGAAGAGCAGAGCCGCGAGTCAGCCAGGAACGAGGACCGGCAGTACGCTCGCAACCGTCTAACTGATAGACGTGCCTGTCAGAAAGTGATCCACCCGGCCCCGGTTATTCTGCTAAAAGCTGTTCTTATTCCTGTAACGGGACCGATAAGACGGGCCGGTGGTCACGAGGATGTGGCAGTGGTGAGTTAATCTGTCGAGAAGTTCCGCTTCCATCTTCGGAGGGACGGCAGCGCTTGGTCCCTGGTTGGAGCACAGACTCTCACCGACGATGACCGCTACCTATCTCGGCTCGCGCGAGACATTCCCAAGGAGGGCGGCCATTTAGAGAAAGCGGCTCGCCAGCGATTGGTGGCGAGACGATTTTGCTTCGGGAGTCAGTGAGGCTTTCATTGGGTTTGTAAAAAGGCTGATGCTCCGCCACCCGAAACGCAATTTCTACTTGGTCCTGGACAACGGCACCACTCACTGTAGCGAGATGACCAAGGACTTCTTCGCTAAAAATCCACGGATTGTTCCTATATTTACGCCCACTCACGCTTCCTGGCTGAACCAAATCGAGATATGGTTCAGCGTGATGAGTCGTCAGGCTCTACGTAAAGTTAGCTTCACCAGTCGTCAGAAGCTGATCGAAAGACTTGAGGCCTACGTTTCTACTCCAAAGACAAGCCGCTTGTCGGCGTCACCGCCAGGGAAAGGCGGCGCAGTCGAAACACTGCTCGGGAGTTCCGAAAGGCCGCCCATTGTTGAGATAACTTGGCTCGTAGCCACCCCGCAGCCCTCGGCTCCACGAATAGAAGGCAAACTCCCACTCGTCGTCACTTCCAAGATACCGAAGGTGGCAAACGGGCTGCTCAACGTCTTCCTCATCAGCAGGCTCCTCGCTAACGCCAGCAAGGTCGGCATCTACGTAGACGAATGCGCCACGAACGCGCACGTCCAGCATTCTTGCTTTCTAGCATTCATGGCATTTAGGGTAGGTACGAACTTGCCGGAGGGTGCACTGAGCCCTGAGCGTCCCGTCGGCCGGCGGCATTACAGCCCGGTGAGTTGTTACGGGTTTGTAAAAAATTTTGGGCGGATTGTAGAAAGTTTTCAGCACGGCGCAAGTTTTACGAAATCCTAGAATGATAGCCTTTGGAAGTCGAGCGGTTGGCTCTATGAGAGTCACAATTAACCAGGAGGTCTTACCCCATGGCATCAGGGACGGTCAGTTCTTCTTCGAGCAGTGGTGGCGGCTCGAGCAGCGTCAGCAACTCCGGCGGGGGCAGCAAAACATCCAGCACGGACACGGGCAGCAAGAAGACTGCGCAGACCAAGAGTGAGCAGCCCGCGGCCACTCCTACTTTCACCAAGGACGGCATCACACTCACTGCGGAAGCCAAAACTCGGGAAACCTCCAATGCCCCCGACATGGGAGCTCTGGCGGCCGCGCTGGGAGAACAGCCGCCCACCTGGAAGGACCAGCTGGGGACGCAGACGATGCAGAAGGGCGCCGATGGCGAGTCGGTGACGGCCCTGCAGAGCGCCCTGAATGAAAAGTTGGGCCTTTCGCTGGACACGGACGGCAAGTTCGGACGGGATACGCTCTCGGCCGTCAAAGACTTTCAACAGCAGAACGGGTTGACCGTCGACGGAATCGTTGGCAAAGACACGCGTGCCGCTTTGCTGGCCGAGAAAAAGGAAGCGGAGCCGGCCAAGCCGTTGGATGCCAATCAGTATGCGCTGCTCAACGAGCAATTAGGCAAGGGAACGTTGCAAAAGGGGTCGGACGATAAGGATGCGGTGACCACGCTGCAGAATGCCCTCAATGATCGCGGCGCCCAGTTGGGCGTGGACGGGCTCTTTGGCAACAAGACCAAGCAAGCGGTGGAGAGCTTTCAGCGCGAGAACGGGCTGCCGGTCAACGGCAAGTTCGACGACGCCACCCGGGCGGCGCTGCTCGGGCCCGAGCCGCCCAAGACGCGCGAGCAACTGCAAGACGAGGAAGCCGCTCGGCGAATGGAGGCCAGCCAGCCGAAGCAGGACGACCTGATCTTCGGAGACAAACTGACCGCCGAAGAACAGCAAAAGGTTCGAGATGTGGCCGCTTCTCTCGGAGCCGACCCCAACGACCTGATGGCGGTCATGGCGGCGGAGACCGGCGGCACCTTCGACCCGGCCGAGCGAGCCGGCAAGAACGGCGCGGTGGGGCTGATCCAGTTCACCAATACGGCCATCACCGAAATGAACAAAGGCCTGCCCAGGGACCAGCAGTTGACCAAGGCGTCCCTCGAACAGATGTCCTTTACCGAACAAATGGACCACGTCCAGTCCTATTTGCAGACGATGATGGATCGCTACAACGGACCGGCCAACCCGGACCGCGGCGATCTGTATGCGGCCGTTTTTTCCCCGGCACTGGTGGACAACTCCGATACGGCTCGCATCTACGGAGGCAACAGCAGAGAATATCTCGCCAACAAGAGTTTGGACACCAATCGGGACGGGTTTATCACCCGTAACGAACTGACGGCGCGCGCCGATGAATGGTATGAGCGCGGCTTGGAAGTCATGGTCTAAATATTCTCGAGCCCAACTGTTCAAGTCTGAAGGGGGCTACAACTACTTACCTCCTTTCGTGCGAATCATCGTGCCGAGGGGCGGAGCCTGGTTTCAACGAACCCGGATCCATGGCCAATCCAAAGATGCCGTCCGACTTCCGTCCGCTTGGGGCGACCGGCTGACCAAACCAACACGAGTATTCCGGTGCAGTCTTCGCCCTGCTACCTGGCGGCAAGGTTACCCGGCCACTAGAAACCGAACGCCGAGGAGCTTGATAGCTGGAAGGACACGCAAGAAGAATACGAGTTGCCCGGGTCCTGTCCGGCAGAGTTCATCACCACGGTGACGACTCCAGTGCGGACCATTGAACTTCCGCCGCTGCTGGTGGAGGCCGAGTTTCAGAACTTCCAATGGTTCCCGCTTGCGAACGATGACTCTCCTACTCGCAAATAGTCGCCGACCTGGCCAGCCAAGGATTTCGGCTGCCGAGCGCAGATGAGTGGGAATATGCATGCGCCGCGGGGTCTCGCACTTTATTTCACTGGGGAGACCACGTTCCGTGTGATTGGTATCCCGTCGATCCTGCAAGGCAGCTGCCGGTTGAGCCAGACTGGGCAGGCATACTCCGACAAAGCCGGGCATTTCCTCGATGGGCACCAGGTCGGCGGCGCGCAGTTTTCTTCTCCAGGTCGCGAAGGTGGCCACGGCGATCTGTTTCTTCGCACAAAAGTGCTCTGCGTCAGTCCACTGCGGTTGAATTCAGCAAAGACTCCGTATCAATGGACCAGTTCTCGTTCGGCCAGGTCACGAAAAGGTCCGGGGTTTGCGAGCCAGGGCCCGGGCCAGCAGCAACAGTTGCTTCTGGCCGACCGAGAAAGTGCTTCCCAGATTTGTTCTTCGCTCAGATCCTGGGCCCCGGCGATGGCGTCGCGCAGGCAGCCGGGAAAGAGTTGAGCGTCCTGCAAAACCACTCCGAGCTGGCGGCGTAGATGGCCGAGGTCCAGTTCGTTCAGCGGCATCTGGTCGTAACAGATGGAGCCCTGCTGGGGTTGCTTGAAGCCCAGCAGCAGGCGCAGCAGGGTGGATTTGCCGGCTCCGGTAGGGTCGACTACGGCCAGCAGTTCGCCGGGGATAAGTTCCAGATCGACATCCTGGAGCACGGGAGCGGCGCCGGGCTGGTAGGCGAAGGTCACCTTGTGCAGAGAAATGGCGCCTCGCAACTCGTGGACACGGGTGGCCCGCTTACTTTTCGACGGTTCTCGAAGTATCGGTTGAAAACGTTGCACCTGAGTCCCAAAAGTGAGCAGGGCGGCCCAGCAGCAGTTGCTCGGTGGCGGTCAGGCAAGCCAGCCAGAGAGGTAGATCCGCATTGCCGATCCAAAAGAGCAGGGCCAGCGTCAGGCCCGGCAAGGCCGCCCCCCAGCCCGACTGGAGCGCGGCCAACCGGCGCAAACGGTCCTGCAGGTGACGCTGCTGGCCGAAGAGGTCCGACCAGACCTGAAAGCCCCTCTCTTCGGCGCGATGGACTTTCAGGCAACTCAGGCCTTGAATCAGTTGGGCAGCAGGCCCCAGAGGCGATTCATTCTAGGCCGAAGTCCGTGAGCCTCGCGCTTGAGGTAGGCGCCCGACCATAGATAGGATTCAAGCATTGGCGGCCTGTGGCATTTCAACCGAGGCAGGGCTCGTTCAAGTCAGCTTTGGCGACCTGATCACCGACTTGTGCGCGCCCTTGTATTCGTGACTGCTGATGCCTTCCGCGTCGGGAACCAGCTTCAGGCCCACGCTTGCCAGTTTCTCTGAGACTACGAATTCAAACGATAGTAAAAATCCGCAAGAAATCCGCAAGTTGGTTCTGGCATCCTGACTTCAGAGACCAACCAACGAAACGGAGAACAAAAACAATGTCCCACATCCAGAGTCACAACCACCACATCCATAATCATAGCAACCGCGTCGACGGCTACAATCCCCGCACCGAAGGCTATGACCCCAAGAAGTTCAAGCTTCCGTCCGAGGATTTTACGCCCATGCCCCTGCCCCATGTCGACCGGGTGGATATCGGCATCCACTCCGGGTGGGACCCCAGTCTGATCCGCCCTACCTTCGCGAAGTAGTTCAGGAGAGCCCTTCAGCTTCAAAGGCCTTCATCCAGCGTCCGAACAGGGCGCAGGCCAGGTCTCACGGGCTGAAGGGCTCTTCTTGGCGGCTTGCGCTGAGCCCGACCAATGACAGGCCAGGAGTTCCTCCTCATGGCGACTAAACTCCGCTGGATGAAGAATGCTGAGCCGCTGGTCGTCCAACTTGCCCGCGGCCACCTGCAGGGCAAGGTTTCCCTGGGCCAGTTGGTGGAATGCGTGGAGCAGACCCTGCACAAGGTGGAGGAGCACCGCGGTCTGGTTCGCGCTCAAAGCCGGGACCAGCGGCTGGCCCCTGAGCTCGCCGCCGTGGAGCAGTGTTTCGACGACTACCTGGGGCTACTGAAGGGGCAGAGCTATCCGCGGGTGGTGGAGCAACTGCCGGCCCGGGCCGAACACCTGGCCCGCGCTTTGGCCCAGCTCGATCATAGTCGCTGGGTGCTGCAGGGTCCGACTTCTCTGGCCGGACTCAACGAGATCCTTTGGCTGACGCGGGAACAGCAGTGGCAGCGCTTGGAGCAACGTCTCGAACAGGAACGGCACTTCTGGTCTAGCTATCCGTCTCTCCAGCCTGAAATTCTGCGCCCGCAGGCGCTGCAGTTCGCGGAGGCCTATCTGGGATGGCTGAACCATTTTCCGGGTCCGGAGCAGGTGCAAGGCTGGGCCGAGCAGGGGAAGGAACTGGGCCCCGAGCATGCGGCCTGGGATCTCGTGCCTATCGTGCGAGCCAGCCAGGACGGGCCGACCACCTTCCCCACTTTCAATGCGGTCGTGCACGCTGTTTCTTCGCGCTCCCGCGGTGAGTTGGGCCTGGAGGCAGTGGACCTCTGCCTGGAGCAGTTGCGCCAGGCCTGCCAGTTGGTTGAGCCGACTGAGGAGGAGGGGTCCAGGGAGTTCGGCGAGTTCCTGGAGGACCTTTCGAAGCTGCTCATGCACCTGTCCAGGTGGAATGCGGCCGGCGGCCGGGCCGAGGCGCTGCCGCCTTTGCTCAAGCTGCTGCACGAGTTGGGTGACGAATTTACCGACTTCAGGTCTCTCCTGACAGCGCCTTCCAGGCCTCATTCAGATCCCGAAAGCGTTTCCTAGGGTCCTTGGCCAGCATGCGGTCGATGGCCGCGGCCATCCCTTCGGGTAGGTGGGGAGCCACCTCGCGCAGCGGCGGCGGCACCAGGTCGAGCTGCTGATCGACCACCTCCATCGCATCCTTACCGTCGAAGGGCCGTTTCCCGCTGAGGATTTCGTAGAGAATCACGCCCAGGGCATACTGATCGCTGGCTGGATCGATGTCTCCCTCAATTTGTTCCGGGGCCATGTATTGGGGGGTGCCCATCACCAGGCCGGTGGCGGTGACCACCGTCAGCCCGTCGCCGCGCGACACGCCAAAATCCAACACCTTGATCTGGCCCGACTCGGTCAGCAGCAGGTTATCCGGCTTGAGGTCGCGGTGCACGATGTTGGCCTGGTGAGCCTGGAGCAGTCCCTGGAAGACCGGCCCGAAGAGCTGTAGTGCGCGCTCAGGCGGGCATCGTGGCTCTTCACGCAGTAACTCCCTAAGGTTCTTTCCGCGTAGCAATTCCAGGACCATGTAGCAGCGCGAGCCCACTTCTCCGGCATCATAGTGGCGCACCAGATTGGGGTGGTGGAGCGATTGCAATACTTTGGACTCGCGCAGCATCCGCTTGCGCGCATCGGCGGAGTCCTCTTTCATCACCTTGAAAGCAAACTCTTGAGAGCCGTGGGTGGCCCGGTAAACATCGGCCATGGCGCCCTGTCCAAGAAATTCTTGAATTTGGTAGGGTCCAATCTGCTGGCCCCGCAGACCGCGAGCGGGCGGCGCGGGGCGAGAGCGGCGGCGGCGCCCGAGCCAGATCAGAACTCCAGCCAGCGGCACCAGGGCCAGGCCCCAGTATTTTTTACTCCAGTAGAGCGCCTGCTGGCAGCGGTTGGACACCCCGGGCAAGGGCGTGAGGTGATAGCTTCCCTGGCGGGGTAACACGCCCTGAGCTTCCTGGACGGAGAAGCTTTGGCGTAACTCGGCATAGCCGCTCCGGCGCAAAACCAGAGTCAACTGCGCGGACATGCCGGGTTCGAAACGCACCCCCTGATCGGCCGTCCCAAGGGAGCTGGCCGAGACTTCGGGGATCCAAACCTCGGCATCGTCCGGTTCGCAGTGGATGCGCAGCTCCTGAGTCTGGGCCTGGAGCCAGAGAGTGAGCAGGAGCCACAGGAAGACACGCACGATCCCTGGCTTCGCAGGGCCCCGCGGCAGGTCCTACCTGGCGGGAAGCGAACTCTGCCAGGTCATGAGAATGCGATGGAGACGGGGAATGTCCATCCTCTCGGTTCTGATGCTGGTCACAGTGTTGAGCCTGCTGGCGAGCACCATGGCGGGCGTTTATCTGATGAATCTGAACTTTGCGCAGACCCACCAGAATGCCGCGCTGGCCCTCCAGGAAGCCGATGCCGCCGTGGGTCGGCTCACCACCGCCCTGGTGCAGAACCTCGACCTGAACCTGACCGATTGGACCTACCAGGGCACTCTGGGCAAGGCCGATCCCGATCCCGAGGTCTGGGCCGCCATCAGCTTCGGCGACCGAACCATTGGTGGGGTGCACCTGCCTCGCTCCATCAACAATTTTGGCGGGAGCGCCTCCGACCACGAGACCCCCCCGGGAAAGTGCCGAGTCTACGCGGTGGGCTACTGCCGTGGGGTGATCCAGACGGTGGAAGTGCTGCTGTCGGCCCCACCCTATCCTTACGGGCTGGCGGTGGCGGGAAATCTCGAAAGCGAGGCCCTGACCATCCGGGGCACGGCCGACGGCGACGATTCTCCGCGCCCGGGCCATCTGGCCACGCGCCGGAAGTTGACTCTGGGGGCCAATAGCTACATTTCCGGCGATGTTTATGCTCGCGAGGCGGACATTTCTCCCAGCAATTGCACCATTCTCGGGGCCCGGCGTCTGTCGGAGACCCCGCGGGAGCTGCCTCTTTTAGACATCGATGAACTGTTCGGCAAAGTCACCGGTCACGCCGTCAAGATCGATGTGCCCGCCATGTTCAATCCGCAAGTCCTGAACACGCTCTACACCTGGGGAACGCCGGGAAACAATGCCGATACCCTGAGGCTGGAAACCAGTTCCATCCACTTTGACAATGGTATCCTGAGGGTCTATGGGAGCGTCTCCATTGACGCGGTCACGCTGAGCGGCAAGGGGGCCATCCTGTGCACCGGTAACCTGACTATCGACAGCCAGACCGACCTGGATGGCAGGGACGACTGGCTGGCACTGGTGGCGGGCGGCAAGATCACCCTGCGCTCGGGTAACCACACTCAAATTCGAGGTATTGTCTACGCCCAGCAGGGGTTGGAGGCCGAGAAGGTGCTGGTGAATGGCAGCGCCATCTGCAATTCCGCCAGCGACCCCGACCAGGCCGCGGCAAAGTTGACGAACTGCGAATTTGCCAGCGACCCCACCACCGCCAACGTGACTCTGACGGTCCAGATCAGCGGAGACGCCAGCGGCAACGGGGGGATTGAGCGCACCAACGGCAGCGGCCAGGCCCCTTTCAGTCTGTCGCGCAATGCCCAGGGCCTGGCCTCGGTCAGCGGTGGAGGAACGGTCGAAAGCGGCGAGATCATGGCCTCCGGTATGGATAGATTTGTCAATTCGAATGGACCTCCCTTCAGCATTCCGGCCAATGCGCTCACGGGCAATGGCCCGGCGGCCGACGCGGTGCTGGACCAGTTCAAGACCCTGGGAACGCTGTCGCAAAGTCTGGATTCCGCCCGGCAGGCTCTGGCGGCGGCCGAGGCGGCCCTGGCGGCGGCCCAGGCCGCCGACGATGACGATGACGACGGGAACTCCGGCCAGGTGGAAGCGGCCCGCCAGGCGGTGGAAGCGGCCCAGGCTGCCGTGGACGCGCAACTGGAGGCCTTCAATCAGCAGGCCAGTGCGGCTCAATCCGCCTACCAGAACTATGTCCAGACCACCACCGGCTCCAGCAGTTCGGTCTCCAGTGGAGGTGGTGGTGGGGGCTCCGGTCCGCCGGCGCCTCCCCTGAAGCTGAACTTCGACATCAACGCCTTTCTGCCCAAGAGCGAGTCTTATCGCATTAGCTACTACCGGATCCACAAAGGGCTGCCCTGATGTCTCGACGGTCGGGTTTCAGCCTCTCGGAAGTGCTGGTTTCGCTGCTCATCCTCTCGCTGGTTTCGGTCTTGATGGTAGGGGTCATTCCCAGCTCTATTTTCGGTTTGCGCCAAGCCCAGCACCGGCAGGCGGCCCTGCAGCTCTGCCAGACCACCAGCGCCGGGCTGCGCTCGGTGGGCTTCGACCAGTTGGCGGTCAGCGATTGGAGTCCGGATAAGACTTACCAGGTGGACTCGTTGGATTATACGATCCAATACCGGATTTCCGAACTGGCCGAGCAGGACCCGACCAGTCACAAGCCCCTGGCCAAGTTGATCGAATGCCGCGTGCGCTGGTTCATTCAGCACCGGCCCAGCCGCTACGAGTATGCCACGCTGGTGTTGCGCTGATGCGGCGGACGGGCACGACCTTGCTGGAATTGGTGGTGGCCATCGGGCTGCTGGGGGTGGTCACCTTTCTGCTGATGCAGCTCTTTCTTCCCAGTATGTGGATGTTCAATCGGCAGCAATCGAATAGTGAGAGTTTTCAGAATTCGATGTTTCTGACCCAGCGTCTGCAAATCGAGTTGACTCATTCCTGCTGGGAAACGGTCACGCTGGTCCAGAATCAGCCCGCCGCGGGAGTGGCCTGGGCGCTTTCTTTGCGCCCGGTGCTGCGCTATGCGGCCAGTTCCGGCAATCCCATCGTAGAGGAGAGGTTCCTGGTCTACTTTCATAACCCGGAGCAGAAGAAGGTCTATTTCTTTCCTTGGGTTCCGGTGGTTCCGGCGGGGGAGGAGTTCCCGCTCAAATTAACTCCGGCCGCCTTGTCGGCGGCTTGCCTGAATTCCCAGAATGTTCGCGAGCGTCGAATGCTGACGCGCTATGTCAGCGAGTTTTCTTTCACCGATCGGGATGGTTCTCTGACCATTCTGGATCCGCCTCTGCAATTTCACCTGGTGGTTCAGGTCCCCGATGCCAACAATCGGGGCGTGGAAACGACCACCACCGACATTCCTCTCCAGTGCAGGAATGTTCGTTGGTAGGGAGCTGGAGGCTCCTACTCAGTCTGGCTCTGGTGCTCGCTCAAGGGTTGTGGTCCTGGCCTCGCCGTCTCGGCCCGGGACTGTATGTGGAGACGGTTCCCTCGGGTTGCCGCGTGATTTTGAGGAGCAAATTGACCCTGGCGGTGGGGCCCACCGGCCGCTTTCAGGCCGGGGTGGGCGGCATCGAACTGGGCCGCACGCCCGGCCCGCTGCAGTTGGAAGAGAAGGAGCTCCCGGCTTTGCTCAGCTTTGAGCTGCCCGGCTTCGAGCCGCTGGAGCGTCCTTTCCCCAGGGATGCCTTTCGTCATCCTCAGAGGCTGAGGCTCACCCCCAAGATTCCTGTGCTGGTGCCTCTAGCCTATCGGATCGGGCGGGACTTCCCTTTTGCCTCTCTGTTGCTGGCCTTCTGGCTGGGGACCGGCCTGCTCTGGCTGGGCCGGCGCCGGCGCGAGCGCCAGACCGAAGAACGCCTGCGCACGTCGGCGACTCTGGTTCAAGGTGACAGGATTGGTCCGTATCGAGTGCAACGCGAGTTGGGTCGGGGTGGCATGGGTGTGGTCTACCAGGTGCTTTCGCCGTCAGGAACGCCCCTTGCTCTCAAGCTTTTGCAGCCGGTGGCGCGGCCCGAAGAGGAGGTTCGGGCTTTGTTGGGTCTGCAGCATCCCAATGTGGTCCATATTTTGGACTGGGGCGAGGCCGAGGGGCAATTCTATCTGGTCATGGAGTGGGTGGAGGGACAGACCCTGGCTGAGGTGGTTGGCGAACAATTGCCGGACGTTGCCCAGCTGACCGATTGGATGAGCCAGTTGTGCCAGGCCCTGGCCTATATCCACGGCAAGTCGATTGTCCACAACGACCTGAAACCTTCCAATCTCATGCTGCGTGACGGTCGGCTGATTCTGATGGATTTCGGCATTGCTCACAGCTCGGAGCGGCCGCGCGCCCAACTGGGCACCCCCGGCTATGTGGCCCCCGAGAAGATCCACGGTGGTGCCGGAGATTGGCGCTCCGACTATTACTCGGCGGCTTGCTGCTGGTTTTACTTGTGGGAGGGCCGGCCCGCCTTCGAGGGGCGTACTCCGGTGCAGACTCTTCGTCTACAAGGTCAGGGCCAGTTGCCCGCCGGCCAGCGGCCCATGCCGGAGCAATGGTTCAGCTTGTGGTCGCGCTGGATGAATTCGGACCCGGATCAGCGGACGGCGCCCTCCAGCGCGGAAACCGCCCGGGAATTCAGGTAAAGGGCGAGGAAAGGCCCAGCTATGGATTCGCACGAAATTCAAACCCTGAAAATCGCCAGGCGTCCCAAGTCTCAGGGGAAGCGGGTGGCCTTTCTGCAGGTGCTCTCAGGGGAAGCGGCCGGCTCCATCGTCGTTCTCCAGGAACAAGAATTGGAGATGGGCCGCCAGGGCAGCGGCCTGGTGATCCGCGATGTGGGAGTGAGTCGCCGTCACGCCCGCCTGGAGTTTTCCGAGGGCTACCGACTGATCGACCTGGAGAGCACCAACGGGACCATCGTCAACGGCGAAAGCATTCAGGAGGCATCGCTGAACGACGGTGACACCATCGAACTGGGGCGGGACTGCACTTTGCGGTTTTGCTGGCAAACGGAGCAGCAATTGGAGTCGGCTCAGAAGTTAGCCCGGGCCACCACGCTCGATTCGGCCACCGGCTTTCTCAAGGTGGAGGCCTTTCAACGCCGCCTGGAGCAAGAGATCGCACTGGCCTCCCGGGGCGCCCTCAGCTTGAGTCTGCTCTCCATCGCCAGCTCTCAGCCTGAGGATTGCGCTAAAGGGCTGGCCTCGCTGGCTCGGCGTGAGGATGAGCTGGGGCTTTCAGGTGGTGATTCGTTCTTAATGATGTTGCGCAATACCGATTCGTCCGGTGCTTTGAAGTTCGTGGAGCGACTGGAGAAGTCTCTCTCCGCCCTGGAGCCTCGCGTCTCCGGGGTGAGCTGGCTGGTGGGCGAGGATGCTTCGCGCCTGTTGGCCCGATTGCACTCGAGCCAGGGATTGGCCTTCGGGGAGGAGCCCAGCCTGTCGGGGCTGCGCCTCTATTCGCTGGGCGGTTTCGAAGTCTATCTCGGCTCCCAGCGCCTGGAGCAGTGGCATAGCCGCAAGGTGCGTTTTCTGCTGGCCTGCATCGCTTCGCGGTCGCGCCCGGTGAGCGCCGATCTGGTGACGGAGTATCTTTGGGGAGACGATCCGCTTTCGGCGGCCGGGGCGCTTCAGACCGCCGTTTCCCATCTGCGCAAGCAGCTGCGGCCCGAGGGAGCCCCGAAGAACCTCAACTACATTCTGAGAAATCCCCTGGGCTTTTACTTGAATCCCGAATTGCCGCACTGGCACGATTTGGAGCAACTGGAGCAGACCCTGGAGCAAATTCAGCGTCTGCAAGGGAGCCCCGAATCCTTTCGCTGGCTGCGCCAGCTCCGCCAGCTCTATCGCGGGCCCTATTTGGAGGGCTGCTATCAGGATTGGGCCGACGCTCAGCGCAACCAGGTGGAGGCCCGGGTGCTGCATGCTCTGCAGTCTTGTCTGCCCGGCCTGGCCCAGGCCGGCAAGCCGGAAGAGCTTTTGGAAACCAGTCTTTTTGCCACCAAGATCGACCCTTGCCTGCAGGAGGCCCACGGGGCGGCCATGCAGGCCTATGTGGCACTGGGCCGGCCGGAACAGGCGTTGCGTCACTTTCAGTGGGCCGAGAAGGCCCTGTCGGAAGAACTGGGAGTGGAACCTTCGCTGGCCTTGCTGGAGCAATATCAGAGAGCCCGGCTGGCCCTGGCTTAGAATTTACATTTAGTTAACATCTGGCCGGGTTTCGCCAAGTTTCCGCAAGTCCAATCCGTAAGCTGAGGTTATGAACGTAACCTCTTCTTCCAGCGCCACCAGCTCCACCAGGCCTGCTTCCCAGCCGGTTTCCAAGCCCGCGGCCGAGCCGGCTTCCAAAGTGGAGCCGAGCGTCGCCGTCCTGGACGAGTTCCGCGGCGCTGATGAGCCGGGTAGGACCACCCACGGTGAACTGGTGGAAGGAGTGCTGCTCTCGCAGGGCCTCGAGCAGGACGACATCAAGCGCCTGCAGGTTTCCCCCCAGGGAGACGTCGAGCAGCTTTGGAACGAGATGGCCGAGGGCCACGAGGGCGCTCTGGACCGTTACATCGAGGACCGCATGCACGGCGTCCTGGACGGAACCACCTCGGCTCTGGAAGAGGTCCTGCAGGACAAAGATTCTTCCATCACCACCGTCAACCAATCTCAGGGTATGTCCGAAAGCCTGGTGCTGACGCAGCTTACCACGGTCGCCCGCGAAGTTCCTGAGTTCAAGGAGCTGTTGAAAGAACAGGTGGGACTTCCCGCCGAAGCCAGCGGCCAGGAGTTGGTCCAGGCCCTGGTGGACACCATTGGGGACGTCAACCAGAACAGCCCGATCGTCCAGCAGGCCCGCGAGCGCTATCTAGAAGTCTCGCAGCAATTGGCAAATCAGGGCATCAGCCACGTGCTGGCCGCCGGCAACGAAGGCGAGACGGAAGACGCTCTGATTGCTTCGGGTATCCAGACCGGCCCGAATTTTTTCCGCAACATCCTGGCCAATGACAACACCACCGTGGTCGGAGCGGTCGATGCCCAGGGCGGCAACCCCACCTTCAATGCCGACGCCGGTGCGGAAATCTCCGCCCTTGGGGTGGATGTCTCCATCCAGACCGCCGATGGTGCTCAGGAAGTGCAAAGTGGTACCAGCTTCGCCGCTCCCCTGGTGGCGGCCGCCGATGCCCGCCTGGCCGTCCTGTTCCCCAACCTGACCGCACGGCAGCGCGAAGGCATGATGGCGGCCAGCGCCATCCCCGTGGCCGGCCAGCCAGGCGAAGTCGGAGCCGGCCAGCTGAACATGATGGCCTGGTAAGCAAAGTTAAATACACAACGATATCTGACAAACGGAGGACCTGAACGTGATCGCCCAAGCCTACTCCTACAGCCCCTGTGTAGCCTATCCCACCTTGTCCCCGATGAACTGCTATCCATCGTCGCCGATGCTGCCGATGCCAGCCTGCGCGGACCCCTATCAGTCCTTTTTGAACGCGATGAACCAGATGCAGAACCTGCAGATGTCGGGCTTTATACAGGGTTACATGGATGGACTGGCGGCCCGCTCCCAGATGGACCCCTACCTGGGCTTCCCGTCGCCTTATTACGACAGCCATTGCCACTGCGACCATGATGAGGCTTACGAGCACCACAACCACGCTCACGCTCACAAGACCAGGCCCCACCTCCCCAAGCTGAGGCCGCTGCCCAACGAGATCTCGCGCGAGCGCGAAGTGGTGCTCACCGATAAGGATGATCACGGCGTGGTCACCAGCAAAGTTCCCGAAGGCGGCGAACACCGCACCGTTCGGGTCGACGACCGCCCGGAGCGCAAAGCAACGGTGGATTTGGCCACTAATGAGAATGGTTCGGCCCAGACGGAAACCACCGTGGTGGAGACCCCCGAAGTGGAAACGGTTCACATCGAGGATGTCGATGACAATTCCGGCAACTCGGCGGTGGTGGTGGAAGGTGACCATGTTATCGTGACCAACCCGGGCGACACTCCCGACCAGAATGTCGTCACGGAGTACAAAGAAGAGGTCGGCCTGGTGGAAGGTCTCGGTCGCGGTATTGACCAGTTCTTTGGCGGTAAGCCGGAGCGCCGCACCTACGAGAACGTCAGCCAGGTGGACATCATTCACAACCAGGACGGCTCTCAGACCACCATGGTTACCGATGCTGACGGCCAAATGCACTCGGTCCAGACCGGCCAAGACGGCTTGGCGCAGAAGACCGGGGAGTGGGTGGACGATCGAGTGCACGACGTCGTCGACTTTGCGCAAAATGTCGGCCAGGGCTTCTCCGACTTGTGGAACAGTCTCTGGTAAGGAGTAGTGGTCTTCCTGGCCAGCCTCGGTCAGGAAGACCACGCTGATTACCATCGAGTACGGGCAGGCTGTCTCCCCAATCTGGGTTTGGACCTGGGCGTACGAGCAGCATAGCCCCACCTGCGGCGGCCGCAAAGTAGCTCGGATTGAGGAATTGAGGGCGGGTGACCGGCTACAGGAGGCCCTGATCGACCACGGCTTGGTAGTTTCTGTTGCAGGTTACCAGGGATGCTTTCCTATACCTCCGGACCCCGATGTGGAGCGCGGCCGAGCAATCTGGTTCTGCGGAAGCGGCTTTTCCAGAACCCCCGTTCCCGGCAAGTCCTGGTATTGCAAAAACTGTGGTGAAAGCTGGGGCGAACTAGAAGAAAGTCTGCTGGACCATCCGTAGCACCGTCGCTGGATGGCAGGCCCTTGAACCTATTCCAACGTAAATGGGAATCACATGGCCTACCGCTATGCAAATCTCGCATGGATGGCTCTCAATCGGATGTTTCCCGCTACGGGACCTTTCGCCGTTCTCGGTCTACCCCGGCAGAGTTCCTATTCCTGGAATGCTGAGCTATGTGCGTCGCTCCTACTGGGAAGCAGGGGACAATCTGCTCGACTGGGCCGCGGAGCTGTCGAGGGAGTCTGGCAGGGGCTGAAAAGCCTGGATAACGGCACGGATGAGCGACTCTTCCATCAGCCCGACACTCTCGGTCCGAAGCCAATTTCCCACGCGGCCCTGCTCGTCGATTACCTGAACGGCAAGCTGAGACCGTTTGAGGACGCCCACCAGCGAATGCTGTGCTTCTGGAGGAATTTGTCGATATTGGTGAGCGTGTCCGCCAATTAGGCTCTCCCGCCACGACCACTTACGCGAGTTGCGCGCAATTTTTCGAGCGGGAGAATCTGATGTTGATGGCCGTGCACTCCTCCGGTTGTGGAGACGAGGTAGAGCCACTTACCAACCTGATGAATCAATGGCGTCGAGAAGGCCTGCTGACCAGGGAGGAAGCGACCAAACTCGTCGATGCCGCACCTATGAGCCGAATGGGTAGTTGGTGGGTCGACAGAACGTGAGGGACGTCAAAAGGCTTCCACTCGTCCCGGTAGTTGAACTGGAACCTTATCGCTACGATCGAGAAGGGTATCAAGACGACTGGTCGCAAGCGGTAGCTCGTTACGGAATTTTCCCGAACGGAGGAAAGGCTCTCTTTCGATTCTTCCTGCCCAACTGCAAACTATGACGGACGACGAAGAGAGGTGATGTGCTACCGGTTGCGCCAGGGCGGTCAGATGCGGTTGGAAGGGCAAGAACATCGTCAGCTCGGCCAGCATGAGCGGTGAAATTCACAGAAGGTTCGAGGCGACCTGCGCCAAACTCGTCCAGATGAGTTTCGAAGCAGGCCGGGCGCTGCGAGCCCAGGTGAGTCGATCCAGCCACGCCGAGTGGCGGCCGGCGGAAAACCGCCGCGATCCGATCGAGATGTTGGAAGACTCCGGACAGGGGCGGATGCAGGACTTGCTGCCGTTGCGCTACGGCCGTATGGCCCGCTCGCCCTTTGCTTTCTTTCGCGGCGCCGCTCAGATTATGGCCTACGACTTGCAGCACACGCCCGACACCGGCATTCGCGTGCAGGCCTGCGGAGATTGCCATTTGTCCAACTTCGGCGGCTTCGCCACCCCGGAAAGGCGCCTGGTTTTCGACCTCAACGATTTTGATGAAACCCTGCCGGCCGCCTGGGAATGGGATGTGAAGCGACTGGCCGCCTCATTTGTGATGGCTGCCCGGGCCAATGGTTGCGGACGCAAGCAGGCCGACGCCGCCCAGGCGGCGGTGGCGTCCTATCGCGAGAACATGCGAAATTTTGTGAATTTGAGTCCGCTGGAGTGCTGGTACGCCTCGGTCGACGTGGAGTCGATTGTGGCTGAGATGCAGGATTCCGATTGGCGCAAGCATGTCAGCAAAGAGATTCAGAAGAATCTCAAGCGCACTATGGCGGATCACTATTTTCCCAAGTTTACCCAGGTGCAGGACGGTAAGATTCAGATCCGCGATAATCCACCGGTCATTTACCATCTGCCCGAGCACAAAGATGCTGAGGCCCTGGCCGAGCGCCTCCCCGTCATGCTTGAGAATTACCGCCAGAGTTTGTCGGAAGAACGGCGTGACTTGCTCAGCCGCTACCAATTTGTGGACTGTGCCGTCAAAGTGGTGGGCGTAGGCAGCGTGGGCACCCGCTGCCTGATCGTGTTGCTGATGTGCCAGGACCGCCATCCGCTTTTCTTGCAGATCAAACAGGCTAACCAATCCGTGCTGGAGCCTTATTTCGGAGCCGAGCATTCGCACCACGGCCAGCGCGTGGTGGTCGGGCAGCGCCGTATTCAGGCTGCCAGCGACCTGTTTCTGGGCTGGACCCAGGATCTGGTGGGCCGCCAGTATTACGTGCGCCAGTTGCGCGACGTGAAGCTCTCCGCTGATGTCTCTCTCATGACGGCTCGCCGTCTCAAGCGCTACGCTGAACTATGCGGCCGCGTGCTGGCCCGCGCCCACGCCCGTCTGGGCGCCGCCCCGGCTATCGCCGGCTACCTCGGCCGCGGCGAAAGCTTCGACCAGGCCGTGGCCCAGTTCGCCCTGCGCTACGCCGACCAGACCGAAGCCGACCACTCGGCCTTGCTGCGCGCCATCAGAGAAGAACGCCTGCCCGTCTACTGGGAAGAAGAATAGCTCAAAGCCGGCCATAACCTACGCCGCACACCTGATTGCGTTGATTGACCGCGACTTCAACCTGGTAGGAACCGCGGGGATAGCACCAGATGCGGTAGGCGCTGTTGTAACGGACCACGCGCTGGGGCGGGCCCACGCGGGCCACCAGCCAGTCGGTGGTGTGGCGCGGCGCTTCCTGAAAGTAGCCGTCGTTGGAATGCAGGGCGATCTGGGCGCACAGCAGCAGGATAGGAAAAAGCCAGGCGATGCCGGCGGCCAGCAGCGACCACCGGCCCCATTTCCAGGGTTTGCGAGCGGGCCGGGGGCGCTGCCGCGGAGAAGGACGCCATTCCCGGGCCAGCTGCCAGTCCATTTAGAGTATTTCTCGGCCATTGCGCCGGCGCCCTGCCGGAGCAGGGGACCCTCGGGCCGGTCGCAAACCAGCCCGGATGATATCATCCGAACTTATTCGCGCCCTGCCCAAAACCGATCTGCACGTCCACCTGGACGGCTCGCTGCGCGAGCAGACTCTCATCGATCTGGCCAAGGAGCGCAATGTCTCCCTTCCCTCCAATACGGTGGAGGGCCTCAACGAAACCGTTTTCCGCGCCCAATACGCCAACCTGGCCGAGTACCTGCACGGCTTCCAATACACCTGCGCCGTGTTGCAGGACGCCGAAGCGCTGGAGCGAGCCGCCTACGAACTGGCCTGGGACAACATCAACGAAGGAGTGCGCTACATCGAGGTGCGCTTCGCCCCGCAGTTGCACACCCACCGCGGCTTTTCCATCAAGGAAGTGTTGCAGGCCGTCAACCGCGGCTTGCAACGCGCCGAGAAAGAACATGCCGGCTCGCCGCCGGTGCTCGACCACGGCGAACCACCCTTTCATTACGGCATCATCGTTTGCGCCATGCGCTTTTTCACGGCCGGATTCTCCTCCTGGTTTTCCCACCTCTTCGACCTTTTCCAGGACGCCCCCGAAGAGACCTACCTCAGCCTGGCTTCTCAGGAACTGGCGCGCGCCTGTGTGCGCATCCGCGATCAAGAAGGGATACCCATCGTCGGATTTGACCTGGCGGGGCGCGAAGACGGCTACCCGGCCAGCGCTCACAAAGAAGCCTACGCCTACGTCCACCGCAACTTCATGCAGAAAACCGTGCATGCCGGCGAGGCTTACGGCCCCGAAAGCATCTTTCAGGCGCTCACCGACCTGCATGCCGATCGCATCGGCCACGGCTACCACCTCTTTTCGCCCGAGCTGTGCGGGCCCGAGGTCGCCGACCCGCACGCTTACGTTGATCAGTTGGCCAGTTATGTGGCCGATCGGCGCATTACCATCGAGGTTTGCATTACCTCCAACCTGCAGACCATGCCCAACCTCAAGAGCGCCCAGGAGCATGCTTTCGGCAAAATGCTGGAGCGCAAACTCTCGGCCACGTTGTGCACCGACAATCGCCTGGTCAGCCACACCACCGTCACCCGCGAGGTCGAGCTGGCCGTGGAGGCTTTCCAAATGACTCCGGGCCAATTGCGCCAAACCCTGATTTATGGATTCAAACGTAGTTTCTTTCACGGTGCCTACACCGAACGGCGAGCCTACGTGCGCTCCATCATCGACTATTATGACAAGCTGGCAGCCAGGCCATGATCATTCTGATTTTCACCATGTTTTCGCTGCTCTTGGGCGGCCTGTTGTTGGGCCTGGCCATCTATCCCAGCGTGCTGTTGCTGGCGCCACTGGCCCAGCACGGCCCGCTCGGCTTGAGCATGGCCCTGGGAATCGGCTATTTCCTCTCGGGAGCGGCTTTGTTGTTCTGGTGCGCGCTCTTTCACCATCTGCTCTTCATGCATCTCAAGCCCGGCCGCCACAAGCTTACCTCGCTGCAGGCCTTTCGCTGGGCCAGCGCCTCCTCGCTATACATGCTGGTCAAGTTTACCGTCGGCGACTTCTTCATGATTACGCCGTTAGGAACTCTCTACTTAAAAGTGTTGGGCGCCAAAATCGGCAAAAACGTCATGATCAACAGCAAATATCTGCACGACCACGGACTGCTGGAGATCGGCGACGGCTGCCTGATCGGCGGCGACGCGGTCATGTCGGCCCACGTGGCCGAAGGCGGCAACCTTCTACTGGCTCCTATCAAACTGGGCAAGAACGTGCTGATCAGCCAGAAAGCCGTGCTCATGCCGGGCGTCGAGGTGGGCGATAACTCCATCGTGGCCGCCGGCGCCATCGTGCTCAAAGACACCAAGATTCCGGCTAACGAAATCTGGGGCGGGATCCCGGCCAAGTTCCTCAAGGCTCGTCAACCTAAGTAAATGCAGGAATTGTTGGATGAGCTGCGGCAGCTCTACCTGCCGCAGCGCGACGGTAAGCTGGCCGACTACATTCCGGAACTGGCCAAAGCCAACCCCAACCACTTCGCCATCAGCCTGGTGACTCCCGAGGGTGAGGTTTACCAAACCGGCGACTGCGATCGCAAGTTTACCATTCAATCCATTTCCAAGCCCTTCGTCTATGGCATCGCTTTGGAGGATTACGGCCGCGAAGAGGTGCTGCGCAGGGTCGGGGTGGAGCCGACCGGCGATCCTTTCAACTCCATCACCCTGGACGAAAAATCCAAGCGCCCGTTCAATCCCATGGTCAACGCGGGCGCCATCGCCACCAGCAACCTGATCCGGGGGTCCAGCCCGGCCGACCGCTTGAATCGGCTGATGCAGGTTTTCTCCAACTATGTCGGCCACGAAATCGGGGCCGACATGTCGGTCTTTCTCTCGGAGCGCAGCACCGGCCACCGCAATCGCGCCATGGCCCACCTGATGCTCAACTTCCAGATGATTGGCAGCAACGTCGAGGAGATTCTCGACCTTTATTTTCAGCAGTGCTCACTGCTGGTGACCTCGACCGACCTGGCCTGCATGGCCGCCACTCTGGCCAACGGAGGCGTCAATCCCCTGACCGGCCGGCGAGCCCTGGCCAACGAATATGTACGCGACCTGCTCTCGGTGATGTTCACCTGCGGACTCTATGATTTTTCCGGAGAATGGGCCTACCGGGTGGGCTTGCCGGCCAAAAGCGGAGTGGGCGGGGGCATGCTGGCAGTGGCCCCCGGCAAGCTGGGCATCGGCATCTACAGTCCCCTGCTGGATGAGCGCGGCACCAGCGTGCGCGCCATCCAGGTCTGCCAGGAGCTCTCGTCCAGACTGGGATTGCACCTCTTTGACGTTCCGTTCACGCTCTAGTCACACCCTGGAAGTCTCCAGGCCTTACCTTAGACAGGTCATGATCGGAGCGATACACACACAGCGACCCACCTTCACCCCTGGCCCGCGAGCGAGCAAACCCGCCGCGCAGCCCGACCAGACGGCCCCGGCCGATTCGATTCAACTGAGCGGAGCGCCCACGCCCTCGCCGGCCCCTCTGGCCCGGAGCGCGCAAGCCACCGCCGCCGCGGTCGCCTCCCAGAACCAGGGACCGGCCGGTCCGGCTCTCCTCAAGGTGCTCTCGGTCAACATCATGTTTGACAGCGAATCGGGCGTCGACGAGATCGCGCGCATCATCGAGGCTACCCAACCCGACCTGATTGGTCTGCAGGAGTCCGCCGCCAGCACCAAGCAATTGGCCGAAAAGTTCGGTATGCACAGCCTGCAGCAGGACAAGCGCACGGCCCTGCTCAGCCGCTTCCCCATCGAAAAGGTGACGCCCAACAAATACGGGGTCCAGGTGACCCTGGAGAACGGCAAGCAAGTCGGCTTCCTGAATGCCCACCTTACTTCATTCCCTTATCAGCCACACCAGTTGCTGCACCTGCCTACCGGCGGCGGCCCCTACCTGAATACCGAAGCCCAGGCCATCGCTTCGGCCAACAAGACGCGCGGCAAAGAAGTGCGCACTATGATTTCCGAAGCCAACGGTCTGAACTTGCCGGTCATCGCCACCGGTGACTTCAACGAACCGTCCCACAAGGATTGGACCGAGGCCGCTCACCAGGCCGGCCGCCACCCCATCAAATGCGAATGGCCCGGCTCCCGCCAGTGGGAAGCCGCTGGCTTCACCGATTCTTACCGCGAGAAATATCCCGATGAGATGGCTCACCCCGGCAATACCTGGACGCCCAACGCCGCCCAGGATGACCCCAAGGAGCACCACGACCGCATCGACTACGTGCAATATCGCGGCGAAGGACTGAAGCTGAAAGACATCCAGATCGTGGGCGAAAAGCCGGAATTCGCCGACATCGTGGTCAGTCCGTATCCTACCGACCACCGGGCGCTGCTGGCCACCTTCGAGGTCGGTTAGTCCCGCCCGAATGCCCGACTCTCTCACCCGCATTAACTCCGACCGTCTCTATGCTTCCCTGGAACAACTCGGCCAGATCGGACGCTACCAGGATGAGGAAACCGGCCTGCAGGGGGTCTGCCGCCTGGCCCTGAGCGCCGAAGACGGCGAGGGGCGCCGACTGGTGGTGGGTTGGATGAAGGAACTCGGCCTGGAAGTCCGGGTCGATCGCATCGGCAACGTCTACGCGCGCCGGGCCGGCCGCCGCTCCGACCTGAAACCGGTAATGCTGGGCTCGCATATCGACTCGGTGCCCACCGCCGGCCGCTTTGACGGCTGCCTGGGCGTGCTGGGCGCCTTGGAGATCGTGCGCACCCTGAACGAACAAAAAATCGAGACCCTGCGCCCCATCGAAGTGGCTTTCTTCACCGACGAGGAGGGCTGCCGCTTCGGTACCGACATGCTGGGCAGCGCCGTGGCCTGTGGACGGCTGACTCTGGATTACGCCTACGGACTCAAGGATCGCGACGGTCTGCGCCTGCGCGACGAACTGGAGAAGATCGGCTTCTTAGGCGACTGCGATGAAAAAGTAACCGCACCGCACGCTTATTTGGAATGCCACGTAGAGCAGGGGCCGATCTTGTTCCAGAAGGGTGTGGAAGTGGGGGTGGTCAGCGGCGTGCAGTCGATTTCCTGGCAGGCCCTGACCATTGTGGGCAAATCCGGTCACGCCGGAGCCACACCCATGGATCTGCGCGCCGACGCGGGAGTGGCCGCTTCTATGATCAATCTCAAACTACGCGAGATGATCGCCACCGGCCACTATGGAGAAATGCGCGCCACCATGGGAGCCATCACACTCCTGCCGGGTCTGGTCAATATCGTGCCCGGCAAAGTGGAAGCCACCGTGGATTTACGCAATCCCAGCAATGAACTGATGCAGAAATCCGAGACCGACTTGCTGGCCTACTATGAAGAAGTGCAAAAACGCGAAAAAGTCGAGATTCGCTGGCGCCAGACGGCGCGCACGCCGGCCGTGCCCTTCAGCGGGCGCCTGCAGCAGCGCATCGCGGCCGCCGCCGAGCGGGCCGGCCTGAGCCACCAGTCGATTATCGCCGGCGCCGGCCACGACGCTCAGGAATTCGCCGCCATCTGCCCGGCCGCCATGGTCTTCTGTCCCGGCGAGTATGACGGCATCAGCCACAACCCCCGCGAGTTTTCCACTCCCAAGCAATGCTCCGACGGGATCAACGTGATGCTTGACGTGCTGCTGCAACTGGCCGACCAGGAGGACGCCTAGATGCCCCGCCGGGTGGTGCGCGCCGCGCTGACCGAAACCAGCAACGCCTATGCGCATATGCCCGAAACTGTGGAAGAACTCGGCTCTCTCAAGGATAAGCTGGAGGACATTCGCAAAGCCAATGTCGAGCATCACATCGAACTGATGGAGGCGGCCCGGGCTCAGGGCGTGCAGGTCATCTGCTTTGGCGAACTCTTTCCGGCCCCTTACTTCGCGCTGGGCACCGACCCGATGTGGATTCCTCTGGCCGAGGACGCCCGGACGGGTAAGACCGTGACCGAACTGCGCGAGGCAGCCCGCCGTCTGGGCCTGATCGTGGTCGCTCCCATTTACGAAAGAGATGGCGAGAAACGCTTCAATACGGCCGTGGTCCTCGACGAAAAGGGCGAATACCTGGGCAAGTTTCGCAAGGCCCACATTCCCTTCGGCGGCAATGAGCAGGGCTCGTTCCACGAGAATTTCTACTACGGGCGCAGCGACTCGGACCCGTTGTTTCCCGTGTTCGCCACCTCGGTGGGCAAAATCGGCGTGGCCATCTGCTATGACCGGCATTTCTATTACGTGATGCCGAGTCTGGCTCGCCAGGGAGCCGAGCTGATCTTCAGCCCGGCCATCACCTTCGGCTCCAAGTCACAGCGCATGTGGCACCTGGAATTCCCCACCGACGCGGCCCGCTTCAACGTCTTCATCGGCGGATCCAACCGTAAAGGCAGCGAAAAACCCTGGAACCAACCATACTTTGGGGAAAGCTACTTCGTCGGCCCCAACGGCCTGTGCGCCAACCTCAGCACCCATCCCAACCTGGTCATCGCCGACATCGACCTGACCACCCTGAGCGAGCCCGACCCCTCCGGCTGGAACCTCCCCCGCGACACCCGCAAAGAGTGCTCCGTCTCGGGATAGCCTTCGGCGCATGAGCCCAGTCCCGGGGGCACCACCTGTGGCGGCCCCGCTCAGCCCGGCAGCCGCGCCAGGGCCTGCTCCACCTGGGCCGCATAGCCGCCGCCAAAGAGGTGGACATGCACCAGCAGAGGATAGAGTTGGTAGAGGGGGATGCGCTCTGTGTAGCCGGCACTCAAGGGAAAGGCTTCCGCGTAGCTGGCCCAGACGCGCGGGCCAAAACCGCCGAAAAGGCGCATCATGGCCAGGTCGACTTCGCGGTGGCCGACGTAGACGGCCGGATCGATCAGGCAGGGTTCGCCGGCCGGACCGACCAGAACGTTGCCGGCCCACAGGTCGCCGTGAAGCCGGGATAGCCCCTCGTCGGGGAGCCAGCCGGGCAGAACCGCAAAAAGCCGCTCAAAGCGGTCGCGCCACCGGTCCAGCAGCAGCGGACGCAATCGGCGCTCGATATAAAACTCGCACCAGCCCGCACAGGTCCGGTTAACCTGGGGAAGGGTGCCCACGAAGTTGTCGCGTTCCAGGCCCGGGGGCCCGCCGGTCCGGTGCAGCTCGGCCAGCCCACGGCCCAGGCGCTCCTCATAATCGGGGACGGCTGGAGCCGACTCCAGCCATTCCATCAACAAAAAGTCGGGCCCGACCTCCAGCACCTCGGGCACACGCAAGCTTGTGGCTGCCCGCAACCACTCGAGTCCATGGGCTTCGGCGGCGAAAAAATCGGGCGGGACTCCCGGGCGGGTCTTGCGATGGGTTTTCAAAATCGGTGCTGTTGAGCCAGATGATCCAACAAACCCTGGCAGGCGGCAAAACACTGATCAAGCACGACCTCGAAGCCGCGCTCGCCTCCGTAGTAAGGGTCGGGAACGCTGCTGCCCTGGGGCGAGGCCGGGTCGAAATCGCGCAGCAGGTGCACTTTTTCGCCACCCAGCCGCTTGAGCGCCTCCAGGTTGGACGTGTCCATGGCCAGCACATAGTCGAAGCGCGCGAAGTCAGCCCGCTGGAACTGGCGGGCCCGGCTGGGCAGATCCACCCCGCGCCGGCGGGCGGCTTGAGCCGAGCGCTGGTCGGCTGGTTCGCCGATGTGATAGCCGCCGGTGCCGGCGCTGTCCACCTCGATCCGATCGCTCAGACCGCGTTGCCGGATCAGGTGGATCATCACGCCCTCGGCCGTCGGAGAACGGCAAATGTTGCCCAAACAGACGAAGCAGAGGCGAATCAATGACCGGCCTCCAAGACCAGAGCCTCGGAGCCGTCCACGCTCACGGAGTTCGGAATGAATACCCAGCTAAATTTCTTCATCCTGTCGGGGACCGTTCGTGTGAAGGTCCCCGGTCCCTTCGGGGGAACGCTCCCCGCCTTATAAACGCCAGCTCGGCGAAAAGCAGCGTGGGAATCCAGCTCAGCCAGCTGATCCAGGGGTAGACCAGTTCAAAAGGCAGGCCGGCCCGCATGGCCAGCGCCAGATAGAGTCGCACCAGCACGGCGCCAAAAGTGAGCGCATAGTTGCGCACCATGTGCCGCTCGTGATCGGCAAACCGGCCTTGCAGCGCCGCCCGGTAGGCTTCGGTGCCGCTGCCCAGCCAGAACACGGCCATCACCGAGAAGCCCAACTGGGCCGGCGGCCCGCCGTAGGCCATGAAACCCATGGCCAAGCCCGTCGGAGCGGCCACCGCCACCCCACTAAGATAAGCAATTCCCGCCGCCCGATGCAGGCGGCGGGCGCGCCGGCGCAGCCAGGGCCAGAACTGGAAAGGCCCGATGGCCAGAGCCAATACCGCTCCGACCGCGTGGCAGCGCACCATGGTCAGGTGGGCCAGGTACTTATCGTAGAAATAAGGCCCGAAGGCAACCGGGTCTCCGTAGACGTAGTTGCAGGAACCGACCGCCGTGAGCAGGGCCAGATAAGTCATCAGGCCCCAGCCGATCCAGGCCAGACGCTTCAAGGAGCGGTCTGTTTTTGCCCGACCACCGGAGTGCGGTGGGGCGAAGCGGGCGGATAAATCCCGCGGCCGAAGGAGGGACGGCGCGGCAATACGATCTGAGGTTGGGACGAGATCAGCGGCTCGATGATCGGAGTGGCCGTGCTACTCGGGCTGGCGGTCACTTCGGGAGTAGGTGAGGGAGTCGGACTGGCCAGCACCACCGTGAATTGGGCCGCCAGGGCTACCGCCCCCAAGAGAAGCAATAACGTGAGCAAGTTGGATCGATTTGTGCGCATAGCCCCCCTGTCGTGCTCCGTAATTGCTTATTCCCCTTTATAAGGCTTGGGTCGCGTAGAAGGCGCTCAGGCTGGCCACGGCGCCCATCGAGAGGGGCCTGGCGGGCGGCTCCTTGGAGTCGTCTCCGTAGAGTTCCCACATCACCGGCAGCAGGCTCAGGCTCTCGGGCAGGCTGCCTTTGCACATCAAGTCGCCATCTTTGCCGCGTCGCGTCATTTGCAGGCGGAAGTTCTCGCCGCCGCTCTTGCCGCGCAATTCGATATGGCCGCCCGGCTTGCGATCGACCGTCAGGCTGATACGCTGGCCGTCGCAGGTAATGGCCACATTTTCGTCCCCTTCTTCGTTGGTGCGGGTGGCGGTGGCCTTGATGCGAGTGCCGGCCGTCTCGGTGACGCCGCTGGCCGGATTCTGATCGAGCGTCATTTTGGCTTTGTTAATGAACAAAGTGGCGTCGCCCTCGACCGGCTCCTGTTCCCAGTTCCCCTTGAAGTCGGTGCCCACCAGGCGGCCGAAGACGGCGTGGCCGTTCTCGGAAAAGGCGCTGTTGATGCGCAGCGTGGTCGGAAGGCTGTTCTGTTCGCCTTCAATGTAGGCATCGCCGGGTTCGGGACCTTTCCAGACATTGACGTCGTGAACCTGATTTCCCATCTTCCCGTGAATGCGTGCGTTGCCGGATCCATGCCGGTCGATTGTCATGTTTACGCTGAGGTTGCTCATGCGGCCATCCTAATCCAGGCTGCTTGCAAGAGTGTTGCTAAAGTTCTACATCTTCGACTGATTTTTGATGAAAACCAGCACGGCTTCCACATTGCCCTGACGCTCGACCGAGATCAGTTGTTTGAGCACTTCCTTGGCTGGTTGGCTGACATTCGGATTGCGCAACGTTTTCGCATTCAGATTCTGCCACTGCACACCCCAGGCCCAGGCCAGACTGTGGAAGGTCCGGACCGGCGGGTTGCCGCTCTCGATGTTGAATACGTAGCGGCCGGTGCTGCTGCCCTGGCCCTTGGTATAGCGAACCCAGGCAACTGCGTCCCCCCGCGCCGATGTCGGTGGTTTTCTACCTCAGCGAAGTGGCTGAAGGAGCGGGTGGGCGCACTCGTTTCGTACGCGACGGCGCCCCTCGGGCAGCGCAATTTCGGCGATTGGACCCGGCTCACGCGTGACCACGAAGGGAGCCTGGGAGTGCGACCCCAGTTGGGCTCGGCGCTACTTTTCGATCACCGCCCGTGCCACGACGTCGGGTACTACTCCGGCGATAGCCCTCGCATTATAGGGCGCGGGGACGTGACTTTCGTCAGCTGCGATTGAAACGCAGCAGGCTCAGGGCGGTGCCGCTCGTGACGGTGAGAATCAATAGATTCAGTAAAAGATTTTTCTGCAGCAGGTCATCTGAACTTTGCAACCAGGGATCGGCTTCGACTTCGCTCAAAAGCGTCCAATGCTCGTCCACCGGCTTCCAGGCGCCCATCCAACGCTTGCCCCCCTTCTCGAAGTAGGCCAGGCGCAGGCGCGGGCTTTGCTTTTGCAGTTCGGCCAGTTCGGGGGCCTCCGGCTGCAGCAGCACGTGGTGATACTTCGGTGAAAGATGGGCGAGCCCATGCGAATACGGCTCTCCCAGGTCACGCAGGTGGGCCACGCCGTCTTCGTTGGCTTGCTCGACCGGGCGCAGCGCCAGGTCGACGATGGCGTGGTGGGCTTTTACGGTCAGGTAGGTATTGACGAAGAGCGGCAGGACCAGGGTCACGCCCAGCGCCAGCGCCGCCACCGGGCGGGAAAGCAGGCGGTTGACCCGGTAGCGCAAACTCCAGGGCCGGCGGCACAGCAGCGGCTCGCGAAAATGCCGGCGCTCCAGATCCTCGACCACCCCCGCCAGCGAAGCGGTGCGCCGTTCCGGAGCCAGCTCCAGACAATGCTCCACGATTTGCGCCAGATCTTCGTCGATCTTGGGATTGAGACGGCGCAGGCCGACTAACTGGCGGCTTTGCACCAGTTCGCGGTAGAGGCGCAGACGTTCGCCGGCGTCCTCGGTGACGCTCAAGGAAGTGCGATCGTCGGCGGAAAAACGCGGGTAGTGACCGGTGAGCAAGCGGTAGGCGGTGGCTCCAAAGCCGTAGACATCCCAGCGCACGTCCGGCTGGGCGTCGCCGGCGGCTTGCTCGGGCGGCATATATCCCAGGGTACCGAAGGAGTTGCCCTGGTCGCCCAAACTGCGGGCCTGACCAAAATCCACCAGGCGCGTGCGTCCTTCCGCGTCCAGCAGCACGTTGGAAGGCTTGAGATCGCAGTGCAGAACCCCCTTGCCGTGCATGTAGTCGAGGGCTTGCGCCATCTGTTTCAGCCAGACCACCACTTGGGCCGACGGTGCGGTCTGGTGGGCCAGCGAGCCCCTGAGCAGGGGCATCACGTAATAGGGCGGGTCGTGATCCAGGTCGGCGTCCAGCAGCGTGACCACTCCGGGATGCTCGGCCAGCCGGCTCAATTGTTGGAGTTCCCGTTGAAAGTAGCGCCAGTTGACGACTTCGCGGCGTAAGAATTTGACAGCCACCTGCAAACCCGTTCGTTCCTGGATGGCCGCGTAGACGCTGCCGAAGCTACCGCTTCCAATCAGTCGCCGCATCTGGTATCCGGCCAACTGGAAAGGGATTTCCGAGAGGCTGCTGGAGCGCCGGCGTTCTTCGCCCGACTGAAATACCGTCTCATCCGCTTGATCCATGGCAGCCCGAATTTCTCGTGGGCGAGGAAAAAGGCCTTGTGAAGCCTAAATACTCCAGTGTGAATTTAGGTCCGGTCAGCTTCCACTCGGGTATGCCCATTCAGCCGGTGCCGTTGCGCCCGCTTCCCCAAGCGGAAACGCCTTTGGCCCCCGGTGATCGGGCCACCCTTTCCACGCCGGTCCCGCTAGAAAGACCTCCTACCCTGATAGAAACGCCGGCCCCGCCGGTGGCCAAAGCTCCCGCCCCGGACGTTCCGCAAACTCTTTCCCTGGAGATGGGCGAAGTCGGAGCCGGCCTGCTTTGCGCCGGCGCTCCCGCGGCCAGCTATTCCAGCTCCGGCACCTTCTCCAACAACACGGTGGGCTGGTCGGGCGACCCGGCCCCGCAGGCCGCTTTCGGCCAGAGCCACCTGCCGCAGATCCACGGCGGCCTGCAATATGCCGAACAGGTGATGCCGGGCTTTCGCGGCAAAATGGACGAGCTGCTGCATTCCTCCGACCCGGCTCTCGAGAGCAAGCTCAAATCGTTGGCCGATGAGCAAACCTCGCTGTGGACCGCGCAGAGCAAGCTGCTGTCCATGCCCGACCACAAGTTGAAACCCGAGGAAGTCAAGCGCAAGGCCGCGGTGATGGAGCGCCTGGAGATTCTCGAGCAGAGCCAGACCGCCACCGAGAAGGCCATCAAAGATCGTTTTCAGGCCAACAGCCGCAAGGCTGGGGAGGTCGCCGAGGTTTTTCTTAGCCGTTTGCGCAAGAACGGACAGGTGGCCGACATCGGCGACCGGCTCAAGCTGGACACCAAAGCCAGTGCCCGGCTCGCCCAAGACGGCATTCCCGAGAACGACCTGAAGAAGTGGGTCAACGAGTTCCACCATCAGACCGGCCTGCCGGCCCCGAGCCAGCTCAAGATGTCCTATACGGAAGAGCGACCGAACTATTATGCACCCACCGATACCGTCAACATCGGCGATAAATTCAGCAAGCGGATGGTTCTTCATGAAGTCGCTCACCGGGCCGAGTACAAATGCCCGGAAATCAGCCTGGCCAACAAGGACTGGGTGCGGGCTCGCTGCCAGAAAGGCGGCTTCTCCTCGGAGCCGGCTAAATTGAAGGAACTGGTTCCCAATGACATCTACACAGACGGGGAAGTGGCTCTCGAGGACACTTTTATCGATCCTTACGTAGGTAAGGTTTATCCCGACCTGGCCAGCGAAGTGCTTTCCATGGGCCTGGAGCGCTTCTCCAGCAAAGCGGAGCTGGTCAAGCTCTACACTCAGGATCCGGAGCACTTTTTCTTGACCCTGGGGGCCATCCAGATCATGCACTCGAAGGACAGATGGTAGCCAGGAAATACAAGCTGCTCCGCCCCGCCCGTCCGGTCGAGCTGCCCTGGAAAGAACGCCCCAGCGCCGTCATCTGGGTGGAGTCGAGCGACTATGACGAGGACGGCGTGCTGCACGTGGAAGGCGAGGATGCCGACCTGGTCGAGAGTATACGTTTCGCGGTCTCCCAGGCATACGGTAGTCGCGGCCGCCCCCTGTCGTTGGAAGAGCCTTTCAGTCCTCGAGATCTGGCCTGCGCGCTTTTCGGCCGCTGGCTGAAGCAGTTCGAAGCCGTCGAGATTTCTGAATAGCCTGATCTAGACCAAAGTCCATTTCATCCGCCTGTTTAAATCATTAAGCTGTTAACGATCAGGAAGTTTACCTCGTTGGGGGAAATCAGTGGAAGATCCGAGGGAAACCTATTACCAGAGGAAGCTGCAGCAGCTAGACGGCCAGTGGGCCTGTCTGGACGCCAGCCGTGCCCTGGTGGTGTTGGGAATCCTTCATACCTACGACTGCATGCATGAGGTTCTTTCCGCTGAACTGCAGAGATTTGGTCTCTCCAGCTCGGCCTACAATTTGCTGACCATCCTGGACAAGCAGGAGAACCAATGTTTAGCTCTACACGAAATCGGACGCCTGATGGTGACCAGCCGGGCCAATATCACCGGACTGATCGACAGTCTGTGCAAAAAGGGTCTGGTGGACCGGGTCCCTCACGAAAGCGATCGGCGCATCAAGCTGGCCAAATTGCTGCCGGCCGGACGCCGGTTGCTCCAGGAAGTCACCCCCATCCACATTCAATTGATCACCCAGTTGACGGCCACGCTCTCGGACGAGGAGCGCGCTATCTTTGTCGAGCTTATGAAAAAGCTGCGCAAGCAGGCCGTGGCCTTGGGAGCAAACTTGGTCTCCTAGCGCTGTTGCTGTGCAGCCCGCCTCTGGCCGCTCAGCCGGTCGAGGCGCCGTTATCGGTGGTGCCTACGGAGGAGCCGTTGACGCTGCGCCAGACCGTCGAGCGAGCCCTGGAAACCCATCTCAAAACCCGCCTCAACAAAGAGAAGATTCGCGAAAGCGAAGCGCGCGCTCAACAGGCCTGGGCCGAGATCAATCCCACCGTCACCTTCAACGCCAATCAGTACAACCGCACCATCAACCTGGCCTCGCAAGGCCTCTCCGGATCCAACTTGCCGATTCCGGCTTTTGTCGGTCCCTTCTACACTTTCGATGCCCGCGTGCAGGTGCTCTACACCTTTTTGGATGCGGCCAAGCGCTGGCACATCAAGGCCGCCGAGGTGGGCAAACTGGTTTCCGAACAGGAGCTGGAGCTGGCTCGCCAGCAGGTGGATCTGCTGGCGGCCAGCGCTTTCGTCAATCTGCTCAGCGCCCGTCACGCCCAGCAGGCCGGCCTGGCCGATCTGGCTCTGACCAACAAAAACCTGGAGTTGGCCCGCCACCAGAAAGAGCAGGGAGTAGCCGCCGGTATCGACGTGACCCGGGCCGACGCCAATCGGGTCGAGCAGGAACTACGCCAGGCCGGCCTGGACGACAAAGTGCGCCGAGCCAATTTGGAGCTGGCCCGCTTGATGGGGACGCCGCTGAGCACGCGGTATGTTCCGGATGAATCAGATTTTCCAGCGGTGGAACAGGGAATGACGGCCGAATCGGCCACTCAGGAAGGCCTGGCCAACCGGGTCGAATTGAAAGTGGCCCGCCTGCGCGAAGAGCAGCTGGACAAGGAAATCTCCGCCGCCGACGCCGAGGATTCTCCCAAAGTGGGCCTGGTGGCCGATTACGGCTTCGCCGGCAACACGCCCGCGCAGAACGTCTTCGGCACCCACAACGTGGGTCTGACCCTGCAACTGCCCCTCTTCGACGGCGGCGTCAGCGAAGCCAAGATGGACGTGCTCAAAAGCCAGTTGGAGCAGACTCGCATTCAGCGTCAGGATCAGGAGATCCAGGTGGAACAAGAGGTGCGTTCCGCCTTTTTGAAATTGGAGCTGGCCCGCCAGCAGATCGTCACCGCCCGCGCCTCGCTGGTGCTGGCTCAAAAAGAAATGACTATGGCCAGCGATCGTTTTGCCGCCGGTCTGGGCACCAGCGTGGAGCTGGTGGACGCCCAGGCCAAGCTGGCCCGGGCGCGCGACGCCGAGGTACAGGCGCTGGTGGCTTACCAGCTGGCCCAGGTCGAGCTGGCCGCCAGCATGGGCAAACCGGAGTTGATCATTGGAGGAAACAAATCGTGAAGAAGGGGTTGACCTGGGGGATTTTGCTGCTGGTGGGGCTGCTGGTCGGCGGTCTGGGCTATCACTTCTGGCAGAAAAGCAAGCAGACCGTATCCACCGACGACGCCTACGTGGAAGGTGACGTCATTACCATTTCGGCCGAAGTGGCCGGACGCATCCTGGAAGTGGGCGTCAAGGACAACCAGCGGGTCAAGAAGGGCGACCTGCTGGTGCGCATCGAGAGCGCCGACTATGACTCCAGGCTGGCCCAGGCCGAGCGCAATCTGCGCTCGGCCGAGCAGAAAGCCCTGGCCGCCCGCGCCGACTATGAGTTGACCCGAGTCCAGGCCGAGTCCTCGGTCAGCGAGGAAGCCTCGGGCGTGCAGGTGGCTCAGGCCGGGGTAGACACCGCCACTTCGAATGTGGGACAGGCTCAGCAGCGCTACCAGCAGGCGCTGGCCGCCAGGCGCACCACCCTGGCCAATCTGCAAAGAGTGCGCACCGAAGTGGACGTGGCTCAGGCCGAATGGAAAAAGGTCCAGAACGACGCGGTGCGCTACCGAGCCCTCTACTCCAAGGACGAAATTTCGCGCCAGCAACTGGAAGCCATCGAGACCCAGAATCGCCAGGCTCAGGCCCGGGTGCAGGCGGCTCAGCGCCAGGTGCAGGCGGTTTATTCCCAGGTGGGAGAGGCAAATGCTTCGATAGGACAAGCCTCGGAGGCCATCTCGACCAGCCAGGCCCAGGTGGAGGAAGCTCGCTCGCGGGTCGGTCAGGCCAACTCCCGGCTGGCCAGCGCTCAGGCCGCTCCCAACAAGATCGCGGTGGCCATGGCCCAGGTCAAGGTGGCTCAGGCCGAAGTCGAGCGTGCCCGCGTGGACGTGTCCCTGGCCAGGAAGGACGTGGAACGCAGCACCGTGCGCGCTCAACGCGACGGCATCGTGAGCAAGCGTTCGGCTCAGGTGGGAGCTTACGTTCAGAAAGGCTCGCCGCTGCTGGCCCTGGTCGACCCGGACATCTGGGTGCTGGCCAATTACAAGGAAACCCAGATGGAGCACGTGCGTCCCGGCATGAAGGTCGAGGTCGACGTGGATACCTACCCCGGCAAAGTCTTCCACGCCCACGTGGACAGCATCCAGCACGGCACCGGCTCACGCTTCTCGCTGCTGCCTCCCGAGAACGCCTCGGGCAGCTTCGTGAAGGTGGTGCAGCGCATCCCCGTCAAGCTGGTGCTGGACGACGAACCTTCCAAGGAAACCCCCCTGGTGCCCGGCATGAGCGTGGTCAGCCGCGTTCTGCTCAAGCAATGAAACCCCCGTCACTCCCCTCGGACCATTCCGAGGGATTTTCCAAAGCCTCGCCGGATCGGCCGGCCAAAGGGCGCCCTTCCATCGAAACCGCTCCGGTCTGGAAACCCAAGTGGAACCCGTGGATCATCGCCATCGCGGTAATGAGCGCCACTTTCATGGAAGTGTTGGATACTTCGATTTCCAACGTGGCTTTGCCTCACATCGGCGGCAGCCTGGCGGCCACCACCGAGGAATCCACCTGGATGGTGACCAGTTACCTGGTTTCCAACGCCATCGTCTTACCTTTGACCGGCTGGATCAGCTCGACTTTCGGGCGCAAGAACTTTCTGCTGGTGTGTATCGCGATTTTCACGCTGGCCTCGGTGCTGTCGGGCGCCGCCATGAGCCTGAACCAACTGATCCTCTTCCGTATTCTCCAGGGGCTGGGGGGCGGCGCCATGCAGCCCACCGCCCAGGCCATCTTGTTCGAGAGTTTTCCACCTGAGAAGCGCGGCCAGGCCATGGCTTTCTACGGCATGGGCATCGTGGTGGCGCCGATTCTGGGCCCCATCGTGGGCGGCTGGCTGACCGACAACTATAGCTGGCGCTGGACGTTCTATATTAATCTACCGGTGGGAGTCATCGCTTCTTTCCTGGTCTGGACCATTCTCGAGGATCCTCCCTACTTGAAGCAGAGCAAGTCGGCCTCGGCCGATCTGGCCGGCTTTCTCTTTTTGGTGATCTGGGTGGGCGCTTTGCAGATCATGCTGGACAAGGGACAGTTGGAAGACTGGTTCCAGTCCACTTTTATCGTTTTTTTGTGCGCGCTCTTCGTGATCTTTCTGGTCGTTTTCGTGGTCTGGGAAGCGACTCGCAAGAACCCGATCGTGGACCTGAGCGTTTTCAAAGACCGCACCTTTGCCCTGAGTACGGTGCTGATCACCATGGTCGGCGGCGTGCTCTACGGCACCCTCACTCTGGGTCCGCTCTTTCTCCAGCAACTGCGCGGCTACCCGGCCTACGACGCCGGCCTGGCCGTGGCCCCGCGCGGGGCCGGCGCCATGGCCAGTATGATGGTGGTCGGCGCCCTGCTGGCCCGCTTCGACGGGCGCTTCTTTGTCTGCATCGGCTTTGGCGTGCTCTCCCTGAGCAACCATTTGCTGGGGCAGTTGAACATGAATACGGGCGTCGATCAGGTGGTTTTTCCCAATATCCTGGCCGGCATCGGCATGGGGTTGGTGTTCGTGCCGCTGGCCACCATCGCCAACGACAAGCTGCCGGCCCGCAAGATTTCCACCGCCTCGGGGGTGTTCAACCTGATGCGCAACCTGGGCGGCGGCGTGGGCATCGCCATGTCCACCACCCTGTTGTCTCGCGGCACCCAGTTTCACCAGAGCCGCCTGACCGAGCACACCCATATCTTCAGCCAGCAAATGGCCGAATGGCAGGCGCGCGTAGGCCCCGGCATGCAGGCGGTGGCCGGCGACCAGGGCTGGATCGCCGCCCTGGCCGGCACCGTCACCCGCCAGGCCAACATGCTCTCCTACATCGACGCTTATACCATTATGAGCTGGGTCTGCCTGGGCTGCGCCCCGCTGGTCTTCTTATTGAGCAAACCCAGCGGCAAAGCCGGCCCGCCCGGCGTCCACTGATTTCGGATGTTTTTCAGGATTTCGAGCTAGAATATGGCTTATGCAACCGGTAGGTTTTTCTTCAGAGTCATCCATCACCAGGCCGAGAGTGGCGGGAGCCGCCCCCAAGCCCCCCGCCAGCACCCCCGGGCTTCGAGATACCCTGACGCTGAGTGGCCAGTCGGCGCCCGCCCCGGTCAAAGCAGCCGCCCCAGCCAACCCGACCCAGGGAGCGGAAGAAATTCCTGGCTTCCTGAAGGTGCTCAAGAAGGGAGACAAGGCTTATCTGTCGCTGACGCCGGAGCAGTTCAACAAGCCGTTTTTCTTCAGCGTCAATACCGTCAAGAGCCTGGGCGAAGGAAATTTAGTGGGCTCGGAAATGGGCCGTTCCCAACTGGCCGAGTTCCGCCGCCTGGGAAATCAGATTCAACTGGTGGCCCTGAACACCCAGCACTTCGCCGAGGCCGGCACTCCGCAGGCTCGATTTGTCAACGAGGACTTTGCGGATAGTCTGATTGCCAGCACTCCCCTGGTGACGGGAGACCCTTCCCAAAAAGAGGTCATGGTCGAAGTCAACGCTTTGCTTTTTACGGACATCCCGGGCTACGTGGCTCGCCTGGCCAACAATTACAACAAGACTCCCTTTCAGTTTGACGCCAAGAACGCCGGTTTCACAGCCATTGACAACGGTCCACAACAAACCAGTTTCGGCGTCCAGGCTCATTACCAGGCCCCGGCCATCACCCCCACGGGTGGGAGTCTGCCCGCCAATACCCCGGAGGCGCGCAGCCTGTTGACCGAGTTTCGCTATAACTTTCTGGCCCTTCCGGAAGTCCCCATGCAGCCGCGCCTGGCCGACGAGCGCATCGGTCATTTCGTAGCCCCTCGCGAAGATCACACTACCGATGAAACCGACGGCAAGGTCCGCATGATCAAACGCTGGCGCCTGGAGAAGAAAGATCCCTCCGCCGCCCTCTCCGAGCCCGTCCAACCCATCGTCTACTGGCTCGATAAGAACATTCCGGAAAACTATCGCGAGTCGGTCAAGGCGGGCGTTCTGGAGTGGAACAAAGCCTTCGAGAGCGCCGGCTTCAAGAACGCCGTCCAGGTTCGCCAGCAGACCGAACAGGACGATTTCAGCACTCTGGACGCCCGTCACGCCTCGATTCGCTGGTATACCGCCGAAGGCGGCGGAGCCTCGGTCGGTCCGTCTCACGTCGATCCCCGCACCGGAGAGATTTTGGACGCCGATGTGCGCATCTCGGCAGCCTTCGGTCGCGGCGCGCGCAAGGCCTATAACGAAGAGGTACTGGGCATTCGCGAGCACCAGCACGCCGATGGAGAATGCTGCGAGGTCGAGGCCCACTCCGCCGAAGAACTCGCTTTCATGCAAGATTACATGGTGGCCAGAGGAGACACCTCGGGAGCGGAGGCCATGGCTCAGGCCAACATCAAGCGCAACGTCATGCACGAAGTGGGGCATACACTCGGCTTGCGCCACAACTTCAAAGGTTCCACCGCCTTCACCGCCGAGCAGCTTCAGGATGCCGACTTTACCCGAGCCAACGGTTTGGGCACCTCGATCATGGACTACTATCCCTTCAACATCGCCGGTCCCGGCGAGAAACAGGGCGAGTTCATCATGTCCACCCTGGGAGCTTACGATTACCTGGCTATCCAATACGCCTATTCTCCCCTGGAGCCGGGCCGGGAAAAGGAATCTCTGGACGCCATCGCTTCCCGGGTCACCCGCGATCCTCTGATTGATTTCGAGACCGATGAAGCCGCCGACGCCATGGACCCCAACGTGGTTCGCCACGACCTGGGTAAAGACACCCTGGGCTTTGCCAGGAAGACGGTATCGGTCGGCCTCGATCTGCTCAACCGCATTCAAAACCAGGAGTTACCGGAGGGCGCTGAATTCAAAAAATTGACCCAGGCTTTCAACAGCGGATTGAGTAAGGTCGCCCGGGGCGTCTCGCTGGCCACGCGCCATGTGGGCGGCGTGCACCTCTACCGTGACCGCCAGGGTGACGGACACGCTCCTTATGAACCCGTGGCGGCGGCCACCCAGCGGCAGTCCTTGAATCTGGTTCTGGACACCATGTTTTCCGAGGACAGCCTCAAGATCAAGCCCGAACTGGCCGCCCGCCTGGCCCGTGACCGCTTTGAGGCTAAAGGCGACCAGAACCTGCACCTGGGCAGCCTCATCCTGGCGCAGCAATCCACCGCTCTGTCGGCCCTTTATGACGGAGCTCTGGCCCAACGACTTATCGACTCCCCAGAGAAAGTGAGCGCGGACGTTCCGTTACCGTCCCTGCCGGAAGTCTATGACGCCATCCAGGCCAAAGTGTGGTCGGAACTCGGTGTCGGCAAAGAGATATCCCAGGCCCGCCGAGACCTGCAGCGCGAGCATCTCAAGCAAATGTTGGAGATGCTTAAGCCGGAGAGCAAGGCCCCCGGCGAGGCCATCAGCGTGATGCGTTACCAGGCCGGAGACCTGCGCGCTCAGATTGACAAAGCGCTGCAGAATCAATTGAGCATCCCGGTCCGAGCCCACCTGGATCAGTGCCGGCAAAAGCTCGCCAAAGCCCTGGAATAGATGCTCTGGACCATCCGTTTCACCCTGTTGGCCGCTGGCCTTGGAGTTCTGCTCTCGTTTGCCAAGGGAGACGGCCCCGCCCCCGCCTGGTCTCCCATGGAGCAAGCGGCGCAGAGCGCTGCCGGGGCCCTCGTCTGTGGCTCGGTCGGTGCCGCCCTCGGATTGGTCTTTGACCTGATCGGCGGTGTGCGTCGCAGGGCCCGGAAGTTCTCGCAGGATATGCAGGAGACGGAGGAGCGGCTGTCTCACCTCCGATAGAGAAAGAGCGTCCGCTGAGGCTTCCAGTAGCCCTGGGCGCGGCTATCGACCTGGATGGCCAGTTTGTTGTCCTGGCCGATGAAGCTGTAGCGGGTGCCGGCGAAGTCAAACAGCCAGTAGCCGCCTTCCTGGTGGCCGCTGGCCCGAACGCCGTTGTGCTCACCCGAACCGTCCCGGCCAAAACAGAAGCTCTCGCCCAACCCACTCAACTCCAGCACCTCGCCCTGCCAGCGTCCTTCCAGCTCGCGGTCCGGTTGGCCGGCTTCGGAGACGCTCCACTTGCCCAGCAACGTTCCCGGGAAATCCTCGGCGGCCCAGACCGTGCCGGTCAAAACCAGCGCCAGGGCGACCGCCTTTAGAGACAACTGGCGATAACCTCGCGCAGGCGGGCGGTGCCGCGCTGGCTGGCCAGGAAGTGACGGGCCAGCGTCTGGTGTGCGGGGGTGGGTTCGCGTAGCAGGATGCCGGCAGCCAGCTCGGTGGCCTGAGGGTCGCCGCGGTCGAGCAACATGGGCAGAAGCGGGCTGAGATCTTCCTGGTCTTCCAGTTGCCGGCGCGAGACCCACATTTCCAGCGGAAAGGGCCAGGGAGAGTGGCGGCGGCTCTTGGGACGGCCCGCGTTAAGCAGATTTTCCTGGGCTACTTCCAGGTCCTGGTTCAGCTCCAGAGCCTGCTGCCAGTGGTCGATGGCCACCCGCCACTGGTTTTTGCGCGCCTGGGCCACCGCCGCCAGATGGTAGAGCAGCGGGGTTTCCCGGCCGGCTTCGACGGCCTGGCGAAAATACTCGAGCACGCCCCGGTCATCACCCTGGAGGGCGGCGCATTCGGCCGCCTTTTGCAGGCTAAAGTCGCCTTTCCAGGTGCGCAGGCGCTGGCCCAGCGGTAAGGCTTCCTCGATCTGGCCGGTCAGGTAGAGGAAAGTGAAAAGGTTGGCCACCGCCGAGAAATGGTCGGGATGTTCCAGCACTACCTGGCGGCACAGGTCGATCATTTCGTGACGCTGGCCAGCGTGGAACAGAATGGTGCTGAGGTCCACCCGGGCGGCCAGATCGTCAGGCCATTTCTTGAGCACCTCGCGGGCGCATTCCTCGGCCCGGGCCAGGGCGCCGCGGGCCATATGAAACTGAGCTTCCTGAGAAGCGGCCTGGCATTCCCAGTCTTCCTGGAGTTGAAAGAGCAGGTCGCGGGCCGAGGCTCGGGCCGCCGAGCCCAGCTTGTGGGAGGACGGGACTTGCGTGAAAAACCGATAGGCCAGCGCTTCCCGCCCCCCCAGCATATGCAACGAGCCCCAGGCAAAGAGAGTCTCCGGCTGGTTGGGGTAACAACGCTGCATTTGCCAGGCGAAGCCTTCGGCCAGACTGACGTCGTCGCCAATCAAGGAAGCAAAGCCTTGAAAGGCCAGATCGCGAATTTCCGGCTCACTCAACGAGCCCAGATCCACCCAGATCGGCACCCAGGGGGCCAGGAAATCTAAAAGCTGCTGGTCGGCGGTGGGGGCCGGACGGCGTCGCGGCTTCGCGGTGGACCGGCCTCGCGCCGGCTGGTTCTTCTCTGCAGGCTCCATATCATGATCCTCCGGGTCGTTGAGCCGCCCCTTCGCGACCGGCCTGCATTTCTTGCTTGTTACTTTAAAATTTTTCTAGCCAAATTTCCGGCAAGTCCGACCCCGCCGCCGGTCGCTTGCCACTTTTGTGGCAACTGTTGCCAAATTCCGGCAAGTCCGGCCCGGCCGCCGGTCGCTTGCCACTTTCTTGGCAACTGCTGCCAAATCTCCGGCAAGTCCGGCCCGGCCGCCGGTCGCTTGCCACTTTCTTGGCAACTGTTGCCAAATCTCCGGCAAGTCCGGCCCGGCCGCCGGTCGCTTGCCACTTTCTTGGCAACTCTTGCCAAATTTCCGGCAAGTCCGGCCCGGCCGCCGGTCGCTTGCCACTTTCTTGGCAACTCTTGCCAAAATTTTCGGCAAGTCCGGCCCCGCTACCGGCTAGCTGCGCGCGATCAGGCCGGCCTTGTCCATATTGATGACTTCGTCGATGAAGGCGCGGGTGGCGGCGCTGGCTTTGCCCGTGATTTCCGGCAGTTGCGAGGGGCGGGGTTGGAAACTGCGGCCCATCTCGAAGGTAAGGCCGAGAATGCCGTTGGCGCCCTGCGTGTCGGTGGAGTCGCCGCTGTTCAGATACAGGTCCGAACCCTGGGACACGGCCCAGCCGCCGGTGGCGTCTTCCAACTTGGGCTTGAGCTGGTTGTAAAGATCCAAATTGGGGCCGGGCTCGGCGGTGTGATCCCAGGGATAGAAAATGTCGTTACCGTAGCTGTGATAATCGATGCAACCCTTGATGTTGGGACGGTTGATCTGCAGATCGATCATGGCCTTCGTCTCCACCTCGGAGCCGCCTGACGGACCGCGGTAAACCTCGCTGCGCGGGTTGTCGCTGGTGGCCGAGAAATCGTCGCCGGTCACGCCCGGCTTGTCGCCATCAGGACGAAAGATATGCTCGTGCTCGGGCTTGAAGTCCCAATAGTTACGGTTGAGATCGACGCCCACCGCTTTGGTGGGGTTGCCCAGCTGATCCACTTCCAGAGGGCGGCGGTTCTTGCGCCACATGTTGTCGCGGCTGCGCGAATACTCGTAACCGTCCGGATTGACGCAGGGCACGATCCAGATCTCGGAGTCCTTCAAGCGGGCCTGCTTGGCCGGGTCGTCGGCCAGACCGTCGAGCAGGTCGTGGGCCAGCGTCAGAGGAGCTTCCACAGTGGCCCACTCGCGCGCGTGGTGGCAACCGGTGATGACAATGCCGGTCTTGTTAGAGGTGTCGCCCTGGGCGCCCTCGCTCAACTTGTAGGCGACCACTTCACGGCCTTCGGCGGTGGTGCACAGCACCTGGCGCTGCACGTAGTCCGGGTTGGCTTCGGCCAGCCTGTCCATTTCGGCGATGGCCTGGTCAAAGCTGTGGTAGCCGGCGCGGTCGGGGTTGGGCACCTGGGCCAACGAGAAGCTGAATTCGCGGGCGCGGTCGGCGTTGGTTTCGTCCGCGTCCAGGTCGAACTGTCCGGAGTGATGGTGGCCGCAGCCATGCAACCCCGCATCGGCCAGCTTGTCGATGTAATCGTTGATTTCGCGAGTGCTGAGCTGGCCGTCGCCGTCGGTATCGATCTGTTTGGCGACTTCGGCCTTTTCGGGGGCTACTTGCAGCCCTTTGTTATCAACCTGCATGCGGAATGTCTGCGGGGTAACTTGCACGGGATTGTGTCTCCTCTAGTGTGTCCTTGGTCTCTTACACCAGACTAAAGGAAGGAAGCCGGCGCGCATGTTACAGCGCTATGAATCCCGCGCTAATTTCAGGTTTGCTTAAGTGTAAAGACTCAACATTCCGAAATCCGGCTGCTCGTTGAGCACGGGCCGCTGGACGTTACCGTCATAGCTCAACAATTGATGAGACAATTGCTCCTTGAGCATATCCTCGATCTCGGCACTGGATTTTTCGGGGTAAAGTTCGTGCAATTGGGCCATGGCCTGGGCTACCTTGGGAGCGGCGAAAGAAGTTCCTTGCGCGTTTTTCTGCCCGGGCAGGGAAGGCTTGGGCGCGACACCGTTGGCATAGATGTCGACTTCCTGAAAGTTGCTGCTGTAACCGGCTACCTTTTCCTGGTCCCCGGAACCATCGGTGGCTCCGACCACGGTGGTCTCTGGAGTGGCCAGCACATTGTCGTGAAACTGAGAACTCACGCGCAGCTTGGGAGCCGACTCACCGGCATCTTGATCCAAATATTCAACCACGCGCCCGTAGTTCGCGGCGGAGACCACAACCGAATTGTGGTCTTTTTCCAATTCGATGACGGCTTTGGCGTAGTTCTGGTGGGATTCTTGGACGGCTGGATGGGTTTCCATGGTGCCGGACACCTGGTCGGCAATCGCCTGTTGCAGCTTGCGCCTTTCGGGACCGGCAATCTTGGGGTCCTGGTGGCTGAGCTTGGAGGCATCCAGGTCGAAGGCACGAGCGTAGTTTTCCAGGAGTGGCTTCTTGAATTCGCTGGTAGGTCCCCAGCCAGCCCAGGCCAGACTGGCGTCGGAATAGAAACGATCGAGAATACCGGCCTGGCTGATGCCGTAAGAGAGGTTTACGGCCGAACCGTGGAGGCCGGCCTCTTTCAGGCCTTCCAAGCGTTCGGACATGGAGTCCATCAAGCTGACGGACTCCAGAGCCACCGAGAGTTCCAGGCGTTTCTTGAATTCCTCGGGGGGCAGTCCAGGCTCGTTCAAAGACTGCTTGATCATGAACTTTTCCTGGCCGTATTTAGAGCTAATTTCCGAGGGGATCAAATTGCCGGAAAAGCCGTCGTGGGTGGCGCTCTCGCTAACCAGATGGCCGTGAGGCGTCTCCAGCGAGCCGGTCATGCCGCCGATACCCATCATCGGCATGGGCGCGATGAACTGGTCGACCACCACCAGGGATCCTGGTTTTTTTAGATCTCCGGTGGTGTGGCCGAGTTTGCCCGGGTCCACGAACACCAGTGGTTGGAAACCCGGCGGCGGCGCATAGGCGGGAAAAGGTGAGCCGGGCGCGTCGGGAAGGGGGCACCAAACCGGCGCTTGCGTCTCTGGGGCCAGGCCGGGGGGCACTGTGGGGGGTTGCCAGCCGGTATAGCCGCCGGGCACGAAAGCATCGCCGGATGCCGGTGGCTGATGATTCCCCGGCGCCACCGCCGGCTTAGGAAGCATCCCTCCCGCCTGCACCTGCGGGGCAGGAAAGTTGAAGTTGCTAATCGGCACCGCCACGGTGCCAGTGTAGCGGGCATTCTTTGCCAGTTTGTGAATTGTTGGACAGTCTTAACCTGGTAAGGATTTTCCCTTGCCGTCAGGAATAGCCCGAGGTGCCCAGGAGTCCCAAGACCCCGCTTCATATCTTGCTCGTTCACGGGGAAGCCGCCAGCGCGGTGGCCAGCACCGTGCAGGCCGCCCGCCACACGGTGAAAACCGCCGGACAGATGGAGGAAGCAGCCCGTTTCTTGGGCCGCGAGCGTTTCGACCTGGTCATCGCCCCCCCCGGCGAGGTCGGACCGCTGGCCAGCGCGGCCCACCGGCACGGCGTGCCGCTCTGGATTGTGGGTAGCCACGAAGCCCTCAGCCAACTGGGAGAACAGGCTGCGGCCGTGGATGAGTTTCTCCAGTCTCCCATCGTCCCGGTGGTCCTACGCCGGCGCCTGGCCCTCTACCAGGAGCGCCGCGACTTCTACCGGCGCCAGACCCAACTGGAGAACCTCTTGCGCGAGAATGCCTCGCAGGACCCGCTCACTCGCCTTCCCAACCGGCACTTCGCCATGCAGCACCTGCAGTTGCAATGGCAGCTCTTCCGCCGCAAAATGGTTCCCTTCTGCTGCATCCTCTGCGACCTGGACGAGTTCAAGCGCAGCAACGATGACCACGGTCAGCGTTTTGGAGACAAGATCTTGCGAGCCGTGGCCCACGTCTTCAAGTCCAAACTGCGCGCCTCCGACCTGGTGTGCCGTTACGACGGCCAGCAATTTTTTATCCTCTGCTCCGACACCGAAGTGAGCGGGGCCCGCCAGTTGGCGGAACGCCTGCGCCTCTGTCTGACTCATCTGGACCTGCCTAAAGAAGTCCACCTGACCGCCAGTTTTTCTATTGTCCAGAGCGACAGCATCTTCAATTCGCCCGACCACATGCTCAAAGCAGCTGAGGATGCCCTGGCCGAAGCCAAACAGTACGGACCCAATCAAGTGGTCAGTTCGATCGCCCAGCAGCCCCAATAAGCATGAGATGGGCACTCTGGCTCAGCCTGTGCGCCTGCGCCTGGGCTCAGCCCTGGGTGGTGCGCCCCCACTGGAGTGAAGATGAGCGCCAGTTCTGGTATCGGAGCGGCAGCCAGTTTGTCAACGTCGACTTGCGCGATCCCCGCCCGCGCCCGGCCTTCGACCACGCCCGCCTGGCGCGTAGACTTGGCTGTAAGCCCGACCAACTGCCCATCCTGGGCCTGCTCTACGACCCGGCTCATGCGCGCCGGCTGGGGTTGGTGGGCGAGCGGGACTACCTCCTGGACCTGGATACCTATCAATTGCAGGAGACCACTCTGCTGCGCGAAGCGCTCCTTCCCCTGGTCCAGCCCGGGCCTTACGCCACCACCCATGTGCCCACCACCGTGCAGTTTCAGAACCGGACCTCGGCTACGGTGGAATTGTCCTGGCTGGATGAGCGCAATCTGGAGCACAAGCACCGCCAGCTGGCGGCCGGAGAGCAGGCCGAGCAGCTGACCTATCAAGGGCAGACCTGGCTGGCCCGCGACCTGGACAGCGGCGGCCTGCTGGCGGTCTTTCAGGCCAGCGATTGTCCCACCCGGGCCGAGATCGACAGCCCGGTGCCGCGCTCCACTCTGGAGTCGCCCGACCGTCAGTGGTTGCTGGAAGTGCGCGACCACAATCTGTGGCTCAACGGCCGCCCCTGCAGCCACGACGGCGCCGCCGGCGATGAGTACCTGCCCGAGAACGTTTTCTGGGCCCCCGATTCCAGCCGCTTTCTGGCCCTGCGCACCCGTGCCGGCGTGCCGGCCGACTTTCCCCACCCGGGCGACCCACTGCCCACTCACAGCCTGCGTCTTTTTGACCTGCAGGGAGGCCAGCTGACGCTCTCCGACCAGCTCTTCCCGCACCAACTGGCCCTCCACTCCATGCGCTGGAGCAGTGACTCCACCCGCCTCAGCTTTGTCTATCAGGAACGCGGCCACCAACACCTGCGCCTGCTCGAAACCGACCTCCAGGGCCGGCTGCGCGCCCTGGCCGAAGAGTCCAGCTCCACCTTTGTTTGCGATTCCGAGAAATACTACTGCGCCTGGCTCCAAGATAAGCAATTTATCTGGATGTCGGAGCGCAGCGGATCCAATCACCTCTTTTTGATAGACGCGCAAACCGGGCAGGTGGTGCGCGACCTGACTCCGGGCCCAGGCGTGGTGCAGCAAGTGCTGGGCATGGATGACGAGCGCCGCGAGGTCTACTTCACCCTGGCCGACCCCTACTACGCCAAAGTTTGCAAAGCCAGCCTGGACCGACCCGGAGTCCTTCAAATTACTCCGGCAGAGGGCCAGCATGCGGCGCTGCCCTCTCCCAGCCACCGCTACTGGGTGGACACCTGGTCGCGGGCCGACCAGCCCCCGCGCGTGGAACTGCGCACCGCCGCCGGCGAACTGCTGGCCGAATTGACTCGGGCCCCCTCCCTCAAATCCCACAGTCCCTTGTTTGTGGCCAAAGGCCGCGATGGAGTCAGCGACATCTACGGCCGCCTCTACTTTCCCCGCCCCCTCTCCAAAAATAAGCAATATCCCGTGGTCGAACATATTTACGCCGGCCCGCACCAATCTTTCGCTCCCAAAACCTGTGCCGACGGACGGGAAAGCGAGCAGGCCCTGGCCGATCTAGGCTATATCGTGGTGCAAATCGACGGCATGGGCACGAACGGCCGCACCAAAGCCTTTCACGACGTGTGCTGGCAAAATCTCAAAGACGCCGGTCTGCCTGATCGCAAGTTGTGGATCCAGGCCGCGGCCCGCCGCTATAAGCAAATGGATTTGAGCCGGGTGGCCATTTACGGTTCTTCGGCCGGTGGGGCCAACGCCGTGGCCGCGCTGATCTGGCATTCCGACTTTTACAAGGTGGCCGTGGCCGATTGCGGTAATCATGATCTGACCCGGGATAACCTCTATTGGGGAGAGCAGTGGATGGGCTGGCCGGTAGGGCCAGCCTACCGGGAAAATTCCAATCTGCCGCACGCTTCCCGGCTGCAGGGCTCGCTGCTGGTGCTGGTGGGAGAGCGGGACGATCGGGTCGACCCGGCCTGCAGCACCGAACTGGCGGCCGCTCTGAAAGGCAAAGACTGTAAACTGATAGTGGTGCCCGGAGGCGGCCATTGTGTCCTGGACACGCCGGTGGGCCAGCGGGAACTCAGGGCCTGGCTACGCTCTCGGCTAGGAAGTCCAGCATATTCTTCAAGACCTCGGGATCGGCGCACAGCGTCTTATGGTCCAGATCGGGATACTCCAGGCGCCGGACCGGCCCGCGCTCATAGCGCCGACTCTCCTCAGGCGAAACTTCCCGGTCCTTCTGGCCGATAAGCAATAAACTGGGAGCGCTCTTTGCGGTCATGGTGACCTCCGGAGGGGTGCTGTCCAGGTCGATGTGCTCGCGCCGTTCCAGAAAGCGCTCCATCTTTAAGTAGGCCTTGGGAGAAAAGCCCAGTCGTTCGGCGATGTGGGCGAACCAGCGGCGCACGTCCGCCGGCGGAGCCAGCAACACCAGCGGCAGGGCGCCGCCCGATTGATGGCGGGCCAGGGCCAGGCCGGCCGCTCCCATGGAGTGCCCGACCGCAGCCGCAAAAGGACCATAGTGTTGCAGCAGACTTTGAATGACGCGGGCGAAGCGAGCCAGGCTGGCGCTCTGGCCGCTGCTCTGGCCATGGCCGATGTGGTCGAAGGCGATCACTTCATAGCCCTGCTGGCGCAGCGCCTCGATCAGGGGGTAGAGGCGCAGGCCCGAGCTATTCCAGCCGTGCGAGACAAGCACGCGCGGACCGCGACCCACCCAGCGATAGACGGCGATTTTGTGCCCCTGCACGCTGAGACTCTCGCGATAGTGAGGGCGCTCGCAGAAACCGATGGGCGCGGGTCGCCTCGGGCGGTGGGTGCGCAAGGCCAGCTCCACCGCCATTTGACTGCCCCAGTCGGGCTCTAGCTTGGAAATCAAGGCGGCGGCCCGCCACTTCCCCTGTATAATTGAACGAACGATCGTGCTTTTTAAGGCCCACATAAAAAAGACTCCCTTCTATTTCCAGATCAACTTTTCTTGAACGGCGCCGCAACTGAGCAACAGACGCTCGACGGCAATTTTGACACGCTTGCCGGCTTCGGGCCCGAAGAGACGATAATCGTGGTGAGCGCCGGCGGCGATGGCGAACAGTTCGAAGGCCACCTGGTCGGCGTCCATAGCCTGATCCAGATCGCCCACTTCCTGACACTGGCGCAAAGCCGTGGCCAGGGCTCCGCGCCACTGAGAATGGAACGCGGCCAGTGCATCGCGCATTTCTCCGGGGCGGTCATCGTATTCGGCCGAGCCGGCCAGAAATACACAGCCTTCCTGCGGATAGCGGTTAAACCAGCGTTTGAGTATGGCCAGTAACCGGCGCAGACCGCGCGGAGTGGTGTGCACCACCGGTTCCAAGACGGCTTTGCGAAAATCCTCGGCGGCCAGCTCTAAAGCAGCCAACTGGAGCTCCTCGCGCGAACCGAAGTGGGCGAAGAGTCCGCTCTTGGAAAGCCCCAGTTGCTCGGCCAGCGGCCCCAGTGTCAGGCCCTCAAAGCCGATCTTGCTGACCTGGTTGAGGGCCTCCCGAAGAATGCGCGCCCGCGTCTCTACGCCTTTGATACTCATCCTGAATCGGATTTTAGCACGACCGGTCGTTTTCTGCAAGACAAGTCTAAAACAGCTCCTGGCCGTGTTTACAAAACTGGTGCTCAGGTTTTACAAATCGGCAAAAACTGGGGCCCTCCGCAAATGTCTGTTTTAGAATCGCATTATAAAGTGTGGTCAGACAAAACGGAGGCGACACACCGATGATGAACCGATACGAAGTCCTTGAATGCACCGCGGTAAACAACCCTGACAGTTGGGTCGTCGAGCAGTTCAACTTCGTGCCTCTGGCCGAGGGAGAAAGCCTCCCCGCTATCTCCGAGGTAGCCGGCTACGCCCACCTCATCCCCTCCCGCTTCCAGTTTTAATACAACTCCTTCTCCGGGCCCCAGGCCCGGCGGCGGTGCCAGCTTCAGCCTCGCCGGGCTTCGAATCCCAAAGGAAAGCACCGGGTGGATAGTCTGCACCCAGCTTGTTGGGCTTGTGCTTCCCGATAGCCAACTATTGTAGCGAAAACACAGGAGCAGCATTGGCGTCAAGTCTTACCGCCTGGCCCGTCGCTTCGCTTTGGGCGGATGGCAGGATAGGCCTCCAGCAGTTACTGCACGGCGGCCTGCAACTAAGGGCCCGGCGCTGGGCGTTTCGGTGCCAGAGGCGCCCCTCCCGCAAGGAGCAACGACAAGGCGTATCGGGTTATACGGTGCGGAGTTGCGACGCAGCGGGTGGGGATGGAGCTGGCGCCCAAACGTCTGAGTTATTAAGCGACGGGTCCTAAGCCAGTTCGGTGGAGGTATGCCCGGCGTGGGCGGAGACGGTCTGATGGCCAGCTCGGCCGCGGTATAGGTTGGTCGGACTGAGCTCGGTATCGCCGTGATGGACCACCTCCGCACAACGGGATGAGCAATGTTTCCGGCGAAGCGATGGCCCGCCAGCAGATGGGTGGTGGTTCCGGCCGCAGGCGCTCAGGCCAACAGTGGCGTCAACAACGTTCGATTTCGGCCGCCATCAAGTTCAGCTTCAGGGTAGCGGTTACCTCCATGTTCGAGGAGCAGCCTTGGGCGGGGAGGCGCGCGTAGCCCTGGCCTGCTCTCCGGAGGAGCTGCGATCGGTGGCCCAAACTCCAGGACGAGCTCGAGATTTTTCGAGAAGTTAGTTGCCTTCTAGCTCGATAGTTACGCTACTCAAGCAGTCCTGGTTACGTAAAACTTGAAGAAAAAAAATAGCCTTTTGATTGCCACCGTGAACTAACGGCTCTTATTTGCACGACCAAATCTGTCGCGGTCCACTTGAGCCTGATGGGAACGGGCTCCGCGCGCCGAATCCGATTCAAGTTTTGGCCACCCGCCAACTCTTGTATACCTCGCTTGAATTTGATATAGTATGCACATGTGCCGCTTGTCTTAAGGGAAGCTACGTCGGGACTGGAAGAGTGTCTACGGGTTGGGCCGAGTTTGCTCCGACCCCCTGCGGGTACCTGAGAGTGGCCGAAAGATGCGAACCTTGGGTATATTCAGTTGTATCAGGAGGAGGAAAGCCTATCGGAAAAATGAGCAGACTTGAGAAAAGATGACCCGCAGGGGACAGGAGGTTCAGTGTTTTACGGGACCCTAAGCTTCCAGCCCCTCAGGTCAGCCACTACTCTAAAGGTTGGTGAGGCTTCGCGCAAGAGGCGGGGTTACTTTCCCCATGGCTGGTGAGGAATTCAGCCGATTCAAGCGAAGTTGGCCGAAGCGAGTGGTGTCAGCCAGAAACAAATAAGCCGGTACGAGAGCCTGCGGGTAAAGCCGTATACTTCCACCGTAAAGAAATTGGCAACAGCCTTAAATTGTTCGGTAACAGAACTTTATAGGCCTCGCCACGTAGCCTGAATTCAACGTCAAAGAGCAAGCCTTAGCTTTGCTCATGTCTAA
>JAHBVR010000015.1 GCA_019637395.1 Vulcanimicrobiota bacterium
TACCCACAACGAATTCGGCATCCCGGAGACCACCACCGGCTCCGGCAGCCTGCGCGCCCACACCTACGTGGGTGGTGCCGGCGTGCGCAACGAGACGGCCTTCTCCGGCCTCTACTACATGAGACAAAGATGGTATGACCCCACCCTCGGACGCTTCCTGCGACAGGATCCGGTTGGATTCGCTGGTGGACTCAACTGGTATACATATGTTGGCCAAAATCCCGCCACCTGGGTGGACCCGAATGGTTTAGACCGGGTGAAGTTTTTAAGTGGGAAGTATAAGGGATACTTCGGTGGCGGGGTCCAATTCAATGAGAACTACGTGAACACCAAGATCCGCCCCAACTTCGAGAAAAAGGGGCACACGTTCTCTTTGTGCCAAGGAGTTGACCGATTCGGTTTAATAAACTCGCTTTACGACAACGATGTGGTCTACGTTTCTACGCATGGTGCGATTAACGCCAACGGCATAGCAGGGTGGGATCTTGGTCCAAATAAGACGACTGATGTCGTGCGAAGTGACGATCGAGATTTGCCTGGTTCTGGCGGCTTTGGATACAGTCCCTTTCGGGCAAAGCTCGTAATCGCTGGTTCTTGCGAAGTTGGACAGACAGATGCTTTAGCTAAGTCACTCGGCATAAACTCTAAGTCTAACGCGGCTTTTGTCGGGTGGGATCGGAGTATTGATGCCGGTGTCTCGGATCGAGCAATCCAGTCACTATTCGACCAATTACTCCAGGGAAAAACGATTGGAGAGGCAGTAGATTCGGTCGGGAATCCGAATCTAAAGCTCTATGGAAACAGCAATGTTCGGCTCGAACCCTAGTCTCGATGGCCCAAACGGTCTAGGCAGTTCATTTTCAAAAGCTAGCCCAGTTAACTGGAAGGCTAGGCTTGCTCTACCAACTGGCTGTTACTTAATATCGTTAGCGGCGACGGCAACAGTCCCATTACTACTCAACAGTACAAGAGCTTTCGACTATTCAGGCTTCATGGTGCGACAATCGCCTTTGGTCGAGATCTCCAATGCGGTTGTGTGGTGGATTCATCTTAGAGCAGGTCTTTCGGTTCTACTGCTCACCGTGGTGTGGTTCTTGGCAGCCTTTCTGTCTCGTAGAGATGGAGTCGCGACCCCCAGGACCGTTTGTTGGCTGTTTTTCGCCTATTCAGCCACAGTGGTGCTATCTGTCGCCTGTATCTCCAGGATGTACACCGCCGGGTGAGGATTGGAGCCTCCGGAGTCCCGTGAAAAGTTGCCTGCGTGGTTGGTAGCTTTCTTTCGCCGGCCTCAGGCCGGCGGGTCTCGTGCCTGGGGTCAGGCTTTATTCTCGGGATGAGGCTCCGCCTTGGTTGTACGGAAGTCTCTGTTCCAAGGCCTGCGCTCTCGATAGAGCGCAGGCCTTGGGCAGGGCACCTTCGGGGTGCGGCCCCACCCCTTCTGTCTTTCAGCCGGCACCCAATCTCTGTTCCCGAGCCGAGGAGGCGCCCCCTGTTGCCAGGGGGAACCTCTCACAGAACCGGACTTGTGGGCCGCACATCCGGCTCTTCAGAATGATTTCTCATAGGCCTAGCAGCAGTTGGCCCGAGACCGGTTCCGTAACTGGAATATGGGCAGCTTTCCACATGGTCCACAAACAGGTGAGCTTTCCCGTAAACCATTTGGTCGGGTAGGCCCGCTGAAGGGCTGGCAGATTGCTTTTCACCCAGATGCCATGATTGCCAAAAGCTGCTCGTGCGGCGGTGTCCTTGCTCACTCCCATTTTCATGAGGTGCTTGAACAAAGTCTCCGGTCGCTTTTGCTGCTTTATAATGATGGCCCGAATCCTGCGGCGCAGATGTGCACCCAAGCCGAAGAAATCGTTTGCTCCCCACTTGGTGCAAAGCCTGAATGATTTTTGCCCGAATCCGCTGTTTACTGCGACTGGATAGGAGGATTTCGGTGCGCCCCGACTTTCTCGACCGCATCAGAGAGAATCCCAGTATGTGGACCTGTTTAGACAGCGCCACCACGGTTTTCTCCTCATTCACCTTCAATCTGAGTCTTTGCTCGATGAAACGAGTCAGGCTTTCCCTTACTCGGGCGCCCGCCCGTTCACTTCGAACGAAGACATTCACGTCGTCGGCATATCTGACGAAATCGAGGTTTCGCCGCTTCAATTCCCTGTCGAGTTCGTCCAGGACGATGTTTGACAGGAGCGGGGATAGTGGGCCCCTTGCGGCGTGCCTTCGTCCGTTTGTACACGCGTTCCGTCCGGTAGGACTACTTTGGCTTTTAGCATCCTGTGAATCAGGTTAAGAACTCGCCCGTCCTTCACGCGCCGACCCACTCGGGCCAGAAGTCTTTGATGATTTACTCTGTCAAAGAACTGGAAGAGGTCAATGCTAACGAGCCATTCTTTACCGTCATTCACCAGTTTAGAAGCCTCTTGGATAGCCGTTTGGGCGCCCCGTTGCGGACGGAATCCGTGGCTACTCGGGTGGAAATCAGGCTCGAACATGGGAAACAACTTTTGGTGAACCGCCTGCTGCACCCATCTGTCCAAGATCATCAACGCTCCAGCTCGAGACTACTGAGATTCTCGAGCTGTGCTAAGCCCAGGCCTTCTATCGTCAATAGTTTGCAAGCTTTTGACTTTGGATGCACCGACGGCTGCCAACTGCAGGCCGGCGGTGGGAGCCGGTTGATTCACGGCCACCTTTAGCCATCACCCCACCTCTTTGAGAGCCATCAGGGCTGGGAAATCTCTGTTCCCGGCAGCGCGCCCCGGTAGAGGGCGCCGCTATCGGGGCACTCAACCATCGCCTGGATTCTTGCGGCCAGGCTTTTTCTTTCCACCTCACCACCGATCGGCATAAAATACACTACGACCTGAGGAACGAACGAATGCCACCTAGCTGCGCGCGTGACGCTCCAGATACTCCGATAAAAGCTTTCTCAGCTCCGCCCGATTGGCCACTTCAGGGCATTTCTCCAGGGCTTTCTCGAGAGGCCATTGTTCGACGCGGGCGACGTGCTGGAGAATCACGAGGGCGGCGCGTTCGCCGCCGGCCGACATGACCACTACCGGCGACTGGCCGCGCAGGAACTCGCGGCGCAGCATGTCCATGTCTTGCTCGGACCAGCTTCTGGCGGTGATGGGGAGGGAGACACGGGTGATGCCTTTATCCTTGAGGTTCTCGGGAAGCTTCTCGATCTCGTTGACCTTGCGCAGGTCGACCACCAATTTGCTCTCGGGGGTTTCTTGTTGGACGGCCTCGTCCAGCCATTTACTGTCGCAGGCCAGGATTTCCAGGCCGCGGCATTCAAGTTTTAAACGCACTTCAGGGCTCCCTCGGGTGATCGTCGGGCTTGGTTGAACCTGGGAAGAACATCTCCTGCATCTGCTTGCTTTGCACCGTGCCGGTGACCACGCCGTCCAGGCTGCCGATGTCTTCTTGAGAGAGGTCGATCTTGACGGCGAAGAAGCGCTCGTGCAGGGCCGCGCACAGCTGGGCGGCCGGGGTCACGCCTTTCTCCGGCTTGCCCAATTCGGAAACCCGCAGCACACTGTTATCCGGTCCCAGCAGACTGGCCTGGGCGGCTTTGACCTGAATCTTGAAGCCGCCTTCCTGTTCGCTAAAGCGGGGAGAGTGGCGGCACATCTCCACTACCTCGTTGGCCACCGCCGAGCCGTCACTGGCGTAGCTGACCGGCAGCTCGATCTCCAAACTGCGCATCAGCCCCGGACCATCCTCCATCACGTGCTGCAACAGCGGCAGGGCCCTGGCCAGGTCACCGCGATTCAGATAGATCTTGGCGGCCCGGGCCTGCACCCGCACCGCCAGCAGGCGCTCGGAGGCGGGCAGTTCCTTGAGCACCTGCTCCATGCTGGCCAATGCCTCGTCCGTGCGCCCGGCCCGGGCCATGGCTTCGAAACGAATCGCGTTAAGATAGGGGCGCTCCAATTCCAGAGTCTCGAAATTCTTGGATTCCAACTGGTCGAGGGCGGCCAGCGTGGTGCCCGGGCCCAGCAGGGTGGGCAACTCCATGCGGACGTAGTTGGGGATGAGCACCGTGCCCGGCGCGTAGGTATAGCGCAGGCAGCTCATAATACGACCGTGCGACACAATGATAGAAGCCGCTTGCTGGCCCTTGACATAGGCCTGCCAGGCCAGGTCGCGCTGCTTCCAGAGCAGTTGCCACCACTTCAGTCCCTTGCTCCAGCACATTTCCTCGCGCATGGAGTTACGCCGTGCATTGGCCGCCTCGCGGAAGATAATCATGTTGGCGGCTTCCCACTGGTCGCGCTGCACCGAGTCTCCGCCCTTGCGATCCGGCCGATCGACAAAGGCGTTGGCCAGTTCAAAAGCGCGCTCGGTCATACCCAATTGCAGCATCAACTCGCAGGCCAACTGCTGATTGGCCGCCCAGGTCTGCTGCGCCAGGTAGGCCTCGGAATCATGGGTCCACTGGTTGCATTTTTTCAGCGCCGAAGCGGCCTCCGCGTAACGGGCCTGGCTGAGATAAAGGGTGGAAAGGTCCCACCAGGGGTTGGAAAAGGATTTCGGATCAAAATAATCGGTGGATTCCAAAAACAGCTTCTCGGCCTGGTCAAAGCGCAGCAGGCAGGCCGAGGCTTCGCCGGCGTTGCGCAGGTAGACCACGCTCTGTTTCCAGCCGTGGCGGCGCACCTGGGCCAGCAATTCCTGGAAAGCCTGGCTGCCCTTGGCCAGATGGTCGGTCTCCATTTCCAGGGCGCCCAACGAATTCAAAGCCTGCACCACGGTGGCTTCGTCGAAGGGAGCTTCTTCCAGAGCTTTCTTCAGCTTTTCGCGGGCTTCTGATTCGCGGCCCAGCTTCATCAGCGGCCAACTGTAGAAGGCCTGAATCAAGGGCAAGTGGGTGCCGTAGCGATGGAAGAGCAGATCATCCAATCTATCCCAGGTCTTGATCTGGTCTTCATACTGGTCCATTTCACCGGAAACCTGGCCTTGCTCCAGCAAGGCCTTCTGCAGCCAACCCCAGGGGGCGCTACGTCCGGGCGGGTTGCCATACTCTTTGGCGAACTTTTGAATGCACTGGTCCAGATACCAGTGAGCTCGCGGCAAGTCCCCCTCCCCGTTGTGGAGCACGCAGCCCATAAAATAGTAAGTGGAGATTTTATCCTTGGTTTTGGGGTCTTCCAGCATTTTCTGGGCCAGCTCGCGCAGAGCCACCCATTTACCATCCTCGATATTGCTCAAAGCCAATTGCTCGTTGATGGTCAGCGGGCCCAAATCCTGAGCCACCGCCGCCACTCCCAGCAGCAGGCTGAGGCCGATGGCTGCCAAAAGCCGGCGTATCATTTCATGGTGGACCGAGCCAATGATTCCATCGGTCCTTTCAAGCAGCGTTTGACCACTTCGTGGACGTCCTCGACGCCGGGAGCCAGTTCCAGGCGATGACCGAAGACGTGAGGAGCCAAACCGGTCACGTCCTCGGGAATGACGAAGTCGCGCCCTTTCATAAAAGCCAGAGCCTGCAGGGCCGGCAACAGCAGCACCAGGCTGCGGGTGGACACGCCCTGCACCACCTCGGATGACTTGCGCAACGAAGTGGCCACTTCCACCAGCGAATCGCTCAGACGCGGATCGATGTAAACGTGCTCATCAATGATGCGCCGCGCCTCCACCAGCGCGTCGCGGGTCACGCGCGGAGCGTTGGCCGGAGCGGCCGCGCGGCGGTCCCGGTAGGAGCGCAGCACGTCGCGTTCGGCGCTCTGCTCGATATAGTCCATGCGGATTTTGAAGAGGAATCGGTCCAATTGGGCCACCGGCAACGGGTAGGTGCCCACCTGGTCGCGCGGGTTCTGGGTGGCGATCACGAAAAATAGATCGTCGAGGCGATAGGTATGGTTATCCACGGTAACCTGCTTCTCGGCCATGGCTTCTAAGAGCGCGGATTGAACCTTCGGGGAAGTCCGATTGATCTCGTCGGCCAGCAGCACATGCGCAAAAATCGGGCCGGGCCGGAAATGGAACTGCTGACTTTCCGGGTCGAAGACAGAAACGCCGGTGACGTCGGAGGGCAGCAAGTCGGGCGTAAACTGGACCCGGCGAAAGGGTTCGATGTGGTCGGCGTTATGCCGGTCCTCGATCGACTCGCCCAGAGCCTTGGCCAGAGTGGTTTTGCCCGAGCCCGGGTGATCTTCGAGCAGCACGTGACCGTCGGCCAGCAAGGCAATGAGAATTAAGTCGATGACTTCGTCGCGACCGCGCACGGCGAAAGTCAGGCGCGCCTTCAGTTGCTGAACCACCGTTTGGGCGTGGCCGAGCAGCTCCTGACGGGCGCTGGCGGATATGGCTGAACTCACTCGATAGATCCTTCCTGATGCCTCACCTGGAACTCCACCAGGAGAGGGGGTTGATAAATCCAAGCAGGCGGCGCCAAGCCGGATACCGGCGGGCGATCTGTTGGTGCAGTTGTTCGCGCAGCTGCAAGAGCTCTTTAGGATTGGGGGTTTTGCCACCGAGCACGGCGGCCAGGTGCCAGTGAGTCAGCCCCTCCAAGGCCTCCAGGCCGGTGCGCCGGGCGAAGGCCTGGCGGCCCTCTCCGTAGCCACGCACCACGCCCACTTCGGCCAATTGATCCTGTCCCGAGCGCAGGGCGGCCACCGGGAGGCGCTGACCGCCCGCCCAGAGCGGCTCGAAGCGACGGTAGAATTTATAGAGATAGTTGCCCAAGAAGGCGAACAGGAAAGTCCACTTGAACAGCTTCCAGCCGGCCAGCAGCAACCAGCGCATGACCTCCTGCAAATTGATTTTGCGGAAAGCTTTTTCCTCGGCCGCCGGCTTCTTCTCCTTAGCCCGAGCCAGTTCGCCCAGCAAGCGCTGCAAGTTGGGATCCGGCTCCTCGATCTCGCCCCCCTCGTGCTTCTCCGGGCTGATGTCGAGGGTCACCCAACCGGCACCGTCCAGGTAAATCTCCGGCCAGGCGTGGGCCTCCCCGCTGCGCAGCAGCACGGCCGAGCCGTTGCCGCGGTTGCGCGCGTCGGTGGCATAGCCGGCGCCCACCCGGCTGGGAATGCCCAGCGAGCGCCACAGATAGACGGCCGCGTGGGCCTGGTGGACGCAATAGCCGCGCGGATTGACGAACAGATAGTCGGCCACCGGGTCGGGTACGCCTTCGTGGCTGGCCTTCATGGTATAGGTGACGGTCTTGTCCATCCAAAGTTTCACGATCAGGGCCCGGGCGAAGTCAGAACCTTTGAATTGAGCCGGCAGGTCCTTCTGGCATTTTTCAGCCAGAGCCTGATAGCGCGGGTCGTCCGGTAGCTCGGTATAATGCTTCCAGGTTTTTTCGTCCCAGTTCGGGTCTCCCGACTTCAGGCCAAACAGTGCCTTGTATTCCACGTTGAGCACCTGCGACTTGCACTCATAGGCGCGCACAAACTGCTGCGGATTGGGATTCTCGGCGGCGGTGGCGGTGCGCCCGTCTACCAGGGCGAACGGCCTGGTATGACCTTCAATCATAGCCACGGTGGTGCCCAGATCGCGGTGGTAAGGCGATTGGGAGGGAACGCTGGTCTCGATGGTCAGGGTCTCGCCCACGGTGGGATAAGTGCGCAGCAAATCCCGGTCGGTGGTGCCGGTGGTGTCTTCCACCAGGCGTTTGCCGTTGTACTGGCTGAAGGCGGTCTGGCGGAAGTAATAATAACCGAAGGTGGGCTTATAATCGTCGTGCAGCAGCACGATGGCCACGGGCTTCTGTTTCTGCTTCTGGTCCTTGTCTTGAGGCTTGTCGAGTTCCATGTCCTCGGCCTCGGAACGACCACCTTCTTTGCCCTTGCCCTTGCCTTCTTTGGCTGCCTCCTTGGCCTTCCGCTCGGCCTCCTCTTTGGCTTTTGCCTCTTTCTCTTTTTCCTTTTTGCCACGAATGCCCAGGGGATCGCGGATGTCAAAGTCGAGCAACTGCCGATTGGGCAGCACCGCGTAAAGCACGGAGATGAGCAAGAAGAGCAGGCCCAGGTCGAGCCAGGAGGCACGCCGGGTGCGCCGGCCGTTTTGCAGAATCACCAGCAATCCGGCGGCCAGCGCGCCCAGGCCGAAGAGCACCGGAATCGGGTCGAGATTACGCGACCAGAGCGGGTCGACCAGAAAGTAGGGGCGGCTGATGTAGCCTTGCCGGTGGGCCGCCAGCGGGCTGGCCAGCAGCAAGGTCACACTGAGAATTTCCGCGGTGATCAGGGCCGACTGGCGGCCGCTCAGGAAACGCAGCAAAAAGACGCTGGCCAGGGCCTGTCCGCCCCAGCACAGCCACTGCGAAGCGATGAAAGAATTCTCAGCGCCCATCAGGGAGGCCAGCGCATAGTTGTCGGAAATCAGCCCGGACAGGAGTTGAGACAGGCCCCACAGCGAGAACGAAAGAGCAACCGCCGGCAGCAAGCGTAACGTCGTGCCGCTCAACCAACACCCCAGAAGATACCCGAAAAAACCGCCCCAGGCGGCGATAATGGCGGCCGTGGGCAAGCTCACGAACCAGGTGGCCACGCAGGTAGCGCAGCCCCATACCAGAGCACAGGCGAGTTCGCGCCAGCGGATCGATTTAAGCACTCGCCTTGCCTCCATAGCGGACAAACCCGTGTTGCGCCGGCAAGTAAATCCAGCGCTCTCTGCCCACCCCCGCCAACTGTTTGAGCACCTCTTCTGGTTCCCCGGATTGGAATTGCAGGGGAACCGAGAAGACCATGGGCGAGACTTTCTTCCACCAATCCGGCACAGGCCGGGCTTTCTGGGAACTCAAAAGGCCCGCTGGGGAGGCCACAAAAGTGAGCTGAATGCCCGAGACGCGAGCGGCGTTACGAATCTCCTCGATCCATTTGCCCGGCAGGCTGGGCAGAGCCACCAGGCAGCCGTTGTAGCCGTCGCGGGCAGCCTGCTGCAAATAGGCTCTCAATCCCAGTTCCATCCGATTTTGCTGGCTGAGATTTCCGGAGCGGGCCAGGAACATCAGCGCCTCCTCCACCTTGGAGCAGAACCCCTCATTGCCGTCCGCGCCGAAACGCCAGCCGGTGCCCAACAAGCCGCTCTCGAGAATGGTACGCATCAAGCCGGCCGAGGTTTCATCCAGCTTACCGGCCACCAGGTAAGCGCAGGTGCGCGGCGTGGGAGCAATGGCCCGCTCCGGCTGGCGCACCATGAGGCGGCCCGTGCGCGCGTAGAGTTTCCAGAGCAGCAGCTTGGGCGGATCGCCGGCGGCGTACTGGCGCATGTCCACGCGGTCACCGATGGCCTCGCCGCGAGGATCGGAAATATCGTCGCCGCCGTGAAAGGCGGTCACGAAGGTACGCCGGTCCAGCGGCAGCGGTGCCGGCAATACCTGCAGCAACAGCGCTTGCTTGCGGCGCAAGCGAATCGAGGCAAAGCCGAGCACATCGCAAATCTCGAATTCTCGCTCGATGCCGTCGACCAGGCAGCGCTGGCGAAAGACAAACTCCTCGTAGGCGCCCTCCGCATCCGTTCCCCAGGTGACTTCCACGCCCCGGGGAGCCAGCCAGCGCCAGTTCACTTCAACCAGCGGAAGCCAGGGCGGGCGCCGTAACAAGCGCAAGCGCCCGGGGGCGTTGACCAACAACGGAGAAATCTCGGCGGGCAACCCCGACTCGGCTTCGCGCCACCACCAATGGGTCAGCCAGGCCGTCAGGCAGACCAGCAGGATGTCCAGAACGGCCACCACAGCCACCACCATCGAGGTCATCAGCAGGATCAGATCCTGTTGCATCAGGCCGAAATAGACCAGTAGCAGAGTGGCTCCACCCAAAATAACGAGTCCGGCCGGCTTGACCGGAAAGAGCCGCCAGGCCATCGCCAACCGCGGTTGGACACGCGCGGCCCACAGCCCGCCCCCCGAGGGGGTTTTACTTCGGTCGATTTCGGGGCGCGGATTGGTCACCGTGGACGTTTCGTGCCCCGCGCGCGGGATTCCCTTCGGGCAGGGTTCAAGCATTCGGTTGCGAATTTAAGAAGCAGCACGGTAAGGGCCGGCCTGAGTAGCCGGTCACGAGGAGGATAAGACAACATGATGTGGGCCGTTATGGGCGTTGGAATGCTGTTCAACGCCATCCAACAAAACTCTCAGGCCGCGCAGGCTCGCGAAATGCAGCAGTCGCAACAGGCTGAGATGCAAAAAATGATGAAGAGCATGACCGCTCAACAGCAGTCGATGAACGACACTCCGTTCAACAACTTGCTGGAGATTCAGACCGGTCTGCCCGAGTATCCTCAAGAGAACTTCAGCAATCTGCAGGATATGCAGATGGGCCATATGGACGCTCGCGCGAACTTTACGGCCGAGTTGGACAACGATCTGCAGTCCGCCAAGACGGCTTTCTTCCAGGACAACCACTATGAAACGGAACTCGGAGCCGACGGCCGCCACCAGGTTGCTCTCGGCCAGGAAGGCCAGCCCAACGTCAAGTTCGGCGGAGAAAACCAGGACCAGAAGCTGGCCCGCCTCGGCTACGAGGGCGAAAAGAAGAGTGAACTGAACGATAAGCATGCCACCCAAAAAGAGCAGTTCCTCAACAAGGAAAAGGAGAACTTCAAGGAGTTCCTGGCCATGAATCGCGATCGCCTGGAGAACCCCTATGTCCACGGCGAACTGCAAAAAATGGTGGTGGCCTCCAAGAAGAAGTCGCTGGATCTGCAGCAGAACCAGGAAGACGAACGCTGGCGCGTGGATATGCCTCCCTCCGAAGAAATTGCCGCCAAGCTCGACAGCGGCTTGAAGAAACTCCACAGCATGGATCGCGAGCACATGGAGGCCGAGGAAAACTCCGAAGACGCCAAGGCGCTTATGGAACACGACCAGCAAGTCGCCTCCATTCTCTATGATCACAAGCAGCGTGCTCAACAGGAGAAGTCGGAGGACAATTTCGCGCTCGATCCGCGTAAAATGATGGCCATGGCTCAGCAACGCAAGGAACCCAAGGACGTCGGGAAGTCATTGCCCAGCTACCTGACCAACGCGATGTACGAACTGGGCGTCTACAGCGTATAGCCACGACAGGACTTCGCCAGAAGTAGGAAAAGGCGCCTCAAGCGCCTTTTTTCTTTCCCGCCAGAAAAGATGTTTAGCACTACCAGAAGAATGCCATAAGAGACCGTGAAACCGAGTTTAACCCTGGCCCAACTGCCCCTCAATCAACCCGCCCTGGTGGAGCGCATCACCGGGCCGCAGCCCTTTGTGCGCCGGCTCTTGTCGCTGGGAGTAACCCCGGGTTGCGGCGTGAAAGTGGTGCGTTGCGCACCGCTCGGCGACCCCATCCAGGTGGAAATCGGCCGCCTGCAACTGGCCATTCGCCGGCTAGAAGCCGGCCAGGTCCACCTCCAGCCCTCCGTATGACGCCAGTGCTGCGCGTGGCCACGGTGGGCAATCCCAACGTGGGTAAGTCCAGCCTGATCAACGCCATTGCCGGCTCCAACCTGAGTGTGGGTAACTGGCCTGGCACCACCGTCGATCGGCTTTCCATTTCCTTCGAACTCGACCAGGTGCATGTCGAATGGGTCGACCTGCCCGGCACCTACAGCCTGGCCGGCGCCACCTCGGAGGAATCCATCACCCGCCGGGAATTACTTACGTCTCCACCCGATGTGGTGGTCAACGTGATCGATGCCGGCAATCTGGAGCGCAATCTAGGCCTGACCCTGGAATTGAGCGAACTGGGATTGCCCATGGTGGTTGTCCTCAACCTGGTGGATGAAGCGCGCGCTCACGGAATCGAGGTCGACGCCAGCAAACTCTCCGACTGCCTGGGAGTGGAAGCCATCGAGACGGTCGCTTCCAGCGGACAGGGCTGCGCCGAAGTGAAAGCCGCCTTGCTGCGGGCCAGCCGGGGTCGGGCTCTGGTTGAATATCCCGAGTATTTTCAGGCGGCCGTGCGCCAGTTGGACGAACCCAACCGCTGGCGGGCTGTCACTTTGCTCAGCGAAGACGTGCCGGGCCTGGACAGCCATGAGCAAGCGCAAAGGCTGCGCCGCCAACTGGAACTGGTCCAGGATCCCTTCCTGAGCGTGGCCGAGGCCCGTCTGAAAATGGCCCGCCACCTCACCTGCGACGTCGAGGTTCGAATAGACAGGGGGGTTTCACGCACCGAAAAGATTGATCGGTTGCTCCTGCATCCTCTCTTGGGCCTGCCGCTGTTCCTGGTCGGGATGCTGGAAGTCTTCCGCTTCACCTACGAATTTTCAGCCCCCTGGATTGGCTTTCTGGACGTGGTCAAAGGAGTGCTCAGCAGCTGGGTCACCTCCTGGGGCCTCGCTCCCCTGGCCCAATCCTTCCTGATCAGCGGAGTCATCGGTGGGGCCGGCACTGTGGCCGCTTTCTCACCCGTTCTCTTCCTGCTTTATCTGGCCATGGCCTTTCTGGAAGCCTCCGGATTACTGGCCCGCACCACCTTCTTGTTTGACCAGGTGATGAAGTGGGTGGGCCTGCCCGGCCGCAGTCTCATTCCCCTGCTGCTCGGCTTTGGCTGCAACGTGCCGGCCATTTACAGCACCCGCATTCTGCCCAACCTGGGAGATCGTCTGCGGGTAGCCCTGGCCATCCCGTTCATGGCCTGCTCGGCGCGCCTGACGGTTTTTGTACTCTTCGCCGCCATCTTTTTCCCCAAGACGGCGCCCTACGTAGTTCTGGGGCTCTACTTACTGGGCTTGCTCTTGGGCCTGCTGACAGCCCTGCTGATGCGCCGTTTCGTGCCCCAAGACAGCGATAGGACAGGGATCATGGAAATGCCCCCCTATCGCTTTCCGAGCTGGCGAGCCGTTTTCCGCCAGGCCTGGCTGCGCACCTATTCCTTCCTGCGCGACGCGGCCGGTCCGATTCTGGGAGCCGTGTTGCTGGTCTGGTTTCTCCATCAAGTTCCCGCCGGCAAGCCCGAAAACAGTCTCTATGCCGGCGTTTCGCGCGCTCTGACGGTGCCGCTGGCTCCCCTGGGGATCCACGACTGGCGCCTGGCCGGCGCCCTGATGCCCGGCTTCATCGCCAAGGAAGTGGTGGTGGGGACCCTGGGCGTCAGTTTTCTGGGCGAAGAACCGGTGGCCGCCGGCGGCCTGGGCGAGGGGTTGGGGCAACTGGCCACCGGCTTCGGAGTGGCTCTCCAGGAGACGGTGTTGGCCGTGCCCAAATTATTTGGCGTTCCCAGCGCCGAACTGCCTCCCGACGAATCCCCCAACGGGCTGAGCGCCGCCATCGGCCGTGCCTGTGACTCGGCCGGAGCGCTGGCCTACCTGGTGTTTTTGCTACTCTACACGCCCTGCGTGGCCACGGTGGCCGCCGTGCGCAGCGAATTCGGTAATGGCTGGGCGATCTTCTCGGTCATCTGGCAGCTCAGCGTGGCCTGGCTGGCCGGCTGGATAGCTTATCAGGTCATGGCCTGATGCTCGCAGAGCTATTGGAAGCGCTGCGGGTCAGACCCAGGACTCGAAACGAACTGCTGCTCTTGTTGCAGGCCAGCCCGGGCCAGCTGGAAGCGGCCTTGTTCCAGCTGAGTCGGGGCGGTTATGTGGACCGGGCCATTCCCGAACAAGGCTCCTGCCACAGCGGCTGCGGACATTGCAGCGTCAAGAACTTCTGCCCGGGGGAAAGCGCAGAGGAAACCTGGCGCTTGACTGACAAAGCCCTCTCCCGTGTCGCTCCCCCTGCGTAAGATTCTCATTATTCATACCGGTGGCGGCATCGGCGACGTGCTGCTCTCCACCGCGGTGGTCCAGGCTCTCGGAGAAGCCTACCCGGATAGTCAGATCGACTTCCTGTGTCAAAGCCGGACCGCCGCCGCTCTCACAGGCCATCCCCTCATTCAAGAGCGTTTTGAATGGCCCGAGAGGCGCCCCCAGAGCCTCAACTCCTTGCTCCAGTGGGCCATGCTTTTGAGGGGCAAGAACTACGATGCCAGCCTGGTCTTATGGAGCAATACCCAGGTCGCCTGGTTGACCTTCCTGGCCGGCATTCCTATCCGCGTCGGTCAGGACTCGCGGCTGGCCTACAGCTTCCTCTACACCCACAAAGTCCGCGTGCGCAGCGAACACGGCGATGAGCACAGCCACTGGTCCGAGATTCTGCTCGATTTCGTGCGCGCCTTAGGAGTGGACCCGGGACCGCCTCAAATCCATCTGGAAATCGCTCAGGGTCATCGCGAACGGGCCGCCGCCCTGCTGGAACCCCTGGCCGGCCCGGGACCGCTGATCGCCTTTCATCCCTTCAAAGGCCCCCCCGTCCCTCTGCAACGCTGGCCTCTGACCGTCTTCGCCGACTGGCTGCGGGCCCTCCGACACGAGCTGGGGGCTCGCCTGGTCGTCACCGGCAGTCCCGGGGAAAAACCTTATGCTGACCAGATCATCGAGTTGGCCGGCCCGGAGCATGTGCTCAATCTGGCCGGTCAAACGGATCTGGCCACGCTGGCCGCCCTGGCCCAGCAGGTGGATGTCTTCGTCTGTCCTGACTCGGGACCGATGCACGTGGCCGCCGCCGCGGGAGCCCGCGTGCTGGGGATCTACGCCATGGAAGAAGACTTTCCGCGGCGCTGGGCGCCGCTTAGCGAGGAGGCTCGGGTGCTACGCCCTCAACCGACGGGCTGTCCCCCGGGCTGTCGAAAACCGGCCTGCCTGGATTTTCGCTGCTATCGATCGGTGCCTCCTCAGCGGGTTGTTGAGGAGGTGGCTGCACTACTGGGGCTACATGGCCGACCCGGAGCAAAATAGCCAGCAAGAGGTAGGTGCCCGCCAGGGGATCGAAATCGGGCTCCCAGAAGTTGCGATGGAGCATGCCGGTCGCCGTCAGCACACTGCCCACCAGGGCCACCAGAGCCCCGCGAGAGAAGCGTTCCGTCTGCACGCTGACGGCGATTCCGCCCCAAATCAGGCCTAGCAGCAGAGGCGGGCCGTTCCCCGGGGAGGCCAGGAAAGGCAGCCAACAACTGGCCAACAGCATACCCTGGGGCGGGCGCACCTGATTGATCGAGACCCCGGCCGAGGAAAGCAACAGCGCACTGAGCACGACGCCTAAAGTAGGCAAAGGCACCCAGGCAAAAACCTGGCCGAAGCCTCCCAACAGGCTGAAGACCACCAGCAGCAGGCCGGCGCCCTGGCAATAAAATTGGCCGCCCCCCCAGCGCCGATAGCCTAGATAGCCCGGCAAAACACCCAGGGGCAAGCCGCAACCCAGGCAAGCTCCCAGTACGTTGATGCAACCGATGCCCAACAGACTGTTGCGGGCGGCGGGCGCATTGGGGTAAGCCTGGGTCTCGCGCAGCAGCACCAGGTCTCGAACCAGAGCGGTCACCAGCACAGGCAGCGCCACCGTGAGGAACTCGGTCCGCAGCCAGAGAAACTGCAGACCCTCTTCGATCCAGTCGAGCTGCCAGTTCGCCAGCAGAGTGCTGTGAAAGTCCGGAACTTCAAAACTGGTGCCGGAAAAAATCTGGGCGGCCAGGCCCATGCCAAGCACCAACCAGCCGGTGGAGAGACCAAAAGGCCGGGGAAGTCCCACCACCAGATAGGCGATCACAGGAACCAGCCCGGCCACCAGCAGCAGGGGATGCTCCTGCATCCAGGGCATCAATCCGGTCAGCGACTGGATGGCCACGGCCGCTCCCAAGCCCAGGCAGAGAGGCAAGGACAGGCTGAAGGTCAGCCGGTGCGCGAAAGGCGCCAACAAGATCTGACACAGACCCACCAGCAGAGTCAGCGCCACGCAGGCGGACCAGGTCAGACTGCAGGCGGCCTCCGGGGGCATCTTGGCGATGGCCTGCTGATACATCGGCACCATCAGCCCACTCGTCAGCAAAGTCGCCAACCCCAAACTGTAGCCAAAAGGGAGCGCGGTCACGCCTGGATGACGACGGGCCTGCCAGGCCGAGAAGAGCCAGGCGGCCACCAGCGGCCAGACCAGACCCGGAAGAACCCGCAGATACAAGAATTCGGGACGGCTGAAAATGGCCTGGGTCAACTGCGCCTGGAGCAGATAGATGACCAGCAACTGCCCGCCCAGCAATGACAGGAGGCACAGCCCAGCTCCACCCAGTTTCTCCACGTGCCTCACCGATCAACTTTCTCGTTCGCCCCAGGCGGCTCCTGGGCGCAACGAGAAGGGCCCCGCATGCGTTCTCTGCTGCCCAAGACCTACTATCCCTTCTTCGCCCGTTTCCGCCACCCCAGCGCCATCCAGGAAAAGGCGGCGCGGCCTTTGCTGGAGGGGAAATCGGTGCTGCTGGTATCGGCCACCGCTTCGGGAAAAACCGAGGCTTTCATGGCGCCGCTGGTGGAGCGCTATTATGCGGCCCTGCGCACCGGCCAGCAGCATCTCTTGTTGGTCTGTCCGACCCGAGCGCTGGTCAATGACGCCGCCCGGCGTCTGCAGGCCCCGTTGGCGGCCTGCGGTCTGGAACTGCGGCGGCGCACTTCGGATGCCTCGGAAAACCCGGAAGAACAGGCCGCCGCCCTCTGGATCACCACCCCGGAAAGCCTGGACAGTTTGCTCTGCCGCCACGCCCGCTGGCTGGGTAAGACGGCCGCGGTGATTCTGGACGAGATTCATTTACTCTACGGCACTCCCCGTGGTACCCAGGCCCTGTGCTTACTCTCGCGCCTCGACTGGATCTGCCGGGCGCTGCACAAACCGCTCCCCCAGAGAGTGGGAGCTACCGCCACGGCCAGCCAGCCGGACTTCATCGCTCACTCCTTCCTGGGAGAACATTCGCAAGTTTTGGAAGAGATGGGCAGGCGCCCATTGCGGGCTCATTACCACGAGTGGATCGACTTCGATAATTTGCGCGACACTCTGGCCGACCTGAGCAAAGGACACAAAGTGCTGCTTTTTGCCGCGAGCCGGGCCGAGGCCGAGGAGGCGGCCACTTCGCTACGCGGCCGGCCACCCTTCGGAAGTCACGTCTACGTCCACCACTCCAGTCTGAGCCGCCAGCTCCGGCTGAAGGCCGAGCAGTCCTTCCTCCGCCAGAGCTGCGCCTTGCTCTGCTCCACCACCACCATGGAGGTGGGGGTGGATGTAGGCGACATCGACTGGGTGGTGTTGCTGCACCCGCCCGAAGACCGATTGGGTTTCGTGCAGCGGGTGGGACGCTCCGGCCGGCGCGGTGGAGCAGCGCAGGTGGTGGCCTGCTTTCGCCAGCCGGGCGAACGGATGCGCTATCAATACTTTTTGGAGCGCGCCCACGCACCCGGCATGGCAACCGGGCCGGCGCCGCCTCACGAAAGCGTGGTGGTGCAACAGTCTCTCAGCCTGCTCTATCAAAATCCGCGCAAAACCATTCAGGCGGCGGCGGTGGTCCAGCGTTTGCCGAAGGAATTGGCTGATCATTGGGACGAGGAAGAAGTGGAGACGACTCTGGAGCGGTTGGTCGAGAGCAAGTGGCTGCTGGACGGCTATCTTCCCTCTCCCCGCTTGGAAGCGGCTTACCGGCGCGGCCAAATGCATGCCAATATCGGCAGCTTGCAACAAAAGCAGGTGGAAATTCGCGAGGCCTTCAGCGGCCGGGTTTTGGGCACCGTCGAGGCCGATCGGCGCGGCCGTATTCCCAGCCGCATCACGCTGGGCGGGCACACGCAGAAACTGCGCCAGGATTATAAACAGAAAACGGTGCTGGCCAGGGCCGAAACAGGTCCTCAAGGGGAGGTCGCCGTTCCCGGTTCCGGGCCGGCCGCTCCCATCGAACTGGAGAGCAGTCAAGACTTCGCCCACTGGCTGGGCCTGGGGCCGCGTTGTCTCTTGAGTGGGCCGCAGGGGAACCTGCTGGGACATTTTCTGGGCAGTTGCTGGGGCCAGATCTTTGCCCGCCACCTTTCTCAGAACTATCCCGGCCAGGTCTTTTATGCCGACGCCTACGTGGTCGCCTGGCAGGGCAGCTTAGTGGAGGAAGTGTGGAACCGGGACGCCCTGTGGGGCTGCATGGAAAAATTTGCCCCGGCCATCCGTCAGAGTCTGCAACTGGGCCGCTGGTTTGCCTATTTGTCGAAAAAACGGCAGCGCCGAGAGCTGCGCCAACAGCTTCGCTGGGACTGGGTCGACAAAGAATGGCTTAACAGCCCGATCCTTCCAGTATCCGGTCCCAGCGCGAAGGCCCTCAAGGAATTCCTGAGGCGCGACACGGAACTTGCGGTTGCGGGATTTTTCCCTATTTCCGCGGAAGATTTGTAAGATGAGCGACATCCCCCACGAACTTCCCCTACCGGGCAGTCCTTCTCCCTTGCTCTCCACGGAATTGGCGGCGGCTTCTCCGCTGCTGACCACCCCCTTGCTACCGGAGCTGGCGCCGCTCTCCCCGGTCAGTTCGGGCGTGGAGCCGGCCGTCGTCCAGCTCATGGAAAAGCGACTGCAACAGTTGGAAGATCGATTGGTGCGTCAGGAGCGCGAATTGCAAGGCTTGCGCGCCGCCCGCCCGGCGGTGGTGTCCGTCGAGGAGAATTCGCGGGGAGGCTTTAGCGGCGAAGTGGTGCGCCCTCCCGATCTCCAGTTCACTCTCGATGACTTGTTGCGCGTAGTCATCAATTACAACGCTTCCGACCTGCACATCAAAGCCAATGCTCCCCCCACCGTCCGGCTCAACGGTGATCTGGTTCCGATCGGCGAGCGGCCGTTGACCGAGCAGGAATCCCTGTATCTGGTCATGTCGTCGCTTCCTAAAGACAAGCGCTCCAAGTTCAATAGCATCCGTGAAATTGATGCGGCCTATGTTTCCCGGGGCGTACGCTTTCGTCTCAATGCCTTCCTGGAACGCGGACGCGTCAGCGGTGCCTTTCGTATGGTCTCGACTCAGGTGCCGAACTTCGAAACTCTGGGCCTACCGCCGGTCCTGGCGCGACTCTCCAACATGTACAACGGTCTGGTGCTGGTCACCGGCCCGGCCGGCTCGGGAAAATCCACTACCCTGGCGGCCGTCATCGACTGGATCAATCGCAATCGCCGGGCCCATATCGTGACTATTGAAGACCCCATCGAATATTACCATCACGATATCCATTCCTTCGTGTCACAACGAGAGATCGGTACCGACACCAGCTCGTTTGCGGAAGCCTTGCGCCAGGCCTTACGCCAGGATCCGAACGTCATTATGGTGGGCGAAATGCGCGACGTGGAGACAATCATGACGGCCGTGACCGCAGCCGAAACGGGCCACCTGGTCCTCTCCACGCTACACACCCCCAACACAGTGCAATCGATCGACCGTATTCTGGATACTTTTTCCGGCGATCAGCAAAAGCAGATCCGCATGCTGCTCTCGTCCTGTCTACGCGGAGTCGTTTCCCAAAAACTACTGCAGCGCATCGACGGCAAAGGCCGCGTACCGGCAGTGGAGGTACTGGTCTGCACTTCTACCGTGCAATCGCTGATTCTGGAAGGCAACACCAAGGAAATCTATCCCTACATTCAGCAGGGCGGTAGCGAAGGCATGCAGACTTTCACCACCTCGCTCACGCGCCTTTTGGAGCAAGGCCTGGTCTCTCGCGAAGAAGCCGCTTTCCACGCCGAGCAAAGCACCGAATTCCGTCTGGCCAATCGGCACAATGAGCATCCCCGCAGCGGGGCCACCCCCAGCGGCAGCTACCTCAACTGGCTCTAGAAAGCAGGATTTTCCCGGCTTTAATTGAATATTCTTCAAATCTAATGGACCATCTTCAAAAACATAGGAGTATTCCCCCATGGGTGTGTTGACCCGCGATGAAATTATCAAAGCCGTGGAGCGGGGGGATATCGAAATCGACCCTTTTAATCCCGCCCTGGTCGGCCCGGGTTCGGTGGATCTGCATCTCGACAATCAGTTTCGCGTCTTCAAGAAGCTTCACCATATTTACAATGTGACCGACGAAGCGGACTTCACGCAAATCACTGAACTGGTTGAAGTCACCGACTCTTTTGTGCTCCTGCCCGGTGAAAGCGCCCTGGGCATTACGCGTGAGCGCATCAAGCTGGCACCTTTTCTCTGCGGGCGACTGGAAGGACGCAGTCGCTTCGCTCGTTTGGGGCTCATGGTGCACGTCACCGCCGGTTTCATGCAGCCGGGCATCAACAACCGCCAGGTACTGGAAATCAGCAACGTCTCCTCGGTGGCCCTGGGCCTGCGCCCCGGCACCCGCCTGTGCCAGTTCATCTTTGAACGCACCGAAGGCGAAGCCGTCTACCAGGGCCGCTTCGCCTCCCAATCCCTGGCCGGGTTCTAATTAACGAGCGGACCAGTCGAGCAGGCGGTCTAACTGAGGGACGAGCAGGCCGTCCAGGACGCTTTCCACGGCCGCCTGGTTCCCCGTGAGAGCAGCCAGCAGGCGGCGGTGGGAGCGGCCCAGGCAGCCGTGGGACCAGAGCGCGTGGGAGCCGATGTGGGGCCAGAGCAATTGAGCCACCAGTGGCTGCCAGGCAGGCAGGTGCTGCTGCAGGCTGCTCTCCACCTGGCTGACCAGCGCCTCGTTGCCCAGACCGGGCAGATCGGCGACCACCAGAATCCCGTCAAAGCGTGGGTCGGTCAGGGCGGCCAGCAGCAGTCCTTTGAGACGGCCCAGGTCGGGACGTAGAACCTCGCGCACGATCTGGTCTTCGGCGCTGCGCGCCAGCCGCTGCTGCACCATTTCTCCCAGAGGATCGTGGGGAGGCTCGGATACGAAGGAAAGCAAGGCGATTTTCATAGGCCGGCGGCCTTCGCGCTCCGCCAGGGAAGCGACCTGCAGACCCGCGAAGGGTCGGCCTATGTTGTCCGATCCTTGCAAGACCTTTCGTGATCCCGTTCACGGCGACATCCAACTGCCTCACGGCGTCATTTGCGAGCTGATCGACCATCCCGATTTTCAGCGCTTGCGCCGCATTCGCCAGCTGGGCGTGTGCTACTCGACCTTTCACGGGGCCGAGCACTCGCGTTTTCAGCACACGTTGGGAGCTTGCTGGCTGGCCTTTCAGGTGCTGCGCAATTGGACCTGGCAGCAACAGGTCGAGCTGAGCCCCCAGGAAGTGCAGGCCACGCTCTGCGCGGTATTGCTCCACGACGTGGGCCACGGGCCGTTTTCGCATGCCCTGGAGCACGTCTTCACCGGAGTGGACCACGAATCGATCGGCTGGGAGCTGATTCGCACTCGCTTTCGCAGCGTGCTCGAGCGCCACGGAGTGGAGCCCGAGATGGTTCTTTCGATTTTGCGCGGCGACTATCCGCGGCGACTGTTGCACGAACTGATTTCCGGCCAGCTCGACGTGGATCGCATGGATTATCTGCAGCGCGACTCGCTCTTTACCGGCACCCGCTACGGTCTCTTTGACGTGCAGCGCATTCTCTCGAGTTTGACGGCGGTCTATGATCTGGAGCGGGGTTGCGAGGTGCTGGCGGTGGAGGCCAAAGCCATCGAAGCGGTCGAGGCCTTTCTCTTCAGCCGCTACTTCATGCACTGGCAGGTCTATTTCCACCGGGCCGTGCGGGCGGCCGAATTTTTGCTTCGCTCCATTTTACAGCGGGCCCGCGCGCTCTATCTCCGGCGCCTGCAGGTGCCCGAAAGTCTGCGCTTTCTTTTTGAAGGAGGGTCCGGTCTGACGCCCGCTTTTCTGGCCGGATTTATCGCCAGCGACGACAGCGATATTCTCCAGGCCATCAAACTCTGGCAGAACGGCTCGGACTCGGTATTGGCCGATTTATGTCAGCGCTTCCTGGGACGCCGCCTGCCCAAAGTGCTGGAAAGCGCCAACCCTGAGCTACAACAGGCAGTGCGCGCCATCGTGGAACGGCGTTTTCCTGAAGTCGACCCCTACTTCGGGGTGGACCGGCCCAGCGATCTGGCGCTGGAAGATGCCAAAACGCCGATTCGCGTACTGACCGGCCGAGGGCGCCACTGGAGCAACCTGGCCGAGGTCACGCGCACCCGCGCGCTGCGCTCGCTCAGCGAGCGCGTCAGCCAGGATATGATTTTGTTTCCGCCCGAGTGCCGTGACGAGGTGGAAAGGCTATTCTGACTCAGAGCTCCAGGGCCGCAACTCGAGCAGCCGGTCAGCGGCGATGCGCCGGCCGATGAAGAACGGGCCGAATTCGGCGTAGACGGCACTCACTTCATCGAAGCGCATTTCGTAGATCAGCTTTTTAAAATAGAGCGCGTCGTGGGAGAAAAGGGAAACGCCCCAGTCGAAATCGTCGAGCCCCATCGAAGAACTGATAATCTGGGAGACTTTGTTGGTGTAGCGCCGACCCGTCTTGCCGTGGGTGGACATCAACTTGCCCCTCTCCGGAGCCTCCAGCATGAACCAGTTGTGCACTTCTCCGCGCCGCTTGTCCATGGGGTAGAAGCAGATATACTCCGAGTCCGGAAATTCCGGCCAGAGACGAGCCTTCTGCACCTGGCGGTCCTCGGCCAGCATGGCCTCCAGAGCTTCATCCCACTCTTTGGAGTGTTCGGCCAGCCCCTGCTGCAAGAGCAAATTGCGGTAGCGTTCGTGAGCTCCGTGCAAAGAGAGTTCGACCACCGAAAAATAGGAATAGGTCGCCTCCAGGTAGGGCCAGAGTGGCAACAAGGTGAGTTGCCGTTCCACTTCCGCCAATTTCTCCCCGGAAAGACGGGAAAAGACGAACATCAAATCGGCCTTGTGTCCCAGCACGTGGTAGAGCGCGCCGCTGTCATCCCCCTCACCGCGGCTGCACAGGTGCTCCAACATTTCGGCGCTCTCGCGCTGGATGCGCCTGCGCTTCTTTTCCTTGAGCTGGTGCCAGGCGGTCCAATCCACTCGAAAAAGTTGGTGTAAAAGGAAGGCTCCTTCCAAAGTAGAGGGGGGCTGCGGCATGTTTTTATTCGACCTTTCTATGGTTTGGAAACGCCTTCCCGGTTCGGGGGAGGCCTGCCTTCTGCCAGACTCGTAAGAGGTTGCCATGCACACTCAGGCTGAAGATTTTCGCCAGCGCCGTCAACGTTTGGCCCGACTCTATAAGAAACCCGTGCTGATCCGCAGCGGTCGCCCGGCTCACCGCAATCCGCCGCAAACCTATCCCTTCCGAGCCAGCAGTCATTTTCTTTACTTTGCCGGCTGGAATCATCCCAACCTGGCTGTGCTGCTGGAAGAAGGGCGGGCCACCCTCTTTTATGACCGGCCGAGTCTCGAGGAAGCGGTCTGGGACGGTCCCGGCCCGGACCTGGACGAGCTTCGTGAGCGCTATGGTTTTGATAGCATTCGTCCCGGCGCGGAAATTCCCGATCTGGAAGTTCTCGACGCTCAGGCGCCGGAAGACTTGCTGGAAGCAGTCGTCCAACTTCGTCTGCGCCATGACGCAGCCGCTCGCAGCCAACTCGAGCAGGCTGTGGACATGACGGTGCGCGCCCACTTCCAGGCCATGCGCGCCACCCGGCCGGAGCGCCGCGAGTTCCAGATTCTGGCCGCCTTGCTGGTGTCCGTCACGCAAGAAGGCGGCTCCACCAGTTTCTCCCCCATCGTCACACGGCGCGGCGAGATTTTGCACAATCCTCACTACCAGGGCACATTGCAGCGCGGAGATCTGCTGCTGGTCGACTTCGGAGCGGAAAACCGCGAGGGTTGGGCCGGCGACCTCACCCGCACTTTCCCGGTGCGGACCAACTTTACGCCCCGCCAGGCGGAGATCTACGAGGTGGTCCTCAAAGCGCAAAAAGCGGCCCTGCGGGAATGCCGGCCCGGCCGGGAATACCGGGAAGTCCATCGAGCCGCCTGCCTGGCCATGACCGAAGGATTGGTGCAACTCGAATTGCTGCGCGGCCACCCGGCGGAACTGGTGGAGCGCGGCGCCCACGCCCTCTTTTTTCCGCACGGCAGCGGCCATCTACTGGGCCTGGATGGACACGACATGGAAGACCTGGGCGACCGTGCCGGCTACGCGCCGGGACGACGCCGCAGTTCCCAGTTCGGGCTCAATTTTTTACGTCTGGATCGGCCTTTGGAAGCGGATATGGCGGTCACCGTCGAGCCAGGATTCTACTGGATTCCCGAGCTACTGGAAAACCAGGAAAGACTGGCGCCGTTCCGTGATTGTCTCGACCTCAAGACGGTGGAAGCATACCGAGAAGTCCGTGGCATTCGCCTGGAAGACGATATCCTGATCGAAGCGAGTGGGGCGCGCAATCTCTCGGCCGCGCTGCCCAAGGAGCTGCAGGAGATAGAAATCGTAGTGAACTCCTGATATCTCCGCCCTGCTCAGGAGGAAGGGGCTCCCCCCTCTGTCAGGAAGCCATGCTCACCCCACCCTTGGAGGTCATCATGGAAGAACTCATCAAACTCATCGAGCAAAAAACCGGTCTCCCCGAGTCCCAGGCCCGTCAGGCGGCCGAGACCGCTATCAGCTTCATCAAGGGCAAGCTGCCAGAGCCGCTGGCCGGACAACTCGACGGCCTGCTAGCCGGTAAGGCGCCTGGAGGGGATGTGCTGGGCAAGCTGGGCGGCCTGCTGGGAGGATAGCCGGAACGGCTAGCGGACGGCCGGCAGCATGCGCCGGTACTCGCCCGGCGTCAATTGCAGATATTGGCGGAAGAGCACGCACAGTCGCTCGGCCGTGCCCAATCCGGTCATACGCGCTACCGAAGCCAGACCCAGATCGGTTTCGCGCAGCAAACGCTCGGCCTGGTGCAGGCGAATCCTGCGCAGTTGCTCGGCGGGTCCGTAGCCGAGCACGTCCTGAAAATGCTGTTCCAGCAGGCGCCGCGAGACACAAAGGTGGTCGGCCAGTTGGGGAACCCGGATCGTCTCGGCCAGATGTCCGTTCATCCAATCCACGGCGCGCCGCAGCAAGTCATCCTCAAAGGCCAGCAAGTCCGTCGAGCGCCGAGCCGCCACCGCCGGCGCCGGCAGCTTGACGGGCGCCACCGTCTGGCCCGCCATGAGTCGGGCCAGACAGGCGGCTGCCTGAACGCCGATTTCGCGAGCCGGAATGACCACACTGGAAAGCGAGGGGTCGCAAACTTTGCTGACGATTTCATAGTCGCCCACGCCCAGTACAGCCAGTTGCTGAGGAACCTCCAGCTCCAGGCGCCAGCAGATTTGCAGCAGCCGGTGAGCGGCCACGTCATCAGCGGCCAGCACTCCGCAAGGGCGAGGCAGACTCTGCACCCATTCCGCTAAAGCGCGGCGCTGATGATTTTGTTGTCCGCTCCAGTCACGGGGGGTTTTGAAGCGGTCTACCCGGCGGGCCCAGGAGCGAGCCGCGGCCGCGAAAGCCTGGCCAATCTGCTCCGAAGGCTGGCTGCGCCGCAGACCCAGGAAAGCCAGGTTGGCAAAGCCTCGCTCCTTCATATGCTGGGCGGCTACCTGGCCCACCTGGCGATAGTCGGTGGTGACGCTGGTGGCGCGGGGATGCACCACGGCTCCCGTCAAGTCCACAATGGGTCGATCGACCCGGTTCAGAGTCTGCAGCAATTCAGGTGACTGACTGTCGAGAATGATGCCCGCCGGACTGCCCGCGTCCAGCAAGTCGGCCGCGCCCACGTCTCCCCAGGACTCGGCCAGAAGATCCCACTGTTGCCGCGCGGGATGGCTGTGTACGCCTTCGAGCAGGCGGCGTCCGAAAGAAGTGGCCAGGTCGACCAATAGAGCGACACGCGGACGCGCCATCAGCGCTCCGGGCCGTTGGGGGCAGAACCTCGTTGGGGCAGAGTCATAGGTCCGGTTGCCCTTATCTTCGGCTTCCGGCAAATCCTACGGCGCTGCGCAAAAATACAATAATCTCTCGCGTTTTAACAGCAGCTCAATTCGGGCAATCAGTGGCTGAGTTGGCTGACTCCTTCTTGTCGTTTTGCGAGGAAAATGACCACCCTCCAGGCCTAGGAGCGGGTAGTAAATGAGGAGCGATGGGGTGTCAACTGGAAGAAAAAGGTGGCGCCCTGGTCAGGGTTGGATTCAGCCCAGATATTGCCGCCGTGGCGGCTGATCACCCGGTGCACGGTGGCCAGGCCTACTCCGGTGCCTTCAAACTGGCTGCTGGGGTGGAAGCGTTGAAAGGGAGTGAAGAGTTTTTCGGCGGACTGCAAGTCAAAGCCGGCGCCGTTATCGCGAATCAGGAACAGCTCGGGAGAGGGGCTGGAAATTTCAATGCGGGCCGCCGGGTTCCGGCTGGTAAATTTCCAGGCGTTACCGATCAGGTTTTCCAGTAGAATCTTGAGCATACGGAGGTCGGCCACCGTTTCCAACGAGTTTTCCACGATCACTTCGACATGCCGTTCCGGATGGGCCGCCCGTAAATCATCCACAATCTGGCGGCACAGGTCACTCAAGTCGCATTTGCGCAATTCCAAGGAGGCCGTCGAAATCCGGGCCAGAGCCAGCATATCGTCGATCAATAAATTCATACGCTGGCCCGACTTAAGAATACGCGAGAGCAAAAGATTACCTTTTTCGCCGATGGCTTGGGCACAATCTTTCTGCAGAGTGGTAGAGAATCCTAAAATGGCGCGCAGAGGCGCTCGTAAATCATGGGAAACCGAGTAGCTGAAGGCCTCCAACTCGCGATTCTTCTCCTCCAATTGGCGGATCAGCACGGCCCGAGCTTCGGCCAGTTGCGAGGCCGCCTGACGTTGGGCCACTTCCAGCTGCTGCACGCGGCGACGCTCGCTTTCCAACTGGCGGCGACGCAGTTGGGCCCGCAGGCGAGCCCGCAGCAACTGCAAGTCGGAATTGCGCACGATCGTGTCATCGGCGCCGGCCGCCAGACAGGCCACGGTGGTCTCGGCCTCTTCCCGCTCGGTCACCACCATCAAAGGGATATCCCGCATAAGGTCCGAGGCTTTGATATGGCGGCACAGCTCGAGTTCGGCTGTGGTCAGCAGGATACAGTCAACACGCTGGAGGCCCAGCAATTCCAGGCCTTCCTGGGGCGTGCGCGCCGGGATCAAATCGTAACCGTCACCAGCCAGCGCCTCCAGCAGGTTGCGCTGCTGATTGATCATGAGCAGTCTCTTGGGACCCAGCAGGCTGGGGGTGATCTCGCCGGCCTCCCCTACTCCGCGTATGGCTGCTCCAACGCGCGCCAACACCGTCTCGAGGTCGTCGTCCTTGCGTAAGAAGGCGTCAGCACCTGCTTCCAAAGACTGTTGCTCGGAGATCTCCGAGCCGGTCAGCAGAAGGCAGGGGATAGCCCGCAGGGCTTCATCCAGGCGCAATTGGCGAATGACGGTACAGCCGTCAATGCCGGGTAGATGTCCATCCACAATCAGCGCGGCCGGCCGGTAGAGGGCCGTAAGTCGGAGTCCTTCCTCGCCGGTGACGGCGGTCAACACACGGTAGCGTTGCTCTTCCAGAGCCTGTTTATAGGTTTTGCGGGCCGTCGCGCTGTCATCAATCAGGAGAATCAGCGGCCGCTGATCGCGAGTCTTAGGGTAGCGGGCTTCGACCAACTGTCGGGCCCGGTCCACCACGTAGTCGCGATCATAGGGTTTGCCCACGTATTCGTCGGCTCCGGTGCGCAAACCGCGCACGCGCGACTTGACCTCCGTTTCCGTGGAAAGCAACAGAACGACGCTCTCTTTCAAGTCGGCGCGCACCTCGGCGAGCAAGTCGATACCGTCGCCGTCGGGTAAAATAACATCCAGGACGATGACGTCCCAATGTTGCCGGCCCAGGGCTTCGCGAGCCTGGCCCAGGTCACTGCAGAGGCGGACCTCGAAGCCGGATTCCTCAAAGGCCTCACTGAGGTCCATGCGCACCGTCAGGCTGTCGTCCACCAACAAGACGTTCACGTTGGCTTATTCTTCCGAGCGCAAACCATCCCGCCTAACTTCATCCTGACAGTGGCTCTCGCCTTCCGGGCCTTATCTGACCTGCTGGTCTTACCAGTTTCAACCTCCGCCAGACTGGAAACAGGCCTTGAAATGGCAATGCCCCCTAGTTTGATGTCCAAAGCCAACGCCTGGATAGCTCTCTTTCTCCTGCTGGTACTGGCGGCCTGGTCTCATTACTTACCGGGAGAATACAATGATGACGCGGCCTACATCGGCCTGGCTCGCTCCTTGAGCCTGGGCCGTCCCTATCTCCAGGAATGGTCCCCGGGACTCTCCGCCCAAACCCGTTTCCCACCTGGTTTTCCGTTATTGCTCACGCCGGCCCAATGGCTGGCTCCTCACAACTACGACCTGTGCCGAGCCATCGTATGCCTGTGTGCCGCCGGAGCCATGTATCTACTGATCGGCTATAGCCGATGGCTTGGGATCCCCGTTCTCGTAGGGAGTAACTACCTTTGGCTCCACAGTTCCTCGGCCGTGCTCTCGGAACAACCTTTCTTGTTGGCTCTGTTACTCTACTTCAGGGCAGTGGAACGCCGCCAGACCTTACGCTCCTCAGTCTTTTTGGGATTGGGTTTGGGGCTGCTCTGCGCCTTGCGCACTATCGGCATGATGCTGATTCCTGCCACCTTGCTCTTCCACCTCGGCAAGAAAACCTTGCATCGAACCGGCTTCCTGCTCGGCGCCGTTCTTTCTGCCGGTCCACTCATCATACCCGGCATCTTGACCGGTTACGGAGGAGAACTCAATAAAAGTCCCAACCTCCTTTCCAATCTGCTGGACAACCTGGGAGTCTTGCCGGCCTCCCTAGGCTGGATGCTCCTGATCAACGTCTACGATTTGCCATCCGTCATTCCTCGGTGGCTTGGACTCCTCCCCTTGAGCCTGGCACTCTTGGGTCTATGGAGACTACGACAAAGCAGCTTTAGCTTCGCCTGGGTAACTTGCTGCCTCTCCCTCTTGTTGGTCTGGCCCTATCAAATGCCCCGATTGCTTCTGCCGCTGGTCCCCTTTCTCCACATCGGTCTTTGGCATCAACTGGGTCGGCGCAACTGGCTTTGCGGAGCCCTTATTTTTCTCAACCTTGGCTTCAGTTGCTGGCATATCTGGCGGCTTCCTTCACACTACGATGATCCCGAAGTTTTGCGCGCAGTCCGCGCCCTCCCTGCGGGTAGCTCCATAGCCGCCTCCCAAACATCCCTCTGGTTGGCAACCGATGTTCCCAGCCTCCATCTGGATCCCTGGGTCGGTTTGGAATGGACCTGGCTGAGTAGTCTGGCAGAACACAACGTACGCCTGATCATCCTGAACCGACAGGATACGCGCACAGCCGAGTCATTCAACCGCCGCTCCCACCTCTACCACCAGGCTTTCTCTAGTTCGGAGTGGATCGTCTATCGTTTCCAACCCCCTCCTGATTGGCAGCAAGCCCTCAAATGGCAGAAATTGGCTCGAACAGCCTTGAGCCTGCAGAACCCAGACAAGGCTGTCCTTTTCTTCCAGAGCGCACTCCAATTGGCCCCCTACGACCATTCGATTGCTTCGGGGCTCGCCTCAGCACTGGTGGCTTCCGGCCAGAAGGAGAATGCTCGCCGGTTGCTCCAGCAGATCTTCCGGAGCGACCCTGACTGCTTCGAGGCTCGACTGGCAAGTCGCTTCCTATAATAGGCTCGGCCTCCCAAAGCCATTTCGTCCTTTTGCCGCCCCCGCTTCAAAATCAAAAGCACCAGGCCCTATCTGACCTGGTGCTGGGATGACCCTACCACCGACAAATAAAGAATATCTTAAAAAATAGCCATTTGCATGGGTAGAAGTCATCATTTAGCGACTTTTCCTCGCTCGGGGCGTTTTGTAGCCGGGCTCGCCGGGCCGGGCCGGCCCCTGGCGCGCGGGGCGAGCCCCCCGCCGGGCAGGGATGTCGGTGGTGCCCTCCAGGGCCAGACCCACGGCAAAATCACCGGTCTTCTCTTTGAGTGTCTTCTCCATGTCGAAGATCTCGTCGCGCAACGCCGCCGCCGTTTCGAACTCCAGATTGCGGGCGGCCTGTTGCATGGCGGCTCGTAGTTGCAGGACACTGCGCTGCAGTTCCTCGATGTTCATCTGCTGGCTGCGGGCGCTACGCTCGTTGGCGGTAACGCTGCCGCCCATGTCTCCCAGCGTATCCAGAATATCGCTGACGGCTTTGCGCACGGTCTCCGGTTCGATGCCGTGTTGCTGATTGTAGGCCCGCTGGATTTCGCGGCGCCGGTTGGTCTCTCCGACCGCTTCCTGAATGGCTTTGGTCTGGCGGTCGGCATAAAGGATCACCTTGCCGCTGACGTTGCGCGCGGCGCGGCCGATGGTCTGAATCAGCGAGGTGGAAGAACGTAGAAAGCCCTCCTGATCGGCATCCAAAATGGCCACCAGCGAGACTTCCGGCAAGTCCAGCCCCTCGCGCAACAGGTTGATGCCAACCAGCACATCGTAGTCGCCCAGGCGCAGGTCGCGCAGAATCTGGATGCGGCCCAGAGTATCCACTTCCGAATGCAGGTAGCGCACGCGCACGCCCAGACCGGTCAGATAGTCGGTCAGGTCCTCGGACATTTTTTTGGTCAGTGTAGTCACCAGCACTCGTTCCTGGCGTTGCTCGCGCAGCCGAATTTCGGCCAACAAATCGTCGATCTGGCCGGCTACGGGGCGTTGCTCGATTTCCGGATCGAGCAGGCCGGTGGGGCGAATGATCTGCTCGACGATCACCTGCGAATTCTGGCGCTCGTATTCTCCCGGAGTGGCTGAAACAAAAACCACCTGTCCGACCGCCTCCAAGAATTCGTCGAAAGCCAGCGGGCGATTGTCGTAGGCCGAGGGCAGGCGAAATCCGTGCTCCACCAGGGCATCTTTGCGGGCGCGATCGCCGTGCAGCATGGCTCTCACCTGGGGCAGCGAAGCGTGCGATTCGTCCATAAAGACGATGTAGTCACGTGGGAAATAGCTCATCAAAGTGTAGGGCGTTTCACCGGGTCGGCGACCGGTCAGATGGCGCGAATAGTTCTCCACCCCGTTGCAGTAACCGATCTCCTGAAGCATCTCCAGATCGTAGCGGGTGCGCATTTCCAGGCGCTGCGCCTCTAAGAGCCGGTCGTGCTCTTTAAAGTAGGCCAGCCGGTCGCGCAGCTCTTCCTCGATGCTTTCCACCGCTCGTTTGCGCTTATCGTAGGGAGTGACGTAGTGGCTGGCCGGATAGATGACCACCCGCTTGGGGGACGAGCGAAACTCCCCGGTCAGCGGATCATAGGTCGACATCCGCTCCACCTCGTCGCCGAAAAACTCGATGCGCACGATCACTTCCTGGTCGACCGGGTGAATTTCCAATACGTCGCCCTGCATGCGGAAGCTGGATCGCGTCAGGCTGGCCTGAGTGCGCTGATACTGCAGATCCACCAGGCGTCTCAGCAGTTCCTGGCGCGGCATTTCTTCGCCCGGCCGGAAGACGATCATGCCGCTCTGGTAATCTTCCGGCGAGCCCAGGCCGTAAATGCACGACACTGAAGCCACCACCAGCGCGTCCCGCCGTTCCAGCACCGCCTGGGTGGCCGAGTGGCGCAGGCGGTCGATGTCGTCGTTGATGGAGGCGTCTTTTTCGATGTAAGTATCGGAAGAAGCCACGTAGGCTTCCGGTTGATAATAATCGTAGTAGGAGACAAAATACTCGACCGCCGACTCCGGGAAAAAATCGCGAAACTCCGAGCAAAGCTGAGCGCATAAAGTCTTGTTCGGGCTCATGACCAGCACCGGCCTTTGCATGCGCGCAATGACCGAGGCCATGGTAAAGGTCTTGCCGGTCCCGGTGGCGCCCAGCAGCGTGGTAAACCGGTTGCCGGCTTCCAGACTGGCTACGATCTGCTCGATGGCCTGCGGTTGATCGCCGCTGGGAGGAAAGGGAGATACCAGTTTCATTGCAAAGGCCCAACTCTCATGAAGAGAAACCTTTGGGCCATGGCAGCTCTTTCCTTCGCTCTGCTGCGGCCGGCCTACCCGTTTATGCCGCCGGATCTGAGCCAGCGGCGCACGCAAGTGGTACAACTGCTGCCCTTCGCGCAAGTGACTCAACTGCAGACCTGGGTATGGCAACAACCGGTGCTGCTCAGCCCGGCCGACTACCTGGAGAAGCTCCGCGCTCAGTTTCCCGATACCAGCGTGGCCTGGACCTTCTACGCCGGTTGGGAGTACCTGGACTTGCTGGAAAAAACCCGGCAAGCCTACGACCAGCGCGAGGAAGACCTGGCCCACGCCGAGGAGCTGTTGACCCGGTATGAAGAGCGTTGCCATGAGGCCCTGCGCGGAGAAGTGACCCCGGCTCAACCACTGCCGCTGCAATTGGCCCCGGCCGACAGCCGGCCCCAGTTGGAAGAAAGCGCGGAGCATTTGCGCGTCTTTCGAGTGCTGCCCTGGCCTGACCGCGGCTACACGCGCGCCCAGGTGCTACAGCTGCTGGAAGCGGGGCGTGCCGACCTGGCCCAGGTTTACAGTCAGCGGTCCAGGTTAGAGGAAGCCAAACAAAAATTCGTAGGCCATCAGGATGTCTGGACGGCCTGGCTGACGGACCTGGCTCAGGCCAGCGAAAAATTCACCCAGGCCCAGTATTTGAAAGCCTATGATGCTCCTCTCCCTCCTCCACCCAAAGGAATCCCTTGACGATAGCTTGAACCTCGGAAGCCCAAACTTTGAAAGATGGTGTTCCTTGTCCACTCAAGCCGCTCCAGATCCGCAAGAAGTGCGTAAAAAGTTAGAAGAACTGGCCGCGGTCACCAAGGACCTGGACGGAAACCTGAAGATGCTGTCCAAAGCAGCCAACATCATTGCCGCCGAGCAGTTGAAAAAGCGCGTGACCGAGCTAACCGACGCGCAAAATCAGAAAATGGCCGACCTGGTGGGACTCAGTCCGGACCCCCAGGATCTCAAGCAGTTTAACCAATTTGCTCGCGAGGTCGACGAGCTGGGCGGGCAAATCAAAGCCTGCAAGGAAATCGAAGTGCTGCGCGAGCTGGAGAAAAAAATCGACGAGACCACCGGCGCCCTGGTGGAACTCTTCCAGCGCGTGGTGGCCCAATTGATGGGCGCCAGGCCTCCCGGCGAAGCCGCCGCTTTCGATTAAAGATCTTCGATGGAAAGCAGGCCGCGGCGGATGGCGTAGCGGATCAGTTCGGCCCGGTTGGAAACGCCCAGTTTGCTCATGATATTGGCCCGGTGGCGCTCGACGGTGTTCGAGCTGATGGATAGCTTCTTGCCTACTTCCCGAGCCGTCAGGCCCTGGGCGGTCAACTGCAGGACCTCCAGCTCGCGGGCCGAGAGCACCGTGTCGGGTTCCTTGGCCAGCAGGCGGGCCAGGCTGGGATAGAGGTAGGCCTGACCGGCGGCTACGGCGCGCACCGCCGAAACCAGATCATTGGGAGCGGCGCCCTTGACGATGTAGCCGGTCGCGCCGGCGCGCAGCAACTGAAAGAAATAGCGTTCATCCTCGTGCATGGTCAGGATGAGAATCGGCATGGTGGGATACTTTTCGCGAACATGTTGGGTCACTTCCAACCCGTTCACTTCCGGCATGCTGATGTCCAGCAGCAGCAAGTCCGGCTTGAGGGTCTCCAAACACGTCAAGGCTTCGCGGCCGTTGCTGGCCTCAGCCAGGACGTTGATGTCGCCTTCTTCCGTCAGCAGCATCCGGATGCCGGACCGGACCACCGGATGATCCTCAACAATTAAAACCGATATAGACATTTTTCCCCCCGTTCACCTTACCACGCTAAGCGGGATCATCAGAGTCCACAGGCAACGCGCGTCCCCCTGGAGCCTTGAGTAACTGGATGGCACCAGCCGCGATTTGCACCACGGCCTTGCGCTGGTTGCTGGACAAGTTGATCAATAATTCCATCAGTTCTCCCACATCCTGGTCCTGGAGCAAACGTGCTTGGGCCAAACGAAGTGGATAAAGGATTTTTCCGCCTCTTTGATCGTAAAAGAAATCCGAGACGGGAATTCCCAGGGCCTCAGCCAGTTTGCCCACGATTTCGACCGAGGGATTTCCGCTATCATTCTCGATGCGACTGATGAACGAAGCGGACACCCCGGAACGACTTTCCAGCTGTTTGATGGTCATTCCGCGAGATTTCCGCGCATAGTGAAGGATCTCGCCGAACGACCTTTTCGAGTTGGCGCTGATAGCGATGGTCCCCTTTCATCTCCCCTTCGACCCCCTCTGTGTCTGGTTTTCACTATACGAAGAAGAAAACCCTGGCGAACATGCTTATCTTAGTTGGCATTCGGTAGCCAGCAGCCGATAGAGGCTTAAAACACTTTCGATTATCACAAACTCTCAACGGCTAACTATAAACTCCTCACCCAGAGGGCTCCGCCGCCCGCTGAGCGAACGGCCGGGCATGGCAAAGACCTCTCTGGACTCCCCGCTCTTCGAGCGCTACCAAATCCAACAGTTTTTCGATGAAATGTTCGACGAGAAGGGCCAGGTCAGGCCCGCCTACCTGGCTCTGGCTCAGCGTCTCAGCCTGCTCTCGCCGGAAGAATTCTCACGCCGCCAGGCCGCCGCCGACCTGAGCTTCCTGCGCCAGGGCATTACCTTCACGGTCTACGGTCACGACGACGCCACCGAAAAGATCTTTCCCTACGATTTATTGCCACGAGTCCTTTCCAACACGGAATGGACCGAGGTGGAGCGGGGACTCAAACAACGTATCACCGCCCTCAACCTGTTCCTGGGCGATATCTACGACAAAGGCAAAATCCTCAACGACAAACAGGTTCCCCGTGAGTTAGTCTACTCGTGCAAGCATTTCAGAAGAGAGATGCGCGGCGTCAAGGTGCCCCGCGGCGTCTACGTTTCGGTGGTGGGCAGCGACCTGGTGCGCACCGACGGCGGCCGTTTTGCGGTATTGGAAGATAACCTGCGCGTGCCCAGCGGCGTCTCTTACATGTTGACCAACCGCCAGATCATGAAGCGCGTCTTCCCCCGGCTTTTCCGTGACTATAATGTCCGCCCCATCGATCACTACGGCCAGGCGCTGCTGACCACCCTGCGTTCGCTGGCACCCCACGACCGCCCCGACCCCACGGTGGTGCTCCTCACTCCCGGCGTTTACAACTCCGCTTACTTCGAGCACGCCTTCCTGGCTCGCAGCATGGGCATCCAACTGGTCGAGGGGCGCGACCTGGCCGTGCACGACAATCTGGTCTATATGAAAACGACTTCCGGTCTGAAACGAGTGGACGTCATCTACCGCCGCATTGATGACGACTTTCTCGATGCTCTGGCTTTCCGGCCGGACTCCATGCTGGGTGTGGCCGGGCTGTTCAATGCCTACCGCCACGGGAACGTTACTCTGGCCAACGCCATCGGCACGGGCGTGGCCGACGATAAAGCCATCTACGCCTACGTGCCTCAGATGATCAAATACTACCTGGACGAGGACCCCATTCTGGACAACGTGGAGACCTATCTGGGCTGGGAACCGCAGCAATGCCAGTATATTCTTGACAATCTGGACAAGCTGGTAGTCAAAGCGGTGGGCGAAAGCGGCGGTTACGGAATGCTGATCGGCCCGCACAGTACCGCCTCGCAGAGAGCCGAATTTGCCGAGAAAGTCAAGGCCAACCCGCGCAACTACATCGGGCAGCCGACCTTGAAATTGTCCTGCGCTCCCTGCTTTACCGAAGGCCGCGTGGAGCCCCGCCATGTCGACCTGAGACCCTATATCCTCAACGGCCGCGAAATGACCATCGTGCCCGGCGGTCTGTCGCGCGTGGCCCTGCAGCGCGGCTCGTTGGTGGTCAACTCATCCCAGGGCGGCGGCAGTAAAGACACCTGGGTTCTGCACGATTAGGAGTAATGGATGTTATCGAGAGTCGCTGAAAGCCTTTACTGGATGAGCCGCTACCTGGAGCGGGCCGAGAATACGGCCCGGCTTCTAGACGTGCACCTCAATCTCAACATGGAATTGACGGCCGCCGCCGGCCAGCGCCGCTACGAAGATGTGCTCGGGGCCCTGCAGGTCAACTTTTTTGAGGGGCAACTGCCCTCGCCAACCGATCTGACCCTGGACGGGCTGCTGAGCGAGTCGATCTCCAACTGTATCGGAGCCGCCCGCGAAAACGCCCGTCAGATCCGCGAGCAAATCAGCTCCGAGATGTTCGAGCAAATCAACAAGCTCTACCTGTACATCCGCTCGCGTCCCACCCAGGATCGCTTCGCCATCGAGCCCAACTTTGTTTTCGGCCGGGTCAAGGACGGCGTGCACCTGTTCGCGGGCATCACCGATTCCACCATGACGCACGGCCAGGGCTGGCAGTGGATTCGCGCCGGCCGCTATTTGGAGCGCGCCAACCTGATCGCGGGCTTGCTGCTGAATCATCTCAGGCATCTCCTCGACGAGGCCGAGGGTGATCCTCAGCATTACTCGGAGTTGCTGGGATTGCTCAAAAGCTGCACCGCCTGGGAAGCCTACTGCAAAATCAACGGTGCCGAATTGACCAACCTCAGAGTAGCCGAGTTCCTGCTGCTCAGCCGCGAATTTCCTCACTCGCTGGCCTTCTCGGTGCAAGAAACCGCCAAATCACTGGAAGCCCTGGCGCAAACCACGGGGATGACGGCGCAAGTTCATGTGGAGTCCAAAGTCGGTCGGCTGCAGGCCCAACTTCGCTACACCTCCATTGACGAGCTATTCGCTCAATCTCCCATTCAGTTCTTCCATCAGGTCCGCTCCGACATGGCGGATGTCAACGACCGCCTTTACCGGGTTTACTTCAGCCAGTCTTTCGCGCGTACACTATAAGGGTCGAATTCTTTCGCTCATTAGCAGGACCGGCGTAGGCCGAACGGAAACTCGACAAGATGTCTAAGGCTCTGACCCTGGGTCTGTGTCTGCACTGTTCGGTCAGTTTCTTTATTCTGTTGCTCGGCGTCTTCCGATTGCTGCCGTATAACGTGGCCATGGCCGCAGCCGGGCTGGTGGTGGCGGCGGTTCTCTTCTTCGGAATTTTCCGCCTGGCCCTACCCGCTTTTGCCAAGAGTGGGGCTCGCCGTGAATTCGTAGTTTTTGAATCCCTGGCCAGCGCCTGCGTGGCCAACTATTTTGGCTTTCTGCTGGTGGCGGGCCTGGCCAAAAAGTTCAACATCGGCCCCGACTGGCTGGCCAACGGAGTGGGACTGGGCGTGGTGATCGGCTTCCTTCCCTGGGCGCATTACCAACTCAAGTTGCGGCGCATGGCCCAGGAAGAACGCAACCACCAGGCCGCCGTGACCGAGTCGAAGCGCCTGCTCGAACTGGATGCCCCCAAAGACGCCGAGGACAAACTGAAAGAATCGCTCCTCCAGGCCGAAGTCGTTTTCGGAAGCAATCATCTGCACCCGGCCCAGGCGGCCATGGATCTGGGACGTTACTACGTCGAGACCGAGCAACGCCAGCGAGCCGCCGCCATGTTCTCGCGCGCCCTGCAGATTCGCGAAAAGCTCCTGGGCGAGGACGATGTGCGCGTAAGCGGGACCCTGATGGATTGGGTCAACGCCGACGATGAGCTCGACCCCTCCCAGGCCATCGCTCAAATGCGCAAAGCCCTGCTGATCCTGGAACGCCAGTTGGGCGCTTACGCACCTCCGGTGGCGCTCGCCTACGAGCGGGTGGGAGAACTTCAGCAACGCCAGAATAACGCGCAAGAAGCGGAGAACGCCCTGCGGCGAAGCTACAGCATCCTGAAGAAAGCGGAATCCCAGAGCAATCGGGATCTCTTTCGGGTGGGGCTGAAACTCAGCCGAATTTACCTGGAACTCAAGCGGCCCAAGGACTCCCAAGAAACCCTGGCCGGGCTCGACTCTTGCCGCTCCACCCAGAAACCTGAGATGCAACTGGAATACCTCATGGTCCAGATGACCACGCTGGGAGAACTCAACGAGCAGCAGGCCTCCCAGGATCGCGCCTGGGAAGCGCTGCAGTTGCTGCAACGCGACCTGGGTCCATCCACCAGCGAATTCAAGGCCATTTGGGAAGGCTGTCTCGACCGTCTGACCGAGCCTTTCCTCGATCCCGAAGCCAGAACAGTCTATACAGCCACCTTGGGCGGCGACTCCTATTCGATACGGCAGATTCTGCAAAACCATCCCGAGTGGGTCAACCAGAAAGACGCCAGCGGCTGGAACCTTCTGCAATGGTCCTGCTTCTTCGGCCACGAGCGAATGGTGGAGGCCTTTTTGGCCCAGGGAGCCTCGGTGGACGAAATCACCGACGAATGGCCCCCTCTCCATATCGCCTGCCGCTGGGCCCACCGCCGCCTGATCGCTCTGCTGGCCAATAAGGCCCAGACGCAAAACCAGCTCACCAAACAAGGGTGGCATCCACTCCACCGTTGCTCCCAAAATGGCGATAGCCGCCTGATGGAGTTGCTCACCGCCAAGGATCTGGAAATCGACCCCGTCAATGATCGCGGGGATACCCCACTTCTGCTGGCTTGCCGTTTAGGCCATTATCTAATGGCGGTGGGGCTGGTGGCTCGCGGCGCGGACGTCAACAAGGTGAACGGGATGTCCGGTCGTTCGCCGCTGCACGAAGCCGCCTACGTCGGCCACCGCGCCATTGCCGAATGCCTGATTCATAATGGGGCCAAAATCGACGCCCGTGATCGAGCCGGGCTCACTCCGGCCGAGCTGGCCGCCCAGGCCGAGAAGGAAGCGGTGGTCAAACTGATCCAGAGTCTAGCGAAGGGACACAAAGCCTGATGGACGTCAGTGAACGGCAGGCTGCCCTCAATACCCAGATTCGCTTTCATAATTACACCGCGGCGCTGCCGCTGGCCTACGCCTTGCGCCTGGAACTACAACTGATGAACAAGCGCAATGATCGTCAGAATGAGCAATTGGAACGAGTAGAGTTGACCATTCGTCAATTGGAACGCCTCAGCGAACCGATTTATCAGAAGGCCACCCGCTGGTTGTGGGACCGCTTCGTGGAGAAATCCACGGAGGAACCACTACCGCCCATCTACGAGGAGGCTGAGTCACCACTCACGGTCAGCCCGGACAAGGAGGATTCGTGAGCGATCGACTGGAGGAATTGGGTGTTCCACCCAAGCTGCTGGCGGCCATTCGCAATGAAGTCCGGAGCAACATCGAACAGCAACTCAATGACCTCTGGATGGTCGTTCATTCGATCAAAGATGCCAGTGCCAAAGCCGGCCCTGCCGATGGCGAGGCCGCGCCCGAGCCGGCCGCTCTGGAAGAGCTGAAAGAGGGCCTGAGTAAAGTTCGCGACGATCTGCAGTCCGTGCAGACTCACGTGGACGAATTCCAGGGCGAACTGACCAAAAAGGTTCGCGGCCTGAGCAAGCGTACCCGTAAACTGGGCGCCGCGCCGGCCCCCAGCGTGGAAACGCCGGGGCTGGAAAAGCTCCAGGCCCTGCAAGAAAAACTGGACAAACTGGAACGCGAGACGGGCCAATTGGGCGCCGCGGCGGCCCTTTTCGAGAGCCGTCTGGTCGATCAAGAAAACCGCCTGATGCGCCGGTTGGACGATAGCGAAGCCCGCCTGGCTCGTTCGCTCGCCAATGCCCCCCGAGGCAACGGCGGGGGTAGCGAGACGCCCGACGAACTATCCACCGATTACTTGCTCTCGCTGGCCGGCACGGTCGAATTCAGTCTGGCCGATCTGGCCAAGGTGCCGATTCGCCACAATGCCAGTGACCTGATCGTGCGGCCCAACAGTCTTCCCTACACTTATCTGGAGGACGAACTTATTCCGATCGGTCAGCAACTGCTGACCGCCACCGACTCCTACCGGGTCATCATGCTCTCTCTCAGCCTCAACGAGCGCAAACAGCTACTCAAGGAGCGCACCTTCAGCAAGCTGGTCGAATACCATAACGCCCGGTTTCTCTTAAATGCCTACTTCGAGCGAGGAGAATTGGGCGCTTACGTGCGCCGCCTCACTTCCCCACCGATCTCCCTGGAACAGCTCGACCTGCCGCGTGCCCTGGAAGTGTCTCTGCTGGAAGACCGTGGCTTGATCCTGCTCTGCGGAGGCGCCATGGGCATGCTCAAAAGCGTTGCCTATGCCCTCTTGCAGCCTATCAATCACCAGCGCCGAGCTCGCATCTTTACACTTGAGGACGCCGTCAGCTACGAACTCCCCGAACAACAGAGTCTGCTCAGCCAACTGCAACGCGGTATCGATATCCATCATGCCGGCGATTTGCTGCGACTGAAGCCCGACGTGCTCATGCTCCAGCGGGTAGCCAGCGGGGAAGAATTGCAGGTAGCCCTCAGCTTCGCTTCCGAGAAGACGCTGGTCATCGCTTGCTGTCCCGGAGCCGGGGTGGTGAACTGCGTGCAGCATCTGCTGGAGCTGACCGCTCCCGAGCACCGCGGCAGCATTCTGGGACAATTGGGCGCCTGCCTGCGCTCGATCCTCTGCTACCGCGAACCTCAGGCCAACGAGTACTTGCTGAATTCGGCCAAGGTTCGGCCCTGGCTGGAAAGAGGCGATATGGCCGCGCTGCAAACCGCGATCGAGACCAGCCAGCCAGGCAAATCCCGGCCGGCCGCGCCACCTCCCGCCAAAGAAGCCGAAAGCGCGCCCCTGCCTCCCCCGTCCACCGAATCACTGAGCCCGGTACGAGCGGGACTCAATCCACCTCCCGAGGATGAGGAAGCGCCCGCCGCTCCTCCCAAGCCGGTTCGTGAAGCTTCGTCGGCGGCCAAAGGATCGGGCAAGCTCCAGCCACCGCCCTCCGAGCCTCCGCCTCCCGACGAGAAGTCCGGCGGCGATGAGGAGACCCTGCTGGGCTGGCTCTAACGGAACACCAACAGTTGGTTGACGGTTTTCTACCTGTGTGTCGTGCAGGCTGGATTCAACAACTGACTGGAGGTAATACCGAATGGTAACCGACAAACTAACCCAAAAGGCCCAGGAGGCGGTTCAGGCGGCCGCCCAACTGGCGCAACGCTCCGGCCACGCCCAATTGCAGCCCATTCACCTGTTCGCCAGCCTGCTGGCTGACCAGGGCGGACTGGCGGCCACTTTGCTCTCACAACAAGGTCTCGACCTCAAGGCTCTCACCCGTCAGGCGGAAGAGGCCTTGCGCGCGCAACCCCGGCTGGCCCAACCGAGCGCCGTCTATGCGGGTCAAGAATTCACCCGCCTGCTCGAGCGCGCTGATTCTGAGCGCGAGGCTATGAAAGACGACTTTGTCAGCCTGGAACACCTGCTGCTGGCCTTTCTCAAGGCCAAACCGGAAGGGGACTGGCTCAGCCAGCGCGGGCTCAAGCGAGACGGACTGTTGAGCGCCATCGCCGAACTGCGCGGCGGCCAGCGCGTGACCGACGCGCACGCCGAGGACAAATACCAGGCTCTGCAAAAATACGGCCGCGATTTGACGGAACTGGCGCGCACCGGCAAGCTCGACCCGGTGGTCGGGCGGGACGAAGAAATTCGCCGTTGCGTCCAAATCCTGTCGCGCCGCCGCAAAAACAACCCGGTTCTCATCGGCGATCCAGGCGTAGGTAAGACGGCCATTGTGGAAGGTCTGGCCCAACGCATCGTCGCCGGAGACGTGCCCGAAAGCTTGAAAAACCGCATCATCTACGCTCTGGATATGGGCCAACTGCTGGCTGGCGCCAAATATCGCGGTGAATTCGAGGAACGCCTCCAGGCCGTGCTGGCCCAGATCCAGCAGGCTCAGGGAAAAATCCTCTGCTTCATCGACGAGCTGCACACGCTGGTTGGAGCCGGCAAGAGCGATGGCGCCATGGATGCGGCCAATCTGCTGAAACCGGCGCTGGCGCGCGGTGAGTTGCGCTGCATCGGCGCCACCACCCTGGATGAGTATCGCCAGCACATCGAAAAAGACGCGGCTCTGGAACGGCGTTTCCAACCGGTGTTCGTCGGCGAACCGAGCGTCGAGGCCACGCTCAGCATCTTGCGCGGACTGCGCGAGAAGTATGAGGTGCATCACGGCGTGCGCATCACCGATGCCGCCCTGGTGGCCGCTTCGCGGCTCTCGGACCGCTATATCAGCGACCGATTCTTGCCCGACAAAGCCATCGACCTGGTGGACGAGGCGGCTGCTTCGCTGCGCATGGAAATCGACTCTCTGCCGGGAGCGCTGGATAGCCTGGAGCGCCAGGCGCGCCAGCTCAAGGTGGAAAAGCAGGCTCTGGAAATGGAGAGCGACGCGCTCTCCAAACAGCGGCTTTCGGACCTGGATAGCGAGCTTCGCGCCCTCGAGGAGCGTCTGGCCAGCGAACAGGCTCAGTGGAAAGCCGAGCGCGAGCGCATCAGCATCATTCGCACTCTAAAACGCCAGTTCGACGCTCTGGGCGCCCAGGAGCAAGAAGCGGAACGTCTGGGCGATCTGGCCCAATTGGCCGAGATTCGCTACGGCAAGAAGCACCAGTTGCAAAAGCAACTGGAAGCGGCCGAAGCAGCCCTGGAGGCGGACCCTCCCAAATTCCTGCGCGAACAGGTTGAGGAAGAGGATATCGCCCAGGTCATTTCGCGCTGGACCGGCATCCCGACAGCCAAACTGCTTCAGGGGGAACGGCGCCGCCTGCTCGAGTTGGAACGCCAGCTGGAGCAGCGGGTGGTGGCTCAGGAGGCGGCCGTGGAAGCGGTGGCCGAAGCGGTTCGGCGCAGCCGGGCCGGGCTGTCAGATCCCAATCGTCCCTTGGGAAGCTTTCTCTTCCTGGGTCCGACCGGCGTGGGCAAGACCGAGCTGGCCAAGGCTTTGGCCGAGCTGCTCTTTGACGACGAAAAGGCCCTGGTGCGCATCGACATGAGCGAGTATTCCGAGAAGCACTCGGTGTCTCGTCTGGTGGGCGCGCCTCCCGGCTACGTCGGCTACGAGCAGGGCGGTCAGTTGACCGAAGCGGTGCGCCGCCGTCCCTACTCTGTGATTCTGCTCGATGAGATGGAGAAGGCTCATCCGGAGGTCTACCAGGTGCTCTTGCAGCTCCTGGACGACGGTCGGCTGACCGACGGCCAGGGCAAGACGGTGGACTTTCGCCAGACGCTGGTGATCATGACCAGCAATCTGGGTGGGCAGGCTCTGCTGCGGGCGGGTGACGAGTTACCGGCCGAAGTGGAGCAAGCTCTGCGTGCTCACTTCCGCCCCGAATTCCTGAATCGAATCGATGACATCGTCACCTTCCAGCCCCTCAAGCCGGAAGCTCTGCAAAAGATCGTCGAGATTCAGCTCAAGCGCCTGCGGGCTCGGCTCAAGCCGATCCGCATCAAGCTGGAAGTGAATCAGCCGGCTCTGGCCTGGCTGGCGGAACGCGGTTGGGACCCGGAATACGGCGCCCGCCCGCTCAAGCGAACTCTGCAGCGCCAGCTCGAGAATCCGCTTTCCAAGCTCTTGCTGGAAGGCAACGTCCAACCCGGCTCGACCATCGAAGCCGGCGTGGAAGACGGAACCCTGACTCTGCAGGTGAGAGGGGGAGTTTAGGAGCCCCGCCGGGGTTGGCCACCGGTAGCCTGGATCTGGCTACCGGTGACCGAGGCCGGTCTCTGCGGGGGTTTCCTAAGCCAGGACGATGCTGAGGGCGCTGTGGCCGAGCCAGATGAGGGCGGCGGCGGCGGTCAGCATTTGGGCCCAGCCGTAGATGGAGAACTTGCGGTTGGCGATGAGGGCCAGGATGTAGGTGCGGCGCAAGGAGTCTTCCAGGTGCTGTTGCTCGGGGCAACTGGTGAAATCCTGGACGAACTGGTTCATGTTCTTGCGCTGGGCGATGTCCCCGAAGAAGATACAGTCCTTGCGGGGCATCTTAGGTAGTCCGGCGCGGTTCATGATGACCAGCAGGCACATCGCCAGGGCCAGTCCGGCGGCCAGCACCAGCGGAACTTGCACCAGCTTCAGCAATAAGGGATGGCTGCTTGAGTGGCCGGCCTGGGCGGCCGCTATAAAGAGGCTGTTGATGACGATCAGGTTGCCGGCTTTGGCGTCGGCGAACTGAATCAACTGCTGGTTATAGTTGAGAACTTCAAAGGCGGGATGGGTCTGGCTCATGCCAAGACTTTAGGCAATTTTTACCAGCCCAGCAGTGACTATAGTCACATTAAGGTTTGATGGTGGCCAAACCGTGATAAAGACGGGCCCGCTTTTTGAGGCGCGAGAGAACGGCGGCCTCGGGGCCACGCTGGCGTTGCGAAACAAGTCCGTGCACGCAGATCTCCAGACACAAACCACGCGGCCCGACGGGAGGCAAGGACGAAAAGCTGGTTTTTGTTCGCTCGGCCGCAGGCATTGGCAAACTGGATTTCATAGGCACGAACTCCATTAGAAGAAAAATTTGGGTTCCACTGGGGGACGAAAGGCGGGTTCAGGTGAGGGTCTGTGGATTCCTTGTGGAAAAACTGTGATTTATCGGGATTTGTCGCTTTAAACTTTTGGCAACGCCGTGTTAGCGTTCGATTTTGGTGGGCAAACTAAAGTTCGAACGAACACCGTAGCGCACTGCTCGCACACGGAAAAGGTAGGGTCCGGCGCCCCGGTTTTTGAGAACGAACGAAGGCCTGTTCTCCTCGATAATTCCGTCCTCCAACAACACCCATTTGCCATCTTTTTCTTCCTCGACCTGATAGCCGGTGGCTTCGCGCACCGGCCGCCAGCTCAATCGGATGTCGCTCTGGCTGTTATACAAGCCCATAAGTCCTTCGGGCGCAGGCGGGGGCGGTCCCTTGGGTTCTTCCTTGGAAACCGGCTTACTCTTGGGAGGGGGCGGCACCAGATCGGTGATGGAGGCGTTGGCCGGTACCGGGTCGGGCTCGGCATTGTCGTTACGCAATCTGGGAGCGGGCGGGCGGCTGGCTTTGGGCGGAGCGGGCCCCAGCAATTCGCTGATGGAAGCTCCTTCGGGCACCGGGTCGGGATCGGTATTGCCGCGGGTCCCGGAAGAACTCTCCTCCGGGTCCGGAACATCGGGGAGATTCAGAGCCGCCTGAGGTTTGGCCGCGGCTACCGCGCCCGCTTCGAGGGTATGCGCTTTGGCCACCGGTCCGTTGGCGGAAACCCCACTGGCCAACACCGCCCGCACACAAAACTCGAAATCAGCCCCGGCCGTCAGACCGGTAATCGAAGTCGAGTTGGTCATGGGAGTGCAATTGGGGTCTTCTTCATTCAGCCACCACTTGCCGTTGACTTTGCGCAAAACCTCGTAGCCGAGGGCACCGGGAACCGGATCCCAACGCAGGTCCAACTGACTCTGAGCGAGGTTGCCGGGCGGTTGGGAAATGTTCAAATGGCCTGGCGCCTGGGCCCAGACGGCACCGGTCAGAACCAGACCGAAAACAAGGATCGTAAACGAACGCATTGTTCGATTATAGACTATTCTTCCACCGAGTCCAGTTCAGAGAGGGTCTCTTTCTTCAGAGATTCCAGGTCAGCGTCGCTCAACTCCAACTGGCGGGCAATCTTGTTGAGGAAGCGTAACTCCGAGATCTCGACCTTGCCGTCAGCCATGGCCATGGCCAGCAACACCTTCATGATCTCTTTGCGCGACTCGACGTCCTTGACCGACTCTTTCAGATTGGTCAGATCCGGCGGTTTGGCCATCATGGAGGCGACTTCCGTGAGCGCCCCATCATCTAAGTCCAGTTGCGTCAGCACTCCGCCTAACAGGCGGCGCTCGTCTTCGGAAACTTCTCCATCGGCCCAGATCACGTGAACCAGGCTTTTAATCAATACTTTCTCAGCTTCTTGCATGACCGGGCCTTCTCCAACTCGCTAATTCAACTCCTTTTCAGGGCGATGCCCTAGAGTATGAAAAATATCTTCAGGAGGTTGTCAATGAGTGCAGTTTACGCCAGTCCCGCTCAGTACCGTTGCTCGTGTGGTCGCGCTTTCATGAACGGCATCAGCCTGGAGCGCCATCAATGGGTGACCAAGCACCCCGCCGCCGATAGTAAGAATCACGTGATGCTGCCTGATCAGCAAGCTCGCGCCACCCAGGCCGCCATGGCCCAGGCCATGCGCGTGCTCAAGGAAAAGCAGGCGGCTCAGAACCAGTTTGACCAGAAGCGCCGCCAGCGCCGCCGCCTGCGCCGCCAAATACAGGGAATGGCCAATGAGGCGTACGCCAAAGTTTGCAGCTTGGGGCGCACTCTGTTGATGGCCGGGCGCGTGGCCGCCGTGCTGGGCGTAATTGGCGCCACCGTGGCCGCCGGGATGAAAATCGGCACTTTTTTCCCCGCCTGACCAGGGAGCCTTGAAGGCTTCTCAAACACCTGTTCTATGGCTAATTCCCGAGAGCAGGCTCGCGACTACTATCTGCCCGACTACTTGACTTACCTGAGCGTGGAGCGCACGCTGGCCCGGCGCACGATTCACGAATATGAACAGGATCTGCGCCTCTTTCTCGATTACCTGGCACCCTTCTTCGCAGAGGAACTGACGCTGGAGACCATCGATGCGCGCACCGTGCGCGAGTTTCTGGCTTTCCTGCGCAATCAGAAGAATTACTCCGCCAGCGCCCTCAATCGCAAGATTGCCGCCTTGAAGGGCTATTTCAAGTTCCTGGAAGGCGAAGGCTACCTGAAGAGTTCACCCATGCAACGCATCAGCTCGGCCAAAGAAGGCCGGCTGTTGCCCAAGGTGATGAGCGAGCAAGAAGTGGAAGTGCTGCTCGACCAGCCCACCGAAGAGAAGCTTTCCCCCGAATTGGCCGCCCGCGACCAGGCGATTTTGGAGCTTTTTTATAGCTCGGGCCTGCGTCTCTCGGAATTGGTGGGATTGAATCTACAGGACATCGACTGGGAAAAGCTCCACCTGCGCGTCACCGGCAAAGGCAACAAGCAGCGGTTCGTTTTCTTGACTCCCCACGCCGGCCAGGCCATCCAAAGCTACTTAAAGGTGCGCAGCCACAAGAGCGAGGCTCTTTTCTTGAACCGCTTCGGACAACGCATCTCGAACCGGGCCGTGCAGATCCTCTTCAGTAAGCGCATGGGCTCGGCCCAGTTGCAGCGCAAAGCCTCTCCCCACACGCTTCGTCATTCGTTTGCCACCCATCTGCTGGAAGGCGGCTCCGATCTGGTCACCATCAAGGAACTACTGGGACACGAGAGCCTGCAGACCACCCAGATCTACACCAACATCTCGCGGCGCAAAATGCGCGAAGCCTACGACCAGGCCCATCCCCGAACTTAGGGCCCGGCGCTCAATAAGGTGGGCGTTTCGGTGCCAGATGGCGTGAGGAGCAACGACAAGGCGTATCGGGTTATACGGTGCGGAGTTGCGACGCAGCGGGTAGGGATGGATCTGGCGCCCAAACGTCTGAGTTATTAAGCGACGGGTCCTTAGCCGAGCATTCGCCTCTGCAGGCGCTCGCGCCGGTAGTGGAGGCGCCTGGCCCGAGTGGGAGCCAGCGGCTTGATGCGCAAAGCGCGTTCCACCCAGTCGAGGGCGCAGGCCCAATCCCGTTGCACGTGTTCCTCTTGCTTGGCCACCTGTTCCAAGAGTTCCGGGTCGTGGGGAAAAATCTCGGCCAGCCGCTGCCAAATTTCTTGAGCGGCCGCAACTTCCCCATTGCGTCGGCGCAGGCGGGCCAGCAAGGTCCCGCACTGGCGCAGAGGCCCGTCTTCGAAATGAGCATAGCAACGTTCCAGCAGAGTGCGGGATTCCGCAAAGCGGCGCTGGCGAAAAAGCTGCTGAGCCAGGGCTAAATCTTCCAGGTGCAGCAAGCGGGCATCCTGACGAAAGCGCTGAGACCAATCATGAGGTTCATCCACATAGCCCCACAGTCCCGCCACCAATCCCACCATGGTCAGAATGTCGCGTCGATTGTGCTCGGCCACCTGGGCCAATCCTCGGGCGCAGCCGGTCTGCAGGTAGCGGAAGAAGATTTGCGGTACCATCCAGCCGGGCACGTCCCCCTGGCGGGGCAAGCCCAAGATCTCGGTTTCCAACGTCTCCAACCGGCAATTTTCCAGAGCCTGCGACCACAGCCGTCGCGACACCGGCAACAGATCCAGATGCGGCAGTTCTTCCAGATCGTAGCGCAGCCGATTCATGATCAGGCGCGTCTGCAGCAAGGGAATGTCGAAAGACTTGCCGTTGAAAGTGATCAGACCGTCGCTGTTCTCCAGGCGCTCGATCAGATATTGCAGCATGGCCTTCTCTTCACAGTGGGAGCGCATGATCAGTTGTTCGAGGCGCAGTTGTCCCTGTTCGAAAAAAGCCAGTCCGATCATGAAAGCGTAGGTGCCGGAACCACCTGCCAGACCCGTCGTCTCGGTGTCCAGGTAGAGCATGCGGGTGCCGTCTACTTCGGGAAGCCAGTGGGACAGAGGCCGCAATTGGGAACGCTTTAGCGGAAAGGGACCGTGGCTTAGATGACCATCCAGGCACTGGTGGCGACGGTGAAAAACCCCCGATCCACAGCGAACCTCTTCTCCACCCAGAGCTCTCTCCATCGGTACGGCGCGCTGTTTTTCCTGTTGGTGCCGCATCTGCTCCAGGCGTTCAAAGGACAGTGTCATTGCCCGATCTTACCAATTCCCTCCGTGATCTTCTTTTGAAATTCTATCAATTCTTCGTGGAGCTGTCGATATGAAGTCAGGCCCGCTTTTAAGGGAGTTAGCTGGCGAGTCTGGGCGGCTTCTCCCAACACGGTCAAGGCCTGCGATAGCTTGCCCATGCAAATCACAAAAAATTGGCAATAGGTATCGAGATTCTCGTCCTTGCCCATGATCTTGACCAGTTCGCGCTCGAAGCGCTCCCGGGTTTTCTCCAGCGCCTGCAACTGATTGACGATTTCCGACAGAATCTGCTCCCAGGTGGCCACCCCGAAGGTGAGACCCTGCACCAGATCGGTCAAATGATCGGCTACCTGGTGGTCTCCCCGGGCCGGTCCGCCGGCGATGTCCTCATACTGCACATCATCGATCTGCAACTGAGGCAAAGCCGAGCCGCATTCCGTGCAAACCTTGCCGGGAATTTGCACGTGACCGCAACGAATACAGGTGACCTGCTGGCCCGACTTGCCGGTTTGGGCTAAAGAACGGCGCACTTGCTTCTCAAAGGCCAGCAAGGGGGGCATGGTCAGGGCCAGCAATTTCCACCCCTCCACCAGGTGCTCCAGTTGAGGATCTTCGCAATAGAGCAGCAATCGCTGGTAGGCCTGGTCGTGAGAGCCTAACAACGGCACCAGGTTTTCCGGCGCTTGCGGCGACTCTTGCAAGGCCTGGAGGGAGGCTGCCGCTTCCGCCTGCCGTTGTTCGATTTCATCACGCAGCACCCAGACAGGCAGAACGCCCGCGTCCACCTGACCCAGAATCTCCACCAGCTCGAGCATCCGGGGGGCGCCTTCGAAGCGAATCTGCAGTTCGCTCAAGGCCGCCTGCACGCCGCCGCGATACTGCCCCAGAGCCTCCCAAAGCGGATTCAGTTTGGCCGCCACCTCAGCGGGAGCGGCCGCTCCCAGGCCGGCCAACTGTTCGCGCACATGTTCGGCCAAAAGGTTCGCCTCCCGCACCAGTTCCGGCTGGGCAATGGCCAGTCCGGCCCGGCGACCGACCTCCACCACTCGCTGGTAGGCATCCACCTCTTGGAAGAGACGCTCCCAAGCCTGCTTCATCACCTCTTCTCCCAGATCGCTGGGCAACTCGATCAGGCGCGTCCAGAACTCGACCGCGTCGTAGGGAGAGTGGCGTTGCTTGGTGCGCATAACGGCTTCGGCCTCGCCCAGCTTGTGGGCAAAATCACCGGAGCCGCGACCCAGCAACTGAATCGCTTCCTCAAGGGCTTTACGCTCGCCGGTTTCCAAATAGTGGGCCACCGCCCCCAGTCCCCCCTCCATCATGAGCAAGGGCTCATCCACTGCGAACTCCACTTCCTCAAAAAGCGCGCGCCGGGCCTGCAGTTGGGCGCGCATCTGCAGAACGTCGGCGTGAGCCAGTGGAAAACGCGTGCGCAACTCAAAGACTTCGACTTTCTGTTGAAGCAGGTTGAAGGCTACATTGATCAGTTGATCAAGGGAAAGCACCGGGCTGAAAGCCGGTCGCTCGGCCTCCAGCCTTTGTAATTTAAAGAGGTGTGAATAGTAGCTCAGTAGCGTTTCGGCCAGGCGCGCGCCTCGCTCGGGACCAGGCCGCGAGCTGTCTTTGAGGAGGCGCTGACACTCCTTCAGATCCAACTCGGCCTGGCGCAGCTCTTCTTCGCTGTTTTCGCTCCAGAGCACCACCGGCTTGAGCAGGCGCAGGCTCTCCAGGCTGGCAGCCAGCCAGTCGGACGCCTTGAGACAACTTTCCTCCACCTGCTCCGGATGCTTGTGTAAAGCACAAACTAACTGACGCATGGGTGGAGCGATGAAACTGGACACGAAACCCTCCTGGCGGACGACTCTACGAGGACCTGAATCAAATTACCCCCTCCAACGGCATGGCAAAGAGGTTTCCCTCATACCGGGTGGAACGTTGCGCGATGGAACAAAACGTCTGCCCACCTGAGTCCGGCCGCGCCAAAGTGATTCCCTTACAGCCTTTTCGGCGCACCCAAAACTTCGAAAGCCACTACGAGCTGGGCAGACAGTATCGCGAGCAGGGTCGTCTCGACCTGGCTATCCGCGAATGGCAGCGGGCGGCCGCGCTGGATAAAACCAACCTGGAAGTGCGCCTGGATCTGGGCGTTGTTTTAGCTGAAAAAGGCCAGTTGGAACCGGCTGCTCAATGCTTCAAAAGCGCCATCGAGCTGGATTCTACCTGCACCGAAGCCCATTACTACCTGGGCCTGGCTTACTTTCAGCAAGATGATATGGAGAAGGCCGCCAAGGTCTGGTCGAATGCTCTGCGCCTTGATCCCGAAGACTGGGAATTACGCCTCTCGCTGGCGGAGGCCTATATCGAGCTCGGCAAGCACGCCAAAGCTCTGCGCCAGATCGAGCGAATTCTCAAAGTGCAGCCGTACCATCTCGATGCCCTCAATTTGCGCGGGGTGATTTACCTCCACAGCGGCGACCTGGCCCGCGCTCGCGAAGAACTTCGCAGTTGTGTGCAAATCGACCCCAATTTCCCGCGTTCGCGTATGAATCTGGGCGTAGTCTACATGCATCAAGGCTTCACCGATATGGCTATTCTCGAGTTCCGCCGGGCCTATCGCCTCTCTCCCACCAATCCCGATATTCTCTACAACCTGGGCCACGCGCTGTCGCACCGGGGCATCTACGAAGAGGCCCGTAGCTACCTGATCAAGGCGCTCGAATTCGATTCCCAACTACTGGAAGGCTTGCTTTTGCTCGGTGCCCTGGAAGTCAAAGCCGGTTTGTCGGAAAGCGCTCGCGAGCGCTTTGCGCGCGCCCTGGAGATCGACCCTCAGGAACCGGAAGCTCTGGGTGCCCTGGCCCACATTCATATGGCCGGCGGAGAACTGGACCAGGCGCGGCGCTTCCTGGACCAGGCCCTCAAACTTTGCCCCGAACATGCCGGCCTGCAGTTGCTGCAAGCCAAAGCCTACTACGCCTTGAAGAAAAGCACCAAGGCCCTGACTCACGTGCGGCGCAGCCTGCGTCTCAACCCGCAAAACGCCGAAGCCCAGTTGCTCATGGGCGATTTGATGCTGGAACGCGGCTTAAAACCTATGGCCGTTCAGGCCTGGGAAGCGGCCCTGCAGCACGAGCCCGAGATGAGCGAAGCGGTGGAGCGCCTGACCCTACACCGCTAGCCCAAATTGGCCCTCCCCCGCGTGCTGTCAGAAGGCTAACCTTGTGGAGGCCAGTGCGGCCTGACCAGCACTAGCCCTTGCCCAACCGGTAACGCTCATGGAGTTGCTTGCGATCCTTGAGCATGAAGAAGAGCTGATAGGGATCAAGGTAGCCGTAACGCTGTCCGGGCTGAAAAGCTTTCGGACTGGACTTGAGCTGGCGGCGGGTAATCCACACCGTATCCGAGATAATACCCGGATCCTCACGCAGCATTCCATTGCGGGCAGCAGCCAGCAGTCCAGCCACCGTGCGATAGGTCGACTCCAACTGATCGAGTAGAGGGCGCAGCGATTCTTGCCAGCGAGTCACTTCGCGCACAGCCGTCTCGGCATCACGCTCTCCGAAAAACTTGGTGGCCAGATGCATCAAGTCGTCCGTAAGGATATTGTGGTTTCCCTGACCGGCCACGGACAGCGGCACCCAACTGCGCACCACGCAGGACAGATTCAAATGGAATCCGTCGGCGGTGGGAATCTGATCCAGCCAGGCTTCCTGGTAGAGCGGCAGCAGGTCTTCCCGCTCATGGCCGCGCGGGGTACGCGGGATACCGACCAGCTCCAGGCTGGCCAGCTCCAGGCCGTGCACCAATAACTGCTCCTTCATCCAGGCCTCGACCTGGTGGCAGCCTTCCGCCAGACCGTCGCTCATAAGCCACCAGGCCGCCTTCTGAGCCACCGCCAGTTCCAGGCGTTCGCGAATGATTGCTTCGATAACGGTGCGGTTCAGACGCTTGTGAGCCCGCTTCAGAATAAAGCTGGCCTGGAAGGCCTCCCAACAGGATTGTGGCTCGGTGACGGCAACGATCATGCGATCCCCTTAGTGGTGATGAGCAGCGCTCTCTTTCTTGTTGCGGGCGGCCAATCCACCACCCAGGGTGGTCAAAATCGCTCCGACGGCCAGCATCAAGAGCACAATGCCCAGTCCGTTCTGAATGGAGGTGGTCAGCGCCTTAAGGTAATCCGGACTGGAGAAGTCGTGTAGAAGTTTCAATTCAGCCTCCGCTGAGAGATATCAGGTTGCCTTGAGCATTTACCACACCCACCAGGCCTATCCTGCCGAACGCAACGCCGAAATAGCGGCCGCATAATCCTTTTTCCCAAATACCGAGCTGCCCGCCACCAGCACATCCGCACCAGCGCGCACCAATTCGACAGCATTGTCCGCTCCCACCCCACCGTCGGCGCTAATCCGTGGACGAGGGCCGACCATCTCGCGAATACGGCGAATCTTGGGTAGCATCGAAGACAAAAAGGCCTGGCCTCCGAAACCTGGATTGACGGTCATCACCAGTACAAGGTCGACATCCTCCTTGAGATACTCGAGAAACTCGGGCGGAGTGGAGGGATTGAGAGCCACTCCGGCCAGCATGCCATGCTGGCGAATGGCATGAAGTTGTCGCTGCAGATGCACGCAGGCCTCCTCATGCACAATCATGGAATGAGCTCCCAGCTTCTGCAGCGGCTCCAAAAAATCGTTGGGATTGGTCACCATCAGGTGGACATCGAGCGGCAGCGGGCCCTTGCCAAACTTGTCCACCACCAACGGTCCGAAAGACAGGTTAGGCACGAAATGGCCGTCCATGATGTCGATGTGCAGCCAGTCGGCTCCGGCTTTCTGGACCGCCTCGACTTCTTCGGCCAGGCGGGTGAAATCGGCGGCCAACAGGGAGGGAGCCACCACTAGCGAGTTGCTCACAGCTTTTCCCTTCGCTGCAGACGGTCATTGAAGTAGACTTCCACTTCCGAGCCGGTCCAGCCGGCTACCAGCAACTCCAGGCGGTCGCCGCTCACGGTCGAGCCGGAAAAGATGCGATCGGCTCCAGCTTCGGAATTCAAGACAACGCTAACCCGCTGACTGCGTGTTCCCCGGGGCACGGCTATAGACAGCCGGCGCTGCTTGAAGAGCTTCTCCTGGGAGGGTCCGGCCGAGACCTGCAGTTCCACCTCACTATGAAAGGCCACCTGGTCACCTTTGCGAGGAGTTTGCCCGACGATTTCCCCACGGGGGGCAAAATCATTAAATACCCAGACCACGGAACCCAGGCTCAGATGAGCGGAGGCCAGCAGATCTTCGACCCGGTATACCGGTTCGCCCTGCCAGTTGGGCATACGCGTCGTGGCCGAACTGCTGCCCTTCTGCACTTGCAGATCGATGGCCCGCCCCTTGGCCACCTTCTCCCCGCCCGGGGGGCGCTGCTCCAAAATCTGCTCGGGCTCCCCCACCTTCTCCTCTTTGAAGGTCACCTTGCCCACGCGCAGCCGGTTATTGGACAACAAGATGCGCGCCTCACGCAGCGTCTTACCTTTTAAGTCGGGCACATCCACCAGTTCCGGTCCCAGACTGACCACGGCCATGACCTGACGTTCACGGCGCACCTTGCGGCCAGCCGCCGGGTCCTGGGAAATCACGACCCCCTCGGGATGGGCATTGGTGTGCCGTGACTCTTGAATCGCCAGCTTGAGATGGACGTTTTCAAGGATTTCATTGGCCTTGGCCAGATCTTTGCCGGTGATGGCCGGCACGGCCACTTCATCAGGGATCTGAAAGTAAGACTGATACACCGAGAGCCCGAAGATGGCGGCAAAACTACCTGTCATGACACAGACAAAAACCAGAACCGCCATCTTGGACAATTGAAAGACCAGACTGTGGGTCTGGCGCTGCAAACCCGCCGTGCCGGGCTCGTGCTCGAACTGGGGCATTCCACCCCTCCTTTTGCGGACTTTTGAGCAGCATACCCCAGCTAGTAGCGGATTAAGCAGGCTCCCAAAGAAACTCCGGCCGAAGTCCCCAACAACATGGCCGTCTGTCCCCGCTGCAAACGACCCTCCTCTACCGCCCGGTGCAGTGCGGCCGGAATGGAGGCGGCCACCAGATTGCCCATCGAGTCAATCACCGAAAAAAACTTGTCGGGCGGGCAGCCGATGCGCTGGCGCACCAGCCGCATGGCGCTGGGACTGGCCTGATGAGGCAGCACCAGAGCGATATCCTCCCAGCCCAGACCGTTGCGCCGCAGCAACTCGGTCACCAGACCGGGCAACTTCTCGGCCACCAGCCGATAGAGCTCCTTACCGTTCATCTGGAACAGGAACTCCCCGAAGCTGGCCTGCGAAAAATGAGCCGGCGGAAACTTGCTGCCTCCTCCCGGGATCTGGCACCAGGTGCGGCCCTCCGGGTAGGTCCGCAGACAAGTATCCAACAAAGCCGAGGCTGGGTTCGCCTCGACCACCACCGCCATGGCCCCGTCTCCAAACAGAGCGGCTGCCTCGGGGTGGCGCCAATCCAATCCCGGCGAGGTCACTTCGCTACACAAGATCAGAGCGCGCCGATACTGTCCGAGTGCGAAGGCATTGGCCACCGTCTGACAGGCCACCACAAAGGACAGGCAAGTACTGTCCACGTCAAAACTGGCCACTTCGGGAAACCAATCGCTCATGTCGCGCAACAAAGTGGCGGCCCGATAAGGTAGAGGCTGCTGATAGGTGCCGCAAGCCGCCACCACCAACTCAATCGAGCGGGGGTCTAACCCGGCCAGAGCCTGCCGTGTAGCGCGCTGGGCCAGAAAGGCCGCGTCCTCTTCAGTGGAACAGTAGTGGCGCGAGTGAACCCCAACATGCCGGCCGATCCAGCCAGCCGCCAATCCGTGCTCGGATTCAAGCCTGGCGGCATCGACTTTCCGGTCCGGCAACGCCAGGCCGGAAGCAAGGATGCGGAACAGGCGCTATTAGCCGCCCAGACCGACGCCGCTTTTTTTGCGGCGCTGATGGTAGCGCTCGCAGATGAGGGCCACGTAGTTCTGAGTCTCCGCGTAGGGCGGCACTCCCCCAAAGCTGGCCACCGCGCCGGGACCGGCGTTGTAGGCGGCCAGCGCCTGTCCCAGGTCCTGAAAACGGCGCAACTGAGTGGCGAAGTAGCTGGTGCCCGCCGCCACATTCTGTTCGGCGTCGTACGGGTCCGTGCAGCCTAACATGGCGGCCGTGCCCGGCATCAACTGCATCAAGCCCTGAGCCCCGCTACGCGAAGTGGCATATGGGTCAAAGTTGGACTCTTGTTGTACGATCAGTTCGACAAGCAGAGGATCGATGCCATTCTTCTTGGCCTCGCGTTCGATCAAGGCGCCGATATCGACCATCACCGGACGGCGCACCAGCTTGCCCTCTTCATCGATCACCTTCTGATAGGACGTCACCATACGGCGTCCGCCACGGTAGGCGCTCTCGTCGTAACTAAAGGCTTTGGGCGCCGGAGCGGTAGCTGAGAGACCGATATCAGCCGCCTTGGGAGTGCTACAGCGAATCACGCCGCCCGAGTTCACCACCGCCCGCCGGTATTGAGCAGCGCCCGCGTTGGTGTAGCTGTGGACGGCCTCGCCCTGGGCATAGTCGGTTCCGTTCCGGTAAACACTCTGGGCTGAGGCCGAGGCGGTGAGCAACACGATCAGAGTAAGCTGAGCCGACAATTTCATCCCCCGGAAATTGTTAGAAAAGGGAGCAATCTCCTGCTCAGCGTAGCTTACCGGCGTGAAAAGGAAATGTCCTCGCTGCGAGGGTACGGGACAGTGTTCCGAATGCCAGGGCCAGGGATTCGTCCGTTGTCTCAATTGCGAAGGCAGCGGCCAGCGCACCTCCAGCCGCGGCTCCAGTTACCCGTGCCGCAATTGCCGGGGCACGGGGAAAGCCGAGTGCGCGCCCCAGTGCGCCAGTTGTGAGGGCAGCGGAGAAATCACCGACGCTTTGCAACGCAGGGTCCGCGACAAATATGATCCCAAGTTCGATCAGACGCTGCCGCGCACCGCCGTCACCTTCGCCCTCACCTTCCTCTGCATCTTTTTCTATTGCCTGGGGCTATTCAACCCCAACGCCGGTGCCTGGCTGGAAACCCATTTATCCAACATCAGCAACCTGTGGAGCTCCCAACCCTGGCGCCTGCTCAGTTACTCCATCCTGCACGGCGGATTCATCCATCTGGCCTGCAACATGTCTACCCTGTTGCGCTACGGACCGATGCTGGAGGGACACTACGGCAGCCGCCGCTACTCTCTGGCCTTAGTCCTGTGCGCTCTGGGCGGCGGCCTGGCCAGCGCTCTGGGCCACCTGGCCCAATCCCAAAATGTCGTCAGCCTGGGGATGTCCGGCGCCATCCTGGGACTCTTCGGCATGCTTTTTGGCGCCTATCAGCGTTACCATATTTTCGACGGCCAGCAGCTTCGCGAACAACTCACCTGGTTGGTCCTTTTCTCGGGCGCCCTCCTGATGTGGGGAGGCAACGTCGACCACTGGTGTCACCTGGGAGGCTTCCTTGCCGGTTTCGCGTATGCTTGGTTCACTCGACGCCCGAGCGGGAGGTAATCATGAAGCGCATTCTGACGGGGATTCTGGCAACCTTGATGGCGGCCGCCGCGGCAGCCCAAGACAAAGTGGAATTGGCCAAAAACAACCCGGTGGCCATCATTTCGCTGGTGCAGGGGGATGTCCAGATCAAGCATCCGGACGGAGACTGGCAGCCGGCTTACTGGCTGACCCTGCTGCGTCCCGAAGATCAAATCAAGATGCCCGACAAGGGCAAAATTCTGGTGGACTTCTTTTCCGACGATCACCTCGAGGCCGTCGACGTCAATACGGAAGCCAAAGTGGCTTTCAAAAGTCTGACCAAAATCCAGGGCAATGGCGGCGTGCGCCGGGAGCAGGCCCGCGACCGAGCCGTCGTCGAAATTCCCATTCCTTATATGCTCGAGCGTAAGCTCTCTTCCAAGGATCTGGCGCCGGCCAGCGAGCCCGACGCCATGGAGAAGGAAAAAATTTACCTGGCCGCCACCGTCTGGCCGGAAGCCTTTCCCCCCGTCTGGCAGTGGAAGAACACCAACGCCAAACTCTACCGCTTGCAGCTCTTCAACGAATGGGACGAGGTCATCTACGAGACCAAGACCCCCCAGAACCGGTTTAAATTCCCCTATCACGGCCCCTTCCAACTGGCCAAGAACAGCCAGTATTTATGGCAGGTGCTCGACCCCAACGATCAAATTCTGGTGCGCAAATATGCTTTCACGCTGCTCACTACTCTGCATGCCCGCGAACTGGAGCGTTCCGAGAAGAAATTCGAAGCCGCCCAGAAAGCCGGCAAGGCTCAGCAAAATCACTACACCGACATGTTCATTCTCTACAACAACCGCAAACTGATCGATCGCTCACTGAGCCTGTTGCTGCAGATGTCCAAAAAAGATCCGGAGAACCCGATGATCTACCGGGCGCTGGCGCGCGTCTACCTGGCCAAAGGCTGTCCCGCCCACGCCCAGCAAGCCCTGGATCGCGAACTACAGCTCAATGGAGTGGATCCGTTGGGAGACTAAGAGTCGGCCCAATCAAAAAGCGCCGGTCAGAGACCGGCGCTTTTTTGTTGGCCGGCTCCCGGCTATTTGGTGCTGTTAAGCTTGATGCTGGCGTTGATATTGCCGATGGGCATCGAGTTGCCGCTCGGGTGGCGCCAGGTTTCCGTAAAAGTCCAACTGGCCCCCGGAGCGATCGAGGGGCCGTTGATGGACTTGGTATACCAGGTGCTGCTGGCGCTATTGCCATTGTCCGTCACCGAACCGCTGCGGTTGGGACCGGTCAAAGTCAAAGTTCCGGAAACCCCTTTGGACGGCGCGTTGCCGATGTTGCGCACTTCGCACTGCATGGTAACGGTGCCGTTGAGAGAATTGGCCGTGACATTGACCGGAAGGGCTTCCAGGCTGGCTTCCTTTTTCTCCTCTGGCTTCTTCTCTTCGGGCTTGGGCTCCGCCGGAGGAGTGGGCTGAGTGGCGGCCGTTTCCTCAGGCTTCTTTTCCTTCTCCTTCTTATCCTTACCCTTAGATTCTTTCGTATCTTTTGCGTCAGCGCTGTCAGTAGACTCCTTGCCTTCTTCGGTCTTCTTAGCCTCCTCGGCTTCCTTCTCGCGCTTCTCCTTTAACTCCGCAGCCTTCCGGGTCCAGGCCTCTTCCTTCTCTTTCTGGGCGGCGGCGAACTGAGCCTGGACCTCACCGACTTGCTTCTTCTCTTCCTCGGTGGACATGCGGGCCTTGTTGACGTCGACCGTGCCCAACTGACTGTTGGTGGCCACCGAATAGTTGGCCAGTTTGGCCAGCGGGCGCAGCGAAACGAAAGTGGCTCCCCCGCGCGGGCTGCCCTCAAGCTGCACTTCACTGCTGCCGTAGCGGTAGGTCAGCACACCGGTTTTCAGGGGCGGGTTGGCGGCCGGCTTATCGGTCAAAGTGACCACGCTGCCATCCACGGTCCAGTTCAAGCCCAGAGCCCGCAAAAAGGCCTCGGCGCTGACCATGGCTTCTCCCCCGGCCTTGACCACCTGGGTAAAGGGACGGTTCCGCACGTAGTAGTTCTCGGCGGGTGCGGCGTTGCTCATCAAAATGGCTCCGCTCGCGAGCGCGAGTAAAACTTTCTTATTCATTGGATAAAGCTCTCCCTTAATGATCTTGGCTGACAGCCGGTTCTCGAAAAATCCTTTGGCTCCTGGTTACCCCTTTATGCAGGCCGAAAAACCAGGGTTCGACTATCGAATTTCGAAGCGATGCTCGCCAATCTCAATGATATCACCGCGGTGCAGCTCCACCATGCGGCGAATGCGATGCCGATTGACCCAGGTACCGTTGGTCGAGCCCAAATCCTCCACCCAGTAGTCACCGTCCGCCTTGGTAATGCGGGCGTGTTGACGCGACGCGGCCGTGTCGTCCGGCAGGCTGACATCCGCTTCACGACCGATCACGAAGGGCGCCGTGCTCAGCGACACCTCGATGTTCTTCTCGACGCAAACCAACCGGCTGGCCGATCCCGAAATATCGATGACGCTCACAGGGTTAGCCGGCGGCTCCGGGTCCGCTGCCCGCAATTTCGGCGCTTCCACCACTTCCGGCTCAGGCTCGGGCTCCGCTACCGGCTCGGGGGTCTGCAATCCCCAGCGCTGCTCGAAAGTCACGTAGTGCGGCGATTTCAAGCGCAGCGAAGCCAGTTCAGCCTCGGCTTCGCGCGGCGAACCGGCCAGGCTGGTGGCATTGGCCAGGCCCACGCGCAGATCGTTGGCCAGGGTGGCGTCCAGGTCCTGACGCTGCATGGCTTTCTTGAAGAGTTCGCGGGCCGTGGCCGGATCGCCCAGGCGGGCGCAGCTCAGTCCCAGCAGCAACAAGCCGGCCAGATGCACGTTGGAGTCCGGCAGACTCTTCTGCAAGAGCGCGAAAACCTCGCGATCCAGCCCCAGCCGATAGCGCAAGAGCCCGGCAAAAAACTGCCCGGTGGGCTCGCCCGGCACCAATTCCAGCAGTTGGTCCAGCGTATGGATCGCCTCTTCCGGGCTGCGATGAAACTGCGATAGAGCCAGCGCCACCGTCAAGCCGATCAAGTCCGGCCCCAGAGCGAAAGCGCTGTAGTCGGTCAAGGACAGACTGACATGGAAAGTCGGACACCAGCGCTTCAAGCCGCGCCCCAACCCCTGTTGCGCCATCAGAGCGGTATGAAAGTGACGGGAAGCTTCCTCGGCCTGTCCGTCGTGCAAGAGCAGGGCGCCCAGCACAAAATAAGCGTCGGTCACCTGGATTTTGCTTTCACTACGCCGGGCCGCTTCGCGCAACGACTCGACGGCCTGAGGGATACGTCCCTGCAGCATAAAGCGCAGACCCTCGATGAATTCCTTTTCGCCGGCGCTCATCGTCAGGCCCTTGAGCAAATTGACGTTCAGGCGGGAACTGGCCTGCGTTTCCAGCCAGCGCGCCCGCGGCGCCATGGGCGCCGAAGGCGATTGAGGCAGATGGTACAGGCCGGTTTCCACGATCTGGGTGTGATCGTCGGCGCCTTTGACCACCTTGGCCACTTCATCGACGCTGCGTCCGACCAGCTTACCGGCCAGGCCCAGACCCCCGGTGAGGGCCTTGAATACTTCGCGTTCCACTAGCTAAATAGTTCCACTAGCTTAAACGCACGACCATTTCCGTTTTGCCCAGGCGCAGGCTGTTCCCCTCGCCCAGCGGTTGCTGAATATGGGCCTGCAGCTTGTTGCCGTTCACCCAGGATCCGTTGGAGCTGCCCAGGTCTTCGTAGACGTAGCCGGCTTCGTGGCGGGTTATGCGCCCATGACGCCGGCTGATGTAGGAGTCGGTATCGTAATCGGTCAGGTCGACTTCCGGGAAAATCCCGTCCACCGGACTGCGGCGCCCCAGCAGAATCGTATCTTTTTCCAGGGGAAATTCGCGGCCGCTGGTGTGCACCAGACGGGGTCGCGAGCTATGCATCATGGGCGTGGACGTGGGCGTGATGGGCGGGGCCGTCACCGGCACCGCATCGTAATGCACGGGCGGAGAAACGGCCGCGCCACTGGGCGGAGCATCGCTCAATGAAGCGCCGCAGTCCTCGCAAAAAGCCACCCCAGGCAAATTCTGGGCGCCACAGGCCGGACAGGCGGTGGGACCGGCGGCCGGAGCCACCGGCGTCGGCTCGGCCGGAACCGGCGGTGGGGTAGGAAGCGGCGGAGGAAGCGGAGGAGCGGCCGCTTCCGCGGGAGGAGCCGGAGTTGGCACCGGAGCGACCGATACGGGGGTGGGGGCTACCGAAGCTTGAGAGGCTTCCTGCGTCGGTTGGGCGGCCGCCATGGGCAGGCGCGCTCCACAGTCTTCGCAGTAAGCGGCGCCTTCCAGATTATCCGCGCCGCAGACGTTACATCGCATTCCAGTTGTCTCCTTTTAGGACTGTCCGGTGCCCGGAGGCAGCGGAATTTCAGTTAATAATTGAGTGAGCTTGCGAGTGCCGTACTCCAGTTTCTTGGTTCCAGCAGCGCTGGCGCCTCCACCCTGGTCGATACGGCTGGCCTCGGCCAGGGCCTGGTTGGCCAGTTCCGACTGCCCCTGCTGTAACAACTGGGTGGCCGCCGAACGCAGCAATTGGGTCGCCTTGGCTTTGTCGCCAGCCTGGGCAAACTGCAGAGCGCGTGTCTGTTGGCGGAAGACACTGACCGCGTCCACCACCGCCATCACCCGCGGAGTCACCACCGCCGCCTGGGCCGCGTCGGCCGTATAACCGATGGTGATGTCGCGGGCCACCTGCACATTGTGCAGGCCCTTTTCCGGAACATCGTATTCCAATACAGATTGAGCCACGCGGTAGGTACCGGGCTGGCGCGAAGGCAGCACCAGTTCAAACAAAATCGACTGGGTTTCCTCACGCTGCAGATCGCTCAAGGGCACGGTGGCCACTCGCTCCACCGTGTTCAAAGCGCCCAGGTCATTGATCAGCGGCTTGACCTTGTATGCCTTGCGCACCGTGATGTCCTTAGACAGCCTCAACGAAAGACGCGGATTGCGCACCACCACGTTTTGCACTCCGCGCAGCTCCTTCTCGAAAATCTGCGGGATATCGCGTGGGATATCGATATAATAGGAGTTACCCCGGCAAGCATTGGCGATGTCGAGCAAAAACTGCTCATTGAAATCATCGCCCACGCCGATGGTCGAAACGGAAATCCCGCGTCCGGCCGCCATCAAACAGGCTTCCTTGCAGTGGCTCTCGTGCAGCGTCAGACCGTCGGTCAAAATCACGATATGGTTCAGGCGTTCGGCCGACTGATTGCGGCGAATCTCGTCCATGGCGGCGCGAATGCCATGCAGCATCTCGGTGCCCGAACCCACTTCCACCTGATCGATGTTGCGCACCAATCGGCGGGCCGACTGCTTGTCGTAAATCTGACTGGAAGGAATGAGCACGCGCGCCTTGTCGGCAAAGACGATGATCGAACACAGATCATTGGGGCGCAGGCAATCGACCACGTGGCTCACGGCCGAAATGACGTAATCCAGCTTCTCGGCGGCGTACATCGAACCGCTCTTATCCAAAGCGATGGCGATGTTCAAGGCGGCCGGGCCGACCCCGATTTCCGCACTGGGCTTCACTTCAGCTAACAGGTAGACCAACTTATTTTCACTGGTCACCAGTACATTTTGGTAACTCAGGTAAGTTCCGAGGTCAACTTCAGCCACTATAGTCCTCCTGTCGATTGCCGCTGGCCTTTGGGGTCAAAGACGCAAAATCCTACCCCTAGCACTGAATCACCGCAATCGTCGCATTGTCGTCCGCCCCGCGACCCAAACACAAATCAACCAGCTTCTGACACAGTTCCTGGGGAGACTGAGGAGCCATCACGTGGTGCTCAAATTCATCCGCCTCAAAATACTCCCAAACGCCGTCAGAGCAAAGCACGATGCGATCTCCCGGAGCCACTTCGCGGTCGAACAAATCGACTTCCACGTCCGGATTGGTGCCCAGGGCCCGGTAGATAATACTGCGCTGCGGCGACACGCGGGCTTCTTCCTGAGTCAGACTGCCCATAGCCACCAGCCGGCCCACCAGACTGTGGTCGGTGGTCACCTGGGTCAGTTTCTCACGCCCGTGATAACCGCGGGTATCCCCCACCTGGGCAAAATAAGCCTTGCTGCCGGCCAGCAAGCAGGCCGTGATGGTGCAGCCCATCCCCTGCCGGGCCGAGTCCTGCGAAGCGTACTCGAAGATGGTCCGGTTGGCGGCTCGCAAGGCCCGTTCCAAGAGATAGTGGCAGCGCTGATCCATGTCCTCGGGCATCAGCACCGTGGTTTGCCGGCCGTTGCGCAGCGACAAATCGGCCGCCACCACTTCCTGGGCGATGGTTCGGAGGGCCAGAGAAGCCGCCTTGTCGCCCTCCGCCTCACCGCCCATGCCGTCGATGACGGTCACCAGCCAGCCGTCGTAACGCCGGCTTTTCTCGTAAAAGCTGAAGCGCAACTCCAGGCAGGCATCCTGGTTGATGCGCCGGACACAGCCGATATGGCTAAACATAGCCACCTCGGGTCCGGTGGGCGCGGCTTTGCCGTTCTTCTTTACCGCCGGCGCCGGCGCGGGTGCCGGGCTCGGGGCCGGTGTCGGCTCCTCGGCCAGACTGCTGGGATTGCGCAGAGCCTCCAGCATGGCCTGGGCGCTCTCGAAGCGTTCTTCCGGCTTTTTGCGCAAACCGCGCATGATCACTTTTACCAGCCCGTCGGCCCCACTCACGGCCGGCGGCGGAATTACGAAAAAGCTCTCGCGCGCTTCCAGATTGAGTCGCTGTCCGGTCAACAAGTTATAGCCCACGGCCGCCACGCTAAACAAATCTAGCCGCTGGTCCTGCAGCCCCAGGCCATACATCTCGGGAGCCGAAAAGCCCGGCGTTACGCTGCAGACCTCTTCACTCTCCCCATCACTCCCCAGCGAACAGGCCCGTTCCCAGAGGTCCAGCTTGATATGTCCATCGGCATCTCGCCAGATCCGGCTCGGTTGGATGCTGCGCGAAAGCATTTTTTGCTGGTGCAGCTCGTCCAGCTTCTCCAAAAGCTCTTGCAGCAGTTTCTCGACCTCCGAGGCCTGAAACGTGCCCGCGCTGGCCAATTGATCCTCCAGGCGCTCGCCGGGCCAGGGCGTGGCCGCGTAGTCAAAATCCTCGGCCGTGAAAAAATCAGCAGGCTGCAAAAAATGCTCACCGCCCAGGCCGCTCAGAAGTTCGCGCTGGCGCGAAAGCTGGGAAACTTCCCCGGTGCGGCGGGCCTCCAGCAAAAGAAAAGACTGGTCATCGCGCCTGGCCTGATAGCGCAGAATGGGCCCACTCTCCAGCAGGCTCTCGATCAAATAACGATCCAGAACCTGGCTTCCTGGATCGAGCGGGCCCAGCCTCGGACGATCCGCGCTGGAATCAGTCTCCATCTGGGCTCCGCAGTCTTCACAGTAAATCGAGCCGGGTGGATTGACGGCACCGCAACCGCTGCAGGTGATCAACGCGGAAAGTCCCTTCTTGCTGTTCGAAGGCCTGAGTTTATAAGCCCAGGCCGTGCAGAAAAGCCTTCCAGTCGAGGTGTAAAACTCCTACTATGCCCACGCCCACGGTGGCCCAACTCAGAGTAAAAAAGGCCGACACCCAGGCCATGAACGAGAGCCCGCCGCGCTTCCGGCGCGGTGCGCTCCAGGCGGTGGCGAACATCAAGGGGGTGGTGAGGAAACCCGCAAAGGGCAATACCGACCACAAAATCAAGAAGACCGAGGCCGGATACGCCCAGGCCGGCACCTTGCGCGGCAGCACTTCCAACTCCACCCGCAGGGGCGGTAACTGGGGCTTGCCCTCGAAATGCACCAGCCCGGCCACCCGGCCGCCTTCATCCAGCGCGCGCGTGTCCGCATAGACGGCCAGCGCCACGTTCTCCCCGTTGACTTTGAGCGGCGTGACTTTGAGCCACTTGCTATCGCTGCGCAGCTTGCCCTTGACCTTGCCCTGCAGCACCAATGACGCTCGCGCCTGCCCCCCCCAGTCCAGACGGCCCAAAGACACGGTGCCCGGATGGAAGCCCTCGGTCGGCAGCGGGCCACTGACCACCGGCACGGCCGCCTGCTCGTGGGCGAGTTCACTGGTCTTGGAACTCTTGGGCAAAGCGCCTGAGCGCCGCTCCACACCCTCCAGAGCCTGGCGAAAGTCCAGGGCGCTTTGAAAGCGATCCTCCGGCTTTAAGGAAACCCCTCGCAATATCAGGCGGTTCAGCTCCTCCGGCACTTTTTCCAGGGGAGCAAACTGAAAGGGACTCTCGCCCGGGTCGGCACCGCTCAAACAATGATGGAGAGTGGCCCCCAGAGCATATAAATCGGTGCGGTGGTCGGACTGTCCCCGCCCATACTGCTCTGGAGCCGCATAGCCGGGCGTCCCCAAGGCCCGCGTATCTGAACCCGCACCCTGGCGAAAGACGCGGGCAATCCCAAAATCCACCAGCATCGGCTTGCCCGACGAAGTCAGGATGATGTTGGCCGGCTTCAAATCGCGAAAAATCACCGGCTGCGCCTGCCCGTGCAGGTATTCCAGCGCTTCGCACATCTGCACGCCCAGTCGAATGGTCTCGCCCACGCTCAGAGGGCCTTTTTCCAACACGTGCTCCAGGGTGGAGCCCTCGACATAGTCCATGACCAGGTAATGGCGCCCATTCTCCTGAAAAAAATCCACCACCCGCGGCAGACTGGGATGGTTCAAACCAGAAAGAATCTGGGCTTCCGCCACAAACGACTGCTCGGCCTGAATCCTCTCGGCTTCATCCTGGGTATTCTGGATCAACTCCTTGAGCGCCCACTGGCGCGGCAAACGAGTATCGGTGGCCAGATAGACCGAGCCCATGCCCCCTTCACCCAGCATTCTCTCGACCCTATAGCGATCCTGAACGACATGCCCCGCAGACAACACAAAGTAGACTTTTCTGGTCGCTCCCCTTTCCCCCTGTTGCAAACTTGCAGGGAAATTTGCACCGAGGAGTTGACGAATTAAAAAATCCCGCTACCCTTCTGAGGCCATGAAGAAATTGCCGCGGCAGAACCATGAAATGCCGGGCCGGCACGACCGTCCTGGCTCTTTCCACATGCGTCGTCCGAAAGGCGGGCTTCTCTAATAGATTTACTATCAAATAAATCTATCGTTTAAAACCGCCCATCCGTTAAATTCCTGAATGGGCTTTTTATTTCCATTCTGATCCCGTAGCTCAGCTGGGGTTTGCTCCGCAAACCGGTCAGCCACCCCACTTTATCCCTAAGGCGACAAATAGGTATAGCTGGCCAGACTGCGCTCGTAGCTCTGCAGTAGAAGCTGCGATTCCTGCAGGGTGATCAGGCCCTTTTCCAGAGCTTCTTCGGTCTGGATGCGGACGCTTTCCACCAAGTCGGCGGCTCCGTACTGCACATAGCCCAGCACTTCCTGAATGGTATCGCCCTTGACCACGTGCTCGATATGGTAGCCTTGCTGGGACAGGCGAATGTGCACCGCGTTGGTATCGCCGAACAAGTTGTGCAAATTGCCCATAATCTCTTGATAAGCCCCGGCCAGGAACATACCCAGGAAATACGGCTCCATCTCGCCTTGCTGATCATACCGGGGCGTGTGCAGCTCCAGCACCGATTTCACATCGCGCAAATCGATAAAACGGTCAATCTTACCATCCGAATCGCAGGTCAGATCGGCCAGGGTGCCGCGTTCGACCGGTTCCTCATCCAGGCGGTGAATAGGCAGAATCGGGAACAACTGGTCAATGGCCCACATATCCGGCGCAGATTGGAACAAACTCAAATTCATGTAGTAGATGGAAGACATCACCTGATCGAGTTCTTCCAGATCGTCGGGCACGTGCTCCAACTGCTTGACCAGATCGCGGATCTTCCACAGGGCGGCCCAGTAAATCTGCTCGGCCCGAGCCCGGTCTTTCAGGCTCAGATAGCCCAGGTTGAACGTGGAAACCGCCTGCTCTTTGAAGTGCGTGACGTCGTTGTAAGCTTCCAGCACATTTTCCAGCGACAACCCTTCATAGGTTTCGCTCAAATTGCGCAGTAGCGGTGGATCCTCGGGACCCACCTTAGCTGGAGTAACACGGGGCACCTGGCTCACCGAGAGCACGTCGAAAATCAGCACTGATTGATGCGAAGCCAGCGCGCGCCCGCTCTCGCTGATCAAGGTGGGCACCGGCAATTTGGCCGCCTCGCAGCAATCCTTGATCTCGGCCACCACGTCATTGGCGTAATTCTGGATATTGTAGTTCTTGGAGGCGTAAAAATTACTCTTGGAACCATCGTAGTCGACGGCCAGGCCACCACCCACGTCCAGGTACTTCATGTCCGCGCCCAGCTGGGCCAGTTCCACATAGACCCGGCCGGCCTCGCGCAACGCATCCTTCAAGACTTTAATCGACGAAATCTGCGAGCCGATATGAAAGTGCAGCAACTGCAACTCCGACAACAGCCCGGCCTCACGCAGCATCTCCACGGCACGGATGATCTCCACCGCCGTGAGCCCAAATTTGGCCCGATCGCCGGCACTGATGCCCCAGCGGCCCTCCCCCTTGGTGGAAAGCTTGGCGCGCACGCCCAAAACCGGACGCAGCCCGAGGCGCTGGCTCACGGCAATGACCTCGGAAACCTCCTCCATCTGCTCAAGCACGATGATGCAATTCTTGCCCAGACGCCGCGCTAAAATGGCCTTTTCCAGGTATTCGCTATCCTTATAACCGTTACAGATCAGTAGCGCACCGGGCGCATTGAGAGCGGCCATGGCGATCATCAATTCCGGCTTGGAACCCGCCTCCAACCCGAAATGATATCGGTCGGCAAACTTGACGTAGCTCTCCACCAGGTGGCGCTGCTGGTTGCACTTGACCGGAAAAACTCCACGGTAAGTGCCCTTATAGTTATAGCGCCCGATGGCTTTCTTGAAAGCCGAATTCAAACGATCGATGCGATCTTCGAGGATGTCCGGAAAACGAATCAACAGCGGCAGATTCAAACTGCGCTGGCGCAGCGACTGTACCAGCTCATAAAGATCCAGAATGCTCCCCCGGTCTCCCTGCGGAGAAACGGTCAGATGCCCGGCCGAATTGATGGAAAAATAAGGGTCTCCCCAGCCGGGAACGCGATAAAGCTGCTCGCTGTCCTCAATCGTCCAGGCGGTACCCACCGGATCAGCTGTTGGCACGGTCATTGGCGGGGCCTTCCTGACTATCGCCCTGAGCGGGCAAGTCTTCCATCCAGACGCGGAACAACTCGATCTCATCGAGCGTCTCCAGTTCCTGCAGATAACGCCCTACCTGGCGGGCCAATCCGGCCCCACGGGCGGTGCGCACGGCCGACTTGAAAGCCTCGGTGGCCTGAGCCGTCTGCTTGAACTGACGATAGAGCACGCCCAACTCGCAGTAAGTCTCGGCCAACCAGGCGCCGGCCGAGCCCACCGACAGAGCTTCGATGCAGGTGCGGAAATGCGACTCCGCCTGCTCCAACTGGTTCTCGGCCCGCGCTAGAATGCCGTCCAGACAGCCCAGGAAAGTCAATTCGCGCTGTAAATCGTGCTCCTGGAACAGGGCCGCGGCCCGTTCGCGCACCTCGGCCGCCTCCTTCAATTGCCCGGCCCGGGCGTGGGCGAAGCCCAGGTCCATATAAACGCGGGCCAGGTTCATCCAGTCCTCCACGAACTGAAACAGACCGATGCTTTCTTTCAAGTTGACGACCGCGTCCTCAAAGCGGCCGACCTGCATCAGACAGCGGCCCAGATTGCGATAGGAGTAGCCCAGGGCGTAATAATTGCGGTACCGAGACGAAAGCTCGAGATCTTTTTGGAAGTAGCGAATGGCGCCTTCCATATCCTCGCGCAGCAGCGCCACCTGCCCCAGTTTTCCATACAGCGTGGCCAGTTCGGCGTGCGCGCCCAGGCGCCGGCACAGACTCTCGCTCTTCTTGAAAGTAAAAACTGCCTCGTCCAAACGGTTAGCGCCCTGCATGGTGCGGCCGATGCTGTCATAGACCTTGGCCTGACCATAGCGGTCACCGGCCGTCGTATAAATCTCCAAGGCCTTCAGATGGTATCCCAGCGCCTTCTGATGTTCGCGCCGCAAGCTGGCCATCACGCCCAGGAAGCGCAACACATTGGCTTCCTCCAGGGAGCGCGTGGGCAGCTTGCGCAAACGGTTGAGGGCCATGGCCAGGCTTTCCTCGGCATTGGCTCGCTGCGACACACGGAAATAATAGAGTCCCCACTGGCGGTCAAAGCTGGCGCACACTTCTCCCCATTCCGGGTCGTGAATATGCGGTTCCAGCTCCTTTTCCACCCGCTCCAGCAGAATACGCGACTGATCCACTTCGCCGGTTTGCCCGGCCAGCGCGATCTGGCGCTCTACGGCCATCAACTCGAGGCGCTTCAAACCAGCCGCCTCGGCCGCCAGGCGGGCTTTCTGCAGGAAATCGCGAGACTGCTCCGGCTCACCGCGCATGGAGAACAGATCACCCTGCCCCAACAAACTGCGAACCTTGACCTCGGGGCTTTCAGCCGACTCCACCAGGCGATCCAATTCACGCTGAGCGCGCTCCCAGCGACCCACCACCAAACTGGTCTCGGCCAGCAGCAAACGGGCCATCTCCAGTTCCGGACTGGCCTCGGAGCGAATCCGGATGGCCTCCTCCAAAAGCTGGTTGGCCTTGGAATAATCCAGCTTTCCGATGGCTTCCTGAGCCTGATCCAAAGCGACAGACAGTTCGCCGGGTTTCACGGTCACCGGGTTGTAGCTCCCTTCTTCAATTACAGTCGTGCCATCACGGCCTGGGCGAATTGCTCGGTGGACAGTTCGCCGCCCAGGTCCCGAGTCTTCTCCCCGTTCTCCAGAGCGCCCTCGTAAGCCGCCCGGATTCTTTCAGCGCACCGCTCCGAGGAAGCATCCCCATGCTGGTCGGCCAGGTAGTGCAGCATCATCTCGGCCGACATCAACAAAGCCAGCGGATTGGCCAGCCCCTGCCCGGCGATGTCCGGTGCCGACCCGTGCACCGCCTCAAAGACGGCGGCTCCGTCCTCGCCATAGTTGGCGCCCGGCGTCACCCCCAGCCCGCCCACCAGCCCTGCGCACAAATCGCTGACCACGTCTCCATAGAGATTCTCCATGAGCAAAATATCGAAGCGAGTCGGATCCTGCACCAACCGCATGCAGCCGGCGTCGATAATCAGCTCCTCCAGGTCGATGTTGGGATAGTCCTCACGATGTACCCGCCGAGCATTGCGCAGGCTCATCCCATCCCCCAGCTTCAAGATATTCGCTTTATGAAACACCGTGATCTTCCGCCGCTTCCGATGCGTAGCGAAGCGAAAAGCCCAGTGCGCGATGCGCCCACAAGCAGCCTCGGTGGCCACCTTCAAACTGGCCACCACCCCGGCCACCACCTCGTGCTCCAATCCCGAATAGAGCCCCTCGGTATTCTCGCGAATGACGATCAGATCCACATCCTCAAAGCGCGTCTTCACACCCTTCAAAGAGCGCACCGGCCGCACCGCCGCAAACAGATTCAGGCGCTTGCGCAGACCCACATTCACCGAGGTGAACCCCCCACCCACCGGCGTAGTGCACGGCCCCTTCAGAGCCAACTTGTGCCGCGAAATCGCCTCCAGAGTAGAATCCGGCAGTACCGGCAACCCCTTCTCCAGAGCGGCCACTCCAGCCGGATGCTCCTCAAACTCTAGCGGAGCGCCGGCCGCCCGCAACACCCGCAGCGTAGCCTCGGTAATTTCGGGACCAATTCCATCCCCTGGAATACAAACAGCTTTATAACTCATGCTGGCCGCTCCCTTTTGGACCTGCCGTAAAGGCACCTGCCACCAGGCGAACGCCCCGCTCCAAATGCAGTAACTGCTCCCCCACCGAAGCCGCCCCCGCCCAATCCTCGATGGCCGCATGTAGCGAAGGCCATTCCGCCCGCAAAACCTTGAGATTTTGCAGCGGACTTCCCGGCCAGCGGCCCAGGCACTCCAGCGCCGCCTCCGGCAAGCTACTGGCCAGAGCCGCCCGCCGCAAGGCGCCACAAGCTCCGAGATGCTGACTCCGGCGCAGCATGCGATCCAGCCAACCAGCCATGCGCAGGCGGTAGGCCGCGCTCAACGGAGGCGGACCCGACAAACGCCGGGTCCGCAAGCGCTCTAACCAGGCCGCCAGAGCACCCGTGTCATCGCGCAAGATCAGCCCACAATCCTGATACAAGCGCCCCTCCAGTGGCTCCGCATAGAGCGCGGCCGAAGCAACCTCGATATCCAGATCCAGCCCGCCATAAAGAAAGCGAATTCCCTCGCCGGCCTGCTCGGCCACCACCAGCAAATCATAATCGCTGTCCGCATGCTGCTGGCCACGCGCCCGCGAGCCATACAGCAGCACCGCCGAAAGCGGCCCCACCAGCTCATCCAACACCCCGACCAGCGCAGCCCAATCCTCCGCCCGCAAAAAGAAGACCAACCTGTCCAGCGCATCCGTTTGAAAATCCATCGTCGGGGTATACCCCTTGCACCTAAGATTTCATTTATGGAGACTCACATGAAGAAAGTGCAAATCCTCTTCACCGCCGCCGCCCTCACCTTCGGGCTGGCGCTGGCCGCTTCCGCCGACAACTGTTGTGCCCAGAAAGGCCTCAAGGCCGGCTGGTTCACCGGCTCCGGCAGCCTGGCCCAGGCAGGCCACGACCACAAAGCCGACGGTAGCTGCTGCACCAATGCCAAAGCCGATGCCAAAGCGGCCGGTTGCGCCTGCGGCAAGTCGGACGGCAAAGCCGCCGCCGGCAACTGCTGCTCGGGCAACTCGGACGGCAAAGCCGCCAGCGAAGCCGGCAAGTGCTGCGGAAACTGCAAAAAGTAGTTTCCCTCCGGTATGAAAAAAGGGCCTCACCGGGGCCCTTTTTTCATACCCAGGAAAATCGCGCCAAAGCGTCGTAGTAAGCCGGGTGATCCGTCCCCTTTCCCCTCTGAGCCGAGCAGCCCCCTTTCTGCCCGCCAGGAAAGCCGCTCCCCAGACCGTTGAGCAGCCGCCAATCGATGAGGTAACCCTGAGCAGCCGGCCGGCCCAACAAAGGATCGCCCCCAAAATTCTACTCGGCGCCCTTACCGCCGTCAGCGGTCTGGCCGGCCTGGCCGGTAGCGCCGCCGTCATCATTCACGGCGCCCAAAAAACCGCCGCCGACACGCTCAAAGACATGGGCGCCGGCGACCCGCAGTTGCAGAAAAACCTGGCCGCGGTCGACCTGAAAATCCTCCACCTGGCTCAGAAAGAAGGGGTCACCTTCCAACTGGTCAAGCCGGGCGACGACCTGCTGCAAACCGGCGCCCTGCAACCCCGGCCGGACAGCTACGTCCACGACCAGCTCCCGCAAATCCAGGCCTTCGCCGCCCAACTGCGCGATCAACCCCTGGACACCGTGCTGGACCGGCTCGAAGCCGAGCAACTGCCCGTCAAACTCTTCACCATCCCCACTCCCGGCGATCTGCCCTTCGATCCCAACCTGGCCCAATTCAGCCAAATGCCCCAATCCATTCACGGGATGGCCCTCTGCCACGGCGCTAAAACCCCTGAGCAAATCAAAGAATTCACCGACCTGGTCAAGGCCATCAACGGCGAGACCTACAGCCGGGCTGTCCAGGAAGCCGCCGACCGCATGACCGGCTTCAAGCGCATGGGCATGAACCTTACCCAGCAGCCCTTCAACGAAGCCGAATTCCGCCAGAACCTGATCAACAACCAGGAGCGGCTCCCTCTCAACCACCGCGAAATCAACCTGCTGGTTCCCGACCTCTATTACACCTCGGCCGGCAAACTCGACAACCACGATCGGGCCAGCCTGGAGAGCTGGAGCGGCCAGCGCGACGCCAAGGGCGAACTCAGCACCACCGGCAAAATCAACGGCGACCAGAACAGCATTCGCGGCGAGTATTTTAAGAACAAGCGCATTCTAGTGCGCCAAACCGAGGTGAGCAAACGGGCTCCCATCCATGAACTCGGCCACGCCATGGACGACCTCCTGCAGCAAAAAGATCCTGAGTTTTATCAAAGCTGGAAGGCCGCTGTGCAAAAAAACTACGACCATATGATGCAAAACCTCTATGGTCCCGAAGGTGGCACCGAGCCGATCACCCACTATGCCGAAACCAACGTGGGGGAATATATCGCCGAAGGCTTCGCCCACTACCACCTCGCCCCCGACGAGTTCAAAGCCAAAGATTCCAAATTCTACGAATCCATCGAGCGCTTCGTTATCCGCCTCAAACAACTGGAGCAGCCCGCCGCCGGACCCCAGACGCTTGGCGAATATGTTACAAGTTTGTTTAAAGGCTAGTCAAAGAAGGTAAGATCGGTGATAATATAGGGTAACCTGAAGGAAGGATGAGCAGATCAAATGGTTGGCGGAATTGGTGGACAAGGCTTCAATATTCCCGGCATCGGCGCAACCCGCCCGACCGGACAGGTTCACACGCCCCCGCCGGCCGACGATGACGCCGCCTTCAACTTCCTCGAATCTTGGACCAGCAACTCCACGCCCGAAGGCACCCTCAGCCTGGACAAAATGCTCCAGCTCCAGTCCAGCGGCGGCTCTGCCGTTCCTCAGACCGTGGCCGAGTTCAAGCCGCCGGAGAAAACCGAAGAGCATCTCACTCGCGAAATCGAGTTCCTGGTCAAAACCAACCGCAATGTCTTCCAGGCCCACGGTGCCCTCGGCTCGGCCGGCATCGCCGACGGCTGGAATCTTTCCCACTAATTTAAGGGGTCCGTCCTAAGCTCAGAGCATGCAGGCCGACCTCGACCGTGATCTCGTCTATTGCCGCCAATTCCTGGCCCGCTATGGCCATGATCCCGGCCGCCTCAAAGCGCGCCCCGCTGGCGACTCCGGCTACAACCGCCTGACCGGCGCCGTGCTCGTGGCCGGCGACAAAACCGACGAAATCGATCGTTACGAAACCGTCGCCCACGAAGTCGGCCACCGGCTCACCGACCGCGCCGCCGGCTGGGGCGGCCTGCTCTACGTCGGAGCCTCCGGAACTCTGGCCGAGGGCCTGTCGGAAACGATCTCGGCCGCCGCCGTAGCCGAACGCTTCGGCGAAGAAGTCGGCCTCAGCCGCCTCAACCCCAACCACAAGACCCTGCCCATGACCTTTTTCGGAGAAGTCCCCATCCCCACGCATAAAAGCCAGATCAGTTGGAAGTACCTCGACGACCTGGGCGGCGTCCACCTCAACTGCGGCATCGTTCGCCAGGCCCATCTCAACCTCGCTCAAAACCTCGGCATGTCGGCCATGGCCGGCCTGGTTCTCCAAACCGTCCCCGAACTCAAACCTTGGTCCACCCCCACCAGCTTTGCCCGCGCCAGCCGAGATTGCGCCCTGCGCCAGGGCGACGCCCACGGAGCCCAAGCCATTGAAGAGGCCTGGAACTCCGTAGGCATTCGCATTTAGAGCAGCCCTTTCACCGCCTCCGAGTGCTTGTTGGCCGAAGCCTGCTTGTCTTTCTGAATCCCAAAGGTAATGTCATTGATGGAATTCAGCAGCTTGGCCAGATTGGCCCGGTCGTTCTCATCGGCCTTACGTAGCTCCAACATCGTCTGACGCTGCGTCGACAAAGCCTGGCGCTGGTCGCTTAAGGCCAGCAAAGTATCCATCGCCTGCGCGGTAAAATTGGTGATATTATTAGCCATTGGATGGGTCCTCCTTACGTGTGTGGACCCACTCTGGCCGAGCCGTTTCTACCAAATTTCTACCAAATCCGGATTTTGTTTCTATTCCATGGATAGAAATCACACAGGAGCGGCATCCCGAGAAAAGAAGCCGCTCCTGTGCTACCTCAACTCCACACCATCCGAGAACTCGAGAACCGAGGCTACCGCGTCCAGCCCGGCACCGCTGATTTTTTCCTGCTCTGGGCCGGGCCGTTTGCCAGCCTCCTCTCCCAGTATCTGACTTGCGACCACTCCCGTTTGGACGGATCCATCCGTGTGCCGGTGGACAGCCCGGCCCTGCTTCAAAAAATCGACGACTTCCAGCGAACCCACGCCCTGCTCTTCGACCTGGACGACACGCTGGTGGATACCTCCAAAAGCTACGACGCCGCCGTCGAGCAGTTGACCGGCTGCAGCCATCAAGACCTTCAGAACCTGCGCGCCGAAGGTGGCTTTAACGATGATTGGACGGCGGCCCACGAATTGCTCAAGAGAGCCGGCAAGCCTCAACCTCTCGAACGAGTTATCGCCGAGGGCAAGCAAATCTACGCCCGTCTGGCCCCCACAGCGGAAATCCCCTACTTCAAAAACGAGTGGCTGAACCACTGGCGCAAACGCCACCGCACCTTTATTTTCACCGGTCGCCCCCGCGACGAATACGAATCCATCTGGGGCGAACGTCTCCAGCCTTACTTTCACGACGTGCTCTGCCTGGGTGAACACGGCCTGCCCGGCAAACCCTCTCCCGACGGCCTTCACCACCTCATGCAAAAACACAAAATAGCCGGTGGAATCTACGTGGGCAACTCGGTCGACGATATGCGCGCAGCCAAAATGGCGGGTCTTTTCGCAATTGGAGTAACCACCAATCAGAGCGCCGCTACTCTCGCCCAGGCCGGCGCCGACCTGGTCCTGCCCAATCTGGAAGCCCTGCATATCAGCCTCAGTTGACCGTCAGCGGCTCCACCCAGGAAACGACGTGGCGCGCCAGAACCCCTCGAGATGCTACGAATTCTCGTTATCAGCCTGCTCTGCGCCCTGCCCGCTTTCGCCTACCCGGTCAAGGGTGTGGTCGGCAATATGGGCGACACCAAACGGACCTATCCCATCAAAGACGCCATCGTGGTCTGGTGGACCAAATACGGCGTTACCGGGAACGTGGTGGAAGTCCATCTCTTCAGCAAAAAACTCAGTGCCCCGGAGCGCAAATCATTTAGCGAAAACCTGGGACCAGCCGGCGACCTGGAGAGGGTGCTGGACAAAAATCGCGCTCCTAATTCTGCCCTGGACTCGCCCCGCATGGTTTTGCAAGCCTTCTACGGCAAGCAGCCCCGCAATTTGTCGCAAGGGCCCTTGCCGGGGGGAGCCGCCATGTGGTTGTCCGGCCCCGGTAATATGGACAGCGGCGGATTGGGAGGAACCATCCACCTCAACGGCCCCCTGCAACAGGGCACCATGGTGGAATTGAGCGGCGAAGGCAGCAACGGCAGGGTCACCTGGGGAATCACCGGCTCGGCTCCCCTGATCATTCTAAGTACCCGGTGAGAAGCGCCCGTCCTTCTGATTAAAAGGGGAACCCGATTTTCTCAGGAAACTACCTCAGAATGTTTACCAGCCCGATCTCGACCAGCCCTTCCCTGGCGCCCCCCAGCGTACGCAAACCGGCCTCTCGGCCGGTGGAAAACATGGCTCCGCTGCAACCAGAAGTGAAGACCGGCATCGAGTCGCTGTCCCTGGAAAGCAAACTGGACCTGTCGCAGAAGGCCCAGGTCCAGCCGCCTTCCCCGCCCCAGGCCAGCAAAAAGAAGGCCACCGTTCCCGAACGTCCGCCCAACAAATCGGTGGAAGGCGAGGATTTCACCGGGCGCACCTGCAGCGGCACGCTGCACGGCCCGCTCCTGATGGAGGATCCGGCCGGACTGTCCTTCGAGTGCGAGAATGCGCGCGACCATGAAACCATGACGCGCCTGGGTCTGCAGCTCGGCCAGGTTCCACCCGAATTGCTACACATGCCGGCCGGTGAGGCTCCGGTCGTGCAGGAGCCCGGCTTTACCTATTTCGGAATCCAGCCCGAGGGTGCCCACCTGGTCCAGCATGTCGAAGAAGGTCCCGGCCAGCTCGAGGAGAGTCGGGTGAAGTTACCCGATGGCCAGACCGTGCTGGTCACCCGCGGCCCCAACGAAATCTCGATCCTGGTCCCCCCTGCCAGCCTGGATGAACTGGCCAGCTGGGGACGGAGCCTGCTGGCCATAGGCTAGATCGCCTGGTACAGCATCGCCAGCGCCCGGGTTTCGGGTATCTGGCGCGCTCGGAAGCGCATGCAGGCGGTGGAATTGTGCAACCAGGCCGCGCGATCTCGATTTTTTGTCATGGTGGAAGAACTCACCCTGGCGGGGTCCGTGAATTCGCCGTAGGTCAGGCTAAACTCGGCGGCGCGCCGCATTTTGACATTCTTGATCTCGACCGACCCCAGCATGCGCAGAGCATGGCCTCCAGGAAACCATCGCCGACGGGTTTACTGGCCTTTTTGAGCTCCGGCGAGCGGAAAAAGCGTCGAGGAAGAATTCCCCATTTGCTGCTGACTGGTGCCCGTGCGCAGCAAGCCTTTGAGTTCCTGAGTTTATTTTGCGACCTCAGGATGCCAGGAGGATTCCTGTGAACTTCAGGTTAACGCGGAGAGCACTTTTTGATGCTCACGCAGCAACTCCAGGTCTGGCTCTATCTCCAGCTCCTTGAGCAGCGTCTTACGAGTTTGCTCGAAAATGCGCAGGGCTTCGGCGGCGCGCTGACTGCTGCGCAAGGCCTGCATCAGTAACAGGCAGGCCCATTGAGCGCAGGGATCGATCTGGAGGACATGGCCGGCTACGGCCACGCTCCCCTCCCAATTCCGCGCCCGGGCCCGCTGCTCCAGCAATCGCTTGGCCACGTCCAGTACTTCCAACTCCAAGCTCTGGCGCAGCGGGGCTACCCAGTCCAGATAGCAGTCTTGCAGCAGGGGGCCGGTATAGGCCAGCACGGCTCGTTCGGCCGCCCTTTCCCAGTCTTCGCCTGGCTGAACCAGCGCAAGTTGGCGCCGCAAATACACCACGTCGTGCTGATCCAGCAGTTCAGGATTGAGCTGCAGACTGGAACTGCTGCGTAAAATCAATTCGCTTTTGCGCATGTCTTCGGGCAAGCAGGCACGCAAAACCTGGCGCAGTGTGGAGAGGCTGTAGTTCAGATTGTTTTTGCTCCGGTCCGAAGGAAAATCCGGCCACAGTTCCTCGAGCAGTCCCTCGATAGCCACCGGCCTTCCCCATTCATAGGCCAGATGGGCGAACAGCCACTTGATGTGCTGGGTTTTCCAGTCTTTGTCGCCCACCACGTTACCGCCCACGGTGGCCAGAAAATTCCCCAAGGAACGAACTTGAATGAGCGAAGAGGCCGCGGCTGAGGCACTGGGAGACTGGAAGCGGAAGACCAGTTCACCCACTTCGAGCAGGTCACCGTCCTGCACATGGGCCCACTGGCCCGGTTCCAGCTCCTGACCACCCAGGCACACCGGATTGGTGGCCGACTCGGCCAACAACAGATAGTTGCCATTCTTTTTGGCAATGGTGGCGTGTTTGCGCGATACCGTGGGATGATCCAGGGTAATGGCGTTGTCGCGCTGGCCGGGCCGGCCGATGGGGTATTCCCCCTCTCCCAGCGGCCAGATCTCTCCCGAATAAGGGGCTGAATAGCCTTTCAAGTAGGCCGGCGCCTGTTCCGGATCCCAGAGGCGCACGCGATGTCCGCAGTATTCCAGACCCGCCCCCACCTCCAGCCGGCCGGCTCGGACCAACTCCCCATCCTTATACACAGGCTCGGCGGTCGCCAGGTTGCGAAAGCTTACCTGACCTGACTGCCATTTGAACTGGATACGGCCCTCGCCCAGTTCGAGTTCCACCGTGGCCCGGGGAAAAGGATAAACCTCGACGCCCCCATCCGGCCGCCGCACGTGCAATTCCAAAGAAGTCCGCACGCCTTCCTCGAGCCGGGCCGAAACCTGCAGGGTCGCGTCCTGATCTGCCATTCCTCCCCATTCTGGCAACAAAGTTTACGTCCTGGCAACATGTGCCACAGGCTGTTAACCCCGCGGAAAAACTTCCGCCCCCTCAGTGGCCCACAATGCGAGAAGATTCAACCGGCAGCGAGGAGTCCCCAGATGAACGTCAGCTCCAAACCCACCAGCAGCACCACCAGCAAAACGTCATCTACCAGCAAAGCGAGATCCACCAGCTCGGTCAAGAAAACCTCGACCACCGCCAAACCCACCCGGGCGCAGGCTCCCAAGGATAACGTGTCGCTGAGCAAAGGGCTGAACGCCAGGCCCAATGCCGCCGTCCCCAACTTCGGCTCCTGGGCCATGTCCCCGCCGGCCGCGCCCCAGACGGGAGCCAAGCCCGTGCCCAGCGACCCGGCTCCCCGCGTGGCTCCCAAGCCCCCCGCGCCGGAAACCAAAGTCGAGACCAAAGCGGAGCCCCAAACCGCCGCTCCCGAAGCCAAACCAGCCACCAGGCCCGAACCGCCAGCTCCCCCCAACGACGGCGGCCTGGCCAAAAAATTCGATGACGCCAGTTGGGGCACCGCTCAGGTGCGCCACACCGCCGAAGCCGTCCAGAAAGTCGGCGACGCGACCCGGCTCAAACCGTTAAGCAACGCCGGCACCTCCGCCCTCAAGCCCCTCAATCCGGGCGCCAGCGTGCTGGGTAGTGCCGCCTTCGGTAAAATGGCCTACGATAGCTTTCAGAAGGGCAACTACACCGATGCCGCCCTGCAAGGCGCCAACAGCCTGGCTCTGGCCGCCACCACCACTCCCGCCGCCATCAGGGGCGGAGCGCTCATCGCCAAGACGGCCGGCCGGGCCGCCCCGGCCCTGGGCGGGGCCCTGCAGGTTTACGACGGCTTCAAAAACGGCGATACCTGGGACAAGGTCAGCGGTGGCGCCAAACTGGCCGGCGCGGCTATGGTTGCGAGCGGCATCGGTGCCCCCGTCGGTGGAGCCCTGATCGTCGGCAGCTATATGGCCGACCTGGCTCGCTGGGGCTGGCAGGCTTATAACGGCAATTAGATGGTGCGCCAACTGAGGATGCGCACGCGATCCGAGAGGTTGTAGAAAGTGCTCAGATCCAGGGTCCAGTCTTCAGTCCGCGTATAACCGGCCGTGCCGGGGGTCACGGTGATACCGCGTTGCCCCAGGGAACGCGAATTCTCGTTGAAAACACGAATATATTCCGGCAGAAGGTCCCGTACCTTCTGTTCCGCACCATCCAGGTAGGCATCGATCATTCCTTGATCGATTCCGCCCGCCCAGGCATTGGCCCGGTTCATGATAGCCGCGGCGGAAGCGGCGCGGCTGCGCTCCTCCTGCCAGCTTTCCCCGGGCCGGAGTGCTCCCGATCCGGGTTCGCACACTCCGATACGCAGTTTGCCATAGCCGATCATATCCGCCGGCGGGGAGTCGGGAGCAGCGATTTCCACCCAGGGTTCGGCCGGGGTTTTGGGGTGGACGATCTTGAACAGGGCGGGATCGGGGTTGTCGTAATTCATCGGGTCCCACTTCATTTTGATGTCCATCCAGGGCTGTCCGGAATTGACATCAAAGGCCGGACCCCAGGCGTAGGCGTGATAGCCGAAGTCGGCCACCGACTGCATGCCGGGGGGAGTGCCGGGCACCGAACTGGTGACCGGAAAGCGCAGCCGGCCCGCCCCGGGCGTCTGCACCAGGCCCGCATCGGTGAACTGGCTCAAGCCGGTAGGAGCCGGGTTGTTGACCACCACCGAGCCGGCCACCTGAATGTTGTTCACGTCGAGGTTGCCCTCCGTGTAGATTAAGCCGCGATACTCGGCACCGGAAGTGCCATGCAGTTGGACGTTCCCGCCAGCCACGATGCCCGCCTGTTGATCTCCGGTGAACTGGCTGTCGCCACTCACAGTCACGTCGCGGGTGGCGATAAGAGCGCCCTTACCACGAATACCACCAGCCACGGTGACCGAGCCGTTGACATAAATCACAGCTCCGTTCAGCTCCAGGCCTCCGCTGATGATAAGATTGTCGTTGGCACGGTAGAAGCCCTCGAATGGGGGCGGCTGGTTGAGGCTACCAGTGGTAATATCGGTTTTTTCGGCCCGGCTGATGGGATCGAGAGAAGCAAAATCAATGTCGGGCAGGGGCACCAGCTCGGCCTGGGGCCGCCTTTCCCCTTTGATGCTCACCGAATCGGTGAGCTCGATGGAACCGCGACTCTGAGCGTCACCCTCGACCTGGGTCAGACCACCCAGGCGCATCGCGGCCAGCGGACCCGCATCCAGAGCGTTGGTCACCACATGGCCCGGCTCCTTTTTGTCATCCGGCACGGCCGCGATGCCATTGGCCAGATCGGCCTGCGAGGCCACCGCAAAGACGTTGAGATTCTCCCCTTTCAAGGGAACGCTACTGCCGAGCACATACGGGAATTCAGGCACGTGAAGTATGACTTCGAGGCGCTGCTCCTGGCCGCGCCAGCGGCCCACCGCCACCAGGCAGGCGCGTTCGGCCGGAACGGGCACCCGGCCCCAGCGCGCCGCAGCCGAGGTGCCCAGGCTTCCGGTGAGATTGTTGGCGCTATTGTCGATTCCCAGCGCCCGGGCGCGACCCTGGTCGGTGCTCAACAGGCCTGTTCCTCCCGGGTAGGCTGGCAGGCTCAGGCTCAAATCGGGCAGCTGCGCGTCGTTCTGCTTCAAAAGCCGGGCCACGGCCGTCTGCGCGGTGGCTTCGGCCAACCGCCGGCAGCCTTCTTGGGCTTCGCTGCGCGAGCTGAGGCCTAACTGAAAGAGCCAGGTGGACGAGGTGGCAAAAAGCAGTCCGAAGAGAGCCATGCTCAGGAAGAGCACATTGATCAGCGAGGAGCCTCTTTTCATATGCGGTTCCTGAAGTAGATTTTGCGGGACAACTGAATCTTTTCCGGCTGTGTCCGGCCGGCGTTGATTTCCAGCTCCAGGCGAATCTGAGCCACCGGACCAACCAGCAAAGCATAGTCGAAGTCGGTGACGTCGCTGGCCAACAGGTTTCGCCGCCCGGCGCCGGCGGCCATCTGGTCGAGTTGCGCGGGGCTGGGCAATAGCGGCAGTTGAGTGCGGGCCGGGACCGGGCTGGGGAAATGGTGGACCTGCCGGCGCTCGGGGTTCCAGCTGAGACAGGTCCAGTGGGCCTCCCAGAGCGGGGTGCTGACGTAGGGAGCAGGGTCTTGCAGGTGCATAGCCAGCACTCCGGAGGCTCCATGGGCGGGTGGTTGATAGGCCACTCCGGCCCTACAGGAACGCTGTAGCAACGATTCGACGTGGGCCAACACGCTTTGCAACTGACCCATAGCGAAGCCGCGCTGGGATTCCTGCCGGGTCCAGCGCGAGGTGGAGGCCAGAGTGCTGGTGACGATCAGCAACACCACCGCCATCAGCGCGGAGACCAGCATCACCTCGGGCAGGCTCCAGCCCCTTCTCATTTGGGCACCCGGGCCAGCACGCCCTGGGCCTGAGCCACTCGGGAGCCGTTGAGGTCGCGCCAGCGAACCTGCACGGAGAGGCGCCGGATATCCTGATCGGTAAGGCCCGTGTAGGCCGGACCGGAACCCACCAGGCTGGAGCTTTCCACCTCGACTTGATAAGCGGTCTGGTCCTGGAAGCGCCCATTGATCCGGGTGATGGGACCCAGGGGCAGGTCCGAGACGGAACGCGCCATTTGCATTTCCAGCAGATCATGAGCCAGACCGCAGGCTTCCAGCCGGTGACGGTGGGAAATGCCCCCGCGTTTGGCCTGCACCGACATGGCCGCCACTCCGAGCAAGGCCATGGCCAGCAGGCCCAAGGACAGAACCATCTCGGCCAGTGAGAACCCCCTGGAAGTGGCCATGAGTTCAGTCATTCTCCAGGATTGAAATACAGTCCTCTAGAAACCATTGCTTGTGTCGTTTCGCCTGCTGCTGAGTTTCTGGGCGGTTTTTTTGGGTGTAGCTCAGGCTGAGCTTCCCGAGCAGGTCAAATTGTCGGTACATTCCTTTCCTCCCGGCGATGTCTATCTGGAAACAACGGTGGGTTCCGTTTATTTAGGTAAATCGGGTGAGCTTTTGACGGTCAAGCCGCCGGCCATGTTGGACGCCGCCCTGCGGCCGACCCAGTATTCCAATGGATTTCTGCTGCTGAAAGCGCCCGGCCACAGCGAACTGCGCGTTTCGGTGCGGGCTCAGGATTGGTCCCGGGGGCGGCTACCGGCGGCGGGCAGCTATTCTCTGGCGGCGGCCAGTCCACTGGTGACGGTGCGCGACTATGTGACGGCTTATCCATGGGCTTGCCTGGGTCTGCTGGCATTGTTGCTGGTGGGTTTCGTCAAAGCCCGCACCTGGCGGCGCGGGATGCATCATTTGCAGGGGCTGTTGGAGACGAAAGGAGACCCACTGATTGGCAAAAACCTGGGGCCCTACCAGGTTCAAAGTCGCATCGGGCAGGGTGGAATGGGAGCGGTTTATCGGGTCAGCCATCCGGACGGAGGCACCTATGCCGCCAAGGTGATTTATTTCCCGAACGCCGAGGCGCTGGAATTGCAGCGTTTTCGGCGAGAGTTCCGAGTGCTGACGCAGCTTCAGCATCCTTCTCTGTTGCGCGCTTTTGACTACGGCGAAGAAACTCAGATGGCATACTGCGTCTCGGAATTGCTGGAGGGCAAGACGCTGGATCACTATGTGCGGCCCGAAGGGTTGAGCTGGTCGGCCATCTGGCCCTGGGTGAAGTCCATTTTGGAAGGACTCGGCTACGCTCACAAGGCCGGCGTGGTCCATCGCGATTTGAAGCCCGCCAACCTCATGGTGACGGACCAGGGCATCAAGATTTTGGACTTCGGTCTGGCTCGGCAGGCGCAGCTTACGGCCGTGACTTTAACCGGACAGGCTTTCGGCACGCCCACTTATATGGCGCCCGAGCAAGTGACAGCTTCGGGCACGGAGGTCGATCTACGCACGGACCTGTATAGCCTGGGAGTCATCTTGTATGAATTACTGTCGGGCTTGCCTCCCTTCGTGAGCGAAGATGTCCAGGAGATGATTACGCAGCACATCACCGAGCCTCCCCCGCCGCTCTCCTCAAAAGTGGCGGATTTGCCGGAGGGACTGGCGGGAATAGTCCACACCCTGCTGGCCAAGAAGCCAGGCAATCGCTATGCCAGCGCCGAGCGCGTGCTCGAGCTGCTGGCCCAAGTTGGCACGGCTTCCGTCCCGGCCCCCGAGCCGGGCCAGCGTTCCAGCAGCTTGCCCGACACCGTGCCGGTGCCCCGGCGCCCCCGGGATTAATTTTCGGGCATCCAGCCCCAGTCCGCACCGGCGGCGCCCGCGCCTTTGATGACGTCCACGATGGCGCCATTAGGAAAGAAGAGTTTGTCGACGTTGAGGCCTTTAGCCAGCCGGTCATCGGCGTTGAAGGCTTTGCCGTTGCTGAGGCCGCCGAAGGTCATCAGGCCGGGGTAGAGTTTCTGCAGCTCGGGGTCGCGCACGGCCTGGGTCAGTCCCTGGCCGTCAGGCTGGTATTTGCGCAGGATACCGAGAACCTTGCCGCCATCGATCTGTTTGCCGAGCACGATGGGGGCCTGGGGGCCGGCCGGGGCCGCGCCACCCATCGGGGCGGCCTGTCCGGCTCCTCCGGTTTTCGCGGCCCACTCCTGGACGGTGGCGGTGGGCTCGGGCGTACCCGCGCCCTCCGAGCCCCACTGCCAGCCGGGATTGGCAGCGCCGGCGCCGCGGATAACGTCGACCCACTCATAGCCGAGTTCGGTTTTGACCTGAATCCTATCGCCGCTGACGCCGACCACCTCCAGGCCGGCGGCCCGCAGTTCCGGAACCATGGCTTCGAGCAGTTGGCCGGCTTTGGCTTTGTCGCCCTGCACCGAATCGAGTTTGAAGTTCTGGGCCACGCGGCCAAAAATGTATTTGGGAGTGCGGTGCTCGGGATTGTCCAGCTTGGCCTGATCGTAGCCTTCCAGCGGCTGCTTGCTTTCCGAGCGATACGGGTCGGCCGGGCTGGCCGTCTTGGGGCTGGAGAGCATTCCGCTCCAGAAGTCATTAAGGCGGTCGCTGGCCAGAATCTCGCTGGCGCGGTCGGACAGTTCCACCCCCTGGTCGCGAGGCTGCTCGATCCTGACCGGTTGGGCCCGGGTCGGTTCCGGGCGGCTGACCGGCGTGGGCCGGGCGATGACTTGGCGTTGGGCTTCGCGGATGGCGCTCATTATTTGTTTGCTCCCTCAATCGTTTCTCTCTGAGGTGAGGATGCCACAGGCGCCATAGATGAGCCTTAGAGGCCCAGGTCATTTGTAAACAGTTCTTTTCAAGAGGCGGGTGGCCCGGCTGGCGCGAATTTCCTGGAATGCGCTGCCAGGACTGTGGAGCACCGTGTGCGCCGGCAACTATCGTATGTCCCTTTTGCTCTTTCGAGGTGGGGCTGCAAAGGATGTCGGAAAGGCAACGCTTGATCCTGCTCTGGGCCATGCCGGTGATACGCGCCCTGGTGCTATTGTTTATCGTGCTTCTGGCTATGTCTGGCGCCGATCTTTCCCATTTTGTTTGCCGCGGCTGCCATGGCAATATCGGCGGATGATTATCTGGATGCGCTCCGGGACGAGGGTGAAGGCCACTCGACCGGGGCCTTCACCCTCGATCTGGAACGTTCTCGCGCCACGCTGCAGCACTTTCAGTTACCCTCGGCCTATCACTATGTCTTGCCTCTGGTCGCCTGCGCGGTGGCGGGAGGGGCGGACAGCCTGTCGATTTTTTCGGATCAGCACCGCCGCATCGTCGACCTCGATGGATTGGCGGTTAACCTGGAAGGCGGCGGTGCGGTCTCGAGTTACCTGCATGCGGCCCTGGCGGCGGCGGGCCGATTGGCCCATACGGACGTCTTTGGCGAGAGCCGGGATGGTCAGGCCGGCTTTCGATTTCGCCTGGCGGGAACGCAGTTGCTCATCAGTCCCCTTCCAGAGCAACAGCATTCGGTCAGGACCAGGCTGATTCTGACGCCTCTGCATCCCTGGGAAAACCGTTTGTTCGGCGCGGTCCGCTGGCTGGCCGGCCTGGGCCCCGCCGCCGATCCGGCGGCCGAACTTCTGAAAGCCTATTCGCGCTACAGTTCGGTTCCGATTCGGCTGAACTCCCGCCAGCTCAATTTGGAATGGCAGGGCCATTGGAAACTATTGGGAGTGCTCAATCGCCCGCCGTTGCAACTGCGGCCCCAGACCGCACTGCGCCAGGTCACCGTGTGCCGGGAGGTTCCTTTCGCCGGTTACCTGGGCCTGGGGGTGGGAGGCGGGGGAGCCCTGGTGATCGTGGACGGACTGCTCTACCCTCTCGACCTCCCGGGCGCCTCCCCGGAGTTTCGGGCGATCCTCTGGCATTCGGCTTTGCAGCGCGATCTATCCATGCTGAGATTGGTGGAAAACCAGGAACTGGAGCGCTTCCGTCAGACGGTAGTCGAGATCCTGACCGGGTTGATAAGTTAACGCTTTGGTGATGGAGTGCCGGGTCAGGCCGGCTAGGATGGGTGCATGAAAATCGCCAGCAGTCTGCCCCCCCTTCATGCTCGTCGCCCCCGCAACGATGAGGATACGCGCATTGGAACCGAGTTGGTGACGGCGGGCACTTTGTATCAGGCCAATACCGAGCGGGCCCAGTCCTTCGAGAAGATGGTGGTGCCGCTGCGCGATCAGCCCAATGTGGTGATGGAGCGCCCGTTGTTGATTTCGCCGGGTTGGAATACCGATCTGCACAAGTTCGATCATCTGGCGCGCAAGCTGCTGGCTTCGGGTGAGAACGGCGATTATGCCGTGTATTTGAAGGAAGGGGCGGCTTACCAAGACCCGGAGGCGACCCGGCCGCTGGATCTGGCGCAGATTCCTAAGAACATCAAAGTATTCGTGAATATTTGGGATCAATTGAACAGCCCTCCTTCGGTGACGGCTCCCCAGTTGAAGGAGAACCTGGCCGTTTTGCAGTCGGTGGTCGGTCCCGAGAAAGTGGACGTGCTGGCCTATAGCATGGGAGGCCTGGCTACTCGCAACTACCTGGACAAAGGCGGCGACGGAATTCGCAATCTGATGATCCTGGGCACGCCCAATCAGGGCTCACAGTTTGGCGTGCTGGCCGGTGAGGCGCTGGACCGCAACATCACCTGGGCGCTGGACTATTGCGGCTTGAAACCCTCGGACCGGCCCGCCATGTATTGGACAGCGGCCAATTCGGCGGAAAACCGGGACCTGGCATCTCGCTGGGAACAGCAACGAGCGGCGGTGGAAGCGCTACGCATCGTGGGCGCGCGTGAAGAAGCCACCCCCTCCGCCGGTGAGAAGCCGTATGTGAAAGGTGACGGCATCGTCGAGCCGGATTTGTTGGCCATGCCGTCGGCCGAGGTCACCGTGTTGGAGGGGCATCCCTTCTATCATCACGGGGCCCTGCCGCACGCTTCCGGGGTTTATGCGGAGATGCGCGAATTCTTCGGGTGGAAAGAGGGAGCGGGCACTTTAGACCTGCCTCCCCTACCCCAGCCGCATTTCGATACGCCCTACGGCAAAATGTAGTCACATTTTCAAGGAAATTTAAGCTCGCCGAGGCACTCTAGAGCTATGTCAGACCTGCAGATTCCCCGCATTACCGCACCTTCCAACCCGGCCGCGCCGGTCGCCATCGTCAAATCGGCGGTGGACGAGAATGGAGTCAAGGACCAGGTCGTTTTGACTCCAGCCCAGTTGAAAGCGGAAGGAGTGGCTCTGCGCAATGCCGGCCAGGCCGAGAATGCCCAGGCGGTGGCTGAAGAGCGCGAGGCGGATACGCATAAGGCCGAAGCCGTCAAGGACAAGCGCGACGCCGAGTGCGAGGCTTTCCAGGCGCGCAAGGATCTGAAGTCGGCTGAACAGGCCGAGGGCGAGCAAGCCGCCGCCGCCGCGGAGGAGAACAAGCATCTCGATAAGGCCCAGGAAACCAGGTGGGCGGCCGAGGCCAAGCAGGCTCAGGCGGATTTAGAGAAGCAGAAAGCCGAGTTGTTGAACTCACGGGCCGAAGAGCTGCTGGCCAGCAATGAGCTGTCGGAATTCAACGAAGGCGTGTATTTGTTGGGCCTGGCCGATTCGGGTTTTGAAGCGGCGCATTCACTACGGGACGAAGCGTTACATCTGGCCTCCAATGTGCAGGCCAGTCTGGACCTGGCCAAATCCGCACACGCTACGGTGGTATCCAAGGCTAAAGAAGCCACGGATTACCGCGCCTCGGCCAGGCAGCACGAGGCCGGCGCCACTGAAGAAGCCGAGCTTTCGGGACGGGCGCTGGAGGCTTCGCAGGCCTTGAAGCTGGACGCGACCGAACGCCGTAAGGTGGCCGAGAAGCTGCTGGCCGAGTCTCGTGAGGACCTGCAATTGGCCGAGCTGGGCCAGAAAGTCCAGAACGGATTCCTGCTCCACTAAAAGTGCTCAGACGTACGCGAGCGGGCGCAAGTCTGGAGGGTGGCACCTTTAGCCTAGCCCTGAGCAAATTGGCGGCAGTGCTCCAGGAATGTCTGGAGAACCTGATTGGATTCGAGCACCTGCTGGGTAATGCGGATGGCGGGGAGTCCCAGGGCTTGAGTGCGGCGCGAGTCATTCGCGAAATTGTGTCCGGCCCCATCAAACTCCAGGTCGGCCCAACCCGTGAAGGCGCCGGCTTTATACCATACAAGTCCATCCAGCCGGGCCGGAATGGTGGGGGTCCGGAGCCGGACTTGAGGGAAAATGAGGTAAGGCAGGTTTCCTTCAAAGTTTCCAAATCCAGGTAGAACGCGAGCTCCCAGGGCTCTGTCGTCAGCTCGAACGATAGGATGGAGGTCGAATCCCAGTTCGTGAGGGTTCGCCATCACGGGCTTAGCCCCGGCTCGGATAAATGACCACCACCCTTTGGCTTCGAAGTCAGATTCGCAGGAAATGAGTTGCTGGGCCCAATCTAGAGTGCGCCAACCCGGGGTTGTCGGAAGAACGCGTGATTTCAGCCGGAGCCAGGGTCCGGGTGTGACCGGCGGCAACTGATAGCGGCCCGTTTCGAACAAGCGCATTCGCTCGGAGGAGATCAAGTGGGCCGTCGTCGGGAGAGCGTGGCCACACAGCGTTTCCAAGTTTTGAGCCTGCTGAGGGCTCGGTAGATTTTTGCCGGTTTCCAGGCGCCGCCAGGCGAAACGTGAGATGCCGATCCGATCCGCCATTTTCTGACTACTCAGATGAAGGCGATTCTTGATCGTCTGGAAGATGTTCATACGGGCAAGTTAGCCCAACCAGTACTCCCAAATTTCTACCGAGGTTACCAGACTGTTTCTGGCTTGTTGCGAGTTTAGGGAGATGCGCGAACTGGCGCTCACATGTGCGCAAGCTGGCGCACGTGCGGAGGGGGTACGCGAAATCGTGCTCACATGTGCGCGAGCTGGCGCACGGGCGAGAAGGGGCTGGACTAGGCTGGCTGAAAAGTCGTCTCCATGCAGATTTTGCGATGGTTGCTGATTTTATGGATGGTATGTGGTAGCGGTTGGGCGGATCGTTGGCACACGCTGCGTTCCAAGACAGTGAAACGCTATAAAGTCGAATGGTCGGACGCACAGAGGGGCGTCAACGGCTATCACGTGGATTGTTTTGACGACAAGGACGAGTGGCTGGGTGGGCTGACCTTTTACTTGAAGGACGGCGTCACAGGCAAAGCAGCCGCGCTCAAGGACCTGGATGGACTGAATCTGCGTTGTCCGGTCAAGCCTCTGAGCGCTGGAGGCAGGCAGGTTTTCAAGATGGTGCGCGAGTTTTCCACCAGTGGCGGGCAGTTGCACTTCTGGGTGCAGGGCAAAGAGGGCGAGTGGGATGTGGATCTGAAGGCGGATTTGAAAGTCAGTTAATAGCCTTTGCCGTCCAGGCTGTGGCGGCCCACCAGGCCGGCGCAGAAGCCCTGGATACCGCCGCACAGGCCTCCCACCACGCCGAGCGAGGTGCCGAGGGCGATATAACCGGCCTTAGCGATTGGATGCTTGGCCGCTTCGGCTTCGATGAGCGGGCGGTTTTGCTGATACTTTTCAATGTTGTTGTAGTAACCGACGCCGAGCTGTAGCTTGTCGGCACAGTAGTCTTCGAAAAGATGACCGCCCATTTCGTGACGTACCTGGCGGAAGGTGGTGCTGGCTCCCAGAGTGGTGGAGCTGTAGAGGTTCTTGAAGTAACCGGAAACGTTCATGGTGCTCTCTCTTCTCTATCTGTGTTTTTGGAGACTAATCGAGCGGACTGAAAAGAAGCTTAAGGCTGGAGCAGAAAGCGCTCACCCGGTTGGAAAAGCCGGATGCGCAGGCTGTTGGTCTCGGGGGTGACCAGCATGATCTGGGCGCGCCCTACTACCCGGGCCTGGGAGCCGTCGCTCAGGAGCAGGGCCGTGTCTTCGTCGATGCCGATGCCCACATGGCCGGGGTTACCCAGCAGCGCCCCAAACAGCCGGTTTTCGCGTTGGCGGCGCAGGAAGTGCTGATCCACGATAACGCTTTCGGGGAGCAAACCCAGGCTTTGGGCGATTTCCACCTTGGCCGGGTCGATGACGGTCAAGTCGGCGTTGCCGGTGAGCATTTTTTGCGACATGATGGCGGTACCCGCGCTGGTGCCGCCGAATACCGTGCCCGCCTGATATTTGGAGCGCAGGGCCTCGAGCAGAACCCGATCTTGGAGGACGGCCATGATCCTGGTCTGGTCGCCACCGGTGAACCAGACGCCGTCGGCGCGCTCGACTTGCTGCAATACCGTGGCCCGGTCCCGGGCTGCCAACTCCAGTTGAGGGCGGTGCGCGTACTTAGCGTAGTCGTCCAGCACGATACGCAGGTTTTCGTCAGGCACCGAGGAGGCCCAGCCGACAACCAAAATACGCGGTTCCTCACGATCGGTCCAATCATAAAAAGCTTTCATGGCCTCAGCTGGATGCTGGCCGCCGCCCACCAGCACCAGGCGACCCTCCGCCGGGCAGATTGGGCTGAATAGAGCCATCATCAGAAGCAGCTTTTTCACGTCGCCGTGTTTGGTCAGTGGCCCGGCAGGCTCCTGCGCGGGTTAACAAACTGACCTTGAAGTCAGTTTTCGGGCAAAGTCTGTCCACAACCGTGAGGGAAGACCCCATGAGCTTCGGAATGAACCGCCCAGTTTAGGCACGATCTGGTGCACGAAGTGGGCAGTCTGTGCTCGCTGCAGTGCGAAACGGATATCTCCCCGGAAGTGGCCGAGGTCGAGGGGCTGGCGGCGCTTTTCGCCTACCGCATCGCCGTGGAGGGCATGTCGAATGTACGCCGCCACTCGCAGGCCCGGCGGGTGCTCTTACGTTTACGCCGGGTGGGTTCAAGCCTGCAGGACAGCTTATGCGATGACGGCACGGGACGAGCCGATTCTTCCTCGCGGCGCGGCTTTGGCCTGGAGGGCATTGCCGAAAGAGCCAGGCTGCTCGGGGGCTGGGCGCGCTTGCGCCGCCTGAAGGCGGGAGGCAGCATACTGCACTTCCGGCTGCCCTTGGAGGAGCCTTGAGGGTCTTACTGGTTGACGACCATGCCGTGGTGCGCTCGGGCCTGGCCCGGGTATTGCGGGCTGGCGGCTGGCAGATGGTGGCCGAAGCCGGCAGCAGCCAGGAAGCTCTGGCTCAGGCTGACGCTCAGGAATGGGACCTGGTGGTGATCGACGCCCTCTTGGGCCAAGAAGACGGCCTGAAATTAGCCCGGCGTCTGCGCTCGCTCTTTCCTCGCCTGCCCTTGATGATTCTCAGCATGCACAGCGTCCGGGAATCGTGCGCAAAGCTGTCCAGGTGGGTGTGCAGGCTTTTGTAGTCAAGGATGCCACGTCCGAGGAAGTGGTGGCCGCCACGCTGGTGGCCCGCTATCGTTGCCTGTATCTGGATTCACGCGTGGCGCCGGTCTTTCTGAGGGGCGGCGAACGAGACAATCGTCAATCGGTCGTTTTGGAGTGCCTGCGCCAGGGACTGAGCAACCAGGAAATTGCCGAGCGAACCAATCTTTCGAACAGCTCCGTCAAAGCCGAAATGCGGGCGCTATTTCATCAGTACGGTGTGAAGGACCGCAATAGCCTGGTAAAAGTTCTCAATTTGACGCTCTAGCGCAGAAAACGGGACGGCCTGAGGCAAGGCAGTGCGTTCAGCAGAGGACTGGGTTGGCCGAGCAGGGCCAGGCCGACCTGTTCCCCCAGAGCCGGTCCCAGACTCCAGGAGCGGCCGGCCAGGGCGCCCAGCCACCATTTGCGGGGGTTACCGGGAGCAGGGCCGACCACCGGCAGGCCGTCGGCGCTGCTGCGGTAGCTCAAAGGGCGGACGTCTTCGGTCATCAAGCCTTCCAGCGGAGCCAGGGCCTGAGCGGCCAGATTGCGCAGGATCTCGGGGTGTTCCAGAGCGATGCCTTCGGGAGCCACTCCGCTCACCAGCCAGCCCATCCCTTTGGGATGGGGCCGAATGTGCAAATGGCCGCGCTGGGTTTCGATGCCGACCAGGGCGGCGTTCCAGGGTTCGCTGATATGGGCGCACAGAAACTCGGCGCCGGTCTGGGTGAAGAGACCGGGCAGTTGAGGGTCAGCGTCGACCAGGATCTCTTGGGTTGCCGGTGCCTGCTGGAGGACTGTGGCCTGAAGCGTCTGCAGTCTGACGAAAAGACGGGTGGTCAGGGCGGTTTCGTCGATGGCCAGGCAGGCCGGTATAAAAGCGGCGCCGGCGATCTCCTGGACGGGCACGTAATTGGAAGCGGAACCGGCGCTCATGAGCCTTCTGGGCCAGATTTCGTTAAGCCAGCGCAGGTGCATGGTCATTTCTTGAAACTCGGTGTCGTTGCTGGCCAGTTGCAAGACGGCACCGCGCCTGGTTTCGGTTTCTTTTTCGAGGAGCTCGCGGCTGCGTTGCATGACCTGGATGAGGGCTTCGGTCTGGGGGTCTCCCAGGTTTTCTTTGAGCAGCCCCCAATGCTCCGTGAGACCGGGCCAGAGTACGTGGGTGTCTAAAGTCAGGTCCCGGCTTGGAAAAAGGGCTACTTTGAGGTGGGGGGCCAGGGTCAGGGCACAGTACAGCGCGGCCGGGCCGGTGCCCCGGATGGCCACGTCACAAGTCATTTCAAGGTGAGCTGGGCTTTGCTGAGGCTTTGGATACCGGCCATGTACGGCTGCAGCACTTTAGGAATGCTGACGCTGCCATCGGCCTGCTGGTGATTTTCCAAGATGGCCACCAGGGTGCGTCCCACCGCCAGGCCGGAGCCGTTGAGGGTATGTACGAATTCAGGCGCCGCCTTAGGGTTGCGGCGGAAGCGAATGCCGGCCCGGCGGGCCTGGAAATCCGTGCAGTTGGAGCAACTGGAAATTTCGATATAACGCTGCTGGGCCGGGGACCAGAATTCGATGTCGTATTTGAGGGCGGCAGTAAAGCCCAGATCACCCAGGCACACTTTCACCACACGGTAAGGAATCTCGAGTCCTTGCAGGACTTTCTCCGCGTCGGCCACCATTTTTTCGAGTTCGTTGAAAGACTCTTCCGGGGTGGTGAATTTCACCAATTCGACTTTATGGAATTGATGCACTCGAATCAAGCCCCGGGTATCTTTGCCGGCGGCGCCCGCTTCGCTGCGGTAACAAGGAGAATAGCCCACATAATGGATAGGCAGTTGTTCGACGTCAAGAATTTCCTGAGCGTGCAAGTTGGTGATGGGCACTTCGGAGGTCGGGATCAAATAGAGCGAACTATTTTCGCACTGGAAAACGTCTTCTTTGAAGCGGGGCAATTGCCCCGTGCCGTAAAGAGCGCTATCCAGCACAAGGCTGGGAGCCAGAATCTCGGTATAACCGTGTTCCAGAGTATGTTTATCCAGGAAATAAGAGGCGATGGCACGCTCCAGGCGGGCGCCGGCGCCCTTCATAACCCAGAAGCGAGAACCGCTGACTTTGGCGGCCCGCTTGAAGTCAATGATGTCCAACTCTTCGCCGATGTCGAAATGAGGCTTGTTGGTGCTGGCGGTTTCGACGGCCCCCCAGGTGCGAATTTGCAGGTTGGACTGGTCGTCTTTCCCGGGCGGCACGCTCTCGTGGGCCGGGTTGGGCAGGCATTCCAGGATCGATTTTTGGTCGGTTTCCAGTTGTTGGATCTGGACGTCGAGGGCGTCGATTTCCTCACCCACTTTGCGCATCTGGGCGGAGGCCTCAGAAATATCCTCGCCCGCTTTCTTTTTCTGGCCCAATTCTTTAGAAACTTGATTGCGCTGTTGCTTGAGATCGTCGCCGCGCGTGATCAGTTCGCGCCGCTGGACGTCGATTTGTAGAATCAGATCGATCTGACCGGGGTCGCCGCCCCGGTTGTTCAAATCGTTCTTGAAATGATCCGGATTCTGGCGAATTTGTTTGATGTCGAGCATAATCTTAGTAAGGCAGGGCCAACACTTTCTTGAAATCGTTGGGGCGAACGGCCCGTTTGTAGGCTTCCTGTTCGGTAATGATATTCTTCTTGACCAGATTGCGCAGAGCAAGTTCCTGGGTGCTCATGCCGGTTTCGCGGCCGGTGGTGCCCATGAAGCTCTGAATTTGCGGGAACTTGCCTTCGCGGATGAGTTCTTTGACCGCCGGGGTGGCGATGACCAGTTCGAAAGCGGCCGCCAGGCCGTCGCCGCTAGCCTTGGTGCAGAGCGTCTGTGAGATGATGGCCTTGAGGCCCACCGAGAGCAGGACTTTGGCCTGGTCTTGCAGGGAGGGCGGATAGAAATCCACCAGTTTCTGGGCCAATACCATGGCGCCGGGGCTGGTCGAAGTACACAACACCAAGTTGCCGCCGGCCGACAGGCTGACAATGCGCTCGGCGATATTGTATTCTTCCACGCCGGTGACCACCAGCACGTCGGCTCCCTGGTAGGGTAACACGCGCAGAGCCTGATCATAGCTAGGGACGTCGGTGCCGATTTCGCGTTGAGCGATCACGCCTTTACGGTTTTTGTGCAGAAAGTCGATGGGGTTTTCGATCGAGACGATTTTGCAGGGGCGCTGCTCCAACAGATAGTTGACGATGGCCGCCAGGGTATGGGCCTTGCCGGACCCGCGCGGACCAGTGATCATCACCAGGCCGGAATCGAGTTCCAGAATCATCTTCTTGAAGGCGTCGGGCAATCCCAGCTCCTCGATGGTGGGGGGAGCGGGCGGATTGGTAGCGATCACGATGCCCACTGAACCGCGCTGGCGAAAGCAGTTGATGCGGAAGCGCGAGAGGCCCGGCACCGAGAAGCTGAAGTCGGTCTGCAAATTATTCTCGAACTCGACTTTGAGTTGCTCGCTCATAATCATGTCGGCTACCGCCTGCGTGTCCTGGGGAGACAGCACGTAGCCGTCGAGCGCGTTCATGTCGCTACCTTTGCGCATCATGATGGGGCTGCCGGGCACCAGGTGGAGATGAGAGCACTGCCGCTCCACCATGGTCATAAAGAGTTCTTCTACGTTCATTTCCGCTCCGTTTGTTTCTTAAAGGAAGAGAGGGTGCTCTTTTAGACGGCACCCTCCCGGTCGTTCGATCTTAGAAAAGGGCTTACCTGCCTTGGGCTGCCGGAGCCGGGGTGGCGTTGGCTCCCGGGGTATTGCCTTGAATGAGGCGGTGGAATTCTTCAGGGCTGCTACACTTGGAGATAGCGTCTTCGTAGGTAATCAATCCCTGTTGGTAGAGGTTTCTGAGTGACATGTCGAGCGACATCATGCCGTGCTGGGCGCCGGACATAATGGCGTTGGGCAATTGGTGCGATTTGCCTTCGCGGATGATGTTGCGAATAGCGGGCGTAACCGGCATCAGCTCCATGGCCATCACGCGGCCGCCGCCTTTGGCTTTGGGCACGAGAGTTTGACAGAGAATGCCTTCCAGCGTAACCGAGAGCTGCATACGAATCTGCTGCTGCTGGTGAGGCGGAAAGATGTCGATAACGCGGTCGACGGTAGTGGTGGCGCTATTGGTGTGGAGAGTAGCGAACACGCAGTGGCCGGTTTCGGCGGCCGAGATGGCGATGGCCGTCGTCTCCAGATCGCGCATTTCGCCGATGAGAATCACGTCCGGATCTTGTCGCAAAACGTGCTTCAGAGCCAGCGTAAAGCTGTGCGTATCGAAACCCACTTCGCGCTGGCTGATGACGCAGTTCTTGTCTTTGTGCAAGAATTCGATAGGGTCCTCGATGGTGACGATGTGAGAGCGACGATTCTCGTTGATGTGGTTGATCATGGCCGCCAGGGTGGTGGATTTACCGGAACCGGTCGGTCCGGTTACCAGCACCAGGCCGCGCGGGCGCATGGCCAGGTCCTTCAGAATGGGCGGCATTTTCAGCTCGTCCAAGCTGAGCGGGCGGGCGGGAATGACGCGCAGAGCCGAGCCCCAGGAACCACGCTGCAGGTAGATATTAACGCGGAAACGGCTCAGACCGGGAACCGAGTAGGCCAGATCAAGCTCCTTTTCGGCGATGAACTTGGCCTTTTGTTCGTCCGTCAGAATACTTTCAATCATCGCGCGGACGCTTTCGGGAGTGAGGATTTCGTAAGTGGCCGGAGTCAACTCGCCGTCGATACGAATCATCGGGGCGCTGCCCGTTTTCAAATGCAGGTCGGAAGCGCCTCGCTCGACCATCAGGTGCAGCAAATCGTCGATGGAGAGCATTCCAGATTCGAGAATGCCGTCTTGTGTCAACCCGTCCATTAAGAGTTCCCTTTCTTTATACCGTATCGCCTGTTTCTCTTTGCCGCGATGCATAACCTTTTGTTGTTGCGGGGGTTTTTGGCGACCCTTTTCAAGCGAACGCGTGTTTGGGCCAGGTTTGGCGCCATTTGCGCTGCAGGGACTGGAATGGTTTTCAAGAATCGGCTCGTCCATGGATGTGGCCTTTCTTTTAAGTCCGGGCTCAGCCGGTTGGTTGGGGCGAGTGGCTTCGCTGCTCCGGGGCTTTCGCAACGTTCCCCTGGTGATGCGCCATCACGTGGTGGCCCATAAGGCGGTGGTGGAGGTCCGGCGCTGGAGCGAGACGGGCTACGTGCGCCTGGATGATTCCCTGTGGCTGAGTCCGGCGGGCGAGTTGTTTGTGGCCGATGCCCAGAAGCGCCGCTGGATTCGCCAGCACCTGGGCGAGCACATCTATGATGAAGTATTTGCCCTGGCGCGGGTGGCCCGGCCTTCTGTGGCCCAGTTAGAGTTGGTGTTGGATCGACTGATGTCCCAACACGGCAGCGTTTTCTGGGCGGCCTGGGATGAATTATCTTGCGAGCACAGAGCGCGACTGGCTCGAGTGGAGCACGGTTGGCACGTTTTGCGACCGGCGCTGGAGGCGCGGGCGCTGGATATTTTGCCGGTGTTGCTGTCTCCTGAGGCGCATCCGCGCTCGCGGGCGGCTTTGTTGGAGGCTGGTGCGGAGGGAGCTTATGCCCCGCCAGCCGAGGTTCTACCCTGGTTGCTGCTCCAGGTGGAATGGAATTTGAGTCCTGGCGTGCTGGGTTTGGCGCGGGCTTCGATTGCCCGCCACGGGGGCCAGGCCTGGGAGCTACGCTCGCATCCCAATGTGGCGGTGCGGCGCCGGTTGGTGCAATTGCTGCCCTCCCGGTTACCCTGGGTGGACTGGCTGATGGTCGAAGCGGATCCGACCGTGCGCCAGGCTTTGCGCCTCCGGGTGGAAGAGGATTGCGAGTTGCCGGTGCTGGCTGAGCAACTGCGTTTTGAAAGCGAACCGGCGCGCAAAGGCGCCCTGGGCTGGTTGTTGATGCACTGGTCCAAGCCGGTGGAGTCGCGCCGGATCTTCCAGTCGGTGGAGGGAGCTTTGAGTGTGCCTCAGCGCGAGATTCTGGAGCGCCGCCGGCGTGAGGGACGACGCCGTGTCTGAACTGCTCGCCTGGTACGATCGCGAGCGGCGGGATTTGCCCTGGCGACGGACCCGCGACCCCTATGCCATTTTGGTTAGCGAAGTGATGTTGCAGCAGACCCGGGTGGAGGCGGTCATTCCGTATTACCTGCGCTTTCTGGAGCGTTTTCCTGACGTTGGGGCGTTGGCTTCGGCAACGCTTGATTCCGTCTATGAAATGTGGGCCGGCCTGGGTTATTACCGGCGGGCCCGCAATTTGCAGGCCACGGCTCAGGCAGTGGTTTCTCTCGGCGGATTCCCGTTGGTTTTGCAGGATTTGCCGGGTGTGGGTGAGTACACGGCGGCGGCGCTGGCTTCGATTGCCTTCGGGCGGCCGGCGGTGGCTCTGGACGGAAACGCGTTACGTGTATGGTCCCGGTATTTTGCTTATGAAGGCGCGGTGATGTCAGTAGCGGCGCGGCGCTTTTTTACGGAGCGGGTACTGGGGTTGATTCCCGCGGATCGGGCCGGCGATTTTACTCAGGCGGTGATGGAACTGGGCGCGCGGGTCTGTCTGGCGCGCCAGCCGCGTTGTCTGGTTTGTCCTTTGCAGTCGGGTTGCGCGGCTTTGGCGCGCGGGCTGACCGAGTCGATTCCCAAGCCGTCGGTCAAGGCGCGCCGAGAGAAAGTGGCACTATGCGCGCTACGGATTTTTTGTGGGGATCGGGTTCTCTTGGAACGCCGCGAGAGGGACCCGTTCCTGGCCGGACAGTGGGTGACGCCCTGGTTTTTCGAGCCCTTCTCCCAGGTGGGGCCGGACTACCTGGCGCGTTTTCCCGGGGGTGAGCCGCGCCGGGTGGGCACGGTTTCGCACGGAGTGACTTTCCGCGACTTGACGATCGAAGTCTGGGAATGGGAGACTTCGCGGGAGTCTTGTGATGAGGAGCAGCGTTGGGCTGGCCTGGATGCACGGTTGCCCCGGCTGGCGTCGCTCGTTCTGGAGTTGGCTTAATCCATCTCGTAGGTTTCGAGGATGCGGGAGCGCAGCATGTTGCCCTCCTTGCTGAACCAGTAGAGCTTTTTGTTGAAGCGCCGGGGAGCTTCCGGGGTGGGGCGCAGCTCCACCCAGGTGATGATGCGCACCGAGCCGCTCAGGTTGGCCAGAGTTTCGGGATTGCTCCACTTGACCCAGTTCGTGCCAAAATGGGGCGGGCGCTTTTTGACCATCGTCTCGCCGAAGCCGAACTGGGCCTGCTCGAGCCACTGGGTGGCCAGCGCGATTTTGCCCGGACCGTCGGCCTGCTCCCAACCGTGAGCGCGCAGGGCAACCCCGCAAGCCTCGCCGGGAGTGACCAGCTTGTTGTCCACCAGGGCGCTGCCGATCAGGCAGTCGCCCTGGCCAATCACAAAACCGATGAGGGCCACTTCTGGAAAATCGGCGGGCTTGAGCACGCGCACCTGGTCGGCTTTAAGCAGTTGTTTTTCGTCGCGTCCGACGTTGAGCTTTTCAAGTAGCGCCGGGTCGGGGGGTTCGGGAGCGGCCCAGGCCAGGCCGAGGGCGGCGGCGGTCAAACAAAAAACCCACAGGAATCTCTTCACCTGCGGGCTTTTTTGGGCTCTGCGCCTGAATCCTTTTTATCGATAGTGATAACAGAGACGATAGGTTCCCGGGGGCTCGACGCGCACGTAAATTCCGGGCCGGATCGGGAGAATGGGAATACGATTGGTGTAGCCCAGATCGACGGGGTTGACGCGATTGTTGCCGCGCAACTCCATCATCGATATCTGACCTTCCAGGCTCAGAGTGACGCGGTCTTTGAGCCAGGGGCTTTTGAAGTCCGGTCCAAGAATTTCGGCGGCGGTGGGAGCCTGCTGGGCGATATTGATGCCCAGTGAAGGGGCGACACGATTGGAGCCGACGCCCGGTGTCAGTTCGTAGGCGGACTTGCCGCCCGGAGTTCCGGGAGCGGGTCCCTGAGGGGTGTAGGACTGTGTTTTACCGCGGCGGGCACGGATTTCTTGAATCTTATCTCGGTAGTCGTCGGACACTGCGGGCCCCAATCTTGACAAATACTGATCAGAGGGTAGCACGCGATGGAGAAATTTCCAAGCCTTTTCTTTGCCGAAACGTTAACGGGTTCGACCCTAAGCACTGAGGCGGCTGAGACTGTCCAGGCTTGCCTGCAATTCCTGGGCGAAGCGCAGCCCCAGGATGACTTCCGAGGAAAAGCGCAGGGTGTCAATCAGAAGTTGTTGGTCACGCCTGGCGTCCCATTCGGCGTTCTGGTGGGCTCCCCCATCGAGTTCCAGTCTGATCCAAGGTTTTCTGGTTCCCGCCAGGTTGAGAAGCATGCCGTCGGGTCTGAGAATGCGTTGATTGGCGATGATTGAGAGCTGAGGAAAGAGCAGATACTTTTTGGGCATCCAGAAGGCGGGCCGTTGCGTCATTCCCAGGCTGAGTCCCTGACTGTCTACCGGCGGGTAGGGAGCGCAGCCCAGAGCATTGGGGCTGGCCATCACCGCTTCCGCCCCGTGAACAAAGAGCTGAGTCCAACTGAGCGGCTCCTGGAGTGCGTCACAGCGGACCTGACGGCGGAAAGCCAACGGGGGAAGCTTGCCGAGGTCGAGCTTGCGGTAGAGGTCCTCGTATGCCGGCGTAGCCCCGGCCCAGGTGGTGCAGCTTTCCGGTTTGGTCTGCCAGCGGTTGACGCCACCCAGTCGGTGTTGGTGGCTGAGGGACAGGAACATCTCAGGCGGAAGCTGGTGGGCTTGCTTAAGAAATTGGTAGACTTTCGGCAACAGTTCTGCAGGCCAGCGGCGGCGGCCGGATTCGTAGTCGCAAAGGCGACGCGGATCGACTTGAAGGTGGTGAGCCAGAGAGCCTTGAGAGATCCCCCGGCTGGTGCGGACTTCTCGTACACTTCGTAGGGCATCCTCGTTCATGGTCGTTCCTCCGTGCTTGATGCTGCGCGTAGCTTAGCCTGCGAGGCACGACGTGTGTTTAACTCAGTGCGGCCAAAGGATGAACTTTCTTGTTCATTTCTGGGTGTGGAGGCCGTTCCGCTGGGGGTGTTTTCGAGGGGGCGGAGGCCTGGGGGCGGAGTTTCCGCCACGGCTGCTCCGCGGAGGCCGGTTCGGGGCTGTTTCCGAGGGGGGGGCGGAGCCCTGAGGGCGGAGCCCTGAGGGCGGAGACCCCGCCACGGCTGCTCCGCGGAGGCCGGTTTGGGGCTGTTTCCGAGGGGGGGTGTTGGCCTAAGGCTGGACCAGGCGCACTTTGGGCTTGGCCGGAGCCTTGGCTTCAGCCTTAGGAGCGGCTTTCTTGGCCGGGGCTTTCTTCTTGGCCGTCGCTTTCTTGGCGGTGGCTTTCTTGGTGGGCGCCTTTTTAGCGCCGTCGGCCGCGGCGGTTTTGGCCGCCGACTTGGCGATGGTGGCGGCCACTTTGGTGGTGGCCGCCGTCTTCTTCTTGGCAGTGGCTTTCTTGGCGGGCGCCTTCTTGGAGGAAGCCTTCTTACCGCCGCCTTCCTTGGGTTCGCGCGGAGGAAACTCGAAGGTGTGGCGTCCGTTGGCCTGCATCGTCAGCTTGGCCGTAAAGGGCCGTCCGAAGCGTGAGATAAAGTCGGGCAATTCCGGAGTGGAGCCGGTGGTGAAATAGGCCAGCGCTTCTTCTACCTGGATTTCCCGCTGGCACACCAGCTTGGGTAGCACCACGCCAATTTTGCGCTTGGGGTGGTCGGCCACGCACTTGTTGAGACAGCGGTAGTTGGAGGGAGTTTCGTAGACCGCGCAACCGTCCGGCAACAGCGGGCAGGGAGCGAGCGGGGCGGCATTGGGATCGATGGCGTCTCCCCCACTGCTGCCGTCTCCGCCTTCGGAAACGGTCTCCAATTGGAATTCCTCGTTGAACTTGAGGCGGGCGGCGTAACCGCGGCCTGAACTGGTCAGGAAGCCTTCCAGCACGGCTGTCTGGCCGTCTTTGAGCAACTCGCCCACGGTGACGCGCTCGATGTAGCGTCCGCTACGCTCCTTCCAGATGATGAAGGTACAGGGAGCATCCTTGCCGTTGTTGCGTTTGCACGCGTAGAAGCGGGACTGCTCGTAGACGTCGGCCTGCTGGCACTTGGGGCAGCGACCCAGCGGCGGGTCGTCTTTGTAGAGTTCGTCATAAGAAAAGGTCTTGGCGCGCTCCACAATGGCCTTGACGTCGCCGAAGACTTCGTCCATGAACTGGCTGCGCTTGCGCTTGCCCTGCTCGACTTCTTGCAGATGCATTTCCAATTCGCCGGTAAGGCGGGCGCTGGCCAGCCGGTCGATCTTGATGCGCTTGAGCAGGTCGATGAGCAGAATGCCCTTGGAGGTGGCTCTGAGCACGCGTTCAGCGCGCCGCGAATATTGCTTGGAGATCAGGTTCTCGATGATTTCCGCGCGGGTGGCCGGGGTGCCCAGGCCTTTGCCCTTCATGGCCTCGGAGACGGCTTCATCGTCTTTGACTTGCTGGCCGGCGTGCTCCATCAGCGAAAGAATGCGAGCTTCGGTGATGCGCGCGGGAGGCTTGGTCTGCTCGGCTTCGGAACGGACGTCGGTGTTGGTGACGCCCACGGCTTTCGCCTTGCTGGTTTCCAGCGGCATTTCCACGCTGGCGCTTTCGCCTTGCAGGCTCTTGACCAGGGCGGCTTCGACATCGGCGCTGAGCTGCCCCAGCGGGGGCAGCTTGGCGTCCTCGCCTTCCTTACCGTAGACCTCGTACCAGCCGGGATCGTTGAGGTAGCGCGAACGAGTGCGGAAGTGTTCCTGGTTGACGGTGGTGATACGCTCGACCTCGATCCACACGGCCGGCGGGTAAAAGGCCGCCAGAAAGCGGCGCATGACCAGGTCATAGACGCGGGCGTCGTCACCCGAAAGCTCGGAACCGGGCATATTTTCGGTGGGAATGATGGCGAAGTGGTCGCTGACCTTGCTGTCGTCGAAAATCTTTTTCTGATTTTGCAGACCGTTTTTGAGCAGGTAGCGCGAGGCCTGACCGTAAGCAGTGGGCTGCAGTTTGCCCAGTACGGTCTGCACGTGTCCGACATAGTCGTTGGGCAGGCAGCGCGAGTCGGTTCTCGGGTAAGTCAGCAGCTTATGCTGCTCATAAAGCCTCTGAGCGGCCTGCAAGGTGCGCCGGGCCGAGAATCCAAACTTGCGGTTGGATTCGCGCTGCAGGCTGGTCAGATCGAACAGGGCGGGAGCGCTTTCTCTTCTGGGCTTGCGCGTTTCCTCAGCCTCGCCCGGCTTGCCTCTGACGGCTTCCAGGATACGTTCAAGTTCTTTGACATCCAGAATCCAGTCATCTTTGCGCGGCGAATCCGGGCTGGATTCGAACTTGGGATCGAACCAGGTGCCGGGATAGGTGTGGCTGGGGGCCTTGAAGTCGCCGGTGATGCGCCAGTAGGGCTCGGGGCGGTGGGTGAGCACCTCCAGTTCGCGCTCGGCCAGCAGGGCCAGGGTGGGCGTCTGCACGCGCCCGGCCGACCAGGCGGTGGTCTCGGTGCGGGTTTTCATGCGCCGGGTCAGGGCACGGGTGGAATTCATGCCGATCAGCCAGTCGGCTTCGGCGCGGCAAAAGGCGGCGTCGCCCAGGCCGTCATAGTCGCTGCCGGGCTTCAGCTTGGAAAATCCGTCGCGGATGGCTTCCCGGGTCATGGACTGGAGCCACAGGCGCCAGGTGGGCTTGGTGCACTGAAAATGCTGGATGAGTTCGCGAAAGATGAGTTCGCCTTCGCGGCCGGCGTCGCAGGCGTTGATGACTTTGGTGACGTCGGGTCGCTTGGACAGTTTGGAGAGAACACGGATACGGTCGCTCTGGCCCTCCTTGGGCTTCCAGTCGAAGGATTCGGGAAGAATCGGTAGATCTTCGAGTAGCCAGCGTTTATACTTGGGATCGATCTCTTCGGGTTCTTTTAGCTCCAGGAGATGACCAACGGCCCAGGAGATGACGAACTGGTCGCTCTCCAGATGACTTTCGTGATTTTCACAGCCACCCAGGGCGGCTGCGATATCTCTGGCTACACTCGGCTTTTCGGCCACCACTAAGGCCTTGGACACGGGACCTCCGATATTTTGGGGATTGGCCGAATATTTCCATCCGGTTTGGCGATCCCTGCTGCCAGGGATATCTACAGGTAGTTGACGAACCAGCCGTCAGCATTTTTCTTTTGAAGGGGTTATGCCTGTGACACTGGCTGTAGACAAAAACATTGACGTAGAAAAGATTCTAGGAGCTGACGCCGAGCGCTTGCTGGGCCACAAGTGCACCACCATTCCCAACTCGGCGCTGCATCTGCCGGGCCCCGATTTCGTCGACCGCATCTGGTCGATCAGCGATCGACCGATTCCGGTGCTGCGCAGCCTGCAGACCTTATTCGGCGCCGGCCGTCTCAAAAACTCCGGTTATCTATCGATCCTTCCGGTCGACCAGGGTATCGAGCACACCGCCGGCGCTTCGTTTGCGCCCAACCCGATGTACTTCGATCCGGAGAACATTGTCAAGCTTGCCATTGAAGGCGGTTGCAACGCGGTGGCCTCCACCTACGGCGTTCTGGGCGCGGTGGCCCGCAAGTATGCCCACAAAATCCCCTTCATCGTGAAGATCAATCACAACGAGCTGATGACCTATCCCAACAGCTTCGATCAGGTGCTCTTCGGCAGCGTCAAGGAAGCCTGGAACATGGGAGCCGTGGCTGTGGGAGCGACCATTTATTATGGTTCGGAAGAGTCGCGCCGCCAGATCGTGGAGATCGCCGAAGCCTTTGAATACGCGCATGAGCTGGGCATGGCCACGGTGCTGTGGTGCTACGCCCGTAACGACGCCTTCAAGAAGGACGGCAAGGACTACCACGTCGCCGCCGACCTGACCGGCCAGGCCAATCACCTGGGCGTGACTATCCAGGCCGACATCATCAAGCAAAAGATGGCGGAAAACAACGGGGGGTTCGAGACCATTAAGTTCGCCAAGACCAACAAAAAGATGTACTCGGAGCTATCTTCCGACCACCCTATCGACCTGGTTCGCTACCAGGTGGCCAACTGCTACATGGGCCGCGCCGGTCTGATCAACTCGGGCGGCGAGTCCAAGGGCGCCGGCGACCTGGAACAGGCCGTCATGACGGCCGTGGTCAACAAGCGCGCCGGCGGTATGGGCCTGATCTCGGGCCGCAAAGCATTCCAGCGGCCGATGCAGGAGGGCGTGGCCCTGCTCAACGCCATCCAGGACGTGTATCTGGACGAAAAAGTCACCATCGCTTAAGAATGGGGCCCCCTTCGGGGGGCCTTTTTTATGGAGAACGATATGGAAGAGAATGAAAAACCTTCTCTCGGGCTGGTGCTGCTGAAGGTGTTGGGGATGGCTGGCTTGCTGGTTTTGCTGCTCGTCGGCGCGGCTTTCTGGTGGCTATCATCCCTTTCGGATGTTCCTCCACGCTAGCCGCTTGCTGCGCTTTCAAGACGTAACCAAAAATTACTGGGAAGGCTCGGTGGAGCGCCAGGTCCTGCGCGGGGCCAGTTTGGAACTGGCCACCGGCTCATTCACGGCACTTTTGGGGCGCAGCGGCACGGGCAAGTCGACGCTTTTGAACCTGGCGGCCGGGCTGGACCGGGTCGATTCGGGACGGATCTTTTGCGACGAAATCGAATTGACGGCCCTGTCCGAGCGAGACTTCACGCTTTTCCGGCGGCGCCAGCTCGGCTTTATCTTTCAGTTTTTCCACCTCTTCCCGACGCTGACGGTAGCCGAAAACCTGGGCCTGGTGCTGGAACTTTCCGGGCGCCCGGGGGACGTGGAGGAGATGCTGCGGCGGGTGGGCCTGTGGGAACGCCGTGAGTCTTACCCGGATAAGCTGTCGGGGGGCGAGCAGCAACGCGTGGCGGTGGCTCGCGCGCTGGTGCACCAACCGCGCTTGGTGCTGGCCGATGAGCCGACCGGAAATCTGGATCAAGAGAATGGTCGGACGGTTTTGGACTTGTTGCGCCGGCGCGATCCCTCGGTGACTCTGCTGGTGGCCACGCACTCCCAGGAAGTAGCGGCGGCCGCCGACCAGGTGGTGCGCATCGTGGATGGGCAACTGGTCATCCAGTGAGGTCGCTATTCGCCTCTCTGCTCTTTTTGCTGCTGGTGCCCTGGCTGGCCGAGTGGTTTCAGCGCGCCTCGGCGCCGGCCGCTCCTCCCCGGCCTTCGTTGAAGGTAACCGATTTCTTGAAAGGCGGCGAGGGCTTCGCCAATCCCAAACCCGGGCGCATCTTTCAGTTCCCCCAAGACCACGGACCCCACGATGAATTTCTCAGCGAGTGGTGGTATTTCACGGGCAATCTCGAAGATTTCGGTTATGAGCTGACGCTCTTTCGCCAGGCCACCGAAAAACCGGTGGATTGGCTGATTCCACGCACCTCGCAATGGGCTTCCAAGCATTCCATGATGGGTCATTTCGCGATTTCCGACCTCCGTGGCGGAAAATTTTACCAATTCGAGAAACTGTCTCGAGTCGCCCTGGGTCTGGCCGGAGCCGGGCAACCTCCGCGACTGGCCTGGGTCGAGGGCTGGCTCATCGACATGCCCTCTCCCCACCAGTTTGAAATCCGGGCGGCTGCCGAGGGTTGCTCCCTCAAGCTATCTATGAGCTCCTTAAAGGCCCCGGTATTGCAAGGTGAGGCTGGCTATAGCCGCAAGGGCGACCGGCCCGAAGAATCCTCTTACTACTACTCCTTAACGCGCCTGCGCACGCAGGGCGAAATCCAGGTTCCTTCCGGCAGCTATTCGGTGCGCGGCAACTCCTGGATGGACCGGGAGTGGAGCACCCAACCCCTGGGCCCGGAGATGGCCGGCTGGGACTGGTTCGCTCTGCAGTTGGACGACGGTTGCGAGTTGATGTTCTACCAGTTGCGGGACAAGCAAGGGCGCTCATCTCGCTGGAGCGCCGGCAGCTGGGTGGCCGCCGACGGGAAGGTGACTCGGCTTCAACGCGACGACCTCAAACTGGAAGTAACCGCCCACTGGCGCAGCCCGGTGGACGGAGCCGAGTATCCCGCCGGCTGGAACATCCAGGTGCAAAACCGTTACCTCGAGGTCAAACCCCGTCTGGCCGATCAGGAAATGACAGGCGCGGTGCGCTACTGGGAAGGAGCCGTGGAAGTTGTCGGCGGCGGACGCGGCTATGTGGAAATGGTCGGCTATGATTAATCCGGATCGATCCCCAGGGCGCGGAGTTTCTCGGCGTAGCGCCGAGCTTTTTCACTCTCAGAGTCAGCGCGCTCCCTCTCCGCCTCAGCTCGAGCCGCTTCCGCCTCGGCCCGCCCCTTCTCTACTTCGGCCCGTTCCCAATTGGTGAGAAGTGGTTCCCCGGTGGCGGTGACCGAAAGGCGCAACTGATCGCCGACGACCTTGGCCCAGCAGGGGCTGGTGTAACCCTGGTCCTGATGGATGAGGGCCCGGACATAGCGGATTCGGCCGAGGCGAAAGGCCTGGAAGCGAGGCTTGAGGTAATCCGAGGTAGGGTCGAACATGAGGTATTCGCGCACGCCCAGCCGGGCATAGAGGCGCTTTTTGACGATCTGGTCGCGGTATCTGGTGGTCTTGGAAGTGACCTCGATGATGAGGTCGGGGGCTTTACCTTCTTTCCAGGTCTGGTAGATATCGCGGGGATGTTTGGGGATACCCAGGCTCGGATTGGAAGCGGTCCTGCAGAGTGTCGATCAGATCCACCATTCTCTGGCGGTGCAGATCTGTCTCGGCCATTGGTTCTCCATCCGAGCAGGGGTAATCAATTTCGTCATCGCTCAGCAGATGAGCATGGATGATTCTTCTTTCCCCGGAAGTCAAATCCCCCGGCCCCTGGTGGCTGTAGACGGGCCCGACTACCTTTGGACATGGAATGGCAATGGCCCCGGCGTACACAAAAAGGCCCGCTCTGCAGCGGGCCTTCAGTGGCGTTCCCGGAGGGACTCGAACCCCCAACCTTCTGGTCCGTAGCCAGACGCTCTATCCATTAAGCTACGGGAACTCTGCGGAGTGTTTATCACATTCACAAAGGGGTGTCAAGGTTATCCAGATGGAGTGCAAGAAAGCAGTGGAAGTGAGTGAGACCCCTAGCGAACCCGATCTCAGCGATGAATCCCGGAAACGTCAACGCCGCTGGTTGCGTGTACTGTTACTGGCTTCCCTGGCGATCTTGTTGATCGCGGTAGGAGCCGAATTGCCCGAACGAGGGGAGCCCTCACGGCGGCCCAACCCCGCCATTACGGCCGGACCTGACGACCAGTTTATTGCTCCCGGGGAACGGGTGGGATTTCTGCGGTTAGGGCTGCACATTTCCACCGTGGAGCAGCGTCTGGGCCGAGGCCGGGCCAAGCCGACCCAGGCGGCTGTGCTTTACCGCTTCGACAAGGCCGGGGTGACCTGCGGAGTGCAACATAGCCAGGTAACCTACGTGCTGGTGACCAATCCCGCCCTGCACACTCCGGCCGGCATTGCGGTCGGCAGTGACGCCGATCTGGTGGTCCGCGAGTTAGGCGATGATTATGAGTATGAACCGCTGGAAAAGGCTCCGGCCACTCCCAACGGTCCCAAGCCCAACGCCTTCACCCTGCATTACTGGAAAGACGGCATTCACATCAATATGAACGGCGACAAAGTCGAGTCCATCTTGATCATGAGTCCTACCACCAATTGACCTTCCAGCCTTGTTTTCGGAATGCGCACGCGCAGACGCTGGTCGGCTCCTTGGTGCGGGCTCTGCAAAAGCCGATTCGCGGGCAGACCATTTTTATCGAGACGCCGGATGAGGATGAGTTGCCTGGCCTGTGGTGCGAGCGCCCGGGTCCCCTGGTGCTGGTGGTGGTGCACGGCGTGGGCGGCAATCACACCGCCCGCGAAGGGGTCAGTCTGGGCCGGCGCTGGCTGTGGCGCGGCCTGGGTCAGGTGCTGCTGCTCAGCCTGCGGGGAGCCTACTCCCCTCCCTTGCGGCCCCGGCTTTATCATGGCGGCTGCAGCGAGGAACTCGACACCGTCTATGCCTGGGCGCGCCGGCGGGCTCCCCACAGCCGGGTCGTGATGGTCGGGTATTCTTTAGGCGCCAATATTGTGGTGAAATGGCTGGCGGAAACCGGCCACAACCTGGACGGGCTGGCCGGAGCGGTCACGGTTTCCAACCCGTGGGATCTGCAGGCCTGTTGCGAACACCTGGAGGGCACCTGGGCGGGCCGCCTCTATCGGCGTGGCATGCTGCACACGCTGCGCCGACGCGGCCTGGCCGCGGCCGCCCGCTTTCCCGAATCCTTGTGCTCCAAGAGTATTCGCCGCAGCCTGACCTTCCGCGACTATGACAACCTGGTGACGGCGCGTATCCACGGCTTCGCCGACGCCGCCGATTATTATCAAAAGAGCAGTTCCAAGCAGTTTCTGGAGGGCGTGCGCTCGCATCTGGTGTGCCTGGACGCCCTGGATGACCCCTTCCTACCGTCGGGGACTCTCCCAACCAGAGCTCCGGGCTGCGTGCGCTTCGAGCGCCCGCAGCACGGAGGTCACCTTGGCTTCCTGGGACCCTGGGGGCGACTGTGGATGGAAGACTTTATCGTGGACTGCGCCGCCCGCTGGTACTAAGTTGCCTGGGGGTCACTTAGGGCGCCGATCCAAAATGGTCACCTTGACGTGGCGGTAGCCCCATTGATAACACTCGCCGAGACTGGGAAACCAGACGTCGATTTTATTACCGACGATGGCGCCGCCTGTATCGCGGGCGGTGGCGTAGCCGTAGCCCTCGATGTAGAGTTGGGTCCCCAGGGGAATGACCCGGGGATCGACGGCCACCGTACCGCGGCACACGGCCGTGCCGCTGGCGGTGCGTCCGCCCAGGCAGTAGGCGGTGGAGCCACATACCAGCGTCCGACCGCCCTGAGGAGGCACGCTCAAGTTGGGGTTGAGGCGACCGCTACGGGCCGCCAGGCTGCGCCGCCGATGCTGCTCGGCCTTTTTATGGACGGCGGGGACGATGGTGGAATTTGATTGATGCAGGCCGGTTTCCGAACCCTCGGTGGCATAAGTATGCTCGGGTTCGGCACAAGCGGCGCCGCTGAGAAGAAGGGCGCCCAGGATGATGAGAGATTTGCAATGTTGCAAGGCTCGCGGTTCCTTTCGAGTGATCCGCGGGTCCGCAACCCAAAAGTCGAAGCTTAAGGATTACTGGGCAGCTACCGCTACCTCGACCGCTGGGGTCGCACTTTCCTCCTCGGGTAGCTTCTCCTGCCGAACAGGTGTGGGGGTATCTTCTACCTTTTGCTCCCATTGCTCTAATCGGGAGATATAGAAATTGACCAGAACGCGCACAATAGCGGCCAACGGCATAGACAAAAACATACCCATCACACCGCCTAATTCGGCACCGGCGCCGAGCGCAATCATCACTACCAGCGGTGGTAACCCTACCGACTGGCCAATGATGGCGGGCACGATGATATGGCCTTCGGTCCAGTGCACCACCTCCATCATGACGATGACGAAAACAGCGAAGAGCAAACCCTTATGGCCGAGCGCGATGAGAAAGGCCGGGATCATTCCCAGGGCCACGCCCACATAAGGAATGATGTCGACCACACCGGCGAAGACCCCGATCAGGATAGCGTAGGGCACGCCCATAATGGTGAGCAACAGGGCAATGGAAACACCGATCGTCAAACACACCAACAACTGACCACGAATGTAGTTGCCCAGCACGTGGTCGATCTGAGTGAGAAGTTCATCCACATCGCCCTTCCAGCGGCGTGGGAAGAGCCTCAGGAAACCGTCGCGATAGCGGTTGGCATCCATCAGGATGTAGAAGGTGAAGAGCGGGACCAGTAAGGTCGTGGCCATGCCGGTAAAGGCCGCCTTGGCACCGGCGAAGACGCCGGCAAAAGTGGAGCCCAGCCAATCCGGCGGATTATTCTGCAGCTCACGCGCCAGGCGCTCCAACTGCACCGATTCGGGCTCGATCTTGGACAACGGTTCTTGCAGAAAACCGGGGGCGTTGGTCTGCGCGTAAAGCAGCCAGCTGTCGACAGTATGTTGCATATTGCCGGCGTAGCTGGTCAGATTGCTCATGAAGGCGATGAACTGCACCTGGATGGCGGGAATGACGTAGGCCAGCGCTATCAGAGCGGCCAGCGCGCATAAGACATAGACCAGGCTGATGGCCGCGATGCGCGGCATTTTGCGGCGGTGATGCAAATAGCTGACCGCCGGCGAGATGACATAAGCCAGCAAAGTGGACACACAGGTAATGATGGCCACCAGGTGGACGGCTTTGAGCAAGACGAGCAGCAGCCAGCCGGCCAGCACCAGGCAGAGCAGCAACCAGAAGATCAAAGCCCTGCGGCCAAGCGTCAGGGCTAGTTGAAGGACCTGAGTCTTTAGGGTTTCGTTGTCCAAACCGGGTTACTGACCCATGGGCATGACCTGTTGGGCTTCGATGAATCCCTGCGGATTGGTGCTGCCGCTGATCATGACGGTCTGTCCTTCCCTCAGCATGGGCATCATCGACTGCGGGTTGACGATCACGTTCTGCGGGATCTGGCTGCCGAAAGACTGCACCACCAGGCTGCGCGTGGCCGGGTCGCAACGGATCACGGTGGCCTGCATCTGGATGGGCTGCCCCATGGACATCTGGTTGTTGTACATTCCGGGAAACATCGGACCGCCCTGATCCTGAGCGCCGTTTTCCTCGCCTCCGTTAAGCAGGCTTTCCAGTCCGTGCGTCTGGGTGTTCATGGCGTAGGGGTTCATGCCCGGCTGATTCATCATCATCGGATTGGCCCCGTTCAGACCAGGGCTCATGGCCGGATTGGCCGGCATGGTCTGGTAAGCGTTGGGATAGGAGTTCTGCGGGCCACCCTGCTGCATCATCATCTGTTGCTGTTGGGCGGCATAAGCTTCACGCTGCTGCTGGTAAGGATCGGCCGCGGCCGGTTGTTCCACCGGTTGAGAAGGAGTCTGCGCGGAGGGAGGCGGCGGCACCGGGCCCATTTGAAAGCCGGGAGTGCCTTTGTTGATGCTGGCCACGCCGGGGTCCTGAGCCTTGGCGGCCAGGATGTTGGGAATATTCTCTTGATTCTGGTGCGGGAAGCCGCCGTTGACGGCAAAGGCGCCCACGTTCTGGGTCTTGCCCACCTGAGGCGCGTTGGGCGGTTTACCGCCCACGCCGCCGGGACCCACCATGTCACCCATCTTGGTGTAATAAGGGCTGGGAGCGGCGGTGGCCACATACTTGGAGGAAGACCCCCAATCACTGAGCAGATCCACTTTGAGAGGTTTGTCGGTCATCGAGCCGACCACCCGCAGCATCACCTTGGCTCCTTTGGGAATCGAGCCGAGAGTGCGATTGCTGCCCATCCACTCGCAGTGGGAGCCTGGTTGCAGTTCCGCCCGCCACATCGTGCCGGTCTCCGACTTGATGACAACCTGGTTGCCCGAAGCGGATTCGAGCGTACCGGCCACGGTAGGTCTCACGATGTCGGCCAGGGCGCCCAGGGCGCAAGCCAGTCCAAGTGTGAGGGTAATGGCGGTTTTTCGCATATGTGCTCCTCCAGATGTTTGAAAGGGGCTCTGTCGCCCTTTGGTGAGCCTTATTTCAATAAGGGGAGAGGGGGGAGGTTTGGGGTCGACTTCCTCCCCCTCTCTCCATTAGCTATTGGGCTGGCGGGGCCTGCTGACCGGGTGGCGGGAATTGCGTTCCGCAGTTGTAACAAAAGCGCGCTCCCGGTTGATTGGGAGCCTGGCACTGCGGGCAGGGCTGCGGTGGCGCCTGGGGCGGGGCCCCGCCCTGAGGCGGATAACCTGGTTGTTGGGGCGGATATCCTTGGCCCTGGGGTGGGTAACCTGGAGGCGGCGGATAGCCGGGCGGCGGGTAGCCATAGCCCGGTGGCGGATAGCCGTAGCCGGGCGGCGGATAGCCCATCTGCTGGCCCACCATCTGGCCCATTCCCAGGCCGGCGCCCATCTGCATGGCCATGCCTCCCCCACCCGGGTTCTTGGCCATTTCCACCATAGCGTTGGCGGCCTGATACTGCATATAGTTGCCCACGCCCAGGGCACCCATCTTGGCCCGCAGACGGAAGGCTTCCTGGATTTCTTCGGGGACGGAGACGTCCTGGATGAAGAAGTCGATCAGTTCGATACCGAACTTACCGAAGTCGTTGCGCACTTTGATCTTCATGGCCGAGGCCAGTTCCTGAAGTTCGGAACGGATCTTTGCGTAGGATTCGAAGGTCGTGCCGATCAAATCGTTGAGGTGAGTGCGCAGACTACCCTTCAAGTATTGGTTCAGCGCCTGGGACGTATACAGACGCTGCTGGCCCACCAACGAGTTCAGAAAGAGCATCGGCTCGGTAATGCGAATGGAAAAGCTGCCGAAGGCGCGCAACTGCACCCAACCCAGATCCGGATCCTTGAGATCGATAGGATTCGGGGTGCCCCATTTCAGGTCGGTAAAGACCTTCTGACTGATGAAGTAGACCTCGGCCGCGAAGACGTTGGAACCGCCCGTAAAACCTTTGATGAAGCCTTCGATGATAGGCAAATTGGCGGTGGTCAGGGTGTGGCGCCCCGGGCCGAAGGTATCCATGGCTTTGCCGTCGCGGAAAAAGACGGCCACCTGACCCTCGCGCACGGTCAACTGGGAGCCGAGCTTGATGTCGCCGGCGCCGTGCTCGGGCCAGCGGTAAACCATCACATCCGGATGGGTATCCGGCCATTCGATGACATTGATAACTTCTTTAGCTTTACCGAACACTAACGCACCCCTTTCAACAACCGCTCACGCTCGTCGAGCTTGGAGTCGATGGCTCGCACGGCTTTTTCCAGATCCGAGATACGCGCTTTGACGGCGTCCCCTTCGAGGCTGGAGGCCAGGCCTTGGAGGGCCTCCTCGGCGTGGCTCAGTTCACTGACCAGACTCAGGTCAAACTCGTAAATGCGGTTGAGCTCTTCTTCGTTGACCTGATTGGCGTCGAAGAAACCCGAGTAACCGTGCGCGGCGCTACGCATCCGGCCAGCTACGCGATCGATGATATTGTTGACGTCATCGAGCTTGGTCATCAACTTCATTTGACCGGCCTCGAGCAGTTGCTCTTGCGAGTCCTGCACTTTGCGCTTGAGTTCGCCCAGGCTTTTAGCCATATAGTCGCGCTGCAATTTGTCGGCGTCGCGACGGCGTTCCCGGTCAAGATAGCCCCCGAATCCCGGGATTTTCCGCGCCAGGGCTTCTATTTTGCCGGCCAGTCCCGCTTCCGTGGTGTGATCCATGCTGTTTCCCCTTTTCCCAAAATGGGTCCGGATTCACTATAGTGAACCCAGACGACAGTAAATTTTTACCAGTGAAAGTTCAAGTCTAAGGAACAACCTTCTTTTGTAGCCACCTGACCCCTTTCGCGAGCGCCAGCAGAATCCCGGCGTAGATCCAGCCGAGCAGCAGTCCGAAAGCCGCCCCCATCACGCAGCGAATCAGCGAAACCTGCAGCGGAGTGTGGACGTGGGCAAAGGTATCGAAAAGCCCGCACTGGCCGGTGGCGCCGACCAGAATCAGGATGGCGGTGAGTTCTTTCCAGCCCATGCGCAAAGCCAGCGGAGCCAGCAGCATGGCTGGATGGGCCATCAGGAATTCCTTGAAGCGAGGTCGCACGCCCAGGGTCTGATCGAGCAGCATGCGTAGGTGGCGCTCGGTCTCCATGGATTCGCCCACGTCGGTGCCGGCCATGTTGCCGGTGCGCATGGTGTAGACCAGGCCACCCACCGCCAGAATGCTCAGTGCGATCAACTGGTAGAGTTTGAGCGGAGCGCCGCCGATGCCCAGCCAGTGCCGGCGCTGATCCTCGGAAAGGCACCAGAGAGCGGTGATGGCCACCGGCATGAGCACGGTGATGACTTTAACCCCGCGGAAAATGTCCAGGCCCAGCTTGTAGGTGGTTTCCTGGAGAAAGCAGCTGGCGATCCAGGCGCCGGCCAGACTGATGAGGCTCATGATCAGCCAGGCGTGGCTGGAACTCAACAGCGCCTCCAAGTTGGTATCCTTCCCGGCGGCTCGGCGCAGGCGACGGAACTGCGAGATAACGCTGAGGGCGCTCAGGCAGCAGGCCGTGCCCAGGGCCATCAGGGCCATCCACAGGTGCCGGTTGGCCAGGGCTGCGTTCAGGGCGGCAAAGAGAGTCAAGCTGACAACGATGGGGACGGCGGGCGCCTTCGGAAAATAATCGAGCACGACCAGCCAGAAGGCAGCCAGCCCGGCCAGAGAGAGCACCGCGATGGCGCCCCGGCTCAACTCAACTTCCGTGGCAAAGGTGTCGGCCTGGTTGCTGAGACGATCCTCGAGCTGCTTGGAAAGAGCGCTGAAGAAGTTGACGTTGGCGTCTTCAAAGCCTTTGTCCGGGGTCGGGTCATAGGCGTAGGGACGCAGATAAAGCACGGTGAGATTGCGTTCGCGGGCGGCCAGACTGTACATTTGGGCCACCCGTTCGGGCTTGAGTTTTTCCTGCTGCATCGGCGGCACGGTGAAGACCCGCACCGTGTTCAGATGCGAATTACGCACCAGGGTCTCGATGCCTTTTTGCTGGTTGGCCCTGGCCGACTCGATGAAGCCCAGCTTCCAACCTTTCGCCTGAATGGCGGCGGCGGTGCTTTTGAGCACGTCTTCGTCGGAGTAGCCCACCACTTCATTGGAGGAACCACCGAAAATGATGCCTTCCGGCCTCTTTTCATGCAGGCGCTCAAAGTAGGCGTTGATGTCGGCGGGCTCGATGGTGGAAGCTTTGTTCTCGGGGCGCAGCCAGATCGAGAGATGCTTGGCCTGCGCCTGCTTCAAAACCCAATCGGGGTAGCAGATACCGGTGGTCTGCAGGCTACGCAGGGGCAGCCGCACCTCCACCACTTTGGCCCCGGCGATCTTTGGGGACTTGCTTGAGTCCCAGAGACTGGCTCTACCGGGAAAAGCCTGGTTGATCGCCTGAACCAGTTGTTCCGCGCTCATTTTATCGTTCGGTGACCACTGCACCAGATAAGTATACTGAGGATTGGGCAGTGGTGGCGTTCCACTTCCCTGCCCCGTGTCAGCACCCAGGGCAATCCCCGAAAAGACGGTGCAAATGCCGTAGGCCTCTAGTTCATCGACCTTGAGTTCGGTAAAGGCGATGCCCTGAACTCCGGAAAACTCCGGCAGCGCGTCGGTCCAATCGTCGGCTCCTTTGGCCCGCGAGTACTCCAGCAAGGCATTGTAGTCGATGACCATCTCGACCTTTTTGTGGGCTTCTTCTTGCTTCCAACGCTGGGAATGGCCGTAACAAGCGGCTAGAAACGAGATGAAGATAAGCAGCCGGAGCAAGTTAGGAATCGGACTCATCCTCGGGCTCAGCCAGGTCAGAATCGACGTCCTGCAGGTGCCTGACTACTTCTTCTTGACTGCGGCGCTTGATCTCGCGCAGCAGCTCTTCTTTGCCGGGCTGCCCGTACTCGTAGTAGAGGCGGCTGCTCTCGCCGATCAGGAAGGTGCCGCTGTAGGCCAACGTGCCTTTGCTCAGCCAGCCCAAACCGGGCACCATGCGCACCAGCAGCCGGGCCACTCGGCGCCAACCGAAGGAACCGCCGATGACCGGCCAGAGCTCCCCCATGCGGTCGAAGAAATCCAGGCTGCGAAAGTGCAGAGCCGCCATCAACAGGCACAGGTGGATCTGGGTGGCGGTGATGGCGATGGTTTCGCCGGTGGTGGCGAAAAAGCGCCAGAGCGTGTTGACCACCGGGATGGGCGGGGCGGCCAGCGTGGAGGCCAGGGCCATGCGAGCGTTACGCGTGGCCGTGCGGCGGATCATCTGGCGGGCGTAGGAATAGCGCAGGGCCGAGTAGTCTCGGGCCAGGCGCAGAGCCAGCCCGGGAAAAGCCCGTGGCAGGATACGCTTGAACTTGGGAGCGGGGTTGAGCGGGTCGAGGGCCTGTATTTGGGGTAGCGTGCCGGCCGTGATCTCGGGCAGTTTCGCCTCGATGTTCTCAACAATCCAGAGACAGGGCACCGAATCGGGGATCTGCTCGGCCTGTTCGCGTAGCAGTTCTAGCGAAGGCAGACTGGAGCCGAGGTGAATCACACAGGCGGTGACCTTCTCCCAGTCCTCTTTCTCGACCGGCCAGAGACGCTGCTCGACGGGAATTTCCTGAGCCTGGGGATGCAGTTCGCCGAGCCACTGGAGCATGCGCTCGGTATCGGAGTGTTCGCCCAGAAAGACCACTTTCACCGGCGTGTCCAGGCGGCGCTGCAGCACATCCAGGGAATACCGCGCCCGATAGATGCGATAGAGCAGGTCAAGTGTATTCATCGGTCCATGGCTTCCCAGAGAGGGCAGGGTTTCCTGCCCTCTCCGGGATGTGCTCTAACCGTTATTCTTGACGAACTCCTTCATAAAGCCGACCAGTGCTTCCACGCCCTCGTAGGGGAAGGCGTTGTAGAGGCTGGCGCGCAGGCCACCCACATCGCGGTGACCCTTAAGGCCGTCGAGCCGGGCGGCTTTGGCTTCCTTGATGAACTTCTTCTCCAGCTCTTCATCGCGCATGCGCCAGGTGACGTTCATAAGGCTGCGGCTCCCCTGCTGGGCGTGCGGCTTATAGTAGCCGGCGCTGGCGTCCATGTAGTCATAGAGCAGATTGGCTTTTTTCTGGTTGAGTTCATGCATCTTGTCCAGGCCGCCGATATCGTTGAGCAGCCACTTCATGACCAGCGACAGGATGTAGATGGTAAAGACGGGAGGGGTATTGTGCATGGAAGCGCCCGCCACCATTTTTTTATAGTCGAGCATGGTATGGTGCGGTCCGGCCACCTGTTGCTCCAGCATGTCCTTGCGGATAATGACCACGCAGGCACCGGCCGGTCCCACATTCTTCTGGGCGCCGGCGTAAATCAGCGAGAACTTCTTCATGTCCAGAGGCCGGTGCATGAAATCCGAAGAGGCGTCGCACACCAGGGGCACGCCGCCGGTCTCGGGATCATAAGGAAATTCGATTCCTTCAATGGTCTCGTTGGAAGTCATGTGCAGATAAGCGGCACCGGGGGTGGGCTTGATTTCTGCCTGGGTGGGAACGCGCGAAAATTTTTCGGAAGAGCCGTCCCAAACGATCTTGACGTCGCCGCATTTCCTGGCTTCGGCGATGGCCTTCTTGGACCAGGCTCCCTGCAGAAGGTAGTCGGCCGACTTTTCCTGATTGAGGAAGTTGAGCGGCACCATGGAAAATTGCGTGGTGGCGCCGCCCTGGAGAAAGAGCACGGCATAGTCATCGGAAATGCTCAGAAGCTTGCGCATGTCGGCTTCGGCGCTGCCGATGATGGCTTCAAAAGGTGGGGAACGATGACTGATCTCCAGGATCGAAGCCCCTACGCCGGGCAGGCACAGCAAATTTTCTTGGGCCTCCTGAAGCACCTTGAGGGGCAAAGTGGCGGGACCTGCCGAGAAGTTGAATACGCGGTCGGATACGGTGGCGGTGGACATCCGGGCCTCCAAATGTGAGATGTAGACCGGTGGGTTCTTTTTGCGAACCCTTAAGTCCTTGGGTTGAGGAGTACCAACAGGTCGTTCAGGTTGTTGCCGGTGGGGCCGGGATTCCAGACTTCGCCGCAGCTTTCAAAGTAGCCATAGCTATCCTGTTGGGAGAGATAGCCGGCTGGAGCCGGAAAGGAACCGTCCACGCAGGCACCGGCGCTGGGAGCGGTCCCATCTACGCCGTCAGATGCCGCGGCCAGGAACAGGTAGGGCTTGTCACGCAGCCAATCCACCAACGAGGCGGCCAGGTGCTGGCAGCGCCCGCCGCGCCCCGAGCCGCGCACCCGCAGGGTCACTTCGGCCGAGGCCAGGACCGCTTGCCCTGGAGCCGGCGCCCAATCGTTTTGAATGGTCTCGGCGGCGCTTTCCAAGCTCCCCAGCAACGGCTCCCGAATCAGGCAATGGTAGCCGTCCAATAAAGCGGCCATCTCCTCGACCAGTCGGCGGCCGTCGGCCAATACTTCGACCGGGTGCTGGGCGGGCTGGGGTTGGCGCCAGGTCAGCCCGGATCCCACCCACTGAGGCCCCTGCAGCACATCACTAAGTAGCAGAGTCAAACTCGGCCCGACCAACCAGTCCAGCAACTGGCCGCCTTTGATGGCCGAGTGGCGAGCCCGTTCTTGATTCATGGCCACGATATCCAGGCCGGCATCCAAAAGTTGCCGCCACTCGCGCATCCAGGCCTCGGGGTCTTGCGCTTCGGGGCAGACCTCGACCAGGGCGGAAGACCCTCCGCTGATCAGCAACAAAACCGGCTCCGGGCAGGCCACGAAACGAGTAAGCAAGCGACCGGCCTGATAGGACCTGGAGCTGATCATGGGATGGCTGGACTCAAACTCGTGTTCGTCCCTGGCGGGATAAGGACTGATCACCAGGCGCGGCCAGTCCTTGGGGCAGCCATCGACCATGGGCTGAGCGGCTTTGCCGATGGCCGCCACCCGGCCGGGCTGGAAATCTCCCCGGGCCAGCCGCTTGCGCACCAGGGCGGCCGGATCCAGTCTGCGCACCGCCTGCTCAAAGAGACGGCAAAGATGAGAAGGCCTCATTTCATAAAAAAAGACCCACCGTCTCTCGACAGCGAGCCTTTCTCGAAGGGTGAGTTCTACCAGCGACCGTCGCGGATGCGGTAATCCGGACGGGGCTGATCGAAGTGGCCCTGGTCCTTGGAACTGTAGGTGCCCTGGACATCACGATAGCCGTTCCGGCTATTGGTATGCCAACGCTGCCAGGCGCCATTCATGTACTCGCCGTGGTAAGCCTGACCGACTTCCCAAACATGTCCTGTCGTATCGATGTGCACGGGGATGTTCATGGCCTGGCAGGCTGCTTGCATGTCTACGAAAGTGCCGCCACCGAAGCGGGTGGTGGGGAGCTTGCCGCCCAGCGACTCGACCTGCAACTGGAAAGGACTGCCTTTGGGGCTGCCTTGGCTGCTCAAATACCAATTTTTGACGTTGTGACGGCGCGGCAAGCCCAGGGCCTTGCCGAAGGATTCGACGTTGACCCAGGGGCGATCGCCGATCAACTGCCAACGTCCTTCGTAAATTCTACCGTCGATGCGAATCTCACTGTTGTTTCTTTCAAGCCAGCCGGCCGAAGAGGTGCCCGTCAAAGAAGCAAAGAGGGCAGCTCCTGCAAGGACCGAAAATGTAAATCTCTTCACGTGGATAGAGACTCCTTTCACTACACTCACCTTTTAATGGATGTGTTCGCCGAGGCGTTCGTCAATCCGGTTTCCATCCCTTCCCTTCGGCTCCGGAAGGGCGAAAAAGAGGATAGTTCAAGGAATTTTTGAATGGAATTCAAGTTTTGCTGAACCTCCAGCTGCTTTCCGACCCACGTCTTTTATTCGTGGTAGTGATTTCCGGCGTCGTCTCGATGCTGGGAAGTTTGAACATCGCCTCACGACCGGCGGCGGTGATCACCGGCAAGGTGGCGCAAGCGACCACCATCTCCTCGATCTTCTTCATGGTCAGCCGGCTGGCCAACATGTTCTACCTGCCCTTGATGGCCGGCTTCGTGGGCGAGGCGGTGCGCACCGGCGATACCTCTCAGTTGCTGCAGCAAATCCAACTGGTGGTCTTCGGCTCGGCGCTCGGCAGCCTGGCTTCCTGGGTGCTCTTGCCCAACTTCATCAACCTGTTCTGCTATCTGGTGGAGCAACTCAACTCCCAGGGCATCAAAAGCTTTATTCTGCCCGGCGTCTGGCTGGCGGCTCTGAAGAGGTTCGTGCAGCGCTATCCGTTGCGGGCCCGCCTCGGCCACCTGGCCGGCATCCCGGTCGGCTTCCTTGTGTTCAACGTCTTCGCCACGGCCGTTTGGACCATCGGCGCCTTGAGCGCCGTTTACTGCAGCGGCGCCAATCCGGAGTACAGCAGCACGGCGCTGCTGCTGTCCGGCCTGGTGAACGCCTTCGCCGCCATCGCTTTTTCCGTCTGGGTCGATCCTCAAGCCGCCATCATCACCACCGGAGTCATCAAAAAAGAGCGTGCTCCAGAACAAGTCTATGCCGCCGCTCTGCACCTGGGGTTGGGCAACTTCATCGGAGGGCTGCTGGGCTTGCTGGTGCTGCATGCCGGCATTTTCGTGATCATGAAGGCAACCGTGGCCATCGGCGCGGGCGGTGCTCACATGGCGGGCGGGATCTGGATGATCGTGGCCCTCAACGCCGGCCTGACGGTGCTCGCCTCCACCACCTATGCCTCGCGCGTGTCGGCGGTGGTGACGCGCAACGTGGCCGTGGCCCTGGCGGTCTACAACCTCTTTTTCTTGATTACCCGACTCTCTCAACAATTCTACAGCCCGCTGCTGGGCTCCACCGCCGACCATCTGGTCAAGGAAAATCAGGTGGAACAACTGGAAGCCCTCTTCCGCTGGGTGCTGGCCGGCGCCAGCCTCGGGTCGTTCCTGGGCTTATTGTTGCTGCCGACCTTCGTGGAAATCATCAATCAGGCGATCCGTCAGATTGACCGCCATCAATCAGTGCCCAAAGTGCTGGCCCTGTGCTTGCTGCCCAAGCACTGGCCGGCCATTCTCTCCTGCTTGCGGCCTCCCGGCCTGCTGGGGGTGCGGCTCAGCGACGCCCGTAAAATTCCCTGGTTCTTTCTGGTGGGCAATGTGCTGGTGCTCTCGATTCACTCGATGGGGACCATGGCGGCCATCTGTGCCGGCGCTCAATTGCACAGCAACCCGGGCGCCGCTCGTTCGGCCACCCTGCTTTCGAGTGTGGTCAATGGAATGGCCACCATCATGCTCAGTCTGGTGGTCGATCCGACTCTGGCCGGGATCACCGACCAATGCGCTGAGGAAACTCGTGATGCCGGACACATCCGGGCAGCCGCCGTGTTTTTGCTGGCCGGAATGTTGCTGGGCACGCTGATCTCGCAAATTATATTCACGCCTGCCGTCTGGTTCATCAAATTCTGCGCCGTCGATCTCATCCACGTGCTGCGAGCAGTAAAATAATACTAACCAGGAAATCCGGTTTGCCTGCAAAACAGAGAGAGCAGTTTGCATTCTGACGGCGACATAGGTGGCTTGTGTTAAGCCTGGCGGAAACGAGTTCTTTCGATTCGTTCAGCACCGGGCCCCTGCTCGGTATTGTCGCCTTCTTTCTGGCCGTCAACGGCTTTTTCGTGGCCCTGGAATTCGCTCTGGTGGCCCTGCGTGAGACCAAAGTGGACGAGATGGTGCGCGAGGGCGTGCGCGGCGCCAAACATGTGCAGCACGGCAAGCGCAATGTGGACGACTACGTGGCCGCGGCCCAGTTGGGCATCACCATCGCCTCGCTGGTGCTGGGGGCGGCCGGCGAAGCGCTGTTCCGCAAGCCCCTGAGCGCCGCCGGACTCTCCTCCCCGGTGGCTTTGACTTTATTGAGCCTGGCCCTGATGACCATGTTACACGTGGTGGTGGGCGAGCAGGTGCCCAAGATGCTGGCCATTCAATTTCCCCAACGGGTGGCCCTGACGGCCGCCCCGGCCACCGCCTTGTTCCTGCGCCTGTGCCGCCCGGGGATCTGGTTCCTATCCAAGATGACCTCGCTGATCTTGCGCCTTCTGGGCATCCGCGGCGCCGGCAGTGGCCATGGCCATACGGCTCAGATCTATTCCGAAGAGGAAATTCAAGCGTTACTCGGCCTGCGCGAGGCGGCCGGCCTTTCCGAGCAAGCCGAAAGTTTGATGGTTTCGCGCGTCTTCAGCTTCTTCGATATGGTGGCCACCCAGGTGATGGTGCCGCGCACGGAAATGGTCTGCGTACCTTCCGATTCGACGCTGAGAGATCTGGCCGCGCTGGCCTCGGAAGAGCGTCACGAACGCTATCCGGTCTACGGAGAAAACCTCGACGACATCAAAGGGGTGGTGCTGCTCAAAGACGTCATCAGCGCCATCAACCAGCAGCGCGGCCTGGACGCTCCCGTCACCACCGTCATGCGCGAAATCTTCGCGGTTCCCGGCAGCAAGGGCGTTTCCAAACTGATGCGGGAAATGAAAAAGCACCGGACGCGCTTGGCGTTGGTGCTGGATGAATACGGCGGCACGGCCGGCATGGTCACCTATGGCGACCTGCTTGAGCGGATTGTAGGCGAGGTCGAGGAGTCGACCACTCCCGTCGAGGATGAAGACATTGTGACTCTGGGCGACAATCTGTATTCGGTCTCGGGACTGGTGGTCATCAGCGATGTCGAAGAGCAATTCGACGTCGATATCGACGACGAGCACAATGATACCATTGGTGGCACGGTTTTCAGCCAACTGGGACGCAAGCCCCAAGTGGGCGACGTGGTCGAGGCCTTTGGCCTGCGGCTGGAAGTCGAGTCCATGGACGGACTGCGCATCGATCGCTTGAAAGTGGCCAAACTGGTGCGCACGCCCGAGGACGAGTTACACGACAGTCACGAAGCCAAGGGTTGATTCGTCTTTAAGGAATGGAGCAGCTCCTGGGCTTGCTCGAAAGTGAGATCGGGGTTGGCCCCCATCATCATATTGATAGGTCCGCGAATCGACGCGTTGGCCCGAAAGCCGCCGGGACCGCTGTAAGCAGGCTGTAACCATGGTGGGATACTATTTGCGGTAGGAATCAGAGAACTCACTCGTCACTCTTCTTTCCGTCGCTTCACACTCTGTGGCTTGATTGTAAATCGCTCATGTTGCCAGGATGTTGCCATCCGGACAAATTTGGGTATGCCTCGAAAATGACTTCTGTTGCTGACGAAATCGCTCGTTTCAATCTGACGGTGCCCTTGGCCGCCTCGCCGACTCCCCCCTCCAGTTGGTACCTGCGACCGGATATTTTGCAGGCGGAGCAAGAGAAGCTGTTGTTACGTAGTTGGCAGCCGGTTTGCCGGGTGGAGCAACTGGCCGAACAGGGTGCTTTTGTGTCGGGCATTTTCTTGGACCAGCCCTGGGTGGTCACGCGGGACGGTTGTTTGCGGGCTTTTTATAATGTGTGCCGCCACCACGCGGCGCTGGTGGCCCAGGGCGAGGGTTGCGCGGCCAAACTCACCTGCCCCTATCATGGTTGGACTTACGACCTGGACGGCCGCTTGCGCTCGGCGCCGCGTTTGGGGGCGGTCAAGGAGTTTCAGCGAGAATTGTATGGTTTGCGGCCGATTGCCCTGGAAGTCTGGGGTCCCTGGGTGTGGCTGAATTTTTCCACCGATCCCCAGCCTCTCCTGAATCAATTGGAGCCCCTGGCCGGCCGGGTTTCTCTGGATGGGCTGCGCTATGTTTGCACGCGTAGCTACGATCTCGAATGCAACTGGAAAGTCTACGTGGACAATTACCTGGATGGGGGCTATCACGTCGAGGTAGCCCATCAGGCGCTGGCCTCACAGTTGGATCTGGACGCCTATCAAACTTCGGTGGAAGGCTCGCTGGTGCTGCAGGAATGCGGAGCCTCCTCCGAGCGTTTGGGCAACCGGGCCGTTTATGCCTGGCTCTACCCCAACTGGATGTTCAACCGTTACGGGCCGGTGCTGGATATCAATTGGGTGATTCCCCTGGGTCCCGAACGCTGCCGGACCGTCTTCGAGTATTTCTTTGACGCTTCTTGTAGCGATGAGTTTATTGCCACCAGCCTGGAAGCCAGTCACCAGGTGCAACTGGAGGACGTGGAGATCTGCGAGTCGGTGCAGCGCGGCCTGCGCTCCCAGGGTTACGATGTGGGCCGCTACGCGCCCTCGCTGGAGATCGGCGAATATTCTTTTCACCATTGGCTGGCCCGCGATCTGGCATGTTGAAGATTCTCTTCTGTCTGCTGCTGGTGGCCACGGCGGCCGCCGAGGAAGTAGTTTATTCGGTCGCCTGGTGCGGCGCCGGGAAGTATCTCATCAGCACCGCTTCCGGCCGGAGCCTGCGCCTGCATGACGCGGCCACCGGCAAAATCAGGAAGAGCGTGAAAGTTCCCGGCCAGGCCGCCGTGTACGTTCCTTTTGGTCCCGATTCCGGCACAGATGAGGAGAATCGACTCTACGTAACCGGCGGCGGAGATTTTGCGGTGACCTGTGGAGTGGACCAAATGCTACACTGGTGGAAAATTCCGCAACTGACCAGCCCTCTGCACAAAGAGATCAACTACGAGCTGGTGGGCATGTCGATGGCGGCCAACGGCAAGCTGCTCGCTTATACCAGCACCAGCAGTCGCTATCTGGACTCGGAGATGGTGCTGTTGCGATGGCAGGACAAAGGAGTGGAATTCGGCTCCTTCAGCGAGTTACCACCACCGGATGGAAGTAGCAGTTTCAGTTCTCCCCGCCTTTCCCCCGACGGTCACTGGGCCATGGCCTTTACCGGTGCGGATGTCCAATTGTGGAATCTGACCAGACCGGAGTCGGGCAGCCAACATCTCAAAGACGTGTCCATCGGAGGCACCGCCCTGGCGGCTCGGCACTTTTACACGCAAATTCCGGGAGGTGTCTCGGTCAGGTCGTACACGAATCCGGAGCAATCCTTGCGAACTTTCGCCTGTCAAAACCCGCGCGCGGCGGGGGTGGATGCCCGGGAGAAGCGTCTGGTGGTGCTTACTTGGGATAATTTGTATTGCTGGGACCTGACCAGGCCCGAGCAGGCGCCTCGAGTCTGGCGGCACCGTGCGGAATTCATGCAGTTTTCACCGGACGGAGGCAAGGTCATGCTCCGAAGCGAGAAAGCCATCGAGGTTTGGAGCCTGCAACCCCACCAGTTGCTTTTCCGCTGGAAGCTGGGCTCCTAGAGCGAAAAAGCCCCGCCTCTTTTTCAAGAGGCGGGGCTTTTGCGTTAATTCTAGCTTAACACTCGGAATAGCCGCAGCTGTAGCAGGTCTGGCAGCCTTCGATGGCCTGGAAGCTGACGTTGCCGCAGCTCGGGCAGATATCCGCGCTGACCTGGGTTTTGGGAGTGTGGTGGTGGACCGGCGGGGCTTCTTCGTATTCGCCGGAGTCGGCGCTCTCGAGGTATTGCTCCTCGAGGGCCTGAGCCAGCGCGTCGGGCAATGAGCGCACGCGGTTTTTCCCAAAACCGAGCGAGCGGGGACCGCCGATACCGGAGAGCTGGTTGATGATCTCGTTGACGCGCTCCTTGGGAGTCAGGGGGGACTGGAAGCGCAGTACCAACGAGGCCATACGGCCCAGCGCTTCGGCCATCGCCTTGATATCCGATCCGCCCTTACCGATGTCGACGAAGACCTCGAAAGGCCGCCCTTCAGCGTCGTCGTTCATGGTGATATGGGCGGTGCCGGCGGGCGTATTCTTGGAAACGGTGACGCCGTAGCGTTTGTAGGGACGGGGGCGAATCTTGGGCTCGTGCTTCGGCTCCATATGGACCACCGGGGCCGGGACCACGGGGGCGGGAGCGGCCGGGGTTTCTTCCAGCTTGAGGTTGAGCACCTGCTCGTCGCGCGACTGGTCGCGGTAGATAGTGCCGCCTTTGCAGCCGAGCTTATACATCAGCTCATAAAGTTCGCGGGTCTGCTCGAGGGTGAAGTCCGACGGGCAGTTGCAGGTCTTGGAGATGGCCGAATCGACCCAGCGCTGGATGGCGGCCTGCACGCGCACGTGCTGTTCGGGCGTCAGATCCATGGCGCTGACGAAGAAATCGGGCAGTTCTTCGCCGGGGTGGGCTTCCTGCCATTCCTGCACCACCTTGACCTTCTCCTCGTGCACGCCCAGGCGGCCCTTGCGGAAGTAACTCCAGAAGAAGAACGGCTCGATACCGGTGCTGGTACCGATCATGGTGCCGACCGTGCCGGTAGGAGCCTGGGTCAAGAGAGTTACGTTGCGGATACCTTTGGTTTTGACCGCCTCGCGAACGTCCTCGGGCATGCCGCGCATAAAACCGCTCTGCAGAAACTTGTCGGCCTCGAACCGGTCGAAAGAACCTTTCTCGGCGGCAATATCGCAGGAGGCCATATAAGATTCATGGGCGATGAATTTATACAAGCCGTCCAGAAACTTAAGAGACTCATCCGAGCCGTAGCGTATGTTCAGGCGGATGAGCATTTCCGCCAGGCCGACGGTACCCAGGCCCACGCGGCGTTCCGCTTTTTGTTGTGTTTCGTTCTGAGGAAAGAAGTAGGGAGTGGCGTCGATGACGTTATCCAGGAAGCGCGTGGCCGAACGCACTCCCCGGGACAGCTCGTCCCACTGGACCTCGCCGTTGTGGACGAAACGGGATAGATTGATGTGGCCCAAATTGCACACCGACCATTGAGGTAAAGGTTGCTCACCGCACGGATTGGTGCAGATCAGGTCGCCCTGATCATAGTAGTGGGAATTGGAATCTTTGTTGGCGCGGTCCACAAAGAAGAGACCGGGCTCGGCCGAAGCCCAGGCGCTGCCGATGATCTGATTCCAGACCTCGCGGGCTTTGACGGTCTTGTGCACGATGGTCTGACCACCGCGCTCCACCCATTTGGTCATGTTGCCTGACCAACCGTCTTTGTAGTTGGGGTCGTTGGTGTCCGGGAAGCGCAGCTCCCAATTGGCATCGTCTTCCACAGCCTGCATAAAATCGTCGGTGATGCCGACGCTGATGTTGGCGTTGGTGATCTTGCCCATCTCGCGCTTGGCGTTGATGAACTCGAGCACATCCGGGTGCCAGACATTTAGGATAAGCATCAGGGCGCCGCGCCGCGACCCCCCCTGCTCGATCAGTCCGGTGACGAACGAATACAATCCACCCCAACTGACCGAACCCGAAGAACGGCCGTTGACACCCTTTACGTAGGCGTAACGCGGGCGCAGAGTGGAAAGATTAATGCCCACGCCGCCGCCGCGGCTCATGATTTCGGCCATCTGCGAAAGCGTGTCGAAAATACCGTCACGGGAATCCACCGGACTGGGGATGACGTAGCAGTTGTAGAAAGTCAATTGCTGCTCGGAGCCGCAGGCGGTCCAGATGCGCCCGCCGGGCGAAAACTTCCATTCATCCAGCAGCCAGCGGAACTCGGCTTCCCAGCGTTCGCGCAGCTCGGGTTTCTCCACCGCGGCAGCGCCGCGGGCGACGCGATCCATCATCTGCTCGACGCGGGTTTCGACCGGCTTGTCAACGTGCTCCAAAGCGCAGGTGATGATGCTCTCATCGCGCAACTGCACCGTCACTTCGGCGCCGTTCAGTGACAGCACGGTACCGATCTCACGCTGCCCGGACTTCTGGTCCACCACCGCAACCACCGTATCGCCATCCTTGAGGGAACGCTTGGTTCCATCTTTCAGGGCATAACGATCCAGGAAGATTTTCTCACCGAGAGGGGTTAACTGATTACCGGGTTTACTCACTGTTTCTTTTTCTTTCTGTAAAAAGGCGGGGGTGGCCAAACCAAACTCCTTTCCCTCGACCCTTGCAGAGTTGAGGGGTATTCAACTTCGGTCTGGACCTTAGCGCGTAGGTCGTGCGAAAGTCAACCGAAAAACAAAATTCAATGTCAACATCTAGTATGCCTCCCTGGGATGTCACCACTACAGGTTGTGGAAAAGTGGAAAACACCTGGGGATAGCCTGTGGAAAAACATTCATAAAACTGACCAAGGAGTCAGGGGGGGAGGAATGGCGAAGGGCGGGACGGGTGAATCTTGAGCTCGAGCAGTTGGTCAAGGATTTGCGCGCCGAGGGCGCGCTGGATTCGGCTGGGAACTTTACTCTGGACGCGGCCAAAGCGCGTGAGAAACTGGCCCAGAGACAGCAGCGCGAAGCCGGTTTGTGGCTGGTCAAGCTGATCCAGGGAGCCCACATGTGGGAAGCCAACAGCCTGGAATTACGCCAGGAGCGCCTTTGCGCGCGGGCGGTGTTCGGGCTGGGCGGCAAGGAGCTGGACCTGCGCCCCTGGTTGGCCCGCCTGCACGACATCGAAATGCTGGCCGATCCGTTTTACGGACCGCTGGCCACCGCCTTTCAGGCCGCCCTGGCCGATGGCTGTTCGGGGATGGATATCACCTTGCCGGAAGGCCCGTTGCTGCTGGATAGCCAGGGCATCAAGGGCCACTGGAAAGGCCTGGAGCCGGTCTCCTGTCTCCCCCTGCGCTTTCTCTACGCACAAAAGAAGCCGTGGTGGAACCCTCTGCTGCACCTGCGCCCTCCCCAGCGTTCCGCGGAGAACTTCCTGGCCGCGCAACGCAAGGGTGGACTGGCTCTGCCGCGAGTGGACGTGGACCGCTTTCCCATCAGTCGCCAGGGCGCGCTGGAGAAGGTCGTCGGCGTGGATCCGCATCCAGCCCGGATGGAAAGAGTGTTTTTGTCTTCCGACCCGGCTCGCGAGTTGATGTTCTATCCTGAATCCGGGCGGCGCCGGGCCAGTATCGAGGAGGTCAACGGCCAGGTCACCTGGCAGAATCCGGGCGTAACTTACCAGGGCTTGCGCCAGTGGCGTCACGAGCAGGGCGCTCGCCTGCCGTTGCCCACCTCTGTGCACGTGCAACCCTGGCTGGACCACCTGCAGCGCGAAGGCCTGCAGACCCCTCCCCCGCCCTCTCAAGAACAGGCTCTGGCCGTGCGTGGCGTGTTGGTCTGGAATATGGACAGCCACGTGCCGGCCACGATTCTGCCCGTCAAGTATGGGATTCAGCTGGAAGGGGTGCCCTTCACTTCGCTGCCTCCGGGGGTCACCATGTGGTTGTCGAGTTCGCGCTGGCGCACCGACATCCACCAGAAGAAGGTGGTGCATGACGAGACCTATCGCGAGTTATGCAACTGGTGCAGCGAGCAGTTCGACTGCATGGTAAGCGATGCCGCCGACCTGTTACGCGCTTCCGAAACGGTCCGCCAGATGCTGGCTCCGCTGCGGCTGGCCCTGGGCAACTCCCGAGCGGGCGCGGCCCTGCGCACCCTGCCCTTTCCACGGCGCTGAAAGCGCGGAGAACTGGTGGCGGAGGCCCGATTGGGCAGCCTTTCCGGGGGGCGCGGAGAGCTGGTGGCGGAACCTCCGCCACGGCGGCTCCGCGGAGGCCGATTGGGCAGCCTTTCCGGGAGCGCGGAGAGCTGATGGCGGAGCCTCCGCCAGCGCGGCTCCGCGGAGGCCGGATTGGGCAGCCTTTCCGGGGGGCGCGGAGAGCTGGTGGCGGAACCTCCGCCACGGCGGCTCCGCGGAGGCCCGATTGGGCAGCCTTTCCGGGAGCGTGGAGAGCTGATGGCGGAACCTCCGCCACGGCGGCTCCGCGGAGGCCGATTGGGCAGCCTTTCCGGGGGGCGCGGAGGGCGCTAAGGCTGGGGCTCGGCGGGAGGGGGCGGGTCCGGCTGGGGAAGCGGATCTTCTTGAATTTTGCGCTTTTTGCTCCAGGGGTACTTGCGCTTGGGGCGGGTGACCACGCCCGGGATCTCACCATCCTTGATCTGCTGCTTGTTGCTCTTCTTTTCTTGCTTGACGGCTTTGGCTTGGCCGGGAGCGTCGACGAAGCAGCAGCAGTCCCAGTTGGACGAGCATTTGCAGGCGTCGCAGCAGTCAGGATCGCAGCAGTCGCAAATCTCGCAGCACTCCAGCCCTTCGCAGGCCCCGCACTCGCAAGAGTTGCAGACCGAACAGGCGTCGCAGGCGGTCAGGTCGCAGGCGTTGCAGTCACACAGATGGCATCCGTCGCAGCAGCCTCCACAATCGCAGCCCTCACAGCCTCCACAGTCGCAGCCGTCACAGGCCACGGCCGCCTGGGGTTGCAGGGAGGCCGCCGCCAGGCCGGCACCGATCCAGCAGGCCCGGCCGGAAAAGCGCGCCTCGTCAGAACGGAACTCACGCAGAGTCAGGCTGCGCAGCCGGTTCACCTGCTCTTCCAGCAAGGGGCGGCGCTGGCCTAAAGGCAGATGGTTGAGGGCCCGGCGCGCGTGGTGCAGGGCGTGCAGCAACTGCACTCCCAGTTCCTCGTCGGCCAGCGGAAATTTCACCAGAGCGTTAAAGGCTCCGTGCCGGCGGTCTTTGGCCTGGTCGCTCCAGGCATCATAGAGATAGATCCACAGGCCCAGGGCCCGTCCCAGTTCTTCTAGATGAGGGCGCAGCCAGGTTTGTTCCGTATAATCCGCCAGAAAACCAAAAAGCGCGGCCAACATGGTCTGGGTGGGCACGGCCAGGTCGGGCAGCGAGCCGGCCTCTTGCTCGACAGCCCGCTGCCAGGCGCCCAACCCCTCGATGGCGTCGCGCGGGAACCGCGCTTCATCCAGAATGGGCGCGGCCTTGCGCCAGCTCTTTTGCAGCGGCAGAAAAGCCCAGCGCACCCAGGGGCGATCCCCATCATGGAGATCGTCTTCGACTTTGGCGCCGGCCAGGGCCAGAGTCAGAGCCGATACCAGCTTACGCGTGCGCAACGGCATCTGCAGCACCGGCACCTGGCGGAAGAAGACGGCCGTGCAGGCCTTGCGTTCAATATGCTCAGATCTCTCTAAGGCGGCCAGCGTAATCAGAAAAAAAGTGGTGTCATAGTTGGTGAGCAAGGAGGCAAATTTGCCGCCGAAGGCGTCGAGGCTATGGCACAGTCCGCAGAAATGACTCTGGTAGAGTCGCTTCTGATCCGCGTCAAAGCGGTCTTTGGGCGGACGCAGGGAGCCGAACACGGGGGCTGCCTTCGCCGAGCCCGGGGAGGAGTCCCTGGCCCGGTTAGGAAAACCGCCCAAGCAGGGGGGTCCAAGGGGGGACTGCCGTCCCCCTTTGAACGCTGGAATTATCTATATTGGAGCTTTTTATGGCAAATCCGCGTATCTCGATGAAGACTTCAAAAGGCGAAATGATCATCGAATTGTTTCAAGACGCCGCTCCCAACACCGTGAAGAACTTTCTCGATCTGACCAACAAGGGTTATTACAACGGTCTGACCTTCCACCGCGTCATCCCCAACTTTATGATCCAGGGGGGCTGCCCTCACGGCACCGGTACCGGTGGTCCGGGCTACAAGATCAACTGCGAAATCAACCCAAACAAGCACCTGCGCGGCTCTCTCTCGATGGCTCACGCCGGTCCCAACACGGGCGGCAGCCAATTCTTCATCTGTCACTCGCCCCAGTCCCACCTCGACGGCGTCCACACCGTCTTCGGCCAAGTGATCGAAGGCATCGAAGTGGTCGACAAGGTGCAAAAAGACGACAAGATGGAAGAAGTTCGCCAGCTCAGCGTAGCCGGCTAGCTCGATTGAAAAGGGGCCGGAAGACCGGCCCCTTTTTTGTTTATGGGAAAAAAGAAAGCGAAGGTCAAAGCCGCCGGAAACGCGTTGGACATGCTGGTCCGCCAGTTCGCCCAGCCGCTGGCGTGTTTGCGCGAGCTGGTGCAGAATTCCATCGACGCCGGCACCAATCAGGTGGAAGTCACGCTGGCCCAGGAGCGCGAGGGCATCCGCCTGTCGGTGAGCGACACCGGCGAGGGCATGACCGAAAACATCATCGAGACTCAGTTGACTCGCCTGTTCGCTTCTTCCAAAGAAGGCGATCTGACCAAAGTCGGCAAGTTCGGCATCGGCTTCGTATCCGTCTTTGCCCTGGTGCCCCTGGCGGTGGTGGTGGACACCGGCCGCCAGGGTGAGGCCTGGCGCGTGCTCTTCAAACCTGACCGCTCTTTTGAGCTGCTCAAGTTACCTCATGGAGTGGAGGGCACCACCGTCCATCTCTACCTGGATGGTGAGCGCTTCGACCTCCCCGATTTGCGCGCCAAGGTCCACCAAACCCTGGCCTTCTGGTGCCGCCACTGCCGGGTGGAGATTTTTGTCGATGGCCAGTCCATCCGTTCGCCTTTTGAATTGACTGACTCGGTGCAGGCCCACTATGAAGAAGCGGGCACCCGCCTGGTGCTGGCTCTGAGCCGGCAGGCCGAATGTTTCTACGGATATTACAATCAGGGTCTGACGTTGCTGGAAGGCATGCAGTCCCCCTTGCCTCATCTGACCTTCAAAATCGATTCGCGTTACTTCGAGCACACGCTGACCCGCGACAATATCATTCAAAACGAGGACTACGCCAAAGGGATGGCGTTGCTTGAGCGCGTGCTGAAAACCCACTATCCGCCGAAACTCTATGAGCATTTAAGAAACGGTGGGGAAGATTGGGAATTGCTGAGCATTCTCGGGCTAAAGGGGGTCAGTTGCGACCAGGAACCCCTCTTTCCCGACCACCAGGGCCAACGGTATTCCCTGGCCCAGTTACGCAAAGCTCAGGTTTGCCATCAGGACGAGCCCGATGAGTTGAGCCGACTGATCCACGAACCGGCTCAGAGTCGACTGGTGCTGCGGCTCAGCCAGGCGGCCGCCGCCTGGCTGAGCCAGCGCGACCTTCCCGTGCCGGCCACCAGGCAACGCTGGCGCTTTTCCCGGCCGGACGACTCGCTCGACCCCTTGCTGGTTTCGTGCCAACAATTGGGAAAAGCGCTGGGCGTGCGGCGCCTGAAGGCGGTGAGCTGGATCAGCCCGGCTCCCGGTTCTTTCCTGTGGCCGGCCTCGAAGGTGGGACTGGTTGGACATTCCGACCACGGGGATTTACTGCTCCTGGACGTGAACCACCCGACCGCGGCCAACCTGAAACGCCTGCAGGATTGGAATCGGCCGCTGGCGGCGCAAATTTTGCTGCAGCACCTCATCTTGCAGCTACCGGAAAAAGACCGTGAGGCACGCGCCGAGAAGCTGGCCATCACCATGCTGAGGCACTTGAAGTGAGCTTTCTCGAGCGGCTGCGCGGCCAGGGCCAACTGCATCGCGAGGGCGAGTTCACCCTGGACGTGGAGCAGGCCAGGACCAAGCTGTCGCGCTTTCAGTTCCGAGAGGACCAGGATTTTCTGTATCACCTGGTGGGTGGTCTCTTTCGTTTAGGCGCGGAAGAGATCGAAGTAGATTGGCAGGCCAACCGGCTGAGCGTACGGATGCTGGCTCTTCCTCTAGAACCGGATTTCCTGCCGGCGCTGCCGGGAGCTTTGCTGGAGGAAAACTCACCGCAGCGGCGTCTGGCCGCGGCCGCCCAATCCTTGCTGGCACACAAGCTGATCCGCTTCGATTGGATCGGCTCAGGCAAAAATCAACTATATGACTATCTGAGCGGCAAACAACAGAACTGGGAGCGGGTTTGCTTGCGGGAGATTCAACTGGAAGGCCTTTCCTCCGGCCTGGTCGAGCGAGCTCTCGCCGAGCTGAGAAAAAAAGCCGCTTATTGCCGCAAGCCGCTGCTCGTGAGAGGAAATGCCCTGCCGATCACGTTCCCCACCGGCCAACTGGGCGGACTGCCGGCCACCTGCCAATGCCGCCCCGGCCAGCTCAGCCAGTTGGAGCTGGTAGTGGACGAAATGGTTTGTCCGCCCAAGACCGTGCCCGCTCCGTTTGCCTGGCACGGTGTTTGCTATGGCGACTTCCATCTCGATGTCTCGCTAACGAACGCGGTCGAGGACGAACTCTATGCGCGCGTGGCCAACGCCATCGAGAGCAGCTTTACCGATTGCATCGAAAGGGTCCGCGACCGCGAGGTCATTGGTAAGCTTCTGAGCGGCCCGGCTTACCCCTGGTTGCAACCGCTACTGCCGCGCCTGCGCAAGCGGGTGCTATTTACCGACCAGCGCGCTGAAGACTGGTCGCTCGACGAATTAACTCCACCGGTCTATTTCAGCACCGAGCAGGCACCGATCGATCTACCCGAGAGGATTTTGCTGGAGACCTCGCCGGTAATGCTCGCCTGCCTGCAAGCGCAGTTTGGCGCCGAGTGCCGACGCGCGGACGAGGTGGTGTTGCGCCAGTTACGCCGCCAGCGCAACCAGTTCCAGTGGAGCCGGCGAGCCGAGACCGGACTGAACCTGCCGGCGCGCAACTGGTTGGTCCAGAAAGTCTTCGAGCAGAGCGCCGGGCAGTGGTCGCTGGGCATTCCCGACGACTGGGCCGAACCCGGAGGCAGCCTCACCCTGTTGCACCAGGGCCGTCTTCTCTGCCACCGCCAACTCGCTCACCCCGAAGTGGCTTTTACTTTAATTTGCGAGGTTGGCGAAGCTCAAATCAATGAGTTGTGGGACGACATCACGGAAGAGGCCTGGGAAGAATTGGAACCGCGCTGGCTGCACAGCCTGGAGGAGCTGATTCGCGAAATGGCCGGAGAAGGTGTGCCCAGAGGGGCCCTGCGGACCTATCTGGTAAAGCATTTGAGCCACGCCCGGCGCCCACAGGACAGCTATTTCGCCAAGACCATGCTCTTCCAGGATTGGCACGGTCGGTTTTATTCGCTATTTCAATTGCTCTCGCTGGGGCCTGGTCAAAGCTTGTGCCTGGTGACGGAAGAGCAAGCCCCGCTGGAGGATTTTATGCCGGTGGGCGTTTTCATCCGAGCCGGTCATTGGGAGACACGGCTTTTCAAGAGCATCAGCTCGCTCAAGCTTTTGGAACTTGACTATCTGTTGAGAGACCTGAACCTGTCCCGCCGCCCGTCTTTCCTGGAACGCCGGAACCTGTCTCCAACCTTTGGCCAGGCCCGCGTGACTTTCTGCGTGCGCGGAGTCGAATTGGAAACGGTCAAGGTCGATTCAATACTCGGCTTTGAAGCCTGGGTGCGGAACGACGAGCTGACCTTCCAGATTCGCCTGGAAAACGAGAGGCTGGGAGCCAGTCGCTTTCGCCTGGCCATGAACGCCAAAGCCAAACGCTTCCTGGATCAACTGGTGGCGGAGGCGCGCGAACTCTCCCCTCCCCTGCCGCTGCAGGCCGAGTGGCTGGCCTGGGCTCGGGAAGCCACGCTGCGCCAGGTGGCTGCGCCCGAACTGGCCTGCTGGCCCACCCTGTGGAATGGAATGGTGAGCTTACAAGATTTGCGCCGGGCCGAGCGGGTCAACTGGACCAGCGGGCCTGGTTCTGCGCAATTTCCCCGAGAGTTATTGCTGATCAACCTGTCCGATGGCCAGCGCGCCTACCTGCAACAGCAGTGCCAAAACGAGTGGGTCGGCCAGGATCTTTGGTTCGCTGAGCAGGAACGGTTGCGGCTCTTTCTCGAGAAACCGATGTGGAGTCCGAATTTTCAGGCGTTGGGCACCTACCCTGGAGTCTGGCTGGTGGCTGACAAAGACCCCGGCAAGGTCATTCACCTGCTTCGCGGACGCTGGTTGCGCGAGGAAGAGGGATTGATACCGCCCGGACTGCGCGCTACCGTGGAGTGCGCGGGTTTCGAGGATGCCCCCGATCTCTCGGAGTTGCTGGAACGAATCCGAAGGCATCTGGCCGATTGGTTGGCAGTGGCTCGTCCCCGCAACCGCGGAATGCTCTACCACTGGCGAGAGTGGGCGCCGCTCAGCCAGGAGATCAACGATTGCCTGCGCCGCCAGCCCTGGTTTCAGACTAACCAGGGCCTTCTCAGTTGGGAAGATATTCTGCAGAAAGGGGAGATCTACCGGGTGGTGGCAATCTATCCGGATCTCCCTCGAGATCGGCTCTTCTTAGCCGAAAGCGGGACTCCGCCGGGGTTGCTGGATTCGCTGCTGGCCCAGCACGGCAAAGGCCATTCCGTGCCCCAGACCGCCAGGCTACTGCAAGAAGAAAAACGGCTGGCCGAACGACGCCAGCGTCTGGCGGATCAGCTCCGCCGGCTCAACCACCTGAAGTTCAAAATCAAGGTCGAGTGGGGCGATGTGGGCCTGTCGGGTAAGTCCACCAAGGATTGCTGGCTGCTCTTGCCGGAACGGGCCGTACTGCTCCACAATGTCCCGTCGGGCCTGGTGGGCGCCCTGGAGTGCGACCAGGAATATCGACTGCGCCGCATCGGGTCTCAAGAGTACGCGGAATTGAATCAGGGAGTGCGGCGCCGCTTTTACCAGGCGCTGCAGCCGCTGCTGCTGCAACGAATTCAAGCCGGCCGTCTGAATGCAGCGGAACTCGCCACCTTTTGCGAAGTTCTCATGCTGGGTATGGAAGATATGGCTCAGGTGCGCTGGATCCCTTGTGCCGACGGCAGCCTGACCAGCCTGGCCCAGCTCAAACTCGATAGCGAAGAGCGTGATGAACTCGGCTATTGGCCCAAGACCTACGCCTTCAGTTCGGGGGGAGCCCGCATCACGCCGATCTTGTCCTCCCCGTTGATGCTGGAGGTGGTTGGACGTTACTGTGGGCGCCGGCCCCAGCCCCTGCCCAAACCGTTACTGCATCAGGACGTGAAACTCAAAATGCCCAGTTTCCGCGGTTTCGGCCAGGTGCTGCGCAGCCTGGGCCATGCCGCCGACAGGCTACGCGAACAAGTGGTGAATGTGGAAACGCGCCGGGCCACCCTCTTTGAGACACTCTTCAAGGAGACGCCGCCGGGCGATGGCAAAGCCTTGTTGACGGCGCTCCGGCGCCAGGCGGCTCAGTTGACTCAAGGCGCGGCTCGCCGAGAGCTTTTGAAAGTTCTGGACAAAGCCAGAATCGGTGACTGCCGCGATTTGTGGGATTTTACACCGGAACTGGTGTTGTCGAGCTCCTGGTTGCGAGCGCACCTGGGTAGCCAGGAGCCGCCGGTGGAGGTGACTTTGAGCTTGCTGCTCTGCCTGGTGAGCGCCATCAACGCCCGCAGCCAACCGTTCACCGACAAAATGGAAGAGAAATTCCTGGGAAGCCTGACCGAAGAGCTAGTAGGGTCGTGGGCCACCAGCGGGAACGCGGGATCGAGTGAAGTCACGAGGCCTTAGAGCCCTTTTCGGTTATCTTTGGAATTATCGCTGGCAAACGGGCATCGGCGTGCTCGGTTTGATTCTGGCTGACGCCGCTCAGTTGGGCATTCCCTTTTTAAGTCAACGAGTCATTGACGATCTGCGGGAAGGACCTGATCGGTTCACCATCGCTCTGATCGTGTGCCTGGCCCTGCTGGCCTATGCCGCCCGCTGTTTATGGCGCTACTGCTTGTTCGGAGCGGCCCGTAAATGTGACATCGAGATTCGCCGCCAGATCTACCACCGGGCCATTCACCTCGATTTGACCTATCATTCCCAGAGTTCGATCGGCCATATGATGGCACTGGCCACCAGCGATGTGGCGGCCGTGCGCATGGCGCTGGCCTTCGCGCTGATGTCTTCGTTTGACGCGGTCATCTACAGTTTGCTGAGCATCACCGCCCTGTTGCGCATCGACGCCGGCCTGGCCATGGTAACGCTTTTGCCCTTTCCCTTGCTCGGTTTCATGATGCGCTATCTGATGAAATGGAACTATTCGACCTGGGATCGGGTGCAGCAAAGCATCGACGAGTTGACCGAAAAGTCGCGCGAGAGTATTGCCGGTATGCGCGTGTTGCGCACGCTGGTCCAGGCAGAGGGGGACGCGGCCGAGTTTCGCCGCATCACCGCCGAGCAGCACCGGCGCTTTATGACTTTTGTGAAAGTGGATGGGGTCTACTCCCCCACCATTTTGTTTTTGTCCGGCATCAGTTCGGCTCTGCTGCTGGCGGTGGGCGGCCAGCACGTGGTGGACGGGCGCCTGACGGTGGGCGAATTCGCGGCTTTTGCTTCCTTTCTGGGCCAGTTGAGCTGGCCCATGGTGGCAGCCGGCTGGACGCTTTCCCTGGTGCAGCGGGCCACCGCCTCCATGGATCGAATTTTGACCTTGCTGGATGCTCTGCCCGAGCCGCAGCAGCCGGTGCTGGACGGTCCTTTTGAGGGAGCCCTGGAAATTCGCGGGCTGACCTTTACGTATCCGGGTGGGGTCAAACCAGCTTTGTCAGACCTGACAGCTCGGGTGGCGGCAGGGGGCAGCCTGGGCCTGGTGGGAGAGGTGGGCTCGGGCAAGTCGACGCTGACGCGTCTGCTGCAGCGTTTGTTCGAACCACCGGCCGGCACGATTTTTCTCGACGGCCGGGACGTTGTCGAGTTGAATTTGACGCAATTGCGCCGGCAGTTCGCCTGGGTGGAGCAGGAGTCGTTTTTGTTTTCCGCCACCATCGAAGAGAATTTGCGCCTGAGCGGCTTTGCGGGAGACGTCCAGGAAGCCGCCCGCCAGGCCGAGTTGCATCAGGAGGTCATGAGTTTTCCGGAGGGTTATCAGACCTTGTTGGGAGAGAGGGGCGTGACGCTCTCAGGCGGACAGCGCCAGCGCTTGTGTTTGGCCCGGGCCCTCTTAAAGCCGGCTCCGGTGTTGTTGTTAGATGACACTTTGTCGGCGGTGGACGCCGACACCGAACAGCGTATTCTGGCTTCCCTGGCCGCCTTGCGCGGCCGGCAGACGCTGGTCATCATATCCCATCGGGTCAGTTCCGTGCGCGACTGCGACGAGATTCTGGTCTTGGAAGAGGGCAGCGTGGTGCAGCGCGGGCGCCACCAGCAGTTGCTGGCCGAGGATGGGTTATACAAACGCCTGTATGAGTTACAGACCTCATGATAGATGATCATCTCCAGGTCAAGCTCAGCCAGCGCCAGGCGCTCTTCTACTTTGGCCGAGTCTTGCGCGAAGCACGCGAGCAACGTTGGATGATCGCGCTCTGTTTGTTCGGTTCCTTGCTGGAGGCCGGCATCGAGGTGCGTCTGCCGCAGCTGATGGCTTCAGGCATCGATCAGTTCATGATCTCCAAGGCTTCCGGCCCGGCCCGCATGGACGGCTTGATGCAACTCGGCCTGGTTTACCTGGGACTGGTGTTGCTGGCGGCCGTGCTCGGCTTTCTCCTGACCCTGGGCTTCAATCGAGTCGGCCAAACGGTGGTGGAGCGCCTGCGCAATCATCTCTTCGAGCATCTGCACCGCCTGCCCATCGGTTATTTCGACGGCAATCCGGTGGGGCGACTGGTCACCCGCGTGGCCAACGACACGGGCACCTTAAGCGAGTTTTTCACCGGCGTGGTGGCCAATCTGCTTTGCGATCTGCTCAAACTGCTGGTGCTGCTGGGGGCGCTGTTCTGGGCCTCGCCGCGTCTGACGTTGAGCGTGCTGGTGCTGGCTCCCCCGGCTCTGCTGGCCTCGCTGCTCTTTCAGCGAGCCAACACACGGGTGAACCGGGACATTCGCCGCCTGCTGGCCCAGTTGAACGCCTTCATTCAGGAGAATCTGCAGGGTCTGGCCACCTTGAAGTCGTTCACCGCCGAAGCCAAAATGCAGGGCGATTTCGACCGCCAGAACCGCGAATACCTGGGCGTGGAAATGCGTCTGGTCTATCTCTACATGCTGTTCCGGCCCCTGTTTGGCACGATTTCCATGCTGTCGTTGGCCATCGTTCTGTGGGTGGGCGGCTGGCAGGTGACCAGCGGGCAGATTTCGCTGGGAACCCTGGTGTTGTTTGTCTTTTACCTGAAAATGTTGTTCGCTCCCCTGGACGACCTGGCCGAACGCTTCAACGTCTTGCAGTCAGCGGCGGTGGCGGCGGAACGCCTGTTTTTGATTCTGGACGCCGAGCCGGAGTCGCCGGGCGGCCAACCGGTTGTTTCCAGTCGGGGGCGCATCGAATTCCGCGACGTGCACTTTGCCTATGACCCCAAAAAGCCGGTGCTGCAGGGCGTGTCCTTTGTCTTGGAACCGGGCCAGAAGCTGGCCCTGGTGGGAGCCACCGGTTCCGGCAAAACCACCGTGACGTCTCTGTTGCAGCGTCTGTATCCGCTGGTGGAAGGCGAAATTCTGTTGGACGGCGTGGACATACGCCAACTGCAGGTAGACTCGCTGCGCCGCCAGTTCGGCATCATTCAGCAAGAATTGTTTCTGTTCAAAGCCTCCTTGCGCCATAACGTAACCCTCTACCGCTCGGTCTCGGAACCGGCCCTGGCCGAGGCGTTGCGCATTTCCCGGGCTGCGCGGGTGGTGGAAGCGCACCCGGAAGGGCTGGAGCGCCGCTTGGGGGAGCGCGGCAATCAATTGTCGCAAGGTGAACGCCAGCTGGTCTCTTTCGCACGCGCCCTGGTGGATGATCCGCCGGTGCTCATCATGGATGAGGCCACGGCCAGTATCGACAGCCTGACCGAGCAGGCCATTCAAGAGGCCCTGCATGAGGTGCTCCAGGGTCGCACGGCCATCCTGGTGGCCCACCGTTTGTCGACCATCCAGCATTGCGATCAAATCTTACTGCTGGATCACGGGAAAGTGGTGGAAAGAGGCACGCACCGGGAACTGATGGAGCAAGATGGTGCTTATGCCAACCTGGTGCGACATCAACTGGAGAAAGCGTGAGAGGGAGGGTTTGGGGCCTCACCTTCGTGGGTCTGCTGATTTGCCTGAGCCATCCCCGCATTGTGGAAATCAAAGCCATCGGGGTGCTCTTGAACGGCCCCGGCATGATGCTGGTCGGTTCGCTCTTGGGAACTTCCTTTGCGCGCACCGTGCTGGGCCGGGTGCTCTGCTGGCTGGTCACCCTGATCCTTTTGGAACCCCTGCTGCGCTGGATTTCGCTGGGCCCCAAGCCGGGACGCCGGGCCATATTGCTGGGCGGTTCGGCAGCCCTGGGCGGCGTGGCCCTGGGGGGCTACGGAGGGCTGGTGGAGCGCAAGCACTTCGTATTAGAACGGTTCGCGCTGTCATTGCCGGACTTGCCTCCGGAGCTGGAAGGCGTGCGGGTCGTGTTGATGGCCGACTGGCACTGCGGTCCGGTCTGCCGTCCCGATGATTTACTGCCGGCCATTCGCCTGGCCAACTCCTGTAAACCGGATGTGATTCTGGTTCCGGGCGACTTCATTTCGCGCTCGGGCGACTACTTTCACGAAGCGGCCGAGCTGGCTTCGCTGCTGCGGCCGCGCTTGCCCCAGGGAGTGCTGATCAGTTGGGGCAACCACGACTACTGGCACGGTCTGGAGACCGGACTGGCGGAAATGCCCCGGGCCGGCTGTCAAATCTTGTGCAACCGCAGTCTGCTGCTCACCCCCAGGCTCGAGTTCTCCGAATCCGGCTCAAGCGGTTTATGGTTGTGCGGACTGGACGACCTGTGGGCGGGCCAGCCGGATCTGGCGGGCACTCTGGGCCAACTGTCGGATTGTCCACGCCTGGTGATGTCGCACAATCCCGACCTGGCCGAGGAACAATCAGGTGCCCGGGTGGATTTGATGGTCTCAGGCCACACCCATGGAGGACAAATCCGCCTGCCCACCCTGGGCACTCCGGTGCTGCCCAGTCGCTACGGGCAAAAGTATGCTTCCGGCTGGGTGGAGGCCCCCCACTATCCGGTCTATGTGACGCGCGGCGTGGGTACCAGCAGTTTGCCGATCCGTCTGGGAGTGCCTCCGGAGGTGACCTTGTTCGTGCTCCGGCGCGGTCCCCGCGGCTTGTTGCGCGCTTGAGAAACGCATCTACGCGGTCCTCTGGGGCACGGCTCTGCTGGGCTGTTTGGCCCAGCCGCTACGGCCAGAAATACGCCTCCGGCTTGGAGTGCGGCCGGAAATCACCGTTTTCGAACTGCACCGGCACAGCGTACTGGGGTTTTAGAGACGTGCGCGCCCTCGCGCACATATGAGCGCCAATTCGCGCACCTGCGTGGGGCTTGACGATCAGGGTGCGCTGCCTTTATATTGGGCACGCCCAATAAGGCTGGGTAGCTCAGTGGCAGAGCAGGGGATTCATAAGCCCTTGGTCGGGAGTTCGACCCTCCCCCCAGCCACCACAACGAAAGCGCGGGAAACCGGGCTTTTTTTGTTTGTTTTAGACCCGATGGCCAATAACCAGCGGGTTAGCGAAGCCAGTTGACGACGGATAGGCCCTTAACCCGCCGAAACTCTCGCTCGTTGTCGGTGACAACGGTGTGCCCCAGAGACAATGCCTGGGCGGCAACTAGAAAGTCATTGCCCCCAATGGGCAGGCCATCTTGCTCCAACGCAAGCCGAATTCGCCCGTACACCGCGTCGACGGGCTTCTCGAGATATCCAGAAGAGAACAATCGGGCTCAGTGTCGCCAGGAGAGCAAGCAGCGACTTGGGCCGGGCAGGCTCAATAACCAAACGGTCGCCCTCGCGCCTCCTCCCCCGGGCAATTCAAACTCTCGAGGAATCCGCACAGCCTGATTTCTTCCGTTTCGGAACAACTTCACGTGACGGTCCAAACTCATTACACCTCCAGGCCTATGCCATAGCATAGGCCAAACAGCCTTCCTGTCCAGCCTTGCCTCACAGACTTTTAGGGTTTCATAATCAGGGAAGTTTCCTTACACTTTCCTTACCAAAGAGGGATCATTCTTAACAGTGCGCCCCTACTCTGTGTGAAACCAGCGGGAGGCACATGCAACATGGCAATTTTCGGCGTAAATCCTTACAATTTCGGCGGCACTCAGGTCGGCTCGTTCGGGTTCCAATCGGGATTGGGCATCCAGGCACAGTCCAACGCCTTTTCCCAGCAAGCCCTCGGATTGGGCGGCCCGGCCCAGATCATTCAGGTGCTGCAGCAACTGATTTCCAGCCTTTCGCAGCTCTCCCAGGGCTGGGGCGGCCTGCTCGGCCAGCAGCAGCAACAGAATCCCTTTGGCCAGTTTCAGCAACCTTACTACGGCACACAGACCGACCAGAGCCAGTCCGGCGTGCCCAACTTCCTGCCCACCGGAGCCTATACCCCGACCGTCCCGACCACCACCACTACCACGGGCGGCGGACTCTACGGCGGGGGGACTTCTACCGGCGGTAGTTTGCCCGCTCTGCCCTTCCCCAGCGACGGCAATGACTACGCCAGCTACCTCCAGGCCCAGGTGGCCGGCGGGGCGCTCAACGGACAGACCACCGTCAACCAGTCCGACGGCATTCCCGGCACCCGCTTCGCCACCGTGGCTCCCTCGCAGCTCTGGAATGCCAACGTCGGCCGCCTCTACGCCTACCAGTTCGCCGCCCAAGCCAACGGCTACGATCCGCTCAGTGCCCAGGGATTGCAGGCCGGTGCCCAGGCCATGCAGCAGATGTCTCCCGACGCCCAGCTCTTTATGCAAGTCGCCTCAGTCTTCAAAGGCAACCTCAACGGTGGGCCGGGCAACTACGACAACGCCGGCCTCAAGCAGTTGCTCATCAACGCCGGGGCTGGCGACCTGACGGGAACGGCGGGCGTAGGTGAAACCGACGTGCAGACCATCGGGGCCGTGGCCGCCGCCATCAATCGCGGTCAGCTCAGCCTGCAGGACGTGATCAACTCGGGCACCATCGACAACCTGGACCGCTACGGCCAGATCATCAACTACGTCCAGTCCGGCCACTTCCAGACCGACCTGAACCTCTACGATACGATCTAATCGCGGGCTCCGGCCGAGAGCAGGGTCAGACCGCACAGCTTATACAACATCCGGGCCCCCACGTTACCGTCCCACTGGTCACCGTCAGGGCCCGGCGCCACTTCGTTCAGGTCAAAGCCCACCAGGCGCTTGCCGGCCCGGTGCAGCGTCTTTAACAAATAGACGGCCTCGTGGAAACGCAGGCCGCCCGGCACGGGTGTACCCGTATGGGGACAGAGGGCCGGCTCCAATCCATCGATGTCGAACGACACATAGACGTTCTCGGGCAGCAAGCCCACTATCTCCTCGCACAGACTGTGCCAGCTCTCCCCCTGGCAGAGGCGTTCCTTCAGAGCGAAGTCGAAGAAAGTGCGCACCTTGGGATGGGAAGTGGCCAGACGGTACTCACTATCGCAGTAATCGCGCACACCCACCTGCACCAGGCGCCCCACCCGCGTCTCCAGCACATTGTGCATAATCGAAGCGTGCGAATGGGCAAAGCCCTCATAGGCCTCGCGTAGGTCCGCATGAGCGTCGATCTGCAGCACGCCCAGCCCGGGGTACTCCTCCAGGAAAGCCTCGATCGCTCCCAGCGGCGTGGAATGCTCGCCGCCGACCAGGCCCACCAGCTTGCCCTGTGCACGCCAGTGGCGCACCCGTTTACCCACCCAGGTGTTTAACTGCGAAGACAGCTCGTTGACCCGGTCCAGCCCGGCGCAAAAGCGCCCGCCGGAAGCGATGATCGGGGTCGACAGGCGGCAGGCCTCCAGATTGGCCGCCACCACCCCCGGGTCTTCCGCTTCCATATGAATGCCGAACTCCCAGGGCCGCGCCAGTCCCAACTGCCCCAACTCGGCGTCGAACAGATCTAGCTGCGGACTGGCCGCGAGAATCGCCCGCGGCCCGGCGGCCGTGCCTTTGCCGTAGGAAGTGGTCGCTTCCCAGGGCACTGGAATGAGAATCAGCGAGGACTCTTCGGCCGTCAGCGGTAGGCCGAAAATGCCCACGTCCTCGAGAGCGGCTCCATCGGGGTCATACTTGGAGAGGTCGGTCTTCTGCAACATGTCCCCGTGTTCTGGGGGGGACTGCCGTCTCCCCCCAGGCCCCCCCCTGCTATCCCTGGGGGGGACTGCCGTCTCCCCCCAGGCCAGCAGGCCCCGCCGGCCTGCCTTGCGAAGGGCGGCCCATGGAAAACGAACAAGACGAGACCCTGGCCAATCTCATCAACAACTACCAGGTCAGCAGCAATCTGCAACAGGAAGTCCTGACCAACATTCGGCGTATCGCCGACTCCGCCAGCAACGTGACCGACGCCGAGACCAAGCTCACCGCCGGTGAAGCCACCATTCTCTGGGCTCTGTCGCAGCAATTGGACGTGATCCGTTCGCAGATGACTCAGTTAGAACAGCTCAATCTGGCGATACTGAAACATCTCTTACAACACGAGCAGGCACACCAGTAGCCACAATCCCGGCGGGCAGGTCGCGCACCACCGCGGCCCCCGCCCCCACCACGCTCCTTGCGCCGATGGTCCGTCCCGGGATGACGCTCACCCCTGTACCCAGCATGGCGCCCTCTCCCACCCGGACCGTTCCGGCCAGATGAGTTCCCGGGCAAAGGTGCGCGTGATCTTCAATCACACAATCATGATCCACCGTGCAGCCAGTGTTCAAAATACAATTGCGCCCGATCACGGTATCCACATTGACCACCGCTCCCGCCATGATGACCGTGCCCAGACCCACGCGCACCGTGGCATCGACCACGGCCGAGGGGTCTACTAAAACCACCGAACGCGAAGCACAGAACCATTCGGCGCGCAACTGGTTACGGCCTAGAGAGACAAACAGCTTACCCTCAAACGAGGAAGCTTCGGAAAAACGCCCCAGAACGGGCAGTCCCAGCACCTGACCGGTGGCCAAGTCGTCGTAAAAACCGACCACCTCGAAACCCGCCCGTTGAGCCACTCGGCAGACCACTTTGCCGTGCCCGCCGGCCCCCAAAAGGGCTAACCTCAACGGGTTTCCAACAACGCCGGCGCCTGCTTCATCATGGTGGCCAACTGCTGATGCCAACTATCGTACTGGCGATTCACCAGACCGGCCATCAACTTGGCGTTGCCCCGGGTAGCCAGCTCCATCTCGGCGCACATCAGCGCTCCGCCGCGCATCTCCCACTGCATCAAGCGCCATTCCAGCACCTGACCCTTTTGCACCCAACCCGAGTGCACCAGTTTCACCGCGGAACGGTAACGCACGTCCCGCTGCGACTGGTCCCAATGGCGTGTATAGGCCAGTTCGTAGGCACGCAAATCCTTGCAGGCTACCTTGCGTAGCCACAGCCGGCGTTCACAGGTGTCCGGATTGTCGCCGTCACGCAGAAAGGCAAGCACGCGGCTACCCGGCTTGGCGGAGCGCTCGATCAGATAGAAGTCTTCCCCGTCAAAGCGCCATACCGGAGCCGGTGACCCGGCCAGAATCATCATCAGCAAAAAGAGCACACGCATAGCCCCAGCGCTTCCGGATCCTTGAGAACTTTCCTGCGGATTATTGAACTTCTTTCAAGGCTCAGAACAATTCCAACTGAGTGGGCACATCTTCGCTCACCAGGTCCCCGACTCCCAGGCCCAACAAGCGCACCGGTTGCTTAACCACCCGCAGCCGCTCCGCCAGCACGCTCATGCTCGCCTCCCACAGCGAGCCCGAACGCAAGCGCACCGAGCGGGTTTCCGTCCGAAAATCCGGCCAGCGAATCTTGACCACCGCCAATCCCGCCCGCATCCGCAAACGCCCCAGTCGCTCCTCCAGACGGGTAACCTGCCGCTTTAACACCCGACCCAGTTCCTCCAGGTCTCCACAATCCCGCTCGAAGGTATGCTCACAGGATAGCGACTTGGCCTCGAAATCCGTCTCCACCGGCCGGTCATCCCGACCCCAGGCCAGCTTGTGCAGATCCGCCCCCGACCGGCCCACAATACGCGTCAAATCCTCCACCGAAGAAGCCGCCACCTGCTCGATGAAAACCAGGCCATGGTTACGCAGCCGCTCCGCCGTCTTGGGTCCCACTCCCCACAACTCCGATACCGGCAAAGGCCAGAGGAACTCTAACACGCTCTCGGCGGCAATCAGCAACTGCCCGTCCGGCTTGGCTTTGCCCGAAGCCACCTTGGCCACGTACTTATTAGGACCAATCCCGGCCGAAGCCGGTAACCCAAAGGCGGAGTGAATCCGCGAGCGAATTTCGGCTACGATTCGACCCGGAGATTCCCACTCGAACAAATCAAGATAGCACTCGTCCAGCGCTAGCGGTTCCACCCGGGCCGTATACTCGGCATATAGAGCTCGCAGCCCCGAAGAAATGGAGGAATACACCTCAAAGCGCGGCGGTGCCACCACCAGTCCCGGACAAAGTCTCACCGCTTTAGCCATCGGCATGGCCGAGAACACGCCATATTTGCGCGCCTCGTAAGAGGCGGCGGCCACCACTCCGCGCGAGCCATCATAGCCAACCACCACCGGCTTGCCCCGCCAGCGCGGGTTATCGCGCAGCTCCACCGAGGCGTAAAAAGCGTCCATGTCAATGTGTGCAATCATGAGGGCCCGTCGCTTAATAATTCAGACGTTTGGGTACCAGATCCATCCCCACCCGCTGCGTCGCAACTCCGCACCGTATAACCTGATACGCCTTGTCGTTGCTCCTTGCGGGAGGGGCGCCTCCGGCACCGAAATGCCTACCTTATCAAGCGCCGGGCCTAAAAAAAAGCCCCCACCCGAAGGCAGGGGCTTTCTCCATCCGAGAGGGCTTACTGGGTCTTCTGCAGTTCGCGCAGATGCACCACGATGGTGGCGATCTCTTCCGGGGTCAGCTTGTAGCCGAAGGGCGGCATATTGTTTTTACCACTGTAGATGTTGTAGTAAAAGTAGCCGTCCGGCTTGGTGTGGTTCGGGTATTTGGCCTTGGTGCCGATAGCCGGAGGAGCAGGTTGGCAGGCTTCGCCCACCTTGCCGTCACCCGCGCCTGTGGCACCGTGGCACATCGCGCAGTTAACGGCGAACAACTGCTCTCCGCGCTTGAGTACTTCCGCGGTGGGTTTGACCGGATTGACCCAGGGGGCAATGGCGGCTTCCACTTCGGCCTGGCGGTTCTTCAGCTCATACATCTTCGGGTACTGGCCGGAAGCCTTCAAGAGAGTCTCGGCTTCCGCCATGGCCTTCATCGCCTCAGGCGCATGAGGATCCTTGGCGGTGCCTTCCCGAATAGCCCGGGCCAGCGCCGCGCGATAGTTATAGAACAGCTTTTCATCGCCGTCCACGTTGTAACCGATGGCGGGCGGCGGAGCCACCGCCTGCTCCTGGTTGGTCGGCATGCTGACCGATTGCGGCGGGGCCAGTTCGGCGGCCGCCTCGGTGCTTTTGATGACGTCTTGCTGGCGCATATTGAACTGGGAACAGCCCGTCAACATCGTCAGCAACATCAAGGCGAAGCAGTAGGAAACCACCGAGCGGGCTCCCTTGCCCTCCAGCATCTTCATGGCCCGGTCGGCCGAACGGCCGCCCACCACCAGAGCGATGTAGCCGATGGCCACCGGCATATCCTCTTCCAGCGGCGGGACCAACGAGCGGAACTTGAAGGTCTCCAGGAAGAACATGAAGGTGGTGGTCAAAATCGCCGTGATCATACCGCACTCGTAGGTCACGATCATGGTGATGGGGATCGGAATCAACGGATGGCCGTTGGTCACCGAAACCGGTGCCCACTCATACTGGGTAAAGGTTACGAAGGAGAAGCCGCAGAGCACGGCCACGGCCCACATAAAACGCGCGGCTGCGCGCATATTGTAAGGACCGGTGCGGTGCGGCGGGATGGGATGCTCAGGCAGCGGGTAGGGGCTGCGGATCTCGATCTCTTGAGGATCGAGGCCCTCGTCTACCAGATGCCGGTGAGCAGCCAGGGCGGTGAAGTGATCTTCGAATTCAGCACAGACTCTCATCGTTTACTCACCCGACTGGAAGTAAGCGACGGGAACGCCGGCTACTTCGCGCTCAATTTGACGTGACTTGGTCTCGGCCAGCTCCCAGTAAGGGAGAATCGGGAAGATGCGACAGAAGGTCGTCAGTCCGCCGATGACCCAGCCGAAGGTTCCCATCACGATGAAGAACTCGGTGGGGCTGATCGAGTAAGGCAGAATGTTGTAGTTCAGCTTGTTGTAGATTTCGAGACCGGGGATAATGATGACCACGCGCTCGAGATACATACAAATATTGACGATGATGGACAGCACGAACATCGGGAAGATGCTGCGCCGGAATTCCTGGAAGGCCAGGCACATCAGCGGCACCACGAAGTTTCCGATGACCAGCATCCACCAGTGGGGAGCGTAGGCACCGAAAGCGTTGTAGTAGAGGTAATCCATTTTGTCCGCCTTATGGGCGTAGTAAGCGGGCAGGAAGTCGTTGAAGAACAGATAGGCCCAGGCCAGTCCCAGCACCAGCCAGACGCGACCCAGCATATCGTAATGCACCTGGGTGATCAGCAGTCGGAAAGACGGGTAGGTCCAGATTAGAATACACAGCATCGTGAACACGGCGGCGGTTCCTGAATAAAGAGCGCCTACGAAGAAGATGGGACCGAAGACCTCCGAGTGCCAACCGGGCACCACCTGCATCGCGAAGTCCCAAGATACAATGGTGTGCACCGAGATAACCACCGGGAGGATGATGACCGAGTAGAGAGCCGCGGCTTCCTTGACTCGTTTCCATTCCTCGGCGGTGCCGCGCCAACCCCAGCTCATCAGCGTGTAGACGGTGCGAATCCAGCCTTTCATACGCGGACGGGCGATGCCCAGGTCAGGCACCGTGGTTACGTAGAGAAAGATGACCGACCCCGTCAGGTAAGTCGAAATCGCGAATACGTCCCAGACCAACATACTCTTGAAATTGGGCCACAAGAGACGGTGGTTGGGGAAGGGCAAACAGTAATAAGCAGCTTCGGTGCGGCCGACGTGAATCAGCGGGAACGAAGCGGCGGCCGGCAGGGTGAACAGAGTGATCACCTCGGCGACGCGCGTCACAGCGGACTTCCATTCCGCTCCGCACAACCTTAGAAGTGCCGAAATCAAAGCTCCGGCGTGGGCTACACCAATCCAAAACACAAAGGTGATGATGAAGTAGCCCCAGTAGACGGGGATGTGCAGTCCGGTCACCCAGAAACCGCACAGAACCTGGCGAGCGAAGGCGACGCCAGCCGTCAGAACCATCAGGATACAAATCCCGATGACGACGTTACTGCGCCAGCCCGAGCGCCCGATGGGCTCGAACGAGGCGTTATAGATCTCCGGAATGGAGATCTCCGCCGCGCGGAAGTTCAGATTCTCGTGGCTCATGCGCCGAGCGCCTCCGAATTCTTCTCCGGACGCAGGTAAATGACGTTGGGAGCGGTGTGATATTCGACGTGGCCGATGCGGTAATTACGATGAGCGTGATGTTTCACCAGCTTGCTGATGGTGCTCTCCTCATCGTTCAGGTCGCCGAAAGTCAGGCAGCCGGCGCCGCAGCTCTGCACGCAGGCCGGGCGCAACTCACCGTCCTCGGTGGGACGCTTGCTGACTTTGGCGTCGAGGTCGGCGCGACGGATGCGCTGCACGCACATGGTGCATTTCTCCATCACACCTTCATTGCGCACCGAGACGTCGGGGTTGAGCAACAACTCCATAGAGGGCGGCCACTTGGGCTGCACAAAGTTATACATACGCACGTGGTAGGGGCAGTTGTTCGCGCACAGACGCGTGCCCACGCAACGGTTGTAAATCTGAGCGTTCAGACCGTCGTGCGTGCCCACGGCCGCGAACACCGGACAAACCGACTCACAAGGAGCCGAACCGCAGTGTTGGCAGAGCATCGGCACGAACATCGTCTGAACGTTTGGATACTCGCCGTGGAACATGCGCTCGATGCGAATCCAATCCATCATGCGGCCCATGGCGCTCTGCTCGGCTCCCACGGTCGCGATATTATTTTCGGAGCGGCAGGCCACCACGCAAGCTTTGCAGCCTGTGCAGCGGTCCGTATCCACTACCATCCCCCACTGAACTACGCCCCAAGGGGGCTTTTCGTCAGCCATATTCTCTCCTTTTCGAGCGCTTCAGTTATTCAAAGGGCAGGATTTCACGCGGTAACAGGAACACGCGGATATCCATCGCCGTAATCATTTCAACTTTGTTTTCGGCATCTTTCTCGACCTTGACTTTGGTGCCGACCCAGCGTGGCTCACCACCCGCCGTCATCGTCGCCGGAATCTTGGTCAGGGGATTGATGCCCCCCTTGCTGTAGTTGGCGTTAGTCCAGCCGTAGCGTCCGAAGACCTTGCTGCCCAGACCGTAATTCAATCCGGACCAGCCCGAGTAATCGGGATTCTCCATTCCAACCGGGATACCGATGAAATCCTCGTGCATCGAGATGTTGGGCAAGGCCGGTCCGACGATCGGTTTATCCACGCCCTCGACGGTGACTTTCACCACATCGTGACGTTTGATTCCATGGGCGTCGGCGAAGCGCTGGCTCATCTCGATATAGCCACCCCAAACGGCGGTGGTCATCGGGTCGGGCAACTCCTGCATCCAGGGCCGGTTGCCCAGGCTGCCGTCCTTCAGCGCCAGCGTGGCGATGGGGACCAGCACGGGGCCTTCCACAAAGAGGTCGGTCCAACCGGTGACCTGGGCAGGTTCAAGACCTTCGTAGGGATTGACGCCGGCCGGCGGCTTGCCGGGGTCCGGCAGCAGGCGGGGCGGAGTCACCACGCGATTTTTGTAGACGTCAAAAGCCAGCGATTCGGCCTTGTAGGAGCCACCGCGAGCCAACAGGGTTTCCCAGCGAGCTTCGTCGGCGTCGCCCTTGATCAGATCGTGGAAAGTCTTCCCCTTGGCGGCATTCTCGGGCGCGCCGGGGGGAATCACACCCAATCCGATGGGATCCCCCAGCTTGACGGCCGTCAAAATCGCGCCCAGTGAGCGGGCATTCTCCCAGTGGGGCCGAATGGCCGGCTGCTGCACGTTGTAAACGTCCAGACCGGCGCCGGTGATGCGCTGGTCGCCGAAGTCTTCAATCCAGTTGAGGATAGGCACGACCGCCTTGGCCAGCCGGGTGGTTTCGTTAGCGAAGGTGGAGAAGACCACCAGCTCGCCGCCCTTGCCCAACTGCTCTTTGGCGTTGATGGAGGCCGGCATCAAACTGACGATGTCGACGTCGAAGACCCAAACGGCGCCGCAGTTGGTGCTGTCCAGATGCTTCATGGCTTCGGCCGTGTTGACGATAATGCCCTTGGGCACGCCGCCCTTGACGCCCAGCACGTTCTCCGGCTCCCAGGTTTCAATCGAACCGGTCAGCAGCTTTTGTAAGGAGTGGATGATGAACAGCGAGTCGACGCCATTGACGTAGTTGCCGGCATCGCTGTCAGCTACAATCAAAGGCTTTTTGGCCTTGAGCAGCTGCGCCGCCAGACGCTCGATCAAGCCGGCTTCCAGGCCCGAGGCCTCGGAGGCTTTCTCGAGGGAGATCTCCTTGGCCCAGGCGGGCCAGGCGGCACCGCCCTTCTTGGCGGCGATGAGGTTGCCGACGGCCAGCGCCACCCAGCCTTCCGCGCCGGGGCGCGTGGCCAGCCAACGGTCGGAATTGCCCGCGGTCATGTTGATACGCGAGGAAACCGAGACCAGCGTGCCGCGGTCGCGGCCGCGGCCCTGGCGAAACTCGCCGTAACCCCAACCGGAGCGAACGATGTTGTGGCCGAGAGCCAGCAAATCGCCGCCGAAAGTCACCGCATAGTCGGCGTCCTCGAAACGATAGAAGGGCAGCTCGGCCTTGCCGGTCAGCGCCTTCATCACCTGGCGCTCGGCCAGACGACCCGGGTAATCCAGCACCCAGATCTTGCCTTTGTTCTCCCTGGCCAGTTCGACCATCAGACCACCCAGCGTGCCGCCCAGCGAGCGGGTCACGAAGAGCGGCTGCTTGTCGGCCAGGCGAGCCTTGTCCAGGGTATTCTTATAGATTTCGGCCCAGTCGCGGGTCACCACTTTGTTAGCGGTGCCATCCCAGAAGGCATCCAGGCGACTGGGATGATAGGTTACCTGCAGACCCGAATGACCGCGGGCGCAGACGGCACCAAAACTGAGCGGATGTTCGGGAATGCCTTCCATTTTGATGGCGCGGCCGTCAACCGTCTTGATGGCCACACCGCAGCCCCCATAACACTCTCCACAACTGGTTGCCCAGTAGAGAGGCTGGCCCGGAAGTGCGTATTCCGGCATGGCATACTGCGAGACGACCCCGTGCTCGACGTTGCGCTGGCAGGCCGTGAGCGACACGGCCGCCCCGGTCATCAGACCGCATTTGATAAAGTTACGACGTGAAAGTGACACTGAATCCTCCGCCTAGTTGTGACAAACCGTGCAATCGGTGGGCGCATTTTTCTGACGATGACAGCCCACGCACCAGCCCATATGGGGAACCTGGTTCATGGTGACGACTTTCATGTCTTCCACCTTGCCGTGGCACTCGACGCACTGCAGACCCGCGTTGATGTGGGCCTTATGCGGAAACTTGACATGCTCGGGCATGTCGTAAACCTTGTACCACTTGATTTCTTTCTTGGTCTCGACGTAGTCCTTGAGCAGGCGCTGCACATCGGGACGGTCGATCACGTTGGCATTCGGGTCGACCGAGCTCTTGCCCATCAAATTCTGGTGACAGGCCCAGCAGTCAGACACCGAAGGCACGCCGGCCATATGGCCTTTGTCGGTGCCGCGGTGACAATACTTACAATCAATCTGCCGCGTCCCCGCGTGCACATTGTGGGGAAACGGGAACGGCTGCTCCTTCACGCGCCAACTGAACTTATAGACCGCGAAAAACGTGATCATCAGGGCGACGGGAGCGATCAGGACAAGCGTCCTGATGCTGGCCAATAATCTCTGCTCTGGTGCCATTTCTGACCTCTACTCCTTATGTGTGTAGGGAATTTTCAACCCCTACGGACCGGCACAGTGGTGCCGGAAACTTTGTGAAAAATTTCTCAAAGGCCCTTTTACAAGAGGCCCCTTACTCCTTCTGCGTTAAACACCGGTGAATCTTGAGTCTTTTACTCAAAATAACCAGAAATTCAGGAGGAGGCGGAGCCCCCCCCCTGAGCCCCCCTATATTCCCGGAAAGCACATCTTCCGAGGCTGTAGCGCCTCGTCAAATTCCGCTTCGGTGAGCAACTTCAACTCCAAACAAACCTGCTTGAGGTTCTTCTTTTCCTTGTGGGCCTGCTTGGCCACCTTGGCGGCCGTGTCGTAGCCGATCTTGGGCGCCAGCGCCGTGACCAGCATCAGCGAGTCGCGCACATAAGCTCCAATCACCTCTTCATCGGCCTCGATACCCACAGCACAATGGTCGGCAAAAGAGTGACAGGTATCGCACAGCAGTCGAACACTATGTAAAAAATTATGGATGATGACCGGTTTAAAGACATTCAATTCGAAATTGCCCTGGGAGCCGGCAAAGCCAATGGCGGCGTCGTTGCCCATCACCTGCACGGCCACCATGGTCATGGCCTCCGACTGAGTGGGGTTGACCTTGCCCGGCATGATCGAGGAGCCGGGCTCATTCTCCGGCAAAACCAGCTCGCCCAGACCGCAACGCGGACCGGAGGCCAACCAGCGAATATCGTTGGCGATTTTCATGAGCGAGCAGGCCAGCGTTTTCAAGGCGCCGCTGGCCATGACCAGCGGGTCGTGCGAAGCCAGTCCTGCGAATTTGTTGGGCGCCGTCACGAACGGCAAACCGCTGATGGCGGCAATGCGTTCAGCAACCTTAACAGCGAAGTCCGGGTGCGAATTCAGACCGGTCCCCACCGCCGTGCCTCCGGCCGCTAATTCGTACAGGTGAGGCAATACGGACTCGAGCCGCACCAGGTTCTGGTCCAACATCGCCACAAAGCCGCCGAACTCCTGACCCATGGTCAGCGGCACGGCGTCCTGCAAATGGGTGCGCCCTATCTTTACAATGTGGTCAAACCTGGTCTGCTTGGAAGCCAGCACATCGCGCAAGTGCTTGACGGCGGGAATCAGTTTTTTAACCATCACCTCCACAGCCGCGATGTGCATGGCGGTGGGAAAGGTGTCGTTGGAAGACTGGCTCATATTGACGTGATCGTTGGGATGAACGGGCTTCTTGGAACCCATCTGCCCGCCGGCCAGCTCGATGGCCCGGTTGGAGATCACCTCGTTGGTATTCATATTGGTCTGGGTGCCCGAACCTGTCTGCCAGATGCGTAGCGGAAAGTGCTCGTCCAACTTGTTCTCGATGACCTCGTTGGCGGCTTTGACGATCAGGTCTTTCAGGTCTGGTTTGAGCAATCCCAGTTCCGAGTTCACCTCGGCGGCCGATCTCTTAAGAATTCCGAAAGCGCGGATCAACACCGGCGGCATGGTATCTTCGCCGATATTAAAATACTTGAGCGAACGCTGCGTCTGCGCCCCCCAATACCGATCGCTGGCGACCTCAATCGTTCCCATGGTATCCGATTCCTGGCGCACTTGCACTGTCTGCGTACTCATAACAAACCTCCGGCGGTCACAAACTGTGCCGGCCGTTTCTTTTCCAAAGGGAGAGGGACCTGCGTACGTTCGGCACCCCAGCAGGGGTTTGAATTAGTGTCGAGTATACTCTAAGCCATGATGACTACTATCGATGAATCGATCCTCAATCATTTCGGCGACGAGTATCAGGGCATTCCCCTTACTCTTCAGGCTCTGGGCGACAGGCAATGGCTGGTCGTGCTGCAGGCCCGCCCCGCCGCTCGTCTTCGACTCAGCGCTGAAAGCGACTTCACCAAACAGCTCGACAAAATGGGCATCTCCGATGAAACCAAAATCGGTGACCCGCAACTGGACGACAATTATGTGATTCGCGCCGAATCCACCGAGGCCCGAGAACTCCTGGCCAACCCCCAGGTGCGCCACGCCCTGACCGCTCTGACTCCTTTCGTGGAACTGGAACTCACCCACAAGGAATACCGTCTCATCAAGGACGGTGTTCAGCCCACCCCGCAGGCCCTCGAGAGCCTGCTGACTCCCTTCCACCAACTGGTGGAGGCGACCAAAGGCCCGGAGGGGTCCTTCGAATAGAGCGCGAACGCGGGGGGCATGACCCACCCACTCTTTTCGCGCAAGAGCCTGGCCGCCGTGGCCCTGGCTCTTTTTGCTTGTAGCGCCCTCCACGCTGAACCCTCCCAAAGCGGCCTCGACCTCAACAATCTGGATCGCACCGCCAATCCCGCTCAGGACTTCTTCCAGTACGCCAACGGCGGCTGGCTTAAAGCCAACCCGATCCCCGCCGACAAGCCGCGCTGGGGCACTTTTAATAAGTTGCTCGAAGAGAATCAGGACAAGCTTCATGCGATCCTGGAAGAGCAGGCCAGGACCCCTACCGACGCCGAAGGCCAGAAGCTGGGCGATTTCTACATGTCCGGCATGACCGAGCCAGGCCAGCAAGCCGGTAAGGCGCTGGTCACCAAGCAGCTCAACGAGCTCAACCAAAGCAAAGACCTGCAGGCTTTCATCACCTACCAGCACCGCCATGCCAACCATCCCCTCTTCAGCTTCGGTTCGGCCCAGGACTCCAAAGACAGCAGCCTGGTGATCGGCCAGCTCGGCCAGGCCGGCCTGGGCTTACCCGATTGCGAGTATTACACGCGCAACGACGAAAAGTCGGTCAAAATCCGCACTCAGTACCAGGTTTTTCTTCAGCAAGTCTTCGAAAAGTGGGGCGACGCTCCGGCGCTGGCTCAGAAAAAGGCCAAACAAGTCTTTGAGCTGGAAACCAAACTCGCCAGGGCCAGCATGACGATGGTGGAACAGCGCGATCCGAAGGCCACCTATCACCCGGTCAGCCTGGCTCAGTTGCAGAAGGAAGCCCCTGGCTTCAACTGGGCTGCCTACTTCAAGGCCATGGGCGCCCCGCCACTCAAGACGATCAACGTTTCCTCGCCCAAGTACTTCAAGCAAATGGGCAAGATCTGGAAAGCCACTCCGCTGGAGGCCCAGAAAGCCTACCTGCAATGGCACGTCTTAAAAAGCTCGGCCGACTACCTCACCGAAGATTGGTCGCAGCTCCATTTCAGCTTCTACGGCAAGACCCTGACCGGCGCTCTGGAGATGAGCCAGCGCTGGCGCCGCGTGGTCAAAGAAATTGACGGCGATATGGGGTTTGCCCTGGGCCATAAGTACGTCGACCAGCACTTTCCTCCGGCCGCCAAGGCCAAGGTGGAAGACATGCTCAAGAACATCCGCAAGGCCCTGGCTACCACCATCGATCAACTGGAGTGGATGACCCCCGAAACCAAGCAAGCCGCCCAGGAGAAGTTGGCCAGTTTCCACCAGAAGATCGGTTACCCCGACAAGTGGCGCGACTACAGTTCTCTGAAAATTACCCGCGACAACTATCTGGCCAACGTGGAGAACTCGGACGCCTATGAAGTGCAGCGTGACCTGCGCAAAATCGGACAACCGATGGACCACAACGAGTGGTACATGTCGCCGCCCACCGTCAACGCCTACTATGACCCTCAGAATAATGAGATCGTCTTTCCGGCCGGCATTCTGCAGCCACCTTTCTTCTCGATGGAGGCTGACGACTCGGTCAATTACGGGGCCCTGGGCGTGGTCATCGGCCACGAAATCACCCATGGCTTTGATGACCAGGGCGCTCAGTTCGATCCCAAAGGCAACCTGCGCAACTGGTGGAAACCTAGCGACCTGGAAAAATTCCAGGCCCTCTCCCAGGCCATCGTCGATCAATTCAGCGGTTACGAAGTGGCCCCCGGCCTTTTTATTCAGGGCAAGCTGGTGGTGGGCGAAAGCATTGCCGACCTGGGCGGGCTGAAATTGGCCTGGCAGGCCTATCAGGATTCCCAGGCGGGCAAAACCCCGCAGACCTTAGATGGCTTCACTCCCGAGCAACGCTTCTTCCTGGCCTATGCCCGTATCTGGGCCATGAATATGCGCGACGAGTACGTGCGTCTCCAGGTGAATACCGACCCCCATCCCAACCCGCGCTTCCGGGTCAACGGGCCGCTCTCCAATCTGCCGGAGTTCCAGAAAGCCTTCCAAATTCCGGACAACTCGCCCATGGTGCGTAACCCGCGCAACCGCGTATGGTAAATACCCCGGACTGGCTGCTCGAGACCTTCCCCTTCGCCGTGCTCATCCTGGATGGGCAGCACTACGTCGTGCGCGCCAACCAGGAAGCGCGCCGCTTTTTCGGCAACCAGGCCGATAAGGGTAGCCATTTCTCGCAGCGCCTGAGCTCCGGACAGCATCGTCTGCCCAGCCCCGAGGCCGGTTCCAATGGCTGGGTTGTCGACGTGGTGGAAGCGCCGGACAAGCAGTGGCTCTACATTTTCCGAGAAGACGCCCAGGTCGCCTGGGTCTCGGAAGACACCGAGCGCATGGCCTTCGAGGATCCTCTCACCGGCCTGCCCAACTGGAACATTCTGGCCCAGTTTGTCGATCACAGCTGCTCGCAGGCCCAGCGCTATTCCAGATCCTCGGCCTTGCTGCGCGTCGACCTCGACCATCTGCGCCATGTAAACACCGAGCTGGGGCGCAGCGCCGGCGACGAGGTGCTGATCCAGGCGGCCCAGCGCTTGCAGAACAATGTGCGCAGCTCCGACATCGTGGGCCGTCTGGAAGGCGACAGCTTCCTGGTGCTGCTCACCGAACTCACCAACGACCGCGGCACCCGTGGCGGAGACTCCGGACACCTGCCCGTGCGCGGGCGCGCCGCCGTGGTGGCCAATCGCCTGATCGCAGCTTTTCGCCAACCCTTCGCGGTGGCCGAGGCCCACATCAAATGTTCCGCCTCCATCGGCGTGGCCGTCTGTCCCGAGGATGCCCGCCTGGCCAACGAATGGATGGAAACGGCTGAACTGGCCCTCAAGCGAGCCAAAGACAACGGCGGCGACAGCTGCGAACTCTATGCCGAGGCCCTCAAGCAGAGTCACCAGCTCAAGAAAGAGCGCCACGCCGCCCTGGAAGACGCTCTGCGCGCCGACCAGCTCCAGTTCCGCTGGCTCCCCGCCCTGGGGCCCGAGCCCCTCGAACACTATTGGCCCGATTGGCCCGCCCACAAACTGGAAGGCCCGGAAGTACTCGACCTGGTCGACTCAGCCGGAGTGCACGGCCTGTGGGCCAGGTGGGAAAAGGCCTACCTGGAAGGCCATCAGGGCGAAGCCACTCGCCTGGCACCGCTGGCCTCCGCCTGGCTTAACCCCGGCATGGACACTGCTTTCCTGCTCGAAGCCGGCTGGCTCTGGGAAGTCGACGAAGGCCTGTTGCACCATCGCTACCGCCTGGAAAGCCTGCTCCACCTCCAGGAGAAGGGCCTCAACTGGGTGCTCAAATGCGGTTCGCGCGGCCTGCAAAGCCTGGCCGTGCTCGGCAAACTCCAACCCAAAATGCTCAAACTTCCCATCCCCGCCAAACCCAGTTTTGAGCACGATCGCCTGCTCACTGCCTCGGCCTGCGTGGCCGAGGCCTTCAAGATTGAACTACTGGTCGCACTGCCCAAAGACGCCGACCCCCCCCTGGTGGGCAAGTTGCAGCCGCGCTGGCTGGTGCGCACTCCTTAAGCCGCGGAATTATCCCTGGATTCCAGAACGCGCAGGCGTTCCTCAATCCGCTGGATGTGCTCCATGGTAGGCGCGTTCTCCACCCTGGTCCCAACCAAGTCCAGCATCTTGCCAAAGCGCTCTTCTACCAGACGCACGCGACCCTGCATAGTGCGGGTGGTCTCCCGCAGATCGCCCCGAGTCTGCCCGACCGCTTCGTTGCTGGCCGCCAGTTCGCCCCGGGTTGCCTGCAATTGCAACTGAACCTGGCGCACCGTCTCCTCCACTCTCCCGACGGCCGTTTCGGCGTTCCCAATCGCAGCTTCCGCCTTGCCCAGCCGGTCTTGCACAGCACCCAGGCCCTGGTCCATTTTACCCGCCAGGTAATCGATCTTCTGATCGAGACGCTCGGCCTCTTTGCGATATTCTCGGCGCATCTGGCTCATCTGCTCACGGAATGACATTGGCTAACCCTCCTCTATGTTTGTTCTCTGGTGACATCCTAAAGCCTGGGCTGGAAGAAGAGTTGAACTGGCCATGTCCAAAGCAATCGAGGAACTGCCCTACCGCCGCAGAACTCGGCAGCGTGGCAAAATGGTTGCTGAGCTTAATCGTCTTGGGTTTGTTGGCAGCTGGATTCTTCAGCCAGTGGGCCTATTGGACCGAATTTCGCCGTCAGCCCGACCTCCTGGTTTTAACACTCACGGCACGGTAGCCCTGCAAGGAGGCAGCTGGAGCGCCGAATTTTCCACCGTCTGCCCCGCCAGCGCCAGCTATGAGACAAAAATCTCCTGTGCGGAGTCGGCCGCTCCCTTTCATCCGGCTCCCCTGGACGCGATGCTGAAAGTCAATCAGGAACAAGTTTACCAAAAAATCGGCCATTGTCTCACCCAGCCCTCGATCAGAGAAGACCCCCAGAAACAGTTAAACGAAGCCCTCACCCGCCTCAAGGAGCTGGAAACGGCGGGCGCTTCGGTCGCCCTGGTAGAACAAGTTCACCGGCAGCTCGAAGCCTGCCACGCATCCGCCAGCGACCTGGCTCGAGCCCTTTCCCTGGAGGCCCGCCTGCGCGCCGGGCAGCACCAGTGGCTCCCGGCCATCGAATTGACCCGACAGGCCACTCCCGCCTTGAAAGCCCAACTGAAGAACTACCGCTCCCAGGTTTGGACCGAAGTCGATCCGCCACAACTGTCCGGTGTGGATCCTGCCACCTTCAAATTCCCGGCCTCGGAGAAGCTGCAGGGCCTGGAGACAACCTATCTCGGCATCGTCTTTCCCACCGGCCAAAAATATTTAGCCGGCGAAAAATTGGCCGTCCTTCCCCTCTTGCCAGGCTTTCTGACAGCGACTTTTGACGAATATGAGGCTCGCCTGGATCTCCGCTACCCCGAACCGGAGCGCTCTTCGCGGGGGGGCGAAGGCGATGGTTTTAGCCTTGGTTTCGGGTCCAGCGCCGAAACCACACAAAAATGGCGCTTACAAATCCTGGAACTGGAATTGGGCTCCACCGTGAAGCATCCGGGCACCGGCCAGGACTGCTCCAAGGTGGAGCGACTGGCTTTGGACTTCATCTACAAAGACCGCGGGCCGGTGTGCAGCTACGGAAAACTACGCTACCACTCCCACTACCGGTAATCAGGAAGCGGTGATCTTGAACCCCTCGGTGCTTTTCTTGGTGAGCACGTCGCCGCAGTCCCAGCGGTAGGGGGCCTCGATATGATGGGTGACTTTGGAGCCGTCTTCCCAGATCCACGACTTGAGGGTGACATTGCCGGCCTTTACCGACAGCGTCTGATGCTCAAAGGCCCAGGAACCATCGGACTGCTTTTCCCAGCCCTGGTGGGGAGCCAGGCCGGTCACGAGAAAATCCTGGACGCGTTTGTCGTCCACCGAGTGAATGAAATCGTCGCCCGGCTGGCAGAACGAAGAATCGACACAACCATCGGAACGAATCTCATCCACCGAGGGGTGCCCGGCGAAATTGCCGTTGAACACGGTGCCGTAGGGAATGCCACTCCAGCCTGAAAGCTTCATGGGCCCACTCTAACCGCAAACTCTCCCCAACAAGTGAACGGGAAGTTACAACTTACAAAACCAGCAGTTCACCGTAAAAGACGGCCGGCTCGAGCCAGTTCACTGATCTGAGCGGCGTCGGTGGGAATGTAGACCAGGTTACCCTGCACGTACTCGCATTCCAACTGGCGGCACAGGCTCAGTTGAGCCGCGTTCTCCACGCCCACGGCCACCGGGCGCACGCGCAAGACGCGGGCCAGAGCCATAGCGGCCGCAGTCACATTCAAAGCGGCCGCGTTGGAGGCCGAATGGAACAAGAACTTGCGGTCCACCTTGATCAGAGTGGTCAGTTCGCTGTGAATCCGCTCTAGCGACGAGAAACCCGAACCGAAACGATCCAAGGCCACGCGCACGCCGGCCTGGCGGAGCGCCAGTAAAATCCCCTGCACCCGCTGGATGTCCAGCATCTGCACCGACTCGGGTATTTCCACCACGAAATTGTGGGCCGGCGCCCCTGTCGACTCCAGCGCGCGCCGAATGGTATCCACCAGGTCGGCCTGCAAAAACTGGCGGGTGGACAGGTTGACGGTCACAAACAGGTCCAGACCCTGGCGCGACCACTCGTAGAGTTGCTGAGCCGCCTGCAGAATGACCCAACGGCCTAGAGGAACCATCACGCCCGTCTCGTCAGCCACCTCCAGGAAGTAGTCGGGCGTCAAAACCCCGTAAGACGGATGCGCCCAGCGCAGTAAAGACTCCACGCCCTTGATAGCACCCGTAGCCAGATGCACGATCGGTTGATAGAGTAATTGGAACTGGCGAGCCTCCACACCTTTGCGCAGCTCGGCTTCCAGGGTGGCGCGCGCCTCATGGCGTTTCTGCAACTCGTCGGTATAAAACTGGACCTGGTTGCGGCCCAGCTCCTTGGCGCGGCGCATGGACTCATAGGCGTGCACCATCATCTTCTCGCCGTCCTCGGCGTCGCTGGGAAATTGCGAAACACCGATGGAAGCGGTGACCAAAACCGGCTGACCGCCAGCGATGATGGGTGGGGCCAGCACCTCCTGGATACGCTTCAAAACGATGGAAATCGATTGGGGAGCATCCGCTTCGCCAGCCACCTCGGAAAGCAGAATCAGAAAATCGTCCTCATTCTTGCGGCATAAAACATCGGAAGTGCGCACTACTTTTTGTAGGCGCTCGCCTACCTGGCGCAACACCTCGTCACCCGCCTCAGGACCTAAGGCCTCATTCAAAGCCGCAAAGCGATCAAGATCCACATGCACCAGCGCGCATTTGCGCTGATACCGATCGACCTGCTTGAGCGAGAAATCCAGATAGCGCTTGAGCAGATTCAGATTGGGCAGCCTGGTGAGACTGTCTTCAAAAGCCAACTGCTCGGTTTCCTTACCGGCACCCTCACCGGCCGGCACCGCCAAGGCTTGCTGCTGTTGGAGGGTCGCCAACTGGGCCTGCAGCGCCACCACTTCGGCGGAAGACTCTCCGCCGGCGCGGGCCCCATCCAACTCAGCCTGGAGACGCAGCACCTCGGCTTCCAACTCGGGAACACGGGGCTCCACCGAAGTCCCCTGCAATTCATCAATGCGGCCGTGAGCGGCTGCAAGCTCCCCTTTGAGCCGGGTGACTTCGGGTTCAAAATTGCTGGCCTGCTCCAGCAAATCCTCCAGCTCGGCCACGCGCGCGTCGGCATCAGCCCTGGCCTGAGCGACCGCCGCTTCCAGCTCGGCCACCCGGAGATCGGGCGCCCCGCCATCCAGTAGCGCCGCCTCCAGTTCGGCCGCCTTGGCCTCCAGCTCGGCAAGGCGCGGATCAGGACCGGAACCGTCCACCAGCGCGGCTTCCAACTCAGCCACCCGGGCTTCATGATCGGCGCGAACCCTGGTCAGCTCGGTCTCCAGCTCGGCAATGCGCGGATCGGGAGCCTGGGGAGCTTCCAACTCGGAAACCTTGGCTTCCAATTCCGTCACCCGCCCGGCGCTCTCTCTCAGCAGTTGCAATTGCTGGGCCTGTTCGTCCACCTGGCCGCGCAGTAAAAAGACTTCCGTCTCCAACTTGTCGGCCAACTCCACCCGCTCGATCATCTCATCCAGTTGCTCTTGCAGCAGACGAGCTTTTTCCTCGCCGGCCGTCAGACTGGCCTTAAGCGTCTCGGCCTCGGCCGAAGGGGTCTTGCGAGCCTCTTCGGCCGCATCTAACTGATTTTCCAGATCGCTGAGAGCGGCCGCCTGAGCCTCGGCTTCGGCCGTCTTGGCCTCCAGTCGGGAACTCATCTCCGCCACTTCGCCGCGGGCCTTTTCCAGTTCCACTTCCGTCTCGTCTAAATGGCGCAACAACTCGTCGCGCTCTTTCTCGACCGAAATCAAGTGCTGCTGCACGTCGTCAAACTCACCGCTGACGTGCTGCATCTGCTCCAACTGCTGGCGAGCCAGGGCCAACTCCTCCAGCGTGCTCCGGGCCGTACCTTCGCTTTCGGTCAGTTTCTCGTGCAGGTCGGCCGACTCCAGTTGCAGTTCGGCCAGTTGCTCCTCCAACCGGGAAGCCAGGCTTTTCTCGGCAGAATCGGAGTCGCTCAGACGAGCCGTGAGCTTCTCATTCTCCGCCTGCAGTTCGGTCACCAGCGCCTGACTGGTGCTGATCTGAGCCTGAGCCTCGGAAAATTGGGCTTGAATGTCCTGGATCTGGGCCTGGGCTTGCAGCAGGGCCGTTTGCGACTCGTTCACCTGCGTCTGCGACTCGGCCCAATGTTCCTGAGCCGTAGCCAGCTCCACCTGCACGTTGGTGCACTCGTCCTGGGCGGCGCTGAGCTGCCCGCTCAATTCGCTGATCTGCTCCTGGGCCGCCAGCAACTGCACCTGCAATTGCTCAGACTCGCCGTCCCGAGCGTTTTTCAAGTCTTCCATCTCGGCGCTGAGCTTTTCGAGACGCTCCAGCAACTCGGCCTGGGCCTTGTCCTGCTGCGCCTGAGCCAACTGCGCCGCCGATTCCAGCTCCAAGCCGCGCTGTTGCGCCTGCTCCAGCTCGGTGCGGCTTTCCACCCATTTTTCTTCCAACTCGGAACGCTCGACCTCAAGAAAATCCAACCGTTCCTGAAGCTCGCGCACTTGCTCTTGCAGCTTCTCCAGCTCGCCCGGCTCGACCGTCTGACTGGCTTGCGCCTCCTGCCAGTTCTGGCGCTCCTCGCGTAACTGCTCCAGCTCGGTGATCACCTGCAGGTGCACCAATTCGAGCTCTTCCACTTCGCTCTCGCGGATCTTCCACTGGGCTTCACGCTCTTCCCAGTCGGACAACTCGGCGCTGGCCTTCTTGGTGGCGGCGCGGGCCGTTTCCAGCTCCTCGCGCAGAATCTCTACCTGCTCGGTCAAATCTTGAATCCTGGCCGCCCCGCCGCTCAGCTCGCGCAGCTTCTTCTCGGCGGCCAGCTCAGCCAGAGCTGCTTCCAACTGCTCTTCCACCTGGCGCACACTGTCCTGGACATCCTCCAGGTGGCGCTCGGTCTCGCGCGCCTGTGATTCGGCCTCCTCCATGAGCTGCTCGGCCTCTTTGGCCCGCTCCTCGGCCAGGTCCACGCGGCTTTCCACCGCCCGCAGTTCCTGCTCTACTTGCGAAGTGCGCGCCTGCGCGGCCTCCAATTCGGCCTTCAACTCCGCCTCATGGTCGCGCAAGGATTGCAGTTCAGCGCCCCCGGCACTGGCCTCATCCAGCAAGCTCTCGGCCGCCTGGGCTCGCTCCTCGGCCTCCTTCAGTTGTTTCTTCAGCGTGGACTCGCTTTGCGAAGTCTCCTCAAGCAGCGTCTCGGCCTCGCCGGCCCGCTCCTCGGCCCTGGCCAGAGCCTGTTCCAGTTGGGTCGCCCGTTCCTGAACGCTGGCCAGTTGGGCCCTGGCTTCAGCGTCGCTGGCTTCGGCCAGCAATTTCTCGGCCGCGGAGGCGCGTTCCTCAGCCTTGGCCAGTTGCTCCTTCAAAGAAGCGTCGCCGCCGGTGACTTTGGCGGCCTTGCGCGCCTCCTGCAGCAGGCCTTGCAACTGGGCAACCTGCTCCTCGGCTTCGCGGGCCCGCTCTTCGGCCGCTTCCAGACGCCATTCGGTGGAAAACGAAGCGGAATTGGAACTGATGGTGGTCAAAACCAACAAAGTGGCGTCCTGACCCTGCCAGGTCAGGGTGGAGACCTGGCGATTGAGGTCGAGAGTCCGCATGGGGCCCTCTTCCAATTCTTCCGGGAAAGGCTCGTTCAGCAGTTTCTCCCGTTTCTTCTTGAACATCCTCTCGGCGCTACGATTGGCCCACAAAACCTGGCGCGACTCGGTTTCGACCACCATTAACCCGTTGGGGTCGTGGTCTAAAACGGCCTCGAGATCCGAAAGCTCTTCTTCCTCCACCACGGCGACATCGCCGCCGTTTTCCACGGGATCGTTCGTCTTGCGCTTTTTGCGTGCCATGAGCCCGCGTTTCTTCATGGGGAGGAAGCGGGCCTTCTAAATGTACGGAGAAGCAGTACTTATGAAGAGAGCGATCCTGCTGGCCTGCCTGATTGGGTACGGCTCCCCGGCACAAACCGTCCCTGAACAAAAGCAGATGCGTCAAATCCTGGAGAATCTGGCCCAGGCCCGTCCCGAAGCCGAACAGCAAGTCGACTGGGATCACCTGCACATTCCCAAAGCCCGGAATTTACCCGATTACGCCAGCCTCAGCACCAATCAACAAGCCGCTTTTCGCAAAGCCGTACGGGCCACCCTTCGCCCCCATCTGCGGGACCTGAAGGCCGGCCCGGGCCTTGTCTTAGAGGGTGCCGGAGTCCAATTCCGCTTCCGTAAAACACCTCAGGGCTTGAAGTTGACGGCTATTCTATAGTCCGATACGCCGGCGCTCCAACTGCACGCACCCCAAAAGGGCGGCTTCCGCTTCTAAACGCAGCAACCGCAGCCCCCAGCGCTCCTGAATCTCCTCGGCGGAAACCCAACCGCGCTCAAACCACTCGCCGAAATGCCCTCCCAGGGCCAGCACCTCCGGCCGTACCACTTCCAGACGGCGGGCCAGCAAGGCCTGCAAGGCCTCCTGAAATGGCCGCGGCCGCTCGGTTCTCCAGGCTCCCGCCCGCAACCAGGCCTCCCCGTCCCGCCCCTTAAACTCCCAGGTCGAGGCCCGGCCCAACCTGGCGGAAAACTCCTCGCGCGTCCAGCTTCGCCCTTCCTCATAGTAAGCCTCACCCAGTCCCGAACCACTGATGAGCGCATAGGCCGAAGCGAAGTCATAAAGAACGGCGGCCCCCTCCAAAGCGGCGCGCGCATCACTATGCAGACATGGCGTTCCCTGCAGCGGCACCAGGGCTCCCAAACGCTCCACCAGATCCGGAATGGCCGGACCATAACGAGCGGCCACCGTACCCATTCCGTCAGCGGAGGGCGCTCCCGCCCAGGCCAACCCCAGGCGAAAGGGCGGAGTCCAACCGGCTCGCTCGGCCACCGAATGAATCAAGGTCGCCGCCTGGGCCACCCGCGACGGTCCCAACGAGGAATCGAAGTTCTCCACCGCCACCGGACCGCAGAAACGCGCCGTTCCGGAAAAGCAAATAGGTGCCACTCGGATTCGAGTGGCACCCGCATCAATGGCCAGCCAATACTGCGGCTCTAACTCAGTTGACTCAACACCCATTGTCGATTGTGAAACGCAAACCACGCCTTACCCACCTCTTGGGTCCCGCGAAACAGTTCGCAAACCACGGCCGAGTTACTCACCTCGTGCGCCTCACCCAACCGCAACCGTCCCCACGGACCCGAAATAATCGGCTTCATCCTCTGGAAGAATCGAGACGACCCCTCCACCTGGAGGCGGCGCTGCATCATCGCCCGCAAATTCGGATGAATCGTCTCCCACAGACACGTCGGCTGTTCCGTCAAAATCGCTCGACAGTACGTGTCCCACGTCGAGCGGGGCGTTCGCAAGTCTACTATCGGGGCCAAACGGAACATTTCCGTCATCCCCAGTGCCAAAGCCTGAGCCATCAAGCGATCTCCAATCGGTTTGTGAGCCGATATTATGACAACTTTGCTCTCAGCTTATTGCCAAATTGTTAACGCGCCGCCATGTCATTCACATCTCGTTTACAAATGCAACCTCCCGTTAACAACCTAGGCTAACTCGGGAGCGGCGTGCCGTTCGCGCCGCGGCGCCGCTTCCTCTACCTCAAGATCGGCCGCGAAGCACGGCGGCTCGCCCAAACCCAGATGGTCATAGACCAGACGGCGCAAATATTGACTCACGCCGCCTCCCCTACCCCGCTCGGCGGGTTCACTCAGTTCCTGAATCCGGTTCATCACATGAGGCTCCAGCCTCACCATCGCATATGGGTTCCCACGTCTGGCCACCGCACCACTGCTCCTCTACACGAGTTGCTGTTGAATTAGTTTCAAGAAAAAACTCTCCTCTCAACCGGCTGCAAAAGTCTTGACCTGCAAGGAAGAATTGATTAACATCACGTGGTCAACTCGTTGGCCAGTAGCCAAGTGGTAAGGCACCGCTCTTTGGAAGCGGCATTCGTTGGTTCGATCCCAACCTGGCCAGGTCTTTACATAAACAATGCCCAGTAGCCAAGTGGTAAGGCAACGGTCTCTGAATCCGTCATTCGTAGGTTCGATCCCTACCTGGGCAGCCAACACGCAAGTCCTTACTTCGTAAGGACTTGCAAGGAATCAAAAGACCTCGTCAACGGGTCCAGCAGCCTCCCGCCGGGAGGCTGTTTTCGTTTTCAACCACCAGCAGATCGATCGTCACCAGGGTTGATTTACAAATGAGGAAATTAGCGGGGGCCGCGAGAAGCCCCCGGCCATGGTCGTCAAACCCAATCAAAGTTGGCTGAGCCAGATCCTCAGCATCAAAGACACGGCTCTGGGAGAGTGTGGCCCCCGTATCTTCGTGGCTACCATGCTGGCTACCCTGGTCACCTACATCGAGCACGTCTACGGAGTAGGAGTCCTGGATCTCACTCCCCTGCCCTTTAGCCTGATCGGCGTAGCCATCGGTATCTTCCTGGGTTTCCGCGGTAAAACCGCCTACGACCGCTTCTGGGAGGGCCGCACTCTGTGGGGCGGCCTGGTCAACAATTGCCGCACCGCTACCCGCCAGGTCCTCACCCTGTTGCAGGCTCCCCCCGAACAGCAGGCCGAGCTCCAGGAAATGCAAAAACGCGCGGTCTACTTGCTCATGGCCTTTGCCAACGCCCTGCGCCATCACTTACGAGACAGCTCTCCCTGGGACGACCTGGCCCCCCTGCTCAGTTCTGAAGAGTTGCAAAAACTCAAACAGCACAAGAACGTACCGCTGGCCATCCTGCAACGGCTGGGTGAAGGCCTGGCCCGGGCCCGCGCCAACGGCTGGCTGCATGAGTTGCACGTGCCGGCCGTCGACGGCGTGCTTACCGAACTGACCAACATCCAGGGCGGCTGCGAGCGCATCAAGAACACCCCGGTCCCCTACGCCTACGGAATTCTCAGCCACCGTGTGGTAGCCGCCTTCTGCTTCTGCCTGCCGCTGGGCATCGCAGACGGCGTCAAAGGCTATACTCCGTTGGTAACCGCCTTCGTCTCCTACGCCTTCTTCAGCCTGGATTCACTGGGAGCCGAGATCGAAGAGCCGTTTGGAACCGACCCCCACGACCTGCCCCTCTCGGCTCTGTGCCGAACTATCGAAATTAATTTGCGCCAGCTACTGGGCGAAGAAAATCTGCCCGAACCGCTGCCGGTAGTGGACTGCGTGCAAATTTAGTCCCTCTGAGTCGGCAAGGAAAACTCCCGGAGCGGGGTAAGATGGCTCTCGAAAGGCGGCCACATGCACAATAAAATCTACCCGCTGGGTGGCGCCGCGCTGGGCTCGGTCCTCGGCCTGTTCATCAGCCGTGGCAGCGGTATTTTGTTGCTGCTATTGTTGGGAGCGGCGCTGGGTTGGCTGCTCAGTTTGGTAACGCGCGAAGAGAGTTAGCTGGCAACCAGGAGCGCTTGGATAACTCGGCGCGGATCTGGGCCACGCAGGCTTCAGTGGAACTGGCGCCGGTATTGACCATCAAGTCGTAAGTGAAAAAGGGCGCAATCTTCTTCCCGGCCCGTCGCAAATAGGGGCGCCAATCCAATTCCTGGCCCTTCAGGGACTTCTGATAAGTATGGCAAGCCCGCAGGTCGTGCTCGAGCTGTTCCGGCTCGAGGCGATCGACAAAGCGGGCCTCGGTGGGAAGATACATCGAGAAATACATCTCCAGTGGCAGGGTCAGGTCACGATGTTCATAGGAATGCGGCGACCGATTGCGAGCGCGCACGTGCTCCAGCAGACTGCTCAACGGACAATAAACCACCACGTGAAAAGCCCGATAGTGTTTCGATTGCTCGCGCCACTCCTCGATCTGCCGCGCTTTCCACAGCGTGTTGTCCAATACGATGAAGTCGTAACCCTGACGGGACGCCAATTCGATCTGACGGCGCCTATCCTGTTGAATGAAAGCCTGACCGCGCCGACGGAACTCGCCTCGCAAGGAGCTCTCCACATCCGCGGGCAAAGAAGCCCGATAATTCATGAGTTCCGCCAGCGTGCGGGGCGGGTGCGGCCGCATCCCTTTCTGGCGCAAAATGTCCAGATAAGCATTTAAAACCAGTTTCTCTTCACTCAAGAATGTGGCGTGAGCCAGACCTTTCTCCAACTGCCTGCCGATGGAGGACTTACCTGCCGAACCGGTGCCGTTCAAAAGCAGCAGTACGGGGGGTAAATCGCGGGCCCAAGCCGGGGCATACAAGAACAACAGGAAAATCAGCCGTCGCAACAACCCCACTAATGCCACCACGGGCCCAAACCCCCTGCTCGGACCTAAGCCCGATGCGCTTCCGGTAGCCGCTGACCTAGAATCCTCTCTATGGATAAAGCCCAACTGGATCAAATGAACGCCAAAGTTCTGGCGGAATTCCGCGCCAACCACGGTAAAGTGGGCGGCATGTTCGAAGGAGCCCCTATGGTGTTGCTCCATCACAAAGGCGCCAAAAGCGGCGTCGAGCGTATCTCGCCGCTGGTCTACACCAAGGACGGCGAGAGGTTCGTGATCATCGCCTCCAAAGGGGGCGCGCCCAGCCATCCCGATTGGTACCACAATCTGGTGGCCCATCCCGAAACCAAGATTGAAATCGGCGACGACACCATCAGGGTGCGCGCCTCGCTCACCAGCGGAGAAGAACGCCGGCGCCTCTTCGATGAGCAGGCCAGGCTAATGCCCAACTTCAAGGATTACGAAAAAGCCGCCGCTGGCGTGCGCGAAATTCCCGTCTTCGTTTTAACCCCGATATAGAAGGCCAGCTTAAGCTTCCCGGGGTCCAAATAGAGCCCGAGCCACCATCGGGTCTTCGCGCATCTTCCACAGCGTATTGTCCAGAAAATAGTGGTGGATGTTGATGAAGAGAAAGAAACAGAGGATAAAGAACGGGATTCCCAATACGGCTTTGTTAGCCACAGCCGCGTCCAGGCCTCCGGGCACCGCCAAAAAGCTGAGCCAACCGGTGGTGACCAGTCCCACGGCCAGGATGCTGTAGTAGAGCTGGCCGTGAAAATGATAGGTATCACGAATCTCGTGTGAGTTCTCGATACGATAGACGAAAGCCAGGTACTGAAGCGAGTGGAAGAACGGAATGATGGCGAAGCATAGATTGTTCATCTGCAGTTGAGGTAGAGACCAGACCATGATGGCCAGGTAGGGCACCACCAGATTGGGATGCGGCATCATCCCCTTGCGGGCATTGACGAGAAAGACTCGATAGAAGAGCCAGCCCTGCAGGCCCAGGAAAACGTAGAGAGAGAGGGGCTCGATCCAGGCCGGCAAGCTGGGCCAGCTAAAGGTCAGGTCAAAGAGAGCTCCGGATGCCCCATGAGCATCGTGAGCGAATTTATACCACCAGACCGAAAGAATGGCGTAACGCATCGTCTCGCGCTGAATATTCTCCAACCGGTAACCGGTGTAGTTGGAATAAGCCATCACGCAACCGAAAGCTTGTTTGGTGTAATGCCAGCCCACCGAAAAATACATGACCACCACCATGGCTCCGAGCCAATTGCGCGCCGCCGCTTGCTGACCAGGCTGGGTCGTCAAAGCGCCGATGTAACAGAAAATGGCCAACAACAAGAAAGGTACCGCCAGCGTCTGCATCCAATGCTTACGCAGAAACGGAAAGCCTCGCCGGTAACAGAGATGATAGCTGGCCATGAAGTGCGGATAATTGATAAAAAGTTGAGCGAAGGAAAGCGTCATCGGCAAATTATTGGTGATGTCGCCGACTCCGACCACGTTGGTGTAGTTACCGCACAGGACCAGTACTGCCCAGGCCAGGATGGCCCCCCCACCCAGCATCCAAAAATCGACTTGGGGCGAGATCAAACAGGTGGGTTTTTTACCCTCGTTCATCCTCACCTGAGATTAGCCCCAATTCTCCGATAGTCCTGTCTCAAGGAGGGGGTGCGCCTCCCTTTACCGGGCCTCTTCTGGAAGGCTAAAGAGGCAGGTTTTACGGACCCGGGCGGGGCGCTCTAGAGGAACGAAAAAATGTTGCCCATACCCACTGGACGGGGAAGCCCGCCAGCATCACCAGCAACGACAGACCGGCCGTGCGATCGACGCTGGAAAGAGCCCCCCACAGCAGGGCTACCGCTCCCAAAACGAAAAGCCCGGGCACGACCGGGTAGCCGGGAACTTTAAAAGGGCGTTCCAAGTCGGGCTCCTTGTAGCGCATCACGGCCAGGCTGGCCACGGCCAGGATATAGAACGGGAAGTAGCCGACCACGAAGCCGTCGGTGAGCTGCTCAAAGGACCGGTTCATCACGTAGCCCAGTCCGCACAAAGCGGACACGGCCACAGCCCGAGCGGGAATGTGGCTGGTAGGAGAAACCTTGCCTAACCAGGCCACAAAGACGCCGTCGCTGGCCATGGGCACGAAGATGCGCGAACCGGTCAGCAGTGAGCCCATGGTGCCTCCCAGGCAGCTGACCAAAACCAGCAAACTGAGAAAAGACTGCCCGGCCGCCCCCCAGGCGCTACGGACCAGATTGGCTCCGGCCATATGGCTGCCGGTGGTGGAAGCCTGCAGGCCGACCAGCCCCAAAGTGCGCGCGTAGCCGAGGTTGGCGGCCAGATAGAGGGCCACGATCGAGGCCGTGCCTAAAATGAGCGCCCTGGGTAAGGTTTTACCCGGATTCTTGACCTCGCCGGATAAGCTGGCCAGGTCGGCCCAGCCGTCGTAGGCCCACATCACCGAGACCAGAGCGGCAAAAGCCCCGGCCCAACCTCCCGGACCAATTTTGATGGCCGCGTCCAGTACCGCCGGGGCCTGCACGGAAAGCGGCCAGAGCAAGCCGACGGCGGCCAGCAGGGCTACGCCGATGTACTTCGCCACGGTAATCACGGCCTGTTGTAGAGTGTTGGTCTTGACCCCCATCAGATTGAAGCCGGCGGCCACAACCAGGAAAACCACGGCCAGACCGGTATCGCGGGAAGAGTTGGGCGGCAAAGCCAGCAGGGCCACCAGAGCCTCGGCGGCCAGGCGGGCGAAACTACCGACCGCACTGGGGATCAGCAAGGTCAGCTTGGCCCAGCCAAACAGAAAGGCCAACCTGGGACCGTAAGCTCGCCGCAGAATTTCATAAAGGCCGCCGGTGCGCGGCATACTGGCCGAAAGTTCGGCCATCGAAAGCGCCCCGCACAGCGCAATCACGCCCCCCACCACCCAGACGGCCAGGGCCATGCTCAGCGAGTCGGTTAAGCGAGCCACCTGCGCCGGCGTCTTAAAGATGCCGGTTCCGATGGTACTGTTGACTACGATCAGAGCGCCGAGCGCGAGACCGATCTCGCGGCGCATATCTTCTTCGCCGACGCCTACTTTCGGGGAAGCCTCACTCATGGGTCGAGCGTTTCGCCTGAAGGGATGGCATGGCCTGCGCTTCAGCCGAGCGGCGAGGATTTGCGCAGGGAAGACTCGATGCGCACCAGATGCTCAACGATCTGATTGCGACCTTCCTCCTGCTGGAGGCATTTCAAGAACCTTCGATCTCGTAAACTATAATAGAGGCGATTGAGCAGAATATGGTAGGCGCGCAGGCTCGCTGAAAATAGGCCGAAGAGCGTTTTCACCTGCTTTCCGTCAAAACTATCGTATTCCACAGGTGCCTCCAAAAAGATCAGGGTAATCATGGGAAACTCCAGGTCCAACACGTTGGGATAAAGCAACTGAGGAATGGCCACTCCGTCCCCTACTCCAGTCGGCGCCAGAGCTTCGCGAGCCAGCACCAGGCTGAGAAGATGTTGAGAGCCGACCTGCCCACCCGCCCGAGCCCACTCCACCGTGGCCCGCAGAGCCGCTTCCTTGTCTTCGGCCTGAACGCGATAGTGAATGCCGCCACGCTGAACGGCCTCAGCCAGAGTCGGAACCGGACCCACCACGCGCAGGGAGTCGTGAAATGCCTCCTCAGGAACGTTGATGCGCCGAGAAATGGCCCAGGCCAGCAATTCTGAGCGATTGAAACGATATTGGTCATGCACCCGGTAACCTGGTAGAGAGCCAGCGCGGATCCATCGATAGATCGTCTTTTCCGAGACGGATAACAACCGGGCTGCTTCCTGAACGCCAATCTTCACTGCGCAGCGATTTTCCTGGAAGCGGAAACGAATCCCTCCCCCTTGATCTCTTCTGGACATATCTCTATACTCATGGACATCCTAGGACATGTTCGGTCTTGTGAGGACTGTAGAGTGAAGTATCAAAATGTGGTGGGAGTCGAGCGCTTCCTTCGAGGAGCGCTGGGAGCGTCACTGCTAAGTTGGGCGCTGAACGGCAACCCCGAGGGCTGGGCAGGACTGTTCTTCACCCTCACCGCTATCCTCCAATACTGCCCCATCCGGCGCTTTGCGGAAGCCCTGCGAGGCCAGGCATGATCGCTTTGCTACGGGCCCGGCAAGAGGGGCGGTTGGGGGCCGGCAGTCTGCAGCGGAATCTGGTCGCGGGACTGGTGGTGGGAGTGGTGGCCCTGCCTTTGGCCATGGCCTTTGCCATCGCCAGCGGCGCTCGTCCGGAGCAAGGAATCTACTCCGCTATCGTGGCCGGCATTTGTGTTTCGCTTTTCGGCGGCAGCCAGGTCCAAATAGCAGGTCCAACCGGAGCTTTCATTGTTCTGCTGGCGGAGATCACCCGCCAGCACGGCCTGTCGGGGTTGAGCACGGCGACTTTTCTGGCGGGCCTGATTCTCATCGCCCTGGGGACCGTCCGGTTGGGGCAGCTCGTCCGTTTCCTGCCGACCTCTGTGATTCTCGGCTTCACTGCGGGCATAGCGGTCGTCATTGCTCTCGGTCAGTGCACCGCTTTCCTGGGCCTGCCCGAGCTGACGGGGGAACACGCCGGCGCGAAAATGCTGAGTTTGACCGGACAACTGGTGCATCTCGATCTGCAGACGACTCTGGTGGGAGTAACTTCTCTGGCGACCCTGCTATTGTGCGGCCATGGCAAGCTGGCTCGGATTCCTGGTCCGTTGGCCGCCCTGTGCCTGGGAACGGCCGTGCAGGCTGCCTTTGGGTTTACCGATGTGGCCACCATTGGTAGCGCATTCGGAGGCATTCCCACCGGGTTACCAGCCTTGCAGTTTCCTGATTTGAGCCCGGGCCGAATGGTCGAATTGCTGGGACCCGCTTTTGCCATTGCCAGCCTGGGTGCGGTTGAGTCCTTATTGTCGGCAGTGGTAGCGGATGGGATGTTGGGGAGTCGGCATGATTCCGACCAGGAACTGGTCGGCCAGGGTCTGGCCAATGTGGTCGCCCCCTTCTTCGGAGGATTTGCCGTGACCGGCGCCCTGGCGCGCACGGCAACCAGCGTTCGCTACGGAGGCAACAGCCCCCTGGCCGGTCTCATTCACTGTCTGCTCTTGACTCTGGTCCTGCTCTTCCTGGCTCCGCTAGCCAAATCCGTGCCCCTGGCGACTTTGGCGGCGATCTTGCTGGTGGTGGCCTGGAATATGAGCGAACTGCCCCAGATTCTGGCGTTCCTGCGCAGCTCTCCACGGGCCGAGAACCTGATCCTTTTGTGTACCTTCCTGCTGACCGTTTTTACCGACTTAATCCTCGCCGTGCAGGTCGGAATGGCGCTGGCGGCCATCGATTTTCTGCGGAAAATGGCGGGCACCGTCCAGCTCTCCCGGCATGATCTGCAGGCTACCGTCCCGGACGCCCTGCCGGCGGGGGTGGTGGCCTACACCGTCGACGGCCCCTATTTCTTTGCCGCCGCCGAACGTTTTGAACACGCCTTGTCGGAAATTCAGGCCGAGGCCAAAGTGCTTATTCTGGTTTTCCGTTGGGTTCCTTTTATCGATAGCACAGGTCTCCTCAGTCTGGGACGACTGGCGGAGCGGCTCAAAAAGAAGGGAACTCGTCTGGTGTTGGCCGGTGTCACCGAACGAGCTCAGGGAGAGTTGATGCGGGCCGGACTCATTGAGAGGCTGGGTTGGGAAAACGTGCACTCCTCACTTGACGGTGCATTGGAAGCCATCCTGGCAAGTGATGGCCTCGCCCCCAGGAACAATTCTTGAGCTGCTCCCTGGCCGCGCTCCGGCCCAGGCGCAGGCTCAAAGCGCGGAAATTCACCAGGGCTGATCGGTACTCTCGTCATTAGGACGGCAGTCCCGTTTCTGCTAACCTGAATTGGAATCTTCTCCCGAAGAGGCAGTGAGGAAACGATGGATCAGGTCAGATTGCTCGTCATCGAGGATGACCCGGATGACGCCGAACTCCTCAGGATGCATCTGAACTCGGCCAACTTTGACGCCTTTTGCCACCGCGTCGACAGCCCCGAAGCCCTTCACACCGCTCTTTCTGGAGATCGTTGGGATGCCGTCATCTGCGACCATTCCTTGCCGGGATTTACCGGGGTGGAGGCCCTGGCCTGGGTAAAAGCTGCCCAGCCCGACCTTCCTTTCTTGTTTGTCTCGGGAACCATCCGCGAAGACGTGGCTATTTCGTGTATGCGCCAGGGCGCTCAAGATTACTTGATGAAGGGCAATCTCAATCGCCTGGTCCCGGCCCTCCGCCGGGAACTGGCCGAAGCGGCGGTTCGCAAGGCCCACCGCGTGAACGTCCGGCGAAGCCGGCAGATCGTGGACCACGCTTCCGATGGCATTTGGATACTGGACGAACTCGGGATCATCACCTATGCAAATGACCGGTTTTCCAGACTCTTGGGATTGGATGCCGAGGAAGTTCTGGGCCGCCAGTTTCTGGAGTTTGTCGACTCGGCAGATTTGACCGCGGTCTTGGCCCGGGGTCCGTTTCTACTCGAAGGGCCCTCCCCTTTTCCCTGTCAGTTGCGGGGAAAGAACGGGCTACAAATTGTCGGAGTCATATCAGTAGCTCCTTTGGCCGACGGCTCCTGTGCCGAGACGACCCTGGGAATGGTGGTCGACGTAACCCAGCTCAAGGATTTAGAGCTTCAGTTGCTGCAAGCACAGAAGCTGGAAGCGCTGGGGAGATTGTCCAGCGGCATCGCCCACGACTTTAACAATCTCCTTTCCGTGATTCTCGGTTTTAGCGATTTGCTGCTCGACGATTCCCTCAACGACGGCTCAACCAGCCGCACCGGGCTACAGGAAATTCGCAAAGCAGCCCTGCGCGGCGCCGCCCTTACCAAACAATTGTTGGCAATCGGCCGAAGGCAGGCCGGGCTGGCGGAAATCGTTTGTGTTCACCACCAGATCCACGATCTTCTACCCATGCTGACCCGGGTTCTCGGACCGGACGTCTCTCTTCATCTCAGGCTGGGGGCGGTTGACACTCAAATCCTGATGGACCAAACCCATTTATGCCAGATCATTTTGAATCTGGTCATCAATGCTCGCGACGCCATGCCGCAGGGCGGCACCATTCACCTGGTAACGGAAAATCCTCGTCCTCAAGAGCTTTTACTGAGTATCAGCGACACCGGAACGGGAATTCCCGACGACATTCTTTCACAAATTTGGTCACCTTTTTTTACCACCAAAGGAGTCGACAAAGGCACTGGATTGGGACTATCAACCGTCAGGCGCCTGGTGGAAATGAATCAAGGAACGATTGACGTGAAAACCGAGGCTGGAAAGGGAACAGGATTTTTTCTGTCCTGGCCGCTCACCTCATCCGCCCGGCTGGCGGACTTGGACTCCGACGGCGACGGTCTGCCCGCCTGCGGCGGCGAGACCATTTTAGTGGTGGAAGACTCCGAGGACGTGCGAGAAATGCTGGTAGGACTTCTGCTCCGATTTGGCTACCGCGTGCTGGCAGCTGAGCAAGCCGATGGAGCTTTCGCCCTGCTGGCAAACTTATCGGACCCAATCGATCTCATCGTGGCCGATATCATGCTGCCGGGGCTCAAAGGCCCGGAGCTGGTCAACGAATTACGGCGACGGCAGCCGGGACTCCGGGCTCTTCTCATCTCCGGGTTCGGCCCCGAGCAAATGGAAGATCTGGAAAGCACCGATGAATTCCTGGAGAAGCCCTTTACGCAGACCCAATTCCTGCAGAAAGTTACCGCAATTTTAGGCACATCCGCAATTGTATAATCACGCCTGGTTAACAAGTCAGACCTCGCACTATCTCCAAGAGTTCCTTGGCCAAGAAAGGCTTGGCCAGGCAAGCCCATCCCTCAGGAAAAGACTGGGGCCTGCCAGTAATAATCAAAAAGCGAACGGTTCTGTCGATAGACAAAAGAGTGAGCACCAATTCCTGCCCGCTCATACTCGGCATATCGAGATCCGTAATGACCAGGGCGAACTTTGTCGGAGCCCATCGTTTCAAAGCCTCGGCTCCATCGCGAGCTTCTTCTACTTCGAAGCTGGCGCTTTCCAAAATTCTACGGATGACCTTACGCACGGCCTCGTCATCTTCCACCAGCAAAACCCTTTGCTGACCGTGTTTCATCGCGCTGCCTCCAGTGCCCCGGCCAGCGAAGATCGGCACCAGCGTGGCGGAATGATCTACTGAGTCTATCAACCGGTTGAATAAACATGGAAAAATTCCAGCAGCAGAAGATTTCCGAAATTTAACCAATTTGCGCTGAAAATTTGCGCAACTGTGGCGGCTGTGTTACCTCCCAACTCAACCCGAGCCCTCGCGCAGATGCACCAGCGCGCGGCGCAGGTGCTTGGGCAGGTGGCAGGTACTTACGTGCGTGACCCCATCGTATGCCTGGAGACTCGGAATCGTACGTTCGATCAGTCGCTGATCCACTTCAGAAGCGCTCAAAAGGCCTGGATTGGGCCCATGACTGGCGGTCAAAAAGCACCAGAGGCTGGTATAACTGGGGATGAACTGAACAAAAGGACAAAGAACGGCCCAGTGTTTTTTGAGATTACGATAATGCCTTAGGAAGACTCCTTCTTCGTTGGGGTTGCCGCTGCCGAGCTGGGTACAGAACAGGCCATCCAGTCCCAGGTGGGCCGAGATCAAGCGATAAAGCTCTGGAAAGTTGAGCCCCCGCGGTTCCGCGGTCAAATCGGCAATGATGACGTCGAAGTTACCTTGAGCCTGCTCAAGATAATGGAACGCATCTCCCACCATCAGCCGGCAGCGCCCATCCTGGAAGGCCCCGCCGTGAAACTCCGGGGCATGCTCTCGGCAAACCTTGACCACCGTCGCATCCTGCTCGACCATTACCACTTCCTGCACGCACTGGTGGCGGAGCACTTCCTTCAAGGTTGCGCCCTCACCGCCGCCGAGCAGCAAGACTCGGCGAGGCTGTGGGTGAACTAGCAAACCCGGATGGACGAGGAGTTCGTGGTAGAAGGCGGCATCACTGGTGGAAGACTGCATGTCCCCATCCAGCAGCAGGTATTTTCCGAGCCGGTCATTCTCGGCCAGCAGAATCTCCTGGTAAGGACTACGGCCCTGCCACAAGATTCGATCGGCGAGGTGTTCTATACGGATCGGAGCTGTGCTTTTTTCGCGCAACCAACGTGGGCTCTTGATTTTCATAATTCGAAGTTATACAGGTTACCCGACAGGCAAGCTTCTCTTTTGTGGTTTTACGCAAGCAGACCATCATTTTGCGAAATCTTGCAAGCTCCGGCGGGTCAGCCACCTTGTTGCGTTCTTGATTCGCCTCCGAAAAGCCATCACCTGAAGTCAGAGAACCCCTCCAGGGTGATTTTCGAATTCTTCCTCGGTTGCGGACTGACGCTCACAGCCGCTCACCTCTACCGCTTCTCGCGCAATCGAAACATGCTCCGGCCAAATGGCCTGACCAAGGCCGCCTGTCTGCTGATTGTGCTACCTGAAGCAACTTCCTCGCAAGTGCTGGCAGAGCTTGATCCGGCCGTAGCCCTACAATTATCCAAGGTCATGAGCCGGGTCGCCCAGTTACCCCCCAAGATCCTATCCGCGCTGACCCGGTGGACCTTCAGGGAGGTTTTCCTGGAAACGGCTACTCAGCCAGAAGATCAGAGCGAGACCTGGCTTTCTCTAGCTCGCTCGGATCCGACTCTGGCAGCCAATGTGTGTCTCCATCACTACCGTGCCCAAGATTCCGTGAAGCATGGAGAATGATGGCGGCCCGGAGTTGGCTCGGTATTTGGAAGCCTCTCAATCGGAAGGCCAGTTCAATTCTCAAGGCCGCTTTACTCTCGCCCTCACGGAGTTTGCCAGCAAACTTAAGTCCCACGGGTTCTATCACCAAGCGAACTGGAGTCTATTTGCCGTTCGGGCGTTCGTTCGTCTGGGCTGCCGAAGTCTGCACCTGACTCAGTACCGGCGGGAGTTGTGGCTGGTAGCCTGCGGAGTCGGGGAGGTTCCCCCATTGGCCGACATCGAGACACAAACCTCAGCCCAGATTCTGGCCGGCGCCACCCCCGAAGGCCTGCTGGCCAGAGCGGTAGCTGGACTGGCCCAGGCAGATGCGACCCAGGTTTCGCTGGTGTGCTGGCAAAACGGCACCACCAGCAGAGTCCGGAATCTGATCGGCCCGGGCCGGTGCCCCAAGAATTTCCCTGTCCTGCAGCGAGAAGGATGGTGCCTGGGAATCTATGTGTGGTTCTCCACCGGTTGTCCCTGGGAACTGGCCGCGCACCTGAGTTACCCTGTTCAGTTCTGCCCGATTCCCGTGATGGAGCACCACCTTCGTCCCTGGTCCTCAGCTAGCGATACACGCGGGAAGTACTGGCTGGGGCAAGCAACCACCGATTCTCCCTACCCGCCCGACAGAATGCTCAACTTGGAACTTCCGTTGCTGTGCGATATCTACCTGGGAAAAGGCATATCCGGCCCCTTATTGCTAAAGCCTGGCGGAGGCCATTCCCATTCTCACCTGGCCGGTTGGTGTAACCAAAAATGTTTCGAATGGCTGAAGCCGGCCGGCCCTATCAGTTCTATTTCTACTTTGGCCCGATATTATTGGGGCCCCCAGTCCATTCATCAGGAATTTAAATGGTCGGCCCAAAGAAAACTCCTGAATTCCGCCTGGGAGGAAAAGCCTGCGCGCACAGCCTGGCTGACCACCGCCCGAGGCAGCGACATCCTGTTCATTTCAGCGGACACTCATGCGGATCGGTTGCTCCCTATCGCCGACGGAATTGCCTTGGAGGCGCTCTTTGATGAACTGAAAATTCCTGGCCTGACCCTGATCACCGGCGCGGATTCCCTCAATATGGACGTCTCGGGCTCCAGGATCGTCGAGGATGTACGTTTCAAGCTGTGGCTCCAAGAAAAACGGCTGGTCATCCAAGAAGCCCTGGAAAAGGCTCTAGAAATACCCCCAACCCCGCCAAACTACCATTGGCCTCCCCTCGGAAAAACCATGCTGGCCACCGGCTTATCCTGCCTCCTGGCCGGCATTCTCGCGAACGGATTTCAGCCCTCCGACTTCTTATTTCTCACCCACGGAGGAATATTCGGAGGCACCGCCGTCGCGGCCGGCCTCCGTTCCATCGCCAACTACCTGCCCGGCCGCGGGCGCCAGGAGCAACAAAGAAACATCACTCGAGTTTTGCAGGAGCGGCTACAGGCAACTCAGCAAGCGATTGCTTCGGCAGACCATTAGTTGTTAGTGCGCCGAGCGCAGCCTATGCAGAGAAGGCAGTCCCCGGATTCCAAGACATGCCGGGTGGGATTCACCGAAACCGCCCCCTGACGGTCCTGAACGGCGATAGGAATAGCGCCTGTGAGCAAGCGGAACTCGCTCAGGATTTCCCCGAATTCACGCCCGGCCAGCTCGGCGGGCACCGGATGGGGCTCGAGATTGGCCCCCTGGCTGGAGCGGATCAGCTCATGCAGTACCTGTGAATTGGCCGAGTGTAGCGCCGCCTGGGCCAGCATGTGCCCGGTAACATCCCGGCTCACGATGACTTCGTTGACGTTACCCATTCTCAAATGGGGCTCGTTCATGGCGTTGGATAGTTCGGCGATGGTATAGACCGAGGGATTGAGCTTTTCGATGGTCAAGGCCGCCAGCACCGTGCGCGCATCGGCATCTTGCCGGGTGCGGTGGCCATCAATGTCGGACACGATGATGGCCACCGACGCCTTCATCACATTGGCGCGCTGCAACGACTCCACCCGAGTAAAGTCGGCGCGCATCAGATGAATCCGGTTTCGCGCCGGCAGAAAGTCCAGGTCGGGCAGGGTCTCGCGGTCGGCTACCACGACGAATTCCCTCAGCGCATAGTCAGAGCTGGACTGCAGTTCCATCAAAGTCTTCTCAAGGCCACTGCTCCAACCACATAAGATGACGTGATCTTCCATATCTTCAAAAACCATTCCGTGCAAAATGGCGCCCTCCCTCAGCTTTTCAATCATCACAGCCGACATCGTGCCGGTCATCACGGCAAACATACCCAGACTGGCGAATTGCACCAATAACACCGTCATACGGCCGCCCACGCTGTCCGGGAACTGAGTCGAGTACTCACCTGAAAATAGTGTAAACAGGCAGACCCACAGTGAATTCTCGAGCAACTTGGGACTGGCTCCGTGGGGATGTTCGAACATAGCCATGCCCAGTGTCCCCGCTACCATGGTGAAGCCTACCAGTAGCCCCATCAGCACGTACTCACCGGCCCGCCGCCTCAAGAGATAGTCGAAGAAACGCGAGTGGCTGGTCAACATCTGAGCCAGGCGAAACAATCGCAACAGTCGCAACAAGCGCACAAACCGGGCGAAACGAAAGATGCGCAACAGTGGCAAAATGGCCAGAATATCCAGCCAGTATTCGCGTAGGAATCGATTACGCCGGCGCATCGCCAGGTAGCGAACCATCAACTCCAGGATGAAGATTCCGGTAATGGCCTCCTCGACCAGAAAAAGACGGTGACGTAACTGGCTACCCGGGGGTAGCGCCACTTCGATCGCCAGGATCAGGATGGAAATCACGATGAGCGCGGCCATGGCCAGATCAAAAGCCACCTGGGCCTCGAGCCAGCGACACAGGCGAACCATCCTGGACGGAAGGGAGAAGAAGGTCACCGGCCAGACTTCAGCACTCGGCGACATTGTCTTGCTCCCCCCCACACAAAAGAGGCGCTCTCTACTTGATGCATTCTTGATTCAGTCGCCACAGGATAGAGCTTCAAGCCCCTGAAATTGAGCCCGGTATACAGTGGAAAGTATATCTCGACTAATACTTGTCGCCTTTTTCCTGGGATTGAGCCTGGCACGCATTTTCGGGCCAGCCCGGCTGTTCCGAAATCAGGCTGAGCAGGAAGCTTTCAATAAGGAACCGGGCAAATTCATTCCTGTTTTCGATCTATGCATCGGCCTGGCACTACTGGCCTTGGGCCTGCTCGTGTGGCTCTCTCCATGAAAATCTAACGGAACGCTAACGACCCATTTACTCCCGACTAACGCACGCCGAGTAAATTCAGGTCATCCGTTCAGCAATGAACAAGCAAAGGAGATTCGCAATCATGCGCTTATTGGAACCTACCCTTGGAATCGCCTTGCGGGAGGCGGTGAGCCGTTCTGACGGCGGTTTCCCGAGCATGCTCGTGGACGTCCTGGAATCCCATGATGAACTGGTGGTCAAGGCCAATGTCCCCGGCACCACCAAGGAACAACTGGAGATCCATTACGAGAAAGATATCCTTACCCTGAAAGCGGAAATTCCGGCCGAGAACGCGCCCGAGCAAGGCAAGTTCCTGCTCCGCGAGCGAACCAACGGAAGCGTCAGCCGCACCTTCCGGCTGCCCTTCGCGATCGATGCGGAGAGGGCCGTGGCCGAATACCAGAACGGCGTTTTAATCCTGACGCTGCCCAAACTGGAATCGGCCAAACCGCGTCAAATTGAAATTCATTAGGCGTAGAGCAACCCGGTCTTCGCCGAGCGTAGGGCCGCGAGGACCCGAGCGTTGGCGATACCAAAAGCGAGCGGACCTTTGGTCCGCTCGCTTTTTTCACGCTGCGGGGAGAACGTTCAGCCAAGTTGGGCACAACTAACTCGTAACCTGTTGGAACTCCGCTGGGAATCCGCCGCTGGTTGCCATGATTGATGCAGGGGAGAGTGGCCGCTGATGCGAGGTTATTTTGAGCTGGTGTATCACAAACAGAGCTGGCGTGGCGAAGACGGTCGCGTTTCGCGCGATGGCCGCGAATTTCCCGAGGATCCCATTCGCTGGAGTTTGCTCTGGCAGGCTTTGAAGTCTTGCGAAGCCTGGAATCGTTGGGAGCCGGGCAGCGGCCACGACTGGTGGCTGGAAGCTCGGCGGGGGGGCTATAAACTGGCCTGCCGCGGTGGAGTGGAGCCGGACTGGCTGCCGCTACTGCTCCGCCTGCTTTCCGGATACGATCCTGATATTGTGGAACCATCGGATGCCTTGGAGTTATCTTCAGCCCTGGGCCGGCTGCGCGTAGGAGAATACCGTGAACTGGCCTGGCCTCTCGCTTTTCGCCGCAAGACCTTGTGCGAATTGGCCGAGCAGGCTCGTGGTGCCGGCTGGGAGGAAGCCCGCGAAATGGTCGATCGGTTAGATGTCTCCTACGACCGGCAGCGCCTGCTGCTGCAGGCCCGGGACAGCCAGGAACTGGCCCGCCGGGCCGAAGAGTTGGCAGCCGGCATGACCGATGTCGATCTGGCCCTGGAAGCTTTTGCCGAGAGCCCTTATCCGGCTCTGCACGAGCTGCTGGAAATGGGTGAGGAAGCGCGCGCCGCGCTGCCGCTGGTGGCTCGTTACCTGCAGGGAGTCGGCTGGGAGAACTCCGGGGCCGAGGATGGAGAAGAGCGGGCTTTACTCAAGGACGGTTGGCGCCTCTATCGGCGCTGGGCCACGGCCAAGGAGCTGCTCGAGGCGCTGGAGTGGGGCAATAGCCGGGCGGTGGCCGAAGCCTGTGAGGAACTATGGGAACGCGGCCACGATCCGAGTGACTTTGTGCAGCCGCTGGTCTGGGCGGTAGGCGGCGCCTGGGGGCCGCTGGCCGGCAAGCTGTTGCGCAAGCTGGGCGACGTCGGCCAGGACGAGACCTTGTGGCTGTGGTTAGAAAACGAAGCCGGGCGGGGCGCCTCGGCCGCTTTAGGAGCGCGCCACCCGGCTCGACTGGTCAATCGCTTGCTGCAGAGGAAGCGAGACGTCGAGGCCATGCTCTGGCTGGCTGGTCCCGAGGCAATTCCAGCCATCATTCAGGGGCTCTACAACCATGACCCGGAAGTCCGCTTGACCTGCCAACAGGTATTGCTGCGCTACCAGCGCGAGGAGTTGGCGGGTTGGCTGCCGCGTCATTCCCTGCTACCTCCCTACGGAATCAACGGCAAGCTGGCCTGTCTACTCTGGGATTGGAACCCCGCCGCCCTGGGTGTCTGGGCCGAGACGGCCGGTCTGGAAGCGCTGCAGCAGGCCTTTCAACACGTCCAGTTACAACTTGCTTCGCCGGGCGGCGGCTACGGACGCAGTCACTTCTTTTTGCAGGCGGCCGGCCAGTGCCCGGTCAGCGCTCGTGACTTGCAGCGCGGGCTGCGCGACTCGGATGTAGGAACCGTTTACTGCGCCCTGCGGGCCGCCCGCCGTTTGGCGGAGGCGGAGAGGCCGCAATTGGAGCCCGCCTTGAAGCGGCTACGGGAGAACGAGGATCCGGAGATCGCAGCCGAGTTACAGGCCCTGCAGCAACACTGGGCCAGCCACCGGACCGGGGCCGCGGTTTAAGAAAGCGGTGGAGATGATGAAAAGGTGAAGAATCTATTAAAACTGTGGCCCTGGACAGACCGCTCTGATTCGTGCAAAGTGCTGTAGAATGTTACTAGAGCAACGAATCCCCCCCGTCTATATTTTGCGCAAAGTTCGTTACGACCTGGTTTCCGTAATGCTCTTGTCGCTGGTAGTCCATGTGGTCACAACTTATTTCCGGGACTTCCTGCCGATCATGCCACCCAGCATTCCAGGATTTATCGGCACGGCCATTTCGATTCTGTTGTCCTTCAAAATCAGCCAATCTTACGATCGATGGTGGGAGGCCCGCAAGGTCTGGGGAGCCATCGTCAATGACTCGCGCAGCCTGGTTCTGCAGCTCCGGTCCCTGGTGGCCGACGGAAACGACGCGGTCATCCGGCGAATGGCCTTTCGGCAGATTGCCTGGTGCTATTGCCTGGGCCAGTCGTTACGGGGCTTGTCTCCCACGGAAAATTTGGCGCCCTTGCTTTCGGGAGAGGAACTGCGGGAGATGACGAAGCACAACAACAAGCCGCTGGCCCTGCTGGAGATGCATGGCCGGGATTTGAAGGAATTACGCCAAAAACAACAATTGGAACTGTTTGCTCAGTTGCAACTCGACAATACATTGGTGCGTCTCTGTGATTCCCAGGGTAAAGCAGAACGCATCAAGACGACTGTTTTTCCAGTTACTTACCGCTATTTTCTCCACGGAATCATCTACCTGTTCGTGGTAACCCTGTCGCTTTCGTTGAAGGACGTACCGTTCCGCTTTGAGCTACCCTTGCTGCTTTCGATTTCCATGGCCTTTTTTCTGCTGGAGAAGTCGGCCACCCACATGCAGGATCCGTTCGAAAACCGACCGACTGACACAGCGGTGACAGCTATTGCCCGAACCATCGAAATCAATATCAAACAACTGCTGGGAGAATCCGAGGTTCCGAAACCTCTGGCGCCCGCTGTTTTCTACCTCTCCTGAAGTAAATGGCAGGGCGCGAAGGCAAGTTGACGGTTCTCGCGAAGCGCCCACCATGAAGAAAATCGCTATTTTATTGTTTGCATCGGTCGTTCTCGGCGGTTGCTCCCAGCCTGCCCCTTCCGGTACGGCCACTACCAGCGTCAGCGTCAGCGCCAGCGCTACACCGATCGCCAGCGCTCCTGACCGAGAGGCGGCCCTGGCCCATCTGCGCAAGGCGGCGGCCGCGCTGGAAGCCAAGAATTACGAGGAGGCGGCCACCTATTTCAAACTTCCTGAAGGAGCCCCACCCGAGGTGGTGGCCAAAGAGCTGGCTAAACTGACGGAGAAAAAGGAAATCTCCAGCGCCGGCGTGGAGAAGTTGGCCAAGGACGCCAAATGGGGCAGCTTGCAGGAAGTCTTTGGCGACAAAGGCGCGCGCTGGACCGAGCGAGCCAAAGTTCCCCCCGACCAATGCTACGCTCTGAGCAAAGACCCGGCCGAGGTTGGCTTATTTTGGGACGGAACCAAGTTCCTGATCTTCCGCCTGGATGACGTAGGTAAGCTCTAGGAGCCTCCAGGGCTTCCGCTATTTAAGCAGAGAGCATCCTTCCCGGTAATCCCAACTGACCCAGCACGACTTTGACCGGGTGATGGTGGAACTTCGTGATTGAAATATGATCAGCCCCGATCCACTTAAGCTGGAGTCCCGATTCAAGGCTGAAATCCGCCACGCGGAAGGGTGAGCGCGCGTTAGCACAAACTGGGCTGGCATGCAGCTCGTACTGGCCAGCACTTCACCCCGCCGCCAACAAATGCTGGAGGCTTTGAACATCCAGTTTACTGTGATGGCCCCACGCTCCGAAGCCGAAAAGCCTCTCCCCCGCCATCTGCCCCTGGCCCGGCTGCAACAGATGATGCCGGAGATTTCCGAAGGTAAAGCCCGCGACGTGGCCGGGCGCTGCCAGCCATACTCGCTGGTGGTGGCGGCTGACACGGTGGTCTATTGCCAGGGCCAGGTGTTGGGCAAACCCGGTGGAGCTCTGGTGGCCCGCCGCTACCTGGAGAAATTGAGTGGCCGCGCCCATCGGGTGCTTTCTTCCGTAACCGTCCACGATACCCAGACCGGCCTGGTTCATAGCGCCGTGGAGGTGACCGAGGTGCGCTTTCGCAAGCTGGGAGAACGCGAAATCGAGCGCTACGTGGCCAGCGGGGAGCCCCTCGATAAAGCGGGTTCCTACGGGATTCAAGGTTGGGGCGGCTTGTTGGTGGAGAGTATCAAAGGCCGCCAGGACAACGTGGTTGGCTTTCCTCTGGCCACCCTGGAGGAGGTCCTGAAAACTTTTGGCCGCAGCCTCTACGACTTTGCTCGTGTTTAACTGGCTGCGACGCGAGGGGTCGAACCCCACTATAGGTCTGGACCTCGGGAGCTGGCGCAGCCGGCGTCTTTCGGCTCAGGGCCTGGAAGTCAGCCAGAGCAGCGCCGTGCTTTGGGATCTGTCCAGCAACACCCCCGTGGAACTGGGGGATCGAGCCCAGGCCCTGCAAGGCCGCCATCCTTCCCACTGGACCTTCCTGCGCCCCTTCCGCCACGGCTTGCTGGCCGATTTCGACGCCGCTGAGGAGCTGGTGCGCCACCTGCTGGAAGGTCAGCGCGGCAAACTCTCGGTGCTGGCCAGTGCGCCCGCTATGGCCGGCGAAATTGAACTGCAGGTTTTCGCCGAGATGCTGCGCGAGGCAGGCTGCGGCTCGCTGTGCTTGCTGCCTTCGGCTGCCTGCCTGGCGGTGGCCGCCGGACATCCGCCTCCGCAGTATCCGGCGGTGGCGGTGCTGGAGCTAGGTCATCAACTGATGCAGGCCACCGTCTTCAGCCGCGGCACGGCCGTCCATCAACTGCAACAGCGCGGCGGAGCCGAAGAACTGGCGCAGCGGCTGCAGGAGCACCTGCTGCGCCGCCACTGGTTGGCGGTGGGCCACTCGCAGTTGGAGAAATTGTTGGGCTTTGTCAGCGCCAGCAGCGGTCGCGAGGACTGGCTGGAGGTGCGCGGCAAAGACCTGCAATCGGGATTGCCGCGCAAGTTGATGGTAGCCGCCTGGGAACTGGACCGCTGGGTGGAACTTTCCTTGCAATCGATTTTACGGATGATTTCGCAACTTCTGGAAGAAACTCCGCCCGACCTTTTGCAAGTGATCCTGAATCAGGGAATCTTCGTGGGCGGCGGCCTCAGCGCGCTACAGGGATTGCGGGAAGCTCTGAGCGCGCAACTTGCTCTACCCATTCATATCCTGCCGGAGCCCGATCTGGCGGTGGCCCGCGGGCTGGCCACGCTACTTAAAGACGAAGAAACCTTGGATGCTCTGGTGCAGTCACAGGTGCTGGCGGGTCGACTGGGATGAAAAGCCAGTGGCCCCGGCTGCTGCTGGCGCTTTCTCTGGCGGTGGTGGCCTATGCCTGGTTGCAGGGAGGCCGCTGGTATGATCAGGTAGCCCGCTTGCGCGGCGGGCTCTATCAGACCAGCCACTCCAAAGCCCGCCTCGACGATCTACAAGCTCAAGTGCAGGCACTGCAAGCGGAAAACGAGCGCCTGCGGGCCCTGCTCAGCCTGCCCCGGCAGGGCTGGAAACTGTCCCTGACCGCCTCCACTCTCTACCGCAGCCAGCTCGACCTGTGGATGAACCGGGGCAGTGCCGACGGAGTCAGCTTGCGCACGGTGGCGCTCCACAGCGGCGGCCTGGTGGGTCGGGTGGTCGAAGTGCAAGCGCATCAGTGCCGAGTGCGTCCGGCTCTGCATCCGGACAGCCGGGTGCCGGTCCTACTGGGCGAGCTGCAGGGCGTGGCACACGGTCAGGGTTGGCTGCTGGAGGTGGAAGAAGTTCGCTCCCGCCCACCGATTCAACCCGGTGCCCTGGTGACGACTTCCGGACTGGGGCAGATCTTTCCCGCCTCGGTGCTGGTGGGACGGGTCCGCCGCAGTCTGCCCAGTTCTGAACCGATGTTTGCCCGCTACGAGGTGGAGCCTTCGGTTTTTCTCGATCAGGTACTGGAAGTGCTGTTGGTGGAAGTGCAGCCGTGAGTTATTTGCTTTATGCGCTATTGGCTCCCAGTCTGCCTCTGGCCTGGCCGCTGCCCCCCCTGGATCTTTTGCTGCTCCTGGCCAGTTCGCAAAAGTGGCCGCGCCAACTGCTGCTCATGATCTGGATCGACGTGGCCCTTGGTCAAGCCGGCGCCTGGTGGCGCTGGCCGCTCTGGTGTTTGTGGGTCTGGCTACTGCAGGGCCGGGTCGAATGGCTGCGCCAGCCGGCCGCCCAGATCAGCGGCGCGGCGGCAGTGGGAATGCTCTGGTACTGGGCTCTGGGACCGGCCTTCAGTTGGTGGGGGGCGCTGGCCGTGGCCATCCAATCGGCTGCCCTGCTGTGGTGGTGGCTGCCGGCTCGGCTCCGCCCGTTGAAAAGCTGGGGTTGGCACCGCCCGTGAAGAGAATACGTCTACTCCAGTGGGTCCTGGGGGCATGCGCGCTCATCCTGTGGGGCCGGCTGCTCCAGTTACAATGGTGGGACCACGCCTATTGGAAAAAGCGCGGCGAGCAGATACGTCTCTGGGACGAGCCGCTGGCCGCCCGGCGGGGCCGTTTGCTCGACCGCACCGGCCGGGAACTGGCCGACAACGAACCCTGGGTGGAAGGCAAACCGCTCACCCCCAAACGCCAGGCGCTGCTGGCGGAAAGGGGCTGTCGTTACCAGGTGCGAGCCCAGCGCGTCTATCCGGCGGGTACCACCTGTAGCCATGTGCTGGGCTACGTCGGCGAACGCCAGGGCAAAGAAGGCCTGGAAGCACGCCTGCAGCCCAAGCTGGCGGGGAAAGACGGCTGGCGCCGCTGGCTGGTGACTTCGCAAGGAGAAAAGCTCCGGCTGCTGCAGGAGAAACCGGCCAGCCCCGGCCGGGACGTCCGCCTGACGCTGGACCTCCCTTTGCAGCAGACGGCTGCGGCTGCTCTGGATTCGGTGCTGCGCCAACTCGGCAGTGTGCGCGCCGCCGACGATCAGCCGGCCGGGGCGGTGGTGGTGATGGAGGCCCAAACGGGGCGGGTGCTGGCTATGGTCAGTCTGCCCGCCTTCGACCCCAACCTGTTCGTGCATAGCGGGCACGACACCGAAATTCGTGGATTGCTCAAAGATCCCCGAGCGCCCCTGCTCAATCGGGCCATCGCCGGCCAGATTCCGGCCGCTTCCACCTTCAAGATTATCACCGCCAGCGCCGCCATGCACCAGGGACTGGTCCCACCGCTACGCCGTTTTTATTGCCCGGGTGCGCGTTGGATCGGAGGAGTGCCCTTCAACTGCTTTGTGCGCAGCGGCCACGGCGAACTCAGCTTCGAGCAGACGCTGGCCTTTTCTTGCGACTGTGCCTACTACGATCTGGGATTGGAACTGGCCGGCACCCAGTTGACCGACTGGGCCCGTTTGTGGGGCCTCGGCAAAGCCACCGGCATTCCTCTTCCTGGTGAACAGCCCGGCTATCTACCCGATCTCTCCAAAGCCAGCCAGGGCGAGCGGGCCAACCTGTCCATCGGGCAGGGAGATTTGTTGGTGACCCCGCTACAAATGGCCTGCGTGGCCGCCGGGGTCAGCAATCGCGGTTGGATTCCCAAGCCAACGTTGTTCCACAATAAACCCGAAATCCTTGGATGTATCGAACTCTCGGAAACAGATTGGGCGCGCTTGCGGGCCGGGCTGGAGGGAGCCGTCAGTCAAGGCACCGCCGCCGGCGCGGGCGGTCAGGGTTTAGGACTGGCCGGTAAAACCGGCACGGTGGAGAACTCTCCCTCCAGCGACAATCCGCGTGGCTACAATCATGCCTGGTTCGTTGGCTACGGCCAGGGATTGGCTATGGCCGTGTTCCTGGAACGTTCCGGCGGTTACGGCGGCGCGCTGGCCGCTCCCATCGCCGTGGCCGTGCTGAAGTCCTATTCGACCTCGAACTCCAGCTTGTAGCGCTGTTTGCTGGCAATCGGCTGGCCGTTTTGCACAGCCGGCTCCCACTGCCAGTCCGCCAGGCGTTGCTGAATCTGCTGGTCAAAATCGGGGCTTCCAGAACTGGTCAGCAACCGAATGGCGGTTCTCCCATCGGCGCCCACTTCGATCTCCACGCGCACGAAAGTCTTGCCGCCGTTGCGCCGCAAATCGTCGGGCATTTTGATGTTAGGCCGGCCCACCGGCGTGGCCTCTCGATCGGGAACACTGGGCGCCGGCGGGGGTGCAGGTGCCGGTGCCGGCGGTGGAGCGGGCGGCGGGACGGGGGGAGGTGCCGGAGCGGGTGAGCTCGGCTCGGGTGGCGCTGGTGGACCTCCTGGAGGTCCGCCAGGTCCGGTAGGTCCGGGTGCCGGCGGCGGCCCCGGGAAGGTGGGAGCCGGTCCCGGGGCCGGACCCGGGGCGGGTCCAGGGAGCTGGCCGGGAGTGGCTGCGGGTCCGCTGGGAACCGGGACGGTCCGCCGCCCGCCCGGCGAGGTGGCCGGACGATAGCTGGGCCCGCCGCTGGGAACGGAAGGCCGGTGCTGCGGGACCGCGGGTTGCTCGACCGGGCGCGGACGGGCCACCGGCGGCGGAGGCACCACCGGTTTGAACGCCGGTTTAACGACTGGTTTAGCCACCGGCCTGGGTCTTGGTTTTGGTTTTGGCTTTGGTGCAACGGGCTTTTTCAAGATCGGCTTCTTGACCACCGGCTTGACAGGTTTTCGTTTGGCGCGAGTGACCAGGTGGACGCGAACTTTGGGCTGTTCCCGCTCGGGGGTGGAGTGTATGAACAACAAATTGAAAAAAGGCACGAAGCCCACCCAGTGAAAAAGCAAGGCCAACAGAAACGGCCCGACCAGATGCCGCACTATTTCTCCTCAGTGGCGATCAAAAAGTCGTTCAGCCCCAACTTGCGCAACTCATCCAGGGCGGCCACCACGTAGCGGTGCTGCGAAGTCAGGTCGGCGTTGAGCACGATGTTGGTTTTCCGGGCGGCCGCCAGCCCTCCCGGAAGCGCCTCGATGCCCCCGGCCAAATCGGGCAACTTGATGACATCCTTGTTCAGGTAATAGCGGCCGTCCCTGGTGACGGTGAGGACAATCGGCTGGTGTGCGGCACCGGATTCGGAGCTATCGGCGGCCGGCAGGTTAACGGGAATGCCCATGGGGTGCTTGAGAGCCAGGCTGGAGAGAATATAGAACACCAGCAACAAAAACATCACGTCCACCATGGGAATGATCTCGATGCGCGGAGTGCGTTTCTTTTTGCGGGCCGGAAAGAGTTTAGGCATGGGACTTTTCGTCGATCAGATCGACCAGTTCGTTGGCGATGTCCTGAGCTTCGTCCATCTGGCGTTCGGCCAGGCGCTGAAACAGGTTATGAATGAAAAGACTGACCACGGCGATGAGGATGCCGGCGGCGGTGGCCACCAGAGCTTCACCGATACCGGCCAGGATACTCGAGGTATCGGCCTGCGGATTCTCCGCGATTTTGGCCGAGACGGCGCGGAAGACCCCCATCATCCCGGTAATGGTGCCCAACAAACCGATCAACGGAGAAGCGGTGACGGTGGTTTCCAGGATCACCAAAAAGCGCTGCAGGGCCGCCTGATCGCGATGGGATTGGGCCAGCATGGCGTTTTCCACCGAAGCCCGGCCGCGCGACCAGCGTTTCACCCCGGCCAGGGCTGTCCCGGCGACCGCCCCGCGCAGGCCTTGCAGCCACTCCACCGCCTCCCTTTCTTTGCCTTCGCGCAGCAGGCCCACCAGCCGATGGCGAAAAGTCTCTCCCCCCCAGTGGAGATTGGCGAAGTAGAATGTGCGTTCCAGACCTACGGCCATCGATAGGAGGGAGAGGAAGATCAGCGGAACCATAAAGATACCGCCCTGCTGGGCGAAATGGAGTAAATTCATTGAACCTCGGGTATTGCTAAGCGTATTGATTTATCTTTATCACAGCTGGTGCAGCTTACCTGCTTCCCAGTGTCAGGGCAAGAGGTGAATATGAAACGTCGAGAGTTTTTTGGGCTGAGCGCCTGGAGCCTGGCCGCTCTGGCCACCGGGTGCGCCCGCCCGCCGGCCATGCAAGCCAGGCAGATGCTCACCCTGGATCCCAAGAGCGGGGCCACCCTGCACAACCAAAAAGTGTCGATTCCCAAAGGCAACCGCTCCACTCTCGATTCAGCCGGACATGGGTTCCTGCTGGCCAATGGCCAATCCGTACTGGCTCTAGACTTTGCCGGCCAGAGCTGTGTCATTCCAGGCCCCGACAACGGCCGTTGGGTGCGGCCCGACCTGCTGGTCACGGCCGAGAAGACCAGTTCCGATATTTATCGGGTGTGCGGCGTCCATTTCCCCGACGGCCGCATTCTTTGGAGCCAGGAGATGGGCTATGGCCAGATCCTGGGCTTCGACGCTCAGGCGGTCTACGTCGGTCACCTCAAAGGAGTCACCTGTTTCGAGCTGGACGGCGGGAAAAAACGCTGGGAAAACACGGAAATGAACGAGCTCAAGAGCTGGTGTGTACTGCCCTCCTCGTTGGTGCTGGGTCTGGGCAATGCCGGCCGCGTCTGCTGGCTCGATCTGAAGAATGGCAAACTGGTGCGTAGTCTGACCACAACCACCACCCCCAACCGGGTCATCCTGGTGGCCGGCGATGACGAGTACACCCTGACCTTGACCCGTCGCATCGCCCTGGCCGCCTTTCGTCCGGATCAGTTGAAACCGGTCTGGGTGCAGCCGATCACGGCCTACGACCACCAGGCTCTGCTGCTGGGCTACGCCAACCGCATTGCGTTGGTGGAATTGCACGAATCCAGCGTGGCCGTCGATATAGTGACGGGTGGAACGCTCTGGTCCGACTCCCTGTGCACGCACATCAGCATCTGCCAGGATGTGGCTTTGCTGCGACGCGGACGCGGAGACACGGGCGGGAGAATGTCTTTGGTATTGGAGGCTCGCCAATTACGCAGCGGCAAGTCTCTATGGAAACGCGAACTCGAGGATATTCACGCGGTCACCGCCGTGAACGGAGAGAACTTTGCTTTGTTGACCACTTGAAATTCGCATATCGGCACAATTCTATGCTAAACTTGAGAGTGGGGACTTTCAACAAGGAACAAGTCGAATGAGAAAAACCAGGCGCGCCATCATGCTCATCTCGGTGCTCCTCATCAGTATGCTGACGCTGATGTTCGCCACCGCGGCCATTTCTCTTGCCCCCAGCGGCCTGGCCCGGAGCGCGGCCGACTCTTCTCTGGCCGCGGCGGATCGGGCCACCCGCTCCGGATTGGATTGGGCCCGTAGCCGCATCAGTCAGGATCCCCGCTGGAAGGCCACCAATGTGCAAACCTTCAATGCTCCCGGCCTGTATGTGACCGAGGGCCAGGGCCAGGTGACCGGCTGGGTAGCCGAAAATTCGACCTGGAATCGCTTCCGCATTCGCTTCAACTACCAGGACGGCACGGCCAGCACGGATCCGGCCAGCGATGAAATGAATGATCCGACCACCACCTGGAGCGACTTCCCCTACTGCAGTTGCAACAATCTGGTGGGAGGCTCAAGCCGTCCCCTACCGCTGGCTCAGGGAATGCTGGGCGCCTACACTTCCAGTGGCCCCTGGGCTACCTCGCAATTGACCATCCCCAGCAATACCCTGGTTCTCAGCATTGAGGGAGGAAGCGGCCGCAGTGTGGCCATGTCCGGCGGGCAACCCAGCGCTTTTGTCGGGAGCTATCACAAGCGCATCGCCCAGGCGGTCCTGCATCTGGGCAACAACCAGCCGATTACGGACGCGGCCGTCATGGCGGCCGGTAATCTCTTCGTGACCTCCAATGCCCCCGCGCTTTTGAACGCCCCCGCCGGTCAGACGGCCCGCATGCGCACCAAAGCGGATCTGAATATTGATGGGGGTATAACTTCGACAATTGGAGAGTTGATGCACGGCGGGTCCCAGAGTGTGTCCGGCCCGGTCACCGGCGTCACCGTCAAGAGTGAAGACACCACCGGACTCTACCAAATTCCCGCCGATAAAGTGCGCAACCCCGTCAGCCCCATCGGCCTGCAGGCCGGCACTTATCTGGTGAACGCCAGCGGCCAGCTGATGTACGTTAATATGGATTACAAAGACTACGTGATGGCCAGCCCTCAACCCACCGGCACCGCCGTCGCCCTGCCCAGCGGCATGAGCATTACCACCAATCCCGGCAGCCCCAAGTTTACCGTAACTTTAAGCAAGGACCTGCAGATCAACCCCTCCGGCTCCATCACCGGGTTTGCCCTGGTACCCGAAGGAGGGGCGCCGCAGTCGGCTGGATACGGCGGAGTGCCTGCGGCCGCCAATCCATTGCCGGCCCTGACGGCCTCGGGGATCATGAACGCTTACTTCTCCAGCCCGTACTCGAGCAAGCTACCGCTGGACGCCGACTCTTTGGCGGCTTGGAAAACCATCCTGGACAACGCTCCTGCTTCCACCGTCTCCAGCACCAGCGCTAGCGCCAGCTCGATTGGTATAGGTAGCGTTCCCTCCTCAGCGGTGACCTATACACGGTATACTGTGGGTGGAGGGTCCGTCTGGCTGCCCAACGGGATTCCTGCCTCGCCTGCTAAGGGTTACATTTGGAAAGAAAGTTCCAGTTCTTTGCCGGGAGCGTTAAGCTCGGCCGCCGTTGCTGACTTCACCGCCCTGCAAACCGCGACCGCAGCAGCCGCCACCCCCACCGGCCCGGCTCCCGCAGCTCCCCCCAGCACGGCCCTGAGACCGAAGGACCTGGAACTGCAACTGCAGGGAGGGGCCAACGGGGTGATGGTGGCCAACGACGGGGACATCACCATCGGCGCCCAGATCGCCAGCAATGGCTCCGCTCTGGTCTCCAAAGGCGATATTCGCTTGATTGGCACCAGTACCGACTTCAACTCCAGTTCCGGCACCCAGTTGGGACTGAATCTCTATGCTCAGGGTAACATCTTAATCGACGCCTACGACCTGGATTCTACCTCGGGCGGCAGCTTCCACTCCGTAAAGCTGCAAGGAGTGGTCTATGCCTGGAAAGACATCACCGTGCTGGCCGCCGACGGCTCGGGGACCAGCGTGGGTCCGTTCACTTTGAAAGGCAGCATGGTGGCCTACGGGGGCGATCCGGCCGGCCCTTCCACGACGGGTGCCGGCAATGTGACGGTGACGGCGGGTAGCGTGGACATCACCTACGATCCCAGCTACGTAGCCGCGTTGGCGCCGGCGGGTCCGTTCTCCATGGAAATTCTCTCGTGGCATCAATTCTGAAAAGGGGCATGACCCTGGCCGAAGTGATGCTCTCTCTGGGCCTGTGCGTGGTGGTGGTGTTGTCCTTGATCGCCCTGGCCATCGCCGCGCTGCGCAGCGAAAACAAGTCCAGCGACACGGTGGTGGCTCAAGCCAGGGCGGATCAGGTGCTGGATGAGTTCGTCTACAGTCTGCCGCCTTCGACGGCTTTGTTCTGGTTGCAAACTTCCTTCGCCAGTCCTTATCTACAAGACACCACCCAGGTGGGCTCGAATAACTACACCTCGCGGCTCTATCTGAACAGCCTGGACGCAGCCGCGCCCGGCCTGTTGCGCTGCTCCGTGAATACCACCTGGCAGGGCGGGCAGGCGGGCGCCGCCGGCCAGGGGACGCAGGTGGTGGAAGTCGCTCGGATTCTCTATGCGCAGTAAGCGGCGCGGTCTGACCGTGGTGGAAGTGAGCCTGGCCTGCGCCTTGTTTGGTCTGATCACGTTGCTACTGGCCTCTTCCCTCAAGAACGTGGGTGACATCTGGCGCAAGACCGGCGGCAAGGACGAGGCCGTGCGCAACTTGCTGAAAGCCAAAAGCAGCTTGCAGCGGGACCTGGCCAATTCCGGGGGCAAGGCGGGTCAGTGGGCGATAGCCGGTGTCGGGCCCGTTAGCTGCAAAGACAGCGACGCGCTGACTTTTCTTTCCTCTGACAAGGGTCAGAATGAGCATGATTGGACGGTCAATCCCGATGGAAGCGCTCACTTCGAGCGCCAGATCACCTACTACGGAGTGATTCCGAACCGGCCCAATCCCGGCGGCGTGGTGGTCTCAACGGCGGCGGATGCTCAAGGATACGAGCAGCAGCATCCTTTCAAATGGCTGATCCGGCGCTCAGACCCGGCCCCCACCGGCACGCCCCAGGCCATCAACCCCGGCTGGACGGGCTGGCTGACAGCCCCCACCAGTTATTCCCTGGGGCCCGATCAAAAGGTCGTCTGTGACCAGCTCCTGCAGTTTCGCGTGATCCGCGGAGCCCCCCTCTGGATCCTGGAACTCCGGGCCGTCAGCGTCACCGAAGTCCAGCGTAAGATGGCGTTAGGAACAGTGCCTTTATCCCAAGGCCCGTTTACGCTGACCCAACAATTCAGCGTTTCCACCAGCAACTAAAGTTTTTCTTGATGCGCAACCCGGACCCCTCTGGACGGTTACACTCGGACAGATAAGACTCGGGAGGCTCAACATGAAAGGTAACTTTACTTTAGCCGTAACTCTTCTAGTAGGAGCGAGCGTGCTGCTCAGCGCGCCCGCCGAGGCTCGTGGACGCGGTGGACGCAAGACCGGGACGCGCACTCCCGGGAATTTTCAGAGCCAATATCAGGGCACTCGAACCGGGCCGAACGGTCAAAGTTCCCAGGTGAATCGCGCCACCAACCTGAACCGGACGGGCCGCAACAGTTGGCAGCGCGAGACTCAGCAAACCGTGACCGGTCCTGGCGGACGGCAACGTTCCTGGGAGGCCCAGGGCAACGGCAACGTGAACAAGGCCGAAAACGGCTATCAGAAAACCTACAACGGCACCCTCACCAACGGTCGCGGCCAAACCAACGACGTCAATCGAACCATTAACCTGACCCGCGATACGAATAGCAGCATCACTCGCGATAAGTCTTCCACTTACACCAACGAAACGACCGGCAAAAGCTGGGAAGTGGACAAATCCGCCACCACCACGCGCGACGGAGAAGGCGGCTTCACCACCAGCCGGGACTCTTCGGTGACCGCCCCTGAGGGGCGGACGCTGGGCACCGGACACTCCACCACTGCCGGGCAAAAAGGGCAAGGAATCCGAACCACCGGCAGTTGGACCAACCAGGCCGGCCAATCCTGGCAGTATGAGGGCCAGAGCCACCATCCGCAGGCCGGTGAAGCCGACCATACGCAGACCGTCACCACCCCCACGGGCCGGCAACGCACCACCACGGGCACGGCCAAATGGCAGCATCAGACCACCACCCCTTAGACCAGAGGGCCCCAGTACGCCTGTACCGACCCGCGTAGCGCAAGCGGGACTCACCCGGCCAGACAAGAAGCAGCCCGAGTGGTAGAGCTACGTCTGGAAGTCAAAGACTCGCTGCTCATTGAAGTGGACGCGCAAGGCACCATCGTAAACGCGAGTTCCGCCGCCTGCCGCCTGACCGCCTGTCAACCCGGGCGCCGGCTCCAGGAGGTCTTCCCCGATCTGGGTGAGAGCAAAGACGTGCGTCATATTCTGGCCCAGGTGCGGCAGGACAAGCTGCTGCATCGCCTGCTGCCCCCCTGGGAACTCCGCTTTCTGCCGCGCGCCCCCGAAGGAGCCACCGTGCTGGCCGAACTGGTACGCAAGGAACCGGAGCGCAACCTGCAACTGGCCGGCCTGGTGGCCAGTTCACCTGACTTTATGGGTATCTGCGACCTCGACCTTAACTACACCTACATCAATCCCTTCGGCCTGCGCCTGCTGGGTCGGCGGATGGATCCGGCAAGTCGGCTTCCTCTCTCGGAAGTGCACCCTGCCTGGGCGGTGCACCGGCTGACGTTGGCTCTGGAGGAGGCGGGCAGCTCCGGCCGTTGGGAGGGCGAAAGCGCCCTGCTCGGGCCCAGCCACGAGGAGATTCCCACCGTCCAAAGTGTGCATCCGCTTTTTGATGACGACGGGCTGCTCAAAGGCTATTCCACCATCGCCCGCAACAACTCCCAGAGCCAGCGGCGCGAACATGAGCTGCGCGAAAGCGAATTCCGCTTCCGGCGAGCCGTGTTGGAATCGCCCATTCCGGCCCTGATCGTGACCGAGGACGGCGAAATTCTGGCCACCAGCCGTTCGCTCACCGAGCTGACCGGCTACGCCGCCAGCGAACTGCCGCGACTTTCCAAGTGGCTGCTGACCGCCCACCGGGAAGACGCCGACACGGCCCTGGAAGGCTGGACGGAGTTGCTCAGCGACCGTCCCGTCCGGGACTTTCAGGCGACCGTCTGGGCCAAGAACGGCCGCCCCCTGTTCTGGGCCTTTACGCGCACGGGCACGGGGGTGCTCGAGGACGGGCGGCGCTACGCGGTGATTATGGCCGTCGACTTGAGCGACCGCATGGAACGCGAGAAGGCTCTGCAAGAAGCGGCCGCCTTTCTGCGCCGTACCCTGGACGCGCTCAACCTGTTCGTGGCCGTGTGCCGTCCCGACGGCAGCCTGGTGCAAATCAATCAGGCCGCGCTGGAGTTGCTGGCCGGACTGGAGCAAGGGGGCGAACCGGTCAACCGGGGCTGGCACGGCCTGCTGGCCACCCAAGAACAGCTACGCGGCGCCATCTCCCGGGCCGCGGCCGGCAAGACCAGCCGCTACGACCTGGAAATGAAGGGCTCGGGGGGCAACACCGTTACCCTGGATTTCCAGGTGGTTCCCATGCGCGACGCGGCCGGCCAGATCACCCATCTGGTGCCTTCCGGCCGTGACATCACCGAGCGCAAGCGAGCCGAAAAGGACGTCGACGAAGCCCGCGAGCGCTTCCGCGTGTTGCTCGATTCGGCCGCCGAGAGCATTTTCGGGGTGGACACCATGGGACGCTGCACCTTCGCTAACCTGTCCTGCGTCCAGGAGCTACGCTTTCTTTCCGACCAATCCATGTTGGGTCAGGAGGTTTGCCACTGGTTCGTGGGCGACTGCCCCATCACGCCCTCCTTTCGTACTTCCCAGGCGTTGCATTTGCCGCGTGTCCAGTTGCACCGCAAAGACGGCTCGACCTTCTGGGCGGAATGCTGGTCACACCCCAGTCTCGGACGCGGCAACCTGAAGGGCTGCGTGGTCACTTTCCTGGACATTACCAACCGCTTGCTGGCCGACGAAGAACTGGCCCGCGCCAAAGCGGAGGCAGAAGCCGCCAACCGTGCCAAAAGCCACTTTCTGGCCAACATGTCGCACGAAATCCGCACTCCCATGGCGGCTATCATCGGCTATGTGGATATCCTCTCGCGCCAGGTCACCGACCCTTCCCATCTCGAGGGATTGCAGGTCATCCAGCGCAACGGCCTGCATCTGCTCGAGATCATCAACGACGTGCTGGATATTTCCAAAATCGAGGCCGGCAGTCTGCAGGTGGAACACGTACCGGTGTCAGTGCGCAACATCATCGACGAAGTCATTTCACTGATGGACGTGCGTGCCGCCGAAAAAAACCTGGAGCTGAAGGTGGAGTTCAACGGCCTCATGCCCGAGACCATCTCCAGCGATCCGACCCGCCTGCGCCAAATTCTCATGAACCTGTTGGGCAACGCCATCAAGTTTACCCACGAAGGAACGGTCACTCTGGCCGTAACTCTATTTGCCGAGCAAGAACGCCTGGAATTCTGCGTTTCCGATACCGGGGTGGGCATCGCCGGCCAGGCTCTGGAAAAGCTCTTCAAGCCCTTCAGCCAGGCCGATTCCTCGGTAACCCGGCGCTTTGGCGGCACCGGACTGGGCCTGGCCATCAGCTACAATCTGGTCAAATTACTGGGTGGCGAACTGGACGTGCAGAGCCAGGAAGGCAGCGGCAGCCTGTTTCGCTTCAGCGTCTCCACCGGCGCTCTGGATCGGGTTAGCTTGTTGGAACCGCGCACCTGGGGCGAGCGTAGCGCCGGCGATCCCCGCCCCAGTAAGCTCTTGCCTTTGCCCGGGCGCAAAGTGCTGGTAGTCGAAGATCAACCGGATCTTCGCGATTTGATGGAAAACTATTTCCGCGAAGCTCAGGCCGAAGTGGTCACCGTGGAAGACGGCCAGGCGGCCCTCGACTACCTGGAGACGGCCGAAGCCGAAGTAGTGGTCATGGATATGCAAATGCCGCGCCTGGACGGTTACGCGGCCACCCGCGAGCTGCGCCGGCGCGGCTGCAATCTGCCTGTGCTGGCGTTGACGGCTTCGGCCATGCAGGGGGACCGCGATGCCTGCCTGGAGGCCGGTTGCACCGCCTACCTCACCAAACCCGTGGATCGGTCAGCCTTGTTGAGCCAGGTCGAACTACTCTTGCAGCGTGGCGCCGGGGTGCGCGTGATGGTGGTGGAAGACAATCCCATGGCCGCTCTTTCGGTAGTGCTGATGCTCAATACCATGGGTTGCGAAACGTCGGTGGCCCGCGACGGAGCCCAGGCCCTACAACTGATCGAAGAAGCGACCCCGCCCGATTTCATTCTGCTCGACCTGGGCCTGCCCGACATGGACGGCTGGGCCTTGCTGGACCGCCTGCGCCGGCGCCAACACCTGGAGCATACCAAGATCATCGCTCACACCGGCCAGGATCCGCGTGATCTGGCCAGCAGCCAGCACGGCGTGCACTTTGACGAGGTGGTGCAAAAGCCGGTCAACCGCGAAACCCTGCTCCAGATCCTGTTCACCCATCGAGGTTAACCGAGAAGGCTGGCGGCGATGGCCGTGCACACAGCGGCCTGGGCGATATGTTCGGCGTTCTTGGTCACGAAGTTCTTGAAGCGAAGCATTTTTGAGTGGACCTCCCGTCTTGATTTGGTCTACTCCTTCAAGATACTTCCTACGGGTGGTGTCCACCTGACACGCTCTGACAGGGAATTTGCTCTCCGGGCGAAATTTCGAGCCTGTGAAGTACGCGCGTACTCCCCAGGCTCCGACTGAACTTGTTACTCTTTAACTCCGTGCGAGTTCAAACTTCATGATGGAGCAATTGCCCGAGGTAGCGCCCGGCCTCCCCGAGACAACCGGCAGGCCCACCGTTTTGCTGGTCGACGACAACCCGCATAAGCTGCACTCCATGGAGTCGGTGGTCAGCGATCTGCCCATCGAGGTCTTGACCGCCTCCTCCGCTAAGGAAGCCCTCAAGCTGCTGCTGCGCGCCCAGGACTTCGCCGTGATTCTGCTGGATGTCAACATGCCCGATATGAACGGCTTCGAACTGGCGGAAATGATTCGCCAGCGCCCGCGTTTCGAATACACTCCTCTGATCTTCGTGACCAGCATCAGCACCTCCGAGGCCGAACGCGCCCGAGGTTACGGCATGGGCGCCGTCGACTATATCTTCCTGCCGGTTGTTCCCGAGGTTTTACGCGCCAAGGTAAGCGCCCTGGTGGACCTGTATCGCAAAAGCCGCGAAGTGGAGATTCAGGCCGAGCAGCTCAAGCACCTCAATCACCAGCTCAACAGTCAGTTGCAGCACATCGAATCGCTCAATCATCAATTAGCCCTCAGCAATCGCGAGCTGGAAGGCCTGACTTACTCGGTTTCCTTCGACCTGCGCGCTCCCCTGGGTTCGGTGGCCAACTACGTAGGGCTGCTGCGCGAGGAATTCGGCGAAAAGATGAGCGGCAAAGGCAAGAAATACCTAGACTTCGTCGAGTCCGGCCTGGAGAAAGCGGACAAGCTGATTCAAGGCTTTCTCGATCTGACACAGGTCGCCCGCGCTCCTTTTCTACCACGCGAACTGGATCTGGTGGAACTGGTCAAGGGCATACTCCCGTCCTTGCCGGATCATCAGCGCGTCCAGTGGAAGCTGCCCGACAGCCTGACGCTGACGGCCGACCCGGCCCTGCTGGGAACGGCCTTGACCCAGTTGCTATCCAACGCCATCAAGTTCACCAGCAAAGTCCCCCGCCCCGAGGTAGAAATCGGCAAGCTCGATGAAAACCCCACTTACTTCGTGCGCGACAACGGCAGCGGTTTTCCGGCCGACTACGCCGACCGAATCTTCCTGCCGTTTCAGCGCCAGCGCCTGATCGGCGACGCCGGAGGCGCCAAAATCGGCCTGGCTATCGCCCACCGCGCCCTTTCCCGCCACGGAGGATCCATCTGGGCCGAAGGCAAACCCCAGTCGGGGGCCATCTTTTACTTCCGCCTCTGAGCGCGGGATCCCCGTACTGCTCCAACCAGTACTCCAGGCTACTCTCCTGACTGCCACAAGCTGCTATGCTATTGGGCCGTGTGACTTTTTAGAGGAGACCGAGAATGCCCGTATTAGAAGAGTCCGAACTCGATAAAACCATCCTTCTCAATGCCCTGATGGCGGTCAAGCGAGGCGAGTTCGACACCCGGCTGCCGAACCATTGGACGGGGCTGGACGGTAAAATCGCCGACGCTTTCAACTCTATGGTCGAACTCAACGCGGGTCTAAAAGCCCAGTTGGAGACGGTCAGCCGGGCGGTCGGCGCCGAGGGCAAAACCGGGCACCGCATCACTCTGGCCGGAGCCGACGGCGGTTGGGCCCGTTGCGTCAGTTGCGTCAACGATCTGGTCGACGACCTGGTCTGGCCCACCTCGGAAATCGCGCGCGTCATCGGCGGCGTGGCCCGCGGCGATCTGTCTCAAAATATGGAGTTGGAAGTGCAGGGTCGTTCCTTGAAGGGCGAATTCTTGCGTACCGCCCGCACCGTGAACACCATGGTGGAACAACTCAATGGTTTTGCTTCCGAGGTGACCCGCGTGGCCCGCGAAGTGGGCACCGAAGGCAAGCTGGGGGGCCAGGCGCGCGTAAAAGGCCTGTCGGGCACCTGGAAAGACCTGTCGGCCAGCGTGAATTTAATGGCCGCCAATCTGACCGACCAGGTACGCAACATCGCGGCCGTGACCACGGCCGTGGCCCAGGGCGACCTTTCCAAAAAGATTACCGTGGACGTGCGCGGCGAGCTGCACCAGCTCAAAGACACCATCAACACGATGGTGGATCAATTGCGTTCTTTCACCTCCGAAGTGACCCGCGTGGCCCGCGAGGTGGGCACCGAAGGCAAGCTGGGCGGCCAGGCGCTGGTGCCCGGTTCAGCCGGTGTGTGGGCCGACCTGACCGACAGCGTCAACTTGATGGCCAGCAACCTGACCGACCAGGTGCGTAACATTGCCGAAGTAACCACCGCCGTGGCCCGCGGCGATCTTTCAAGAAAGATCACCGTAGACGTAAAAGGCGAAATTCTGCAGCTCAAAGTGACCATCAATACGATGGTGGATCAGTTGAACGCATTCGGCTCCGAGGTGACTCGCGTGGCCCGCGAAGTGGGCACCGAAGGCAAACTGGGCGGTCAAGCCCAGGTGCCGGGCGTGGGCGGCGTTTGGAAGGATCTGACCGATAACGTAAATCTGATGGCCGCCAACCTGACCGGCCAGGTGCGTAACATCGCGGCCGTAACCACGGCCGTGGCCCAGGGCGATCTTTCCGAAAAGATCATGGTCGACGTGCGCGGCGAGTTACTGCAGTTGAAAGACACCATCAATACCATGGTGGATCAGTTGCGTTCTTTCGCGTCGGAGGTAACCCGCGTAGCTCGCGAGGTAGGTACTGAAGGCAAACTGGGTGGCCAGGCGCTGGTGCCGGGGGTAGCCGGTGTGTGGAAAGACCTCACCGACAACGTGAACGGCATGGGCAGCAATCTGACCGACCAGGTCCGCTCCATCGCCGAAGTAACCATTGCAGTGGCCCGTGGCGACCTGTCCCGCAAGATCACCGTGGACGCCAAGGGCGAGATTCTGGAATTAAAAGAAACCATCAACACCATGGTGGACCAGTTGAACTCGTTCGGCTCCGAGGTCACCCGCGTGGCCCGCGAAGTGGGCACCGAGGGGAAACTAGGGGGTCAGGCCACCGTGCCCGGGGTGGCCGGCGTCTGGAAAGACCTGACCGACAACGTAAATTTGATGGCCAGCAACCTGACCGGCCAGGTGCGCAACGTGGCCGAAGTCACCACCGCCGTGGCCGAAGGCGATCTTTCCAAGAAAATCACCGTGGACGTACGCGGCGAGTTTCTGCAATTGAAGGACACCATCAACACCATGGTGGATCAATTGCGCTCGTTCGGCTCGGAGGTAACCCGCGTGGCCCGCGAGGTGGGCACCGAGGGCAAACTGGGCGGTCAAGCCGTGGTGCCGGGCATCGCCGGCGTCTGGAAAGACCTGACCGATAACGTGAACTTGATGGCCAGCAATCTGACCGGCCAGGTGCGTAACATCGCCGAGGTGACCACCGCCGTAGCCCGCGGCGATCTTTCGCGAACCATTACCGTAGACGTCAAGGGCGAAATTCTCGAGTTGAAAAACACCATCAACATCATGGTGGAACAGTTGAATGGTTTTGCCTCGGAGGTAACCCGCGTGGCCCGCGAGGTGGGCACCGAAGGCAAGCTGGGCGGTCAGGCGCAAGTGCCGGGAGTGGCCGGCGTTTGGAAAGACCTGACCGACAACGTCAACTTGATGGCCGCCAACCTGACCGGCCAGGTGCGTAACATCGCGGCCGTGACCACGGCCGTGGCCGGCGGCGACCTGTCCAAGAAGATCACCGTGGACGTGCGCGGCGAAATCGCCGAACTCAAGGAAACCATCAACATCATGGTGGATCAGCTGAATGGTTTCGCGGCTGAGGTAACGCGCGTGGCCCGCGAGGTAGGCACTGAGGGGAAATTGGGCGGCCAAGCCGACGTGAAGGGCGTGTCGGGTGTATGGAAAGACCTGACCGACAACGTAAACGCCATGGCCGACAATCTGACCGGCCAGGTGCGCAACATCGCGGAAGTGACCACCGCCGTGGCCAACGGCGATTTTACTCGCAAAATCACCGTCGAAGTGCGCGGTGAGATCGCGGAATTAAAGGGCACCATGAACACCATGGTAGACCAGTTGCAGGGCTTCGCGGCCGAGGTGACCCGCGTGGCCCGCGAGGTGGGCACCGAGGGCCGGCTGGGCGGCCAGGCCGATGTGAAGGGCGTGAGCGGCGTATGGAAAGACCTGACCGACTCGGTGAATCGAATGGCCACCAACCTGACCGACCAGGTGCGTAATATCGCCGATGTCACCACCGCCGTGGCCAACGGTGATCTTTCCAAGAAGATTACCGTGGACGTCAAAGGCGAGATTCTCGAACTCAAAATTACCATCAACACCATGGTGGAACAGTTGCAAGGATTCGCCGCCGAGGTAACCCGCGTGGCCCGCGAGGTGGGCACCGAGGGTAAGCTCGGTGGCCAGGCCGGCGTGCCCGGCGTGGGCGGGGTTTGGAAAGATCTGACCGACTCGGTGAATCGAATGGCCGCCAACCTGACCGACCAGGTGCGTAACATCGCCGACGTCACCACCGCCGTGGCCACCGGCGATCTTTCCCGGAAGATTACGGTGGACGTGCGCGGTGAGTTTCTCCAACTGAAGGACACCATGAACACCATGGTGGATCAGTTGCGCGCTTTCGCCGCCGAGGTAACTCGCGTGGCCCGCGAGGTCGGCACCGAAGGCCGCCTGGGCGGCCAGGCGCAAGTGCCCGGTGTGGCCGGCACCTGGAAAGATCTTACCGATAGCGTGAACTTCATGGCCTCCAACCTGACCTCGCAGGTGCGCAACATCGCGGCCGTTACCACCGCCGTGGCTTACGGCGACCTGTCCAAAAAGATCACCGTGGACGTAAAAGGCGAGATTCTCGAACTCAAAAACACCATTAATACGATGGTGGATCAACTCAATGGTTTTGCCTCCGAGGTGACTCGCGTGGCCCGCGAGGTGGGCACCGAAGGCAAGCTGGGCGGCCAGGCCAAGGTGCAGGGCGTGGCCGGCACCTGGCAGGACCTGACCAATAACGTGAACCTGATGGCCGCCAACCTGACCGACCAGGTGCGCGGTATCGCCAAGGTGGTCACCGCCGTGGCCAACGGCAACTTGAGACAGCGCATGACCTTCCAGGCCAAAGGCGAAATCGCCGAGCTGGCCGACACCATCAACTCCATGACCGACACGCTGGCCACCTTCGGCGACCAGGTGACCTCGGTGGCCCGCGAGGTGGGCGTGGAAGGCCGGCTGGGCGGCCAGGCGCTGGTGCCCGGTGCCGCCGGCACCTGGAAAGACCTGGTGGACAACGTAAACCAGTTGGCCGCCAACCTGACCAACCAGGTACGCGCCATCGCCGAAGTGGTCACGGCCGTGACCAAAGGCGACCTGACCCGGTCCATTCAGGTGGAAGCTCTGGGCGAGGTTTCGGCGTTGAAGGATTTGATCAACGAAATGATCCGAAATCTGCGTGAAACCACCCATCGCAACGCGGAGCAGGACTGGCTCAAGACCAACCTGGCCCGCTTCACCCGCATTCTCCAGGGCGAGCGCGACCTGCTGCGCGTGGCCCGCTCGCTGCTGGCCGAACTGGCTCCGGTGGTCTCGGCCCAGCACGCCGTCTTCTATGTGCGCGCCGGCGAAAGCGAAAACGAAGTCTATCGCCTGCTGACCAGCTATGGCTTCCGCGAGCGCAAGAACATCTCCACCGAGTGGCAGGTGGGCGAAGGCCTGATTGGAACCTGCGCCTTCGAGAAGCAACGCATCCTGTTAACCAACGTGCCGCCCGACTACGTGCAGATCACCTCGGGTCTGGGCCAGGGAACGCCGCTCAACATCATCGTGCTGCCCATTCTCTTCGAGGGCGAGGTCAAAGCCGTCATCGAGCTGGCCAGTTTCAAGTTGTTCACCCCCATCGACCAGCAGTTCCTGGAACAACTCACCGAAGGTATCGGCATTATTTTAAACACTATCGAGGCTTCCAGCCGGACTGAAGAACTCTTAAAGCAATCGCAGGCGCTGGCTCAAGAACTGAAGAGCGGTCAATTTGAACTGCGCCAGACCAACGAGGAACTGGAAGAAAAAGCCCGTCTGCTGGCCACCCAGAACGCCGAAGTGGAGCGCAAGAACCAGGAGATCGAAGAAACCCGCCGGGCCATCGAAGAAAAGGCCGAGCAGTTAGCCCTCACCTCCAAATACAAGTCGGAGTTCCTGGCCAATATGTCGCACGAACTGCGCACGCCCCTCAACAGCTTGCTGCTGCTGGCCGAACAACTGGTGGCCAACTACGACGGCAACCTGACCGGTAAACAGCAGGACATGGCCCGCACCATTCGCGGCGCCGGCCAGGACCTGCTGACGCTGATCAACGACATTCTTGATCTTTCCAAGATCGAGTCGGGCACGGTGGTCATCGACCCCGAAGAAGTCACCGTACATACTCTCACCCAGCATCTGGAGAGCACCTTCCGCCACGTGGCCGAATCCAAAAACCTGGAGCTGAGTATTTCTCGTTCCGACGATCTACCGGCCACCCTCACCACCGACGGTCCGCGTTTGCTGCAAGTACTCAAGAACTTGCTGGCCAACTCCTTCAAGTTCACCGACAAGGGACGCATTTCGGTGCACTTCTTCCGCGCCCAGGAAGGTTGGAGTTCCGACAACGAGGTGCTCAAACGCAGCGCCGAGGTCATCGGTGTGTCGGTGACGGATACCGGCATCGGCATCGCGCCGGAACGCCAGAAAGTCATTTTCGAAGCCTTCCAACAGGCCGACGCCAGCACCAGCCGCAAATACGGCGGGGCCGGCCTGGGCCTGGCCATCAGCCGCGAGCTGGCTCTGCTGTTGGGCGGAGAGCTGCAACTGACCGAGTCGTCGCCGCGCGGCAGCACTTTTACAGTCTATATTCCCCGGATCTTCCTGGGATTTACGCCCGTCCCGCCGCGGCCCGCCCCGCCCCCTCTGGAACTTTCGGCCGCCTCCAGCCCGCTTTTTGCTCCCCGCGATCTCAGTCCAGGCGATCGCCTGCTCCTGATCGTGGAGGACAACGCGGAGTTTTCCGATGTCCTGGAGGAGGCGGCTCGCGAATTCCACTTCAAGTCGGTGGTCTCGCGTAGCGCCGAGGAGGCCGTGGTCATGGCTCGTGAACTGCAGCCGGACGCCATCAGCCTGGATATCTACCTGCCCGACGTGGACGGCTGGAGCGTGCTCGACCGCCTGAAGGCCGATCCGAAGACCCGTCACATTCCGGTGATTATTATCAGCGGTCAGGATGACCGGTTGCGCGGTCTGCAGCGCGGCGCCCTGGCCCACCTGATCAAGCCGATCGGGCGCGAGCAACTGCGCCAGTGCTTTCATCGCCTCTCCGACTTCTTGAAGATGCGCGTGCGCCGCGTGCTGGTCTGCGAAGATCAGGAAGTCGAGCGCGAGAACATCACCCAGATGCTGGCCAAGGGCGACGTGGAAGTGGTAGCCGTGGACAATGGCCAGGCGGCTCTGGCCGCTCTCCAGACTCAACCCTTCGAGTGTATGGTGCTGGACCTGAAACTCCCGGACATCTCGGGCTTTCAAGTTCTGCAAGAGCTACAGGCCCAGGATAACCTGAAGAACCTCCCGGTCATTGTGTATACCGGCCGCGAACTCAACAAGAAAGAGGCGAGCCGTCTGAAGAAGCTGGCTCAAAGCGTGGTGGTCAAGGGCGGGGACTCGATCAATCAGCTGGTGCACGAGGCCTCGGTCTACCTGCATAAGCTGCCCACCGACGTGGAAGTCTCGCAGCATCTGGTGGACAAGGTCTACCAGACCGACGCGCCCCTGGAGAACAAACGCATTCTGATTGTGGACGACGACGCCCGCAATCTATTCGCCTTGACCAGCGTGCTGGAGCGGCATCACATGGTGGTGCTGACGGCCGAGAGTGGAATCGAAGCCATCGAGATCCTCAAGGCCGACAACAATGTGGATCTGGTGCTGATGGACATCATGCTGCCGGAAATGGACGGCTACGAAACCATGAGCGAACTGCGCAAGGTGCCGGAGTTGAAGTCGCTGCCCATCATCGCGTTGACGGCTAAAGCCATGAAAGGCGACCGCGAACGCTGCATGGAGGCCGGCGCCTCTGACTACATCGCCAAACCGGTGCAGACCGATCACCTGCTGACCATGCTGCGCATCTGGTTATACAAGTAGCCTCGGACTGAGGTGTGTCCCGACCAGGCCTTACATTGGTCAAGCCCCACGGGGACGCTCCCGGGGGCGTCCCGAATCGGCCAACATTCGTTAAGCCCCACCGGGACAGGTCGGGGCGTTCCGACCAGGCCTGACATGTGTTAAGTCCCACTGGGACGCTCCCGGGCGTCCCGAATCGGGCTGACATGTGTTAAGCCCCACGGGGACGACTCCCGGGCGTCCCGAATCGGGCTTACATTCGTTAAGCCCCGCTGGGACGCTCCGGGCGTCCCGATCCAGGCCTGACATATGTTAAGCCCCACCGGGGACGACTCCCGGGCGTCCCGAATCGGGCCAACATTCGTTAAGCCCCACCGGGACAGGTCGGGGCGTTCCGACCAGGCCTGACATATGTTAAGCCCCACCGGCTCCGGCGGGGGGCTTGCCGGACTTGATGTTCGAGCCACGGCTGGTTTCGGCGGGCCCGTCTTCTACGGGGGCCGGATTGCCTTTGCGGTATTCGTCATCCGCGCGACGGCGGCGGATCGCGTCCTCGTCACCCAATAGAGCCATCGCTTCATCGGCGGTCCGGGTGATCAAGTCGCGGCGAGGGCCGTTGACGTCATCCTTGGTCTCCCAGGCGGAACTCGAATCCTCGCGCTGATGATAGTCCTCCAGTGTTTTCGGCTTCTGGTGTTCGTGCATGCATTTCCGTTCCTTTTGGTTCTATTGTTTGGCGCTGGCGAAGCCGAACTCAATGGCTTCTTTCATATTGATCCAGGTAAAAGGGTACTTACCCGGCCAGGTTTGATGGGCAAAGTCATCCACTTCGTCCATGTTTCCACTTTGAAAGCGTGGGTCTTTGGCCAGTTCTACTCCGAAAAGGTAGGCGGGCCGGAAATCCTGGTAGGTGTATTCTTCCCAGAGCGGTCCTTGAAAGCGCTCACGGGCGTCGTTCTCCAGAGCCGTTTCTAAAGCGATGGGGATGCCGTCGGTCGATTGCATGGGCTTGGGTTTCCTCTCTCCACAGGGCTGCTCTCAGTCTCGCCCCAAGGCTCGATGTTGCGTACCTCCTGGGATAATGCCCACCCGGTATTGGCGTACGCCTTTTTAACAGGTGAGTAAGAAGCCCCGATAAAATCCCAGCGATGCGTAGCCCGGTCAGTTGCAGCAAGAGAACCGAACTCTATCCCAGGCCTTCCTACCCAAGCTGGCGTCTTCAAGCCACCGCCCGGGCCTGATGACTTTTATCCAAAGAAGTAAGCTCAGCTTACAACGAGCGCTTCTGTATGGATTCTTGCTGACCGGTGCTAGCCAGCCCCGCCCCGCTCGGCAGTAACCCCAAGTTCCCCAGCAACCACCAGGGCCTCGAGTCATGCGCGAAATGGACTAAGGCGGACCCATCGCTAACATGGATTTCCGGCCTGAAGTCAGGCAACCGCGTGGTCGTCTCTGAGCCCAGCAGTCCGCCCAAAATCAAATCGGTAACATTCTGGATCCTTTGGGAGTACTTTGGTAGAAATGCTCGGCCTAAAGTTGGGGCATGAGCTACTTAAAAATTGCCAGAGATAAGAAGAATCAAAACGGATCGCAAGCTTCAGCTGTGTTGGGCTTTTCTCGACAACACCTCAGCCGCCTCGAACAGGGAAAGACGCTGGCCACTCGCGAGCAGGCCATGGCCATCCGCGAGTACCTGGGTGTGCCGGTTCTAGAGGTCGGTCACGTATCGCAAGTTTGCGGAACTGCAACGAGAGATAGGCCTTCGTCCCTTTGAAGTAGAGCCGGTGAATCCAGATCCTTGGCACGTTGCCTACTCTTGTTGGGGCAGGAGATTACGGGAAGCGGGCTTGAGCCTGGCCAAATTCGATTGGATGTCTCACTTTCTTCCTGCTGAGTCCAGCCATGAGTGCTACGCGTTGCTGCAGGCCGCGGTGGCCGGTGCGGAAGAATTCTTGGGTAACCCTCACGAATGGGGGTTCGACCTGCATCCTATCACCAACCGCTCCGGGCGACTGCTTGCAGAGCGTATGCTTCCGGGGCTTATCTTCCGGGGCGATCAGGAAGACGTCATTCTATGGCCCCAAGTCACGATGCGCATCGATAGCAAGCACGCCTTTCGCTTGGATTGCCTGATGCTCTATCGCAAGGGGAAAAAGGTCTACTGGCTGGCCGTGGAGTTTGACGGCTCGGGCCATAACTCCAGCAGAGATCCCTACCGCTCGGAAAAGCTGGGGATGTTGGAGGTTCGCATTACTGGACAGGAGATCCGCCAGGGCAAAGTCTTCGCAATACTGCGCGAGCGAGCCGAGGAACAGATCCGTCTGCAGATGGAACCCTCCCCCAAGGCGCCTGTTCGGCTGGTGGCTCCCGGACAGGGAACTGGCTGGCGGCCCCAAGCCCCCTTCGGGCCTCGCTAGCGACTTTGGATCGTCCTGGTGGAGCTCAACAAATGTCAGCCTGGGTCGGGACACCAGGGAGCATCCCGGTGGGGCTTAACAGATGTCAGCCTGGCTCGGGACGCCAAGGCGCGTCCCGGTGAAACTTAACAAATGTCAGCCTGGGTCGGGACACCGGAGCTGTCCCGGTGGAGCTTAACGAATGTCAGGCTGGGTCGGGACGCCCGGGCCTCGTCCCGGTGGGGCTTAACGAATGTCAGGTTGGGTTGGGACGCCGGGCTCGTCCCGGTGGAACCTAACAAATGTCAGCCTGGCTCGGGATGTCCCGACCGCGCGAAGAGTGAAAGCTCCGGCCGCCACCTTGGTGACCGGAGCTTCTCTTTGGATCTCGAGATCGGCTAAATTTGCGCCAGTGGCCACATCGCCCAGGCGAAGATGGCGAACTGCAGGAACAAGAACAAGCGGGCACCCTCGGCCGGGAGAGACGCTCCGTAAGGCCGTTGTTGAAAGAAAGCGGCCAGGGCTCCGAACCAGGCGCTCATCAGCAGAAAAAGCGTACCGTCCTGCGCCAGAACAATGGCCAACCGGTCATCGAAGGCGGCTGCCCAAGGTGCCTCAAAAAGCGAGGTGATTCCGAAAACCATGGTACTGATGCTATAAAAAAGCGCGATGCGGAACAAGACTTCCGTAACAAATACCGTTCTGCGCGGCGAACACGAATACTCGGTGAAAATACTCATCGTTGACTCCTCCGGTGTCCCGCCGACCTTGGTCCATTCGGGAAGGACACTTTCAGTTTAAAGCCGCACAATGAGTGGCACTTCACATGGTCATACCCGGCCGGCCGGGATCGAGATACTCAGTGACCAACGGTGAGCGCTCAGGGTCGGAAGCTCCGAACCTGAGCGCTGATACCTACTGTCCGAGGCCGAAGAACTGATTGCCCCCGCCTCCTTGAGGGCCGCCGACTCCACCTCCGAGAGCGGCCTTGGTGAGGGCCTTGGTGGTGTCGCTCAAGCTGGTCGACTCATCACCGCCCTGTTCCTGGTATTTCTGACGCAGCAGACTCTTGAGATCACCACCGCCGGGAGCTCTCAGGCCGGCGATGCCTGCGCTCTGACCGGGCTGGCCGCTGCCCTGACCCGGGCCTCCCAGACCGGGCCTACCACCGCCAGCTCCGCGCATCAGCACGGCCATGGCCAGGTCACGCAGCTCCTGATCAGGACTGGTCTCACCGCCGGCGGGAGCGGCGCCTTCAGCTCCGCCGGCGGGAGCAGCCCCTTCGGCGCCCTCGGCTCCACCTTCGGCGCCCCCGCCCGCGCCGGCTTCCTCGCCGCCCTTGGCCTCGACAGCCCTGCCCGCTTCCTCGCCTTTCTTGCTTTCCTCGGCCTTTCCGGCGTGTTCGCGCTTGCCGGTTTCCTCCGTCTCCCTGGCCTCGTCAGGTCTCTTGCAGCCCTCGGCCTTTCTGGTGCCGTCCTCGGCCTTCCCGGCGTGCTCGCGCTTGCCGGTTTCCTCCGTCTTCCCGACCTCGTCGGGTTTCTTGCAGCCCTCGGCCTTTTTGCAGATCTGGCCGCCAAAGTTACCCCGCAAGCCTCCCAGCAGCCCGTGCACCGTCGACTTGCCTCCTTCGCGCGCTTCGTGACCGAGGGAAACGCGGTCTTTCGCCGGAGGAGGAGTATCCGCAGCCTTGGCCGGAGCGGCCGCTTTAGCCGGTGCCGCCACCTTGGCCGGGGCCGAAGGTTTGGGAGCGTAAGATACGGATTTTAGGCTGGTATCGCTTGCCATCTGAGTTGAATCTCCACTTCGCTTGTTGAGTTCAACTTTAGCCAGCAAGGTACGCCAACTGCGTTTCAACCCACCCCAATTGTGAACAGCCTGTTAATTACTCCATAGCCAGGCGTGCCAAATGAAAGGCCTCCAGCAGCTCGATGGTCGGTTCCAACTGCATCTCACGCCGCAACCGGTTCTCATACAACTGAAAATGACGCACGGCCCGGTCCGGCTGGCCGATGCCCACATAGGCCCGCAGCACCACGTTCTGAGCCCGAGGTTGAAACTCGTCCCACTGGATACAGCGCAGGCAATCTTCCAGGGCGGCCGCAAAGTCGCACCGGGCCAGAGCCGCCTCACCCAAATAAAGCAAAGCTTCATTCACATGCATTTGGCGCTGCTCGCGCACAGCCACCGCCCAGTCCATATAGCAGCCTTCCAGATAAGGCGAAGCGTGCAGTTCGGCCATGCGCCGATAATGGAGCAAGGCCGCCGCTTCCTCCCCCTGGCGCTGTGCCTGACGGGCCTGCTCACGGGCTTGAGCGAATTCCCCCAAATCGGTCCAGGGCTCCAGCGACGGATTCAGGCAATAGCGGTCACGCTGGCGTAAAATGGGATCGAGCAGCGCTTTGCCTTCGGGATTTAAGGTCCGCCGTAGACTGGAAAGCGCTCCCGAGAGCCGCCGGCGCGCGTTGTCGGTATGCTCGGGCCAGAACACGTCGAGCAAGACTTCTTCCAGCACGGGTCGGTCGTGAGCGGCCAGATAGGCAAAAAGATATTTGGCCAGGGGGCCGCGCCAGTGACTTTCTTCGACCTCAAAGTCTCCCCAGCGGACCTGCAAGTCCCCAAAGCTGATCACGCGCAGTTGATTCTGGCGCAAGGCCTCAGTAGCCGATTGACCTTCCAAAAACGGATAACGATTGAGGAAACGTCGCGCCAGCCGGTTCCATTGCGGATTCTGGCTACAAGCCCGATAAACTGGCTTCAGCACCGGTAACAGCTGGCGTTCGTGTTCCGGGCGCAGCACCAACTCTAAAATCGACCCGTCCGCCCGCCCCTGGAGAATCTGGCATAGAGCCGCCTCCACACGCAGCCCGGCGGCCTCCAGGCGCTGCTCGGCATGTTCCAACGCCGCCGCCGCCTGAGGCGCGCCCAGTTCCCGCAGGAGCAGCCCCGAGCGATAAAGCCCGTGGGCGTGACACAGGGGCCCCACCTGGCGGGCCAATTCCACCGCCTGACGCAGATGGTCCAACAGAGCGGGTCCCTGCCCGGCCAGTCGCGCCAGCGACAGGTGAGCTTCCACACCCCATTCGCTGACATCCTCACTGCAAAGCATAAGCAGCTCCCGCGCTTCCGCGGCTTGCCCCTGCAAACGCAAGGTTTGAGCCAGTTTGAGCTGCAGCCGGGGGCGACCCGCCGCCTCCGGTCGCAGGCGGCCCAACGCTTCCAGCAGTAGCGGATCGAAATGGCCGGGATCCACTTTGAGGATCTGACGGGCATGCTGGCCGCGGACGGCGGCCAGCGCCAGCGCCAAAATCCTCGACTGCACCGGTATCTGACTTCCCCTCAAAGCCGACGGGCCGGTACCGTCATAGCGTTCGCTCAAGCAGGCCACCCATTCGCGCACCCGACCAGGGCAATCGGAACGCGCGAAAGCCTCGGATCCCAAAGCATATAACTGTGCCACGATCTCCAACTCCGGGGTCTGGGAGGCACTCAGACCGGCCGACTGGGCCAGTCCGGCCACCAGCTCGGAAAGCTCGCGAGTCTGATCGGCTCGCGCAGCCCACAGAGCCGTTTCGCGCAGATCGCGCAATCCCCGGAGCAAGGCCTGGTCGTGACGGTGGCGGGCCAGCAGTCGGCTGACGCTGTGGAGGAGCTGCTCGGGGCGAAAGGGTTTCTTCAAATAGTCGCCCACGCCAAGTTTTAAAGCCCGAATGGAATCGTCCTCGGCGGCGTAGCCGGTGATAGCCAAACTGGGGATATCGGTTCCCGAAGCCTGCAAGGTGGACAAGGTATCGAGACCGTCAGGACCTTCCATACGGATATCGAAAACAATCAGATCGGGGGCCCACTGGCCGCACAGTGACAGAGCTTCTCCCCCATTGGCGGCGGCCGCCACCTCATAGCCCTCGTCCTCAAGCAAGTCCTGCAAAGACTCTCGCATGACCGGGTCATCCTCCAGCACCAGGATCCGCCCCGGCTGCCAATCCAGTTCTTTCACAGCTTCTCTAAAAAACGCAAAATCGGCAGCAGCGTGGCCAGGTTGAGCATGCCGACAATACCACCGACCAGTACCGTGACAATCGGCGCCAGAGAACTGGACACCGCCTCCACTCGGCACTCCAGCTCCAGTTCATAGATCTCGGCCAGATGGCGCAGGGAGCCGGACATATCGCCGGTTTCTTCAGCAGCTGCCAGCGCCAGCGTGAAGAGCTTGGGAAATAGCCCCGTTTCCGCCAGCGCCTGGGACAGTGGAATCCCCTCCATGACCTGAGCGCGGGCTCGCTCGACTTGCTCCTGAAAGAACGGACTGCCCGTGCAGGCGGCCGCCAGCGTAAGACCCTCGTGCAAAGGCATCCCGGAGGTGGAGATAACCCCCAGAGCCCGAGCGAAACGCAGCAAAGCCTGCATCTGCAAGAGGGGGCCCAGAATATACAGTCCTAGCAGGCAGCGATCGCGCAGGCGAGCCGACTTTTCCGGGGGCACCAACTGGTGGAAGGCGCGCCAGGCCAACCCCAGGCAGCCGGCCAGCCCCAGCCAGACCAGCGGGTTCAAGGTGGCGTTGGAAAAAGCGATCAAGGCCCGGGTGATCCAGGGTAGCTCCATGTCGGCTTGCTCGAGCATGGTGAAGAGGCCGCGAAAAAGCAAAGCCGGGCCGACCACCACGATAAACAAACAGAAGGCCAACGTGATCAGCGGGTAGGTCAGGGCTGCCGACATCTGCTGGCGCAGTCGATCGTCGCGCTGATACCAGTGGCTGAGCACCAGCATCTGCGCGGCCAGCTGCCCGCTGTGCTCGCCCATGTGCAGCACCGACACGGCCAGCGGCGAAAAAATACGGGGAAAGGCGCTCATGGCGCGGGACAGCATCTGGCCGGAAGAAACTCGGGTCTGCAAATCGTGGGCCACCACCGCCACCGTGTCCTCGGCGGCGTGCTCGCTGAGAATGCTCAAGCCCTGGTCAATCGGGATGCCCGTGCCCAACATGGTGGCCAGTTCGTTATAAAACTGACTGATTGCACGGGCACTGCAGCGGGCTTGAGCGCACCATTCCTGGCTCAACCGTTCCATCGCGAGACCTTTCGCCTTTTCAAGGGCCCGGGCCTACCCAACACGAACGGAAGTCCATGGAAGCGTGGGGAGTCACCGGCTTGCTGCTGGGCCTGCTGAGTCTGGGCGCGGGCCCGCCGCACGACTGGTGGAGCGTCGCCTGTTTCGCGGTTGTGATCCTCTGGCTGGAGGGCTTCGCCGTCGACCTGGGGGGCACGGCCCGCCTGTTGCCGGTGCGCGCCGTCTACCTGGCCGCCGCCCTCCAGCCCGCCGTGGGTCCGGCCTTTGCCGCCCTGATGTGCCTGAGCGAATGCGCCTGGCGCCACCGCCGCCAGTTTCTGGCCTTCCTATCCGACCGTCTGGGGATCCTGACCGCTCTCTTTCTGGCCTTTCTGCTACAGAAATCGGGACTTCCGCAAGCTTATGCCATGTTTTGCGTGCCCCTGCTGGGCGCCTGGCTCACGATCGAAGGGCCGGCCCGCCAGCGCCGGCAACTGTCGGCCGAGGATCGCGTGCGCTGGGCACTGGCTCGGCTGCATACCCGTAAACTGGACTATGGTCTGGCTTTGGCAGCCCCCGCCCTGGCCTGGCTCCAGCCGCCCCTGCTGTTGCTGCTGGCTCCGCTGCTGGCCTCGGTCCGACTGGCCGGCCAGATCCTGGTCTTGGAGGCGCAAAAAGATGAAGCCGGCCAGGCTTACCAGGCCCTCAGCCGGGTCCAGAGCCAGGCGCGCAACAACGCCGATCAGCTGCAGCGGGCCCAACGCGACAAAAAATTGCTGGAAGGCTTCGCCGCCCATCTCAGTGGCGCTCCCAGTTTAAGCGAGTCGGCTCAGGCGCTGGTCCATACCGTCTTCGAGTTGGCGGCGGCGGACGACGTGGCTCTCTTTCTGGTATCCGGCGAGAATCAGCTCGAGCCCTTTTACTATAGTGTGCAACCGGAACATCAAAGTTTACTCCAGGGTTCCTTGTTGACCGGCGTGCGCGAAGCCATGGTGGACCATGCCTGGGAAAGTCAACAACCGCAGAAACGGCTGGGAAGTCACGGCGCGCAGCTGTTCCAGCGCAACGACGTGGCCCTGGCCCTGCCGCTCGAGCAATGGGGAGTGCTCTATGTAGGTCGAGTGCACTCGCGACCCTTCACACCGGCAGAACTGGAGTCGTTGCAGTGGTTGACCCAAAAGGCCTGCCTGACGCTGGCGGTTTCCCTGCGCGAACAGCAGACTCGCCAGTTGCAGCAGGGCCAGCGCCGGGCCATCGCGGGCCTGCAGCGCCAACTCGAGATTTCCGCCTGGCTGATGGAAAGCGCCCGCAAACTCGGGGGAGCCTTGTTAGTGGCCGAAGTGGTGCAGCAATTCGCCGAAGTGCTGGGCTCGACGATTCCTCACGAACAGCGTTTTCTCTTGTTGTCGATGGCCGAGGAGTGTCAATTCCTGTCACTTCCCGATGAAGCGGCCAGTCCGGCCAGTCGCGCGATTTTGCAAGAGCTAGCCGGCGTTTCCCAACCGCTGTTGCTGGAAGAGCTAAGCGCTCGCTTCGCCGCCGCTTTTCCGGGAATGAAGTCGCTGGTGGGTGTGCCGTTGCATGGAGGAGCGGTGGTACTCGCCAGTTCACGGCCGTTCACCCGAGAGCAATCTGAGGTTCTTTTCCTGATGGCCTCCCAGGCCAGTATGGCTCTGGCTCGGGCCCAGGCGCACGAGCAGGTGCTCGAAGGCCGCCGCCAATTGGAAGCCTCGCAGGCCCAGCTCATCCAGTCTTCCAAGCTGACCGCCATCGGCCAGCTAGCCGCCGGCATCGCCCACGAACTCAACACCCCGCTGGGAGCAGTGGGTCTATCCCTGTCGGCGGCCCGCGAGAATTTTCAGAGTCGGCCTGAGCGTGCTCTGAAAATGTTTGAGCGAGCCCGTGAAGGCCTGGATCGAGCTTTGTCCATCATTGAAAAACTGCTGATCTACTCGCGCCGCCCCTCCCAGGAGTTCGTGCCGGTCGATATGGGGACGCTGGTGCAGGACACCCTGGCCTTCCTGAAATCCTCCGAGGTGCGCGTGGAACTGCACCTGATGGAGGGCTTACGAGTGCTGGGCAAGCCACAGGACTTGCAGCAGGTGCTGGTCAATTTGCTCAACAACGCTCAGCAAGCGGTGGCCGATCAGGGCGAAGAACGCAAAGTGGTGGCCATTCGCGGTTGGAGCGAGCAAGGAAAGGTATTGCTCGAGCTGCGGGACCGCGGTCAGGGCATCCCGCCGGCCGACCTGCCACGCATCTTCGAGCCGTTCTTCACCACCCGGCCGGTGGGACAGGGAACCGGCCTCGGCTTGTCCATCGCCCATCAGATCGTCGAATTACATCAGGGCAAGTTGGAGGTCAGTTCCCGCTTGGGCGAGGGTACCCGCTGCTTGCTCAGCCTGCCCGGAGCCTGAAGCGGACTCAGCGCGAGCAATTGGGAAGCGGTAAAGCCGGGTGGAGGGGACATCGACTGCAAGCCGCCCATCACACCGGTCACATAAACCGGAGGACGATAAGTGTTCTTGATCTGGCTTTCCATCGTGGGTAGTTCCCTTCGGATTTCTTATCCTCAGTTTATTCACGCGCATCTACGAAATGTCTACCAAACGAGCCGAATATGATCGCGATGTAAAATCTATCCTGCAGTTTTATGAACAACGAATCCGGCAAATTCATGTTTCGGGTCCCCGGATTTGGGCATCAGGGCTGCGCAACATGAGCCAGATAACCATTCGCCGGGCGCTCGTCAGCCTGGCTGATAAAAGCGGACTCGAGCCGCTTCTCCAGGGATTAGCTCCCTTTGCCATCGAGATTTATTCCACCGGTGGCAGCTACACGGCCATCCAAAAGTGGCTGGAGCGGCACAGCTCGCGGCTGACCCTGATTCGGCTGGAAGACTATCTGAACTATCCGGAGATGCCCGGTGGCCTGGTCAAAACGCTGCACCCGCGCGTGCACGGCGGCCTGCTGGCGGATCTCCAGGACGCAGCTCAAGTCGAACATATGCGCGAACAAGGGATGGTCGCTTTCGACCTGCTGGCCGTCAATCTTTACCCCTTCGAGCAAACCGTGGCCGGCGGCGGCAGTCTGGAGGAGTGCCGCCGGCAAATCGACATCGGCGGCGTGGCCATGCTGCGGGCCGGAGCCAAGAATTTCGGCCGTCTGGCGGTGCTCACCCGCCCGCAAGATTATGCGGAAGTTTTACAAGAACTGGCCGGCTCGGGAACTCTGGGGGCGGCCACGCGCTGGAAGCTGGCTCGAATCGCCTTCCAGCAGGTGCTCGCCTACGACCAGGCCATCTCGCAATATTTCGACGCCCTGGAGGAAGTCCCGTGCTAAAAACTGCCTATCGAACGGCCCGTGCCGAATCTCTGCCCGAGCAGATCGAGATCAAGCTCGGGGAACAGCAACTGGTGCTCCACAAACAGGGCTCGCTGCGCTATGGAGAAAATCCCCATCAGTCGGCCGCCCACTACGTCCAACAGGTGAACCTGGAGTGGATCAAGGACGGCAAAGGCGGCCCCTCCTGGACCAACCTGGCCGACCTAGACCAGGCCGCCAAAATTCTGCGCTTTATGCAGCAACCCGCGGCGCTAGTGATGAAGCACCTCAATCCCTCGGGCGTGGCCCAGGGCCAAAACCTGGCCGAGGTTTACCGGGCGGCCCGCGACTGCGACGCCCGCGCCGCTTTCGGGGGAGTGGCCGTGGTCAACCGCCTTCTCGACTCCCAAACCGCTGAGGCCATGCTGGAAGGTTTCCTGGAAGTGGTGGCGGCCCCCGAGTTCTCTCCGGCAGCCCTGGACTTGCTGCACGCCAAGAAAGATCTGCGCCTGGCCCGCATCCAACCCCCCGACAACTTACCCCGCTTCGTGGGCGATCCGGCCCCGCTGGAACTGCGCATGCTGGTCGACGGGGGCTGCCTGCTGCAAGAAAGCTTCCTGAGCCGCCTGCGCGGCACGGACGACCTGGAACGGCAGAGCGGCCAGCCTGAAAAAAGCCAGCTCGAAGACCTGCTCTTTGCCTGGTACGTCACCACCGGCGTGCGCTCCAACGGCGTGGTGATCGCGCGGGAGGGCCGCACTCTGGCCGTCGGCACCGGCCAGCAAGAGCGCGTTGGCGCGGTGGAACAGGCCATCCAGAAGGCTCGCGAGAAAGGCCACCAGCTCGAAGGCGCGGTGCTGGCCTCGGACGGCTTTTTTCCCTTCCGCGACTCCATCGATCTGATGGCCGAGGCGGGAATCAAAGCTGTGGTGCAGCCCGGTGGTTCCGTTAAAGACGGCGAAGTGTTGGCGGCTTGCCAAGAACACGGAATGGCCATGGTTTTTTCGGGAGAACGCTGCTTTGGTCACTTCTAGAAAAACTCTGCGCGCCTTCGATTGGGGCGACCTGGCCCAACTAGGCGAAACCTATCGAGGTAAAGTGCGCGATTGCCTGTGGGGTTCGGACTGGGGCGCCATCGTCACCAGCGACCGCATCTCCGCCTTTGACGCCGTTTTTCCCCAGGCTATCGAACGCAAGGGCGAAGTGCTGCAGTCGCTGGCCGTGCATTTTTTACAGTTGGCCGAACAGATCGTGCCCACCCACCTGAAAGAAGTTATTGATCCCAACGCCATGCTGGTGCGCAAGGCTGAGGCCCTGCCGGTGGAACTGGTGATTCGGGGCTATCTCACGGGCTCCGCCTGGCGCGACTATCAGGCCGGTAGTCTGCAGTCGAAATACGGACTCAAGCTTCCGGACGGATTGAAACAGCACACCCGGCTTGAAGAGCCGGTGATCACGCCCACCACCAAAGAGGCGGCCGGACACGACCAGCCCATCTCCTGTGAACAGGCCGCCCACATCACCGGGCGCTGGGAGGAAATCGAAGCGGTGGTTCGCCAGCTCTACGCTCAGGGGGTGGAGTGGGCAGCCGGCCGCGGACTGCTGCTGGTGGACTGCAAATACGAGCTGGGAATCATCGACGACCGGCTGGTCCTCATCGACGAACTGCACACCCCCGATTCCTCTCGCTACTGGATCGACCAGCCGGGAGATCCGGTGCAGCTATCCAAAGAATTTTTCCGCGAATGGCTGCTCGAGCAAGGCGCCGAACGGGTCATCGACATCCCGCCGGCGGTGGCCCGGGCCGTCTCGGACCGCTATCTCGATCTGCACCAGCGCTTGCTGGGACGGGATTTGCCCGCCCCCGAGGAGCAAGACGCACAGAGCCGCATTTACCAACGGCTGAAAGGAATTCTATGCGCCTCGTAGTTCTGGGCTCGGGAGGTCGCGAGCACGCCATGGCGCGGGCTTTGCTGAAGGGCGGCCACGAAGTTTACTGGGGCCCGGGCAACGGCGCCCGCGGTGACTGGTCGCCCCTGGAAGATGCCTACAACCTGGACAAGCTCCAGGCCCTGCAGCCCGACCTGATCCTGGTCGGCCCGGAGGATCCGCTGGCGGATGGGTTGGTCGACCAGCTCCAGGAACGCGGTTTGCAAGCCTGGGGACCCACAGCCGCCCAGGCGCGGCTGGAATCGTCGAAGGCCTGGTCCAAGCAGTTTATGCGCCGCCACGGTCTGCCCAGCGCCGAGTTCGCCATCGCCGACACCCTGGAAGAAGCCCGGGCGGCCATCCATCGCCTGTGCGATCAGCACGGTGTGGTGGTCAAAGCCGACGGTCTGGCCGCCGGCAAAGGGGTGGTGGTGGCCGAGGACGAGAGGTCGGCCGGGCAGGCCGCGCAGGAACTGCTGGCCAAATACGGTCGGCTGGTCATTGAACGGCGCCTGCTGGGCCAGGAAGCCTCCTGGATTTTACTGCTGCGTCCCGACGGCTTCCAGGCGCTGCCCCTGGCCCGCGACCACAAGCGGCTGCGCGACGGGGACGCCGGGCCCAACACCGGCGGCATGGGCACCGTCACCCCGGTCGAATCTCCCTTCGACCTGGACCAACTGGGTCGCGACCTGTTCGCCGCCCTGGAACAAGAGCAGCTCAATTACTTCGGCGCCCTCTTCGTGGGCCTGTTATTCACCAGCCAAGGCCCGCAGATTCTGGAGTTCAACTGCCGCCTGGGCGATCCCGAAAGTGAAGTCTTGCTCGAATCCATGCCCGGTGACTTTCTGCAGGCACTCCAGGGAGCGCAACTGCCGGCCTGGCGGGGCTGCTGCCTGGACGTGGTGCTGGCCCACCCGGGTTATCCGGAGACTTCCTCCCCCGCGATGCGCATCGAGGGCATTCCCGAGGGCGTGACGGTGCTGCATGCCGGCACGCGCCGCGATGAACAGGGCCAGCTGTGGACGGCCGGCGGACGCGTCCTGCATCTCGTAGCCCACGCCGAAAACTACGAATCAGCTCAAAGAGAGGTCTACGCAGCGGCTCAAAAGATCACCTTTAACGGCCGGCCGGCTCATTACCGGACCGACATCGGCCGGACTTTGGCGGGCCGCCTGTGAAACTGGCCTTCCTGGTCTCCGGTCGAGGCACCAACCTGAAGGCGCTCATCGCCGCCTGCCACTCGGGCCAGGTGCAGGCCGAGCCCGCCCTGGTCATCGCCGACCGTCCCCAGGCCGGCGCCCTGCAAATTGCCGCCAGCGCCGGCGTGACCAACCTGCTCATCAACGCCCACGACTATTCCAGCCGCTCCGAGCACGAGCGCGCCATCGCCCACCGGCTCCACGAGCACCATATCGACCTGGTCATCCTGGCCGGCTACCAACGCCTGCTCAGCCCCTTTCTGGTCGGCTACCTGTATGAGCCGGGTCTGGGTCAAAGCCGTATTTTGAACATTCATCCGGCCGATACCCGGCGCTATCAGGGCCTGAACGGCTACGCCTGGGCCTTGAAGGAAGGCCTGAACGAAACGGCGGTGACGGTTCACTATGTGGATGAAGGAATGGACACGGGCAAAATCGTGGCCCAGGCGCCCTTGCCGATGTACGCCGACGACACCCTGGAAAGTCTGCAGGAACGCGGTTTGAAGCTGGAACACCAGCTCTTCCCGCAAGCCACCCAAAAAGTCATCGAGGAGCTACAGCAACTGTGTGCGGCATTCTAGGTCTGTTGGATGTGAATCAAGCGGTGGCCACCGACCTCTATCGCGGCGGTCTGGCCCTGCAGCACCGCGGCCAGGACGGCGCCGGCCTGATCACCTTTGACCGGCGCTTCCACCGCCACACCGGCCTGGGCCTGCTCAACGAAATCTTTCGCTTCCAGAACCTGGACAAATTCCCGGGCAGCCTGGGCCTGGTCCAGTTGCGCTACGCCACCGCCGGCGAAGGCTCGGTCGAGGAAGTGCAGCCTTTCACCCTGACCTTTCCCCAGGGTCTGGCCCTGGTGCACAACGGCAATCTCACCAACGACCCCAGTTTGCGCAAACTCTTGGAGCAACGCGGCTACCGGCGGGTCAACTCGCTCTCCGACTCGGAAACTCTGCTGCACGTTTTCGCCGACGCCCTGACCCGCAACCGCGCCCTGGAATTGACCGGCCTGCCGCTTCCCTTGACTCGTTCCGGTGACAACGAGGACCTTTTCGAAGCCGCCCGCATGACCATGATGACCTGCCAGGGCGCCTACTCGGTGGTCATGCTGATTGCCGACCGCGGCCTGCTGGCCTTTCGAGATCCCCACGGCATCCGGCCCTTGTGCCTGGGAACGGCTCCCGGGCGCTTCGCCTTCGCCTCCGAATCGGTGGCTCTGGACGTGATCGGCCTGGAGCTGGAACGCGACCTGCAGCCGGGTGAAGCCGTCTTCGTGGACATGCAGGGGGTTTGCCACAGCCGCCAACTGATCAACCCCAAACCGGCCCACTGCGTCTTTGAGTACATCTACCTGGCCCGCCCCGAGTCGGTGATCGACGGCCACAGCGTTTCCGAAGTGCGCGAAAAGCTCGGCCAGTGCCTGGCCAAACGCTGTTCGCGGCGCCAGGACATCGACGTGGTCCTGGACGTGCCCTCCAGTGCCGAGGACGCCGCCATCACCTTCGCCGCCTCGGCCGGTCTGCCGTATCGCAAGGGCATTCGCAAAAATCCCTACAGCCAACGCAGTTTCATCGCCGCCAATCAGGCCTTGCGCGCCGGCATGGTGGGCACCAAGTTTTTATTCGAGAAACGGGTCATCACGGGAAAGCGAGTGGCTGTACTGGATGATTCGATCGTGCGCGGCACCACCGCCCGGCGCCTGGTGGAATCGTTACGTAAACAGGGAGCCTACCAGGTGCTCTTCTTCTCGGCCTCGCCGCCAGTCCGCTTTCCCTGCGTCTACGGTATCGACATGGCCGTCAGCAGCGAACTGGCCGCTTCCCGGCGCACTCCCGAGCAGATGGCCCAGGACATCGGGGTGGAGCATCTGCAGTATCAAACCCAGCCGGACATGGAGGGATGCCTGCCCGGATTACCGCTGTGCACCGCTTGTTTTTCCGGACAGTACCCGACCGACGTGGACCCGGACGAACTGGCCCATATCGGCCGGGCCCGGGCCAAGGTTTCCCTATGCTGAATCCGTTGGTCGGCGTGGTCATGGGCTCGCAGAGCGACTGGGAAACCATGCGCAAGGCCGTCGAAGTGCTGCAACGCTTTGACGTGCCCCACGAATTTCGCGTGGTCTCCGCTCACCGCACTCCCGATTTGCTCAACGAGTATGCGCGCGAAGCGCGTTCACGCGGCCTGCGCATCATCATCGCGGGCGCCGGCGGAGCGGCTCACCTGCCCGGCATGCTGGCCGCCCAGACCACCCTGCCGGTACTGGGAGTGCCCATTCAGTCGAAAGCACTCAACGGTCTGGATTCCTTATTATCGATCGTGCAAATGCCGGCCGGCATCCCGGTGGCCAGCCTGGCCATCGGATCGGCCGGTGCCAGCAACGCCGGCTTGCTGGCCGTCTCCATCCTGTCGATTTCCGATCCGAGCTTGCAGATGCGCCTGGAAGAATTCCGCCGGGAACAGACCGAGAACGTTCTGAAAGGAGAGCTCAGCCTGTGAAAGTCGGCATTTTGGGAGCCGGCCAGCTGGGCCGGATGCTGGCCGGGGCGGCTCTGCAACTGGGGCTGGAGCCCCACCTCTACGACCCCGAGACTCAGGCCTGTGGTCACAGCGCCGGCCGCTCCTGGCCGTTTAGCTACGAAGATCAGGATAGTCTGGAGCGCTTCGCGCGCACGGTCGAGCTGTGCACTTTCGAATTCGAGAACGTGCCGGTCAGCGCCGTCCAGACGGTCTCGCGCTATAGCCTGGTTGCCCCCGGAATGGCGGCTCTGGCCGTCAGTCAGGACCGCCTGCACGAGAAAAATTTCCTGCGCACGCTGGGGATCGGCACGCCGGATTTTCAGGCCTGGGTTCCCGGTGCTGAACTGCCCCCCCAAGGTATCCTGAAGACCCGGCGCTTCGGCTACGACGGCAAGGGCCAGTGGGATTTGAGCCGCAGTCGGCCCCAGCCCGGAGTGACCTGCATCTGCGAAGAAAAACTGGCCTTCCAACGCGAGCTATCCCAAATCGGGGTGCGTTCGCGCAGCGGTGAAATCGCCTGCTATCCGCTGGTGGAGACGATCCAGCGCGAGGGTATCCTGTGCGAGGCCATCGCCCCGGCTCGACAGGTCTCGCAAGAGTTGGTGAATCAGGCTCGGCTCTGGGTGACGAAAATCCTGGAAGCTCTGGACTATGTCGGCGTTCTGGCCCTGGAGTTATTCGAGGTCGACGGTCAACTGCTGGCCAACGAGATGGCCCCGCGCGTCCACAACTCCGGGCACTGGACCGACCGGGGCTGCCGCACCAGCCAGTTCGAGAACCACTGGCGGGCCCTGCTGGGCTGGCCTCTGGGGGACACCGAGGCGCTGGGGCACTGCCGGCTGATCAATCTGCTGGGCTCGGTGCCGGAAGTTCCTCCCCCGGGTGTACACGCAACTTACTACGGCAAGGAAGCGCGGCCGGGGCGCAAGCTGGGTCATTTGACCTGCCTGGCGGACACCCCGGAAGCAGTCGATGAAATATCCTCAGGAGTTTTGAGCCATGCAACTTAGCTACCGCGACGCCGGCGTCGATATCGAGGCCGGCAACGAACTGGTCTCGCGCATTCAGTCCTTCACCAAAGGCATCGGCGGTTTTGCCGGCACCTACCCGTTGGGCGACGGCCGCCTGCTGGCCGCCACCACCGACGGCGTGGGCACCAAACTGGAACTGGCGCAACGCACCGGCCAGTTGGGCGGTTTAGGCCAGGACCTGGTGGCCATGTGCGTCAACGACTTGATCACCATCGGCGCGCGGCCGCTCTTCTTCCTCGACTACTACGCCTGCGGCAAGCTCGACGTGGACGGGGCCGAAGTCGTCATCCGCTCCATCCAGCAGGCCTGCGCCGCCAGCAACTGTCTGCTGCTAGGTGGAGAAACGGCGGAGATGCCCGGTTTCTACAGGGAGAACGTCTTCGATCTGGCCGGCTTCGCGGTCGGTCTGGTGGACGAAGACAAGCTGATCGACGGCCAACGCCTGCAGCCCGGCGACTTGATTTTCGGACTGCCCTCCAGCGGACCGCACAGCAACGGCTTTTCTCTCTTAAGACGCATCCTCGAGCACTCCCCCGGTGAATTTAGCGACGAGCAAATCCGTGAATTCTTGACTCCCACGGAACTCTACGTCAAACCCATCCTGGGCCTGCTCGACCTGGGTGTGGACGTGAAAGGCATGGCCCACGTCACCGGCGGCGGCTGGGAGAATCTGTCCCGAGTGCTGCCAGCCGGCCTCTCTCTGGATTTGGACTGGGACGCCTGGAAACTCCCGCCCCTTTTCGCCCACCTGCAGCGGGTAGGCCGGGTCAGCGAGGCGGAAATGCGGCGCACCTTCAACTGCGGTTTCGGGATGACCATCTTTGTCAGTCCCGATCAGGCCACTCGTCTGCAGGCCTGCCTGCCCACGGCCGTGCCGCTCGGGAAGGTTCGCTGATGCACTGCGTGGAGGTTTTTAACCAGGAATCCCAAGCGGTTCTCGGTTTGGAGCGAGTGGCCCAGAGCCGGGTTTATTACCTGGAGGGACCGGATCTTGCGGGGATTCTGGCTGAACTTCAAAGAGACGGGCGGGCTCTGGCGGATCCGGTCCGGGAAAAACTGGTCATCGATGAACGCCGTTCCGGCGACTACCAGTGGTTGGTGGAAGTGGCCTTCCGCAACGGAGTGACCGACAACGAAGCCCGCGTGGTCGAGGAAGTCCTGGAAACGCCCCAACTGGTAGCCCGCAGCGCCCGCCGTTTTTACGTCTGGGGGGGACCGTCCGAACGCTCGGCCATGCAGGAACTGGCCGCTCGCCACTGGGCCAACCAGCTGGTTCAGCGCATCGAAGTGGTAGCGGCCGCGGAAGCTTTACCCTCTCCCCCACCCCTGCAAATAACCCCGGTCCCGGCCACGGCCACGGTGGCACTCCCCGCCTCTGACGAAGAACTGGCCGAACTCAGCCGGGTCCGCCTGCTGGCCCTGAGCGTGCCGGAAATGCGGGCCATCCGCGAGCATTTTTCCGATCGCCCACCCACTGAAGTGGAGTTGGAAGCGCTCGCCCAGACCTGGTCGGAGCATTGCAAACACAAGATCTTCCGCGACACCATCCGCTATCGCGAAGGCGACCGCGAGGAGCTGATCCACGGTCTTTTTCCTACTTATATCGCGGGGGCTACCGAAGCTTGCCGGCGCGATTGGCTGGTCTCGGTCTTCACCGACAACGCCGGGGTGATCGCCTGGAGCGATCGCTATCACCTGGTTTTTAAGGTAGAGACCCATAATGCGCCGTCCGCCTTGGAACCCTACGGCGGCGCCCTGACGGGAATCGTGGGAGTCAATCGGGACCCGGCCGGCACCGGCCTGGGCTGCGAATTGTTGTTCAATACCGATGTTTTTTGTTTCGGTCCGCTGAACTATAGCGGAGTGCTGCCGCCGGGATTGCACCACCCGCGCCGTCTTTACGAAGGGGTGCGGCAGGGCGTGGAGGACGGCGGCAACCAGTCGGGTATTCCCACCGTCAACGGCGCGCTTTTCTTTGATGAGAGCTACCTGGGCCGGCCGCTGGTTTTCTGCGGCACCGGCGCTTTGATGGAGACGCGCACCGGCCACCTCAAGTCGGTACAGAACGGCGACTTCATCGTGATGGCCGGCGGCCGGGTGGGCAAGGACGGCATTCACGGCGCCACCTTTTCCAGTCAGGCCATCGGTGGCGAGGCTCCGGTGGGCGTGGTCCAGATCGGCGATCCGATCACCCAGAAACGCCTGCTGGAAATGCTCAACGAAGCCCGCCAGGCGGGGCTGTACCGGGCCATCACCGACAATGGAGCCGGCGGCCTGTGCAGTTCGGTGGGCGAAATGTCGGAGCTGAGCGGAGGCGCCCATTTGACTCTGGAAACCGTGCCGCTCAAGTATCCCGGCCTGGCTCCCTGGGAGATTCTGGTGTCTGAATCGCAGGAACGAATGACCCTGGCGGTGCCCCCCGAGCGCTGGGCGGCCTTACTCGAATTAGCCCAACGCCGCCAGGTGGAGGTCAGCGTGGTGGGCACTTTTAACGATTCCGGCCGCTTCAGCGCCAGCTACCAGGGCGAGCAGGTCATGGATCTGTCGCTGGAGTTTTTGCACGGCGGCTTTCCACGCCGGGTGTTGGAGGCCGAGTGGACGGCCAGCCTGCCGGAAGGCGCCTGGGTTAACGAACGCGATTGGCGCGAGACGGTGTGCGAGCTGCTGGCCAGTCCCAACATCTGCTCGCGCCAGGGCCTGATTCGCCAGTATGATCATGAAGTGCAGGGCACCTCGGTGATCAAACCTCTGGTGGGGGTGGCTCGCGACGGCCCTTCGGACGCGGCCGTGTTGCGCCCGGACCACGAGAGCGACCAGGGGGTGGCCGTCAGTTGCGCCATCAATCCCCACTACGGTGTGCATGATCCTGAGGTCATGGCCGAGTTGCTGGTGGACGAGGCTCTGCGCAACCTGGTAGCGGTGGGTGGAGATCCGGAACATACCGCCATGCTGGACAACTTTTGCTGGCCCGACCCGACCCGGGAGCCGCATAAGATGGCTCAGCTGGTGCGCTGCTGCCGCGGCCTGGACCGGGCCGTACGCTCTTTCCAGACGCCGCTGATTTCCGGCAAAGACTCGATGAAAAACGACTATCACGGCCCCGACGGCAAACTGAGCATCCTGCCCACCTTGCTGGTCTCGGCCATGGCCAACGTGCCCGACGTGCGGCGTTGCCAGACCATGGACTTCAAGCAGGCCGGCGACCTGGTTTACCTGGTGGGGGCCGAGCAATCGGCCCTGGGCTGTTCGCAGTTGGCACGCTTGCGCGGCTTCGCGGGCGGCTGCCTGGGGAGGGTCGACTTCGAACAGGCCCGGCGGATCTACGGGGTGGTGCACCGGCTGATCCACTCCGAACGGGTAGCCGCCTGCCACGACTGCTCGGAAGGCGGACTGCTGGTGGCCCTGGCCGAGATGTGCGTGGCCGGTCGGCTGGGTCTGCGCCTGGAGCTGGCTCCTTCGGAGCTGGCTCCCGATGACCGGCTCTTCGGCGAGGCGCCTTCACGCCTGATTTTGTCGATCGACCCGAGACATAAGGCCGATTTCGAAGCGAGCCTGGCGGGACTGCCGTTCTCGTTCGTGGGGCAGGTGCTGCCCGAGCCGGTCTTGGAATGGAACGGCTCTACTTTGGAGTTGTCCCGACTGCTCCAGGCCTGGCAAGGAGAGCTTTGTTTATGAGCGTGCGCGCTTTGATTCTCACCGGACACGGCATCAACTGCGCCCGCGAAATGGCTCAGGGATTTCGGTTGGCCGAAGCGGAGCCGCAGGTTTGCCATCTCAACGACCTGGCCGAGGTCGTTCTCGATGACTTTCACATCCTGGTTCTACCCGGGGGATTTTCTTTCGGGGACCATCTGGGCTCGGGCCGGGCGCTGGCCCGCCGCCTGCGCCGGGCGCCGCTGGGACAGGCCATCGAGCGCTTTGTAGCCGAGGGCAAGCTGGTCTGGGGCGTATGCAACGGCTTTCAGACGCTGGTGCAGATGGGTTTGCTGCCGGCGGGTTGCACGCTGGCCCCCAATGCCTCAGGCCGTTTCGAATGCCGCTGGGTGCGCCTGAAGGCGCTGCCGACCTCCTCCTGTCTGTTTACCAAAGGCCTGGATACGCTCGAATTACCCGTGCGTCATGGGGAAGGGCGGTTACTGGGTTCGCCGCCCCCTGAGCTGGTGCCGCTGCAATATTGCGACGCCCAGGGACCGACCCGGGCCTATCCCGAGAATCCCAACGGCAGCCTGCAAGCCGGTGCGGCCCTGTGCAACGAGACCGGCCGGGTCTTCGGGCTCATGCCCCACCCCGAAGCCTTCCTCCGCTCCACTCAACATCCCGAGTGGACCCGACACAAGGAACTCACCCGCCGCTTCGGCGCCCCTTTCCCCAGCGAAGGCAGCGGCCTGGCCTTCTTCCGCAACGCCGTGGCCGCCGCCCGCGAAATCGGACTGTGCCCCACCGCCGGCTGACCGTCCTCGAACCTTTTCACCCGCACCACCAGCAATCCCAGCATTTCTATGTCCGCCCCTGAGGCCAGAGAATCTTTCGCAAGCGGTATCCCGCCGGAAGCCCAGGTGTGCCGCGCTTTCTACTACTCTGTCCTTTCGGAGGAAGTGCAAGCTGCCATCGCACCCGCTTCCGCCTCCGAACTCAAGCAGGCCGCCCGCGACCTTTACCGCCAGCTCGGCGACGAAAAGAAGGTCGTAAGCTTCTTTGCCTCTCCCTTCAACGTCAACGGCTGTCTGGGCATGGTCCTGCCTGAGCCCGCGACCAAGGGCCTGCGTTGCCAAGAGCTGAAAGGTGACCGCGTCCACGCGGTATCGCCGCCCTCAACATCTCCATCGCCAACCTCTTCTTCGCCGACAACCACTTCCAGGTCGAATCGGGCTTCAAAAATTCGACGTGGCCCTGCCCAAGTTCAAGACCGAATCCGACTTCTCGCTCAAGCCCGCCCTTGCAAAAGATGGGCCTGGACAACCTCTTCGCCGGTGCTGACTTAAGCGGCATCAACCAGGAAGCCGACCTGTGCGTCAGCGACGTCTTCCACAAGGCTAATGTGGAAGTCAACGAAGATAGCTGGCGACGGAGCGACGAGTTCAAGGCCGACCGCCCTTCCTGTATAGGATCAAGGACAACGAGTCGGGCGCCGTGCTCTGGACCGGACGCGTCACCAACCCGTAGATTCTGAAGAAAAAAGCCCGCTCCGAATGGGAGCGGGCTTTTTCTTTTCAAGCCCTATCCCGCCGCACCGACCCCATGTCGTGCTGCTGGTTGGAAGCCGCTTTCGGATCTCCAAGCTCGGTGTCCATTCCCTCTCCCTCATGCGGAATCCGGTCCTCGGGGCGCTCGTAGTCGCGGATGATGCGCTCATCCTTCTTTTCCTCAAACTGTCTGTCCATGATGATTCCTCCTGAGTTCCAGCGTAACTCGCGGAGAGACCCGTGGTCAGAGGTAGCCATACTGGAAAGCCGGTATTAACGACAGAGTTCTTGGGTCAGCTCGGCAGCCGGGAGCGAGCGCGCCAGCGGAGCTCCCTGGCCAGCCCAGTGAGCTCCGTAGCCGAACTCACCGGCGGCCCTGGCGGCCGCGTGAAGAGCTTTGCCGGCGCTGTAGGCGATCGGGTAGTCAGGAGGCTGGCCTTCGATGGCGGTGAACAGGTTGGCCAGGCAGCGCGCCGGGCGTCCCGAAATGGCGCGCGTCATCACCGTCGGCGGCGGATGCTGGAGCAAGCTTTGGATATGAGCGGGTTCGGCCGAAGACTCCGGACAGGCGATATAAGCCGTGCCCAACTGGCAGGCCGAAGCGCCGGCCTGCAAAGCGGCCCGCACGCCGGCCGCGTGCATGATGCCGCCGGCGGCAATCAGCGGCAGATCGATGCGATTCTTGAGCAACTGGACCAGCACCAGGGTGGAGAGCTGCTCATCCTCGGCCGCCGGGTCAAAACAACCCCGGTGGCCGCCCGCCTCCATTCCCTGAGCGACGATCGCCTCCACGCCGGCCTGCTGGCAAAGCAGAGCTTCATGCAGGTTGGTGGCGCTGGCCACCACATAGATACCGGCCGCCCTGAGCGGGGCTACGAAGCCTTCGGGCAGGCCGAAATGCAGGCTGACCACCGCCGGTTTCATCTCTAACAGCAGTTGCAGCACCTCCTGCCCGGGCGTGGGGTAGGCAGGCTCGAGGAATTTGGGGGGAAAGGTAGCATAGCGAACAAAATGGGGACGGAGGGACTCCAGCCAGGCTGCTTCAACGGCCGGTTGTGGCGACGGCGTCTGGTGGCAGAACAGGTTGACATTGAAAGGACGATCGGTCAGCTTCCGCACAGTTTCAATCACCGCGCGAGCCTGAACCAGGTCCAGGTGGCCGATGGCAATACCACCCAGCCCGCCCGCTTGACTGACGGCCGCCGCCATAGCGGGAGTGGAAACGCCGGCCATGGGCGCCTGCCAGATGGGAAGAGCGGAATGGAACACTCGCTTAGTTGCGGCTCGTCTCCAGGTAAGCAAGTCGGATATCAAATCTTTCCAGCTCTTCCTCCACGGCTACGAGGCGCGGGCGAAATTCCTCCGCCATCAGCTCCGACATATTCTCAGCCAGAAGGCGAAAATCGGAGCGCATCTGCTCGAACTGGAGGCTCAGGCGGCGGTCGACCTCTCCGACCTTGCCTTCCAACCAGTCCACACGCCGCTCGAGCTGCTCAACACTCTGCTCGACGTGCTCAAGTCGCTGCTCGACGTGCTCAAGTCGCTGCTCGACACGCTCAAGCCGCTGCTCGACGTGCTCAAGTCGCTGCTCGACACGCTCAAGCCGCTGCTCGACACGCTCAAGTCGCTGCTCGACACGCTCAAGCCGCTGCTCGACGTGCTCAAGTCGCTGCTCGACACGCTCAAGTCGCTGCTCGACCTGCTCAAGCCGCTGCTCGACACGCTCAAGCCGCTGCTCGACACGCTCAAGCCGCTGCTCGACCTGCTCAAGCCGCTGCTCGACCTGCTCAAGCCGCTGCTCGACACGCTCAAGTCGCTGCTCGACCTGCTCAAGCCGCTGCTCGACACGCTCAAAGCGCTGATCCATGCTGTCGAAGCGAGCTTGAACCTCGCTTCGGAAACCGTGCAAAAAAGATAGGACGGGCTGAAGTGCCTGCTCGATTTCTGTCATTCCCTGGCCTCCCGAATCGGAATTTCCAGAAGTATAGCCGGCCAACGCAGGGAAAGATAGGGCATTCGGGTTGCCGAACTTTTGCTAAAGTTATTTCACCCCAAAGGCCTGGTCCGTCGGTCTCGGTTTACAACGGAGTGAGCTCGGCGGTCAGGTGGCCGCTAACGTCAAAGGTCCCCTGTCCAGTGTCGGGTTGGACCGCCGTGAAGTTGAAGTCGACTTCGATAGTTGTGTCATCCAGCGTCACGATGGTCAGGCCGCCCGTGCTGACCGCGGTAGCGCCCCAGGTGCGGCTCCCCACGCTCAGGTCCTGCAAATTCAAGAAGGCACCCAGGCCCAGGTCATAAAGCAGGCCGGTGGCCAACGGCTCGGCTCCCGTCACCACACCCAGACGCAGGCTACGAGCCCCTTCGCTCAGAGTAAGATCCAGGTTGTTATTGTCTTCCGAATCGATAGTCAACGAGCCGCCCACCAGACTGGCGGTGCTTACCGGCGGTCGGGTGCCATTGTAAAGCCCGTCCGGTGTAAAAACCAGCGCGCTGATCTGGCCGTTGCTCACGACAAAAGTGCGATCCGGCGGCGCTTCTTCCTCTTCGGATTCCTCGGGAGGCAGAGTCAGGGATTGAGACTGCTCCAGCTTCTGGCCGCAGCCGGCCAGCACCAAAAGCAACAGCAGGAGGTAGGTGAATTTCATGATCGTATCCTTAAAAACGGATCATACCGTTAAGTAAAATGCGGCGCTGCTGGATGAAGCGGGTGCCGGAGAAGTCGCTGAAAAAGTTGAGCAGCGGGCGATTGTCAAACAGGTTGAGAATCTGCAGGCTACCGCCATATTCCACGCTTTGCGGTTCGCGTTTGGGCCAGTAGTTGAGCGACAGGTTGGCCAGGAAGCGGGGAACACGCTGAGCATTGTAGCCGTAAGGGAAGACGCCGGCGGCGTTGTAGAGCTGCAGGGCTTCCTGCGGAAATCCACTGCCATAGTAGACGTCGCCCGCCGCCGTCAGACCATTCTCCCAGGTGTGGGAGAGGCCGGCGGTGACCTGAACGCGCTGGTCGTGATCGTTGAAGGTGGGAAACTCCGGAGCCGATCCCTGGGCCGTCGGCTTGGCCCGGCTCAGGCTGCCGGTCACGAAGCCGTTGAATCCGGTTTTGTTGTGCGAAGCTACGGACAACTCCAGGCCTTCGTAGAGGGCGCGGGCGAAGTTGACGGGGGCGTAGACGGGAATATTGGCGATGGGCACTAACTGGCCGATATCGATCTGGTCGCGATAGTCCTTGCGCACCAGGGCCACCTTGCCGGTCAACGAGTTGCCGAACTGATGCTCGTAGCTGAGCTCGAACTGGTGGACGCGTTGGGGCAGCGTTTCCGTTCCGAAGCTTAAGTCCAGCTCCAAGGGCGGAGCCTGGAAGAGACGGTGATAGGAAAAGCGCAGCACGTCCTCGGCCGTGGGCGCGAACGCCAGGTTGGCAAACGGGCTGATCTGCCCGGTGTTCACGTTAATCCCGTTGCTGAAACGGTCGAGCCGCACCCCGTAATTGGCGGTGAACTCATCGGTCAGCGGCAGAGTGTGACTGAAATACATGCCGCCCGAAAATCCGGCGCGAGCCACGTTCGACTGAAAGCGCAGCGCGCCCTGGGGAAGGCCGCCACCGCCACCCAGATCCAAAATATCGATATCCTGTTGAGAACGGATAAAGTTGGCGTCAGCGCCGGCCACGATGCGCTCGCCGTCCCCCATGCGGTGGACGAATTGAAGGCTCGGCTGAATCTGAGTGATCAGGGTGTTGGTGGTGGGTAAGTAGGGCGCGCCCGGATTGGTCGGGTCAGCCGGGAAGCCTTCCTCGGCCAATTCCTCACTACGATTCTCGTCAAATACCGAGAAGGGCGTAAAGACCCCGTTGTTATGCACGGTTTGGCGCGACCGCAGGTAGGCCAGGCCCATTTGCAGATCGCTGTCCTCATCCACCTTGCGTTTCCAGGAGAAAAGCCCGACCGTGTTGGTGTCTTGCTGCTCCTGGCGAACCCCGGCCGCGAAGTTTTGCGGAGTCTGGGCGATACCATAGAGACCAGCCTGATGGGAGATGGTGGTTCCCCACTCGTTCTCCTGGTCGCGCCAACGGAACCGGGCTAATACGTTGGTGTTCTGCCCCTTATTGTTGAGCGTCTGATCGTTGGGGCTGGGAGGCTGAAACTGCATATTGGTGGTGCCGGTCTTACCCCCCACCAGATAACTGAAATTGCCGTCCTCGGAACTACCGCCCAGGCGCAGCATAATCTGGGCCGTACCCTGCGTACCCAGAGTAGGGCGCAGTTCGAAGTAGGGTTCGCGAGTGCCCCAGTCGGTCAGGCCGTTAAGAACCAGTCCGCCCATGCCGGATTGCGATCCGTTGTAACTGCCGGTGCGGGCTTCCAGGTTGTCCAGAAAGTCGAGATCAATCGGAGGAGTAGTCGAACTGGCGGGAGGAATCGGGATCGATAACCCGTCGAGTTGAAAATTTACACTCTTGTGATCGCCGCGCACGTGAACCTGTCCGACCGAATTGATATTCGTGCCGGGGACGGTGGCCAGGACACCTTGGAGACTGCGGTCGGTCAACTGTTCTTGGACAAACTGGCGGTCGCGGCGAATGACCGCGCCATCGTTGGGATCCTTACCGTTCACCAATAACTTGTCTTCTTTGAACTTGATGACTTTCTCAGCCTGGCCTTTGACATCCAGCAGGGTCTTATAGGCAGTCTCGGCGCCGGCGTTGATTTTAACCAGCGCCCGGTCACTCTCATACTCCGCGTGCGAAATCTCTACGTAGTAGTCGCCCAACTGCAGATTGGTGAAGCGCGCCTGACCATTGTCATCGGTAGTTTTCTGCGCGACTTCGGCTCGGCCGGCCTTATCCTGCACCTTTACGAGTGCGCCGACAATAGGCTTGTCGTTGTCGGCCCTGAGGATGGTGACGAAAAGATCGCCTTGCGTCTCGATAGCCAGTGAAGGCAAACACGCAATAAGAATGAGCAGTGTCACCAACAAGTATTGATTTATCCTTATCATAACCGCGGCATTCTACACGAGTGCCCCCTGACTGGCAACCCCAAAGTTTGGGTGCTGTTCCTTCACCGCCTTGTCGGCACGGCGGGAGTCATTCTAAGAATCCAACTGGTAAGGTCTTGGGGCCGCCGCGACGGCCCCTTGTGATAGACGGGCAAAGTGTTGGCCGAACGTCCTTTGAGCAATACAACGTCCCGTTCATTCGCCTGATGGACCTCGTGCGGTCGCAGCACAATTTCTTCTTCGCGGTAGGGCCAACCGTCCGTCAAACGGAAATCGACATTGTCCTCCCCAAGCCAGGAAATGCCCGGCCCACGGTAGGAACAAACGAGCTGCAGGCTATGGGAATCGGTATGAAAGTGCGCTGCCGTCCTGAGACTCTCGAGTCTCACGCAACACTGAGCACAAGCAGATTCCTGGCAGAACATGTCGACCAGGGCCGTGACGTCTTCCAGCCAGGGACGAGCGAGCGAACTGCGCCAGAAGCGAGCGGGAAAAGCCGCCGCGAGAGACTGTTCGACGGCGGCAGGCGAGAGGAGTTGACGGAATTCGGCAAGATCTCCTCGGATACAATCAATCAAAACGCGAAAATCTGACCGGGGTTGTCGGCGCCAGAGGGCGACGGAACAGGAGCTTTGAGTGAAACCCGCCAGCCCTGAAGGAGCGTGAAAGTCCCACATCGTTGGGGTCCGCATAGACTCTCCTTACTCACCATGGCAACCGAGTCCGCCGCAGGCGGCTGGCCGCCATTTGGTTGTGGAAGGACCGGCCCGACCCCCGAGGGCCCGGTCCTTCAGTCTCGCTCCAAAGACTTCCCGTGAAAGGCGTAAGGTTGGAAATCCTCCCCCAGATTGCGAGCGATCAGACGCGATAGCGTGGTGGCCTTGAAAAGCTCACATTCGTCGGCCAACTCGGGGTCATTCTCATAGTAGAAACGGTCCCCATCCCGAAGTCGAGCGAACTGATCCGCCACAATGGCGGCCACCGTTTCGCCGACGGCGGCGCCATCCGCGTTGGGTTCGGCCAGCAAGCCTACCCAGGCGTCAAGCTTGTCCAGCGAGCCATAGAGTTGTCGCAATTTGTCGGCCTTTTCGGTTTCTCCGGTCAACTCTTCGAAACTCTGGTAAGCGGGCAAACCATAGCTTTGGCGCAGGGTATTGAAATCAGGAAGCCCCTGCTCCCGCCCCCGCGCGATGTTGATTGCCCCCAAATCAAGTCCTCCGGCACCAGGCGGACCGAAGAGGAAGTTGCGCACCTCATCCACCATCTCCAGATCGGTAGCCTGTTGGACGTAGTCGGCGGCTCCGCGCAGGACCGGAGCGATACCGCCTTCCGCCAGGGTTTTGGCCGGCTGGAAGTAGACTTCACGCAACTTGACGTCCCCCTGCGCCAGCATATCGGCGTTGAGCTCGTTGCGGAAGATAGTGCTTCCCAACTGGCTGTGACCCAACCGGAAGGCGGCACTAACGAACTCCAGGTTGAGTCTGGCATCGACTTCCGGTTGATAGCCCCGATAAGCCGGCACTCTTTGGGGCCCCAAGAGGTTGGGCAAATACTCTTCGTAGGTGATGGCCTGCACCAGCGCTCCGACCCGCTTGCGGGCCGCCTGGTAGAGTTTCTCGTCGTCCCAGTCGGGATGCTTCCGCGCAAGTTCCTCGGCCCAGCGATTGTGCTCGCGCATGAAGACGGTATGCAAGGCAAGCAGCACGGGATTCTCGCTCGATCGAACATCGCCGGCGACGGTAAGACTTTCGGGTGGAGCGTGCACGTCGTTGTCGTTGGGCAATCCCATCGTATTAAACGGCAGGTTGTCTCCCTCGCCCGTCAGCAAACGTCCGCCCTGGTGGGTACGCAGCGCCCCGGCTCGTTTGGCATTGCTACCATAGACCATGGAGGCATCCAGCCAACCGGAGTTTTTATTCCAAGGCCGTTCCGGACGGTGAGTAGAGGAAAAAGGAATATAAGCCTGTCCCGTAGAGCCTGGATCGAACCAGGGGTCACCAACCGGCACGGGAATTTTCTCGGTCTGGTTCTTCACCTTTGCATTGTCCGTGAGATCATGATCGACAAACTGGCCCCATCCCCAGAGAAGACCGGACCAGTGCACCGGGTCCGGCCGGTCTTCTGCTTGAGCCAAAACCAGGTTGCTTACTTCTCGCGGATTGGGCCTGTCCTCAATCTTCTGGAAAGGAGTGCGCCGCAGAAAGGTTGCGCCCACCTGATTGTTCCACTCCGGGTGAACCGGGTTGTTATCTCGACCATCATAACTTCGGACTTCCCCTCCAGAGCGCGCCGGTGCGGATTCCGCCGGTAAGGGCTTACGAAAAGAAGAATTTGCAGAAAGAGGATTTATCATCAGGCCAACCTTTAATTTTTTTGACTATATTTAGCCATGCCATAAGAACTTGTCAAGGGGGTTACCACGGGCTTTGCTCCAGCGTTGTGATCAGCATTTGGGCCGCCAGTACGACCGCAAATGCGATCAAGACCGACCAGGCTTCTCGCACGTCGTGATACAGCTCCTTACCGCCAGGATAACACCGTGGCTCTTTCATCATCTTAGAAACCTCCCACCCTCCCTGCGCCGGCCAGACAAAGTTTCAGCCGACCATAAGACAGACACAACATTTAGGCCAACCATAACAAATCCTGCAAAGAGTGAAAGAATTCTATGAATGAAGTTTCTGACCGTGGCACCATCCGCTGATCTGCCCCATGAGGACACCGCCTTATCAACGCCGACTGGAGAGGCGGCTAATGCGAGCGCTATATTCCTCACCGGCAGGAAGATCCCAACCGTCAGTTGGAGAGGTTGCGGAGCATGACGACGGGAGAGTCCGGAGGTTACAGGGCACCCAGGTCGTCAAAGCGCAGCAACGGGTAATAGCGGACCTGATCGTAGCTGGAGGGGGTAACGTCGATACAGGCCCGGTAGGAATGACAGGCCAGCGGGGGGGCGGTGGGGCCCTGACCGGGGGCGCGAACCTGGCCGCGAGAGGTGATGACCAGGACGCGCAGGTTGGGAAGGTCGTGGGAGCTGTCGAGCTGGACATCATAGGTGCCCACATACTGCGGCGGGGTGGAGAGGTCGTGGAGGTCCTCACTGTAGCTGTAGGTCGTCTGGAGCTGGCTGGGGTGAGGGGGAAAGTGGATGTCTCGTTGCAGTTTGGCCCGGGCGTCCTCGAGTCCGGCCCGGGCGACCCAGCGCGCCCGAGCGGCCAGGCTGGCCTGCATGGTGCTGTTGTACTGACCGACCCGGCTTCCCAAAAAGCCCATTCCCAAAAGCAGCACAATGCTGCACAGCAGCAAGGCGGTCACCAGCATGAAGCCTTTTCTGAGCATCAGAACCTGGCCACCAGCGCCAGTCCCTTGATAACCACCTGCCGTTTTGTCTCTTCCTGAGTCAGTTTCACTTCCACCGTCAGCGGTCCGCTGCCTCCGACCTGCACCTGGAAAGCGCTCAGCCCTTCGGCCACCGGCTGCAGAGTGGGTGGCGAGCCGGCTTCGCGCAGCAGGGTCCCTTGCGACAGATAGTAGCGCACCCGGGTCAGGCTGGCCGGAGGCGTCCAGGGGGAAGCGGGCGGCGTGGTGGGTAGCCAGCCGGTCAGTTCCTGGCTCACTCGCGACAGTCGCAGCTCCACCCCGGTGCCCGGCGAGATGGAGCCCGGCACGGCCTGGCGCACCTCGTCCAGCACGTGCCGGAGTCCGACCTGAAGAGTGGTCAAGGTGTTGGCTTTGGAGGCGGATTGCTTCAAGACGGCCTCGAACTCATGGGCTAAATTTGCGAATAGACCCAGGAGAAGCATCACAAAGAACAGGCTCAGCATGGCCTCCAACAGGGTGAACGCTCGCCGTGAAGTTTTCATAGGAGGCGAATGGGACCGGTTTCTTGGTAAACGGTCTGGCCGTGGTAGCGGGCGGTCACGCGCACACTGACCTCTCCCCCGGTGCTGGTTCTGGTTCCGTCCGGCAGGTAGACCCAGTTAAAGAGCCTGGCGCTTTGACCGGAGCGGCTCTGCTCAAGAGTGCCGGCTCCGCTGATGGGAACCAGCTCCCACTCATACAAGAGATCCTCGAGGGGAGCTCCGTTGCGGTCGATGGCCCCGGCCTGCAGCGTGGTGCTGCCCAGATGGGGAACGGGATTGTCGGCGGGACCGGTGATGATCACGCCGGTGGGCAGATGGGGGGAAGGAGCCGGGCTGGGAAAGGTCAGAGCCGGGCGAGCGAAGAGAGTGCACAGGCGGAGCTGGCGGGTCCCCCCGGCCCATTTCACCTCGACCTGGACGGTGCAGGCCGAGTTTCTCAGCACACGCCGGTCCGAGGGGCGGCTGAGCTCGATTTGCGAACAGCCGGAATAGAGTTCGCGGGCCATCACCCGGGTGGTCAGGGTGAAGCCGGGCTGCTCGGCGGCCACGGGGGTTCCGTTGTAGATGGCCAGCGAGGCCAACTGGTCGTAATTGTAGACGTTGCCGTTCAGGCTCTCGCTCCAGGCGCGCATTCTTTCCAGCTGCTGCTCGGCCAGAAAAATCGCGGTTTCCTGCTCCAGGGAGCGCGACGTATAGCCGATGCCGGTGTGAAAGAGGCGAACCACGATCATGATGGCCCAGAGCAAGAGAAAGGTGGCGAAAACGGACTCCAGTAGAGACATCCCGCGTCTCAAGGCAGGACCTTGGTGACCTTGCTCACGCCCACCATCCAGATATTGGCGTTGGTGGGAGTGCCGAAGTCGTCGACGCGGGGAGCCGGCGGCAAAGGCAGGGCTCCGGCGGCCAGATCGCAGTCGACCTGAATGCCGGCCGCGGGCACGGTGGCGGGGGGCGTGGGAATGGCGAAAGAGCGCATATGGGCGCTTTTCCAAAGATAGATCCGGCCGGGGTCGAGAGGGTCCACCGCGACCTGCTGGCGCACGGCCTGCCCACCGGTGCTGGTGAGCTGGACCGGAGCGGCGGCCGGCGGATGAACTCGGTAGCTATAAACTTCGCCGCCCAGGCCGCCCCCGTCAGTGAAGTAGATGGTGTTGCTGTCGGGCGACCAGCAATTGAAGCGGCAGGGAATTCCCGTGTCAAAAATATCCGTCGTTCCCGCAGTCGTGGTGGTATTGGCCACACACAGGTGAGGATTGGTGTTGACATGATTTCCGTAGGCCGAGAAAGCGATCTGATTTCCATTCGGGGAAAAGGACATCATATAGCCGTTCAAATGCGTGTTGGGGTCAGAATTGAGATGCGCCCCGTTTTGATACTGCGCATCCGTCCAATCGTCGCTGTGAGGGGTATTGAAGGTGCCCGAGCCGGTGTCGCTGAGCAGCCGGCGCGCGCCCGTGCCATCCGTGTTGCTCAGCCAGTATTCGTGCAGGGAACCGGTCCAGACCACATAGCCGACTTTGTCGCCGTGCAGGGAAAGAGTGGCTCCGGCCACGCATCCTCCGGCCGGCACAGGCACGCTGGCATTGTACAGCAGCTCCCCGCTTTGGGTCGAATAGACCTGGAAGGTGTTGCGGGGAAGACCGCCAGCGGTGACCGAAAGCAGCCCGTCCCCGGAAGATTTCTGGTTGCCGTAGGGAGCGGTGATGAAAGTCGGTCCCGACCCATCGGAATTGCAGTTGACCAGTTGATGCTGGCCGTACTGGTTGTCATAAAAGGCAAAAAACTTCGTATCGGTCTGGGTCTTTACGCGCACCAGATCAGGGTAGGCAAGCACCGTCCCGCTGGCGTCGGTAAAGTCACAGTAGAAGCGAAACTGATCATTGGGTTTGGATTCGGGCGGGCATTGCCAGTCCCAGGCGGCCGACCAGCACTGGTTGGCCTCGTCCCAGTTCATGCGCTCCGGCCGCGGCGGTTTGGAGAAAACCCCGGGACCGCAACTGCCCCGCAGGCAGTCGCTGTGCCACTGCACATAAACATCGGCTCCGCTGGTGTCGGTGACGTTGAGCGCCACGGTCATGCGCTGGCCGGGCACCAGTGTCAGGTGAAACGGCGCGGGCGGCGGGGCCCCTTCAGGAGCCAGGAACAGTCCATTTTTCCCCGTGCTCGGGGCCGCCAGGGCGGCGGGCGGCACCGCCAGGGTCAAGCTGGAAGAAGAGACGGTGGCGGGATAGCGGGGCGGCACGGGCGCCCTTCCCAGAGAGGCGGCCGGAATCGGCATGGTTCCCTTCAGCAGGTTGACGCCGCCGGAAACCAGGCCGGGCAGGCCGGCCTTCACGGAGATCTGACCGTTGGAGGCGACGTGTAGGGATTGCCGACCGTGGTGAGCGACCAGCAAGCCAGGCCGGGCCGGCTCCCGGTGGCCGCCGCGGGGGTGGCGGCCGGAGTGGCCGTCGCTCCGGAGGCGGCCACCAGTTGATAGCACCCCTGCAGGTAGGGAAGTCCGTTGCTGACCACGCCGCCTTCCGGGGTAAAGACCAGGGCGAAATCTTTGCTCATGTCGTAGGCCGGGGAGTTGGGATTGCGCAACCAGCGGTTCGCGTCGAAAGCACTGTTACGCTGGCCGTTCACCCTGGGATAGGTGGAAAAACCGCTGCCCGCCGGCCAGGTTCCTTGGAAAATCAAGGCCTGGGGAAAATCTCCCGAGAAGTCGACCACGCGCGTCACCCGGGCCATGGAGAGCCCGCTGGCCAGGTAGAATTTCTGAGCCAGGGGGGTGGTCAGGGAATTGGTGGGCAGGCAAACCGCCACGGGAGTCTGGGTGGCGATGGCCGTCTCGCGAGCGCGGCGCAACTCCTCGGCCATCACCATGGCCAGAGCGCGGGAGCTGCTCGAATCCCGGGCGCCGCGCAGTTGCAAAGCGCCCAGCCCCACCATCAGGGAGGCGAGGGCCAGCGCCACCAGGATCTCCAGAAGCGAAAACGCCCGAGATTTCATCTGCCCTCCTCAGTAGACGTTTCAAGGCTCGGCCGGCCACTTCCTGGGCCGCCGGGGGGAGCCCGATTTCGCAGGCTCGAAGCCGCTCCCATGAGCTGGAAGCGCCTGGCCTGGCTGGCTGCCGGCCTGTGTGGGCTGATGCTGGCGGTGCACTTTCTGGGGGCCCCGAAGGCTCTCTTCCTCTGTCTTTTCGCCGCTTTCCTTTATGCCGGCGAGCGGCCCCGATGGAGTTGGAGGTCCGCGCCGGATCAGGCCCACCTGGCCGAGAATCTGCGCCAGCTCGCCTTCATGACCAGACTGGGCGTCCCGCTGCTGCGCGCTCTGGAAGTTCAGGCCCGGCACGCCGAGCAGCCGGAGCTGCGGCGCATCTGGTCCCAGCTGGGCGCCGCCGTGGCCGGCGGCAGGACGCTCTCGGCGGCTATGTCCGCCCGGGGAGACTTATTTCCCCGTTCCCTGATCGGCATGATAGCAGCCGGAGAACTGACTGGAGCGCTGGTGCAGAACCTGGACAAAGTGGCGGAGATGTTGGCGCGCGAGGCGAAGCTGAAGAAGAAGGTCGTGGCCAGTCTGACCTATCCGGCTCTTGTGCTCGGCCTGATCCTGGTGCTGTCGCTCTTTACTTTGCTGGTGATCTTTCCCGGTTTCGCCGAATCCTTTCGCCACATGAATGTGCCCTTGCCGCTGCTGACCCGGCTTTTGATGCTGGCCACCAGTTGGGTCACCAGCCCCACGGCCTGGTTGCTGGCGGTGGGGCTGGCCAAAATCGGCTACATGCAATTTCGCCAGGGGTATGCCAGCCCCGGTTCCCGGCGCGCGGCCTGTTCCTGGCTGCTGAAATTGCCTGTTTTTGGACCCATTTTGCGTTATTCCAGTCTGACCCGGTACTGCTGGGCTTTCGAAGGCGTGCTCTGTGCCGGCGTGCCGCTGCTCAAAGGAGTGCGGCTGGCGGCGGTGGCCAGCGGCAATCCCCTGATCGAAGAAGACAAAACCCACCTGATCGAAGCTCTGGAGCGGGGCGAATCGTTAGGTGAGTATTTCTGGGACTACCGCGATCTCTACCATCCCATGATTGCGTCCATGGTTTCGGTCGGCCAAGAATCCCGCCGGCTGGACCGTATCTTTGGGCACCTGGCCGGTTGGTTCCAGACCAGTCTGGAAGCGCACCTGGAAGCGATGTCGGCCCTGATCGAACCGGTCTTGCTGCTGCTCGTCGGGGTGGTGACCGGAACCACGCTGATAGCCATCTTCCTACCACTCTACGGCACTCTCGACCACTTCTAGAGCCGTTGGAAAGACAGCGGATGTTGCAAAATTCCTTGCGGGTCGAAGCGCTCTTTGAGTGCCACCAGACGCGGCCAGTCCTCACCAAAATAGGCGGTTTTCCAATCGCTGCGGCCAAGTTCACAGTAGTTTTGATAGGCGCGGCCCGAGTAGTGGCCGGCCAGCTCGGCGCGATAGCGCTTCAACCAGTCGTGGTTCACGCCCGGCGGCTGGTTGCGGTTGCGATAGCAGATGGCCTGCACGCAAGCCAGCGAAGCCCGATGAACAAAGGCTCCGTCGCCGCTGCCGAGGTTCCCTCCGTAAGCGTCAAAGGTCACCTGCGGGCTGCACGGGGCGGTCGTCACCAGCAGCTTCAAGAGCTTGCCCTGAGCCGCCGGGGCCAGCGGCCGGGACAGGAAGTCGGAGGTAGCCGCGAAAGCGGGGCTGCGGTTCTGGCTACGCCCGGCCAGGAACTGCATGGCATCCAGGTAGGGGCAGCTCCTGTCCCATTCTTGAAGGGCTCCCGGGGGTCCCCAACGCAAACTCTTCCACTCCGGCCCATCGCCCAGGAAAAGGCCCCCGACGCTGACCTGGGGCTCCCGGCCTCCGACGAGCGACAGATAGGAGGTGATGCGGGCGTCGGCGCGCGGAGCCCACTCCAGCCACCTTTCCAGCACGGCTTGCGCCTGGGCCCAAGGCCAGTAGCGACGAAAGAGCACGACCGGGCGCAGCGCTTCAGGACGCAGCCGCCAGCGTGTGACCACTCCAAACTGGCCGAAGCCGGATCCTTTGAGAGCCCACAGCAGAGAGTCCTGGGTGGTCGCCTGCACCAGACCCAGAGCCGGTGTCACCAGGGTGGCGTCCAGGACGCGGTCGCACCCTAATCCCAGGGCCCGCGAAACCAGGCCATAGCCGCCTCCCAGCAGGTAACCGCTGAGCCCCACTCCGGGGCAGGTGCCCAGAGGCAGCATCCGTTGCCGCTCGGCCAGAGCCGACATCAGAGGCCCGAGCTTCCAACCCGCTCCGAGGTTGAGCTGCTCATCGAGCTGGAGATCCACCAGACGGGAGACGTCCAGCACCAGGCCGGTTCCGCCCGAAAGACCCACGTAGCTGTGGCCGCCGCAGCGGACAGCCACGCTCTTACCGTTCTGGGCCGCCCAGCTGAGGCAGGCGGCCACCTCCTCTTCGTCCAGGGGAAAGGCGAAAGCTTCCGGCCTCCACTGCACTTCCGGGTTGAACCACTGGCAGAGAGTTTCGTATTCGGGCGAGTCGGGGCTGACGAGAGGGCCGCGAATTTTCAGAGCCTGGCTGGCCCGGGCTCGCCCCAACAAGGCCCATCCCGCCCCCGCCAGTAAGAAATCCCTTCGCCTCACGCCGGGAGGCTTCGATCATGCCTCGAAATAGGCCTCCCACCAGGCTCCCCGGGCATCCCGGGCGCTCACGTGCACGGTCATGCCCGGCGTGTGCGGCGCCGCCCAGACAACCTTACCTTCCCCATCCGTCCGCCCCAAAAAGGTCCAGGTGGGCGCGCTGCCGGCGGCGCACTCCGGCTCGCGGCCGGCCGGCCCTGCCGGTGGCTCGGCCGGCAGCACCTGGAAAGGCGGTTCGAACCACCAACCCTGCTGGCGCTCGGCCCAGGGGGTCGAGACGATCCGGCCTAAAACGGTAGTATTTGGCAGGGCCTCAGCCTGATCGTCGGTCAGCCGCAGGGTCAGCCTCTCGCTCCACTCCCGGGTAAAACGGATTCCCGGGCGCAGCAGCACTCCCAGCCGAGCCTGCAGCCGCCGACCCGGAGCCAGCAAATGCAAGCTCAAGCTGAGTCTTTCCCAGCGGGAGTCCGTCGGAATCTGGGCCCGCAGGCCGTTGAGTCCTTCGCTAAGCGATACGATTCCCCAGGAAATCAGCCGGGAGCCCTCGCTCCAACATAAGAAGCCGACTCCCCAGGGACTGCCGTTGAGAGCGATGCGCAGCACCGCTTCCTCCCCGGGACGGAAAGGGCCTGGAGGATCCAGGTCCATCCCCAGTGCCGGGTCTTCCGAACCTCCCCTCAGATCGGCCCGCTCGATGTCTTTCACGGGCTGCCCGAAACGCGACAGGGTGACCTGGTCGAAAGCGTCCAGAGTGCGGCAAAAGCGCCGTCCCACCCGGCCGCCTTCGGGCAGGTGCAACCAGCGGTGGTAGAGCCGGGTTTCGCCCACCGTGCCGGACACTTCGAAGATGCCGGCCGCCTTGGAGTTACATTGCACGCTCAGCCGGCCCTGGGCGTCGAAGGTCTCGCGCACCTGGGCGCGAGCCGGCTCGGCAGCCACAAACTCGAAATCGTCATAGGCGCCATTCAGCGACGAATCGATGGGCAGACGTTGGAGTTGAAGTTCCGCCGACTGACCCGCCAGGGCGGGAGCGTGTATGCGCAGGGTCGGCCCGTCGTGGCGGAAATCGGCTCGGGCGGCGGTTACCAGCAGAGGCACCTCTCGAGAGCTGGCCGCGCTGGCCAGCTTCAGTCGAGCCGGCCGGGTGGGAGCGGCAAAGCGTAGCAGGAAAGCGCCCTCGGGCGTGAGGTCCACCCGGCCTTGCTGGCCCAGCAACTCGCAGGTAAGAAAGCGCTGCGCCGGCGGTGGATGGACCCAGCCGCATACGGTGACTTGCTGCCCGACCAGATAGGCCGGCCGGTCGCGCCAGACCGCCCAGGCGGTCGGCTCGTCTTCTTCTCTGGTGAAAACCTGGTCACGCCATTGACCATCCACGACCTCCAGGTCGACCCGTAGATTGTAGGACTGTAGGCTGAGTCGCGGCAATGTCTCCGGCGGCTCTCCTGAACCCCGCTCGGAAAACATCTATTTGGCTTCGAATGCGCCGGCCGCAAGGCCTGCTCATGGGCCCTCCCGAAGCAGGTGGGATGAAGTTTCGGATTTTGCTTCTGTGCTGGTTATTGCTCCCGGTTGCCTGGCCGGAGGCCAGGCTGGACTGGGCGAGTCCTTTCGCGGTGGATGGGGTTCGTCTAGGGGATAGCAAGCAGCAGGTCTTCAAGGCGTTGGGCGCCCCTCGGGAGAGTTCGCGCAGTCAGTTGGAAGTATGGAAATACAAGGATCTGGAAGTCACTTTTCGCAGCGGCGACGTATGCCGGTTGTATGGCCTGGCTCTGCAGCAGAACAACCAGACGCTGGTGCGGGTGGGTGAGCTGGCCGCAGTGGTCCGGGGACGTTTTGGGGAGCCCGAGAGCAACCAGGCTCTCGGGGTTCAGCAGCATCCCGAGGTGGAGGTGATGATGTATCAAAATGCAACCACCACCATCGGCGTATTTTCCCGAGCGGGCCGGGTGTCATTGGTGGGCCTGAGCCGCCGCTCTTAATGGCCCCCCCGCCCGGCCAGTACTTGCGTCCTGGTCGGGCCGGGACATGGATGTCTGGGCCAGGGGGAGCCGCGGGCATAGGGTGGGCAAAACGGAGGTACTTCTTGAAGCTTATGCCTGTACTGATGCTGGCCGCGGTTCTGGCCGGCTGCAGTTCCAAACCGCCCGACGAGGCCGGCGGACAGCCCACTCCAAGGGTGACTCAGACCGTCACCGCCAGCCCCACTCCCGCCGAGACACCCACTCCGGAGGCGACCCACTACCGGATGCTTACGTTGATGGCAGGACACGCCGACGTCACTTTCGTGGTCGCCCTGAACGGCAACACGGTGGGTACGCTCAACGGAGACACCAACGGTGACCTGACCCCGTCGGTGCTGCCAGGCGACAACTCGGTGGTGGTCTCCTGGACCCTGGCTCATCCTTTGAAGTCGGGCGAGAAAGCCACTCTGACCATCGAGCGCCGGATCCCCGGCCAGGATGGCTGGACCACCGTTTTCTCCCGAGTGGTGGACTCTACCACCAAGATCAAAGAAGCCAGGGGGACATTTGCCAACGAAGCGATAGGCGACAATTCCGCCCTGGAGGGCAGTTCCAATGGCTCTTCCGTAGGCCAACCTTCTCAATGAATATCCTATGAACATTCGCCACAAGCCTGACGGTCCGGTGCAACCGGTTTACATCGCGGCGGCGTTCTGGTGAACGTAGAATCGGGCGACACCGGCATGGAGTGATTCGAAAGCAGTGTCGCAGGGCTTACGTCAGCGTAACGGAACCGGAGAAGAGCCGAGCGGGTGGAGAGTCAGCGCTGGCGCGGCGGCGGGTAGCCTCTTGGAGGCCCCTTCCTCGGCTTCAAGAAGCAACCGCTTATGAGATGGTTGATCGTCGACGGGGATGCGGAGTTTCGCGACCGTCTGAGCCGGGATTTTCACTTTAGCGACGATCACGAGAACGTGGTGGTAGCCGATGAAAAATCGGCCCGCCAGGTGTTTGGCCAGGATAGTTTTGACGGCGTGGTGGCCGATTGGCCGGCACGCGGCTTGCTCGAGGACATCCGCGCCGGCAGGTTGCGTTCACCGGGAATGGACGGAACCATGATCGCCCTGGTGCTGACCCATCCCGACGGGCTCGAGGGAGTCTCCGACTTGATTCACGTGCGTCGCGAGGATAATGTGCCCGAACGCATCCGCGAAGCCGTCAGCCATTTCCCGCCGGTGGCTCTGCTCTACGCGGCCTCTGACCACGACCCGGATAACGCCAGCCTGTTGTTAAAAAAGGATCCGAAACTGGTCAACGCCATCGAACTCCCCCACCGCTGGACGCCTTTGCACCGGGCCGTAGCCTTTTATTGCGAAACGGTGGCGGAACTGCTTTTACAAAATGGAGCCGACCCCAACGCGGCGGGGCGATTGGGAGAGGCGCCCCTGCATATCGCGGGTTCGCCGGACATTGCGCGTTTGTTGATACGGCACGGAGCCAAAGTTCATCTGCCCGACCAGCACGGCAATACTCCCATGGATTGGGCCGTCAAGGAGAAAAATCAGGAGCTGATTGTGATCCTTGCCAAGGCTTTGCCCGAACTGGGCACCCCCGTTTATCAATTGCTGCGGGCGGCCCGGCGCGGTGAGCTGACCATCGAGGCCGAGTATCATGGGCAGTGGGGCATTTATCGGATTCTGACTATCGGCTGGACCGAGCGCGAGGAGCGCTGTCTGGCCATCCAGGTATCCGGTCCGGCCCCGGGTTGGTCGTACTTGAAGGTAGCCGATTTGAAGGCCGTTTATCTGGGCCCGGAGTCGAGTTCCTTTCCTCCGGAACCTCCGGCGCTGGCTCCGCGCGCCTGGGTGGCGGTTCCTGACCAGCGTTAGACAACAAGGCATTGCGCAAAGTTTAAAGAATGCCCCTGCAGTCGATTCAAAAAGGTGGAGCTTCGGTAATGAGTATTCTTTGGTATGCGGGGCGAGGCTTGCAGGCCTTCATGTTGCTGGCGCTGGTGGCTATTCTTCTCAAACTGGGCGACAATCCATATCTGGCCGGACAGATCACCGGCAAAATCTTCATGAATTTGATCCTTACCGAAGTCTGCATTCGCTTCAGCCAGCCCAAGGAGAACCAATCTCCGTCTGGCTGTAATATCGCGGCCGGCGGCTGTCTGACGCTGCTGGTCCTGGGGGGTCTGGCCGGATTCGTCATCGGCATCAAAGCGGCCATGGGAGCGGGGCGCCCGCCCCTGGCGGCCCACTCCGGGCCGAACAAGGTGTATAGCGTGAAACTACCCGAGGGGGCCACTTACAAGAAAGAATCGCGCATGGAGGCTCTGCCTCAGGGCAAGGTCAAGGTCAACGGCGAAATTTGGGAAAAGGGCGATGAGGGCGGCGTGATGGGCGTGGCCGACATTCCCTTGATTCGCACGGCGGCCGCTTCCACCTACGGCGGCGGCTACCGCGGCGGCATGGTTAGAAGAAACCAGGGACTGGGCCGCGCCTTGAGCGACGACGAAGTGCTGGACGCGGTCTGCCAAAGCCAGATCGCGGCCATTCAGGGTGAACCGGGCAATAGCAAAGCCGTCAATCGGCTGGGTAATCGGGGCCGAGAGGTGGACTTCACCGTTCCCAGCAAAAAATTACAGGGACGAATTCTTTATCTGTGGGGCAATCGCAGGCTCTACTTCTGTCTCTACGCCTCCGGGCAAACGCGCTGGGACGAGACCCGAGCCACCTCGGTGCTCAACAGTTTCCGTTTTTCCATGGTTCGTTAGTAGTCCGCGCAGCGGCCAGCGCCCACCAGGATGTGCTGAAAAATGGGCCCACTGACAGCGCGCGGGAGGTGGTACGCGGAGCCCGGGCACCAGAGCGGTCTGTGGTAGATAGCACGAATGAGTCCGTCATGCTATCCAAAACTACCGGAACGATTCACCCAGTCCCATCGAGCTCTCTATAGGATAAATGGGGGTGGCCTGTGCGGCCCTCCTGCTCTAAAGTTTGGTCCGTGAAAGCCCCTCAAGCGACTCTCCCTTTCCTTACATATACTAATAGCTGACTCGAAAAGGTTGACCGTCTAGGTTGGACGGCGGGATTTAGTTTCCTATCCTCCAGTCTACGAATCGGTGTGCGTCTAAACGACGTGAGCCTTGTCGAGCAAATGCGAGAACGATTGTCGTATCTAATTTCTGACGATCTACCCTCGGAGCAGGTTGACTTTCTTTTCTCCATGCGTATTGGCGGTGCTTCACACCGACGAGGCGTGCAGAACTATAGCCTGGTTTTCGCTGGCGCCTCGCGGGTGTGTCGTACCTTGCACACGGAAGAAGCAAAGTCGGCATTAGTATCGGCCATAGAGGCATACCTAGCCAGTTTGTCTCCAGAGCAGGTACTCGTAGCGGCCAGCCTATACGAGCGGGAGGGACACGTTTGGGTGGTTCTAGGCAAGCACGAGACAGAGTGGTCAAACGCCTGGAAAAGATTAGGAGCCAGGTTAGTGCCGGAATCCCAAGTCTTGCTTCACGAAAACGGCACCCTTAGGGTCTTTCCGTCACCCGGGCGAAGCTACCGAGGTTTCACCTTGCTCAAGTTAGAGAGTGCCCAAGCCTCCAGACCGGAAATGGAAGTTTTATCTTGTGGTCAGTCCAGTCTGGAGCTGGTCTCTCACGCACCTGCGTTGGCGACGAATGCTGAGCGAGTAATGAAAGTATTGGCAAGTTTTTCCCAACAACACCGCGTGCGCCACGTGCGATGTGCGCCAGAACGATTCAGTGCAATTGAATTAAGTGAGGTTAGCGATCATGTCCACCCAAAACACCATCCGAAAACGCGAACAGGGACTGTTGTGCCAACCAGTGGGAGCAGAATTGATTATATATGATTCCCACACCCAAGAATGTCATCACTTCAGTGAAGAAGTAACCTATCTATGGAACCAAGTTGAGCAGGAAACCACGATCCCTTCACTCATCGAATCCTTTCTGAAGGTATACCCGGAACATTCTGAACAAGGAACCGAGTTCGTTCAGGCGGCTGTGGCAGATTTGACTGCCAAGGGCCTGCTGACTGGCACCCCTCAACTCAGACTGGCTGACGAAGTTCGGCGGCAATTTCTCAAGTCTTCAGGGCTGTTACTGGTCGGAACGATGGTCGCGCCGCTTCCCTCAGCGGCCGCCTCCACTCAGCTTTCAATCGTATCGGCACGCTATTTTAACAACCAGATTGACAGCCCGAATACGGTTCCACGCTGTGGCAACGCGGGAACGAATGCGCCCTGTATGGGAGCGGACATTGCCACCACCTTGAGCTCTCGCATCGCCGGTGGCACCTTCAGCCCCATCGCCTGTTCGAATGGAAATTTCGGCGATCCCTGCTCGGGTATTTTGAAAGAATGCAAAGTCATCTATCGATGTCGAGGAGTGGATACCACGATAAGGATTTGCGAGGGCCAAATGATAACGATACCCGCTTGCACTTAGCAAATAGCTGCGCCTGCCCCAAATCTTCCATTAGGCCAGAAAATTGCTCCATCTTATCCGCAGACTTAAGGAAACGCGAGGGAACGTCCCCCGCTTGGGGAAAACTAGAGTATGCGACGAGACGAGCGTGCCATTCTGCCCAAGGCTCTGGCCCAGGCCCGCATCGTCACCTGGGTCTACAATCCACAGGACGCCAGTTTGCGTACCTCCCCCAACGCCGCCGAGATCTTTGGTCTGGTGCCCGGCATTTCGCTGCGCAATCCGGAACAGGTGGTGCATTTGTTGCATCCCGACGATCGCCCCATCCATCTGGCCCGGGTCGAGCTGGCCCACCAGCAGGCCAGCAACTATACCAGCCGCTTTCGCATGGTGCGGCCCGACAACGGCGAAGTCATGCATGTGGAGGAGCACGGCTTTGCCCACGGCGGAGTGCTCAGCGGCATCATTCTGGATGTCACCGAACGCACTCGGCTGGAGTCACGCCAGCAGTTCCTGGTGCAGTTGGACGATGCCACCCGGCCGCTCAGCGACGCGCTGGAGATCACCCACACCTACGCGCGCCTGCTGGGGCAATACCTGGACGTCAACCGCTGCGCCTACGCCGACGTCGAGGAGGATGAAGACACCTTCAATCTAACCGGGGATTGGAACCACGGCGTGGACAGCATCGTGGGCCGCTATACTTTCAGCCAGTTCGGCAATGAAGGGCTGCGCCTCAATCGGGCCGGCCAGGCTTACGTGGTGGAGGACGCCGAGAGCGATGCGCGTGTGGTGGATGTGCTCGACTCCTATCGGGCGACCAAAATCCGAGCGGCGATCTGCGTGGGATTGCTCAAAGCGGGGCGCTTCGTGGCCGCCCTGGCCGTGCATCAAGCCCGCCCGCGCCGCTGGCGCCAGGACGAAGTGGAGTTGGTGACCCAGGTGGCCAACCGCTGCTGGGAATCGATCGAGCGAGCCCGACTGGAGCGCGATCGCAAGCTCAGCGCGGAGCGCTACCGCACCCTGGTGGATTCGCTGTCCTCGCTGGTTTGGATGACCGATCCGCGAGGACTGGTGATCGAACCCAATCCTTCCTGGGAACAGTTCACCGGGCAAACTTTCGCCGAATATCGAGAGCGAGGCTGGCTGGACGCCCTGCATCCGGAAGACCGGGCCACCGTGGGAGATATCTGGCGGGCGACCCTGGAGAAGCAGATGCGTTACGAAGCCACCTACCGATTGCGCCGCCACGACGGCAGTTACCGGATGATGGAGGTTTTCGGCACGCCGGTTTTTGATGATCAGGGTCAGTTGCGCGAATGGGTGGGCAGTTGCACCGACGTCAGCGAGCGCCACCGTTTGGAAGAGCAGCGCGAGCAACTGCTCCTGGCCGAACGGCGCGCCAATCAGGCCAAGGAGGAGTTTTTGGCCACCCTGAGTCACGAGATGCGCACGCCGCTCAGCGCCGTGCTGGGCTGGGCCCAGATGCTGGCCGGCGGCGGTCTGACCCCCGAGGAGAATCAGAGCGGGTTGGAGACCATTCAACGCAACGTCAAGTCGTTGACTCAGTTGATCGAGGACTTGCTGGATACGGCCCGCATCGAGTCGGGCAAGATTCGCCTGGAGCTGGCCGGGGCCGAGCTGGGCCCGGTGGTGGCGGCCACTTTTGAGGCTCTGCGCCCGCAGGCGGTTGCCCGAGGAGTGACATTGCTGGCTCTTGATTGTGAGCCGGCCTCGGTCTGGGTGGACGTCCACCGTCTGGAACAGATGTTGGTGAACCTGGTGGGTAATGGCATCAAGTTTACGCCGGCCGGTGGCGTGGTGCGCGTAGGCTACAAGCTGGTCGAGGGGATGGTGGAAATTCGCGTCAGCGATACCGGCATCGGCATTCGCCCCGAGTTTCTGCCCAATGTCTTTGACCGTTTTCGCCAGTCGGATTCGAGCAGCACGCGCCAATATGGTGGACTCGGGCTGGGTCTGGCCATCGTGAAGGATCTGGCGGCCCTTCACGGCGGTTCGGTACGGGCCTTTTCTTTGGGAGAGAACCAGGGGGCCACTTTTACTTTGACTTTACCGGTTGGCTCGCGACCGGGTGTGGCGGCGCCTTTGGCCGCCTCGGTCGCTTCGGATTTGAGCGGAGTCACCATTCTGGCGGTGGATGACGATCGGGACGGGCGCGAACTCTTACAAAAACTGCTGGAGCGGCGCGGGGCGCGAGTGCTGAGCGCCGATTCGGTATCGCAGGCGATGCATATTTTGCAGGGCGAGAAGCCGGACCTGCTGGTCAGCGACATCAGTATGCCCGATCAGGACGGTTATGACTTGATTCGCAACGTGCGCCGACGCTGGAGCGACCGCCAGTTACCGGCGCTAGCCCTGACCGCGCTGGCTCGCTCCGCCGATCGGCAGCGCACTTTGGCGGCCGGTTTTCAAAAGCACCTGTGCAAGCCGGTCCATCCGGAGCAACTGATGCAGGTTCTGAGCGGCCTGTTGGAAGCCTGAAGAGCTTGTGGTACTGGTTTCTGGCTGGCCCAGGCCGTCGTCTGGCTGCATGAGCAGCAGTTCAGTCCCGAGGGCCGGCGAACTTTGAGCGAGTTGGCCCTGGATACCTAGACACGCGACCCGTTTGACCGGGTGATTGTGGCCGCGGCGTTTTGGTAGAGGGTGGGAGCACTCGGCCAAGAAGCGCCTGATTGTGAGCGAAGATACACAGTATGTAACCCAGAGCGAGGGCTCCGAGCGTCCCTTTGTGGAGACCGGGCTGGCTCTGCAAGCGCCGGACGGGCGCATCATTCCGATTGTTTTTAGCGAAGTGACTTTGGGTGAGCGCTGCGACGTGCCGGTGGCAGGGCTGGCTCCGCGACGCCTGCAGGTGGAGGGCTCCGCTCTGGTCTTCGAGGGCAAGAAGTTCGCGCTGGGGGACGTGTTCGAAGGGCATAGGGTCGTGCCTTTTGCGGTAACGGCCACGCTCCAGGGGTGCAATGAGCCGTATCACGACCGCACCTGGCCGGTGGGCTATCAGCCGGTCGTGCTGGTGGGCCGTATGGGGCGCCGCGTCAACGATGTGGAGTTGAACGATAAGACCATTTCGCGCACGCAGGCCCGCCTCGAGACCGGTGCGCAGGGCATTTCCCTGGTGGCCGAGAGTCCCACTTTCGTGAACGGCGAGAGTCTCGAGATCGGGGCTCCTCGTTTGCTGAAGGACGGGGATTTGATCCGCTTTTCCAATATCATCTTTCGTTACCAGGTGGGGGCGCCGCAGACGGCCGCGTCGCCGGACCATCGGATCAAATTGTCCTGTCTGGGCGGATTTCAGGTGGAGGCGCCCGGAGTGGCCGGCAGCGCGGCCGATTGGCGCAGCCACACGGCCCGCTTCGTGCTGGCTTACCTGGCCGCCGAATGGCCGCGCCAGGTGGCGCTGGAACCTTTGCTGGAGGCTTTCTGGCCGGATCTGGACGAGGAGCGGTCGCGTGGCAATCTGCGCGTGACCATTCACAAGATTCGTAAAAGTTTGCCCTTGCCGGAGAGCGGGCCGGCTTTGTTCGAGCGGACCACTTATACGATGGGGATTCATCCGGAATTGAATTTCTGGCACGATATTCTGGAATTCCAGAAGGCCATCGACGAGAAGAACTGGCGCAAGGCGCTGGACTTGTATCGCGGCAAGTATCTAGAGGAGTGCTATATGGACTGGGCCGAGGCCATTCGCGCCCGACTGGAGTCGTCGTGCCTCGAAGCCGGTTTGCACCTGGTGCAGGAGACCCCGGTGGGACCTGAGCGTCTGGAGATTGCGCGGCGTTGTTTGAAGCTGGATCCATGCTGTCAGCCGGCCGTGCTGGCGGCCATGGAGACCTCGCGTTTGCTGGGCCGGCCCGAGGAAGCGCTCAAGCTGTATGAGAGCTTCCGCAGGACGTTGGAAGCGACGTTGGGGATGGAGCCCTCCATGGATCTGCTGCGCGAGGAGCAACTGGCCCGGCTGCATATAGCCTGAAAAGAAAGGAGGCACCGTCGCGCGGTGCCTCTGTGTGCGTGTGTCTTAAGCTGAGTATACTCAGGCGGCGCAGCCGGCCGTTAGTTAACGTTACCAAATGATTAAAATTTAGGGCAATAGTCCTTTGAGTTCCGGGCGCTTCAGGCTGGCCTGGCGCACCGCTTCCAGAGCGGCTTGAAGGTCCGTTTCCGGTTCCAGTTCCTGGCGGAAGCGGTCGGTGTCCAGGCTGAACACTTCGCCTTCGGGGCTGAGATACCAGAGATAGGCCTGGTTGCCATGGAGCAGATAGAGCTGGCGCTCGCGCATGAGTTTTTGAGGCCAGTCCTCCTGAATCCGAATTTCGGAGCACCATTGGCGGATGAGAGCCCGCAGTTGCGGGTCGGGCTTTCTAAGGCTTTGGCCCCAGCCGGGAATAGGCCATAGGACCAGGAGGGCCAGGAATTTCTTCATTCTTGGGTATTTCGATACCGGCGAAGCGGTTCTTGCAACGGAACGTTGAGGGGTCCATTCGTGTTAGCATGAACAAAGACACCGGAAGGGAAATTCTTATGATGCTTACTCGCAATCTAATTGTTGGACTGGGAATCGTCGGGCTGCTGAGCGCCGGGGCCAGCGCCCAGGGACGGCGCCACCACAACCAGTACCGGAACTACAACAACCGCGCTTATTATAACAAGCACGGATATTACAACAACCAGGGCGGCTATAATTACAATTTAGAACAATACAATAGCTGGAACCCGGCCTGGGGTAGCCCTTATCAGAACGGCAACAACGGCTATTACAACTACAATTACAATTACAACTACCCCAACAATGGTTATTACTATAACAATGGCTACCAGTACAACGCGGCCGGACAGATCATCAACGGTTTGCTCAACCGCCGCTGGTAATAATTCGCCTCGAGAAGAACGGCCCGGACGCGCTGGTTTGGCGGAGGACGGGTCGTTTGCTTTCCGGCCGGCGTAAATCGTCAGGTATGATGGGCATCCACTTCCGGGGGCTTTTTGTTAGCCGACAGGTAAGTGTCGCGAATCATTTCCCGGGCAATCTTGCGGGCTGTTTCCAGATTCAGGTCCTTGACGAAGCGAATCTTTTTCTGGCGCAGAGTCTTGATATAGTTGGGATGGCGGGCCACTTTGCTGAGGAAATCCTGAGCCTGGTCGCCCAGCGGGATGTATTCCGTCTCGCTCTCGCCGGTATATTCGCGGGTTTCAAAACCGGTGAGTCGAGCTTTTCCGGCCTGGCTTTTCACGGTCATCAATACGATGCCGGAGAGGCCGTGGTTGTGCTGGCCGAAGGCGGCGGTGAGTTCGCCCTCTCCCAGTTGTTCCAAAGTCTGACAGACCACCGTGCGCAGCGCTTCCACGTGCAGCGGAGAGGCCAGGTCAACTTCGTGCTTCCCCAGATAGGCGGTTATTTTCTTGGTGAAATCCGGCAGCTGACCGGCCACGGCCAGCAGCATGGTGCCGATATGGAAGATGTTCGGGGGGTCTTGCTGGTCGCTGGCCACCAGCAATCCTTCGTGGGTGGCGGCCCAAATGATCAAGCTCATAGGCAGTGCTTTTGTTTACAGCGTCAAAGGCCTGCCGATGAAAGTCTATGCATACAAGAATTGCTCCACCTGTCAGAAGGCGCTGCGTTTTCTACAGGGTCGTTCTTTTGAGTTGGTGGATATCGTGGAGCAGCCGCCTACCCTTGCGGAGTTGCGGCGCATGAGTGGTTATGTGGGCGGGGTTCGCAAGCTTTTCAATACTTCGGGAAGGCTTTATCGCGAGCTGGGTCTGGCCGGGCGCAATTTGGATGATGAAGAGGCTCTGCGGTTGCTGGCGGGCCACGGCAAGTTGGTCAAACGTCCCTTTCTTTTAACTTCTCAGGGCGGGGCTGTGGGCTTTCGTCCAGAAGCCTGGTCTGAATTACTGGATAAGGGAGCGATATGATGCGGATCGTGGTGGAGATGCCTGCCTGGATCGAGGAAGAGATGGCGCGGAGGCCTTCGGTCTATACCGACCTGGCCGACCGCATCCGTCTGGTGGTGGAATTTTCCCGCCTGAATGTGGAGCACGACACGGGCGGACCCTTCGCGGCGGCGGTGTTTGAGGAGGCCACGGGCAAACTGGTGTCCATCGGGGTGAATCGGGTCGTGCCCACCTGCGTATCCTCGGCTCACGCCGAGTTTACGGCTTTGGCCCTGGCCCAGCAAAAACTGGGCACCTTCGACCTGGGCGGCGCCGGAATGCCGGCTCATCAGCTGGTAGTGAACTGGCGACCCTGCACCATGTGCTTCGGGGCGGTCATCTGGTCGGGCGTACGTTCCCTGGTGCTGGCCGGCAGCGGCGTGGCCGTGGAGGAAATCACGGGCTTTGACGAGGGTCCTATGATGGACAACTGGATCGAGGAACTGAATCGGCGCGGTATCTCAGTGCTGGATGATCAGAATCGGGAAGCGGCGCTGGAGGTTTTTCGCTACTTCCGGGATTCCGCCAAGATTGTCTACAATGCCCGACGCGGTTAATCTAGTTTTTTCTCCGGCCAATCTGCCGGCGCGGCCCGAAGGTTGGGTGTTGGTACCACCCGGGGATGCGGCCTTGACCCGGCGCCTGAAGGCGGCCGGACCGAGCTGGTCGGTCCAGGAGAAGCGAGGCCGCAAACTGTTTTCCCCGGGGACCTGGGCGGACGGTGCGACGGTGGAGCGATTGCGCGAGGAGTTGCGGGCGGAGCGGGCCAGCCCGGGGTTCGCCCGGCGGCGTGAGGTGGATCAACAACGGCGTTCTCGGGCTCAGGCCGCCTATGTGGAGGATTTCGAGGCGGCGGTACGCGATTTTTTACGCTTTCATCCGGTGTTTGCGGAGCTGGAGTTCCGGCTGGCCCGGCTGGTGAGTGAACACGCTACCCCGGTGGGCAGTGGCACCGTGGCGCGCACGCAGCGGATACCACTGGAGGAGCGGGCCGAGGCGGCCGTGATCGCCTGGATGCGCCACCAGACCACCGGCTACGACCACATGGTAATTCCGCGGGTTAAGGGCAAGCGGCGCGAGATCCGTCGCATGCTGGCAGCCCGTTCACAACAGTTGTTGGCTCGCTACCGGCGGGGGGAAGCGGTGATTGCGGACTGCCCTCTCAGGCTTGCCCTGGTTTCGTGATGCGAATAGGCGGCACAGGCACTCCCAGCGCTTTAGCCACCGCCTTCAGCTCTTCGGCTTCCACGCGCACCACCTGGTGGTCGGCACCAGCCACGGCCACCAGGTAGTCCATGATGCGGTCCTTGGTCTCGTCGTCCAGCACTTTGCGCAGGGGAGCGGCCAGTTCATAAGCCGAGGGCATGTCGTCCACCTGGTCGAGCAGTTGCTCGAAAGTGGCTTTGGAGAATCCGGGAAGCATGGTCTGGCCCACCGATACGGCCATTTGCTTCTCCTCCTCGTCGATGACTCCGTCCGAGGAGATGAGGGATACGGCCAGGGCCGCGGCAATCTTGTTTATATCGGATTTGTAGCGCGTCAACATGAGGGGTGACTTGTCCGCGGGAGGCGGACTCCCTTTTGGGATCAAAAAAGAGCCCTTGGGTGGGCTCTTTTTTGAGGTGGGGGTCACCTAGTAGCGAGGGCAGCGTTCGCAACGCACCAGGGCGCGCGACATGGTGAGAGTGAAGCGCTGTTCGGTGCTGGGGCGGTATACGCCGATGGTCACCTTGGTGCCGACGTCGCCGCGCAGGCGGGCGACTACATCTTCGGCGGGCACTCCATCGGTGTTCACCCCGTTTACGGTTTCGATGACGTCGTCCGGACGCACGCCGGCACGCTCGGCGGGGTAGCCAGGCAACGGCTCAAGAGCGGTGAAGCGGCCCTGGTGGCTGACGTCGGTGCCGACGTAAAGGCCTATACCGCCGAATTCTTCCACGTTCTGCTGTTGATAGGGGCAGCGCTGCACCGATGCTGTGGGACGGGTCTGCGGGGGTGCTGGCTGGAAGTGCCCTGAGATCAGAACTCCGAAAGCCAGCGCGCCGGCGGCCAAAGTCTGCCGGGTAAACCGGGGAAAAGTGCTCAACAAGATCATCGCTTGCATACTCCCTTAAAGTTTGACTGTTGGACCCCTTCGTTGCGCCCTTTGCACACCCTGCTACCGATCGATGATGAAATGCTGATTGCGCGAGGGAATATGGATGTGATCATGTTTCTGGAAGGGGTCGAGCAGTTCCAGTGGTCCTTCTTCTTGGCCCAGCAGAAAGCGCAGGATATGGCGGCGTGCGCTCGGGCTGTCGGGGAAGGTGCAGGCGTCTTCGACTTCCAGGATGCGATAGGGAATTTCCAGTTCCGCGAGGGCGGCGGCAGTGTCTTCCGAGAAGTAGTAGGGGCAAGGATTGAGAGCGGCTTTGAGGATCTGGTTCAAGCCGTTGTCCTTGCCTCCCTGGGCCAGGAGCATGCGGCCTCTCAGGGAGTCCCAGAGCTGGCTGAGCGTTTGTTTCAGATCGGGCACGTAGTAAAGCACGTGGTGGGAGACGATCAGGTCAAAGGTTTGTCCGGTGGGGAGGCGGGCCCAGGCATGCTTGGGTAGCAGGCGTTCCCGGGCTTTTCTTCTGAACTCGGGATCGGGTTCGACCAGGCTGAGTTCAACTGGTTTCAGGTGTTTGAGCAGTTCTTCGAGGTAATCACCCGGACCGCAGCCAAAGTCAAGCATTTTTGCGGGCTGAAGTGGCAGGTGAGGTAGCCAGGCCTGAAGACTGGCCCGGGTTTCGCTGCTGTGGCTTTGGAAGAAGGCGTAAGCTTCTCCCAGACCGGCGAATTCCTTACGCGTCTCCAAGGCAAGTTCCCAGCGCGCGAGCGGTCAGGATGGAATCGCAGTCGAGGGGCACGGTCTTCATGTGGCGGGTGGCTTCCTCCAGCGGAAGGTAGCGAACGTTAGGGGGATCGAGAGCGACCATGTCGGCTTTGCGGCCTTCGGCCAGGGCGCGCACGGCGGCCGAGCCGAATCTTAGGGAGTAAAGTCGATCGCGGGCGTTGGGCGGACCGCCGCGCAGCAGGTGGCCGAGGACCACGCTGCGGGTATCCAGGCCGGTGGCTTCTTCGATGGCCTGTATCAGGCGTTGGGCAGCCCCACCCAGGCGGCCGGATTTTTCTTTGGAGTAGGTCTGGTCGACCGGATGGGCCCCCTCGGCGATGACCACCAGGGAAAAGCCGCGCTGGGATTTGCGTTCTTCCAACTTCTTCAGAATGGGTTCCATTTTATAGGGAATTTCAGGAATTAAAATAACGTCGGCGGTGCCCGCCAGGCCGCATTCCAAAGCAATCCAGCCGGCGTAACGTCCCATCACTTCCACCACCATCACGCGGCCGTGAGATTCGGCCGTAGAATGGAGGCGGTCGATGCAATGGGTGGCGAATTCCACGGCGGTGTCAAAGCCGAAGGTGACGACCGTGCCATCCAGGTCGTTGTCGATGGTTTTGGGAATTCCCACCACCGGAAATCCCTGTTGGGCGATGCGCGCGGCGATGGCCATGGTGCCGTCTCCGCCGACCATGAGCAGGGCGTCAAGTTGGTATTTTTTCAGGCTCTCGATGATCTGGGGGGTGCGATCCACGGGTTCGAGCGGGTTAGCCTGATTGGTGGTGCCCAGGATGGTGCCGCCCAGGAAGGTGATACCGCGCACGCTGTCGTGATTAAGGGGAATGAGCGGTCCCTGGGGGTAATCCTCGGGAACCATGAGACTGCGCATCCCGTCGCGCAGGCCGGAGACGGTCCAGCCCAGTCCGATGGCGCTGAGCACGGCCGAACGGATGACGGCGTTAAGTCCGGGGGCGTCTCCCCCACCGGTGACAATGGCGATGTTCATGCGGGATGCTTCTGAGTGGGCGGACCGGATCTCCTGGGAGGAAATTTGTAACATCTCGGCAACATTAGCAATAACGCTGTAACCCTGTTAACAATTTGGACATCTTGTAGTGACCGTTTGGGAGAGGAATTGCGATAAGCTATTGGAGTGTCGACCAGTCGTAGCGTAACCAGCAGTAAAAGTTCCATCCGCACCTCGTCCCCGCGCAAGACGACGAGTTCTCAGTCCCATTCCGCTACCAAGGCTAAAAAAACGCAGGTTAAGAAACCTGTTTCGCGGGTTCAAGACCGCAGTCACATCTCTAAAGAAGCTCTTAGCGAACACGTCTCTTCGGCCGAACGTGACAGCCACGTGGCGGCCATGCGAGGCGCTTTCAAGTCGCAGGTCAAGAAAGGACCGCAGTCGATTCGCAAGCTTTCTTCGACCGGCAGTCAGTCCGAGGTGAGCACCCGAATGCGCGAGTCCTCCCGGACGGCCGGAGCCGAGGCAAAGGTCAAGCAGCCTTATAAGGCGGCGGCGGCTCAGCGTCCTGATGCGCCGTTGAATCGTTTCCCGGGTGACGCCGGGCAGGGTCCGAAGCTGGCGCCTGGGGCTCCGCCTACTCAGGCGGACCTGCCGGCAGCTTTACGCCCCCAGATCCCCGCTCCCAAGACGCCCCAGGGCGCGGGGCCGCTGGTTCCGCCGGAGCCACAGATGCGCTCCCAACCGCTCAAGCCGAAGGAGCCGGAGCCGGTCAAGGTCAAGCCGCTCGAAGGACTGCGTCCGTTGGAGACGCGGCCGGATACGCGTTTTCCTGGGGATGGCCGGGGTCTGTCTCGGGGTCTGGAAAAGCCTCTGGCTGACAAGCCTCTGGCTGACAAGCCTCTG
>JAHBVR010000016.1 GCA_019637395.1 Vulcanimicrobiota bacterium
GTGTACATGAGACAAAGATGGTATGACCCATCGACCCAGCGTTTCATTTCGCGGGATCCGATTGGGCTTGAGGGCGGACCGAACCTGTACACTTATGCTGCGAACTCTCCGGTGAATTTTGTTGACCCGAGCGGACTCGACACCGGGACTATCATCGTCGGGGGAGTTAGGGTAGCAGTTGGCATAGGTATAACAGCAGGTGAGGTTGCAACAGGGGTAGCTGGAGCAGCGGCGGGGGCTATAATCGGGCTTACAGGCACAGCTATTGCGGATGGTATGAGGCCCGTTCCAGGCGGCAATGGGACACCATATTTTCCCGATACTATGGGCGAGGACCGCATGGGCCGAAGACAGTACGAAGCGAGGTCAGAGCAATTTCCTGACGAGGCACCTGAACCCCGACCAGACAAGGTGCCTCCCCGACCCGAGAAGGCGCTTCCTAAAAATGACAAGCTGTTGCCAATCAATCCCAAGAACTTGCCGAAGCCAGGGCGTGATAGCCGGACTTCAGATAATCTCAGGCATCACAATCGATGTATCATGAGATACAAGCAGTGCGTAGGAGAAGCAAAGAGACTGGCTCAAACTCAGAAAACCTGTGACAAGCCTATTGTTGAGAATTTGGGATGGATGTACCTGCAGCTCTGTAACCAATGGAAAAGGCAGTGTCTTGAACAGCGATCCGGTCCTTTTGCAACCTAAACCATGTTAAAGGCAAGCCAAATTACGTTGCTTGGCATTGGCCTCGGAACGAGTTCGGACTTGGCATTGAGTAAGCTGTCTTCATCAGCTTCTCAGTGCTGGGTCACGGATGACAACTTATATTTGCTAAGGTCGGATGAACTGAGCCTACTCGCGAATGAGGAGAAAACCATCGTTTCCATTGACGATGGCAGGGTCTTGGAGATAGATGGAACTGTTGTTCTCAGATCTGGTGACCCGGAAACCATTGTTCGGATGCAGTTTGGAACTCCTGAATCTACGGTTAGCATCGACAAAGACGGGTGCTTTGAGCTTTGGGAATACAGAATGGAACAAGCTGTGCTCAGCTTCTTGATTTCAGAAAAGAGGGTTGAATCTATCAGTTTGAAGAGGAGCTGGCAGCAATAGACCTGCCCAACCATCTTGGCGGGCCTTGCTTCCTTGTTGGTTCTGGCGCGAAGCGCCAGCCTCCCAGCCATCGCCCACCGTCAGCCCGGCCCCCGGAACGCCAGTTCCGGGGCCGGGCTGGCACTCACCCTTCGGGGTAGCACTCCGCCCAAAGAAAAGCTTTCGCCCTGCACCCAGTGTTGATTTGGTTTTGGGTCACGCCGCAAGGCCGCGAAGCGGCCTTTGCGGCAAAGGCGGCCCAAACCAGCACCCAGCTTTCAACCAGATCTTTCGATTGGGATTAATCTATGTTTCCGGGCGAAAGCCCGGCCTCCAAGCACCCGCCCAAGGTGTTGGCCTGGGATCAGCTTGGTTCTGGCCGTGCACTACCTCTCGCTTTATCTCAGCCAGGCCCGGCCCCAGCTGGCCTCCCCCCTCTCGTCGAATGCCCTCTGGTTGAACGCCCGCGGCAGCCGATGGAAACGTAACGAGGTCATTCCTCACCTGCCCAAAACCTATCGCTGGCGGGAGACGGTGGGATTTCACTTCACCATGCATCTGATGCGCCACGCTTTTGCGACCCACTTGCTGGCGGCTGGCGCCCCCTTACGCGACGTCCAGGAGCTGCTCGGACATTGCAGCATAAGGAGTACCACCATCTACACCCACATCACGCCCTTAGCGCTGCAAGCCCAGCTCGGCCACTGCCACCCCCGCAATCAGACAGGTTTTTTCGCCGAAGAAGCCTAATTCAACCCTTGTGCTCACGCCAATCCTAGGCCTGCTCAGCGCTGTTCGGGTCATCCCCCGAATCCGAACGGCATTCCAACGACGCCCCAGGGTGTCTGGAGACTTTGCCGACAGCTGCATCATATATGCCTATGACAGCCGCGGAAATATGACGGACGTGACCGGCACCGCGACCGAGGTGCGCACGTTCAACGATTTGAACCAACTGCTGAGCAACGCCGTGACTCCAGTTGGAGGCGGCACGACCAACTGGACCTATACCTGGAACCTGGACGGCACACTCGCGACGAAATCAGACGGCACCAACATCTACGCGTATGCCTGGGACCCCGGCGGGGACCAGCGGTTGCTTTCCATGTCGCTGAACGGCGTGACCCAGGTGGCTTTCACGTATGACTCGCTGGGCCGAATGTTAACCCGCACGCCGTATTCGGCCGGGGTGGCACAGGCGCCGACCAATTTCGAATGGGACCATTGGGACTGCGTCCGAGAATTCGCACCGGCTGGAACCTATCGTGCGAAACATGCACGACCATAGTGTGGTGACTTTTAATTGACCGAGGTTCGTTGCAAGAAGCTGTGCCCCAGTAGCGCATCGTCCATTCCTGAGATGGTCACCTTTGGCGCGACAGCGCCAAAGTGACCATCAGACCGGCCCGCCGGGGGCCGGAATCGGAACAAACCGTCAGTCGGACGGAGATCTAAGCGGGCCTTGGGCCCGCTTTATCGGGTAGGTATTAGAGGCCAGTCTCCAGGGCCGCGTAGCGGCCTGATCTGACCGAATTTGATGACCGGCCCCGAAAAAGAGGATCCGAGGGTTACCCGAGTCCTCAAGGAGCTTCATTCTTGGTTTGCGACGACTAAGCGTAGAAGTTCGAGAACTCCTCATAGATCACAGGGTTATTGACCTGGAACCGGGAGAGCCACCATTCCGGCTGTGCGCGCGAGGTCCTCATGGCGCGGAAAGCGGACAGGGCGGTCCAGGCGTTGGGGTTGGAGACGATTTTGCATTCGGGTGTCTGTTCCGGAGGGTGGTGGCCGATGTGGAGGATCTGCAGGCTTTGCAGGTCAGCCGGTAGGGGCTCGTCCCCTTCGGTGTAGGCGGGTAAGCTGAGCCACTGGATCTGGGGAAGACGGAGTTGGGCCAGGGCGGGGGGAACCTTCCACTGGATCCGTATATCCAAAAACAGCGAGCGTAGACGTGGCAGGCGCTCCAGCACCCGAAAATGGTTCGGGTCAAAGGGCAGATTGTAGTTGCCGATTTGCAGGTGCTCCAGATAGGGCAGTTCGGGCAGCCAGTCGGGCAGCGCGAGAATGGAGCCGAGCGCCAGGCCGCGCAGGTTGCGAGCCTCTTTGAGGGCTTCGGGCACCTCAGGCTGAGTGAGAGTGAGAAATTCCAGGCGCTCCAGGTCGCCGGCAAAAGCCGCAAAAGGCCCCTCGAAATAACGCACTGGCCAGTCGGGGGCTTTTTCCCAGGCGACCAACGACTCGATCGGTAGATGACGCAAGCGTTCCAGACCGGATTGGCGACTGACGTTGAGGTGGCGCAGTTTGTGAAGCTCGGCGAAATGGTCGGGGAATTGGGGCGAGGACCAGTAACCGTCGAGAATCTCCAGGTTGGATAGTTGGGAAATGATTTCCAGGCCGGCCATTTCCTGGCTGGGTAAGCTGATTTCCAGGCCCTTGAGATTTTGCAGGCGAGCCAGGTCGGCCGACAACACGGCACGCTTGGTATTGAGAGTATTGGCCGCTCCCAGCACCTCCAGGTAAGTGCATTGGAAGATGGCAGGCGGCAGAGAGAAGCATTGCTGGCCCTTGAGGTTGAGGGCTTTGAGCGGGAAACCCGGCAGTTTCTGGTAGGTCGAGGCCGGGACCTTGGCACCCCAGGCTGAGCATAAATCTAATGCCACGATGGGTTCCTGGGTTTTGATATTGGTGTGAAGCTTCGCCTGGCTCAGGGGCGTGGAGTTTGGCGCGGCCGGTTGCGGGGATTTGGGCTCTTTCGTGGGCTTGAGCTCCTGAGGGCGGAATCTCTGACAGAGTTCGCACTGGCAGGGGCCGGGCTCGGAAACGCGCACGATTTTGCCCTTTTTGAGCACAAAACTGCTTTCGTAGGTTTTTTCCAGCAAATCTTGGAGAGGCTTCTCCCCCATTCCCAGTTCGGCCGCCACAAGCGAAACCCAGTGATGGCAAAGGTCCATTTCCAGGTAGCAGAGACCGGCGGCGTCGCCGAAGAAGAAATAAACAGCCTCGCCGTTGCGGTGCCAGGAACCGTCGTCGAGGCCGTCGTCGGCCTGAAAGCTCAGATAAAAGCTGAGGATCTCGCGACCGGCCTTGCTGCGCACGAGGCTGCCAAGGCGCCGACGAATCTGACTCCAGAGCTCGCGGACCTCTCCCGGGGCGATGATCTTGACTCCTATGCCTCCCACCGTCGGGGACTTGGTCACTTGACCTTCAGATCCTCCGCCTGACGAGATTCTAGGGCAGAGGTTCGTGGCCACAAATTGGAAGCGTTAGGAATGAGCGATGCGATTTCTATTTTATCCCTTTTGTGCGCTGCGACTCGGATGGATTAGTAAATAGCCGCCCATAGCGGGAGGCAGCCTTTGGGAATGCTTGGAACATTCGGCGGCCGAAACCGTGCGCCAGGCGATCGCCAATGAAGCCGGCCTGCAGACGGCGGAAACCGCCGCCGGCATAAAATTTTAAAGCCCTGGTCCCTTACGCAACTTTTACTCTATTGAATGAGCCTCGGGTGACGGAATGGCTGCGGGTGGCCCAGGCCAGGCGAGTTCAAGATGAGGCGGTCCGGTTGGCCAGGGCTCAGTCACCAATTTCGCGCCCCGCTGCACACGGTCACCGGAATGGCTCATCTGCTCGGCCAGACCGCGCTGGATCAGCAGCAATGGGAGTATTTGCAGGAGCCGGAGGAAGCCACTCGAGGCTGCTGCAACGGCCCGCCGTAACCTCCTCCCAGCGGGTCGTGACGCTGGTAGAGGTCGTTCCAGAAGACACGATCCGCCCTCTCAAACTCAATCAGAATCGGCTCAAGCGGGTCCAGGCCACCAGTCCGCCTCAAAGCGGCGCCATTTTTGCAGGGCCAGACGCAGTTGCCGATAATCTTCGGGCCTTTCAAAGTAATTTCGGGGATTCCGCAAATGCAATTCATGGCATATTCAAAGTAGACCTTGAGCATACCCATGAGCCCCATAGAAAAGGCTGCTTGTTCCACCGGTCCGGTAGTGGAGAATTGGAGGCCCGCGAAATCGGCGACCTCCGGTAGACGATGGCCGCTGGCAAAGATAGTCGAGTTCATGCTCATCGAGACGCTGTCCAGCTCTGACCACCAGCAGAATTCTGCCATGGCTCACGCTCAGAGGAAGGTAGCTGTGGCGCATGCCCATGCGCTCGAGGCGCACAAGGAGATCCAGGTTGAGGCGCAGGCCTCGGAAGTCGTCGAAGTTCGTTCATTCGGGTTGGTTCGCCGGTCAGGGGAACTCGCATCTACGACTTTCATTTTTCACCCGAGAGGCATGAAAGCAATGGGTATAGCCAGTCGCCGAAGCAGCAAGCGGTTACCTACCGCTTTGCCCCTTCTGAAGGATCAGGACGCTCTGCTTCGTGGTGATGGCGAGATAGGTTCCGGCAACGTCGTAAGCCCAAATAGTTCTCTCTTGCAGAGGCAGTGCGCCGTTCAGAACCTCGGGCTGAGGCGTATTGTCGTAGGGAAACCTCAGCAGGTTGAATCCATTGGTCGCAAACTCCATGGCGAAGAGGTCACCATCCACATTCATCTTCAGAGAATCGGTCTGGATGTTGAGACCGGTCACGCGTAAGAGCGGCTTGTTTTTCCTCTCAATAACCAGATCGATTCCCCCACTTGTCCCCTGAATATACGCAAAATCACCTTGCTCATTGACTGTGTAGGAGTAATTGATGGGGGATTGCTGCATAGGAAAGATGAGGTCGGCGCTGGCCGGCGTCTGGTCCACCGGATATTGGTAGCGGAAGGAAGTGGAGGTGACCTCAAAAGTGTTGCCGTTGAACTCGCTCTTATACCCGCTGGCGAAGCCAGACCCGCTGGAATTGACGCTGAAGCTTCTGACCAGGTTGAAATTTTGCCCGCTAAGCTGCTTGAGGCCCAGGGGAGACGGGCCGGAAGCCGGGTGACGCACGTCCAGGCTGGCCATATCGTTGCCCTGGTAGATGAACAGAATGGCCTGGTTGTTTCCATCGATGGGAAGAAGCGAGGTCACGTTGCCGTAGAAGGGCCCCAGAGTCTCCACCGGTAGGCCGGGGTGTTTGAAGCGGAATTCGGAAAGCCCCGTTTCCATGTTGGTCTCGCCCAGGTAGACCAGTTCGGCATTCTCGTTCATGACCAGATCGCGGAAGATCACGAATCCCTGACGGTGCTCCTGGTCGACCCCTTTGCGGAAGACGGTGTCAATCAACACCAGGGGGTCGTCGTTGAGTTTGGCATAGATGTCTTTTTTATTGTTGGTGGAGTTCTCGAACGTTCCGCCCAAGGCGAAAGCATAGCTACCGTTTGTGGTGATGGCCACATCTCCGAATTCCTGGGAAGGGTCCTCGGCAATCTGTTCGTAGATGACCTTCCAATCCGCGGAAATGACCTTCATGCGAAGGGTGTAAGAGTTTTGTCCCCTATGCTGAACCCCGAGCACGCCGGTGCGCAGGGTTCTGGCCGTAAAGGTGACGTTGAAAGTCTGGCCTATTTGACTGGACTCGGGCGTCCATTTGAAGAGGCGGCCGGGCGCACGGGTCCGATTTTCGTCGGCGATCAGCCCCGCCTCCTCCAGCACGGCACCCGGTGGCAACTGCGTATTCTCGAACGTATAGGGGGCGGCGTCCGGGAATCGACTGTAAGCCGCGGTCAGAACGTTAATGTATTCCTCGGCCAGTTGAGCCGTAACATATACGGGGATCTCGAGCGCGACGCCCGCTTCCACTTCGATCTCTTCAACCGGGTCCATGGCGCGAAAAAGCTCCATCGGAGTCGAGATGAAGTCTCTGCGAAAGAAACTGAGGTTGTCCTTACCGACCAGGTGGAAGGCATACTCAACCAATCCCACACAGCTCCAGGCGTCGAAGAACACGTCGGTAGGCAGCCCGGCGTCGCCGATGAGGCTGTAATCCTTACCCAGTTGGGCGTTGAGAAAGGTCATCATGCGCGACACGTCGGTATCGGTCAGAGCTTTTTTGGCGCGTCTTGCTCCCAGGTAGATGTGGCCGTCAATCAGAGCGACTTCTGAGGCGGATCGGGAAACCACCGAGACCGGCGTCTCTCCGCTGGAGTGCACCATGTTGTCCTCGGTTTTGTTGGCGAATTCCCCCGTTTTTTTGGTCAGAATGCCCACATGGCCCACATGCCAGGAAGCGTTGGCAATGCCGCCGGTCAGGTAGAAAACGGCGTCGGCCGGCTTCAAATACCGATAAGGAATGTCGCACACGACGTAGCAGCTTTTATCCCCGTTTACCAGTGCCCACATAAAGGTGAAATGTTCCAGAGCGAGGGTCAGGGAGGTCTCATCGGCGGCGACCACGGTGGTTTTCTTCCAGTTGTTAGGCTCCGACGGATCGGCTACCATCGGGTTGGCAGGACTGGAGTCGAAGGCGAATAGAACCTGGGGATCGGGTAGGGAGTGCGGCACCACCACGAAGATGGGGGTGGAAAAGACCAGACCCGAGGGCTTGAAGATGTATTGAAAAAAGTGAGGGTCCTGGCGCTGTGTGGGCACCACCACGGAGATTTCGGTGTCTCTTGGCAGAGCGCCGGCCGGGATCACCACTTTCGTTCCATCCGAAAGAGTGAACTGGCCGCCCTCGGCTGCTCGCACGGTCACCGTGTTCATGGTCCCGGCGTCGCGGCCCTGGAAGGCTTCCGGTTCGAGTGTGACCCGTGGAGTCAAAGTCGGGATGTCGGTGGGAACCGATTGCTGAGGGGTGGGGCTGAACCCGCCCCCGGCAACCAAAGAAGAATCAGAACCGCAACCCGCAATTAGCGTGAAAGCGAGACTGGCTGCTCCTCTCTTGAGAAAATTCCGACGGCTCTGTGCACTTTCAAGAATCTGATCAGACAATTTCGCAACCTCTTAACCCTTGTCATTGTTGGATGCGGCGGGCCTTTCGGCCCTGCCAGAAGGCATTCCTTCGCGAGAATTCTCGTCGGCCGGCGTGCTCCAAAGAGGCCAGAGGGCGGGGCAGCCCGGCCAACTCAAACGATCACTATGGCAGCAGAGGTGAGCCCGTCCAATGATCAGGACCGAGTGCGCGCCGGCGTAGTCAAGGTGTTTACGACTGGACCTGGCCAAGGTTGCGGTTTCGCGGTAGGCCGGACCCCAAGATGCTATTCGTCGAGGTTCTAACGGCCTCTTCAAAGAACTGGATGAACCATCATTCCATTTTGGGGAAACCCATGACGTCGGCCTGGACTTTCGGAAGAAAATTGGCGGCAAGCTTGGCCCTGGGCTCGGGGTCGGACGACCTCATCGAACTATCCCTCTCTTTTGTGGCGGCCAATGTGCCCCTAAAAGGCCAGCTCGATGGTCTCGACGATCGGGTTGAGCTTGCGGGGTAGCGGTAACCGGCGGCGTGATTGGGAACGGAGGGCTGGTATTTGCCGTAGGCCGGGTTGGTGGGCGGCTGGTAAGGCTGCATGGAGCCCATCCCCTGGAAAGGGTTCATGAACGGGAAAGGACTGCCCCAACCGGGGTCGGGCTGCGGGAAGCAGGCCATATCCGTGATGCATTATCACCACAGGAGGGCTCAAGATTAAAGATTGTTAACAAAATGTTAAATGCGCCGGTTACTTCAGAACCACTCCCTGGCCGGCGCAGCCCTGGCAGATACTGGTTTTGGTGGTGGCGGTGGTGCTGATCCGTTTGGTTTCGATGCCGGAGAAGTAGCCCCAGGGCAGCTCCTTGGTCTTGGTGGTGTACTCGGTGTATTCGACGTGACCGTCGCCTTCGCAGTCTTCGCACTTGCGGAACTGTTTGGTTGTAGAATAATCCCCGTTGCGCCAGCTATAGCCGGGCACCGTACAGAACTCCGCATTCATAATGTGCCCGTTGCCTTCGTAGCGTTGCTGGGGCTGCCACAAACGGTACTGGTCTTTGTCCGCGTCGTAGGCCTCCATAATCAAATAAGCGGCGCCGAAGAAGTAGGTGCGGCCGCGTTTGTAGCCTTTGTCGGTCCAGTTGGCCTTGATGGCCGCGGCCAGTTTGTCGTCGGCCGCTTTCTTCTGCCCGGCGGCGTATTCTTCGTTGGCCTTCTTAAAGCGGGCTTCCTGGGCCAGGGTGGCGGCGCTGGGGTTGAAGAATGGGGCGATGTAGCGCACCAGTTTTTGCGAGGGCAAGTCGATCAAGTAGGCCCGGTTGGCACCACCCCATTTGTCGGCCGCGCTGCGCGAGAGGGGATAAATCAGCAGAGTCGGCCCTTTGGTCACGGTCATCGCAAACTTCTGTTCTGAGTCGAGCATTTCGCCCCGCATGTCGACTTTCCACTGGTTGACGGTCTTGAGGGCGCCGTTCTCGATCACTTCTTCATAGACCAGATTGGGCTGGTGGTAGACGTTCTCCCGGTCAAAGCGGAAGATGTGGTCGTCTTTGAAGCCGAAGACCATGGGTTCGCCCTTGTGGGACAGGTTCTTCGGTGCGCCGGCGTAGGATTGGCTGAGAACTTCGCCGCCGCCCTTCCTCAAATCATGAACGGTGACAGAGCTGGTGGATCCGTAGCCGCCCTTGGTCAGGATATAGCGTTGACCGATTTCCAGGTTGGGATTGTCGAGGCGGCCGCACTGCAGCGAAACCATGGGGCTGCCGTCCAACGGATAGACCTGTTTTTCCTTGGCGTCCAGGTCGCTTTGCACCAGCAGCGCGTCCATGGTCGAGTTGAAGTAGAATTGAATGAACTGGGTGGTTTTGCTGCGGTGATAGAGGCTCTCGCTGCGCAAGGTCTTGAGCACCTTGCCGCTCTTGCGGTCGAGCAGAAAGAGGCCTTGCATGTCGCCGACGTAGTCTTTGCCGTCCTCCCTCACCATGGAAGTCTTGCTGGCGATGACGTTGTTGGCCGCGTCCATGCCCAGAATGTAGTATTCTTTGTTCCACTCTTTTAGCGGCTCGTTGGCCAGGGCGCCGCAGGTGAAGCTGGACCAACGTTTGCTGACGGGACGCCACAGCTCACCGCTGGTGGGGTTGTTGCCATAAACAAAGTTCAGGTCGGGAGAGAGACGCCCGTTTTGCGCGCCCAACTCCAGCCACTTAAAGCTACGCTCGGGAACGTTGAAGAGCGCATAGCCGCCATAGGTCCCGAAAGCCACTGTGTTGCCGTCGGGTGACTGGATGGCGGTGCGGTGGTCAAAGGCCGTCTGGTCGGTCTGGAGCAGGCCGGCCACGGGAGAACTCCAGTTTTCGTCGGCCAGGGCCGCGAAGCCGAGCAGCAGGGTGAGGAAGATTGCGCGTTTTTGCATCACAGCAAGTTCGCCGAGGGTCGGACGCCCCCTGTGGCCCGAAGTCGCTCGCCGCGGAGGCAGATCGCGGGCGGGAAGTTGGACAAATGAGCTGTTCGACGGCCAACCTGATTCTGGCCGCCGCCTTTGACAGCTTGTAGAGTGCCGTCCCGCCTCGAAAGGCGAGGGCTTCGCGCAGCAAGGGATGGCTGAAGATGTTGACCAGGGCTCGGCAGATTACCAGGTCTTGCTCGACCTGAAAATCCTGAACCCAGGGCGCGTTTATTCGCCATTCGATAATGTAGTCGCGCGGAATCAAGTTTCCGCCTCCACATGAGCGTTGAGGATGAGTTTCCAATCCTGGTTGCGCGGATAGGGGCTTTCTTTCTGGGCGGGTGGTTGCAAGGCTGTCGCGTCACGCGCATGCGCGCGGACATATTCCTTAAGGGCTTTGGCGCGAGGCGCTTCGTCAATGTGCTCCAGGAGAAAGCCAAGCCGCTGTGCCATGGCAGCGGGACTGCCGGCGCAAGCGCCGCTAGCTTCACTGGGTTTAGTTTTCGGCCAGGTCAAGGAGGATTGTTGCCACTGCGTCCAGCCCGCCGATCTGTGGCTCGTAGCCGACCAGGTCGAAAGCGGTGGCTTCGGGCGTAGAGAGGGCCACTGTTCCGCGGGGGGTATTAAAGTGTTGCACGGGCACGCCGGCGATGATCTTCTTTAAAAATGCCAGTCCCTCCATCGTGCGCTTCACCGAAGGCGACCAGCAGAACAAGGTGACCACCGGCGGAGCGGACAATCACCTGGATTTTCAGGTCGAGGGACTGGTCGGCAACAAGCTGTACGACGTCAACTTCTCCTGGGGTACGCGCAGCCAGGAACCGTGGAATGGGAACTGCCCTGGTCCGGAGTGCCCTGGACGGCAAAACCCTAGACCCTATCGGCGAATCAGACGCACCTCGCAGGTCGACGGCGAGACCCGATACAAGAAGCCGTCGGGCGTGACTCCGTGATGATCCGAGCCCTGCGGGATGGGACCAAACCCGGAGATACCGGCCCAGCCTTTTTGGAAGTAGCGAGCCCCCGGGCCAAACAACCCGTCCGGGTCGTTAGGAATGTAGAGCGAGAGTTCCCCCGCCGCCGGGCCCACGTTTCCAGTCGTGGGCGGGACGGTGAACATGGTGTCGTTGGGGGTGAAGCTGAAGAACAGTTCGCCGTCGGCCCAGTCGAACACGTGACAGTCATAGCGAATGATATCGGGATCATCGAAGACGGGAATGATCCAGCCGGCGCCCGAGTGGGACTCGTAGAAGCCCCCGTTTTCCGCGTAGTAGGAGTCTCCATAGACCTGCCCATAGACGACGTCCGGAGTCGAGTCGTTGACCGTAATCTTGGCCGAGGCGGTGCCCACCGAGCGCAGGCCGGAGCCTTCGGTTTCGGGGACAAAGACTTCCACCGAGACAGTATCGGTGCCCTCGTCGCTCTCCTCAGCGGTGCAGAAGTAGTCGATGGTCAGACCGGTGTCTCCAAATACCCGCCGCTCGCTGGCGCCGCCACTGAAACCTCCGAAACGACCAGTGGTTTTGAAGTCAAAGGTGGCAATTGAGGTATTGACGGACAAAGAGTTCGGAATGACTACGGTGAAGCTGCCTTTTTGCCCCTTCTTGAGCGCGCGCTTGCTGGGCGTCAAACTGATTTCGGCGGCCTTGACCTGAATATTGGCCTGGTCGAAGCCGATCAGGTTGCGCGCCGAGCCGACGACCTCATAGGCTTCCACACTGACCACGGCCGGGCCCAGGCCCGTACTGGGCACGAAGCTGACGTTGGGGCTGCGGTTGGTGAAACTGCTACCGCCGATGGGCGCGCCGGCCGCGTTGGTGCTGCGCAGCGTGGCTCCAGCGGGGCCGGAGTCCAGCTTCCAGACGTATTCCACTTCAGGAGGGGGATCCTGGACATGGGCCTTCAGGTCCAGAATGGAAAGATTGTCGATGTTGGCCTGTGGCGGACTCAAGGTTACCTTGCCGCGATTCACCAGCACCTTAGCCTCCACGCCTTCACTGCACGACCGGTAGTCGAGGTACTGAACAGCGATATCAGCTCCGGTGAGGGCTGCGTCCACCAGCACGACGGCACCCGAGAATTTTCCCAGGGCGGTCAAAGCGGTATCGGCGGTAAATTTCGGGTCGCTGGAGAGGATGGTGGTCAGGATGGCGGTGATTTGACCGAGTGCCTGGCGGCCTTCGTTGCCGGTGAACAGCCCCTGGATGATTTCATCCATGGCTCCCACACCGTCTCCGTGCTTAAACTTCTCCAGGGCGGTGGTCAGGGCGGTAGTGAGCGTGCTCACCAGGTCAGGCAGAATGTTGCCCACCAAGCGTTGGAACTCCGCGGATTTGCCCGCTCCCAGGCTGGGCAGCAAAACGTTCGAGAGGGCCGGCAGGGTCACGTCCAGGACCAGCGATTCCACGTACAACTGTTGGACCTTTGCGTCCTGATCGGGGGTGAGGGTGGTTTGTGAGAACTGGTAGCCCGGACCGACGGTGACCACTCGATAGGTGGCCGTTGACGCCGCTTCCGCACTCGAATTTCCGGCGTCGTCTTGAATCGGCGCCGGCACCGGATCGGAGTCCACTCCTTGAGCGAAAGGAAGGTTGCCGGAAAGCAGGTCGGCGATGGTGCCGAAGGTCGATTTCAGGCCGGTGGTGGCGCTCAGTGGAAAATCGGCCACGGCGCGTGCCGGGTTGATGGGCACCTGCACAACCTGGTTGGCCTGGCCGGCCGGGCGGCTGAACTGGGTCTGGGTGATGTAGCTGTAAACGCGCCGATGCTTACGATTGGTTACGATGATCGAGCTGGAATCGTCGCTGAGGGCGACCTGCACCCCGCTCTGCTCGCCGGTGGGGTCGACCAGACCTTTGCCCAGTACCTGCGGGAGCAGGCTGGCGACAGCGCTGTCGAGGACTTTCTGCAGGTCGGGTTGCGAAACGGTCAGGCACTCCGGATTGAGAGCGTAGAGCTGTTGGAGTTTGCTGGTGATGGTTTGCAGCAGGGCGGGGGTCAGCTTGGCCAGCAGGGCATTCTGGCCATCGTCGGGCAAGATCCAGCCTCCCAGGCGGAAGAACGCCAGCACTTTGGCGGTGGTTACGGTCGAGATCTCGCTGCTGTTGGGGTTGAGGTAAGCGAACAGCAAGGGTCTGCCGTTGGGCAGAACCACGCTGGTCAGCATCCTGCCTTCGTTCCAGACGATGACGTTGGCGTCGCCCGCGCTGGTGACGGGAAAGGTGCCAGCCGGGTTGACGACCTTGAGAGTGGCGAGGTCGAGGGAGACACCGGTGGGCAAGATCACGCGGATATTGGCCCGGTGCTCGGTCAGCAAATCGAGGCGCGGCGTGGTCGTGCCGCCTGCGGGTGCATCGCCGCTTGGTCCCGGGTTGGAATTGCCACTTAAGGTCGAGGTGCTGCTTCCGCAGCCGCTCGAAAACACGCAGAATCCGAAGGTTAGTAGAATCAGTAAATTGCGCAAAATCGACAGCATCCGCGCATGATTCCCGATTTGTTGAGATCGAAACGCGTTGGTGAAGGCCTACCGCCCACTTGGAGACGAAGGTCGCTATTAACCGGTCAAACTCAATAAAGTTGCCAGAATGTCGCGACACCGTCCCCATGAGTTACGGATGGCGCATCGCCCAAACCTGCGGGCAGCTTCTCGGCCAGCGAATGGCTCAGGACCTCGGCCCTGCGATTCACACAGGATGGGCAAACCCTGGTTTTGCAAGAGAACGGGACGGCCATGTTCGCTGACTGCAAGGCCAGGGGGCCGTGGGATTCCCCGTAGCGCGAATCATAGGTTCGCAGGAACTCCTCTCCATGATCGACCAGAATCCTCCAAAGAGCATGACCGGCAGTTGTTTGAGAACCCGTCATGCCAATTGCCTTTCAAGTGCAATGTGCCCCTAAAAGGCCAGCTCGATGGTCTCGACGATCGGGTTGAGCTTGCGGGTCGGAGGCTCGTTGGAGCGCAGGATCAGGCCGGCTTTCTCCACGCGAATCTTCTCCTGGTCGGTGAGGGCGCTATAACCCTCGGAGTGCATGGCCGAGGCGAAGGTGAGGCGGACTTTGGCGAAGCGCCGGGCCAGATTTCCCCCCTGCCAGTCGATAATGCGCCCGCTTTCCAGCCGATTGCTCAGGGCGTGGAAGCGGAAGGGGCGGCCGTTGATTTGCTCCAGGCGGGCCAGGCTGGTGCCCAGACGGATACCTTCAGCCGTGTGCCATTTCCCCATATAACCGTGCACGAACATGGAGCGGATCTGACGCCGGTGATTGACGACCATGGTGATACGCAGGAAGGGGTCCATGGCGAAGATCTCGGCGCTGGGACGGCCCAGACTTTCCCCTTCCAGATAATCTCCGGGGACCATCTTCTTTTCCATTTGCGCCAGCGTCAGGGACGGTCCATAGGCACCGAAACCCCGGCCCGGCACGATCAGGTAGGGGTCAGGTTTGGCCAGGGCGCCTCCGACCAGCAACAGCGCGCACAACCATTTCTTCATGAGTGCTTCACTAACGGCAAGCGCGGATCCAACTCTGGCCAATGCTCCTTTACCCAGGCGTGTTCCGGGTCGTCCGAATTGGCCAGGGATTGCGCCGAGCCGGCCAGGAAATTGCAGTAGTAGGTATGATACCCGGGCCCGCTGACCACCGGATGATAGCCCTCGGGCACCAGCACCAGATCGTGATGGCGGGCCAGGCACAGTTCGTCCAGGCAACCGTCTCCGGTGTAGACCCGCTGATAAGCAAATCCCTGAGGATGGGTCAACTTGTAAAAGTAAATCTCCTCCAGGTCCGCTTCCAGCAGGTTGCCGTGTTCATCCACTCGATGCTGGTCGTGCTTGTGGGGCGGATAGCTGGACCAGTTGCCTGAAGGCGTATACACTTCCACGCACACCAACCGGTGGCAGGCCGATCCCGGCGGTAGAATCGAGTTGATCTGGCGCGAGGCGTTGCCGCCACCGCGCAACTCCACCGCGCACTGCTCGGGCCGAATAATGGAAATCGGGAAATCCTGGTCGCTGGGGACCCAGCAACTGACGATCTCGAACATTTCGCTGAGCGCTTCCAACTCGAACTGTTTACCGCGCGGCAGGTAGAAGGCATGAGGCATTCCCGAGAAAACATCGGCACGACCGCCCAGCTCAAAGCGTTCTCCCGCTACCGTCAGCAAACAGCGCCCGCCCAACACCACACTGATGTGCTCGTGCTCTCCCACCGAGCCCCGGTAGGTCTCGCCGGCAAATAAACGCAGCGCGGCCATGTTCAGAAAATCCCAGCCGGCCTCAGCGGCGCTCACCTCGGCGAATACTCCACTTTGACCCGTATCCCTGGATCGAATCAGTAGCTTAGACATCCTTTGCTCCAAACCGGCCCATAAATTCCCGGACCTCGGGTAACCTCGGCATAAAGTTGGCGCAGCCGTGCCGGGTGACCACGATGGCGCCGCAAGCATTGCCCAGGCGCACGGCCCGCTTCCAATCCCAGCCCTGGGCGTAGCCGTAGAGGAATCCCCCGGCAAAAGCGTCGCCCGCTCCCAGAATGTTCTGCACCTCCACGGGGAATCCGGGCACATTCACTACCCGGCCCGTCTTGAGATGCACCTGGGCCCCCTCGGAGCCAGTCTTCAGCACCAGCGCCTGCGGACCCAGCCCCAACAAGGTTTTGATGGCGCGCGGACTGTCCCCGCCCACGCGTGTGTCGGACTCCTGGGAATGAGTCAGCAGCATCTGGTTCTTGTCGATCATCAAGGCCGCGTGCAGTTCATCTTCGGTGGCGATGACCACGTCCACCAGGCGCAACGCCGAGCGCACGGCCACACCGAAGGCGCGCACGTCGTGCCATTGCCCGGGTCGAAAATCCACGTCCAACACCACTTTCGCGCCGGCCTGGCGAGCCCGCTCGGCCGCCAGCAGGGTGGCGCTACGGCTGGGCTCGAGACAAAGGTTGGTACCGGCGAACTGAAAGAGCTGAGTGTCCTGCAGGGGAGCAGCCAGCACGTCGTCGATGTCCAGCTGAATATCGGCGCAGTTGTCTCGATAGAACACCAACGGGAAACGGTCGGGCGGTTCGATGCCCAGCACCACCGCGCTGCTGCGGGCTGTCGCTTTCTCGGGAATGAAGCGCGTTTCGATGCCTTCCTTGCGCAGAAACTGCAGAATGAAATCGCCTACCGGGTCCTCACCGACGGCCGTAAGCATGGCCGTTTTCAGGCCCAGGCGCTGGGCCCCCACGCACACATTGGTAGGTGACCCCCCCACGTAGGCGGCGAAAGAAGTAATTTGCGGGAAGGGGGCGCCGATGTCGTTGGAATAGAGGTCCAGCGAGCTTCGCCCCATGCAGACAAGTTGATAGGATTTGGACACCGAACAGGCTTCGCGCCCAGAGGGCGGGTCCCTCGGCAGCCGAAGGCGAGCGGATGGCACTTCGATTTGGCATTCATACCGGACAGCAGAATACGACCTTTTCAGAACTCCTGGCCCTCTGGCAGCACGCCGAGGCTATCGGCCTGGACTGGGCCTCGGTTTTCGACCATTTTATACCGATCTTCACCGACCCGGAAGGTCCGTGCTTCGAGGGTTTCACCGTGCTCTCGGCGCTGGCCGCCGGCACCAAAAAATTGCGTTGCGGCATCATCGTCAGCGGTGTGACCTACCGCAATCCGGTGCTGTTGGCCAAGGCCGCCACCACCGTCGATCATGTTTCCGGCGGCCGCATGGAGCTGGGATTGGGCGCGGCCTGGTTCGAACTGGAGCATCAGCAATACAACTTCGATTTTCCGGCCGTGGGCACTCGCATGGATATGCTCGAAGAAGCCTCCGCCATCGTCCGCTCGCTTTTTCGCGAAGAGCGCACCACTTTCGAGGGCCAGCATTTTTCCGTTAAGGATGCGCTCTTTTTGCCCAAGCCGGTGCATGGCACCATTCCACTTTGGATCGGAGGTGGCGGGGAGAAGCGCACATTACGCGCGGTAGCTCGCTATGCGGACGGCTGGAACTACTTCCTGACCACTCCCGAGGATTTCCAGCGCAAACTCGGTTTCCTTGAGGAGCATTGCCGGGAAGCCGGCCGCCACAGTTCGGAAATTCGCAAAGCGCTGGTGGTTCGGGCCATTCTTGACCAGGACAAGCCGGCGCCCGACGAGCAAACCTTCCTCGGTTCGGCCGCTCAACTGGTAGAGAAGCTCAAGCCTTTCCGCGACCTGGGCGTGGAAGATTTTCTCATGCTGGCTCGCCCCCCGGCCGATCGGCGCACTTTGGAACTGTGGGCCGGCGAGGTCCGCTCGGCGCTCTGATGCTCCACTTTCTGCATGGCGACGCCACCCGACCTCGCACCGCCGGACCCAAAATCATCACCCACCTGTGCAACGACCGGGGCCGCTGGGGCAAAGGTTTCGTGCTGGCCTTGTCGGCCCGCTGGCCCGAACCCGAGCGGGCTTATCGCGAGTGGGCCGAGCAGGGCTCATGGGAGGGCGAGCCATTCGGATTGGGCGGCGCCCAGTTGGTGGAGATCCCCCACACCGACATCGCCGTGGTCAATCTGGTGGCTCAACACGGCCTCAAGGCGCGCGAGGGTGTGCCCCCGATTCGCTACGGAGCTCTGGAAACCAGCCTGCACAAGCTCCAGATGATGGCCAACCGCTTGAAGGCCAGCATTCATATGCCGCGCCTCGGCTGCGGTCTGGCCGGCGGCGACTGGGAGCGTATCGAACCCCTGCTGAACAAGCTACTCTGGGATTTTCCCGTCTATGTCTACGATCTCAACCAACGCGCCAGGCCTAATTCAATTCAGGCCGGCCGCGCTGGCTCAGGGTAAAGGTTTCGCAGCCTTTGCGGAAGTCGCCGGAAACGCTGATCTTGAAGGTGCTGGCGAAAGGTTGGCCGTCGCGGGTGGCGGGTTCCCAGTGCATCTGGCCCAGTTCCTGGGTGAGCATCTGATCCAGACCGGTGCAACCGCTGCCCTGAAAGAGGCGCACCTGGGAGCGGCCGTCGGCTTCCACGGTGACCTCGAAGGTGATCACAAAATTGGGTGCCTCCTGCTTCTGTAAAAAGGTCGGCACCTGGATGGTGCGGGGCAAGCCGGTGACGTGGGCCGTTTCCAAGACAGGCTCAGGAGCAGCTGAACCCTCGGCCTGAGGAATCCCCGGGCCCTCGGGAAGGCCCGGCGGTCCCGGCTGCCTTCCCGGGCCGCCTCGGCCCTGTGGATAGGTCGGATAGTTGCCCTGGCCGGTGCTGGGAGCGGCCGCCACCTGGCGCGAGGAGCTGGGAGCGGTCAAAGCCTGGCGCCGCGCCGGCGGCGGAGACGGACTCGAGGCAGCCGAGTGCTTTGCCGGCGTGGCTGTCTGGTTGCGGCGCGGGCGCGGCGCGGCCACCGGCAGGGGCGGGGGCGGGGCCATGCGTGGGGCCGCCATACGCACGCTGATGGGCGGCGGTGGCGCTTCCACCCTGGTGTTATTGTAGAGCCAGCCCGAAAGCAGCGGCAATACGATGCCCAGGTGAAAGAAAATCGACAGAGCCAGAAAGAAATACGGCGCCGGATCAAGCACGGGGTCGCACCGGCTGAGTAGAGATGACGAAACGCGTCAGTCCCTCTTTGCGCAGTTCGTCCATGGCTCGCACCACGTGCTTGTGCTGAGCTTCAGCATCCACGTTGAGCACGATTTCGGTGGTGGCGGCCGATTCCAGTCCGCCGGGCTGAGTCAACAACCAGCGGTGCAAAGCACCCTGCAGAGCCTCAGCCTGACACTCTTGCTTGTTGAGGAAGAAGTGACCGTCGGCCTTGATGCTCAGGACCATTTCTTCTTTCTCGGCGGCCGCCACTCCACTCTGGGCCTGCGGCAGGTCCACCGCGATGCCACGCTGCTTGTGCAAAGCCAGGCTGGAGAGAATGTAGAAAACCAGCAGCAGAAACATGACGTCCACCATGGGGATGATCTCCACCTTGGGAGAGCGCCGCTTGCCCAGCGCCGGAAACATCTTGCGCCGTCTAGTAGCCACGCATTTCCTCCGACATCTGCAGCAGTTGATTGGCCAGCACCTGAGATTCTTCCATCTGGCGCTCGGCCAGCCGCTGAAACAGGTTGTGTACGAACAGGCAGAAGACGGCCACCAGAATGCCCGTGGCGGTGGCCACCAGCGCCTCGCCGATGCCGGCCAGGATGTTGGAGGTATCCGCCTGAGGATTGGCCGAGATCTTCTCCGACACGCTGCGGAACACGCCCATCATGCCGGTGATGGTGCCCAGCAGACCGATCAGCGGCGAGGCGGTGATGGTCGTCTCGAGCACCATCAGATAGCGATGCAGCGCCATCGCTTCCACCTGGGCCTGGGCCGCCATGGCGTTCTCCATCGACTCCGGCCCGCGTTCCCAGTGGTTGAGTCCAGCCTGAGCCACGCCCACCACCGCCCCTTTCATTCCGGTCAGCCAGAGTACGCACTCGGGCAGACGGCGTTGGCGCAGATACTCGTGCAGCCTCAGGCGGAAGTCGCGACCACCCCATTCCAAACTCGCGAAGAAGATCGTTCTTTCCAGCACAATCGCCAGTGCGATGACGGAAAGCACGAGCAGCGGCAGCATGGCCAGTCCGCCCTGAGAAACCAGCTTGAGAACGTTCATGGAGCCTCCTTCGGAAGGGTCAGGATAGTCCATGAACTTTTAGAAGCCTCAAGACTTTTTAAGGGTTTTGTAAATTCTAGGCGAGCCTGCTGGAAGGGCCGCCTTTGGCCAGGGCCCGCTGGTAGGCGGGCCGCTCTTCAATGCGCTTTAACAGCATTCCGATGCGCGGGCAGGCGTCCTGTAAGCGCAGACTTTGGTAACCCGCCTCCAGCGGAAAACTCATCTGAATGTCGGCCGCCGTCAATTGTTCGCCGGCCAGCCAGGTGCTCTGTCCCAGTTCGGCTTCGATGTAGGCGAAGGCGCGTTGTAGATCGGCATCGACGATATGGGCTCTGAGTTTGCGAAAGATGGGCTTGAACAGCCAGCGCAGGAAAACCGGCGCTCGCCGGGGGATCATATGGAAGATCAAAGTGATCAGCAACGGTGGCATGAGTGAGCCCTCGGCGTAGTGTAGCCAAAAATTGTAACGTATGCGATCGTAGGTTCCGGCCATGGGTCGGAAGCGACCCTGCCCGTAGGTATCCAGCAGGTATTCCAAAATAGCCCCGGACTCGGCCAGCACCAGTTCACCGTCGCTCAGCACCGGAGATTTGCCCAGCGGATGGACCTGTTTGAGGGTGTCAGGAGCCCGCATCGTTTGGGGATGGCGCTGATAGTGGCGAATCTCGTAAGGGAGCTCCAATTCTTCCAGCAACCAGAGAATACGGTGCGAGCGGGAGTTGTTGAGGTGGTGAACGATCAGCATGCTACAAGTTCTGCAGCGCGCTGGCCAGCTCCAGGATCAGGATGCCTCGAGGGGATCCGGGACTACTGCTCTGCAGAGCGGTGAGCACCACCTGCGCGCCCGAATGCGAAAATTCGGCGTGTTGTCCATCCAGTGCATCCGGAGTGAGTTGCAGCAAAGCTCCGTCCACATCGGACGCCTGCCCGCTGAAGCGCTTGGCGAAGATGGCATACTGCCCGCTGGAACTGGCCCGGTTCGATTCGAACAGAATGACGCTTCCGTCCGGTGACCAGGAGGGTGCGCGTCCCTGCCCGGAATCGAACAAGAGCGGAGCCGAACCTTTGCCGGCTTTCAAGTCGATTACAAAGATATTGTTAGTATCCTGATTATAGGGAACGTTCACATTGGCCTGGGCCGCCAATGTCAGCCAGCGACCATCGGGCGAAACGGAGGAATCGCCCGCCAGCAAAGTGGCCGGATCGGTGAGATTGCTGGTGGCCTCGTTGGTCACGTTGACCTTGCGCACGATTCCCTTGGCCGCGGCCAGGCCGCCGCTGCCGTAATCGGTAACAGCCAGGTTGACTCCGTCGGGAAACCAGTGCGGATAGTCTACCTGTTTACCGAAGACGTCGGGATTAATCTGCACCAGGTTGCTGCCGTCGGGCTGGCACAGCCAGAGAGTGCCACCCGAGGAATTCTCGGCCGTAAAGGCGATGCGACTGCTGCCGACCGACCAATCCGGACGCGTGCTGTTTTGCCCGAAACCGCTCAGAAGGAAAGTCACTGTTCCGCCGGCGGAACTCACCTTGTGCAGTTTGACCTGATTGTTACCGACCGTATTTCGTTCGAAGACGATAGTGCCGTCATCGGGAGAGAAAGTGGGGCGGTAGTCGTTAAATTGTGAGTCGTGAGTGACCCAGCGGGTGGTGATCAGGCCACTGGGCGGTTGCACGATTCGCGAAGGTGGAGTGGTAGGGCCGACGGCGCTGGGAGAATTGCTGGGAAACGTGCTTTCCGTTCCCTCTCCGCACCCCCAGCAGGCCAGGGCCAGAGCCAGGACAATCTTTCGCAAAGTCTATTCCTTCCTGCAGATCAGAGGTCATCATTTCGCACCTCAAGCGGGGGCGGCCTGCGGATTTCGGATTTTTTTAAGGTCTCTGTCACACACCTCGGGAGGACGACCGGGTTAATCTGAGCGGACTGCGAGGACTTTGAAGACAACCGCATTCTCGAGTGCGCGTTGGCCAGCGGGTCGCTGCTCATCCTCAGCGACGATCATCACCTGACTTCCATGTCCCTCTGGCGCGGACGGCGATTGTAACCTGCGCCGATTTTGTGAAGCGCACCGACGTGATGCGTTGAGCCCGCCGCCGTTGATTGAGCCGCCGCGTCTCTTTCCTATCGACGTAGCTCTTGCTCGGAGGCCTGCGCAGAAATTCCACGAACTGGCGGCCTATGGGATTGCGGCGGGATCTGTTGGCCCTGGCAGCTTGCCTGGTGGGCATTGCGCTGTTTTTTCGTTTTCAGTCGCCGGCCAGACCTGCGGCTTCGCGCTATGAGGTAGACAACTTTGGTCTGGGGGTGGAGGTGGCCGAACTCGAGCGTCGCCTCGGACCCCAGAGCCGGGTGAGTTCGGGGCTGCCGGGTGAGTCGTGGATTTCCTATGGCAACAGCCACGACCTTGCCTTTCTGATCAATCCCGGATTGAAGACCTTTGCGGTGCGCGGTAGTTCTGTCTGGAGAGAAGGCCGACAGATTCTGGCCAGGGGGGCCGGGCAGGGAGAAATCGAACGAGAGCTTGGCACCGTTACCCAAGTCTCCGACTCAGACCACGGTAATAGCCGGCGAATGCGTTACGACACCTATGGACTGGACCTGGTTCTCTGGACTTCCCACCGTAGCGGGGAATTGCAGTTGCGAACGGCCACCTTGAGGAGTGTCGAGCGATGAGGCTGACCGGTTACTGCCTGCTCGGTCTTCTGCTGGCGGGCTGCGCCGGGAATCCTTCCACTCGGAAGGAACCGGAGAATGTGTCGGTAGATCCGAGCAAGCTGAAACCCGTCGCCAGAAAGAATCCGATGCCCCAACCACCGAATGACCGGCTGCCGCCTCCCGCCGACGCCAGCAAGCCTCCCCCACCGATCGACGGTGCCGTTCCCGGCTGGGGCCAGGCCGTCATCACCGGAAAGTGGGCCCTTGGCCCGGTGCAGGCCCGTGAGATTTACCAGCAGGTAGTGAATGAACACCTGCTGCGACGCGATTGGGATTGGTTGGAGTCAGAAGCCAGGCGCTTTCAGGACCCCTCGCGAGTGCGCGAGGTACCTCCCCCGCTGGACGAGTTTTACCGCTGTTTTCGAGAGATCCCGGAGGAAGATCTGTACCATCCGGAAGATCCTCAACTGCAACGCAAGGCCTTAAAGCGTTGGGTCCAAGAACGACCCCGCTCGGACACCGCTCGGGTGGCGCTGAGCTGGAATTTGCTGGCCGAGGCCTGGCGGGTCGGTCGCCAAAAGTCCGATGAGCTGGCCGGCCAGGCTCGCCAGGCCATGGAAGGGACGGAGGCCAGCAAAGACCCGGAGGTCTGGTGCCTACAGGCGGAACTGGCGCTGCTTTCCGGGGAGCCTGAGGCGCGGTTCGAGGCCGCCATCGCCCGCTGCCCGGGCTATTATCGTGCGCAGTTGCTCAATTGCGCTCGTCACTCCAACTGGTTCCGAGGCTCCGAGATGAGCGACTGGGAAAAGGGCCTGGACAACGATGACTACTACTGGTTGATAGCCTACGAGCTGAGCCGGGAGCCGATCGCCAGAAGCGACAGGCATCAGCCTTCTTCGCGAGGCCCGATGGTGACGGATTACCCCAGGGCCTTGAGAGGCCTGAAGTCCCTTCTCCAGCAGGCGCCTGACCGCACCGATTGGATGTTTCATACGGTCGACCTGGCCGGCGGCAGAGATGTGCAGTGGGCCCGGAAGATGTTGCGAGAGCTGGGGCCTCAGGTCGAGGAGGTCCGTCCCCAGACGCTGCAGACCTCTCGTCGGCTTTACCTGGCCGGGGAAGCACCGAGCCGGCCCAACTGGGTCAAGCTCAGGCCTATCGAGGCGGACGGCCTGGGCCTGGATCAATGGATCTTGCGCACTCAGGTGCACCGCCTGGTGAGCCTTCATCGCTTCGCTGAATTGGAAGAGGTCGGCTCTCACTTCAAAAGCGACAAGCGGCGGCTCCACGACGGGGGCAGCCGTTACCGCGTCTTTCTGAATGCTATTGAACCGATTTTGGAAACCAGCGACAGCCCCTCGCAGATGAGGGCCTTTTTTACAGAATGGGAAAAAGCCTATCCCAAATCCGCCTTTCTTCCCATCGCTCTGGCCACCTATCTGGTCAACCGGGGGTGGAGCTCCATCGACGTGACGGGCAGCGACGAGGGAAACTTTGAAACGGCCCGCCAGGTGTTGAAAGAGTCGGGAGACCGCTCCGCCGAGAGTTCCTTTTTACGAATGCGCATGGCTCGCGCCCAGCAAGAGCCGGTGGAAAAGTATTTCCGCGAAATCGTGCGGGTCCAACCGGACTTCTTCCCGGCTTACAAAGAATTGGCCCTGAGCGCAAGCGACACGGCCGACTTGGAGGGCAAGATTCTCGACGCTCGCCGGCCGATCGCCCGGGCCTTGATGACCGAGGCCGTGCTCCGCCGCGGAATACGGATCCAGGTTAAGGATGCCGAGCTCGAAAAGAGTTTTCAGGCGCTGGAAGGGCTCACGGGTTGGAGCGGATGGCGCCAGCATCTGCTCTTTTGCGCCGCGGCCGCCGCGCGGGCCGAGCTGGCCAAACGGACCCTCAGAAAAATCGAAGGCCAGTCCATCGACCCCAAGATTTTCGGTTCGCTGGAGGCCTTTGACGAAGTCGTCGCCTGGGCGAAGGCCGCTGAGTTCACTGGAGCGCGATGATCGAAATTCGGGGGCTGTGCAAACGTTACGGGGAGTTTGTGGCCATTCCGGATTTAAGCCTGCGGGTGGAAAGCGGAGAGATTTTTGGTTTTTTGGGGCCGAATGGGGCGGGTAAAACCACCACCATTCGAATTTTGATGGGGATTTTGACGCCCAGTGCGGGCCAGGCGCTGGTGGATGGGTTGGATTGTCAGAAGGATTCGGTGGAGGTGAAGCGGCGGGTAGGCTACCTGCCGGATACTCCTACTTTTTATGACTATCTGCGGGGCCGCGAGATTGTGGAATTCGTAGCCGAGATGCACGGGCTGAGTCAGGGGCAGGAGAAGGTCGCGGCCATTTTGGGGGACCTGGGCCTGGCCGACGCCGCCAATGAATACGCCGTGAACTATTCTTTGGGGATGAAGAAGAAGCTGGCCCTGGCCTGCGCTTTAGTTCATGATCCGCCCGTGCTGATTCTAGACGAGCCCACCAATGGTCTGGATCCACGGGCGGCGCGGGAGATCGTGGAGCGGCTCAAGGAGCGAGCGGCCCGTGGGCTGACGGTGTTTCTTTCCACTCATTTGCTGGAAATGGCCGACCGGGTGTGCACCCGGGTGGGCATTTTGCATCAGGGGCGCTTGATAGCGCTGGGGCCGCCGGCCGAACTGCGCCATCAGTTGGCCCAGGGGGGCTCTTTGGAGCAGGTGTTTTTGGATTTGACGGCTTCTCAAGAGGAAACGGCTTCGTGAGGCAGTTCTGGGCCCTACTCAAGCTGGCCTGGCGGCGCGAGCTGAATACCTGGGTGCAGCAGACCGGCCGGGGCTTGAAGCGCCAGGGCACGGCTCCTAAGCGCGGCCTGGGCTGTCTCGGGGGCGGTCTGTTTGTCTGGGTTCACTTCTGTATCTGGTTCATTTTCTTGCGGGCGGCTCAGGGCTTTGCGCAATATGCCCCGGGGGAGCTGGTCTTTCTATTGGCCTTGCTGCAGTTGGCCGGCCTGCTGCTGGAGTCGGCCTCGCAAAACCTGGCCCAGTTGGACTGGGACGTGGAGTGGCTGGTGACGCTGCCGATTTCGCGGCGGGCCCTGTTGTTTTTGCGGGTGTTGCAGCGAGCTTTAACCGGGCAGTCCGTCCGCACCATGTTGTGGCCGGCCGCGCTGGCGCTGGCCTGGCAGCAAGGCTGGGGCTGGGGAGCCCTGCCGCTGGGGCTGTTGGCGGCCTTCCCGATTTCGCTCATGCAGGCCAGCCTGGGACTGGGATTAGAGTTCTGGCTGCGCCTGCGCTGGAATCCGGTCCAAATTCGTAATCTCCATGCCCTGATCGGATTGGCGGGTTCCTGTTGCTGGCTGCTGGCGATGCTGCCCGGGTTGGGTCAGTCCAACCCCAATATGCTGGTGTTCAATTGGGCCAACTGGGCTCACTTGAGCCGTTGGCAGTGGACCCCGTTTGCTCTTTGGAATCTGACCCTGGAAGGTGAGGGAACGGCCTGGCTGGGGCTGTGGCTGCAGGCTTTGCTGGTGCTGGGGCTGACCCTGAGCGGGGTGGCCTACCTGACTCGCGACGGGGTGGTGGGCAACGGCAGCCGCGAGGCCGGGCGCATCGAGCCGGTTGGGGCGGCCGGAGGGCGGCGCTGGGGGCCGATCATCTGGCGGGAATTGCTTCTGCTGCGGCGCGATCGTAGCTTTATGGTGCAGACGCTGGTGATGCCGCTTCTGATGGCGGGACTGCAATGGCTGGTGCATCCCGGAGCGCTGACGCAGGTTTTGAGTTCTCCCGAGAATCTGTGCGCCACCGCTTTTGGGGTCAGCGCTTATGCCCTGCTTTCCTCAATTTATCAGGCCGTGCTCAGTGAGGGGCAGGCTTTCTGGATTTTGTTTACCTTACCCCGGCCGCTGTCGCGAATTTTGCTGGAGAAGGCCCGCTTTTGGGGGCTGGTGGCAGGTGGCTATGCCCTGCTGATTTTGCTGGGGGGAGCGATCTATAAGGGCATGTGGAACGACCCGATGCTCTGGCTTTTGGCCGTGATCGTGCTGGTGGGGGTGGTTATTCATTCGGTGGTGGCCCTGTGCCTGGGGGTCTTCGCCAGCGCGTCCTTTATGGCCAATCAGTCCAGCAAAATGCTGCGCATTGAATACGTGTATTTGTTTATGTCCCTGTGCGGCTTTTATACCTACAGCCTCTACGCGGCCGACCTTTGGTCCCGCTGCGTGCTGATGCTTTTGTCGGCTCTCTTTGCCCTGGCTTTGTGGCAAAAAATGGTGGAGGGCCTGCCCTATCTGTTGGACCCGGTGGATCAGCCGGTGGCATCCATTTCGCTGGCTGACGGTCTGATCGCGGTGCAGGCCTTTTTCGTGATTCAAGGGATCATGCTCGGATTTCTGCTGGCCTTCCAGGTCGAGGCCGCCCTGGCCGTGTCCCTGGCCTATTTTGGGGCCGGATTGGTGACGGCGTTGGGGATGCGTTTTACCATGTGGCGGCGCAAAATCAGCCCGCCGCGCTGGTGGGGGGCGGGTTGGGGGCGCGCTCTGCTGATGGGGGCGGGGGCCGGGCTGGTAGGAGTGATTTACGTCAAGCTCCTGCGGGCGGCGAGCTGCCTGCCGGAAGACAGCCGTTACCCGGAAACGATGTTTTTCTTGATGGTGCTGGGGGCCCCCATCTTTGAGGAGTTCTTGTTCCGAGGGCTGGTGTTTACGAGTTTGCGGCGCTTATGGCCGGAGCGGCGGGCGGTGCTGGGTAGCGCCCTGATTTTCGCCATGGTGCATCCGGCTCTCTCGGTGCCGCCGGTGTTTTTGCTGGGGGTGGTGACGGCCGAGTGCTATCGGCGCACGGGCCGCCTGGGTCCGTCGGTGCTGGCCCACGCCGTCTACAATTCGCTGATTTTGTTTGCAAGCTGAGCGCGCCTGAAGTGAGAGTTGCGGTAGCAGCCTGCTCTTCGGTGAGCGTACCCGACCCGGCAGCCTGGGTTCCTGGAGGCCTCCGCTCCACCCTGCCGAATTTTTCAGGATGAAGAGTCGAGTTCGCAGCCTTCTTTGGGTCGCCCTGAGCTGCTTCGTCATCAAAACAACCGGCTACGATGCCCTTCAGGCCGCTCACGCAGGAACTGACACCGTCAAATATGATTGGGTCGGGTTCAGCGCAGGCGTATTCTTATTTGAACTCAAAATCCTGGATTTCCTCACGGGAGAGCAAGACTCTGAAGAACCCAAGGGGTTCCGGCCCTTCGGTTTGCTGCTGGTTCTGCTGCTGATGTGTCCTGCTCTATTTGCAAAGTCCAAGCTAGAGACTTGGATTCAAGCTCTCGGCTACCAGAGAGCACCGTCTGCCGGGTCGGCTCATGTTTTCGTTAAGCAGGCTCAGCCGTAGTCACCTTCAGATTTCATTAATACTACATTTAGAATATGACGCAGGACTCTCAGTTCTGTTGCGGATTAAAGGCAGGCAAGGCAGGCCGAGACTTTCAGGCACTGCGCCGGCTCAAATTGGAACTAGCTGGCGTGCTCGGCCCACCAGGCCGCCGCCTGGGGGCGGCTCCAGCCAGGCAGAGCCAACAGTTCCTTGTAGAGATCGCGGGCTGAGGAGTAACGCTGGGAAGGCTCCTTCTGGAGGCAGCGCATGACGATTGTTTCCAACTCAGGTGAAATCGGAATACCCAGACGCGTCGATGGAGTGGCCGGAACTTGCGTGAGATGTCCCATCAGAACATTCATAGGATTGCCCTTCTGCTCGAAAAGCGGACAACCGGTCAGCAGAAAATACCCGACGGCCCCCAGGCTATAGAGGTCGGAGCGGCCGTCCAGTTCGCGGCCCTGGATCTGCTCGGGAGACATGTAGTCGGGAGTACCTACCAACGCGTCGGACTGAGTAAGATTGGCGCCCTCCGGTTTAACCAGGCCGAAGTCCAGCAGTTTGACGAAGTCCGGTTCCATTCCCAACTGGCAGAGAAAGAGATTGGCCGGCTTGATGTCGCGATGGATCAGTTGGCGCCCGTGAGCTTCCTCGAGAGAAAGGCAGGCCTGAGCCAGGAGCGAGGTGACCCGTTCCGGAGGCTGCGGGCCGTGGGTCTTCACCAGGTTTTCCAGGTCGACGCCTTTGAGCAGCTCCATCACCAGGAAGAGCTGGCCGCTCTCGCTGTGGCCGTAGTCGTAGAGACGCACCGTATGGGGACATTCGAGCTGGCTGAGGGTTTCGGCTTCGCGCAGAAAGCGCGTGGCCGTGGCGTCATCGCAATCGTGGCGGATCAGCTTGATGGCGGCGGTGCGCTTGTGATGGCGGTGGACTGCTTCCCAGACTTCGCCGAATCCGCCCTGGCCCAATTTGCGCATCAACTTGTAGCTGCCGTATTCCGAGGTGAGGGCATCGCGCAACTGGTTGACGGTGGCGGCCGCCATCCAGGCCGCGCCCACCGCAATCAGGTGGCGCAGGACCAGCAGAACCAGGTCGGCGCCGGCCAGTGCCGGCAAGCCGACCAGTTGGGCCACCCAGTGCGCCAGTGGAACGGTCAGAAGGAGCAATACAGAAAAACCCAGACTGCGCCACAACGCGTCGGGAATGAGCACGGGAGCAAGACTGGCGAACAGGCTGACGCGCGAAATTCCTCCGGCGGCTCCGGTCGACCAGTAGTAGCATTCCTGGAAAGCTACACAGGCGGACAGAACCAGTAGACCCAGGCGGGCGGCACGCAGGCGCCGCAGGGCGGGAACCTCTGTTTTGTCGAGATAGCGGGCTCCCAAGGCAGCCACGCCCAGAGTCAACAGCCGGGTAAAATGAACGCCCCATAGAAATGGCTGGGCACCACGCCAAACATCGAACAACGTAAGCAACTCGGCCAGAACGATGGCAGCCACCAAAATCCTGGCGGAAACGCTGAGCCGCTGCAGGGTCGATTCGCGCAGAACCATCGGCAGGCCGGCCGAAAACCGGCCCTGGGTAGAGGCGGGGCGGGACACGCGCTTATGTTCCTCAGAAAGCCCCTTTTGCCCCCCTGGCGCCCGGCAACGGACTCACTTACCCCTACAACCGTTTCAGACGAAGATCCAAACTCGCAGGGAGCGGCCGAGTCTTTCTACAACCTACCCAGATGAGTCAGGTCGATTTGGAAGCCGGGAGTTCCGAGGAGAAGTCGATTTTAGCTATCCAGGCGTTGCGCAAACGCCGCCAGCAGCTAGTAGACAAGCTGACCCAAGTCGACCAGAGCCTGCAAAGCTGTAATGAAGCGCAACGTCCGATTTTGCTCGGAATGAAGGCCAAAATCGTGACCGCCATCGAGCAATGTGAGGAGAGAATTGAGGGGCTTGCGGCTCAGAATTCGCCGCGCGAACCTGAGCCGCCAGCGGCCGAGGAGCCAGTTGCCGGCGAACCGGACGGGCTGCAGGAGCTTCTGCGCCAGCGCGACGAGCAAATCCAAGAATTGCAGTCTGAACGGGCCGAGTTCGAAAAGCAATTGGAGGCTTCACGTCAAGGTTTAAGCGCCAAAAACGTGGAGCTACGCATCCTCAAAAAGCATCTAGACAACGCCAACAAGGCTTTGGCAGCCAAAGGACCGCCTTCCGAAAGGGAAGCGACCGATGAGCACTTTCGCGAACTTGCGGCGGTAGTCGCCCAGCGGGAGCAGGAATTGGCCGACGTGCAGCTCCAGTTGGACGCCGAGCAGGAGCGCGTGGCCGCTCTGGAGGCAGCTCTCTCGCAAAAGGGACAGGAACTGGCCGAGCAAGAGCAGCAACAAGCGAAGCTGGCCCAGTCTCTGGAGGACCTGGGCAAGCGCCTGGCCATCAGCCAGGAGGAGACCAACGAGTTGGCCGAGGTACTGGCCGCCAAGGATGAAGAGCTGGACCTGGAGCGAGAACGCACCAGCCAGCAGGAGCTGGCGTTGCGCCAGTTGCAAGCAAATGTGTCCGGCAGCCAGGAAGATCTGGCCGCTCAGCGGCAAGTGGCGGCCGACTTACAGGCCCGGTTGAGCGAGCTTCAGGCGAACCTGGAGGCCCGCGACCAGCAGTTGGCCGAATTCCAGACCCGTCTGCAAGCGGGCGAGCAAAGCCGCAGCCACCTCCAGGTAAGCCTGGAGCAAAGCCAGGCCACAGTTGCCGAACTTCAGACCAGGCTGCAAACGAGTCAGCACCAGAAGGAGGAGCTTCAGTCAAGCCTGGCTCAAAACCAGGCGACGCTGTCCACGCGGGACCAGCAGTTGGTCGAGTTCCAAAAGCAACTGGAGCAGAGTCAACAGCAACTATCCACTCGCCAGGCCGAAGCCGACGAGCTGGCCGAGGCACTGGATGAGGAGCGGCAGCTTCTGGTTCAAAAGCAGCAAGCGCTGGCTGAACTGGAAAAATCGCTAGACGAAGCCAATAAAAGCCTGGTCACCGGTCAAGAAGAAGCAAACCAGCGGGAAGCCGTGCTGGCCCAAAAGGCGGAGGAGCTGAGTCAACTGCAGAGCCGGCTAGCGGAAGCCGAAGCAACTTTGGCCCGACACGCGGACGATCTGCAAACCCAACACAAAACGATCGAGACCCTGACAAAGGAGCTGGAAACGAGCCAGGAAGAGACTCGTGAATTGGAAGGAGCGCTGGCCCAAAAGGAGCAGGAGCTTCAGGCGCAGTGCCAGCAGGGCCAGGAGGAGCTCAGCCGATGGCAGTCCCGGCTTACCAGCAGCGAAGAGCTCCAGGCGCAGCAGCTAGGACGTCTGAGCGCCGCCCAAGCGGAGGCGCAAGAGCTGGCCGAGGCCCTCACCCAACAAGAACAAGAATCGCAGCAACAACGGTTGGAACTGGCCGAGCTGAAGGCGCGCCTGGTGGGTCTAGAGGGCGAACTCTCCTCCAAAGACCAACATCTAAGTGAAGCGCTGGTCCTCCAGCAGGAACTGAAGTCGCGCCTGGAGGGCAGTGAGGAGACCGTCTCGGCGCAAAACTTGCAGTTGACCGACCTGGAACGGCAACTGGCCCAGCGAGAGGGAGCCCTACAAGAGCTGAATCAACAACGTCAGGAGGCCGCCGAAGCCCTGGAGCGGGAGCGGGAGAATCTGGCCGTTCAGAAGCAACAGCTTGAGGAAGCCCTGCAGCGAATTACGCAACAAGACCTGGATCTGGGTGAGCTGCGCACGGACCTGTCCGCCTCCCAACAGCAACGCCTCGAGCTGGAACAAATTTTAGAAAATAGAGACCAGCAACTGGCTCTGGCGACCGACCAGCGCGAGCAACTGATCGAAAGCGAGCAAGCCCTGGCGGCCGCCATCCTGGAAAAGGACCGGCAAGTCGAAGAGATGCGCGCTGAGGTCGAGCGGCGCGAGCGTCAAATCGACGAGAGCACGCGTGCCTTCGAGAATCTGACCATCACTCTCGCCGAGAACCGGCAAAGTACACTGGAGTTATCGGATACCCTGGCCGAACGAGAAAAACAACTCGGTGATCTGCAGGCTCAGCTCAGCCAGCGCGTCGAGGAACTGGGCGAGGTGCAGCGCAACCTGGACTCGACCCAAGAGCAAGGCCTGGAACTGGCCGAGATGCTGGCTCAGAAGGAGGCGGCCGCCACTGATCTCTACCAGCGACTGCAAGAGTTGCAGGCTTGTAGGGACACGGAACTGGCCGAGAGGGACCATCTATCCAGGCAATTCGCCGACCAGGAAAAAGAACTGATGGATGCTCAACTAAAATTGGTATCCACCCAGGACGACGTGGCCGAACTGCAAGAAAAGTTGGTCATGCTCTACGAGAAATTAGGGCAATCGGAAAGCCACGCCCACTCTGTGGAGCAGGAATTGGCGGCCACCCGCAACGAGCTGCACGAGCAAGTAGTGGGCCGGCAAGATGAACTGGCCCAATCGCAAAAGGCTTTGGCGGAACTGCAGGCACAGGCTTCCTCGGCCCTGGCTGACCGCCGCGTGCTGGCCGAGACGCTGGAACAGAAAGATAAAGAGCTCCTGCACTGGCAGAAGGAGTATGAGGAACTGAATCAGGCCTTACGTCGCAAAGAAAAGGCCTTTCAACAGCTCCGTCTATCCAAAGGCATGGGCGGCGGTTAGTCGCAGATAAAGAGCACACCGTCGCAATCGGGCGGGGTGTTCTCGTAGTGGGGCAGGAAGTCGACGCTCAGGTTGGGAGGATCGGGGTGGCCGGATTCGATCTGGACGATTTCATGGTGCAAAATTCGCAGCTCCTCCAGATCGGCAATTTCGATCAACCAGGTACTGAGCACGCCGGGCATCTGCACGGCGCGATCTTCCAGGGCGGTGCCGCGCAGTGGATTCTGCCGGCCCCGGGCGTTCTCGAACTCGGATTCACGAGCGATTCTGAACTTCATAGTTACTCCAGAGTAAACGAATGGCCGGCAAGCGCACGACCTGCCCGCTGGTATAGGTTACCTCCGCCTCCAGGCGGTGCCTTCCCTCCTTCACCTTGTCCGCATCCCACTTCGGTCAACCGAATGATGCTGGCCTTCATTTAGAGCGGAGCCGCGAGCAGCGCCCTCTTCAGGGCACGACGGTGACTGGTTGACTACCGTCGAGAGCGGCCAGAATTGCCGGGGTGTAGAGCGATTTCACAGCCGCGATGCGCTCTCGCAACTGCGGGAAGTGAGCCAGTCGCTTGACCTGACTGGCGTGATATTCGAAGTATTGCTGCACGGGGAAGGTTTCCCAGAGGTTTTCACTGTGTTCGTAGAGGGCCAGCACGCGGTCGGTAGTGTCGGATTCCACTTCGTGCTTGACGGCCAGAGCCAGCACGGCTTGACGGCGGGCATGCACGTCTTTGTCGGTCTCCATCACCTGCACCAGAAAGCGCTCGGCCTTGACGTCGACCTCGGGAGTAAGGTGGGTGCTGGCGGTCACGGCTGCCAGGAAGGCCACCGCTTCTTTGCGGGGCAGGGTGGAGTAATTGGTCATAATCTCCACGGCCACTTTGTTGAGCTTGTCGTGAGAAATCCCGAGCGCGCAGAAGATGCTGCCGCAGGCGTCAGCGCTGAAACGGGCGATATTCTTGTCATCGATGCCGCGTGTGTAGGAAACGCCTTCCCGGTTCGGCCCCAGCACTTTGACAATGCCGGCCTGATTGCCGATCATGAGCCGCTTGAGTTCGGTCTTGGCCTGGGGGAAGACCAGGTTCTCGGTCAGGAGTGGAGGCTGGGCCGGGATTGCACCGGTCACGGGTTGGGCCGCAGAGGCGGGGGCAGCCGTCACTGGTTTGGCCACGGGAACTTCCGTGACTTTGCCGGGTGCCGGGGAGGCGGTTACCGGCTTGGTCGCGGGCGATTGGGTGATCTTGCTGGGTGCCGGAGTAGCTGCGGCCGGCTTGGCCACGGGGGCTTCCGTGACCTTGCCGGGCACCGGGGAGGCGGTTACCGGCTTGGCCGCGGGCGATTCAGCGATCTTGCTGGGCGCCGGAGTGGCGGGCTTTTTCACCGGCACGTCGTCGCTGGAAGTAATGCGGTCCGGTTGCTTGACGGCTTGGACGGCGGGAGCCACAGGGGCTTTGGAGGGCTGACCGGCGGGGAGGGGCTCGGCCACGGCGCTCAGCGCCAAGAGAGCGGCCAGGCCGCAGCTACGCAAAAATTTAGCGTTCATTCCACACTCCTAAATCTGGTTCCATCGGGTGGACTCCTGCGCCGTCTCTACCATGCGGAGCTTGATCCAATCCCGTTCCCATGTTTGTTCGATACTTGAATACTCTTCTCTATTACGTGAACTTTTTTCAGAGCATCGGGAAACTCCCCGGCTGCCGGCGGGCGGGGGCCGGGAGGCTGCTTGTCGAACAGGGCTGCCTTGTTACCCATCCTCAGCCTCTGCGAAATCACGCGCTCCTTTCCCGGGGTCAAAGCCCTGGCGGGCGTCAACCTGGAACTGCATCCAGGGGAAGTGCACGCCCTGATGGGCGAAAATGGGGCCGGTAAGTCCACCCTCATGCGCGTCATCGGCGGCATCCTTCCGCCCGACTCCGGCTCCATGACCCTGCGCGGCCAGCCCTACCGGCCGCGTTCCCCGCGCGACTCGAAGGCGGCCGGCATCGCCTTCATCCAGCAAGAACTGACCCTGGTAGCGGAACTGAGCGTGGCCGAGAACTTGCAACTGGGACGCATGCCCCACCGGCTGGGCTGGGTCGATCGCCGGGAGCTCAAACGGCGCGCCCAGGCCGCCCTCGACTTCCTGGAAATCGAACTTCCTCTCGATCAGCCGGCCCGCACCCTCAACGTGGGCCAGGGGCAGATGCTGGAAATCGCCCGCGCCCTCCAGGACCAGGCCGACGTGCTCATCATGGACGAACCCACCGCCGCGCTGTCGCAGAAAGAAGCCGAGCATCTCTTTTCCGCCATCCGCCGCCTGCGCGCTCAGGGCTCGGCCATCATCTACATCTCCCACCGCATGGAGGAAGTCTACGACCTGTCCGATCGCCTGAGCGTGCTGCGCGACGGCGCCACCACCGGCACCTGGGCCATGAGCCAGATCACCCCGCAGCAGGTGGTGGCCCAGATGGTCGGTCGCGAACTGGAGGACAGCCAGCCGGGCCCGCGTCCCGAGGCTGGCCCGGCCGTGCTCGAAGTGAAAGGCCTGACCCGCCACCCCCTGGTCAAAGACGTCAGCTTCCAGGTGAAAGCCGGCGAAGTGGTGGGTCTGGCCGGCCTGGTGGGCGCCGGACGCACTGAAATCGCCCGCCTGATTGCCGGGGCTGACCCGCTGCAAGCGGGCCAAATCCAAATCAACGGAAAGGCCGTCCGGCTCGCTTCTCCAGCCGGGGCCATCGCTCATGGCGTGGGCCTGGTCCCCGAAGATCGCAAACACCAGGGCCTGGTGCTGGGCATGAGCGTGCAAGACAATGTCAGCTTCGCCGTGCTCAAATCGCTGGCCCAACTGGGCTGGCTTTCCCCCCAAAAATGCGCGGGCCTGGCCGATCGCTACATCCAGGAAATGCGCATCCGCACGCCCTCCCGGCAGCAGGCGGTGGGCACCCTTTCGGGTGGCAATCAACAAAAAGTGGTCATGGGAAAATGGCTGGCGCGCGACTGTAAATTGCTTATTTTAGATGAGCCGACGCGGGGGGTGGACGTGGGAGCCAAGGCTGAAATCTATCGACTGATCGAGGAGCAGGTGGCGGCCGGCAAGGCGGTGCTGCTCATCTCCTCGGAACTGCCCGAACTGCTCAGGCTCTCGACGCGCGTGCTGGTCATTTCGGCCGGCCGCCTGGTGGCCGAATATTCTCGTGAGGAAGCCACCCCCGAAAAGATCCTGGCCAGCGCTCTGGCGGGGCTGGCATGAAAGGGCCGGCCATTGCCTTTATCTGCCTGAGCGCTCTGCTCAGCCTGCTCACGCCCGACTTTCTGCAGACCACCAACCTCACCAACGTGTTGCTGCAATCGGCCATCAACGGAGTGCTGGCGGCCGGCATGACTTTTGTCATTCTCACCGGCGGCATCGACCTGGCGGTGGGCTCCATCCTGGCCCTGTCCGGCATGGTACTGGGCAAGCTATTGCTCGCCGGCACGCCGGTGCCTCTGGCCCTGCTCGGCGCCCTGGCGGTGGCCTCCGGGCTGGGCCTGCTCAGCGGGCTGATGGTCACGCGCGGGAAACTGCCCCCCTTTATCGCCACCCTGGGCATGATGAGCGCGGCCCGGGGGCTGGCTCTGGTCTATTCCGGAGGGCGGCCGGCCAGTGGTTTTTCCCAGGAATTTTTGAAGCTGGCCGAGGGACCGGTGCTGGTGAGCTTGATGGCGGCCGTCTATATCATCGCTGGTTTGGCGCTACAACGCACCGTCTACGGCCGCTCCATCTACGCGCTGGGCGGCAACGAACAGGCCGCCTGGCTCTCGGGATTGCCCACCGAGCGCCTGAAATGCAGTGTTTACGTGCTCTCCGGCTTTCTCTCGGGAGTGGCCGCCATCATGCTGACGGCCCGCCTCAACTCCGCCCAGCCCATCGCCGGCGTGATGTATGAGTTGGATGCCATCGCCGCTGTGGTCATGGGCGGCACCTCGCTCAGCGGCGGAGCCGGTGGCGTCATGGGCACGCTCTTTGGCGCCCTGATTATGGGGGTGTTACGTAACGGCCTCAACTTGCTGGAAGTCTCGGCCGACATGCAGCAGGTCGTGATCGGCGTGGTGATCGTGCTGGCTGTGCTGGTCGATCGTTCGCGCGAGCAGATCACCCGCACCGTCAATTCTCAGTTGCGCCAGCACCCGAAGCGTTCCGGGCTGTTGGCCACGGCCACCCTGGTGCTCATCATCCTGGGCGCCACCGGCTATCGTAGCGCCCACCAAAACAAGGGACCCGTCATCGCCTTCGTCATGAAAACCAAGAACAACCCGTTCTGGGTGGACATGGAGGAAGCCGCCCAGAAATCCGCCGAGGCAGCCGGAGTGCGTTTGATCGTGCAGGCGCCCGAACGCGAAACCGATGTAGAAAAACAGATGCAGATCGTCGAGAACCTGATTCAGAAGCGGGTCAGCGCGCTGGTGCTGGCTCCCTGCGGCTCCAAGGAAATCGTGCCGGCCATTCTCAAGGCCAATGAAGCCGGCATTCCGGTGCTGATCGTGGATACGCGGGTCGATGAGAAAACCCTCAAGGAAGCCGGCGCGAAAACTGAAACCTTCATCGGGTCCGACAATTTCCACGGCGGGGAACTGGCCGGCGAATATATGTGCCAGATGCTCAAAGAGCGCGGCCGCGTCATCATTTTAGAAGGTATCGCCGGACATGAGACAGTGGATGCGCGCCGGCGCGGCTTTGTGGAGGCTCTCAAGAAACACCCCGGCGTGGTGGTGGCCGCTTCGCAGACGGCTAACGCCGAACAGGAGAAAGCTTTCAACGTCACTCAGAACCTGCTCCAATCCAACCAGAACATTCAGGGCATTTTCGGCTGCAATGACGTGATGGCTCTGGGCGCCCTGGCCGCCTGCAAATCCATGAATCGCCCGGATATCGTAATCGTGGGCTTTGACGCTTCCGCCCCCGGGCGCCAGGCCATTCAGGAAAAGACCATGGCCGGCTCGGTGGCTCAATACCCGAGCGAGATGGGCCGGTTGGGGGTGGAAAAAGCCCTCTCCGTGCTCCAAGGCGAGAAGCTGCCCGACTACCTGCCCACCAAGGTCGAGGTGGTGTCAGTCCCGTAAAAAGCCGATGCCCACCGCCTCATAATGAGCCAGCGGCAGCTTGGGGTCGGGTCGTAGATGGGCGTAGAGGCCGTGTTTGGCCATTTCTTCCAGCACCGCTTCGGGCGGGTTGACGCCCACATCGACGATCTCGCAGTGACCCTCCAGTTGGGCCATGCGAGCCGGCGTCATTTCACCGGAAAGCACCACCTCGAAGGGCACCGGCCCCAGCAGGCGGCGGGCCCGGTCCAGGTCCTCCATGCTCAGGCCCTCGCCTAATTTCAGCGAGCCGATCTTTTGCGCTACCGGCACCACCCGCGCCAGGCTGGCCAGCAAATCCACTTCCTCGGGAGTGCGGAACTCCAGACACACGATCTCCTGGCTGCGCAGCACTTCAGCCAGGCGCTTCAGGGCCGGCTCCGGATCCTGCAAATCCAGGTGGAGCCGATGGGGAACCGACACCCCTCGGCCGTTGGCCAGCGCCACTTTCACCGGATTGACCGCACCCGCCATTCCCGCCCAGGGTAGGTCCAGGGTGTCGTTGTGGCCGGGCAGCGGATAGTTGGCGATCAGGCTGGCCTGCAAAGCGTGGTCCGGCACCAGCGCCGGATTTAGCTGAAAACGCTTGCTGTGCCGGAGCGCTTCCTCCGGGCTGACTCCTTGAGAGCGTTCATAGAGTCCGGCCATGATGCCGGTGCGCCCCACCCCGGCGGAGCAATGGAAATACACCGGAACCTGAGACTCCGCCACCGTGCGCAAAAACTGGTTGATCTGAGCCGGCGTCGGCACGGTGTGATCGCGGATGACCAGCTCGACACAGTTCATCCCCAGGGCTTTGATGGAAGCGAGGTAGTCCTGGCGGGTCCAGTCGGGATAGTTGGTCTCCTCCACGCCCGGCTCACGCAGCAGGATAATGGTGCCCACTCCCTGGTCCTTGAGCCAGCGCAAGGCCTGCGGAGAAGGCTGGCCGCCGCGATACAACTTACCGGGCACGACCTCACCGAAGTTGCTCACGGGAGAGTCCAAACGCTCGCGCTCCAGGGCGCCGTCCGGCTCGGCCGCGGCCCGATCGATCTTGGAGAGCGTGGCCTGCAGCGTATCGTGCTGCTTGTGCTGGCTCAGCTTACCCATAGCCAGCCCGTCCTGGATGATTTGCTCGAGGGCCTGGCGCACGTTTTCCGGTTGGGACTGAGCATAGCGCCGAATCTCGGCCACCCATTTGACGTTCTCGCGTTCTTCGCGCTGCGCCACCGTTTCGCAGCAAACCGGCCAGGTCAGACAGAAAGCGACCAGCAAAGCTTTTAACAATCTTGCATCACTCCATTAACCGACACCGGGATTAATCTTAGCCCATGAGACGCGAGCAGCGCCAGGTCAGATCGCTAGCCGGGCTGAGGCGTCGCTTTCGGGATTTGACTTTGTGGTGGCGCGCCCCTCCATTAGACGATTTATCCTGGCTGGAATGGCTCACCGGTTGGCCAAGATCCTCGCCGAAGGCGGAAGAAATCTGCCGACACTCACAACAAGCCCTATCCTGAGTTTGAGGAGCAGTATGGAATCCCGAAAGTTTGATTCTGACCGAGTCCTGAAAGCCGTCACCGAGGGTGTCCAACAGGACGGCAAGGTGGTGCTCATTCCACCAGAGGAATTAAACTTTCCGAGATCAGTCAAGCGTAAGCTCTGGTCCAGAGACAAAAAGCGAGAGCAAAAAGCCCGACTCAGTTTGTGCGCTCAGCCAGATGCTCTACCAAGGACCGGCGTACCCCGGCTGCGGTATCCCGGACAATTTCGAGGTGGAAACACCTTGCGCTAGGCTGTGTTCAGAAATCTTTCTCAACCGGGAGGCCTTGATGTTCTTTATGCACCGCTGGCAGCCGGAGGTCCATGCTCTTTTGCGAATCGTGCTGGGCTTCTTGTTTGCCTGTCACGGTGCCCAGAAGCTTCTGGGCCTCCCCCACCCACCGCCCAACGGCACGGTTGAACTGCTGTCCTTTATGGGCTTTGCCGGCGCTCTCGAACTGGTCGGCGGTCTGATGATTATGGTGGGCCTGTTTACTCGCCCGGTCGCCTTCCTGCTCTCGGGTATGATGGCGGTGGCCTACTTTATGGCCCACCAACCCCAGGGCGCGCTGCCCATTACCAACAAGGGAGAACCGGCCGTGCTCTACTGCTTCGCTTTTTTCTTCCTGTCGGCGGCCGGCGGCGGCCTCTACAGCCTGGACGCCTACCTGGAACGGCGCAAGCTGGAAACCGGCCATCCCAGCGCCGATGCTCGGCTCAGAGAAGCAAGTTAAATTTCTCCGTCCGCTCATGCGGTCACAACCCTTGAGGTCGGGTTTCCTGGACGAACCCGGCCTCTTTTTTATTTCCCCGGCACTGCCCGGGGGATAGAAACCTGAGAGGCGCCCAGAAAGTCGACTGCTCCCACACAGCCGCAGCCCGGACCATCCGCAAACCCCTGCAAGGCCGCCTGCATAATCGACAGCATGGCCGCCCGCTGGGCACTCAGATCGCGCACCACGCTCAGCTCTTCTTCTAACCCCACCGCCAGATTCATAGATAGCCCGACGCCCGCAAAGTGCATTCCCAGCTCGCGGGCCAGAGCCACTTCCGGTACCCCCGTCATGCCCACCACGTCGCCGCCCCAGGCGGTGAGCAGGCGCACCTCGGCCGGCGACTCGAAACGCGGCCCGTTGGTGCAGGCGTAGGTAGCCCTGGGCACAATCTCCACCCCTTGCTCGGTCGCCTTTTCCAGGATGGCTGCCCCCAAGCGCGGACAGTAGGGCCGACTCATATCGGCGTGACCCACTCCCCATTCGCCACCGGTGTAAAAAGTATCCGCCCTTCCCTGCGTCCGATCGATAAAGTCGGTCAGCAGGGCCAGACCTCGCAAAGGGATAGAGCGATGCAGCGAGCCCACCGCGTAAGCGGCTACCACCGACTCCACTCCCAGGCTGTGCAAAGCCCAGAAGTTGGCGCGGTAGTTGATGGCGTGCGGCGGTGTGTCGTGATGCAGACCGTGGCGTGGCAGAAAAACCAGGTCACCCTGGCAGCGGTGGTAGGCGGCCGGGCCAAAGGGAGTGTCGACGCGCACCGGATTGGCATCAAAACCCGGCAGATCGTAGATTCCCGTGCCCGCGATGATAGCGTGTTTCGGCATTACCCCTTGAGCGTACGGCGGAAGAAATCAAAAACCTGCCGGCGCAATTTCAGAGGAGTGGGCTCGGCCTGGCCCTCCACATTGCGGAAGTCGTGTCCGGCATGAGAGACCGGCACCAGTTGAGCCGAGACTTCCGCCTGGCGCAGACTATCGTAGAGCAACTGGGATTGCGAGAAAGGCACCAGCTTGTCCTGAAGCCCGTGCATAATCAAAAACGGTGGAGCCCCACGATGCACCAGATACAACGGGCTGGCCTGCCGCCAGACCAGCGAATCGTGGCCGAAAGCCTGCTTGACGGTGTTTTTTGAGCTTTCCGGAGCATTCTCCAGACCTTGAAAGGTGGTCGGACCGAACCAGTCGACCACCGCCTGCACCGCGCTGGAAACCTCCAGGTTGTCGCCCACGTCCCAGCCGGCCGCCCGGTCGGAAAGAGCCGAGAGCACGGCCAGGTGACCGCCCGCCGACGAGCCCCAGAGTCCGATTTTATTCCCATTGATCTGATACTCGGCGGCGTGGCTGCGCAAGAACCGAATGGCCGCCTTCACATCCTGGATATGGGCGGGGAATTGAAACTCGGGGGAAAGACGGTAGTCGATGGTGGCCACCGCGAAACCCTCCTCCACCAATTCGGGAGCGGTGAAAGCGCTGCGCGAACCGCTCGACCAACCGCCCCCATGAATCATGATCACGAGCGGAACCGGATCTGTGACCTCGTCGGGTAAGTCCAGGTCGAGCCGTAGCTGGTGACCGACGGGCGCGGCATAGACCAGATCGTGGACCTCCTTGGCCGAGACGGAGAGCCAGCCAAAGGCCAGAGCCAGGCCCAGAACCCGAAACGACACTTAATCCCGTTCGAAGACGCGCTGTTCGATCTGCGCGGGAGCCGTCATGGCCGCACCCATCACGCAGGCCAGCATATCCGGAATGCCGCAGGCCTCTTCCTTGCCCGGCCGGTATTTGGGGCTGCCGCCGAAGGGGCCCTTGGGTTTGAAATGATCATCTTTATCGAGCAAGGTATTGAGCAGGTTCTGTTCGAGGAAACCGTGATTCTTGGCCTGCAAGTTGCCCTTGATGACGCCGGCGCCGGCCTCCGCGCTCATGGCGGGTAACCCGAGTTGTCTGGCCTTGCCCAGCAACTCGTTGGTTTCGCAGCGGTCGTGACCCTGCACGATGGGAGCCGTCTGGGTGCCCATATTGGTCAGATTCAAGCCGATGACGGCCCGTCCGTAGCCGGAATCCGCCGCCGTCTGGATGAGGTTGGCCAGTTGCGGCTTGAACTCGGCATAGCGCTTCTTATTATATTCGTTGACCACGCCGATGTTGGCCGAGTCGAAATTCAGAGTGGTCAGCGCAATGGGAGCACCGCCGTTCGGATTAGGAGCTTCGGAATAGGCGGGCAGGGCCAGCAAGAAGGATTTCTCGTCCTTGCTCACCTCGCTCACCGGGAAGTTGTTGACCACGCCCCCGTCCACCATCTGCATGCGGTGTAACACCGGATTCTGCGAATCACCGTCGTTGCAGACCTGCAACTGGGGCGCGTTGAAGAAGCCGGGCACAGCCGCCGAGCAACAGAGGGCCGCGGCCACATCCATGTTGGGGGTGGTTTCGTTGGAGAAACACACCTGGCCGTCGGGCTGAATGTTCAGGCGCTCGCGCACTTCGGGAGGCAGGTCGGCATTGATCATGGTCGAGGTGACCTTGAGCTTGAAGGGCAGGTCGCGGAAGAGCACCGGACGGCCCTCCACCGGAACCTTCTGCTGAAGCAGCTCGGACAACACGTTGTACATCTTCTGCTGCGAGAAGAGGCCGGTGCGGTTGATGCCGCGCACCTTCGGGTCGACGCCGCCCGAAAGCCACAGGTAGTCGGAGTAGAACTTCTTGAAGTCCAGTTGCTTGAGTACTTCCGCCAGCTCGTCGCCGTCATAACCGGCGGCCAGCAGGCCGGCCGTCAGGGCGCCCGCCGAATTGCCGACGTACTCGTCGATAGCCACCTGGCCCTGGCCCTGGGACAGAGCTTCGCGCGTTTGCTTGAGCGCTTCCACAAAAGCCAGACCCTTGCCGCCGCCGCCTTCGAGCACGAACGAGGTCTTGACCGGCCGTTTGCCGGGGATCGGCTGGCCCAGGATATCCTGGCGCGAGGGGCCGTCGGGCATGGGCGTCACCGGCGTGCCGCGGGGCTTGGGCGTGTAGAATTCGCCCAAGATCAAGGGGTTGGAAGAAATATCCTCCAGGCTGTCGTGGCTGGCCAGTTCGGCCACGCCCTGATCGCCGTAGCGGGCGAAGCGCGAAGCCACCCAGTCCAGCATATCGCGATGGCGCACGATTTCAGCATATTCCGGCGTCATCTCGTGGGTGGTGCGGCCGGGTTGGGCGGCCTCCACCAGCTCCTTCAAGGACTCTCTCACGCCCGGGGTGTTGATGTCGGCGCGGTCGTTGAGAATGGCGTCGATGTCCAGACCGTGATACTTATCGCCCAGGCGCGCGCGCAGGCGTTGTTCGCGGGCTTCCAGCTCGGGCTGGTGGGCGCGGATATCTTTCATTAGAACTTCAAGGAAGTTCCGGCGCTCCTGGATGCCCAGGCCGGCGATGGTGTGGTCGACGGCCTGGCCGATAGCCAGGGAGCGATCGTAGCGCTCGCTGATCTCCTTGCCGCTGTGGCGGTCGATCATCTCGATGTAGGGCGCGTTGGGCGGGGAAACCAGGTCGAACTGAGGGCTTTCGGGGCCGAGCACGTTCAGGTTGACCCAGGCCCGCGAGAGCGGGAGCATCAGACTTTCGCGCTGTTCCCGGCTGACTTCGGAAAGCAACTTGATCCAAAAGGTCTGGATACCGCTGAGCAAGTCGCGATCCATACCGATGGCCGCATCGGCGATATCGGTCAGGGTGCTCCAGGTGGGCGGCTGGCCGTTGCCGCAAATTTCCATCATGGTGGCGTAGGCTTTTTTGACCCCGCGCGAGGAGGGGGTGGCGCCAAAGGGGTCATTGAGATTCTGCTCGCGCGCCCAGGGCGGACTGAGCTTCTCTTTCATTCCGCTGATTTTGTCGTGGAGCGGCTGCTTGACGCCGAAAAGCCAGGGATCCAGTCGACGATAGTTGGAATCCACCCGCTTGACCAGCCACTTGTAATACATGCGCGGATCGGGGAAGTCGGCGCCCAGGTTGTTCTCGCGGCGGGCGATGGAGGCGATCGACTCGGTGGCGATGGACTCGGTGGCCGTGAGCTCAGCGCAGTTGCCGTCGACGTCTACGTAGACGGGGAATTCCTTGGACTTGGCCTTCTCCAACAGAATCCGGCGAACTTTACCCGAATCGCCGTCGTCGGCGGGCAGACCCTCGATGACGTCGAGCGGCAGCCCGGCGAACATGCGCATCAAGTGGTCGGCTTCATCTTTGCGCTTGGGGCCCAGGTTGACATAAGCCGCCTGCCCCTCGGCCAGAGCCATGAAAAGGGGGGGAGTGCCGCCGGTGTAGTTCTCGATACCCCCGGCCAGGGTGGTATAGAGAGTACGCTCGACTGAAAGCAAACCCGAGACATCGATGCCAATACCTTTTTCGGTCACGTCCGAGACACGGTGAAGAATTTTGTTGACGGCCACGTCGTAGAGACCAGTAGGATCTTTAGCCAGGAAACCATGCAGGCGTTCGGCCATGCTGTGCGATTCACCGCCAGCCGAAGGAAAACCGCGGCCCAGATCGCCGGGCGGCAGTAGCGGCCCGCCGGGAGGCGGCGGCGGCGGAGAGGACGGCTCACAATACAGAGCATTGGGAACAGGAGCAGAAATGGTTTTGTTGGCCTCTACGGTGACCGCGGGGGGAGGAGCTACCTGCACCGGGGGAGGCGCCAGCGTCGGCCTGGTCTCGGTGGCGGGTGCACCGGTGGCGGCGAACTGGTCCTGCGGCTGCGGGGCCGCCGGTTCGCTGGCAGGCAAGGACCGCGCCGGTGCCGCAGGCACAACGGGCGGGGTGGTTGAGGTGATTCGAGTGGCGTCAATCATGGGGTTGTCACATTCTACCATGGTACTCCGATACTATGGTAGACGTAGAAATGTAACAAAACCGCTCGGTGCCTCGAGGTATTGAAATTTATTAAAGGACCCGATTTAAAGTGAGTCAGGGCTTGCCTCTGGACTTCAAAAAGCTGGTTTTGGCTCGCTTTTTGTTTAACATTTCCGTACGCATCCAGGCCGTGGTGGTGGGGTGGACCATGTATGACCTGACCCACGATCCGCTGAAGCTCGGAATGGTCGGTTTGGCTGAGGCTTTGCCGGCTTTGAGCCTGGCTCCGCTGGCCGGCTACCTGGTCGATCGCAGCCGCCCGGTGCGCATGTACGGCCTGGTTTTGCTTTTTAGCTTGCTCTCGGCGCTGGTGGTTTTTTATGCGCAATTTAACCTGGCTCCGGCCGACCACGTGTTCGCTCTTTTTCTGGCCTCGGTCCTGACCGGCACTGCCCGCAGCCTGGCCCAGCCCTCGGTTTTCGCCACCGTGCCGCGTCTGGTGGCGCGGTCCGAGCTTTCGCGGGCGACCGCCAGCATGAGTTCGGTGCAGCAAATCGGCTCAGTGATCGGGCCGGCCATGGGCGGGCTGCTCTACAGCAGCTCCCTGCCACCCACCGGGCTGGCTTCGCTGCTGCTGGGGTTCAGCCTGATTTGCGTGCTCTCCATCCCCGCTCCACCAGCGCAAAAGCCGGAGGCCAGGTTGCCGCTGACCCAGGAACTGCTGCTGGGAGCGCGCTTCATCTTCTCGCACTCCCTGCTATTGCCGGCCCTGGCTCTGGACATGTTCTCGGTGATGTTCGCCGGTGTCACCGCCCTGCTGCCCATGTTTGCCGGCGACGTGCTGCACGTCGGCGCGGGCGGTTTGGGGCTGCTGCGCGCGGCCCCGGCGCTGGGAGCCTCGCTGGTCGCTTTCTGGCTCACCCGCCTCAATTTCCAAGAAAAGGCCGGACGTTATCTGTTCCTGGCCGTAAGCGGCTTCGGCCTGTGCATCCTGGGTTTTGGCCTGAGCCACAATGTCTGGCTTTCCGGGCTGCTGCTTTTCCTGAGCGGAGCCTTCGACAGCGTCAGCGCCGTCATTCGTAACACCGCCGTGCAACTGGCCTCGCCCGACTCCATGCGCGGGCGCATTTCGGCCATCAACTCCATGTTCATCGGTTCTTCCAATGAACTGGGGGAATTCGAGTCGGGCCTGGTGGCCAAATTTCTCGGTCCGGTGGGAGCGGTGCTCTTCGGCGCCGGCGCGTGTTTTGTGACCATCGGACTGGTCTGGCTGTTCTCGCCGGGCTTGCGCCGGTTGAACCTGCGCCAGTTGGAGCAGGCGGCCAGTTGTTAATCAACATAGCCCTGCATGAGAGCGGCCACCGACTCCACCGAGTCGATGCCCTCCACGCTCTTGCCGGCCTGCCAGTAGTCTTTGTAACCGGAGCCTTCCAAACTGGCGCGTTTGAGCTTCCACAGCGCAATTAACGAATAGAGCAGGCGCATCCAGTGCTTAAAACGGGGATGGCGCAGGAAGAAGCGAGCGATAGGGCCGGCTTTGGTGCCGATCTTCTCGATGTAGGGCGTCTTGATCACCGAGACGGGCACGCCGCTGATTTTCTCGGTCAGCACAATATCTCGTTCGCGGGCGCGCACGATGGCTTGCTTGTAATCGTCGTGCGCGTTGCATTCACGGGTGGCGATGAAGCGGGTGCCCATCTGCACCCCGGCGTAGCCCTGACGCAGGGCCTCGGCGAATTGCTCAGGCGTGGAAATGCCGCCGGCGGCCACCAGAGGCACGCCCAGATCGCTCATCTGCTCGAACAGCTCCAACTGGGCCCGCTCGCCGGCGTGGCCCCCGGCCCGGTTGTTCACGCAAATGATGCCCCGCGCGCCGGAAGACAAGGCCTTTTCCGCCCACCTGCGCTCGGTCACGTCGTGGTAGACGATGCCGCCCACTGCCTGAGCCTTCTCTACTACCCAGCGCGGATCGCCCAGCGAGGTAATAAAGAAACGCACGCCTTCCTCGATGGCGATGTCGGTCCAGGCCTTCATGCGGTCGGTATATTTTTTACTGGACTTCTCCACGATCACGTTCAGGGCCACGGGCTTCTGAGTGAGGCTCTTGATCAGTTGCATGCCCTTGCGGAAGTCGTGACGGTGCACGAAGACCAGCGAAAGCGGCTGAATGACGCCCAGGCCCCCGGCCTGCGAGACGGCCGCCACCAGTTCCGGGTTGCTGCACGGATACATGGCTCCGCAGATCAAGGGAATCTCGATTTCGGCATCGCGGGTAAGAGCCGTTTCCATCAGAAGAGCACCGCCTGCACCGGGAAATGGTCGGACTCCTGAGCGATGGGCACCACCTCCACCTGACCCACCCGCCTGGCCAGTTGCGGCGAAAACAGCAAGTAGTCTGTGCGATAATCAATGTGTACCCCGCCGCGATCGCGGGGTGCTGTAATCCAGCGAGCCGGCGGCTTCAAGTAGAGCCCATCCAGCCAGCCGAATTCGGCCAGTTCTTCCATCACCTCAAAACGCGGCGGCAGGTGATATTTAGTGGTCATGCTCTGACGCAGCAAGGATTCCAGGTCTACCGGATAGGGGTCATGACTGGACAGGGCGTTGAGGTCGCCGCCGAGCACATACAGACCTTTCTTGAAATCGGCCGGGTCGATCACCGAGCGCAGATAACGGGCTTCCACAAAGCGCAAATTCTCGTTCTTGGAGTCGAAATGGGCGGCGATCACGTTCAAAGTCTGCCCGCCCCAATCCAGCTTGAGATGGGCGATGGAATGCCCCAGAAAAGCCGGGTCGTTGTAAGTTTGGCACTCCTGAATGGGCGTCTTGGTGAAGAGCCCCAGGTGGTAGGTTTTGCCGCTCCCGCGTGGACGCGAGCGGCCCAGGCGGGCGTAGGCGGCTTCCTTGGGGACTCCCAGCGCTTCCGCCACAGCCGCCATTCTCGGGCCGTCTTCTTCCCAGTCCAGGCATTCCTGGAGCAAAAGAACGTCGGGAGAGGCGCTGCGAATCACGTCGAGCACACCGCGGAAGCGGGCTTCATCCCCTCCCCCGTTCAAGATGTTGAAGGTCATGAGTTTCAGGGGAGTAGCCATGGCCGGGCCTTCCGGCCGGGCCGAAGGGTACCCTTCAGGGGCTGCGAACGAACCTGGATGAGCGAAATTATCCATTACCAAGATCCGCAGAGCCGGGCCGTGCGCACCCAGACTCTGCTGAATTTCTACGACATTCCGCACCAGAACGTGCTGATCGACATCCGCAAGGGTGACAATAAGCAGGAAGACTACCTGAAAATCCATCCCCACGGCCGCGTTCCGGCCCTATCCAATGACGGCCAGGTGATCATCGAATCCGGCGCCATCACCCTGTTTCTGGCCGACCTCTACGCCGACAAGATGAACACTCCCAAGCCGGGCACTGCGCAGCGCGCCCTCCTTTACGAATGGATGTTCTTCCTCCACGCCAGTCTGGAGCCCCAGGCCATGTTGGGCTTCAATCCGGAGACCAAAGCCAAAGCCCAGAGCGAGGTACGCCGCCTGCTGGAGGGCATGGCCAGCCGCCTCAAGGGACCCCATGTACTGGGCGAACAGTTCTCCCTGCTGGACGTCATTCTTTACACGGAACTGGCCTGGTACAAGGCCATCGGCCTCTTCCCCGACGGCCTCGAACCCTTCGAGGGCTTCATGAAGAGCCACCAGGAGCGGATGAAGCCGGCCCTTTCACTTAAGGGCTGAGCCCGGGCCTCGGAAGGAGACTCCTTTCAATCGCGAGTTAGCTCAAGGTGAGCAACCTCAAGGAGCAGATCGCCGCGATTCGCCAGCAGTGAGCACGGCAGAGACCGTGGCTCGCTTGAAGCGGCCCGAAGACCGCATGGGCGAGCTGAAGGTGGATCAGGTCGATATGCGGCTGGCGCTCGAAACCCAGGCGAAAGCGCAAGAAACGGCCATGGATCAGTTGCTCGAGCTGGTTGCAGACCACGAGGAGAGACTGGCTGACCGGATGGAGCGCCTGGAAGAGCGGATGGCTCGCCTTGAAAAGGAGCGTCCCCCCGCCGCCTGACCCACTAACAGCTGATGTGCAGGCGCTCGATCTTCATCTGGCCGTCGGTCCAGGTGACCACGCCTTCGTAGGGCTCTCCCTTGGGATTATAGACGTCGGCGTCTTTCATCTTGTAGTGGGGATCGTTGTAGCGAATCTTGCCGGCCTTGATCAGGCGCGCGATGTCCGCTTCGGTGGACGACTGCAGGTGGTCGCTCTTGAACAAACCCTCGTCCAGGCTGGTGGGAACATCCACCAGCGCGCCCGAAAATTGGCCCAGGCTGGAACCGAGCCTGACGGGAATAGTCTCGAAGGTGGGCCTTTCATCGCTCTGGAAGAGGCGCGCGTTGGCCACGGCGCGGCGCGAGGCTTCGTCCTTTTCCAACAGCTCGGTAGGCAGGTCGGCCGGCAGAATGTTGCGCTCGGTGAAAACCTTCTGGATCAGCTCGGCGCGCTTGCCATCGTTGTGGATTTTGTCGGATTGGATGAAAGCCACGGCCATGTCGCGATAGCTGAATTTGCCGTGCGGCGACTCCAGAATCATGTTGGCCAGCATCTTGAAGAGCTCGTTGTTGCTTTCTTTGACGGCCTGAGCCGGGTCCATGCCGGCCTGGCGGCGTTCATTGACCATGGCCTTGAGCAAATCAAAGTGAGCGCCGGTCCAAACCCGCGAGAAACTGTGCTTGCCCCAGCCCAATTTGTCGGGGCCGCCCTTCTCCTCGGCGAGCTTGGAGGGGTCTTCCCACTTGAAGCTGTTATTGGCGTCGCGCAGGTAAGCTCCGCCGGTCTTTCGCTCACCGGGCGTGTTGTTGACGCCCGTGCCCAGTTCCTCGGCCATATGGGCAACCAGATTGGGCTTGGACAGGTCTCCGCCGGTTTGCTTGATCAATTGATCCACCACACGGTCGTCGCGCAAAGCCATGTGAATCGACATCATGTCGCCGAAAGCTTCGTGGAAAGCGCCCGGCTCGGGACCCCAGGCGTTCATGTACTCGGGGCGGATGGCGTCCAGCAGGGCGTGGCCTACCTCGTGTGAGACGATGTCGCCGGAAGCCCCCGAGTGGACGTGGGCGTGACGCACCGGATCTTCCTTCATGTAAAAATTGACGGTGCCGCTTTCACGCTTGTAGTTGGCGTTGAAGTCCTCGCCGCAGTTGGGGCGGACCAGCAGGCGGTCGTACTTGAAAGCCCACTTGATCTTTTCGGGGAACACTTCCAGGAACGAATTGATGGTGGTGGCGGCGCTGGCAAAGGCCAGGGCGCTGTTCTGACGCGGATCATCGTGGCCGTAGACATACTGGTCGTTGACCTTCTCCAACTGCTCGCGCAGCATGACGTGATCATCGGTGGGGCCCATGTCGCCCGGCCGCACATTGGGGATCACCTTGGTTTCGGTGGTCATGACCAGACGATCCTGAGGATTGTAGTTGAAAACCTCATCCTTACCGGGAGCCTGGGGAGCCGGGGCCTTGGGAGCGGCGGCTCGGGGGGCCGGCGCATTGGTTACGTTGAAAAGCAGCAAGACGAATCCTCCGCCTTCATTTTAGCGGGCCACCAATGGTCAAATGTAACAATCCGTCGACAAAAAAACCATGACGGCGGTTTACGGCCGGGCTGGGAGTTGCCGGAAATTTGGCAAGAGTTGTCAAAAAGCCGTCAAGTCGGCCGGCCGTCCCCTCGGGAATCCGGCCGGTGAAAGATTGCCGTTTCCAGGGAGGGCGACTGCTCCCCTTGAACGCGGCAGCCATGAGAGCTCTGCTCATGCCCATGGGCAGCCACGGCGACGTCCTACCTTTACTTGGACTGGGCCGGGCCTTGCAAGAGACGCCGGGTTGGCAGGTCAAGGCCCTGATCAGTCCGGTTTTTGCCAATGCGGCCGCGGCCGCCGGTCTGGACTATCGGCTTTTGGGCACCATCGAAGACTACGATCGCGCCCAGCAAGATCCCGATCTGCATAACTACCGGCGCGGAACTCAGGCCGTAAGCCGGGTGCTGGACAACTTGCTCAGGCTTTGCTACCACGAACTCATTCAAGAATTGGACAGCTCTTCCGAACCCACGGTTTTGATTGGCACCACGCTGGCTTTTCCTATCCGGTTGGCCCAGGAACTACACGGTCTGCCGGCAGTAACGGTGCATCTGTCGCCAGCCGTCTTTCGCTCCAATTTGCGCCCGCCGGTGCTCAGCCCACTGGGACCGTTGCCGCGCTGGCTGCCCCCCTGGTTTCTCAAAGCCTTGTGGTGGTTGACCGATCGGCTGATGCTCGATCCCTGGCTGGGCGGACCCTACAACCGGCAGCGCGCCGAACTTGGCCTTCAACCGGTAAGGCGCGTCATGGGCTCCTGGATGCACCAGGTTGACCTCTCGCTGGCCCTGTTCCCCGATTGGTTCTTTACGCCACCCGCCGATTGGCCGGCCGGCCTCAAACAGACGGGATTCCCTCTCTGGGACATCGACTCTCAGTCAGAGCTTTCCCCCGACCTGGAGCAATGGTTGCAAAAAGGCGACCCACCCGTGGTGATCACGGGCGGGACCGCTTTTGCGGGACGCCGGAAATTCTACCAAGAGTGCCTGGCCGCTTGCGCGGATCTGGGTCGTCGCGCCCTGGTGGTGACTCGCCATCACTCCAACGTGCCCGAGGGAGCCTGTGCGGTCGAATATGCGCCCTTCAGCCAATTGCTCCCTCGCAGCGCCGCCATCATCCACCACGGCGGGATCGGAACGGTCGCTCAGGCGCTGGCTTGCGGCACGCCCCAACTGGTGCTACCCCAAGCCCACGATCAATTCGACAATGCTCATCTGGTGGAGTCTCTGCAAGCGGGACTTTGGTGCCGCCGTGCCGGCCGGCTGCGCCACGACCTCGGTAAGTTGCTGACCAGCCAGTGCCGCCGCTACCCGGTCGGCAGCGGACTACCCGAAGCCGCCCGGGCCATCACTTCACTTGCCAGTCTTCCACCAGACAGCGGGTGCGATGAACGGCGTTGAGCAAGACCACTCCGCAAATCTGACTGTTCCAACCGTCCTTGGTACGAAAGCGCCGGGTGTTGCGTCCCACCGTCAACTGGCCAATGGTCCCGTCGACGGTGAGCTGCACTCCCAGCGAGCGGCCCAGGTCAAAAGGCAGGGGCGGCAGAGCCGGATGATCTTCAAAGCGTCCCTCCTGCAGGGTAAATCCGGGACCGATTTTCACCAGGCGAGCCAGGTAGCGGTTCTCGCGCGGCTCCATAAGAATTCCCCAGGGTTGGCTGTAGACCAGCAGCCGGGGGGCGCTCTTGAGGCGCCGCACCCGGAAACTCATGGAAGTCACCGGATGAACCGGGGCCAGGGTGCGAAAGGTGCACCCCGCTCGAGAAGGCTTTTCCCAGCGGGAATCGGGAGGGCCCAGACCCAGGCCGTCGGCCGGGAAGAGCCCGCGCACGGTTTCCAGGCGCCAGCCCGGACCGGGGACTCCATCATTCAAAGCTTCCATGATCAGCTGGTTTTGTTCGCTGACATAATGGCTGCGATTACGGAAATAAAAGCTGGCCCATACCAGCATGAGGATTAAAAGACCGAAAACCAGCGGCTTGCGCCGCTGAGCCACCTGGCGCAGGCGCTCGGCGCGCAACCCCGACCCTTCCTCCTCGCGGCCCCAGTTTTGGATGATCTGTTCAGCTCGATCCGGGTTGTCATAGATGGAAAGAGAGGGAGCCTCCACATGCATGAGCACGCGCCGGCAGTCTGCCAGCGCCTTCAGCATAGCGGCGGCGTTCGGGAAGCGGGCATCCGGATGACTCTGCACGGCCCGATCGACCACCTCGGAAATGGCCACCGGCAGTTGCGGCGCCACCGCATTGAGCGAAGGGATATTGAGAGGCTTGGGGATCTGACCGGTGAGCAATTCAAACATGGTGGCGCCCAGCGCATACAGGTCGGAACGGGGCTCCGGGTAGCCCTGCAGTTGCTCCAGGGGACAGTAGTCGACCGTCCCCACCAGGGTGCGGGCGGCCCCCTCACCGTGAAATTCGCGGGCCAATCCGAAGTCGACCAGAAAAACCGACTCGTCCCCGGCGCGGATAATGATATTGGAAGGCTTGATGTCGCGATGGATCAGAGGTGGCACCGAGGAGTGCAAATGCTGCAGAATGCGGCAAATGTGAATACCCACCTCGGCCACCATGGAGGGACGCAGGCCGTTGGGAGAGCGATCCAGCAGCGATGCCAGGCTATGGCCCTCGATGTACTCCATGATCAAGAAGGAACGGTCGTCTTCTTCGAAGGCGTCCACGAAGGCGGGAATGCCCTGCGCCCGCAATCTGCGCAGAATCTCGATCTCTTCGCGAAAGCGGCGCAGGAAAAGCTGAGCGTCACTGCCCGTCAGATCGTTGCGCAGCGACTTGATGGCCACCGGACGCCCCTCGGCCACGCCGCCGCGCTCATCTTCGCCCAGATAGACTTCGCCCATTCCGCCCTCCCCCAGCGGGCGCAAGATGCGAAAGCGGTCTTTGAGAAGCGAGTCCACTTCTAAAGGCATAACCTCGCCCTTCGCTTGAGGATTCTGTCAGCCCCCCTGGGTATCCTCAAAAAGATGCCTGAGGAAACGTGCTCCATCCCCCGCGGTCAGCCCAGGCCCCTGGGGACTCCAGGCAGTGCTGTTTCTTTCCTTGTTGCAAAATGACGCGCATGGGCCATCTTATGGGGGTGTGGCGGCCGCCATCTGATAGGCGGAGCAAGAACTTCGGGGTGCCAAGGCACCATCAGGGGATGATGAAGCAAATCAGGCCCAAACCGCTCAAAAGTCAGACGCCCGTAAGGAGCAAATCCAGAGCAGCTATAAGCTCCTCCCGATAATCGCTGACGTTGGCCACTTTGCTACCCAGCGCGCGCCTTGGGATACCAGCCATCAGAGAGGTCACGACAACATAGGTTTTCCCTTTAATGCGCACGACCGGCATCAGCCCCCTGAGCACTTTGCTCGCATAGGCCGCCTCGGGGGCCAGGGGAATGGCGACCCGAGTTTCCAGGTCCGTCAGCAAATCAGCCTGGACATCCACCAGCAACGGAAATCTCTCACGGCTCGCCGGATTCTCATTCCTGTAAACGTCAAACTGCATCAGAAGGCGCGCAAGTCGTCTGAAAAAGTGCCGTGCTCTAGAATGTGTTGATTGTAGTTTTGAATCGCCTTCCGATTGTCGCGCAGCCAGGCCTCAGCTTTGCGTTTCCTCACCTCGTCAATCAGCGCGTGCTCCAGTACGAACGACAAATTCACACCGGCCGACTTCGCCTGATCCAACAGGTCGCTATTGACACTCAGATTGACGGGACGCTTGGGCGCGGATGTATCATAAGGAGACTTCATACGTATATTTTATGCGCATACGGATCACGCAGTCAACGAGCCACCTGGGGACTCCAGCCAGTGCTGCTTCTTTCCTTGTTGCAAGAGGACGCGCATGGGCACAGGACGTGCCTGCACCACTCGTTCCGGCACCCAGGGGCGGCCCGCGGCAGGAAGAAGCAGCAGGCCGTGGTCATCGCCCAGGGTGGTGAAGCCTGGGGAGAGTTCGCCAAAGACGGGAGCATCCAGTTCTCGCATGAGCCTGCGGGCCGACTCGAGCACCGCCTCCGTGGGCAGACCCACCTCGCTGATGGAGAGAAGGCCGGTCCGACCCGCAAATTCGGTCAGACGCTGACGGGCAATGCACTCCATGACGTTGTCGTCGGCATCCTTGAAATAGATGGAACGGGCCTGCCAGCTTTCGAAAGTTTGTCGGCTCTGTCCGTCGGCATCGACCAGCAGGGGGGTGACGGAAGAAATCCAGGAGGCCGCTGACTCCAGGCCGTCCGGGGCCACGTTGAAGGCCAGGTGATAGATAGGTGCCTGGCCCTCGCGAAAACGCAATCGCGAATCGCCCACGCTCACCGAAAATCCCCCGGGCTCGTCCGTAATGGGCAAAGCCAGCCGGGCGCCATAGAAGTGCCGTTGCTCCTCCATGCGCACGGTCTGCAGTTCCACCTCTACAAGTTGCAAGGCACCAGTCCCACGCCCCCCACTTCGGGCCCGATGAGGCCGCCCCCCTCACGGCTTTCCGGGGTGGTTATCGACGGCGTTTATTTTCCTGACGGCAGCTACTTTGCCCTGACGGAGGACACTCAAGTTGCCGGGCGGCTCGATTGTGCGGCTGGCGCCAGTGCCCGATGCCCGCCTTACACGCTTTGGTCTTCAGGCGCAGCCAGGATCGGACCCTGGGCCGCCCGAATTCGCAGCTCGATGAGCAACGATCTGCGCCACCTCCCACCGACAGTAGTTCCTTACCTGAACGCGCTCAGCCACAAAGGCAGCGACCATCGCGAGGAACTGGACGGGTTTCTGGCCGCCGTGCAGCAGATGACCGACTGGTGGGAGTTCCAGCGCGGCTACACCCTGGATGAAGAAGAAGAAGCCAAATTCGAAAACTTGCGCCTGCTCCACGAAGAACTGCGGGAAGCCGTCGAGCTCCCGACCAAGCAGGAGCAGTTAGATCGCCTGGTTCCCGACCTGTATCAAGCCATCGGGTTCATGGATAGCATCAACCAGCGGCGGGAGGCCCCGCATTTTTCAGCCCAACTGGCGGTCAATGATTTTCTGATGTGCGGGGCCGCCTGGCTGAAAGGGCGAGCCGACGATGACGCGGTCTTGCAACGTTTGGAACGGCTGCAGGCCTATGCCGGGGTGTTGCGGCACGCCTTCATCGGGGTGAAATCGCGCCTGCTGCCGGAGGTGGTGGAGTCTCTGGAGGTGGGGCTCAACCACTTTCGTAAGGGCATCGAGTCGATTGACCTGGACAACCAGGAACGGTTTCAGGACGCACTGGCCTCTATCAAAGAAGGGAGTGATATTCTCCAGTTTCTGATCGACTGGCAGCGCCAGGACGTGCAGCGTCAGGCCGAAACCAGCTCGCGCTTCACCATTCCGGTGGCCGGACCGTCTTTCCAGGAAGCGCTGGAACAGGCCCGGCCCTTACCGCGCGAGCAGTGGCGGCGTGGCATCAAATTCCTGGAAACGGTAGCCCTACCCCAACTCGAAAGCACCTGGGCGCGCATGCGCACCAGCATTTTCTGGGAGCCCAACCAGCGCCTGGAGATCTGGGAAGAAATCAACCTTTCCATCGAAGACGTGCGCGCCGCCGTGGCCGAGCTGGGCAACGAAGAATGGACTCCCGATCAAGCTCTGGACAATCTGGAGGCCGCTCTCGAGACGCTGGCGGCGGCTTTCCGCCAGGCCCGCGAGCATTCGCTGAGCCACCAACATCTACAGGGAACGCAGGCCGGTTACTATATCGAAGCCATCCTGGGCGGACTCAACCAGACGCTGCCCTTCCTGGCTTTCCCGGAACTGTTTCACTCCAGCCCCCCGCCCGAAGAATGGAAAGCGGTGGTTCACCACATCCTGGATTTCGGGGCCGACCTCGAACCGGACCACCTCTACCGAGCCGGTTACCTGCTGCTGCAACGCTTTCCCCCCCCGCCTCCGGCCGAAGAAGTCCCCGCAGGCTGGCCCTGTCCCAACTGCGGCCACTTCAACAGCTCGGGTACGCGCTGCGGCCAGTGCCACATCGCCCCCGTCAGCCTCAGTGTCAGCGCCGAAGTCTGGAGCGGTTGACACCGTTGCCTGTAAACCAAAAGGCCGCCCCGAAAGGCGGCCTTTTTGGTTTCTAGCAGGGGCGGATCCAGGGATTGATAGGGCCGCAGGGACCGGGGTTCCAGGGGCCGGGACCCCACGGTCCAGGCGACCAGGGGCTGCGCTCGTTGACAGAGGTGGTGCCGCAGAAGGGATCGATGTAGTTGATGCGGCCGCGGCCGAAGCCGCCGGTGGGGAAATTGAAGGGGCTGTGCTGCTCCCAATCTTGGAACTTGCCGTCACGGTTGGAGTCGACCAGCACGCGGCCGCCGGCGCGAGCGAATTCACCGGCATCCAGGCGTCCGTCGCCGTTGGTGTCGTAGCGCTGCATTTCGCGCTGGTACCCCTGGCCTTTCATGCGCTCACAGATGCTGGTTTGACCATCGTGGTTGAAATCGTAGTTGCCGCCCATCGCCTGCAGCTTCTCGCGCGACTTCTCGATCTCGTCGGGAGTTACACGGCCGTCGCGGTTGAGATCCATTGCCAGCACCGCATCGCGGCCCGGGGTGTAGCGGCCGTCGCCATTCATATCGACGCCGTAGCCCTTGGTGCGCTCCAGGCCGAGGAAGCCGTGGCGTCCGACGGTGGCGTTCTCCAGGTTCCCGTGGTTCTGGTTCCAGCCCCAGGGGCCGGGCCACGGCTGAGGGCAGGGCTGGGGTTGCGGCCAACGCGGAAAGGTCGGATAAGTGGGGTAGCATCCAAGGTTGTAGTTGCCGGGGAAAGCGGTTCCGATAGCCATTTTTTCTGTCCTCCGTGTGTGCGGTGTTGATACTGCTATCTTCACAGCACAGCAAGTGACAGTTAAGACTGATTTTGTAACAAAAGCGCTTCCCTTGTTACCAACAAGTTGCCGAATCCTGCCGCCTGGTAAACATTGTCAGCGGCGAATGATTTCGTTATCCAGCCCCGACTGATCGATCTGCGGATCGCCCTTGGAATAATAGACCTTGTTGCCCATGCCGCTGGCTTCGATGGCCCGGGGATGTTCGACTGTCACCACGTTGCCGGCGCCAGCCACATTGACCAGCCCGGCCTCTCCGCGAATGGTCACGTGATTGCCCGAACCGGTAATGGAAAAGTTGCGCCCGCGCCCTTCCTCGGTGCGCTGCGCGCCGGCGCCGGATATCTCCACCGTGTTCCCGGCCGTCTCGACCTGAGAAGCCGTCTGGCCGGTCACTCCCTCACCGTGCACAATCTGGTTGTATTTACCGGGATTGAGCAGAGCCGGCTGGCCGCTCTTGTAGACGATTTGATTGTGATGTCCGGGAGCATCAATGCTGGCCACGTTCTCCAAGAATACCTGGTTGTGGTGCCCGTTAATGGTGACACGACCACTGTGACCATTAACCATCACTTCCAGATGATGCCCTTCGATCACGATGTCCTGTCCCGTTCCCACCACAGTGCGCACATCATGGTGTCCATCCAACACGATAGGCGCCGCCCATACCGCCGCGCTCAGAGCCAGGGACAAGATCATCTTCCTCATAGAACCCCCTTGGAAATAAAGTCGCCCATCCTTTACCCTCTAAACCGGCGCTACAATCGCATCAATGGTGGAAATTGCCTCGGACAAACTGCGGAAGCGCTGTCCCGGGTTGGCATGACACAGACGGTAGAAAGCTTGCGTCAGCGGCGCCAGACGGCTTACCCAGGGGCGCAGATGCTCATTGGCCAGAGGCGTGCCCAAGAAGCGCAGGTGCACCCGGGTGCTGGGGTCGGGGTACGAGCCTCCCAACACCACTTCAAAAAGCAGACGACCCAACACAGCTTGATCGGAAGCGGCGCTGGGCTCGGGCTGCTGATGAATTTCGGGCGCCGAGTAGAGTTCGACCGGTATCGTCCCCCCTTGAAGCAAACGCTCATGCTGTTGGCGGTAGGCACGATCGCTGAAATGACTCAACTGGCAGGGCTGTCCCGGTAGACACTCGACGTCGCTCAAAGAAAAACAGCCGGAATACTTACCCTGGCTGTGATAGTTGGCCACCTGCACAAAGACGGGGCGCAGCAGAGTCCAGGCTTCGCGGCCGCTGACTCCTTCGGGCGGCAGGTTAAACTGCAAGGAGAGAGCGTGGCTACGGTAGAGCAAAAAGTGGTGCCCGATATGGGTTTGCAACAAGATGGCCCGGGCTGAGCCAAGTTCTTCCGCAATCAATTCCTCGGATTCGGGCTGAGCGGGCAGCACCACAATCAGGTGTCCCTTGCGGGTGTCGCTGGCGTGGGTGGCCTCGTAAAGGCGCGCTTCCTGAGCCGGTCCGTTGCGCCGAGTTTTCAGCAAGTAGCCCTGGATGGTCAAACCCTTGAAAGGGTCCTCCCCTTCCGCCGGATCCGACCAGAGCCAGTGATAAGTGCAGTAAGACTCGACGTTCTCGCGGCGGACCTCGGGCTGATGGAGTAAGGCTATGGCTTTGTGAAGATGAATGGACTCGACCTGGCCGGTCTGAATTTTTTCAAAAAGCTGCATAAACAGCGCCCGCGTCAGCGTCTCCGAACTACGCCGCGGAAAGGTCAGCCAATCCAGGTCACGGTAAGCTTGCGCCAGCGCGCTCCACTGCGGCGGCGCGGAAGCCCGCAGATTATCCAACTCCAGCTCCTCCCACCGGCAGAAACTCGAATAGGCTTGCTCCCGGTCCAACCTCTGCGAGCGGGCCAGCACGAAAAAACGCTTCAAGCAGGCTTCGCGAGCGGCGCTGAGTTGCTGCCACTGGCCGTCGAAGAAAAGACGCAAAGCTTTCTGGGTGGCTCCTCCGGGAGCCGACACCAGCTTCTGAAAAAGACCGCGGAAGGGGGCCTCGCGCTCCAGAACCGAGCGCACCGACTGCAAAAATGCGCTGAGCGCGAAGGGCTTCTGCAGATAATCATCGGCGTGCAGGCGGGCAGCCCGGATAGGCACATCCAGGTCGGCGTAGCCGGTCATGATGATGCTGCGAATGCGCGGCTGAATGGCCTTGACCGCCTCCAAGGCACCCACCCCGTCGACTTGACCGGCGATACGAATGTCGGTGATCAACAGGTGAAAAGAGCGCTTCTGGGCCTTGGCCACCGCCTCGGCGGCGCTGGCCGCGCACTCGACCACCTGGTAGTACTCGCTCAGTAACTCGACCAGGGTCCCACTAAAATTCGGATCGTCTTCGATCAACAAAATGCTGGCAGCCGTCATTTCTGTCGCTCCTCCACCCGCGCTTCCGCTTCGCGCCCCAGCAGCCGCAGAAGGATGACTCGATTCAAGCGTGCCTGCCGAAAAGCAGGCGCTTTTCGCAACGCCAGCGCGAACTGGTCCAGGGCGTCCTGCACTCGTCCCTGCTGAGCCGCTTGAACTCCGGCTTCGTAATGATCGGCCGCCGCCAGCCAATTTTCTCCGCCAGGCAGACGGCGGAACACGAGCAGAGCATCTTGCGGATCCTCCAGTTCCAGTTGGAAAAGCTCGGGAGCCAGGTGGATGGCGCGCCAAAGCGGCTCCGACAGGGGAGCCAGCGATTGGGAGCGCCCTTGGGGCAGGTAGATGGTTATGTATTGAGCGCGCGACCTCAGGGCCATGACCAAGGCCATCTCCGGCTCCGTGCCGGCGGGAGGAGCCAGGATGACTCTTCGGCCGGTCTTGACCCAGGTCATGATATGAACATCCAGGATGGGGCCCGCAGGCTGGCCGGCAAGCCAACGCCAGTAGCCTTCGGGAGCCTGATTTCGAAGGTTAGGCTGATGGCTGATTTGCCAGGTCCTGACCAAAAACGCCATCTGCACCAAAGCCAACAGCGGAATCAAAACTTTTCCAAGTTTCCCCGCGCGCGGCAATCCCTCCACCAACAAAACCACACCAATCGGTATAACGGGAATGAGAAATCGAGGCTCCTGATAAGGCCAGACCGACAACTGGCCGAGAAAGAGCAGAAAAAACAGACTCTCCAGGTTGAATCCCCGCCGCGCGACGCCCCGGATAAGGACAGCCCAGGTTACGACCGAGGCTACTATGAGGCCCGCACTCGGCAGTCCGTGAATCGGAGGAAAACACTCGGCATTGCCCCACAACGTACTGGGCAAGGTAAAGAAGTAGAAATTCAAATTGAACTGAACCAGACCTGGAGGCAGCGTATGCAAGTCCTGGCTGTAACTTTGCTGAGCCAGATAGGGCAAAGCCAGGACCACGGTCAAAATGGCGTAGAGGACGGCCCCTTTGCGCTGCTTGTGCTGAAAGAACAGGCTCAGGACGCATGCCGGGAAAAGTGCGATTGCGGCCGCTCGCAGATAGAGCAGAACGGCGCTCCCAAAGGCCCAAACCCAGGGCCTGATCGGTTTGGAGGAGCCTCCCAAAAACCAGATGAGCGCGAAAAGAAACGGGATATCGCTAAGCACAAGGCCGGAATAGCAGAGAATCAGGGGGTTGAGTGCCACTCCCCAGGTAGTCACCGTGCGCACCCTGCTGCTCTCGGCGCGCAGCCAGCGCCAGGTAGCCCACGGAAGCAAAGCACCGCAGATCAGGGCGGGAATGCGGGCCAACTCGATTCGTTCCGGTGCCAACCATTGAAAGGGCGCCAACATGAGTGGGAACAGAGGAGGATAGCGACGATGAAAGACGGGTTCGGGCTTGTAGAGGTCGGTGTACGTTCCCTGGCAGATGGAGCGAGCCAGGCAAAGGTAGTTGGCGTCGTCATTGTACCAGCCCGTATAGCAACCAGACAGAAGCGCCAGTGATAGCCCCAGGGCGACCAGGCAAGCCCACCACGGTATCGCGTACTCTTTCAAGCGAATATTCAGATTCGTCACAACATCTCCAGAAAATGCGCCTATGCTCCTGGCGGTGCGCAACGCTACGCCCCGGGGGAAGTTGCTGGCAAAGGCCGGCCGGAGACCCTAGCTCTTGGTCAGGTCGGAATCCAGGCCCTGGTTATGGATTTTCTCAGGCATGCCGCCCGGGACCCAGAAGGTGGCAGCTCGACCCAGCCCGCGAGCTACCACGAAGCCGGGCACGAAGCCGACCGCGCCGCCGCCCAGGGCCCCGCCCAGAGCGCCGCCGGCCAGGCCGGCAACCGACCCGACCAGGCGCCCGGCCAGCGTGCCGGCCTTAAAGCCGACTTTATCGTTGACGCGCAGACCGGCCGCCTCCATGGGGAAGAGGGCGGCCTGACCGGCCAGCTTGACGGCGCTTTTGAGGGTATTGCCGCCGGCCGGCGCAGTGTCGCCCGCGCCATATTGCTCAGACAGCGCCGAGTGACCGGTCCAGCCGGCTCGGGCGCCCAGGACGGCACCCATAACGGCGCCCGGGACAGCCCCCACCGCGGCCAGGGCCAGACCGCCGGCAATACCGATCGCGGCCGTGGCTATGGCCCGCACTCCGCGGCCGATCTTCTTGAGCGCGTTGTCGCCGTGATATTGCTCTAAATCGTGAACCTGCTGGATCACACCCTTGCCGGGTCCGGCCCAGGTCTTGCTCTCTTTCTTGGTTTCCTCGGGCTCGCCGGCTTTCTTGTCGTCTTCTTTCTCGTCAGCGGCGGCCGCGGCGGCGGCCTCCTTGCCCGCCTCCAGGTAGCGATTGGCCTCGGTCAAGAACGTCTCTTTCACGCCGCGGTGGAGGGGCGCGTCGAAGATCATCTCCATGAACTTGGAATAGTCGGTCGACTGGAGGAATCCGGTCTTGGACATCTTCTCGTCAAAGTCGAAGCGATCGATGGGCAGATAGATGGTCGGCCCCTTGCGCCCGGCGTAATTTTTGGAAACCTTCTGCTCGATCACCTGGGCGGCCGCGTCGTCAACCACCTTCTGGGCGGCCTCTTTGAGTTCTTTATTAGTCACGCGGGCGTCGGCGATGATGCGCTCGGCTACCTGGATGAGGTCGCGGTTGTCCACGTCAAAGAGCAGATTGATGAACGGATTCATGCCGTAAGTGGGACAGTCGGCGATAGCCCGCTTGATGGCCCCGGCCTGATCGGGATGCTGCAGCGCCAGCTTGAAGAAATTGTCCAACGACTTTTTGGTATTCTCGGCCAGCTGCTTGTCCAGCCGGTAAGCACCGTAAGTGTCGGCATGATGGGATTCCTTGTTGCCGCCCGGAGCCGAGGGGGCTTCGGAAAGCGTGTCCACCAGATATTTGGCGAATTCTTCGCCGCTGGCCTGGCTGGTCTTGGGATCGTGCAGGAACTCGATGACCGAGTTGGGGCTGGCCCCCTGCATGATCTCCGGTGAAGCGCACAACACGCCCACGTCGCCGGTTTTGGCCAGCGCGTCGATCAACGAAGTATTGCCCATCAGGCACGAGCAGAGCATCAGATTTTCGATGAAGGGGCGTTTGCCGGTCTCTTTCTCGACGCGGTCCAGCGCTTTGGGGATGGCGCCGGCGAAGTCGTCCACCGACATGGCATGGTTGGCGGCCGCGTTGTTGTGCTTGCCATCGGGCAGCAGACCCTTTTCGGCACCGCCGTGGCCGCCCACGAAAAGGCGCACCTTGGCGTCGCTTTGATTGGCCATGAGCGTTTCGAAGAGAAAATTCTCGAAGGTCTTGGGATCGCTCATGACTGTTTCCGGGTCGAGCTTTTTCAAGTTCTCCAGGCTACCGCTCTGGATGCGATCGACGCGTAAATTCCGCTTATCGGGAAGATCGCTGTGCATGGCCACGATATCGACTTCCTTGGAGGAGCCGACCTCGGTCATGCGCCGCACCAGGTCATCATAAATCCCCTTGTTGATCGGGTCGAAGGGCGACACGTGGTAGACCATAAAAAGGTTATCGGAAGGCGTTCCCGACCCGTCAAACTTGGGAGCGGCCTGCCCTTTCAGGCTGCCGTTGGCGCTCAGCTCGGCCATTTGAGCGACCTCGGTCAGACGCTGGGGAGTGCCGTCCCTGGTCAGCACCACCACCTCCTGGCCGGCCAGCAAATTCAGGTAGGCACTCCGGTCAGAAGCCGTCATCAACATGCCCTTCAACTCGCCGGTATCGCTGCGAGCCATGATGACCGCCTCTTTTTTCTTGAGATCCTCAAAGGCTTTGAGGAAATTCTTCTGGTCTTCGTCCGGCTTGGAAACGTAGCCGACAAATTTTTCCAACTGAGCCTTGTCCACCCCGGGAGGCAGAGGGATCTTGCGGTCGTCATCGGGTAAAGTGATGAGCACCCGCTTGCCTTTCTCGAGGGCGTCCACCAGGCCCGCGCGAACTTCCACTTCGTCCCCCTTGCCTTTGAGCATGGCCAGCAGCTTGCCCTTGATGGAGGTCTCGGTCTTTTCCGGCTCCACCTCGAAAGTGCATTTGAGCGCTTCGGCCGCGTCCAACAACTTACCCAGCTCGGCCCGGGCGGGCGTGGGGGCGGGAACCTCGGCCGGCAATTCTTTCCAGCGGTCAACCTGTCCGTCCACAGCCAGGCGCACCACTTCGCCGCCGCGAGACAGCACGACGGCGGCCCCGGCCGCGTCCGTCTTCAAATACTGCTTGGCGCGCTTCAGGAAAAACCGGTCGCCCTGGTCCTGGCGGGCCTGCACTCCGGCGTAATTCTGCTGCACGTCGGCGCTGGCCTGACCACCGCCCACCAGGGCCACGTACTCGGCCAATTCCTTGGGGTCGCGCAGCGACAGAACCAGTTCTTCTTCGCCCTGGAAACGAATCAAGCTTTCATATTTGCTCTTGAGCGAGCCGGTCATACGCGCGGCCGCGTCCCGGCCCGGGTCCCTTCCCAGTTCCTTGAGCTTGGCGAAAAGCTGCTTGGGGGTCTCATTGCCTTGCAACTGCACTTTGTCGGCCGGCGCGGCCGGGGGCGGATCCGCTTTCGGGGCGGGGGGACGGTGGAGAGGGCCGGTAACTTGCGGCAAGCGGTTGAGGGGAGAGGTTTCCATAGCCTCTTATTAGCCATTGACGGGGGAAAACCTACGCCTTGGAGAATCGCCCCCAGCGTGACCCTACCCACGGATATTCAGAATGCTTTAGAAGCCCTGCAACGCAAGGTGGCGGGCCAACTTCAAAGTCGCGACGAGGAATTGGCCACCCTCCACGAGGAGCGCGACAAGATTTATCAGCAGGCGCTCGACCTCAGCCGCCAGCTTGAGGACCTGCTGCGCGCTCGGGACGTGATGGAATCCGAACTGATCAGTGCCCGCCTGGAGGCCAAACAGGCCCAGGAGAAGCTGGCGCTGATCACCGATGAACCGGCATATATCGCCAGTTTACGCCAGTCCCTGGAAAGGGAAGTGGAGCTCTCCACCCGTCTGACCTCGGAGAACGTAGACCTGAAGCTGGCGCTGGAAATTGCCAGGGCCTCCAATATCGTGGTTCCCGCACCCGAACCGGAGCCGGAGAAACGCCCGGCCGAAGTCGATGATGGGCGGGCCGTCATCGATCCCTACGTGCTGGCTTATCATGACCAAGTTACCGACCTGCCCAACTTTCGCTCGGGGCTGAACAAGTTGCAGTATGAGCTGGAAAAGGCCGAGCGGGGTGAAAGTACGGTAGCCGTCGTGGTGATGGACATCGAGGGCCTACGCGATCTGAATGTCTATCTGGGGCATGCGGTCACCGATGAGGTGTTGCAGCGCTTCGCGCGCCTGACCCGGCCCCTGCTGGGGCCCGAGGACAAGTTGTTCCGCGGCCGGGACGATGAATTCTGGTTGGTGCTGCCCACCGAAGCGCGCGGGCCCCTGGGCATGAAAAAGAGCGCCGAGCACGCTTCCGAGTTGCTCAAGCGGCTCTACGCGGAACTACAAATTCCCATCGAACTGGAAGACTACCGGGTGACTCTAAGTCTGGCCAGCGGTCTGGCCTGCAGCCAGGGGCGAGAAACGGCTCAGGAAGTGCTCGAGAAAGCTTTGCTGGCGGTCAAGAACGCCAAACGCCTGGGGCGCGGTCGCGCCAGCGCCTATTTGCTGGAACTGGAAAAACCGATTCGCGCCAAAATGGAGCTGATTCCTCAGTTACGTCAGGCGCTCAATCGCGGCCAGTTCGAGCTGCGCTTCCAGCCTATCTATGACTTGACGGCGCGCACGGTGAAGGCGGTGGAAAGCCTGTTACGTTGGGAGCACCCCCTCAACGGGCTGATCGAACCCTCGGTCTTTCTAGAGGCCGCCTGCGATTCCGGCCTAATCGTGCTGATCGGAGAATGGGTAGCCTACAATGTCTGCCACCTGTGCAAGTCCTACAAAAATCTGCACTGGGCTCTCAATGTCTCGGCTCAAGAGCTGATCCAGGCCGATTTCCTCGATCGGCTCCAGAAGGCGGTCGAATCCGCCCAGCTCACCCGCAGCGACGGTCTGATTCTCGAAGTTAGCGAAAGCCATCTGCTCCACGACAGCGAACAACTGGCGGCCGCCCTCAAAGGCATCGGGCGTTGTAAAGCCGCGCTGGCGATCGACGATTTCTCCTTCGACCACCTGTCCATGAAACGTCTGCAGACGCTGGGCGCCGGTTATGTCAAACTGGGCGGCCACATCACCCAGAACGTCGACGAACCGGTCTTTCGCAGCCTGATCCGCGGCGCCGTGCTGGCCGCCAACCAGATGAAAATCAAAGTGGTGGCCGAGGGCATTGAAAACCAGAACCAGTTGGACGCTCTCATCGAACTGGGAGTCCACTGGGGCCAGGGTTACCACCTGTGCGCCCCGGTCACCCTGGAGGAACTGGATGAGAAGCTCAAGGGCAAGGCCTGGATTTAAGGGCTACTCGTCTTGAGTCCCAATTGGCTCGCAGCGTGAAGCATTTTCTTGTCGTTCGTTCCCAATTCGGCTCCCAGATACCGAGCCGCGGCCAGAACGAGCATATCACCCACCTTAAGTGAGTTCGCTTCAGCATAAAGTCTCCTCGTGAAGCCGACGAAGTCCGGGAAATCGTCCGGGAGCCAATACCGTCGATTCGGGAGCCAGTAGCTCTGCAAAAGTTTAGATTTGGGGATATGACCGAGACTGGCACCCCAGGGAATGACAATTTGACTTCGATTGGCGAAAAACCAAGAACCACAGGCCTGATGTCTCTTCAGGACTTCGGACATGATGTTCGTGTCGCAAACTATCGCCAATTTTCCCGTTCCTTTCGGAACTGGTTCCAATCTGTTCCCCGACCTTGTTCTTCGAGGCGGCTTAACTCAGCGGCCAAGAATTCGTCTTCCACAGGAACCCCAATCGGCAACTCGGATGACGATACAGCAGCGGGCAATATACGTTCGACCAGGGCCAGCAAACGAGTATGCTCAGCTTGCAAATGCCGGTTCTGTTCACGAAGTTCAGCCATTTGCTCGCTCCAAAGCGGCGAGCTGCAGTCGGAATCTCGCGATTGAGTTCGCCGACCCGCCTGCTCCCATGCGCTTTGATAGCCAGAAATAGCCTTTCTAGCGGATAGGAAGAGTGTATACCGAACAGGCAACTGCATTCTTTCTTCGCCAACTTCTTCCAGCCAGACCAATACTGGAGCAGACGCTTGTATTTCAAGGATCCACCTGGGATCAACCACTTCCAAGTCAGTAAATCCTAAATGGAGTGGCCCGAAACTCGCCACCTCCTGGTCTCTTCGACCAAATTCTTGACTCCAAACACCACACCGGTAAACTCAGAGTCTGGATCGAGTCTCTGGACTGGCTCCTCCTGAGTATGAACAAAAAGGCAAGTTATGGTGGTGGAAAGGCGCGTAACGAGATTAGATTGCCAGCTTCCACCCAGACTTCCTCGCTGGAGTAGACATAACCGCGGTGGTTTACGTGAGTATAAGCGGCTAACCGGGGCTGGTGAGTGGCCGCCGCTCTCATCAACGTCCAAATTCCATCTAGATCTGGCTCGCGAATTTCTTGACCGCTCAACAAAGTCTCCTTCAGACTACTTTTTGCGGTTGGCTTCCACAATCCCCTTCAGGTCCTCGCGCACGCTGCGGCCCTCTTTACCGTGCTTGATGTCGAAAATCTGGTATTTGCCGGCCTGGCGGCTCAGGTAGATGTTCCCCCTGGTGGTGGTCTGCCCGGGATCGCGGCCGTGGGAGGGCTGGCCCAGCCAGACGGTGATGGGCACCACGGCCGTGACACCCGAATAGCTGGCTTTACCGACCTGGAAGTCGATCCACTCGTCCTGGCTGTTGATCAGAAAATCATAGTCCAGGAAATCTCCTCCATCGGGCGGGGTCTTGAGCGACTGTAAAAACAGGTTGTAGAAGTTAGGAGTAAAGCAGTCGCGGCAGGCGTTGACCGTTTTCTTCAGGCTGTTGAACTTCTTGTGAGCGGTGTAAAGGCGCCTGACCACTTGTTCGGGCTGGGCCAGCGCCGGCAGGGCCGCAGCCACCAGGAGAAAGAGCCAGAGAATCTTGCGCACGGCCGGGAGTTCCCTTGCGCCCCTAGAAAGCCCTGCGATGGCCATCGACCTGATTTCGCTGGGAGAGACCTTTGAAGACATCATCTTTCACGACCTCAAGTCGTGGCCGGTCCTGGGCCAGGAACAGCGTTGCCAGCGGCTGCTGCGTACCTGGGGCGGCGGGGCTCTGCTGACGGCCGTGGCCGCGTCCCGCCAGGGTCGGGCCGTCCAGGTGGTCAGCGGCCTGGCTCCGGCCGCCCAGCGCTTTCTCAAGGGGGAGAACATCAAAGTGCGCAATCTGCGCCGGACCGGCGAAGCGCACGCCCTGACGGTGGCCCTCTCCACCCTGGAAGACCGGGCTTTCGTCACCTACCCCGGCGTCAATGAAGTGCTGGAAAAGCGCTTTCTGAGTGCGCTGGCCACTCTGCGCGGCCGCCATCTGCATCTGGCCCTGGAACCGCGCGACTGCCGGGCCTGGAGCCTGGCCTTGAGCCGGCTGCGCGAGCGCAAGCTCACCGTTTCCTGGGACTTCGGCTGGAATGAAGAGCTGGTGCAGCGACCCGGCTTCGGTCAACTGATCGAGCAAATCGACTTTCTCTTTCTGAACGAAAGCGAAGCCTCGCTCTATGGGCCCGGCCTGGACTGGTCATGGCGGCCCGGCACCACCATCATCAAGCTGGGGAAGCAAGGCTGTCTGGCCTGGAGTGGCGGGCGCAAACAGGAGGTGCGTGGACTGAGCGTCAGAGCGATCGATTCAACGGGCGCGGGAGACGCCTTCAACGGCGGCTTCCTGGCCGGAATGCTGAGCGGCCAGGATCTGCCGGGCTCCCTGCAACTGGGAAATCGCATCGGAGCCGCCAGCACCCTGTGCGCAGGCGGCCTGGAAGGACTACCGCGAGCATGAAAATCTCGATTCTGGGGGCGGGGGCGATGCGCACTCCGCTGCTACTGCACGGATTGCTGCGCTCGGACCTGCCCATCTCCCGGGTGGATCTCTATGACCTGGATTCGGAGCGTTTGGGCAAGCTGCTGCCGGTGATGCGGGCGGTAGCCGGAGCGACCCAACTGGTGTGCGCCGACGACTCGCGTTCGGCCATTGCCGGGTGTGACTTCGTGCTGGCCTCCATCCGGGTGGGGGGCATGGCGGCCCGGGCCCATGATGAAGCGGTGGCCCTCCGGCATGGCATTCTGGGCCAGGAAACGGTGGGACCGGCCGGTTTCGCCAAGGGCCTGCGCACCGTGCCGCCGCTGCTGGACTACGCGCGCCAGGTCGAGGAGGTCGCTCCCGACGCCTACCTGGTCAACTTCAGCAACCCGGTGGGCATCGTCACCCAGGCCGTGGCCATGGAGACCAGAGCGCGCATCATCGGTATTTGCGACACTCCCACCGAACTCTTCGAGGAAGTGGCCCGCGCCCTGGGCGTGCCCTCGCGCGAGTGTTTCTTTGACTTCGTAGGACTGAATCATCTGGGCTGGTTGCGCCAGGTTTATTATCGGGGGCACGGGCGCATCCATGAACTCTTAGACCAGCCTGAGAAAATCTACCGGGCGCCCTTCTTCAGCGCCGAGTTTCTTCACGATCTGGGAATGCTGCCCAGCGAGTATTGTTACTTTTACTACCATCCCGAGCGGGCCTACGCCGAGACCGTCAAGGCGGGCCGTAGCCGGGGCGCCCAATTGGCTCAGCTCAATGAAGATTTTTTTGCCCGGCTGGCGCGTAGCGGCGATCCCCTGGCCCTGTATGAAAACTACCTGAACACTCGCAACTCCACCTACATGGCCAGCGAAACGGGCAGCACCCCCCAGTGCAACGCCGCCAGCCCGGCTCTGGGGGCGGAACTGACCGGCTATGACAAAATCGCTCTGTCGGTGCTGCGCAATATCCATTTTAACCTGGGGCAATTGATTCCCTTGAACGTGCCCAACCGCGGCAACCTGCCCGAACTGCAGCCCGAGGACGTGGTGGAAGTGCCCTGCGTGGTCGATAGCAACGGCACTCATCCGGTGCATGTCGGGGCCTTGCCGGATAAGGTCCGCGAGCTGGTGGTCAGGATGAAAGACTACGAGCGGCGCACGGTGCAGGCTGCTCTGGGACGCTCGGATCCTCGAGAGGCATTGGCCCGCAACCCGCTGGTCGCCGACCTGGAGCAGGCCACCAGCCTGGTCGGGCAACTTCTCGTCTAATCGGAAGCGGGAGACCCGGGTGGGACGCGGAATCATCGAGCCATGCATCCAGGATTGATCGCCGCCGGCCTCGCCAACATCCTCGGGGTGTTGATCTTCTCGCGAGGCTTTTCCAACAGCCTGCTCAACCACCTCTTCCCCGCTCTCTTCGGCAACTGGGGATTGGTCTGCATCATGCTTTGGGGCCTGGCCTATCTGTCGGTGGCTCGCTGCTATCGTCACGTTCCCGCCCTCCTGGGCGTCTTTGCCCTGGAGAAGGCGGTCTATGTGGTCTCCTGGCTGGCCTGGCTGGTGCATTGTGGCGCCCGCCTGCCCCAGATCTGGCAACAAGATGTGCTTACCGCGCTGTTCTACTGCCTCTACGGGTTGCTTGATCTGATTTTCGGCGTCTTTTTCCTCAACCTCATGCTCAAAGTGCTCCGCTCTGAGCGATAAACCCCACCTGGAGCGCGGCCTGGGCCTGCTGGGGGCCACCGCCACCAATATGCTGGGAATGATCGGCGTGGGCCCATTTTTGACCTTGCCCGCCATGCTGACGGCCATGGGCGGTCCGCACATTCTCTACGCCTGGCTGGCCGGGGCCGTGCTGGCGCTGTGCGACGGCCTGGTTTACGCCCAGTTGGCCGCCGCCCTGCCCGGCAGCGGCGGCAGCTACGTCTACCTGCGCGAGGCCTATCGTCCTTTTGGACTGGGCAGGCTGATGGCCTTTCTCTACATCTTCCAAGTCATGCTGGTGGCGCCGTTGTCCATCTCGGCCGGTGGGGTGGGTTTCGCCAGTTACCTGGGGTTCTTCGTAGCGCTCACGCCCTGGCAGAAAAGCCTGGCCGCAAGCGCCCTTTGCGCCTTCATGACCTGGTTGCTCTACCGTCCCACGGCTACCCTGAGCAAAATGTCGGTGGCCATGCTGGCGGTGGTCATCCTGACCGTGACCTGGGTAATCGGAGCCGGACTGCTACATTTTTCCTGGTCTCAGGCTTTCGACTTCCCTGAAGATCCGCAACTCCTGAAACATGTGGGAGCGGTTTCCCTGCTGGCCATGTACAATTACGGTGGCTACAACAACGTGTGCAACCTGGGGGATGAGATCCGCACGCCCTGGAAGACGATGCCACGCGCCATCGTCGGCTCGATCGTGCTGGTGGTGGCCCTCTATCTAACGCTCAGCACGGTCATTCTGGGCACGGTCCCCTGGCAAAAGGCGGCCGCCTCCCCCACCATCGCCTCCGACTTCATCGGTCAGATCAACGGTCCGGTGGCCGCTCAGGTCATGACCGGCTTGATCTTATTTGTTACGGCCGCCTCGCTCTTTTCCGTCATCCTGGGCTACTCGAGAGTTCCCTACGCGGCCGCCCTGGACGGCCAGTTCTTTCCGATTTTCGCCCGAGTGCACCCGAAGGGTCACTTCCCGCATGTGTCGTTGTTGACGCTGGGAGGGCTGGCTTTGCCTTTCTGCTTTCTCTCGCTGGACCGTTTGATCAGCTGGTTGATCCTGGTGCAAATCCTCTCGCAATTCATCTGGCAATGCGCCGGCGTCATTTTGTTGCGGCGCTACCGCAAGGATCTGGAGCAGCCCTTTACCATGTGGCTCTATCCGCTGCCCGCCCTGCTCTCGCTGGGGCTCTGGCTCTACGTCTTTGTCTCGGCCGCTTGGGATGGGCAACTCTTCGCCCTTGGCTTCCTGGCCGTCGGACTGGTCGCTTATCGGGGGCTTGACGCTCGCTCGCAATAACGTTATCTTCAAAAGACCGAATAACGATATATCGGAGACACCCTATGCGCCGTCCCCCTCCCGACGGGCCCCCGCCCCGTCATCACCACTTTCTCCACCACGGACCTCCGCCTCCGCCACCGCCTCGTTTCGGCCCGCCCGGACGCGGCGGCCGCGCCCGTCGCGGGGAAGTGCGCCTGGTTTTCCTGGAAGTTCTGCGCGATGGGCCCAAGCATGGCTACGAGATCATCCGCAACCTGGAAGAACGTTCGGGCGGACGCTACGTGCCCAGCCCCGGCTCAGTCTACCCCACCCTCCAGTATCTGGAAGAAGCCGGCTGGATCGCGGCCGAAGCCCAGGGAGAGCGACGCGTCTATCATTTGACCGAGGAAGGCAAGGCCCGTCTCGACTCGCACCAGGGGGACCTGGAAGGATTCTGGGACCGCTATGGCCAGCCCGAATTTTCAACCTCGGGTCGCCACGAAATGGTATTTCTCCATCAGGAACTGCACGATCTGGAACGCACCGTGCTGGAAGGCGCCCGGATTCTCATGGGCGCAGGCCAGGAAGATTCCCTGCGCTCTCTGCGCAAAGCGCTGGAAAGCTGCAAAAACCACGCTCGCGATATTATCACCGGCCGAAAGCCAGAGGAGGAAACCCCATGAAGAAACTGCTGCTCGCTCTACTCTTGACTCAGCTCGCCTGGTCCCTACCGCCCTCGCCCGAAGAAGAAGACGGCTTTGGACCTCCGCCGCCACCTCCAGGGCTCGAAATGGCCGGCGACCGATTCGGCCCTCCCGAAGGAAAAGGCCCACGAATGTTTCAGCGCCGCACCTTCATGGGACCGGGCATGAACTCCGAACGAGTGCTGGAATTCCTGCAGAAAAACTATCCGGAACGAGCCCAGGAACTGAACTCGCTGAAATCCCAGAAGCCCGAAGAATATCGGCGGACACTGGCCGGTCTGCAGCGCGAAGTCGGTCCCTTGTTGAGGTTGCAAAACGGCGACCCGCAGCGTTTTGCCGAACGTCTGGCCGAGTTCAAAGTCAACGACAAGGTGCGCAACTTGACGCGCACCTACCGGGAGGCCCCGGCGGCGCAAAAGTCGTCGCTGCGCGAGCAGCTGAAGCCGTTGCTGGAGCAACAGTTTCAGACCCGCCAGAAGCGCGAAAAAGAACGCTTGCAGCACCTCAAAGAGATGACCCGGAAGATGGAGGCGCGCCTTAACGAGCGCGAGGCCAAAAAGACGGAGATCATCCAACACCACCTGGAAGAACTCACCACCGGCCAGGAGCTGCGTTGGTAGAGTGTTAACCTGATGCTTACCATTGGGGGTGGGGCATGGCCTAAGCTGGTCTGACCATGATCAACGTCAGCCAGCGTATTTCGTGTCCCACTCCCCTGCGCCGGGGTCCTCAAGAAACACCACCGCCACCGAATCGTTCCTGGCTGGGAGACGCCTGGGAGAAGGCCAAGGACGTCAAGACCGGTGTCAATTTTCTGGTGGCCGGACTGCTCTTTCTGCGCGGTAAGGATAAGGCTATCCAGGCGGAGGAAGCCAAACCCCCGCTCGATGACGTGCCGGACGTCAAGCTCAACCGTCCGGTGATGATGTGCCCGGGCTGGAACACCGAATACTACAAGTTTGACTTCCTGGCCAACAAGCTGGCCGCCTCCGGCCACAACGGCTCGGTCGTCTATCTGAGTCAGGGTAAAGCATACAGCGACAACAAATGCACCCTGCCTCTGGAGCAGATTCCCAAGAACAGCAAGGTTTTTGTCAACAAATGGGACCATCCCAACACCCCGCCCGAACTGACTTCGCTCCAGATGAAGCAGAATATGGATTTGCTGCAATCGGCCTTAGGCCCCACCAAGGTGGACGTGATCGGCTTTTCCATGGGTGGACTGGCCACCCGTAAATATCTTGACAACAGCGGCGAGCACGTCGGTAAATTTGTGACTCTGGGCACACCCCATCAGGGCACACGCTTCGGCCAGCTTTGCGACCGCCTGCTGACCAATAAGGTCGACTGGGCCACCAAATTCGGAGGCCTGGACGACAGCGACCTGCCGGCCATGCAGTGGCTGGCCGCCGACAAGCCCAACCTCAGGGCCCTCAACGAGCGCTGGCCCGAGCAGCGAGCCCGTGTTGAAGACTCGCTCTTCATTCGCTCCACCATCGAGCCCACTCCCTCGACAGGTTTCTGGCCTTTCGCCGCCGGTGACGGGCTGGTGCAACTCACCCACGCCACCTTGCCGGGCGCTTCCAGCGTGGTCCTCAAGGGAACCCCGTTGCTCAACCACGTGATGCTACCGCACGATAGTCAGGTCTTCCGGGAAATGCAAAGCTTCCTGGGCTGGGAAAACCAGCCCGGACTCAACGCCAAACCCGTTCCTCCCACTCCCCGACCGCCCCGTCCGAAAACCCCCTACGGCGAGATTTAGTGCGCTGTCTTCTCTTCTGGCTGTTGCTGGCGGCCCAGAACTGACCTCAAGAAAAACCGCGCCTGGGTCGCGGAGCGACAGGGCCAGGGTGAAGGCAAGGCCCGGGTGGGGGTGATGGCGGGGGCCGGTGTCTGGAACTTCGGGGCCCGCTGTCTGGTGACCGCCTTGGAGCGCTCGGGAACCCCTTGCCAGGCGCTGGACGCCGTCCTTGGACCGCTTTCCGCCCTGATCTTGCCCGGGGGCTATGCCCCTGTCGAATATTATGGCCTGGGCTGGTCGGGCTTAAAGGCGGTCACGTACTGGGAATCTGCGCGGGAGGCTATCAGTCGATCAGCTATCCTTATCCGCTGGCGCTTTTTGACGGCACCCGTGGCCGGCCTACCGGTCTACCTTAACTACGGGCCGGTGCAGATTTCGCTGACTCCGGCCGGACGCGAATCAGGACTGGCCGGTCTGGAAAAGCGCACGCTTCTCTATGGCAGCGAACCCCGATTCGTGGGTGGCACCGGCGTCACCGTGCTGATGACCTATGGCTACGGCACGGTCGCAGCCATCAGCCGGCCCCTACGGCAAGCCTTCCCGATCTCGACGAGGGGCCGCCCCGCCCGCCGGCCGTGAAAAATCCTTGCTCAAACTGCTGGATATTTAAAATCGCGGTAGAGGCGCACCGCCGCCAGCCCGGGACCCGTAGCAAGTTCCTCCGATTGAGAGAGCCATTCATCCAGACTTTCGCGGTCGATGGCCAGTCCGCTGAATTCTTCTGCTTCCCACGCATCCTCGGGCCGGCGCCGGCTCCATTCATCCCAACCCAGGCTGGTGGTAGCGGTGTAAATTAAGCAGTAGCAGTTAGCCGTTAACGACTGTACCAGACCCAAACAGTGGGCCTCCTGCATTTCCTCGGGACGTAAGGCCAGTTCTTCCCAGGCTTCGGCCAATAGGGCCTGCCAGGGGGTTTGAGGCGGATGGATGTGGCCGGATGGCTTCACGTGCAACAGGCCCATCCCCTGAGCCACCGCCTGGCTGCGCCGCTCCAACACGATTCTCCCTTCGATTTCGGTAGCGGCGGCCACCGCCAGCACCAACGGAGCCTGCTCCTTGGCGCACAGAGATAGTCCGAGATAATCGTGGTAGCAGGTCCAACCCAAACGAAAACCCAATTGCCGCTCGTCCCCGGTCCAGCCCAGGATCTGATAGAGAGGTAAGTTCATGACCTGACGGCCGCACTGCGTGCTGACTCGGCAGGCCTCCGCACAAGCCTCCGCCAGCTGCGGTGGGCATTGAAAACGCCGCTCGGCATCATACTCAAAAGAAACTTGTTGGGGAGCGATCTGTCCCCGCCAAAGCAATCGGTAGCGATACACAAAGCCACCCTTTTCCAGGAAGGACGATCTCCTGCTCTCAGCAAACCCAAGGGGCTATGTCGTCCTTTCAATGCGGTTTACTCTTCTATGTGCGCGAAGGCCCGGACCGAGGGCGGACTTTCGCTCTGGAACACCGAGAACTTACACTAGGGCGGGCCCGTACGGCGGGAGACCGGGCGCCGGGCTGGGTTCTCCTCAACGATCCGGCGGTGGGTCGTATTCACGCCGAGATCGCCTGGGATGACTCGGTGAAAGCCTACCACCTGGTTTCGCGCAGTGAGACCCCGGTGCTGGTCAACGGCAACGCCATCTCCGACAAGGTCATTCGGGTAGGCGATCAGATCAAACTGGGCTCCACCACCATCGATCTGCTGACGGCTGCGGCGGTGGCCGCCGCCAACGCCGAGACGCAGAAAATCAAGATTCCCTCAGCCGCCGAAGCCAAAGCCAGACCGGTCATTGTCTTGAAGCGCACACTGGAAATTCTCAGTGGCGTGGAAGCTGGCGAGGTTCTCCCCCTCAGCGGTAATAAAGTTCAGGTGGGAGGTCCGGAAACTCCCGGGGTTCCGGCCGATCGGGCCTGGTGGGACCAGGACGTGGTGCTGCAGGACGAGGGCTTTCCCTATCGCTGCATGTCCTGGCATTGGATCGAGGCCGAACGAGCCTACCAGGTTTCCATGCTGCGCCCGGTCGATGTAAGCGTATCTTTCGAACGCAGTTCCGACGGACTGGATTGGATGTCGGAAATGCCTAGCGGACAGGGCGGCTACGTAGTCTGCCGCGATGGCGACCGCATCATCGTAGGCAAAACCGCCCTGCAATTGCACGTCACCGAGCCGGAATAGCCTTACGGAACGTAATACATCGGGTTAGGCAGCTTGAAGACGGCTTCCGAATAGCCACCCTCCAGGTCACTGGCCTGATCCCCCAGGTTGACCAGAATGGTGTAGCCGGCCTCGGTCAGGCGCTTGCGGTGCTCGGCCTTATAGGCTCCGGTGGCGCTGTGGTCCCCGTCCGGCTTCATAACCAGTTCTTGCCAGCCTTCGAAGCCTTCCTTACTCAAGTTCTTGAGAGTCGCTTCACGCTGCTTCTCGGCCCGGCCGGTAATGAAGAAGACGGCCACATCATTCTGGCGCGCGTAACGGAACAGTTCCCGGGGCCCTACCAACGCCGGCGCCTCGCCCCGTAGAATCCAGGCGCTCCACTCTTTGGGAATGTAGCCGAAGTCGAACTCATTGATATGCGGATAGTTGGACAGCACCGTTTCGTCGATGTCCAGCACGATGGCGGGCTTGCGATCGCGCACCCGGGCCAAGTTTTGCTGCAGATAAGCCTGAGCCTGGCCGGCGATAGCGTCAATTTCCCGCGAGTATTGGCCACTTTTGTAATAATGGCGCATGCTCTCCTTGACCAGGTACATATTGGGAATGGTCAGGTCGCGGTGCAGGTCGGCCGGTTCGCAGAAGGCCGCCGACGAAAGGAAAAGGAGCAGACTTAGAGACTTTAGCAATGACTTCATAGCCCCCCCATTCCGGCCGAGCAATCCTCTGCCCTTCCGTGCGCAGGGCAGGAACCAGACCCTGCTGGGGCCGAATTTTTCATCCATGAAACTCACCGTCTTTGCCGCGCTGATGGTCATTTTGTTGCCCGCGCTGGTGTGTGCGGAGAACAGTTACAGTAACGCCCCCACGGCTATTCCCACCAGATATGTCTCTCCCAAAAGGAGCAGATGGCTTCCTGTTTACCTCTATAGCTTCGGCGAGAGCGCCTTTCAGGAACTGCCCTCGCGCACACTCTGGACCCTGACCAAGGACCCTTTCACCCTCGAGATGGTCACCGCCCCCCTCTCACTATCCCAACTCATCTGCGACAACGCTCGCTCCAATGACCTCGACCCCCTGATCATCGACATCCTCACTCGCCACGAGTCCGGCTTCGATGCCGAAGCGGTTTCGCCGGCCGGAGCCCGCGGTTTGATGCAGTTGATGCCGGACACGGCCGCTTCCATGGGCGTCACCAACATCCACGATCCGGTCCAAAACGTCAGCGCCGGCACGCGCTATCTGGCCCAGCAATATCGCCGCTACGGCGAGCTGCAACTGGCTCTGGCCGCCTACAATGCCGGACCCAGCGCCGTGGACAGCTACGGAGGCATCCCTCCCTACTCGGAAACTCAGAACTACGTAGCCTCAATTACTTCCGAGTATGTGCGCAACCGGCGCAAGCGCAAGTAACTGTTCATTCTCCGGTAATCAAACGGCAATCTTATTTGACACTCTGGCAACATTCGCCCCCAGCCGTTTTGCTTTCGTTTGTGAAGCCGACTGTAAGATCAGTCCATCGGAACGAGCAAATCGCTTACTCCGGTGTAACGTTGAAGGTCGCTCCCTCTGAATTGTTTTCGCTCTCCAGTTTCGCGCTGGGGAGCTTTTTTTTTCAGGCTCATTTCAGGCTGCGCGGTTAGGCTGCGCGGATACAAATAGAAGTCGAGGGACACCGCCATGGTCGAAATTCCAACCAAGAACGCCGCCGCTTACAAGACGCTTTTCCAGAATCTGGGTCAGTTTGCCCTGAAAAATAACGACAAGCCGGGAGTGGATGGCAACCCCAGCGCCGATGTGGTCGACCTCCAGGCCACCTCTCGGGCGATGTATTCCAGCGGCGATGAGGTCCGTCTGGTGGCCCAGGTAGAGAACGGCGCCGTACGCGCACTGCAGGTCGAAATCCAGGGCTCCGAGCGCGATCCTTACCGGGCCAGCCTCAAGCTCGAGCAAACCGAGGCCGGACTGGTGGGCAGCGAAGTGCTGCACAATCGCCGCGGACTGAATGAGCGCAGCTTCAGCATTGAAGGCGAAGCCGTGACCGTCAGCCACGAAAGCCGCAGCGACAAACCTTTTGAACTCGAAGATTCACGCGAAAAAGAGCGCATGGGTCAGGAACTCGGCTACATGACAGGCAGCCTGCAATACCTGCTGGGCCCAAGTTTCCCTAAATAGCCGCATTCCCCGCGAGGGCGGGCCTCACTTGTCGGCCTGGCGGTAAAACTTACCAGGCGCTGGTAATTTCGCGCCGGGGGGCGGGCCACTTGCCGGCCTGGCGGTAAGACTTACCGGGCGCTGGTAATTTCGCGCCGGGGGCGGGCCACTTGCCGGCCAAGCGGTAAGACTTACCGGGCGCTGGTAATTTCGCGCCGGGGGCGGGCCACTTGCCGGCTGGCGGTAAGACTTACCAGGCGCTGGTAATTTCGCGCCGGGGGCCGGGCCACTTGCCGGCCTGGCGGTAAGACTTGCCAGGCGCTGGTAATTTCGCGCCGAGGGCCGGGCCACTTGCCGGCCAAGCGGTAAGACTTACCGGGCGATGGTAATTTCGTGCCGGAGCAACTTTCAGGAAGAGCCGGCAGCCTTGTGGATGGCCGCGCGGATGCGCGGGTAGCTGCCACAACGGCAGATGTTGCCGGACATAGCCTGGTTGATCTGCTCGTCGCTGGGCTGAGGCGTTTTGGCCAGCAGTGCGGCCGCGCTCATGATCTGTCCTGACTGACAATAGCCGCATTGGGGAACCGATAACTCGGCCCAGGCTTTTTGCAGCGGGTGCTGTCCGTCTTGAGCCAGTCCTTCAATCGTGACCACCGGTTTGCCATTCAGCGCGGAGACCGGCACACTGCATGAGCGCACCGCCTGGCCGTCCAGATGAACGGTGCAGGCGCCGCAGAGCGAGGCCCCACAGCCGAACTTGGTGCCGGTCAGGCCGAAGTCTTCGCGCAGTACCCAGAGCAGCGGCTTATCGTCATCGGCCTCCACTTCACGAGGTTGACCATTGACGGTGATGGTGAATTTGCTCATCGGATCTCCTAACCGAGGGTAAACGGCAGGCGGGTGATGCGTTTGCCCGTCGCCGCAAAGAGTGCGTTGGCCAGAGCCGGTGCCAGTGGCGGCACGCCGGGCTCGCCCGTTCCGGTGGGCGCCGCATTCGACTCCACTATAAAGACTTCGATGGGCGGCGCGGCCGGTAGTCGCAGCACCTTGTAGGCGTCGAAATTGCTTTGCTCGACTTCCCCGTCCTTGAGAGTGATGGCCTCGCCCAGGGCGGCCGAAAGGGCGTAGTTGATGCCGCTTTCCATCTGCGATTTGACCTGGTCGGGATTGATCACAATCCCGCAGTCAACGGCGCAAACCACCTTGAGAAGGGAAGGCTTGCCCCCCTTCATTTCCAGGTCCACCACCTGAGCCACGAAGGACCCGAAAGATTCATGCACGGCTACTCCCCGCCCGCCCCCTTGGGGCGGTTTGCCGGCCTTCTCCACAGCCAGTTCCAGAACGCCGCGGCGACGCGAACGTTTCGGCAACATGGCCAGGCGAAACTTGACCGGGTCCTGCCTGGCGGCGTGAGCCAGCGCGTCCACGAATGTCTCCATCACGAAAGCGTTGTAGGTATGCCCGACGGAGCGCCACCACAGGGTGGGAATGCCCACCCTGGCCATATGCACTTCCACGCGAAAGTTGGGAATCTGGTAGTCGCTGTTGGCGCTGCCTTCCACCGAGGTTGCGTCCACGCCATCCTTGATCATCATGGCGAAGGGCGAATCGGCCAGGAACGACTGCACCACCATTCGATGGAAAAAAGCCGTTGGCTTACCGTCGGCGCCCACCGCCCCGCGCACCCGGTGTACCGACATGGGCCGATAGCGCCCGCCGTGCAGGTCGTCGGTGCGATCCCAAATTAATTTGATGGGCGTCTTTTCCTTGGCGGCCTTGGCAATGGAGCAGGCTTCCACCACATAGTCGCTGTCAGGCGTAGCGCGCCGGCCGAAGCTGCCGCCTCCAAAGACCGAATTGATGCGCACCTTCTCTTGGGAGATACCCAAAGTAGCGGCGGCGCTAGCCTGATCCACCGTCTGCAACTGGGCTCCGTAATAAAGGTCCACTTCGCCGTTCTTGAAGTCCACCAGACAACCCAGCGGTTCCATGGGAGCGTGAGCCAGGTAAGGGAACTCATATTCCAGCTCCACCGGATGGGCGGCACCGGCCAGGGTAGCTTCGGCCTTACCGTCGTTACGAGCCACCGGACCGGGTGTCTTCAGTTGTTTCTTATAGTCGCGGAAAAGCTCGGCGCTGCCGCGTTTCTCGGCTTTGGTAAAATCCCACTCGGCCTGAAGCAGCCGTTTGGCCTTCTGAGCCGTCCAAAAATCCTTGGCGATGACGGCCACTCCACGCGCAACCGTGACAATCTCAAAAACGCCGCTGACGGCTTTGGCGGCCGCGTCGTCGAGCTTCTTGAGTTTGGCTCCGAACTTGGGCGGGCGCAGCATGACCGCGATGCGCATACCCGGCAGACTCTGATCGATGGCGAATTGGGCCTGTCCATTCGTCTTGACCGCGCCATCCAGGCGGGGCAGGGGCTGGCCGATGAGCGTGAACTTGGAGGGGTCCTTGAGCAGCACTTTCTCGGGCAACTTCTGCCTGGCGGCGGCCGCGGCCAGAGCGCCAAAACCGCTGCTCTTGCCGCTCTTGTGGCTGATCGTGCCTTTGCTGACCTCAATCTCCGAAACCGGAACCTTCCACTCGGCGGCAGCCGCGGCCACCAGCAGAGCGCGCGCACCGGCGCCGGAAAGGCGGAGTTCTTGCCAGGAATTGGCGATCGCTGAGGAACCGCCGGTCCCCTGAATTCCCATGAGCGTGTTGGCATATTTCTTGTTGTCGGCCGGCGCGAACTCCCAGGCCATCTGGCTCCAGTCGGCGTCGAGTTCTTCGGCCACAATGGCGGTAAGGCCGGTGGAACTACCCTGACCAAACTCGGAGTGTTTGACCACTACCGTCACTCTGTCATCCGCCCCAATCTTGACGAAGTGATTCAGCTCCTCGAGTTGAGCGGCGGGACTGGGAGTAGCGGAAGAAACGGGAGTGCCGGGCGAAGCGGGAGGCGAGCCGGTGCATCCTACCACCAAACCGGCGGCACCCAGTCCGAGCACTTTCAGGAAATCACGGCGGCTGGTCTGAGGCAAGAATTTCAACATAAGCTTGAGATGCGCAAGGGCAGGGTAGATTCCTCTCGGACGGAATTGCCTAAAAATGCAAGGAATGGCCATCATTCTGGCGGCCGGAGCCTCACGGCGTATGGGCTCACCGAAAGCGCTCCTCCCCTGGGGTTCCGGCACCTTCGTGCAGCACCTGTGCGCTCTACTGGATACTCTGTCCCTAACCGGCGCGGTCATCAGTCGACCGGAGTTGGCCGCTCGGCTCCAGGTCGGCTGGCCCATTCACCTCAACGCGGATCCGGAGCGCGGTATGCTCTCCTCACTGCAGGTCGCCCTCGAGCACACCCCCGCCAATTGTCCCTGGCTGATGGTTGTCCTGGTCGATCAACCCGCTATTCTACCCGAAACCTTTCGCGTCATGGCGGCGCAGGCCAGCACCAGAGGCTGGAGCTCTCCAGTCTATGAGGGACGCCGAGGGCACCCCGTAGTCATTGGGTGCGAGTGTTTTGCCAGCCTGCGCGCCGCCCGTCCCGATCAGACCCCCCGCGAGGTGCTCGCGCAATTTCCCCGCACTCTGGTGGAAGTCTCTGACCCCGGCATAAATTTGGACTTCGACACACCGGAAGAATTGCAGGCCTTCCAAACCAGACGGAGTAGCCCCGAAATCGTCCGGTTTGCGGGTCCAGCCGCCCAGTCCCGCGCCGTAGGCGGTGAGCAGCAGGCAAACGGCCAGCAACTGACCCAGGCCACCACCAGGGCGGCGGCCCAGCACAAGGCAGCCCAGGCCCATCCAGAAGGAGGGGGTGCGTAATAGCCGCGCGCCGTCTCCACCCGGCCCGCCAACACGGCGGGCGCAGGCTGAACCCCAAAAAGCAAGCCAACAGCGCCGCCCAAACCATCAGCAGCCAGCAGGCTCCCGCGCGTCCATCAACGCCGCCAGGCGGGCGGTAGCACGGCGTCAGTTGGGAGAACAACAGCCAGCCCGGAGAAAAAGCCAGCGTCAGACCGATAGGCAGGCGACCGGCGCCCAGCGTGCCTGCACGCCCAGGCCTTCGCTGGCCAGCACCGCCAGGGCAGGAAGGTTAAAACTGAGCCGAGGCCAGTCCAGGGCCAACACTCTCTTGAGAGAGCAGCGCGGCGGACGTTGGAGCAGTTGCTGGCCGCAGGTGCGGGATGGCCCACCAAAGAGAGCGCCACACAACGTATTGAAGGCGGCCAGTCCCGAGTTCGGTTGGTTACCCTTGTTGCGGGGGAGACTGCAAATCGTCTCCACTCAGGTCGGCCTCGGCCATCTGAGGCCCGGGCATCGCGCCGGGTCCTCCCGCGTCTCCCGGTTGCGGGCCGGCCGGGCCACCGGGGCCGCCGGCTGGTCCGCCGCGTCCCATGGCCCCACCGCCTAACCGGCCACCGGCACCTTCTTCACGGGCCACCGTGATGGGCTTGGCCGGCTCCGTTCCGGACCCTTTGAGAGCCCGCCGGGCGGCGCTCTCGATGCCGCCGTTGATTTCCACGCCTTCTTCGGCGATCTGGTGATACAGGCTGGCCAGGGCCTGCTGTTTCTCGGCCAACGTGCCGCCGCCGGCGGCCGCGGCCCCTCCTGAGCGGGCCCCACCGCCACGGATGGTTCCGCCCCTGATGTTGGCTCCTGAAGCCGGGGTGGGCCGGGCCGGTCCGCCCAGCGAGGTAGTGGCCCCCACGCCCTGGGTGGTCACCGGCTTGGAAGTGCCGCCGAGCGGGCTAGCTCCCGCCCGGTTGCCTTGGGCCGCGATGCTCTGGGGCTGACGCCCCTTGGGGTCACCCTCTTCACCTTTCATGGCCTCAATATCACCGGTAAGTTGTTGCAGTTGCGCCTCATAGTTGAGGCGAACTTCGCTGGCGCTGCCCTGAAGACCCATGCCGGCTCCGGCGCCCTGGGCCCCGCGTCCAGCCTGGGCTTTGCGAGTTTGTTGAGCCTTCTGCTGCTGAGCCTTTTTCTGTTGATCGGCCTTCTTCTGCCCCTCGGTGCGCTTGTCGTGGGAATCTTTCTTATCCTGGGGCTTCTTGCCGTCTTGCTTGTGCCCATCCGCGCGCTGGCCGTCGGGGCCGCGCCGATTCAGGTCGGGACCGCCGGGAGTTTGCGCTCCTCCGGGCTGGGAGGCAGGAAGCCGCTCACCCACCGGCGGGCGGGCGGTAAAATTCTGAACCGGTCCCGCGCTCAGGTTGGCCGCGGGTGCGGGATGGAAAGCCACCGGAGTGAACGGAGCCGGAACCGCCGGGCGGAACACCGGAGGAGGAGTGAAGCTCTGCGCCATCGGAGCCGGACTCAGAGGAGCTGCGCCCATCGGAGCGATGCCACCGCCGGCTCCGGCCGGGGAGCGAAAATGGCCGCCACCGCCACCGCCGAAATTGCCGCCACCGCCCATGCCTCCGCCCCCGCCAAAGCCCATGCTGGTGGAGAACTGCTGGTTGGTCTGGTTCATCATGGCCTGATTTTGCTGAGTCATCTGCTGCATCATGGCCATCGCCTGCACCGACTGCATGGCCTGGCCGGCCATACCGGCCGCCAGCATGCCGGCCTGCATCTGCTGATTCTGGCCGTTGGCCCCACCGTTCATCTGCACGTTGCGGCCCAATTCTTGCAGACGGGCAGCCAGGCTCTGCTGGTTGTTCATATTCATACCCAGGGCCTTTTCCACCTGAGCGCGCGACTGCATGATCTTTTCCAAACGGGCCTGCCCTTGCTTGAGGCTGGCCTGATTGGCCATCTTCTTGGCCTGAGCGGCCAATTTCTGAGCCTTCATGCTTTCTTTGGCCACCTGCGAGGTCTGGGCCTTGGCGTCCATCGACTTGCCCATGCCCTGCATCTGCTTACCGATCGCCTGCAGCATCTTGGCGATGCCCTTGAGAACCTGAGCCACCGCTCGCAGCACCGCCGAGATGGCCGCACCCACAAAAGGGATGGCGGCGCATGCCGAAGCCGCCGCCTCCACCGCGGTGGCCGCCGTGGTCAGGGCCGTACCGGCCGCCTCCATGGCGGTGGCAATGCCCTGGAACGTCTTGGAAAGACCCTTGAAGAGCATCTCCTTGGCCTTAAAACCGTTCTCCTTGACCCCGAAGGTTTGCTCCATCTTGCCGAACTTCTGGACCATCCCGCCGATCTGCTTATTTTGAGCGAGCTGTGAAGTCTGCTCCTTACCGATCGTCTGCATGCTCTGCATAAGGCCGCCCTGGCTGGACTGGGCGTTCGTGAACATGCCCATCAGCGAGTCCACGTCCTTGACTCCGCCAACGTTGCCGATGTCGACGCTGGGAATGGCCGGGGCATTGAACTGCCCGTTGACCTTGATCACGTCGCTCATATTATCTTGCTTATTGGCTCCAGGGGACCAGTTGGAGAACTTCTGAGCCAGGCCGCGTTCGTTGGCGGTGCTTTGGAAGGTGTCGTTGGCCTGCTGATGACCGCGGGTGCCCGACTGCGTGGCTGGCACCGAAGAAGCGCGGCCCTGCTTGATCGAGTCAAAGTGCTCTTGCTTGATCTTCTTCTTGGCCTTGCGGTTCTTGCGCGCTTTGTGCAGTTGCGCTTCCGCATTGTCGAAGCTCTTGTCGGTTCTCTCGGTGGTTCCCAGGTCCACGGGAGGTAATTCAAATGCCATGCTGAGCATATCCCCCGATTTCAGAAAAAGTTAAGGCTGCTTTTAAGCAACGATTTCGCAACAACCCGGGGTCGGAACATGGCTTACGGTGAGGTTGGTCTTCACGCATTCAAACAGACCGGCACCAGCCGGCGCTATCCGGAGGAGTGTCATGCAAGTTACGGCAAAATTACCGCCCACCTGGAACGTGAAATACCGTCTACCGGTCAAAAGTCAGAATGACCAACCCGCTCCCGACCCCCAGCAGCCCAGGGGTCCGGGCGCGCTCAAAAAAGCGCTGGATTACTCCGGTGAACGCCTGCTCGACCTGGGCTACGCCACTTCGGCCCTGCCCAAGTTCATTTACCCCACCGTGGTGGGCACGCCTCAACAAGAGGCCATGACCTGGGCCGCCCTGGACAATCTCCCCATGCATGAAGCGGTGCGTCCCATTTCCATCGAGACCATGCCCTCCTTCAAGGAAGGCCCCAACCTGCTCGGCGTCAACCGTGTGGCCATCGGCCACATTCGTATCAACGCCAGCGGCTACGATATGGAATTTCCCAGCCAGTTTCAAGAGACGGTCACTCACGAGGTGGGCCACTCCAATGACTACAAATCCGGTATGTTCTCGATGTTGACGCGCCAGCACGGCAGCTCTCACTCGCATTTCGGCAAACCCGGCTTCGTCAGCGACTATGCCGAAACCCAGCCGGCCGAAGATTTCGCCGAAACCTATCGGGTTCATCACCACAATCCTCAACAACTGGAACGTATCAACCCGGCCAAAGCCGAAGAAATGCGCAGGCTCGATCAACCCCACTTTCTGGAAAAACTGGTGGACAAACCCGCCTATCGGGAAACCGGCAAATACGTGGCCAGGGCCTTCCATTCCGTGCCCCTGGCGCGCGCCGGCCTGGAATTGGTGCGCCAGGTGACGGTGGCCAACCTGGCCATCATGGGTGGGTCGGAAGCCATCCAGGGCGTGGTCAAAGGGGACTGGGAGCGCGCCGCTGAGGGTACGCTGTTGGCCGGCGCCGGTGCCGGTATGGCCATGGCCCCTACTTTGCCCTGGCTGGGCGTAGCCGCGACGGCGGCGCTGGGCGCCAATCGCGGCTTGAAGCTGGCCCAGGAGCAAGGAGCCAGCCCTGCCCAGAAGGTGGCGGCCAGCACGGCTGGCGCCGTGGGCGGCACGGTCGGCGGCTTCGTGGCGCCGCTGGCCCTGGTGCAGGCGGGCTACTCGCTGGCCGGTCCCATCGGCGGCACGGTGGGCCTGGTGGTCGGCGGCCTGTTTGGCGGCTATTATGGTGGTAAACTGGCCGCCCAGGCCGCTCTCTCGCTGACGAAGTAAACGATGCCCCTGGTCGCCCATCTGGATTTGCCCACCTTCGCGGACATGCGCCGCGAAGGTGAGGCCGTTTTAACCCTGGAACAGGCTTTACGCCAGGACATCCGCGAGCTGCATATCGGCTTTCTCAATATGATGCCCGACGCCGCTCTGCGCACCACCGAACGCCAATTTTTCCAGTTGTTGGGCGGCTGCAACCAGATCGCACAGATCTACGTCCATCCCTTCTCCATTCCCGGCCTGGAGCGCGGTCAGGAGACGCAAGAATACATCAACACCCGCTACGAAACTTTCGAGCACGTGCGCGAAGTCGGCATGGACGCGCTGATCATTACCGGCGCCAACGTGGCCAATCCCAATTTGAGCAGCGAACCGCTCTGGGGACCGCTGCAACAAGTCATCGCCTGGGCCGATCGCGAGGTAACCTCGATTTTGTGCAGTTGCCTGGCCACTCATGCGCTGCTCAAAAGCCTCTACGGCATCGACCGCAAGCCGTTACCTCAAAAGCGTTGGGGAGTTTACCAACACCGCTGCGCCCGCAGCTCCCATCCGCTGCTGCGCAATATCAATACCCGCTTCGACGTGCCTCACTCGCGCCACAATGAAGTAACCCGTGAGCAGCTGGAAGCGGCCGGCCTAAAAGTCCTGATCGAGAGCCTGGAAGGCGATGTGCACGTGGCCGTCAGCCCCGACGGCCTGCGCTTCGTCTTCTTTCAGGGCCATCCAGAATACGACTACAATAGTCTTTTCAAGGAATACAAGCGTGAGGTGCTGCGTTATCGCAACGGCGAGCGCAGCCAGGCGCCGCCTCTACCGGAAAACTATCTTCACGGTAGCGAAGCGGAAATGGCGGTCCAGTTCCCCTTGCCGGAGGAACAAATCGAGCAAGGATTGGACAACACCTGGGGCGATACCGGCAAAGCCATCTTCAACAACTGGTTGGGGCTGGTCTACCGTCTGACCCACGTCGATCGGCACAAGCCCTTCGTGGAAGGTGTCGACCCCGACCATCCACTCGATCAGGGTTCGTCTTTCGGCCGCGCTCCTAGGGCTTCTGAGCTCGACTGCGAATTGGCCAAAGGTGACGCGTAAAGCCTTCACCATGGCAGAGTTGGTGGCAGCCCTCGGGCTGATAGCCCTCCTGCTCCTGCTGGTGATGGGACTGTTCGTACGCCTCAACGTCTCCTCCAGCAAGAGCACCGACAAGGCCGTTGCTCTGGAGTTGGCCAGCAAGGTCCTGGAGATTCAGGCCGGCTCCTCTCCCCCACTCTGGGAACTGGAAGCGCAGAAGACCAATGCCGCCCAGGGGCTGGAACTGCGGGCCCCCGGTTCCAACACCAACTTCTACTACACCTTCAGCTACCAGCGCATCAGCGACGCCTCGGATTCCCAGATGGGCGACCTCTACCGGCTCGACGTTTCGGTCCACTGGTGGCCCGAGTCCAGCAAAGCGGACCATACCCGCGGTAGCTACGGGCGGCTCCAGGTGCATCTGGCGCGGGTCGTGTTCGTCGAGCAATTCCGCTAATGACCAGGCGTTCCGCTTTCAGCCTGCTCGAACTCCTGATAGCCCTCGCCATTCTGGGAGGGCTGACGGCTACCCTGTTCGTGATTTTTTCCATGGGCTCCCGCAGTTTCCAGGTGGGAACCGGACGGGCGGATCTGCAAAGCGACATGCGGCGCGTCCTGACCGCTCTGCGCAAGGACGTCCACAACTCCAGTTTCTCCTCGATAAGCACCCTCGATTCCCAAATCTCGGTTCCCCAACGCCCGCCCGCCCCGCTTCCCACCATCAACGTCCAGCGGGGAGCCGTGTGCCTGAACGGCCTTCGCCGCCCACAAAACCCGACCAGCTACGACAGCGACAGCGGTCTCCCAAGGTGGGACTGCTACATCGTCTACTGGGCCACCAAGGACGTCCCCGAAGGCAAGTTGATGCGCATGCTTTTACGGGATGATGACGGTGGTGTGCAGGGGGTGCCCCGGGATCCCTTCAGTGCGGCCGACCTGACTTCGGCCCATCCCAGCCTGCTGGACCATAGCGTCAAAGAACTGTGCGACCGCCTTCTAGCCTTCCGTGTCGACCTGGACGCCGGAAACCAGTTGGTCAATATCAATCTCAAGCTTCGCTCCCGACCCGGCCGCCAGATGGGTGCCGGCAGGTCTCTGCTTGAAGTTATCGAAATCACCTCGACTGTCTTTCCAGCCAACACTCACCCCCGTCTTTAAGGAGGACCCCACTCGTGAAGCGCCGCCGCGGTATGGCCCTGGTTCTCGTCTTGATGGTCTCATCCATCATCGTCATGATGACGGGGGCGCTTTTTCAGGCCAACCAGGCCAACTTCGCCGGCCTGAGCGCCAGCGAGCACCAGCGCGAGGCTGAGCTGGTGGCCGAGAGTGCGGCTGAGTTCGTCTACTATCACCTGGAGCGCAATCAAAAGTTCGCTCAGGACCCGGGCCAGAACAACGTGCTGAGGCCGTCCCGGGCCTTGAAAGTCTCCAGCGTTTCCCCTACCAGAGACAGTGCGAGCGGTAAATACTTCTGTACCATCCTCGGAAGTTTAGAAAACACGGGCGGGCGAGCCCCCGAATTCAAGGTCGTCGTGTACAACAACCTCGACCGCGGTGCCCCCCATACCATCGACGGAGTGACCGTTCCGAAGGACAGTGCCCTGATCAAAGTCACCGGTCGTTCCGCCGGGTTCGAAGCCCACAACGACATTCTCTATCGCGGAGAACCGCTCTTTGACGCCTCCGTGACGGCCAACAACGGCATCTATGTCGGAACCAACAAGCACCTTGAGCTCACCAGCCAGGATAGTGAGAGAAACTGGTTGCGCAGCAACGGTGAGATCAGCCTCAACGATTTCATCAACGGAGGCGATAAAACCAAGATTCGAAGCCAGAACGGTGGTCCCAAAGGGGTCGTCTGGGCCAAGGGGGATATTTCCTCCAATGGAAAGCGCCTGGGAGTCGATCCCGGGGCCGGCCTGGACGAAGCGGCCCGGGAAAGCGGAGGAATCTTTGCTCCCAAATCCAGGCTGAACCACGATATCTACAAGTTGACTGTCAACGACCTGAAAGTCTCTAACCTGAGCGCAAACCAGAGTCAAACGGACGTAGCAACTGGCACTTCAGCACAAAAGGCCGGCTGGATGCGGGCGGGGACCTACACCCTGAGTTGGGAGCAGCTCGCATTGGGAGGCACGGTCTACAACGTGCATGCCCTGAAGCAGCAACGCGCGGACGGACAGACCTACGTTTATTATGATGGACGTGGCTTGCAAGGGTCAGCGGTGGGTCTCCCCTCCGATGGCCTTATTTGTTGGGATGGAATCGTTGACTTTGGCGGCTCCGACGACGGGGGGGCCGTGAAGTTCAAGTTTGATGACCACGCGTTCATCGCCGATGACTCTGAAATCGAAGTTCTGCAGAGCCCCGAAACCTCCCGGGCCGGCGGAGATCTCATCATCAAATCCGAAATCGAAGGAGTCATTCCCAAAGTCAAGCTGGTGAGCAGTGATTCCAGTTCCGGTGTGTTACGCTCGACCGGGAACATCCGCATTCAGGGGACCATCGAAGGCGATGGCGCCCTGGTGGCCGGCGGGGACCTGGCCCTGGCCTGCAACCCGCAAGCCTATAGCGACCAGGGAGCCAGCGTGGATGCGCAGCAGAGCGCGCAAGGGTCCGGGGTGGTCCTCTTCGGCAAGAATGTGACCGTCTTCGGGGCCTCCAGCGATGAGATTGAATTTAAAGGGCTCATCTATGCCGAGGAACATGTTAACTTCTGGGGCGGGGCCAAACTGGAGCCGGTCCAACTAAGGGACAGCCAGGGGCGGTGGCTGTTTGACGCGGAGGGAAAACCCGTCGTTCAGGTCCAATTTATTCAGACCAATGACACCCTGAAGAAACTCCACCTGCAGGGCGCGGTAGTGGCGCGGACCGGTGATGTCCACATCACCAATACGGATGAAGTTACCCTGGACTACGATCCTGCTTACTTGAAAACCCTCACCAAGGGTATGCCCAATGATCGGCGGCGCGTGGCCCGCGCCTGGACCCGTAGCTACTAATTCAGGCGCTGATAAGCCGCGATCAAGGTCGAAGCCGCGATTTCGGTTTCCTGGAGAGTGGTCAAACGCCCCAGAGACAGTCGCACCGCGCCCTTGCCCACCTCCGGGTCGACCCCCAGCCCCGCCAGAACGTGAGATAGCCGCACCACACCGTCGTGGCAGGCCGGACCTGTGGAGGCAGCCAGTTGCGGGCACTGCTGGAGCAGCGCGGCTCCAGTGGTTCCCAGGAAATTGACACTCAGCGTATTGGGCAGGCGATCTTGGGGGGGGCCGTTGACCACCACCCGGTCGCCCAGCTCGGCCTGCAGGCGCAATTGCAAATGGTCGCGCAACTGGGCCATGCGGCTACCGTCCTGGCGCCAGCGCTGGCCGGCCAGCTCACAGGCGGCCCCCAGGGCTACCGCTAAAGCGACGTTCTCGGTGCCGCTCCGCTGCCCCCGCTCCTGGCCCGCTCCCAGGATATACGGATCGATCGGTACGCCGGAGCGCACGTAAAGCGCGCCGATGCCCTTGGGGGCATACAGCTTATGCCCGGCCATCGTCAAGAAATCCACGCCCCAGGCCTGCACATCCACCTCCAGCTTGCCCAGACTCTGAGCGGCATCGCTATGGAAGAGAGCGCCGGCCGCCCGAGCCCGGGCGGCCAGCTCGGCGATAGGCTGCACAGTACCCACCTCATTGTTGGAGTGCATGACGCTGACCAGGCGGGCCTGGACACCCTCCAACTGCTCGGGCTGCAGGCACCCGTAGCCGTCCACGGGCAGGCGCCGCACCGTGCCGATGCCTTGAGCCTCCAGCCGGTCACAGGCCTTGAGTACACTGGGATGCTCGATGGTGGTGGTGACCATCTGTGTCGGGCCCAAACCCAAAACCACCCAGTTGTTGGCCTCGGTAGCGCCGGAAGTGAAGTAAATCTCCTCTGGGCGAGCGTTGATCAGGGCGGCCACCTGCTGGCGAGCTCTCTCCAGGCCGGCTCTGGCCTTTTGCCCCAACGAGCTTTTGGTGGAAGGATTGCCGTAGTGCTCACGCAGGTAGGGAAGCATGGCTTCCACCACTTCAGGGTCCACCGGCGTAGTTCCGTTGTAATCCAGATAGATGAGATTCATTCCATTAACACACTTTCACCGCATTTTATTGAATTTTAAGAGGCCAGCCCTAGACTGGAATCATGCTATCGCCCCTGGCCGGCTGCAGTCCGCTACGGTCCAAGCCGACCGCTCCGCCTGAACCACCCGCACCACCTTCGCCCTTCGGCGACGAGTTCCGGCCGCAATCTGAAGGCTCGGACCAACGCGGCCGTAAAATTCTAGCCTTCGGGATGCTGGGTCTGGGAACCCTGGCCGGAGCCGGCGCGGCCGGTCTGCACGCTACCGCCACCCTACCGATTTGTCAGGGCCAACAGCAAATCGTCGGGTGGGAAAAGGGCCATGCCTGTGTGGCCATGGATACGGCCCTGCAGGGAGCCACCGCCTGGCGCTACGCTGACGGACTCTTCCATTTACCAGGGGCGCTGGATAGCTGGAACAGCCAGCAAAACACCGTCATCCAGGCCCCCGCTGGAGCCCAACGACTGGGCGAAAGTCAGGAACTCAAGGTGATTTCCTGGAATCTGCACCATGGTCTCAGCCAGGACTCCACCGGAGCCCGCCCCCAGTTAGACCTGATGGTCGACCAGTTGCAGACGGAAAATGCCGACGTTGTCTTGATGCAGGAAGTAGCCCCGGGCGACGCGGCCAGGCTGGCCCACGACCTGGGTATGCAAGGGTTCTATGCGCAAACGACCGCCGTGCAGGGCAACCTGATCCTGCTGCGGCCGGACATCCACGTGCAAGAGCAGTCGGTGACTTTTACCACCGGTGAACAACCCGGTAGCGGCTGGGAGACTCTCAAGACCTGGGTGAGCGGGCGCGGCGGCCAGGACGAGCCGCGTAACCTGCAGATCCTGCGGGCGGAACTACCCGGCGGCCAGCCGCTCACGCTGTGGAACACTCACTACATGACCGGCGAATATACCAACGGGCAACGCGAGCAAGCTGCTCAAATCATCCGGGAGCGGCTACAGGAAAACATCCAGCCGGGTGACCTGGTGGTGGGCGGCGGCGACCTCAACGCCAACAACCCGGGCCAGGCCATCATCAAAGAACTGGCTCAGATTCCAGAGATGCAGGGGCAGCAGCACAACATCGACTGGATTTACAGCAGTTCGCCCGGTCAGTTTTCCAGCCAGACGGTGGAACATGAAGGCATCATGGTCTCCGATCATCCGCTGGTGCGAGCGCAGGTAGACCTCACTCCCTAGAGGAATAGCCGGCCCTATGTTTGTGGTATTTGTTGTGCCTTTTCTCCGCGGCGACGTGGAGCTTTTTCTGCGCGCCATGCTCAACTTCGGGGTTCAGCTGGCGGTCGTTTCCCAGGACCCTCTGGACAGAATCGACCAGGGACTGCACCATCGCCTGGCCTTCTGGCGGGTCAACAATTCCACCGACACCGAGGAGCTGATCTGGGCCGCCCGTGGGCTGGAGTCACAATTTGGCCGCATCGCACGCATCTTCAGCTACAACGAACAGGTTCAGGTGCCGGTGGCGGAAGTGCGCGCCCGTCTCGACATCGCCGGTATCCAGCCCGACGTAGCCCTCAACTTCCGCGACAAAGGCCGCATGAAGGAGCGCCTGCGGAGCCGGGGGCTGCCCTGCGCCCGCTCGGTGGCGGCGGTATCCTCCGAACAGGTCTGGGAGTTTGTCCAGTTGGTGGGCTTCCCCATCATCGTCAAACCCGTCGACGGCGCCGCTTCCCAATCCACCTACCGGGTGGAAAGCGGCGAAGATCTGCACGCGCTCCTGCAGGTCAACCAGCCTTCCTGGGGCCATCCCCTGCAGATCGAGGAATTCGTCACCGGCCAGGAGCACTCGTTCGAGACGGCCACCGTGCACGGCCGCCATCTCTGGCATTCGCTGACGCGCTATAACCCGACCCCGCTGGACGTGATGCGTAACCCGTGGATCCAATGGCGCATGATCGTGCCCCGCGAAATCGACGACCCGATGTACGACGACATTCGCGAGGTGGGCGAACGCGCCCTGGACGTGCTCGGCCTGGAGACAGGCTTCTCCCATATGGAATGGTTCCGCCGCAAAGACGGGAGCATCGCTATCGGCGAAGTCGGCTGCCGTCCCCCGGGCTCGCAGATTTTCACCAGCATGAACTGGGCCAACGACTTTGACCTCTACGTGGAATGGTGCCGCCTGATGATCTTTGACCAGTTCAACCCTCCCGCTCAACGCAAGTACGCGGTAGGGACGGCCTTCCTGCGCGGACTGGGCGGCGGCTACGTGAAAAGCGTGCACGGCCTGGACTTCATCATGAAAAAATTGGGCGGCATGCTGGTCGAGTGGAAAGCCCCCGAACCCGGCCAGTCCGCCGGCATCACCTACGAAGGCGAAGGTTACGTCATGGTCCGCCACCCCTCCACCGAAGCCGTGGAAGAAGCCTTGGAACTTATCGTCAACAACGTAAGGGTCGAACTTAACCGCTAGGCCCTGCCGGCGACCTCGGTTTGTGGAAGACTTCACTCCGAAATGCCCTCCGCAACACCGTCGGCGAGAAAGACCTTCAGAAGGTCAAGCGCTTGGAGCACCGCTCTGGCCCAGTTACCCAGAGTCTCCGAAAACCTCAAGTCGCTCGAAGACATCACCTACCAACAGTTGCTGGACACTCATAAGCAGTTTTTCGGACCCATCTATCCCTGGGCAGGGCAAGATCGTAGTGGGACGTGATCCGGAGGTGATGAAGACCAGGCCGGCCCATTTTTAGAGAGCAATGGACGCACCATCCTGGTGGTTCACACAGAACTCGCCCGGCGGGCCGGCTTCCAGATCGACTGGTTCAAAACGAACAAAGCGGACTACCTGCGAGCGCTGACTGAGGAGTTGGAAACGACCGGGCCAGAAACTCGACGCTTAGCTGAACCCCTTCCTTATCGACCTGGACCCGACGAAGATCCCAACACCTCACCGGGTGGATTGCCCGGCCTGAACCGGTAAACGACTTCGCCCACGAAAAAGCTCACGGACCCAACGCGGCACGCGCTTGGCCAGCCGCCCTTGACCTTAGAAATCGCGCAGCGGCAGGCCCATCAGGCCGCAGTACTGAATCGCTAAGCCAGTTGGGCTGCGTTGTTGCCGGCAAGGTAGTTGAAGGCGAGTTCTAAAGATTCAGGGGAGATGTCCAGTTCGGGGTGCTGGCGGATCCAGCTGGAAAAATCCTGCGGGAAGCCCTGGGGGGCCATCTCGCGCAGGTAATTCTCGAAGGCGATCAGCTTGTAGTAACGATATAGGTAATCCTTACCGGCGGACAGGCTCTCCTCGGCCACCGCCCGTTGCGGTGAGGTTTCCGATTTGACCTTGAGCTTGGCGATGGCGGTGCGCAGGTTCTGCACCTCGCCCGACTGATCGATGACGGCGTCCAGCGCCGCCTTGGACTCCGGGCCTCCCTGCAGCTGTCCGATCAGCGCCAGCACCGCCTTGAAGTTCCCCTGCTCAAAACGGTCGGCTCCCTGGGGAGCGCCTCCGGGCGCCGGATTCTGCACTCCGCGGAAGAGCTGGCCGATGACCATGCCGGTGGTGGTCCGGCCCCGACCGGCGTGACAATTGAAAACCAGCGGACTGTTGGGGTCGGCCGTGCGCAGGCGCGCCACCAGCGCGTCAAAGTCCTGATTCTCCGGCGCTTTCTCGTCACTGACGGGAATGCGGGCGTAGTCCACTTTATAGCCCTGAGCCCGCAGATCTTGAAAAACCTCGGCCGGAGTCTGCACGTCGCCCGGTTTGAGTTCTACCCATTTACCCACCACGCTGCCGTCGGGGTTCTCTTCGGCCACCAGGAAGCGCCCGCCGTGCTGGGCGGCTTCCTGCAAAATCTCTTGTTTGAGTGTGTCTTCCCGAGACTCGACAGTGGCCGCGCTCACACCCGGGTCAGCCAGATTGGTGGTGGGATGCTCCAGGCTGCGCGGGGTATAAGAACGGCCCTGAATATAGATTGTCGGTTCTTCACGCAGAGTCGTCCAGGTAACAGCCGGACCGGTTCCGTTGGGACCGGCGTTCAAATCATTCAGCACGGAGCGCAGACCCTGTACGGTCGGCTGACCGACTCCGTAAACGTTGCTGCCCGGTAGCTGGCGAAAATTGGGGGCGCCGTCCAACAGCGGCTGCGGATTTTGACCCTGTTGCAGGGTGGCTTTATGCATGCCCGGATAGGTATCCATCTTGATCATGTGGTCCTGGCGGAGCACTTGACCGTGGCGGGCGTGAACCACCACCTGGGTGGTCAAATCGGCGATCGGATTCTGCTGAGGATGGGCCTGAATCTGGACCTGAGCCATCGGCTCCGCGTTGGCCGGGGCGGCTCCCATGAACAGAGAGGCCATGGAGCCGAGTGCGCCGATCAAGGAAATCGCCACCAGAGCGGCCTGGGGCGGGCCGATGCGTGGAGAGGTCTTGGACGCCGGCAGGTCGGTCGAAACCGGCAGGACCGGAACCAGGGTATCCGCCGGACCGGATTCTTCCATCTTAGTGGGACGCCGCAACGGAGTGAGCTGCTGCATCCTTTGAACGGGACCGATTTCCATAGCCGGCTGAGTTTCGCCGCGCTTCCCAGAGGGTCCCCCGAGAAATGTTTACGTTTACACAACCAGCCGGGCGGAAAAGGGAGAGCTATGTTCGAGAGTCTCACCATTACCACGATTCTTTTCATTCTCTTCTTCTTCTGGCAGAACAAAAGGTTGGGATTGACTTCCGAAGTGCCTCTCGACCCCAACAACCGCGTGCACTATTTTGCCAGCGAGTGTCTGACCACTCTCAAGAATCTGCTACCACGCTGCCACGTCCGCCAGATCGGGCCCAGCGAACTGAGCTTTGCCGGCCCTGAATCGGAGCTGGTGCAAAAGCTCTACGTGAAGGACGGCCAACTCTGGCTCAAAAAAGGCGAAGCTCGCGAGAGCGCCATCAATGAGCTCGGCCCCCAAGGGGAAGTTCACTTCGAAAAAACCTCGGAAACCGGCCTGATCGTCACCGTCGAGGCAAAAACCGCCGAGGCGGCGCACAAGCTCAGTGTGCGTCTGGAGGTTAGCTACGCCTGAGCGTCCGCCAACATTTGCCTAATGAGCCGGGCGCGCGCCACGTCGCGCTCCCCCGGCGCCAACTCGTGGCCGGACTCCATCTGCAGTCCGGCCGGGCGAATGCGCACCAGCATTTCGTTCAGGAGTGCCATGGGCATGGTAGGAATCAGATTGAGGTCCACTCCCAGACGAAGCATGGAGATGTGCTGCATGGCTTCATTGGATTCGAGAATGCGGGCTTCGCGCAGGATGGCCAGGCTGCGCCAGCAACGATCTTCCACCAGCAGACGCTGTTCGCTGATCAGTTGGCGGCGCGCCGCACATTCGTATTGAATGATCTGCTCACAGACAGCGTTGATCTTGGCCACGATCTCTTCTTCACTGGGCCCCAAAGTAACCTGATTGCTGACCTGCACCAGATGGCCGGCCGATTGGGTACCCTCACCGTAGAGGCCGCGCACCGTCAATCCCAACTGGCTGACCTGCTGAAAAATGTTCTCCAGAGCGTTGATCCAGGCCAGCCCGGGAAGATGAAGCATGGCCGAAGCGCGCAAACCGGTGCCGGCGTTGGATGGACAGGCGGTCAGATAGCCGAATTGCTCATCGAAGGCGAAAGGTAGAGCCTGGGCCAAAAACTCCTCGACCTGGGCGGCTTGCTTCCAGGCCTCACCGAACTGCAAACCCGGGACCAGACACTGCAGGCGTATGTGATCTTCCTCATTGCACATCAAGGCGATGCGCGAGTCCGCCGAAAGAATGAGGCTGCGCGGCCGGGTGCTGGAGGCGAAAGCCGGACTGATCAGGTGCCTTTCCACCAACAGGTGAGCTTCGACGGGATGGACCCTGTTCATGTCGACCGTGGTGTAGTTGGGCAGTTGGCCGGCTCGATCGGTAATCAGCGTCAGCACATCGGTCAGGGAGCCGGGCCGGCACGAGGGCGGAAAGGGGTAGCCCTCCAGATTGCGGGCCAGGCGGATACGACTGGAAAGCACCACTCCCTGTTGCGGACCGATCTCGCCCAGCCAGGCGCACTGCAGGTCTTTCACGAGTTTTCCTCCTGTAGCTTGCGTAACTGGTCGCGAAGAGCGGCCGCATCTTCAAAACGCTCTTCCGCCACCGCCTGCTCCAATTGCTCTCGGAGCACCTCGGCCTTGGGCTTCTCCGGTCCGGCGGGGCACGCCGGGTGGCGGCCGCGGTGCTGCGAATGACCGTGCAGACGCATCACTGAGGCTACCAGTGCGGTGCGAAAATGGCGGTAGCACTGTGGACATCCCAGATGAGACTGTTGTTGGAGCTGCTGCCAACTGATATGGCAGCCGGGGCAGGACTGCTGGGCCGGCAGATTGGGCTGCATGAGGGCGGGCAGCAGCATCTTTTGGAGAGTGCCGAAAACCTGGACCTGGGTGGCGCACATTTCACAGAAAGCGTGAGGATGGCCCCACTGATCATGCACCGTGCGGCTGGCCGGTTGCATCTGACAGCGTTGGCAGTACATGCAACATGGGTTTGGGAAGTAAGTGCCGTGTCCCTTTTAAGAGAAAAAGTTTACATGGCGGCAATAAAATTTGGTTCTGACTAACTGTTCTATAAGCCCGCCTCGCTACAATAAGGATTATGAACAACCGACTGAATGAATGCCAGGGAGCCGTAATGCTCTCCCCCCGAATGGTCCAGGAGAACCCCTCGGCCGGATTCCTGGTGCAGGGCTCACAAAATCAGCCAGGCTTTACCGCCCCCTCGGCCGCGCCCATCAACCAGTCCGTCTTCTACACGCCGCCGCTGCGCCGGGATTAACAATTGACATGGGGGAGAATTGGATCTATTTCCTAATCAGTAAATTATGAAGCATGCAAAAGGGCGCGGAGTCGCCCTTGTAGGGGTCTTGCTGCTGATGGTGACGCTCAGCATGCTGGCTGCAGCCCTGGTCTCGGTGCACCGTGGCCACTGGGCCTTGGCACGCGGCCAAGACCAGCGTATCGCGGCCCATCAAACCTGTCTCAGCGCCATCGAATATGCCCGTGATCGCCTCCAGGCCGATTCAAGTTGGGGCACTGCTCCCTTTGGGGGCAGCAGCCTGCGCATGCAGATCCCCGGTCAGTTGCTCGCCTTGGAGCAGGGGAGCAGCCTGGCCAACAACCGGCTGGAACTTGAGCTTCCCTCCGACGACTGCCGGGCCACCCTTCAGGTGGCCAATAATCTGACCAATCCTGATCCGCTGGCTCCTCACCAGCCCCTGACGCCCCCCTTCCCTACCTGGCGCCAACTGAAAGTTCCGCCTGGCTGCGCCCTGCTGGTCGTGCTCGGACGGAATGGCGGCCAAACGCGCCGAGTCGAAGTCTTGCTGCGGCGCCGCCCCCCTCTGGACGGCGCCATGTACAGCGGCGCAGATCTGGCCATGATTCCAAACGGTGGTGGTATCAGTTGCGAATTTGACGGTGAGGACGCTACCAAAAACAAGCTAAGAGCTCGCGGCCATCTCTATCTGCCCGGGGACGCGCGCTTTCTGCGCCGCGGCGCCGCTACCGGCCGGGGCGACGTGCGCGTGGGCTCCACCATCACTCTGGATGGCGACGGCGACTTTGCCGAACCCAGTGACGGAGTCTCGCTGAAGAACTCGCCCGAGCAACAAGGCACACTGGAAGCACAACTGGGCGGCAGCCTGAATATTGGTCCCGTGCCTCAACTCCGGCTGGATGCCGGCGACCTGCATACGGCGGCGGGCAGTGTGCACCCGTTGCCGGCCGGCAAGTATACCTTCGTCGGGCCGGGTCAGGTGCAATTTCAGCCGGCCGCCGGCGGTCCGAGCGTCGTCTACCAGGACGCCATCTACGATGGAGGGGCCAGCAGCGGCTCTCCCGGCCAACTGGTGGCGGCCCTCTCCGGGCGTAAATTTATGCTGCAGGGCCAGGTGGAAACCGACGGCCCTCTCGAATTTGATTCGCTGGGCGGAGTCTCCCAGGCGGAGTTAGCCCTGGGGTACCACCCCGCCAACTCGGGGTTGGACGAACCGGGCAAACAAAGCTCGTTGCGCCTGCGCGGCGACCTCAAAGTACGCGGACACGTAGTGGGTCAGGGCACGGTGGCCGCTCTCAAGACCAGCGGGACGGGCGGCAACATCAGCATCAGCGGGCGCAGCACACTGTCGAGCGCCACCAGCACCGGACTGGCCCTGTTTAGCGAAGGCGACCTGCGCATGCGCCCCACCGAAGAGAGCGGCGACGTCACCCTGGCCGCCGATTTCGAGGCTCTGACGGTGGCCTTGAACGACACCGATACCAACAATCCCACCCTGTTCAACGACCTGAACGCCTGGGAAAGCCTGGGGGACGCGGATCCGGTTGGAACGCTGAGGGGGCGTGAAGAAACCATCGGCCAGGACGAATCGCGCCCCCCCTACTACACCGGTACAGCCAACGTGCGCGATGCTCAAATCGACTCCAACGATTACTTGACCCGCGTGCAGCCGCTCATTCCCAACTGGCCAACCAAAACCCCCAGCGGCGCCCACGATGTGCCGCCGGCCGCTCTGCAATTTATGGCGGATTGTCTGGCAGCACCGGATACCGGAGATTTTGCCGGGGGTATGACGGTGGGCCGGCACGCCAGGCTGATGGCCTTTCTGCGCTCCGTCGACGAAGGTCAGGCCGAGCCCGGCTGGCTGATCCAACTGGACGCCCTGGGTCCACCTGACCCCAATAGAAAATACAACGATTTGATCAAAGGAAATCTTAAGAATCTGCTGTCGCGGGTGGCCCAGGACGCCCGCCTGCAGGGCGCCGCTAACGCCCAGGCATGGCTGACCGAGGCGGGTGACTACTACCGCCAGCGAGATCGCCGCGATATCGACTGGCGCGGGTTGATCTACGCCAAGGGCAGGCTCTGGGGCGACGGCAACAAGAATATCGACATCGTGGGCGCTCTGGCCACGGAAACAGGATCCCTGGTCTTCAACGGCTTCACGGATTCCAAGGTAAAATTTCACCATACCGAGTTGAACTCGGCCTTCCGGGAGTCGAGCCTGCGCCTGGAAGGCTACGCCTGGTATTTGGATTGAGGCAACCACGGGGTATGACTCTGGCCGAGCTGGTCCTGGCCTTCTTTCTCATCACCATTGTCTGCCTGATCATGGGAGGGCTCTTTCTGCAGCTTCTACAGGGCAGCGCCAAGCGTTCCGATCTCACGGTCGGACGTGCCTTCGCCGAAGCCACCCTGGAGGAGGTTATTCAGGCGGGCCTCTACGCCGACAACAGCGACCGGTTGGAACAGGGTCTGTACAGCCATGATCTGAACTCGCAGACCCAATTTTTCTACCAGGTCACCTCCACCGAAGCTGCCTGTGCGGCTCCCAGCACACGGCGGGGCTATCTTCTGCGCGTCGAGGTCTGGTGGTGGAGTGGGGAACCCGGCCAGAGCCGGGCCGGCGTCGGCACCACCAGCACTCGTCTGAGCCGCTGGATCGTGCCTTGAAGCGCGGCTTTTCGGTAGCCGAACTGGTGTTGGCCATGGCCTTATTCGGCGTGATCAGCCTGCTCATCTTTGCCATGCTCTTGAGCGGCTCTCGGAGTTTCAACATCGTCATGTCCCGGAGTAGCCTGCAGGGCGAACTCAATCGATCGCTGGCGCGCCTCCAGGGTGAGGTGCGCCGCTCCTCGGCCAGTCTGGTGACGGTCCTGCATTCCTCGGACCGGCAAGTCGAAGGGCTGAGTCGACACGGAATTTGTATCTCTTCCCTGCAAGACTGGCGGGCGGCCGATTCCTACGACGATGCGGGCACCCCTCAATGGGACGAGTTCGTGCTTTACTACGCCACCCTGCAAACACCCGGCCGCTTATTACGACGGGCCTATCGCCCAGCCGGCGCGCCCTTTTCGAGCCCCATGGCCGGGCTCTTGGCCACCGACCTGCTCGACCACCCCGGACCGGAAGCGGCCGTACTGGCCCAGCATGTCGAGGAATTCAGGTTGACCTATGATGGCGGCAGCGCGATTCTGGAGACCTCCTTGCGCCTGCGCCGCCGCGCCGGCCGCACGCCAGAAGGGAACCGGGTCAATGAAGAGCGGGTCCAGGCCGCCTGCCGCCTGCGCCTCAACAACCCCTGAGAGGCCCGGGCAAATTTTTCAACCCAAGAAGGTTCAGACTTCTGGCCGTTCGAAGGCTTTTCCTAAGTCGCAAAACAGCCTATCCCTTCGACTAGGGGGGATGGATTCTGAGGCGACCGAAGTCACAGCGCATACCCGGAAACGGGAACACTAGGAGGTTACGGCAATGTGGGAACCCTTCACAGAGCGAGCCCGGCGTTCGATCGTATTGGCCCAAGAAGAGGCGCAACGCCTGGGCAACAATTACATCGGAACTGAGCATCTGCTATTGGGCATCATCTCGGAAGGGGAAAGCGTGGCCGCCAAGGTGCTGGAAAACCTTGGCATCAACCTGGCCAAAGTACGCGGCGAAGTCGAATCGATCGTGGGCAAAGGCACGGCCTCTTCTCAGCAGGAGATGGTCTTTACACCGCGCGCCAAGCGCGTCATCGAGCTGGCCTTCGAAGAAGCGCGCGCGCTGGCTCACAACTACATCGGCACCGAGCACCTGCTGCTCGGGCTGGTGCGCGAGGGCGAGGGCGTGGCCGCCCGCGTGCTCAGCAACCTGGGCGTCGATCCCTCCAAGATCCGCTCGGAAATCACCAAGCTTCTGGGCGTGGAAACCTCGGTTACGCCGGCCAAGGAACGCACCAAAACCCCGACCCTCGACAGCTACGGCCGCGACCTGACCGACCTGGCCCGCGAGAACAAACTGGACCCGGTCATCGGCCGCGCCGGCGAAATCGAGCGCGTCATTCAGGTGCTCTCACGCCGCACCAAGAACAATCCGGCTCTGATCGGCGAACCCGGTGTCGGTAAAACCGCCATCGTGGAAGGCCTCGCCCAGCGCATCCTCAAGAGCGAAGTTCCCGACCTGCTGCGCGACAAGCGCGTCATCGCGCTGGATCTGGCCGGCCTGGTGGCCGGCACCAAATACCGCGGCGAGTTCGAAGAACGCCTCAAGCGGGTGATGGAGGAAATCCGTCAGGCCGCCGGCGAGATCGTGCTCTTCGTGGACGAACTCCACACCATCGTGGGCGCCGGCGCCGCCGAAGGCGCCATCGACGCCTCCAACATCTTGAAACCGGCCCTGTCGCGCGGCGAACTGCAGTGCATCGGCGCCACCACCCTCGATGAATACCGTAAGTATATCGAGAAGGACGCCGCCTTGGAGCGTCGCTTCCAGGCCATCCAGGTGGGTGAACCTTCCGAAGACGAGGCCATTGAAATCCTCAAGGGCCTGCGCGACCGTTACGAAGCCCACCACAAGGTCCAGATCACCGACGAGGCTTTGACTGCTTCGGTGCGCCTGGCCAACCGCTACATCAGCGATCGTTTCCTCCCCGACAAGGCCATCGACGTGATGGACGAGGCGGCCAGCCGCGTCCGCCTGCAGGCCACCCTGCCGCCCCCCGAACTGCGCGACGTGGAAACCGAGCTGCGCAAGATCCGCACTGAAAAGGAAGCGGTCATCAAGGCTCAGGAGTACGAAAAGGCCGCCCAGCTGCGCGAGAAGGAAGCCAACATCCAGAAGAAGCGCGAGGATCTCGAGAAAGAGTGGGGCGAGCGCAAGTCCAACCTGCGTGACAAGGTCAACAAAGTCACCGAGGAGGACATCGCCTATATCATCAGCTTGATGACCAAGATTCCGGTGGCCAAGCTGGCCGCCGAAGAATCCACCAAGCTGCTCAACATGGAAGCCTCGTTGCAAAAGCGCGTCATCGGCCAGCAAGAGCCTATCAAGGTGCTCACCCGGGCCATTCGCCGCGCCCGCGCCGGCCTCAAAGATCCGAAACGTCCTATCGGCTCGTTCCTCTTTCTGGGACCGACCGGCGTGGGCAAGACCGAGCTGGCCCGCGCGCTGGCCGAGTTCCTCTTCGATGATGAGGAATCCATGGTGCGTATTGATATGTCGGAGTACATGGAGAAGTTCGCCGTCTCGCGTCTGGTCGGCGCGCCTCCTGGTTACGTCGGTTTCGAGGAAGGCGGCCAACTGACCGAGGCGGTGCGCCGCCGCCCTTATTCGGTGATTCTGCTCGACGAAATCGAGAAAGCTCACCCCGACGTCTTTAACATGCTGCTGCAGGTGCTGGAAGACGGCCGCCTGACCGACTCTCAGGGTCGCAAGGTGGACTTCAAGAACGCCGTGATCATCCTCACCTCCAATATTGGGATCTCGGCAGCCGACGCCAACCGTGAGATCGGCTTCCGCGAGAAGAAAGACGACGGCAACAAGGACGCCAAATACGAGCGCATGAAGAAGAAGGTGCTGGAAGAAGTCAAAAAGGTCTTCAAGCCCGAATTCATCAACCGCCTCGATGACCCGATCGTGTTCCAGACGCTGGAGCTCGAAGAGATCACCCAGATCGTGGATCTGATGCTGGCCAAGGTCAGCAAGGAGATGCAGACCCAGGATCGGCGTCTGACCGCCACCCAGGCCGCCAAAGAAAAATTGGCCAAGGACGGTTTCGACCCGCAGTATGGAGCGCGCCCGCTGCGCCGCGCCATTCAGCGCATGGTCGAAGACCCGCTGGCCGAGGAATTCATCCGCGGCAACGTGCCTGAGGGTAGCACCGTGGAAATCGACTACACCGAAGGCGAAGAAAACCTGCGCTTCAACATTCTGCCCAAGGCCCCCGCGGCCGAGAGCACTCCCGAGCCGGCCTCGGCCGCCAGCGCGGAGTAAGCACTCGAAAGGAGCCCCAAGGCAAAACCTTGGGGCTTCTTTTTTGTTCGGAGACAAAGCTTGGCTGGAGTCAGCGAACTCGAAGAGATGGTAGCTCGATTAAGCCGGGACGCACACCTGGACTCGGCCGGAAAATTCACCGTCGACCTGGCTCGAGGGCTGGAAAAGCTCGCCCAATTGGCGCGCACTTACCATACTCGCTGGGCGCTTTTCGCGGTGCAGGCGGGAGTAGCCGGTGATGTCAGCCAGATGCATCTCTCCAGCGGCTTGCGCTCCGAAAGCGTAACTCTGCTTTTTCCCGATCAGTTGCCCGCGCAGTTGCGCGAACCGGGCCGCTTTACGCGCTTCGACAGCCAGGCCAACGAGGACCTCGACACGACCACCCTTTTGCGCCAGGCCGTGGCGTGGGCTCTGGCCCCCGGCAGTTCCGTCAATCTGGTCGTCGAAGACACGAGCGGCGGCTTCTGCTTGACCGGCAAGAACCAGAACTACACTATCCACGAAATTCCCCCGGCCACTGCCGCTCGGATCGCCCTGGTCCGGGAACGCCCCCATGAGCCCTGGTGGAAAAATCCGTTCGGGCGGGCGCGCAACTCCTTGGCCTTGCTGCTCGAGTGCCGCTGGCGGTTGTCGTTCTGTCCCGTACCGGTCAAATTCGATGGCCTCTCCCTGTGCAGCGGCATGCCCTACGATTTGCCCGGCTTTCCGCAGCCCCTCATGCTGGAGCAACTTCACCTGGACGCTCCCAGCCACTGCGCTTGTCTGGCCGTCGCCCATCCCCGCGATATCCCGGCCAACTACTACGTTTTGGGAGACCAGATCGAGAGGCGGCCCGAATGGTCCAGTCCGGCCGCCCAGGTCGGCTGGCTCGAACTCATCTATCCAGGACGCCTGGTCCTGGGCAAGGGAGTGCCGCTGGGAGAACGATTTACCGTGGGCAGCTGGTGGCGCCAGGACGGCCAACCCGAATATCTCTGGGCGGATGTCCAGGACAACTGCTTGCTACCCGCCTTCCAGAACAACCGCTGTCGCTGCCAGATGGCCCTCTACTATCACGGACGCTCACGCGACCTGCTCTACTGCCAGCGCTTCGGGATCTTGCTCAATCCGCTGGAATTGCCCGAGCTGCAAACCGACGCCTGGTCGCTCATCCTGGCTGACGATACGGTGCAAACCGATCCCACCGGCCTCAACCCGGTGCGCAACGAGGAGCTTCTGCAGCGTGTCCGCCAGCTCGAAGAAAAAGTGCGGCGAACCCAAATCCGCCTGGCCGCTCGCATGGAACGTTAAGTTTTTTTTGAGTTCCGGTCTTTAGAGTGGCGGCAGAATAAAGAGACACACAGGAGCACCCAACGCCATGATCAACACCAATCCCAGCTTACGCCCCGCTGTCATCAGCGTATCGAATCGCCCCGCCCCCACTGAGCAGACCCCGGCGGCCCCCAGCGAATCTTTCCAGCCTCAGCTCGGCTTCGAACCCTGGATCGGCCCCGGCAAGCCCGGCCATCCCGAGCCGGCCGTTTGCCCCCAGCCCCCCGCCCCGCCCCGGCCGGCCGTCTGTCCGATGCCCACCATGGGTTTCGAGCCCTGGCTGAGCGGCGAGCTGACCAGCACGCCCGCCGTCAGCCCGAATTTTGCTGACAAAATGGTGCGCTCCTTCGGTGAGCAGGCCATCACCAGCATCGACGATGCGCGCATCAAAGGCTGCGCCGGTTACTACTTTGACGGCCTGGAAAGCCTCCCGCCCTCGCAGGACTGGCTGGCCGGCGTAACCGTCGGCCGCCTGGGCGACCAGTGGGAGATGACCGGCTACGGTACCTACGAACTCAAGACCAACGGGCTGGGCCAGACTCTCACCTTCGACAGCATCAACCGCCAGACCGTGCTGGAAAGCTACTACGATGTGCAGAGCTTCGAAACCAGCCGGCACCGCGAGATTTTACGCCTGGACCGAGACGGCACCATGCGCCGCGAAACCCCGCCGGTCGGAATTTAAGTGCCCCCCCAAAAAAGCCACGCCTGGCGGCGTGGCTTTTTTACTTTTTCTCGATACCCAGCTGCTGGAAATGCCTGAGCATGTCCTGAGCTGCCGTGGCCGTCTTGATGGCATCGTCCACCAGCAGCACTTTGCCGTCCTTGCCGATGTAAATCGTGTGGCGGGCGGCCACCGGCAAGCCCTTGAGCACTCCGTAGGCCCTGGCCGTCTCGCGGGTTGGATCGCTCAGGATGGGATAGGGCAGGTTCAGGTTTTCGGCAAAGGTCCGGTTGTCCTCTGGCTTGTCCACACTGATAGCAAAGAGCGCTACTTTGTAGCCGCGCAAAACCTCCGCCTGCTCCCCCAGACTCTTGCACTCCTCGGTGCAGCCGCGCGTATGAGCCTTGGGGAACCAGGCTAAAACGACCGCTTCCTTGCCCTCAAACTGTTTCAACGAGTAGGTCTTGCCGTCGCTGCCGGCCAGTTCGAAAGGCGGAGCGGTCTGACCCACGGTCAGAGGAGTGCTGGTAAAGGCCTGAGCCCAGGCGGCCGCGGCCGCCACCAGCATGCCGGCAACAAAAAGCAGTTTGCGCATCCTCTCTCCTACCACAACGGCTGGCTGCCGACCTCCCCACGTTTTGCGCCGGGCGGGCTATGGGTAGAAGCTCGTCTATGTCTACACAAACCTTCGCCACTGACCATACGCCGGTGGAATCCCTGGGGCAGCCCTACGCCTATCCGCCCAAGCGCGAATTCTATGAACCCGATTGGACACGCATCCATGGTTGGAAGAACGTCACCCGCGAGGAGTGGGAAGACGCCATGTGGCAGCGCAAGAACACCGTCAAGAGCCTGAAAGAACTCAAGGAACTCCTGGGCGACAAACTGCCCGACTCGCTGGCCGAATCGCTGCAGCAGGACATCGAAACGCGCGCCACCATGTCGCTGCTCGTTCCTCCGCAGATGATCAACACCATGAACGTCGATGATCTTTGGAACGACCCGGTGCGCCGCTATATGCTGCCGGCCTTCGCCGATCGCCGCACCGACTGGCCCAATCACCCCAAAGCCAGCCGCGATAGCCTGCACGAAGCCGACATGTGGGTGGTCGAAGGCCTGACCCACCGGTATCCCACCAAGGTTTTGGCCGAGCTGTTGTCCACTTGCCCGCAATATTGTGGCCACTGCACCCGCATGGATCTGGTGGGCAACAGCACGCCCACCGTGCAGAAGCTGCGCTTCAACATCAAGCAACCCGAGCGCCACCGCATGATTTTGCAGTATCTCAAGGAACACAACGCCATTCGCGACGTGGTCGTCTCGGGCGGCGACGTGGCCAACCTGCCTCCGCAGCAACTCGAGGATTTCGTCAGCGAACTGATCGAGATTCCCCACATCCGCGACATTCGTCTGGCCTCCAAAGGCCTGATGGCCATTCCCCAGCACTTCCTGCAGGGCACCGTGCTGCGTTCGATGGAGCGCCTGGCCAAAAAAGCCCGTAAACACGACGTGGACCTGGCCTTGCACACCCACGTCAACCACGCCCAGCAGGTCACCCCACTGGTGGCCGAGGCGGCCCAAATGTTGCTCGACTTCGGTTTCCGCGACGTGCGCAACCAGGGCGTGCTGCTGCGCGGCGTCAACACCACCTCGGAAGCTCTCCTGGATCTCTGCTTTACCCTGCTCGATCGCGGCCACATCATGCCCTACTATTTCTATATGTGCGACATGATTCCGAATTCGGAGCACTGGCGCATCGCCGTGCACGAGGCGCAGGCGCTGCAGCATGACATCATGGGTTACATGCCCGGCTACGCCACTCCCCGCCTGCTTTGCGACGTGCCTTTCGTGGGCAAGCGCTGGGTGCACCAGGTAGCCGAATACGACCGCGACCGCGGCATCAGCTACTGGACCAAGAACTACCGCACCACCATCGAGGCCGAAGATTCCGCCGCCCTGAACAAGCGTTATGAATACTACGATCCGATCTATACGCTGCCCACCATCGGCCAGGAATGGTGGAAAGAAAACGCCGAAAAAGAAGCGGTTGCCCATTAGTGCCACCCAAGGCCCGGGCGGTCTATAGCTGCCAGAACTGCGGCGCCCAGTCCAGCAAATGGTCTGGGCGCTGTTCTGATTGTGGCCAGTGGAACACCATGCAGGCCGAGGTGCAGGAACGCCGCTCCACCGGCATGGCGCTCACTCTGGAGGGCGCCCCGCCGGTGCCCATGGACAAAGTCGAAGTGCTGGACGAACCGCGCTTCTCCACCGGGGTGGACGAACTCGACCGGGTCCTGGGCGGCGGAGTGGTCCCGGGTTCGCTGGTGCTGTTGGGAGGCCCGCCCGGGATCGGGAAGTCCACGCTGCTGCTGCAGATCTGCCAGAAGTTGCGCACCACCCGACCGCCCATCCTGTATGTCAGCGGCGAGGAGTCAGCCCGCCAGATTCGCCTGCGCGCCGACCGCCTCAAAGTCCACGGCGACGGCGTGTTGCTGCTCTCGGAAACGCGCCTGGAGGCCATCGAAGCTCAGATCCAGGCGGTCCGCCCCGGCCTGGTGATCGTCGACTCGATCCAGACTCTTTTCAAGAGTGACCTGGCGCCGGCGCCCGGCAGCGTCACCCAGGTGCGCGAGTGCGCCGCCTCGCTGATGCGCGTGGCCAAGAAAGAAGAAGTGCCTATTTTCCTGGTGGGCCATGTCACCAAAGAAGGTCAGTTGGCCGGACCGCGGGTACTGGAACACTTGGTGGACACGGTGCTTTACTTCGAAGGCGACGGCAATCACAACCTCAGGGCCCTGCGCAGCGTGAAGAACCGCTTCGGAGCCAGCCACGAGGTAGGTCTCTTCGAAATGTCGGCGCTGGGACTGCAGGCCATCCACGACGCCAGCGGATTCTTCCTGAGCCAGCGGCGCAGCAATACGGCCGGCACCATCATTTTTCCGTCGATGGAGGGGAGCCGACCGGTGCTGGTTGAGTTGCAGGCGCTGGTCAATAAATCCATCGCCGCGGAAAGCGGGGGGTCGCCCACGCGCCGAGCGGTGGGGCTGGACGGCAACCGGCTGAGCCTGCTGTTGGCCGTGATGTCGCGCAGGTTGTCCGGGCTGGCCACCGGCAAGTCCGATGTCTATGCCAACTGCGCCGGCGGCCTGCGCCTGTCGGAGCCGGCCCTGGATTTGCCGCTGGTGCTGGCCATCGCTTCCTCTCGTCTGGACGCCCCCGTCCCCTCGGGCCTGGCCGCTTGCGGGGAGGTGGGCCTGACCGGCGAGGTACGCTCCATCACTCAATTGGAGCCGCGTCTTAAGGAGCTGGCCAAGATGGGATTCGAGAAAGTGCTGGTTCCCGCTCATGGAGCCAAACCGGAAGGGCTGGGCAAGCTCAAGCTTATCGGAGTCAACACGCTGAGCGAAGCCCTCAAGGCTGCAACAATTCTAAAACAGGCCCCGACCGTCGAGGTGATCTGACCTCGGAAGATTTACCGAGGGTTAAAGTAGAGTTCCCCGGTTTTTCCCCCACTTTTTTCTGGCCTGATATTTTGGTAGCAGAGAAAGAACAGGAGCGACCAGGATGTTCACCAGCACAGCCAACCGTATCGATCCCCAGAGAGGCCTGCCCAACCGGCCGGGCCAGCGTGGCTCCTCCTCCGATCTACCGGCCGGATTGGCCCTGACGCAGATCGTTTCCGGTGTTCTGGAGAACTGGGACGACATCGAGCGCCAGATGCCCTGGTATCAGCCGCCCAGAACCGACCGCGAACCGGTTCGCCAGCAGGTAGTGCAAGAAACGGCCCTCAGCCAGAAGCCCCAGGCCAAGGAAGAGAAAGGTAAGCCCCTGAGCGACTCTCCCGGTGCCGTAACCGAGGGCGAAGAAGGCCTGCTGGGCGAGAAAACTCCCGTTTCGGCCGTCAAAGAAACCACGGCGGTCAAAGTCGAGAGCGCCACGGCCGAAAAGACCCCCGAGAAAACGGCCGAAGTCACCGCCCAGGCCGCCCTCAACTGGCGGGCCCCGGAAATGCCCAAAATCGAAGGCCAGGCTGTCCCCGCCTCGTTCGCCGTGCCCAATCACAGCGCCGGCGCCAGCGGCTTCGGCAATACCTGGTCCCACGCGGCTGCCGCCCGGCAGGGCGACAACAGCATCATCCTCTCGGAGTAGAATAATTTTCGGCGTCCCCCGGAATTTCAGCAAGAGGTTTGGCGACTCGGCGTAAATCTTACCAAAGTGGGGAAAAGACCTCTGTCATGCCCTCGATGGGAGTAGCCCGTGTCCAGTAAACAACGTGAAAAGCTACAGCGCTTTGCGATCGCGCTGATCAGCGTCTTCTTTATCATGGTCGGAGGAGCCGGTCTCTTTGCCGCCGCCACCGTCCACGCATTGCTCAAAGAAGTTCGCCGCGACCTGCCCAAGGCCGAGCAACTGGCCTACTTCGAGCCCTCCCAGACCACCAAAATCTACGCCTCCAACGGTAAGCTGATCGCCACCCTTTACCGCGAGAATCGCACTTACATGCCGCTCAAGAAAATCTCGCCGTGGATGCCCAAGGCTGCTCTGGCCATCGAGGACACCAACTTCTACCAGCATCGCGGCGTCGATCCCAAAGGCATCATCCGCGCCCTCTGGGCCAAATACTCCGCCCATGACGTGCAAGGTGCCAGCACCATCACCATGCAGTTGGCACGTAACATTTTTCTGAGCGCCGACCAGACCGCCGAGCGCAAGTTGAAAGAAACTCTGCTGGCCATCGAAATCGAGAAGAGCTTCACCAAGGACGAGATCCTGGAGATGTATCTCAACCAGATCTACCTGGGCTCCGGCGCCTACGGCGTGCAGGCCGCCAGCAGCCTGTATTTCAACAAGAGTTGCCGCGACTTGACCCCGGCACAAGCGGCCGTATTGGCCGGATTGCCGCAGTCACCCAACGAATATTCCCCGCTGCGTCACGAAAATAAGGCGAAAGACCGCGCCAAGGAAGTCCTCGGCCGCATGCACAACAGGGAAGTCGGCTTCCTCAGCGACGAGCAATATGAGCGGGCTCTCCAAGAACTCGAGCACATGAAGTTCTATAATAAAAACCGCGACGAATTTCAGATTCTCGAGGTGCCCTATTTCAGCACCTACGTCATCAAGGAGCTCTACAAACGCTTTGACGAGGATACCCTCTACCGCGGCGGCTTCAAAGTCTACACCACCGTCGATCTGGACATGCAGCGCAAAGGCGAGAAAATTCTCAAAGAACTGATCACCCGCGACGCCGAGTATTTGAACGTGCACAGCGGAGCGCTGGTGTGCATCGAGAACAAGACCGGCTTCATCAAGACCATGGTGGGCGGTCTGGGTTGGACCAAAAAGAATCAGTTCAACCGCGCCTGGCAGGCTCGGCGCCAACCGGGTAGTTCCTTCAAGCCCTTTGTCTACGCCACCGCTCTGGAGTCAGGCCTGTCGCCCGAAAGCGTGGTGCCGGACTCCCCCATCACCGTCGACGGCTACTCCCCCAAGAATTCCGACGGGCGCTTCATGGGCGCCATCAATTTGGCCACCGCCCTGCAGAACTCTCGCAACGTGGTTTCCGTGCGCTTGCTGCAACTGGTCGGCGCCAAGCGCGTCATCTATTTTGCCCAACAGGCCGGCATCATCGAAGAATTGCCGCCTTTCCTATCGCTGGCCCTGGGCGCCTGTGACGTGCCCCCCCTGCAGATGGCCTCGGCCTACACCGTCTTCCCCAACGCCGGACTGAAGATTCCCAGCACCCCCATCGCCCTCATCAAGGACTCCGAAGGGCGCGTGGTGGAAGACAACCGCGTAGCCATCACCAAAGAAGTCTTCTCCGAACCCACCGCCACCAACATGGTCGATATGATGAAGCGGGTCGTCGAAGCCGGCACGGCCACCAACGCCTACATGCCCAACCATGAGGTGGCCGGTAAAACGGGCACCACCGACTCCTTCCGCGACGCCTGGTTCAACGGCTACACGGCCAAATACACCACCGCCGTGTGGGTTGGCAACGATGATTATAGCCGCATGTACACTTCCTTTGGCGGTGACCTGCCGGCCCGCATCTGGCACGAGTTCATGGTCTTTGCTCTGCGCCACGACAAGTCGAGCAGCATTCAGCGCAACCACACTTCCAAGGTGTGCGTGATGTTCTGCTCCGAATCCAACGAGCGTTGCGGGCCGGAATGTCCCAAGTTCTACCGTAAGTTTATGTACCGTAACGAAGTGCCGGCACGCTATTGCTCAACCCATGGCGCTCCCCGCGTGACCTACACGAGTGCGGATAAGAGCCGCCCTGAAGCCACCAAGGCTGCGCCGCCCAAGGCCAGGGAAGCAGCTCCTGTGGACAATGGGGAGAACGCCGCCGGGCCGGTGCCCGAGCAGGTCCAGCTGCCGCCTCCCGATGCCGCTCCCGACACGGTTCCCGTCGACGTTCCGGCTCCACCTCCGGTAGATACGGCCCCTCCCGACCCCGGACCGGCTCCGGTGCCGGACTCGGTGCCGCTCGATCCGGGACCGCCGCCGCTACCTGAGCCCGTCCAGCCATGAAAAGATTCCTCCTGCTGGGGGCGTTGCTGGTCTGTGGCTGCGGCAGCAAGAACGGTTTCGCTGCCTTCGTGGTCAATCAGGATGCCCAGGCGGCCGGCAGCAAGCCGGGCAAAAGCTACAACGCCGAGCCCTGTTCCTTCGTGATCGAGAAAAGCGTGTTTTTCTCAGTCATCAGTGGCGAGAAAGGCCAGCCCTCCAATCTCAATCTCAGAGTGATGTTTCCCAGAGGGAGCGTGAGCCCGAGTGAGTTCCTGGGCAAGACTCTGGAAGGCAGCCACGGCCAGGTTCAACTGGAGGGCAAGGAATACGAACTCGAGAAAATCACCGTGACCGTGCAGACCCTCCAGGACGGAGTGGCTCGAGGCAACTTCAATGCCCGCATCAAGGGCCAGAACCCGCCCTGGGAAGTGGTCGGTTCCTTTGACGCCAAGGTCAAATCGTGAAGCCCGCCCTGGCCCTGCTGGGCCTGGATGAGCGGGTCCTGGCCATCGGACAGCGCGCCGTCGAATGTAATCTTCCCTTGTCCGGGATTTGGGCCGGCGACCATAACCAGGCTCTGATCGCTTCCCTGCGCCTGGGTTGCTGTGCCTTTCCCGATGCGGCGGAGCCACTCTCCTCCGCACACTGGGTGGTATACAGTGAAACCGGTGGGGATTTTCCCGCCGGCATGCAGGCTTTAGACGTGCGTTGCTTGCACATACAGGGCCGCCGAGTCAGCGGCCCCAACCTCGATCCTGGCTGGTGCCAATGGCTGATCGAACTGGGGTTTGAACCCCTGCCAGAGGGGTAGTACCCCGCGGTATAAATCAAAGGAGTTTTTCGAGTGAGACGCGAGATCGATCAATGGTATAGCCCCAGCCTGAACAAGCATATGGAAATCGTGACCTACGGTCACTACGGGTTCCCCCTGCTGATGTTCCCCACGGCCGCCGCCGACTATTTGGAGTACGAACGCTTCCTATTGATCGACGCTATCGAACCCTACATCAACGCGGGCAAAGTCAAAGTCTTCAGCATCAACAGCATCAACAGCGAAGCCTGGCTCAACAAGCGGGTCCACCCCAAATATAAAGGCATTCGCCAGGCCCAGTACAACAACTACGTGACCGAGGAAGTGGTCCCGTTCATCTGGCACAAATGCGGCGGTCGCCACGGCATCATCACCACCGGCGCCAGCCTCGGAGCTTATCACTGCGTGAATCAAGTGCTGCGCCGTCCCGACCTGTTCGACGGCTGCATCGCCATGAGCGGCGGTTACAACCTGTACGACTATTTCGAGTCCTACGGCTACCACGATGACAACATCTACTTCAACAATATCCACGAGTACCTGCCCAACATGCACGGCTGGCACGTCCAGCAACTGCAGCGCAAGCACCAGATTCACATCCTGACCGGCCAGGGCAATTATGAGAATCCGGATGACTCCCGCTGGCTCAGCGGCACCCTCTGGAGTAAGGGCATCGGCAACAATCTCGACGTCTGGGGTTGGGATATGCCTCACGACTGGCCGACCTGGCGCGCCATGCTGCCCTACTATATCGGCAGCCGCTTCTAATCTATTTAGGGGCTCTAAGTGCCCCGCCAGCCAGTGCCGCGCAGCAGCCTGGCGCTCATAGGGCCAGCGCTAAAAATTGCCAGCCTCCGGTGCTTGGCAATTTTTAGCGGGCCTTTTTATTTGCTCTGAAAGCCCTTGTTGTCAATGCGGCGCAGGGTGCCCAAATGTGGATCGGCGCGTAGCTTCTCGAGAAACTCAGGCTCGCGCCAGGGGTCCCAAGGAGCCGACAGAAAACGGCCGCTCAAACCGTCGCTGGCATCACTCAGCAAAAAGCGGATCAATTCGGCCGGCACGGACGGAGCCACTCCGCCGGACTGGGTCTGCTTTTCGGTGTCCGCGAAGTAGCCGGGACCGGCTTTATCCGGTCCAGCTGCGCGCGTCTGCTCGTGCAGACGTGTCAGCACGAAACCAGGGGCTACGATATTGATATCCAACTGTTCATACTCCCGCGCCAAGTTCTCAGTCAGGCGCACCAGCGCTACTTTGCTGCAGGCGTAGGCAGAGTAGCGCGGAAAAGGGGTAGCCGCTCCACCGCCGGACAGATTGACGATTTTACCTCTGGGACTTTTCAGCAAAAGCGGCAGGCAGCCTCGAATCATGCGGACCGCGCCCATGAAATTGATAGCCAAGGTTTCTTCGAATTCAGCTAGAGAAATTTCGCCGAGCAGGCCGATGGGACCCAAGATACCGGCGTTGTTGACCAATCCGTCCAGTTGGTCCAGGGATTCGACCAGCTGCTTCACCGAGGTATTGTCGGCTACATCCAACTGGCGTAATTCATGTCCTGACCCGCTCAAGCCGGCCAGACACTCCTCCAGGGGCTGACGGTGCCGGGCGGCTACGATCACCCGCGCCCCCTGGTAGGCGGCTTCCCGGGCGATGGCCTTGCCGATGCCCATGCTCGCCCCCGTCACCAGAATGGTCTTCCCAGAAAGCATGGTCAGGCTCGCTCCCCCAAAATGACCTGGGCCTGCTCCATTCCCGGGCCCAGGTCGGCCACCACTTTCGTCCCTTGAGGCTCGATGCTGTAGTGTAGTCGCGGCATATTCTGACTGGCCATGTAAGACTCCAGCCGCTTATGGTGGCCGGTGCAGTAGAGCATCAGAAACCCGCCGCCGCCGGCCCCGCTGATTTTGCCGCCGAGCACGTTGCAGTTTCGGCGCACCTCCTCGTAAATCTGATCGACCCGGGTCAGACTGATTTTCGAGGACAAGTTTTTTTTGTGTATCCAATGGGTGTGCAGAAGCTCGCCCCAACGGTCATAGTTGTCAGACACAATCGCATCCTTGATTGCATAGCCAAGTTCGTGAATCCGCTTGAGGCTATCCTCCACTTGCGAGCGCTGTGGATTCGCGTCTTCCTCAAGCGCTTGATTCTGGTCCTGTAGAACCTCCAGCGCATCGCGTCGAAAGCCTGTATAGTACAGATGGGTATTGGCCACGAACTCGGCCAGCGCGGAAGTGCCTTTAATCAGAGGAGTCACCTTCACTTCACCATCTTTGGCGATCTCAAGGCTGGTCAGGCCGCCAAAAGTAGCCATATATTGATCTTGTTTGCCCACCGGTTTCTTGAGTTTGTCTATTTCCAGGTAGCAGGCGATTTCGGCCAACTCTTGGAGAGTCACAAATTCACGCTTATAGTGAGAAAGGGCCATCAGCAGGCCGACCAAATAACTTCCCGAGGAGCCCAGGCCTGTTCCGGCTGGCAAATCGGCCAGCGAGGAAATTTCGATCTGGTTTTCCACTCCCATGTACAGCAAGGCTTCACGGGCCAATTCGTGCTGCAGTTCGCTGGCGTGAAAGGCCACCTCGCTTTTACTGTATTGCAGGCGCACCATTTTATCCAGTGTGGGCGGATGTAACATCAGATACATGTATTTATCGATACCAGCCGCCAAAATATACCCGCCGTGCTTCTGATAATAGGAGGGCAAGTCAGTGCCGCCTCCACCCAAAGTAATGCGGAAGGGAGTGCGAGTTACGATCATGCGATACGAACCTTTCCAGAATCGATCAAATTCTGGGCGCGGGCCCAGCTCTCGGGCGTGTCCAGCCCCAAACAGTAGCCATCCAACTCGAATCCGCGCATTTCCACCCCCTGCTGGAGTAAGCGCGGAAATAAATCACGGGCAAAATCATATGGAGCTTCGTCTGGAATCCATTCTTGAATAGAAGGCTCCAGCAAATAGACTCCGGCGTTGACCAGACCCTCCTGGCCGCCTTCTTCGAAGCGGATCACCTGGCCACGCGAATCCAACTTCACGCGCCCTCCGGCAATGCCGGTGTTGGGAACGCAAGCCGGGTCAAACAAAGCAATCGACACGGGGGTGCAATGCTGCTCGCGAAATTTTGCCAGGTCGAAGCGGATCAAATTATCACCATAAACGACCAGCACTCTTTCCTCAGACCGTAAATTACGGTAACTCCCGGCAGTACCCTGCAGCTCCATTTCTTCCCAAAATCGGAATAACATGGGATAGTCAGCCAGACTGGCCCGAATTCTCTCCGGTTGATGATGCAAATTTACATCCACGGACTCGATACCCGATTGGCGCAACCAGTCCAGATTGTGGCGCAGCACACTTTGGCCAGCCAACTCCAAAGTCGGCTTGGGAGCCCCGCCTGAGACACTGGCGATTCGCGTGCTTTTTCCTGCCGCCAAAACCAGAGTGCGCATCACACTACGTGCTCGCGCAGGTGGGCCAGCATGGCGCGAATACCGTCGAGCAAGTCGGTTCGGGGTTGCCAGCCCAGCGAGCGGGCTAAGGAGATATCGGCCAGAGTATCTTGGGCTTCACCCGGCTGATCGGGTAAATAACGCGGCTCTATCTGACTACCTAAAAGGTTACGGATTATCTGGTAGATCTCGGCCACCGAATAATAAGTTCCCGTGCCTAAATTCACCGATAGATTGTCGGTGCGGGCATCGTTCAGACACTGCAAATGAAAATCGTTGACATCGTCGACGAAGACAAAATCCCGCCGCTTGCTGCCATCGCCGTAGATGGTGGGTTGTTGGCCAGCTAACAACTTGAGCAAGAACGCGCTCATCAGGGGAGGTACTGTGCGCCGGTAGTCCTGGCGGGGGCCGTAGACGCAAAAGTAGCGCAGAGCCGTAATGATCAGGCCGCGCTCCCGGCGGAACCCCTCGGCCAACTGGTAGCCGGCCATTTTGCTCAACGCATAAAAGCTCTCGGGATAGAGTTCGCTTTCGGGCGTCGGCAAAAGCTTACAACCCTCATATAGGGCCGAAGATTCTGCGTAAATGACCTTGGGAACACCGGCCCGGCAGGCCGCTTCAAAGACCTGGGTAGTACCCAGAACATTGATGGAAACAGTATCGACTGGATCTCTTTGGCAGTCTGGAATGCAATTCTTTGCGGCCAGATGGAAAATCGCCTGACACCCCCTGAAGCGATCGGCCAGATCCGAGTCACGGATATCTTTTTGATGAAACTCGACCTCAGCCGGCACCTGCTCGCGCACCCCATAGCTGAGATTATCGATACCAACCACCGCATAGCCTTCGCGCAGCAAACGCTCGGCCAAGTTGCTGCCGATAAAACCAGCCACGCCGGTGATAGCCACCCGGGACTTCAAAGAGTATAACCCGCTCGCGAGGCATCGGTGTGAAACATCAGCACCGTTTCCCGAGAAAGTTCCGCCAAATCCTTGTTGTGCATAGTGGCCAACTTGGCCAACATATCGGGAGGCACGGTTATGATGTGGCAACCGCATTCCTGGGCCTGATAAATATTGAGCACCTCGCGAGGACTGGCCCAGAGCACTTCCGCTCCACAAGGCTTCAAGATCTCCACCGCCCAGCGCATCATGGGGGCCGGCTCGCGTCCTGTATCGGCGATGCGGCCCGCAAAAATGGAAACAATACTGGGAACGTCCGGCCTGAGAGCCCGGCTCAAGCCCTCCACCTGCTCCCGAGTCAGCACAGCCGTGGCGTTTACTTTTACGCCTTCCTCGTTCAGGCGCTGGATGAGCGGAATGGCCGATTCGCCCAGAGTGTTGCTGATGGGAATTTTGACGTAAACGTGGGGTCCCCAACCGCTGATTTTCATGGCCTGCGCATACATCGAATCGAAATCGTCAGCAAAAACCTCAAGGGAAAGCGGAGCATCCGGGATCTGCGCCAGCACCTCGCGGGCGAAGACCTCGTAATCGAGAATACCAGCCCTACGCATCAAGGTGGGGTTGGTGGTGAACCCACTGACGCCCCCGGTCTGGTGAGCCACCAGCATCTCGGTAAGATTGGCCCCGTCGCAGAAAATCTTGATGGTCAGATGCTGGTTCATTTTCCGGCCTTCCACAGCATTCTCTTGATCTTAGCCAATTCGGCGAAATTGTTAAGCTGGCCCCACAACGGATTGAAGCGTGTGTCCAGATCGGCCGTCCAGGGAACAGCAAAGTTCATAATACGGTGACCGGCTCTGTGGCTACGTAGCAGCATTTCGATATCGGCCATCATGCGGTCGGTGATCATTTCTCCGTAAATCTGACGGGCCACCGTCCCGCGGAACATTTTAAAACCACATTGGGTATCGTTGAGGTACCAGGGTATGCCCATAAGACCGCGTACCATCAAACTGTTGAGCCAGGTGCCCACACGCCGGTAAAACCGCTGGCCTTCCAGGCGACTCCCCGAAATACGGCGATTCCCCACGGCAATGTCGCACATATTGTGGCGTATATAGGTCATTCCCACTAAAGCAAGTTCGTATGGGACGCATAAACCCGCATCGGCAAACATTACACAGTTTCCCTGCGTACGCGCGATACCGTAGCGGGTGGCATAGCCTTTGCCACGATTTCTACCGTATTCTAAGAGAGTCACCTGGGGAAACTCTTGGACACGCTGAATCGTGTTATCTTTGGAGCCGTCGTCGACCACCAGAATCTCACCCCGCAGCGAATAGGCGTCCAGAAAGGCCAGCGCGGCTTCGAGGTCGCGGCTGATTTTGTGTTCTTCATTGTAAGCGGGAATGACAATACTTAAATCCACTAGACGAGAGACTCCCACTTCGCCGACGCCTTTTGCAAGCGCGGATGACTCACCAGCAGATGCCAGAGCAGCGCCTGAAAGCCCTCCGTTAGCGGCGTAATCCAGGCATCTCGAACCACCGGCACCACGATGCAGGCATCGGAATTCTGAGCGGTAAAACCTCCGTCACGGCCTACAATCCCCACCACGCCGGCCCCCACCGAGCGGGCCAACTGCACCGACTGCACCAGGTTCTCCGAGACCGGCGGAGACTGCGAACCTCCTCCCACCGAGAAAATCATCAAGCAATCGTTCTTGTTAAGACGACTGGAGCGCAGCCAGGCTGCCAGGCTGCCCGCCCAGCCCTCGTCGTTGATACGAGCCGTGAGCTCAGAAACATTGTCGGTTGGGCAATAAGCCTCGAAGTGGCAAAGCTTGCGGAAGTCGCAGACCGCGTGGGAAGCATGTCCCGCCCCGCCGCCGGAGCCGAGGCAGAACAGGCGCCCGCCACCTTCCCGAGTGGCCGCCAGTACCTCCACGACGCGTTCCAATGCGGCGCGGTCGAGTTTGCGCAGCACCTCATGGCTGCACTGGATAAAGTCTTCAATCTGATCCAATTTAGCCTCCTAAAGGGTTATGCCCGACTGATGAGATTGTGGACTGCAGCAGACCGGTCAGTTGATCGAGTCTTTGAATGACGGTCAATTCCCCCGACTCGGCGACCTCTTGCAAATTGTAGTCCGTGCTGAGCAAGACCGGCCGGACGCCTGCCGCGCGGGCTGCCAGTACGTCACTCTGGCGGTCTCCCAGCAAAATCCCGCGGCTCAGATCTAGATTCCAGTTAGCGGCGGCATCCAAAAGCATGCCCGGGTTCGGTTTACGGCGCCAGTGACAGCCGTCTTCCACGCACACCTCCACTGCGTCCAGAGGAATTTGACGCAGCAACTCGCGATGGAAATCCTCGAGCAGTTGGGGGCATAGGAAACCGCGAGCAACGTCGGGCTGATTGGTAACCAGCACGGTAAAGAAGCCGAGTTGCCGCCATTGGCTTACCAGTTCGGCAGCGCCCGCCACCAAACAAAACTCTTCCCAGCTGCGGGCCGAGCTGATCACGGAGCCCCGGCGCACCACCTCGACCAGAATTCCATCACGATCGAGAAAAAGAACCGGCCGGCTCTCAGACATGGGCAGGTTGCCCGCTGGCGGCGGAAGTGTAGAGAGCGTGGAGGGTCTGCATGGCCACCAACCCATCCTGTGGGGTTCCCCAGTAGGGCTGTCCGGCGCATCCCCGTAAAAAATCTCCCCACTCCAATTCCCAGCTTGAATCCGCCCCGGGGTAATCCCAGCGCTGCTCCTCGGGCACGCCACCTTCCAAATTGCGGCGGTAGCAGCGCAGAGACTCAGGACCATAGCTACCTCCCAGGCCTTCAATATGCAGAGAGCCCAACTGGGCAAATACTTCGAGACTGAAAAGATTCTTCCATTGTGACCAGCCCACGTGCAAACTGGCCATGGCTCCGCTGGCATAAGTGAGAATACCGAAAGCATTATCTTCGAGCGGCGCGATTTGCCAACAAGCGGTCCGGCACTGGGCGTAGGCGGTGGCAGGCAGGCCGGCAAACCAGCCCATCAAGTCGACGATATGCACCCCCTGATCGAGGAGTACGCCTCCACCAGCCAGAGCCGGGTCGCCCCGCCACTCCTTCTCATAGCCGGGACGCCCCCCGTGTCCGTAGCGAGCGCGCATGCTGAAAATTGGGCCGAGCTGGGGCAAGAGTTCATGAGCCTGTAGCAGTGAGGGATGGTAACGATGATTGAAGCCTATTTTTAAAATACCGGAGGAAGCGGCGGCCAACTCGGCCAACTGGCGGGCCTGTTTCAAGTCGATGCCCATAGGCTTCTCCATGAGCACGTGTAGCCCGCGCTCCAGCCCCGCAGTGACGATCTCCAGAGCATAACCGTTGGGCGTAGCCACCACGATGGCCTCGACCTCATCCAGGCCCCGCCGCCAGTCAGACAGCGCCCGAATGGAAAGTTCGCCAGCGAGTTTCTCGACCGCCTGGGGCAAGGGATCGCAAACCCAGGCCAGACAATCACGGGCTACCCGGGCTCGCCGCGAGCCAATCAGACCACATCCGATCACTCCTACACGCACAAACTCGCCTTAGGCGTCCAGAGCAGGTATTCCTTGCGTCCTGGCCAAGCCAAATTCGGTGCCGACCCGCTATCGGAAACCCGCTTGTTGCGCTCTCTGCCTGGCCGGCGTCCTGCTCGTCCTTTTCGCACCTTTTCTTCTCTGGCCCGGCTCGATTCTCTTCTCCCCGCACTCCGATTTCATCGCCTACCATTCCGCCATTCGAGCGGTAACCGCCGAGAGTGTGCAGCGCTTTGGCGAGCTACCGCGCTGGTGCCCGTACCTCTTTTGCGGTTTTCCCCTGGCCGGACTGGGTGAGACCCAGGCCTTTTATCCGCCCACCTGGGCCTACTTTCTGGCCGCCCCGCAAGCCGGCCTGCGCGTCTACGGATTGCTGGTCCTGGGCCACCTCTGGATTGGTGGCTTGGGGATGGCCGCTTACCTGCGAATCCAACGCTATAGCTGGTCCGCCTGCTTGCTCGGAGCCCTGATCTTTATGCTGCAAGGCAAATGGCTGGCCTTCTTGCTGCTGGCCCAAAACAGCATGCTGGGCTGGGCCTGGTTTCCCTGGGTGCTCGCCGGGATGCACCGGCTGCAGCAGCGCCTGACCCTGGCCAGAGTGTTGGAGTTGGCCGGACTGATCGCGCTGCTGGTGCTGGGCCTGCTCGCCCCCCTGATCGTGATCGCCGCTTATTTTCTTGTCTGCTATGGCGGCTATCAAGTGCTCAAGGAACGATCCTGGAAGTTAGCGTTGGCTCTCCTGACCGCCTGCATCCTGGCCGCTGGTTTGTGCGCAGCTCTGCTGCTTCCTGGACTGGAATACTCCAGTTTCGCCATGCGCGGCCAGGGCTTGTCGCTGGAGCAGGCCAGCCAGGGGCAAATATCCCTGCCACTGTTGCCGCACCTGCTAAGCGGAGCTTACCCCCCCCTCCGAATCGGCTGGGAACTGTGCCTGTTTTGCGGAACCGTGCCCTGGTGCCTTGCCCTTTTAAGCCTGCGTTACGGCCATTCGCGCTGGGCCTGGCTTGGCGTCGGGCTGATCTTAGCCCTTGCCCTGGGTCGCCAGACTCCGATTTTCGGCCTGGTCTATCAGGTTGTGCCTGGTTTTGGCTTTTTCCGATTTCCCGCCCGCTATTGTCTGCTTCTGGGTCTGTTGCTGCCGGGTCTGGCTGCGCGGGCGTTCGAGCGTAGCCATGATTGGAACCGGGCGGAATTGCTCGCACTTTGGCTGGCAACGGCCGGGTTAGCCGCCTGGGGACAGTGGTTGTCAGGAGGAAAAGAAGCCTGGTGGGGCGTTTTCTGGCTGAGCGGACTGGTGATCTGCCCCCGGCGCTGGCGCCAACGGACGGTTATCCTCCTGTGCGGCCTGGAACTGTTCCATTTCGCCAGCCAGATGATAGAAGCCAGACCTGGCCAATTTCTGGGCGAGCAAAGCCTGACCGCCCTGGTGAAAGATCCGCCCGGTCAAGGTCGCACTTTGGTGAGTTATTCGCAAATGCTGATTCCTCCTTACGCCGTACGCGACGGCGTCGAAACGAGCAACGGGCTGACGGCCAGCGTTCCGAAGGCTACTTTCTTCCTGATGCAGCAAGCCGTTGGAGAACTACCTCGCCAGCCCCAAATGAGTGAGGGAATCCCTTTCTTTGAGCCGCGTTCCGCCGCCTACCTGCGCCGCGCCAATCTAACCCACGTGCTATCCGACCACCCGTTAAACCTGGGCGCGAACTGGTCCATGCGCCGCTCCCCTCCCTTTACGACCTACGACTTCATTGCCCCCACCGGCTTCTCGAACTTTCCCCCCCTGTGGATCTACGACGACCAAAGTCCACTGGGCCGACACCGATTGGTCGGCCTGGCTCTTGCCGCCAAAGACTCCCAATCAGCTCTGGAGTTGGCCCGCCGTACGGAGCCGGAACAAGCTGTCGTCATCGAGGGAGCGACTCCCCGGCCGGCAACTGCCCAACCCGAGGCGGTGGTGATCAGCGAACAGCGCAGCTATGATCAACGCCGCCTGATCTGTCGAGTAAGCCAGGCGCCGGGAGCCTACTTGGTCGTGTCAGAACTCTATTATCCAGGCTGGAAACTGACGGAACAGGGTCAGGAACTTCCCCTACAGCGTGCCGACGGCTACTTTATGGCGGCCTTTTTGAATCCGGGCGATCATGAACTCCTGCTGGAGTACCAGCCCAAGCGCTACCGCCAGGGCATATGGATCAGTCTGCTCAGCCTCTTGGGGCTGGGACTGGCTTACGGCGGCGATAGAGTCTTAGGGGCCCGCCGCCGTCTAGCAACTGATAGTCAGCGGTGATGGCCTGCAACTCCTGGTCCGCCCGGCGACGGTATAGCTCGGCTGGAATTCCGTAGCTTTCCTGCATCGCCTCCGGGGTCAGTCCCAAATAAAGAAGGTACTCCACCTGTTTTTCTTTGAGGAGCCCACGAGCCCGCTCGAGCTCTTGCTGATCATAGAGAAAGGGGGTCAAAACCGGGACGCGCAGCGGGTTGCGCAGATCCTCGGTGGTGTAAAGGCTGCAAAAATAAGGGTAGGAAAGAACCGTGCTGCCGGGCGGCAGGTAAGAGTCACACCAGCGGTGAGCCTGCCCGATAGCGCGCGCCTGCTCTTCCGATTGCGTTCGATAGACACCCCGGCGGGTCGAAATGGCGTAGGTCCAGTAGTTCTCAAGAAAGACCACTCGCGAAGTCATTCCCAGCACTTCCAGGCTCCCCCAGCCGACTGCCAGCCAGGCGGCCCGAGGCAACAAGCTGAGCAACCCGGTCTGGCATAGAAAAACGGCCGGACAGGAAAAGGCCAGGTAGGCCACCGTCTGGCGATTGCCAGCGGCCGCCGCCCAGGCCAGGGCACACCATGCCAGAGTCGCCAGTTCGGGGCGCCGCTTCTTCTCGAAGACAACCAGGCTGGCGAGAATGATGATATAGTAGAGCCCGTAGGTTTGGGTTTCCAACCAAAAATTGGAAACGATGGCGCAACGCGCCAGCCAGGGAATCTCGGGGTTGGCGGCCACTTTGGCCAGCGCCAGCCAGGGTGCCCAGCGGTAGGCGTAGTGATTGTAGCGAAGGTGCTGCGTCAGATCGAGAAGGTTCTGTTGGACCACCTGTCCGGCGGCGGGGAGGAAAGGTAACCACAGAACCAGGCTGGCGGCGACCCAGGCAAGCAGAAGGCGCGCCAGACCGGCAGGCCGGTAGCGCAACCAGACCAGGCCGATCATTAGAACCGAGGCCAGCCCATCCGACTGCAGGGTCCACAGAGCCAGAGCCGCGCCAACACCAGCCCAGGGAGCGAAGCGTCGCTCGCTCCGCCAACGGACCACCAGGTAGAAGGTCGAAAGCGTGAAGAGCGTGCCCCACCAGTGGTAATTAAGAATGGGAAAGGCCGTCAATCCGCCACAACACCACATCAACCAGGGCAGGTAACTCAGGCGGCCGGGTAGACTGCGCTTACCGATGGAGTAAATGAAAAGACCACTCAGGGAGGCTACCAGGGCCATCAAAGAGCGCGTGGCCAAACGGTCGCTGCCGAAGATCCAAAAATACAGAGCCGATAAAAGGTAGGATCCGGGAGTATGGCGGGTATCCCAATGGTAATAAGGCCATTCTCCGCGGAGCAGCCGGCTGGCGCCCAGGACGGTGACGGCCTCGTCGTCCATTCCAAAATAAGTCGACCAGTAGGGAATGGTCAGCAGAAAGTTCACGGCGAACAAGATCGGCGCAATTCCACGGCGCATGGGCTGGCTAGTTCACCCCGGCCCGGTGCGAGGCCTGTCAAGAAGATAGTACGGCTTACACCTTGATTTATATCGTTATACGATATAATATGCCGAAAATGTTTGAAACGCTCACCATTACCACTCTCCTCCTGATTGCCTTCTTCGCCTACCAAAATGTGCGTTGGGGCCTGACCAGCGCAATCCCCAAGGACGCTCAAGCTCGCCTGCGCTTTTATTGCAGCGAGTGCCTCACCACCGTTAAACAACTGCTGGCGGGAGCGCGCATCGAGCACCTGGAGGGAGAGCGCCTGAGCTTTAACAACGGCCAGCAACTGTTCATCCGCGAAGGCGATGTCATTCTACAACAACCCGGCCAAAAAGACCGGGTGCTGCACACTCTGGGTAAGCGCGGCGAGCTGACCTTTGAACGCCTCTCCGATACCGGCCTGATGGTCAACATCCGCGCTCAAGAGGCCGAAGAAGCTCACCGCATCGCCTGCCGCCTCGAGGTCGAATTCCTGGAACCCGCTCAGGTATAAGTAAAAGCGGCCCTCGCCGTGAGGCGGGGCCGCAGTCTTGAAGGCTGGTTAGGCTTTAGTGGCGACGGAAGCGGCCGCGGCGGCGATGTCCACCACCCTGACCATTCCCACCGCCGTCATGACCGCCGTGGTGACGGTGCATCTGGTGATCTCCACGATCGCCTCGGTTATCGCGATTATCGCGGTTGTCGCGATTGTCACGGTCCCCTCCGCCGTTATTGTGATGGTGACGCTCGCGGGCCAAGTAGCGGCCTTCCTGGAATTCAGGTAGGGCCGAGACTTCCTCGGAACTGATCGTGAGGAAGATGCCGCGGAAGAGGATTCTCTCCACGCTGTGCACGGGGGCGAGAACGTCATTGTGCAGCAGCATGCCTTTTTCGAGCACCAGATGGGAAACGCTTTCGCTTCCCGGGTCCACCATCATGAAGCGTAGCCGTCCAACCTTTTCACCTTCTTTGCTGTAGACGGCACTGCCGACGTGTAAGTCGGCCACACTCAAGGACACGATAGAGTTATCTCCTGACGGATTGATGTCCTATCAGTTACAGGCAGGAGAAAGATCTCCTTCGTCCTTCCCGGCGAAGGAAATCGACACTCTAGCAGTGAAACTGGCCACCCAGCAGGCAGGGGTCCTTACCAAATTCGCGTGTAGGAGCAGAACGTTTGTCCATTGAGATGAACCGGTTGCTGTTAGATATGGTCGAACAGCACGGGTCCGATCTACTGGTTGCGGCCGGTTATCCCGTCACCATGCGCAAATATGGCGCGCTGGTGAACATGAGCGATGCTTTGCTCACCCAGGCCCATGTTGATTCGTGCTTGCAGCAAGTTCTCACCGAAACCGAGCTGGAGACCTTGCGCACCCAACAGGATATGGACTTTGCCTACCAGGTCGAGCACCCGACTCGCGGTTACTGCCGCTTTCGCGCCAACGCCTTCTATCAACGCTTCGGCCCCAGTATCTGCTTTCGTGCCATTCCCAAGGAAATCCCCACCCTGGCCGACCTGGGCTTACCCGAAGACCTGGGACCGGGCCTGATGGAATTTCACCAGGGATTGGTGCTGGTCACCGGGCCCACCGGCTGCGGCAAAACTTCGACGCTGGCCGCCCTCACCGACTTTTGCAATCGCAACCGCGCCCTGAACATCATCACCGTGGAAGACCCCATCGAATTTGTGCATCCCACCAAGCGCAGTCTGCTGGTGCAGCGCCAGGTCGGTCTGCACTGCGACTCCTACGCCAGCGCCCTGAAGGCAAGTCTGCGCGAAGACCCCGATCTGATCCTGGTCGGTGAGTTGCGCGATCTGGAAACGATTTCGTTGGCCATCACCGCCGCCGAAACCGGCCACCTGGTATTGAGCACTCTCAATACCATTTCGGCCGCCCAAACCATCAACCGTATCGTCAACGCTTTCCCACCCCGACAGCAGTCGCAGGTGCGCATGATGTTGGCCGATTCGCTGCGCGGCGTCATTTCCCAACAACTGCTGCCTCGCTCCGACGGCAAAGGCCGAGTGGCCGCCATCGAAGTGATGTATGCCAACGGCCCTATCGGCAATCTCATTCGCGAAAACAAGATGCACCAGGTGAACTCCGTGATGCAAACCGGTTCCAAGCGAGGTATGCGCCTGATGGACGACAGCCTGCTGGCGCTCGTCAAGGCCGGCACGGTCGACCCCCGCGAAGCCGTCGACCGCGCTCACGACAAGAACACCTTTATCGAGCGAGCCCATATCACCGGAGGCAGTAGAGGATGATCCGTCGTTCCGAAATGTTGGACCGCTTTCTCCACCTGGTGGTGGACCGTGGCGGCTCCGACCTGCATCTCCAGACCCAGTCTCCGCCGGCCATTCGCATCCTCGGGGAAGTCGTCTTCCTGGACGAGCCGCCACTCGACCACCAGTACATGGAAAATCTTATCAACGCCGTGCTGGACGAAGCGCACCAGGACACCCTGTTTTCCACCGGCAGCGTCGACCTCGCCTACGAGGTGCCCGACCTGGCCCGTTTCCGCGCCAACTTCCTGCTGCAACACCACGGTTACGGCGCCGTTCTGCGCGTAATTCCCAGCAAAATTCCCACCATGGAACAGCTCGATCTCCCCGACGTACTGCGCGATGTGTGCAACTACAACAAAGGCCTGGTGATCGTGACCGGTCCCACCGGCTCCGGCAAGTCCACCACCCTGGCTGCCATGGTCAACCACATCAACGAGAGTCGCGGCGTCCACATTATCACCATTGAAGATCCGATCGAGTTTACCCACCCTTCCAAAACCGCCATGATTCAGCAGCGTCAGGTGGGAGTACATGCCCGCTCCTTTAACCAGGCGCTACGCGCCGCTCTGCGCGAGTCCCCCGACATTGTGCTGGTCGGCGAAATGCGCGACCTGGAAACGATCTCCGAAGCCATCAGCGCGGCCGAAACGGGGCACCTTGTCTTCGGCACCCTGCACACCAATTCGGCCGCCAAAACCGTCGACCGCATCATCGACGTCTTCCCGGCCGACGCCCAGGACTCGATTCGCTCCATGCTCTCAGGCACGCTCAAAGCCGTGATTGCCCAGCAACTGGTCAAAACTGAAGACGGCAGCGGCCGCGTGGCCGTGCAGGAAATCATGCTGGTCAACATGGGCGTGGCCGGCCTGATCCGCGAAGGCAAAACCACCCAGATCAGCTCTTTTATCACCATGGGCGCCAAAGAGGGCATGCAGAGCATGGACCAACATCTGATCCGCCTGACTCAGGAAAACCGCATTTCCGTGGAAATGGCCTACGAACGCTGCCACGTCCCCACCTCGCTGCAGCGCGCCGGCATCAATCCGCCGCCCGGCTGGGGCCAAAAGGATTAACCGCGCAGCATATTAAGCATGACCTCGACGGCCAACTCATTGATGACGCGCCGGTTGCGTCCGTGGGTCACCAGGTAGGTCTCGGCTTCCTCCAGTGCGTCCCAGTAATCCTGATGGCAGACCGAGTGACCTCTTTTGTGGGCCAGCAGACCGGCATGCACCTTGAGAAACTGCGGGAGCATGGTCATCTGCAACAGGCTGGGCAATAACGGAGGATGCACCACCAGAGCTTTACGCCAGACCAGATGATTCAGGTAGCGGTCGATATCCGCGTCAAAACGCTCATCAGCCAGGGCGTTCAGCTCGGCCAGCGTTCCACGCCAGCTATAGTGGGGCAACGCAAAGGGCGTCCCGTCATAAAGAGCCGCCTCCACTTCGTCCCACTTGCCGCGCTCCAACGAGAATTTAAAGTAATCACAAAGCTGCAGGTCGCCCAGCGAGCGTAATTGGCGCCCGGCCGAGCCGGGTGGCATGGCCGGATGACTCCACATCTCGGGAAGTTTTTTCCCGATGGCCTCCACACCGTCTTCCAGCAACGGCAACTCGGCCATCACGCAAGCCAGGCCCAGGGTCGCCTGGGCCAAGGCCTCGCGCAATCCCAGCGCCTCGGCCCGAGTCAGCAGTTCTTTCTCCAGCCCCAGGTAGTCGCGATAGCTGATGTAATAACGATTGTGAATGACCAGCCCGTCGGCGGCCACCTTGTTGATGGGAGCGCCGTGCTCCAGTTGCACTCGCAAGTCCGCCTCATGAACACTGGTGTTGCGGCCATGATTCTGGCGGGTGGCCGTGCAGTAATAGGTGGTGCCCACAAAAATCCCCTCGGGCGTTTGCGTCATCACAAAAGGGAACAGCTTGCAGGTGGCTGGCTTGGCCTCAAATCCCAACTCCCGATGAATGGAACACAATTGATCCTCGGCCAGAAGTCGGCAGTTCGGGCAATCTTTGGAATTTTGGATGAACGTGGCGTCCTCAACCTGGCGAAAGACCGGACCTTGCTCCTGGATAATACGCAGCACCAGCGGCCGCTTTTCCAAGTTGGCGACCACTTCCGGTTCCACCGGAATATCCCAACCGGCCCGGCAACCCCGGCCGCACATCAAGCAATCGTAATTCTGCTGGGGGTCAAAATGCAGTCGTGTCAAACCGGACTCCTTAGTTGTTCTACTAAAAATCGGGCGCAGCGCTGATATACCGGACGCAACCCTCGGCAGTGATATACCAAGAATTTTTCGGCCACATCCAGCGCGTCCCAATAGTCCTGATCTTGCATGGCTCGCCCTCGATGGCGCGCGAAACCCTGCCCGTAGAGGGCCAGAAAGGTCGGCAAGAAATCCAGCAGGCACAGATTGGAAAGCAAGGTGGGGTGAATCACCAACTGCTTGCGAAAAACCAGATGGCGCAAATATTTCTCGACGGCGGGAGTATCCAGCGGCTCCACCCCCTCGAGGCCGCGCAGCGATTCGGTAACCTTCTGAAAGTGGGCCCGCACGCTGGACTCCACCCCCTCCAATTCGGGCAGCAAGTGTTCGGAAAGCTGAGCCCACATTTCGCGTCTTAGCCCATTTAAAAGCTCCGGGTCAGCCGGTTGGCAACCGCTCAGTTCCTCGGGAGCGGGACGGGGACTGGTGTTGCGCGGCCTGGCCCAGCCGGCCACCTGGCGGGCCACCCCGGTCAAAGCTTCGGCCAGAGCGCCCTGCATTCCAACCGAATCGGCCCGCCGCCAAATCTGGTTTTCCAGATTTCGGTAATCGCTCCACTGAGTGAACCAGGAGGCGTGCACCGGCAGCCCATCTTCCCCGACCACATTCACGGTGGTTCCAGTCTTCAATAAGGCCGTGATTTCTTCACCCTGAACCGAAAGCGGACGCCCTGCATTCTCACGGGCGGCCGTACACGAATAGGAAACACCCACAAAGGTGCCTTCCGGAGTGGTGCTTAGAATATACGGAAACAATCGGCAGATATTCGGTTTTGCTTCGACTCCGATATGACGATGGATGCCGCACAACAAGTCCGGCTCCAAGTAGCCGCAGGCGGGCGTCATATTCAAAACCGGGCCGCCTTTCTTCTCGATCAAGGCGGCGCCGTGTTCCTGAATGACCCGCAGAGTTAGAGGGTGCCCTTCCAGCTTACGCCGCACCGGCTCTTCCACGGCAATGTCCCAGCCCGCCTGACAACTACGGCCGCATTGCACACAATCGTAGTTCTGCTCGGCAGGCAGATGGAGAGAGCCAGAATCCATTCTTTGTTAAGGGTTCCAAACCGATCGACGCAGTCCTGCGCAGGTTTTGCTCACCGGCTCGTGTAACATGCATGTAACAAAATAGCAACAGGCTCTTGACTTCCGTCCGCCGGGTGGGATAACCGGAGGGTAAGAGTGATGACCGGGAAAGGGCGAACCAGATGGCAATCAATATGGGCATGATGAACCCTATGATGATGGGCGGCATGAACCCCATGCTGATGGGTGGGATGGGCTTCGGCAATCCCATGATGATGCAAATGATGCAGCTGATGCAGATGATGATGGGCCAGATGCAGGGCATGATGAATCCCATGATGATGGGTGGAATGGGCGGCGGAATGCCCATGGGCATGCCGATGGGCGACGTGATGGGCGGCTTCAACGGAATGCCTCCCAACTTCTCGCAGCCGATGATGATGCCCGGTTACATGCCCCAGCCCTTTATGAATCAGTCTCCCTGGGGCGGTGGCTTCCCCTACCAGCAACCCCAGTTCGGCGGTCCCCGAGGCCCCTGGTCCAACGCGCCCATGTGCGCCCCCACTGATTTCCGCGGCGGCAGCGCCTTCGGCAATGCCCTGGCCCGCAACTCCGCCAACGTTTGCCAGACCATGGGAAGCGCCGGAGGCAAATGCTTCCGCGGCGTCAAAAACGCCCTGGCTCCTTTAGGAGTACACCTGCAGGGTGGTTCCGCCTACATGGCGGCCGACCAGTTGGCCGGCAACCCGCGCTTCCGCGAAATTCAAGTGCCGCGCGACCAACTGCGCAACCTGCCGCCCGGAGCGGTGGTGGTGTGGAATCGCGGACCCGGCCATCCCCACGGGCACATTTCCGTCTCCCTGGGCAACGGTATGGAAGGCAGCGACAAGCTACGCCGCCAGATCACCAACTATCCGTCCACCTGCCGAGTGTTCATCCCGAACCAGGGCCAGTAGGAGACCCAGCCGGATATCACGATACCCAGAATGGCCACCAGAAACCCTCCCAGGATATCCCAGCAATAATGGGAGCGGGTAGTTACGATGGTGAGACTGAGTAACAGCAAACCGCCGTACAACATCCAGCGGTTGAGGCCGTCACAGGTCAGAGCCCAACAATCGATGGTCGGCAGGAAGATGTGCCCCGACGGGAAGCAACACGCGAAACCGTCGGTGCTGACCGTCAAATTATACAGCCAGGTGGTCCAGCTTCCATCCGGTCTCAGAATGGGGCGCACGATGGTGGTGGGCAAGAAAATCCAGAACAGCAGAGTGAACAGCATCATGATCAGATAGGCCACCTGGGCCCTGCGCACCACCGTCGGCGTGCGGATCAGCAGGGCCAGGCCGGGCGAGAGCATGAGGAAGCCCAGATAGGGCCAGATCGTCCAGGGCCAAAAAGGCAGTGCCTCATCCCACCAGGTCTTGGGCAAGTGCATGGGCGGACGGGGTGGATGGGTGCACAGGTAGGCGTAGAGACAAGACTGAAAGACCGTCAAGGGCAGAACCCACTTCCAATTGCTGCGCACCGCTTCAGCCCAGGACAACATCGCCCCCAGTTCCGTGAACAGCTTAAGGTCCCTGCGAAGGGAGCGCTGCAGCCAACCTCAAAGGCCCCAGCTATGGACGACGAGTTCGCCAATCTGGTTCCGGACGAAGACGAGGAAATCCCGGAAGACGCTGAGGATCTGGAGGAGTCCACTGCCGAGGTTCCTCTTGAAGTATTGGCCCGCTGCCGAGAGTATACCGACGTCGAACCTTTCGAGGAACTGAAAAAGGAAGCCGAAGCCTATCTACGCGGCGAGGTAGGCGCCGAGTCCGTGCGCGAAAAGTGGCAATCTCTGGACCAGGAGCTGGGTGCCCGCCACCACTACTTTCAAGACGGCTTACGCTTTCAGGAATGGAGCGAGCAACTGGTGGTTACGGGCCGCCAGATTTTTGAGCAATTCGAATGGATCCAGGATCAAATGGGCCGCCTGGAGGTTGGACTGGCGGCCGGCCTGGAACTGGAAGTTGCCTACGCCCTGGAACAGATTCATGGCTCGCTGGCGGTGCTCAAGAGTTCCTATCAAACCTTGCGCGACCTCCAGGACAGTCTGCCCACTCTCTCGGAGAATCCCATGGTGGCCGAGTTGATCCGCGTCGGCCAGCTGGCCCTGGAACAGAAGATCCCGATGGAGTCGTTCCTGGAGCGCCTGGCCGTGTACGCCGACATGCAGGACCGCCTGCAACAAGCGCTGCTGACCGCCCAACCGGCACCGCGCGAACGCTCCATCCTGGAGGCGGAGCGCGCCAACCTGGACGAAGCCTTCGCTCATCAGCAACGCGGTCTGGACGAGCTTTACGGTTTCGCCGAGAACCCCGACGCCGCCGAATTGGAGAAGGGAATTGCTTCTCTGGAACTGGGCTCGCAAATGCAGTTGCGCTTGCGCGAACGCTTGCTGCAAACGGTCGGTGCCGAGGACACCCGGGCCTGCCCTTTTTGCGGCAGTGACAATCAAAGTCAAAATCGCTTTTGTGCCTCGTGCCAGGCCCGGCTGCCCGAGAACCTGGCCGTGCAGGCCGAGGAAATTTCTCTGGGGAGTCCACAAGACAATGGACTTCCCAGCCATTTCCAACGTCTGGTATCGGCCGTAGAACAACGCCAGGCGGAACAGCTCGACGATCCGGCCTGGCAATCTACCCTTAGCTGGTTTCGCGGTCTCTACATCAACGTCTGTCGCCAACGGGATCGCCAGAAGCCTCCTCCGGCCAATATTCCCCCAGAACAACTCGAGCTGCTGGAAAAGGCCGGGGAATCTTTGAATACGGGCCTGGAGCTGATCGGTGAAGGACTGGGTCTGCTCGAAGACGGCGAGGAACTGCAAAACGGCCTGGATTTGATTCTACGCGGCGGCGAAAAGCTTCAGGAAATGCCGGCCTGGCTGGACGAAGCCACCAACTTAACGAACGCCCTGCAAGAAAGCCAGGCTTAGCGGCGCCAGGAAATCCTCCCAGCCCTGGGCGTGAAAGGTCAGGCGGCGCTCCACCTCGCGAACGGCCAATCGGCGCATCAAGGCGGTTGGCCGGCTACTTTCCGCCAGCGCCTGCTGCCAGGTCCAATAGCGAATCATCTCGTTGATCAGGGGCAGCAAACAGACGCGGGCATGCACCGAAGGCGGCCCCCAGAGAAACTTGCGAAAGAGCAGATGGCGAAAGAAGCCCTCGACTTGTTGCCAGTGCTCCGGCTCCTCTTGCTCGAGTCGGGCCTGAATCTGCCGCGGCTCCACCCAACCGGGAAAGATACAACTGAAATACCTTCCTCCCTGGGCCTGGCTGGAGAGCACTTGCTGAGCGCGCTGCGGCTGGTCATCCGCCTCGCTGATAGCCAGAAGCCCGCGTAAGATCCGCTGACAGGTTGATTCGACTTCGTCGCTCAGCCAGCTCAGGCGGGCCACTCCCAGACCGGCCCAATGGTCCTGCGCAAGGGCCAGCGACACGCCCAGGGCGGCGCTGAAAGCGCCATTGCTAAAGCAGAGCTGGTCGCCCAGAAACTCCTCGATCTTCAAATAGGTCTCCCAAGGACAGGGCTGCCCTTCCACCAGTTGGGCGCGCACCCGAGGCGCGGGAAGCTCGGCCCAATCTCGATCTTCGCGCCCGATGCGCGGCCCCGAACCCTGGGCAACGGCGGTACAGGCAAACGAGGCTCCAATGAAGCGGCCTCCGGGAGTGTCGATGGCTCGAAAGGGGAAATGGCGGCAGGCGCCGGGCCGCTGCTCGTAAACCAGACAACGGTCCTCGGACGCCTCCGATAAATTGGGGCAGCCATCCGGCAGGCAGCGCAAATAGAGTCGACCATCCGGGCGGGTTTGTGCTCCTGGCAACACCAGGCCCGGGTCCACGTCCACCTCGAACATCTCACAGCTATTGCCGCAGTGGACGCATTCGTAGTTGAGCGGCGGTAAAAAAACCATAGAAACCAGGATAGCGCATAACGCATCAAACACCAACCACGAGCCTTCTTCGAAAAATTGTTCGACCCTCAAAAGGGCTTTGCTCTGCCGCGCGTGAATTCCATTCACGCAAAACACGAATAACAATCAAGGAGAAGCTCAACCGTGAACCAGGAAGCCAAGATTTTCAGCCAGACCTTAGGCGATCAACTGAACAAGTTCATCACCCGTATCGAAGCACTCGAAGAAGAGAAGGCCGGCATCATGTCCGCCATCAAGGATCTCTTTCAGGAAGCCAAGGGCGAGGGGGTCGATGTGCGCGCCCTCAAGGAACTGCTCAAAATGCGCAAGATGGAGCAACTGGATGTGCAGGAGCAGCAGTCCACCCTCCACCAGTACATGAGCGCCCTGGGAATGTCGCACAACTAAATCGACAGAGAAAGACCCCCGGTCTCCCGGGGGTCTTTTCTCAGGGAAGCTTCTCTTCCTTGCCGCCTATTTTCAGGGGCGGGATGGACTGGGCTTCGGTCTTGCCACTCACTTTGACCTCCACCACCATCGGCTTGGTGATTTTGCTCAAAGCTTCGTCAGCGCGGAATTTGTCACGTTCGGCTCGCACCGAGTTGGGCGTGCCCCCGCCGTTATAGTAAAGCATGTCGTTGAAACCCTTGTTGACCCAATAGGCCTCGCGAGAATCAATGAATTCAACGTCTTCGACGTCACTGCTTCTCTTTTCAGTCGTAGGTTTTGTCGTAGAGGTATCGGCCTCGGCCCCTTGGGACCAGCCGGGCACCGCCAGGCAACCAAGAACGAAGGCACTCATCATAATGCGGCGCATGGATAACCCCTCTCTTGTGGTTTGAATAGATTTCTAATGGGGCATGGCCGGCTCCTGCCAAAAGCCCTCGTAATCATGAGAACTTAAGGCGTATTTTTTAGCGAGAGATTGAGCAACTCGCGCAACAACACGGCCTGGTCCATGGCATCGTCCAAAGCATTATGCGGATAGGGCTTGGGCGGCCGGAAGAGACCGCGCCGAGCCAGACGCGAACGCAGTTGGCGCCGCTCGCAGCGAAAAATCCCCTGAGCCAGGCTGGCGATGTCCAAACAGGCATAACCGAAGGGATTGCTGCCCAAGAAGCGCTGTGCATAGTAGCCAATAAAAGGCTGGTCAAAGCTGGCCGGCCAGGCCGCCATCATGAACTTGGGCACGCTCAAGCGCAAATCGGCCAGATAGTCGGCCAGCTTCTGAATGCCCACCAGGGGCTCCAGGCCGTTCTCCAGCAGATGCTCGGAGGTCAGGCCGTGAACTTCATTGGCGGCCGGCAATACGCCGGCCTCGGCGAGCGGCTGAAATTCGCAATAAAATGTCTTCTCGCCCAGACGCCAGGCCGGATTGGCCACGTCCGGAGGCAACACCGGCACGCACCCCACGCTCACCAGCGAATAAAGGCCAGGAAAGGGCCCCGAAGCTTCCACGTCAAGACTTAGATAGAACACTGGCGGCGAGTTCTCGTTTGGCGCCGGAATTCCCAGGGGACGGGCAGGCATTTTTCGCGTGGGACTCAAAGCCAACCTCCCTGGAGGAAATCGGCCCATGAAGTTTGAGACCTATGAAGGCAGCCTGAGGGACCTGCACGCGGATGTGCTGGTGCTGATCCTGGATGCGCAAAACGAACTCTTCGAAGTGGATGACGAAGCGCTGCAAGAGCGCCTGGCCGGCGCCAGGTCCCAGTTCTCGGCGGGCAAGCTCTCGCGCGAACTGTCTTTTGCACCCAAAGATCTGCCGATCGACACCGTGCTCGTCTATCATAGCGATCTCGAGAAAAACTACGGTTTCTGGGAGAACATCAAGACTTTCGCCGCTCGCGGCATTCGCTTCGGCGCGGAAACGGGCCGCCCCCGCGTGGCTTTCGCCTTGAATTCGGCCGACGGCCTGGAACACGTGGGCAAAGTGGTCGAAGGCATCCTGCTCGGATCCTATAGCTTCGAGAAATATCGGCAGAAGCCGCGCAAACTGTTCGAAGACAGCGTGGCCGTCCTGTGGACGCAGTCGGCCGAGAAAGCCCAGGAGCAGATCGATCAGGCCGAAATCCTGTGCCACGCCACCAACGGCGTGCGCGATCTGGTCAATGAGTCAGCCTCGGTCATTACTCCGGCCGCCCTGGTGCGCAAAGCCCAGGATCTGGCGGCCAGCCACAGTCTCCAGGTGGAAGTTTGGGACCAGGCCCGGCTGACCCAGGAGCGCATGGTCGGCCTGCTGGCCGTGGGCGCCGGCTCCGAGCACCCACCCTTTATGGTTTCCCTGAGCTACCAGCCCGAAGCCCCCAGCGATGTTCACCTGGTTTTCGTAGGCAAAGGCGTGACCTTTGACACCGGCGGCATTTCCATCAAACCGGCCGAAAAAATGCACCTGATGCGCGGAGATATGGCCGGCGCCGCCGCCGTGCTCGGCGCCATGGACATCATCGGCCAGCTCAAGCCCAAGATTCGCGTCACCGCCATCGTGGTTACCGCCGAGAACACCCCGGACGGGAAAGCCATGCGACCGGGCGACATTCTCAGCTACCGCAACGGCAAATCAGTCCACGTCGAAAACACCGACGCGGAGGGCCGTCTGATCCTGGCCGACGGCCTGATTCACGCCGGCGACATCGGCGCTACCCACATTGTGGACGTGGCCACGCTCACGGGCGCGGCCATCCGCGCCCTTGGCTATTCGTTCACCGGCCTGATGGGCAATAACCGCACTCTGATCAATGCCGTCACCCGGGCCGGCGGCAACCATGGCGAGGCCTACTGGAAGTTGCCGCTGCCGGCCGAATACAAGGAATACATCAAGAGTTCGGTGGCCGACATCAACAACCTGGGCGGTCCTGTGGCCGGCGCCAGCACCGCCGCTCTTTTCCTCCAGGAATTCGTGCCCGAAAAGACGGCCTGGGCCCACCTCGACATCGCCCCCACTTTCTGGAAAGAAAAGCCCTGGAAATACTACGGCGAGGGTGCTTCCGGCGCAGCCGCCCGCACCCTGGCCGACCTGGCCTACAACTGGGCGGAAAACACGGCGCGCTAAAATGTACAAGGCTCTTCTGGCCGCGCTCCTGCTTCTCACGGCGGCGGCCGTGGCCGATGAGGAAGAGCTCAAGCCCGGAGGACTTCCGCCCGGACTGGAACTGGTCGAAAGCGTGCCGCTGGAAACCGAGGCGGCGCTCGACGACCCGTCTATCCGCCAGACCCAGGAAGTCTGGCTGGAGATGATCAACGGCGCCAGGGAGAGCCTGGATCTCGAATTCTTCTATCTACGGTTCGAGCCCAAGACCTCTTTGGAGCCTGTGGTGAAGGCCGTGGAAGCGGCCAAAGCGCGCGGCGTACGCGTGCGCGTGCTGGTTGACTCCAAGTTCCTCATCACCTATCCCCAACTCTGGGAACGCTGGGCGGGACTGGGCATCGAGTTGCGCAAGATCAAGTTTGCCTCGGGCGTACAGCACACCAAGCTGATGCTGGTGGATCGTCAAGAGGTCTTCCTGGGCAGCCAGAACTTCGACTTCGCCTCCCTTTCCCACATTCGCGAACTGGGCGTGCGCATCACCCAACCGGAGCTGGCCAGTTGTTACCTGCAGGCCTTCGAGCACGACTGGGCGGTGGCCGGGGGAGACACCATTCCCCCCAAACTCTCCCCGGTAACAGCCCGCTTTCCGGTCAAAATGGGCGACCTGGAGCTGTTTCCCGTCTTCAGTCCGAACGACCCTCAGTGGAATGGGGGCAACCCCGAGGAACTGGCGCTGGTGGAGCTGCTGCGTAGCGCTCGCGAGCGTATTGATCTACAGGTGATGAGCTATTCACCACTGGTGGTTGCCTATCCCGGCGACGGTCCCATGCCCAAGCGCTACGAAACTCTCGACATCGAACTCAGAGCAGCCGCCGCCCGCGGCGTCGAGGTGCACCTGCTGGTCAGCAACTGGGGCATCAAGCCGCCCCTGCTGGCTCCGTTAGAAGCTCTCAGCACGGTCCCGCATTTGGAGATCAAGGTCAGCCACATCCCCGCCTGGAGCGGCGGCGAAATTCCCTTCGCTCGAGTCGGCCACAGCAAGTACCTGGTGGTGGACGGACAGCGCGGCTGGCTGGGCACTTCCAACTGGGAATACAGCTACTTTATGACCAGTCGCGATATGGGGTTGGCTTTCGAAGGCAAGAGTTTGGCCAGCCGCCTGCAAGCCTTCTTTGAGCGAGACTGGGACGGACCCTACGTTCGGCACTTGCCCGGAAAATGAAAAAACCACCCCTTTTGGGATGGTTTTTTCATCAACGGTTCCTAGGCCCGTTGCTCGTCTTACGGCGGACGAGAACCGCCTGACCGCCACCTCGCCAGCGTCAGGATCTGAAGTGTGCCGAGGACACACGACAGCCACTCTGAGGCATTTACGTCGACCCAGCTCGACGGCGCGGTTTGGCCCTGCGCTGCCCTCACCCTTCTCAGATGGGTAGACCTGTCCGATGCAGCAAGCTGACCGGAGAATCGACCGAAGTCAATCCGATGTGCACTGAGGTCTGGCACAACCCCTCGTCTTCACGGCACGGACGAGAACCGCCTGGTCGCCACCTCTCCAGCACCAGGACCCGGTGACGTATACGACCGAAGTCGATGCGCGCACTGGCCTCTCTACTTAATTTTACGTCCGAGTAGCCAGACGGTGGCCGAAGCCACGGTGATGCTCCTGGTAGTCGCATCACGGTGCAGACTGCCCGAAGGCGGTAACTGCGGCGGAACAACTTTCGCGTCCGCGTTACGAACCGCAAGCGGCTCGCCCGAGTCCGAAGACTCACGGCAGCCCGAAGGCCTGTGCCGTAGTGGCCAGCCCGAAGGCCTGTGCCGTAGTGGCCAGCCCGGAGGCTGTGCCGTCCGCAATGGCTCCAAAGAGCGGTGCGGGGTGCGCTACTGCCGGAGCAACGAGCGCTGTGGCTCGCCGGAGCGAGACGTGAATCCGCAAGCGGAAATCACTCCACGTGCTTTCGCGAACGAAAGCTCCGCGTTTCGCAAGCGAAGCGCGGGTGTATTTCGCGAACGAAATACGCGTAAACGCGAAGTTCACGCAGCCTGAGGTATGGCCAACCCCTGCCGACCGCACAGGTCTGAGCAGTATGGCGAATCGCCGAGACAATCGCCAGCACCATTTGCGCGGGGTGCGCCGCGTTACAGGCTAAGGTAGGCTGTCACCCCGTGGTCGTAGGCCCACGCACCTGCGAGCCTGTGCGACTCGCCGACAAAAGCACAGCATAACCGGCCCGTCTGATCCCTGGCGGACGGAGTCCGAAGGGGAGCCTGAGGTCTGGCTCGACCCGCGGAAACTTAAGGCGTCTCTGCATGCCCCGAACGGGATTCGCAATCCCTCGATCCTGCCGCTGAAGCGACCGGTTGCCAGGGTTTTACGTCCGTGGCGGACGGCGCACGCGGTATGGCGCTACCCAGCACATCTCAGTCGTGCTCACTGCCTGCTACGTGGTTTCCCGCGCAGCAAGCGCCAGTTGCGAGCTGGCCACTGCGGTGGCCGAAGCCGCCGCGTAGATGATATGGCTCACCGAGGCCTCCGAGACCTGAAGTCCCGAAACGGGAGTGTTTTACGCCTGGCACCCAAGGCGGCAAACTGAGGTCTGCTGCAACCCTCCGAGTATCAGTTTCTCGGATCTGCCTGGGCCGACCACCACCGGCAACAGGCCCTCACCACGGATGAACGCACAAGTGCGCTCTTCACTACTGTGTGAGGCCCTGGTCATAGATTAACGAGCCTGAGCCCGGCTCGACCCGCTGAGGTATGCGGGTGACCCCCATCGATACGCTATCGAGGAGCGCGACGATTTTCGATATTCGTCGTTCGGTCGGGGTTTTTGGCCCGGCGACTCTCTTATAATAGCCCCGCCAAATTTGACCGTCAATCGCAAACACCCGTTTGTACGCATGTCCCGGTCATGCCTGTACCAAATACCTCATGCGGTCAAGAATTGACGCTTATTCAAGCACAGGCAGCCAAAAAAGAGAAAAAATTAAAAACTCTTTTGTGGTCAATTCTGGTTAATACACTTTTAAGCAGCGAGATGAACGCAATCATGCTGTTCGATTTCCCGATCCGCTATTTTCCCAGGCCTCGTCCAGCAGCACAATCGGATGCTCGGCGGCAATATTCAAGCCTCGCCTGGCCAGACCGTAGCGAATCTGTAATAAACATCCGGGATTGGCCACCCCTACCCGCAGCGCTCCGCTGGCCTCGATCGCATCCAACTTACGCTCGAGCAGCTCCGAAGCGGTCTCGAAATGAGTGATATTGTAGGTTCCGGCGCTGCCGCAGCACAGGTCCGCTTCCGCCAGCTCACGGTAGCCCGATCCGGCCAGTTGCCGCAGCAACTGGCGCGGTGCCTGGCGAATCGCCTGGCCGTGAGCCAGATGGCAGGCATCGTGATAAGTCAGGGATTGCACCACCTGGGGCAGAGGCGGCCGCAGCTCAATCTCGGCCAGGAACTCCTGCACATCGCGGACGCGGGCGCTGAAGGCGGCGGCCCGGTCGGCCCACTCCGGCTCCTCTGCCAGTAAATGTCCGTAATGCTTCATCAAACTGCCGCAACCGGCTGAATTGACCACGATCCAGTCGACCGGATGGCGTTCAAAGGTCGCGATCATGCGGCGCGCCTGCGCCCGGGCCCAGTCCAGCCGCCCCGAATGCGCGTGGAGCGCGCCGCAACAAGGCTGCTGCGGCGGCGCCTCGACCTGAAACCCCTGGCGGCGCAGCACATTGACCGTGGCCAAGTTCTCTTTAGCGAAAGCCACGTCCATCACGCAGCCCAGCAACACGCCCACCCGGCCCCGGCCGCCCGGGGTGCGCGCCGGGATTCGCTGTCGCGAGCTGTTCCAGGCGGCCGGGGGCAGCATCCTGTGGAACTCCCTCAGCTTGCCCGGCAGGATCCGGCCCAGCACGGAAGCCAGACCACTCTTTTGATACAAAAACAGCGCCCGCGTTCCCAGCAGCAACAACCAGGGCCGGTCAAAGATAGAAAGGACCAGGCTTCCCAGCATCCGCTTCCACCAGGGCCAGCGTCGCCATAGCTGATCGCGAGCCGCTTCCAGCAATTCTCCATACTGCACACCGGCCGGGCAGGCGGTAACGCAGCCCAGACAGCCCAAACAGTCGCTCATCTCTGCCTGGAAAACCGGCGAGTCGAGGGCCATGTCCCCTTCGGCCACGGCTCGAATCAAAGCAATGCGGCCGCGCGGTGAAGAGCGTTCTCTACCGGTCAGCACATAGGTCGGGCAAGTGGGCAGGCACATTCCGCAGCGAATGCAGTTGTTGAGCTGTTCCTGGGACGGCGCGTCGCGTTCCTCGAAGCCGCTCACGGACGCAACCCCTCCAGAAGCGGTTCACACTGGCCCGAATGCACCGGCAGTTGGCCCTCGCGGCGCGGCCGATTCTGAAACAGCTTGCCCGGGTTGAGAACCTGGCGCGGATCCATCACGGCTCGGAAGCGGCGCATCATTTCCAACGCGCCCGGATCGCTAAAACGCTCCAAAAAGTCCCGTTTCAAAAGCCCTACGCCGTGCTCACCGGTCAAAGTCCCGCCCAGCTCCAGGGCCGACTCACAGATCTTCTCGAAGGCCCCTTCCATGCGGCGCACCTCGTCCGCATCACGCTCATCCAGCAGGATGGTGGGATGCAGGTTGCCATCCCCGGCGTGGCCAAAGGTACCGATCAGCAGGCCCGAACTCTCGGCGATGCGGCGCACGGCCCGCACCATCTCCACCAGGCGGGAGCGCGGCACGCTCACGTCTTCCAAAACGGTGGTGGGCCGCATGCGAGCCAGCGCCGGAAAAGCCATACGGCGGGCCGCCGCTAACTGCACGCCCTCCGCCTCGCTCCGGGCCATCGTCACCTGAGTGGCTCCGTGCCGGCGGGCCAGATCGCCCATTTCTTCGGCCTCCGAGCGGGCCACCTCGGGGTGCCCGTCGCTCTCCATCAGCAGAATGGCACCGGCATCGGTGGGCAAACCAATGTGGGCGAAGTCCTCCACGCAACGCAGGGTAATCTGGTCCAGAAACTCCAGGGTGGCGGGGATGATGGGGGCGGCGATGATAGCCGCCACCGTGGCCGCGGCCGTTTCCATGGAAGGAAAGACGGCCAGCAGGGTGCGCTTGGCTTTGGGCCTGGGCAGAAGCTTCACCAGAATCCGGGTAAAAAGACCCAGCGTGCCTTCCGAACCGACCAGCAGTTGTTTGAGGTCGTAGCCGGCCACATCTTTCGGGCACTTAGAACCGGTCCACATCAGCTGTCCCTCGGGCAGCACCACCTCCAGGCCCATCACATAGTCGCGAGTGACGCCATACTTGAGCCCGCGCAGTCCGCCGGCGTTCTCAGCCACGTTGCCACCCAGCGTGCAGATCTTCATGCTGCCCGGGTCAGGCGGGTAGAACAGTCCCTGGGCCTCCACGGCCTGATGCAGTTGGGCCGTGATCACGCCCGGCTCGAGACTGGCCGTCATGTTGGCCCGATCGATTTCGAGAATCCGGTTCAGGCGCAGCATGGAGAGCACGATCGCTTGCTCGAGCGCGATACTGCCCCCGGAAAGCCCGGTACCGGAGCCGCGCGGCACCAGTTTCAAGCCCTCCTGATTGGCGAACTGCACCACCGCCGCCACTTCCTGAGCCGAGCCGGGAGCGACCACGGCGGCCGGCAAGTGGCGCAACAGAGCGGTGGCATCGTGCCCGTAGACCCAGAGTTCGTCCCGCTCCTGCAGCACGTGCTGAGCTCCCACGAGCTTCCGCAAATGTTGAAGTTGACTGGCATTCAACATGTGCCCGCCTTCGCATTCGGCGCAGGCACTCCTATGAACGGAAATGTAACAAATCGCTCCAGCATGCTCCAGCCGGACCCGTTAAGATACTTATATGCCCGCCGTCAATCCCGTCCTGCGCCAGCAAATCTCGCAAGCTTTCGTTTCCCATCGCCTCAACAACAGCGAGCTGGTCTCGGTGACGCGCCGACTGCAGGAATGCGAGGCGGACCAGAGCTCGCCCCAACCCACCGCCGATCTGCTCAAGAAATTCAGCCAGGTCGAGGTCGACCAGCGCGATCCGGTTACCATGGACGAGGTGCAACAGGCCGTCGCCTATCTGCGCCTGGACAGCTACGCTCAGCGGCTCAGCCAGGACAAAGCCTGGACTCCCTATGAACGCGCCCTCTACCGTCGCCTCAGTTGTCTTGAGAACGACCCGGTGCCCACCGCCGCTCGGCCCGAATCCCAGGGCAACCCGGCTTTCGCCCGGACCGTCCAGCAGAACTTCCAGCAGTGGGACCTGGATGGCGACGGCGCCCTGAGCAATGTCGAGCTAGACAAAGCGCTGGCCCATCCCGAGCTGGCCGGCGAGGCGGCCGCCGCGGCCGTGGTTTTGCGCCGTCAATCCACCGCTCTGCAGACGTGTACCAACTCGAAGGCGGGTGTGACCCGCGCCGATCTGGAGTATTTCACCGCCCACGGCGTGCCCGACAACGCCGCCGCCACTTTCAAAATCAACATGGGCTACCAGGCCAACTGCAAGGCGGCGACCAACCTGGGCCCGGCCCCCGAACTGATGAGCGAGAACTTCGACCCCAACCTGGTGGAACAAGGCCGGGCGGGCTCCTGCGTGCTGCTCTCCACCCAGGCGGGTGCCACCCCCGAGCAACTCAAGTCGATGCTCAAACCGCTGCCCAACGGCACCATCAACGTGAACTTCGCCGACGGCCACACGGAAAACGTGCGCGACCTCACCCTGGCCGAGCGCCTCTATCACGCCAAGTCGCCCAACGGCGGTCGCTGGCCTGGCCTGGTAGAGGTGGCCATCGGGCAGCGCATCTTCGGCCACAGTCCCAAGGAAGACGGCTCCTTCCGCAGCGCCGCCAACGGCATCAATCCCGAGGAAGCCAGTCGAGCTCTACATGGTCGCTCTATCGCCCGGGCCAATCTCGATGAAATGAGCCTGCAAGAAACCCGTCAGATGCTCATCTCCCTGATGGATTGCCCGCAGCCCTGGCTGGCCGGCAGCCGTAAAAACGTCAAAGGTCAGGACTCGGTCGTCTCCATCGAGGACCTGCACAACGGCATTCACAACAACCATGCTTATTCCATCCAGGGTTTCGAGGCCGAAAGCGACACCATCTGGTTGCGCAACCCCTGGCGCCACGGGGAATGGGTCGTCCGCCCCGACGGCCGCGACGACGGAATCTTCTCCATGCCCTTGCGCGATTTTTACGCCAGTTATCTGTGGGTATCCGTGCCTAACTAGAGCAGCTCAGGGCCGAACATCCCGGAGCGCTGCGGGCCCACTCGGGCCGGCGCTGAAAGAGCGGATCCTCGTCGCCGCGTTCGCGGTAGGGATGGCGCAACTGCTCCAACATCTGGCTGACCGCGCCCTCATCGCCCTGCTCGGCCCGGTCGATCACTTCTTGCACCAGGTAATTCCGCGGAATCAGGCTGGGATTGACGCGATTCATCAACTCCAGGTCGCGCTCCTGACCCAGATAACGGAGCAGCCACAGCCGCATTTTCTCCACGTACTCGCCTTGCGGTTCTGTGTAGTAAGCGCGTAGCAGGGGCGCCGGCAGCCCCTCCCCGGCCAGCGAACTCACGCGCGCCAGATTACGAAAGAAAATCGTCATATCCGTTTCGACCTCGTCCAGCAAAACCAGCAAATCCCCCAGCAACGAATCATTGGAGGCGGGTAGACCGAGTTTGGCCCACATGTTCTCGCGATAACTCTGCTCGAACGTACGCAAATAAGCGTCCAGACTTGCTTCCAGCGGCTTCTCGTCTTTGACCAGGGGCAGCAGGGCCTCGGCCAGCCGGGCCAGATTCCATTGCCCGATGCGGGGTTGCTGCCCATAGCAGTAGCGCAAGTTGCGATCGGTGGTGTTGGGCGTGAAGTCCAGTTGATAGGGATCGAGCCAACCATAGGGGCCATAATCGATGGTCCAGCCCAAGATGGAGAGATTGTCGGTGTTCATCACGCCGTGCACAAACCCGACCCGCATCCAGTGGGCCATCAGCCGGGCCGTGCGCCGGCACACCTCATCGTAAAAGGCATAAATGTCGCTCTTGCATTCGGGATAATGGTGGGCCATCACAAACTCGGTCAGCTGGCGCAAAACCTCGGTTTCCCCGCGTGAGGCGAAAATTTCGAAGTTGCCGAAGCGCACGAAAGTGGGCGCCAGCCGGGTCACCACCGCTCCTGGTTCCTCGGCCGGGTGACCGTCGTAAAACATGTCCCGCATGACGCCCTCGCCCGTGCCCACCAGGGCCAGGGCCCGGGTGGTGGGGATGCCCAGGTGGAACATCGCCTCACTGCACAGAAACTCGCGCACCGATGAGCGCAATACGGCGCGACCATCGGCCCGGCGCGAATAGGGGGTGGGACCGGCTCCTTTCAGCTGCACTTCCCAGCGCTCGCCTCGCCGGTTGAGCACTTCCCCCAGGGTCAGAGCCCGTCCATCCCCCAACTGCCCGGCCCAATGCCCGAACTGGTGGCCACCGTAACAGGCCGCATAAGGCTTCATGCCGGGAAGCACCCGGTTACCGCCCAACACTTCAGCCATTTCCGGCGTCTGCTCCCAGTCGAGCAGCTCGGCCGCCTCGCTCGACCAGGCCAACAGCCGGGGGCGGTGCACCGGCGTCGGAGTCACGCGAGAATAGCACTGGCCGTGGACCTGGCGCGAGCCGGGCCGAACCTCCTGTTCGCCCGGCAAGCTGCGCACCCATAGATCATCAAAAACAAATTCCATAGGAAAGGCTTCGGAGCCGAGGAAAAGGATCCTCATGCACAGTCACGCCGGCCAGCGTAAACAAAGCGCCGCCCTGCTCTCCATCCTGTCCAACTCGTCGCTGGTGGTGGGCAAACTGGTGATCGGCCTATTGTGCAGCTCGGTGGCCGTGATTTCTGAGGCCGTACATTCGGCCAGCGATCTGATGGCCTCGATCATGGCCTACGCCGCGGTGCGCATGTCAGATAGCCCGCCGGATGAGGACCACCCCTACGGCCACGGCAAAATAGAAAGCATCTCCAGCCTGGCCGAGGCTCTGCTCATCTTCGCGGCCGCCCTCTATATCGTCTACGAAGCGGTGCACAAGCTCCTCAAGCCGCCCACCTCCTCCCCTCCCCTGTATCTGGCCATGGGGGTGATGGCCGTGTCGGTGGTAGTCAACTATTTCATCTCCCGCTACCTGCGCAAGGTCGGCAAAGAAACCGATTCGCAGGCGCTACTGGCCGACGCCGAGCATCTGAAGGTGGACGTCATTACAGCCGCCGGCGTGTGTCTGGGCCTGGGCCTGGCTCAACTGACGGGCAAGACCTGGCTGGATCCGCTGGCGGCCCTGGGAGTAGCCCTGCTCATCTTCAAGGCCGCCTGGGAACTCTGCCTGGAAGCCCTGCAACCGCTGATGGACGCGCGCCTCCCTTTAGAGGAGGAACAACAGGTGCGGGGAGTGCTCAACGGCGACCCCCGCGTGCTCGGCTACCACAAGCTGCGTACGCGCAAATCGGGCTCGCAACGCCACGTCGACGTGCACGTCCAACTGGACGACGACATCACTTTGCTGGAAGCTCATCAGGTGTCGGAGGATCTGGAGGACGAAATCCGCAAACTTCTTCCCATGCTGCTCATCAACATCCACATCGAGCCTTATCTGGCCGAGATGCAGCATCAGTTGGAAGTGCACGGGCTCCGCCCGGAAGAACTCAATCAGAAAGAATTCCCCAGCGAAGAACTCGTCGAAGCCAACCTCGCAAAATTGTCAGGATGAGATCGCCAAAGCTGGTTAGAATAGCCAGCAACCCCACAGGGGGTTGCACCTCTATTTAAAGGCTTATTCATGAAGAAATCCACCTTTTTTGCGGCCGCGTTGGCCCTGGTTCCCGTCCTGGCCATGGCGGCTCCTCTGTTTCCCGATGCGAAAAACGACCACTGGGCGGCCGACGCGCTACGCCGACTGGCGGCCCAAGGCCTGGTGGAAGGCTACCCCGATGGGACCTTCAAGGGCGACCGGGCCGCCAGCCGCTATGAAGTGGCCATGGTGGTGGCTCGTTTGTTGGCCAAGATGGAACAGGCCAATGCGACTTTCGCCACCAAAGAACAACTCGAAGAAGTGCGCAAGCTGGCCCTGGCCCTCAAAGATGAGCTGGCCGCTTTGGGTGTGCGTGTCACCAACCTGGAAGAGAACGTGGGCCGTCTGGACGAACGGGTTTCCGAACTCGAACGCATCACCTTCTACGGCAGCTTCGAATCGCGGGTCACCGCCCAGTCTTTCCACAACGACGGCCAACCTGACAATGACTTTTCGCGTGGCGGGGCCGGCGTGGCCGGCAACCCCTACCTGAATTACAACACGACGGTTGGAAGCTCGGTGGGAGCCACCTTGCGCCCCCAGATCCAGGGAGTGATCCCGGTGGTCGATTACCGCAACGGCCGCGCTCTGGTCAACGGCGTCGGCTACACGGCGGTGGCCCGCCTGGGCCTGAAAAATCGCATCGACGCCGACAATGAATTCGGTCTGGAAATTGCCGGCTATACCGCCCAGGGCAATCAAAACATCGATTCTTATTGGGGAGCCAGCGCTCCCTATCTGGCCAATCCCTGGACCGCCAATCAGACGGCGCTGGGGCTGGGCGGTCAAAACAACGCCCCCTGGAGCCGGGTGGTCTTCGACCACGCCTGGTATGAGCACAAACCCAGCAAGACTCGCCTGACCCTCGGCTATTACGACACCCTGCGGATGGATCCGTTCATTTACGCCGGTCAGACCAATAACAATGCCTATGGTCCGGCGCGTTTCGGCGGCTTTGGCCTGCAACTACTGGGTCAATTTGACCTGGGCGAAGATCAAGATCTCAAGTACGAGCTCTTTGGCAGTCGCTTCGGCGACGGCGGCAACGTCTACGCCGGCACCAACTATACCCAGCTCACCTTCGGCGGCGATCTGATGTACCGCAACCACAATTGGGACGCCAAGTTCAACTGGGTGCGCTACTATGGAGATTCGCCCGAGGCCAATGGTCCGCTGGTCGGGCTGCAAAATATCACCAATGTGGCCTATCTTAACTCGGCCGGCTGGTCCCAAACCCAGTGGGTGAATCCGCCCGGTTATTTTGCCGGCCAGACGCAGGTGTTGGGTGCCGGCCAGGTCGCCAATGGGGCCTTCGTGCCCAATCAGGTGGATATTCGACCGATTGCCGGCTGGAACGGTAACGCCGACAATACCCTGGGGATCACTACCGGAGCCGGCAATTATGGTTCGCAGAGCCAGAACACCTACGGATTGTCCACGCACTTCTGGCTGCCGCTGGGCGAAGAAAAAAGCAAAGAAGGTCTCAAATTTACCGGCGAATACGGCCACTCCGACTTCAAGTCGAACCGCAACTCGAGCTACGTGAGCAAAGGCAACCTGGGGCGGGTCGAGTTGGCGGCGGTGCTGGATGAAGGCAACCTGACTCTGAATCTGGCCGGCATGCGCGTCGACCCCAATTACAACCCGGCCATTTTCAATGCTTCGTTATTGGGGATCCGCTTCGTACGCAGCTACAATTTCCTGGGACGCTTCGCCCTCTATGACAACGGCAACTATCCCCAAAACCGCGAAGGCATCCTGTTCAAGGGTAACTACTGGTTCAACGAAAAGCACACTTCGGTCGGCCTCAAAGCCAACTTCCTGCAGCAAACCCAGACCTCACTGTACGACGTGCGCGTGCCCGGCAACGGGGTCAGTCCGGGCATTCCCACCAATGCGGTCATCGGTTTCTCGCCGGGCTTCTACGACCCGATGTTCGCCGGCTTTGCCCATCCCAATCTCTACGGCACGCGCTCCGGCAACAGCTTTGACGCCAACCTCAATCCGCTGGAGAACCCCCGCGGCACGGAGCAAAATTTCGGTTTTTACGCCAAGCATATCCTGGATGAGCCCAAGTTGACCTTCGATCTGGCCCTGGAACGCAACCAGTACCGGCGCAATTCCAACCTGGGTCCCGCCCAGGGCGGCAGCCAGAACCAGGTCGACCTCAAGACCGACTACGGACTGCTGGGCCTGAGCTGGGGCGTCAACGCCGATTGGACGGTGCGTACCGGCCTGGAAGTGGTGCACGCCTACGGCCATCACGACCCGGGCGGCCTCTACAACGGCTTTGCCAACGCCACCGGCCAGACCAACTTCACCAACGTCAACTCGTTACAAACCATTCCGTTCTTTGGCTTTGACGATCAGCTGAGCAAAAACACCAGCTGGGGAATGGACTTCCGCTACTATACCACCACCGATCACGTCGACGGAGCCGTCTACGCCGGCGCCGGCCTGGCCTCCATCGGAGCCAGCGCCAATCCCTTTGCCTGGAGCGGCCCTCAGGTCAGCAGCTACTATAAAATGACCTTTTAGGAAGCTGCCGAGACGATCGACAGGTTTAAACGATCTAAATGAACCCGCAATTTTTGATCGACCAACCTCAATAAATCCGGCTGTAGAACACCTGCCCTGGGAGCTCCGGGTGGTTACGCTCCATTTCTTGGGGGATTGTCTGGGTCAGCATAAGAATTGCCTTCTCATGTATACTTTGGATTCAGCCAGTCGGCAGCTCTTAGCGAGTTGGTTCGAAGAGCCGTTCTCGGTCAGCGCTCTCGAAGAGCGGGACCAGCTAGGCGGACGTTTTAGCGTGATTCGCAAGGAATCGGGCCGATGGCTGCTGCACTCCTCCCGCCGGGCCATGGTCTGGGTCCGAGTGGCGGGGGATCAGGCGGTGGCCTACCAACTCTTCGAGGGTGAAGAGGCGCGGCGACTGGACCGCGAGTTCGGGCTCTCCGCATCCAAGGGGGTCCGCAAGCTGATTGCCGATCTTGTGGTGATGGGCGGTGACCCATGGGAGGCCTTTGATGCGCTGGATGCCGAGGTCGATGACCTGGAACTGGTGGCGGAGGGTCCGCCGCAGGTGTGGTTGGTAGGCGAAGAGGGAGTCGTGGAAGTGGATGTTTCCAACGACCGAATCACCGGTGTCAAGATCTACACGGGGTCGGCGGCTTTCGACCGGTTGCCCGAGCCTCAGCCGGCGGTCGCAGTCCCCACTACGGGCTACGCTCAGGATCCCGGAGACCTGGTACTGCTGGCACGACGCCTGGAGAGGCAAGGAGACCTTCTGGGAGCAGCCGAGGCGGTGAAAAAGGCGCTCACGTTTATTCCCGAGGGTGCCGAGAAAGTACCAGAGGACGTCTTCATTACGGCGGCCACGTTGTGGATGTACAGGAAAGACCCCGCCATCTCTCGGGAGCAGCTTCTGGCCTGGGCAGAGTCGCTGCGGGAGCATCAAAATCGCCCCCCACTTTGAAACCTCGCCCATCACAATACAGACCGATCTCATTTCCGTTCGGGTCAAGAAAGTAGCGTCGAAACCGCCCGTCAGCAGACGAACGCCGCGTAGGAGCTGACAGAAAATCCCAAACCTGGCAAAATGACCTTCTAACTGAAGGAAGCCCCTTCCACTTAGCCAAAGTCGGCAGCGATGAGCGCTCTCGAGTTGTCAGTGGTCATGCCCTGCTTGAATGAAGCGCGCACGGTGGTCACCTGCATCAAAAAGGCGCTCGATTTTATGGAGCGCAACGGAGTGGCCGGCGAGGTCATCATTGCCGACAACGGCAGCACCGACGGCTCACAGCAATTGGCCGAAGAGGCCGGTGCCCGAGTGGTGCCGGTCAGCGAAAAGGGCTACGGCAACGCGTTGATGGGTGGATTCCGGGCTGCTCGGGGCCGCTACATCGTGATGGGCGACGCCGACGATAGTTACGACTTCTCTTCGCTGGAGCCATTTTTGGAAAAGCTGCGCGAGGGCCACCAACTGGTAATGGGCAACCGCTTCCGCGGCGGTATTGATGCCGGCGCCATGCCCATTCATCACCGCTATCTGGGCAATCCCGTGCTCACCGGCATCGGGCGCCTCTTCTTCAACAGCAAGATGGGCGACTTTCACTGCGGCCTGCGGGGCTTTCATCGCGATATTCTGGAAACTCTCGATCTGCGCACCACCGGCATGGAGTTTGCCAGCGAACTGGTGGTCAAATCGGAACTTAACCAGCTCAAAATCTGCGAGGTGCCTACCCGGCTGGCCAAAGACGGACGCGGCCGCCCACCCCACCTCAATAGCTGGCGCGACGGCTGGCGCCACCTGCGCTTTCTCTTGCTCTACAGTCCGCGCTGGCTCTTTTACTATCCCGGCACGCTGTTGGTGTTGGTGGGATTGTTCCTGTTCGGCTGGCTACTACCCGGGCCCAAGTATTTCCTCAACATCCAATTTGACGTGCACACCCTGCTTTACGCCTCCGGGTTCCTTCTCTTGGGCACCCAGGCCATTATGTTCGGATTCTTCGCCCGCGTCTTCGCCATCAGCGAAGGCCTGATGCCCAAAGATCCCCGGCTGGACAGTCAACTGGACGGCCTGCCCCTGGAAAAAGGACTGATCGTCGGCACCCTGTTGATCCTGTGCGGCCTCTTCGGCTCGCTGCTGGCGCTGGGCGCCTGGCGCTCCCTCGGCTACGGCGACCTCGACGTCAGCTCCAGCGAACGCCTGGTCATTCCCTCGGTCACCATGTTGCTCTTGGGCGGGCAGCTGATCATGGGCAGCTTTTTCTTAAGCCTGTTAAGACTCGGCCGCCGCTAGAAGCGGCCGCGCCAGCAATCGACCCAAGCTCAGACTTGCCATAAATCATGGCATAGCCAACAAAAACTTCCACGTTCCGCTTTCCGAGGAGCTCTACTCGATGCTCCATACCGAGGCTGCACCGCGGGGGGAGGCGCGGAACCCGGGTCCCACCACAGTCTTTATGCCCTCAGGCACTGCCAATCTGAACCGAGATAGCCTCGTTCTGGCCCATCAGACTACGACCATGGACCGTTCGAAGCTGACCGCCAGGGTCGGCTCGTTGCCAGAATTGACGCTATGCGCGGCGGAAAGAGCTTTGCTGCACGCACTGGCCATCAAGTGAGGTGATGAGCCACTCCTGGACCTGGGCGTCCTGGTTGTCGATCTGGTAGCGGCGCAGGCGCAGCCCGGCTTCATCCTGGACTGACTCGTAGCGCACCACCCGGTTGTCGTTCTGGCTGCTTTCGCGCTGAGTGCAGGCCAGCGGCACGCCGTTGGGATCACCGCCGGGCAGCATGGACTCGCATACGTAAAGGCTGTTCTTGTAGACCTCGGCCTGGTAGCGGGCCGGGTGATTGTAGACATCCAGTTTGCCGGCACGCGGGTCGCGGTCGGCCGAGTTCTGATCGTAGGCTTCGAACTTATTCCAGTCCGATTCCACCTGATTCAGGATCTGCTGCGCCTGACCCGGGGCCAGCGGCCGAGCGGGCACTCGCGAGAAGTCCACGCTGGCGAACTGGCGTCTCAAAGTCGGATTGACGATCATTACCCGGGCAGTGTAACCCGGACAACCGGCTATTCACAAGTTAGACACGTGGTGAATTCTGGGGGCTGGTAATCTGTTCATATGAAGATTCAAAATCAACCCACCGTCAAATCAGGGGGACTGCCGTCTCCGCTGCGAGGACCATCGTTCAGCCAATATTCCCAAGCCGACCAGGCCATCCTCAAAGACCTGTACGACCAGGGCGACCTGCGCGAGAACGCGGATGTGGGTAGGGTTTTGCAAGAATACAAAAATTCGCTCAGCGGCGCCCCCCGGGTGGAAGGCGCCACCGGCTACCACACCTACGAAGAAATGAATGCCGCTCTGCGCGAGCTGGCCGAGCGTTTTCCCGACAAAGCCGAAGTGGTGTCGCTGGGCCAAAGCGGCGAAGGCCGGGAAATCTACGCTCTGCGCGTGGGCAACCAGGATGAGACCAATTCCAAACCTGGTATCGTCATCACCGGCTGCCATCATGCTCGCGAATGGATGACCGTGGAAGTGCCGCTGCACACGGCTACCAACATGCTGGAGAACTATGATAGCGATCCGGCCTCGCAAGAACGGGTCGACAAAACCGTCACCTGGTTCGTCCCCATGGTCAACCCGGACGGCTACGAATTCAGCCGCACTAAGAACAGTTGGTGGCGCAAGACCCGCCGCCCCATTCAGGAAACCGGCTGCCCCAACCTGAAAGGCAACTACGGAGTCGATCCCAACCGCAACTACTGGGATGGCAAGCCGGAGAACTTCGAACTCTACCGTCCGGCCGGCGACACGCCCTGCTCCACCGCCGATGATTTCGGCGGCGGCAAGACTAGCGACAATCCCAAGGCCGACACCTACCGCGGACCCTCAGGCGGCTCCGAACCGGAAGTCCAGGCCCTGCTCAACCTGGAATTGAACCCGGCCAACAACATCAAGGGCGTAATCGACTACCACAGCTATGGCGATATGATTTTGTATCCCTACGGCAGTAAAGAGCTGCCTTCCGACCGCCTGGAAATCTACCGCGACATCGGCGGCAAAATCAATCAAGCGCTAGGGAACAAGTTCGATCTCATGCCGAGCAGCGACCTCTACCCCACCAGTGGTGGCTCCAATGACCTCCACGAAGCCAACGGCATCCTGGGCTTGACTCTGGAGATCGGTCGCAGCTTTCAGCCGCCCGCCTGGGAGATTCCCAAGCAGACTGCCTACATCACGCCCGCTAACCTGGTCTTTATTGACGAGATCAAGTCACGCTTCACACAAGCGTGAACTCCCGCTGGTTCCTCCTTCTCGGCCTGACGGCCGTGATGCTGCAGTTGTGCTGGCAGATCCTGACCCCGTTTCTGTCCATTTTGTTATGGGCCTCAGTACTGGTGCTGGTCTTTTATCCCGTTTACCGGCGCATCCTGGATAAGCTTACCGGACGCACCACCGCCGCCTCCATCCTGACCACCTTGCTGGTGCTGGCCACCATCATTTTGCCTATGGTGGTGGTGACCGGGATGGTGGTGGGCGAATTGGAATCGACGGCCCGCGAAATCCAGGCGGAGATTCCGCGCCACCTGGAGCGCCTACCCGAGTTCCTGGAACTCGTCTACCGCTACACCGGCATGACCCAGGACGAACTCAAGCGGGCGGTGCAGACGGGGGCCCGCACCAGCAGTCAGACGCTGCTGGGAGGCTTGCTCAGTGTAGTCGGCGGCGCGGTGGGCTTTCTCGTCAATCTGGGCTTCGTCAGTTTCACCATGTTCTATCTCTTTATCGACGGTGACAAGGCTGTGCAGAGCCTGCGCGACTGGCTGCCGTTGGAACGCTCGCAAAGTCAAGCGCTGCTGGTGCGCGCCGGCGAGATCATCAGCGCCAGCGTCTACGGGGTGGTGGTGCTGGCCGTCATTCAAGGCTCGCTGGGAGGCCTGATGTTCTGGTGGCTCGGATTGCCTTCGCCCCTGCTCTGGGGCGTGGTCATGATTTTGTTCGCCACCATTCCCATGCTGGGCACTTTCGTGATCTGGGTGCCGGCCGCCATCTACCTGGGCCTCAACGGCCATATCATCAAGGCCTTGATTCTCACCCTCTGGGGTTCGGTGGTGATCGGCATGTCGGATAACCTGCTACGCCCTACCCTGGTGGGCAAAAAAGCCAAGATGCACGACCTCATGATCTTCTTCGCCGTTTTAGGGGGCCTGCGCGCCTTCGGCGTGCTGGGAATCCTTATGGGACCCGTGGTTCTGGCGGTTTCCCTGACGCTACTGGAGGCCTTCCGCCGGGCCGATCCGATGCGCTCCCCCGAGCCCTCGGTGGAGCTGGACCTGGCCGTCAGCCTTCCTCTGGTGGAGCCCATGACGGTCTCGAGTCCGCCCCCTCCGGACGACGAGCCCACCACTCCAGAGCCGCCGCCTGAGTAGCCTGAATCCATGCGCTTTTGCAGTCGGTGTAACCATAGGCATCCTCTCGGTAGCGCTCGGCGCAGGCTTGTTTGATTCTTTCGTAGTCCCGGGCCATCTCGGGATGGGCTCGTAGATAATCTCGGAAAGCCAGGTGGCGCACTAATTGTTCATCGCCGCTGAGAAAACAGTGCACGTTGACACGCCGCCAGCCGTCACCGCCGGTCTGTGGGCAGAAACGCCGGCGCGGGATGCCGTAGTCGCCCCAATACTCGAACCCGGCCGCTTCAATCTGAGGCTGCATCTCATCCAGCCACTCCAGAGAAGTCACTTCCGGCAGCAGATCGATAATGGGCTTGGCCTGAATCCCCGGAATCGAAGTGGAGCCGATATGATGGATGCCGATCAAGCGCCGATCGCGACCGAGCGCGGCGGCAAAACGCTCGGCCTCGCGCACGGCCTGCTCGGCCCAGTCCCCACGATGATCCAACAATTCAACTTTGGTGCTCATGAAAAGGCAATTGTCAGCCCGCGGCAAAATACCCTGGATGAAAAAATTTCTATTAGTGGCCCTTTTGATGGTGGCGCCGGCCCTGGCCGATCCCCCCGGGCACAACGTCCACCTGGTGGTGAAAAAAGAGCACAACTCGTTTTGGCGCGGCGGCGGTCCCACCCGCGAAACCATGCTGGCGCTACAGGCCAGCGCCAAGGAACTCAACCATCCGGTCACTCTCATCGATCTGCGCCATCCCCCTTTTGACGACGACTGGATCAGCCACGCCGGCCGCCTCAACCCTACCGGGGAGGAGAAGATGGCCAAAGAACTCGGCCTGCGCTACCACTCCATCAGCGCCCTGGACAAGGGCCTGATCAAGCTCATCGACGAGGCCCTGGCTCAGGGAGACGTCTACATTCACTGCCACTACGGCGTCAACCGCACCGGCTTTGCCGTCGGGCGCTACGCCACCGCCCGCGAACTGGAAGTGGACCGGTCCAAGCTGGGCGAGCGCGACTGGAAACAGGGAGTGGCATTTCAGAAACGCCTGATGGGACAGTAGCAAGACTCAGGACATGGTTACCCGCGGTATCAAGACCAAATCGGCGCTCAGGTCAGGTCAAAACTGGCCTTGAGGAGCCCATAGAGTAAATTCCTGACGTAGAGTCGTTTGAATTTCGGCCTCCCCCTTTACGCTGCCGCCAGAAATGCCAGTGGCCAGCCGCGAGATCGCCATGCGTTGAGGTTCGGTTGAGGATCCTCGCGGCCCTGTGTAGAAGGCCGCCTCTCCAGGGGAGTTTGGTCAAAGGGGGAAAGGTGCCCTGTGAAGCTCTCTTTGAACTGGTTGCTAATTTTCGTCCCTATCGCGGCGGTATTGAACCATACCCACGCCGGGCCGGCGGTGGTCTTTTTCGCCGCCTGTCTGGCCATTATTCCGCTGGCGGGCATCATGGGCCAGGCGACCGAGGTGCTGGCCGACCGGGCCGGCGCCGCCGTGGGCGGCTTGCTCAACGCCACTTTTGGCAACGCCGCCGAGTTGATTATCGCTTATGTGGCCATGTCTAAAGGACTGCATGATGTGGTGAAGGCCTCCCTGGTCGGGTCGATCATCGGCAATATCCTGCTGGTGCTGGGAGTGTCCACTGTGGTCGGTGGAATACGCCATAAGATTTTGCGCTTCAACATTACGGCCGCCAGTAGTGGAGCCTCTATGTTGTTGCTTTCGGCGGTCGGCCTGCTGGTACCCGCCATGTATGCCCATATGGCCCGCAACCCCCACTCCATTCGTGAGTTGTCCACGGAGATCGCGGTCATTCTCTTGGTCTGCTATCTTTGTAGCCTGATCTTCTCTTTGAAGACCCATAAATATCTCTACGACGGCGGTGCGGCCGCCGAGGCGGCCGAGGAAGCCGACCAACTGGAGGGCGGGCATCAAGGGGGTTCCATCAAAGGCGCCATGCTTACCCTGCTGGTGAGCACCTGCGTGGTGGCCTGGATGAGCGAAGTGCTGGTGGGCGTGGTCGAGGCTGCCTCGGAAACCATGGGCCTTACCGACGTTTTTGTGGGGATTATCGTGGTGGCCGTGATCGGTAACGCCGCCGAGCATAGCAGCGCCGTGATGATGGCATTGAAAAACAAGATGGACGTGGCCTTTGGCATAGCCGTCGGCTCCAGCATCCAGATCGCCCTCTTTGTCGCTCCCGTGCTGGTGCTGTGCAGCCTCGGCATGGATAAGCCGATGGATCTGGTCTTCAGTGAACCCGAGGTGATGGCGGTGATCATCTCGGTGCTGGTGGTCGGGCAGATCAGCCAGGACGGTGAGTCCCACTGGCTGGAAGGCGTCCAATTGCTCTCGGTTTACATGATCCTGGCCTTCGTCTTCTTCCATATTCGCTAGTTTCTCGATCGCCTGCTGCCCCAGACGGCGGCAAAGACCCCGCCAGGTAGCCGAGCGGCTGGTCCAGGAATCCACCCGGCACCCCTTCTCGGTCCTGGACTTGAGCGAAGTGCCGGCTTTCTCCTGTGCGGTGAAAGGACTCGGCCAGGCAGTGGCCGAGAGTGGGCTGACCACCGAGCTACTGCGCGACCGCGACGTGGTCGATCCGGCGCTGGCGAAACCGGCTGGGAACAGGTCATCGCCAGGCTCGACGCTTCGCCCCCTGAGTAACTCGGGCCGGAGGAATTCTCTTCAAGTGAAAGAAGCCCACTGGCCTATGGGGCGGGCACGAGCATTCACCTTGATCGAAATCATGATTTGCATTGCTCTGTTCGCGATCTTCTTCAGCATCGCCATTCATCGTGCCGACACCGGCGGTTGGCTCAGCCAGGAAGCCGACTATCGTTTCGCCTTACGCAACGCCCGCCTGCAACTGGAGGATTTACGCGCACTTCCCTTCGATTCTCTGCCCCCTCAGCAAGTCAAGGTTGGCCGGGACGGCTGGGTCCAACTGGCTCACGGGCAGCTGGTACCGGGCAGCCTGCGCTGCCGGTCCCAGGTTAAAGCGCTCGATGAGCAGCGGGGACGCGTGCAGCTCAAGGCTGCGGCCGGCCAAACGGTCCTGGTCGACTACGCCTACTACGCCGGCGACCAGGGCGAAGCGCATACCATCCCGAGTTCGGCCCCCTATCGGATTACTCTGCGCAACTCCCCGGTGGTTAAAGTCGACCGGGTGCACGCCTACCGCGGCAGCCAGTCACGCACGGTAAGTTGCCGGCAATTCGGCGACCAGCTTGAGTTCGGCCCGGACATGGCCGGCCAGGTCGTGTCCGTGGACTACTCCGGCGCCCGGGTGCGCAACCAGGTCTCCGGCATCTTTCTGGACGACCGCCTCTCGCCCAGCGATCAGCCGCAGAACACCCGCCTTCTTTGTGTCAAGGAAGCCTACGGCCAGCCAGGCACCACTCGGATGCAGCTCACCCTGGTGAAATCTCGATGAAGCAGCGACGGGCTTTTACGCTGGTGGAGATCGTGGTGGTGCTATGCCTGGTCGGGATTTTGCTGGTCCCGATCGGAAGCGTGCTGGAAATGGGCTACCGGCATTTCACCACTCTCAGCCGCCAGGCGGACGCCAAGACGGAATGCCAGCACGCCGGCGAACGGATTTTCCGCTGGCTCAGTCAGCACCCTAAATATCAGATCGACTCGGACAACCACGGCCTCAGCGGAGCCGACGGCAGCCGCATCCGCTGGCGCGAGCAACGCCTGGAGATGACCGAGCGGGGTCACATGCAGTCGCTGCTGAAATGGCCGGTAGCGGATTTCGCGGTATTACCGCACCGGGGCGGAGTGACTTTGAACCTGACCGTGGATGTGCTGACCGATTCGCGCAGTCCCCTCCTGCGTATGCACGAAATCTATGATTACCCCCGGGTGGGCCCATGGTAAGGCGGCGCGGAATCACCCTGGTCGGCACTCTGTGGACCCTGGCGCTGCTGGGCATTCTCTTGAGCGCCACGTTGGGCGGCATTTCGATGCTGCGGGCCCGGCTGCAACGCCACAAGGATCTGCAACAAGCTTCCGCCCTGGCCGTCTCCGGCCAGGACTATGCCCGCGCTCAGTTGCGCCGGCACCGCTGGCGCCCTCCCCATCATTTCCAATCTCCGGAACTTCCCGGTGGGGGACATTTTGAGGTGGAGGTCAGCGCCGGCAAAATCCGCAGCACCGGTTACTATGCCCGAGCCCGTCAGCAACTGGAGGCGGCGCCGTGAGCATCGGCTCGCAGTTTCACCTGCCCTCTCCGCTGCCCGTGCCTCTGCGCACACGTGGCTTCCGCGTGGCGGGAGCCTGCCTGCTGGCCCAAATTGTGCTCGGCGGCATCGGGATGGGAGCGGACTATCTGGGGGAAGACTACGGGAAACTGACCGGTTACCTTTCACCCCTGATCGCTCTGCTCAACCTGATCATGTGGCTCAGCTTCTTTGTTACTTTCTTTTACAACTGGCTGCGCGGCCGCAACGACGCTCAGGACCAACAACTGATTCTGGGCCAACTGGCTGATTTATTGAAGATGGGGCTGTCCTTGCCGGATGCCCTGGAAGCCCTTTCCCGCCACCAGGGCACCAACTGGCGCTCGCGCTGGTCGCAAGGACGTCGCGCATTCCTATCCCTATCCAACGAATGCAATCGAGGCGATGGTCTGGGCGCGGCCATGAGGCGCGACGCCTATTTCCCACCCCACATGGCCAGCCTGTTAGAAATCGCCGAAGAGCGCGGCCTGCTTATCGAAGTGCTGGAGAACCTGAAGTTGGGCCGCTCGGACCGCCCCTGGTTCACCACCTGGTTCTGGATCCGCCTCTTCTGCCTGTGGCTTTTGGCTCTGCCCATGGCCGTGTTCCTGTGCACCTACATTATGCCCACCTTTGTAGTGCTCTTCGAGGGGATGAGCTTGCGCTTGCCGGCCGTCACCCAGTTCGCCCTTATCGTTATGCGCTGGCTACGCTCCCCGCTGGGAGTCCTGCTGAATCTCTTATTGCCGTTGATTCTGATCGCCACCGTGGTGGCCTGTCATTTCCATACGCGCTTCGCCCGGCGGGTGCGCGACATCTTGTGCCTGCTGCCTCCCTTTCGCCAGGTCCTCCCCCTGCAAGATCAGGCTTCCGTGGCCATTCTGTTGGCCGGCGGCCTGCGTCTCGGTCTGGATGAACAGCAGACCCTCGAAGTGGCCTCGATGGGCGCCGATCATCCGGCCTATCGCCGGGCCTTGAGCGTGAGGCCGGGAAGCATCGCCGACATTCTCAACGCTCATCCCGGCCTCTTCGGTGCCCCTCTGCGCTGGCTGGCCCGCCAAGGGGAGAGGCACGGCAATCTGGAGCAAGCCCTCAGTTCGGCGGCCGTCTATCTGACCGAAAGAGCCGACCAGGCCAAACTGCGCTGGAGCATCTGGCTGGAATGGATGATGACGATGGCTTTTGCCCTGGTCGTGTCGTTGATGGTGGTGGGGACTTATCTGCCCATCATTCAGGCCACCATGAACTTGATGGAAACTTCGGTGATGCCGTGAACGGATTTTTTGAATCGGCTCACCTGGCCCGTGACCTGCATCTCTTGCTGCAGGCGGGCATGCCCGTACCCGAAGCGTTGGCTCGCATTCAGGCGCGCTCTAAAGGGCGATGGGGCGTAGCCGTGCGCAAAGCCCGGGATGCAGCCGCGGCCGGAACGCCACTGGCGGCGGCTCTGCGCAAAGCGCAAGGCTTTCCGCGGCTACTGGTGGACGGACTGGATGCGGCCGCGGAGGAACTGCCGCTGCAGCGCCTTTCTGAACTGTTGGAGCGCGCCGATTTGCGCCAACGCCAGACCGCCATCGTGCTGGCTTACCCCCTTATGCTGTTGATCGCGGGGTTGGCGCTGGTGTTGCTGCTCTCCACCACGGTGGGTCAATCTATCCCGAAGTTCCTATCGGAAATTAATACCCAACTGCCGTTACTCAGCCGAATCACCTTGAATTTTTTGGAGCTAATCAACAACCCGGCCGTTTTGGTCCTGCTGCTGGCAGCCGTGGCCGGATTTGGTTGGGTCCTCTACGGTTCAGGCCCGGCTGCCGCCTGGCGTTTGCGGGTGCCGCTGATCGGCTCCTGGATCCGGCGCAGCGAGACGGCCACCTGGTTGGACTGGGCCGACTACTACCTGGATCAGGATCGGCCTCTGCCCGAGGCCCTGAGACGCGCCGCGCTGGCCTGTCAGGATCTGGCCTTTCGCCAACGGGCCGAGGCAGCCGCGGCGGACGCCGAGCGCGGCCAGGATGTGAAGACAGCGCTGCAGCGCCAGGGTATGGTAGATGAGTTAGCTCTATGGCTGATGGCTCAAGGAGAAGTTCAAGAGTTCCCCCCTCACTACCTCAGTCGCGCCTCGCAATTGCTTCAGCGCGAGCTCGATGCCGACGCTGAGGGCGGCCTGGCCTGTCTGGAAGTAGCCAGTCTGCTGGTGATCTCCGTGGTCCTCTTTCCGATGATCATGAGTTTATTTTTGCCTATTTACAACCTGATGGGGTCACTCTGATGAGTCAGCCTCAGCCACGCGAGATTCTCAATGCTTTGCGCCAACTGGCTATATTGGTGCGGCTCGGCTATCCTCTGGCCGAAGGTCTCCGCCAGATGGCGCCCGATGCCTCTCCCTGGTTGGCGCGATTGGGGGAAGACATGGAGCGCGGGGACAGCCTGGAGCAAGCCATGGGACGCCAGCCGCGGCTTTTCTCGCCCTATTTCCGTACCCTCATCGAGGCGGCCGCCGACCATCCACAACCCGACAAAGTGCTGGAAGATTTGAGCCACTGGCTGGAACGCTCCGAACAAGTCGAACGCAAAGTCAATACGGTGCTGACTTATCCAGCCGTGGTGCTGCTGATGCTTTTTGCCTGCCTGGTGATTGGTCTGGGATTGGTTGCCCCGCTGACCTTCGACCTTATGCACGTCCAGCAAGCCAACGCCGTCACTCCCTCCTACCTGGCCTACCTCGTCTGGTTACCGGTGTTGCCGCTTTTGGCGATGCTGCTCTCGCTGGTGCTGGGCCAGCCGGCTCGGCCACTGCTCTGGCTCTTTCCTGAGATTCGCAACCTCAATAATCTGGCCAGCCAGGCCGTCTGGGCGCGAGCTTTCGGTTCGCTGCTGGCGGCCGGTGTGCCGCCGATCGAAGCGGTGGAGAAATCGCTGCCCATCGTCAAGGATGCGCGATTGCGCGGGCAAATGGCCGAGGCCGCCGCGCAGGCGCGGCGCGGCACCAACCTGGAGACCGCGCTGGCCCGGTGCGGCCTGGAGCCATCGTTGATCTGGTGCCTGGACGGCGAAGCAGTGGCTCAGCGGGTGCTGGACGGAGCCGATGCCATCGACCGCGAAATAGGGTTACGCGCCGACCTGCAACTGCGCCTCATGGCGCCCCGCGCGCTGATCCTGATCGGCATCCTGTGCGGGTTGGCGCTGGTCGCTTTCTGGTGGCCCTTCTATTCGGCCACCGCCGCCATCCAGTGAGTCTGCCTCCGGATCTGGCTCAACTGCTGACTCCCCCGCAGGACTTTGATGCCCGGCCCGCCGTGGAGTGGTTGATCCGCCAGGCAGCCCGCGCCGGAGCCAGTGATCTCCACCTACGGCCCAATCAGGGCAAAGTCGAAGTGCTGACCCGGGTCGACGGCGTGCTGGCCGAGCAACTGGAGCTGCCGGGTGAAATCTACGAACGATTGCTGGTGGGTCTAAAGAATATGGCCCGGGTCCAGTCGTTTCGCAAATCGACTCCCCAGGACGGCCGGCTGAGCGTAGACGGCTGCGAGGTGCGCCTGGCCACCGGCCCCAGCCATTTCGGAGAAAAGGTCATCATGCGCCTGGTCCGGTCCGGCCAGCAGCTGCCCGACCTGGAGCAACTGGGCCTGGAAGAATCTCAGCTACATCGCTGGCAATCCATCCTCCGACAACCGCAGGGATTATTGTTGGCCACCGGCCCTGCCGGCAGCGGCAAGACGACCACCCTCTATGCCTCGCTGCGCTGGCTGTGGAAAGGTCAGGCCCGCTGGCTCGGACCGCGCCGCGGCGCCCGCCTCAATGTAGTGACCTTAGAGGATCCGATCGAAGTGGTTTTGCCGGAATTTACTCAGACGCCGCTGCAACCGGCTGCCGGCATGACTTTCGCCAGCGGCTTGCGCTCGCTGTTGCGCCAGGACCCGGATGTCATTCTGGTGGGAGAGATCCGCGACCCGGAGACCGCCGCGGCCGCCGTGCAGAGCAGCTTGACCGGACATCTGGTGCTCTCTACCGTGCATGCCCGCGACAGCGTTGGAGTAGCGCCCCGTCTGCTGGAACTGGGAGTGGAGCCCTACCTGTTGTCGGCCGCTCTGGGCGGAGTCATCTATCAAAGATTGCTGCGCCGCCTCTGCGCACACTGCAAGAGCGAGGAGGGAGAGCCGATTGGCTGTGACCACTGCGATTCCAGCGGCTACCGTGGACGCGTGGCGGTGGCTGAAGTCATGACCGTCTCGGAAGAGCTGCGTCAGGGAATTTTAGATCGCCTGCCGCTGGCTCGGCTCCGCCGTCTGGCAGAGGAAAGCGGTATGCTGCCTCTGCTCGAGGGAGCGCGCCTGCTCCTGAAAACAAATTGCACCTCGCAAGACGAGGTGCAACGCTGTGTGGGTGCGTGTGGCTGAAATTATCCGGCCATAAGCTCTTGTTCCAGGCGGGCCATCTTGGCTTCCGTGGCGGCGATCTGGCGGAACAAACGCTGATGCTGACGAGGGCTGCCCGTGCGCATCGCTCGCGACAAAACGTGGGATAATTCGCGCTCGGCGGCGCGCATTTCTAAGACCGCAGCTCTTACTCGATCAGGCATTTTTTTCGTCCTCCAAAGTTCGACTTTCTAAGGACGATTATGCCGGGGGAAGTGAGCTTTGCTCAGACAGAGCCGTACCCGACCGCTGGTATTGGAATAATCTTAGTGTTCCGGCTGGGAGATGATGACCAGAGTGGGCAACAGCATACCGCTCAGAAAGGCGATAGGCAACAACATCAACGACTGTGAAGCCAGACTGACGAAGGTGAGCAGGCCGGTCAGGGCGCCCGCCTGAGTGGCCGACAGAACGAATTCAGCCAGCGCATGCTCGCCTCGCTGATGTTCGTAGCGAGCATAGGCGCAGCCGCCCAGGCTAAAGATCAACCAGGCGGCCAGAGCGCCGACCATCTCGTGGGCGAAGGCCGAACCCAAGGCTCCACCCACCAGGGTGCAGACAAAACCCAGCATCGCTCCAGTCAGTCCGGAAAGCAGAGTGTCCACTTTTACCGGGGGCAGGGCGCGCGCGCTGGAATGGGTCAATTCGAGTTGGCGTAATAACACTGATTTGTCCTCCTGGACTGAATCTACCACCAGCTTAGGGCGTACCGCTAAAGCAAGGTGAAAACAATCCTGGATCCTTGTAACAAAGTTGTTGCATGATTTTGCGATTCCGTTAACGCCCCGACATGGTTTGTTTCACCCCGACAAGGGGCCACCCCCGAGGGTTCGAACTCAAAGGAATGGCCAAAAGCGAGCTCGAGCAACTGGTGCAGCGGGCGCGGGAGCAAGGCCAGTTGCATTCCACCGGCCGCTTCAGCCTGGATGTGGCTTCCGCCTCTCGCCAGTTTGGCCAGTACGCTCTACCCGAACCGATTTCCGTGGTGGCTCGCCTGATCCGCGTGGGCGCTCTATGCGGCGGCGCAGTGCAGGCCGACTTGAGTTCGAAAAAGACCACTCTGACCATCGCCGGACACTGGGCCTCGGTCAGTTCGTTAGCCCAATCCTTCGACCAGGTACTTTCCCAGGACGCGGCCGACCGCGAGTTCTCCATCGCTCTCAACAGCATCATCACCAGGCCCTTTCAAGACTTGCGGATCCTGAGGGGGGAGCCGGGTCGGATCGGGCAACTCGTCATGAATAAGGAGCGTGAGGTGGAAGTGGCCGAGGCCGTCAATCTGGCCCAGGACCTCTACTTTACGCGCCTCGAGTGGGCTACGCCCAAGGGGCGTTCCTTGTCGTCCGATCTGGCGAAACTGGAAGCCTGGTTTCGCTATTGCCGGGTTCCAGTGACCCTCAACGGCCAACCTTTGCAGGTCCCCCTGGGCCATCCACGCGGCCCGGGTCTGCTCAAGCACCTGGGGGCAGCCAAACAGGTACTCCTGAAAGGTCCCTGGTACCAACCGGCCAGCTACTTCTGGGCCGACCACCAGATCCTCGAGTTTCGCCTTTACAGCCCCCAGGCCGCCCGCAACGAGGTTCGCCTGCCCACTCCCAGCCTGGCCAGCGCCCGCCTCTGGGCCGGTACCCAGCAGCCCGAAAACTGGGATTGTTGCTATCTGGCTCTTTCTTTTGCCAGCGATTTGAGTCAACCCGGCCGCATCGACTGGGTTCATCGTGGTCAGTTGGTGGAAAGGGAGGAGATCGAGTTCTCCCTACCGGCGGTCACGGCCATCGTCTCTTGCCACGGCCTAAGCATGGATCTCCTGGGCGAAAAGCCCGTGCACAACCAGGCTTTCGATGCCCGGCGCCAGTTCTTGCGCGACTGGCTGGATTGCCTGCAGGAAGAATTGGAGGCCCGCTATCCCGAGGCAGGACGGGAGTTGCTGCTCAAAGTGCTCTTCGACAGCCGTTGGCGCAAACAGATAGTGCGCCTACCCGGCAAGCGGCGCGTGGACGAACTGCTGCGCCGCCTCAATCCTGCCAATCAGACGGCTTAAGCCAGTGGAGAACGGTGTGGCGCACGATATCCAAATTGGACAGATGGGTGGAGAAGCCTCGCCAGTCCAGGGGAGCCGCCAGGCGCATAGGGAGTTCCGCCAGAAAGCGCAAGCCAGCCTGGGTGAAGACGTGCCACATCAGTTGCGACTCGCCCAATTGCGCCTCGATTCCCTCCAGATGAAAGAGAATCTTGCGCAATAGAATTAAATCGAGGGGAAACTGCTCGCCCCAGCACTCCGGGTCGAGCAGGCCAGAAAGGGTGCCGCTACGCGGGCAGGCACCCACCGGAGCTCCGGTCAGTTGGCTGGCGTAAAATTCCCAATCTTGCTGGTCCCCGCGCCAGGCCGAGAGCAGCGCCTGGGTCAGCAGAGCGCGCCGTCCTTTGGAAAGCACCAACACGCTTCCCCAGTCCAACAGAGCCAGTCGGCCTTCACGGCTGACCCACATGTTACCGGGATGCGGATCGAGGTGAAAGATCCCATCCTCCTCGGGGGTGAAAAACGGATCGGTAATCAGTACGCGAACGGCCAGAGGAAAAAGCTCGGCGGCCCGCTCATGCTCCAATAAGGGCGTGCCGTGAAGACGTTCCATGACCAGGCCTCGCAACTGCGGGTATAATTGGGGAACCTGCACTTCGGGTTGATTCTGGAAACGTTGGGCGGCCAGCAGCAACTGGCGTTGCTCACGGCTGGGATGCAGTTCGTCTTCCAGCAAGCGCACCAGGCCGGCCAGGATGGTGCGGTAGTCGAACACCGGGAGCTCATTTTCGCGGCACCAGGCGCCTAATTTACCGCCCAGGTCCTCCCAGATGGCGAACTCTTCGCGCAGCTTTTCGGCTACCCCGGGCTTGAGTTGCTTGCACACCACCTCGGTCTCGCCCCAGGAGCAGGCAAAAACACTGGCCACCGATCCCTCCGCCAGCGCCTGCTGGGGGCACAGTTCCAAGGGCCACTCGTAATCCTCGACGCTGGCCAGCGGCAGGCAAGACTCCAACTCGCGCAGCTTCTCCCGGAAAGACTCCGGCAGACGCGGATCGCGAGCCAGCAACTGGCCCAGCTTGTGCAGAGTGGGACAGTCGCGCATCAGAGCGGTCATGCGCTCGGCGCTGCTTTGCGCCTGTATCTGGTTGAGCAGAATGGCCTGCCGTCGTTCCGGCTTCAGGGACTGCACGAAGTGCAGTAGCCCGCGCTCCAGCACCGGTTGATAGCGCTGGTAAGCTTCAGGGAGCAGGTCTTGGAGCCAACCTTGAATATCCACGGTGGGAACTTCGGAGGCGAAAGGAGTTCCCATCCCTGGAGCCGTCATCCCGCGGCCAATCCCGATCACGAGCGGATTGAACCTCGCTTGCCACCCAGCTCGGCGGAACTGCGAGAAAGGGTCATTTCGGAAGTCACGGCAGCCCCAGCAGGGCGGCCAGCTCCGCCCTGCTGCAACCCAAAATAACCCGCAATCCAGCCACGCATCGGGTTGCCTGCCACAGCTCCAAAGCCACGAGTCGAGCAGCCCCCGTCTGCAAGGCTAGCGAACGGCGTTTAGACGAGGTATTTTTAAAACGCTATGCTCCGCATCATCAGCATCGAACTACTCCCCCACCTGAGCCACCGGAGGGCGCGGCGAGACGCCGCGCCTCAGAGGAGGCAAAAAGTGGGGAAACCATCAGATAAGTTCAAGGTCAGTCGCCGCCGCAAGCATAAGTTTCGGATGCGAGGCCACGCTCAGCGCGTGTTTCCAGATTGGGCACATGCCTGGAGCGCCGGCGACCATCTCAAGGTCTGCAGTTGCTGGATGTGCGGCAATCCTCGGCGCCACATGAAAGGCAAGGAACGGCTGCCTTTTGCTGAGCGACGTGCCCATCTCTACTGGGACGATTAACACAAAAAGCCCCCGATCTTGGCGAGATCGGGGGCTTTTCTTTAAACGAACTAGGCCTTGAGTTCTTCAGCCAGCTTGGGGACGAACTCGAAGAGGTCGGCCACGACTCCGTAGTCGGCCACCTTAAAGATGGGCGCTTCGGGGTTATTGTTGATGGCCACGATGCAACCGGAGTTCTGCATCCCCACCAGGTGCTGGATGGCGCCGGAGATACCGACGGCCACGTAGAGTTCGGGGGTGACCACTTTGCCGGTCTGGCCGACCTGATAGCGGTGCTCCTTCCAGCCGGCGTCGACGACCATACGGCTGGCGCCGACCGCCCCATTGAAGGCGGTGGCCAGGCCATCGATGAGGTGGAAGTTCTCCGGGCCTTTGAGGCCGCGGCCACCGGCCACCACCACCCGGGCTTCGGAGAGGTCGACGGCGCCGGACTCCCCTTTGCCTTCGACGGAAACGAGCTGGATACGGCTGTCGCCCTGGCCGGCGGCCAGATCCGAGACGGTAGCCGTCTTGGACGAATCCGCGGCGGCCACGTCGAGCACGTTGGGACGAACGGTGGCGAAGGCCGGGCTGCCGGTCAGCTTGACGGTGGCGCGCGCCTTGCCCGAGTAGACGGGGCGAACGGCTTTGAAGTTGTCTCCATCAGCCGTCAGGCCGATGATTTCACTGGCCAGGCCGGCCGAGAAGCGAGCGGCCAGCTTACCGGCCAGCTCTTTGCCGTGGGTGGTGGCGGGCACCAGCACCAGGTTGGCGCCGGTCGACTTGATGGCGCCTTCCACGGTGCTGGCCACGGCGGCCAGATCCCACTTGTCAAAGGCGGCGTCTTCGTTGGCGTGAACCTGGGAAGCGCCCTGGTGGCCGGCGGCGGCGGCAGCGGCTTTGGCGCCGGTGCCGAGCAGGACGCAGTGAACAGAGCCACCCAGGCCGGCGGCCAGGGAGAGGCACTCCAGGGTAGGACGGGTGATCTCGCCGTTGCGCACCTGTCCGAATACGAGAATTACTTTCGACATCGTGAACTCCTTAGATGACCTTGGCTTCGCTGCGCAGCAGGCGGACCAGTTCTTTGGCCTTATCGGCCGCGCTCTCACCGGGGACCATGCGTCCCGGCGGGCGGGCCGGCGGATACTCGAGTTTTTCGAGTTCGACCTTGCGCAAAGAGGCCAGATCCCCCTCGGCGGCCACGGTCTCGATGGGCTTCTTCTTGGCCTTCATGATGGCCGGCAGGGAAGCGTAGCGGGGCTCGCCGCGCACGCCCTTCTGGGCGCAGATGACGGCGGGCAGGGTGACCTTGAATTTCTCCTTGGAACCACCCTCGACGTCGCGGGAAACGGTGACCGCGCCACCGTCGATTTCGATCTCGGTGACCAGGCCGACGTAGGGCAGGCCCAGCAGTTCGCCCAGCATGGGGCCGACCGCGCCGCGGTCGCTGTCGGTGCCTTTGTTGCTCACGAAAATCAGGTCGTGGGGCAGCTTTTTGATCTGGTTGGCCAGCGCGGTGGCGATGGCCAGAGCGTCGTCCGCTCCCGTATCCTGCACATGCACGGCCTTGTCGGCGCCGACGGCCAGGCAGTGGCGCAGAGTTTCGGCGGCTTTCTCGCCGCCCACGGTGATGGCGGTCACTTCGCCGCCGTTCTTTTCCTTGATCTGGGCGGCCGCTTCCATAGCATACTCGTCATAGGGTCCGAGCACCAGCTTGACGCCATCCAGCTCGATGCCGTTAGCGGCACCATTGATTTTGATTACGGTTTCCGTGTCCGGGGTTTGCCGGACGCAGGCAATGATATTCATCGTTCTCTCTTGTCCTTAACCTTCGCTGAGCAGGTGGCGAGCGATCACCAGTTTCTGCACTTCGCTGGTTCCCTCATAGATTTGGGTGATTTTGGCGTCGCGCAGCAAGCGCTCCACCGGGTATTCCTTGGAATAGCCGTAGCCGCCGTGCACCTGGATGGAATCCAGAGCGGCCTTGACGGCCACTTCGGAAGCAAACCATTTGGCCATCGAGGCTTCCTTACCAAACTTTTCGCCGGCGTCGCGCTTGCAGGCGGCCTGCCACACCAGCAGGCGGGCAGCTTCGATCTGAGTGGCCATCGAAACCAGCATTTCTTGAACGAGCTGGAATTCCGAGATGGCTTTGCCGAACTGGGCGCGCTCTTTGGAGTATTTGATGGCATTCTCGAGAGCGGCCTGGGCGATACCGACGGCCTGGGCGGCGATGCCGATACGGCCGCAATCCAGCGTGGCCATGGCGATGTTGAAGCCCTTGTTCTCTTCGCCCAGCAGGTTCTCTTTGGGAATACGCACGTTGTCAAAGGTGAGCGGACAGGTGCCGGAAGCACGCACGCCCATGGTTTCTTCGTGTTTGCCGATGGTGAAGCCCGGGGTACCTTTCTCGATCAGAAAGCAACTGGTGGACTTGTGCTTGGTGGCCGGGTCCTTGAGCGCATACACGACGAAAAGTTCGGCGGCGGTGGAGTTGGTGATCCAGTTTTTCTGCCCGTTGATGACCCAGTGGTCGCCGTCGAGCACGCAGGTGGTCTTCATACCGGCCGCGTCCGAACCGGAACCGGGCTCGGTCAGGGCGTAGGCGGCGATTTTCTGGCCGCTGGCCAGCAGGGGCAACCATTTTTTCTTCTGCTCGTCGCTGCCGAAGGCCAGAATCGGATAGGAACCCAACGAGTTCTGCACGGCCGTAATGACGCCGGTGGAAGCGCAGGCTTTGGAGATCTCCTCGATGATCAGCACGTAAGCCAGCGTGTCCATAGCGGCACCGCCGAACTGCTCGGGAACCATCACGCCCATCAGGCCGAGTTCGGCCATCTTCTTGATGTTGTCCCAGGGGAATTCGCGGGTGCGGTCATACTCGGCCGCGCGCGGGGCGATTTCATCGGTGGCGAGCTTCCTCACCATGTCGCGAACCATCTTGTGGTCGTCGGAGAGATTAAAGCAGACGCCGGCGTTCTGCGACATCGTGGCAACACTCATTTCTTACTAGATCTCCTAGGGAAAGTATGCCCCTGATTTACCTCGCGGGGAGCCCTTCCAAACACATGCGGCGGCCATGGCAGGCGAAAAAGTTAACATAAATCAGGACCTGGTGGAAATTTCAAGATAACCGCGACGGTTCGGCCCAAATGGGGGATGGCGGCCTTATGCCCTCGCCATTACACCACTTCAGGGTCCTAAGGGACGCTAGCAGGCGCTGGAAAAGGAAGAAGCCCCTCGAACGTAAGTCCAAGAGGCTCCTAAGCCGGCTCTTTTTTAAGGAGTCGGAAGTGAGGGAGAGATATCGATCCCCTGCTCCTGGAATCGGTGCGCCCCTAAAGAAGAGCGCAAATCGTTCCTGAGCCCGTTAACGGGACCGAGATTTTTTCCTCACTCAGAGAATAAGCCGGCTCCAGGCTGCGCGGCAGGCACTGGCGTCCCGAAAACCAGGGAGACGAGTTACTTGTGTATGGCACTGGCGGGAAGCGAGAACGTGAATTCAGCCACTTTGCCGCCGTCCGACTCCACACTGGAGGGAATGGCCACGGTCAGAATGACACTGCCGTCCTTCGCCTCGCGCAGCGAGAAACCGTTGTTCATATGACTGTCCAGCGACTCCATATCGGGTTGCTGGTAATGCAGGCCGGCGGGATTGTTCAGGCCTGAGGTAATGGCGTCGGCCATCTTTACGTAATCCTCGCTGCTGACCAACTCACTCAGGTTGATCTCCTTGTGCGTCTGACTGTCGATGGTGCGCAGCTTGACTTCGGTGGCCTCAGTGCCGCCCGTGAAACGGGTGGTGGTTTCCGAGACCGAGATATATTTGCCGTAGTGACCAGCCCCTTTGATGACGCTGGTGGTCTTCCAATTACCCTCAGCCTGATCGTGAAAATCCAGCGTGCCCAATTCGGCATCATCCGAGCTGTAGAGCACATGACCATCGGCGGTGCCGCTCAAGCGGTCGATGCGGATGTCGTGCGTCAACTCGGTGCCGTTAGGCCCGGGCTTGGCCTCAATACGCTTGTCGGTCTCGATCTTGCCCAGCTTGCCCACATCGTGCACGCTGGGCGTGACGCCGATACGCGCCGTCAGCAGGTGGGTGGGTGCCTGCTGTTCCTGCAGCAGGGTAGTGGGAGCGGTCTTCGTTTGTTTGACCACCTGTACATGAGCCGAGTCTGCCTGGGCGGGCGACATGCCGGCCATAATCAAGTTGGTGCCGGCCACCGTACCGGCGATGGCCAGGGTGCTGAAGGTGGCCGCCAACCCGACCTGGCGCAACCAGCTGGAGGACTTCTTCTGCGGGGCCGCCGCCGGTTCATGGCCGGGCAGGCGGAGGTTGACCTGATCACCGGGAACTTCGTGATTCTCCTGGGGGGCCTTGCTGGACTTGACCGGGCTCAAATGGTTCAGGTTACGAACCGGACCGGTAGATTGGATGCTGGGTAAGTTCGGGTTGATGGCCATGGGGAAGGCTTCTGGGTGGCCCGATTTATCCCTGGTTTATCCGGCGGTTGTTATCAATCCTAAACCACTTGCACAGGCGCGTTGCAGATATTCCCAGGCCGCCTCCAGCACCTGACCTGGCGTCAGCTGGCTGGTGTCGATTTCAAAAAAACGGGGATGTTGGGAGAATTCGCTGCGCAGGTGGTGTTCCATGGCCAGGAATTGATCGCTCTTGGTGAACACCCAATGGTCGGCCCCATGAATGGAACGTTTACGGCAACGCCACTGGCGCATTTTCAGGGAAGTGGAAAGATAAATTACGGCCGAGAAATCGACCCCCGGAACTTGTTCCCAGGGCAGCGGCACGCCCTGGCGCCGATCAAAGGCCTTGGAGCGTAACCAGCAACTGTCCTGAATATGCACTCCCGGACGATCCGGCTGGTAATGGCGCATGTCCCAGAGATGGGTGGCTAGAAAAAGAGCCGAGGCCTCATACGGGTGGCGGCGAGATTCATCGGCGATGCGCTCGGCGATTTTGCAAATAGGGTTGTCCGGGCACAGGGAGTTTTGGCTCGACCAGGCCGGAATACCCATTTCCTGATAGCGATTCACGAGCCCTTGGGCCAGCGTGGTCTTACCCGAGAAATCCATTCCTTCCAAAAGAATTCGCTGGCTCATCGGCTCCTCATCTCCTAGGGGATTCTCCTATTTTAGACGGAGGAAAGGGCCATGACTGTGTGCTGGCTCACATTTCCTGTTAGCAGAAGATTGCCGAAATACCAGAAAAACGGTTTCTAGCATTTGAAAGGGCTGAGATCAGCCAGGACTTTCCCGCTCAGACTCAGCAACTGAGTCCTGCCCAATCCGTTGTGGTAAAAGCTGTATCACGGGCGCATTGATGAGCGCCGCCGTGCGTCGTGGCACGACGCACATCCCGGTTCAAGAACCACGGCGTACAACAAAAAACCCCCGAGCGAACCCGAGAGTCTCTTTTAGCGAAACCGAAAGGAACTACTTAGCCTGAAAGGCGGACCAGGCACCCATTCCAGCCAGGGTGACGCCGGCACCGATGGCCATCGCCTGCGGGTTGATTCCGCCCAGCGCCAGACTGGTGACGACGCCGCCGAGGGCGGCGGCGTAAGCCGAGGTGAGGGCGGTCCGGCCGGCGCGGCTGTTTCCGGTGGCTTTTTCGATCAGATTTAGGGGCTTGTCGGCCAGGCCGGCGCCGTAGCGGTAGCCCATGAACGAACCGGCCAGACCGCCGGCCATCGAGCCGACCTGGGCCATACCCATGGCCAACTGACCGCCGCCCATCAGGGAGCCGACGGTTCCGAGGCCCATTCCGCCGACGAGGCTACCCACCGAACCACCGACGAACATAACCGTCAGGGGGGTGAGTACGCGAGCAACTTTTTCACTGGTGCGATCCATTTCGGAGGCGAAACGATCTCCGAAGCCCGGGCCCTTGGGAGCTTCCGGCTGCTGGTCCTGCCCTTTAGGGGCGGTAAGGGTGCGGGGGATGTTGAACTTAGGGGCGTTGGTGACTTGCATGACACTCTCTCCTTTTGTTTGTGTCACCTACTTTAGGTACTCCCTATGAACCCGACGTTGCCAAAGTTTTGCCATGGCGCCAAGTCCGGCTACTTCCTCCTTTTCTTCTTCTTTTTGGGAACCGGCGGCGGGGGCGGCTGCATCTCGGCCAGCATGGGCGAAAGATTGCTTTGCTCAGCCAGCAGCACGCAATGGCGCCGGGCGCGAGTGATGGCCACGTGCAGAATGCGCCGCTCTTCTTCCTCGTCCTCGGATAGGCGGTGCGGAAAAAGGCCCCCGTTCACCCCATAGACGACCACGCAAGGCCATTCCTGGCCCTTGACGCGGTGCACCGAAGACAGTCGCACTCCGGACTCCTCTCCGGGCCGGTCCAGCAGTTCTTCCAGCCACCCCACAAAGTCCTCAGGCGGTCCCTCGTAGACGGCCGCACACTGCTCCAGAGCCAGCAAATCATCGCGGTGACTGCTGCCGGAGAGGCCCAGTCCGCTCCGGTCCAGTTGATCCAGGGCCTGTAAGAAATCGGTCTGCTGGCGTAACGCCTGAAAAAAGGCGGACAGGCTCCGGTTCAAATGCCTGCCCAGCATGCGTAAATCGTCCACGAACTCGTCGATCTGGGAAGCCGGCCAGGCCTCCTGCTGCATCCCCCACTTCCAAAGCTCGTCGAGACTACGGCAGCGGCTGGCTTTCTCCAGGAGCTCACGCTTGAGTTTGCGGCTGGGCCGGCGCAAGGCGTCCGCCAGATCGGCCTGGACCAGGCGAGTCGGGTGCAGCGCCAGGCGCAGGTAGGCCAGCGCCGAGCGAAGGCCGGTACGCTGAAGAATATGGGAGTCCAGGCTGCGGCTGTAGGGGATGCCCCGCTGTGCCAGCAAGAGCTGTACGGGCATCAGAACGGCGTTCACCCGGGCCAGCACGGCCAGGTCGCTGGCCACATGCTCACTCAGCCAGGCTTCCACGAGCTCCACCGCCCGCAAGGCGCAGCCGGCCGCCGGCGCCATCTCCAGGCGCAAGGTTCCCTCGCTTTGGGCGGCGTGGATCTGCTTGGCCACCCGCAGTCGGTTGCGCCCCAGCAAGTGTCCGGCCGCTTCCACAATAGGGGCCGGGCAGCGGTAATTGGTTTCCAGAATATAAGCGCTGGACCGGTGAAAATAGCGCTGAAAATGGACCAGATAATCGGGGGTGGCTCCGGCGTAGCCATAGATCACCTGATCGTCATCCCCCACCCCAAAGACCTGGTAAGCCGGCGCGCACAATAGCCGCACCAACAGCAGAAAGGCCGGGGTCAAATCCTGGAACTCGTCGACCAACAGGTGGGTGCAGGAACGTTGCGCTTGCTTACGCGCCTCCGGATGGCGCAGTAACAGTTCCAGCGCGCCGTAGATCTGCTCGTCGTGGTCGACCAGCCCGCGCCGCCGCAACTCCTGGCGATACTCCGGGAAGGCCTCGGCCAGCCCGGGGACGTCATCCCGGCTCTCTTCCACGGCCTGCGGCTCGACCAGGCCCAGGCGCACTTGCTGTAACCCCTCCAGGTAAGGCTGCAGCGGATCCTGATTGAGTAACGGCGGAGGCTTGACCAGCCGGCTCAGAATAGCGCGTACCTCGCGGTCCTCGGCCACCCGCACTTCACGATCGCGGCGTAGCAACGCATAGCCCAGCGCGTGCAGGGTGCCCACCGGCGCCTGCGGCAAGCGCTGGCGCATTTCCAGAGCGGCCCGCCGATTATAGGCCAGCGCCGTTACTCTTTCCTTTTCAAAGCCGCAACCCAACAGATAGGCCAGCCGCTGCGTGAGCACGCGGGTCTTGCCCGAACCGGCCGGAGCCAGCACGCGCGCGGCACCGCCCCTATGGCGCACGGCCTGCAGCTGGTCGGGAGCCAGCTCCAGGTCGAGAGCGGCTTCGGGCTGGCTCAGCCGCACCGAGCCGAGCTCCACGCTCTCACGGTGCAACACGGCCATGGGCAAAGTGCAGCGAGGCCCCCCATCGACTTCGCCGGAAAACCCCAGGCGCTGCGCCAGGCGGCCGTGCCACCAGATAGGCTCGCCTTTGGTGCCGTCGTAGTTGTTGGCCCAGACCAAGAAATGCAGACGCTCGCGAGCAAATTCGAAATCCGGCTCGAGCCGGTAAGGCTCTTCCTCGCAGATCTCGGGCTGGCGCAACTCGGAGATGGGAAGGTGCAATTCCACCACCACGGGCCGGCGTTGCAGCCAGTGATCGCTGAGCGCCTCCAAGACTTCGGGAGCCGGTTGGCGCACCACCACTCTCTCCACGCCCTCCCAACCGGGGGGCAAAGTCTGGCCCGGCAACAACACCAGGCCGCGACCGAAGGTTCTCATACCCAGAGGCTATTTTAGCTTGGGCAGGATCTGGCCGAGCTTGACCAGGTCAAAGAGGGTGGGGCGGCGGCGGTAGATCAGATAATAATTGCCATGCTTGACGTTAGTATAGGAAGTGCCGATAGGATTGCCAATTTCATCCTTAACGAAGACCTTCATGGTGACGGCCGGCATTTCATACAACGGAGACAGCGCGTTGTTACCCACCTTAACGCCACTGAGCGTCTCATCGCCGGAAATGGCATACATTTCCATGCCGACGGGGTAGCCCGCCCCATTGAAGAAACCGCAGGCTTTGACCGGCTCCTGGCCACCCGTCTGGGTGGCGCCGGCATCGGTCAGCACCGCCCGGCCATCCGGACCCGGGCCGATTACATAAAAGCGGTCTTTGGATAGAGGGCCCTGGTAAATCTGGGTGCCCTTCTCGTCCAGAACCGTGATCTCGGTTCCTTCCACCGTCACCGGCTGCATCGACGAGGCCGAGGTATCTCGTCCCCCGCAACGCAACGTAACTTCGTTCGGGTAAACCGAAACGACGTTAATCTCAGCTTGGGCCAGGCCGCCCAACAGCAGAAAGAGAGCCAGCCGTTTCACGCCGGCTGATAGCCTTTGAGCAGCTCGCGAGCGATGACCACCCGGCAAATTTCGTTGGTTCCTTCCCCGATGGTGCACAGCTTGGCGTCACGGAAAGCACTGGAAAACTTAGAATTCATTTCCAGGCCACGCTCGGCCATGTAGGTGACCAGGCGGTCGGTGGCGCGCATGGCCACTTCCGAGGCGAACCATTTGGCCATGGCGCCGTCCTGGGTCCAGCGCGGCTGCAGATCCTTGGTGATGGCGGCGTTGTAGATCATCTGGCGAGCGGCCGCCAGCTCGGTGGCGATTTCCGCCAGGGGAGCCAATTTATATTCGTGCGCCCACAGGTCTTTGGTGTAATTTTCGCCCACGACCGCTTTGACGGCTTCTTCCAGAGCGGCGTAGCCCAGACCCAGAGCCATGGCGCCAATGGTAATCCGGCCTCCGTCCAGGGTCTTCATGAAATACTTGAAGCCCTGGCCCTCTTCGCCCAGCAGGTTCTCGGCCGGCACTTTGCAATTGTCGAAGAGCAGCACGCCGGTGGCCGAAGCACGCAAACCCATCTTGTCTTCTTTCTTCCCGAAAGAGAAGCCGGGAAAGTCTTTTTCGACGATGAAGGCCGAGATACCGGAGCCTTTGCCCTTGTCACCATCGGTCACCGCGCTGACGACATAAGAAAAGGCTTCGGTGGCGTTGGTGCACCAGGCCTTGGCGCCGTTGAGAATCCAATGCGTCCCGTCGAAGCGGGCATTGGTTTTGGTGGCGCCCGAGTCGGAGCCGGCCTGTGGCTCGGTCAGACCGTAGCCCCCCATGCGCTCACCCCTGGCCAGCGGCACCAGGTATTTACGCTTCTGCTCTTCATTGCCCCAATTCCAGATGGGCGAAGAGCCCAGCCCGATATGGGCGGCCATGATGATACCCAACGATCCCCAGGCGCGCGAAAACTCTTCGATGGCCATGGCCAGACTCAGGGAATCCAGACCCATGCCGCCGTATTCCTTAGGGAAGGGGATACCCAGAAAGCCTTCCTTAGCCATATCCTTCAGGATGTCCCGAGGGAACCGCTCATGAGCCTCATACTCGGCCCAGACCGGCTCGACGTGCTCGGCCAGATAGCGGCGCAGGCGAGCGCGAAACTCGTGATGCTCCGGCTTGAGCAAATGGCTATCGGGCAACAGATCGGGGGGCAGATGTTTTACAGCGGACACGTGGGAACAGGCTCCTTGACAATAAGATCGGCATCCGTGGCCTCCAACACCTGTTGAGTGGTGAAGCCAGGTTGAACTTCCAACAATAATAGACCTTCGGGAGTTACTTTCATGACGGCCATCTCGGTGACGATGGTGTCGACCACCTTCACTCCCGTCAGCGGCAGAGTGCACTTTTTCAGAATCTTCGAAGCACCGTCGGGCCCGGTGTGCTGCATGGCGATGATCACGCGTTTGGACCCGGCGACCAGATCCATGGCACCGCCCATGCCCTTAATCATCTTGCCTGGAATCATCCAGTTGGCCAGATCGCCGTGTTGATCCACCTCCATCGCGCCGATGACGGTGATGTCAATGTGGCCTCCGCGCACGATGGCGAAGGATTCAGCCGCGTTGAAGAAGCTGGAGCCGGGAATGGTGGTCACGGTCTCCTTGCCGGCATTGATCAGGTCGGCGTCTTCTTCACCCTCCAGCGGGTAATCGCCGATGCCCATCAGCCCGTTTTCAGAATGCAAAATGACTTCGCAGCCCTCGGGAATATAGCTGGCCGCCAGCGTGGGAATGCCGATACCCAGGTTGACGTAGAAGCCGTCCTTAAATTCCCGCGCCACTCTTCTGGCGATTAACTCTCTTTTCGATGCGCTTGTCATAGCGTTCTCCCTTGATCACCATATCCACGAACACGCTGGGCGTAACGATTTGTTCGGCGTCCAGCTGGCCGGCCTCGACGATTTCTTCCACCTCGGCCACCACAAAATCGGCGGCCGTAGCCATCACCGGATTGAAGTTGCGGGCCGTCATGCGATAGACCAGGTTGCCGTGCTTGTCAGCCTTATAAGCCTTCACGAAAGCCACGTCGCCGCGAATGGCCGTTTCCATCAAATAGTCCCGGCCATTAAAGTTACGCGTTTCCTTACCTTCAGCCACCGGAGTGCCCACGCCGGTGGGGGTGAAAAAGGCGGGAATGCCGGCGCCGCCGGCGCGCACGCGCTCGGCCAGCGTGCCCTGGGGATTGAGTTCCACCTCGATCTCACCGGCGATGACCTTCTGCTCGAGAACCTTGTTCTCGCCGATATAGCTGGAGATCATTTTGCGAACCTGGCCGTTCTCGATGAGCAGGCCGATGCCCGCTCCTTCCACGCCGGCATTGTTGCTCACAATGGTAAGGTTCTTGGTGCCCCGTTGCTGCAGCGCCCGCACCAGATTCTCCGGAATGCCGCACACGCCGAAGCCGCCCATCAAAAGGGTGGCCCCGTCCTGGATCCTCTCCATGGCGGCTTCGATTGTTCCTACTTTATTCAAGGTTGCTCCTCCGAGGGAGCACGTATACCCAGGGGTGGGAGCGTCAAATCCCGAAGTTTCGGCTATGCTAACGACTTCGCCCATACCCCAGGAGCTGCAAGACCTTGACCCCGCGGAAATCCGCCGGCGCACCCGCTGCGGACCCAAAGAAGCCCTCGAAGTGCAGGCGGCCCTCCGGGACGGAGTCGGGGCCGTCCTCCGATTTCCCGACCTGGTGGCCCAGTTACTGGGTGATCCTCAGCCGCGCCTGCTCCGTAAATTCTCCGCCCAGCGCCCCGGGCTATTGCGCAAAGTGCGCCGTGGCCAGCGTCTGGACGCACTGCGCCAGCTGATGGAAGACGGAGAGCTGAGCCAGTTTCAAGCTCGTGACTTCCTGCTCGGGCTGGAACGCCAGGGCGAGAACTGGGAGCAGCTGGAAAAGCTTTACGCCAATCCGGGCGATCATTTCTGGCAAAAGCGCCCGCAGCCGAAAGAGGCCGCCGAGATCGGGTTCGAGATGGTCTTCGCTCCCGAGACTTTTGATCCCGAACTGGTCCTGGAATGGCTGCGCAAAGGCGAGCATCGGGCGGCCGTGCGCTGGCTGCGCCAGCTCTCGGGCGCCAGCCGCCAGGATTGCCAGGACCTGGTCGACCGCCTGGAAGAAGCCGTTTTCGACCATCATCCGGACCCCTGGCGGCTGGCCAGCCGCCTCTGGCCCGGGGTGGTGGCGCCTTTAGCCGGACTACCCAATCCCGACTGGCTGGAAATCCTGGAGCCACAGCGCGCCGACTTGCTGGACAAGCTCCTCCACCAGCGTTCGGGGGCGGCCATACAACTGGTGGCCGAAACCATTCCCTGTAGTCCGATCGAAGCCCGCCGCTTCTTGCGCTTGCTCAACAACGGGGAAAAGTGGGACAGCACTCTGGAAACCTTCACTCTGGGCCAAATTTTTCCCAAGCCGAAACCCAAGCCCGCCCCTCCCAAGGTTTTACCCCCCCAGCCCAAAGCTCCGGAGATCAAAGTCGAGGCTCCCGAACCACCGGCCGCAGTGCTCGAAGCGGCAGCCGCCATCGTGGCGGCCGCTCCGGAATTCACGGGAGCCGCCCCTACCCCGTCACCCTGGGCGGAGGAACGCGAGAAGGAGCGCCAGGCCGCCGCGGCGGCTCGCCAGAAAGAGCGTGAAGAGGCGGAACGCGCCCGACAAAATGAGCGGGAAAAATCCGACCGGCAGCGTCATGCCGAACTGGAGGCGACGGACCGGGCCCGCCATCAGGAACAGGAGAAACTCGAAGCCGCCCGCCAGCCCAAACTCAACCTGCCACCGGCCGCGACGGTGACCCCGGTGGCCGCGCCGCCGGTCCCCCAAAAGCTGGACTTGAACGATACCGACCAGGTCATCGACCGGCTGACTCGCCTGGGTGAAGCCTGTGCCGCCCAAAACAGCCTGGAAGCGATGTTCATCCTGGAAGAACTCGAGCAGGCCGGCCTTAACCGCGACTACGTGGCGGCCCGCTTTCCGGCCATGCTCCCCTGGCTGCCCGACGATCCCTGGAGCGATCAACTGGAGAAAGTGGGCGTCTTTGCTCCCATTTTGGGCAAGTTGCTGAAAGGTGAAGTGAACGCGGTCGAGTTGGCCAGGCAATGGGTATCCGGCAGCGGGGTAGCCCAGGTGGGAGAACTCGAGCAGGTGGTGGCCTCGCTGGAGAAAGCCTGGAAAACCAAAAGCAAGACCGACCTGGAGGCGGCTCTGGGCCTGCTCAAACAAAAACCCCATCTGGCCGAGGAAATCAACCGGCGAGTACCCTGGCTGGCCGGCCTCTTGGACATGGATGGAGACGGAACTCCCGACGTGCTGGAGGCTTATGACGACCCGGCCGCCTATTTCGGCGAGCTGATGCGCACACGCTTCCCGGATCTGGAAACCCGCCTGGGCGAAACACGCATTCAAAAAATCAAAGAGATTTTACCGGAGCTGCTCCAGGCCATGAAAGAGCGCAATATGCGCGGACTTATGCGAGCTCTGTCTCGCCTGCGGCTGGGACCAAGCGACGTGAAGGCGCTGCTGGGCGCCCTCAAGCACATGCATCGCTAGACTTTCTCTCCGTTGTACCAGTAGTTGACCTGGTAAAGGTGCGAATTGAACTCGCTCATACGTTGAGTAAACTCACTGCGTAGCTGCAGCTTTTCCTCAGCCGGCAGGAAGGCCGCTTCCACCGCGTTCATAGCCACCCGCTGCAACTGCTGCAGCGACAGCCCGGTGTGGCGGGCCAGGCTGGTATATTCGTGAGCCAGGTCGATGTCGAAAATGTGACGGTCATCCGTATTGAGGGTGACGGGAATGCCGAACTGCAGGTAAGTCTTGAGCGGATAGAGCTTCAAATCGGGGGTTACGTTGAGCAGCTTGTTGCTCTCGGGGCACATCTCCAGTACCGTGCCCCGCTCTTTGATGGCCTGCATGGCGGCCGGATCTTCCTGGAGACGCACGCCGTGGCCGATACGCTCGGCGTGGCACAGCTCGACCGCTTGCAGAACGCTCTCCGGCCCGCGGCCCTCGCCGGCGTGCACAGTAATGTGCAGCCCGTTGGCTTTGGCAAAGTCAAACACTTCGGCAAACTTGGAAGCGGGATGATTGACCTCGTCGCCGGCCAGGTCCAGGCCGACGATACCGCGATCCTTGCGAGCCACCGCGGCGCGGGCGATGTCCATGGCCGACTCGACCGGGTAGGAGCGATTGATCGAGGCGATCAGGCGGGCGTCGACCCCCAGCTCTTTTTTGGCTTTTTCCATGCCCTCCAGCACCGAGTCCAGCACCTGGTCGATGGAAACTTTCTCGAGGTTCTTGCGCGGATTGATGCGTAGTTCGGTATAGTTGATGTTCTCACGGGCATTGTCTTCGATGCACTCGTAAGCCAGCCGCTTCAGGGTGTCGGGCTGATCAAAGACGAAGCGAAAATGGTCGAACTTTTTGAGAAAGGCCAGCAGATCCTCACCCTGGCGCATGCCGATCTTATGCTTGAGCTCCTCCACGGTGGGAGCGGGCAGCGGCAGCTGATATTCCTCGGCGATGTTGAGAATGGTCTGCGGGCGCACCGCCCCTTCAACGTGGGTATGTAGCTCGCACTTGGGCATACGCGCCATCCACTGGCGGAATTGCGCCTCCGAAACGAAATGAGCGCCGGGGTCCGACTCGGCGCCGTCGACCTTATAGGGCTTCCATTCCCAAGCGATGGTGGGACGCTGGAATCGAGGGGCCGAAGTGCTGGTGACCGAATAGCTGTAACTGGCTGTCCTACCCTGGATCTGCATGGGCCCAGGTTACCCCGGGCCCATGAAAATCTTTAGAAACCGTTGGGGAGAGGCGGCGGCGTGTTATCCAGCACCGGCGGTGTGTTTTGGAGTGGCGGCGGGGCTCCTTGCGGTTGCATCATCTTCTGGGTGGAAAGGGGCACGAAATGAACCGTTTCCTGCTTGCCGTAGGTCCAGGTATTGGTGCCCCAGCCGGACTTGCCGGTCAAAAGACTGAGAGCGCGTTTGCCGCTCCAGCCGCCTTCCAGCCTCATTCCGGGCCCTTCCTGGACGACCGTGCGCTCGCGGGTGTCGGGAGGATTCATGGTGAGCAGCTTCGACCACTGGTTGCCCTGAGAGAAGCCGGGCCAGGGCGCCCCCGGCTGCTGCGAAAAGTGGACGTCGCGAGACTCCAGGCCCTTCTGGGTCTGCTGAACCTCGGTGTAGGTGACCTCGCGGCCTCCCCCACTGCCCCCCATTCCCATCGTGAGCATGGAACTCAACCCGCCACCAGTATTCTGACCGAAGGCGCCGACATCTTCGTTGACGCGCCAGCCCCGGCTGCCGTCGGGTTTGACAAACTCAGCCTGTTCCCGGGTGTAGCCCATATTCATCTGGGCATCCCCCGGCACTTTAGGCCGGGCCGGAGTGGCCAGACCGTAGCTGCCATCCGGATCGAGCATCACCAGAGGAGCGGAGGGATTGTCCTTGTCGGTCTGCACGTAGACGCGGCCATCCGGCATCACCGTGGTGGGCAGCGTCTTGGGCTGATTGTTCTCATCGCGCAACGCTTTACCGTCAGCACCCAGTTCGTAGGCCTGGGCCTGCTGGAAACTGGCGCCCAGGGTATTCTGGGCGGGTAAGGTGGAGATGCTGACCAGGATCGAACCTCCCAGCAAGCCACCCGGCCCGCCCGGCATGGTGGCGTAAAGCGCCGTCTGCTGGCCGCCCTGCGTGAAGCCCTCAATCTTGAGGCCGTTGGGGAAAACGTGGCCGGGAGGCTGCTGTGGCGGAGCCACGCCCTGACTAGAAACAAAGCCATCCGTGGGATTCGGAGTCTGCGGCTGAACGGGGGTTTGAGGCCGAACCGGCTGCTGAGCATACTGGGGGTGGATCTGACCACCGGAGTTCACTGGAAATGCCACGAGAGCTAAGACCTCCTCCACGAAGTGGAGTCCAGTCTATTCGTCATGGCAACATTTTTGCAACAGTTATTGTTGTTTTTTAACGTCTCCCAGTGGCATATACGACCGGCTGCGCTCGTTGAAATAATCCAACCAGTTGACGCCGAAAGCCACCACGTTTCCGCCCAGCGCGATGCCCTGGGCGGTGGTGGCGAAGCCGCTCAGCGAAGGAACGGCCACGGCCGTCAAAGCGCCCGCCAATCCTAAGGCGGAGGTAGCGATTTGAGCGCCGTTGGCCACCAACGCCGCCGTCTTGATGATAGGCGGGGTTTCGCCGATTTCCCGAAACTGCTGGTGCTGTTTGTAAGACTTAAGGAACTTGATGACGCTCAGGCCCACCGAAACACCCATCAATCCAGGCTGGTACCATTGGTTGATGTTGCTGGCCACCTCATAGGAAAGGCCACCCGTAATCATGGGCTTGACCACTTCGGTGGCCCCGGTCAGAGCCAGGCTGGGGCCGGAATTGATGGCCGCCTGAACTTCTTGCACGCCGGCCGTAAAAAACTGCTGCAGGGCGCTGAAAGTCTTCTGGGCCGGCCCGATACGGGTGCCGGCCACGGTGTATTCGTGACCATCGCCCAGGTCGACCACCAGATTGCGGTCGGTGGGCAATTGCTCGGCTTGCTGCCGGGCCCACTCAATAGCAATCTTCTCCTTGCCGGACAATTTATCCGGAAGTTTTGCGGGGGTTCTCGGCTTGGGGCTGTTTTGAATACGCATGATGGCCCACCCATCATGTGCGGGACCGGCTCTCCGTTGGTTAGCCTTTTGTAAACATCATGACTCGAGGTAATCTACGAGTTGCAGCAGGCGTGGTTTCAGCCCCTCTTCCACCAGGGCGGCCGTTTCTTCATCCATTCCATAGCCGGAACCGCGCAGGCACAGCATCTGGTTTCCCGGCCCCAGCGAAAAGGTTTTTAGCTCCAGAAAGCCGTTGATTTCGCTCCAACTGAGGGAGGCTTCTTTCTCGGTCACGGCCATAATGTAGCCGGACATGACATCCCCGGCCTTGCTGATCAGGCGATAGGGCTTGCCCACCAGCGGCTCTTCGCCGGGCCATTCCTCGATCTTTTCCGCCAGCCAGTGCTCCAACCCCTCGGAACTGGCATAGAGAGCCATGATTTCCCCGAAGGTAAACGAAGCTTTGGCCACTGCCATGAAGCTCCGGCGCGGCTTGCGGAAGTAGCGCTCCACGTAGAGTTTGAGCACAGCCATGGACAAACTCCAGTTGGAATCGGCCGAACTGTGAGGATTATGGGGAGTAAAAGGAGCCGGGGCATCGGTGACGTCCACCCAGGTTGTCTTGCCGGTGCGGCGCAAGGCGAAAGTCACGGTCTGCTGGCCGCTGCCCATGGGGCACTTGAGCACCAACTGCTGGCAGACTTTGACCTCCGCTACCTTATATTCGATGGTCATTCCGAAACGCTCCCAGGTCAGCGACAAAGTGCCGCCGACGGCCGGCCAGCCTGCGGCGCTGTCAGCCATCCATTGACCCAGCAATTCCGTATCGGTCAGCGCCTCCCAAACCTGTTCGGGATAGGCGGTCGTTTCGATACTCTTACGGATAATCGGACTTTCTTCAAGCCACACGCGCCGCTCTTCGGGGCCACCTGAAGGCGAACCTGTGAGCTTGCGGGCCGGCTTGACGGCTTTTTGGCAACTCTTGCCAAGTTTCCGGGAAGGCTCAGCCCCCGTTGGAACTGAAGTGAGGCCCGGCATGCGAACTCTCTTGAAAGCTCTGCGCGCTCGAATCGTCGAGGAACGACCTCTTTGGGTAGCCGAACTGGCCGCCTTGCGCGGTGTCGACGCCTTTCAGGCTCTCGTCTCAGAAATTCTGCCACTGCTGGATGCGATCCAGTGGTTGGAGCGCAGAGCCCAGCGGGTGCTGCGCAGCAAACGACCCGGCTGGCGAGAACAACCACCCTGGATGATGGCCCACCGTCTGGAAATTCACCGCCGCCCGCACGGCCACGTGCTCATTGTCGGGCCGGGGAACTATCCGCTTTTCCTACCGGGTGTGCAATTGCTCCAGGCGCTGGTGGCCGGCAACACCGTTTCGGTCAAGCCGCAGCAAGGCTGCGAAGCCCCCTTGCGCCGCCTGGTGGAAAGCTTGTATTCGCTGGGATTGCCACGCCGGCGCCTGACGCTGCTGCCCAGCCCGGTGGACAGCGTCTACCAAGAACTAGAAAGCCGTGCCGATCTGGTGATTCTAACCGGTTCGCTAGAGACGGGCCGCAAGTTGCTGCCCGTCTGTGCTCAGAAACCTGTGCCCGTGATCGCCGAACTCTCGGGAAGGGATCTGCTCATCGTCGGTCCGGGCGCCGACCGCCACACCGTCGATAAAGCCCTGGAGTGGAGCCGAGGCCTCAATTTTGGCAACACCTGCATGTGCCCGCAGCGGGTCTGGTTGCCCGGAGGCTGGGAGCTCGAGAAGGCCTTGCCCACTCGGCATTACCAAAACCTCTCCGAGGTTCAAGAGTGGCTGGCTGAAGAAAAATACGGCCTGGGCATCAGCCTTTTCGGAAATGAGCCATGGGTTGCCGAACTGTTGCCGCACTGCCGCACTGGTTTTGTTACCGTCAACGATATCATCGCCCCCACGGCCGATCCGCGCGCCCCCTTCGGCGGCCGCGGTCTTTCCGGCCATGGAGTGACCCGTGGCGAAGAGGGTTTGCTGGCGATGACTTATCCGCAGGCGGTTTTTACCAATCGCGGACCACGCTTTCATCTATGGCCACCCTCAGGGCGAGAGCTGGCTTTGATGCAGGCTTACACCGACTTTCATCACGGCGGCCCGTGGCGCCGTTGCAAAGCCAGTCTGGCCATGGGCTGGGCCTGGGTTCGGCTGGTATATCGGATCCTCAAAACGCAAAAGGGTAGGCCACCCTGGCGAGGCGAAAAAGGACCCTGACGTGTTTTCGGGATTGCTGTCAGGCTTTAAAAACTTCTTCTCCAATAAAGGTGGAGGAGCTTCTCCGGAAAGCGCCGGCTTTCGCGAACGCCGCAAGCTGGTGCGCCTGCGTTGCGCCTATGAAGTCAAGGGGAGCATCGGCGACAAGAAGTTCAAGGCGACCATCGTCGACATCGGCGTGGAAGGCCTCAAACTGCGTACCGGCCAGCACCTGAAGGTGGGCGAAAAGATTGTGCTCTCCCCCCCCGGCCAGGGCGTAGCGGTGCAGGCGTTGCCGGTCGAAGGCAAGGTCGTCTGGATCAAAACCACCGAAAAAAGCTATGCTCGCCACGCCGGCCTGATTTTTACCACCAAAAAGGAAGATCGCGCCAAGACCTGGGTCAGCATGTTCTTGAAGGAGCTGGGCTTCAATCCCAGGATGATCTACACCAAGCGGCGCTTCATCCGCGCCGACTGCTTTTTGGACGCGCGCTATCAAGCCAGGCAAGTGGGCCGCGAAGTGACCGGGCGAGTCTATAACCTCGGCGTCGGTGGCATGCTGCTGGAAACCAACTACGACCTCCCCAGCGACGAACCCACCGAAATGGAATTCATCCCCCCCGAAAATCTGCCGGTGTTGCGCGTGCTCGCCTACCCCATCCAGGTCAAAAAAGAGGGCGTGGTCCGCCTCGTCGGATTGGAATTCCGCGACCTGACCGCCCGCCAGCTCGACGTGCTCGGCCAGTATCTCAAGCTGCTGCTGAAGAAGAATTTCAAAGACCAGGAAGCCTGAAACGGGGACTTTTCTCGGCTCCTCGCTGGCCCCCTGGACGGCGGCTGAGGAGGCCGATTGGCCTCCCTGGGCCGCCGTCGGGCGGGGTCACTCCCACCCTGAAAATGAATCGGCCGCCCAGCGACGGCCTGCAGTTCTTCGGTCAAGTCCATATCGAAGGAGAGAAGTGCCGGGTCAGCCTTCACCGTCAGGACGGGACCAGTCTGTTTTCTCAGACTCTGTAAGCGGCGCCACTTTTTCCAAATCGCGCGACTCGCGGGCGCAACTCTTCCAGGTGGTATGCAACGCGAACAGGTAAATCAGGATCGAAACCGGCGAAGCGTAGGCTACGACGAGGGGAGCGCCCACGATTACCAACAGAGAAAAGAGCACGGCGACGAGCGCCATGGTGGTAGGACTGGGAGGTTTCTCGGGCTGGTCCGGCTGTCCCGCCCCGGGCGTGGCGGAAACGCTCGGGGTAGCCGAAACTTCAGGCGTGGGCGTGGGAGCTTTGCCGGGCTTGAGCAGAGATACCAAAGCGGACTTGCTGATGGGCCCTTTGTCCTTGGGCGACTCTTTAGGAGGGCCGACGGCCAACCAGATCGCGAAGCAAAAGAGCCAGGATAAGCCGATCGCACACCATGTGCTGCCCAGCCCGATCAGGCGATAATACCAGTTGCCGCGGTCCTCGCTGGCGCGCACTACAGCGGCGCCCATGGCGCCTCCCAGAAAAATCCAGACAATCGCAGAGTTCCAGGTCAGCAACGCGATCGGCAGCGCCGCCAGGAAGCCGCAGACCAGCGCCGCCACAGCGCTGAAGGCAAAAGTGCGCAGCAGGGCCTGGAAAGTGGTGAAGCGAGGCGGCGCCACCAACTTGTCGTAGCAGGCCACGCACACCATTCGCGGGGTCCCCTTGGCCATCGGCTGCAGGTAATGCTCCTCGCCCAGGCTCCCCTTACAGCGCTGGCAATTCATCAGAGCTTCTCCCATCCGTTGAGACCGTTGCCCGTCGTCGAGGCGATTTCCGGCTTTGCTGTTGGAGCGCTTCTTCTTGAGGGAGGGGCGGCAGTCGCTTCATCCGGCTCTATTCGAGTAAACGGCCGGGTCGCCTCTATAACTTGCGCCAGTGGTTGGGCGGGAAGGCCACCACCAGAGCCTTGCCGGTCACGAAATCCTTGGGCACCGTGCCCCAGTAGCGACTGTCATAGGAATTGCTGCGGTGATCGCCCATCACGAAGAGGCGGCCCGGTGGCACTTGAACCGGTCCCCAACTTTCGTGGCCGGGTTCGGCCCAAGGTTCTTCCACCGGCCGGTCGTTGACCATCAACTGGCCGTCGCGCATCTCCAGCCGATCACCACCCAGCCCGATGACTCGTTTGCAGTAGAGTTTATCGCCGTCCGGTCCGGGAAAGCAGACGACCTGGCCGCGCTCGACCGGGCTCAACATGGAAATATGGGAAAGCCACACCCAATCCCAACTGCGAATGGTCGTTTCCATCGAGCCGGTGGGAATCACACACGGTCTCCCCACCGCCGTACCAAAAAGGAAGATAGCCGATATCTCCCTCAGTTGGCCGCCTCGGCCCGTGAGCCAGCCGGCCAGCAAGAGGAGGCCCATCAAGATAGGAAGCACAAGCATAATTCAAGCCAACCGCGGCTCGACCAGAAGGTTCCTGAATTAGCCCGTGGCGCTGGCGGGCACGGGCAGGGGGGAGGGAGGGCGGCGACCACCGGCTCGCAAGCGTAACCAGCGCACGTCCAGCTCGCGATATGTCCAGAAAAACAACCGGCAGAGCGGGTCGAGCCAGAGCGGCACACGGTTGGAAACTTTGTTGCGAGTACGCAGATAGGGGGTGGGGAAGAGTCCGGAGACGTCCAGCTCTTCGCTGGAGGGATCGAGTCCCGAGCGGGTCAGTAACACGGTCAGAAGGCTCTGGTCGTAGCGGTGGTTGGCATTGCAGCAGCCGGCCGGCAGCAGCGCCTGGGGATCCCAGGCCAGTTCTCGCCAGCGGCGCACCATTTCCAGCGCGGCCGGGTTGGCCGGGTCAAAAGCGCAGGTGCAGGCGGAGCGGAAGCGAGCTCCGCGTTCGGGCTCACCGGCTTTTAAATAGTCGAGCATGCCGGGGTGGGTGCGGAAGTCCATGCGCGAACCGCCGCCAAAAGGGCTCCACACCCCGTGTTGGCGCAGATGCCGCCAGATGGGCTCGAGCGAGCCGGTCACCACGCAGGCGCTGTCCAGCCAGAGCAGCGGTGCCTCGTTTTCTTCCAGGACTCGCGCGATGAGCGTGGGTTTCCAGGCGAAGCTGGATAACTGGCGCAAATGCTCCGGACCTTCGCTGAGGTCGGAATCAAGCAACCGGATCCAGCCGAAGCGCGCCATCAATTGCTGGCGCTGCGGTCGAGTCATCCCCAAATCGAAGACCGTGACCTGCAGGTCCTGGTGTTGCAGCCTCCGTTCCAAACTCAAAAGAAGCTGTGCCAAACAGCGGTGATATCCGGCATTAGCAGCGGTTACCAACCGCTTTTTGACGACGAGTGCGCTCATGAAGTCCTCCGGGACAAAATGGCTACCCTTACCTCACTCACACCATGTTCTTTTGGGATTAGCCCAAAGCTACCCTGCATGGATCTACTACCATTTAACGCCACATCGCCGCAAAAGTAGTCCGTCCTAAGTTGTAATTCCTTAAAATGTGCCTTTGCGCATATATTCTTCGGCCGCCTGAAAGTCCAGCACCGGAGCGCCGGCACCGGGCAGTTCATGAGTCAGACGGTTGTTCATCAAGGTGCGTAACTGGCTTTCACTGATGCCAGGATGGTTGCCGCGCACAGTGGCTGTGGCTCCCGCCCAACGGGGAGAGGCGTAGGAAGTGCCGTCCACTTTCATTCTATTGACATCCTGACCGTTGCCGACCGCCCCGCTGGCGTAAACGTCGACCGCCGGATCCTGATTGCTGTACTCAGCCACGCGCTCCTTGAGGCCTTCCACCTCTCTGACCCAACGGGTGGCACCCACGGTGGTAACGTCAGAATTCGCCAACGGGTTGTGGAAATCGCCAGCCTCTAATTTCACCTTGTTGCCCTGAGCGTTCTTGCCCCAAAACTTGGGGGTTTCCTGATCGTTGCCAGCGGAAACCACTACTGAGTTATGTTGAGCCTGCAGGTCGGCTACGGCCTTATCGTAGGTGGCCTGCGCCTGCTTGACTTCAGGATGAGCCAGGCCGGCTCGTGTATCTTGCAGGATACTTTCCTGCAGACGTTTTAGCTCCGGCCCGGAAACCTTGGGGTCCTGGCTACCCAGCCTGGCTGGATCGATCTGATAAGCCTTCAGCACATTCTGAGTCATGTTCTGATTGGGCGAGTTGGGGAAAGTGCCGCTGTACACCGACTGCATGACGTCATTGGCGACACGCACCGGGGTCACCCCGTAGGACACATTGACGGCCGAATCGTGCAGGCCTTTCTGACGCAATTTGTCCAGGTCTCCGCCGACGTCGCTGAGCAGGTCAGCCGCACGGAAGCGTGCGATATCGCGCACCGCCTGGCGAGTATCGGCCGGATCCTGCGGACCCAGGTTCAAGTAGTCCTGGGCCATAAAAGAACGCGGATACTTCTGGACATCCGGCCCGATATTTTCGGCGTAGACCTGCCCACGAAAGCCATGTTGTTTGGCCGCATAGGTGCCGACGTTGCCATGACCCGCTCCCTCCCAAGAATCCTGAAAGGAGTCGACCATCACCAACGACCCTGCGGGCGGCTTGTCGGGCACCCCTGGCAAACGGTCGCAACCGTCGCGGCGAGCGCGATCAAAAAGCGGAGGAGGCTGGGGGGGTATGCTTCCGCCAAAGACAGGAAAGTTTCCGATGTTGATGGCCATACCTTGAGTGTAACCAGCCGAGTTTGACCGGGCGTTGACACACTGCTAACAGTCGAAGCGACTTTTTCACCTGTGTTTTAATCTTGTTTTGGCCACTCTCGGCCGGCATTCTTGCCGAGTTTGCGCAAAATGGACTGCTCCAGGTCAATACCGCTGAGACTGGCCAGTTGCAACAAATACAAGGCCACGTCCGCCAACTCGTCACCCAGTTCTTCCTGATCCGGCGGCTGGTCGCCCCACTGAAAGTGCTCCAGCACCTCGCTGGCTTCCAGCACCAGCGAGATGGCCAGATTGCGCGGCACCTGAGGACGGTGACTGTCTTCGCGGTAGAACCCCTTGGAGGCGACGAAGCGATGCATCTCCTCGGTGAGTTCGGCGAGGTTCATTTCAGCGGCCGGCGTCCCAGGCGCAACTCGTCGGCGACGCGTTCCGCTCCGTAAAGGCGCTCGAGCAGGTGCAAAACGACCGGCGAATGCACGGACACATGCCGGGCCTGCCGGTCGCTGTAGAGGAAATTCCTGGTCAATCCAAAGCGGTTGCGATCAAAGTTGACACCTACCACTTCAGCCTGGCGATTGATGACCGGCGAACCCGAATTGCCGCCGATGGTGTCGGCCGTGCTCACGAAATCGTAGGTCATCTTGGGGTCTAGCGCCTTTTCGCGGTCCCACCAGCGTTTGGGCAAGCGAAAAGGCTCTTCGTTGTTGTGCAAACGGGCGTTGGCGAAAAGCTGGCCCAGCGTGGTCGCCCAGGGCACACTCCGGCCAGCCTCCTGGTAGCCGGAGACTTGGCCGTAGGCCAGGCGCAGGCTGAAAGTCGCGTCCGGGGCCAGGTCCTTGCCCTGCACGGCAAACTGCGAGCGAGCAATCTGTGCGTAGGCGCCTAATTCCGGTTCCATGACCTCCAATTCATAGCGACGCCGCACTTTACGCGACGCCTCGTCGATGGCAAAAGCCAGGTTGATCAGGGGATCGCCCTGGGCCTTGAGTTCAGCGGAGGTCATCTCTTTATAGCGTTTGCGCGCGCCCAGGCGGGTCACCGAACTGGAGCGGATCAGTTCGTTGGCGCGCGCTTCCGGACTCTTGCCGGCCAACAACATCTGCACGGTGGGGTGTTCCCCGCCCAGCGTCTCGGCCGCGAAGCTCAACGAGGCCGTCAACTGGGCCACTTCCAGCTCAGGGAAAATCTCGGCCGGCGAAAGCACTTCTTGCCACAGCGAGTCCTGGTTGGATTCGCGGTATTCGCGCAGACGGTCCCCGTTGGACTTGCCTTTCTCGTTGCTCCAGCGAGCCAGGTGGCGCGCGAACTCAAAGGCGGTGCCCTGCACGGCCAGGCGTTGTTCCAAAAGGTAATACTCTTTCTCATAGTGAGAAAGAGTATTTTGAGCTCTGCTGATGACATCGTAGGCGGAACCGGCCTGGGCGGCCGCCTGGCGGTGAGAGTTCTCGCGTTGTTGCTTGATGCCCATCAAGCCGTGGTCGAGCAAACCCTCATACTGGCCGGAGTAGGCTTTACGCGCGTTAGCTACCGAGTAAAGCTCCGCTTGGGCCTGGCGGCGCTGCTCCGGTCCGCGCTGGGAATAGAGGCGCAGACACATTTCCTCGCTTCTGAGGGCGGCCAGGCGGAAGGGCAGAGTCTGGTCGCGCAGATGCTCGAGGCGCGCCATGGTCTCCAGACGATTGGTTCGACCTGGATGTCCGGTTACGAATACCAGATCGCCCGGTTTAGCCCCCTGCGGCTTCCACTTCATGTAAGGATTGCCGTGCAGCGGCTTGTTGTTCTCGTAGATACGAAAAAAACAAATGTCGAAGTCGTAACGAGGGTATTCAAAGTTGTCGGCATCACCTCCGTAGAAGGCGGCCGCCTGCTCGGGGGCCATCACCAGGCGCACGTCGGTGTATTTCTTGTAGCGATACAGGTGGTAGGCGCCGCCCAGGTAGAGAGTGACCACATCGCAGCGCAGCCCGGTCTTCTCGCTCTCGCTCTTTTCCAGAGCGGCCATGAAACCGCGCCGGGCGTTGGCCCCCTCCTCCAGGCTCATGCCGGGCTTGACGGTGCCCTCTACTTGAGAGGTGATGTCTTCGATCGACTGGAGCACGTTCAGCTCCAGGTCGGGACACCTGGCTTCGTCGGCCAGGGTGGCCGCATAGAAACCTTGCTGAACCAGGTCTTTGCCCGGCCGGCTCAGCTTCTGCAGCGAGTCGGATCCGATGTGATGATTGGTCACCACCAGACCGTCCTGGCTGACAAATCCGCCGGAACCGCCGTTATTGAAGCGCACGCTGCTCTTCATGACGTGATCCAGCCAGACATCGGTCAGTTCAAAACCATAGTCCTTGCGCAAGCGTTCTCTCGGAGGTTGATTGAAAAGCCACATCCCCTCGTCGGCGGCCACCGGAGCCATCAGCGCCAGGAACAGCGCGGCACGTCTAATCACGCGGCTGCTCGGGCTTATCGCCAAACTTACTGGCCAGTTCGATCAGTTCCACGTCGTAACCATCCGGGTCTTTCACGAAGGCCAGGCGCGTTCCGCTACCGAAAACCTTGGGCGCGACCTTGGGGGCGGCACCGCAATCCAGGCAGTGCTGGTAAGACTTCTCCAGATCGTCCACGCCAAACGCCAGATGGCCATAGCCTTTGCCCAGGTCATACTCTTTGGTGTCCCAATTATGGGTCAACTCCAGCACCGATCCCTCGCTCTCCTCGCAATAGCCGAGGAAAGCCAACGTGAACCGGCCGCTCTCATAGTCCTTGCGCCGCAGCAAGCGCATTCCCAGGGCTTTTTCGTAAAAGGCGATGGACTTGTCGAGATCGCCGACCCGCAGCATGGTATGAAGTAGACGCATCGCGCCTCCTTCTCACCCGAGAAAACGAATCCCTCGCTAGCTGGTCAGGCCATACTGAGCCATCAGCGCGTTCAACTGGGAATCGAAACCAGACATCAACTGGGTATAGTAACTGCTGTCCAGGTTGGCGAAGCTGGTGCCGGTAGAGCTGATGGAACTGGGAATGCCGCCCATTTGGGCGAGCATTGTGTTGACATCGCTCACTCCGGTCAGGCCGGCATACTGCGAGGAGAGCGGCTGAGCCAGGGCTTCCAGCGAAGAGTAATTGTTCGCCCCGGAGAGCACGGAACCCCAACCGCCGCTCATCAAGCTCAAAGCCTGCAGCATCATTCCGGAAAAATCCTGGGCCTGGTTGACCCCTAAGCCGGTCAGCCCCGTGCCGCTGCTCAAGGGCCCGTTGGCGACTCCCGAGGGAAACCCGAAAGTCGCGAACGAGTTGAAATTAGGGCCGATGATGGCCATATCCACGTCCCATCTCCCCCCTCACTCCAGAGTAGGGAGAGCTGGTTACGCCGATCTTGCCGAAAGTAAAGTGAGCCTAAAGTCTGGCTAAAAGTCTACCGGGACTACACCAGGTAGCTGCTGTCGTTGACGTACAGCGAATTCTCACAATGGCGGTAGAGCGTCTTCCAATCGGTGTGGAGGTTGCAGTTACCTTCTTTGGACAGCGTCAGCTCGGTTTTGAGCGGTTGCAGACGGTCGTAGTCGTGGTAAGCCGAATTGGGATAGAAGCTACCCGCAACCCGCGAGTCAAATTGCTGCTTCATTACGTCAGCCATGGGCACCACCTCATCGGCCTCGACGGTGCCATTGAGTGGGCGCTGTTCTTTCTTCCACCACAGGTGCCCGGTGGTGATGCGCTCATCTTTCCAGAGGCCGAAGTTGCGGCCCAATTCGTCATTGGAAACAAAGCGGTCGCTCGGCTCGACCAGAGCCCACTGTCCGTCTTCCTTCTTCTCCACGAAGAAGCGATTGGCGTTGCGCACGACCGGCTGGCCGGCGCTGGTGAACTCCTTATAGACCTGTCGATCGGATACGTAGGTAGCGGGGATGCTCATCGTTTACTCTCCAGTCTATGTGTGTGGTGTCAAACTAACACCATCAAATTCCCAGCATGCGACGAAAATGTTAATCCCATGCTAAACTGGGGATCTATGCGCCGCGGCTTCAGTCTGATCGAAGTGATGTTCGCCAGTGGTGTGGCCGCCATCGGGCTGCTCACACTACTGGGCGCACTGCTATCGGTGAAACGAGCCAGCCTGAAGACCGCCGAAAGCGAACGGGCAGCCGCGCTGGCCGACCAACTGGTCGAACGCACCGTCCGGGAAGTGGCCCGCCGCGACAACGAGGCTTTTTGGGGCGCGGCCGACGACTCGTCCTGGAAAGCCGGCCAGGATGGCGAATTTCGCTATGAAGTGACTTCCCGGCAAATCATGGCTCGCAGCGGCGGTGCCCTGGGCATGAGTACCGGCGCCTCCGACAACAACCTGCGCTGTATCTACGTCAAGGTCTGGTGGTGGTCGACCGAAGCCGGCAGCCGGCAAGGCTACGGCCAGCTTCAAGTGACCACTTCCCGGCTGATCAACCGCATTCGGATCGGCGACTGAATGCAACGCCGCGGCTTCACCCTGCTGGAACTCTCGCTGGCCTCCACCCTGGTAGCCGTGGTTCTAACGGTTGCCAGCGTGCTGCTCTACTACGGCATGCGCAACTGGCGCCAACTCGATCAGACCCAGGACGCCAGTTTTCAGCTCAGCAAAGCCTGCCGCCATCTCCGCGAAGAACTCCGCCAAACTTCTTTCAACGAATGCCGGATCGACCACCATGGAGAAATGGGCGACGTGGTCACCTTTCTTTCCGCTCTCGACGAGTCCGGCGGGGAAGTCCTCTTCCAGCCCGACGGCAGCCCCTTCTGGCAGCGCAACGTGATGTATTACCTGATTCAGCCGCCGGGAGACACCTGCCAGGTGGCCGACTGCTCTCACAAGCGCTTGCTGCGTCTGTCCCTGGACACCGGCAAGGCGACCAACGCCGACAGCGACCCGGCCGTCAGCCAGGAAGATTTGTTGGCGGAACCGCTGGATAAGTTGCGAGCCGATGCGCCGGTCGTGGCCGTCAATCTGAAAAGCCTGACCATTCAACTGGCCCCCGACCCGGTGGCCTTTCCCGACGAAGTAAAGGTGGAAGTGGTTGGCGAACGCGGTGCGCAGATGCAGTTTTCCGTCTTTCCGAGGAATGTCCAATGAAGCGCAGGGCTTTCGTGTTGTTGAGCGTGCTGCTGGTCATGCTGGTGGTGGGCATGCTGCTGCGCGCCGCCATCTTTCGCATGCCGGTGGTGACCGGAGCCTATCGCCACGCCAGCGACAAGGAAGAAGCGCGCCGCGCCGCCGAATCAGGCCTGGAGTATGCGCTCACCCGGCTGCGTGAAAACCCCCGCTGGTGCGGCAACTCCAACGACACGGTGGTCGACCAACCAGGCCTGCGAGTGGTCGAGCAACGCGGCAATGTCTTTGGTGAGCTGACCACCGAAGGCAGCGCCGGTAGCCAGTTCCGCCTCCGTTTCAACTATCAGGACGGTCCCGGAGGTGGCGAAAGCCTGGCCGATCCTCCGTCCGCCTACTGGCTCAAAACTCCCTGGATCTCGGTCAACAATCTACTGGGCACCAGCAACGCCAACATCCCTCTGGGCGACGGGCCCGACGGCCGCGTCCTGGACCCACCCAACCTGCACGGTCTGGTGCCTCCCCAAAGCGTCACCCTGCGCTGCGAAGGAGTGTGCAACCGCCAGTCGGTAGTGGTCGAAAGCGTCTATCGGGTGAGCGCCAACCACGCAGTGGCGGACGCGGTGGTCATGGCCGGCGGAGATCTCAACCTCAACACCGTCGCCAATATCACACTGGACGCCACTCATCCACGCAACTCGGCCGACAATTGGGTGCGCCTGCGCACCAAAAAAGGGCTGAACGCCGTGCATCCAGGCGGAGGAGCGGCCGAGCTCAAGGTGGCACCCGGGCGCAAAGCACAATTGGCCAGGGACGCCGCCCGCGGTCTGGTGGCTCGCTTCGACCCGGACGCGGTTTCGGTGGTGCAGGAAGACGCCAACGACGGCAAAGACTTCTATTCGGTCAAATGGGAAAACGTCCATCAAGCCGACAGCAACCCCAACACCAACACGGCCGTGCACATTCCGGCCGGCACTTACGTGGCCTGGGACGATGGCAGCGTTCACTACTTCGACAAGACTCTCAATCAATATCGCAGATTTATCGCCAACGAAGGCAACCGGGACGACCCCGGAACGGTGGTGAGTCCGCGGCTGGATGAACTGCGTACCGCCAAAAATCTGGAGAGCAACCCGAATATGTTGGTGCGCGCCCGCGACCTGCCCTACTATCGGGGTGACCAATTGCGCATGGAGCCGGGAGTGCTGTGGAACCTGAAGAACACCGACATGCTCATTCAGACCTCTCCCAAAGGCGTTCAGGACTTTTCCTTCGTGCCCAAGTTCCCGGCTCCGTCCAGCAGCACTCAGGAAGACTTTACCGAGCCACCCGGCGGCAGCTATTCGCCTGATAACCTGATGCTTTCCATGGTCAACACCACCATCACCGCCCCCGCCAAGGTCAACCTGCAGTGCTGCGTCAAAGGCCGTTCAGGCACCATCACCAGCGAAGGCGATATGAGCATCGTAGCCGGCCGCACGCTCACCTTGAAGGGTCAACCCACCAAAATTCAAGACCTCGACGATATCGACCCCGCTTTGTTGGCCACTCTGGCCGAAAAGGCCCGGCGCGAAGGCGGCAAAGAAAGAGCCGGAATGGGCCTGGCCGATGACGATAGCGGTACTTTGCAGCTCAACATCTACAGCAAGGCCGACGTCACCATTTCCTCTTTCGCCGGCCATAGTTATCGCAGCCTGGGCTTCCAAGGGCTGATGTACAGCTGGGGTAATTTTCGCCTGAATGCCGGCGAAGCCAATGCTGACCTGCACCGCGGCAATGTGGTGCTGACCGGTTCGCTGGTTTCCTACGGAAATGACCCGGTCAGCCAGCAGCCGGGTCAAGGTCCCGATAAGGGCGGCGTCAGCATGATCGCCAATCGCATTCGGCTTACCTTCGACCCTCGTTTCCTACCCGCCATCAACCAGCTCCAGCCCGACGGAACGGCCCTCTTTCAATTGACCCGCAGCGCCTATCGCGTCATGCCGCGCTAGATGTCCTATCAAATCCTGCTGGTAGAAGACGATCTCGATCTACGCGAGACCATGCTGGACGTGCTCAGCGAACAAGGTTATCAGGTGCTGGCGGTGGCCTCCGGCCAGCAAGCCGTCGACCAGGCCAGTCACCAACACTTCGACCTGGTCATCACCGATATCCGCATGGAAGGGATGGACGGTCTCGAGGCGCTGGAACGCACGCGCAAAATCCAGCCGTCCGTGTCCAGTCTGGTGGTCAGCGGTTACGCCTCCGAGCACGAAACCCTGAAAGCGCTCTCCTTGAACGTGGGCGGCTATTTGAAAAAGCCCTTCGCCGTCCAGGAGTTCCTCAACGCCGTGGCCGAGCTGCTGGCTCGCCGTGGAGCCGAAAGCGAGCGCAATCGGGAGCTACTCACTCTGCGCCGGGCTCTCAAGTGGTCTTTGGAAAATTCCGCCCGCCTGGGAGAAGAACTTTCCTGGACCTCCGCCCGCGGCCGCCCCGACGAAGCCGGGGCCCTGGCTTACCGCCTGGCCACCGCCCTGGGCCTGGCCCCGCCCGCCTGTGAGCAGATTCGCCTGGCCACCATGCTCTATCCCCTGCAACTCTCACCGCGCTTTCGCATTTCCGCTCAGGCCCTGGAGGAAAGCTCCATCATGCGCCCCATCGGCAGCGCCCTGAGCGCTTTGCAACAGTCCGCTGAACCGTTGCCGCTGGCGGCGCGGTTGGTCCATTTCAGTTGGCGCCTGCTGGAGCAGCGCCATCAAATGGGGGAGCTGCCGCCCAGCGAAACGATCGAAGACCCGCTCCTGCGCCCGGCTTATGAGCAAGTGCGCCAGAGCGATTGGGAAAGCGAGGCCGGTCAGGAAGAGCGCTGGGGCGGCGGCCATAACCCGCAAAGCAGCCTGCTGTTTTTAGGACAGGCCCTGGAGGAGGCCGGCGATCCGGGGGCGGCCCAGGCCTTCTCCCAATTACTTTCCCAGGAAGGCATCAGCGCCGCCAAAGTAGAGGCGGCTTTGGGCCTGGCCCGGCTCAGTCTGGCCCGCCAGGACGGCGGGGCCTGCCTGCAGTGGTCGGCGCGGGCGGTCGAACTGAGTTCCCACCTGGGTCCCATCAGCCACGCTCTGGCCCAGTTGGAGCGCGCCCTGCTGTTGCATCAAGGGAAAGCTCCCCAGGCTCCCTTAGAACTGCAGCAGGCGCTGTCGATGTGCGGCTCGCTACCGCTGGCTCGCGCTCTGGCCCAACTGGCTCTCGGTCAGAGTGAAGGACTGGAATTCCTGTTGCGTCCGGAAAACCGTGGGGAGATCGGCCGCCGCTGGACCTGGATGCTGGGAGCCGCCCTGGAAGTATCGGTAGCCACCGAGCCAACCCCGTTACTCTTTCCTTTCGCTCGAGAACTCAGCGAGCTCTTGGCGCGCGGACGGCTCTCGCTTCCCGCCCGGCGCCGCCTGCTGGCCTGCTGCCAGCAACTGCAGAGCGTGCCCGAAGAACTGGTCACTCGCTTGCTGGCCGATGGCGAAGCCGAAATCCGCGCCGGAGCCCGGCATCTCAGCAGCACCCAGGCTCAGCCGCTGATGCGCTTGTTGACACTCGGCTACCTGCAGTGCCACATCGGTCCCAAACGAGTCGAGGAGAGCCAGTGGAAATCGAGCAAAAGTAAATATATGCTGGCTTACCTGGCCGCTCACCGGGGTTGGGTCAACGAGGAATTTCTGCTCGAGTGCTTTTGGCCCGATAGCGGGCCGGGCGGCCGGCGCAACCTGCACAACAATATCTATTACTTGCGCAAATGTCTGAAAGCCCATCTGTCGGAAGAACAAGAACCGATTTTACGCGAAAAAGAGGCGCTTTGCCTCAATCCCACCCTGGCCCTCTGGCATGATCTGGATGAATTCAACGGCGCCTTCGAAAGTGGCGACCTGCGGCGCACCGTCGAGCTTTACAGCGGGCCGTTTCTGGAAGGCTGCTACATGGACTGGGTGCTGCCCATCCGCCAAAGCCTGGAAGACAAGTATTTACAGGCTCTGGCTCGATTGGCTCAGAGCAGCGCCGACCAGGGCCGCTACCAGGAAGCCCTGGAACTGTCCACTCGTTTACTCTCGTCTGATCCGGCCAGCCAGGAAGGGCATCTATTGAAAATGCGCGCCCATCTGGGGCTGGGCCAGCCGGAAGCAGCTATTCGTCAGTACAAAACCTGCGAGCGCGTCCTGCAGGAAGAACTGCACAGCGAACCCTCCATGGCCCTGGTCACCGTCTACCAGCGAGCCCGCCACGGTCTGCCCGATGAAGCGATGGAGAAATTGTCGCGCTGACATTTAACAAACCGTTCATATCTACATGACCGTTCATGAAAGCTTCATGATCGTCCCGTCGTTTAATGAGTGCAAGCAATACAGCAAATCGAAGGAGCACTCGACCATGAACATCGGAACCGCTTACGCCAGCTACACCAATACTCTCCAGCCCCTGGCCGGCCCCAACGCCATTGCCTCGGCCTCCCAAATTGCGCAGTGCTACGAAGGCTTCAACTCGGCCCTGCAACCCATCAACTGGGGCTGCGGCTACTCCTCGCCGGCCATCTCCCCCAATTTCGGCGGCAACGCCATCGCCCAGGCCGGCGGCTGGGGCAATGACTACCAGTCTGCCGCCGGTGGCTGGGGCAACGACGCCATCGCTCAGTGGGGCGGTCCCGGCAATGACCTGCAACGCGCCTGGGGCGGTCCCGGCAACGACGCCATCGCCCAGTCCGGCGGCTGGGGCAACGACCGCCAGGTCGCCCGCGGCGGCTGGGGCTCCGATGCCATCCGCCAGGCTGGCGGCTGGGGCAACGACGTGCAACGCGCCCACGGCGGTCCAGGACATGACTCCATCCGGCAGAGCGGCGGCTTCGGCAACGACCGCCAAGTCGCCCGCGGCGGCTGGGGCTCCGATGCCATCCGCCAGCATGGCGGCTTTGGCAACGACGTGCAGCGCGCCCACGGCGGTTCGGGACATGACCGCATCGCGCAGCGCGGCGGCCCCGGCAACGACCGCCAGGTGGCTCACGGCGGACGCGGCAGCGATGTCATCCGCCAGCATGGCGGCTTTGGTAACGACGTGCAGCGCGCCCACGGCGGTTCGGGACCTGACCGCATCGCGCAGCGCGGCGGCCCCGGCAACGACCGCCAGGTGGCTCACGGCGGACGCGGCAGCGATGCCATCCGCCAGCGTGGCGGCGCGGGCAACGACGTGCAGCGCGCCCACGGCGGCAAAGGCAACGACCGCATTGTGCAAGGCGGCGGGGGCGGCAATGACAGGCTGGTGGCCAACGGCGGCCGGGGCAATGACCGGGTGGTGCAGCGCGGCGGCGCCGGCAACGACACCCTGCGCTACAACGCCAGCAACGGCAAAGATCGCGTCAACATCAACGGCGGCGCCGGCGACGACAAGGCCGTGCTCAACATGAAAGGCAAGAACTATACCATCATCGGCAACGACGGAAAAATTCTCGAGCAGCACGGCAAAGGCGGCACCACCGTGCGCCTGCGCGGCGTCGAAGATTACGTCATCAAGTAACCGGCTGAGCCGGCCTTCTCCAGGGGGCCGGCTCTGGCTAACGTCGAAGCGCGCTCCATGAGCCTGGAACCCGCCCAGTGCCTGTTCGTGGCCGTCCTGCTCTCGGGGCTGGCCAGCCAGCCCCTGCCGGGCGGAGGTTTGTGGACGGGCTTCGGCGCCTTTGTGCTGGCCGGCCTGTGGCTCCCCAATCTGGCGCTGGCCAGTCTGGCTTTTATGACCCTGGCCGGCATAGCCATCAGCGCCCTGCGCGCTCCGCGTCCCGCCGGACTGGCCATGGAGGGTCTGGCGCTGAGCGGGGCTCTGGCGGCCGGCCGAGGCTGGCCCGGCGCGTTTGTCTATCTTCTGGCCAGCTTGCTGCTAGGACTGGCTTTGGGCCGCGGACTGAAACTTGAAGCCTCGCGTCTCTGGCGGGCCCTGCTGGTGGAAAACCTGTGGAGCGGCTGCGCCAACCTGGTCCTGGCGCTGGTGCTCAGCCGGGCCTATTCGCCCGAAATGGTGGCCGCCCTGATCGGACTGCAACTGCTGAACGCGCGCGGCAAGCGCAACTTCGCCTACCGGCTACAGTCCGGCGCGGCCCGCGCCACCCTCGGCGAACTGGCCAACACCGAGCAAAATCTGGCCGATTCGGAAAGAGCCGCTCACACACTACGCTACCAGGTGCAACTGCTCAACTGGCTTTCCGAAGCTCTCAAAGAACTGGCTGGCCGGCTGCGCACCGAGGACATTCTGCCGATGTTGCAATCGATCACCCAACAGCTTTTCCAACAAGAAGCCACCATCATCTACTGGGAAGGCCAACAACGCCCCTGGGGCCAACCGTCCGCCGAACTCTCACGCCAGCTCAACTGGGTGCTCCGAGACCAGCAGCCGCTACGCACTCAGAATATCCTGGGCGTCCCCCTCACGCTGGGCCGCGACGTGCGAGGCGCTATCGTGCTGCAACGCAGCCAGCCGGCCTGGCAGGAGAGCGACCTCCAATCCTTGTTGGCTCTGAGCCGGGGAGCCGGAGTCAGTCTGAGCAACGCCTCTCTTTTCGCCCAATTAGAAGCCCAGCATCAGCAACTGCTGGAAACTCAAGCCCAGTTGGTGCAAAGTGGTAAGCTGCGGGCGGTGGGCCAGATGGCCGCGGGCATCGCGCACGAACTCAACTCGCCGCTGGGCGCGGTGTATATGAACCTGGAAATGCTCTGCAAAAACGCCCCGGAAAACCTGAAAGGCCGTCTGGACCGCGCTCTGCAGGCGACCCAGCGGGCCCGCGCCATTATCGAGAAGCTGCTGGACCATTCGCGTCCGGCCGCTCCCGATCAGCCGCTAGATCTGGCTGCGGTGGTGCGTGAAGGTATTGATTTCGTAGCCCCTCAATGCGCCGGAGTTAGCCTCACCTGCCAACCCTTAGAGCCGTTGCGTGTGTGTGGAAGAGCCGGCGAATTGCAGCAAATTCTCACCAACCTGATCCTCAACGCTCGCGATGCCTGTCTGGCCAGCCCTCAGCCCACCGTCGTCATAGGCTGCGGGCTCGAGGGCGGGCGGGCCGTGCTCTGGGTCAGCGACAACGGTCCGGGCGTACCCGGCGAAGTCGCCGGCCGTCTGTTTGACCCCTTCTTCACCACCAAGGAACCCGGCCGCGGCACCGGCTTGGGACTTTGGACCAGCCAGGAAATTGCCCGTTCCCACAATGGCTTCCTTGACTTCGAAAGCCAACCCGGACGTGGCACACGCTTTTGCCTGCGCCTGCCGGTGGCCCCCTGATGGCTTCTCGTTGGCTGGCCTACCTCACTCGCGAACTGGACTCGTTCGAAGAAGCGGAATTGCGGGTGCCCGCGCTGGAGGTGGCCCTCTTCTGGCGCCAATTGGCCATGCTGTTGCGCAACGGAGTGCCCCTGGCGCGCGCGACCGAGGTATTGCGGAGCCAGACGGCGTCGGCCGCCCTGCGTCTGATCCTCGACCGCAGCCACGAACGCCTCCTGAAAGGCATGAGTCTCTCGCAAGTCCTGCGCTGCTTTCCGGGTATTTTCAATAACCTGGCGGTGGGCCTGGTTCTCAGCGGTGAGAAAACCGGCTCACTGGTCAACGTGCTCGAGCGCCTGGCCGACCTGGAGGAACGCAGCATGCGCCGCCGGGCCAGCACCATGAGCGCATTGATCTATCCCGTTCTGCTGCTGCTTTCCACTCTGGCGGTGAGCGCCATCTTTCTGCTCTTCGTGGCTCCCGGCGATCAGAGTTTGTTTGCCCTGGGTGGAGGTCCGCCCCCCTGGCCCAGTCGCGTGCTCATGGCCCTGGGCGATCCCAAAATCTGGATCGCTCTGGGGACAGCCGCAGTGACTGGCTGGTTGGCGGCGGCCGCCCTCTACCACCGCTTCCCGCTGGCCTGGGATGCCCGTCTACTCAAAATCCCGGTGGTGGGCGAGTGGTTGCGCGATACCCAGGTTGCCCGCGTGCTGGATGTGCTCAGCGGCTCCTTACCCGTCGGCTTTGCCGTAACCGAAGCCCTGAAGCTGGCCCAGCATGTCTGCACCAACCGGGAATTCGCTCGCCACTTCGCGAACGCCGTGGAGTCGGTCTATAACGGCCTGGGAATGGGGGAGTCGCTGGCGCGCACCGGGATGTTCCCGCGCTTCGTCACGGCCACCATCGAAGTAGCCGAAGAATCCGGCCAGATGGACAATACCCTGGCCCGGCTCTGCCTCAGCGTGGATGAACAGGTGCAGGACTCGCTGGATACCGTCACCAGCCTGATCGGGCCTCTCTTCCTGGGCCTGGCCGGCGTGCTGGCGGGCTTTCTGGCGCTGGCCATCTTCCTGCCCATCGTCTCCGTGACCATGTCGATCTAAGTGGGGTCACTAAGGCCTGCTGGCGGCCAACTGAGCGGCGGCCCGTTGAATCCCCCCGGTGGCCGCCACCAACTGCATCCAACCACGATTGAGACACTCGGGATGCTCGTTCTCCAAAAAGAGAGCCATGGTGTCCAACCCCTGCAAGGCCTTCTCGATACCCGCCAAAACCTGAGTGGCCAGATCCAGAATATGCTGGCGTTGTGGAACCCTGGCCGGCAATTTTTGCACATTCCGATCAATGTCTTCAGCCATTTCCTCCAGGCGCTGGACCACCGACTCCCATTGTAGGGACCATTCCTCGGGCGTAATTTTCTTCTCGGCCACGGCGTGACAAGCTTTGAATAAAGGCTGATAGAAATCGGGAATCAGTACCAATTCTTCGCTCTCGGGAGCCGCTTCGGTCAAAAAGGCCAGCGGCGCCCGGCAAAAGCTGCACAGTGCCTGAGCCGGCGGACTGACCCGCTGGCAGGCCGGGCAAATCTGGCCGCCCGGCCCTTCATAATCTTCCTCGGGAATCTCTGGCTGGGGTGCGGCGGGAGCAAAGCTCTGTATCAAACTGGAAAGGAAGTCCACATTCGCTCGTTCGCTTGCTCGATCGAGTGTCCTTTACCATGGCAGGCTGAAGGCTGCCGACTCCGAAAAGAAAATGAGGGATACCAGGTTCATTGACGAGGGACGACGGGACACAAAATCAGGCTGGCGAGCCCGGGGATAAAGAGAAAAAGCCCAAGGGTAAATCTTCCTTTGTACCGCGTTGGCGCCAAAATCAGGCGGAGCCCTTGAGCACTCCCCCGGTCGAGGAGCAACCCAAGAGACCAGCCAAATTTCAGCCTCGCTGGCGCCAAAACACGGCCGAGCCCCCCCCCGAAGCCACTCCGGAGGCACCACCAGCCCAGAAGAAATTTCAGGCTCGTTGGCGCCAAAATACCGCCGAGCCCGAGCCCGCCGAAGTAATTCTACCTCCAGTCGAGGAGAATGCGACCCGCCTGCACCCGAATCTTCAGCAACCATCCGAGGCGACGGAGAAAACCAAAGGTTTTCAGCCGCGTTGGCGGCAACGCGCCCAGGAAAGGGCCGCCAAAGAGGAGGAAGCCCGGGCCCAAGCGCCTCCTGTCGGGGATAAGCCGGGGTTCCAACCCCGCTGGCGCCGCACCGCCGCTTCGGGCCCGGTCCCCAACCCGACCACGCAGCCGCTGCCCGGTTCGGACGCCCCGTTGGAAGGTCAGAGTCCAAAACCCAAGGGTTTTCAACCGCGTTGGCGCGAGCGCGCCGAGCGAGAGCCGGTCACTCCGCCCGCCAAGGCGGAATTTACTCCGCGCTGGAAGCGCACCATGGCGGCCGAGTCCCCTCCCCCGCCGCCGCTGGAAATCCCCCAGGAAGAACCAGCATCCACAACTGAACCTACCGTCGAAGCCGAGACCATAGCCTTACCACTGGAGGTCCCGGAAGTTCCCACCGAAACGCCGCCGGCCACCCTTCCCGAAACTGCGCCTGAGCCCATCCCGGAGGTCCCGCTGGAACTTACCGGAGCCCCCTCAGCCGAAGCCGAAGCGGTCCCACTGGAACTTGCGGGAGCGCCTGCAGCCGAAGTCGAGACCTCCTTCGACTTCACACCCGTGGCCATGGAGACGCCCCTGGCTTTGGCACCCGAGCCCCCCCAGGCTCTCCCCCTGGGCCCCGAGGAAAGCACCACCGAAATGGTAGCCACACCCGCACCACCGGAGAAGAGGCGCTTGCCGCGACCTCAAGCACCACCGCCTCCCAAAGTCGTGCTCGAGCCCGCCGCTCCTCCACGCCCCATCGTGGGCACGGGCGTGCCCATTCCCAATACCGAAGACGACGACTACCAGCCGCCTCCCACCGTGACCGTGCCAAGCTTCTTGCCCGGGCCGGAAGCACTGGAAACGAACGTAGAAAAGGCACGGCTGGAGCGAACTACCTCGGTTGAAACCGAGATCATACCCGAGACTCCACGCCAGCCCAAGAGACTCGACGATGAGGCCATGGCGGCACTCAAGGCCACCGCCAACGCGGTCACCAGGGGGACTCCCATCAGCGCCACGCCCCCCGCTCCGCCGCCTCCTCCCCCTCCGCAAGTGGTCACGCCTCGCTACATTCCCGCTCCGAAGCCGACCTCGACTGCTTCGTCCGGCATTATCGTGGCCGGACTGAAGCCGGCGCCTGCCCCGAGTAAGACCCAGGCCAAGAAGAAGCGCCGGTTGTTCTTCTGGAAATCTGAGAAAAGCGTGGTCGGCCTGGAAGACGTGGCCACTTTCACCCGTCAGTTCTCGGTGATGATCGGCGCCGGTCTGCCCATTCATCAGGCGCTCAGTTTCTTTGCGGACTCCTCTACCGGTCCCCTGGCCGATATCATGGACGATGTGGCCAGCAAAATCTCGTCGGGTCACCGGCTTTCTCAAGCGCTGGGAAAACACGAAGGAACCTTCTCCGAAGTCTACGTCGGCCTGATTGAACTGGGTGAAACCTCCAGCCACATTGACGAAGCCCTGGAGAAGCTGGCCGACTTGCTGGAAAAACAGGTACGTCTGGGCAAACGCATGAGTTCCGCGCTCGTTTATCCGGCCTTCCTGGTGGCTGTCTCGCTGGCTTCCATCGGAGTCTTTCTGCAGTACGTGCTGCCCACCATGATTCCACTTTTTGCCAGCTTCAGTATGCAACTACCACTGCCCACGCGCATGCTGCTGGCTTCTCGGCACCTGGTTATTCCGGTGGCCATCCTCGCGCTACTGATGGTCGTCCTCTGGCAATGGTTCCGGCCGCGCCTGCAGAGGGCCCGGCGCAACAAAGAAAAGTGGGCTTACAAGGCCGATAAACTGCTGTTCAAGTTGCCCATGCTGGGCAATTTTTTCCAACAAATGGCCACGGCTCGCGTGCTTTTCGCACTGGCCACCATGATCGAGACCGGTCTACCGATTCTCAACGCCTTGAAGCGCTGCGAAACGGTAGCTTCCAATCTGGCCTTCGCGGAACGCCTGGAGAAGGCGGGCGTGGAGCTGCGCGACGGCTCCACCGTGACCGACGCTCTGGCCCTTTATGAAGTCCTGCCCCCTTCCTGTCTGCACTTGCTCTCGGCCGGCGAGGAAAGCGCTCAAATGGCCGAAATGGTTCAGTACGCGGCCCGGTTTTACGAAGAGGAAGTGGAGCACTCCATCGATACTTTCATGAGCCTGGTCGAGCCGGTCATTATGATCGTGATGGGTATTGTGGTGGGCTTCATCGTGCTGAGCGCGGTGTTACCGACGGTGGAAATGATCAATCATCTGGGCTCCTGATGGTCTTTACCGAGCAAGATGCTCAGAGCCAGCAGGCCGATGCCGACGGTGATGGCGGAATCGGCCAGATTGAAGACCGGCCACCAGTGAAAATCAATGAAGTCTACCACATAGCCGTAAAGACCACGGTCGATGAGATTGCCGATGGCCCCACCCAGAATCAAGGCGTAGGCCAGAGCGGGGGCGGGATGGCCCCGGGCCATCTTGGGAAGGGCGCGTATCAGCATCAAGCTGATGGCCACTCCCGCCGTAAGGAAAAACCAGCGGGCCCCATTGAGAATACTGAAAGCTCCGCCGGTGTTGTGCAGGTAAGTCCAGGAAAGCAGCGTGGACAGCGCCGGGCGCGTTTCCCCCAGCCGGAAATGGGTCCACACCCACCACTTGCTCCATTGATCCAGCAGTGTAACCAGCACGGCGATGGAAATGAGCGTTCGCAATTTCACGGCGCGCCGAACGGCTCGGGCGGCGTGTATCCTTCTTCCTCGGGCTCGTCCTGAATCCAGCCGCGCAGTTGTTCTTTGACCTTCTTGACGGCCCCACCGCTATATTTTTTCTTCTGCTCGGGTTCCAGATGCTGGTACATGTAATAGAGGAAGAGCCCGGCCCCGGCGCCGGCCAGGGCAACCCCAAAAAGTTTGGCGGGCGTGTAGGGATTACCGGGCGCCGGACCGATAGCGGGGCGTTCTTTGTCCTCTTGACTCATCATCGTCCTCCTACCGGCGCCCGATAAAGCCTGGATAGTGCTCGATCATCTCGGTCAGAGCGAGCACCGTGGTCTGGAGAAGCGTCTGAGCCGAGACGAATTCGGGATGGGCGCCTGTCTCTTGAGATAATTGGAGCAGGAACTCGCCGTCTCCCGCTTCCAGCCGGCACGGCAACTGAAGAACTTTAGAGAAACCGATACCCAGCGCGCCCGTCAGGGCGGAAACGGCGGCACAAACCAGGTCCAGTTCGCCATCGAAGCCGGCGTGGCCGGCGCAATGCAGGAGCCAGATGTTCCCCTCCGAGTCTTGCTGCCAATCCACTTGAATCATAGGAAACAAAAAACGGGCCTGGTGTGGGCCCGCTTTCTTTTGCAGCTTCCTGGTTAAGCCTTGACGGAATCGATACGCAGCGCGGTGTAGGGCTGGCGATGGCCCCGCTTGATGCGGATGGACTTCTTGGGCTTGTAGTGGAAATGGGTAACCTTGCGGCTGCGGTGCTGCTCGACAATGGTGGCGGTCACGGACACACCCTTCACGTAGGGAGCCCCCACCTGAACCTTGCCTTCGCCGGCCACGAGCAGAACTTTGTCGAGAGTGACAGCGCCGCCCTTGTCTCCTTCGAGCTTCTCCACTCGAATGGTCTGGCCAGCTTCTACTTTATATTGTTTACCGCCGGTCTCTACTACTGCGTACATAGGGTCCTCACATGTTCAGGCTAAAAAATGCTCCCGAAGACTATCACCGGGACTTGTTCGTGTCAAGCTTTGGATAAGGGACTCTGAGCGGCTTCACCACCGTTGCGCACGCGATCGATGGCGCGCTGGCCGCCCCATTTCTCGACGATCAGGTCGTCATACTCGTCGGCAATCAGCACCACCGAGCTGACGGAAGAGCGCAATTCCTCAGGATCGCAGGTCGAACCGAGAATGCTGTGTTCGAAGAAGATATCACCCTCTTCATCGATGCCAAAAGCCCCGAAGGTCATGCGATCGTTCTCGCGCAGCAAGAAATGCATCAGATCGGCCGTCAGGTCGGCTCCGGTGACCACGTAGGCACGCGTGGAGATCACGCTCTCGTCCTCGCCGAACGGATAGATGGCGGTCTGGGCGAAAGCCGAGCCCACCAGCACGCCGAATTCAGGAATCTCCTGGCGCTGTCCGGCGAAATCACCAAACATCTCGCGCATCAGGGGCAAAATCTTCTCATAACAAGTCTTTTGTGCAGGCGTATCAAATCTCATAACCGCTCCTGATTCCGTTTTCCCTCGGCGTCTCCTGTTTTATAGATCTAGGGAGGCTGCGCGACGCCAACTGGTTATTGCAGGTTGCTGGTCTGCAGGCTGGCCGGGGCCTGGGTATTCCAGTCTTCCTGGATAGCGGGAGGCAGCGCCTCGATCCAGTCCTTGAGGCGTTGCAAGGCCTGTTGCAGAAAGATGTTGGACCCTTCCTCCACCATCTGCGACTGCCAGCGCATCCAGCCTTCAAAAAACTGGCGCCAGGCGCTGCGGTCCTGCCAGTCCTGGTTGGCCGACAGGCGGCAGAACTCCAGCCAGTGGCGCTGGCAATCGAGCAGCACCGCCACCAGGTACTCTTTACTCTGCCACATTTCGTTCTCATAGAGCACGCCGGCCTGCTTCAACGGTTGGCGCACTTGATTCCAGTGCTCCAGGTGGATGTGACACAGGGCCACTTCCATTTGAACGGCGGCTAGATGCAAGCCCAGATGATTCTGCTGATTGGCCGGCAACCCCGACAGGTCGGCCCAGGCCTGTTCGGCCACCTTGAGAGCGTCTTCAGCCCGTCCCGCCTTGCGCAACAACTTGGCCAGCGAGAGGCGATGGATGGCCACCCACATGTTGGCTTGTTCATAGCCTTCCTGAGCGCGCCGCTGCTCCATCTCCACCGCTTGCTCGGCCAGCGGCAAGGCCTCTGGGTAACGTCCCAAGCCGGCCAAAGTCAAGGCGCGGGTAACCATGTTCAGGCTATGCTCGGTCTCCACGTCCGCTTCGGTTTCATTGTTGCGAATCTGCGTCAGGGAGTCGGCCGCCCGGTCGCACATGGCCAGGGCCTCTTCGTAACGCTCCAGATTCTGCAAAATCCAGGCTTCCAACTCGCTGACGTCGGCCACTTCCAGCGCGGGTGGACCCTCCTCCGGATCCATTTCGGTCAATTGGCCATAGCACTCGTGGCAGAGTTCCAGGGCTTCGTCCAACCGGCCCCGCCGAGCGGTCACGCGAGCCAGATAAATCTTGGCGCTGACCTGCTCGAGAAACAGGTCCTCAGCCCCCAGTCCAATAGCCTGAGCGTAAGCGGCGATCGAATCTTCCAGAGCCGTCTCGGCCTGGCGCAACAGGCCCTGATGGCTGAGGATCTTACCCCGAAAGAAGAGCACCAGGGCTTGTTCGGAAACATCCATCTCCTGCATCAGAGCCGGCGTCAGCAGATTGGCCAGCGAACCGGAGGCCTCGCCGATGCGATTCATCAGGGCCAGGGCGTGGCTGCGCAGAAACTCCAGGGAAGCCAGATCGGCCGGATGGGAATCGCTGGCCGGCAAGGTATTGATGACCTCGATGGCTTTGCTCAGCCGTTCTTCCGCCTCCGACCACTTTTCCAGATCAAAGAGCGCCATGCTCTGCTCCAGATAGAGGAAGACCAGTTCCTGATCGCCGGGCCAACCGAACTTGTGGTACAGCTCCTCGGCCTCGCGCAGCAAGCGCAGGCTTTCCCAACGCATCCCCATCAACTCGAGGGGGCCAGGGCTCTCGGCCATCTGCTCGCGCACCGAGCGCATCGTCTCCGACTGCTCCATCAGCAATTCAAAAAGATACTGAGCCCATTCCTCGCCCTCTTCGTTGGTGAGCTTGCGCGCCAGTTCCAGGGCTTCTTCTCCATTGCGGCGCGAATCGTCGATTTTCCCCAGAGCCCGCGAGGAGCGAGCCAACCCGCGCAGAGCGTGAATGGCCTTGGCCTGCTCGGGGCCGGCTTCCTTGCTGCTGCGTTGATGGGCTTCGGCGTAGAGCGGATAGGCGCGCTGTACATAGCCCATGTACAGATAAGGGTCGGCCAGACACAACAAGCAGTGCGTCAACAGGCCTTCCAACGGGTCGCTGGATTCCTCGCTGGCCAGCGGTCGCAGCATTTCCAAGGCTTTCTCGCCGAAAAGCGCTCCGTCCGCATAGCGGCCCTGATTGGTCAGCGCGTGGCAGCAATCCGCATAGACTTCCGCCAGCCGGGCTAGATGACGCTTGCTTTTGCCGGCTTTGCGGGCTTCCAGGATCTGGCCGGCCACCAGAAACAGCTGCAGGCCAATTTCTTCATAACCCTGCTCGCGCGCGATGCGACCCAGATTCCAACACGACTCCACCATGTCGGGGTCTTGCAGCAGGCGGTTGAGATCGCCGAGACGGCCGCTCTGAGCCAGGTGGTACTGGGCAAAAGCCCGTGAATAGTAATCGACATCCTGGGGCATCTCGCCCAGAGCCGCCCGACTGCGATCCCAAACCGCCGCCACCGCCCGGCGGTGGCAGTCGGAAACTCGATCGCGCCAGGCCGGATTCTCCAGCAAATAGGCACGCAAATCTGGAGAGCGTAAGGAGTAGTGCTCGCCGGTAAAAAGCGCGTCGTATTGCGAGCCTTCCCCATCGGTGGAGAGCAAATCACGTAACTCGAAGAGGGCAAAGCCGAGCTGGTCGGCCGGCACCCCCCAGGACTTGAGCAAATCCAGACTGGCCGGAACCTGAGCAACCGCCAACAGCAGCAGCACCTCCAGATGAATGTTGCGAAACAACTCGGGACCGTGCTTGGCCGCCAGAGATTCCAGCAGGGTGTCATAGAGACGCACCGACTCGGGCAGCGGGTCGATCTCAAACTTGAGCAAAACCGTGTAGTAATAGGCCCAACGCCAGTTCCCCTGACTGAGCTTGAGAATCTCCGGGATGTGGCGGGCCTGCTCACCGGGCAGGCGCTTGTTCAGGTAGCCTTCCAGCTCGGCCAGATTACGCCGGTGCTCCGGCTGTAGGACCAGTTGATCCACGGGATGGCGGGCCCGTCCCGAAGTGAGCAGGTAAACCCCCTCGGGAAAGTCGCGCCAACTGGGCAATTCGGCCAGCTCCGAGGGCTCGTCGAAGCCGTCGAAGAGAATCAGGAAACTGCCGTCGACCTCCTGAGTCAGCCACTGCATGGCGGCCAGCAATGCCTCGGCCGGACTGCTTTCATAAAGCCGTTGCGAGACTTGCAGGCGCAAGCCTTCGCCATCCGTGTCCAACATAAATTCGGTAGAATCGACCAGACGCCAGATCAGCGAGGTGAAGCTTTCTTCCGGAGAGCGCTCCAGATAGAGCGGCAGGGCGCCGCGCTCCTGAGCGCCCACGGCCAAACCGCGCACCAACCAGCTCTTACCACAACCAACAGGTCCGGCCAGGTGGAGATGGCCATGGGTACGGCCCAGAACCCAGCCCCAAACTTCCTCTAAGGTTTCTTCGCGTGGCCAGTATTCACTGAAAAAATCGTCTAATAACAACCGGTTGGAACCATGTTTCTCATTCCCCCGGGTTGTTATCCAACGGAGGACTGTCTACCTTTTGCCACTCTTGGAGTAACGGGAAGAACTCGTCCTCGACATAAGGAAAGAACGAACTCGAGAACGACTCGGGGATGATCTCGAAGATCAGCCGCCAGGGGCCGGGGCGGGCCTCGCGCAGGTCCTGATAAAGCACAAAAAAGCCTTGCACTGCTTGCACCCACATATAAGCCTCACGAGAGCCGTCTGCTTGCTTGTTCTGAACACGCGCGACATCCAGCCGGACGTCAGGCTCGATATAAATCGTATAGGCTTCGGAACTGGTGGCGAAGTTCAGAACCTCCCCCGTCCGTCTTTCGGCGGTGTGTCTCACAATCGACTACTGCGCAGCACGTTCGCTGGAGCTGTTGGCCAGGACTTCAAAGGAGCGCAGGTCCACCTCGATGGTCTGGCGCTTGCTGAGGCCCTGAGTGACCAGACTGGCCTTGCGCTGATTGCGGTCGATAATCAACTGCTGCAGCACGCCCTCTTTTTCGAAATCGTGGGGAGCCCGCAGGACGTATGCGCGCACCTCGCGCTCGCTGACTTCGTGTTGAGGATCGAAAAGCCAGTCACTGCGCATAATCAGCTTGGGTTGCAAAAGAAATTTTATGAATCGCGGGCTGGTCACATCGAGGAAAGGACCCATCAGGCCCGATTGCCTGAGTTCCTCTTCTAACTCGTTGCTGACTTTTCCCGAAAGTACGGTATCTGCCATAATCATTTAGTTCCGCCTTTCATAGAGAGGCACGGGGAGATTGCAGGGCGGTTGCCCGGGCGTTTTCTTACACCATTTACTGAAGAGCTAAACGATCCAGTCCACCTCGTCAACAGCCTTATCCAAGATTTCGATGGTTTGTTGATACAAACCGCGGGCTTCATCGGGGCTATCGCCTACACAGGTGACACCTAACTTACCGAACTGAGAAAGCGCGCCAATCATGTGAAACACCACTCCCGTATTCGAAGACGAATTATAGTGGAGCCCGTGGAAAGTAGTGATGTCGATCAAATCTTCCGGCAACAGGCCCTTGTATTTTTCCGATTCCAGGTTGTCGGAGGCAAAGTAAAACTTGGGATTCATGTGGCCAGCCTCAAACAGGCCGGTCTCATGATTATAGCGCCCCCCCGTGAGGAACTGCAACGTGCGGAAGGGATGGGTGGTCCCGCCGGCGCGGAGATTGATCTCGACGGCCCACAGGTCCCAACCGCCACCGTCCTTTGGCGTGCACAGAAAGTCGACCGCCAACCGGCCGACCACGCCGGCTTTGGCCAGGTGTTGACCCACTTTCAGGCCGGCATCGTGCAGCTCGTCCTGATAGTCGCGCTCGGCCGGAAAGGTGCAACCGATGAAGACCTGCCCATCCGGACCACCCAGCACCTGGTCGTGGGTCGAGATGATTTGAGCTTCGCCGAGCGGCGTAATGCGCAGTTGCACGCTGGGAGACGGCTTATCGTCGCCCTCGATGAACTCCTCGACGATACCTTCCATCTGCTCGAACTTGCGCACATAACCTTCCCAGTGCATCCCGGGGGCCTGAAAACGAGCCTGAGTGCGCACCATCTCGCGCAGTTGCTTGATGCAAGCAACCTTCTTGCTCCAGTCGGAAATGGCGCCGAGCTGCAGAATGGCATTGCCGTCGCCGGAAAAGCCGTCATTGATCTTGATAACGGCCTTTTTCATACCGGGGCGCTTCTTCTTGAGCTTGTAGATGGCTTCGAGGATGTCCTCCTCGTTCTTGAGGTCCTCGAATCCCTCCGAGACGGGAATGCCCGCCTGGCGAAAGAGTTTGCGGCAACCGCTCTTGGTGCCATAAGCCAGGTGCTTGGGATCGGGGCCGAGCAGCGGAATACCCAGTGCCACCGAGAGGCTCTTTTCGGCCTCGGTCACGTTGAAGACCGTCAAATGGCTGTTGGGGTCGTTGCCGATGGCTTTGCGAATGCGCCGCAGTAGCGTCGGCCGGTCCAGAATCTTCTGAGTCAGCGACTTGGGCGAGGTGTCGTAGACGGCAAACAGCTCCAGGCGAGCGCGCGCATGCGAGAACGGAATGCCCGGCAGCAACTGCAGGTAGTAGTCGATGATGAAAGGGTGAATGGGTTCGGAGGTCACGAAGATCACCCGGGTCTTGGGTGAGCTGAGCAAAATCAGCAGGAAAAGCATCCGCTCCTCGTAATGCTGGGCGCCCTTCAGCTTGGTCAACTCCTCCGGGTCCAAAGACATCGAAGGCACCACCACCACTGTCTGCGGAATGTGACCCTCGGCGCTCAGATTGCGCCAGAGCTCCGGCATTTTGGCATAAAGCTCGTTGAAACGCTCTGTTTCTTCCTTACTGCCGCGCTCGGGAAGCTGGATGTCGGCCCAATCGCCGGTGGGAACGACGGCCGCACCGTTCTTGCCGGGTCGTTTGACTTCTTCACCCGGTCCATCCAGGTTGGTAACTTTCAAGCGGGTACGCTTAGCCAATTCAGCCTCCAGCAAAGGTCGTAGGGGTGTCGCCCCCTTCCCCAGTCTGCCGGCCCGGCCCTCTTTCCTGAGGGCCGGCAGACTGGGGAACCAGTGGCGTCAAGAGCGCGCCAACTCCGCTCCAAAAGTTAACATCTCGGACGTAAAATTCTCTCCGGCTTTTTCAGCCGGTGCTAGTCTGAACTCAGCTCACAATGCTCTCTGGTCCCGTGAGCCGGACTTGCCCTGCAAGTCCTCATGTCACTCCCTCTGAAACTCAGTATTCAACCGGGCCCCTCGCCCGGTTTTTTCTTTTCTGGTTTGGCTGAAGATTTTTTGTGGGAACTGGGGGGGATATTGGCGATGAGACACTAACTCATCGACTCCTAATAATATTCAAGTGGTGAGGGTTTGTCATGAGGTTTCCACTCGATTTCGTAATGAATAACGCCAAGCACATGGTGCAACAGCGTTCCAAGGGACGCAAGCGTTATCCCACGGTGCTGATGCTTGAGCCTCTCTACACCTGCAACCTGGCCTGCATCGGCTGCTCCACCGAGCGCCACACCGGCAAACTCAAAGACCGCCTCTCGGTCGAGAAGTGCCTGGAAGCCGCCCGTCTGGCCGAAGCCCCCACCGTCTCGCTGTGCGGGGGCGAACCGTTGCTTTACCCCGAATTGCCCGAACTCATCAAAGGCCTGATCGATATGGGCAAGCACATCATCCTGTGCACCAACGCCATGCTCTGCGACAAGAAACTGTTTGACGTGATTCCGCCTCATAAGCAACTCTTCGTCAACGTCCACCTCGACGGCATGAAGGCCACCCATGACTATGTGTGCGACCGCGAGGGCGTCTTTGACAAAGCCCTGGAAGCGATCAAAGAGTGCAAGAAGCGTGGCTACGTCACCCTGACCAACACCACCGTCTACAAGCAAACCGACATGGACGAAGTGGAAGCGCTCTGCGAACTGCTCGCCTCCATCAAGGTAGACGGCCTGCTCATCGCTCCCGGCTACCACTACGAGAGCGTCCAGAACGACGTCTTCATGACCCAGGAGCAGATCCACGAGAAATTCAAGCGCGTGCGCGAACTGTCGTCCCGCTACCGCCTGACGGCCACTCCCACCTTCCTGGAGTTCGCCGCCGGCCTGATCGAACTGCGCTGCTCGCCCTGGTCGACGGTCAACTATACCCCGATGGGCTGGAAAGGCCCCTGCTACCTCATCGGCGACAAATTCTTCGAGGACTTCCACACCTTCTGGAACGAAATGAACTGGGATTACTGGGAGACCCGCCAGGACCGCCGTTGCGCTAACTGCAAAATGCATTCTGGTTTTGAATATAGCGCGGTAGAAGCCGCCTCCAAGAGCCTCAAGGGCATGGCCCAGATGGCCTACTGGCACCTTACCGCCAAATAAGTGCCGCGCCTGGCCGTAGGCAGCCACAGGATGTGGCCCCAGAATCTCGACCGTGACTGAAAAACCCGGAGTGGAGGTGGCGCAGCCGCCGACCGACCGGCGGTCTGTGTCGAGATTTGGGGCCCTCAAGGAAGCCCTTACCGTCTTTTTCCAAGGACCCCGAGAAGTGCCCGCACTGCTCGGGGTTCCTGCCTTAATCAAGGTGGAAAGTTTGATGTGGCTGTTCTACTTCTGGCGATTTTTACCGCTGGACATCTATCTCCAGGGGAAACCTTTATCCAACCGGCCCTTCAAGGACTTCCGCTTCGGCGAAACACCCTATTTCACGGGTTTGGAAATCTGCCGGCTGGCCCGTCTGCGCAAGGGAGAGAAATTCTACGACCTGGGCTGCGGGCGGGGCAAAATGGTCTTTGCCGCCGCCCTGGGCTTCGGTGCCCAGGCCGTCGGGGTGGACCTGTTGCCCACCTATATCCATTTTGGTGAACGCATCGCCAACCTGACCGGCTGCGACGCCCAATTCCTGCTGGAGGATTTCACTCTGGTGGAGGTCTTCGAAGCCGACGTCATCTATGTGGCCGGCTCGATCTTTTCCCAGGAAACCTGGGATGAACTCCTGTTACTGATCGAACAACTGCAGCCCGGCAGCCGCTGGGTATGCGTGGGACGCCAGGCCGAGCATGCTTTGCTCAAGGCCTACGACCAGCGCGAATTTCTCTTCTCCTGGGGCTACGAAATGGTCTACTTCTATGAGGTGTTAGTCTAGGCGGCCCTGGTTCTCCCGCTCCAGCTTTGCCAACCGCGCTCCCGCCTCGCGCCAAGCGTGCATAGCTTCCAGGCGAGCCAGTTCGGCCTCGCTGTATGTCGGCAGGCCGGCGGAACTGCCGGGAAGGTAAAGACGAAGCAGGCGATTCTCCACGCCCAGGTCCAACCTGGGACTGTGAATGCGGATGGGACTAATTGTCCTGTCACGCTTTCTGACCTTGGGCCGAAATTGGGCTGCCGTCTCGGGTCGCTCGGCCAGGACTTCGGCCTCCCCAGCATTTCGTTGGTCGCCTTCTTGGTGCCGAGATCGTGGACGCGACTGCTCCTGGAAGAAATTTCGAAGACGACCTGCGGAACGATGCCTCCTTCCTCCCAGGTCTTATAGGAAGAGCGGTCGATATTCCGGGCGCCGAAACAGACATAAACGTCCGGTGACTGCTTCTCCTCGACGTTGCCCCCCACAAACACATCACCGCGCTCACGGTAACGGAACTCAAGCACCGCCTGCAAATATTGGGCAGCGCGGTAATGCCAGGTCGTCTCGGTTACGGTTTCCTCATAATAAGGATAGACGATTCCCATAACGGGACTTTATTCGACGCGGTGACTCCTGAGCTGTGTGTCGTCTAGAGGTCGAAGCGCTTGAGCACTTTCATACGCCCGTCGGGATAGAGCTTGAGCAGTCGCGGGCCCCAGCGCACCTGATCGCCGACCAGACTGCATACCCAGAGGACGAGGTAGAAGTAGTCCTTGAGAACGAGCCACCCGATCCATTTCTCGGCCTCCACCGCCCCAAACACCTTCCAGTTGTGGAGAGTGGCCCGAATGCGAGTGCCCCACCACAACCAGAGCGCCAGCGCGCTCTGCCAGGTCCAACCCTGGAAGAGCAAAATTAGAGTGGCCCAGAGGGCCCCCTGGGTGACGATGAAGGCGAAGTGCCCGCCCGGCCTCGAGATCCGATAGGTGCGCATCCAGCGCAACTGATGGAGCAAGTATTCCTTGAGCTTCATGCCGGGCAGCACGTCTTCCACCACCAACCCGGCCAACTTCACCTTCCAGCCTGCCCTGGTGATGCGGTTGCCCAGCTGGTAATCCTCGGCAAGATAATCGCCCAGCACGTCAAAAGCACCAATCGATTCCAGTACATCCCGCCGGAATGCCATATTGGCACCCAGCCCGAAAGACATCCCCTCGAGGGCCCGGGCCACCAACACGCTGGTGGAAAAATCCAGCACGCTCAGCGCCTCCATGGCCAGGGCCGGCGAGTTGACCCGCTGGATACAATACAAGCAGGTGACCATGCCGACTTTCGGATCCTCAAAGCCGGCCATGATCTTGTCCATATAGTTGGGCGGCGCGTGCATATCCGAGTCGGTGCTCAGGATGTAGGGCAGCGTGCAATGGGGCCAGCCCTGGATCATGCTGGCCACCTTGGGATTGGCGCCGTTGCCTGAGGCATCGCCCTCGACGACCTTGACGCGAGGATCTTTGGCCGCGATCTCTCGGGCCAGCTCAGCTGAGGGGTCCTGTAGGCGGCCAATGGTGAAAACCACTTCCTGCTCTCCGCGGTAGTCCTGGTCGATATAACTGCGCCAGTTGGTTTCGGAGCGAGGCTGCCGCCCGTGCACCGTCTTCAGGTGCGAAACGGGGTAGTCCGGTTTGAAGGGAGCCGCCGGTTCCAGTTCAAAGCGCCGAAAGCGCTCCACCAGGTAAAAAGTAGCCCACTGGTAGAGAATCGCGAAGCCGAGTAAAAGCCAGAGTAAAATCATGAGTTGATCGCTTCCAGCAGTTGACTGCTTTTGAGGATGAGTTGCCGGCGGGCCTGCTTCTCCCAGCGGCCGAACTCGATGAGGGCGGGAATCTGGCCCGGATGGGTCAGAATTTCCCTGGCCAGGCGGGCCGGAGCAGTCTGTCCTTTGGAACTGACACATCGATTGAAATCAATGGGTAAGTTCCTGTGCAAAGGATCGATGATGACCCGCAGAGCGCGCCAGGGTAGACCGGCGCTTTCGGCGGCTTCGGCCAGCACCGCGCTCTCCATATCGACCGCGCAGGCCTCGGGGTGATTCTCCGCCAGCCGGCGCTTACTCTCTTGGGAAGGCGCCAGTTTGCTCACGCTGAGCAGGCGCTGGCCGGCTTGCCCACAGCGAAAGACCCGCCTGTCAGCGGTCTCGATCTCCCGGGCATGGATAGCGTCGCCGGGCTGCAAATGCTCTTTCAGAGCCCCCGAATAGCCCAGGCTGACCAGTAGTTCAGGCTGGCCGAGTTTGACCAGGTCCTGCACGGCGCGGCGAGCGTGGCGCGGTCCCACGCCGCTCAGCGCCACCTGGACCCGCAGGCCGGCCACTTTGCCGGTAAAAAACTCACCCGGACCGGTCCACTCCAGCTTCCAGTGCTTGCGCAGAGGGGTGAACTCTTCCCACATAGCCACCAGGATACCCACCGATTTCACAGCGGGGCGTATCCGTGGGTTTGGTACCAATCAATGGCGCGTTGCAGAGCCATGTCGACCGAAGTAGGACGGAACCCCAATTCCCTGACAGCCCGATCATTGGAGAACCACATACGTTTCCGGGCCATCTTCACACCTTCGAGAGGAATAAAAGGTTCTCGCTTCAGCAGGGTGCCGGTCAGAAAATTCTCGGCCCAGGCCAGACCATAGACAAAGCCGTAGGGCAGCTTAACTTTCGGAGCCTTCTTCTGAGTCAGCGAGGCCAGTTTCTGCAGAATTTGCTCCAACGTCATATTCTGGTTGCCCAGAATGTAGAGGCGTCCGGGCTGCCCTTTCTCGGGAGCCAGCAGATGGCCGTCCACCACATCTTCCACCGCCACCAGATTCAACCCGGTGTCCACGAAAGCGGGCATCTTGCCGTTCAGAAAGTCCACGATAATCTTGCCGGTAGCCGTCGGCTTCCAATCATGAGATCCGATAGGAGTCGAAGGATTAACGATATATACGGGATAGTTCTTAGCGAAGTCCTGAGCCACCTGCTGGGCCAAAAATTTGGACCGCTTATAGTGACCAATCATGTCATCCAGAGTGACAGGAGTTGTCTCTTCACCCGGCCGGCCCGATTTCGGAATGCCGATAGCCGCCACCGAACTGGTGTAGACGACCTCTTTGACTCCTTGCTCCCGGCAGGCGCGCAAGAGGTTCTCGGTGCCGTCCACGTTATTTTCATAGAGCTCACGAACGTTACGCGACCACAGCCGGTAGTCGGCGGCGCAATGGAAAACCCGCTGACAATCCTTGACGGCCGCTCGCAACGACTTGCGATCCTTCAAATCGCCGATGGCCGTCTCGAAGCGCTGATCCCGTAGAATCTCGACGCTTTTCGGCGAACGGGCCAGCACCCGTACCTGATGGCCCCGGCTCAGCAAGGCGCGCACCAGGTGGCTGCCCACGAAGCCCCCGCCGCCGGTAACTAAGACCTGCATCGCAAGGCGGCCTCAACCATCGGATGTTGCTGGGGAAGTCCCATTTTCAGCATGGCTTCGATCACGAGTTCCGTTTCATCTCCGAAGGAACCATCCGCCCGCTGCTGCTGAAACAGATGGTCCAGCGCCCTTCTTACCCGAGCGGAATGCTGGTTATACCCGTGTTCGGCCAACAGGCAAAGCGCCCGAGCGGTGCCCCCCGGCCAACTCCCGTCCAGGCGCTGCAGGTCCAGAAGCGGGCCTATCTCCACAGGCTGGAGGCGCGATGACTACCCACGGAGACGATCTTGATGGGCACACCGATCCATTCTTCCAGCTTCTTCACGTAGGTTTTCGCCTGCTTCGGCAGTTCCTCAAAAGAGGTCGCCTGACCGAGGCTCTCCCAACCTTCCAGCTCTTCGTAGACCGGCTTGTATTCGTGAAGGTGGTGGATACGGGCGGGAAAATCGGTGGTGCGCCGCCCCTGATACTCATAGGCCACGCAAACCTTGAGCCTGGGGATGCCGTCGAGCACATCCAGCTTGGTCAGCGCAATCTGGTTGAGACCGGACATACGCACAGCCTGGCGCACCGCCACGGTATCCAACCAACCGCAGCGACGCGGACGGCCGGTGGTGGTGCCATATTCGGCCCCGACCGCCCGCAGCCAGCGACCCATCCAGTAGTCATCTCCACTCAACGCCAGCTTCTTTTCCTCGGCCGTCAGGTGGGGCAGGGTGCCACCCGGAACCACTTTGTCCTGCTCTTTGATACGCTCGTACTCGCCCAACTCGGCCGGGAAGTGCCCCTCGCCGACGCGCGTGCCGTAGGCCTTGACCACCCCCATGCGCACTTCCGGCAGCACGCAATTGCCCGTGCCCACGTAGCACCCGGCCAGGCCCACGCTGGAAGAGGTCACGTACGGATAAGTCCCCCAGTCCACATCCAGCAGGCTGCCTTGAGCCCCCTCATAGAGAAAACTCTTCCCCTCGGTGATCAAGCGGGCGATCATGGCGCCGGTGTCGCGCACCTTGCCTTTGATCACCTCGGCGGCGGCCACGAACTCCTGGATGATCTGCTCCGGGTCGAGAGGCTCGAGGTTGTAGACCTTCTGAAAAAGGTTGTTTTTCTCGGCACACACTTCTCTCACCCGCTGAGAAAAATGTTTCAGATCGATCTGACCGTTCTCGTCGATCATGTCGCCCACGCGAAGGCCTCGGCGCCCGGCGCGATCCTCGTAGCAGGGTCCGATACCTTTGGCGGTCGTGCCCAAGCGGCCGCCTTGTTGCGCATCGACAGCTCGATGCCAGGGCATCACCATGTGAGCACGATCCGAGATAAACAGATTTTCACAACTGATGTTTCGCGTCTTCAGATTCTCGATTTCCTTGACCAGGAAGAGTGGATCGACGACCACGCCGGCGGCGATGATGTTGACCGTCTCCTGATGCAAAATCCCGGAAGGAATCAAGTGCAGGGGATACTTCCCATCATCCAGCACAATGGTGTGACCGGCGTTGGCGCCACCATTGAAGCGCACCACCACATCCAAATCGCCCTTCTGGACCAGCAGGTCGACAATCTTTCCTTTGCCTTCGTCGCCAAATTGGGCGCCGGCAATGAGCACGCTAGGTCTTTTCATGGTTTTCTCCTTCTATCAGGCGCGGAAGATACTGGTCCCGCCCTCGCGGACGGACTCGACGGTTTGCCTCTCGACCTGGACCTCTTTGTAGAACGAATCTAAATTAGAACAGCCGCAGGAAGACAGCGTGCCTTTGATGGCCATCAGTTCGCGCGGTAGTCCCTTGTGCAGGCTGCCTTTGTAGAGAACGTAGCCCTCCTCGCCCTCGATCACGAAACTACGCGGATCGTCCTGCTGATAGCGCTTGACGTTCTTGGCCCGCGGCGAAGCTTCGCCCCAGTAGGGTTTGACGGTCACTTCGACCTCCGCCAGTTGCCCGGAGAACATGACCGGCAGGCGCTTCAGAAAGCTGGTGGTCGGGCTCTCCTCGAAGCCGGCGAAATATTTGCCCATCATCAGGACGTCGGCTCCCAGAGCCAGAGCCACCGACATGTCGCCGCTCGATTCAAGGCCGCCATCGCTGATGACGGGAACATACTTGCCGGTCTTCTGAAAATGGCGGTCGCGGGCCAGGGCACACTGATGCACGGCGGTGGCCTGTCCGCGGCCAATGGCTTTGACCCGGCGCGTGGTGCAGATGGAGCCGGAGCCGATCCCCACTTTGATGGCATCGGCACCCTGCTCCACCAGATAGTCAAAGCCGGCTTGATCCACCACGTTACCGGCCACGACAGGCACGCCCAGTTTCTTGAGCCGCTTGATGGTGTCTTGCATATACTCCGAGAAACCATCGGAAGCATCCACCACCAGAACGTCAGCACCGGCCTCGACCAGGTTCCTGGCCCGTTCCTGATCTTCGGGATGAGTGGAAATGGCCCCGGCCACTCGCAGGCGCTTCTGAGCGTCTACCACGCCGGCCGGAAACTCGTGGGCTCGACGAATATCGCTGAAGAAGACCACGCTTCTCAGCATCCCCTTCTCGTCGACCACCGGTAGAACGCCAATGCCCGACTCAAAGATCAGCTTGTTGGCCTCCCCCAGCGACATGCCGTGCCTGCCCACTACCAGCTTGTCCAGCGGCAACATGCGCTCCTTGACCAGAAGCTCGGCGTCTTGCCAGGGATTATACTTCTTCTCGGTGAGCAGGCCGACCAGCCGGCCCTTTTTATCCACCACCGGAAAAGTGGAATAGCCGTGCTGGCGCTCCAGGTCGATCACCTTCTGGATCGGCATATCGTCGGAGACGGTGATGACCTTCTCGACAAATCCGGCCTTGAAGCGTTTGACCGCGCGAATCATGTCCAACTGATCCTGGGCAGGCACGTTGCCGGCCGGAATCACAGCCATGCCGCCGTGCTGAGCCAGGGCGATGGCCAACCGGTCCCCGGTCACCGCCTCCATGGCGGCGCTCATGAAGGGGATGTTGAGTTTTAAATCGTGCGTGAGACGAGTGGATAGATCGACCTGGGCGATTCCCTGGTCCCGGCGCGTGCAGCGCGGCAGCAGAATATACTCGCGGAAAGTACTGGAGAGTTCGCTAGTAAATTTCTCGTTTTCCATAGGAGCGGGCGAGTTCGCAGGTAGGCAGGGGGTTCCTTCTGCATAAAAACCGCCCCGACATGTTGACAGCGCTTGCCCCCCGTGCTAATCTCCTCTCCCGGTAACAACAAACCGGACT
>JAHBVR010000017.1 GCA_019637395.1 Vulcanimicrobiota bacterium
GCCATCGCTCATCTTTCAACCAGATCCTTCGCTTGGGATCAAAGTATTTTCCGGGCGAAGCCCGGCCTCCCCGCTTCCGCCCATGGTGTTGGCCTGGGATCGTTTTCGTTCCGGCGCAGCCGGCCACCAGACTTCCGCCCGAGCCAATCCCTTCCCAGGTTCGATGCCCGTAGACGCGTTTTGTGCGAGCGCCGGTAAAATCGGCGGGGTGTTAAGGGTTGAAATACCCTACGCTGAAGGGTTAGCCGCCCACAGCGGCTCCGAGTCATGCGTAAGTAGCCGTGAGGTTGCGGACGAAGCGTTGACAGGGGTGTGTGCAGGCTTGGTATTGAGCCGCGAAAACGCTCTTCGGGGTGCCGACGTGCTTCACAACAACGGAAGGCAACACCGACGACATCGACATGGCGAGATGGCGTTGGACCCCGCGCGGTCGGAGACCCAGTGCATGCACACGACGCACCTCGTGCGGGAACCGGGAGATCCCGTGTCCTCTCGTTGCTGTTGGAGCGGCGGGACGCAGAGGGAAATCTAAGGATAGGTACCATAAGATGAACGGACACGGGAAGTCGGACAGGCCGATATTACCGACGAAGTCGTCGAACAAAGCCACCCAGGCTGCGGAGACGATGGAGGGAAGCGACCTGACCAAGGGCAATCAGCGACAGCAAAACACGCAACGGACTCAGAGCCGAGCAGGCGTGCAAAGTGCGCTGGAGCGGATTCGCGAGGCTGCAAGAAGGGACAGAAAGAGACAGTTCACCTGTATCTACCACCACATCTGCAACATAGGCTCTCTGCGTGAGGCGTTCTACGCCCTGAAGCGAGATGCATCACCTGGAGTCGACGGCGAGACGTAGAGGCACTATGAGGAAACCCTGGAGGACAACCTCCAGGACCTAAGTGCAAGATTGAATCGGGGATACCGTGCGAAGCCCGTTCGGAGGGTCTATATCCCAAAGGCGGACGGCCGACAGCGACCAATCGGTGTGCCAGCGCTGGAAGATAAAATCGTCCAGCGCAGCACAGTGGCAGTCCTGAATGCCATCTACGAAGTAGACTTTGCCGGTTTCTCATACGGGTTCCGACCCGGTCGGAGCCAACATGACGCTCTGAGAGAGCTTAGTGCTGGCCTGATGTACAAGGTGGGCTGGGTTCTCGACGCAGACATTCGTGGTTTCTTCGATACCATCAATCACGAATGGCTGATTCGGTTCGTCGAGCACCGTATAGCGGACCAGCGGGTCGTGCGAATCATCCAGAAATGGCTGAAAGCAGGCGTGCTGGAAGACGGAAAATGGCGCCAATGCGCGGAAGGGACACCGCAAGGGGGGAGCATTTCCCCCGTACTGGCGAATCTCTACCTGCACTATGCCTTCGACCTCTGGGTGCATTGGTGGAGACGTCAACCTGGACGCAGCAACGTAATAGTTGTGCGCTATGCTGACGACTTCATCGTAGGGTTCCAATCACAGAAGGATGCCAAACAATTCAGGGATGACCTGAAATTGCGACTGGCCAAATTCAAACTGGAACTACATCCAGATAAAACTCGACTCCTGGAGTTTGGGCGCTTTGCGGCCCGAGATCGAGCGAACCGAGGCGAAGGAAAGCCAGGCACTTTTACCTTCCTGGGATTCACACACATCTGTGGCAAGTCCCGAGAAGGGAAGTTCACCGTCTGGCGACACACGGAAAGAAAGCGTATGCGGGCAAAGCTTCAGGCCATAAAGGTCGAATTGCGACACCGCCTCCACGCTCAAATTCCGGTAGTAGGAAATGGCTGGCGAGCGTGCTCCGCGGCCACTACAACTACTATGGAGTAACCAACAACTCACAAGCCCTGGGTGCCTTTCGCCATCAGGTCAGCCAACTCTGGTTCAGAACGCTTCGGCGTCGGAGTCAGAAATCGCGGCTGAACTGGGGACGCATGGAAAGGCTTGTAAGAAAATGGTTGCCTCCCGTCCGCATCGTTCGTTCTGCCCTGGAAAGCGCCCGCGGTATGACCTAAGGTAGGAGCCGTATGCGTTAGTAGCGCCCGTACGGATCTGTGCGGGGGGCCCGGGGTAACCCGGGCTCCTACCGCGACCGCCCGATCGGGTTCTGATCCAACTTGAGCGCTCACAGCGCGTCTTTTTTGTAAAGTGGTTACCGTTTCCGGCCGGCGAGAGTCAAGAAATTTTGCTCAAGTTTTACGCGATCGGCACTGGCGTCATGTCGGAACATACGAACTGAGTACAGGCTTAGTAGCCTGATTGTGTCTGAATCTGGTTGAGTCGCTCGATGCGTTTGGGTAGGGGAGGGTGGGTTTTGCTGCCTAACAAGGACTTCTCGCCGTAGAGAGCCACCTGGTGAGCCGCCAGCTTCTGCAGGGCGCTCATCAGGCCGTTGGCTTGATAGCCGGCGGCAATCGCCAGTTTCAGGCCCATGGAGTCGGCCTCGCTTTCCTGGGCGTGACTGAAGGCCGAGCGTTGGCGGGAATAGCTGTAGGCTTTCTCGAGTTGCTGATGGAGGCGATTGTACTCGTAGTTCTCCCGCATCTGGGCGGTTTCGCTCTGATCGTTGCCGTGGCGTTCCAAATGGGTGGCATACTCTTGGAGGGCCTTCTCCAGCTTGGCTATTTCCACGAAGTCGGCGTCCACGTGCTGGCGCACGCCGTGGATCACTTCGTGGGAAAGCACGCCGGCCAGTTCGTCATCGCTCAGATTGAGTTTGAGCAGGCCGGTGGTCACGAAGACCACGCCCTCGCCGCAGCAGGCCGCGTTAGGCTCGTCGGTCTGGACCAGGGTGAAGGTTCAGGGGATGGGACGTCGCGCCAGGCTGGCCAGGCGCTGGCCGATGGCGTCGATGCGTTGGGCCCGCGAATCGCCGGTGATGATCCGGTAGCGCTCCCGGGCCAGGGCTTTTTGAAAGCGCTCCCGGGCGCGCAGACTCTCATCGGAGGGACGGATCGGTTGGGCCAGGGCCACCGCCATGACCGCCAAAAACCAGATAAGCCGCTTCATACCGCTTTCTTTTCGCTGAGCCAGTAGAAAAATCCGCCCAGCGGCAAAGCGCAGCCCAGGCCGACCACGCCGGGCCAGCCCCAGCGCGCGAAGGCCAGGCCCGAGAGGGCTGAAGCCAGCGCTCCTCCCAGAAAGAAAGCGGCGATATAGAGCGTGTTGATGCGGCTGCGCTGCTCGGGTTCCAACTGATAGATGACCTGCTGGCCCAGTACCAGCGTGCCCTGCACGCAGGCATCCAGCAGCAAGGTTCCGGCCAGGAGCGCCGGCAGTGTACCCACCAGCGTCAGGGCGAAGCCGGCCGCCGCTCCCAACAGACAAAGCCCGGTCAGTCCCTGTCCCCGTCCGGCATCCCCCTGGCGGCCAAACCAGGGAGCGCACAGGGCTCCCACCGCGCCGATCAGAGCGAAACGTCCGATCGCTCCTTGCCCGTAATTCCAGGGGGGAGACGACAGCCAGAAAGTCAGGCCGGTCCAAAAAGCCGAGAAGCTGCCGAACATGCTCACCTGGTAGATGGCCCGCCGGCGCAGCGGCGCATAGGCCAGCCAGATGCGCCCCAACGACCCCAATAATTGCTTATACGTGAGTTGCGTGCCGGGTTGGTGGCGCGGCAGAATGGCCCCCAGCCAGAAGTTGAGCAGCACCAGCAGGCCGGCCGAAAGGCGGAAAACGGAACGCCAGCCCCATTCCTCGGCCACCATACCGGATACCGCCCGGGCCAGCAGCACGCCGATGAGCAGACCGCTCATCACCTGCCCGACCACCCGCCCGCGCTCCCGGGCCGGCGCCAGATGAGCCGCGAAGGGAACCAGCACCTGAGCCACTACCGAGGTGAAGCCGATGGTCAGGGAAACCAGAGCGAAGATGGCGAAATTGGGCGCCCAGGAGGCTCCCAACAGAGCCAGGGTGGTCAGCCAGAGGACGCGGCGGATCAGCCTCCGGTTTTCGAAAAGGTCCCCGAGCGGCACCACCAGTAGCAGTCCCAGGGCGTAGCCCAATTGGGTGAGCGTGACCACCAGGCTGGTTTTTTCCGCCCCGGCGCCCAGTTCGTGGCCGATCACTCCCAACAGAGGCTGGGCGTAGTAGAGGTTGCCGGCGGCCAGCCCGCAGGCGACGGCGAAGGTCAGGGTGAGACGGCGATTCATGACCGGTCAGCATAGGCAAAATGGACTACAGGGTCAAGCCGCCTCCGCGAGAACAGTCCTCCATGAAATGGCTGCGCCGGCCCCAGACCATCGGACTGCAGTTTCGGGCGGGGAGGCTGGAAGATCTGGAGTCCCTCTACGCTCTGGAGGTCGAACTCTTCGGCGCGCAAATCTGGAGTCGCGAACATCTCTCCCGGGCTCTGAGCGATACCGGCCAGGAGTTTCGCTTGGCGCTGGACGGCGCCCAACTGGTCGGCTATCTCTGGTTGGACTGGACCACCGGCGAACGCGGCACGCTGGAAGTGGACGGACTGGTGGTAGCGCCCGCCTATCGCCGGCGCAAAATCGCCGAACGTTTGCTCCATTGGGCGGTAGAACGCGCCGTGCAGGCCGGTTGGCCCCGCTTGCAACTGAAAGTGCGGGCTGACAATCTACCGGCCCTCAAGCTCTATTCCAAGTTCGGGTTCCACAAAGTGGAAGATCTTCCGGGTGTCTACGTGGGTAAGGATGGATTGCTGCTCCGCCTGGAGCAGCTTCCCGCCAGGGCGCCGGAATTCGCCAGGAAACGCAGTCAGTTGGAAGGTTGGCAGGGTCGGGGTTAGAAGCGGAGGCCATGCGCCTGCTCTTTTTGTTTTTGCTGCTGACCCTGGCTGCCTGGGCCGAGCCCTGGGTTCTTCCCAAGGTGGCCCCCGTCTCCAGCCGGGTTCCCCTGCACTGGGCCGGTAAGCAGTCCCTGACCGGGGGCCGCGTCCTGATGTGGACGGATAGCCTGGCCGGCTCGGTGGTTCAACTCACCCGCGGCAAGCGCATCCTGTGGCGGGTGCGCGCCACTTTTGAGCTGGGCAAGCCTAACCTGCGCTACGAAGCGCGTAGCGCGGCGCTGGCCGTGTTTCGCAGCTGGGTCAGCCGGCGCGACGGCCAAAAGCAGGTCGGGGAAGTCAGTCTGGCCCTGCGCCTGAGCGACGGCGGGGTGGCCTGGATGTCGCAGGCGCTGGCTTCCAATAGCGATCGTCCCGGCACTCCCAATCTGGTCAAAGGCGATCGCCTCTATGAAATCTACCTGGGCCCTCAACTGGCCCCCAATCTGGTGGTGCGCCGCCTGGCGGATGGGCGGCCCCAGTTCATTCGCGACGTGCCCAATCCGGATGGTGAGCCATTTGATTTGGTGGACCGGCGCGTGCACAAACTGGACGTCCTGTCCGACGGCGTGCAGTTGTCGCTGGCCGACAAGACGCGTCACTGGCACATCTTTCTCTTCTCGCTGGTGGACGGTACACTGAAGAAGCAGCGCGAAGGCGTGGCTGGACTGGGCGAACGCTTCTGGAAAGACGGCGAATTTAAACCTTAAAGACGCGCCCGCCACTGCGAATTTCATCCACCCCGGAAGCAAAGATGCCGTGATAGACACGCAGTTCGAGCGGGCCGGTGAGGGGACCGAGTTTGGTTTGGGCCGAGACGGGCACGCTGGCCTGGTAGATCAGGCCTTCCTCACTGCGAAACTTGAGAATTAGAGTGCGCGAGCGTGCGTAGGTTTTGACCTGCTGGCTGATAAGTTCGGCTTTGACTTCTTTCTTGCTGGCCAGCAGATGGTTGCCGGAGATCAACAAGACCACGGTCAGGCCAAGGGCCAGGACCGCCGAGGCCACCCGGTTGAGCAACCGGGAAAAATCTCCGTTTTCCGCTTCCATCTCCTGTACTTAGTTGGTCCTAAGGGGTTTGCATCCTCTATTTTATTTCTAAATGGACTCCAGCAGATCCCCAGCGGGTGCGCAAGCCGAAGCGAAAAACCACCGAACCCTGCACCACTCCCCCCCTGGCCTGGAGCGCCTCGGCGTAGCGCCGGCCGATGGCGCGGCGCCGCTTCAGCATTTCCGGCAGGCGGTTCAACTGCACCAGGCCCACGGCCGCGTTGAGGTTGCTCAGCTTATAGTTGAATCGATACTGGTCGTCCTGGATGCCGCCGTAATAGCGCTTGTCGCGAGCGGCCGCCAGCAGGTCGGCCTCGATGGCCGCCATCACCTTGGTGGGATAAAAGGAGAAGGCTCCGGCACTTTCCCAGGTGCCCACCGGCCGGCCGCGGTAGGTGGCCCCCGGCGCCCGGGCGCAATCCTCCAGGACGGGTACGCCGAACTGAAGAATCTCCTCCAGGTCGGCCACGCAGCCCAGGTGATGCGGGCACATGCCCCGACTGCATGACACGCAGAGCCGCCTGTTCTTCGGCGGCGCCCAGCAGTGGTCTGGCCTGGGGAATCACGCTGCCTCGATGGGCAGCTGAATGGTGAACTGGCTGCCCTGGCCCACAACCGACTCCACCTTCAACCGGCCGTTGTGAGCCACCATAATCTGTTGGGAAATGGACAGTCCCAGACCGGTTCCCTGGCCGACCGCCTTGGTGGTGAAGAAAGGTTCGAGAACGCGCGCCTGCAACTCGGGCGCCATGCCGGGTCCGCTGTCGCGCACGGCGATGCAGGCCCAGGCTCCGTCTTCAAAGGTGCTGATCAAGATATTGCGGGGGGAACCGGGAGTCGAGACCATGGCGTCGCGGGCGTTGAGCAGCAGATTGCAAATCACCTGCTGGATTTCATTCTGGTTGGCCGGCACCTTACGCACCTGACCCAGACGGGTCTCCACCTTCACTTGATCGATGGTCAGGGAGTGGCCCACCAGTTGCAGGGTGTCGGCTACCAGATTGCCCAGGTCGGTGGGCACCCGCCCGTGCTCGCTCTGGCGCGAATAGTAGAGCAGTTTTTCCACGATGCCACGGGTGCGCTGCACCATTTCTTTGGCCTTGTTCAAACGGGTTTCGGCCTGCTCGGGCTGGCTGCGCATCACTTTCATGGCGCTTTCCACGTTGAGCATGACCGAACCCAGCGGAGTATTCATTTCGTGAGCCACGCCGGCGGCCAGCTGGCCCACCGCCGCCATTTTGGAAGACTGTACTAACTGGCCCTGGGCGGCCAGCGTTTCGGCGTACAGCTCCAGGTTTTTCCAGGCTACCGCCGCCAGCGTGCCCAACAGGCTGAGCGAATCCTGATGCCAGCGCGAAAAAGCCGCTGGTTGTTGCGAGCCCATCAGAATCAGGCCGACTTTCTGCAGGTCAGGATGGAAAATGGGTACGCCCAGCAAACTGCGCTGGTCCGGCAGTTCGGGCTGAAAACGCGTCTGTTGCAGGTCCTCGATCAGCAATGGCAGGCGCGTGTTCAGAATGTGCTCGGCCAGCGGTCCTCGAGCTCCTTCCAAACGAACCTCTAGAAGATCGTGGGCAAACAGGCTTCCGGCCGCCTGGGTCAGCTTCTCCAGGAAGATTTCACGGTCCATTTTGTCGAGAAATCCCAGCGAGCTGGAAAGCAGGCGGTCGAGCACGCCGGCCCGCTGGTGCAGCTCGCTGCTGTAGGTTTCTTGCTGGTAGAGGGCGACCTCGAGCGCCTCCAAATGCAGCGCAATTTGCAGCGCCAGGGTACCCTGGGAAGCGGCCTGGCTGAGGTGGCGCAACTCGGTTTCGCTGTAGGGGGCGTTGGCCCGCCCGATATAGAGGGCGCCGGCCGTGCCCAGCGGGAAGACGACGATCTGGTTCTCTTGAGGAAAGATGCGCTGCTCGCCCAGAGGAAGGCGCTGCACCACCCCGCTGCGCCAGGCCTCTTCCACCACCGGTTCGCTGAGATGCAGCAAGTTGGCCTGCTGCAGGCGCTCGAGCTGGGCGCTCTGACAACTGCGCGGATAGAGCCGATTTTCATACTGCAGGAAGACGGCCACCGTATCGGCGTGGAGCAAGGAACCGCAGAGTTGCACGATCTGATCGGCGGTTTGTTGCAGATTGCGCACCTGGAGCAGCGCCTGGGTGGCCTTTTCCAGAATACGGTTCTCGTCCACCCGCCGATCGAGAGTCTCTTTGAGCATCTTCTGCGAGGCCGAGGCCTGAGCCAGTTGGGTCTGGCTGGCATCGAGCTGGCGCAGTACGTTCTGGCGCTGCCCCTCTTCCTCGCCGCGCACGATCATGCCGGCCACTCGCGGCAGCATGTCCACCATGGGAAGGCAGAGCAGCAGCCAGCCGCCTCCCTGGTTGGCCATCCAGGCCAGCAAGACGGCCGCGCAGCAGCCCGCGAAACGCACCCCGAAAAGACCGAGTTGCACGGCTTTGTAACGGGTGCGCTGGGCTTCGGCCAGTTCCCCCGTCAAGAGCAAATGGATCTCCAGCATCAGCAGACAATAGACGAAAGCCCCGGCGGCACCGCGCGCGGCCAGCGTGGCCTGGGGTTCCAGTTGGACGAAGAGCAGCATGCCCGCCAGCGTCAGCAGCAGAGCGGTCAGGTCCAGCAATCCTTCCAACCAGCGCAGGCGCAGGTCGGGAGAGCCCAGCATGGCGCTGCGCAGCAAGACCAGGATGCAGGCCAGGCCGGAAGGCCAGCCGGGTCCCACTCCCTCCAGCATGGCGAAGGCGAAGAGGAAAACGAAAGAGCAGGTGATCATGCCGGCCCCGGGCAGGCGGATGGCCCGGGTTTCCATCCACATGGCGCCGAGCGCGAAAATCAGGGCCGCCAGTGGGGGCGGGGTGTGGTTCAGGCTGGAAAAGCAATAGACGAGCGCGACCACGCAGGTCAACAGCAGCCCCCATACCTTCCAACCGCCCGGCATAGCCATTCGCTTAGCGATCGGCCCGGTTTACCCTGGCTTCCAGGGTTGCCTTAAGCAAAAGACGAAGGACGGACCTATGAGTGCCGACGAGAAGATTCTGGTCATTGAGGATGACGATTCGCTGCGCGAAGACCTGGTCATGGTTCTTTCCGACGAAGGTTACCGGGTGCAATCCGCTGCCAGCGGGCTGGACGCCCTGGAGCTGGCCAATCGCCAGAATTTTGACCTGGTGGTGTCAGACATTCGCATGGCCGGCATGGACGGTCTGGATACCCTGGAGCGCCTGCGCCAGGAGCAGCCCAGCGTGGCCACCCTGATCATCACCGGTTTTACCGCCGAGGCCGACTCGATTCGCGCCGTGCGTCTGGGAGTGGGGGACTACCTCAAGAAGCCCTTTGAACTCAGCGAGTTCATCGCGGCCGTGGCCCGCCAGCTCCATCTGCACCGTTCCCGCAAATTGCGCAAGAAGCGCGAGGAGAGTCTACGCCAGACGGCTACCTGGGCACTGGAGAGGCTGGCTGCTAACCCCAGGAGCGGGCGCCTGGCCTGGGCCACCGCCAGCGAAATGGGCCTGTCTCCGGAGGTGGCCGGACAGGCTCAGATGGCCGTGTTGCTGGAGTTGTGCCAGCAGGCGGCGCCTCAATGGGACCCTGACGGGCTTCCCGGCGACCTGCTCAATATCGTCGAGGAGTTGCGCAGCGCAGCCGAGGAAGTCAGCCTGCCCGCCCGCATCGCGCAGGTGGCTCTGCAGCCGAATTTCCGACCCGAAGGGGAGTCTACCCTGGCGGCTGCCTGGGAACGCGCCAACCAACGTTCCCAATCGCAGGAGGAGAACGCTCAGCCGCAACGGCGTCGGCGCGTCAGCCTGCTGCAACTGGCGCGCTCTCAGGAAGCTGTCAACCCGGCCGAGGCCCGCACCTATTTCGAGACCATCGTTGGCGAAGGGGCCTCCGACCGCGAACAGGTGGAAGCCCTGCTGGGTCTGTGCCGCTTGTCCAGGCCGGAATCCGACCGTTGTCTGGCTTACGCTCAGCAGGCGGTAACCCTGGCTCGCAGCCTGAACGGGCTGCTGGGCTGCGTCTCGGCGCTGCAAGCCGGGTTGTGGCTGGTGCAGGCCGGCCTCAAGAAAGAAGCGGTCAGCTTTTACGAGCAGGCGGGCCGCGTCGGCCGCGAGCTGGGCCAGCCGTTGTTGGAGGCTAAAGCCATCCTGGCCCTGAGCGCCGCCGGTTCGGATATGGATGCGCAGCACATTCAGCGAGCTCTCGGCGTTTTGCTGGAAGTTTCGGAACGATTCGAGCTATTGGACGAAGCATGGTGGATCGCTCCCAGTCTATTACGACTCCAGGCGCGCGCGCCGCATCCCCTGCAGGAGAAAGCCCTGGCCGTGATCGGGCGCGATGCGCCGGGCATTTTCTTGCGGCTGGTGCAGGCCGGCCAACTGGACCCGGCCGCCCGGCTGCCTATCGTGGCTGCTCTCAAAGAACCAAAACATCCGGTAGCTCTTGAGTGTATGAAGTTGCTGGCGGCGGATGCCCAGGCCGAAGTGCGGGCGGCGGCCGAAGCGGTGGTACGTTCGGCCGGAGGGGTGCTCTTGCCCCCCACGGTGCGCATCTATACTCTCGGAAGCTTTGAGGTGTTTCGCGGGGACGAACGCATTCCCGACCAGCAGTTCCGCAGCAGTAAGCAGCGTTTCTTGCTCTCCCGCCTGGCCGCTTCCCGGCGGCCGCTGCCCACCGAGCGCATCGTCGACGATTTCTGGCCGGATTCCGGCGAAGGCGGGCGTTCCAGCCTGAACGTGTGCGTCTTTCATCTGCGCAAGGTGCTGCGGCCTAAAGACTGGCCGGAAGAACTGGACTACATCCAGCGCGACAACATGGGGCTGCAACTTAACCCGCAGCTACCGGTCTGGCACGATGTCAACGAAGTGCTGGCGCTGGCCGCGCCTGAGGCCAATCCCGGCGAAGAGACGGTGGGACGTTGGAAGAAAGCGGTAGATTTATACCGCGGTCCGTATCTGGAGACCTGTTACATGGACTGGGCGGTGACCACCCGGGAAAGCCTGGAAGTCACCATTTTGACCTGTCTGCGCAGCCTGCTGGAGATTCTGGTCAGCCAGCAGCGCGCCGCCGAGACCCTGGAATACGCCAATCGCCTGCTCGAACTCGACAAATATTGTCAGGAGGGACATCTGGCCGCCATGAAGGCGCACCTCTGGCAAGGCCGCCCGGAAGCTTCCATCAAACAATTCGAGCAGTGTAAGAAGCTACTGGCCCGGGAACTCCAGATCGAGCCCAGCATCGCCCTGCTCGAGGCGCACCAGCGGACTCTGCTCAGCGTCAAATAGGGTTGGCGATGTCTCGCCAGAGCAGCACCCGCGAACGGTCCAGGATGCCGATCAGTTCGTTGGGATTGAGGTTGAGGCCGAAGTGACGGTTGGGATCGGGTAAGCGTCCATCCAGCATGGCCAGGTAGTTCCGCAACGGGTTGTCTCCGTAGACTTCGCTGTGATCCCCTCCGTTCCAATACCAATCCAGGTGAAAGGAGTTCTTGGCATAGGGACCCCAGACGCCGCGGTCGGAGTGCTCGATGAAATTTTTGACTTCCTCATAGTTCCTAAGGCCGTGGCCTTCGATGGGAGGCGATAACTGCACTTTCGAGTGATTGTTGATGGGATAATCGTCGGAAGTACCACGCAACTGCACTTTGTAGCTTTTGGGTTGGCGTGTGACCGGGTCGCGTTCTTCCACCCGCACGATGATCTGCACGGTGTCGTCGTCACTGGCGTTGCGCAGCTCCACTCCTTCGATCAAACTGACGGTGACCGGAGCGTTCAGAGCGTTGACGTTCTCGAAGCTCAGGCCGCCCACCCCGCGCGCGATGCAGGCGCCTAAGACGGTGATTTGACGGGCCACGATGTCTTGCTCGGAATAGACCATTCCCTGGAAAAAATAGTCGTTCTGGCCGGCGCCGTCGAGTTCGATGCGCTGCTTGGACATTAAGGCGACCTGGTCGGCCGAGCGAAAATCGGCCCCGCGATGAACAATCGTGCGCCCGCCCACATAGATGAGCCCCTCTCCGGTGATGCCGCCGTCCACCTCCAGGTTGCCCTTGACGAAGAGCACCCCCTGGTGGAGCGTCAGCTGGCCGGTGATGTGCAGATCGGTGTCACACTGAGCGTTCCATTCGAGATTGTAGTCACCGGGGTAGGTGGGACCGAGGGAGTCCTTGCCGACCTGCTGGTCAAGGCGAGCAAAAATAGCGTCCATATCGATGCGCGGCAGGGCTTGCGGAGGGCTGAAGGGTTTGACTTCGCCCATGACGTCGGAGCGAGTCACCTTGACTCCGCCAACCGCCCCAACATTGCCTTTGATTTGCGCGCCCGCGCCCAATACCACGGCTTCTTCAGGATCATGGGAGTTGCTGAAGACGTGGGAGGGAGTCTTCTCCTTGGCCGGCAGGTTTTCGTAGCGTCCGGGAAACAGGCTGGGATCGCGGACACCGGCGACCAGCAGCGCGCCGTTGCTGCGGATAGGACCTTCCGAGGCCAGTGCGCTGGGGAAGGGAGGCACGTAGTAAACCGCCTCCACCGTCCGTTTGGCTTCGCCGCAATAGCCGGTCCCGACCAGATGGAGCGTGTTGATCGGCACGGACCTCCCCAGGTCGCCGGCCACTTCCCCGCCGCCGTTGAAGTTGTTGGTCGAGAAGGGGATTTTTTGGCCCTGGGCCACCATTTTGTTGAAGACCACCAGGCCCCGGCTGTTGCCGGGATACAGGGTGTTGTTGACGGTAACCAGGTGGTCGACGCGCCGGGCCGCGCCGAAAAGTGCGCTGTCGCTCTCCACCACTTTGATCAAGGCCTGTTGGATGGCGGCCTCGGCCAGGTTCTTGGCGGCCTGCTGTTGATAGGCCATGCTGGAGAAGTGCAGATGTTGGGTGGCCATGGTCACCATAGTCAACAAGAACACGGCAAAAACCGTCAACGCAGCCAGATAACTGCCGATGGTCGCTCCCCTGCGGCACCGTCTCATCCGGCTATTTTAGCATATTACGGGAGACCGGGTTGGATTTGTAGAAAAGCTAAAGTATCGGGAAGCGAGGCATTTCTCTGATCGAGGCCGTAGTGGCCTTAACCTTGCTGGCTCTGGCGACGATTGTGGCGGTGGGGTCTCTGCCCACCTGTACTATTTTGAGCAATAAGGGCCGTTTTCAAGAGAGCGCCTCGCTACTGGCTCAGTCCCTGTTGGAAAAGCAGCGCGCTCGTCCCTGGGCCGAGTTGCCCGCTCCTCCCCACTACGAGAAACTTGAGCCGATCACGCTGGACGGCATCGGCCAGGCTATGGATACGGCCATGGAGGTCTATGCCGTAGGCTCTATGGACCCCCAGAAGATCCGCCGGGTGGTGGTCACGGTGAGCTGGCGGGAAAAAGGCATACCGAAGAAATTGTCGCATGAAACCGACCTTGTTCACCTCACGCAGTAACGGCTTCACGTTGCTGGAGATCATGGTGGCCGGCAGTCTGACCGTGCTGGGGTTCTTCTTTTTGCTCACTCTCTTGCTGCGCACCTCAGGTGTCATGAACCGGGTGCTGGTGGTCAGTCAACTGCAGCAAAACTGCGAAATGACCGTCAATCGAGTGGCCAATTTTGCCTCCCGCTGCGATGTGGCCGGCGTTTCCTTCGTGCAGGACCCGGCCCTGACCGGACTGAGCCTGCATCCGGTGGACGATATCGTGGGCAGTAATTACAAACGCTATGCCGCTCACACCACCCTGTTCAGTTGGACCCCGAGCAGCCTGACCCTGGTGGAAACCAATTCCGACCCCCTGCTGGACGATCAGCGCTGGCAGCCGAGCCGGTTGGATGCGGACGCGATCGGCCTTCTCTCGCTCAAGCCGCCCGCTCGCATCCTCTCGAAATCGGTGGCCCGGATGGAGTTATACTCTCCCGACCAGAATTGCCCGCTGCTCATGCGTCTCGATTTCCTGGCCAACGCCCCCGGCTACGGGCCGCAGCGGGTTCGCGTGGAACGCTACTTGAATGTGCGCGACGCACTGTGAAACGAGTCGTTCTTTTCTTCTTGTTGTGGACGGGGAGGGTGGCCGCTCAGCCGCAGAGCGTCTATTTCGAGGTGGACCCGCCCAACGCCAAAATCGAGGTGGTCCGTGGGGCTTCTTCTGATACTTACGACGCCAATCGGCAGGTTTTTCTCAGAGGCAAAGGCCGGACCTTGAACCTGCATATTCGAGCGCCGGGCTATAAAGATGCCCTGGTGGAGGTCGATGCTTCGCTGATTCCCGCCTACCCGGCTCATTGGCCTCAAGATGGAGTTTACCGCCTGCAGCCCGCCAGCCTGGGCGCCTACTTGCAGCGCACGCCGTGGTGGCTCCTACCTGTCTTACTGCTGGCCCTGGCTCTCTACAAATTAGCCGGGTCGATCCGTTTGTTGTCGCGTCGCCGCATGGAGGTCAAGAATATGACCACCATGGTGGCCGGAGTGCCCTGGGATTTGCCACCGGGACTGTGGGTGGATGCCTACAAGGTTTGGGAGAAGCTGGGCGAAGGCGCCTCGGGTATCGTCTATCGGGTCGAGACCGAGCAGGGCGATGAGTTCGCTCTGAAGCTGCTCAAGCCTCAGCAAATCCATACCCCTGAAATGCTCGATCGCTTCCGCCGCGAGATGAAGACGCTGCGCACTTTGAATCATCCGAATATTCCCTATCTGGCCGATCTGGGCGAGTTTCGCGGTATGAGCTACCTGGTTATGGAGTTGCTCGGGCCCACCACTCTACAAGATCGCCTCAGCGGGGGCCCGCTGCCCGCCCCTGAGGCGGTCAAAGTGCTGCGCCAGTTGGCCGACGCGCTCTCCTTTTGCCACAAGCAGGGGATTTTGCACCGCGACATCAAGCCGGAGAACGTCATCTGGGGAGACGGCCGGGTGCGCTTGAGCGACTTCGGGCTGGCTCGCCAGGCCGGTTCGCAGACCCTGACGCAAGAGGGCACGATCATGGGCACGCCCTGCTATATGGCGCCGGAAATCGTGCAGGGCGAGGGAACCAGCGCTCAGACCGATCAATATAGCCTCGGCTGCCTGGCCTATCACCTGGTGGCCGGGGCTCCGCCTTTCCAGGCCGACAACCCCATGGTCGTGCTCATGCACCACATCGAGAAGAATCCACCACCGCTCAGCAACGTGCCGCAAGCCCTGACCGAGATTATTTTCACCATGCTGCGCAAACGTCCCGAGCACCGCTTCCGCAACCTGGAAGTGTTGATCCAGAAGCTGGACAAGCTTGACCTTTAAGCGCTTTCTTTCCCAGCGGGTGACGGCTCAGCACCGGGCCGTTTTCTTTCGTTGCCTGGCCACTCTTTTCGAGAGCGGCGTGCCGCTGTTGCTCAGTACCCAGTTGTTGGCCCGCCAGACCGAATCGGCCCCGTTGGCCGCCGCGGCTGAGGATCTTTCTCAACAGCTTGCGCGCGGCAACAGTTTGTCCAAGAGCATGACCCGGCATCCCTGGTGCTTTACTCCGATGCAGATTGCGCTGGTGCGGGTGGGCGAGAACTCCGGCCGCCTGGGCGGGGTCTTCTCGCGCCTGGCCAGCGAAGAAGAGCATCGCTCCGCTTTGCTCCAGAAGATGCGTGCCAGCCTGATGCTACCGATCTTCATCAGTCTGGCCTGCGTGGCTTTGATCGCCCTGATCGCGCCGCTGGTGCTGGGCAGCGTGATTCAACAGATGGGTCTGACCCCGGCTCAGATGCCCTGGCCCACGCGCATCTTAATTTTCATGGCCGCTCTTTTACGCAGCCCCGTGTGCTGGTCTGGCCTGCTGGCCCTGGTCGCAGGGGCCGCCTTCGGGCTGGCCCGATTGGAAAAAACGCCCGGCGGCCGGCGCTGGCGGGCCGGGGTGCTGGACGCAATCCCCGGGTTGGGTCGGGTGCTCAGGCTCTATGCGGTAGCTCAGTTCACGCAGACCCTGGAGACGACTTTGGAAGTCGGCTTTCCTCTGATCAAGAGCCTGGAAATGTCGGCCTCGGCCTCCGCCCATCCGCTTCTTCAGGAAGCCATCCCGGTCACCCTGGAGGCGGTCGAAGCGGGAGTGGAACTGGACAAAGCCCTGGCCCGTTGCGAGTTCTTTCCAACCCTGCTGATTCAGGGAGCCAAAGCGGGTATCGAGGCCGGGGGCCTGACGCATATGTTGCGCCATCTGGCCAGGATGTATCAGCAAGACGTGGATTATGCCAGCGAAACTCTGGGACACGCTCTGGAGCCGCTGGTGATCGCGGTGGTGGGACTGATGGTGGGTTTCGCGGTGGTGGCCACGCTGCTGCCGATGACTCGTCTGGTCGAGTCGCTCTGAAGGATTCCGTGGTGCCGGCGGGCAACCATCGGGCCCCATGAAGCAGTTGTTGATAGCGGCCGTCTTGACTCTGCCGTTGGCCGCCAAGCCGCTGGTCGTCCCGCCCGGCGCTTTTCAGCCGCGCGCGCCCGGCTACCAACCGGCGCCGGCCGCCCCCAGCCTGCGCTGGCAGCCCCGTCCTCATCAGATCCACTCGGTGGAATATGCCGGCAACGGCCACCTGGAGGTGGCCCACGCCCTGATTTTGGCCGATCCTGGCAGTGACGAGGAGTTTCTGCTGGGGCTGGCCGGCCAGGCGGTGCGAGGGGCTCTGGCTCAGCGGTCCAGCCTCGACCAGGTCGACGTCTCGGTCTATCACCGCGCTACCTATCTGGGTTTCGGAGGTCCGCCGCCGGTGCTGACGGCCAGCGTGCCGCGCGCCCGGCTCCCGGAGTTCGAGCGGGAAGGCCTGAATTTCGAGCGTCTGTGGAACGGCGCCCGAGCCCCCCTCCACACCGCCCACCGGCCCGAGTCCGAGGTGAGGGAAGGCCAGATCGTTTTCCACGGTAGCCAGTCACAACTGGAGAATCACCAACGGCGCCAGCAGGAACAATATGGCGAGCAGGACGGTCTCTTTTTTCGGGGTAGCCCGCGCCGTTCGCGCCTCGCCCTGACCTTCGACGACTCGCCGCATCCGATGTATGCCACGCTGCTTCTGGATACGCTGGCTCGGGCCGGGGTGCAGGCTACCTTCTTTTGTATCGGACGCAATGCGCGCGTCTATCCTTATCTGATTTCGGACATGGTGGAGGGCGGCCACGAGGTGGCCAATCACACTTACCATCACCTGCGCCTGCCCGACTTGCCCCGCGCCGAGGTTTTCCATGAGCTGAAACTGGCCAACACCGTGCTGGAAGGAATCAGCGGGCGGCCGGTGCGCCTTTTCCGCCCGCCCGGCGGCGATTACTCTCCACAAACCCTGGACATCGCTCGTTCTTTGGGGCTGGTCACCACCTTCTGGACCGATGACCCGGGTGACTTTAACAATCCGGGCGAAGCCATCCTCCAGGACCGCCTGCTCGACCACCTGCGGCCTGGCGGCATCGTGCTCCTGCACGACAACGTCCAGGAAACCATCGACATTCTGCCGGCCTTTCTCGAGCTGGCCCGTCGCCAGGGCTTTCGCCTGGGAACCGCCTCTCAGTTGCTCGATTAGCCCTCTAACAGATGAGGCACGGTCCGTTGTAACTCTTGCGGCGGCTCCAGCCGGCGTGAGGACTCCACATCGCAAACTCGAATCGAGGCCGGCTCCCCATCAGAATTCCAGAAATCGTGATACTTCGAACCGCTCCGCCGTCGGCGACGAGCTTTCGTTTTTTCTTAGCCACAGTACGGAACGATTCCCTCCGAGGTTGGAGGGGGCGGCTAAACGGAGGCGGTCTGGTAGTCGGCGCGCAGGATGGCTTCCGTCTCCACATGAGCGGGCAGGTGGCCGAAGGCGTCGGCGGTGCGGTTGCCGGCCCACAGGCCGCCGAAGGTCTTCCCCCAGTTGAAGCCCTGCCAGGCGGCCCCGACCGCTCCCATGGTCAGGCCCATGGTGGCGCCGATCACGCCCCCCAGGGCTTTCTTGGCGAAGGGAAGCTTCTCGTGAACCTGAGCGGCGGGCCCGCCCAGCGGTTCGGCGATGTTCAAAAAGCCCCGCACCACCGAAGGATTGTAGCGGCCGGCCATCTCGTCGACCCTGGCCTGCATCTGGCCGCTGCCGGCCTGGTAGCCGGTCCAGGCGCCCACGGCCGCGCCGAAGGGGATCGCGAGGGCGGCCAGACCGACGCCGCCTACCATCAGGCCCACTTTCTGGGCCATTCCGATGATTTTCTTGTGACGGTCGAAGGTCTCTGGAGAAACTTTGTTGCGCATCGGCTCGATCACAGTGGGGGGCGCGTTAGCTCCCCCCAGAACACCGCTTTGGGCCAGAGCCGGGCTCTGGTGATGATGGCACTGGCTGTCGCACACGTGGCCCTTGAGGGGGTCGTGGCCGTGGCCGGCGCCGTTGCAACTGAAGAAGCGCAAGGCGCCGATCTTGCCGCCCTCCCACAAACCGTGCTGCTCGATGGCTTCGCGGGCGAACTGCGAGCAGGTGGGGGTGTAGGCGCAGGTCACGTTCAGGTAAGGAGAGATATATTTCTTGTACTGATACAACCCCCAACGGCCGAAGCGCTGGCCCGGGCTCAGGTCGGGCTTGGCGGCCAGCCTGGTCTCCGGCCGGGTGCCGGTATCCTCAAAAATATAATCAATTAATTGACCCCAGCCCGAGTCCTTGGCCCAGTCGAGCTGATTATAGGCTTCGTGCATGGCGGGGCTGAGTTCTTGGGCGGGCAGGAAGCCGGTCAGGCCGGTGGGGTCCTTGAGTAATTGCTTATCACTGCTGGCGTGGCGGTCGAGAATGGCTGCGTTGAGCGCTTTGCCGGCCTCGGCGGCCTTGGCCCGGAAGTCGGCCGGATAGTTTTCGTCGGCGGCTACTTTGGCGAAAAAGCCGCCCAGGTCGCGAAAACTGTGCTGCAGGCTCAATGTACGGGTGCGCTCCATCGACTTGGTGTCGAGCATGCTGGTATAGAGCTGGGCGCGATCGATTTTCATGGCTGCTTCGCTGAAGTCCTTGACCCTGGCGGCCACCGTTTCCAGGCCGGTCAGGTCGACGGCGCTGTGCATGCTGTTTTTGACCTTGTCGGCGTAGGTGCGCACCAGCAGGCGGCCGGCGCCTTTGGCGGTCAGGCCGGGAGCCTGCTCCAGGTTGCCTACCAGGTTACCGTAAGGATAGGTGACGGCCAGGATGTCCTCCTGTGAGCCGGTCATCACTTTGGCCTGGTTGCGCAACTGGTAGGCCACTTCCATCTGCTGCATCGAGCAACTGTCGAAGGCGACCACGTCGACCTTCTTGCCGGTCTTCTCGGCGGCTTTCTTCAGGGCGGCTTCGGTTTCGCGAGCCGACAGGGGAGCCATGGTCTCGTCGCCCCGGCTCAGGCTGGCGAAGCCGGCGCCGTGCTTTTTAATGATGACCATGGTCTGCCGGGAGGGAAACTTTTCCTGACCCCAGGCGATGAAGTCGGCCAGACTGTCCTCGCTCAGCCGCTCCTGGCCCGGGAACTCGTGAACGACGGGAGAGCTGATGTTGGTGGCGTTATTGTCCTTCTGGATGTGGTAGCGGCGCGTGGGCAACGACTGCATGTTGTCCAGAATGCGCTCCTGCCAGGCCGGAGCCTGAGTGGCCTGGACGGCGATGTGCAGGTGGTCGGTGGAACCGAGCTGCTCCAGCTTGTTGATGCCCAGGTCGCTGGAATGAGCCAGACGGTGGCGGCCTTCCATGTAGACCAGCACGGTCCAGTCCTTCAGTTCCTGCGGCGGCAGCTCCTGAACCCGGGCCGGCTGCGCGGGGTGCAGGTTGTGGACCAGGTTGGTGACTCGCGACAGGGCCAGTTTGGCGATTTGCATGAACCTATCTTACAGGCGCCCCATGAAAGGCTCCTGAAAAATAAATAAGCAATAAACCGGCAGGCCGCTGGCCTCCGGTTTATTGCTTATTTGTTATAAAATCAGGCCAGGTTCCAGCCGGACTTGACGTCGGTGGCGCTGCCGAAGAGGCAGCCGGGCGGGAAATCGCCCTGAGACTGAACGTTGGTGGAGCCGCCCATCAGGCACTCGACGCCGGTGTCGCCCTGGGATTTGACGTCGGTGGCGCTGCCGAAGAGGCAACCGGGCGGAAAGTCGCCTTGAGACTGAACGTTGGTGGAGCCACCCATCAGGCACTCGACGCCGGTGTCGCCCTGGGACTTGACGTCGGTGGCGCTGCCGAAGAGGCAACCGGGCGGGAAGTCGCCCTGCGAGGTCACTTTGGATGAGCCCAGATCCAGGGCATCGTTGCCGAAAGGATTGGCTTCCTGCTGCTGTCCCGAGATGGACTTGCGGGCGTTGAAGCGCAGATCAAATTGCGGTGCGTTGGTGTGGATGGTGGACATGGTCGCTCCTTATACTATGTATGTGCCTGCACCTTAGCTCAGGGGCGTGAAAGATGTCTGAAAAGTAAAAGACCCGCTCGGGAGCGGGTCTTTTTTGCTTGATAAAGATGCTTTAGCCTTTGTGGAAGTACTCCTGGGTCCCCCATGAAAGGCTGTCGGTTTTGATCTGCTGGTTGGTGGCGCCGCCGTTGGAGCCGATGGCCTCTTTGCCGCCGTCTTTGGTGACCAGCTCGGTGTGCTGGCTACCGTTGAAGATGACCACGTCCCCGGCTTTGGACTGAGCCTTATCGACTTTCTTCCAGCCCTGGGCCAGCAGGTCTTGTTTGAAGGTGGCCACGCTGGCGTCGCCGGGCTTTTTCTTGAAGCCCTGGGTGTTGGCCAGAATGGCCGAGACGAAGTCGGCGCAGTTGTTGCCGGTGCCGCCGGCGGCGCTGAAGTTGTCGAGGCGGCCTTTGACGCTGATGGAGGAGTCGCCCACGAACTTCTGGGCCATGGCCACCGAAGCGGCCGCGCCGCCCCCGCTGGCGCCGGCCGTTTCCGTGCCGCCGCTGGAGGAGGCGGAGGAAGCCCCGCTGCCGCCCGAGATCATCGAGGCCGAACCGTTATCGGACGACGAGGAAGAGGTTCCCGAGTTGCCGGTGCTCGTGCTGCTGCCGTTGGCCATCAGTTTGGTGAGCAACATCATCATGGCTTCCAGCATCATGTCGGATTGCGCCAGGGCGGGGTCGAAACTGGAGGCGGTGGGAGCCATCAGGCTTTCCAGACCGGTCCCGCCCAGACGCGCCAGCGCCGGATCGCCGCTGAAGAGTGAGGGGATCGAGAGTCCGCCCAGACTGCCGGGACTCAGAGTTTGGGCGGGATTCAGGCCAAGGGTGTAGGTCATTCGGGGAAACCTCCTCGTGTGGTTACCCCTATCGTAGCGGCGGGCGTGTCAAGCAGAATGAAATTGCCCCCGAAATTGTGACCAAATTTCTTCCGGATGTTAAATTTGGATGTCCAGTTGTTCAGGCTTCCTTGAGGTCGGTTTTAGAAATGTCTGCCACCGCCAGCTTTTCGCGCACCGTGCTCTGGGTCGCGAAGTGGGCGTCTTGAGCGTGAGCCGCGCGCACATCCGAGTGGTTTTGCCAGAACTTGCCGCCCAGGCGAGCCGCATGGGTGGTCAGAGCCACTCCCGCCAGCGGCCAGGCCAGCGAAGCGGGCAACAGGCCCATCATCTGCAGACCGAAGGTGCCCAAGGTCAGGCCGAGAGTGGTATTACAGACTTTGTCGACGACCCGGTCGCGCTGTTCCAGGGAAAGCTTGCCGGGGGGGCTGAGCTCCTGGCCCAGTTCGGAACCGCCTTTGAGGGCGGCCTTAAAACCGTTGAAGACGGCCAGGGGACCGAAGACGGCTTGGGCCACGGGCACGCCCAGGTGGCGCAGGCCGGCGGCGGCTCCAATAAAGAGGGCGGCCTTCAGGGCGCGGCGGGCGAAGGGCACCACGTAAGGAATACCAATGGCCTTGTTGGCCTTGATTTCAAACTGGTGGATCTTCTCGCCAATCTGCTTGAGCTTGCCGACCCTGGGCTGCTCCTGGCCCTGGTGGATGTAGTCCACCAGCCGACGGATCTGCCACTGTCGGCCCAGCGCCGTGTTTTCCACCTGAGCGAGGCGGTGGCCGTCCTGGTCAGGCCGATCCTCGTAATAGATCGTGAGGCCGGTGTAGCCGCTCATGTCCTGGTAGCCCTTGCCCAGCAGGGGGCGCAACAGGCGGGAAGTCGGGCTTTCCTTGTCCATCGACTGATGCTGCTCGGCCAGCACGGTCTCTTTCAGAGTGGCGGCGATTTCGATGCACTGCGGGCGCAGTTCCGGGCAAGCGGCCCCCAGTTTATCGATAAACGATCCCAGGTCGGTTACCTGGACCGGGCGGGGGACGGCGGCGTAGTCGAGTTTGATGGAGTCTTTCAGAGCCTGGCGCAAGACTTCGCGGTCGATCTGCTTTTCCAGGATCTGCTCATGCAACTGGCCGATCTGGTCTCCCAGCGCGCCCATCCGGGTCAGGTCGACGGCGCTCAAGGTGGGCGTATAGATGTTGCTCAACTTCTGGTGATGGGCCTCGGCCACGAAGAGCGAACCCAGTTCTTCAGCCGATACGCTTTGGCCGGCTCGCAAGGAATTTTGCAAAGTCTTGAGGGTCTCGCCCAGGGGCTGAGTGGCCCCGCACACGGTCGACTGAGAACCGACGGCCACCCGGGCGCCGCCCTGGAGCGCGTGCATGGCTTCCACCGAACTGCTGAAGCAGGTGTTCAGGTTGAGGACCTCCAGCGGCTGGCCGGTTTCGGCGGCCACCTCGCGCAGAGCCTGGCCCAGCTCTTCGTTGCTCATGCGCCCCTGGGCGGTCACGGCCTGGCCGGCGAAGCCGCAGCCGTGGCCGCTCATCACCAGGCAATAGTGCCTGGCCGGGAAGTCTTTCATGGCTCCCAGCAGAAATTTCTTGAGATGCTCGGCCTGGTGGATTTTGCCTTCGGGGATGGGCAGTTCGGGGGAGGTGATCTTGCCCGGCGTGGAGCGCAGGAAGCTGGCGAAGTGACCGATTTCGGTGCCCTGGAGCAGCTGGCGGGAATCGGTGGCCTCGCGCTCTACATAATATTGGCGGGAGCCCAGGTGCTCCTGGCCCATGCCTAGCTTCTCATACAGCCAGGGCGAGCGGTAGTTGTGGCAGACCACATGGGTGTTCTCGTCCGAGCCGACCTGCTGCAAATCCAGCAGATTGTGAGTGGACATCAGGCCTTCGTCGTTTTCGCCGACGTTGTACACCAGCACGGCCCAATCCTTGGGGAGCTGACGCGGGATACCCGACGAGGCCGACTGAATCTGCATACCCCACTTTAAGGCGGAGGACTGAAAATTTTTGGAAGCTGCCCCAGACGCTGCTCCAGATCGGCCAGCAGGTCCTGGCCGGCGAAGCGGGCGCGCGCGTAGTCCTGCAGCCAGTCGGCGTGCTCTGCGGGCAGCCTGGCGGCATATTCCAGCACGGTTTCCTGCGGTTCGCGCGGCAGGCGCACCCGATTTTCGAAGCGCCTCAGCAGGTCGCCCAGGGCATCGGCGCCAGGCGCGGGGCGAAGCCAGGCCCGTAGCGGCTTGCGAAAGTGCCAGCCCAGCCAGCCCAGCCCGAGGGCCAGTCCGGCCAGCAGAGGCCAGGCCGGCAGGTGGGCGCGGCGCAGCCAGGCCAGCAGGGCGGCGGTGGTGCTGCGCACCCAGTCCAGCAATTGCTCGCTGAATTCCAGTTCGTTGCCGTCGGGGTGGGCGGCCTGGGTCTGGGCGGCGGGAGTGGGGTCGTAGGTCACCCACTGACCCTGCTGATAAACCTCCACCCAGGCGTGGGCATCGCGCTCGCGGATCAGGTAGTGTTGGGCCAGGGGGTTGTACTCGTTCATCTGGAAGCCCACCACGTAACGGGTGGGAATGCCGCGCAGGCGCAAACTCAGGGCCAGAGTGCTGGCGAAGAGTTCGCAATGCCCGTGCAGCCCGCCCTTCAGGAATCCCTGAACGGGGTCCAGGCCGGCCGGCCGGCGCGCCAGCGGATCATAGATGCCTTGCTGAAGCGTGTGGGTCAATTGATCGGTCGGAATCGGGTCGGACCAGGCGCGCAAATCGGCTACCAGTTCTTCGGGTACTTCCAGGTAGGCGGGGTCGTGGCTGGAAGGCCGGTGGGGGCTGCGCTCATGGGCCACCTCCTGGCCCCAGACTTCATAAGGCTCGAAGGCGTCGCCGCTGAGCGAGTCGAGCACGTCCAGATTGACGCTGGCCAGACCGCGCAGTTGGAAGGTGTCGGTGGCCACCGGCATGGGGCCGGAAATGTCCACCACCGGAGCGACGTTCCAGTGGCGCAGGCGGGCGGGGCGCTGGCCAGGCAACTGAATCAAGCCGTCGACCGCCTTGAGCTCCAAACGATTCTGGCGGGTAACCGTGGGGGTTAGCCAGCGCCCGCCACGATAGGTATTGTAGGCCTGGGTGCGCAGCAGGGTGGGCGGCCCGGCCACGCGCGCCACCAGGATGCGCGAACGGCCGCTGCGCAAGGTGCCGTTCAGATCCGTGAAAGCGCCGAAGAGCGCCCCGCTGGCCATGGTGCTGTTGAGCAGGCTTTGTGAATACATCTGAGTGAGGGCCCGCCCGAGGTTGGGCAGGAAGTAGCGCGCCGGAAAGGCCAGACTCAGGCCGAGCAGACAGGCCAGCAGGATCCCCCAGAAAGGAGCCGGACCCTGGGCGGCCGGTTGTGGTCCCCACCAGCCCCCGTAGGGATGGCGCAGCAGCTGGATGGCCAGTCCGAAATAGGCCAGCAGGAAATAAGGATAGGTCCAATTTTGCACGGTGATGCCGGCCACAAAAATGGCCGTAATCAGCCCCAGATGATAATTGGCCGGGCGCGCCTCCCCGGGAGTGCGGTACATTTCCAGGACGGCGCAAGACAGGATATAGACGGTGCCGCTGACGGCGATAAACTGGGGAGTCTGGAAATTCAAGCGGCTGCTCGTCAGTTGGAAGAAGACGATGGCCAGCACGGGCAGACTGAGCAGGAGAAAGCGCCGGCGCTGTTGCCCGGGAGTGGCGCTGTAGCGCCCTCGGATGCGCCCGTGCAGGGCGATGGCCAGGGCCAGCAGCAGCACCACCGGTAGCCAGCCGCCGCTGACCATGGCGAAACCGAGCACGGCCACCAGGCCCATCCAGATTTCCGTGTTCACAGGTCGTCCAGGCCGGCGGCCAGTTGATCGGGATGAATCCAGGTCAGCTCCTGGTCACTTTCCGGCCGTTTGCGGCTGAGACAGAGAATGCGCACCGGAGTCCCGGCGCTGCTCAGGCGTTCCCAGAAGGCGCGCCGTTCCGGGGTGGGCGCGAAAGTCACCAGCAGCAGCGCTGACAGGCGCGGAATGAGCGGCTCCAACCGGGCCTCCAGTTGGGCATAGGGCGAGCGGCGGGTGGATTTGAGGCAGGCCAGCGTCTCCAGCACCCCCTCCAGCGACCCCTGGTTGCGGCCCATACTCAGCAGAATCTCGCCGGCCGCGAAAAAGTCGACCACCGAGTCGCTGCGCTCCAGGAAGCTGGCCAGCGAAGCCACCGTCTCCAGGGCGGCTTCGAAGTCCTGAGCCTTGGGAGGCCGGTAGGTATCCAGCAGGATGCCGATGCGCGAGAAGTATTCTTGGGCAAATTCGCGCACCACCGGTTGGTTGCGGCGGGCAAACAGCTTCCAATGGATCTTGCGCGGGCTGTCACCCGGTCGGTAGTCGCGCACGCCCACGAATTCCAGCGATTCCCCCTGCTGAGAGGCCAGGGGGAGGCCGCCCGGTTGGTGGCGCATTCCCGAGTGCAGCCGCAAGTTGCGCATCGGATGGATACGCGGGGTGACCAGCAGGGTCTGGGCCTGGCCGATTCTCTGACTGAGACGCACGATCCCGAGCGGATAGGTGCTGCCTGCGTAGGCCGGTCCAATGCGGTAGGCTCCGCGCTTGAGGGCCCGAAAATGGACGTCCAGGCCTGCCTGCTGGCCGGGAGCCAGGTGGCTGCGCCGGCTGTCGCGGGCCGATCCCAGACCGGGCAGAGTGGCTTCGACATCGTAGGTGGAGTGGCGCGAGCGGTTGCTGACCAGCACGGTCACCTTCACTTCGGTGCCGGCCACGGCCCGAGCGGGCAGGCGCATTTCGCCGCCCAGCCGGCGAATCATCAGCAGGCCGACCAGAAAATTGGCCATCGTCAGGCCGGCCGACATGACGAAGAGACCGGAGAGTTGGCCACGGTAGGGATCGAGGCCGGCGGCCAGACTGACCAGGGCCGCTCCCCACATGACCCGGCCGCCGGCCGTAAGATAGCGGTGCAGCCAGATCTTCACGCTGGAACGGGCGTTTGGCGCAGCAGTTCTTCCACCACCTGGCTCGAGGTGACGCCGGCGTAGCGAGACTTGACGTTGAGACTGAGGCGGTGGGCCAGGGTGGCCACGGCCATGGCCTTAACGTCGTCGGGCAGCGCGAAGTCGCGGCCTTCCAGGTAGGCGCGCGCCCGGCTGCTGCGAAAGAGCGAAATACTGCCGCGCGGACTGGCGCCCACGGCCAGAGCCGAATGGTGGCGGCTGGCTTCCACCAGGCTGACGATGTACTGCGCCACGCTGCGCTCCACTTTGACCGCCTGGACCTCTTTTTGCAGTTCCAGCACCTGGGCGCCGGTCACGCGTGAGGTCAAAGTTTCCAGCGGGTGGGTTTGGGCCTGGTCAAAGAGCATATCGACTTCCACTTCCTGGCTGGGATAACCCAGGCTGGTCTGGAGCAGGAAGCGGTCGAGCTGGGCTTCGGGTAGAGGATAGGTTCCGTGGTATTCCACCGGGTTCTGGGTGGCGATGACCAGGAAGGGATTGGGCAGGGCGTAGGTTTCGCCGTCCACGGTGGCATCGGCCTCGCCCATGGCCTGGAGCAGAGCCGACTGGGTGCGCGGCGAAGCCCGGTTGATTTCGTCGGCCAGCAGAATGTTGGCAAAAATTGGACCTTTGCGGAAATCAAAACGCTGGGTTTCGGCGCTATAGATGCTGACGCCGAGAATGTCGGCGGGCAGCAGGTCGGGGGTGAACTGGATGCGCGAGAATTGACCGTCGACGGTCAGGGCCAGGGCCCGGGCCAGGGTGGTTTTGCCCACCCCGGGGACGTCCTCCATGAGCACGTGGCCGCCGGCCAGCAGACCGATCATCAGGTGGTAGACGGCCAGCGGTTTGCCCAGAATGACTTTCTCCAGATTGGCGCGGATGGCCGCTACTCGCTCGCGATGTTCGGACATCTTAAAGGCGCATTTCCAGAATGACGCCTTGCCCTGCGCGGCGGTTTTGAATCTGGCATTCTCCGCCCGCTTCCCAGAGCATCTGGCGAACCATGGTGAGTCCCAGCCCCATGCCCGGAATCTGGCCGGTGAAGGTGCGTTCGCCCTGATAATAGGGGAGGAAGGCATTGCGCAGTTGTTCGGGGGAGAGACAGATTCCGTCATCGATCACTTCCAGCACGGTCTGCCCTTGCTGCTGGAAAACTTTGATTTGCACCTGCGGATTTTGCTGTGGATGGTATTTTTTGCTGTTTTGCAAAAGCTCCCAAAGAATGATTTCAAAGGCTCTGCGCGAGATCGGCAGGGTGACCGGCAGGCCAGCCGAGCGGTCGATGGCCACAGGGGCGATTTCCAGTTGAGCGACGATTTCCGTCAGTGATTCTTGTAGGTGGTCCAGCCGAAAACCACCGTCCGAGGGCCGGGCGCTGGGGGTGTTGAGGTAGCTGAGGACCGACTCCAGTTCGCCCTTCAACTGATCGACGCCGCCCTGGGACATGGCGGCGAACTCTTTGATTTTAGGCACGGACAGGCGCTCGGCCTTGTTGGCGATGAAGCTCAGACCCCAGGTGATCTTGGTCAGAGGCGTGCGCAGCTTATGGCAGATCAGCGACTCAAAACTCCACACGCTGCGTTGTGAGGAGAGTTCACTGGTGACGTCGCGCAGTTGCAGCAGAATCTCCCGGGAGTGCGAGAGCACCCGTACCTCCATCCAGCTGGCCCGGGCCTGGCTGGTTTCGGGCCGCAGCAGCATCAGGGGTTCGTTTTCGGGCAAGCGCGGCCAATCGCGCCAGTGCTCTTCCGGCTGCAGCCGAAACTGGCTTTCCAGCAGCGGCAGCACCGCCTGCCCCTGGGAGTCGGCGCCCAGGCCGAAGATGCCGCGGGCCTTGGAATTGGCGTAGAGCAGAAGCCCCTGGGGATCGACCAGCAGGTAACCGTGCTCCACGTTCTCGACCACCCAGCCGAAGCGATCGCGTTCGTTGCGAATGCGCCGGTAGCGGTTGAGGCGCACCACGGTGCGCACGCGGGCGCGCAGTTCGGCCACGTGGTAGGGCTTGGAGATGAAGTCGTCGGCTCCGGCCTCCAGGCCGGTCAGGCGGCTCTGATGGTCCTCCAGGGCCGTCAGCATGAGCACCGGCACCTCGGCCAGGTTGGGATCCTGGCGCAGGCGCCGGCACACCTCGAAGCCGTCCATGCGCGGCATGACCACGTCCAGCAGGATCAGGTCCGGTTGCAACCGGCTGGCCAGCGCCAGCCCGCTCTCCCCGTCCTCGGCGAACTCCAGCCGGTAGTTGTCTTTGCGCAGCAACTGCTGGAGCAGCTGCCGGCTGGGGCGGTCGTCATCAATGATGAGCAGGAGGGCTTCGGACACGGGGATCGCGTTCGGCCCGGATCCAGGGGGTCCTCTGACTACTTCTTGGTGTCTTCCACGAAGTAGTGGATATGACCACCGTCGGCATTGATCTTGAGCGGCGTGATGTCGCGATCGGCCGGGACGTTCGGCGGGTCCTGGCTGTCCATCGGGAGCGGGGCGTCGGTCAGGAAGGCGGCCGTCATCCGCAGCGCATCGGGATGATCCTTGACACCACCGTGGTTGACCCCCCAGATGTTGCGCAAGGGGACGTTCGGCAGAGAGGCGCTTTCCCGCGAAACCGTGCCTTCCCCCTTGATGGTGATGCGGTAGCGGCTGGCCAGAGTGGGCCGGCCGTTGCCGGCCACGACTAGCATTTTGGCCCTTGACTTCTGGCGGTCAAAGTTCTGGTTGAGCAGAGCCAGGTTGGGATTGTTCCCCTCCCGCACTTCGCCCAGATCGCGTAGAGACTGGCGAATCAAAGGATCATCCTCGCGAGGAATGGTGTTCAAACCCCATTCGCGGAATTTCAGGTCCAGGTCGGCCAGCACACTGCCGTGGTTGGGGGTGGCCAGCATCACCAGGTGGTCGACTTTCTCGTTGCCCTGGTCGATGTAAGCGCGCGCGTCCAAACCGCCCATGCTGTGGCCGACCACGTCGACTTCCGGGGAGCCGGTGGCGGCGCTGATGCGATCGATGGCCTGGCGTAGTTCGGCGGCATTGTTGGCCAGCGAGTTGCAAGCGCGGCTGAATTGCATGGCGAAGACTCGGCCTTCGCCGTCCACCTTGCCGCTATTGGGACTGATGACGCCGCCGTCTTGGTTGGCGCCGTCGCGCACCAGCCAGGTGTGCATGTTCGTCCAGGTGGAAGCTCCGCTGTTGAAGCCGTGTACCAGAAGGACGGGCTTTTGGAGCTTGGGCGCGTTCTCTGCGGGCAGCTCGAAACTGTCCACGGTGTTTTCCTGGCCGGTCCACTGGAACTCGAAGTTGTCGGCCGCCATAATATCTTCCAGCGAGGGCTGCTGGGAAGGGCGCGGGATCTCGGACAATGGAGTGCGGACAGGGGTGGGCAAGGTGCTCGTGATCTGCATGGGTTGATCTCCTCTGACTCGTTCAGTGTATAGAAGCGCCGGCCCGCATGTGTAACATCCATGTTGCCACTTGGGTCAAGCAGGGGTTCGCGTTGTATCTAAGGAACGGCCGCGTTTATGGCTCGATCGACTGCTCCCAAGAAAGCCCCCAGGCGGGTTACCCAAGATTATCTCGACATGTGCTGGGAGAAACGCCCGCTGGAACCGACCGAGGGCTTCGGCGGCCTGCTGGGCGTGCTCCAGACCATCACCACCGCCGCTCTGGCCGGCGACCTGCCCTCCCGCGCCGAGCTGGCCGGCATGCTGCAAGGAACGCTGGAACACGATGTGTTCACGCCGGATTTCTTCCAGACCGTGGGCAAGTGGATGGTGGAGAACTGCACCAGCCAGGCTCAGCAAGAGAATATCCGCTTCACTCTGCGCGAGATGACCGAGCAGGCCTGGTTGCCCGAATACCCGCCCATCGCCTTCCTGTTCACCCTGTGGGAGCCGGAGTGGGGCAAGTTTGTCAGCGAACTCTTTATCCCCGGCGGCCACTGGATTTTGCCCGAGGTGGTCGACCAGCAGGAGGGCCCCACCTACTTCGACGGCATTCTCAGCTGGTGGTTGCTCAGTTCGCACATCCGCGCCTGGCACCGGGCTCCCGAACATTTTTACCGGCAGCTCTGCCAGCGGGCCCTGGAGGACTTCGGGGACGATTTTCCCGAGGTCTCCCTGGCTCAGGTACTGGCGGCCGATGAGATTCTGGCCGAACTGATTTCTGAGGAAGCCTACCGCAATTATCTATATGATCCGAGTGAACTGGATTGGATGCGGCAGGCGGCCGAGGCCTGGGAAAAGCGCGGTCAGGATGTGACCACCCTGCGCGCGGATATCGAAGAATATGCCTCAGAGCTTGAGGACGAGCAGTAGCCGGGCCGTTTTCCGATCATAAACCTTGACCCGGCCCGGACTCTCGACGGCCAGGCGGGTGCCGTCCGGCGAGTAGGCGTCGGGTCGTTGGGAGAACTTGAGTTTGTGAGTGATGGCGCCGCCTTCGATGGTCAGAAGTTGCTGGCCGGCGTGCACGCTCAGGCCCTGCGGCAGGAAGCTCATTTCGTCCGCATCCTGGATCGGGAGTGTGGCCGACACCTTCTTCGGCTCTTTCAGAGGTCTCAGTTCCAGGCGGTTTTCGGCATAGACGGCCAGCTCCTCATCCGATAAGCAGACCTTCGGCTTGGCTCCGAAAGCGTTCTTACTGGGAAAGTCCAGCCTGGTAACCTGCTTGTCCTGTAAATCATTGATCCAGACGCTGGTGGCATTGGCCAGCGCCAGGTAGCGTCCGCCGGGCGAGAGTTGCACCGCCCCGTAGGTAGACTCGGGCTCCCCCGTGTCTTCCAGGGCGATCTCTTGGAGTTTGCCCGCTTCGATTCGATAGGCGCGCACGCTGCTGTCCAGATAGCGGGTGCTGGAATCACTGTAAGCCATGAGGGCGCCGTCGCGAGAGAGAGCCACGCCACAGATTTCGTAACCCACGCCGGCCTTGGCCCGCACCTTGCCTGCCTGCCAGAGGCGCACCTCCCCGTCTTCCCCACCGCTGATCAGATTGCCGCCCGACCAGACCAGACGGTTGATGTCGTCGGAGACCTCGTAACTGGAATCGGGGCTGAAGGAGCGGCTGGTGAAGGCGGGCCCGGGCGCCTTCACCCGGCCCAGACGCCTGCCGCTGCCGGCGTCGTAAAACTCGATCACCTTGCCCGCCCGCCCCACCGCGATTTGCTTGCCGTCACCCGACCAGCAAACCCCGTGGGTGCCCGGCTGGGCCTGAGCCAGACCGGTGAGCAACAGCGCGCAGAGCAGTCGTTTCATCGTGTCCCGCTTCGTCCTTGACCAAAGCCCCGCCTCCCCCAAAAGATAAGCAATTAAATGGCGGCGGCGGAATGGTGCAGAATGGTTAGAGATGTTTGACGTTCTACTGGGGGAATGGAAGGGCCGTCTCACTTTCGGCCATCCCGGGGAGATAGCCGGCGTGGACCTGGTTATCCATTTCCCCATACAGTATCCCGCCAATTCCGAGGCTTTGCGGCGACTGCCGGGCGAAGCCGAAGAGCAGTTGCGCTTGGCAGCTCAGGCGGGGATGGTAACGGCCTGTCTGCTCAAGCGCCTGGGAATCCCGGGCATCTGGGAAAAGCTCAAGCGGGCTCGCGGGGTGGCGGTGCCGGATACGGACGAGCAGGAGCGCTTCCGGTTTCGCGGAGCCGCAACTTTGGATGAGGCGCTGGGCTTGCTCTGATGGTTTATGGGGGGATGGGTCAGCCGATGTGGAGCCGGTTGGCCGAGCATCGGATGCTTTACATCCGTCTGACGGCTCTACGGGTGTTGGGGGCGGAGGTCCAGCAGTTGGGTCATTTGTTCGACCAGCCCTACGAGCGCTATCCCTATGTTTGGGCGGCCAGTCGTTTTCCCGCCCAGGAACTTTCGGGGGACCTGGGACAGCGGGTGCGCTTTCTGTGGCGGCGTTCGCAACGCCGCCGGCACGACTGGCGCTACCGGCTGAGCCGGTCGGTCGCCGCCGAAGCGGTGGCTCATGCCGAACACCCGCTGGAAACCATGGCCTGCGCCTTGCGCCTTTTGGAAATGCACGGCCCGGATGCGATTCCGCCACTGCTGGAGCTGGTTCGCCGGCCTCCGGCGGCTTCGTTCTGGGATGATCAGGCCGAATGCGCGGCCTGGGCTCTGGGCCGGTTGGGCCGGTTGGCGGTGCCGGAGATCGTGCAGGAGTACCGCGACGCTTCCCCGCGGGTGCGGCGCCATCTGGCCATGGCGTTGTGGTATAGCGGGCCGCAGGCGGCACCCGCCGCCTGCTGGCTGGCTCGAGATGGGGGAGAGCATGCTCTGGCCGCCTTGCTGGCCATGGAAGAGAAGGGCTCGGCGGCCATGATTCAGGCCCGGTGTGGCTGGATCAAGCGGCCGTGCAGGCGCTGGCCGAGATCGCTTTCTCCGAAGGAGACCGTCATTATGCCGCCGCCGCTCTGGGATGTTTCGGTCCGGCCGCGCAGGCAGGCTTGCCGATTCTGCTCCGTTTGTGCGATGACCCCCGGGTCGAGGTGCGCTTGAATGTGGCTACCGGACTGAGCTGGGGCGGCCGGCCGGATGCCGTCCATGCTCTCTTCCTGCTCTGCCGCGATGAAGCGAAGGAAGTGGCCGAGTGCGCGCGCACCGCCCTGGATGCCTATGGTTCCAGTCCCGGAGAGCTTCAGCCCGAGTTGCTGAAGATTCTACGGCTGGGAGCGCTGCCTGAGCGCCGCCTGGCCGCCCGCCGGTTGGCCCAGTGCGGCCTGCCTGCCCACTGCGAACTGGAGGTTTTGGCGGCTCTCTCGGATCCCGATCTGGAATTGGTGCGCGCGCTGCTGGAAGGAGTGGCGAATTGTACTTACGTTTCGCCGGACTACCGCAAGGCGGTGGTCCGGCTGCTGCGTGAGGACGGGCCGCTGACCTTGCCGGCGGCGCGCGTGCTGGCGCGCATCGACAGGGCCCATCCCACCTGGAAGCGCCTTCTCCGGCACGAGTCCGAGGAGGTGGCTTTGCTGGCGGCCGAGAGCATCGGTCGCTCGCAGTTGGGTCTGGGAAATAAGCAATTTCTTGAGCTACCCTCAGCGGTGCTGGCCCGTCTTCTGGAAAATCTGCATCCGACCGTGATTCGGCCTGAGATTCTGATTGCGATGCTGAAACGGTCCGAGCTTGGCGCACGTCTGGCCGCCATTATGGCCTTGCGCTATCTACCCGAGCACTCGCCCCGAGTATTGAAGGCCTTGCAGCGGCATCTGTGCGATCCCAACGAGGTGGTGGCGGTGACCAGCGCTCGCGTGCTGCTGCAGTTGGGCCACGGACAACACGCCTGGGCTCTGCTGCGATCGCCTGAACTCAGGGATCAGGAAGTCGCTCTGGGATGGATTCGCCAAAACGGCCTGCCGGCGATGCTGGGCAGGGAGTATGCGGCCGGACGCGTTTACAATGCTGCCGTCTTTGGAGCATTGCGCGAGGCGCTGACGGCCAAACGCGTGGCTAAGCTGGCGGCTCAAGCCACCCTTTTGCTAGCTCCCTCGGGTAGGGCGGATTGGGCGCACTTGTCCGATTTGGGAGCGCCCGCCCTGCCCATCCTGGCGGAATTACTCAGGCATGAAAGCAAGAAGGTAAGGGAGGTGGCCATGCAGGCTATGGCGGAAATCGTATGGGCTCAGTCCCCGGCCAGCCAGTCCTGGTTGGCCGCCCACGCCGATTCTCTGGTGCTGGACCCGGAGGATTGCGAGTCCCTCTTTCTGGCTTTGCTGGAGAGTTTTGACGGGGCCGAGGCCTTGGGGAGTCGGGTGTGGTTGGCCGTCAGCCGCAGTGAAGTTGCTTCTACGGCTGTTCAGGGATTGGAAGCACTGGCGCGCGGGCTTGAGCGCAACAGCGATTTTGCGCAGGGGTTGTTGGATGGTCTGCAGCACTTTGAGCCGTCCGTGCGCCGCCACGCTTTGCAATGGATCGCTCAAAAGCTACCCTGGCAGCGTTGGCGTCCGCGCGGCCAGTCCCTGGAAGCGCGGCTCCTGTTGGTCTCCCGATTGTTCTATGAGGGACCGGTGGAACCGCTGGTTTTACAAAAGGCAGTGGAATTGATGTCTCAGTTTGCGCTGGTGGGGGGCGGACTGCTGGTGCCGACCTCTCCCTCTCAATTGCTTATGTTGCTGGAGTTGATGGGTTCTTCCGAGGTTTACGATGCAGTAGCGCGTAGACTGGTCTTTCGCTACGCTGGGGACACCACTCGTATCGTTTGGCGGGCTCTGCTAAAGGTGAGCGGCGGCTACCCGGAATTGGTGGAACGCTGGCCCCGTCTGGTGCTGACCTGGCTCCGCCGGGGGGAGCAGGTCGGTGCCATGGGAACAGCCGCGGCGGCGGGGATACGCCTGGCCTTGGGATATCATCAGCCCGCCCTGCGTAAACTCGCTTTGGAGTCTCTATTTTGCAAGCGCCGCTTCTGGAAGAAACTCCTGGCCGTCGAGCTAAAGCGAATACAAGAACGGGACCCCGATGAGGATGTGCGGAGTCTGGCGGTATTGTTGTGACCGGGTTGGTCTATGGGGGACAGACGGAGCTGCTCTGGGCCCGCCTGCTGCATCACGACATGCTCTACATTCGCCTGACCGCGCTGCGCGTGCTCTCCGGACTGGGTGAGGCGGGAGCGCGGGCGCTCTTGATGGGGCCGTCCTTTCGCCGCCAAGGCGAGAGTTACCCCTTCGTGTGGGCCTTGAGTCGCTGCATCCATCCAGGACTTTTCAGTGCCCTCCAAGTATCGGGGTCGCCCGCTCATGATTTGCTCTCGCGGGCGCGCTTTCTGGTCCGGCGCGCGGCTCGCCGGCATGAGTGGCGCTATCAGCGCGGGCGCGCGGCCTGTGCCGAGGCCATCGTAAATTCCGATCATCCCCTGGAAACACTGGCCTGTACCCTGCGCCTGCTGGAAATGCATCGAGACGACTCGGTGCCGGCTCTGCTGGAGATCCTGAGGCTTCCGGCACCCCAGCTGCTCTGGGATGAAAAAGCCGAGTGCGCCGCCTGGGCCCTCGGGCAGATTGGCACCTTGGCCGTGCCGGAAATCCTTCAAGAATATCGCAACGCTTCCCAGCGGGTGGCCGAGCATCTGGCCACGGCCCTCTGGTATCTGGGCCCGGCGGCTCTGCGAGCTCTTCCGCAACTGCTGAAGGACAACAGCCACCAGGCCACGGCGGCCTTGTTGGCCATGGAGGAAAAGGCCTCTTTGCAAATGGTAGCCATGGGCCGAGGTCCGGTCTGGCTGGACGAGATGGCGGTGCAGGCCCTGGCCGAGATCGCCTTCTCTGAGGGCCACCGCTCCTATGCTGCGGCCGCCCTCAGTTGTTTTGGCCCGGCTGCCCTTTCCGGCCTGCCCATCCTCAAACACCTGGCTCGCGATCCGCGCATGGAGGTGCGCTTGAACGTGGCTCGAGGCCTGGGCTGGGGCGGCCGTCCGGAAGGGATGAGCCTGCTGGCCGAACTGGCCGAAGATCCTGACCACCAGGTGGCGGAACGGGCCCGGGAATCAATGGAGAGCTACTATTCAAGCCCCACCGAGATGCACGCATCCTTGCTGGTCACGCTGCGCTCGGGAGAGGATGTGGCCGCCCGGCGCCGCGCCGCCGAGCAACTGGCCCGTATCGGTATTGCCGAGGAAGAAGATATAAGCGATATTCTGGTTTCCGGACCGACCCTGGTACCTTTGCTGCGGGCACTGGGTCGGGGAGGCAAAGTGCCCATTCGATACCGCCCGCTGATTCTGGATTTCGTCTATGAAGCCGGACCGGTCCGGCAGGCGGCGGCGCCGCTGTTGGCGATCTGGCCGGATGATCAGGCCTCGCGACTGTGCTGGCGCCGCCTGCTCTGGGAGGGCTCCCATGAGATGCAGGACTTGGCCGTCGCGGCCGTGCGCCGCTCCGGTTTGAGTTTGCGGGAGTGGGGACTGGAAGGTGGCGAGATTCGCACTTTGCCTACCCGCGTACTGGGGGAGTTGTTGGCGGCGTTATCCCCCGACCTCCTGCATCATACGGACTTGCTGCCGCTGTTGCGCCGTCCCGAGGTCGAGGCGCGTTTGGCCGCCGCCATCGCTCTGCGCTCCTGCGCACCGCCTCTGCTGCAAGTGGAAGAGGAACTGGAGGCGCAACTCCGAGACCAGAACATGCGGGTGGCCGTGGAATGCGCGCGCACGCTGGTGGCCTTGGGCGGGCGGCGGCATCGTTGGGCTCTGTTGCGATCGCCTCGGCCCCAGGATCGGGAGCTGGCCCTGGATGATGGGGAGTTGCCGGAGCGGTTTCACGAGGAATATGTGGATGGGTCCCTTTATTCTGAGCAGAATGCGGCTCTCTTGCGCAACCTGGCGGGGTTGGAGCGAGCTGCCGAAATCGAGGTCGAGGCCATCATCCATCTGCGCTCGCGGGCGTGCAGCAGTCACCTGGCTTGCCTGGGCCAGCCCGCCCTGGACAAGATGCCGGAACTGCTGGTCCATTTTGCTCCGGCGGTGCGCCTGTTGGCCCGCGAGGCCTTGAAGGGCCTGCTCTCGGCGCCGGTCGAATCGTACTCGGAGTGGCTGGCTTACCACGGTCTGGTGCTGCCGCTGGAAGACGGGGCCCATCCCGGTGAGATGGGCCAGCTCCAGCAGATCGTCTCTGACTACCTGGTGCGCGCGCAGCTCTGGTCAGACCGAAGATTCCGGCTCATGTGGCGAATTCTCAGCCGCTCGTTCATCGCGGAAGTGGCTTCGCGGGCGGTGGACTCGCTGGCGCGTTCTTACTTGCAGAGTCCGGACCAGGGCTTGTTGGAAAGCCTGCTGCTGGCGCTTCAGCACCCGGAAGAGTCTGTCCGCAGAGCGGCTCTGGTGCGCCTCGGGAGCCACGTCGACTACCGTGGTTGGGCACCGCCCCTGCGCACCCACCCCTCGCCTGAGGCGGGACTGGCGATCGTGGCCCGCCGCTTTGCTGAAGGCGATCCCGATTTGCAGCCGGCGGTGCTGCAGCGGGCCCTGGAAAAGCTGATCGAGTGGCGCCTCAACGACTGCCAGTTTTTCGTTCCCGATAGCCCGGAGCGTTTACTCACATTGTTTGAGCTGTCCGGTCGCTCGCCGCTCTGCGATGGGGCCATCCATCGCTTGATCTGGAGCTACCGCGGTCAAACTACCCCCGCCTTGTGGCAGCGCCTCCAGGCGCTGTCACTGGACCCCGCTCAGTCTCATTTCCATCCACCCCTGGCCGAACGCTGGCCCAAACTCGTCATCTTCGCCCTGCGCAGCCGCCAGGACTGGCTGGAATGGGTCCTCTCGCTCGGCTCCTGCGCCAAAACCGGCCTGCGCCAGGCCCTCAACCACAAAGAAGCCTCTCTGCGCCTGCAGGGCCTGGCTATCCTGGGCCGCCTCGAACAAGGTTTCAGTGACTTCTTCCGGGTGGTCACGGAGCTGGCCAAGAACGACCCCGACCCCGCCGTGCAAGCCGCCGCTCACCAGCTCCTCAACCCCGAAGATAAGCAATAATCTTATTGCTTATCTTGGCTAGCGGCGTTGGAACTGCGGGGTTTCCAGTAGCAAGCCGACCATTTCTAGCGTTTCGTTGCCGGTATTCTGGCGGATGCGTTGGGGCAGGCGCTGAACCACCAGGGCGCGGGTGCGGGTGGTTTCGCGGCCGGGGAGGAGTTCGGCGGTGAGGCGCTCCAGGTCGGACTGACCCAGGGGCGGTAGGGTGATACCCTTGATCTTGCCGTGAACCAGGGCTGAGGCGAAGTTGAAGCGCTGCACCAGGGCCGAGGAGCCGACCCAGACTTTGGCCACGTCGGCGAAACCGGTAGGAGGGCCACAGTGGTAAATGGGCTGGCCCATCCGTTCCAACCAGGGGTAAAGGTCGGCCTGGGGAGCGACTTCGGCGTCCAGGCAGCGCAGGCTGCTGGCCACCAGTTCCAGTGGCGACTTGACCTTGGCCTCACGTGCTTCAGCGGACCAGAATTCCGGAGAGCTCTCGAGGGTGCGCAGCCAGGAACGAATATCTCCCCCCGTTTTCACAAAGTTCTTGGCCAGGCGCTCGACCAGCTCCGGCGGCGGGTCGTCGCTGACAAAGTGGACGGCCAGCTTCCGTGACAGGAAGCGAGCCGTGGCGGGATGGGCCGCCAGCCTGCGCAGGGCGGCTTCACCCTCTTCCAGTCCCTGGCCGGGTCCGTAAGTCTTGTCCAGCACCTGCTTGCTGCCGGCATCATGCTGATCACCGCGAAACAGAAAAAGCCCTTGGCGCACGGCCATGGGAAGCTTGCCCTGGTCGATGCGTTCGCGCAGCTTCTCGCCATTGGCGCCCATAGGATAGATGGTCCAGCCGGTCAGGCAGCGGGCCAGCTCGGTCACATCGGCCTGAGTGTAGCCGCCGTCCACGCCCAGGGTATGCAGTTCCATCACCTCGCGGGCGTAATTCTCGTTCAGCCCCTGCAGGCTCTTCTTACGCTTGGCCAGGGGCGTGGTCAGGGTGGGTTGATCGAAATTGGCCACCGACTGGGCATTGTTCAGGTAGGCCAGCATGGCCGGGTGCTTACCGGTGGCCACCAGCAGGTTTGCGAATCTTCCGAAAGCGTTCGGTCGAATGGCCTCCATCTCGTAGCTCAGCGTGTGCACGCGGGCATTGCTGGCATAGGAGACATTGAAGTGGTTGAACCAGAACTGGGTCATGACTTCCCAAAGTTGGTTCTGAGCGTAAACGCAGCGCAGCACACGTTGGCCGACCAGCTCCCGGCGCATTTCTCCGAAGGTGTGCAGGCCCTCTTGTTCGCGATAGCTACGGATAGCCTCATTGTGCGCTTTGCGTTCCGCGGCGGTGGCTTCGGGAGGCAGCGGTTCCAGACTCGAAAGTTTCTCGATCAGGTTATCCGGAAGGTAACGCTGCAACCGCTCTTCGGGATTCATCGATTGGCTGGGATACTCATCCAGTCTGGCCTGTAGAGCCGATTCATCGTCAATTCCCAGCAGTTGATGCTCGAACCAGGCCTGCGGATCGCGGGCCACTTCGTCCACCTGGCCCGGCCGGGCGCCGAAAGTGAAGCGGCTGAGCAAGTGAGCGGCCGCCTGCTCGTCGCTCAGATGAGCCTTCGACCAGGGTTTGGCGGCGGCCGGCAACCACAGGCAGAGAAAGAGAAGAGTGAGTTTGCGCATCTTCTCTTGTCCCCTCAAACACCCCAAGATAAGCAATTACCTAAAACCTCAGGTCTATCCAGGGTCTGGGTTTGATGGTCGAGCGAAACCGTTGTATGGCCTGGGTAACCTCGCCTCGACTCCGCGTATTTTTGATTTGATCCAGGTAAAGACAGCGCCGGGCCAGCCCGTCCACTCGGAAACCCCAGTACATGGCCATCAGCGAGTTGATAAGCAATAAACTCCCTTGGGTGCGCGCACTGACGTGAATGTCGCCAAACTGGCCGCGGGCGGCCGCTACCACCGAGCCGGCGATAATACTGGGGCGGCTTCCGGGTTGTTGAGTGGCGAAATCCACGGCTTCGGCCAGGAATTGTAGCTCGGGCGTGTGGGGCAGTAGCGAGAAGGCTCCCAGCGGCTTCCAGGACGTAGGTGTGGCAGACGTGATGGTGGGCGTCCAGGCCAAAGCCCAGGCAGGCCAGCAGTTTGGTGGGAAGGTCAAGCAGATGAGCGGCGGCCAGGCTGGCCACGTCCTCGCCCGGCGAGCTCAGACCTGGCTCGTCGCCGCAGCAGACTGTCGGTGCCGCCGCGTCGAGATCGAGGTCGCCAGATAATTGCTTATAGTGGGCCAGGATCTCCTGGGCGCCACCGGCTCCGAAGCGGGGTGTCCCCAGGGGACAGGCACTCCTCGGGCTGGCTACCCGGACTGAGCACTTCCTCCAGCGGCCCTCCGCGAAAGGACAGGCTGGCCAGAAAGGCCGTCTTGCCCCGGGCTTTCAACCAGTGAAAAAGGGGCAGGCCGCAGTATACATCGTAACCGCCGCCTGCCCCGACCAGCAGGACCCGTTCACATTGGCCCAGCTGCTCGAGCAAGGCCGGTTGCATTAGAAATGGCCGGGGCGATACTGCCAGGAGGCGGTGCGGCTGCCATCAGCGTGAAGGATGACGCTTTCCAGCGTGGGCGCATAACGGTCGTTGACATAGACCGGGCGCTCCATAGTGATGTCCTGACCACCGTTGGCGATGCTCAACGTGGAGGGATCGCCGCCGGCCATCTTGGGCTCGTAGGCCTGCAGGCCGCCGTCGGGGGTCTGAAAGCCGGAAACCACCTGGCTGTTGCGCTCCATCAGTTCGGGAGCGAAGGCGCGATTGAGGCGCACGTAGCCGGGCCGCGGGTCGAGGTCGACGGCGCTATTATCCGACCGGGTGAAAAAATCCGAGACCTGGCCGGCTTTGCGCACCAGCTCTTCACCTTTCAGGTAACACTGATGCTCTTCAAAGTTCTCCGGACCGGGCGGATTCTGGGGTTTGTAGGTGATGCTGCTGAAAGAATAGCCGACGCTGTTCACTTGGGTCTCCTGTATTCTGTTTCGAAGGCCATTCTATGACTGTTTTCATGGAGGTTTCTTTGCTGAAGTGTTACAGGGCCGCCTTATGAGCTGTCCTTTTTGTGCTCCCCAAGCCTGGGAGATCTTTTACGAAGGCCCGCTGGTGCTGGGTTTGTGGAATGCCTACCCGGTAACCCCCGGCCACGCTCTGCTGGTGACGCGCCGGCACCTGCTGGATTGGTTTGCGGCCTCTGCCGAGGAGCAGGCCGAACTCATGGCGGCAGCCGGCCCGGCGCGCTCTTGCATTGAGGCGAAATACCGTCCCGACGGTTACAACCTGGGTCTCAACTGTGGCGAAGCGGCCGGCCAGACGGTTTTTCACCTGCACCTCCACCTTCTCCCCCGTTACCAAGGGCAGCGTCCCGTGTCTGGAGGCGAAACCGACCATCTGGTGCCGGCCCCCGCCCACCCCCACCTGGTGATAAGCAATTTCCTGGAAGTGCTTCGAGAGCAGCTTGAAAGCGCACTCTCGTTCGATTTTTGCGCCCGGTTGGCGCTGCCGGATTTATTGCTTATCTTTGCTTGGGTGGAGGGGATGTTAAAGCGGGGCGGGCATTTGCGGGCGGTTTTGCAGCAGCCGGATTGGGAATGGGCGCGCCGGTATCCGGGGCAGGTGGAGCTCTTCCAGGCTACCTCTTTGCCCTGCGACTACTACCGGATTCGCCATGTGGATGGTCGCGAGAGTGCCTGGATGGGTGGCCCGGCCTGGCATTACACCTTGTTGGGGCGGGATGGCCAGCGCGAGGTGAGGCGGGCCTTTGAAGGACTGCTGACCCGGTCCGACGTCACCCCTTGCAGAATTGGGCAAGCATCGGACAGGAATGTCCTTGGCGGGGAGGGTTAAGCTCCGGTTAAATGATGAGGCTTGTTGACCGGTTTGGATTCGGGGGAATTCTCCTGGCGAAGCCAGATGGACAGCAGGCTGAGGGTGGCCACCGAGAGGAATTCGCTTTGCCAGTTTTGCATGGATTCGAACCAGAAACGCGCTTGGAAAAGATATTGCCAGGGAGTGACCGGGTGTCCGAGCTCTTCGGAGTAGGCTCCGGCTCCCTTCACCAAATGCATGGAAAAGGAGAAGAGGAACAGGCTCATGAGGGCCAGGAACAGGGAGCGGCTGTAGACCCAGCGGACCCACCCGCCATAGCGGGCCGGCCAGGGCGAGTCCGGTCGGAGCGGGTACTCGGGTTTGGCCTTCCCAGGGGAATTGGATTCGGCGCTACCCTTTTGCACCAGCACGGAGGTCAGCCCCACAAACAAGGCCATTTGCAGAAATTCGCTCTCCCAGTTTTCAAAGGTCGCTTCCCCAAAGTGATCGGTGCCCAGATAGGAGACAAGGCCAACTTGCGATTGATGACGCTCTTGCCGTTCTTCATTATAGACTTTCCAACCGGCCAGGATCTGGAAAGTAAAGGAAAACATGAAGAAGCCCAGGATGGTCAGCGAAAGGGCGTTGTTTCTAAGAAATTTCATGGCGCAGCCGCTGGTGCAATCGATAAAATTCTTGCCAGGCCCGGCGTCCCCGTTCCTCCAGGCCGTGAAAATCTTGCAGAGTGATACGGGTGGGATCGAGATCTGTGGTCACGTCCTCCCAGTCCAACGGCAGCGAAACCGGACAGCCTTTCCTGGCCCGTACCGCGTAGGCCGCCACGGAAGTGGCACCCTCGCCGTTGCGCAGGTAGTCCAGGAACATCTTGCCTTTGCGCTTCACCTTGAGCGGATTGGTGGTGTATTCGCCCTTATGACGCTGCACCAGTTCTTCCATCAGATGGCGGGAATATTCCTTGACCTCATCCCATTCACAGCGCCTCTCCAGAGGCACGACCACATGTAGGCCTTTACCACCGGTGGTTTTGGCAAAACTCTGAAGCCCCACCTCGATAAGCAATTTCCTCACCCGTTCGGCGGCCTCCACGACTTTGGGCCAGCCCAGGCCGAGGTCGGGGTCGAGATCGAAGACCAGGCGGTCAGGGCGACCCAGGTCGTCCTGGCGGCTGCCCCAGGGATGAAACTCGATCACGCCCATTTGGACCAGCGCCAGCACGCCTTCCACGCTGTTCACCGAGACGTACTCTTCGCCGTCCACCATGACGCTGTGCACCGCTCTCGGCAGCCCTTGCATTCGGTGTTTCTGGTAGAAGCATTTACCGCCCAGGCCGTCGGGACAGCGCAGGCCGCTGAGCGGCCGGTCGGCAATGTAGGGGAGCATACGGTCGGCCACGCTCTCATAGTAGGCGGCCAGTTGGCCTTTGGTGATGCCGGTAGCGGGATCGATGACCCGGTCGGCGTTGGTGAGCCGAAATTTGGCCGAGGGTCGGGTTTTTTCCAGGCCGAAGAATACGGGATGGCGCAAAATACCCTCGTCGGTGCGTTCACTGAAGCCCACGCGCGCTTGGAGTTCCGGCTTGATCCAGTGAGATTTTGCCAGACGGGGGGTCGAGACCTCGGGTTTATCCTGTTCTTGAAATAGTTCGAAAGTGCTTTTCAGGGTTTTCTGGGTAAAGCCGGTTCCGACTTTGCCCGCGTACTTCCCATCCTGAGCCAGGATCAAGGAGCCAAAGTAGCCTCGGCCACCGCGGGGTTCCGTATAACCGATGATAGTGAAAACCTGGCTCTGCTGGCATTTCACCTTGACCCAGGAGCGGGTGCGTCGGCTCACATAGGGACTGTCGACTTCCTTGCTGATGATCCCCTCGCACCCCAGCCGGCAGGCCTGTTCCAGGACCTGAGGGCCCTGCCCCAAGATATGGTCGCTATACTGCAGCGGATCTGCCAATGGCAGTTTTTTCAACGTTTCTTTGCGTTGAATCAGCGGCAAGTCCCGTAAATCCTGGCCATTCAGGTAGAGAAGGTCGAAGAGAAACAGGCTGGGATTCCCCTGGCGTTTATTGCTTATATAGGTTTGGAGCTTCTGAAAATGGCTGACTCCGTGCTCGTCGAGCACGACCACCTCGCCATCCAGGATAGCGCTTTCCACCTCGAGCCGGCCCAAAGTCCGGACCAGACTGGGGAACTTGTCGCTCCAATCCAGACCGCCGCGCGTGACCAGGCGCACCTCCCCCTGGCCGAGATAAGCAATTATCCGGTAGCCGTCATACTTGATTTCGTGGAGCCATTTCTGGCCGCCGGGCGCCTGCTTGACCAGCGTGGCCAGTTGCGGCTTGACCTCCTCCAGGTGATAAGCAATATCTTGCATGCTCCGGCCGGTCTTGACGCTCAGGTTCTGTTCGGTGATGTCCAGCTCGGCCTCGGCGAAGTCGTCTTTGTCCTTGATCAGCAGCCAGTTGGGGGCATCCTTGAGGCGAATCAGCGACCAGCCGCCCTTCAGCTTCTCACCGTGCAGGCGAAAGTGCAGGTGGCCCTTTTTCCAACCTTGGGCCGGGTCATCCAGCGGCTCCCAACTGCCCTCGTCCCAGAGCATGACGGTGCCGCCGCCATACTCGCCTTTGGGGATGGTGCCTTCGAAACCGCCGTAGTCGATCGGATGATCCTCCACCTGTACGGCCAGGCGTTTGGTTCCGGGATCGAGCGAAGGGCCCTTGGGCACCGCCCAGCTCTTGAGCACGCCATCCTCTTCCAAGCGGAAATCATAGTGCAGCCGGCTGGCGTCGTGCTTTTGCACCACGAAACGGTGCCCTTGGGAGGCTCTGGCGGCGCGTCCGCTCGGTTCTTTGGTTTTGCGGAAATCGCGCTTTTTTTGATATTCCTGGAGGCTCACCGGCGCGCCTTACTGGTGGCTTTCGGCGCAATCTTACGGCCGGAAAGACTCTTCTGAAGCAGCTCCATGAGGTCGGCGGCCTGGCTCGGCTTCTCTTCCTCGGGCTCGGGCGGCTTGAAGTTCTCGCCTTCCTGGTGCTTCTTCTTTACGTAGGTCATGACGGCATCATGATAGTCGTCATGATATTGCTCCGGCTTCCATGGGGAGGCCATGGCCTCCACCAACTGAATGGCGATGTCCAGCTCTTTATTGCTTATCTTTGTCTTCTTCAGCTCGGCGCTGGGGAAATCAATTTTTTCCGGTTCGCGCACTTCGTCGTGGAAGCGCATGACGATCAACTGCAGGGTGTCCTCATAAGGACGGACACAGGCCAGGCTTTGACCGGAGCGGATGACCATTTTGGCGATGCCCACGTGCTTGAGCTTCTTGAGGGTGTCGCGCAGCAGAGCGTAACCTTTCAGGCCTGCTTTGTCCGGCACCAGATAATAGGGCTTATCGAAGTACAGGGGAGCGATGGCCTCCTCGGGCACAAATTCACTGATCTCGATAGCCTTGTTGTTCTCGACGGCCAGCGCCTCGAAGTCCTTGTCGTCGAGCAGAACGAACTCGTCCTTCTCGATTTCGTAGCCCTTAACGATGTTGCTCCAGGTGACTTCTTTGCCGGTCACCTCATTGATGCGCTTGTACTTGATGTGGGCCTGATCGCGCTTATCCAGCAGATTGAAATGGATCTCTTCCTTACGCTCTTCGCCGGAGTAAAGACTGACGGGAATGTTCACCAACCCAAACGCGATGCTGCCTTTCCAAATGGGTCTACTCATATCCCGACTCTAGCACCAGCCGGAGAGGGAGCCCGGGTATGGCTATACCTTTGTCAGGGGATATTTGTGGTGGCGGCTCCCAGAGTAAAGGTCCAGGCGGCCAGCAGCCAGCCGACGTTCCACAAGGTCATCTCCACCAGCACTCGGGAGGGGTCCCGGAGCCAGTCTTCGGGGTAGACGATAATGCTGTAGAGGCCGGCCATCCACAAGCCCAGGGCCAGCGTTCTCAAGAGGTTCATCGGGTCGCCTCCTCGCCTACGGCCGTGTTGATGGCCACGCGGGCCGAGAGTTGGCGGAAGCGAGCCTCGGCCAGGGCGAAGCTGGCGGCGGTCAGGCTGGACTGGGCCGAGATCAGTTCCAGCGAGGTCGCCGCCCCCACGTCGTAGCGCAGGCGTCCCACCCGCACGGCTTCGCGGGCGGCGTTCTGGGCGGCTGCGGCGGCCAGCAGGCGCTGTTCAGCCTCTTGCAGGGTCAGATAGCTCTCCTTGACCTCCACGCCGATACGCTGCAACTGGCGTTTCTCTTCGGTCTGCAACTGCAGCTCGCGAGTGTCGAGTTCACTGACGCGGGCCTCGGTCAACCCTCCGTCCCAGAGCGGAATGGCCAGGCTGGCCAGCAGCGACCAGCCATTTTGCAACTGGCTGGGATTGCCTAAGAAGTCGTAGTTGAGCGATACGAAGAAACTCGGCTTCAGGCCGGACTCGGCTCCATTGCGTTGCTCTTGCACGGCCTGGATGCGGGCGCGCAGTTGATTGAGCTCGGGCCGGCGGGCCAGGGCCCGTTCGCTGAGGGTGGGCAGGTCCTGAGCGTAAAGGGTTTCTTGTCGGAGCAGCGGCTCGGGAGCCAGCAGCGATTCTTTCAGGTCGTAACGGGTTTCCAGGGGAGCGTTGAGGACCTCGCTGAGGCGCACCTGCTGGCGCTCCCAGTCGGCCTGGGAGCGGGCCAACTGTTCCTGGCCGTTGGCCAGGGCCGTTTCGGCCTGCATCAAGTCGAAACGAGTGGCCACGCCGGCCTGGTGGCGGCTTTTGATGATCGCCAGGTTATGCGAGGCTTCCTTCAGGTTCATCAGGGAAACCTCCAGGTTCTCTCGGGCTAACAGGGATTGCAGGTAGTTGAGCCTGGCGCTTTGGGAGGTCAGTTGACGATTGCGTTCCAGTCCGCTCTGCTCCGCCTCCAGCAGGGCTTTGCGCTCGTGCATGGCGCTCTCCAGACGCCCCCCGGTGTAGACCGGAACGGCCAGGGCAAAGCGGTTGAGCATCAGGTCGGGGGACAGAGCGGTGCGCTGGTTCAGGCCCTGGGGCAGGCCGCTGTTGAGATTCTGCGTCCCCGAAATAAGCAATTCATCGGCCTGGTGCAGATAGGTGCTGGTCAGGCTAAAAGTCGGGTTGCGCTGGGCCCGGGCCTGTTCCAGGCGGGCCTGAGCTTGCGGTGGTTCTAGCTCTTGGGACTGCAAGGTCAGGTTCTGACGCAGAGCTGTATCCACCGCCTGACGGTAGTCGAAGGGAGTCTGGGCGCCGAGTTCTCCGCTGAGCAGAAGCGCCAGGAGATAACGGATCATTTCGTTTCCACTTTCTGGCCGTCGGCCAGGCTGTCGCGCGCGGTGGCCACCACTTGCTGGCCGGGCTGCAGCCCGCTCAAAATTTCTACCTCGACCCCTCGGTCGATCCCGACGGTTACGGGTTTCAGTTGGATTTCACCCGATTGAACGGTGGCCACCAGGGTGGCGTCGGAGCGGGTGAGCAGGCTGGAGGTGGGCACCAGCACGGGAGGGTGGCGCTTGACCTTGAGCTCGACCTGCACGTGCATTCCCGGCGCCAGAGCCAGGGAGGATTTCAGGTGGATTTCGCTGCGCAGCGTGCGGGTGACGGGGTCGAGGGCGCGGGCGGTGCGGGCCATCACGCCGGGGAGCCGGTCGCCCCCGGCATGGATATAAGCAATTTGTCCGGCCTTGATTTCCCCGGCGCTACTTTGGGGAACGTCGACGAAAACGCGCAGCCGATCCTGACGGGCCAGGCGGAAGAGCGGCTTACGAGCGCCGGCTTCCACCAACTGGCCGGTTTCCAGACCACGCTCGGTAATGACGCCGTCAAAGGGCGCGCGGATGTTGAGATGATCGATTTCAGCCAGGACCTGGTCCACCTCGGCCTGGCGGGCGTTGAGGCGAGCCCGGGCCGATTCGACCCGGCTCCGAGCCGCGCCGACTTCGGATGCCAGCGAGTGGACCCGGGCCTGCGCGGCTCGTACCTGAGCACTGGCCGCTTCGATACGCTGGCGAGCCGAGTCGACCGAGGCGTTGGAGGAAAGCAAGCTGGAGCGCCGCTGATCGGCTTCCTGGATGGAAACTGCGCCGTCTTCCAGAAGTTTTTGCCAGCGTCCGTCGCTGCGCCGGGCGAAGTCGGCTTCATGCTGGCGCTGTTTGAGATCGGCTCGCCCTTGATCGACGTCGGCCCGGGCTTTGACCATCTCGGCCTGGCCCTGCAGCAGAGCGGCCCGGGCCCGGGCCACGTCGGACTGGGCCTGATGCAGGTCGGCTCTGGCCTGCACCACGTCGGCCTGGGACTGAGCCAGGCGGGAAGGGAGCTCGCTGGCCTGCAGGCGGGCCAACAATTGCCCGGCCCGGACCTGATCCCCTAGATCGGCATAGTAGCTCTCCACAAAACCGTTGCCGCGGGCGAACAACTGAGTTTCCTGAACCGCCTCCACGGTGGCCGGCAGCTCCAGCGTTTCTTCCTGATCCCCCAAATGGGCGGTGGCCAGCTTGACCTTCAACGGTAAGGGCTTGGACTGACGCTGCTGGTCCGCCCGCAAGGGCGCCAGGCCTACGGGCACAAGCACCCCCAACAGAAAGATAAGCAATAAACTGACTTTCCAGTTGGCCAGCTTGAGCGGCCGAATCTCGCTTGTTTTCACGACTTCCTCCGGCGCACCAGCGCGAAGACGGCCGGTACGAAAAATAGGGTGAACAGGGTGGCCATACTGAGGCCGCCGATAACGGCGCGTCCCAGCGGGGCATTTTGCTCGGCACCCTGTCCCAGGGCGAGCGACATAGGAATCATTCCGATGATCATGGCCAGAGCCGTCATCATCACGGGCCTCAGTCTCGTGCGTCCGGCCTGGAAAGCGGCCGTAACCGCGTCATCCCCGTCGGCCATTCGTTCTTTGGCAAAACTGACGATGAGCACGCTGTTGGCGGTGGCCACTCCCAGGGTCATGATGGCTCCCATCAGCGAAGGCACGTTGAAGGTCGTATGAGTGAGGAACAGACCCCAGACAATACCTGCCATCGCGCCGGGCAGAGCGGCGATGATGATGGCGGCGTCGGTAAAGGATTGGAAGTTCACCACCAGCAGCAGGAAAACCAGCATCAGGGCGGCCGCGAAGCCCCAGCCCAGGCGGTAGAACGAGCTGTCCATGCTATCGACCAGGCCGCGCAGCAGAATGCGGTTGCCGGGAGCCATTTTCTTTTGCCATTTCTCGATGACCGCTTTGACCTCGCCCGAGACGCCGCCGAGGTCGCGCGACTGAACGTTCACGAACAGGTCGTAGACGGGCTGAATATTGTAGTGATTGACCACGGTGTTGGCCTGCCCGCGCTTTAATGTAGCCACATTGCGCAGTAATTGCCGGCCGGTCACCGGTAGATTCAAGAGATCTTGGAAATTGCTTATCTCCTGGGTGGGGGTCTGGACGGCCACGAAGTAGGGAATGCCGGTGGACGGGTCGACCCAGTAGTTTGGGGTAACCTGGGTATTGGAAGAGAGGGAGACCAGCAGGTCGTCGGCCAGGTGGGACTGGGTGACGTTCTGGCGGGCCAGCAGGGTGCGATCCACCTCGACCTTGAGTTGGGGCGCGTCGGTGTCCTGGTGCATGTGCACATCGACGGCTCCCGGGATTTGCTTGAGGTCTTCCATCAAGCCGCGGGCAATCCCAAGGTTTTCCGCTTTGTTGTAGCCGGCCACGCGCACGTTGATGGGAGCGGGCAGGCCGAAGCTGAGAATTTGAGATACGATGTCGGCCGGTTGGAAGTAAAAGGTGAGGTCCGGGAATTTTTCCTGGAGGTCGGCCCGCAACGCGCGGGTGTGTTCGCCTGTTTTTCTGGACTTCAAGGAGATGAGGAGCTCTCCATCCGAAGGCCCCAGAGTGGCACTGTCGCCGAAGGCCAGGTTATAGGCTTCGGCGGGCACGCCGATGTTGTTGGTGATGAGTTCAATTTCCTGGGACGGGATCACCCGGCGGATTTCGTCTTCAACGCGAGCGAAGGTGCGCTCGGTGTCCTCGATGCGTTGCCCGGGACGATCCTTGACGTGCATGCGGATTTGACCGGCGTCGACGCTAGGAAAGAAATCACGCCCCACCAGCGGGGCCAGGAAGCCGGCGCTCATCAGGCTGACCAGGGCCGGGATCAGAATGCGGCGCGGATGTTGCAATCCCCACAGTAATAAGGCGCTGTAACGGGTGCGAAAGCCTTCGAAGGCGGTCAGGAAGCCTCGGTTCCAGTGGTGTTCCTGGTGGGGCTTTTCCAGGGTTTTCACCAGCAGGGGAACCAGCGTGCGGCTCAGCCAGTAGCTGGTGGCCACGGCGAAGACGACTGCCTGGGCGAAGGGGATGAACAAGTAGCGGGCCGGTCCGTCGAGCAGGGCGACCGGCAGGAAGACGATGCAGATACAGCTGGTGGCCATCAGGGCGGGCGTGGCGATTTGCTCGGCCCCGTCCAGGATGGCCTGCAGCAGGCCTTTGCCCTGCCCCAGATTGCGGTGGACATTCTCGATTTCCACAGTGGCGTCGTCGACCAGAATGCCGATGGCCAGCGAGAGCCCGCCCAGGGTCATGATATTGAGGGTGTGCCCCAGAGCATAGAGCATCGTCAAGGATACAAGGATGGATATAGGAATGGAGATGAGCACAATCAGCGTGGAGCGCCAGCTACCCAGGAACAAGAGGATTAAACTGCCGGTCAGAAACGCGGCGATCAGTCCTTCGTGAATGACGTTGTCGACCGCCGCCTGAACGAAGAACGACTGGTCAAAGAGCGGTTGGATGTTCATTCCTTTGGGAGCCGAGGCACGCAGGGTGGGCAGCAGGTCTTTGACCTGATTGACCACGTCCAGTGTCGAAGCCGAGCCGTTTTTCAAGACCGTCAGCAGCACCGAGCGGGCACCATCGCTGTTGACCACGTTGTTCTGCACGGCGGAACCATCGTGGACACTGGCCACGTCGCGAATGTAGATAAGCTTGCCGTTGACCTCCCGAATGGGAATATTAGCAATTTCCTGGCCTACGATCGGGCTGTTGTTGAGGGCCACGCGGTATTCAGTCCCCCCGATACGAGCCGTGCCGGAAGGCAACATCAAGTTCTGGGAGTTGATGGCGTTATTGACGTCACGCGGAGACAGCGACAGGCCCTGGAGCTTGTGGTTGTCGAGTTCTACGCGCAACTGGCGGATTTTTCCACCGTAGGGAGCAGGCAGGGTCGAACCTGGGACAGCCGCCAGCGCCTGGCGCACGCGGAAGATCCCGTAGTCGTAGAGCTGGCTCTCGCTCAGGCTGTCGCTGCTCAGGCTCAGTTGAATCAGCGGCACACTGTCGGCCATATAGCGCAGCAGAATGGGCGGCTGCACGCCGGCGGGCATACGCCGCAGAATCGCCTGCGAGACGGCCGTGGCCTGGGCGATGGCCGTCTCCGATTTGACCCCCGGATGGAAATAAAGACGGATCACCCCGACTCCATCGATAGTCTGGCTCTCCATGCTCTTGACGTCGTTGACGTTGGAACTGAGAGCGTATTCGCTATAGATGGTGATGCGTTTTTCGAATTCGTCGGCGGCCAGACCGTTGTAGGTCCAGATCACGCTGACGACCGGGATATTGATGGTTGGAAAGATGTCGGTCGACATCAGGCGCAGTGAGGCGCCGCCCCCCATCAGCATGAGCAAAGTCATGACGATGATGGTGTAAGGGCGGGCCAGCGCCAGGCGGACAATCCACATGGCCGGTCTCCTTGTCTGAGCCCCAAGCATAGGCCGGCGGCGAGTTCCGGGTCCAATGCTTAGTTTCGGGGGGTCATAAAGGAATTTTATGATGCCGGGCCGGCCTTCTCCAGACCGAATCCTGCCCGGCTCTTGCCCGATTCTACAGGTAGCGGCTCATTTCGCCCACGCTCTGGAAGCGGTCGTCAGGATCCTTTTCCAGGCATCTCAAGATCAGGTCAGCGTAGGGACCCGGTGGTTCGGGTGGATGGTAAGAACGAATGCGATCGACCAGCACCGGCAGGCAGTTGCTCTGGAAAGGCAGACGGCCGCTATACCAGCGGTAGAGCACGATGCCCAGGGCCCAGATGTCGCTGCGCGCGTCCGGCTCCTGGTGATGGGTGTGTTCAGGGGACCAGTAGGGGGCGGTCGGCGTGGCCTCAAAGAGTTCCGAAGGGCCGTGGCGCTCTTCCAGGTAGTCCAGGCCAAAGCCCCAGATCTTCACAGTGTTGCCGGGGAACAGCCAGAGGCAGTGGCAATTGAGCAAGCGATGGGGGAGGCCGCGCCAGTGAGCATATTCCAGAGCCCCGAACATCCCGCGCACGAAATCCTCGGGGTTCTCCGGAATGTCTAGCAGCGGCTTGGCTTCCTGCAGTCCCTCGACCACCAGGTAATCGTCGTCCAGTAACTCCTGGACACCGATGATATGGGGATGCTGGAGGCCGCACAACCGGGCCGAGATTTCTCGATAAAAGGACCTCAGTTCCGCATCGTGAGCGATATGCGCAGGGAATCTGACCAGGCTGGTGCGTCCGTCGGGACCGGTTTCGAATTTCACTACTGCGAAAATACGATCGAACGGCTTGCCTCCCTCTCGGATTATTGCTTATCTTTTTGGAGCCATTCCTGGGCCAGCTGGAGATCCGAGCAGATCAAAAAGACTTCCTGGGTCGCTCCAGAGCGCAGGTAAATGCACTTGAGGCCGGCCGGGGTGGGATACTGAACCTTGAATTCGGCCACCCCGCGGCCCTTGCGGCGGTTGATGCGACCCGGCACGATGCGCTGGACGTGAGGGCAGTCTTTGAGGATTTGCTTGCTCAGCTCTTCCAGGCCCTCGAGCATGCTGTGCTGCTTCTTGACTTTACCGAATTTCACCGCTTCGAGAAGGCGGCCACGATCTGGACATTGGCCACCTCGGTACCGGTCGCGGCCAGGCGCTCTTCCAGGATTTCGTAGATGCGCGGGTCGGGCAAGAGCGGCTCCATCCAGGCGCGCAGGAATCCGGTGGTGTCCTTTGCGTATTTTTGGCGGTCCCCGTCTCGCTCTAGCTGCTCGGCGAAGGGCGTGGTCAGGCGCTGGATACGGCATTGCTCCACTTGAAAACCGCAACGTTCCAGCGGTTGGCGGATTTCTTGCTCGTCTCTATAGTAGATGGGCATGACGAAGGGAGGGTGGCCGAGTTCCTGTAGGATTTGATCCAGCAACCGGTACATCTTCAGACCGGCCACATCTCCATCCTGATTGCCTCCGCTGACGATAATCAGGCGTCCGCCGGGCACCAACTCCTCGGCGCGGGCTTGTAAGAAAGCTTCCCAGTCGCGGGCGGCCTGATCCACCAGCACTTTTCGGGACTGCGGTTCCATCAGGGCGAAAAGGACTCCGTTCGGGTTGGGCACCGGCGGCAGTTGGCTGAGCCAGTGCACGGTCGAGTAGCAACAGGCAATATGCAGCGTCCCCGGGGGGACGACCGGTTGGAAAAAGCTGGTGGCATTGGCCTGGGCCCAGATGTTGGGACCATAGGGCGTCAGGTTGCGGAAAAAGCCGTTCCAGTTGTTGGCGGGAAGATCGTTATGAGTGATCATAAGGGGTTGTTGCGAGCGCTGGCGGACCAGTTGGGTTAACTTGCGCATCAGCATCAGCGAGTTTTTTCCTTCCGAACAACCCAGGTCGGCCAGGCCGATCGGGCCGTTCTCGGGTAAAGGAATGGCCCGGGCAGCTTCTTCGATGAGATCCTGGCTGGAAAGGATGAACTGCTCCTGGACCTGCGAGTGCTGATCGTAGAAGCCGTCCCCTTTCATGGAAGGAATGGTGGGCATCGCTGATGCTTCCCCGGCAGGCGGGGCCCGTCCCTGCCCAAAGATAAGCAATTATCCAAGCGGCCGGATAATTGCTTATTCCAAATTTTCGGGGTGAGGGGTTGCAGGGGATTTACGCTCTCTTCTGAACACCCGAAGACGTATGATCCCGCCCATGGATAAAGTCGTTCAAGCTTTGCGCGCCCGGCGCAGGGCTGAAGGCCTAACGCAAAGAGCAGTGGCCCACGGTGTGGGCTGCAGTCAACCTTATCTTTCGCAGGTCGAGCGCGGGCGACGGCCGCTCTCCGAAAAGATGGCGCTACGCCTGGAAGAGTTCCTGGAGTGTCCTGGACTCTTTACCACCGCCCCCTTCCTGAAAGGCAGGCCGCCCATGACGGATACTTCCAAGGTCATCAGACGTTCTTTGATTCAAGGTGCTGTGGCTCCGACGGACCCGCCTCCGGATCTGGGGCGCAGGCCCCGCCACTCGCAAGTGCACCAGAAGTGGGGAGTAGAAGATCGGCTTTCCGGCCTGACCACAGTCTTCAGAGAAGAAACGGGTGACATGCTGGAAAGGTTGGAGAAGGAGAAGGGACCGGATCAGCGCTACTGGCGCAACTTTAACTCACTGCGCTTCGACTCCTGGTGTGAGCGCTGGTTTTTACTGGCCCTGGCCCTCTTGGGCGCTCAGTTGACAGGAGTGCGACTGAGTGCGATGGGCTGTGCGCTGGCCGTGGTCAACGGCAAGTCCGGCAAGGAATTTAAAGGCTGCCATCGGGGCTTCCTTATGCAGCACCAGGGGGTCTCGATTGCCTGGGTGCCTCAAGTGGCCGTGCGCACGCGAGCCATGTATCGCTGCCCGGACAACGTCCTGCTCATTTCCAAAGGCGACAAAACGGTGACCGCCGTGGTCGAAGTCGTGGGTGGCGAATATCATACCCTGGATGAATTGGTGGAACGGGCCTACGAGTTAGGCGTGCCTTTCTACGCCCTGGACGCTGGTTGGGTGGGCGACCCACGGGTCTTTCCCATGATCCTGGACTGGGCCGTCTCCCTGGTCGCCTAGAGCTTACCGAACCAGCCGGTGATGTCGAAATAAATCGGGAAACTTTTGCCTTCGGTGTTGATCACCATTACCCGGTCATACTGCCGGGCCCTGACGCACGATGCCTTGTCTCTGCCACTTCCAGCCGGCCAGGCGGCACACCGAATACTCCTCCGAGACGTTGAGCGCATTCCAAGATTGCTCTGGGCTTGAGCCGTCGTGCCCCGCGCGAATGGCTCCAGACAGGCCGCGCAGCATGAAATCGTGCAGGTTTTCCCCGGCTGTATCCCCCTCCCGCTTAGAAATAAGCAATAACACATAGTGGGCGTCGAGCTGGAGGTAATTGCTTATCAGGACATTGCGGGCTTGTTTTTCGGCGTTTGGCCAGTCTGAGGCGGCCAGGGCCTTGAGCATGAGGTGAGGTCGGCATAGCCGTTGTAGCCGGGAAGGTGGGTGTAGGCCTGGCGCAGGGCGGTGAAGTCGGTGGCAGGATCGCAGCGCTGCGCCTGCTTGAGCAGGTCCTCGTAGTCCTGACCCCAGAGCGGCCCGGCCAGAGCAAAAACCTTCGCATGCTGGCCTTTTTCGGGACGCGCGGGCGGATTGCCTAGGCCTTATCGAAGGAGGAAGTCGGCGGGCCGAAAAGGAGGGCTTATAGTCTAGGTGAGGAGTGCTTTAATATGCCGTTCGATTCATTGCAAGATCTGGGTTCCGGAGAGAAGTTTCATTCTCTGCCGCAACTGGAGAAGGCCGGGGTGGGCAAAATATCGCGCCTGCCGGTGAGTATCCGGGTGGTGCTGGAGTCGGTTCTGCGCAACTGCGACGGCAAAAAGGTGACCGAAAAAGACGTCAAGGCCCTGGCCAACTGGGAGCCCCAAGCCGAGCGCACCGAGGAGATTCCCTTCACGGTGGCGCGCGTGCTGCTGCAGGACTTCACCGGGGTTCCGCTGCTGGTGGACCTGGCCGCTATGCGCTCGGCGGTGGCTCTAATGAAGAAAGACACGGGCATTATCGAACCGCTGGTGCCGGTGGACCTGGTCATCGACCATTCGGTGCAGGTGGACCTGGCTTCGCGCGGCGATGCCTTCGAGCGCAACATGGAAATGGAGTTCGAGCGCAATCAGTCGCGTTACCAGTTCCTGAAGTGGGGCACCCAGGCGTTCAATGGATTTCGCGTGGTTCCGCCCGGCATCGGCATCTGCCACCAGGTCAACCTGGAGTATCTGGCTCAGTGCGTGTGCGAGAAGGACGGCGTACTCTATCCCGACACGCTGGTGGGCACGGATTCGCACACCACCATGATCAACGGTCTGGGCATCGTGGGCTGGGGTGTGGGCGGCATCGAGGCCGAAGCGGCCATGCTGGGCCAGCCCGTCTATTTCCTCACTCCCGACGTGGTTGGCGTGCATCTCACCGGCGAATTGAAGACCGGGGTCACGGCCACCGACCTGGTGCTACGCGTCACCGAACTGCTGCGCCAGACCAAGGTGGTCGGCAAGTTTGTCGAGTACTTCGGCAAAGGGGCCAGCAGTCTGTCGGTGGTGGACCGCGCCACCATCGCCAATATGGCTCCGGAATATGGGGCCACCATGGGCTTTTTCCCGGTCGATGAGGCCACCTGCGAGTATCTGACCGCCACCGGCCGCGAGGCCGCTCAGGTCGATCGGGTGCGCCGCTACTACCAGGCTCAGGGAATGTTCGGTATTCCCGAGCAGGGGCAGTGCGATTACAGCCAGACGGTAGAGCTTGATTTGAGCACCATTGAACCGGCCGTAGCCGGGCCCAAGCGGCCTCAGGATCGGATCGCCCTGACCAACCTGAAAGAACAGTTCAACAGTTTGCTGCAGAAGCCGGTCAACGAGGGCGGCTACGGTAAGCCGGGCGAGAAAGTGCGCTACCACGCGGCCATCGGCCGCAGCCTCAAAGGCGAGCAGGTCACCGGCGGCGGTAGCCAGGCGACGGAAACTTTGCCCCGGGCGATCGAAGAGCACTTGAGCCACAAGGGCACCAGCACCATGACGGAAACGGAGATGGTCGACAACCGGCCTACTCCGGACCGTTTGGAAGGCGTGCCCAAAGGCGAGTTCCCCCGCGCTCACGAGGAACTGGGCCACGGCGATGTGGTCATCGCCGCCATTACCTCGTGCACTAATACTTCCAATCCGAGCGTCATGCTGGCCGCCGGCCTGCTGGCCAAGAAAGCCGTGGAACGCGGCCTCTCGGTGCGTCCCACTGTCAAGAATTCGCTGGCTCCCGGCTCGCGGGCGGTGACCGACTATCTGGAGCGCACCGGCCTGCAGACCTATCTGAATGAAATCGGCTTCAATCTGGTCGGCTACGGCTGCACCACCTGCATCGGCAACTCGGGTCCTCTCGACCCGGCCATCGAACAGGTCATTACGGAAAACGACCTGGTGGCCGCGGCCGTCCTTTCGGGCAACCGCAATTTCGAAGCGCGCGTGCACCAGAATGTGAAGGCCAACTTCCTGATGAGCCCTCCGCTGGTGGTCGCCTTCGCCCTGGCCGGACGCGTCGATGTCGACCTGTCCAAGGAGCCGCTGGGCGAGGGCAAGGACGGCAAGCCGGTCTATCTGCATGAAATCTGGCCTTCGCTGGAAGAGATCCAGAAGCTCATGAGCTCAGCCTTTGATCCCGAGAGCTATCGCCGCCTGTATGGTAGTTTTGCGGATCAGAACCCGCTTTGGAACCAGATCCCCGCCACCGTGGGCAGGATTTTTGAGTGGGATGACCAGTCGACCTATATTCGCCACCCACCCTACTTCGAAGGCTACACCGGCAAACTGTCGGAGCCCAAGGACCTGCATAACGCCCGCCCGCTGGCCATCTTCGGCGACTCGGTGACCACCGACCACATCAGCCCGGCCGGAGCCATCAAAGCCTCGTCGCCGGCCGGCATCTATCTGCAGCAGAAGAAGGTCGAGGTCAAAGACTTCAACAGCTATGGCTCACGCCGCGGCAATCATGAGGTAATGGTGCGCGGCACTTTCGCCAATGTGCGCATCAAAAACCACATGGTGCCGGGCGTGGAAGGCGGCGTCACGGTGCACTATCCCGACGGGGAACGCATGAGCATCTACGACGCGGCCATGGCCTATGAAAAGGAGAACGTGCCCCTGATCGTCATCGCCGGTCAGGAATACGGCACCGGCTCCTCTCGTGACTGGGCCGCCAAGGGCACTCGCCTGCTGGGCGTGCGCGCCGTGATTGCGCAGAGCTTTGAACGCATTCACCGCAGCAACTTGGTGGGTATGGGCGTGCTGCCCTGCCAGTTTCAGGGAGAGACCCCTCAACTGAACGGCAGCGAGACCTTCGATCTGCTGGGCCTGGAAGACGGCCTGAAGCCGCGCAAAGACCTGACTCTGGTGATTCACCGCGGCGACCAGCGGGAAGAGGTGAAGGTCACCTTGCGCATCGACACGCCCATCGAAGTCGACTACTACAAGAGCGGTGGCATTCTGCCTTACGTTCTCCAGCAGCTACTTACGGGACAATAACCACCGGGCACGGGCATTGGGCCATCAACTGAAGGCCGATGCCCACCGGGGGTCCCGAGCCCCGAAAAGGGCTCCCCATAACCAGCATACGAGCCTCGCGCTCGCGTACCAGGCGCACCAGTACTTCGACGCGGGAACCGAGTTCCACGTTGGTCAATAATTCAACGTCCGCTGGCCATCCCTGGCGCTGGGCGTTGAGTGTTTCTTCGGCCTGGTTGATGAGCTGGTCGTGAAAGGCCTGAGTATCGCGGTCGGCCTCGGCCGGGTCTTCGATAGGCTCTACGGCGTGCACCAGCACCAGATGGCCGTGCAGCGCCCGGGCCAGCTTCAGTCCCTCGTCCACGATATTGGAGGTGTGCGGGCTCAGATCAGTCCCTACGATGATTGCGTTCGTTGGCATATGCCCTCCCTTTGCAGAAGTCTACCCCTGGGGGTAACCGCCCAGGAGGTCACTTTGATTCCCAAAGATAAGCAATTATCCGCCGAGCGGGTTATTGCTTATCTTTGGGAGAACAGAGGATCCTATGGGTTTTCTCGAATAGATCTGCCTTGGGGGCAACTGCTCATGGTGTCGTAACTAGAACTGGTTAGCCCTAAACGAGATGGTTGATGCTTTTAAACGTGTATTTTGGCGACTTAAGTATACTTTTCGGTTGCAGTCTATGCTATGAAAGCCTTATTTGACGCGGCTTTTCGCCTCTGAGGGGTCCGCAACGCTGGAGACCAAGTAGGACGGGGCCTGACGCTGACAGAACAGAGCGCCAGTTATACGGGGGCAAATGGAGATTTCACAACGGTGGAGCCGATTCGGGTTATAGTGGTGGACGACCATTCGGTCGTGCGCATGGGTTTAAGGACCGTGTTGGCGGATAACACGGACATGAAATTGGTCGCGGAAGGCGAAACGGGTGCTCAAGCCTGTGAGCTTGTGGAAAAATACAAGCCGGATGTATTGCTTATAGATCTGACTCTGCCGGATGGTAACGGCCTTGAGGTCATCCGCGAGATTCGCCGGCAGTCGCCGGCCACGCAGGTATTAGTGCTGACCATGCACGACAACGAACTTTTCCTCATCGACGCCCTGGTGGCGGGAGCGGCGGGGTATCTGCTTAAGGACTCTCCGCCCAAGCTCATTCCGCTCTCCATTCACACTCTCTTTCAGGGCGGTTGCTTGCTGGAAAAGCGGCTGCTCAGCCGATTGGTCCGGCTGGTTTCCCAGGGCCGGCGGATGCCGGGCGAGGAGGAAGCCACCACACCGGCTTCGGCGTCCAATCTGAGCGAGCGCGAACTGGCCGTGTTGCGTCTGATCTCGAAGGGCAGCAGCAACCGGGTCATCGGCGAGAAGCTCCACCTGGCCGAAGCCACCGTGAAGAAATACGTGCACAGTTTGAAGTCGAAGCTCAGTGTTTCCGATCGAGCCGAAGCGGCTGTGGTTGGAATGCGCCTGGGCCTGCTGGAGTAAGCCGACGGAACCCGTTTGAAAAAAGGAATAGCGGCCCTGCTTGAAATAGACAATAGAATGATCAAGTCTCTGGCCCTTTTGCTGGCGTTGGGGCTCACCGGTTTGGCCCAGGCCAAGCCCTATTCTAATCGGGTCTACCAATTTCGCGCGGATTTCCCCACCGAAGTGGGGATCACGCGAGAAGAGAATTGGGGGCAGGTCTTCTTGAGCCGGCCCGCCCGTTATCAAAGTTATCAGGTTACCGTTCTGGACAGGACCAGGCCCCGATTCGATCTTCTGCAAATGGTGCGCCATCGCACGGGCAAGTATACCGAGGTAGAACTGCGCGACGAAAAGCGTCAGGGCCGGCAGGTGATTTACTGGTCGCGTATCGACGACGCGGGGGTGCCGGGGTGCTATCTCCTGCTGAGCACCGCCCGGCACAGCTACATCGTCTCCGCGGTCGGTTTCGATCTGGGACTGCAACAGCGCTTTCTAGATAGTTTCTCAATCACTCCGTGACTCCAGTACCGGGTCACCGGGCAGGCCATGGCCGCATACTGAGCAGATGGAAGCTGTTCGCGAAGATCTGGGCAAGGTCACACATTACGAAGTGGGGGAATCCCCGGAATACGCCACCATGCGGCTCTCGATCTGGCTGTTCGTGTTGGGAATGGCGGTGTTAGTCGCGGTCCAACTGGCCGGAGTTTGACTAGCCCTTGATGAATCCGGCCAGGCCGGCGCCGGCCTGGACCCCGCGTCCCGAGATTTGAAAGCTCAGCGAGGAAAGAGACTCTGCAGCAAAGACTTACGCGCGGCTGGTTTCTGCAGATAGCCATCAAAGGCCAGACCCGGACGCGGAGGGATCATTTCTTCGGGACGGCGCCCGGTATGCGCCAGCACCCGCGAATCAGGGCAGTGCTGGCGCAACCATTCCAGCAAGTCCCAGCCATCCACGTCGGGCAGTCCCAGGTCCATCAAGATCACGGTCGGACACCCCTCTGCCAGCCTGGCCCTGGTTTCGGCCCCACTGTGGGCCATTTCCACCGTGCATCCCATCGACTCCAGCATGGACTTGAGGGCGTGGGCCGCCAACGGACTGTCTTCCACCACCAGCACCTGCAGCGTATAAGCCAAGGTCCAGACCTGGCCGATCAGGGCCGAGCGATCCACCGGTTTACTCAAATAACTGTTACAGCCCGCTTCCATGCAACTGGTTCGGTCCCCCCGGTTGGCGCTGGCGGTGAGGGCCAGGATCGGCGTGGTCAGGCCCTGCTCGCGCAAGGCCCGGGCGGTGGCGTAGCCATCCATGCCCGGCATATGCATGTCCAACACGATCACCGAGACGGTCTTTGTCTTCAGGAAATCTAAAGCCGTCTGGCCTTCTCCGGTGGTGTAGACGGTGGCTCCCGCTTCTTCCAGGTAATTGCGGACAATCTCCCGTATGTCTTCGCGGTCATCGACCACCAGCGTGGTCAGCCCGGCCAGGTCCGGTAGCTGATAATCCTGCAGCGGCGCCGTCAGCAGTTCAATATTGCCATCGATAAGGTCTGGGCCGGGCGTCTCGAGGCGGAAGCGGAAGCAAGTGCCTTTGCCGGACTCACTGCTGACCTCCAGTTTGCCGCCCAGGAGGCGGACCAGCTGATGGCTGATGGACAGGCCGATGCTTTGAGTGTGCAGCAGCTTGGGCAAGGTTTCCGGATCCAACCCGACCCCGCTGTCGACGACCGCGAACTCCAACTCGCCGTCGGCCCAACGAATGCTCAGGCGCACCCAGCCGCGCTCAGTGTATTTGATGGCGTTACTCAGTAAATTGACCAGGATCTGGCGCAAACGCGAGCGGTCGCTGGAAAGCGAACGCGGCACCAGCGTGTCGAAAAAAATCTGCAGGCCCAGACCCTTTTCCTGAGCCTCCGGTTCCATCTGGCCGCGGATTTCAGCGATCAGCGGAGTCAGTTCGAAGGGTTCTTTTTCCACCTGCAACTGATTCAGGCGAATGCGCGAAAGGTCGAACAAGTCGTTGAGGGTTTCCAGCAGCAACTGACCGTTGCGGTGGATGACCTCCAGGTAGTGACGGTCGTCGGGGTCCTCGCTCTGACGCAGCAGGATGTCCACATAGCCCATCATGGCGGCCATGGGAGTGCGGATTTCGTGATTGGCGTAGCCCAGGAAATCTGAGCGCTCTTCGGGATCGGTATTGAGTTCGTGGCGCAACAGAGTGGCCAGCAGGGGCAAGGTGTCGAGCAGAGGCTGCGGCTTGGGTTGGCCGCCCAACAGCAGCAGCACCGCATCGCCCTGAGCGTAGGCGCGGGCCACACGTTTCTGGCGGTGGGTTTCGGCGGTTTGCTGGCGAGCGGCTTTTTCCACCAGCTTCTTCCAGAGGCGGGAATTTTTGAAGCCGAGGCCGCTGCGCCACTCTCCCGATCCCGGGTCGCGCACGAAGATAAGCAATTGTTCGGCTCCCACGCATTGGGCCAATTGATTGGACACCAGTTCGCGCCGGGTGGCGTCGCCGAACTGACCGAGGAGGGTCGAGAACCGCTTGGTCATCCCGGTTGCTTTGCCAATCAGCGCTGGTGCCCCTCCAGGAGATGGTGGATCCAGCGCAGCTTCTCCAGCACCGGCTTACCCAGCACGAAAGGGTAGAGATCGCTGATGCCCATACTGCGGTTGATGCTGTTGAGGGCGAAGGTCAGCCGGCTCCAATCCTGGATCATGTCGTCGAAGGTCTGTGTGTCCAGGCGTCCCAAGCCAAATTCGGACGAGGTTTGCAAGGTATCGCGCATGTGCAGGTAATGAGCCCAGCTTTCGGCCCAATCCTCCCAGGGGTGCATGCTGGCGTAGGCGCTGATGAATCCTTGCTCGCGCCAGTCGGGCAGAGGGCCCTCTCGATAGTGACGATCCAGGCACTGCTGGTAGTCCTGGCGCTCGTCTCCGAAGACCTGGCGAAAGGCGGGCAGGTCCTTGACGAGTACGGTCCAGTAGTGGTGTGCGCTTTCGTGGCGGAAGTGGCCGAGCAGCGTGCGGTAGGGCTCATTCATATCGACGCGCATTTTTTCCCGGGTGGGATCATCGGCTTCGCCGGCGTTGATAGTGATCAGTCCGTTGGAATAGCCGGTCAACACCGGCTGGGCCCCGGGCACCAGGAAATCGAACTGCAGGTCGTCGAGCGGCAGTTGCAATTCAATCAGGCTGAAAACCAGGCGCTTCTTGGCCATTTCCAGGCGCCACCAGCGCTGCAGGTTGCCGGCCAGGCTCAGGTCGGGAATGGTGCGGTTGAGGCGGCAAGCCCGGCAGTAATCGCCTACCTGGCGGGTCAGCCAGTTGCACACGTTGTGCTCGGTGTAGTTGCGGCACTTGGACAGTCCCTCTTGGGGTAAGGCCAGCATTCCCCTCTCTGGGAAGTAGCCCAGTTCCTTCTGACAGTTCAGGCACTGGACGTTCTCGAAGAAGACGGTGTGGCGGCAGTGGGAGCAAGCGAAGATTTTCATCCTGGCGGAAGCCTACGAGGTTCGGCTCGCGCTGTCTCGGTACCGGCGTCCTTCAGGAAGTCTTAAGGAAAGTACCAGCTTAGCGTTCAGTTGGCCTGTTTAGGCTGATTGGCAGATGGTCATCGATGCGGAAACCTGTCGTCTGAGCGAGGTCATGACCCGCCGCTATCGTCTGGTCTCCCTGCTGGGGCAGGGAGGAATGGGGCGGGTCTTCCTGTGCGAAGGCGAGGAAGGCCGGGTGGCCGTCAAGGTCACCGAGGCGCATAAGCAATTTCGCCATGAGGCCGGCATTCTCAAGGGCTTGAGCCATCGGCATCTGGTCGGGGTGCGCGATTATCTCGAAGAAGATGGCTTCGGCTACCTGGTGATGGACTATGTGCCGGGGGAGACACTGGCTCAGCGGGTGGCCCGCCAGGGTCCGGTCGAGGTGGCCAAAGTGCTGGACTGGGCCTTGCAGCTCTGCGAAGTGCTGGACTTCCTGCATGGCCAGAATCCCAAGATTTTGTTTCGCGACCTCAAGCCTTCCAATGTCATGGTAGACTCTCGGGACCAATTGAAGCTGATTGACTTTGGTATCGCCCGGGTGCAGGTGACGGGCGTGCTGACAGCCACCTTTTTGCAAGGCATCGGCTCGGCCGGCTACGCTCCGCTGGAACAGTACCAGGGAGCCGGCAGCACCGACGAGCGCTCCGACATCTACGCTCTGGGCGCCACCCTTTATCATTTGCTGACCGGGCGTACTCCGCCCAGCCCCATCGACCTGGTGGCCGAGGACAGCCAGCTACCTTCGGTGCGCTATCTCAATCCTCAGGTTCCTACCTGGCTGGATTTGGTCATCAAAAAGATGCTGGCCACCCGCAAGGAAAATCGTTTCCAGTCCGCTTCCGAAGCCGCTATGGCGCTGCGCCAGATGTTGACGGTCGAGGAAGATCTGCCGACCGAAGTCTTGGCGCCGGTGCGGCGCCGCGAAGAAAATGTGCTCTATGCGCTCACCGGTGTATTGACCACGGCGGCGGTGGGGTTGATGGGTTGGCTGTTCGTAACCAGTCAGGCCACCTCCGAGCCGCTGCCACCTTCCTCCCCGCCGGTGATCCTCGCCGCCGCTTCGGCTACCGTCGTGGAAAAGCCCGAGCCGCTGCCGGCCAGCTTGCCGGTAGCGCCGTCCCAGAAAAAAACCGTCAAGCCGATCCTTCACAAAAAAACCGTGGTGACCCCGAAGGTCACCCCGCCACCGCTGCTCCCGGAAATTGCTTATCCTACGCGGGTGCCGGTGGTGGCCAAGAAAGAAACGGCGGTGGCCGAGGCTCCAGCCGCGCCGCCCCTGACGGTGGCCGAGCCGCCAGTGCCTGAGGAAGTGGTTCCCGAGGTCAAGCCGAGTCCTACCGAGACGCCGCCTCCCATCTATTCGATTTCGCTGCCCCCTCAGCATGGCCCGGAGCCGGGGGGACCGAGGATGGGTGGTGGGCCCGGTGGTTTTGGCGGTGGTATGGGCCGCCGGTGATCATCACCTCTCGTTTGCGCGAAGTCGATACCCTGGAATTGCGCAAGAAATACCCTTCCACCCGCCGTTTGCTGACGCTCTGGAACGTAGTGCTGATCGGCGCCCTGCTGGTCGGTCTGACCCTGGGGCTTTATTTTCAGATTCAAAAAGACCTGGAACGGCGCACCTACGGGCAACTGCGCTTTCAGTTGCTGGAGCATTGGGAGCCGGCACCCCCCAGGCGCGAGCCCCCGCCGCGTAACTCGGGAGCGGACCCGCAACTGCGCTCTTCGCTGCATCTGGTCATGCCGGCGGGGCGGCAGCAGAAGTGGTCCGAGCTGGCTTCGGCTTTCATCCTGGTGCGCTACTATCAGGCGGATTTAAAGAAAGTCGTCGAGTTGGGGGGGCCGCGCGAGCGCCCCGAGGAGCATCTGGACGAGATTCGCAGGGTGCTGAACGGCCCTCGCGACCAGGCCTATTATATTGCTTATAATAGCTTTGAGCACTGGTTGATGTGGGCCCAGCGGGTGCGCGACCAGAACGGCCGGGTGGTGGGCGTGCTGGAAGTGGGCATGGGCAGCAAGCCGGCGGACGATATGCTCAGCGACGTGGCTTCTTCCATGAGTATTTTTGGAACGCTGGCCTTGCTGGTGGGAGTCTTGCTGGCGGCCGCGCTGGCCCGTTATGTATGCACTCCTCTGGAAAGCATCGTCAAGAAGATGCAGCGGGTTCGCTCAGGGGATTTTTCGGCTCGGGCGGAGCGCCGGGGGCCTTTCGAGATGCAGTCGATCGCCGTCAATTTTAACCGCATGGTAGCCGAATTGAGCCAGGTCTTCGAGAGCCAGCGGCGCTTTGTAGCCGATGCCTCGCACGAGCTGAAGACGCCCCTGACTTCCATTCAGACCATGGTCGAGTTGCTGCGCGATTACCAGCAGATTCCGGCCGAGCGGCGCGAGCGCGCCTTTCACGTGATCGAAAGGGAATTGGGAAGGGTCAATACGCTGGTTCACGACATGCTGACGCTTTACCGGTTGGATGAATCCAATCGCCAGGCGGAACTCGTCGACATCGGTCAAATGCTCGAGGAGCTGGCCTCGGCCTACAAGCCGCTGCACGATAACCTGGATATGGAGTGGGAGGCGATCACCGCCGAACTGGTCGATCCGGCCGGCTGCGAACGGGCGGTGCGCAATCTACTCGATAACGCCCTGGCCCACACCAGCGCTCCGGGCCGGGTTTTTTTGAAGGTAGGTTGGCAGGATGGGGGTCTGCTGATCGAAGTGCGCGACCAGGGCACGGGCATTCCGGCCGAGGACCTGCCCCGGGTGACGCGGCGTTTCTATCGGTCGGATCTGTCGCGTTCCCGGCGTAGCGGCGGCAGCGGGCTGGGTCTTTCCATCGTGCAGAGCTGGGTGGAGAGCAATGATGGCCGTCTGGAGCTAGAAAGCGAGCTTGGGAAGGGGACGCTGGCCCGTCTCTGGCTGCCGCAGCTCCTCCGTGTAGAAGGGGGGAAGACCGGCCAGCTCGAGTAGCGCGCCCGCTTCCAGGCTCTCTTCGTATTTGTCGCCGTTGGGTGTTTCCAGGTAGCCCTGGCAGACGTGGGTTCCGAAAGCCGGACCGGGTTTCCCGTGGGCGCCGCTTTGCGGATCGGCCAGAGCCAGCCGGTAGTGGGTCTGGGACTGGCCGTCGCCGCCCAAATCCGTCCAACGAACTTCTCCCCGGGCGGTGATTTCCAGGTTGCTCGCCTCTGCAGGGATCTTGACGGGCTCCAGCTGGTCGCCGGCGTAACCCATGATCAGGCCACCCTGGCTGGTCAGTCCCTTTTCCGTCCAGCTGAGACGGCCGTTGCGGGTCCATTCGCCGTTGCTGAGCACGAAGCAGGCCGGCCCGTCCAGAGCCAGATCGGTGGGATTGTGCGTTTCCATCAAGGTTCCCGGGCCGGTTCGCCGTTGCAGGCGGCCGCTGTGCAGATAGCCGAGCACGTCCCAACTGCGGTAACCGGGCGTGAGCGCGTGAGTCAGATTGTCGAGAGCCGCCTGGCGCAGTCGGGAGTCCCCTTTCAAGGCGTTCAGCAGTTCCTGTTGGACCGGGCTGGCCGGTCCCCTGGAGCTGAAGGCCTTCCAGTGGCTGGCCACCCACTGCAGGGTCGAGCCTTCCTGCATAAAATCGACGTTAGATAGTTCCAGGCTGCCCGGGCAGATGGCTCCCAGCGCTCCCTGGCCGGGCAAACCGCTGACGGCCCGCCCGCTCTGAGCACTGGCGAGCCAGATGTTATGGGTCGGTCCGTTCTGATCTTGGAGGCCGGCGAAGTTGGGAAATTGAAAGAGCACCACCTGAAAGAGCGGGGTGCTGGCGGTGACTTGCTGGCCGGTGACGGGATCGACCAGAGTGGCCTCGCCGTAAAGCTTGCCCAGCTCGTCGAAATGAAAGCCCGTGTAGCGTCCGCCGTAGAGGTTGGTGTTGGGATCCAGATCGAGCCGGATGGAACCGGCTTCGCCGATGATGTTGCCCTTGGTGTCCACCGGCATGCCCAGCAGCGACCAGCCGTCGTTATTGCGCAAAATGCCTTCCTGGAAGCTGAAGCGCCCATCCCGTGTATAAGCAATTTTCCCTTCGCTGTGCAGGCCGAAGCAGCCCACTCCGTTGACGGCCAGGTTGGTGGGGGTTTGAGTTTTGAAGATTTCGCCCTGGGTCCAAACGAGGTCGTTGGGCCCGCCCCACTGGCTGCGGCTTTTAAATCCAGGCGTGAACTGGTTCTTGAAGTTGAGCTGAGCCCGGGTTCCGGAGCGGCTGTAGGTTTCGCGAATCTCCAGCAGTTGCTGGCGCAGAGGCGGCGTAGCGGGTTGGAACAGGGAGGAGAGGAGGCCGAGGCCCAGCAGGCCGGCCAGCAGATAGCGGGATTGCTTCATGGCTCCATTTTAGTCGCGCCAGGTTACCGAGCGAAACGACTTTTGTTACGTTCGTTGACCGATCTGTTAATGAAAATCGCGGCTGGGCAGATGGGGGAGGTCGGGGCCGAGGTCGGGTTGGAAGAAGGTTTCGGCGATCAGGTGGATGACGTTGTCGTGACATTCCAGTTTGCCCGTCACGCCCAGCAGGCCGGCCGTGCGGGCGAGGATATTCTGTTCCAGGAAGAGTCGCGGCTTGACCACCACGTTGACCAGCCCGGTTTCGTCTTCCAGGGTGAAGAAAGTGAACCCCTTGGCGGTCCCGGGGTGTTGGCGGCAGATGACCAGTCCGGCGTAGCTGAGGCGAGCGCCGTGGTGGGTTTCGCGCACCTGTTCGGCGCTGGGCAGGCCCAGCGCCTTGAGTTGCTCGCGGAAAGTGGATAGGGGATGGCCCTGCAGCGAGTGAGCGCTGTATTTGCAGTCCCAAAAGATGCCCTGGGCGGGTGAAAGGTCCGGCAGGTCGGGCGAGGCTTCGGCGTCCAGCCAGGGACAGTCGCGGGCGGCCGTGGTCATGGCGGCGGCCGCCCACAGTTGAGCGCGCCGCGACTTGCCCAGGCTGTTGAGGGCGCCGGCCCGGGCCAGGCAGTTGAGGTCCTGGCGATCGAGGTCGGCGCGCCGGGCCATCTCCTCCATGCTGGTATAAGGCGTGCCTCTCCGCGCCACGATGCGGCGCCCGGCCTGTTCGTCCAGGCCCTTGACGTAGCGCAGCCCCATACGCACCGTCTCTTCTTCCATGGTGCAATCCCATTCCGAGAAGGCGATGTCGATGGGCAGGAAGCGCACCTGGGAGCGCCTGGCCTCCTGGATGATGGTCAGCGGCGAGTAGAAGCCCATGGGCTGGCTGTTGAGCAGCGCGCAGGCGAACTGGGCCGGATGGTTGCACTTCAGCCAGCATGTAGTATAAGCAATTAAGGCGAAGCTGGCGGCGTGGCTCTCGGGGAAGCCATACTCGCCAAAGCCACGGATCTGTTCGAAGACTCGCTCGGCGAACTCCTGAGGGATGCCCTTTTTCATCATGGCCGTGATGATGCGCTCGCGGTGACCATCGAGTTGGCCGCTGCTTTTCCAGGCGCCCATGTCGCGGCGCAGCTGGTCGGCCTCACCACCGGAGTAGTCGGCCGCCACCATGGCCAGCTTGATGACCTGTTCTTGGAAGAGAGGCACCCCCAGGGTTTTTTTCAGAATGGGTTCGAGGCAGGGATGAGGATAGCTGATGGCTTCTTCCCCGTTGCGGCGCCTGAGATAGGGGTGCACCATGCCGCCGCTGATGGGGCCGGGGCGCACGATGCTGATCTGGATGACCAGGTCGTAAAAGGTGCGCGGTTTGAGGCGGGCCAGCATGGTCATCTGGGCGCGGCTCTCCACCTGGAAAGTTCCGATGGTCTCGGCCCGAGCCAGCATGTCCCAGGTCTCGGAGCAGTCCTTACGGGTGATAGCGTAGATATCGCGCGGTTTGCCCAGCAGATCCAGGCAGCGCTGGATCAAAGACAGTGCACCCAGGGCCAGCAGGTCCACTTTAAAAAGGCCGAGGGCCTCGATGTCGCGCTTGTCCCACTGAATGACGGTGCGCTCGGCCATGCGGGCGTTTTCGATGGGCACCAGATCGGAAACCGGCTCGTGGCCGAGCAGGAAGCCGCCGGGATGGATGCCCAGATGGCGGGGAAAGCCGAGGATTTCGTTGGTCAGATGAAGCCAGTGACGGTGCAGGGGCAGATCGGGATGGAAGCCGACTTCCTGGAGACGCTGCAGAGGCGTGCTCTGGTAGGTGGACATGACCTGGGTGATCCGCTCGACGGTGAGTACCTCGATGCCCAGGGCTTTGCCCACGTCGCGCATGGCCGAACGCGGGCGGTAGCGGATCAGGTTGGCCACCATGGCGGCTTTGTGACGGCCGTAGACGCGATAGAGATATTGAATGACCCGCTCGCGGTCCTGGTGGGCGATGTCCAGGTCGATGTCCGGCGGTTCGGCCCGTTCCGGCGAGAGGAATCGCTCGAAAAGCAGGTCGACCTGGGTGGGGTCGACGGCGGTGACGCCCAGACAGAAGCAAACCACCGAGTTGGCCGCCGAGCCGCGCCCCTGGCACAGGATGTTCTCGCGCTTACAGAACTCCACCAGATCGTGCAGAGTCAGAAAATAACCCCCGTAGTCGAGCCGGGCGATGATGTCCAACTCTTTGCGGAGTTGGGCCTCAATGCCGGCCGGGAGGCCGTCGGGGTAGCGCCGGCGGGCGCCGGCCCAGGTCAGTTCCTCCAGGCGGCCCTGCACGGTGGTGCCCGCAGCCAGGTGCTCGGCCGGGTAGACGTAGCGCAACTGGGCCATGGAGAACTGGCAGCGCTCCACGATCTCCAGGGTGCGGGCCACCTCGTCGGGGCAGTCGTGAAAGAGCCGGGCGAAATGCTCGGGCGTATGCAGATCGTGCTCGGCGTTGGGCCGGATGAGGCGGCCGGCGCTGCTCAAGGTGACCTTGTGGCGGATGCAGGTGAGCACGTCCTGGAGCGGGCGGCGCCGGCGGTGGTGGTAGAGCACTTCGTGCACGGCCACGCGGGGCAGGTCTTTGTGCTTCGGAGTGAGCTCGTGGGGCAGACGGTGGCGCGGATTCATGACATATAAGCAATTTGCGAAGCCCTCGCGCAGCAGGTCGAGGTTGAGGCCGCTGTGGTAGAGGGCGATCAGGCCCTGGCTGCGCTGGCAGACGGTGCTGAGATCGAGATGGCTCTCGCCTTTGGGGGCGTGCATGCGGGCCTGGCTGATGGTCCGGCAGATGTTACGGTAACCTTCGTGATTCTCGGCCAGCACCACGAGGCGGTCAGGACCGATGGTGAGCTGGGCCCCGACAACCAGGGGGAAGTTGAGTTCCCGGGCTTTCATGTGAGCGGGTACAATGCCGTAGAGGCCGTCTCGATCGGTCAGGGCCAGACCCCCGAGTTTCAGAGCGGCGGCCGTTTCCACCAGTTCCTCAGGCGAGCTGGCGCCTTCCAGAAAGCTGCCGTAGCTTTTGCACCAGAGAGGCGCGTAGTTAGTCAACCATGCCCTCCCGGAACCAGAGCTGGCGGCGTTGATCGTGGAAGGCCCAGTGGATTTCCCCCTGGGGACTGAGCAGATAGTAGTAGTCGCGCTCGATCTCGCGATTCCACCAGCCGCCCGAGATTTTATAGGGGCCATCCAGCTGTAGCTCGGGCTTGGGAGCGGCCAGGGGCTGCGGAACGGCGTAAAATCGCCGTAACAGGATATTGCTTATCTTTTGGGGGGAGGGGCGGCCCTGGAGTTTTTCCAGCGGTTCCCAACGGAAGGAGGCGGCCGGGAGGTGGCCTTCTTGCAGGCAGGCGCGCACCACCGAGCCCGGCCCGAGTTCGGCGCGCACGCGGTCGAGGGCGCGGTTGGCGGCCTGGATTTCGCGGCGTGAGGTTTCATCGAAAAGTTCGAGCTGCTCGGGGGGGCTTTCGGCTTCTTCCAGCTGCAGCTCCAGATCGGTCACGCCCTGGTGCAGGGGCGTCGATTCCAGGCGCAGGTTGAGCAGGTCGAGCAGGCGTTTCTGATCGAGGCAGGGTTCGGATAAGCCCAGGGAATGCCGGGTGGTGTCGCCGTTTTGCAGCTGAAAGGCGAAGTGGAGGCGCTGCACGGCCCGCCGCCGGCGCGAGAGCTGGAGCAGCAGCCCGTGCAGCAGCTTTTCGCAGAGGAGCAGGAGGCGGGTGCGGTCGGTTTCGGCGTAGTCCAGCCCCAGAGTGGCTTCCCAGACGACCGGTTCGGCCAGGTTTTGCAGTGGATCCCAGTGGTCTTTTTTGGCTCTTCGATGCAGCTCGTAGGCCTCGCGGCCAAAACGCTCGAGCAAACTTTCCGAGGTGAGCTTGAGAAAATCTCCCAGCCGGGTCACGCCCAGCATGGAGAGGGAGTTGCTCAGATGGATGGGCACTCCCAGGCGCCACAAGGCCACTTCCCGGGCCAGCTCGTCTTCTTGTTGCGGGCTTTCCAGCAAGGGCACGGGTTGCTCGTGGCGGGCCGCGGCCAGACTGCCGAAGTGGGAAAAGCCGATGGCGCACCGGGCTGCATAGCCGCTTTCCGCCAGGGCCTGGAGGACTTGCTCGCGCCATCGAAGCCAGCAGGGGTAGAGTTGCTCGAGTCCGTTCAGAGCGACATAGAAAACGCCGCTATTGTGCGAACAGGCTTCGACCTGCGGTGAGAAGGCCCTCAGTTTCTCCGCCATCTCCCGGATGATCTGCTCCTTTAAGGCGGTCGATAGCGAGCGCGCTCGCAGGTAGGGGATTTGCGACAAGGCTTCCCCAAATCGCATGCCGCGCCGCAGGCCGAGCTCCAGGGCCCGGCCGTTCACTTCCTGGAGCAGGGCGGTGGGGCGTTCGTCTTTGACCAGCGCCATGGGCTGCCGGGCCCAGTCCGGTTGCTGGACCACCATCCACTGAAAGAGGAACTCGGGGATGTCGATGCAGGCCATCCGGCGGATCGGCTGCTTGCCAGGTTTTGTGACCGGGTCCGTGGCGTTTGTCTTTGAGGACATCGAGATACACTCCCCACCGGGCGTTTTCCACCTGGGCGCGTAGCGCCACCAGCGAGCCCAGAGATTTTGCCTGAGGTTTTTTACGGGTGAGCGCCACCAGGGCGCAGCCATGGCGCCGGGTGAGGGCGGCCATGCGCGATTGCAAAGCCATATTGAGAACGGCCGGCCCGCTCCAGGCGGCCAGATCCAGGATGACTAGAGAGAAGGCGCCGCTGTGCAGCAGCTTGACGGCCGAGCTGGCGGCCTGTGGCGGCTTTTCGGCGAAGATCACGGCCAGATGAGCCAGATCGACGCCGGCGCGAGCCAGGTCGGGGGGGAAGGGCGGGGCCTTGGGATTGCCCACCCAGGCCACCCACTCGCCGGCGCGCTGGCATTCCAGCAGCAACTGCAGAGCGGCGCTGAGGTGGCCGCCGCACTGGCTGGAGAGCTCGACCAGCCGTCCCTTGATATCCAACACTCGTCTACTTAAGCATATGTTCACTTGCCTGAGTCAAGCCCATGTTTTGTCAGGGTTTGGGGAGGCCTTACAGAATATGTTGTTAAGTTATCTGGACAGACCAAAATATGCGAGGAGGAGCTCTATGGCTCTCAGGAGTGGCAATCCGGCGCTCAAGCCGACAACTTTTACCAACTACTCGACCACAGTAATGGATTCGTCCGGCGGCGAAACCATGTCGCTGGCTGGTGTGACCAATAAAACCGGTCTGCTGCTGTTATTTTTGACGGGCGGCGCGGGCATTACCTGGAAGCTGGTGGCGCTGAAGTCGGCGATGCTGATGCCACTCTTTTTCGGCGGCTTGATCGCCAACTTCGTGCTCTCGTTGATCATCATCTTCAAACGGGATACGGCTCCCTATCTGGCGATTCCTTATTCCTTCTGCGAGGGACTGACGCTGGGCGGTATTTCGGCTCTCTTCGAGATGAAGTACCCGGGGATCGTGATGCAGGCGGTGGGGGCCACTTTCGGTACCCTGTTTTGTCTGCTGGCTGCTTACCGTTCGGGCATGATCAAGCCCACCGAAAACTTCAAGCTGGGCCTGGTGGCCGCCACCGGCGGCATCTGCATGCTCTACTTGATGACCATGGTGCTGCGCCTCTTCGGGTTGGATATGCCTTTCGTGCACGACACCGGAATGGTGGGCATCGGCTTCAGCCTGGTGGTGGTGGTGATCGCCGCCTTGAACCTGGTGCTGGACTTTGATTTCATCGAGAGCGGTGTGGAAGCACGCGCGCCCAAGAGCCTGGAGTGGTACGCCGCCTTCGGCTTGATGGTCACCTTGATCTGGCTCTACCTGGAAATCCTGAATTTGCTGGCCAAACTGCAGGGCGGTTCCCGCCGCGACTAATTGCTTATGTTGGGGAAAAGGGCGCTACGGCGCCCTTTTTTCGTTTCGGGAATTTTTGAGTCTCTTGATCTAAGGTGCGTACACATACAGAGAAGAGGGTCCGATCATGCACATCCAAAGCAATTCTCCCCAAATTCCTCAGCGTCTTGAGGTGCGCGTCCAGAACCAGGACCCGCAACTTCCGCAAGAACCCAAAGATCAAGTTTCCAAGCCCGAGGCCGAGCCCGAGTCGTTCGGACATAAGGCTTTCCGCGTCCTCAGCAGAACAGCCATCGGCGCCGGCGTCGGCTACGTGGGCGGTCTGGTTTCTCAACAGCCTGGCACCATGGGCACGCTGGGCACGGTTTACATGGGCGTGCACGGCCTGGGAGAAGGCGCCGCCACCGGCTGGCACGTGGGCAAGCGCGTCGGCCTGGCTTTTGCTTCGGGCAACGGCAACGAGGTGGCCCGGGGCGGACTGGCCCTGGGCGCGACTTTCGGCGGCCCGTTCCTGGGCGCTATCGGCGGAACGGCCGCGGGTATCGCCGCCGCCGCCGGGGGTCCTCTGGTGGGCGCCGCGGTTTTTGGCGGCATGACGCTGGCTAAAGAACTCGCGCGGTAATTGCTTATCTTTTACGAGTGGATCCTGTTTGACGCCGACGAGACGTTGTTTCACTTCGACGCCTGTGCCGGTCTGCAGCGGATGCTGAAGGCTTACGCGGTGGAGTGGGAAGAGGTCCACTTCGAGGAGTATCAGGTGGTCAATCGGCCGCTCTGGGTGGATTATCAGGAGGGGCGCATTAGCGCCGCCCAGGTGCAGGAACGGCGTTTTGCCAATTGGGCCGAGCGTTTGCAGGTGAGTTCTTTGACTTTGAACAGCGCTTTTCTGTCGGCTATGGCCGACATCTGCCGGCCCTTGGAGGGGGCGGTAAGCCTGCTGGAGTCGTTGCGCGGGCGAGCTCGTATGGGCATCATCACCAACGGCTTTGGGGAGTTGCAGCAGATTCGCCTGGAGCGCACCGGTTTGAAGGAGCATTTTGAACTGGTGGTGGTTTCCGAGGTGGTGGGCGTGGCCAAGCCGCACCCCGAGATTTTTCGCCATGCCCTGGAGTTGATGGGCAATCCGGCGCCGGACCGGGTTTTGATGGTGGGGGACAATCCCGAGACGGATATTTTGGGGGGCATGCAGGCCGGTCTGGACACTTGCTGGATCAACTGGCACGGGCGCACCGCGCCGCCGGGGATGGCAGCCGACTATGAAGTGCGCTCTTTGGCGGAACTCGAGGAGATTTTGTCGCTAAAGTCGGGATGCGCTGGCCGGTAGACTTTCCCACTTTTGCATGAGCTGCGGGTCGACCGGATCTCGGCCTTCCAGGAACGGCTTGACGTGAGGAAAGGAGTCGAAGCCCCAGAAGACCTCGCCTTGAACGACCAGGCTGGGTACGCCGAAGACGCCCAGTTTTAGCGCGCGTTCGGTGTTCTCCCGCAGGCTCTGTTTGGCTTCGCCGGCGTGAGCCAGGGTGTCGGCGTCGCATAAGCCGGCCAGGCTTTCCGGAGTGTCGATGGCCTGGCCGTCGCGCCAGCACTGGCGGATGATGGGCAGGATCAGCTCAGGCCGCAGAGTGGCCACGCGCAGCGGCAGTAGCGGGTTGAAGGGGTGGGCCGGCGGCGGCTGGATGCTCAGGCCGTGTTGGTGGGCCACGCGCGAGATATGCTTGAAGGTGTAGAGCCGCTTGTCAGGGATTTCGGCCGGGCCTTTCTGGCCGTTGTGATTGAGCAGAGCGGCCAGCAGGATAGGCGTGATGGTGGCCTCCCGATCGAGTTCGCCGATTTTCTCGGCGGCCAGGTAGGCGTAGGGGGAGATGAAGTCAAGAAAGAGTTCCATCGCGAGAGCTTCTTCACGCAAGTCGATTTGGCTTTTGATACTGGATCGAGTGCTCTGCCTGACTGAGCTACCACCTTGCGGTGGGCGGGATTTGAACCCGCGACTTCCCGGTTAACTGGAGTATGTATGCCAAGATCTGTTGGGGCGCGAGGAAACGCTCGGTGTCTTTCGCGTAAGTCGATGCGGCTTGTTTTAGGTGCTCTACCAGACTGAGCTACAGTCTTGCGACTGGCGGGATTTGAACCCGCGACCACCCGCCCCCTAAGCGTATGTAAGCCGTACCAGTCGGGACGCGACCGACTCGCAGAGTGAGCCAGAGAACCAGAAAATTGTCAAGCCCTCAGAGATGTGAACAAAAGCTGCGCGTCCAGACGTCGTATTTATGCGGTGTTTAATTGCTTATTTCAGACTTTTTTCCCTTTCGGAGGCTAGAGTTGGGGTATGAAAATCCAAGCTGCTCCTCAACCCACTGCTCCGGTTCTGCGCAAGTTGCCCTCGGGAAAGCCCGAGCTGCCGCGGCCGGATGAATATCAATTGAATACGTCGGAGCGCACTTACAGCAAGAACTACGATAATGAGACCTACCGGCGCACCTATGCTTGCGCGGGGGCGGCTATCGGCGGTTTCCTCTCGCATTTTGCCGCTTTGGGCGCGGGCGCGTTCGGCGGCGTAACCTTGGGCGGCGCGGTGGGCGCGGCGCTGGGCGGCGGATTGGGGGCCACTTTAGGTTCGGTCATCGGCGGCCTCGGTGGGGCGGTGGCGGGAGCCAAAATTCAGGGCACCACTCTTTGGGGCCGGGCGCTGCTTTCCAAGGCCGGCGCGGCTGTGGGCAATCTGGCCGGACGCCTGGCCGGCATCGTGGGCATTCCGTTGCGCAGCGACCTGGTCGAGACGGCCAGCCGATTCCACATTAAGACTCTAAACGCCCACGGCGCCGAAATGGACTACACCGGCCACGCCTGCATCCAGAAAGACGCTGCCCAGGCCTTCATGGCCAAGCTGCAGCCCGGCGACGTCATCCTCACCGGCGACGAGCGCAGCACTCCCTTTATGACGGTGACGCAACTGGTCAGCGGACGCTCCGATTTCACCCATGCCATTCTTTACCAGGGTGGTGGCAAGACCATCGAAGCCAAAATGGAGGACGGGGTGCGCGAAGGTGAGCTGGAGTCGGTGTTGCTGGGCAAGCAACACGCGGTGGCGATTCGTCCCGACTACGCGGAGGGCCAGGTTTCCAAGGTCCTGGAAGCCGGCCGCGAGCTGCTGGGTAAGAACTACGACTTCAAGTTCAAGCAGGGCAACGATACCTACTACTGCTCGGAGGCCGTCAACACGGCCGTTAAAAAGGGCGCTCCTCAGATCGGTTTCCGCGAGCGCCATTTCTTGGGACGCGAAATCGTCATCCCCAACGATATGCTTTATAATCAGAATAGCCGCGTGGCCGCCGAGGCCGGCATCGGCCGCAGCTATCTGGATTGCCTGATGGGCAAGTACATCGAGTCTGAAAATGATTTGATGTAAAGAATTTTTCTTCAAAAGGAACTCGGTGACCCGGGTCGGAATAGAAGAATGCTATGCATTTTTTGCCCCTGCTGCTGATTCCTGTTTTTCTGTGGATTGCGCTCAAGGCCAGGCGCTATGGTCTGTTCGCCGAGGTGCCCGTCGACCCGGAAGCTCGGATCACTTACTGGGCCAGCCAGGCGCTGGCTCAGTTGAAGGTGGAGCTGGCGGTGGCCCGCGAGTTGCGCCTGGAAGAGCAGCAGCTCCGCTATCGCAAGGGCAAGACCGAGGGGCGCATTTTTAGCGCCCAGGGTCATCTGTATAAGCAGGAAGGCGCGGCCGCGCGCGAGAGCCTGGGCGAGATCGGCCCGGACGGGGGGGTGACCTTCCTGTCCGAACCCGGCCTGCTGCACGTCAGCATCCTGGCCAAAGACGGTGAATTGAGCCGGTACCTGGAAGTGAGCCTGCCGGTGGCCGGGGGAGGAAGGGGTGGGGGACAGCAGAAGTCCGCTCCGCTGGAGGCCCCCCTTTGAAGAAATTACAAGTTGCAGCCGGGCTGATTCTCTCAACCACTCTGGCTTTCGCCGATCCCGCGCCCGTCCTGACGCTCAACCAGGCTCTGCAAATGGCCTCCGGGCGCAACCTGCAGGTGCTGGCCAGCGGCAAAGAAGTGGAGCGCCAGAATTCCATCTGGGACGCCAACGCGGCCACCCGTTTGCCGAAAATCGCCATGGAGGCTCGCCACACCCGGCTGCTCACGCCCATCAGCTTCAATGTCGACCCGGGCACGCTGGGCAATTTCCCCGGCATCGGACCGATTCCGGCCCAGCCGGTGTCCATCAGCAACGTGGGCGGATCGCAAAACAGCATTCAATTGACGGTGACGCAACCGTTGACCCAGCTGCACAAGATCACCCTGGGACTGGAAGCGCAAGAGCAAGCCATCGAGGACGCCACCCAAAAAAATCGCGGAGATTCCATCCACGTGGCCGTCCAGGTGCAGGACGCCTACCTGAGTCTGGTGGATACCCAGAATGCCCTGGTGGCCGCCAGGGATTCCCTGGAATTCACCCAGGAGATGGAACGCGTCACCCAGGAATACTTGAAAGAGAAGACGGTGTTAAAGGCCGACCTTCTCGACGTGCAAACTTCGCGGGCCGAGCAGGAGGCCCAACTGGCCACGCTGCAGCGCACCTACCAGACCCAAAAAGAACAGCTCAATTATTTGTTGGCCCGGGATTTGAACACCGATTTCACGGTGCAGATGCCCACCATCTCCCGGGAGGTCAGCCAGACCATCACCGAGTTGGAGGCACAGGCGCAAGCACAGCGGCCCGACCTGGCCCAGGCTCGGGCTCGTTTGAAGCAGGCTTTGATCAATACGGAGATCGCCCGGGCCGCCTACATCCCCGATGTGGGCGTGCAGTTCGGCTATTTGCACAACGGCAACAGCGGCCTGTTGCCAGGGACCTATCTGACGGTGGCGCTGGTGGCCACCTGGGATATTTTTGACTGGGGCGGGCGCGAGGCCAACGTGCGGGCCAGGGCCCAGCAGGCCGAGGAAATCAGTCTGCAGACCGAGGATGCCAGGCAACGGGCGGCCCTGGAGGTGGCTCAGAAGTTTCGCGCCGTGGAAAATCTGCGTGCTCTGGAAGCGGCCAAGAAGCTGCAGGTGGAGGCGGCCGAGGAACACCACCGCGTGGCCCTGGCCCAATATCAGGTCAAAGCCACGCTGGCTTCGGAAGTTTTGAATACCCAGGCCAAGCTTTCTTCGGCGCGGCGGGATTATCAAAAGTGGCAGATCGACCTGGCCCAGAGCGTGGCCGAACTTTATCAGGCGGTAGGACAAGCACCATGAAACTTGCGCACGGGATTTTACTGGGTTTCCTCCTGGGGGGGTGCGCGGGCGCGCCGAGTACTCCCGGCGGGACGTCGGCTCCGGCGGCGGCTCCGCTGGTGGTGACCCAAATGGTGAAGACGACCACTCGCCAGGGAGGCGAGCGTTTTTCGGCCACGGTGGAGCCGGATACCCGGGTCAACCTTACTTTCAACTCGGGTGGTTATGTCACGGCCATCCGCCAGTTGCCGGGTAAGGGCGGCGTGCACATCCTGGGCGCCGGCGACCGCGTCAAGAAAGGTGAGATTCTGGCCGAGCTGCGCAATCTGGAATATCGGGCCAAAGTGAACGAAGCCGAATCTTCGCTGGGGCAGTCTCTGGCCGGTGAGAGCGACGCTCAGGCCAGCGTGGAACTGGCCCGGGCCCAGACTCGCCAGTCGCGGGCGCTGGTCGAGCAGGCTTTGCAGGCCGAAGTTCAGGCGGGGGCCCAGGTGCGCGAGGCCGAGGCGGCCCTTGGCGCCAGCCAGGCTCAGCTTTTTGAAGCTCAGGCTCAGTTGAGCAAGTCTCAGGCTGACTGGGAACGGGCCCAAAACTTGATGCAGGCCAGCAGCTTGACGCAGCCTGATTTTGACTCGGCCAAACTGGCCTGGGCCACCGCTCAGGGCAAGCTCAAAGAGGCCGAGCAACAGGTGCGCGGCAACAACGCCAAATTGACCGAGGCCAAAGCCAACGTGGTGGCCGCGCGGGCCCGGGTGGACCAGACCCAAGGCCAGGTGGACGCCAGCCTGGCCCAGGAAAATCGTGCTCAGGCGGGCGTGGATTCGGCTCGGGCGCGCACGCTGGGGTCTCGTTCCAATGTGGAGCAGGCCACCGTGGCTCTAGGCGATATCTACTTGAAAGCCCCCATGAATGGGGTGATTTTGACCCGTTCCGTGGAAGTGGGAGCGCAGGTGGGACCGGGCACGGTGGGATTTGCCATGGCCGACACCCACCACGTGCTGGTCACTTTCGGCGTGCCCGACATTCTGGTGCGCGACCTCAAGCTGGGCCAGCGGTTGGACATTAAGTGCGAGGCTCTGCCGGGCCGGGCTTTTGAAGGCACCATCCGTACCATCGCTCCCGAAGCCGACGCCGACAGTCGGGTCTACAAAGTGGAAGTGCGCGTGGACAACTCCAAAGATGTGCTCAAGGTCGGCATGATTGCCTCGCTCGACCTGGTCAATAAAGAAGATTCGCCGCGCTCCATCATCGCCGTTCCGCTGGGTGCCTTGATGCCCAACAAGGAGCAGGAGGACGCCTATCAGGTCTTCGTGATCAAAGGTGACAAGGCCAGGCTCCGCGATGTTACGGTGGGCCGGGCTTCGGGCGACCAGATGGAGATTACCTCGGGCCTGGAAGAGGGCGAGCAGATCGTGGTGGAAGGCGGCAATCGAGTCAACGACGGCCAGACCGTCAAGGTCAAGTCCTGATGTCGCACGGCAAGTCAGACCAGCAATACATCGATACCGTCCATAATCTTTCGCGCTTCTGCCTGGAGTTTCGCTCCATTTGCTGGCTGGGCCTGATCATGAGCATGCTCTGGGGCTGGTACGGTTATCACAAAATGCCCCAGCGCAAAGATCCCGACGTGCCGGTGCGCAAAGCCAAGATCATGACGCCCTGGCCGGGCAACAGCGCCCAGAAAGTCGAGCAACTGGTCAGCCGCAAAATCGAAGAAACGCTGGCTCAAAACAACCTGCTGGCCAAGGTGGAGTCGACCTCCACTCCCGGTCTCTCGGAAATTACCATCGAAATCGATGAGAATCGCGGCGACGACCCGGTCAAGGTCTGGACCGACATCAAGATCAAACTGGACAAGATCACGGACCTGCCCGAAGGAGCCGGTCCCATCAACTTCAACACCGATTTCGGCGATACGCTGGCGCTGATGTTGACGGTGGCCAGTCCGCAGTATTCCAAAGAGGAAGTGGCTCGCATCGGCAAGCCCATCCAGGGCGAGCTGGCGGCCGCCCGGGCCAGCTATCAAAAGCCCGGGCAAAAGCGGGCCACGCTGCTCTACCTCTTTGCCAAGCAACAGAGTCTGTTTCTGGTGCGTCAGGCTTTCGATCGCCTGTTTTCCATGGGGGAAGCCCAGGAGGTCTTCCACGATGCGCACATCATCGAGGGAGAAGACTACATCGCCATCGATTTCGCTACCGACAGGGACGACAAGGGCATCATGTCCTTCGTCCAGCTGTTCGTGGAGGAGAACATCAAGGTGGCCGAGATTCACCCGGACGCCTGGCAGCCGGTGGTGGTGCGCGATCCGGCGGGAACCATCGAGGCGCTGCAGTCGGTGGCCGGAGACAAGTATTCTTACCGCGACCTGGACAACTACACGGAAGCCATCGAGGAACGCCTGCGGGCGGTGCCCTCGGCCACCAAGGTGGATCGAGTGGGCGTGCTGGCTGAGCGCATTTTTCTGGCCTACAGTCAGGAACGCCTGGCTTCCTACGGCATGAGCGTGGCCGGTCTGGCCAATATTCTTAAGGCGCGCAACATCAGCGGCGCCTCCGGCACGCAGGAGACGAACCAGGGCACGGAAGTGCGCATCAACACAGCCGGCGAGTTCACTTCGGAGAAGCAGATCGGCGATGTGGTGGTCACGCAGAGCAACGGCAATCCCGTCTACCTGCGCGACCTGGTCAACGTCATCCGAGCCTACGATTCGCCCCCGCGTTTCCTGACCTTTTTGACCTCCAAGGACAAAAACGGAAAATGGATTCGCTCGCGCGCCAATATCGTCACGGTTCAGATGAAACCTGGCTTAAATATCAATCATTTTGGCACAGAGGTCGACGCCGCTCTGGCGGACGTTAAAAAGGATATCCCCGACGACCTGATCATCGTGAAAACCTCCGACCAGCCTCAGCAGGTGCGCGAGTCGGTCGGCCTTTTCAACAAGTGTCTGGAAGAAGCCGTGGTGCTGGTGGTGGTGGTCTCCTGGATCGGTTTTTGGGAATGGCGTTCGGCGCTGTTGATGGCGCTGGCCATTCCCATCACGCTGGCCATGACCTTCGCCTTCATGTTCATGCTCCACCTGGACATCCAGCAGGTCTCGGTGGCTTCGCTGATCATCGCGCTGGGGCTGCTGGTGGATGATCCGGTGGTGGCCGGCGACGCCATCAAACATTCGCTGGCCGCCGGGCACGATCGCAAGACGGCGGCCTGGCTGGGCCCGACCAGGCTGGCCACGGCCATTCTTTACGCCACCATCACCAACATCGTGGCCTATCTGCCGCTTATGTTGATCGAGGGCGACACCGGGCGCTTCCTGTATAGCTTGCCGCTGGTGATCGCCTGCTCGCTGGTGGCCTCGCGCATTTCCTCGATGACGTTCATTCCGCTGCTGGGCTACTACATCTTGCGTCCGGTGGCCGAACCGGGCCCGGAGGTGCTGCGCACCCGGGCTCCCTACAAGTGGTACTACAATCTGGCCGGCTGGTGCGTGGATCACCGCTGGAAGGTGCTGCTGACCTCGTTCTTGATTCTGGCCGCCGGCCTGGTGATGGCCAGGCAGTTGAAGACGCAGTTTTTCCCCAAAGACCTGCAGTACATGTTCTTCTCCAACAACTATCTGCCCTCGGATAAGACGCTGCGGGCCACCGACGAGAAGACCAAAGAGATCGAAAAGGTCATGTTGGAGAACATTCCCAACGACAAGTTAAGTTTCTTGACCACTTTCGATGGCGGCGGCGCGCCGCGCTTCTGGTCCACGCTGGACCCGGAGTCGCCCAAACTGAACTTCTCCATGGTGGTGGTGACGGTCAATGACAAGCACATCACCCCCAGCCTGGTGGGTCCGGTCGACCGCGGTCTGACCGAGAACGTGGCCGGAGTGCTGGCCGACGTGCGCCAGCTAGAGTCAGGCAAACCGGTGGGCACGCCCGTTTCGGTTACCCTGTATGGCCGTGAAGACGACATGCTGGGCCTGCAAAAGGCGGCTCAGAAGGTCAAGGAACTTTTGCTTACGGTGCCGGGCTCGGCGCGCATTCGCGACAGTTGGGGTGAGTCGCTCATGACTCTGGACGTCCAGATCGATGCCGACCGGGCCAATCTGGCCGGGCTCACCAATTCCGACGTGGCTCAATCGATGGCGGCCGCCCTCAACGGCCAGACGCTGACCAACCTGCGCGAGGGCCATCGTTTGATTCCCATCACGGCCCGCATGCGCATGGACGAGCGCACTCAGATTCAGAATTTGAAGAACCTCTACGTCTATTCGCAGGACGGCAAAAAGAAAGTGCGCCTGGACCAGGTGGCCACCGTGAAAATGGTGATGCAGCCTCAGACCATCGGGCGCGAAAACTACCACCGCGCTATCGACGTGGGCTGCTTCACCACCGAAGGCGTGCTGGCGTCCGAGGTCTTCAAAGAATTCGAACCCAAGATGAAGGAGCTGACGGCCGAGTTCGCCGCCCAGGGAATCACCTGGGAAGTGGGCGGCGAGGCCAAGGAACAGCGCTCCGGCTTCGTCAACCTGGCGGTGGTGCTGTTGATTTCGGTGACCATGATTTACATCGCGCTGCTCTCGCAGTTCAAGAACGTGGTCAAGCCGCTGGTGGTCTTCGCCGCCATTCCTTACGGCATGGTCGGGGCCATCGGAGGTCTCTGGTTGATGAAGGCGCCTTTCGGGTTCATGGCTTTCCTGGGCTGCGCTTCGCTGGTGGGCGTGATCGTATCACACGTGATCGTGCTCTTTGACTACATCGAAGAGATGCACGCTCACGGCGAAGATATGCGCGATTCCCTGCTGCATGCGGGAATCGCGCGTTTGCGCCCGGTGTTTATTACCGTGGGTGCGACCGTGATCGCCCTGTTCCCGCTGGCCAAAAGCGGCGGTCCGCTGTGGGAGCCGCTCTGCTATACTCAAATCGGCGGTCTGATGGTGGCCACCATGGTGACGCTGGTCCTGGTGCCGGTGATTTATACCATCTGTGTGCGCGACCTCAAAGTGCTACACTGGGAGACAGCGGCGCCCGAGGCGTTGCCGGCCGCGCCCGAGCCGGTAGCGGCGGTGGCTCCCCCCGAGGAGCCGGTGGCGGCCCTCGAAGCGCCCGCGAAGGAGGAGAAGGATGAAGAAAATAGCCATGGCCCTGCTGCTGGCGGGGTGTAGTCAGACTGGTCCTACGGTTAAACTGGATCACAACTCGCGCACGCTGGGGCTGAAGACCTCGCCGGTGCGGGTGGTGCACTACAGCGCCACCTGGTGAGGCGCCTGCCGCACTATGGCGGCCGATTGGGCTCAGTTCGAGTCCACCTACCAGAAGAAAGCGGAGATCGTCTACATCAACGTGGACCAGCGTTCGTCTCCCGAGTTTACCAAGTATGCGCGCTTCGCGCCCCGGGGGATTCCCTACACGCTCTGGCTGGATCGCCAGGATAAGCCGCTGGCCGATCAGACCGGGCCGATGTCGGCGGCCGAGATGGGCCAGACCACCGAGAAATTCCTCAAATGATGTCCAGCCTTTCCAAGGCTTCTTCGCGACCTTCCGAGTCCTGGCGGGTGAGGCGGTAGCGACCCGGCGGGAGGAGCAGCACGGCGGCGGGCGTGCCGGCCTGGACCAGCAGCCGATCGAGGGCGATGGGGTTGACCGTTTCGTCCTCTTGGTAGGCCTGCAGCAGGGCGGTGCCCTTTTGGGGCAGCCACTCGGGCTTGACCGGAACATCCTGGCGGTAGCCGTTGAGGCGCATCCACTGGGGTCGCCCGTTCACTTCGCGACTGGGCGGATGGGCCACCTGAAGATCCACCTGGCCCTCATAGGGGCCGTAGACGGGATGCTTTTGCTGGTCGTCTTCCAGAATGATAGGCTTTTCCAGGTTGGCTCGCAGGGCTTTGTAGGCCGGATATTCATTGTCGGGATGGGAGTGCTCGACCAGCGTGGTCTGGTCGATGGTGAGCGGGTCCAGGCCGGATTTCCTGGCCAGGCGCGCGGCCATCCATTCCAGCCGGCCGCTCTCGGTGGCATGGCTATACCCCACGTAGATAAGCAATTTTTGGCCGGGGTGCCTTTTTAACACCCGGTCCATGAGGTGATTGGCTTGAGCCTCTTCGCGGCTGTTGATCGACTCGTCCACGCTCTGGTTGGGCGGGCTCTCCTCCTGTTCGTAATTGATGGGCCGGTAGCCGAGTTGGAAACTCCGGCGCACGAAGTCGGCGAAGAAGGGATCGATGAGATAATAGCCGGCGCGCCGATTGGGATAGCCGTATTCATGGATGGCGAAGATGTCGCCGGAGAACGTCTCGGCGGCCAGCAACGGGAACTTCAGACGCTCGGCCACCAGTTGGGCGAAGGCGCGCGACTGCGAGGAGTAGTGGGCTTCATTGAGGATCACGATCTGGTGTTTTTGAGCTTCTTCGGCGATGACGTCCAGAGCGTCGCGCTGGCGCAGGCCGGTCAGGTCGGCGGCCGGTCTGTGGGAGTTGGGCTGAACCGGGTCGTTGTAGAGAATGGCCTCCCGGTAGGCTCCCACGAAGGGGGCGAACTGGCTGACTTCCGAACGCAGATCGGGGAACTTGCGCACCCCCTCGAGCAGCAGGTTCCAGGCCTTGAGGTAGTGCCCGGCCGAGCGCTCGCGGTAGGCGGCCTGGCTGATCTCGGCCCGGCTCTGAGCCAGGGCGGGGAGGGTGAGCAGCAAGAGGGCGGCTAGGTTGCGCATCGTTGCAAGAGCTCCTCTCCCGGAGTAGAGCGGCATTCGTTGGGGTGCGGTTTGGGAAGATAAGCAATAAAGCACTCGGCCAGTCCGGCTTCGGTGGCCACTCGGCGGGCGTAGTCGGCGCCGCCGGAACTCCAGCAATAGAGGGTGGCGCCGGCTTGTTGGAGCTGGCGGACGTAGTCCTGAGTAGCACTCATGGCGATCTGCTTGGAGCCGAAGCTGCGCACCAGGGTGTCGTCCACGTCGACATAGATAATCATGGGCGCTTTTTCAACGCGGGTTGGGCATGATCCCCGTGTAGAGCACGTTGAGCCAGGCGCCGGCCGCGTCGCACAGGCAGATGCCGCCGACCATGCCGGCCAGGATACTGGGGTGGGTGTCGGTCAGCAAGCCGATGGCCAGGATGAGGCTGGGAATGAGGGCCAGAGTGCGGGCGATAGGGCGCGTCTGGTCGGGTGTGCCGAAAGCCATCAGGCGCGTCAGCCCCCAGTTGAGGATGAAGGCGCAGCCCAGGAAGACCAGCAGCAGCAAAGTGCGCATAGAGGAGATTTGGCCGCTCCATGGCCGGCTCCTGCATAAAAGTTCCTTAAGATCCGCCCCTTTAAAAAAGATAAGCAATTACCAGATAATTGCTTATCTTTGGATCAGGGCGGCGATCAAGGCTGCGGATTGCTCGGCATACAGGGTTCCGTCGGGCAGGTGCTGCTTGGCCGAAAAGTAGTCGCCGGAGCCGATATGGGTAATGGGCCCGCAGGCTTGCCAGCTCATTTTGCCGGAGCGGCGGGCCTGGTTCCAGGGGGAGAAGAAGGCGGCCCGCCAGCGGCCGGGGTAGAGCAGCCAGCCCAGGCTCGGCATGAGATGGTCGCGGGTGCCTTTGAAGTCATAGAGGTGATCGACGGCGCGAATGCCGGGGTCGTCGGTGTAGACGCCGCCCAGGCTGATGACGTAGAGGGGACATTCCAGGATTTTCTTGAGGTGGGGGGCGAGGCCGACGGCGATCTGGGCACCTCCGCTGTAGGCGACCAGGTAGACGGCTTGCTTTTGGAAGCCTTTTTGACGCAGCCGTTGGGCCACGGCCCGGGCCACTCCGCTGTTGTAAGCCGGCCCGTAGCGGCGGTCCGAGGAGACCAGGGTCTGGCCGATGTTGTGCATGATAATGAGCAAATCGAAGACGTTGTTGGGAATCTTCAGGCGCCATTTCTGCAGCCAGACCCAGAGAGCCCGCAGCAGCCGGTCGCCGTCCAGCGGGTTGTTGGTGGCCGAGTAAGGGAAGACATCGTCGACGACTTGCAGGCCGGGGACGCGTTCCTGGAGCCGTTGCAGAAAGCCCCGTTCGCGGCGGGAGAGGAAGTCGCCGGAGAAGCCGGCCACGCCCGTCAGGTAGACAGCGAAGGGTCCCTGGCTGGGAGCTTCGGGCGCAATCAAGGGTTCGGGTGGCGGTTTCTTCCAGCCGGCCCACCAGCGCAGAGCTTCGAAGGGGGAGCTGAGGGCCACCAGCAGCGAGAGCAACCAGAAAAAGCACCAGAGCAGCCAGAGGCGCTCACCGATCCAGCTCACGCCTGCCCCATGAGGCGGCGCCAGGGCCCACGGGCCCAGCCCAGGTGGGTGAGGTTGAAGTGCAGAGCCCAACCGGGCAGGGCGCAGACAATAGCCATCGGCAGACTGCAGCCGGTGGTCCAGCCGACGGCCACCACCAGGTCGAAGAACACCCAGGCGCGGATCAGGTGGAAGAGATAGGCTCCGAAGTGGGGGAGGAAGACCAGCACTCCGGCCAGTTGCGGAAGGTGGGCATAGGCCACCAGGTAGAGGCAGCGCGCCAGGCCGAGCTGGAGCCCGAAGAGCCAGGCCAGCAAGAAAAGGCCGAGAGCCCAGGTGAGCGCCGAGGCCACGAAAAGCAGCGCTCCGCCGCTGAGACAGAGCAGGAAGCGCCGTGGGGAGACTTGGTTGAGCAGCAGCACGGCGCTCTGGCCGAGCAGGTCGGAAAGGCCGGCGGCTGCCAGGATACCCAGGGCCACTAAGGGCTCCCAAAAGATAAGCAATAAACTCACCGTGGTGTTTTCCAGCCGATGCTGAGCGAACCTGGTTCCGGTTCACCTCCGGAAGGCCGGGGACTTTCAGAAATCTTTGGGCGGTTATTGCTTATCTTGGGGATATGCAGATTTCATTCAAACCCGCCCGCCTTCAGGACGCCCCGGCTCTGGCCAAGCTGGACAAGGATTCCTTTGGGGCCGAGGCCTGGCCGTTGGACTCGTTCCAGTCGGCCTTGCAGAATCCGCGCCAGGAAGCGGAGCTGGCCGTGGCCGATGGCAAGACGCTGGGTTATGTGTTGATGAACTACCAGCGCGAGGCGCCCGGCACCGCCTGTGTGGACAGCCTGGCGGTGTCGCCGGACGCGCGCGGTCAGAAGCTGGGCGAGCAGTTGTTGCTGCGCGGCCTGGAGACGGCCGCCCATAAGGGCTTCCAAGAAGTCCAGTTGGAAGTGGAAAAGGGCAATTTGCCCGCCGAGAAGCTTTACGAGAAATATGGGTTCGTGCCCACCGCCGTGCTCAGCGGCTACTACCACGGCAAAGACGGCACCCAGATGAAACTCAAGGACCTGCAGGGCGCCGGTTCGAGCTTGCTGGCTCAGCGCCGCCAGGAACTGGCCGAGAAGCTGGGCGGTATCCCTGGCCACACCTTCACCACCCAGGGATAAATATAAGCAATAACGTTATTGCTTATATTTTTTGGAGGGGCGGGGCGCCGGGGTCGAACTATAAGTTCTATGGACGATTCTGAACGGCGCGTGGTCGAAGCTCGCATGAAGTTGCGCGAGCGTTGGCGGGAAAAGACGCTGGCCACGCGGGCCCTCACCGATCCGGCTCCGCGCGGCACGGGACCGGCCAATCGGCACGGCATGCCCCAGTTACCCCCCGGACAAAAACGCACCACCAAATGGCCGGTTCTGGACCTCGGCCGCCAGCCTCAGATCGATCTCAAGGAGTGGGGTTTGATTCTGGACGGAGCCTGCGAGGCGCCCGTCAAGCTGGACTGGGAGGCTTTTCAGGCTCTGCCGCAAGTGGAGGATGAGAGCGACTTTCACTGCGTGACGGGTTGGTCCAAGTTGGATATGAGGTGGCTGGGAGTGCGCTTTGCCGATCTGGCCGAGCTGGCCCAGGTGAGCGAGCGGGCCACCCACGTGGTCTGTCATGGATATGATGGTTACACCACCAATTTACCTCTGGAGGAAGCGCTCAAGAGTGACGTGCTGCTGGCCTACAGCGCCGATGGAGAGCCGCTTTCCAAAGAACACGGCGGTCCGGTTCGCATGATTACGCCGCAACTCTATGCCTGGAAGGGAACCAAGTGGATTTGCCGCCTGGAGTTCCGGGAGGGCGACAAGCTCGGATTCTGGGAACAGAACGGTTACTCCAACACGGCTCATCCCTGGCAGGAGGACCGCTACTCGGGAACCCCCAGCGCGCCGCCACAAAGCTCAGCTCTCAACGCGGTTTTTCAGTGGACGGCGGGAGTGCTGGGCATCAGTTGCGCGCTCATCCTGGGGGTTCAGTTCGCCGGGCACCCGGAGTGGGTGAAGCCGATTCAGTGGGTGTCCTATGTGGCGGCTTTCGGGGCGATTCCCTACGCTCGGGCTAAGCTCGCGTAAACCAGGTGCGGCCGGTTTTGCGGTCGCAGTGCAGCACCAGTTTTTCCAGCGAAGCCAGGTTGAAGCCTCGCCATTCGAGCGGCTCCCAGTCGGGTTGGGCCCAGACCACTTTGAGATCCCAGGACGTGACGATGGTGAGTGGCAAGAAGTGGATGGGAACGCTCTTTTTGTCCTTCAAAGGAGCGGCCAGCACGTTGGTGTCCCACCAGCGATAGCTGCTGGGGGAGATGTAAACCTCTTTCAAGGTGTAGCCGGTGGCGTTGACCAGGGTGAAGTCGTAGGGAGAAAGCGACTTCTTGGCGGCGGCCGGTAGGGCCAGCAGCAGGAGCAAAAGCAGGGAGCGCATTCTTTTTACTTTGGGCCAACTGGCAGAGTTCCTTGAGATTGGCCTGCCGGTGCAGAAGTCCGGGATTGGCGCCCCTGCCCACAAGGAGCCGTGTCTTTGACCTGAACACGTGCAGGAGTTCCGTATGTCCATCCCAAAAATGCCGACTGTACCTATTGGTACAGATTTAGGAGTGAACTGGGATATGGCATTGCCGAAGCGAAAAGTCCATTTGATCGTCGAAGAAATGGGAGAGGAGACGCTGGTTTACTGCACGCTGGTTAAGAAGGCGTTTTGTCTGAACCCCGTCTGCGCCAAGGTTTTCGCGCTTTGCGATGGGACGCATAGCCCGGCTGAAATCGCCTCGGAGCTGGCTCTGGAAGAGAATACGGTCATCAATAGTCTGGCTGTCCTGGGGGAACACGTTCTGCTAGAGCCTCTAGAAGCCGTAAAGCGCCGGCAGATTCTCAAAGGGGGGGCGGTGTTGATACCGGCTGTGTTGGCAGTGTCCGCTCCCGAGCCCAGTACGGCCGCCTCTGTGCCAGGTGGCTGCATTACCAATATTCAGTGTGGCGCCAAACCCGGCTTCGTGAATAGTTGTCAGCCCTGCGACTTCGACAACGGGGCTGTGCCCGATTGTGCTCCATGGCCCAATTCTTATTGCATGAGCGCCTGGAGAGTCCGGGAGGATGCAGCCGGTAATCCGTTTCCGCTGGATACTTGCGTCAACGATAGCCAGGCCACGGGATTCGTCAATCAATGTGACTTCGTCAATCCGAGCAACATCTGGGCCCTGGACTGCAATGCCGCTCGTGCCGCCGTCATTGCCGCCGGCAAACCGTTTGCCGTGTATCGTTGCTGCAATTGCCCCGGACGGTGAGCGAGAGCCGCAGTTGGCGGGGCTGGGGCGTACAGATTCAGGTCGATGGTCCCGCGGCTTTGCTGGAGGGGCTTGCTTACCAGGTTCCGCCCTGCGGGGTCTTTTGTCATCCCGTCGACTCACCTACCGTGCGCTTCGAATGGGATGCTCTCCGTCACTTCTGGGTTCGCTATCCGGATGAAGAATGTGTTCTCGACTTGGAGAGCGCCCTGGCTTTGGAAGTGGCTACACATTCGCCTCAGTGCTTGTTCGTTCATGCGGGCACCGTGCGTTATCGGGGAAGAGCCCTGGTGATTCCCGGAGTCAGCCGGGCCGGCAAATCCACTTTGGTGGAGGCGCTGGTGCGCCGGGGAACGACCTACTATTCCGATGAGTATGCGGTGTTTCATCCCGATGGCCGGGTGTTGCCTTACCCGAGGAAGCTCTCGCTGCGGGCCACGCCGGAGCGTCCTCAGGGTTTGTCCAGGCAGCCGGAAAGTCTGGGCTGGGAACCTCAGATGGGGCCGATTCCGCTGGGCTGGATACTGGATTGCCGCTACACCGGGCGCCACGACCTGCAGTCCATCAGCCCCGGAGAAAGCCTGCTATCGTTGTTCGCTAACGCGGTGGCGGCCCGGAGTCGAGCCAAGGCGCTCTTTCACAGTCTCTCCAAGGCCCTGGACGGGGTGTCCGCGTTGCGCGGCGTGAGGGCTGAGGCGGATGACGCGGCTGCCTGGATCATGGACTGGCTGAAGGCTTGAAAAATTGTACCTTTTGGTCTAATTTTGGGCGGCCAGCGCTCGGGCCTCGGTATCATTGGATGGAAGTAGGCCCGGGAGAGGATCAAGCACGTCCGTACCCAAGAGGCCGGCGGAGGAATTTGAGCGTGGCGGATTTTGTATCTGTATTGCCCGAAGGCGATGAGTTATTGAGCCATCAGGAGGCCGACGGCTATGCCCTGGCGCTGGTTCACGACGCCGAGGAGGAAACCGACGGCACGGCTCTGCTGCGGCAGGATCCCGGCGGCTGGACCTTGTTGTCGCGCGTGGGCGGGACCTTCTCGGCCGAGGATTTGCATCGCCTGGGAGTGCCTCCCAAATTGTGGAATCGCCTGCTGATCGAGCCGGTGGGCGAGAGTGAGCGCGAGGAAGCTTTGAATAGCGGTCCAGGCTGGCCGTTCACCGAGGAGATGGCTCTGGCCGAAGAGGACGTGGCCGGCTTGACCGACTGGGAGCGCATGCTGATGGCCTCGGAAATTCTGGCGCGCCGTGGCTGTCCCTTCGACGAGTCCCCGTTGCGCGAGTATTTCCAGATGAAAGCCTGGTACGATCCGGACCCCGACTTCGATGAGTCGGATTTGAGCGAGCTGGAGCGCGCCAATCTGGCCTTTCTTCGTTAGGCCGCGTCGGATGGCGTAGTCGGTCACGAGCAGGCGGCTTCGAAGGCGGTGAGGGCTTCGGACCTGGCATACTTCTTGAAGTGGGCTCGATTCAGCGAGCCGCACCTGGTGGTCTTCGCTGTCGGCGATGAGCAGTAGCGGAGCGCGGTAGGGATGGTTGGCCGGGGCCCGGCCTGTTCCTTGTAGATTTTATGCGCTTCTTCTTCGCTGAGGTTGTTGGCGAAGGCGTAGTCGGCGACCTCCTGGACGCCCAGGCCTGAGACCGAGTAGGCTCCTCGGCCGTGGATGCTCCGCAGGCCAAGGCTGCAGGAGTTCGCCGCGGGTCTGCCACAGAAATTGCTTATGCGCGGCGTCCTCTATGGAGTGGCCACTTACTTCTCCTGGGGCGTACTGCCGCTGTATTTTCACTTGCTCGACGATCTGCCGCCGCTGGCGATTCTGGCTCACCGGGTGCTCTGGTGTTTGCTGTTCCTGCTGGCCTGGCTGGCTTTTCAGGGGGAGCTGGCAAACTACAGCCGGCGGGCGGCCGACCCGAAGTTGCTGCGCTGGCTGATCCCCAGCGGACTGCTGATCGGCACCAACTGGTATCTCTTCGTATTCGCCGTCAGCCAGCACCGGGTCACCGAGGTGGCGCTGGCCTATTACATCAGCCCTTTGATCAGTGCTCTCTGGGGGTTGCTCTTTTTGCGCGAGCATCTCAGCCAACTGCAGTTGTCGTCCTTGCTACTGGCGGCCCTGGGAGTGGCCTACCTGGCTCTGAACGCCGGCGGCGTGCCCTGGATGGCCCTGGCCATCGCCGTTTCCTTTGCCACCTACAGTTTCTTGCGCAAGCGAGCGGGCGTCGATTCGATGTTGGGGTTATGGATCGAAACCTTGGTTCTGTCCGGACCCGCAGCCGTTCTGGCAATCGCCTGCACACCGGCCCAGGCCAATTGGGGATTGCTGGCTCTGAGCGGCCCGCTGACGGGAATTCCCCTGCTGTGCTTCGGCGTGGCCGCCCGCCACTTACGCCTGGTAACCCTGGGCCTGCTGCAGTACATCTCTCCGACGCTCCAGTTTTTGGTGGCGGTGGCCGCCTTTGAGGAGCCCTTTGGCAAGGACCACGCGGTGGCTTTCATCTGCATCTGGGGAGCGGTGGCCCTCTATTCGGCCAGCGCCCTGGGCAGGAAATTCCCCGCTCCCGCCAGCAAGATCTGAATATGATCGAAGAGCTCTACGAGAAGGAATACCGGCGTGTTTTCGCCACCCTGGTGCGCCTGCTGGGCGATTTTGATCTGGCCGAGGAGGCCGCTCAGGAGGCCTTTACGGTGGCCGTGGAGCGCTGGGCCCAGGACGGAGTTCCTTCCAACCCGCGCGCCTGGCTGGTTTCCACCGGCCGCTTCAAAGCCATCGACGCCATTCGCCGGCGGGCGCGCTTTGACGCCAACTTGCAGAAGATCGCGGAGCAGCTCGAGCAGCAGCCGGAGGAAGATTACGAGGTGGTGGATGATCGCTTGCGTCTGATTTTCACCTGCTGCCATCCAGCCATCACGCCCAACGTGCAGATTCCGCTGACCCTGCGCGAAGTTTGCGGTTTGAAAACCGAGGAGATCGCGGCCGCCTTCTTGACCACCCCGACCACTATGGCGCAGCGCATCGTGCGCGGCAAGGCCAAGATTCGCGGCGCCGGCATTCCCTATAAAGTGCCCGAAAGCGAGGATTTACCGGAGCGTTTGGAATCGGTGCTGGCGGTGATTTACCTGGTTTACAACGAGGGCTACTCGTCGCTCGCGCGCAGCGACCTGTCCCAAGAAGCGATTCGCCTGGCGCGCTTGCTGGCCGAGTTGTTGCCGGATCCGGAGTCTGTCGGCTTGCTGGCTCTGATGCTGCTTCAGGAATCGCGGCGGCGGGCCCGCACTGATGAGAACGGAGACCTCATTCTGCTGGACGACCAGGACCGCGGTTTATGGGATCAGGGTTTGATCGCGGAGGGTCTGGCGCTGGTGGACCGAGCTCTGACACCCCCGGAGGTGGGAGCTTATGCGCTGCAGGCGGCGATTTCGGCGCTACACGCCCGGGCCGCTACTCCCGAGGACACCGATTGGCGGCGTATCGTGGCTCTCTATGATTTGCTGCTGCGCGCCGATCCCTCTCCGATCATCCAGTTGAATCGGGCCGTGGCGGTGGCTATGCGGGACGGCGCGGCGGCCGGAATTTCCCTGATCGAAGGATTGCTGGAGCCGCTGCGGGACTACCACCTGGCCCATGCGGCCTTAGCCGATATGCACCGCCGCTTGGGACAGACGGAAGCGGCCCGGACGGCCTATGAGAAGGCGCTGGAGTTGTCGCGCCAGGAGCCGGAACAGAGATTTTTGCGCAAAAGGCTGGCGGAGTTGTCGAAAACCGCTCCGGCCAGTCGACTGATTGTCGGAGGTGAATCCCGATGAAATATTTGCTCCTGGTTTATGCTGAAGAGGGCTTGCTCTCGCCTGAGGAGATGCAGCATTGCTACGAGGAATCGACCGGCCTGACCCGGGAACTGGACAAAAAAGGCCAGTTCTATAGCGCCTCGCCGTTGCAGTCGGTGGCTCTGGCCACCAGTGTGCGTGTGCGCGAAGGGCGCCGGCTGGTGACCGACGGTCCCTTCGCGGAAACGCGCGAGCAGTTGGGCGGCTACTTTTTGATCGAGGCCGCCGATCTGGACGAGGCTATCGAGATCGCCGGCAAGATTCCCGGAGCCCGCTGGGGCACGGTGGAGATCAGGCCGGTGGTGGAGCTCTCCGGACGAACCGATAGAAAAGGAGATTTCTTGCGATGAAAGTTATGGTATTTGTAAAGGCCACGGAAGAGTCCGAGGCGGGCGTTCTGCCCAGCGAGAAAATGCTGGGAGATATGCTGAAATTCAATCAGGAACTGGTCGAGGCCGGCATCATGTTGGCGGGCGATGGACTGCGGCCGAGCAAAGACGGCGTGCGGGTCCGCTTCAACGGGAGCAAGCGCGAGGTGGTTGACGGCCCCTTTACCGAGACCAAGGAATTGGTGGCCGGTTACTGGATCTGGGAAGTGAAATCGATGCAAGAAGCTATCGAGTGGGTGAAGCGCTGTCCCGATCCGATGCCCGACTCCGAGGAATCGGAAATCGAAATTCGCCCGTATTATACGCTGGACGATTTCGGCGGCCAGCTGACCCCGGAAATTCGTGCTCAAGAAGAGGCATTAAGGGCAGCCACCGGGCAATGACACGGCAGTGGGGGGGACTGCTCTCTCCCCGGTGAGAATGGCATAACGTATGCGTTCCTTTGGTTTGCAGAGCCGAACCTTCCCCGAGCAGTTGGTGCCGTTGCCCGGCTTTCAGGCCTTGGAGCGATTGAGCATATTCTTGCAGAAGCTCAAAAACGCCCCCCCACCCGAGCCGGAAGAGTCGCGGCTGCTCAAGGAGCAGTTGTTGGCCCAGGCGGCCATCGTGGAGAGTATACCGGATATTGCTTATTTAAGCCGGCAGGCGCAGGCGGCCGGACTGCTGTGTGGGGCCTTGGACGGGCTGCGACTGTATGTGGAAGACAAACAGGTGTTGGACTTCGTGGCGCCGTTCTCGCGCTGGAAGGAGTCGATAGCCGAACTTACGGAAGTTGCCGACCAGTACTGGCGAGGGCTGGATATCGAGAGTCTGCATCAGCAATCCGTTTACGCCCGTCAGGAGAATCTCAAGACCGAGTCGGAGAATGTGGCCGTGCTGGCCGACGCAAATCCCACCAGGATGCGCAACCAGCTCAGTGAGACCTTTCGTATCGCCTACGGCATGGGCTTGCTGGACTCGGCGCTGACCTTCCTGTTTATCAAGCGATGACTCAAGCTGTCCGCTTGATGATGTGGTAGCCGAACCTGGTTTTGACCAGGTCGCTGAGCGCGCCCACTTCGAGGGCGAAGGCGGCGCGGTCGAATTCGGGGACCATTTGGCCGCGTCCGAAGGCACCGAGGTCACCGCCGTTGGCTTTGGAGGGGCAGTCGGAGTTCTGTTTGGCCAGTTGGGCGAAGTCGCCCCCGTTTTGCAATTCTTGCAGTAATTGCTGAGCCCGGGCCTGGTCTTTGACCAGGATGTGTGAACACCGGACTTTGCCGGAGCTTTTGGAAGAGAAGAGGCTACCCATAGAATTGGGGTTGACCGTTTCCGGCAGAAATTCCTGCGCCTCGGGATCAGGACGCCGCGGCGGGTTGAGCCCGGCGGGTGGGGTGAAAGAGCACATAAAGGAAGAGCAGCGCGGCCACGATGCCGCCGGCGATGGGGAAGCAGGCGCCCAACAGCATCGCACAGCAGGCAATCAAGGGCACGCTTCGGCCCAGAGTGATCATCAGCAGCAGGCTGGAAAAAAGCAAGAAGGAGCTGATCCCATGGCTCAGATAGGCGATCATCGCAAACGCAGCCACGAAAAAGCTTATTTTGAGCACTGACATAGTGCCATGATAGGCCGGCGCCAGGGGGGGAACGAGAACCGAGCATAATCGGCGCACGGGATTCGAGTCACAAGGGGCACTACCACTGGCCCAGGTAGGGGGGATTGTTGACCAGGTAAGCGGTTTCATCCGGGGTATTGGCACGGCCGAGCACCCGGTTGCGCCAGGGGAACCTTCCAAAGCGCTCGATCACGTCGTGATGAACACGGATCCAGTGGGCAAAGAAGGCCAGCCGCCGGGCAGTGGCGGGGGGAGCCTCGGCCACAAACCGGTCGAAGTTGGCCAGCGCCTGTTGCTGAGTGGACAGTTCTTCGCAATGCTCCAGCGGAGCATAGAGAAACAGGCGCTGGCAGGCCAGCAGCGGGCGGTCCTGACCCAACTCCAGGGCCTCCCGGCAATGGCGCAGGGCGGCGCCGTCCCCGCGGTAGGCCCAGCAGCTATGCCGGAAGAGATGGCGCGGCAACTGGTCGAGCAGCAAAATCAGGGCCAAACGGCCGTGGGGAGTTTCCGCCCAATTTTCCAGTTCGCCGTGCAGAGCTTGTTCGGTGAGCCGATGGAAACGCCGGTAGATTTCCCAGTCATGGGCGGGAGTTGCCCGAAACCACAGGTCTACCCGGTCGGGCTGGCAGGGAAAACCGTCTTCGAACGAGCTGCCGAACCAGAATTCGAGAAGCTCTTCCATCAGCAGCGTAACTCGTCGACGATACGGTCAAAGGCCGGTCGCAGCAAAACGGCCTGGGCCAGCGGGGGAGGCAGCAGATGGCCTTGCTGGATTTGTTCCAAACAGTGGAAGTGGACTTCCGCCCGGACGGCTTGCAGAGCCGTCTCGGGGTTACTTCCCAAAAACATGGCCACGCCTTCGGCCAGGCTCTCCAGCGTGGCCTCGAGGGCCGCGCGGGCCTGGCGATGGTCGGCGTCCTGCTCAATGCGCCGTAAGGGATAGAGGCTTTGGATACCTGCAGGCAGGCTCAGCCCCTCCGGCCCGAAGGCCGGCCCCACCCAGCCCAGGCCCAGCAAGCGGGCGCACAGGAGCGCCCAGTGACTGACGATCTGGCGGGGATCGCCCAATTGGCGCAGGGCGGCCAGCCTTTCCAGGATGGGCTGGTCGGAAAGCTGCAAGCGGCGCGGAACGGGCGCCTCCGGGTAGAGGGGGAGTTCGGCGCCGAAACGCCGCCGGTAGGATTCTTGCGGCACCGGGCGAGCTTCGCCGCTGAGCCGGACTCTTACTCCTCCAGATCGTCGCCTGGTTGTCCGGAGGTGAGAAAGGGATGGGCTTCGAGTTCGTCGGCGTCCATCAGCCAGGCGGTGCGCTGCAGCGCTGAGAGCAACATACTTCGCTCCCAGGCCTCGAGGCCTTTGAGGTTGCGCAGAAAGTTCTCTTGCAGCAGGGGAGGAGCGGTGCCCAGCAGGCTTTTGCCGGCCGAGGTCAGGCGATAGCGGCGCAGGCGCTTGTCGGCCGAGCTATCCTCGCGTTTCACTAATTTTTTGCTGTGCAGGCGGTCCAGAACGCCGCTTACGGTGGACTGGCTCAAGCTCAAATGGCGAGCCACGCTGGTGGGCGTGGCCGGGTTGAGGACGGGGATGGCCTTAAGGACCGACAGTTGCGGTGAAGTCAGCCCTACCTTGGTGATCAGATCCTGTGAGTGCATTTCTATCGCCCGGACAATCCTACGGATCGAGCTGACGATGTGTTCTTCGAGAGAGCCCAGGTCGAGGGGATCCAGCTCTTTTCCGTTACCATCTACGGATAGTTTCGTCATACTTTAGAGGCTACCAATGTCTACTGATTTCTTCCAGGCATGATTGTTGGGGATCGATAGGACAGGGGTACTGGCCTGTATGACCAAGGAGATTAGGATGTTTGATTGGTTCTCTGGCCGGGCGGCCGCCCAAGAGCTTGAGGCGGCCATGCAGTACCGGAGTTCCAGGCAGAAGGTATTGACGTCCCCCGCCCGGCCGGGTTCGTCGGCAGTAATCTGGGGAGAGTCGGGAGGTAGTTGACTATGCAAAGAATTTTTCCCGCGGCCGCTCTGGCCGCTACTCTGGCTTTGCCGGTGCTGGCTCAGCCCATTGTCGCCAAGCTGGACGGACGGGTGCTCCAGTTCGATCAGCCGCCGGTGCTGGTGGGCGGGCGTGTGATGGTGCCGTTGCGGGGCATCTTTGAAAGCCTGGGCGCCAACGTGCGCTTCGAAGCCGCCAGCCAGCGCATCATGGCTTCTCGCGGCAGCCAGTCGGTAGAATTAACACTCGGGTCTAATCAAGCCATGGTCGATGGCCAGCCGGTTACGCTGGACAGCCCGGCGACCAGCCTGGGCGGACGCACCATGGTGCCGCTCCGTTTCGTGTCCGAAGCCCTGGGTACGGAAGTGCGCTGGCAGGAATCGACCCAAACCGTCTTTCTGACCACTACCAGCGCCGGTTCCGAAGCCGCTCCGCCGCCCCCGGCTCCGCAGCCCAAACAGCCGCCGCGCCTCAACGGCGTAAGCCACAACGCCCGCGCTTCCTTGCGCGGAGGCGATCAACTGGTGGTCAGCGCCAGTGGCACCCGCAATGGCAAGGCCACCTTTGACATCCTGGGCGTGGTGGAAAACCAGCCCATGAGCGAAGTGCAACCAGGCGAGTACCGCGGCAACTTCACCGTTCCTAATCGCTTGCGCGTGTCCCAGGGAACGCTGCTGGTCCACCTGAGCAAAAACGGCCAGGTCACGCAGTTGGAAGCCAACCGGCCGGTGACCTTCAATGCCCAGCAACAACCGGGCGGGGCCGGTGGCCGTCTGGATATCGGAAGTCTCAACCTGCGGCCCGGCCAGCCGGTTCGGGCTGTCTTCGAGGTGCAAGGCCAGACGCTTCCCGGAGCCAATGTCCAGATCACCGGACGCAGCCCGCGCTTTCCCGGAACTCTGCAGGCCGGTGGAAGCGCCGACGGCAAAGGGCGTTTCCAGATTCAGATGAACGCTACCGCCGTGCCCGATAACTCGCCCCTGCAGTTGAGCATCGTGGCCAGTGATCGCTCCGGCCGCCAGGGAACGCCGCGCCAGATTCAGGTATTCCGCCGCTAAACGTGGGGAATAGGGGGGAATGAAGAAGTTATTCTTGGGTCTGATGGTCACCTGTGGCGCTTGGGCCAGGCCGGACTCCTTGATTCCCCCTGATCCTGGCTATACCAACGGGTTCGCCCGGAGCAATCCGGGCTATCGCCAACGGGCCGCCGAGAGCTACGAAAAAACCTACTTCCCGGTGGCCCTGGCTCAGTTGCGCCGAGCCACCGGACTTCCCGAAGATGACCTGCACCGGGTGCTGCAGGGCTTCGTCTATCGCTGGCTGGACCGTTACGTGGAGTTGGAAGGCCATATGCCCGCCGACGATCTGGCCGAAGTGGTGGGCTGGCTGGATGGGGAGATGCGCGAGCGCCTCCATCCCAAGCCGACCGGCAGCTACGAGCGCTGGAAAGCCTCACCCGAGAACTCGCTGGCCTTTCTCTTTCGGGTCCATCAATGAGCGTGACGCTGGTGGTGGCCGGGGCGGCCGCCCTGGCCGGGGGGCTGGCCCTGGCCTGGCGCAGGCGCCGCCGGCGGCCTCGATTGCGCCAGATACGCCGACCGCGTCGGTTGGATCTGGCCGAGCTAAAAGCACTCGGGCAAAAGCGCGTGGAGAGCATGCGTTGCTGTCGCATGGAGGTTCTAGAACGAGAACAAAAGGGCGACTGGCTGCGCCTGTTGGTGCGTGTGGAACCGCCCACCCCCCGGGCGCGCTGGTGGCCCTGGGCCATCTCGCTGGAGTGCCCCCGGCAACTGGCCGCGCGCGATGCGGCCGAGCAGGGCGCGGCCCTGCAGGGGGCTTTGCCTCGCCGGGTGGAGGGCCATGAGCTGGATGCCTGGCTGTGTGGCGCCCATTCCATCTGGGTGATGGTGCAGCCGCCCCCTGATTGCCGGCGCCTGGAGCTCGGCTACTATGGCGCCCCCGCCTGTTTCCTGGATTTATGAAATCTTCAGTTTTGCTCCGGGTTTGTCTTCAGATTTATTGCTTATCTTAGGAAGTATGGACGACCATGATCGGGGATTGGCCTATGATCTCGAGAGTTTAAGCCGGCGCAAGTTGCTGGGCTTGCTGGCGGGGGTAACGCTGGTGGGTCTTTCCACGCGGCTGGGTGCGGGGCCGCCGGCTCCTCGGCGCCTGGCCCTGCCGGGCGCCATTCCTGAAGAAACGGCCGGGCCGTTTCCGGCCGATGGTTCTAATCGTTTCAACGTGCTGGGCGAGTCCGGCCTGGTGCGTTCCGATATGCGCGCCAGCTTTGGTTCTCTGCACGGCCGGGCCGAAGGCGAACCGGTGACGGTCGAGCTGCAACTGGTCGATCGCCTGGAGCACCAACCCCTGCCAGGGTACGCGGTTTATTTATGGCACTGCGACCGCGGCGGCAAATATTCGCTCTACGAGGTGGCCGAGCAGAACTATCTGCGCGCAGTGCAGGTGGCCGATGCTCGGGGAGTGGTGCGCTTTCAAACGATTTTTCCGGGCTGTTACGCGGGGCGCTGGCCGCATATGCATTTTGAGGTCTTTCGCGAACTGGCCGCCGCGCGCTGGCAAAATGCTCTCAGCACCAGTCAACTGGCTCTGCCGGCCGAGGCTTGCCGCTCCATCTACGCCCAGGCCCGGTATGCGGGCAGTCGGGCTCATTTCGAGAGCCTGAGTCTGGACCAGGATGTGGTCTTCGCCGATGGCCACGACCGGCAACTGGCCCGGCTGGAAGGCGGTCGGATTTTCTTGCAGGTGCCGGTCTAGAGCACTTAGCGAGTCAGTTCTCGCTGGGCCGCCTCGGCCAGAGCTTCGAGGCTTTTGCCATAGCCGGTCTCCGCCTGCTTGAGAAGGGCCTCCAGAATTTGCTCGTATTTCTTGGGTTTGCCGATGGCGGTCAGAGTCTGGCCTACTTTTTCCACCTGTTGCTCGGCATCCCACTGGGACGTCCGTGTGCTGGAGGCGAGCCGGCCCAGTTTGAATTGCAGTTTGGTGACATCGCCTCCGCCCTGCAGGCGGGCCAGGCGCTTACCGCCGGTTTCTTTGACCAGCAGGTCGATGGCGTCAGCGGTCTTGAGCTTTTGGCTACGAATCAACTCGGTGACGGCGGCCACGAATTGGGGCGAGCGCGGGTAGAAGTGGTCGCTGCGCGCCACATGCAAAAGCCAGCCTTTGACCAGCAGGTTACCGACCTTTCGATCGCTTTCCGCGGCGGTGGCGTAGAGGGCTTTGAGGTTTTCGTCCAGGGCATTCATGTTGATGGTGCCGGTGCCGCCTTTGCCGTCCTGCCGGGCCAGTTGTAAGTTGACGGGCACGCCCCCGCCGCTGAACAAACCGGCGGCCAAAAAGCCTAGCGTAACCAGGAGGAAGACGGGAGTGATGAGCCGCTGTTCAGGCCCATCAAAGGTGGTCTCGTACACTCGGAAGCCCAGGCTGGCCGGGTAGCCGTGGAAGCGGCTGCGCATGAGAAACCACAGGCAGACCCCGGTGACCAGCGCGGGGAACATCAAAGTTATGGCCAACGGCTCGTCTTCGCCACCCATCCAGATGGCCAGCGGGGCCAGGATGAGAGCGGGTACGAGCGCATTGCCCAGGGCCGACCACAGCGAAGGGCGCACGACCCTGCGGCATTTTTGGCAGAGATAATAGGTGCCGGAGGTTTGCTGCCAGCTGCGTTTCTCGATGGTGACCAGCAGCCGGTGTTCCTGGCTGACGGTGCGCTCCTTGGTGCGCCACTGGATGGTCTGGGGGGCGTGTTCCGAGCCGCTCAGTTGGCTGGAGCAAAAATCGCAATCCTCCGGCATGGGGCGCGATTCCCCCAGGCGGATGGCTTGATAGCGCTCGAGTGCTTCGCCTTCTCGGCCATACATCTGCGAGAGTCCGAGTTCCACTCAGCAGCGTTCGCAATCGGGGCCAAAGGCCCTGCCCTATAGGAATTGAATACTTATCACTGGTGAAGCTTATCCCTGCCGGGACCGGCCTTGCCGCGTTTAAGCTATAAGAGCTATGAATTACGCTAAAATCGAGGTGGCCCGTCAGCGCCGAACGGTGGACGTGGTCCTGACCGGAGAATTCGACCTGAACACCGCCAGCATGCTGGTGCGCGACATCGAGCAACGGTTGGAGGAAGGTGCCCGCGTCTTCCGCATTGATCTGCGCAATGTCAGCTTTCTCGATAGCGCCGGGGTGAAGGCGCTGCTCTGCTGCCTGCGCAGCGTGCGCGTGCGCGGCGGAAGGTTGTTGCTGACGCGCCCCTCTTCCCCGGTGCGCAAGGTTTTCGCCGCGCTGGGTTTCGAGTGTTTCTTGCTACCGGCCGCCTGAAACGAAAAAGGCCTCCCGGGGGCGGGAGGCCTTTGAGAAGTGCCGGAGTTGCTTAGAATATGGCTTCTTTGAGACCGTCGTTGGCTTTTTTGATGGCTTCGCCGGTGTTGCCGACCGATTCGAGAATGCCCTTCTGGTAGGAGTCCTTGGCACCCATGCCGAGGCCGTAGAGGGCGCCGGCGGCCGGAGCCAGACAGGCGGCCAGGCCAACAGCCACAGGTACCAGGGGGGTTCCCACGATTTTGAAGGGAACCGGAATATCGCTCTTCCACAGTTCGGCTTCGGCGCGAACGGCGCCGGGAATCGCGTAGACGGCGGCCAGTCCGGTGGCGGCCACGCCTCCGATGGCACCGTTGACGGCTCCACCGACCAGGCCCTTGGCGGCGCCGGCCAGCGGAATGTCGTAGGGGGTCTCGCCTTCGGGCAGGTTGGAAGTCTGCTCTTCTTTGAGCCACTTGACGGCGCTGCCGGCGACCTCGCCGTGATACTTCTTGATGTCGCTGGCACCCTCGCTGACGGCTTCGCCGATACCTTTTTCAGCGCCGCGCACGAACCCGGTGCAGAGACCGTAGAGAGCGCCGGCTACCGGGCTGAGCGCTACCGCGGCCACGGCCGCGAAGGGCAGCAGGACGGCGGTCATCACTTTCAGGTTGGTGCCGATTTTGGGGGTCTTGGCCAGGGCCTTGGCGGCCTCGATGGTGACTTTGGGAGCATTCCAGAGCGAGCTGCCGGCGGCGCCCACGCCGCAAACCACGGCTCCAGCCAGCGAACTGGGAACGGCGCGGAGGGCCTTCCACACGTTGCTGGTATCATCTCCCCCCTTCTTGAAGCCGTCTTCCGGCTGCTCGGGCTGATTGTTCTGGGGGGCGGGCTGCTGGTTGTGGGCAGCGATAAACTTGGGGGCTTGCGGTTGGGACTGGATGACCATGTCGTGTCGTTCTCCTCTATGTATCTTCTGTCGGCAGCATATCCAGCCGGCCTGATAAAATCCTGAACGGGGAGGGATGGTTGGCGGCTGACAGAACCCCGCCCCCAAGATGGCAAATCACCGTGGCGCATACTTTCTCAATCGGGTTCTCAAGATATTTGAAGGACACGGACTCTTGCAGGGCCCCGAGGCCCGGAAAGCCGTGCTGGAAGTGGTGAGCTACGCCTGTGAAGAGCAGGACTGCAATAGCAGCGCCGTCCTCGAAGAAATCGGGGCGCGCCTGGGAATCTGCCACGCCTGTGCTCAGGCCGCTTCGCCGCTGAGCCGCGGCGGGCTGTGCATGGCCTGTTTGGAGAAAATGTAGGTCCCCGCGCCGTGCCGGTCGAAGGCCTGAAAAAACTGCCGACAAATCTTGCTTTCTCGTTGAGGGTGCCGGGCTTTGGCGAAAAGAGGTGCCCTGATGGTCTATGAGACTGGAACCGTTGTTTATGAGCCTTTCCTGGGATGTTGCACGGTGGTGGCCTCCACCCAGGAAACGATTTTGGGCGTGGAGCAAATGTTTTACCAGTTGCAGCCCGCCCAGGGCAGCGCCGTGGTCAAGGTTCCCGCCCGCCAGATGGCGGCGCGGGGCATCCGCCCCTTGATGACCATCGACCAGATGGAGCTGGTGTTGCAGCGAGAAAGCGAAGTTCCCGCTCCCGCGCAGGAGACTTATGCTCAGCGCTTGCGGCGCTGGACCGAGCAGCTCCGCTCCGGCCAACACCAGGGCGCTCTAGGAATGCTGCGCGAGTTCCATTCCCTGCTTTCGGGCGGCGCCCGTCTCAGCCCCAAGGAGAGCGAGATGCACGAGACCGTGCAGCGCACCACCCTTCAGGAAATCGCGGCGGTGATGCAGATCAGCCCGGGCAAGGCCAGCGCCAGATTGAACGAGGCTTTGAAAAAATGATCCCGGGCTGATGGCTGGAAAGTTTGGGTCATTTGTGATATGGTCCCATTCTCGTCGCTAACGTCTTACCTAAGTGCTAAAGCCTCGAAGAACAATAAGAACCGGAGGCTTTATGGCCTACACAGACATGACCTTGACTTGCACTGACTGCAATCAATCCTTTACTTTCACTTCGGGTGAGCAGGAATTCCACGCGCAGAAGGGCTTCTCCAACCGCCCCAGCCGCTGTCCTTCTTGCCGCGCGGCTCGCAAAGCCAGCGGCGGTGGCGGCGGCCGCTCGGGGGGGGGCGGCTTTGGCGGTGGATTCGGTGGCGGTGGCGGCAGCCGTCAGATGCACCCGGCCACTTGCGCCCAGTGTGGTAAGGAAACCGAAGTGCCTTTCGTACCCAGCGGTAACCGTCCCGTCTATTGCCGTGACTGCTTCTCCAGCCAGAGTGGCGGCAGTCGCGGTGGCGGCGGTGGCGGCCGCGGTGGCCGGCGCTAAGCTGTTTCGCTAAAAAAGGCCCGGTTCGCCGGGCTTTTTTTATTGGATCTGCTCGCCCTCCAGAGTATCGTCCTCGATTTGCTGTTGCTCGACGGTGGTTTCGTCGACCTCTTCGAGGGCAGGGAATTCAGCTTCCGGGGTCGGGACGGGCGTCACCGCGCCCGGGATCGGGGGAGGTTGACGGCGTAGCTCCCGGAGGCTGAGGGAACTGGCGCCGGAAAGCGGTGCTGCAGGCGCGCCAGAGGATCAGGTATTCTCTGGGCGGCAGGCCGACGGTGCGGCTGAAGTTCTGGCCGCCCTCGGCCGCCTCGGCGAGAGCGAAGACGTCGGCCAGGTCATCGCCAGCCTGCTGTCCCCGAAAATGGGCCGGGTTACCGGCCAGATTCTCGAAGCCTCCGGTGGGTTCCGGCTGTAGGCCGAGAGCAAAAAAAAGACCCGTAGCCTGGTGGGGCTACGGGCTTGACTCTCTCTTCTAACTCGGACCCGGGCGGGCCAGGTCCAAACTTTTAGCGGACTTTGCGCAGCATTTCGTCCCAGCGGGTCTCCTGGGCGAATTTGGTGGTGTGATAGGGGTTCATCTTCATCCGCGACTGGTCCTCAGGGGACATATTGGGGATTTGCGAATCGTCGGTCAGTCCCGGAGCAGCAGCTTGCCGGCGGTATTCGATATTGAGGCCGGTGGCCTTGGGATACTTCTGGCTGTGCTGCTCGGCGATGACGGCCTCGCCCAGAGCGGCTTTGACCTGGGCCGCGGCTTCGCCGATTTCGCCGCCGAATTTGTCACCGGCCAGTTGGACCAGGTGGCCCGCGTCGGCGAAGTCATAGAACTTCTGGGCTTGCTGCGCCACCGGAGCGAACTCCTGAGGGGTGATGTTGCTGTCGAGGACTTTGCCCGCGAAGTTGTCGAGAGCGGCCGAAACGGAGTCCATTTTGGTCAGGTCGATGGCGGACATCGTGCCCAGGTCGCGCTGGTGACCTTCGGCCATAGAAACCACGGCTTTGGCCATATCGGCGGGGGTCAGGGGATCGCGAGCACGCAGGGCGGCAGCCGCGTAGTCCAGCACCTTGCCGCTGAGGATACGGCTGTTGGTGTTGCTCTGCTTGCCGAGGACGTCGTCATACTGCCAGCCGGCTCCGCCTTCCACTTCTTCAGAAGCGACCAGGTAGTTGGCGTAATCTTTGAGCTGATGGGCGATTTCGGTGGAAGCCATCAAGCACTCGTCAAAGCCGATGACGTCGATTTTGCGTCCGGTCTGCTCTTGAGCACTTTTGAGAGCGTCCTCGAGGTCGGTGGCGTTCATCCAGCTGTCGGTGGATTCGGCGTGGTGAGCGCCTTTCCAGCCGGCTCCGTGGTCGGAGCAGACCAGGAAGAAATTCTTGGAGGGGAATTCTTTCATCGCCCAGGCGATGGAGTTGGCCAGGTTCTCGGACTTGGCCATGTCGTGGGTGCGGCCGAGGTCTTGCAGAACCGGCGACTTCAAGCCGGGGGTGGAATCGGCTTCGAGCTTCATGCGGACCACGTTGCCGCCTTTGGGCTGGTGGGAGGTTTCGGCCAGCACGTTCATCTCGTTGGTGCTGCCGACGCGCTCGGCTTCGTCGAGGTCGGACTGCATGTAGCGGTAAAGATTGTTGTCGGAAACCGAGTAGACGAGAACGGTCCAATCCTTCAGTTCGGGCTGGGGAGGAGCCGGCGGCTGCTGCGGGGGAGCCGGCTGCGACGGCGGCTGTTGAGCCGGGGGCTGCTGTGAGGCCGGCGGCTGCTGAGTGGGCGGCTGCGGCTGCGGCTGGCTGGGCTGGAAGCTGTCACCGGAGATGCCGGTGGACTCGGCTCTGGGGGCCGGAGCGGAGGCGCGGCGAAGATTGGGGGTGTGTGTGCTTTGAATGATCACGGTTCTGACCTCATTCTTTTATTTAAGTATTCTGCAATTAATGTATTAGGTCGGAGGGGCGGGGTTGTTAGATAGATGTAAACGGACTGTCAAGCAGCCTTACTTGCCAGGTAGGCTCCCACAGAGGCGCCCACCAGACCGCCTACGATGGGCCCGGCGCCGGGAACCAGCAGTCCGATGGGATAGGCCAGCCCGCCGGCCGCGCCGGCCACGCTGGCCAGTAAGAAGCCGCCGGCGGCGATGGTGCCGCAGGTGGAGGCGATATCATTAAGGGGGTCGCCGTTCAGGCTTTGCTGCAGGCCGTCGCGTAGGGTAGGGCCAACGGCTACCAGAGTGGCGGCGGCGGCTCCCAGTCCGGCTACCGAAGCCAGGCCCGCAGCCCCTTGAGCTCCGGCCAGCGCGCCCAGCAGGGCGCCGCTGACTCCGCCGGCCACGGTAGTGAGTTCGAGTTTGTCGTGGCTGGGAGTTGGCTCAGGTGGCGGCGGCGGGGGAGTGGGACGATTCAGGGGACGAGTTGTCGGCATTTGTTGAAAGGCGTTGATTTTCATAGAGGGCTCCTGTGTAGATTGTTTAGGTATTTCTCAATTGAGAAAATACATGGAGTCCTTGGAAAGGTTGTTGCCGGAATGTGAACCCGCGTAGCCTTCAGAGATTTTCTTAGGAGAAGACGGCCACCTGCCGGCGGGGAGCAAGTTAACGCGCCGGCAGCAAATTCTCGGCCCGCTGGCGGTTAGACTGGTGGGGTGAGAATCGCCGGCACCCCATCGCAACAGGAGCGCTTTCAGCGCGTGGACCGCAATTGCGACGGGCAACTGCAGCCCGAAGAGATGCGTGACTATTTGATCGCTTCTGGCGATTTGCGCCAGGGGGTGGATGAGGCGCGGTTGCTTCGCGAATTTGCCGCTTCTTTTGAACCGAGCCGGGCTTCGGGCTACACCACTTATGAGCAGGCGGCGGCCCGGCTGGATCAACTGGCCAAGAAATACCCGCAGCTGGCCCAGCGCGTGAGCCTGGGTAAAAGTGTGGAAGGGCGCGAGATCTGGGCTCTGCGCATCGGCAAGCAGCCCGAGAGCAAGGCGCCCGGAGCGGTCATCACCGGTTGCCACCACGCGCGCGAGTGGATGACCGTCGAGGTTCCCCTGGATCTGGCCGCCAAAATGCTCGATGGCTACGCTCATGACAAGGAAATGAAAAGACGGGTGGATTCGCTGGAAACGTGGATCGTGCCGATCGTCAATCCAGATGGCTACGAATACAGCCGCACCGAGGACTCGTGGTGGCGCAAGAACCGGCGCGTCAATGAAGAGACCGGCTGTCCCAAGCCGAAGCCGCCTTCCGGTGACTTCGAGTGGCCCACTCCGGTGGGCGTCGACCTGAACCGCAACTATTACGATGCCGCCCGGCCCGAGATGTACCGGCAACCTGGGGACACGCCCTGTTCCTATCAGGATGACCCCTCGCACACCAGCGACGGCCCCCGCACGGATACCTACCGCGGTCCGCGCGGGGCCTCCGAGCCGGAGACGCAGGCCATGCAGCAACTGGTCTTGGGGCGGGCCAATATCCAGGGCGTGGTGGATTATCACAGCTATGGCAAGATGATTCTCATCCCCTGGGGCTATAAAGGTGAGCTACCGGCTAACGTCGAGACCTATCGTGAGGTAGGCGAGGCCATGAACCAGGCGCTGAGCGGGGACTACCAGGTGCAGCCCAGCATGGAGCTTTACCCCACCACCGGCACCTCCAGCGACGTCTTTCACGCCAACGGCAAACTGGCCATCACCATGGAGATCGGCACCAGCTTTCAGCCGCCCGCTTCGGAGATTCCGGCCACGGTGGAAAAACTGACCCGGGCTAACCTGGCCTTTCTGGATCACCTGGCGAGGGGCCGGGTTCCTTTCAAGGCGGTCAGCAGAGCGGGCAGAGTGAGCAGCGAGGTCAGCAGATTGGCGCCCACTCCGGCGGCCATGACAAAGCCGAAGCTGGAGACTCCCACATGAGAGACCATCAAGAACGAGGAAAAGCCGAGCATGGCGGTCAGTCCCGAGAGCAGCACGGCGGCTCCGGTGGATCCGCGAAAAAGCGAGGCGGCGCCCTTTTCCTGGCATTCCAGTAAGACGTTGACGCCGAAGATCAGGCCGATTCCCAGGGTGATGGGCAGAGCCAGGAAGTTGGCCGAATTAAAGCTGACGCCGCACACGCCCATGGCCCCGACCATCCAGAGCACTCCCAGCAGCTTGGGGAAAATGGCCAGGGTGGCGTTTTTCAGCGAGCGGAAGTGCAGCAGCAAGAGCACGCAAATGACCGACAGGGCCACCCGGCCCGAAGTCGAGTAGGCTTTGCGCAGCTCCTGAATATTGTAATAAATCATCAGCGGGGAACCGGTAACATAGGTATCCACCCGCATGATTTGGTTGACGAAGAATTCCAGGCGCTCGCGGTCCCAGGCGTTGCCTTTGGGAAAGATACGCAGGCTGACGCGCCCTCCCGGCGAGACGCTGCGGGCCAGCAGCGGCTCGGGCAGGTAGTTGAGAATGTCGGGCAAGATCTGCCTTTGCTCGCTCAAGAAGTGCGCCTGGCGCTTCAGATCCTTCTCCAGTTCTTCCGCGTAACCGCGCAGCGCGGCCGAAATCGGTCCGGGCTTGCCGGGGTCAAGCAAGCTCTCGAAGTGGCGCAGGGCGCGCGAGGTGCGCCGGCGTTCCTGACTGTCGGGCAGGCGCGCCAGCAGCATCTGGATCTGTTTGGAAGCGCTCGAAAAAGTGCGAGCCAGGCGGCGCATTTCGGCGGCCGACATCTCGGCCGGGGCGGTCGAGGGACCCTGGGCGGTGAGAGGCTGGGCCAGACGAATGATCTCGCTGACCAGCGGCGCCTTTTCCTGGACGTCGATGGGCTCGAGTTCGGCCACGGTTTCCACGCGCGAGACGCTGGAGAGTCCTTTGAATTTAGAGGCCAGCAGATTGGCTTCGGAGACATTGGCGGCCGAAGTGACGGCGAACAGACCCGAGTAGCCCATGGTCTGCAGGAAGTTCTCCAGACGCACCACCTCGGAGCCTTCGGGTTGCAGGCTGAGCACATTGTAGTTGAAGGGCACGCGGGCCACCCAGGTGGCGCTATAGAGGCTGATGAACAGCGACACGGCCAGCACCCGGTAGGGGTGGCGGGAGACGGCTCCGCTGAGGTATTGCCAGCCGGGCAGACGCACCGAGGAGCGGGCCCTTTTACCTTCGCACAAGGAGAGCAGAATGGGCAGCAGGGTGGTGATGGAAGCGAAGCACAGGATCACGCCGGCCCCGGTGATCAGGCCGAGTTCGCTGGCGGCGCGGAAGTTGGCCCAGTGCAGCGACCAGAAGGCGATGGCCGTGGTCAGGGCGCCGATGAGACAGGTCGGCCCGGTGCGTCCGACGGTCTCCACCCAGATGTTGTCACCGTCCTCCAACTCCAGGAACTGGCAGAGCATTTGCACGGCGAAGGTCATGCTGAGACCGGCCACGATGGTGGCGAAATGCACGGTGAGCAGGTTGAGGTTGCCGATGGCCAGGGCGGCGAAAGCGGCCGACCAGGCCATGCCCACCCCCAGGCTGAGGCCGGCGCAGAGCGGGCGCTGCCAGTTGCCGAAGGCGATGGTGAGCAAGGCGAAGACCGAGAGCACGGCTACCGTGCCGGAAAGGCGCGAGTCTCGGTAAGATCCGACCATCTCGTCGGTGTTCATGACCACTTCGCCGCACACCATGCATTCCACCGAGGGAAAGCTACGCATGATTTGGGCCACCCGCTGGCGCAGGCGGGCCACCGTCTGCGCGTCGTGTTCAAAGGAACCACTGCGGTCGCTGGGCTGAACCAGCATGAGACAGGTGCGGTCACCCTGGATGCGGTTGTAGACCGTATCCTGACCCATCTCCACGTCTTGCTTTTCGCCCCGGTAGCTGGGGAAAGGGCTGCGGTAGGGGGCCTGGCCGCGGGTTTCGATGCTCCGGCTCATGCCCTCCAGGACATTGGCGAAGAGCGGCAGCATGGGCTCCAGGTCCTGGGGATGGGTGGTGCGGGCCAGTTTTTCCAGGAATTCGGGCAAGCCTACTGAGGCCGAGCCCAGCCAGGGACCGGCCTGTTTGAGTTGCCGGATCAGTTCCTGGAGGTCGGCGGTGGAAAGGAAATAGAGCGCATGCTGATTGATCTTGGGCAGGTCGATCTTGAAGAAGACTTCGTCAAAGTAATCTCTTTCGCGGCCGAGCAGAACGCCCAGGGCATCAGCGGCCCCACGGACTTCCTCGGGCTCGCCGGTGATCAGCACCAGCAGATCGGAGTTGCCTTGGAAGCTCTGGCGATGCACCTTCCAAGAGCGCTGGATGGGGTGATCGGGATCGAGCAACTGGGTGCGGTCGGTGGAGAATTTGAGGCGGGACTGGGCCAGCCAACCGCTGCCGGCCACCGAGAGCAGGGCCAGCAATAGCACCAGCCAGCGGTACTTCATGGTCCAGGTCGCCCACCACCGGAAAAAGCGAACGGACATCATCGGCGGCGGCACTTCATCACCGTTTCCTTTACCCGGCGGGGTGGGTTTCGTAACCCCGAGGGCCGGTTCAGGCAGGTGCTCATTTTTAGCGGAAGGTTTACCTTTCGGCAATATTTCTCCCTGGAGGGTAAGGAGCGATTAAGCAAACCGGCCTAATCTGAACCCAACAAGTTCGGAGGTGCGAAAGATGAGTACACTGACAGCGGTAAACGGAACTCAGCAGATTCAGCAGACGAGCCGTCCGGCAGCGCAAGGTCCCCGGAGCGTGGGCGCTTTCGTGAGTCAGAAAGCCGACAAGACGCTGGGTCCTCAGGTCGGCACCGCCGAGATGCGTCCGGTAGGCGACGCCAAGCCGGCTCCCGACGCCACCGACAAAAAAGAGATTGCTCAGCGTCAGGCCGAGTTCGTAAAAGGAATGAAAGATGCCGGCATCAAGGCCAGCAATCCCCCCACGCCGGACCAGCTCAAGCAGTATTTCAAGACCTTTAACAGCGACGACAAACGCGAGAAGGCTCTGGACGAGTACGAAAATTACACCAATGCCTTCCACACCCACACCGCCGAGGTCAAAGGCCAGGAGACCAAGGACATCAAGTACAGCAAGGAAACGACCTATATCTACGAGGGCAAGCTTTACGACAGCAAAAAGGGCGCGCTGGACGCCGCCAAAGCCGCCGGCGACAAGAGTCCGACCATCAATGGCGTCAATACCGCCGACGCCAGCAGCTGGAAGGACGTGAACGGCAAAGGCGACCACAACGGACGCAAGATTCAGGACTGCGAAGGTTTCGCTTATATGTCGGGTGAGTTGCTGGGAGCCGCCGGTTACAACGTGCAGCAGAGCAGCAATGCCGACACCAGCAACAACAACGGCCACGCCATGACGGTGCTGACCGATCCCAAGAGCGGCAAGACCTACGTCACCAGTAACAACAAGGCGTTCAAGGGTGGAAATCAACAAGAGTTGCTGGAGAAAGGCTACGACTACGCCACCGGCGGCAAGCACACGCCGGGCCGGTTCTACGTCTCCGACACCCAGGCACACGCCCAGACTCTGGATTACATCGGCAGCGGCGGCACTTTCAACTAGTCAGCAAATCCCAACTCTCGGGGCGCAGCCAGAATCCTCGGCACCGGGTGCATTCGGCACCCGGCCGATTGGCGCGCAACTGGGCCTGGAGCGGCTCGGCGCAACGCGGACAGCGGCCCTGGGTGGGGGGCGCCCCGTAACGGAATTCGGGATGGTTCTTGAGCAGCCATTCCAGCTCGGCGTAGTCCAACCACAGGGTCCGGCACCGCGCGCAGCGATCCAGCACCACGTCCAGCACAACTTTTTCCATTGCCTGCCGGCAGCCGGGGCATTCCAGTTGCTCCTGGCTCTGGGCCTGGCGGCGACTGGCCAGCACGCACTCCAACAAGGCCAGCAAGGCCTCGGGAGCCTTCCACTTGCCGCCGGTGAAGCGCACCATGTCCTTCTCGATATAGGCCTTCCAGCCCTCAGGAGGCGCCAACGCGCCCTTGGAGGCGCGCGCATTCCAGTCCTTAGGGTAAAAACATTGAACCGTGACGCTATTCCAGGCGGCCCGCAGGTGCAGGTGGGTGCCATCCGGGAGCAGGCCCTCCAATACCAGCCACTCGGGATCGGCCACCGCGGCCGAGAGACCTAAACGCAGAGTGCTTTCCGGATCAAAGACCGCCAGCAGCGAGACCAGCAGCTGGCGCCACCTCTTGCGGTCATTCATCCCCTGGCGCAGGTGGACGAGTTGAGAGTCCTGGGGTTCGATAGGGGGAGGAGCGAACATGGCCGCCAGGCAGGCCCAGAAACCCGTCGGCGGCTTGCTTGTGCGGCTCCGTTGCATCGCCTGCGGGGGCTCGGTGAAGTTCTGTAATAACTCCTGGATCAACTTACCCGGATCGTCGCGCTCCAGCCAGATCCCCGGGCCGTGGTAAGTCTGCAACAAACGGCGGCACTCCGGGGCCAGGCTGGATTGGGATTGGGACAAATCCTGCAACCAGGGCAGGGCCAGATGGCGGAGGCCGGGCTTGAGCTCGGCATAGTTACGCACGAATTCCTGGGCCACCTGATTGGCCAGACGGCCCACCTCGGCCACTACCTCGCGCAACTCCAGACTGTCGACGGGAGCCGTGCGCGACAAATCCAGACGAAAGTCCGGCCAACTCACCACGGCCCGATAGCAAAACGGCGAATCCGCCTGGATGGGAAAGAGCAGCCCGTCGTGCAGGAAGTTGACCTGGCCGGGGCTCTGGCGGTGCCAACTGTCCAGACTCAAAAGCACGGAGAAGGAACGATCGTGGGAGTGCCGGCGGCAGGTCTCGCCGGCTATCAGCCGCTCCATCAACGGCGAATGATCATGGCCGCGCCAGAATTGCTGGCCGTGCACAAGGTCGGCGGGCAGACGGTAGCCCACATCCCGCCGGCGATTCACGCTGATCTTGAGCAGCTTATGCGGAATGCGCTCGCGCAGATAATTGAATTGAGTATCTTCCCAGGGACTGGCTTGCTGGCGCACAATCAAAAACCGCGCCCGCTCCAGCTTGTCGCCACTCATCCCGGAGAGCCGTGTGGTTCCGGGGCTGACCTGCAGCCGCTGGTCGCAAGACTCGAAAATGATCTCCTCGGGCCGGGTGGCCAGGGCGGCGGTCAGGGCGAAAGCCAGGTGCCCGATGCGGCCCGGCTGGCTGCTAGCGCGCTCGTCCAGCAACTTTTCCAACTCCCCCGGCAGAAATTGCTGGCCGTCAAATTCCACGCAAATCTGACTGATGCCGATGGTGACCAACAACTGGCTCGCGCCCCCCATGACGGCCGCCGCTCCCAGCCAGAGAATGAAGTCTTGCGGCCTCTCTATCTGAAAGCGCCGCATCTTATCGATAGCCCGGCTGGCATCGATAGTAAACGCGCCCGTGGAGTCGAGGCGGCCGGCATCGCGCATCTCGGAAACGATCGCCTCCAGGGTGCCGCGAACTTCGGCTGCTTCATTTCGGGAAAACACCTGAGCCTGTTCCACGCTCCTCTCTCAGGAGCCTACCGGCGAGTGCCTGCCAATATCGCGCCCGCGCGACAGATTTTGTCGCGATCGGAGCCAGGATAGTGGAATGAAGATACACGAAAAGGCGGCGGCTCTGAAGCGAGCTGAGTTGAGACTGCAGAGCCTGGAAGTCGAAGAACAGAGTTTACGCGAGCAGATTGCTGAGAGTGAGCGGCGGCGGTCACAGGTCCGGGAGGAGTTGCAGAAGCAGCGCGTTCGTGTTGAGGCCGATGAGCTGGTCCCGCCGGAGGTGGTGGAGCGCTGGCGAGAGCTCGGCGACGGCAAATATCGTTCGATGAAAAGGATTCACAAAGAACTACAAGAGATTCGCAGGCAGATGGAAGAAGACGACGTGCTGCATGCCGAGCGGCTCAGTGCCATGAAACAATCCATCTCACGGAGCGATCAGTGGCTCGTGCTGGTAGACACGGATCTGACCGTGGCCAAGCTGGCTATTGGAGAGCTTCAAAGAGAGGTGGGCAAACTCCAGGTTAGCGTGAACAAGCTGGGGGATGGCCTGGGTGGCGTCCAGGGCAATATCGGCGGTTTGACTGCAAGATCATCGGGGCGGCTCCGGCTACGCCGGCCGTGCGTTCCGCATGGATGGATCGGCTGTGGGCAGGCACATACGAATAATACCGATGTCTGGTGTGGACGGCGGCACCCCCGGTGTGATGGAGGCGAAGAGCCTGCGCAAGCGCCGCGCTCAACTTCGGCAGGCGGGGGCGGCCGGTCCCCTTCTTCCCGGGGGAGGGAGGCCGCATTCCTCCGTGGGTGGGAGGGATTTCACCGCTTGAGCGGGCAAGAACGGGAACATCAGAGTGGCAGGGAGTCTTTGCGTGAGAAGTTTTAGCTTGTTTTTGTTGGCGTTCGGTCTGGGTTTTTGGACTCATTCGGCGGCGGAGGGGCCGGGGCGGGCAACCGGGATCGGGGGAGTCTTCATTGCTTCGGAGGATCCGGCGGCGTTGAAGTCGTGGTATCAGCGGCATCTGGGGATGGCGATGGACGAGCATGGCTATATGTTCGAGTGGAGGACGGTCGATTCGAAGCGGGGGGTAACTCAGTGGTCGGCGATGCGCAAGGGGACGGAGTATTTTGCGCCTTCCAAGGCGCCGTTTATGATCAATTATCGAGTGGATCATCTGGAGACCCTGGTCGAGCGGTTGAAGGCCGATAAGGTGCAGGTGCTGGATGCTATCGAGGTGACTCCTTACGGCAATTTCGTGCACGTGTTGGACTGTGACGGAAATAAGGTCGAGCTGTGGGAGCCGCCGCTTTAACACATTGTTAACCTGATGGCCCCGGGATCGACATTTTTGAGGCTGTCCGGCGCTATCATGCCTGTATGCCGACCATCCACAATCTTCAGGCCCACAATCATCACATTCGACCGGCGGCGCCGCCCGCTCGCCCCCAACCCGCTCCCCAGAATCGGCCAGAGCCGCGCGACCAGGTGGAGCTTTCGCCCGAGGCTGTACGCTCGTGCTACACTCCGCCCAACGAATCCAACGATTTCGTGCGCGACTGCCGCGAAGACCGCACTCCCGAAGTTCGCCAGCGTCAGGAAGCGACCATTCGGGGCGCCTTGCAGTCCGGGGGCCAACCCTTCGAGCTGCAGAACTCCGCCGGGCAACGGGAATCCTACACGCTGCGCGCCGGCGAGAGCGGCAACTATGAGCTGCGTGGCCAGGACGGCCACACCCTGAATATTTCGCTGGATGAGCGCATGAGCGAATCCGACCGCGTGCGCGCCCTGGCCTCCATTTCCGATTTTCAATCGCGCATTCCGGCCCACCAGCGCGACGCCCTGGATTACGTGACCGTGACCAATGATGCTTATCCTACCAGTAATGGAACGCTGGAGGGCTTCGCGCGCCGGTCCTCGATCACCATCTACGAGGGTAATCGTTACCTCGACAATGGCGTTCTCGACCACGAGTTCGGCCACGTGCTCGGTCACAAGCTGGTGCTGCAGGAAATGATGGACGCTTCGACCGTCTCCGGTGACGGTGGGGCCATGTTGGGCGCCGTGCTTTTCTCCAGCAATACTCCGCTCGGTTGGCGCGGAGCGGTGGATCGGGACGGCCGCGCCCCCAGCCAGTATGCTCGTGACAATGGAGCGGGCGAGGACTTCGCGGAATCCTACGTCGCCTATAGGGAGGCTCAGGAGGAAGGACCCGAAGCGGTGGAGGCTCTGCGCCGGCAGTATCCCGAGCGCGTGCGCTATCTCGAGGAAGTCATGACCCCACCCCGCACCTTCTTTTCCTCGATATTCGAAGGTCTCTGGTGAGGGTGATTTATCCCTTTGCTCGGATGGGGTTTGCGGCGGAAAGGTTCTGCTGACGGGACCCGGCGCGGTTCTCAGGACGGCGTTGGATATATCGCTCGGTAACGCAGGTAGGCGACCCGCGAATTGAAGGTGCGGGTCTCGAGCAATTCCAGTTCCAACCGGCAATCCCGGGGGAAGAAAGGGATTCCTCCGCCGAGCGAGACCGGGTAGACGAGCAGTTGAAATTCATCGACCAGGCCCTGACGGATCGCGTCGCCAGCCAGTCTGGCGCCACCTATCCCCAGGTCTCCACTCACCGTTTGGCGGAGTTCCGCCAGTTCAGATGGAAGGTCACGGCGCGCCAGACTCATGTTGACCCCCTCGACCGATTCCAGCGTTCGCGAGAAGACCACCTTCGGCATGGCTTGCCAGACGGACGCAAAGTCGCGTTGGATTTCGCCGGCCTCGGGGTCGAGAGCGGCCGTCTCCCAATAGAGCATCGTTTCGTAGAGGCGACGGCCCAACAAGTGGCCTCCCAGCGCCCGCGCTTCGTCGTTGTGAAAACGATGCAGCTCCTCGTCGGGCACGCCCCAGTCGAACTTGCCGTCCGGTCCCACGATGTAGCCATCGGCGGAAACTCCGCCCATCTTGTAGATCAGTTTGCTCATTCGCATCCGTTCTTGGAGTGATGAGGCTACTCCCCTCGCTCTGCGCACGGCCTGGCAACAAGATGGCAAACTCCGCCAAGGTTATACAGCCCTTGAAGGAGTGGTTGGAGGCCGCGGAAGCCCGGGGATTTGTTGGACGGCCGCCTGAGAGCGCGGCCCGTTTCCGTCTGGCTGGCGCCCTGGGCATGGCCAGCGTCACGGCGGCCTTTGGTCAGGCCCTCAAGCGCAGGCGTCAGGGTCCTACCGGGCTGCGTTGTTGCCGCTGGACGTCAAACTGAGAGCGCTGCTTGTTGAAGGCTTTGCCTTTCAGATTCAATGGGTCCTCCCAGGGAGCAGCGCTGGTGGCGTTCAACGTGTTGGCTTCCTTGGGGGAACTGGTGGCCTTGAGTGGATCGGTCCCTTTAGGAGCCGAGACCGCACCCAGAGGCTCTTTGGGCTTGACCTCCGGAGCCGCGAACTGCCAGCCGTCTTTCTTCTGATCTTTGACCGCCTGGTCGATCGTCTTGGACTTCTGGAAGGGACGACTGTCCAGGCCCAACGGGTCGGTTTTGGGCTCCTGGGCGACCGCCAGAGCGCTGAGGCTAAGGAAGCAAATCAGCAGGGTTCTCATATTCATGGATTCTTCCCAACTTTTCTAGATCCTACGCCTTGGAGCGCAAGCGGGACGCCACAATCCGGCCAGGCGGTGTGGCTGATCATCAGGCGCCTTTGGGCCTGTGCACCGCCTGCACCTGAAAGTTCAGATCTTGGCGCAAGGCCCGTCCAAGCTCAATTCCTGGCGGCCCGTATGCCGCGTAGAGCGCTTTGACCAGCTCGGATGCTTCCCGCAAAGATAGCATGAGGGGGTCGTGAGTGCCACTTTCGGACCGCATTCGAAATCGTTGACCCTGCCATCTCGGCCGGCCGAGACTCAGAGTGGACATTCGCGCCTTCATCTGTCTGCTGTTACCGAGCCTCCGGCTGGCTGGCTTGGACCCAGGCTCGGAAGTTGACCTGGGTCAGCGTCATCAGGGTGGGGCCCAGGTTGTTGGCCTGGAAGGACGTTCGGCGATCGATCTGTTGGGTAGCGGCAAAGTAGGGAGTCGGCACGACCAGTTTGTGTGTCTCCCCTGGTTGCAGAACCGGAACCTCTTCTTCGATCACGATAGGATCCCAGATGTGGGGACCATCCGTCTTGGGCCGAGTGCCATAGGGTATACGTGGAGTCATTTCCAGCACCACGGTGCCTTCGGGGGTTGGCTGGCGCGTGTAGTTCACCACCAGGATCGAGATGCGGATGGGGAAGGGGCCGGTGCTCGGGGTCAAGGCGCTGGCTGTGACCGACCAGGGGGATTCCTTGGCACCGCCGGCCAGGCTCAGGAATGTTGCAAGGACAAGCCATCCGAAACAACGCATCAAGTCATGGTTGGGCAATCGCGCCAGAATTCCCGCGAGGGCAGTCGGGCTTCAGGACGAAGTCGCTACCGTTGTTCAGGCTGCTCTTTCTCCTTTTCTTGGCGGTCCCGGGATATCCACCGGACCAGACGATTCTGCTGACCGAAGAGTCCAGCGTAACCTTGCGCTGGCAGCTGCCTGGCCGAAAATTTCGGGTAGAGTTGCTGGATGCGAACGGTCCGCTTCAGAGCCAGATCGTGGATACGCAGAGCTGGGCGGTTGGCGTGCGTCCGGGTGGGCAGTATACCTGGCGCGTGACCCCCGTGGGAGCCCGCTCCTTCGTGAGTCACTTCTCGGTGGCCGAGGAGTTTGCGTATCGGTCGCACGGCCGCACGGGTTCCCCCGGTAAGAACGGCACCAATGGGGGTCAGCTTCGTGTGCGTCTGGCCCAGGACGAGGCCGGGATGAATCTCTGGATTTGGGATCGCGAAACCCATCTCCATTTTCTTTGCCTGGATAAGCACAAACGGTTTCTGATTTCGGCTCGAGGTGGCGACGGAGGGAAGGGCCAGGATGGAATCGAGTTTGAGGAGGCCGAAGCGGCCCGGGGCCAACCCGGCGGTTCGGCCGGGTGGGGCGGGACGGTCGAGGTGACTACGCGAGATGCACCCTGGCGACATTACCTGGTGGTCGATGTGGCTCCGGGCGAGCCCGGCGCGGGTGGCCAAGGCGGACGTTACTATCGGCACGGCGTCATTGAGCGCGGTGCCGATGGCCTGCCGGGTCAGCCGGGCCGGCCCGGCCGAGTGATCACCGTAATCGAACCCTGAATCCGGCTTTAGTTCAAAGAGGCGCCTTGCATCGGGCGGGAGGCGGTGAAGCGGGCCAGATTGCATTCGTTGGAGCCGGGGGTTCCCAGCGTTACCAGGCCCATCTGAGTCTTCTCGAAGTAGATCACGGTGCCCATTCTTCCCTCCACCACCAGGCTACCGTGGGCAAATCCAAACTCGGGAATGCGAACCAGGAAGAGATCCATGGCTGTCGTTCCGGGCACCATGCTGGCCACACAGGCACCCACCGCCTTCTCCACCGCCTCGCTCCGCCAGGGCCCCCCATGAGAGAGCAGATCGGAGGACTCGGAGAGGTCGAAAAAAGCCGACTGCACTTCAGAAAAATCCGTGGCGGTGCGTAGCATATCGCTCAACTTTTGAATGTCCTTGGCTATCACCCGGCTTCTTTCCTCAAATCCAAGAAAACGACCTCTGGGAGCGCCGGTCAAATCGGTCGGCGGCAGGAGCGCGAATCCTTTGGCTCCCCAGCGAACGAAAACCGTGCTCAAGACCGTGCCTCCAGGCGGCCGAACGCCGAGCCTCGCTGGCTTAACGGTCGAATCCAGGACGCTCTCGAAAGAGAGTGCCGGCCGGGTGGTTGCGAACCTACACGAAGCCAGATTTGACCAAGTTTAGTGTGCTGGCAAACGGCCTGGTCCGCGCGGGTCGTTCTAACTGGCGGGTACAATGGCGAGCAATTGGCTGGCAGAGGATCTTTCATCTAGAGTTGTGGTCCCCCTGGCTACCGAAGACAAGGGATAAGGCGACCAGCACGGCGGCCGTCCCAATTCCAATGAGGCAGTACGTCTGGTCATCGATTGCTCCTGCCTGGGCAGAGCTGAGGCAGGCCACAAACATGCAGTCCAGAATGGCAGAGGCCAGCCAGGCCAGGAGAGGATAGAGAACCCAGTGCCGAAGTCGCAGTTTTTGCCCGCTGCGCATGCGCATGAGGGCCCCCAGCGCCAGGCCGATAGGCAAGCCCACAAAGAGCCCGGAGAAGATCAACATGGGGGCGATGAAGACGACGATCACCAGGCCCCTTTTCGGCGAGTCTCTTTAGCGGCCTCCTCTGAATAAGTAACCGGACGGTAACATTCAAGTAACAACGGGAGAGAAACGTTTACACCCGCCGGCGCACCGGGGTCAGGCAGGCTAACTACACTTGGCTTATGTCGAACATCACTTCTCTCGCCCCCATCACCGCCGCCCGGCCCGCTGCCCGGCGCGAAAGCGGACCGCCGCAGACTTCGAGCGCCCCGACCGCTCCTCGAGACTCAGCCAGCCTGAGCGGGGAGGCCACCCACCCGGTGGAGGCGGGCAGCGTTCCGAGCTTTGCCGCCCGGGCCGGGGGGGCCAAGTCCAAGCCTCGGGCCACCCCCCTCCGAGAGCTGCCCCACCGCATGCCCCGCACCGAAACGCCCGAGCAAAAGAAAGCTCGGGAAGCACGAGAAATGCGCCAAGTCGATGAACTCGAGCGCGATATGGAACGTCGCTGGAAAGCCCACGGCGGAGGCATCATGAAGCCCACGCCGGGCAGTCCCGAAGCTCGTCCCCGGAAACTGCAGGCCAGCAGTCTGCCTCACCGCATGCCGAAGACCGAGACGCCTGAGCAGAGACAGGCCCGTCTGGATCGGGAGTGCGCGGCCTTGCGGGAACTCCATCGCAAGCACCAGCGTGGCTACCGGCCGATTATGAGGCCCGAACCCGGTCCGCGTTCATGACCTTGGTCCAGGCGGCCACGAAGTCGTGCACGAATTTCTGCTGGCCGTCGTCCTGGGCATAAACCTCGGCGTAGGCTCTGAGAATCGAGTTGGAACCGAAGACCAGGTCCACCCGGGTGGCCGTCCAGCGGGTCTTGCCGGTGGCGCGTTCGCGAATCTCGTAGAGGTTTCGGCCTACCGGCAACCAGCTGTAGGCCATGTCGGTGAGGTTTACGAAGAAGTCGTTGCTGAGCACGCCTACACGCTCCGTGAAGACGCCGTGACGCGTGGAACCGTGGTTGGCGCCCAGCACGCGCAGACCGCCCAGCAGTACGGTCATTTCGCAGGCCGTCAGGCCCATGAGTTGAGCCCGGTCCAGCAGCAATTCCTCGGGCTGGACCGCGTAGTCTTTTTTGAGCCAGTTGCGAAAGCCGTCGTGGATCGGCTCCAGCACATCGAAAGAAGCCGCATCGGTCTGCTCGGCACTGGCGTCGCCGCGGCCGGGTTGGAAGGGAATGCTGACCTCCACTCCGGCCGCTCGGGCCGCCTGCTCCACCCCTACGTTGCCGGCGCAGACGATAGTGTCGGCCAGGCTGGCTCCGCTTTCAGCGGCCAGCTTTTCCAGCACCGCCAGCACCTTGTGCAGACGCTCGGGTTCATTACCTTCCCAGTCCTTTTGCGGGGCCAGACGGATGCGGGCCCCGTTGGCTCCGCCGCGCAGGTCGGAGCCGCGGAAGGTGCGGGCGCTGTCCCAGGCGGTGGTGACCAGCTCGGCCACACTCAAACCGCTCTGAGCGATGCGCATCTTGAGAGCCTGCAGGTCGTAGTGGGTGGGGCCGGGAGTGACCGGATCCTGCCAGATGAGATCTTCTTGGGGGACATCAGGCCCTACGTAACGTGCCTTCGGCCCCATATCTCGATGGGTTAACTTGAACCAGGCGCGGGCGAAAACTTCCGAAAAATAGGCCGGGTCCTGGTGGAATCGCTGCGAGATGGACCGATAGATAGGGTCTTTGATCATGGCCATGTCGGCGTCGGTCATGATCGGATTGCGGCGGATGCCGGGGTCCTCCGCATCGACGGGCTTGTCTTCCTCTTTGATGTTGATGGGCTCCCATTGCCAGGCGCCGGCCGGACTCTTTTTCAGTTCCCATTCGTAGCTGAAGAGCAGGTGGAAGTAGCCGTTGTCCCAGCGGGTAGGATGGGTGGTCCAGGCTCCCTCGAGGCCGCTGGTCACGGTGTCCCGCCCGATCCCACGAGAGGTTCTGTTGATCCAGCCCAGCCCTTGCTCCTCGCTGCCGGCCGCTTCCGGATCGGGACCCAGTTCTTCGGGCCTGCCGTTGCCGTGGCACTTGCCCACGGTGTGCCCGCCGGCGGTGAGGGCAACCGTTTCCTCGTCGTTCATGGCCATACGGGCGAAAGTGAGGCGCACGTCCTGAGCGGTTCTGAGCGGATCCGGGTGGCCGTCCACCCCCTGAGGATTCACATAGATCAGGCCCATTTGCACCGCGGCCAGAGGATTCTCCAGGGATTCGCGGTCCTCACTTTGGTAACGTCCGGAACTGGCCGCCAACCACTCTTTTTCCGAGCCCCAGTAAACGTCTTTTTCCGGATGCCAGATGTCGGGGCGACCAAAGCCGAAACCGAACGTCTTCAGGCCCATGGATTGATAGGCGATGGTGCCGGCCAGTACCAGCAGGTCGGCCCAACTGAGGCGGTTGCCGTATTTCTTTTTGATCGGCCAGAGCAGGCGCCGAGCTTTGTCCAGGTTGACGTTGTCGGGCCAGGAGTTGAGGGGAGCGAAACGCTGGTTGCCGGTGGAGGCGCCACCGCGCCCGTCGGTCGTCCGGTAGGATCCGGCCGCGTGCCAGGACATCCGAATCATCAGACCGCCATAGTGCCCCCAGTCGGCCGGCCACCAGTCCTGACTGCGGGTCATCAGCTCGTGAAGATCCTTTTTGACTCCTTCGAAGTCCAGTTTTTGCACTTCCTGGTGGTAGTCGAAGTCCGCGCCCAGGGGGTTGGTTTTGTGATCGTGCTGATGCAGGATGTCCAGGTTGAGGGCGTTCGGCCACCAGTCCATGTTGGATTTTCCGCTGGCGGTATGGGCTCCGTGCACGACGGGGCAAACTCCGGTATTTGGCATAAAATCTCCACTGCTCTTGAGATGACCGACACATTCTGGCACGTCTTGTTGTAAAATAAAATACTAAATGGCTTAGTGGTATGATAAGATAAACTTATGAATCGAGTCTCTCTCAAGCATCTGCGCTATTTTCAGGCTCTGGCCCAGGAGCGGCACTTTGGCCGGGCTGCCGAACTCTGCTCGGTGTCACAACCGGCGCTTTCCGTGAAGGTTAAAGAGTTCGAGCAAATTGTGGGAGTGCAGTTGGTGGAACGGGACACTCGCCGTGTCCACCTCACTCGCTCGGGAATTGACATGGCCGCGCGCATTGGACAGATTTTGCAGGCGGTGGCCGAATTGCAAAGCTATGCGCAGTCCACCCATGGCTTGCACGGCATACTGAGAATTGGCGCGGTTCCCACCATCGCCCCCTATCTGCTGGCCACCACCATCCGGAACTTGACCCGCTACTATCCGGGGCTGCAGCTACAACCCAAGGAAGCGGTCACTCAGAAGCTGGTCACGGACCTGCTGGAAGCCAGGTTGGACGTGGCCCTGCTGGCCTTGCCCGTGTCCGAGCCGGCCCTGACCGAAGTTCCCCTCACCAAAGAGGAATTTGTGCTGGTGCGCCCCTTTGAGGACGCGGAAAAGCCGGTCCCGGACGCCAAGGCTTTGAGGGAAATGCAGCTTTTACTCTTGGAGGAGGGTCATTGCTTCCGCGACCAGGCCCTGTCGTTCTGCGCGGACGGCTCGCAGAGGCCTCGCCATCTGATGGAGGGAAGCTCGCTCTCCACGCTGGTGCAGATGGTCGGAGTGGGGATGGGAGTGACTCTGATTCCCAAGATGGCGGTGGCCCTGGAAACGCGTTCGGTCAACGTTTCCGTGGCTCGCCTATCGCCCCCTCGACCCACCCGCACCATCGGGCTGGTGTGGAGAAAGACCCATCCGCTGGCGGGGAAATTCGAGGAGCTGGCCAGGGTTTGTCTTTAGCCTCTGACTGACCGGGGACCGCCGGGCAGTGGAATCGGGCTGTTGATGGGCAGGCCGAGGGGAGGAATGGCGCTGCCGGGTGCTGGGGGAGGAGCGTCCATGACCGGAATGCCGTTGGAGCGGCCCGGCTCGAGAACGGGTCCGGCGGGAGGAGCGTCCATGACCGGAATACCATCGGATCTGCCCGACTGAGGGGGCGCGAAATTACTGGCGAATCCATTCAGTAGTTGGGAGCTGGGGTCGCCGTTTTTGGAAGATTCGTTACTCAAGTTGACCTGATCTTTAGGCACCGACTGGGTGCTGATCGAAGGTTTGGGTTGAATGTGAATTTCTTTCTTGCTGGCCGTCTTTTGCGAACTGGCAACCGGCTGGCTGGAGGTGCTCTGAATTTGCATCGCTGAATTTACTCCTTGATGATTGTTGAATTCATACTGCCATGCGATAACGATGCTGACTGAAGCGGAAATGCAAAGGGCCTGTGAACAGAGTAAAAAAACTATTGCCAAAGCATTACCAAACATTGAACCAGCGTTGGGCCAACCAAGGGGAACCGGTGAAATAGCCGGGTCGGTGGCACCGGAAGCCAACCGAGTCGACGGTCAGGTCGTCGCGAACTTTGGGGATGGAGTGGCCCAAACGGGCGGCTTCCTGAATTTCCTTGATAGCGCAAGGAGAGTCGGCCAACTTGCTGTTGCAACAAATCGCTCTGTCCACGGACACTCCCCTGCACCGTTCAGCTTCTACCCGACGACCCGACTCTCTTTGGCATCAGGGGGCCGTCTTGGCGGGATAGAGCACCGTTTTGCTGGTGCCATTGCCGGTGGTGATGGTGGTGGAGCCGCCCGCGTTGGGATCATATTGAGTGTTGCTGTCGAGGCTGTAGGTTTGCCCGGTTTTTTTGCTGGTAGCCGTGGCCGAGGTGGAACTCTGCCCGCCTTGCCCGGCCTTCCAGGAACCGCTGCTGTCGAAGCTGCCGCTACTGTTCTGGCCGTTCCAACTGCCCTTGTTCTGATGGAAGCCGCCTTGCCTGGTGATGACATTGGCTCCCTGGGATTGATAGGTTCCGCCTTTCGCTCCGGTGCCGGTATAAGTGCCGGCGCGGGCCGCGCCTTGACCAGGCACTACCACATGGCCGCCCGTTCCCCGCAGCTGGCCGCCGTGGCTGCCGCTGAGCGAGCCGTTGTAGACGCGGCCATGGCCGCTGTGGGTGGTGCCGCTGGCCGAGGGGCGGGCCTGGGCGGCCAGGCTGAGAGCAGCTACTAAAATCAGGTATTTCATCGTTTTCAATCTCCCGTTCGTGTCGATAAAGTGAGCATAGTAGGGCCCTACGGAGAGACTTTGGTGCTTTGCTCAGGAGCCTTCAAGAAAGTGTGAAGAAACTGTGAAGTTGGATCTTCCCCCTGGATTTTCCAGGTAGTGCGTGCTCAACGGTGAACCTGACCGGCATGGCTCAAGAGAAGATTCTGGTCATTGAAGATGAGCAAGATATTTCGCAGTTGATAAGAGCCTCGCTGGAACGGGAAAGCTACCAGGTGCAGGTGGCCGCCAGCGGACAGGCCGGGACCCAGCAATTGGAAGTCTTTCTGCCGGACCTGCTGGTGCTCGACCTGGGTCTGCCTGACACCGACGGCCTGACCCTCTGCCGCGAAGTGCGCCGCCACAATACCTTGCCGATTCTTATGGTCAGCGCTCGAGGCGACGATATCGACCGCATTATTGGCCTGGAGGTGGGGGCTGACGACTATCTGGCCAAACCTTTCAATCCCAAAGAATTGGTGGCCCGGGTGCGCGCGCTCCTGCGCCGCTCCGCCCTGGCGGCTACCGCCCAGGCCGGGGGAGATACCCTGCAAAGTGGAACGCTGCGGGTGCAGGTGCAATCCCGGCGGGCTTTTCTGGCTGGAGAAGAAGTCCATTTGACCCCGATTGAATTCTCGCTGCTGCGAAACTTCGTCCAGAATCCTGGCCAGGTTCTCTCCCGGCAGGAGCTGCTCAATCGCGTCTGGGGAGCCGATTTTTTCGGCGATGAGCGCACGGTGGACGCGCACATCCGCAATTTGCGAGGAAAACTGCGCCAGCAGGAGGAGCATTTCGACCGCATTCAGGCCGTCTGGGGCGTGGGCTATCGCTTCGATTAGGAGACCGCTGCCGTTTCGCCGCCAGCTCTTCTGGCAGTTGGCCCGCATCTTCGCCCTGCTCATCGTGCTGGGCATCCCTTTGGTGCTGCTGACCTCCCCGCCGCCGGTGGTGGATTTTGTCAACCTGTGCCTGCATCGGGACGCTTACCGGGCCGCTCTGGGCCTGCCCCAACTACAGCCCTCCCCTTGCCGCATTTATGTGGTGCGGAACGGAAGAGCGGACGGCGTTCCGCGCGGAGACTTCTCGCAATTGCCGATCGGGCAGACCCGGCAGATCCGCAAGTTCCCCCGCCTCTTCGGTTTGCGCTGGCCGGCCGGACCGGGCCGGGAGATCTGGGTCGAATCGCCGCTGCCGCGTGGCTATTACCAAATGTCGGGGTCCTATCTGGCTCGGCTGAGACTGGTGCTGAGCTTGCTGCTCTTTTACGTGCTCTTGCTCATCACCAGCACGCAGTTGGTGCGCCGCCTGCGCGGCCGCCTTCAGGAACTGCGGGAACTGGCGCGGCGTCTGGCCGGGGGCCAGTTGCAGGCGGAAATGGAACGACAGGCCGGAGACTCGGCCGAATTCGATCACCTGCGCCAGCGCCTGCTGGCCATGGCCGAGACGCTACGCCTGCGCCAGCAGGAAGAGCAGGAGCAACGCCGCCGGTTGGAGCAGGCCGGAGCGGAGCGCAATCGACGTCTGGCCGAAGTTTCCCACGACCTGCGCACCCCCCTGACCAGCATTTTGGGCTACGCGCAATTGTATCGCGAAGAGGGCCAGGGAGCACTGGAAACGATCGAAAAGGAAGGTCAGGCGCTGCTCCAACGAGTCGGCCAGTGGCTGGAATCATGCCGTCTGGAATCGGCTGTCCTGGACGTGCGCCTGGTGGCCGCCGATCTCCACGATTTGCTCGAAGAAGGTTTTCACCTGGCTCAGCAGCGCCAGCCCTTGCAGGCGGAAGTCGACTTACCGGCCAAAAGCCCCGTCGTTCAGGCGGATTTATTCCTCTTCCCCAGAGTGCTGGCCCATCTCTTGCAAGACTTGAATTGTGAAGAGATCCATCTCCAATTGGAGAGACCCCGCCTGCAGGTGGTGGGCCACCAACCACGTCCCCAGCGCGATCCTTCGCTGCTGAGCCTGGAGGGCTGCCGCCAGTTGTTAGCTCTTCATGGAATCGCTCTGGAACGAGGGCAGGACCGATTTGTCCTGACCTGGGAGGCTCCATGGAAGGTCTGACCCGGCGTATCTTGCTTTGGAGCCTGGGCCTGTCCTTGCTGCTGGCCCTGGTCTTTCTCTGGTTGTGCCGGCTCGATCCAGGTCCCGGCCAACAGCTCTACGAAATTCGCCTGCAGACATATGAAGCGGCCCGTGCTCTGGGGCTGAATCCGCAACTCCCTCGGCACGAATTTGGGCGAGCCAATCTGCCGCCGTATCTGGGGCGTGGGCGCGGCGAATTGCTGCTCTGGTTGGCTCTGCTCGTCGGTTTGGGGGCCCTGGCGTCCTGGCGGGTAGCCCGTCCCATCGAGCAGGCCTTGGGTCACCTGGCTGAGGACTGTCAGCGCCTGGAACGCGGCCAGGCCTGGCAGGGAGGTGCCCAGGCGGGTCCTCTGGCCGGTATCAACCAGGACTTCGCTCTGATGCTGGCGGCTTTGGAACGACAACAGCAGGAACTGAATCAGGCCACCCGGGACGCCCAGCAGGCGCTATCCCTGCGCGAAAGCCTGTTAACCCGCTCCCATGCTGAGTTTCGCCAACCTCTGCAAGCCATGCTGGAGAGTCTGCGGGGCCAACCGGATCATCCCTATATCCAGACCATTCGCCGTAATCTGCAAGTGCTGCTTCGGCTGGTCGACGATCTGGCCGCTCAGCAACCGGTTTTACGTTGGGAAACGGTGGATTTGCGTGAGTTCTTGCGGGAGACTTTGGAGGCGTTTCCTCAGCGTGTGCGCCTGCTTAGCGGGCCCGGTGTGAAACTTGAATTAGACCGGCTGCGTAGCGCTCAGGCTTTGCTCAACCTGGTGGGCAACGCCCTCAAGTATTCTGAAAAAGAAGTCACCGTGAGCTGGGGAGAGGATTGGGTCGAGGTCCGTGATCAAGGACAGGGCATGGCGGCGGAAGACATTCCCGAATTGATGCGGGAGTTTCGCCAGCAAGAGCCGGGCCGTCAGGAAGGGGTGGGCCTGGGCCTGCACACGGCCCGACGCTGGATGGAGTTGCAGGGAGGCCAATTGCAGATCGAGTCTCAGCCCGGTCAGGGGACGCGGGCCCGACTGATCTTCTTCAAATCTTCACAATCCGCGCAACCCTCTTGACCAAAACCGGCTAGGCTGGAAAGCGAAATGGAGGTTCCGATGTTGCGTAGATGGATGATCGGATTGGGCCTGGCGGCCGGCAGTTTGGGTCTGGCCCGCGCCTTGCCTGGACCCGAAAAATTTTGGGAGCTGCGTCAGCGCACTCCCCATTTTGAAACCAAAGTGGGCCGCGCCCTGGTGAGCGTGGGGACCCAGAACCCCGGCCTGGCTGCCAGCCTGGCCCGTCACCTGCTGGAAGACCTGGGGGAGGAGCCGTTGCAGGCGCTGGGGGACGTCCATGCCGACCTGCAAGCCCGCTATCCGGGCTTCGACAAGGAGTTGGCCGGCTTGCTGGAGCAAGGGCGGCAGAAGCGCCGGCAATTTCGCCAAGGCTACCCACGCTTACGCAGCTGGTTCTTGGGTCGCCTGCAGGCCATGCCGGAGCCGCCGACTCGTCCAGGGGTTTATCTATCTCAGCATCACCCCAGACTGCTGGTCGGCCTGGCCTTGAGCGCCAGTCAGTTGGTGGATGAAAAGTATCCGGAACTACCAGCACGTTGGAGCGAGCAGAAAGGCCACCAGGGCTTCGCGCCCTTTTTGCTGGAGAACTACCCGGACTTTTTTTCCCAGTTCGTGCGCCGCCTGAGCACGGAGCAACGCCAGGAAATCCGGCAGGCGGCGCTGGGTTACCTGAAGGAGCGTGAAGCCTGGGCCTTACGCCAGCCGGCCGGTCGCGTGCAGGAAGGCTATGAAGATCTGCTGGAGCGATTCCCCGGTATCGCCGAGAGCTGGGGAGAAGCTCGAGTTCAGGCCTTCCAGGGCTGGCGAGAGAAGTTCCCCGAATTGCGTCAGGTGGTTATGGAGAGTCTGCGCAGCAAGCACCCGGACCTGCTCGAGAAAGCCCGCCACAGTGTGGATAAGCACTTCCCCGAGTTGCGCGGCCAGCTCCACGAGGCCTGCCAGCGCGAACTGCTCTCCCCTCCGTGATGGCTTCTCGAATGGCTTTGAGGGCGGCCCCGATGGCTGTCGAGAACCAGGCTCCCAGAATGACCTATCCCAGGTGAGGAAGAAAGAGTTGGCGGAGGCGTTGGAAGGGTTGGATGTGGTCGGCATGGAGGCCGCGGGGGTGGCCATCGACTCCGTGGGTTTCGGCGAACCAGGCTTTGGACTTGGTGCGGTCGGCGGCGCTGGCGGCGGGTAGGGGATGGGCATGGAGGCGTTTCTCTTCGGGGGTGAAGGCATCGTTGTTGATAGGGAAGATGACTTCGGCGACCTGGATGCCGTGGCGTTCCAGTTGTTTGGCCAGGGCGCGGGCCAGAATCCAGCCGCCCACGTCGTAGTCGACGTAGGCCAGGATACGGATGGGCCCGTTGATTCGGCTTTTGAGGTCGGTAGCCATAAATTCGCTCATGAGGGCCGAGGGTTGGCCTGAGAGCAGGCGCAGGCTGACTCCAAATTCCTGGTGAAGGCGCATTCCCCACTCGGCGAATTCGCTTTTTTCGCAGACCACGAGCGTTTCCGGTCGAGTGGTCCCAAGCAGACGGTATTCCGGGTGGGGAGCCTGGAAGCCGAATTCGCGGAAGGTGAAGAGTTCGTTGTCCAGCACGAAGTGGCTGAAGATACGGAAGGTCAAGTCATAAAGCCTTTCCGCCGGACGGGCACCGCGGCGGAGCACAGCCTCGGGTTCTTCCGGAGGATTCCATTCCAGTTCTGGTTCATCTAGAAAACCGGCGCGGTGCAGGGTGTCTTTCAGCCATTCGTACCAAAAGCCACGGTAGCTGTTTGACCATTCCCGAGTATCACCGGTCTGGATGTAGCGCAGACGCTGGAAGATGAGGTGGGCGATAAGCTGGCGGGCTGAGGCGAAATTGCGGCGCAGGAAGTCGGCCGGGGCCTGGTGGAGGGGAAACGGCCATTCGCGCAACTGGTAGTTTCCGTAAAGCGCTTCGCAACGGGGTTCCAGATGTACCAGGTTGGGGAGGCCCAGACGTTCGGGCAGGCCGTTGCCCAGGTCGGTGACGGTGTAGACCTGGCCGTTGTCGAGGAGGACCAGGGCGACGGGATGGCGGCGTTGGACACGGGCGATGCGGTTGCGATTGACGTAGAGGCCTTTCTTAAGCATGACCAGCTCCGGCATGGTCTGGGCGGCCCGGGCGGCGGAGGTCGATTTCTCGATTCGGTCGCCTCGGTCGCTTTTCCAGACGCACTGCTTTTTATGGTCGCTTTGCAAGGCGTATATGTGCCGGTTTGGATCAGGCGGCTCGGGCACGGGCGCAAGATTAGCGGGAGGGAATTCGAATCCGGCCGGGTCCATTTGGTGATGTAGGTGCTGGGGAAGGACAAGGCCTTTCCCCAGCGGCAGCCAGGGCCCGGCCGGCGGCGGAGTGGGACGGTGCGCCACCGAGCCGTTGCGATGAACCGCGCGCCAGCGATTGCGAAATTCGGGCTGGAAACTGGCGATGTCAAATTCATTCCAAAAGACCAGACCCACGGCATCTTGCAGGACTACCATCCCATTTGCTCCAGTCTTTGCAGAATGCGATCCAGAGGTTTTAGCTTATCGGCACCGATGCCACGGACCCGACCGTTGATTCCGCCTCCCTTTTCCATCCAGCGGCGGGCCTGGGTCTTCAGAGCGGGAGTGCTGGCCGGGGCCGGATAGGAATGTAGAGAGATTTCCTTTTCGGTGAAACATTCGGGCGTGACCACGATATGGGGTCCCCGGACTACTTGAATTTCGTATCTTTGGAGCTGGGGGATGAAGGCCTCGGCCAGGTCCCGGCCGGCCGGATCCCAGTCGACAAAGGCGAGCAGAATGATCTGGTCGATTCCTTCCTGGTGGAGGGCGCGAGCCAGAAATTCCGCGTCGATCAGCTTGCTGGAGCCGCCGCTGATGAGAATGGTAAAACCGAAGCGGCGGTGGATTTGCTCGGCGTAGTCGTTCAGGCAGCCTTTTTCGGTGAGCAGCACGACGTGGCTACCGAGCAGTCGTCTGCCGGGATCGTTGAAGTGCAGGTCCTGGAAGTTGAAGAGCCGGAGATCGAAGATGATGCGGTGAAGCATGAGGTGATAGGCCTCGCAGGCTTTGCTTTTGGAGTGGTAGCGCAGTTGGGGCTCGTGGATGAATTCGGCGCGCATGAGGCAGCTCGAGACGGGATCATACCAGTAGCCTCTATGGTCGTGGCCGTAGTCCGGGTTAGGGAAGCGCACGGTTTGCAGAAAAAGGTTGCCCATCAGCGTTTCGGGCTGGGAGAACCAGGCGCGGAGCTGCTCGCCGTCGGTCTGGTTGAGCTCCTGAGGCCAGTCGCGCAACTGATATTGGTGAAAGCCGGGCATTTGGATGTCGGCGTGGCCGAGGCGACGGCGCAGTTGTCCGGCCAGGTAGCGGGAGAGTTGGGCGACCTGGCGGCCGTTGTCGAGGGTGAGGCGGTGGTTCAGGTCGAGGCGGCGCAAGCGGCTTTTGACGGCGTAGAGGTCGTCGTGGATGCGGATGAGAGCGGGGTCCTGGAGGGCTTGCTGGAAGTCGGCCGGCTGCAGGCCGTCGTCGCTGTGCCAGCCCTCGGGGGTGAGGATTTGTCTGGCATCGTGGGGTGGTGGTGGGGCTTCCGTGCCTTCGGGTTGACCGGGATGGTGGAATCCGGCTGGGTCCCGGTTGTCCTGGAGGAGGCTGGGGCGGACCAGGGAGGGGCCTTGCCTGGCCCAGTGGCCGGGGTCGGGGAAGCCGACGCGGTGCAGGACCTGGCCGTCCTGAGTCACCCCGCGCACCAGGCCGTGAGTGAAGGGGGTGAGAGCGGCGATCTGGTGGGCCGGGTAGATGACCAGGCCGTTGTAGTCCTCAAAGGTCAGCACCGATCGGGGCTTTGCCGTCGAGGGGAGTTTTCTTGCTGGGCGAAAATGGCTAACCGCCGGGCTGCGCGAAGCGGACCCGCTATGAAGACGATTTTTCAAGCGGCTCACGAAAATGACCTGGACGCTTTGCGGGAAGTGCTGGCTTCGGCCCGGGCGGTGGACCCGGAGACGGGTTGGACGGCGCTGCACTTCGCGGCCTCGCAGAACAGCGCTGCGGCGGCCGGATTGCTCTTGGAGGCGGGGGCTGCGCCGGACGCTCTGACTCCGGCCGGGGAGACGCCGCTGCACCTGGTGGCCGGGGCGGAGGTTGCCCGGGTGCTGCTGGCGGTCGCGGATGTGTCAACGCGCGATGGGGCGGCGAGGCGGACCTGGCGTGAGGGTTCTTTTACACTGTTTCAGGAGCTGGCGGTGCGCAGTGAGGTGTATTTGCGTTTGCGCGAGGCCTGGCTGGGACGATTGCTGGTGCGCGGGGTCTATCACGAGGAAGCCCGCGAGTTTCGGGTGATGAAGCTGGGCTGGAAGGACGCGCGTGAGCGGTGTTTGGCCTGGCAGTATGGCAAAGGCTGGCGTTGCTTTGAGGTGGCCGATTTGAGCGAGGTATCGCTGAGTGGGGAGGCGCCGGAGCTGGATCGGGCGGGCAAACCGCCGGTTTGTGTAGAGCTGTTGGATGAAGGTGCGCCGGCCTCGGTTTAGGCTGCCGTTTGGAGGCCCCGCAGGTGGAGCAGTACTCCTGACCCGAATTGCGATTTTGCTGGTGACCCAGGCTCGCGGTCGGGTCGCGCGACGGTCAACAGCGAACTGGTCTGGCTCTACTGGCAAATTGGTCACCGGCTGCGCACCGAATTCCGGGACCGATTCCTTCGCCAACAGCAGAAGTGTCAATCCGATGGAGAAGATTTTCGCTTGTTTGTTGTGGTGGCTGATAGCCGTCGTGAAAAATCGTTGATGGACAATATGCCGGCGGAGATCGAGGCGAACACCGAAGTCATTCCTTCTCTTCCCCCGTCTGCAACTGAAGTGGTGGAGGCAGAGCGCAAAAGAGCCGCCCTGGCTGAATTCTCATCCAGCCGAAGAGCTCTGGTTCGGTTCTTCTTTTACACTGGGCAGGTAGCCGGCTCGCTACTCAATCTTGCCGATAATACATTCTCTGACTTCCCTGCCGAGCGTGCTCGGGAACTTCGCGAGGCGGTCAGTTCTCAGGACATTCTCGTCGGATTAGATCCCCAGGCCGATTGCGAACGATTGGGTATTGAAACTGGCGCGCGATTCATCGAGCTCATTCCGCCTTTCATGTCCCGCAAAGTCACCAAAGCCGGGCGCATCATTCGCTTCGACGATCTCTCCGCGCAGTTGGCATGACTGTAAATGCCAGTCAGCCACTCGGCGATCCCCAGAAGCTGGCCGACTACTGGGCCAAATCGCAGTGGACCAAATTCTCTTTACCAATATTATCGCTACGGGGTGGAACACAGCTACGTGCGTTTGCGCTGGGGGTTTCGCGAGGAAACGGTCCGTGTCTCCTGGAACCTGGGTATGGAGTCCACCTTGTATGATCTACTCCGGGCCGCCATCGATACCGAAAGTTGCGTGGAGGTCGTTCTTGGCGGGACGTCCGGCTTTGAAGACCGCTTTGCTCGTTCCACCCCTTTCTGGCCCACCGATATCGGGTTGGGGTGGGTTTCCGGGCGCTCTGCGAGAGCCTACGCTCCCTGCCGAGTCTCCTTTTCCGACATCACCGCCAACCGCTCCAAGCGCTATGTCTGACCCCCTGACCCCCCGTCCGTGAAAAGAAAAGAGAGCTTGAGGTAAACCCTGACAGGAGTGGACGGGGAGTTGGCACGGGCGTGGAGAATGCTCCAGGGATGGCTTCTGATCTGGCGCTTGACCTGACTTCCGAGGATGTGCGTCCTTACTTCTTATGGTCCGAAGACCTGACCCTCGGACAACTCAGAGGGATCCTGGCCGGTGAACGGGGGGAATACTTACGCTGGGTTTATTCAGGACGAATCCTTAGAGAGGCTCGGATACAGGATGTGTGGAGCTTTTTTACACCGGAGTGGGTTGCCGGAAACTGGTTGAAGTTGGCTCCACATCTTGGGCGTAAACGTGGTTTCTGGGAGCACTGTCTACGCGTCTGGAAGGCTCATGGGCGACTCAGGTAAACTCAGTCCTTTGCAACTAGACATCCTTCGAGTCTGGTTTGAACACAATGGGGATTTCTTCCTCACCGGAGGCGGTGCGTTATGTGGCTTCTATGGTTTGCCCCGCGCTACCAGTGATTTGGATCTGTTCACAGTGGTCGCCGATGCCTACTCTCGGGCTGGTGACCTCATCCACGATTGCTGCCAGATTTTGGGTCTGGAGTTCGAGGCACTGGTGACCTCTCGGCATTTCCGAAGATACCGACTGCATCGGGGGGATGAGGTTACATTGGTAGATTTGGTCGAGGATTTAGCGCCTCAGGTTTTTCCGGAGAAGTCCCTGGTTGCCGGCAAGTTCAAGATTGATCCAGCCGAAGAGATTGCGGTCAATAAGGTCTGTGCCATTGTCAGTCGCAGTGAGCCTCGAGACTTCTATGACCTTTACTATTTGACGACGCAGGGCCAGGACCCTGATCTGGCTCTGCAACGAGCCAATCAGAAGGACGGAGGAGTTACCGCCGAGACCCTGGTGATGATGTTGAGGGAAATCGACTGGGAACGCTTTCAGATTCCCGGCATAGATGTTGCTGACACTGCCCGCTTCTTTGTGTCGTGGCTCGAGCGCTTGACCTTGGGATTCTACCCCGGTGAGCCCCCACCTTATTGAAGTCGTCGCCCCGCCTGCAACCCTATTTGACGACGTCACGGGGGGTCCGGCCGCGCTCCTGGCACCTGTAAAAATGCGATGCACAGGCGCCGCACCAGCTTGCCTTCCGGAAGGAGTATACGTCCAGGTTCCGGTTGGGAATGGCCACCTCTCCCCTTACAGGAATGGGGCCTTCCTGAGGAGGAAGGTCAGGCCATGTCTGGCTCGATTGTTTTACGTTGCACTCTGGTTGATTCGGAACCGGCGATCTGGCGCACGCTACAGCTTCCTGGCCGCTTCCCTCTCGGTCGGTTGCACAAAGCGCTACAGGTCGTTTTTGGATGGGAAGACTACCATCTTCATGAGTTCGAGATCGAGGGAATGGGCTACACTCATCCGGATCTTATCGAAGAGCCTTGGGAAGCTCATCAGGATGAGGCACAGGTTCGTGTAAGCGAATTGCCGGAGTGCAGTTACTACCGTTACGACCCGGGAGATGGCTGGGAAGTTGAGTTGCGGGTCGTGAAGCGCTTGCCTGAGGAACTCCCGCCTTTGTTGCTGGAGGGAGAGCATCCGGGTCCTCCCGAGGACTGTGGCGGGATTTCGGGGCTTTACGAACTCAATGAGGTGTTGCGCAACCCCCAACACGACGAATACCAGGAAATGAAGGTCTGGGCCCGTCGCTACCACCCTGACAAGTTTTCCCTGGAGAGTTTGCGCAAAGCCTGGAACCGGGCCTTTCCGCCTCCTAAAGCCAGGAGGGTGGTGGTTCCCGTCTCGCCTGCTCGGCCAGATTTCCCCCTCTGTGCTTATCCCCTCGAGAAATACCGGCTAGAAAAGCTGAGCATGCGGACGACGATGTTGGCCGCCCTGTTAGAGCGTGGCCGTCCCATGACACTGGAAGAGCTGGCCGAACGACTGCAGCAGGCCGGGGTATCCTTGCCAGGCGGGCTGGATACTTTGAAGCGAGCCTGGCGGCAAGATAATATTTTTTATCAGCGCCAGGATGGGCGTCTGGAAGTCTACCGGGAGCATCCCGAGATCTGGCGATACGAGTTCGACCTGTGCGAGGTTCTCGAGTTGGACGAGCCATCCTGGGCGACCACTCCTCTCCGCGCCGACGAGTTTGCCAATTTAACCAACGGGTTTAATCGAGCTGATTATTTGCTAGCCGGACTGGACTCCTTGGAGGATGGAGTCTTGTTGGCGGATTTCGAGGCGATCATGCGCGAGCGCGGCAAGAATTTCAAGATAACCCCTGTACTGGCTGTCCTGCCGGTCACCTTGAACCACGGAGCTATTAAAATCGAGCGTCAGCACACGATGCTTCAAGCTTTGCGTCTGAGGGTGCGCCGCCAGCGGGCACGGAGCGAGAGAATCCGAAGCTCGGTCCGAGCTGAACTGCCGGAACCCGGCCGGTTGGTCACCTGGGATGGCGATTGTCTGTGGGTGCGGAATCTGGCTGGTGGCCCCGATCAGACTCTGAAGAGAGAGGAGGGCCGGACCTTGCTGGCTGGAGCCGAAGTGGTCTATGCCCCCCATGTTCTCCAGCTTTATGACGTTTTGGATGTCGAAGCAAGACGGCAAACTTATCGGTATGACCTGATGCCTCTAGAGTTTTCGGAAGGGACGCGCAACTACCCGCCCGGCGTCTCTTTCGAGAACTTCCTGGATTCGACCGTGGGCAAACGGGAATCGGTGCTCGACCGTCTGGAGGCTTACTGGCGGCACGGCTTCGAGCACGGTTTCGTTCTGCTGGGGCGCCAAAGGGTTCGTGTTTGGTGGAATCCCGCCGCTGACCGATTTAATTGGATGCGCTCCCCGTTGCTGAAAGTGGAGATGTGACTGCCGAATGGCAGCCGCTCATCTGCGGCCTGGAAGTGGTGCCCGACCACGGCGGCGAGGCGGTATGGCCCCCTAAGGGAGGACCGGAAGGCCGGGGAAGGAGCTGCGATGGCATTGATTCCCTCCGAATCGTCGGAGCTCCTGACCGAATTGTGATTGCTGGTGATCCAGGCTCGCGGTCGGGTCGCGCAGACGGTCAACAGCGAACTGGTCTGGCTCTACTGGCAAATTGGTCACCGGTTGCGTACCGAATTCCTCAAGGAAGGCCGTGCGGAGTATGGCCAGGGGGTCGTCTCGCTGGTGTCGGAGTCCCTGACTGCGGAATTTGGCCGAGGTTTCGAGAGGCGGAACCTCTACAGAATGGCTCAGTTCGCCGAAGTGTTCCCCGACGCCACAATTGTGTCCGCACTGCGGACACAATTGAGCTGGACTCACCTGCGCGAGCTGATCGCCATCGAAGATCCGCTCAAGCGGCGATTCTATACGGAGCTCTGCTGCATAGAGCGCTGGAGTACCCGCACTCTCAAATCCAAAATGGACGGGATGCTTTTTGAGCGCACCGCCATTGCTCGGCGCCCGGCTTCGGTCATTGACGAAGCCCTGGCCGGGCTGGAGTCTCAGCAACCGGTCACGCCCGACCTGGTTTTCCGCGACCTATACATCCTGGATTTTCTGGGAATGCCGGCTGACTATAGTGAGTCGGAGCTGGAACAGTTTCTGCTGGAATTGGGGGTGGGATTCACCTTCGTGACCCGCCAGAAACGGATGTCGATCGGCGCCGACGACTACTACCTGGATTTGCTGTTCTTTCACCGCTCCTTGAAAGCCCTGGTGGCGGTCGAGCTCAAGTTGGGTCGGTTCGACGCCCGCGACAAGGGACAGATGGAACTGTACCTGCGCTGGCTGAACAAGCACGAGCGGCAGCCCTGGGAGAATCCGCCGCTGGGATTGATTCTGTGCGCCGACAAGAATCTGGAACAGATTGAGCTACTCGAACTCAACGAGGGTTCGATTCGTGTTGCCACCTACTTGACCGAGTTGCCGCCTCGAGAGGTGCTCGAGAAAAAGCTGGTGGAAAGCATCGAGCACGCCCGCGCGCGAGCCCGGGGCAGGTCCTGAATTTTGCCGGCTTCCAGCTCTGCTCAGCGCTCCTCGCACTTTGAACTGCTGCACGAGAGTATCCGCCACTGGATCTGGCAGCAGGGCTGGGACTGGGCGTTGCCGGAGGAGTTGCGGCTGGCGACGTATCTGCCGTCAGCGTTGGATGTGGCGGGGGCGAGGGTGGTGCACCACTAAAAATAGGGGGATTTGGGCTAAGACTGCTTTGAGTTTGTATCTGCTAAAATCGGGAGCATCTCTTGTTCTAATGGAAACCTCCGGCTCGGCCGGGGGCCGGGGACCCTTAAAGTTCGACTTTGTGGAAGTCCTGAGCGGCTCCAATAATGATCGCTTTATCAACAAGCCTCCGGCTTTGCGGAGGTGCTATGACTCCCATTCTTCCGTCGATACTCCGAGGCCCGGCGCTTACGCAGAAGTTGCTCGAGGAGAAGCCGGCGCTGCAGCGAGGTGGTAGATAATTCAGGCGGTTCTTTTTTCAGATGCTCAGTAGCCCTTCTGGCTCAGCAGTTCTTGCTGACGTGCAATTCGCTCGCCGATAGGCGGGTGGCTTTTGCCACCTTCCAAAGCCTGGGCTCCGTAGTTTTTGTAATTGTGCGCCAGCAGCTTCTGGAGGGCGGTTAGTAAACCGTCCGCCCTGTAACCCGCCGCAATACAGTAGCCCAGGCCAACCGCATCGGCTTCTTTTTCGAAGGCGTGATTGAAAACGGTTTCGTGGTCGCGATAGGACTTGTTAAAGGCGTCTTGCCGATTTACCTGACGCATTTCTCCCCGGGCACGGTGCATTTCCCATTCATATTTTTCTTTGGCGTTCAGTGCACCGAGGCTGTTCGGGTTTTCTTCCTGCCTCATGGCTCGTTCATACTCGGCTTTCGCTCTGGCTGCGCGCTGTTGTGCCGCAACGGCATCTCTGTCGGCTTTGTCTTCACGTGCTATCTGCAGGCGCTGCTGCGGCAGGTGTTGCCGGGCTCCGTGGGCGATTTCGTGGCCCAGGATGCCTGCAATTTCATCCTTGGTAAGCTGGAGTTTCAGCAGTCCAGTCGTCACGAAGACTTTGCCTTCTCCCGGAGTCCAGGCATTTGGCTCGGATTTTTCAACGATAGTGAAGGTCCAGGGGGTGGGACGCTTGCATTGGACCGCCAATTCCTGGCCGATGGATTCTACCAGCGCTCGACTGGCGGAAATGTCGATGTGGGAGCCGCTGTTTTGAGTCTGAACCATTCCAGCAGTGCCGTTGTATTTGTGTTTGCCCCGAGAAAAATTTCTTGAGTTGCTCTTACGGCTGGAACGGGAGGGTGTCGTGGCTGGCGTGTTGTAGCTGTAGCCGGGAGGCGGGCCCTCCACGGCCAGCGACTGCGTTTTGTTGCAGTCGATGCTGCCGTCTTCGTTCAGCGTCATGCGGAAGCCCTGTTCCTCCAGGACCCTGGCCAGGTCGATTTCGTCAGGGCCGGTGCGGACGTGGAGCAGGTGGAGGGTCTGCTGGCGGAATACGTAAGGCTTGCCGTCTTTCCAGGTGGCCGTGACGACCTCCCCGTTGATGCGGACCACAGTGTGCTGGCCGGGCCACTCAAACTCAGCCCAACTTACTCCGACCAGAGCCCCGACTAACAGGGAAATAAAAATTGCCTTTTTCATCTTCCACTCCACAGTTCAATGTTTTGACACTCTTTCTTGCAGATCCTCAGTATAGTCACGGGCGCGACAAATTCTGTCGCGCAACGAATTTCGAGCCATCCTGCTCATCGCCTGGAGTCCAGACGCTGGAGGGTGGCCCGGATTCGTTCCGCCTCCTCGAGGGGACCGATCAGGGACAGGATTTCGTCCTTCCGGACCAGCCCGTGGGCAAGCAGAATCTTCACGTAGTCGAGGTCTTTGGGGCGGCCGGCGGCGAGTTTGCTGATGGCGAGATCGACGACGGAAAGGCACAGACCTGTTACCCCATGGGTATTTTCATTGCTTAGAGGCACCAGCCGGCCCTCCCAGCCGGGCGCAAGGCGGGCCGTTTCCGGGCCGACCCCATGGGCAAAGTAGCCGAACGTGTCGTGGAATGGAGAAAGCTCGCCGATGCTTCCGTCGATCAAAGCGGCTTTGGCCGGATTGGCCGCTGGATAAACATCCGCTTCCAAGGAGACCAGCAGTTCAGGAGGCGGATCAGCGTAGCTGCCCAGAATGGCCTGACTTCCGATCACGATGATTTCCCGTTCCGCCGAAATGGCTCCGGCGGCCCGGAGGATATGTTCCAGCTCAGCTCTGCGCATCGCGGTAGATGGCCCAGCGCTCGCGGGGTGTCAGGACGCCGGAGAAGGGGTTGTTTTGGCGAAGTTCGCGGCAGCGCGGGGATTCGTCGGTCAGGACCTGGCGAATTTCATTCCAATTTCCAGTCAGAATTTTTTCCCATTCCTCGAGATACGGGTTGGGGCGCTGACTCAGCCATTGAGAACATCTTTGCCGGGCATGTGCGAGAGCGGCTCGGGTAGGATCGGCGTCAATCTTTTGCACGACAGCCCTGGCCAGGGCCAGGGAACGAAGCTCAAGAATTTCGTGATCGCTGCTCACTCCGGGAGACTTAGGTCCAGGCCTCAAGGACCCCTGCCGAGGTCAGGCCACCCGATCGAATTCGATGATCAGGTCATCGCCGGGCTGGCCGTCTTTGTTGCCATCCAGTGGTTGCCCGAAGGGGTCGCGGAGTAGCTGGCCGGAGGCGACGAACTTGTAGTGTCCCTTGGGCAGTTTGGCGAAGTTGAAGGTCAACTGGTTGGTGCCCAGACGCACTTCTTTGGGCGCCCCCGAGATGACGGCTTCTCCCTGCTCGTTGAAGACCTGAAAGGTCCGGGGGTCTTTGGCGCTGGCCGGATCCAGCACTTTATCAAAGCGCACCGTGAGATCCATGCATTGCCCGTTGGGGAAGGTCGAGGTGGTGACGCTCAGGGTGGGCGGGGCGACCGTCTCGGTCAGAGCCCGGCCGGCGTTCACGCGCCCGTAGCCCATCTCGTCTCCCTCGAGCCGACCCGAGGTGCCGGCGATCTGCGCCCAGCGCCGGGCGGCATTCCACTCGGGGTGGGCGCTCTGCACCAGCAGATCGACTCCCATCACCACCGGGCTGGCCATGCTGGTGCCGCTCAGGGCGCCTGCGCGTCCTCCCGGCAAGGTGGAGAGAATATCCGCGCCGGGGGCCGAGATGTCGATGCCGGCGCCATAGTTGGAAAACTCGCTGCGCTGATCGCGGGTGGCTTCGGCTGTGTCGGTCGAGGCCACCAGGATCAGATCGTCAAATTGCGATCGCTTCGGATTGCGCTTGCTGTCGTTGCCGGCCGAGTTGAAGAGCAGCACGTCCTGGTCGGCCAGCTCGCGATAGGTCGAGGCGATGGCTTTGTCGCCGAGGAAGGCGTCGATGTTGAAGCTGGTGTTGATGCTCTTGACGCCCGCCTGCAGGGCGTACAGGTAGGACTCCACCAGAATCGAGGAGCTAAAAGGCCGCTTTCCGCCCGCGATGCGCAGGTCCAGGCCTTTTGAGCCGGGAGCGACGCCGGAGAGGCCGCTCCCCGGCCGGGCACAGACGATGCCGTGAACGTGGGTGTGATGCGTTCCTTGCGGATCCCTCGGGTCTTTGTCTCCGTCGGAGAAGTCCCAGCCGCTCTTGTCGTCGACTTTGCCGTTGCCGTCATCGTCCACTCCGTTGCCGTCGATCTCGCCCGGGTTTTGCCAGGCGCTGCCGAGCAGTTGGGGATGTTCGCAATCCGGGCCGGAATCCGTGATCGCGCCGGCGACCGCCGGATTGCCTCGGGTCACTGCCCAGGCGCGCCCGGCCTCGATGATGTCAAGGTGGACCGGTTGCTCGGCATTCCCCTGGCGAGCTTTATCAAAAAGGTCGCCGGAATACTCGTAGTTGGGCATGAAGTCGGCGCGCGCCTCTTCCGCCTGGACCAGCAGAAAAGCGGTATGCTCGCTCCGGCCGAGCACTTTCTCGACCCGAACGTCCTGGGACAGGGCATTGGCCCGCCGGCTGTCAACCGCCACGATATAGCTGCCGGGAATGGGGCGGCGTTGGATTTCCATCCTACCCAGTATCCGGCCTGGCTGGAGGAGAAGGTAGGCCGGTCTTGTTACAAGACAGACAGATAGGATTCTCGTCTGCGGCAAGGAAATCCGATCCATGCGCAAGTGGATTGGCGTATTGAGCCTGTTGCTCATGCTTGGGGCCGGGGCCACTCCGGCCCCACCCAGGCCGGGGCCCAATGCTTATGTGGCCGACTACGCCCATCTGCTGTCGTTCGAGCAGAAGGCGAATTTGATTCGTCTGGTTGGCGAGCAGAACGCCAGGTCGGATGCGCATCTTTTTGTTGTTACCGTGGAGCGCCTCAAAGCCCGCGACGTGCAGGAGGCTGCCAAAGCCTGTTTTTCGGAATGGGAGTTGGGTGAGGCGGACGTCCTGCTCTTTCTCAGCGCCAGCGAGCGCCAGGCCCGAATTCACCTGGGGGTCAACTGGTCGAGCCGGTGGGATATGGAGATGCGGCGCATTCTGCGCGATGCCGTGGTGCCCGCTTGCGAACAGGGAGATTGTGGCCGCGCCCTGATGGATGGCTCCCAGCGCCTGCTGGCGGTGACCGGCGCGGGACCGAGCGCCTCGCTGCCGGCTCGAACCTGGCTGGAAAGCCTGGAGAACCTCGGAGCCACCGCCTCTTCCCGAACCGGGTTTTCCTGGCAGATGTGCCTGGTTTTTATGGGCGGAGGAGTGGTGTTGATCTTGTGCAGCTTGCTGCCCATCGGGACGGGCCCAAGGCTCTTCGCCGCCACCCTGGGTCTGGTTATGCTGGTTTCCTGCTATTCGGCTCAGGGAGTGCTGTCCGCCTTTTGGGTCGTGGGCGGCCTGGGCATCCTCTGGGTGGCCGGAAGCTTGATTCAAGCGGGTTACCAGGCCGGCGCACGCTTCAGCCAGCCGGACTCCTCAGTCAATGATTACGGATCACCTACGGAAAGCTGGTATTCTTAGCCGTTTCGGCGGAGAGCTTTGCCCCTGGGCACGCTGCGCTGGCCCCCTTTTTGGCTGTCCACGTCGATGATCATGCAACGGGCCCTCCGTCTCCCCCCACAAGACAAGAGGAGCTGAGCGGCCGGCGCGTGGAAGGCGAGTGTGGAGTTTAGCTGAGTAGTCTGATCGAAGAGTTGAAGGATGAGGCGGTCTGGGACAGCACGGGGCGGTTCCAGGTGGATTTGCTGCGCCGCAGTCAGAAGATCTTTAAGCTCCAGGTCAATCAGCCCTATCTGCATCTGCTCAAGTTTCTTCAGGCGGGGGTCGCCGATGGAGCGGAGGAAATTTCCTTGCAATGGGACGCAAGTTCCATCGGGCTGAAATTCCAGCCCCGGAATTTCAGCTGCCAATCCCTCCACGATTTATTGCATTCGGGAGCCATCGCCGATCGCGCCGTTCAGCACCTGGGCAATGCGGTGATGTTGGCCAGCGTGGCGGCGGGGCGGGGTTACCGGATCCGGCTCTGGGATGGCGAGCAGTTCCTTCTGGTCACTCCGGAGGGGATGTCGCTCAAGCCTTCGCAAGAGCCTCGGGCTTTTCATCTGGAGTTTGAGCGCCCGCTACAGCGATGGTGGAATTGGAAGGCCAGGCGGGCGGCGGATTTGCATTTGCACCAGTGCCTGCGCCAGCGCTTTCAATTTTGTCCCACTCCCATTTTCGGGAACGGTCAATTACTGAATCAGGGAATCCTGGATGTGGTGGCCTGGTTTCCCCAGCGCAAGCGGGCCAAACGGAGCTTGCTGGAGATTGCCATGCACGACTATGACTGGTTGTTGCACAGCCTGGAATTTGGCCCGGGACTGGCCTTTCAGCCACTGATCGGCCGGTATCAGACGGTCATGCCGGCCGAGGAGTTGCTGCCCTATCGTTTTGGCCAGAACACGGCCATTTTGGAATGCCCGAGCAGCGTATATTCTAAGGAACTCACCCTGGGCGCCCGGTGCGACGACCCCTGGTTGGCGTTTCGAATGGGCGATTCAGACAGCGCTAACGATCCTGACAGAGTGTACATGCTCAAAGATGGAGCCGTGCATAATCTGCCCAAGTTGGCTACCGATTCGTTCCGAGGGTATCCCCATGCGCCTTTGAGTATCCGTCGCTTGAGCGCCCTTTCCATTCTGCCTGGGGAAGGCTGCGTGCTGGCGGGAGTGCAGGACGGCATGCTGCTCAATCCCGTCCCCCTTCCCGGTCCCCCGGGTGGCCTGGTGCTCACCTGCGCACCCGGGTGGCAGACCGACCTGGGCCAGCTGGAGCCCGTTCTGGACGACCATCTCAAGCATGAGCAAAGCCAGGTCGTCCAGCATTTGCGGGCCCTGCTGGCGCGGGTGCGCGGTTGGCTGGTGGATAAGGACTTGATGATTCCCGGCAAAGAGATTCCCAAGCAAGCCCGCCTGGAGTGGCAGAAGGCCGAGGGCCGGGCCGCCGGCGGCTGACCCGATTCCAATGAGGCAGTAAGTCTGGTCACCGATTGCTTCGGCCTGGGCAGAGCTGAGGCAGGCCAGCAGAGGATAGAGCACCCGGTGCCGAGGACGCAGTTTGTGCCTGCCGCATCTTTGGGCGGCCTCCTCGGGTCAGGAATCGCCCTCGTAGAGAATTCGATCTATTTGTGTGAAGGCTTTGCGAATCTGGCCTAACTGCTTGCGAATATCCTGGGGATCGGGGGCGTCTTCCAGACTGCTGGCGGCCAACTGGGCCGACCAGCGCAGCATGGCCAATGCGGGTGAATGGAGCGGTCGGGTTCCTCCGCCACGCAACTTCTCAGCCGCCTGTTGGATGGCTTGCACGGCTGGTCGATGATCGGAGGTGGTCGGAGGAACTGGCCTGGCCGGCGCCGGGACGGGGTTGAAGGAAGTGAGAATCTGGCCGTGGCGGCGGGCGTAGGAGTATTCCTCATTCAAGTTTTTCCGGCTGCCGGAGCCGAAATGGATATTAAAGCGCAGCAAGATTCCATCGTAAGTAATCTTGTCCCCGATAGGTAGCAAAGTGGTCTCCACCATGGTCGGCAGGGTCGCTCCATAGAGCAGATCTTCCACCGAGTCGTACCATCCCAGCACCTGGTAGTGCTTCTGGTACACCAGGATAGCCCCAGCCTTCAGGCATCGGACCACTATATAGCGCTGCCGCTGGAAACCTCTCCAGCTTTTCAACCTCCAAATCCTGGTCGCTCAGCCGATCCGGATTGGTCTGAATGTAGCTCTCCATTACTTCCGGCCGCTCGTACCATTGCACCCGGACCTTATTGCGAAGCTCGGTAGGAAAGTCTTTTAGCGTGATCCCCGACTTCAATCCCAGAAACTGGTCAGCATACAGGTCAAGACGGGTCAGCAGGTTGACGACTCGTTCGCTATCGGCAGCAGGCAGTAGCATCTGGTGGCATTCTCAGTTTCCCTCTCGCTCGCCTTCCTGTCAGCCGGGAAACCAGGATCAAGCTTCTTCAGAGGAAGGAGCTCGTTAGCGTAGCGGCCTGAACTGGCCCAGGCCAAAATGCGCGCCATAGCCGAGCGAAATAGGGCCCGGAACAGGTTTGGCGAAGGTCAACCGAAGATTGTGAATCCCTGAGGTTGGCCTGGGCCGATTCTGTCGCTGCGTTTTGAACTCACGCAAAGAAATACCGTCGATAGACCGTTCGAGAATCTCCACTGACATCAACAGACCGGATGGTCCGGAATGATTGTCCAATTCCCTGCGTATCTGGTCTTCCAGGTTCTCTCGACCCGGCTTGAGGTGGCGAGTTTGAACATAGGGGGTTCGCGATTCCCACACCGTGGCTGCGCGAAAGGCCGCAAGGCTTCTCAGTCGAGATTGGTCGAGCAATTCAACGAATTGGACCTTGAATGAGCGCTGTTGCTCCCTGTGACGGCGGCCGATGGATTGGGTAAAGACCGGCATCGCCTGGCCCGGGAAGGCTGTGCCCTGGGGAATTTTGCGATACACGATAACTTCACCCAGATGGTTGAGATCTGAAGCCGGCAGCGGAAGAATGTAGGGATGAGCATGGCCGTTCAGCAGGCCGCTACCATCCTCGTGTTTTCCCGCAAATGCTTCCCATGTTGCAGTGTCTACTCTACCCTTCAGCAGGGACAGAAAATCGGCCCGTAAGCTCGCTGCGGCAAAAAGACCGTTTGCTCTCCTGGGCCGAACGGGCTTGAGGTAGCTATAGCGAATGGCCACGGGATTAAATTCCAACAGTCTCGACTTGACAGGAGTCTGAAAGCAGTCAAGCTGGCGATGATAAGTCAGCCAACGCGACCCCGGGGGAGAACTCCATCCTTCTTTTTGCAGGTGCCCGGTTTGAACCGTCAATTGGGACCACGTCAGCCCGCTATCGGCTCCCAAAACACGAATAGATTCGCTTTCTTCGTTTTTAGATGTGATGGAGCAGTTGGTCGGAAGGGCCGATTCCTCGGATGAAGCAGTGAGCTCGGACCAGCTTTCAGCCCGCCCAAAATAGCTGACTCCCCGCAATAGCTCTTCTAGAAGGCGAAACTGAGTCTCTCCTAGCTCAAGATGAGGCCAACGAAATACGATGACATCCAGAGTCTCCGTCCCCGTTCGCACAAAGCCGTCGAATAGGAGCTGTTTGTCGTTGGGCTGGGCCTGCGGAAAATATTGCCTGGTGTGAGCGGCGCTGGCTGCAGGTAGATGAAATTCCGGAGGGCTGGAGAGAACGCGCACAAGGTCCAATACCTGCTCTAAGTCGAACTGGTCTGGATTGCGATAGTAGCTGGCCGCCAGCGCGCGCAGGAGCCTCCACGGAGAAGGTGGCCATTCCGGCTCACCTTCTCGAGGATGGCGGTCCCAGGGCGTAGCGTGATAACGCCCCGCCAGGAGACGAATGGAAATTTCCAGCATCCCTTTAGACTCGCGTTACAGCCGGGTCGGCAAAGTGGGCCTTACAACCGGCTACGGTGGCGGCGAGTTCTTGGGCCAGGTCTTCCAGACCCGGAAGGGACCAGTCTTTCGGACGTCTCGCTCGAATGGCCCCCTGAGTTTTCGATTCGTCTACTTCGAGGTCGCAGGCCGTCCGGAAGCGCAGCCCGGATTCGAGCACTGCTCGGATTTTGTAGAGAGCCAGTATCACAAGAAAGCGGTTGGCTTCCTCGGGCAAGCCATAGCTACGCAAGAGATGCAGGTCGAGGTTAAAAAATGCGGTGATCTCGGCTGCTGAATACTCGGTTCGAGAAAAGGGGATATGACCCGTTCCCTTTTCCGCTTCCCCTTTGGCACTGATGCGATCAAGCTTTACCCCTCCGCTGGCCACCAAAGCCGCGTCTTTGGCTTCTACGAAGCTTGAAAGTAAACGAGGTAGGCGCAGCCGTCCATCTTCGAGCTGGGAAAGGAAGACGCCGTGGAGAATGCAGTTGGGATCGAGCCGTAGCAACTCCCGGGCAAAGGCCACCACGTTTACCGGGCTGGTCCGGCTATATTGAATCTTGTCGCCTACGCTTTTGCGCAGAGAATCTGGAAAGTAGCCGGAATTGAGCCTGTGCGATTCCTCGATGGAGGAAGTCTCGTGGCCCGGAGCTGTCGTGACGATATAGGGAATTCCCTGGGCAGCGGAAATCAATTCCCGCTTGGCCGAATCCCAAATCGTCGCTTCAAGGCGATTGGCCATCGATTGAGCCGATTCCACCAAGACAGCCTCGCCGCTGCCCGGGACCCGATAGCTGGCGGCGCCCAGGTCGGGAAATCCGGTTGGTTGAAACCGTGTTCCCTGAACAGGTTTGAGTGGAACGTCTAGCAGCAGTCGCGATTCAGTTTTCATCCAGGAAAGATCAATGGACATGAGCGTTCTCCTTTGAATTTTTATCGTCGGCTTTAGGGAAGGCCTGGTTGACCAGTCTCCTCCATAATTCTCTAGAAATCGGGATGGCCAAACTGGCAGCCAGCCTCGGCGGATCTAGCGAATTGTTGCGCCCTTTTAGTGCTGGTGGCCAGCTTTTGCCGATCAAGAAACGGTCACACTCCATCAGACCATCGGGCTGATTCGCTGCAAGCCGCTCCACGATGGTAGACGGAGCAAGCCAGTTGCTTGACTGCTCCGTCGTGCCATCCCTTGGCTCGTAAGGACTGAAGGCGACCTTTAGCTTGCAATAATCAATGGGCAGCCGGTCGCTTCCTGTGATGGTGGCCTTGGGCAAATCCTGATTGGGCAGACGAACGAGCAGCAAACCGAGTAAATTGGCCTCGATCAGTGAATCATCCGTCCTCTCGTAGAGAAAATTCTCGATGTCCTCAGGGCGGACCAACGCGGAAGTTCGACTGCCAAACCTCCAGCGCTGCAGTGCCAGGCCGGTCAGACTGTTGCCGCAGTCCACAGGCTGGTAGATAAACCTGCGCTTTAGCAGTCTTGTAAGGTTCCCGGGTAAGCGATCCTTGCTCCAGATCGCGTTGCGACTTTCATCCTGCCAGTTATTTTTAGTAATCGGCTCGATAAACTCGCGCACCTGCTGCAGTCCGCGAACCGCCATGGCCAGGCGAAGCTCGCTGGAATACCCCGGTGCCGGCCACCAGGCTTCGCTCAAGCGGGGGAGGGGAGCAACATAGAGCTCAGGGGTATTGCGTTGATGAAGCTTGGGCATTTTGCCCAGTTGGCGGTGAATCGACCCAAGCACTCGAAGAATGGGCATCAGGTCGTTACTGCCACTCCCGCGACAAAGTCCCAAAATAGTGTCGTCTAGTTGGCGAAAGAGACTGCGAACGGTTGCACCACCGTGCGCTTCGATTTTCCGGCGGTAGCGCCGTAGCCAGGGATCAAGTTCGTTTAGGAGGTCAACCGCTCGCCGATCGCCGCCCCCGCGAATTCGATAGCGCCCAGCTGGAGTGGCGAAATAGCTCTTGCCATTGCGTACCAGAAAGGTGTAGCGCTCAAAAGCTTGGAATCCGCGCTCTACGCCCAGGCTGGCAACGGCCCTGGCGAAGTCTACCCCGTTGGCCGCCTGGCGCCCACCGACTTGGGCCCTGCCTTCAGCGAAGACCGCCTTAAGTTCCAACCAGGAAATCGGGGCACCCCAGGTTGGTAACCACATTTCGCAGCGCGCCTTATCGGCTTCGTTACTGGAGATGGCTGAATGACCGCCCATGCTAGGGTCGACAGTGAATGGCAGACTGAAGCCTTGACTGTCATCGCCCAAGCGCCGAGTCGCGGCTGCGGAAAAAACCATTGAGCCTTCAAGAGCCAACACAAAGTCCCAGGGGTTCACGTTGGGGTTGCCGTCAAAGCCTGAAGTCGTGTTCGGTCCACCAGCAGAGCCTGGCGCGTACTGGCCAATTGCCGTTTTTTCCAGCCCTTTGCAGCTTTCGTCGAAAAGTGCCTGTCGGATGAGGATTTCCACTCGGCCGCGCTGCTTGGAGGAACATAGAAGGAGCTCGACCAGATTCTGGGCGTAATTGCTGGACAGATCGAGTCTTCCGTCGTTTCCTCCTGTGCCGAGCAGCGGGACCATTTCCAAGCGATCCTCGTCGCCAATCACGCAAGCTGCGTCCAGCCATTCCAAGGCTTCGGGGCTGGTCAAGTTGCTCCGCAGAGCGCGCATCAACCGGGGTTTAGCAATCTTGGGTTCGGGTTTGTCTCTTAGTCCCAGGTGCTCTAGCTCTTTGCGACATTCCTGAAGTGTCTTACGATAGGCCTCAAATCGTGGAGTTTCCTCGGCGGCAATCCGCTCAAGAGCTTTCTTGGCGGACTTGTCGTTGGGGAAGTAGCCGCTGCCTCCATTCCAAGGCGAAGTGATTGGAGTGGGCTGATATTCGTTCAGTAGCCAATCCGAGAGCTGTTCCTTGGACAAGTTTGTGGTCAAAATGGCCAGATCATCCCGCCAGGAAAGCATAGCCTTGGGATCCTTTTGCTTCGTCACCAATCGAAAAACACCCAGTGCCTTCAAGTATGAGGCTAGAGGCCGAACCCGGCAGCCGCCCAACTCCAGTTCATTCATACGGCCACCACTTGTTTCTGTTGGCTCTCCGCCTTACTGGCTCGCACGTCAGCACTGCGAATGAGAGATTCTAAGAAGCCCAGTCGGAAAACGCCATAGTCTGGATTCTCCACCAGGCCATAGAGCGTTCTGACCCAACTCAGGCGGTGGCCGAGCCCCAAGACCTCCAGGTCCAGCGTGGTCTCGGCGATAGACAGGCCACCCCAGGTGACCGCTGGTAGCTGGTCCCCCGTCTTTACTCCCCGAATAGTGTGGCCTTTGGAATGCTCGACTTGCAATTGTTCTTGTGGAATGGGGCGTACTGAGAATCGAATTTTCCCGTGGTGGACTGCTACCAGGAAAACAACCAGCGGATTGACCCCAGTCTGGAGTGCGGCCAGAGCGCTAGCGAATTCGTGTCTGAACCCTTTCCGGTAATGTTTTCCACCCATCTTACTCTTGCCTAAAAGCGGAAGCGGCTTCAAATCGCCTGCCGGCAAACGATACATCGTCCCTTGGAAAACATCGTGTGCCTTGCCGTAGTCATGCCAAAGACAGGCCAGTAGCAGGGAGTCATTGGGTAGCTCCAGGGATTGCAGGCTGGCGAGCAATGCTTGCATTTCTCGGTGGACATTGAGGGTATGCTCTTCGAGCGTGAGGTCGTAGCCGCCCAGACGATCAGAATCGTAGCCTTTGGCGCGGTCAGGTTTAGCTACAGGCTGGACGTTACCTTTGTATTCCTTACCGAATCCGAGGTCGCAGTCGTAACCGCCGGAGCTGGCCTTCAGGAGGTACAGTTGACCGGCCTTCAAGCGATTACGGTCCACGGTTTCCCAGAGTTCTTCACCATAGTTCCAACGAAAGGCCTGACGGTCACCCCCCAGAAACGTCCTCAAGTCCGAAAGCGGCACATTACAAAGTTCCTCGCGAAGCGGCAGGCCTTCGGTATTCGTCCAGCCTTCGTCGCAGCGCCTCCAGAAAACTTGGGCATCCCGAGTATTGGGCTCGCGAATGTAGCGGCTGATATCGATGTCCTCGCCGGCTAAATCGCTGGTTGTCTCAAAAAGCTCTCGTAGGTCCTTATGTCGTAACACCACGTCGCTGTCTGACTCATCGCCAAACCCATTGATCTGTCGTAGACAAGCTGGAGAAGCGTCAGGAATCGTGTGTATTATAGAGGCACAGGCCTCCAGTTGTTCTTGGTCATAGGGAAGTAGAGCATCTTTCAAGTCGATCCAGAAGGCTAAACCCCCTTCGGGCTCTTGACCGTCCCGATTGCATCGCCCCAACCTCTGGACCATCGAGGAAAAAGGACATAGTTCGCTGATCAGCAGCCTGGCCGACAGGTCGACTCCGGCCTCCACTACCTGGGTTGAAACAATCACAGCTCCACCAGAACCTGGATTCTTCTGAAGTTCGGTTAGAGCGGCTTCCTTGGCTGCCCGCTCGGGAGGACGGAACCTGGAGTGGAGGAGTAGCAGGGCGGGCGCTTCCGGTTTTCCTTTCAGGTGTTTCTGCAGAGCGCGATAGACCTCCACTGCTCTGTCTACCTGATTGACGATGATGAGACTCAGCGAGTCGGCGGAATGATGCCCAAGGGCAAACTCTGCCACGCGCTTGGAATAGTCTTTTTTGGTCTCCTTGTTGAGCTCAAATGGTGCTTTTTGCAGGCTTTTGGGGGCGTTCATTCGACGAGCCAATGAGGAATAGCTCAGATCTGCGGCGGACAATTCCTGAAGAGTTGAAGGTGCTGACCGATCAACGGTGGCCAGCCAATCCGGTTCTAGTGTGGCGCTCATCCACAGAGTCCGGGTGCTTCCGTAAACCTGTTCTCGTTCGCGGAAGGCCTGAAGCTGGACCGAAGTCGCTCGAGCCACGCCCATAATTTGCACCTCGTCAAAAACCCACTGAGCATCGTTGTGCAAAAGCCCGAAGGGAACTGACCATCGATACCGGCTCATAGCGTAGCCCCGGTTCAAAGCGCGGGATAGCAGCATGTCCTGGGTTCCTACCAGGATGGCTGGCTCGGCCGGCGCCAGTTCCCACTCTTCCTCCAGCACGCCTCCCATCAGTTCGTAGACCTTGTAGCGCTCTGAAAGACCAAGTTTCTTGACCCAGCCCCGGGCATTGTCCACCGTCTGTTTGACCAGAACTCGCATTGGTAGACAAAAGACCAGACGAGTCGCCCCGGATTTTCTATGCTCGCGCGAGTAAAGCCAGGAGAGAATCACCGCAGCGGTCTTCCCCGCACCGGTAGGTACTCGCAGCACCTCAGGCCAATCCTCTGCAAGCCGTTGCTGGTAAGGATACGGCGGATGCCCGGTGGCAGACTGAAAAAATTGGGAATAGTTCAAAACGTCCTCCGCTGAGCCTGCGATTTCGCACGGCTGAGAAGCTGTTCCTTCATCCACCGGAACAACTCTTGCAACCAATTTAGCCGCTGACCGCGACAAAAACGGTCGCAGCCGTGGGTGGTGGGAAGAAATCTTCCCACCACCCACGGCTGCAAAAGTGGACCGGAGTTGGACAAAGAACTCGTTCTAAGCCCACCTATGCACAGCTTCAATTGGGCCGGCCCACAAACTTTAGCGTGAGTTGCTCGCTCGTAAGCTTGAAATTACGCTGACTTTCGCGTCTTCAGGGCGTCAAGTCTCGATGAAAACGACTTGGAAAACCTGTTCCAGTCACGTAAAGGAATCTCGGTTGTATTTGTAGTTTTTCCGGATTGATCGACGAAGGTAAGGACGGGATCAGAGCCGCTTCGACTGCGCATAATATGGACGGTCTTGCCACCACGTGAACGTCTCCCCAGGATAGAGGCCGGCGATGCGTTGAGGTCGCTTTCTTGAAGCCATTGGTTAAAGCTGGCACGGGTAAACGAAGCGAATACCGTCGCTCTGCCAGATTGATGCACAGCTCTAAGCCAGACAGTTTCGTTGACTTCCGCGATTTCTAAGAAAAATGGACGACCAGAAGAGATGCCTCTGCCGGCCAGGGTGGTTGTTTTGCTCATAATTGTTCCCTTCAAGAGGAGTTTGCTCTCAGGGTAGAACTAAAACGTTATAGAGGTTCAAGCCATACCTTGAATCCGGGTCACGACTTTGCAGAGTCAGTGGCCCTTTTTGCTTTTAATATATTATCATGATTTGTCAAGCCAAGTGAAGCCAACCTATACACAGAACGTTGTTGGCTAAAAGAAGTCCAATTCCCTGTTACGGCTTTGTCTTCCGGAGGGCTTCCCAATGATGAGTCAGAACGAGGGCCAATGCTCAATAGCCTGCAGCTCAAGGGCTTTCGCTCCATCCACTCCCTCGGGTTGGAGTTGCGGCCCTTGAATATCTTAATCGGCGCCAACGGGGCCGGCAAAAGCAATCTGATCGCTTTCTTCAAGCTGCTCAACGAAATGACAGCCGGGCGCCTTCAGGAGCACATCGCTCGCACGGGGCGGGCTCGCTCGCTGCTTTACCGTGGACCTCAGGTAACTCCACAACTGGAGTTCCGACTGGCCTTTTCGGACGATCAAGCTGAGAGTGAGTATCACGCCAGGCTCTTACACGCCTCAGGTGATACGCTGGTCTTTGCTCAGGAAACGCTGGCTCTTCAAGGGGCTGGGCGCCCGCGTAAAGATGTCGAACTGGGAGCAGGCCATCTGGAGAGCGCGCTCAGCGCGAAACAGGGCCCTGAGAAGGGTTTTCGCAGCCTGCTTTCCCAGTGCCGAGTCTACCACTTCCATGATACCAGTGACACGGCGGCGATGCGGGGGTTTTGTTATGTTCACGATAGGTGGCCACTCATGCCACAGGCGCAGAACCTGGCCGCCTTCCTATATGGTTTGCGCGAGAGCCAGTTCGACTACTATGCTCGAATTCTCACGACCATTCAGTTAGTGGCGCCGTTTCTAGAAGACTTTGTGCTTGAGCCTCAGGCAAACGACATCATCCTGAACTGGCGAGAGCGTGGTTCAGATTTGCTTATGGGTCCGCATCAGTTGTCTGATGGAAGCTTGCGAGCCATTGCGCTGATTGCGCTTCTGCTGCAACCGGAGGATAAGCTGCCCAAGATGATTGTGGTGGACGAGCCCGAGTTGGGACTGCATCCCTATGCCTTGGAAGTGATTGCTTCCTTGTTCGACAAGGCTTCGGTCCACACCCAGATACTGCTCAGTACGCAGTCGAGCAATTTCTTGGACCACTTTGAGGCGGAAGATGTGATTGTCGCAGAGCGCAATGGAGACGGTTCCCGCTTTCATCGACTGGACCTGGAGCAACTGGAAGCCTGGCTGGAAGGTTACAGCCTCGGCGAAGTCTGGCAGAAAAATCTCATCGGCGGAGGGCCGCAGTAAGAATGCCGAGACTCTATGTCTTTGCCGAGGGCCAGACAGAACAAACCTTTGCTAACCTTGTTCTGAGGGACCACCTGGCCTCTTTCGGCGTTTACCTTCAGCCTGCTGTTTTAATTGCCCACGCCCGCAAGAAGGGCAAGACCCACCGCGGTGGAGGGCGACGCTACCAGCCACTCCGCAAAGACGTGGAAACCTTCCTTCGCCAAGAGAAATCTAACGACGTATTTTTCACCACCATGATTGACCTCTATGCCCTTTACTCCGACTTCCCTGGCCAGCAGGAAGCCGCCAAACTGAGCCACCTGCCCTACGAGCGGGTGAAGTTTCTTGAGAGCGCCTTTCATCAGGATTTGGGAGGAGATCCAAGGCTCATCCCTCACCTGCAGTTGCATGAATTCGAGGCTTGCCTTTATTGCAAACCCGAAGCCTTCGTTGGCTTTTATCCAGGCACGACAAGAGAAGTGGGCGAGATCCGGGCAATTGCGGAGGCTTACGATAGTCCGGAACTCATCAACGACGGCCAGCATACAGCCCCCAGTAAACGGATTGCCCAGCACTTCCCCGACTATCTGAAGGCGAAGTCAGTTGTTGGCCCGGCGTTGGCGGCTCAAATCGGCCTTTCTTGCATCCGGGAGCGCTGCCCTCACTTTGATTTGTGGTTGACGCGGTTGGAGACATTGGTGTGAGCGGTCACTGGGTGGCGGCGGTCACCACGCCGTATTCGGCGGTGGTCGTCTGGCTGGCGACTGATTTTCCGTCTTTGCTGATGTCCACGCCCAGGGTCCCGGCGGCCTGCTTCTTTTGAAAGCTGACGCTGACCAGCGTGCCGCTCTCGGAGTAGGAGGTGGGGGCGGTGCCTTCCACGCTGCGCTGTTCCGATTTGCCGTCGCGGATGACCATAATGGAGCCGGAGAAGGGGCCGGAGCCGGTGACGTTAATGGTGAAGCTGCTGTTGCCGGCGCAACCGGCCAGGAGCACGAGAATAGCCAGGATTTTTTTCATGGTGAGGTGTCCTTTCGAGTGACTTTCCCCATGATAGCGGGCGGCGCGACAAAAATTGACGCGCCGCGTTTGACTTTCGCATTGGGGACACTTTGAGGCTATCTTTGCCCTCGGACTTGGGGAGCGGAGAAGCAGGTAGACGGCCAGGCCTACTCCTGTAAGGTGCGGAGATACTTTGGGGTGATGCTCCAGCGGAAGACTTCGTAGAGGCGACTTTGAAAATCGCGGAGCAGTTCGGCGATCCGGGCCGGATCGGCCGGGCGGGTGGCCAGGCTGAAGATATCCGCGTCCAGGAAGTATTGCTGAGGGTTTTCGCGCAGCAGGCTGTGACGCAGGTCTAAGGTCCAATCGGAATACTCCGCCAGCATCGATTGGACGCATTCCTCTGGCTGGGCAAACTGGGTGGGTCCAGGGAAGCGAAGTCGCGTCTCTCCTTCGGGTGTTGGAACTGGTTCACATAACGTGCTCCAACTCGGTGCAAATCGGTTAACTGGAGGGTCTCCACGGCGACCGCGAGGATCTTGCCGAAGGTATCGGCCAGGGACTCTACGACGGCCACACTGTGCTGTTGTGCTCTCACAAAGAGAAAGTCCCGGCCTACCGAAACGGTGACCGGGAGGTCGAGTTCGCCCGAGACCCCTTGTTTCAGGCGCCGGAGGAAATCGTTGATTTCCCGGTCGCGGTCGGCAAAACGCACGCCGAGCGTGGCCAGAATCAGGGGAATGGTGTTGAACTCAACCGGCCGGCGCTTCACCGCAGAGCCAGTTCTCTGCTCTGATCGCTTTGTTCCGCTCCTGTGCGCACATTGGGTTGGGTGGCTTTGGGCTGGGGCTGAACGGCCAGCGAATAGAGCCGACCGCGCCCGTCCGATCCCATTCGCCCGGGTAGCTGAATGACCGACCCCTTCAAGACCAGCTCTTTCAGAGCCCGGCTCACCTGGGATCGGTCTCTATGCAGCCGGTCAGCCAGTTCACCGGATCACGTGGGCCCCAGCGCCAGTTGATCGAGAAGTTCTTCGGCCAGAGTGAGACCGACCTGACTCGGTGATGGACGGAGTTGGCCAAACTTTGGAGCTGGCATGGCAGGTGGCCGGCGATGCGATCCAGCCATTTGCATTGGGGGTCCAGCCAGGGGCGGCTGCAGCGCTCATCAAGGATTAGCAATTCGGGGGTGTGGGGAGTGGCCCTGCCGATTCCGGACAGATCGATTGAACTCGCTGGCCGGGCCCCACGCCAGGGGTGCCCGTCCGGGGCCGAGGCTTTGCCTCGCCTGGAGGCGGGCAAGACCCAAACCTTGTCAGCGGTGGTGGCGGAAATTCCAGGGGGGGATGGGGCTGGGGTCGTGCCAGAGGCCGCGGTGTTGTCGTTGGGCTTCGCGTTGGAGGGGCATCCAGTAGGCGGGGTCGCGGCAGTAGCGGGTGAAGACCCAGGCGTGGCCGTTGCGGACCTGGAGGGCGTTGACGTTGGTGCCGTCGGGGAGGTAGAGCTGGGCCAGGGTGCGCTGGTAGCGGTCCTGGCCGAGGTCGAGCATCTGGAGCTGGCTGCCGGGGGGGATTAGTTGGCGCAGGGCCTGGCGGGAGCGGTTGCCGAAGGCCTGTTTCTTCTCGGGGGCGTCGATGCTGTCGAGGCGGACTCGCCGGACACCCTCCGAGGTTTTCAGGTTGACGGTATCGCCGTCGGTGACGGAGAGGACTCGGGCGGGACACAGGGGTTGAGCCTGCAGGGAGGTGTGCAGGCAGCACAGGAACAGTAGCCGGCGCATTTCAGGCCAGCCAGGCGGCGGCACGGGCCCGCAGTTTTTCCAGGGCGATTTCCGGGCCGACCAGGCGGCAGTTGGTGAGGCCGAGGAGCCAGCCGATCAGGGCGTCCAGATCGCGGACCTCCAGGTGGAAATCGCTGTCCTGGAGTTGCTGGCTGGGGTGGACGGGGTTTTCCCGCAGCCACAGAGCCAGGGCGGGAGATACCTGGCAGTGCACCCGGGTGGGCTGGCCGCCACCGAGATCCCATTTGTGAAAGTGGGGATCGGCTTTGCGTTCGCTGGTGGGGATTTCGAAGCGCTCGTTGAGCACCTGCAAGTCGTTGATGCGGTCGGGGCGGAAATTGCGGATTTCCTTTTTCTGGCAGTCCAGGCCGCGCACGTACCAGCGGTCCTGGAAGAACATCTGCCAGGGTTCGATCAGGCGCCATTGGGGCTCGAGGGCGTCGCGGTTGCGGTAGAAGATGCGCAGGCGGTATTTCTCCACCAGCGCTTTGCTCAGCGATTCCATGGTGGCGGGAGAAACCGACCAGCCGAACTGAGCCGAGAGCATCTGGGGGAGTTCATTTTTGGCGCGCCGTTCCTGGCCGTTGATGACCGCATAGTTGAGCTTGTCCCAGCCTCTGCGGGCGATCGAGCCCAGGCCTGAGGCGTCGCCCAGGGCCACCGTCATGGTCAGGGCCAGCGTTTCCTCCAGATCGAGCAGCGAGGCCGCCTGGCGCTGGCCGGCCATCCAGTAGCGCGGAATTCTTTCGATGTCTCTACTCGACTCGATGGGATAGTTATAGGTTCGCAGTTGCTCCAGGTCGCGCTGAATGTTGCGCTTGTCGGTCTCGAGTTCGCCCGCCAGTTGGGCCACGGTGAGTCCGCTGGTGGTTTGCAAGCGCGAGAGCAAGCGCACCAGGCGTTGGAATTTGGATTGGGGGTCTTCTTTTTTCTTCATGGTGTCTCCACAATACTGGTGAGTGCGACCATTTTTGTCGTTTGATTTTCAAAGCGTCCCATAGGCTCCTTCGCGCACGCCAAAGATGCCGGCGGAACGGACGGACTCGCCGGTGATGGTGTTCCAGCTGTGGGCGTATTCGCCGATTTGTTGGGAGTAAGCGACCAGCAGTTCGTGGAGGCGTTTGCGGTCGGTTTTGTAGTCGATCAGGTCCCAGCCGTCTGGCTGGCTCAGCAGCAGGTCGATGATTCCGAGGATGAGGTGATCGTCCTGGCGGCGGCCAAAAGGGATTTCCACCAGCCGTTGGCGCGCCTGGCGTACGCAAGACCAGAATTCCGTGGCCTGCACGCGCTCGATGACATCGAGCGCCGCTTCCAGGAAGGGGGCGAGCTGGGGAGTTTCCAGGCTGAACCAGCGAGCCAACTGGTGCAATTGGTCGCGGCTGCAGTCCGGATGCCGCGCCGTATACTCGAGCAGGCGGTGAATCAGGTCGCCCCAGTCTCTGCCCTGCCCTTCGGAAGCATCGAGTGGCAGCGTGCTGCGGAAGCCGGAGGTTTTATTGTTGGTGGTCACCGCGCTGCGTTTCCAACTGGCCTGGCGGCAGTGTTCGCGAGCCGCCCTCCGGGTATCCCTGGCGGCCTGGAAATCGCCGGCTTCCATTTCCGGCCAGACCCGCCGGTATTTGTCGGAGGGCGGAGGGATTTGCAGCTCGGGGCATTCGGACAGAAAAGGCGCCAATGGGAGCCAGGGGCAGTTGGCGGCACCGTGGCTGCCGCTCCAGCCGCTCACCACCAGCATTTCCCGGGCTCTGGTGGTGGCTACGTAGAGCAGTCGCAGGCGCTCGGCGCTCAGGTAAGCCAGCTCCTGTTCCGCCAGTTGGTGCCAGCCGGGAGGGTGAGCCAGCAGCTTGCGGTAGCGCCGCAGGCAGAAGACGCCCGCACCCTCGGGAGTCAGGGCGTGATCTACTTGTAGGGGTAGCCCCTGAGCGGGAGCGGCCAGGAAAACCACTTTGGCCTCCAGTCCCTTGGCTTTGTGAAGATTCATGATGCGCACCGCGTCGCGCTGTCCGCTGTGCAGGTTGCGCGGTTGAATTTGATCGGCTTCCAGCAATTCGACTACTCCTTGCAGCAGGGTGAGTCCGGCTTCTCCGCGTTCCGTCAGCTCGTCGGCAATCGCCTCCAGTTCGTCGTAACCGTCGAGCCAGGTCAGTCCCAGTTCGGCCATCACCAGATGGGCGGCGGCGCCGGGGGACAGGGAGCGGATTCTCGCCGAGAGATTCTCTAAAATCGCCAGCGAAGGCATCAGCTCTTCGGCGCCGGTTTCTCCGAGCCCCAGGCGGAGCTCTCCTCCCGCCTGGCGGTGCAGAAAAAGTTCCGTGTCGCTGTGGCCGAAGAACTTTCCGCGCAGCACGCTGGTCAGCGCTATCGAATCTCCCGGATGGGCCAGGCTGCGCAGCAGGGCCAGAAAGGAGCGCCCGTGGGCTTCCAGGGGTCTGGGCTCGCCGCTGGAGCGATAGGGGATTCCCAGCTCCTGTAAGGCCTTTTGATAGATGGCCAGTTCGCCGATGCGACTGGTGAGAATGAGAAAGTCTCCCGGGGTGTAGGGGCTGGCGGAAATGAAGGCGGCCAGTTGCCTGGCTTCGAGGGCGGGGAGCTCGGTGTGGCGCTGGCTGTCCAGAGTGAGCCGGTAGATGGCGGGGCTGGTGGCGCAGCCGTGGCCAGGGGTCAAGGGGGCGAAGGGAGCCTGCTCCTGACTGGCCCGAGCGGGGAGGAGTTCGGCGAAGACACGATTCACCCAGGCGCAGATGGAGGCATTGGATCGGAACGAGGTCGTCAATTCCAGCACTGCGCCCATCGATTGGCGCACCCGGTAATACATTCGCATATCCGCGCGGCGGAAGCGATAGATGGATTGTTTGGGGTCGCCGACCAGAAACAAGCTGGCCGGCCGTGGCCGTCCCTCCAGCCAGTTTGATAGAGAGCTGGAGTCAGCCGCCAGCCTCAGGAAGATCTCTGCCTGCAGTGGATCGGTATCCTGGAATTCGTCGACGTAGAGATGCTGGAAGCGTTCTTGCAGTCGCTCGACCACCTCGGGATGATTTCTCAGCAAGCGCGCGCATTTTCGCAGGAGGTCTTGAAAATTGCTCAGGCCCAGCTGGCGACGTTCTTCCTGGCAAGCCTGGCGAACGCGCAACAGGAAAGGCAGGCATTGAGCGTAGAGGTGGGCGCGCCAGCCGGCCAGGGCGGGGGCGACGACGGTGGAGCGAAATTCGTCGACCAGGGGTGTCACTGCCTCCAGAGCTGCATTCTGCAGTGCGCGCTTCTCTCCCCAGTAGCGCTTGACGGGTTTGGGGTTGGTTTCCCAGTCCGAAAGCAGTTTGATCAGGTCCCGGGCGCTTTCTCGAGAGCTCAGGCGGACTTGCTGCAGCAAGCGTTGCCCTAAAAGCAGCAGCTTGCAGGTCGGCTCCCCTGCGCAGGCGGGAAGTTGCGGTTGCAAAAGCGCGCTGAAATTTTCCACCGCGCGCCAGATGGTTTCCGAGCAGGGGCGTTCCGCCGGCGGCTGCAGGTAGTCCAGGTCGCTCTGCTCGGAGAGCCCGTAGAGGGCGGGCAGAAGCTCCAGCCAGCTGGCGCCGTACTCGGCCAGCAGCCGAACCAGGCGGCGCCCCTCGGCGTCCTCCAGGTGACTGCGCAGCACCCGGCGCTGCAGGGTTTCATCTTCTCGTTGCTCGATTTCTCGGAAAGCCGGAGAGATGCCCGACTGGACCGGGTATTCTCGCAGCAACTGGCCGCAGAAAGAATGGACGGTGCCGACAAACATTTCGGGGAAGCGGGCCAGAGCGGGGGAAGCTGACTTTTCCAGTTCGAGACGGAGCCGGGCGCTCAGTTCGGCAGCGGCTTTGCGCGTGAACGTCACGGCCGCGATTCGCTCGATGGGGTAGCGCCCCCGGGTTACTCCGGCCACGAGGCGCGCGACCAGGCAGTGAGTCTTTCCCGATCCGGCCGAGGCTTCGACCAGAAAATTGCTCTCCAAATCGGTGACGATTCGGCGTCTGGCCTCGGCGTCGTTCAAAACTCCTCCAACAGTTGAAGGCGGCTCTTCAGTATGGCGTTGCCGGGATTCTCCAGCTTGCGCAGGGAGCGCGAGTCGGTATGTCCTTCGCAGATCGATTGGTAATCGCAGAAGGTGCAGTCTTTTTCGCGGCTTTCCGTCTGGAGAAAGGCTCCGCTTTGCAGCGGCGCCAGCACTCCTCGCATCACTCTCTGTAAAGCGGCGCGGTCCGGCCTGTCAAAGTGGACCCAGCGTTGGGCGGCGTTCGGCCGTACGAAGTAGTACGAACTCTGCACCACCGGTCCGACCAGCTTTTCCACCACCATTGCGTAGAGGGCGTGTTGCAGCAGTCGGCCCCGGTCGTAAATCGTGTTGGGGGAGATACGCAGGCTCCTGCCGGTTTTGTAGTCGACCACTCCATAGCCGCCCGGTAGCCGGTCCACGCGGTCGATGCGTCCGGACAGGGCGAAGGAGGTGCCATCCGGCCAGATGAGCTCTACCGGCTCCGAGGAGGCGAGTGGCTCCAGCGGTTCCTCGCCCATCCCGAAGGGCAATTCCAGAGCCACCGGTGAGCGCTCGGGATGTTCCAGTTCCAGGCTGAGGAAATATTCTAGATCTTTGAGGAGCTCTTCCGCCTCACTGGCCTCCACGGCCGCCGAAAGAGCGGGCCTGAGCGGTCGCAATTGATCGAGACGTTGCTTCAGCAGTTCAGCCAGGAGCTGGCGGTCCTCCATTTCGAGCGGCTTTCTACCTTGCCCGCGCAACTGGCGATGGTAATCCGCCAGAATATCGTGAATGACGATTCCCCGCAGAGATGGATCCAGCCATACGTCCAGGTCCGGCAAACCGGGGGCGCCGCGCGGTAAATCAAGGCAGACTTCCAAAAAAATCTGAAAAGGACAACCGGCCAGAGAGGCCAGCTGGCTGACCGAGACCGGCAGCCGGGTCTGTCTCGGGTCAAAGAGGCCGGCCGCCTCCGGCACGAAACCATCGAAGGAGGTGAAATTGTCGCTGGCTCGCGCTGCTTCAGCGGCTGTCCCCTGGACCAGGCGCGGGTAGAATTTCTGGAGAGCGTGAGGGGTCAGTTTGGGCTGAAGAGCGCTTCTGGCATGGGCGCCAAGCCAATCCTGGAGCTCCTTGAAATTGGTGAGAGCGGGGTGATGCCGGCGCGCGCATTCGAAGAAGATCCAGGAGGGAATCTGCTCACTTTCACCGCCTCGGTCGCGCAGCGAATAGGAAAGCGTCAGTTGCCCGGCGGCCGTTTCCAGGCGCTCGTCCAATTGAAAGCGGATGAATTCCGGCAGATCCCGGGAAAGCCTGAGAGCGGGGTGCAGAGCAGCCCGTTCCTGGTCGTCGAGAACGCAGTTTTCGGCCTGCGTGGTCAGCCAGCGACCTTCTTCGAGGCCGATGAGAAAGAGGTGCTGCCGCCCGGACAGGCCTAAATTGGCGGGCCGGGTTACATGCAGGTGGCCGGGGCGGGGGCGGCTGGAATTGCAGATCAGGCTATGCAGTTGCTGGCGCACTTGATGAATGGCCCGGTCCAACGGCCACCAGGCGCCGGGCAGGGTCTTCAAGTCCTCGAGCGCCGTCAGAATGGCCTGGCAGGTCACTGCTTCGCCGGCGTTGCGGGAGGCGAAATCCCGTTTCAAGAGTTTCTGCAGTCCGCTCAGCCAGGCCTTGACCGGAACCTCGCCTTGCGGGTTGGGGGCGGGCCACTCTCGCCACCAGCTTTCCAGGCCGGCCGCCAGAGCCAGGCAGTGTTCCGCCGATTCCTGTTCGCCCCGTTGCCGGTAGACTTCTTGCAGGGTTTGCAGTCGCTGCGCATAGCTCTCGCGACCCCAGTCGATACGGGCCGACTGGAGCAGGCGGGCGGAGGTATAACGGTTGGGCGGCAGGCGGATGAGATCAGACAGAAGCAGCTCGCGTAGATGGTAGGCGGTGTGGCCGTGTTCCACCCAGGTAAGCAGGCCGTTTAAGGCCTGCCCGGCGCGGTTGCACCGGGCAGGCAGGCCAGCCTCGAAAGTGTAGGGGAAATCCGCCGCCTGGAGCCGTTCCTGAATGAGGGGAGCCTCTTCCGGTAGCGCGCAGATCTCGACCTGGTCCAGCGGGATCGCCCCCTCTTCGAGGCGCCGCAGGATTTCGTCGATTTCCTGGGGGCGCCGCGGCGCGCAGAAAAATTGGGGAGCTTTTCCTTTTGCGGCGATAGGTTTGCGCGGCGGCCAGAAGGCGGGAGGAGTGCGGTCGGTCGCTTCCGGGAGCCAGTGAAGGCCCGGCAGGCGCTCAATCAGGGCCTGTTCTAAAGGGGCCCAGCAGCAATAGGGGTAGGGGAGGATGATGTCTTGCTCTTCCACTTGTGGGTAGCTCAGTTCGGCGGCCAGAATGTCGGCCCGGTCCGCCCATTTTTGGCTGGCAAGGTGTTCTTCGTAGGCCAGAAACAGGCGAGTCAATTCGTTGATTTTGGAGCTTCTGGGAAGAATGTCCAGGTGCCGGGCCCGGAGTCCGGCCAGGCGGAATTCGCTCAGGGTCTCCCAGAGAATTTGGGCCATTCCCGGTTGCAGGATAAGTGGACGAAAGTGGCTTTCGCCTTCGTCGGGAAGGTCGACCAACAGATTTTGCAGCAGGCCGGGGCCCAGGGCGTCCGGGCATGGGTAGATTCCGCGCGACAGGAGGCCGGGCGCACTGGCTTCCAGGGCCAGTTGGAAGGGGGTGGTGAAACGTAAATTCACCCAATTGCAACCCTCGTGAAGCAGCCTTTCTCCCAGGGTCCAGCCGATGGCGGGCGAGGGCAGGATGATCCATTTGGCGGTCAACGGCTGCTCCCGGCACAGGCGTTTCAGTTGCTCTACGAATGGGTCAGCCACCACCGGAAATTCGCAAGCGAGAATTGGCGTCCTGCCATGTCTGGCGCGACAATCTTTGTCGCGCTGAAGGATAGACTGAGTTCGCGACCAGTTTTGTCGCGCAAATCTCTTTTGGATGGGAGGGACCTGTGATCCAACTTGAACTTGAATCCATTCCGGCGCGGATCGTCAATCAGTACACTTATTGTCCGCGCCTGGCCTATCTGGAATGGGTCCAGAAGGAATGGGCCGATAATCTTTATACCCAAGAAGGCTCTTGGGCCCACCGGGTGGTCGATGCGGGCAACGGAAAGATTCCCGACTCCGAAGAGCCGGTTCGCACCCGCTCTCTGGAACTGGCTGCTCCGCGCCTGGGCCTGGTCGGTAAATTGGACATGGTGGAGCTGGGTCGAGGCGAGGCGGAACCGGTTGAGTATAAGCGCGGGCGGCGGCCGAAAAGCGGGGAAGTGGCTGAAGACTGGGATCTTATGCAGCTGGCGGCGCAGGCCCTGCTCTTGCGCGAGAACGGCTGGAAATGTGAGCGAGGGTTCTTCTATTTCTGTGAAAGCCGGGAAAAAGTTTCCGTAGAATTGGACGACCAGTTGCTGGCCCGGGTGGAGGAAACCCTGGCCGAGATGCGGACTCGTTTTGAGCAGCCCCTCGCCCCGGAGCCGCTGGTGGCCAGCCAGAAGTGCGGCGGATGTTCGCTGGTGGGAATTTGCCTTCCGGATGAAACCTGGCGCTTAAAGCAGGGAGCTAAGCCTGATAAGACCCGCCGCTTGCTGGCTCCCAAAGACGACGCTCTGCCCCTTTATCTGACCACCAACGGGCTGAGCGTGGGAATCAACGGGGAGCTGCTGGAGATTCGCGAGAAAGGCAAAGCGATCGACCACAAGCGCTTTCTGGATATTTCCCATCTCTGCTTGATGGGTAATATTCAGGTCTCCACCCAGGCGGTGCGGCACCTGTCGGCGCAGGGCATTCCGATTTGCTATTTTAGCTATGGAGGCTGGTTCAGCGCGATGACTCAGGGGATGAGCCATCGCAACGTGGAGCTGCGGCGGGCGCAATACCGGGCCGCCTTTGACCCGGTCGCCTGTCTTGGATTGGCCCGGCGCTTTGTTTCCACCAAGATTCGCAATGGGCGCACTTTTCTGCGGCGGAATAATCGCAGCTTTCCCGACTCCGGCCTGAAAGAGCTGAAACGGCTGGCCCTGGCGGCCGAAAGGGCGGAAAATTTGCCCACTTTGTTGGGATTGGAAGGAATGGCGGCGCGCATTTACTTTCAGGCTCTGCCGGGAGCGGTGAAGAACCGTGCTTTTTTGGAAGGGGGAGGGTTCGACAGCGGAGCCCGCAATCGCCGCCCTCCCAAGGATCCGATGAACGCGCTACTGTCGCTGGCCTACTCTCTGCTGACCAAGGAGATGAGCGTGATCAGCCACGCCATTGGCTTCGATCCTTTTCAGGGCTTCTATCACCAGTCTCGTTACGGCAAGCCGGCGCTGGCGCTGGACGTGATGGAGGAATTCCGCGTACTGATCGCCGACTCGGTAGTGCTGAGCGTGATTAACAACCAGATGGTCACGCTCTCGGATTTCGACTGTTACCAGCACGGGGTGGTGCTGAACCAGGCCGGACGCCGGGCGCTGATCGGAGCCTTCGAGAAGCGGATGGAGGAAAAGGTCACCCATCCCTGGTTTGATTATCGGCTCACCTATCGGCGCATCCTCTATGTGCAACTCCGCCTGCTGGCCCGTTACCTGTGCGGAGAGATCGCCGAGTTCCCGCCCTTTGTGACCCGATGAGACGCGATTTCATCGTGACTTACGATGTTTCGAACGATAAGCGGTTGCGCCTGGTCTTCAAGGCCATGCTGGGTTTCGGGGAACATATACAGTTCTCGGTGTTCCGCTGCGCCCTGAGCAAAATGGAGCGGCAGAAGATGATCGAAAAACTGACCGGACTGATCCACCAGCGGGAAGATCAGGTGCTCATTATCGAACTAGGCACCCTGCCCGAACGCAGATCGCGCATCCGGCCTCTCGGCAGGGCCTACCGGCCCTGTGATCCGGGAGCCCAGGTGTTCTGATTCTTTGGCAATTGAATTTGTCTCTACCTTCGCGAGCGCGCAGGTCATGGCCCTGACCCCTGGGCGCGCTCGCGGGGGTTTCTTTTTCAGGGGTTGCGAGCGGGCTTCTGAGGGGGATTCAAGTTTCGGGGGGTTGGTGGGGGAGGTGAAGTGACCCGCTCGCAGAATGCCCTCAGGATGCCGGAGCCACCGTGCTTTGCGAGGGGGGCGCCGATCCGCGGTTTCTGACCGCGGCCCAATTGAAGTGACACTGATTCTCATCTTCGTCTCCCAATGGACCCCAGCCGATCCGCGGTTTCTGACCGCGGCCCAATTGAAGTAGGATATGGACCTTTTCGATCAGCGGGTCGCCGTCGGGCCGATCCGCGGTTTCTGACCGCGGCCCAATTGAAGTGGAGAGCTGGCTTTGCTATGCGGCCAATATTTCGCACCCGATCCGCGGTTTCTGACCGCGGCCCAATTGAAGTCCGAGACACCGCCCAAAGAATCGTTGACCTCCTGCGCCGATCCGCGGTTTCTGACCGCGGCCCAATTGAAGTCTCCGCGGATAGGGGAGTGGTGATGGCCAACTTGTGGCCGATCCGCGGTTTCTGACCGCGGCCCAATTGAAGTTTCTTCGGTCAACGCCCTGCCGGTCGGGGTGACCAGCCGATCCGCGGTTTCTGACCGCGGCCCAATTGAAGTCAAGACGCCATCAAGATCGCGGGAAAGATGTGCCCGACCGATCCGCGGTTTCTGACCGCGGCCCAATTGAAGTTCAAGACCTTCGGTTACCAGGCGATTTCTGACGAAGCCGATCCGCGGTTTCTGACCGCGGCCCAATTGAAGTCAGTCTCGACCTGGCGCCCGGCCGGCCACCAGGTGGGCGTCCGATCCGCGGTTTCTGACCGCGGCCCAATTGAAGTCGAAGGCGCCTGCCCAGGCCCGGCGGTTGCGCCGGTTGCCGATCCGCGGTTTCTGACCGCGGCCCAATTGAAGTCTGGCAGTTGTGTCCGGGGCGCTGACGGGGTTGTTACCCGATCCGCGGTTTCTGACCGCGGCCCAATTGAAGTCCGAGCCTTTGCGTCGAAGGAGTAGCCTCCGGCGGTCTCCGATCCGCGGTTTCTGACCGCGGCCCAATTGAAGTGACGTATCCAACAAGCCGTACGATGAGGTGCGCCAGCCGATCCGCGGTTTCTGACCGCGGCCCAATTGAAGTAAGGTCATTCACGGGCAGAAGTATACGACCAGTGCCGCCGATCCGCGGTTTCTGACCGCGGCCCAATTGAAGTAACGCTCAATACCAGCAGCGCCCAGTGCCCAAAGAAGCCGATCCGCGGTTTCTGACCGCGGCCCAATTGAAGTACCTCAACCGTGACATGCTTGCCGGCGTTGAAGCTGCCGATCCGCGGTTTCTGACCGCGGCCCAATTGAAGTAAAAACTCTTCCTCGGTCCACGATTGCGCCTGGAAGTCCGATCCGCGGTTTCTGACCGCGGCCCAATTGAAGTAATAACTGCCCCACAGTTTCCACATATATGAGGGAACCGATCCGCGGTTTCTGACCGCGGCCCAATTGAAGTTTGCGCGCAAAACCAACCTGCCCCAGAAGACGATCACCGATCCGCGGTTTCTGACCGCGGCCCAATTGAAGTCACCATTCCCGCCCATTTCTCCTCACTCAGATGGATACCGATCCGCGGTTTCTGACCGCGGCCCAATTGAAGTTTCCAGGGACTGCCGAAGCGGGGGAAGATACTCGGCCAGCCGATCCGCGGTTTCTGACCGCGGCCCAATTGAAGTTAGCTCATCTGAGCCCGGGCCTCGGTGCGCCCGTTACCGATCCGCGGTTTCTGACCGCGGCCCAATTGAAGTAAGGAGATCAAAAAGCTCTACGGCGCGGCCTGGGATGCCGATCCGCGGTTTCTGACCGCGGCCCAATTGAAGTAGAGCTATTTTATTGCTGACGTGGCTGGGAAGGCGACCGATCCGCGGTTTCTGACCGCGGCCCAATTGAAGTATCGAAATGTTTGTTCCGGCTTTAATTCTCGCGGCACCGATCCGCGGTTTCTGACCGCGGCCCAATTGAAGTTTGCTTTGCTTCCAGGTTGGGGCTCTGTGCTTTCCCGCCGATCCGCGGTTTCTGACCGCGGCCCAATTGAAGTATCAAGGGTGCCGCTCTCTGTCTCGCTGAAGCCGACCGCCGATCCGCGGTTTCTGACCGCGGCCCAATTGAAGTCTCATGGAGGACAGGAGGTTTGCAATGCCGTCGAGCCCCGATCCGCGGTTTCTGACCGCGGCCCAATTGAAGTTAGCCCTTTGGCAGAACCTCCCTCCAGGCCTTGCCTGCCGATCCGCGGTTTCTGACCGCGGCCCAATTGAAGTGAAAAAGCACAGCGTATCAAGTATGGCCTCGACCAGCCGATCCGCGGTTTCTGACCGCGGCCCAATTGAAGTACCGTTTTTGTGTCGAAGGAGTAGCCTCCGGCGGTCTCCCGATCCGCGGTTTCTGACCGCGGCCCAATTGAAGTACGGAGTCTGATAACAGTCTTGGATTTGCTTGGTCCGACCGATCCGCGGTTTCTGACCGCGGCCCAATTGAAGTAAACGGACAGTTCCCCGACAGGCCGAGGGTCCAAGCCGATCCGCGGTTTCTGACCGCGGCCCAATTGAAGTCACAAATACACAAGCGTAACAGCCCCTGCATCACTAACCGATCCGCGGTTTCTGACCGCGGCCCAATTGAAGTTAGTATGGCTTTTTTCGTTTTTACCGATCAAAAACCCCGATCCGCGGTTTCTGACCGCGGCCCAATTGAAGTCCTATAGAGGGGGGTTATGATCTTTTTCGATTCCGCTTCCGATCCGCGGTTTCTGACCGCGGCCCAATTGAAGTGACTGGATGGGAGGGAGATACCGATCCACCTGCGAGGCCGATCCGCGGTTTCTGACCGCGGCCCAATTGAAGTTAATTCGAATTACAGCGAACACCAAGATAAGCAATTCAGTCCAGCGCGGCGGAGGACCTTCCGATCCGCGGTTTCTGACCGCGGCCCAATTGAAGCATCACCATGAAGCAGAGTTGCACGTCGGCTTGGTCCCGCCGATCCGCGGTTTCTGACCGCGGCCCAATTGAAGCAACGTCGCTGACGGGAGCGGACTCCGGCATTGCCTCACCGATCCGCGGTTTCTGACCGCGGCCCAATTGAAGCGCCAATTGATCGTGCAGTTGGCTGCCCCCACCGAGGCCGATCCGCGGTTTCTGACCGCGGCCCAATTGAAGCCGCGTGACGCCCACCGAGGCCACCTTCGGCAGCAAACTCCGATCCGCACTTTCTGAGTGCGGCCCAATTGAAGCCGGGAGACCCTGGCTATACGTCCATCACCCTGGTAGGCCGATCCGCACTTTCTGAGTGCGGCCCAATTGAAGCCGCTGTGTCAAATCCGCTATGGGTCCGGCCGTACGCCGCCGATCCGCACTTTCTGAGTGCGGCCTAATTGAAGCGGCTTTTCTCCTCGGTCTACTGGTCAATCTGCACAGGGGAGATCAGGCTCACTTACCCTTTGGCTAGGCCATACCAATTTGGCGGGTGGGATCTCTCGATAAGAGGCGACGCCTAGCCAATCTCGACGCGAACGCGGGTCACGATCTCCGAGATGACGTGTTCAACCACGGCCGTCTCGGGATGGCGAACCATGACATAGCCTTCGCCGTCGTGGTGGTTGGCCCGGATCTGCCCGAGGTAGGGCAGATCGGTCTCCACCACCAGCGAGCCGAACTCGTGGAGCACCTCATCCAGGCCGTGAACGTTCACCACCTCGCCGGTGCCGATGCCGCGGAAGAAAGCCGTCCCCACGGCGTATTTCCGCTCGCGCGGGGGCGTGAACTGGTTCAGCACCATCAAGCGAATCCAGCCATCATACATATCGTAGTCATTGGCCCAGTTCAGGGACGTGAAAATCCGGGAGCCCGGCGGGCGAGCGCCTACTTCGCCCACGGCCACCCGCCCGTCGGGGCGGCGAAACCATTCCATGTGGCTGATATTGCTCCCCATACCGAGCGCACGCAGGGCCTGCTCGCCAACCCGACGGATATCATCATACTCAGGGACGTCGATTTCCCTGGGCGTGAGGATGCGCCACTGCATCCAGGGGTTGCGCAAGACCTCCAGGGGGCTGGGCAGATAGCGCGTGATGGAATGCCAGACAGCCTTGCCGTCCACCGAGATGGTGTCGAGCGTGTACTCGTCGCCCTGCACGAATTCTTCGAGCTGAAGCGGGTTGTATTCACCCGGGGGATTGCTCTCGAGCACTTCCTCAAAATTGTCCTCGTCATCGCACTGATGGATCTCGCGGGCTCCAACCCCGGCCACCGGTTTGATTACCAGCGGGTAGCCGACCCGGGCGGCAAAGTCGCGGGCGTCGTCCATAGTCTCGACCGTGCGATGCTGGGCGCACGGCACCCCGGCCTCGGCCAGGCGGGTCTTCATCACGCCCTTGTCGCGGAAATTCAGCAGAGTGCCCGGGGACATTCCGGGGATGTCAAGGTAATCACGCGCCTGTGCCACCGACATCTGAATCAGCTCGTATTCGGTAAGCATCCGATGAATGGGCCCAAGATGGTGCGACAGTCCCCGGGCCGCCCACACCAACTCCTCCGGGTCGAGGAGGTCGCTCACGCGCCAGTAGCCGGACAGCGAGCCACGGACCCCCGGCGGCAGTTGATCGTCTTCGAGCGTGCTGATCAGTCCAACCCGGACCCCCTCGATTCGGGAGAGCCGGTCCAAAAATAGGTAGACGTCCTTACGGAGAAACGGGGAGACATAGACAACGAGCATGCTTGGCCCTTTCTCCTTCAGGCGCGGTGTCCTCGGCGCCGCTTCAAAAAGCTGAGCCGGTTGCATCGGGACCAACCCGTCACCCTAGAGCCCGGTTACACCCACACTACTGATCGCGCCGCCCATAGTGAACCAGATGTTCCCATCGGGTCCCGCTGCCACCCGGGTGATCCAGGCGGGCGGCTCTTCGCCGGCGGGGTAGACGGCGAAATCCGAGAAGACACCCTGAGGAGTCATTCGAACCATTCGTCCCTCAAAGTCCGCGATCCACAGATTGCCATCCGCCCCAACGGTGATATCGGAAGGATAGATAAAGCGGCCGCTGGTCCAGCTGAATTCGGTGATATTGCCGGTCGGAGTGACGCGGGCGATGCGCTGCAGTTCCGTCACCCACATGTTACCATCCGGTCCCAGACAGATATACCCTGGGCCCGAATTTGCGATGGGAAAAGGTAAGGTGACCTGGTTGCTGCCGTCGGGAGCGACGTGGCTGACTGAGTTGGAGGAGGGGAATCCATGAGTCACCCAGAGATTTCCGTCGGGTCCGGCGGCGATTCCGGTCGGGTCAGGATTTGTCGGCATTTCGCGGAGCGTTCCTGAAGTAGTGATACGTCCGAGCTTGGCCGCGCCAGACTCAGTGAACCACAGAGCGCCGTCGGGACCGACGCAGATGTCAATGGGTTGAGAATCGGAGGTCGGAATCGAGAACTCGGTCACCACTCCGGAGGGCGTTACCCGCCCCACCTTATTCTCTTGCCTCTCGCAGAACCACAGATTGCCGTCTGGCCCCAGGCACATCCTGGTAGGGGTGCCGCTCAGGCCCTCCTGAAATCGCGTGAAAGTGCCGGTGGCAATTTCGATTCGGACTAAGGTCGCCGGATACTCAGAATACCAGACTGTGCCGTTGGCACCGCCCTGGATAGCTGGTGGCTGTCCTTGGACCCGTACCTGAGAATCAAAACGTTGATAGGTCCCCAGCGGAGGCTTTACCAGCACCGTGGCGGCGATGCTTTGACCGGCAGCAGTGGCGGTGATGGAGGCCACTTTCGGTGGAATCAAGGTGCTGACCAGGCCGGCCGTGACCACCCCCGAGGCGTTGACTGAAGCCACAGCGGCATCAGAACTATCCCAGCCAACAGAAGCTGGAGTCTCTGTTCCCAGTTGAACGCTGAGCTGCCGGCTTTCTCCCGATCGGAGAACGAACGTGTCTGGAGAAATCGAAAGCAAGGAAGTTGTGGGAGCGGGGGCCGGCCCTCCGCTCAGCAGAGGCTGAATAGTGCTGGTCCCCTGGCCACCACCACAGCCCGCGCTTATCAGAGCCACAAGGAATCCCACTAGAATCTTTCGCATCGGCTTATTCTGATCCAATTCTTTCGTGCGGTCTTGAATTCGTTGCTGCCGTCCGGGCCCAATTAAAGTTGCTTGACCCCGGATAGGGCGACCCGCGCGGGTCATGAGGAGATTCCTACCGAGGCTAAAATTTGTCTTTCAGGTGCATAGTCAGGCCGTTTGCCCAGCCGTCGAAATAGTGGGGTCAAGCGTCAGAGTTCTTGTTCAGCCTGTCACCGACCGCCGCCCCCACTCCGAGGCCGAGCACCGCTCCACTGGCTCCACCGATCTGGGTCACCATAGCTGTTCCGCCGGCCATTCCCGCGCCACCAGCAGCCAGGGAGCCGCCACCCAGCCAGGCCAGGCCAGCGGATGAGGCAGCCGCTCCGTGGAGAGTCCCTCCGGCTACTCCAAAGCCGGCGGCTGACAGCAGTGCCCCTACTATGGGAGCGGCTGCCGCCGCGCAACTGGCGCCGACGTCCATGGTGATCAAGCCCAGGGTGCAGATAGCCAGCCCTTTGATCAGGGATGGTTGGATTGCGTACCAATTGGCGAATTTCATTTCACGGCCACTCCTTGCTCTACTTCAGCTTCCAGATTGGTTAGTTCGATAAGCACATCTTCCAGAACCTGCCGCCCCAGATTATTCATCAACCGCTTGTTTACATACATGTTTACCCCTGAGCCTACCAGAGGCATAGCAGCCAGCAGGCCTTTCTGGGTGAAAACCATTCCTAGTTTTCGAAAGAAAGCTTTAATCGCGGCCAGCAGGGAGCCAGTAATATATTTGCGGGTCAGGCGACGGCCCACTCTGGAGGCGCCTTGTCCGGCCGCTTTTCCAGCCAGCGCGCTACCGCCTCCCAGGACCTCCATGATTCTTAACTTCACAGAATCATCCCGCAGGTCGTGGCCGTAGATGATATAAATTCGTTGAGCCATTTGAATGGAGAGCTTGGCGGCAAAGAGAATATCTACTGTCGTCCCCCCTGCGAATCCCGCCGGGCCTAAAAAATCGCCCAGCCCGGTGACGAAGCCGGAGCGACCGCTCCAGCGTGAGGCATATTTGATGGCCATCAGCGCCAGTGCTTGGGCCTGAGCATCTGGGTGCTTTCTGCGTTTCTGCTCGACCCAAGTTTCCACTTGCTCGATGTCTTCGGATAGCTGGCGCATTACATAGGTCGCGGCCTTTTCTAAGGCTCCGGCTTGGAGGCATTGGTGTCCGGAATCCGGTTCTTCCGTCTCGGTGCCGCAGTCTGGACAGATATAGGCCATGCAATCCTCCCAAGAACCAGCCACTTTCGCGAGTCAAAACTCAAGCCCCTTCCCGGCTCCAGGATACCCGGTGGTGCGACAATTTCTGTCGCGCTGGCTGGCCCGATTTGGAAGTTCGATTTTTCCGCCATCAATTTTGTGGCAGGGGAGGTGGTAGTCTCCGGTGCGAGTTTGATGTTGGGTCCGGCGGCGGAGTTTGAGTGGCCGACCTCCTTTGCGCGGATGCGGCTGATTTCCGGCGCCATTGGCGAGCGAATCAAGCCTTACGGGAGATTTCGAGTCGTTAGGGAGGCTAGCCTCGGGCGTTGCCGTTTGGTGGGAATTTAGATTTCTTCAGAGAAGCCTGGCCGATGTGGAAGATTTTGATTATCTGGCTGTTACTTGGAATTGCCAGCTTCGCTCGGGATGCGGATGCTGCTGATGTTTATTTCGCAAAGAAAGATTTTCCGAGCGCGCTGCGAGAATATCGTTTGTTGCTCAGAAATGGCTCGACGGTTCCGCTCTGGCTTTACAATGCCGGCTTTTCGGCTAACCGAACGGGTGATTACAAGGAAGCTCGGGATTACTTTCTCCGCTATCGCAAGGCGATGCCTGAGGACGCTCCGGTTTTGGGGGAGCTCATTCGCGCCTACCAGGGAACGGGGGATGAAGCCGCCGCGGAGGTCTGTATCAAGGAATACCGAGAGCTTTGGAAGCGCGGTCAACTGACGTTTTTACCGGAGAAGGATACTTTCACTCGTTTCGTCACGAACGTTGGGGAATATACGGTCTATGCTTTTGAATTCTTTGCCCCGGATACCGCCAGGCGCGACCATATTTGGGATTTTGTTGTCCGCAAACCGAACGCGGAGGAGCATTACGCGATGTTTTACGTGATGCAAGACGGGCAGGCGTGGTTCCTGGACGTCCGCTCCGCCGGTGGCCGCCGCACACTGACCACCTTCGACTACCGTCCCGGGTTTTCAGAAAGCCTGGACCTCGTCCAGTTGACCCTCAAGGGGGGCCGTCCACCCATGGCCAAGCTCAAGGACGGTAAGGTCGTCCCTCGCGAGCAGCATTAGTTGGCAGCAGAACTCAACGTGTTGTTTTACAGCTTGGGGAAGGCTTTGCGCAGTTCCCCTTCGCTCCACGGCTCTCCCTGGCCGTGGCGTTTGCGCACGGCGGCCACCTGGTCGGTGCTCACGGGGCGGCCGAGTTGCCCCAGGAGCTACGGACGTAGGTGAGGATTTCGGCGATCTGGTCGTCTTTGAGGGTGTCGCGGTGGGAGGGCATGGAGCCGGAGTAGTTCATTCCGGCTACTTTGAAGGCGCCTTGAACGCCGCGCAGGACGACGGCGATGGGCACTTCGGGAGCCCCGTTGACCCATTCGGAGCCGGCCAGCGGAGGGAAGGTGCCGGGAACACCCATCCCGGAGGCCTGGTGGCAAGCGGCGCAAGTGCTTTCAAAGGCCGCCTGGCCGGGTTTGAGGCCAGCGGGGCTTGCGGAGGGGGTGGAGGAGCGGCTGAGCAGCCGGCCAGGAAAAGATAAGCAATTACCTTTCGCATGCCAGAAGTTTAGGACCCCGACGAGCGAGTTGGCCATCGACAGTTCCGCTTAGGGGAAATCCCGGAGTTACAAACGGTCACTACCGGGGCATACTCACAGCATGATTTTCCTGGGCATCCTGGTGCCGACGCTGGCCTCGGCTCTTTTCGAGCTGGCCCTGTGGATTTTCATCCAACCCCGTCCCCAACCGCTGGAAGTCTTCGGGCGCATCTTTCTGATGCTGATCGCCAGCAGCATTTTCACTACTCTGATGGGTGCCCTGCAGCGCCGCGATCAGCGCCAGCGCCGCAAGTTCCGTGACCTTTTCGTCAACGCCAGCGACGCCATCTTGATTGTGGATGAGGGTAACCTGGTCCAGGAAATGAATCCCCGGGCCGAAAAGCTGCTCGGCTATCCGACCCCGGTGCCGCTCTACCGGCTCGGTCAGCTCGATCTGGGCCAGCCTTTGTCCGAGACCAGTGTGCGCCGGCTGGACGGCAGCACGCTGCCGGTGGCCGTCAGCGTCTCGCGGCTGCAGAACGAGACTATGTTGCGCCTCTCCGACCTGACCGAGCTGCGGGCCGATCAGGCGCGCCGGCTGGCCTGGCGGGCTCTGGAGGTGCAGGAAGAGGAGCGGCGCCGCTTGGCTCGGGAGTTGCACGACGGCATTGCTCAGGGTCTTTATTCGTTGCGCCTGGTGAGCAATCAGGGGCAGCCTATTGAAGAGTTGCTGACGGGTTTGATGGAAGAGGTCGACCAGTTGGCCAAGAGTCTGTGGCCGCCGGTGCTGGAGCGGCTGGGTCTGGGCATGGCATTGCAGACGGTACTGGGCAAGGTGGCCCGGGTGGAGTGCGAGAACATCCGCTTGGAACCGGTTCGGGAAGCCGCGCTCTTTCGTATCGCCCAGGAGGCGGTGAGCAACGCGCTGCGCCACGGTCAGGCGCAACATGTGAAAATTCGGCTGTTCCAGCCAGGAGAGGAGATCCACTTGCTGATTCAGGATGATGGTAAAGGTTTCAACCCCCAGGTCGAATCGCAAGGTCTGGGGTTGCTCAGCATGCGCGAACGGGCCCAGCTGGCCCAGGGACGCCTCGGGATTCAAAGCTCACCCCGGGGCACCACCGTCGAGGTCATTCTCAAGTGAGCGGGCGCATCGTCATCGCGGAGGATCACCACGTGGTGCGCACCGGCCTCAAGCTGCTGCTGCAGAGCCGGGGCTATGGCGTGGTGGGCGAGGCCGCCAACGGGGATGTGGCCATCCATCTGGTGCAAGAACTGCAGCCTGACTTGTTGTTGCTGGATCTGGCCATGCCGGGCGGACCCGATGGTCTGCAGGTGACCGCTCAACTGCGTCAGAGCGGTTTCAGCACACCGATTGTGGTCATCAGCATGTATGACGAGGACGCCCTCAAGGAAGCGGCTCTCAAGGCGGGGGCCAATGCCTTTGTGCTGAAACAGGCGCCGGAAACCGAGTTGTTGGAGGTTATTGCTGGTTGTCTGCCCAGTCAGGCCAGCCCCACCCTGACGGCCCGCGAGAATGAGATTTTGCGCTGGCTGGCCGAGGGCTACGGCAATAAAGATATCGCCATCCGGCTCAGTATCAGCGTCAAGACGGTGGAAACCCACCGGGCCCATCTTTTCCTCAAGCTGGGCCTGCAGAGCCGCGCCGACCTGGTGCGCTATGCTGTTTCCCAGGGCTTTTTTCAGCCCGGTTAGAAGCTGCCGGGCAGGTCCCGCATTATGGACCCTTTCTGGTATCAAGCAACGGCATGGACAGGATCATTTCTGTCTTGAGGGCGGGAAGCTGCTGGAGGCTCGGCCACTTTGGGATGCTTAACAGCTTCTCCAAAATGGCCTGCATGGCATTGTCGAGGACGGCACCTGCGGCACCGAGGCGCTCGAGGGCGGGGGCGGCATTGGCTCCCAGAGCCTGAGCCTGAGTATAGAAGGTCAGAGCCAGTCCTAAATTGCCTTCGTCTTCGGCGGACCTTCCCACCATGGCCAGACGTTGAATCACTGCCCCGCGGTGTTGTTCTGCCAGCCAGGGACCCAGGTCGACCAGCAGGTGGGCGTAGTGGAGCAGACCGCGCTCGGCCAGGACCTGGCCCAGAGGCCCGCCTTCACTTTTCAGTTCGGGAACTAAGTAGGAAGCTGCATCACGGAAGTAGTGCAAATAGCATTGGAGCGAGGCAAGCTGGACGCCCAGGGAAGTATCCCCGGGCGCTTGATAATTTTGACATCCGGCCAGCACTTCGTGATAGACCTGAAGGGCTTGGGAGGCCGGCAGCGTCCAGGCCTGCACGATCCTCAGCCACATGCGTGCCCCTTCGCTGCCGTCACGTTGTTTTCGCTGCCGCTCTTGCTCCGCTTTTTGTTCTTCCTCTTCCGTCATCCACCCGTGGGAATAGCGAAGGTCCTCGAAGTAGCTATCGAGAGTGTAGTTGCCTCCACCGGGCAGGCACCCCTCCTCGGACAGGGGCCCCTCGCACAGGATGGGTTCTCCGTTGCAGACTTCATCATGGTAGGCAATGCAAACTTCATTTGGCCAGTCGAGCCGGATGAAGTAAAGGTCGGCATTCACCTCCCCGATCACAAAGCAGTTCTCCGGCCAATCCTGCCCCCAATATCCGTTGACCCGCACATCAAGATTCTTCGTGATGATCTCACCGGGGTCGTCTATGAGGTATTCGGTGCTGTTGTAAGGAACGAAGGGATTGGCCAAAACCAGCTCTTTGTAGGCGATGGGTAACTGAATCCCCAACTCCTTTTCAATCTTCAAAAGGTCCTTGGCGTCCACGCCCCAGGTTTCTATAACGTCTTCGCCAGCCCTCTACACATGCCGTTTCCCAGGGCTTTCTTCAGCCCGGTTAGAAGCTGGCTGGATGGGTCAAAGCTCGGAACTCGAGGATCTGCTGCGGGCCGAAGTCGGTGAGGGAGTCAAAGACTCCAGCGGCCGTTTCACTATTTCCCGGGAGAAAGCATTGGAAAAGCTGGCCGCCTTCCGGCTGGCTTCCGAGACCGCCTGGGTGTTGAAAATCGTGCAGGCGGCCGTCGCCTCGTCGTGCACCGAGCTGGACATTCGTCAGACCAGCACCGGCACCGAATTTCATTTCAGCGGAGAGACCGGCTGGACGCTGGCCCAGGTGGAGGCCGAGTTCTATCAGGTGGAGGCCGTTTCGGAAACTTCTCTGGAGCATCTCAAGCAGGGGCTGTGGAGCGTTTCCCTCAACGGCATGCGGCCGTTCTCTATGGTCGCCCCGGACTGGCCGGAAGCTTTGCTGTGGACCGGCGACAAGATGCTGCGCAAGCCCGTCAAGCCGGTGTCCCGGATGGTGCTGACGATTTCTCACCGCTCCATGGTGGAGGGCCGCCGTTTTTCTTTGATTCCGGATTTCGAGGCGGCCTCGCGCAACGCCGAAATCGCCAGGGAGCTGGCCGAGCAGGCTTTTGTGTGCAGCAAGCCGCTGCGCCTGGACAATCGCCGTCTGGATTCGCTGCAATTGTGCCCGCGCCACGGTCTGTCGAGTTCGTCGTATCCGGTGCAACTGGGTTTTTTAAGGGGCGATTTGCCGGCGCTGGGGCTGCCGCCAGCCACGGTGGGCGGTTTCACCGCGCCCAAAGAAGTCGATCCGAGTATGCGCAAGCTGCTCCACCCCGAGGTTACGATCCCGCAACGGCTGGCGCTGGCCTGCATGGTGACGGCTCATCTGCGCAAAGTGGCCCGAGACAAGGCGCTGGTTTGGAAGGCTTACGAGGAAGAGTGCCTCATTTACTGGGTGCGCGACGGAGTGGTGGTCGATCGCACTCGGCCCCGGCTGGTTTCAGCCGGTTGCTGTTCGCTGGCCTTGTTTGCTTCGGCCGAGGGGTTGAGCGCTGACGCCGGCGGCTTTGTTTTGCAGAAGAACGAGGCTTTTCGCCAGCGCGAGGAAGAGGTTTGCCGGTTGGGGGCCAGCTTTCTGGGCGAAGTGCGGCTCAACATGACCTCGGTGGTCGAGGACGCTCGCCGCAACGCGCGCTTGCTGGGCGGGCTGATCGCCGTGGGCGGCCTTGGTTATAGCTTCTTTTCCATTGTCCACGGAGCCGCCATCACGGTGATGGGAGTCTACAAGGCGGTTACCGCCGGCGGCGATGAAATCCAGATTTCGGCCCAGGTGGATGCCGGCATGCGCGGCCTGCAGCGGGATTGGGCCACTCATTACGCTCAAGCCGGGCGTGACCTGTAGGTGCTTCTTCACCAATACGACGAATTGGGCCGGGATCTGGCCGAACAAAAGCCGGTTTCCACGGCTCGCCCCTGGCATAGCCAGGAGCAGCCGCCCGAGGATTTGCTGCGGCGCTTTCGGCCCGATAAGAGTCCGGACCGTCCGCTGGTGCTGGTGGGCGGCTTTGGAGCAAACGCGCTGTATGTGTCGGAGCAGCAGAACGATCGGATCTACAAGGGGCGACAGGCCTGGCCCCCGTTTCATATCGATCCGCTCAGCGGCGATTGGGATTTGCATCCGCTGGATGAGGTCAACCTGCCCAATCTTTTGCCGGGACCTTATCTGCCGGCTCAATACGAGCCTTTGCTGCTCTTTCTGGAAGAGGAAATGGGCTACCGGCTGAATCAGGATTTGTTTGCTTTCCCCTATCGTTGGACCGAATCTACCCGGGTAAGCGGGCGCCGCCTGGCGGGGTTTTTAAAAGAATTGGGCCCGGTCGATGTGATCGCGCATTCCTTGGGAGGATTGGTGGCGCGTTCGGCGGGCCTGTTTTATGGAGCCCAGATCGAGCGATTGGCCCTGCTGACCTGTCCTTTCTTTGGTTCGGGCAAGGCTTTTTTTGATTTGCACCCGGCGCTGACGGTGCAATTGGTGGATAATTTGCTTTTCAATCATCTGATCGAGCGTTTTCTACCGGGGGACGTGGAGCTGACCGAGTCTTTTCAAAAAATGGATAGTGTTTATGAATTACTGCCCGACGCCAATGGTTTCGCTCGCGGTCTCTCGCCGCTGCTGGTGAAAACCTCGTTGCGGCTCAAAGCCACGCCCGCCCCAACCTGGCAGGAGGCCTACGCCGACATTCCCAATCCCGAACGCGTGGCCCGGGCCATGCACTACAAGGCCGAGCTGGGATTGGCTATTCCGGGGAAGGAATATTTGATTCTTTATTCACCCGATCACCCCACGGTGGGCCGGGTGGACCAAACCTTCGGGATCTTTGGCCTGCCCTATGCCTTGGGTGGAGGCGACGGCACGGTGCCGGCGGCCAGCGCGGTGGGGCCGGGTCCGGCCATTCCCGTGCCCGGCCGCCACCTGGCGGTAGCCAACCACCGGCTCAGTCTTTTCTGGCTCTCACGCTTTCTCGCCTGAAGGCCATTTCCAGTTGCGCACTTCGGGCAGATCGTCCCCGTGCTCCCGAGTGTAATGTTTGTGCTCGGTGAGCTTGTTCTGCAGCCACTGTTTGACGTAGGCGCCGCGGGAACGCAGTTGGGGCACGCGGTCGATGACGTCTTTGGCCAGGCTATAGCGGTCCAGCTGGTTCATCACCACCATGTCGAAGGGTGTGGTGGTGGTGCCTTCCTCTTTGTAGCCACGCACGTGGAAGTTTTCGTGGTTGGTGCGCCGGTAGGTGAGGCGGTGAATGAGCCAGGGGTAACCGTGATAAGCAAATACCACCGGCTTGTTTTCGGTGAAGAGGGAGTCGAAGTCACGGTCGCTGAGGCCGTGCGGATGCTCGCCTTCGGACTGCAGTTTCATGAGGTTGACCACGTTGACGACGCGGATTTTCAGGTCGGGAAAGTGGCCGCGCAGCAGATCGACGGCGGCCAGGGTTTCCAGAGTGGGGATGTCGCCGGCGCAGGCCATGACCACGTCGGGCTCCTGGCCCCGGTCGTTGCTGGCCCATTCCCAGATGCTGACGCCGTTGGTGCAGTGGAGCACGGCTTCTTCCATGCTGAGATACTGCAGGGCCGGTTGTTTGCCGGCCACGATGACGTTGACGTAGTTACGGCTGCGCAGCACATGGTCGGCCACGGCCAATAAGCAATTCCCGTCCGGCGGCAGATAGACGCGGATGACTTCGGGCTTTTTATTGACCACGTGGTCGATGAAACCGGGGTCCTGATGGCTGAAGCCGTTGTGGTCCTGGCGCCAGACGTGCGAGGTGAGCAGATAGTTGAGCGAGGCAATGGGGCGGCGCCACTCGATTTCGCGGGTGGTTTTGAGCCATTTGGCATGCTGGTTGAACATGGAGTCGACCAGGTGGATGAAAGCTTCGTAGCAGGAGAAAAAGCCGTGGCGGCCGGTGAGCAGGTAGCCTTCCAGCCAGCCCTGGCAGGTGTGTTCACTGAGGATCTCCAGCACGCGGCCGTCGTGGGCCAGGTGCCCGCCCTGTTCGTCTTCGGGCAGGCGCTCTTCCATCCAGCAGCGTTCGGTCGCCTGAAAGAGGCCGTCGAGCCGGTTGGAGGCGGTTTCGTCGGGACCGACCACGCGGAAGTTTTTGGCGTTGGCTCTCATGACTTCGGCCAGGAAGTTGCCCAGCAGACGGGTGGATTCGGCATTTTCTCGGCCGGGGTGTTTGACCTCCACGCCAAACTGGCGAAAATCGGGGAGCCTCAGGGCTTTGAGGAGGATACCCCCGTTGGCATGGGGGTTGGCTCCCATGCGGCGGGGGCCGGTGGGGGCCAGTTCGGCCAGGTTCTTGTTCAAGGCGCCGTTTTCATCGAAGAGCTCTTCGGGCTGGTAGCTTTTCAGCCATTGTTCCAGCAGCTTGACGTGGTCGGGAGACATTTTCGAGAAGGGCACCTGGTGGGAACGCCAACTACCTTCGGTTTTTTGTCCATCCACTTCGGCCGGACCGGTCCAGCCTTTGGGGCTGCGCAAGACCAGCATAGGCCAGGTGGGGCGGGTGGTTCCGTCGCTTTTGCGGATGGCGGCAATTTCGTCGAAGATTTGCTCAAGCGCCTGGGCCATTTTCTGGTGCATTTCCTGGGGGTCGCTGCCCTCGACATAGTAGGGTTTGTGTCCGTAGCCTCTGAGCAGGGCGTCGAGCTCCTCGTGAGGGATGCGGGCCAGCACGGTGGGATTGGCGATTTTATAACCGTTGAGGTGGAGGATGGGCAGAACCACACCATCGGTCTGGGGGTTGAGGAATTTGTTGGAGTGCCAGGAGGCGGCCAGGGGGCCGGTTTCAGCTTCGCCGTCGCCGATGACGCAGGCCACCACCAGGTCGGGATTGTCGAAGGCGGCTCCGTAGGCGTGGGAGAGGGCGTAGCCGAGTTCGCCGCCTTCGTGGATGGAACCGGGGGTTTCGGGGGCGACGTGGCTGGGGATGCCGCCGGGGAAGGAGAACTGTTTGAAAAGGCGCTTCATACCGGCGGCATCTTGCGAGATGTTGGGGTAGACTTCGCTGTAGGTGCCTTCCAGGTAGGTATTGGCTACCAGTCCGGGGCCGCCATGGCCGGGTCCGGCCACGTAGATGACGTCCAGATCGCGCTGGCGGATGAGCCGGTTGAGGTGGACGTAAATGAAGTTAAGGCCGGGGGTGGTGCCCCAGTGGCCGAGCAGGCGCGGCTTGATATGTTTGAGCTCGAGGGGCTGCTTGAGCAGCGGGTTGTCGAGCAGGTAGATCTGCCCTACCGAGAGATAGTTGGCGGCTCGCCAGTAGGCGTGGATGTGTTCGAGTTCTTGGGCTGAAAGCACCGGCTTTTCGGCAGTCTGCATCGTAGACTAGGCTCCTTTTTTGAATTCCCTTGCCTGGCCCGGGCAAAATTCCTGGCGCGGTTGTCGGGGTGGGTACTGTTGGTGCAGAACATTTTCTGCCTGCGCGGAGGTCTGGTGGCGGAGAGTCCGCCGGGGTTGGTCCGCGGCGGGCGGTTTGGCGGCGTTTTCAGGGTGGCGCGGAGTTCTGGTGGCGGAGAGTCCGCCGGGGTTGATCCGCGGCGGGCGGTTTGGCGGCGTTTTCAGGGGGCGCGGAGGTCTGGTGGCGGAGAGTCCGCCGGGGTTGATCCGCGGCGGGCGGTTTGGCGGCGTTTTCAGGGGGCGCGGAGTTCTGGTGGCGGAGAGTCCGCCCGGGGGTGATCCGCGGCGGGCGGTTTGGCGGCATTTTCAGGGGGGCGCGGAGGTCTGGTGGCGGAGAGTCCGCCGGGCTGGTCCGCGGCGGGCGGGCGTCTACTTGCTCGGGTGCGCAGCCGTATTTCAGGCTATCTGGCTGCGCAGTTGGTGAAGCCGGGTCCGCAGCTCTTGTTCTTGCTCGGGTTCGGCGGCGAAACCGCGGGCGGTGCGCTGGCGCAGGAAGGCCAGCTCCGAGGCGACCTGCAGGTATTGTTCGGAGCGCAGCCAGCCAAGCGGTCCTTTTTTGAAGAGACGACCGATGGAGTAGCCGATGCGCCCCCACACCGAGGAGACCGAACGCAGTTCCTGCGGGGGCAGCTCGTGGGCCAGGTGGTGGCGCAGGAGCCGTCCCTCGCGGGCCAGGGCGAAGGCCAGAATGATGGCCACGCACAGGGCGGCCGGCAGCATGATCAGCAGGTAGCTGACCAACCAGGCCTGGATGTGAATGGTGGCGCTCAGGTTCCAGGTGGCGTGCAGGGCCATGGCCGCCATGAGCCCCAGCGGGGGAGCCAGCAGCTTTACATACCAGCGGTCGCTCTGGGCGGCCCAGCCCAGCCCGATGCCGGTCATGCTTGTGAAAAGCGGATGAGAGTAGGGCGAGAGCATGCCGCGCAGCACGAAGACGGCCCCGGCTGCGTCGCCGCCCGCTTTGAGGGCGGAGCCGTAATACTGGATGTTCTCGGTCATGGCAAAGCCGAGGGCGACCATGGTGGCGTAGACGACGCCGTCCACGATGCCGTCGAATTCCTTGCGCTTGAAGAAGAAGAGCAGCAAGAGACAGAGCCCTTTGGTGCTTTCCTCCACCAGCGGAGCGCTCAGGATGCCGCCCAGGGCGCTGGCGGCGGCGGCGTCGTGCGTGGCTTCCAAGAACATGGAAGAGTTGAGCGTGTTGAGGATGTAGCTGGCAAAGACGGCCAGGCCGGCTCCCCACAGGAAAGCGGCCAGCAGCAGGTGCGGCGGTTCCGGCTCGTAGCGGTCGATCCACAGAGCCAGTCCGACGTAAAGCGGCACCGGCAGGCAGGCCATGATGATGCCTACCACCAGCCCGTCGGCGCCCACGCTGGCTCCGATGAGCAGCAGGGTCAGCATGCCGGCCAGTAGCGCCAGCAACGCGAAACAGCCCAGGCAGCATCCGGAAGCGCCCCGATTGGGTTTTTTGTCGGCCATAAGGCCGGGGGTTTCGACCCGCGGGGCGCGAATCTTGCTGGCTGATGCGATGGGGAGAAGCCATTCGGCTGGGAAGACTGCCTCCCGCCTTGGGAGCTTATCAAAGCGCTCTGGAGGCGCGGCCGCTGCTGATCGCGCGCCCCTGGGTCGAGCGCTGGCTGCGGGTGCAAAAGCTGCTTTTGCGGGGCCTGCAGGCTTTGCTGGTGCGGCCCGAGACGGCCGAGTTCCTGGGGGTAGCGCCGCTTTGGGACGAGCGGCCGCTGCGGCTGGGCTGCCTGCGCCCCGATTTCATCGTCTCCGCCGATGGCACGATGCGCATTTGCGAGATCAACGGGCGCTTTGCCGTCAACGGCTTTCTGTGCACAGCTTACCTGCGGGACATGTTCGGTGAGGATGGCTCGTCGATTCGCCGGGCGCTGGCGCTGCCGCCGGGAAGCTGCATCGTGAAAGGGCGGGAGCCGGGTTGGGATATTCACCAACTGAGCGCCGAGTGGGGGGCTCCTATAGTCGATCACTGGGGGTCGGCCTCGGAGGTGGTGCTGGAACTGCATCAGGATGAGTTGACTGGAGCGCCGCCCATGCCTTATTGGAACGACCTGCGCACTCAGCTGCTGGGGCACGATAAGCGTTTGCTGCAGTGGTTGGGGGACGCTTCGAGGATGGAGCGCTGGTTGGGGGCGGAGGCCCGGGAACTGGCCGCGGCCATCGTGCCCACCTGTTCGGTCTCTTCCTTTGTGGACGATGGTTCGGGGGAGTGGGTGTTGAAGCCCAACCGTTCGGGCAAGGGCGACGGTATTGTCTTTGCTCGGGATGGCGGAGATTGGCGGGCTGCGCTGGCGGCGGCGCCCCCCGAATGGGTGGTGCAGCGCCATGTGGAGAGTCTGATTTGGGACGGGGAGAGGCTGGTGGGCACGCTGCTGTCGCGCGATCAGCGGTCGCTGGGGCTGGGGATCTTCCGATCGGCTCCGGGCCGGGTGGTCAATGTTTCCGGTGGAGGGCGGGTGATTTTTCCTAAGTATGCTTGAGGAAGTGTATACACGGGCCCGTGAGCATCCGTGGTATCGGGACCGATTCTTGAGCGACGGCTCGTTGCCGGTGTTGAGCAAGGCCGAGCTTTATGAGATGTTGCAAGGTCGCGAGCGCGATCCGTTTTTTGCGCTGGACACGTATTGGAGCCCCTCGGGGGGCAGTGGGGCCACCGCCCCGCTTTATTTCCCCACCGCGGTGGCCGAGAATTTAGAGCAGCGCGCTGTCTTTTCCGAGTGGTTGCGGCGAGAGGGAATTTTGGGCCCGGCCACGGTGGCTTTGAGCTTGTTTTCCAGTCGCACCATGTACCGTTCCGGCGAAATCTTCGTGGATTATGTGCAGCGCTGCGGGGGCACGGTGCTGCCCGCCGGCTATCAGGCGCGCGATGCCGATGTCCGCGAGTTGCACCAGCGCTTTGGTCCGAACACCTTGATGGGCAGTCCGGGGCGGTTGGTGCAGCTGGCTCACGCTTATGAGTTGCCCTTTGAACGGGTGCTTTATGCCAGCGAGTTCTTGACTCCGGGCGCGCAGGCGCTTTTACAGGCCCGGCTGGGGGTTGCCTGGTGGTCGAGCGTGATGGGCTCGGCCGAAGGTGGAGTGTGGGGATTTTCGCGCTTTCAGGATGCTCTGGATGTGTTCTGGGCACCGCGTTCTCTGGTGCTTTTGGAGATCGAGGAGGCGGATGAGGAAGGCTTCGGGCGGGTGATCGTGAGCAATTGCGTGCGCCGCCGCCATCCTTTGTTGCGTTACGATTCCGGCGATCGGGGACGCTTGCTGCCGGGCTTTTGTGACGAGGTGGTGGGGTTGCAACTGGCCGGGAGGCACGGGCGTTCTTTTCAATTTTCGTGCCAGTATTACGACTTGTCCGAGTTTGCTTCGGTGCTGAGAGAGGCGGCCGCTTTCCAGTTTGTGCTGCGTTTTGAGCAGCGCGACTGGCTGACGCTGCGCCTGGTGGGCGGAGATCCGGACCGGGCGTTGGCCGAGTTGCGGCGCATCGTGCGCTTCAATCCGTTGGCCAACCGGGTCGAGGTGGAGCTATGCGAGCCGGGTGATTTGCGGCGGGTGGAGCATTCGGGCAAGATTCTGCCGATTGTGGATTTGCGATGAATTGTTTCGAGTTGCTGCAGCACGAGGGTGTGGCGGTGGTGCCCGGACCGGCCCGCTCGGCTGAGGAGGGGCGGGCCTGGTTGACCTCGCTGGTGGAGGGTTGGGGAAGTTTGCACGGGCATGACGCTGCCGGACGATTGGTGTGGGATGTTCGGGTCGAACCAGGGGGGCAGGCGCGCTCTCAGCGGATGGACGAGTTTTCTTTGCATACCGACGCCAGTTTCGAGGATCCGCCGCCGCGTTATGTGGGGTTGCTGGTGATTCGCCGCGATGCTCTGGGCGGTGGCCAGAGTCAGTGGGTGTCTTGCGCGGAGGTGCTGGGGCGGGTTTCCGCCCGCTGCCGGGCTGATTTGCGCAAGCTTCGTTGGCTGCGGGTGCCCGCGGAGTTTTGCAAGGGGGAAGAGAGGGTGCGGGGGCCGTTGCTCTGCGGTCAGGATTTGATGAGGTATCGGCGTGAGGTGCTAGATTCGGATATTCCCGAGTTTTCCGCGGCTTTGCAAGGGGAGCGCACTTCTTTGGATCTGGCCGAGGGCACGCTGCTGCTGTTGGATAACTGGCGTTTTTTTCATGGGCGGACGGCCATTTTGGATAATTCCCGGCATTTGTTGCGGGTGCGTTTTTTCGGTCCCGAAGTGCCGGTGATTTTTGGCGATGTGGGGCAGTGGCGGCGCGGCTTATCGTTGTTCGAAGCGGGTGAATTTTGGGAGGCTCACGAGGCCTGGGAAGAACTCTGGCAGATTTCCCATAAGCTATCGTGCGCGGGCCTGGTGTTGCGCGGCTTGATTCAGGCGGCGGCGGCCTGTTTGAAGAGCCGGCGCGGAGAGGAGCGGGGAGTGCGGATCTTGGCGGCGCGGGCGGCCCGGACTTTACGCTCGGCTTCTTGCGACAGGTGGAATGGAGTGGACTTGTCGCGTTTGTGCCCGCAACTGGATGAGCTGCGGGTGGGACAGCGGTTGTGGCTATGATTGCGATTCGCGGAAAATGCCTCGGGGTTTTTTGACCCATGGTTCGAGATTGGCCCAGTCCAGCCGGTCCTCCGTGCTCAGTTTAGCGATTTTGGCGCCCAGGTCGGTGCTGATCAGGCTGAGCCAGGGCAGTTTGTCGAGGCGGTCGATGTCGAGGCGGTCGGCGTCCCAGCAAGTGCCGATGGTGGGATCGTCGCTGGTCAAGCCGCTTTCGTGACCGGCGCAGGCTAAGTAAAGCAACTGCATCTGCTCCTGGCTGAGTTCATCGGCGCAGAACTGGCGGGCCCGGTCGGCGGCGCGCTGGCCGTGGCCGAGGTCTTTTTCTTCATTGTAGCGCTGGCTGTCGTGGAAGAGGGCGAATCTTCGCACCACTTCGAGATCGGCTTCGGTGTAGACGGCCAGCAGCCGCCCGATCTTGTCCACCCGCCGCCAGTGGCGGGCCCCGTGCAGGCCGTTGAGCGGCAGTCCGTAGTCATCGAAGAGTTCCGCCTCCAGTTGGGCGAATTCAGCGTCGGTCACAGATCGGCTGTTTGGGGAGCGAGGTCTTGGGGCCTGCTCATAAGGACGAAGAGAAAGCCGCTGCAAGCCCCCCACATGTGAGCCACCCCACCCAGTTGGGGGAATTCCTGGTCGATCACCACCTGCACCCCAAAGATAAGCAATAATAGCAAAAGCTGATGGTTGTTGGGATAGCGCAGCAGCAGGGCCAGGCGCGCGCCGAACAGGGCCATGATGGCGCCCGAGGCGCCGACCAGGTGAGCCTGGGGAGTGATGAAGAGCTGGGCCAGGCCGGCCACCGCGCCCGCCAGGAAGTAGAGCCAGAGGAAGCGTTTGGGGTAGAGCAGTTCGACCAGCGGGGAGAGGCCGGCCAGGGCCACCATGTTGAGGGCCAGATGGGTCAGGTTGTAATGGGCGAACAGGCTGGTGAGGAGGCCCAGGGGCAGAGTGCTTTGGGCCAGGTAAAAGTGGGCTGGTTTGAGGAGGTAGGCCAGCACGGTGAGCAGGATCAGGGCCAGAGCCTGGGGGCCCAGGCGGGCGTTGGCCATCTGGTGGTTATGGTCGAGTTTTTGGAAATGGTGATGCAGTTGTTCGAGCGTGCGAGCATCAATGTCGGCCGTCAGGCTGGCCAGGTTCTGGCGGTCTTCCTCGATGTAGAGCCGGAAATCGTCGGGGGCTGTCAGCAGGGCTTCTTCCCAGAGGCTCTCGGCGGCCTCCAGGTTGCCCGCCCGGCCCTGGCAGAGAGCGCGGGCGTGCAGTTTGCTGTGTTCGGGCCAGTGGGGCAGGCGCGGCAGCCAGGCTTCCAGGTGCGGGAGGGAGCCGGTCAAGGCCATGGTCATGAAGGCGTATTGGGGCGGGCCCTGGGCGGTTTTTTTGAGGGTATGGAGAGCTTCGGGAAAGCGGGCCTGGCGGGCGTAGGCGCGGCAGGCCAGCAGGTGAACCCAGGCCGGCTGGTCGCCTTCCAGTTCCTCATAGGAGTCGGTGGCCTCTTTCCATTTGCGGGCCAGGCTGAGTTCCTGGATGGGATTGGGAGGCGGCGTGGGACGGGCCAGGCGCTGGAAAGCGCTGAAGGCCAGCAACAGAGCCAGGCCCCAGGCCGGGTAATGGGGGAGTAGCAGCAGGCAGAGCAGCGGCTGCAGAGCCCGGGCCCAGCGCCGGCGGCCGAGGTGGAGGCCCAGCACCAGAGCGCCGTTGAAGAGCAGGGCCAGCCGCAGCAAATCCATGGCGGAAAGATTCGATTTGTTCTGCGAAGTTCCGGCAAGGGAAGAAAAGCGGGCTTTGCTGCGTATGAGCAGGTGACGTTTACAGGGGCCCCCATTGGTCGACCAGGGCCGCGGATCTCTTTGGTGCCGAGAATGATCACCGGCCGGCGGTTGCGAATCCGCCTGCATGGTCTTAGTGACGGGATTTGAGCCTTTTGGTGGGGATTCTTTCAATCCCTCGGCGGAAATTGCGCTGGCTTTAAATGGACGGCAGGTGGCTGGTCAGATAGTGCGCGGGGTCGTGTTGCCGTGTATCTTCGGCCAGGCGCTGGTGGAGTTGCGGCGGGCCTTACGGAGGGAGCGGCCGGTTCTGGTGATTTGTCTGGGGCTGGCGGGGGGGCGTAATTGCTTATCTTTGGAGCGGGTGGCCATCAATGTCAACGATGCGCGTATTCCCGACAATGCCGGGGCGGTTCCGGTGGATGAGGCGATTGTGGCGAAGGGTCCGGTGGCTTATTGGTCGACTTTGCCGATCAAGGCCATTCGGGCGGTTTGGGAAGAGGCGGGGGTGCCGGTCGAAATTTCTCAGACGGCCGGGACCTTCGTGTGTAATCACGTGTTCTATGGCTTGATGCGCAGTCTGGCCCGGAGTGGAGGGCGGGGAGGGTTTGTGCATGTGCCGCCTCCCGGCCCGGGATTCGGCCTCGGGGAGATGGTGCGGGCTCTGGAGATGGCTATCGAGGTGTCGCTATCGGTTGCGCAGGATTTGCGGGTGGCTGGAGGTGCGCTCAGTTGAAAGGCGGGGCCCCAGAGGCTAGCGGGGCGGGGCGGGGATGACCAGGTCGGGCTGGGTGCTGTCGATGAGGCGGTATTTTTTGAAGGCTTTGGGACACCAGACGGGGACGGTGGAGTTGGGGGCGCCTTTGGGGATGTTCTGGCTGGCGGGCGTGACTTTGTTGACAGCGGCAATCAGGGTGGAGAGGCAAGAGTTGGTGGTGGGGTGGTAGACGTCCTGGGTGTGGTCCTGCAGGGCCGCGTCCAGGCGTTCGCGTAGCAGGCTTTCTTTTTGCTGCTGGTTGAGGTCGAGTTTGTAGAGTTCCAGGGGATAGTGGTGAACGACGCCGGCCTTTTCGATGGCGTCCGTCCAACTGCCCAGTTGATAGAGCGTGGGCTGGTTTTCCTGGCCGACCGGATCCCAGAATTCCCCTTGCTTAAAATGCACCTCGACGGAGAGCACCAGGCCGTGGTCCTGATTGCCTTTGCCGTCGGTGACCGGGCTGTCCGGCTGCATTTCGAAGTGAAGCTGGGCGTGGCCGGGGTAGCCGCCGGGCTTGTCGGTGAAAGGTTTGATGGCCAGGAATACGTCTTTGACGCCTTCGGGTTTGATGTAGGCGTCACCGAAGACGCCCAGCTCCTGGGCGGAACCGTCTTCGTTATTGACGATGTCCCAGCGAAAGCCGTCGACGTGGTAGCGGCCGTCCTCGGTTTTGCCGAGGTCGGTGGCCGCGCTCTGGATGGCGGACCAGGGTTTGTTGCTGAAGCCGTTATTTTTGACAATCACAGCTTGTAATTTAGCGGTTGGCGAGCACGGAGAAGTTGCGAAATTGTGTCAAGCTGGCAAAGCACCGTTTTTGTCGGAGGAGGTAGCGCCCGGGCTGCAGCATCTGAGTGAAAAAGGTGAGCAGCAGCAGGGCGAGGATGAGCCGGGTTGGAGCAGGTCGCATCTGGATCAACCGGGGGTATAAAGCCAGAAGGGGAGCAGATTAACCATGGGCGAGCAACTGGTCGATGGCGCTTTGCCAGTCACGGCGGGAGAGGTTGGGCGGGCCTTGCAGTCGCAGGCTGCCGCACTGCCAGCGGCCGGAGCTACGGGTCTTGTCGGGAGTGAGTTCATGGTTGTGGAGTTGGTTGTGGGCGAATCGGTCGCGAGCGGCATAACTACGTAGCGCTCCTTCCATACAATCGGCGGAAATGGTGAGTTTGTTGATTAAGTCCACGAGCGTATACTGCATAAGTTATGTATACCACGGTGGTAGGCGGTCGGGATAGGTGAACGGTGGAAGAATTTTCAGAAAAGTGAACGTGCGTGGACAGCTTACGTTATCGCGTCATGCGCCTGGGCAAGCCGAGCCGCCCTTTACAGGGCGCTATTTGGAGCACCGTCAGCGCGGCCAGTACCGCTGTGGACAATGTGCCGCACTGCTGTTCACCTATCGACAAAAATTTCACTCCGGTTGCGGTTGGCCGAGTTTTCTGGCGGGTGGAGGACGCGCGGGAAGCGGTGTGCGCCGCCTGCGGCGGCCACCTGGGCCACCTTTTCGGCACGGACCATTACTGTATCAACTCGATTGCGCTTGATTTCCAGGCTGAGGAGTTGGAATCGGTGCTGGAGGGGGACTTCTTGCGGGTTTAGCAGGGTGAATTATCCACCTGCTTCGACGTCCGGGCCCGCGATGCGAGAGGGGGCACGCTGCTGACCTATGCGCGGGAGCTGGGAGTGGCCCGGCGCTTGCTGGCCGCCGGAGCGCGAGTGGAGGAAGAAGCTCCCGAGGACGGCAGCACTTCGGTGCACTGGGCGGCGGAGCGGGGACGGGCGATGGGGAGGTCGCTCTGGAGAAGGCCGACTTTGTGGGCCGCAGGCCGCTGGCCTGCGCCGCCTCCACGGGGCAGATCAAGATTATGGAGTTTTTGCTGGAGCAAGGGGCGAGAATCGATGCCTGGTGCCCGTTGCGCAAGGGTGTGACGGCCCTTGACGAGGCGTGTTTTCTTGGGCAGCGGGCCGCCGCCGACTGGCTGTGGCGGCGGGGCGCGGACCCGGACCTGGCCCTGGGTCTGAACTCCAGCCCTCGTGAGCTCAGGGAGGACTGGTTCGACTGAGTGCGCCTCGGGGGAGGGGATTTGGGAGCGAGCGACGCTGGCGACCCGTGAGGGTCAGGTTGGCCTGGCGGTGGGCCGGTTTTGCTTTGGCGCGGGTCAGGCCGAGCCATGCCAAATCGCGCGCGCAGGCCGGACCTGGAAATTGAGTGCTCGGCGTTGGACCGAGGAGCGTTGGCTGAGCGGGGTTCATGATTCGGGGTGGGTTTGGATGAGGTCGGCGAAGGGGCCGTCGGGCCAGTGGAGGTGGGTCTGGGTCTGGTAGTGGCCGACTTCGCTCCGGGGGTTGTCGAGCCAGGCCTGTACAGTGTCCCCTTGGTAGGTGTGGGGGAAGACGCCGTCGCGTTCTAACTGCCAGTCGTGGGAGCTGCGCAGGATCAGCAGCAGGCTGGCGGAGACGCCCTCAATACCGTTGCTTTCGTAGCTTTCCATCCAGCGTTCGAAATCGAGGTCGGCGCGCAGGTGGGGGGAGGTGTGGCCGGCTACGTATTCCAGGGTGGTGTAGTGGCGGCGGTGCAAGAGGGCCAGGCCCCAGGGGCCGGGGCCGAGCCACTGGCGGACTCTTTCGAAGAGATGCTGGCCGCGAAACTGCGGGTATTCGAGGTAAAGGGCGGCGCGGCCGCCGGGGTTGAGGTGTTCGCTCAGGCCGCGGCAGATGCGCTGGCTGAGAATTTCGCCGTCTCCGCCGCCGCCGCGGTAGAGTTCGATGTCCTCGGGGGCGGGCACCCAGGGCGGGTTGCTGACGATCAGGTCATATTTGCGACCGGCTGCGGCGGTGTAGAGGTCGGAGCGCGTGAAGATCGCATTCTTACCGTTGAGGCGGGCGCTAAAGGTGGCGAAAGTCAAAGCCCGCTCATTGATATCGAAGCCTTCGATGTGCTCCGCGCCACCGGCCGTGACCAGCGCCTGGATTCCTGAACCGGTGCCCAGATCCAGAGCCGAGCCGACTTTCCAACGCGGAGTCCAACGGCACATGGCATAGCTGTCGATGCCTGGCGGGTAGACCGCGTCGGGGCCGGGGGCCGGCCCCCAGGCTCGGTCGGAGGCCAGGTAGAGGCCGCTGGCCGGCGCCAGGTCGACGGTGGCGGCGTGCAGGCCCTGGCGTTCGCGCAGCACTCCGGCCTCTTGCAGCAAAGTCAGCAGCCCCTCAGGCAAAACGCCCTGCAGCGGCGCCCAACAAGAAAGAGCGAAGACACGGCCGAGCAGGTTGGCCGGGCTGGCTTCGCGGGTTTGCTTGAGCAAGGCCGGATGCATCAGATTGGCGGGAATCTGGCTGAGAGGCGCGCTGACGCCGGTGGCCCAGGCTTCATGATAGCCCGCTGCCTCCAGAAGTTCAGGAAGCGCCTGCAGTCCGTCGACCCAGGTGAGCTTATCGAGGCGCAGCCGCGAGTGGATCACGTAGATGGTTATTTTTCGGCGACCGGATTGAGCAACTGACGCTGTTGTTCTGGAGTCAGCTCCGGAATTTTTTCGCCTTGTTGAATGCGTTTGGTGTACTCGTCCAGGCCTTCCTTGCCGGTTTTGGACTTGAGGATGGCCACCGAACCGGAGGGGAGGTCGTCGAGTTTGCGATAGGTCATGATGATGTCGCCGTTTTTGATTTCGCCGCGGTCGCGCACTTTGACCGCCTGGGTCAGGCCCTGAGAAGGCATGAAGACTTCGTCCGTCTTCTCGCTGACTCCGCCGGCCGGTTTGGCTTCCTGGCTATTGCCAGGCGTCTGCATACCCTGGGCATGCATCTTGTTGAGCATTTCCTTGGTTTCTTGACTGAACTCGACCTTTTCCTCGTCCTTGGGCGCATCCGGCGCTCCACTCCCCTTCTGAGAGCCGGCGGCGCCTCGTGGAGCCTGGACTTTGGACGGGCCTTTGGCTTTGTCGGCCTTTTTGCCGTCTTTCTTCTCTTCGTCGTTGGGCTCGGTAGTCGTCTTGGTGGTAACTTCGCCGATCTTGCCCTGAGGGGGAATCACTTCGCCGGAGCGGACCTGGGGCTCCCATTTGGCTTCCGTGGTCTTTTTGGGGCCTTTTTTCTTAGCGTCGACCGGTTTGGCCTCGTCTGACTCCGGGTTCTGACGGGTCTTCTGCTCCAGGAAGTTGCCGGCCAGAGCCGACAGCATACCGGGATCGTAACCCTGGGTTTCGCCGATTTTTCCGACTTCATCCATAAACTCGTCGGATATTTTGGCCTGGTCTTTGAGGAGTTCGGGGGACAGGTCCGGGCGCTGCTGAACAGCCTGCTGCAGGACCTGTTGGGTGCGTTCACGGACTTGCGGGTTCTGCTTGAAAGCTTGGACCGGAGTCGTAATTGCCAAATGTGTCTACCTCCTGTGTGCTATCCCTCTTGTCACGAGGCCGAGGGATAAAGACTAGGGGCGTTTGCAAACAGGATGTTAAAGGTTTCCGCTGATTTTATTGACGCCCGCGTGGCTCGCCTGGCTACCTGCTCGGCGGCCGGCCAGCCGCATTGTGTGCCGGTCTGTTTTGCTTTTTGTGACCCGGTTTTTGTGGTGGCTCTGGACGAGAAGCCCAAGAAAGTCGATGTTTTGCGGCTCAAGCGCGTGCGCAATGTGCTGGAGAACCCTCAGGTGAGCCTGCTGGTCGATCACTATGAGGAGGATTGGTCGCGCCTGCGCTTTTGGATGCTGGAAGGAACGGCCCGGTTGCGGGAGTTGCAGGCTCGGGAGCTGGAGGCTTTGCGGGCCAAGTACCCTCAGTATGCGCTTCACCAATTGAAGTGGGGATTGGCGATCGAGGGGCGGCGTATGGTGAGCTGGACCGCCTAGTCATTGGGCCGTGAACCCGGTTACTTTACCCTTGGGACGATCCGGCTCCTGGGAAAAAACCACCCAGCCTTTGGCGCTGGAATGTTCGGGCACGAAGTCGATTTGGAAGCGGGCCTTTTCGGCTCGGTTTTCCACCTCGACCTGGACGCTCTGGGCGGTGACGTCTCCCTGGTTATAGACGTCCACGCGCAGTTGGTAGCCATCGGACACTTTTTGCGGCGAGCCGACGGTGACTTTAAAGATGGGCGGTTGCTCACCGCGGTTCAGGCCCAGAAAAATCAGGTAGCCCAGAATGGACAGGGTCAGCACCAGTCCCAGAGCGAAAACACACCATTCCAACCAGTTCTTTTTCATTGCACCAGCAATCTCCCCGCCGAAGCTCCTAAAGCAGCCGGGAAGGCCAACACGATGGTCTGACTGACGCAGAAGGCTGGCGGCATGTCGTCCAGGCGCCCGAAAAACCAGAGGATGGCGGCCGAAACCAGAAAAGAGATGGAGTAATTGAGCACACTGCCGGTAGCGATGTCCAGATTGCTCTCCCTGCGGGCGAAGCGCTGGGAGCCTTGAAATTCACTGAAGTAGAGCACCATGCCGCCGATGGCGAAAGAGGCCAGCATCAAGCCCAGTTGGTGCCAGGGAGTGGACTCCATGGCCAGTACCTGAACTTCTTCGGTGACGCCGATATTGGCCGCGAAGAGCACGGCACCGCAGACGCCCAGGGTCAATTGGGCAAACCAGCCGTCGCGGGGCGTGTCTTCTTCCGGGCAGCCGTCCATGCCGAGCTGGGCGGTGCCGACCGAAACTCCGATGGCCACCAGCATTCCTTCCATGACGATTTTGCAAATGGCTTCGGCGGGGGCGTCCTGAGGATTGATGCGGTTGAGCAGAAATAGCATGGTGGCCGACAAAACCAGGCCGATGCCCATTTCTTCAAAAGAGTCGATGACGACTTCGGTCCAGGTGTGGTCGTGGCGGATGCCGGCGAAGCGGTTGTAGCCCAGCAGCAGAACGAAGGTGCACACCATCAGCAGGGCCAGGCGCAGAGGGTGGAGGATGAAACCCGACCACCACATCTCCATGGTGTAGAGCAGCGGCAGGCTGAACATCATCCCGCCGGCGATACCGCGAGCATATTCCTGGATTGATTCTTTGAGCACTCCGTGGGGGGTTCTGGTCGGCGGCTGCGAAGGCCTCTGGATGTTTCGATTCGGTGTCATGACGGGCGGGTTCAACATCGCTGAAGTGGCCCGCAAAGCCGAGGCTTTGGGCTACACTTCCCTGTCCATCCCCGACCATTTCGGCAAACAACTGGCACCCGGGCCGGCCCTGGCCACGGCGGCGGCCGTGACCACCGGGCTACGCCTGGCTCCGCTGGTTTGGTGCAACGACTTCCGCCATCCGGTGGTGCTGGCCAAGGAAGTGGCCACGCTGGATGTGTTGTCCAACGGGCGGGTCGAGCTGGGATTGGGGGCTGGCTGGATGCAGTCAGACTATACGGAGAGCGGGCTGGCCATGGACTCGGCCGGGGTGCGCATCGAGCGCATGGCCGAATCCTTGCGTGTGCTGCGTGCGTTATTGGGGTCGGAGCGCTGCGCTTTTCAGGGGAAGTATTATCAAGTGGATATGGACGGGCTGCCCAAGCCCGTGCAGCCGCGTATTCCTGTGTTTATCGGCGGCGGTGGGCGCAAGATGCTCACGCTGGCCGCCACTGAGGCGGATATTGTGGGGATCAACGTGGATTTGCGTTCCGGATTCTTCAAGGACCTGGCGCCTAATTTCGCGGCTTCCGCCTGTGACGAGAAAGTGGGTTGGGTGCGCGCGGTGGGGCGTCAGGTGGAGATGAATATTCTGGTGGGCAGCACTTTTGTGGGGGATCGCGAACAAGGCCTGGAGCGCTTCTCCCGGGAGATGGAGACGCCACTGGAAATTTTGCGCGACAGTCCGCATGTCTTATCGGGTCATATAACGGAATTGGTGGAATCCTTGCTGGAGCGGCGGGAGCGCTGGGGGTTTTCCTACATCGTGGTGCGCGAGGATGTGATGGAGGACTTCGCGCCGGTGGTGAGCCGGTTAACGTAGCGCCAGGACATGTTCTCCAGCCCATTCGTTGATCTGGATTTCAACAAAATGGGCATGTTTGGTGACGCGCACGGCTTTGCCGTTGTGCTCGGCTGAGGTGGCCCGGGTGTTGTAAAAACGCAGGTTGAGTTTGCGCTCGGGCAGGGCGTAGCCGGTCTTTTCGATGGTCAGGGTGCGGTTCGCGAAAGTGACCTTGCGGCGCGCGCACCGGCCTTGCAAATAATCCTGGGTCTTGCCGTCGTCTTCATACAGGGTGGCTTCGGCTTTTTGACCCCGGTCGGGATACACGCGTAATTCCAGGGGCGCGTTGGGCAGGGCGTCGACGGTATTTTTCTCGGGTCCGAGCGGGATGATGGAGCCGCCGCGGGCGTAGAGGGGCACGGTTTCCAGCGGGGCGTCGGCCAGGAAGCTGTTTTTTGACTGGGGTTGGCCGGTGTAGAAATCATACCAGTTGCCGCGCGGCAGGTAGACGCGCTTTTTGTCCTGGTTTGGTTTCACCACCGGCGAGCAGAGCAGATCGCGGCCGGCCAGAAACTGATCGTCCATAGCATAAGTATTGGAATCGTCCTGGTATTCCAGCACCAGCGGGCGAATGAAGGGCGTCCCGGTGCGCCGGGCTTCGTCCAGTCCGGCGTAGAGATAGGGCAGCAGCCGGTAGCGCAGCTTGAGGTATTTGCGGATGATGTCTTCGTAGTAACTGCCGAAGCGCCAGGGTTCCTGATCGTATTCGTCCTGGGCTTTGTGGTTGCGGCAGAAGGGCACCAGAAAGCAGATTTGATAGCCGCGCGTGAGCATTTCGCCGTCGCCGCGGCCCATGAAGCCGCCCACGTCGGCGCCGATGAAGGTTTCGCCGGACAGGCCCAGGTTGCAGAACAAGGGGATGGAGACGGCCAGGGCTTCCCAGCTGGAGGCGGCGTCACCGGTCCACATGGTGGAGTAGCGCTGGATACCGGCGTAGGCGGCCCGGGTGATGACATAGGGGCGCTCGTTGGGGCGCAGCCTGAGCAGGCCTTCGTAGGTGGCTTTGCACATGAGCAGGGCGAACACGTTGCGGTTCTTGGCGTGCGGCGTGTTGCGGCCGTGGTCGTCGAAGTAGGAATCGCGCTGGTTGGCGCCGGTGTCGCCTTTCTCGGTGAAATCGGCGGGTTCGTTCATGTCGTTCCAGATGCCGCCGGTGCCGTGGTCCAGGTAGGCGCGGTGCAGGTCGCCCCACCATTTGCGGGCGGCTTCTTTGGTGAAGTCGACGAAGACCGTTTCGCCGGGCCAGACGCTGGTCACCATCTGGGAGCCGTCTTTGCGTTTCACGAAGAAGTCGTTTTTAGTGCCCTGGTTGTAAACGTAGTAGCTTTGGGATTGGTCTTTGAGTTCGGGTTGCGGCTCGTCGGCTTTGTCGGGAGCTGGTTGATATTTGACACCCGGATCGACGATGTTGACCACATGCAGGCCTTTGGCTTTCAGCCTGCGGGCCAGACCGTCGGGGTCGGCGAAGCGCTTGAGATCCCAGGTGAAGACGCGGTATTTCTGCATGTAATCGATGTCCAGCGTCATGACATCGAGGGGGAGATCATGTTGCTGGTAGGTATCGGCGATTTTTTCCACCAGCTTGTCGGGATAGTAGGACCAGCGGCTGGCCTGATGGCCCAGCGCCCATTTGGGCGGCAGATAAATGCGCCCGGTCAATTCCGTGTAACGTTGGACCACATCTTTGATGGTGGGGCCATCGATGAAGTAATAGTCGATCTGGCCGCCCTCGACCCCGTAGCCGGTGAATTCTTGCTGGCTGTGGCCGAAATCGAAATGGCTGCGATAGCTGTTGTCGTAAAAGAGCCCGTGAGCCCGATTGTCCTCGAGGCTGATGTAAAAAGGAATGGATTGGTAAATCGGATCGGTGCCCTCGCTGTATTTGGGCGTATCCGAATTGAACATGCGGAAGTGGCCGCGGCGCCGGTCGAGTTTATGGGCTTTTTCGCCGAGAGCGTAAAAATGCTCGTCTACTCCGAATTCTTTCGTGACCACGGTCATGAAGCCGGCATTGGGGTCGAAAACTTTCTGGGTGTGATGGGGATCGCCGAGCAAGGGGCGGGCGTCTTTGCTGAGAGTGCGGCCGTTTTTGTCCTGGATTTCGATGAGCAGCGGGTTTTTATGGATGATGACTTTGAGGGATGGGCTGCTCAGGGTGACGTTCTGGTTGTTTTCGCTGGTGGTGACGGGGGTGGCAGGCCAATCGGTCCTGGCGATGGCCCAGGAGGGATTGGGTTCCAGGCGCTTTTTATAGGACATCTGGATGCGCGGCATGTCGGGAGTGAGAAAGTCGACTTTGACCTGTGAGCCGTCCTGGCAGGTGATCAGGTTGTCCTGGCGGGACTGGTAGCCTGCGATCGGAACCAATCCTTCCGTTTCAATAGCGCAGGTGGGTAAAGCCAGAAGGGCGGCCAGCATGAGGGTCTTCAGCATGGCCGCCCGGTTCTGGGTTCGTTTTCTATAGCCCTGCCAGCAGTCTACGGAACTCCTGAGTCACGGCTCCATCCAGTTGAGGGGCCTCGGTTTCATACTTGAGCAGGCGCAGAGTGTCGCCCTGGAGGCTGCGCAACTCAAGGTAGTGGGTTCCGCGCACCAGCTTGAGGCGTTGGCCTGCCGAGCCGATTCGCTCGCCTTCCACCGTCTCGGCTTCGTTAGAGTAGCCGTTCAGGTAGTAACGCTCGGCTTCGGATTCCACCTGAGTGAGATAGAGGCTGGAGAAGATGTGCTCAGAACCGCGCTTCCAGCTCAAGCCCAGGGGCCGTTCCAGCGACTTCCAGCTGGCGTCCAGTTGGGGATTGAGCAGATTCAGGGGCAGCCGAGGTAGCTTGCCATTCTCAGTCAGCATGAGTCCCTGGTCGGAGCTGTATTGAGGATAGCTGCCGGAAATTTGGATCTCCTTGAAACGGTTGCCGACTACTTTGAGCTGATAGTTTTCCTGGTTCTGGTCCACCAGGTAGCGGACTTCTTCGGTGCTGCCTTGAGGGCCGGGCAAGAGGTGCTTCAGATAGTTGGGCGTTAACTCGCTCAGGTTTTGAGGATATTTCCCGTTGTGGTCGCTGGCCCACATTTCCAGGGCGGTGGCCGTGTTCTTGAGATTGGAACACTGCTGGTAGAACTGTCTGGAGAGTTTCTCTTGATCCGCCCAGGGCCAGCAAACAAAGAATCACAGCTAATTTTTTCATGAAGAGCCTCCACTTGGTTTGAGATGCTTTTCATGAGCCGGACCCGAGTCCAAAAGTTGTAGGCGCGGCCAAAATTCTAGTGACGGTAGGCCGGGCGTCTCCAGGAGAGATGGGCCAGGCGCACCACCCGGCTGAGCAGGGAGCGGCGGCCGGTCTGACTGGTGGCCCAGAGCAGCACGGCGATTCCGAGCCACTGTTTGAGCACCAGCGTTTCGCCCAGCAGCAGGCAGGAGAGCAGGCCGCTGATGGCCACCGTGGTCAGGCCGACGGTGCTGGCCGCGGCCGTTTTGGTGGTGCGGAAACCGAGGGTCATGAGCACCTGAGCGCCGGCCGAGGCCAGGCCGCAGGCCCAGAGGAGTCCCCACTCGGTAGGGGTTGGGGCGACGTAGTTGGCGTAGCAGACGGGCGCGACCGCTACGCAGGAAACGAGGCACAGGCCGGTCACAACGATGCTGGCGGGAGTGCCGCGCAGGCCGCGCAGAGCGGTGTAGGCGGCGCCGGCCAGGACGGCCGAGGCCAGGCCCAGTCCCACGGCGGGCAGGTCATCGCTGACCCCGGGCCCACCGACCACCATGAGCACACCGGTCAGGGCCAGCGGGTAGGCGAGCAGCAGGCCGGCCGAGAGAGCCTCGCTGAGGAAAACAAAGGCGAAGAGGCCGGCCCAGAGCGGCGAAGTGTAGTTGAGCAGCACGGCGGTGGCCAGCGGCAGCCGGGAGATGGCGGAAAAATAGGCGATCATGGCCAGGCCGCCGGCCAGGCTGCGCAGCAGCAGAGGTTTGATGTGATGGAGGCGGACGGGGTGGGTTTTGAGATCTTTCAGCAGGCTCGGGATGAGGATGAGTAGGCACAGGAAGCTGCGGAAGAAGACGACCTGCACGGGCGGCATGTGGTGCTCGCCCAGCAGATCGCTGGGCTGGGTGCAGAGTTTGACCGAGAGGGCCATGGCGGCGAAGAAGAAGCAGCTGGCATAGAGCGCGGCGTGGCCGGAGAGAGAGCGCATTTCGACACCTTACACCGGTGCTGGTCAGAACTGGTTAACGGCTTGTTGACGAAATGAAAAAAGCGCCTCGTGGGCGCTTCGTCGGAGACCGGTACGGTCTCCATTGCTCTTTGGCAACTGGATAATCAATTTGAGAC
>JAHBVR010000018.1 GCA_019637395.1 Vulcanimicrobiota bacterium
GGTAAATTTTGTCTCGGCATAACTGGAATAGCCGTAGTGAGTGGACGGATCGTTCTGGACTACAGCCAGTTGACCGTTCTGTGTGTCTCCCGAAAAAACGGCTTCCGAATATTCACCCACCGCCGCTCCTCGCTCGAGGCGCACGGCCCCCGGCCGACCTTTCAGCAGGTCAAATTCTGATTCATCCAAGGATTTCCAACGCTGAAATTCATCCTTGAGATGGTTGAGGGAATCGGTCGCACCTTTGTCGTCTAATTCGATGCGCTCCACGTGACCGCTCAAAGTTCCCTGGGCGTGATAGGCGTTTACGGTCGGCTGAAACTGTGACGGGATTTGCATGTTCGTAGTCTCCATACTTCTCCGGTCGCTCACTCCTAGACTAAACGACTCTTCTGAAAGAAACCTGAAAAGACGGCGGATAAATCACAGCCAAATTCGTATGACAAAGACTTAAAGAAGTTAAAAAGAGAGCCGGATTTTGGAAAAATCCGGAAGCTAAAATATCCTCATGAATTTCCTCTCCGCAGGTCCAGGCTTGAGTTCCGTCTCACTCGAATTCGGTACCCTGGCGCCCCCTCAGCTCAACACAGGCGCCGCCCTGACACGGCTGGGAGCAGTAGCGCCGTTGCTACCGCCAACGGGCCTTGAAACCGTGCACTACCAAGCCCAATCCATGCTGCAAATGTCCGTCCAGATGCTGGCCCTGCTCACCATGCTGATGGTTGGCCAACCCAATCCAGCCTGGTCCCAACCGTCAGGCCTGGAAGCAATAGGTCGTTCAGGTCGCTCCGGCCCGGGGGAGCGCATCGAAGGAGGCAAAGCCCTCTACGCCCACGGCAAGGGCATGTTTCATAAAGGCAAAGGTGGCCCTGACACCTACGCTTTCGAGAACTCACCGGCCGGTATCAAATATGCGGCCGAACACGGCTTTGCTTCCATCGACATCGACATGCAAATCACCAAAGACGGCGTTCCGGTGGCCACGCACTGGTCCAAACCGATGGCCAAGGACGGCTTCTATGACCCGCTGGGCCAGTTGAAGCCGAACACCAAGGTCAGCCAGATGACTCTGGCCGAGGTCATGCGGCTGCGCAATAAGGATGGCCAATCGCGCATCTACCCGCTGTCCACCATCGTCGGCGAATTGAAGAAGAACGGGATCGCCGGGGACTTCGAAGCCAAAGATGATCCTCGCTTCGCTACCGATCAGATGATGGGCTACATTGCCGACTTGGTGCGCGGAGCGGGCATCAAAGCCAACATGAAATCCATCAACCGCGGCCCCCGCTCGATGGACATTCTGAAAGCCGCGCAACGCTCCGGTTTTTGGACTCGTTTCGCAACCGGCGGAGGCAAACGCGGCCGGCCGATCGGCTACGGAACGAATTAACCTTTACATGATCTAGATCAACGTGGATCGGGCCGCACTCGACTAGAGTGAAGCCATGAATAAGTTCCTTTGGACCCCCCTGCTGCTGGGGTGCTTACTGGTGGCCTGCGCACCCACTCCCTCCGGCCCCATCGCCGAAAGCTCGCCCAGGCCGGCCGAGACTCTTCCGGAAATCCAGGGAGAGGAAGTGGCAGTGCTGACCCACGCGCCGGAAGTTCCTCCGCCGATCACGCGCAAGCATGCCACCAAGGTCATCGTCAAGATGGAGGTTCGCGAGTTGGAGTCGCGACTGGCTGATGGCGTGAGCTATACTTTCTGGACCTTCGGCGGCAAAGTACCGGGGATGTTCATCCGGGTGCGCAGGGGGGACCTGGTGGAATTTCACCTGGGCAATCATCCCTCCAGCAAAATGCCGCACAATATCGACCTGCATGCGGCCACCGGACCGGGGGGCGGCGCGACCTCTTCCTTCACCGCCCCGGGCCACGAATCCACCTTCTCCTTCCGCGCCCTCAACGCCGGACTCTATGTGTATCACTGCGCCACCGCTCCCGTCGGCATGCATATCGGCAACGGGATGTACGGTCTGATTCTGGTGGAGCCGGAGGACGGCTTGCCCAAGGTCGATCACGAATACTACGTGATGCAGGGTGATTTCTATACCAAGGGAGCCAATGGCGAGCGCGGTTTGCAGCCCTTCAGCATGAAAAAGGCTCTGGAGGAAAAGCCGGACTACGTCGTCTTCAACGGGTCGGTGGGAGCGTTGGCCGGAGACAATGCCCTGAAAGCCAGGAAAGGCGATAAGGTTCGTCTCTTCGTCGGCAATGGCGGGCCCGGTCTGGTGTCCTCCTTTCACGTGATCGGGGAAATCTTTGATGACGTCTACGTCGAGGGCGGCAGCACGGTCAACCATAATGTGCAGACGACCATGATTCCCGCCGGGGGTTCGGCCATTACCGATTTTAAAGTGGAGGTTCCGGGCACTTTCATCCTGGTGGACCACTCCATTTTCCGGGCCTTCAACAAAGGAGCCCTGGGCATGCTGAAGGTAGCCGGAGACGAAAACAAAGGGTTCTACTCCGGCAAGCAGGATGACCGGATTTACGCCGCCGAGGGAGGCGCCGTCCAGGAAATGCCGGGCGCCACTCGCCCACCCCAGCCCGGCTCGCAAAACAAGGCGGAACGGATCGCGCGCGGCGGAGAAACCTTCACCCAGGTGTGCGCCGCCTGCCACCAGGGAGACGCCCGGGGAATCGCCGGTGTCTTCCCGCCGCTGGCCGCTTCCGATTATCTGAATCAGGACCCGAAAAGGGCGGTCAACGCCATCGTAAACGGCCTGGAGGGCGAGATTACCGTCAACGGAGCGAAATACAATCAGGTGATGCCCAAGCTGGCCCTGACCGACGAGCAAACGGCCGATGTGGTGACCTATTTGCTGAACAATTTTGGCAATAAGGGCGGAGAAATCACTCCGGCCGAGGTGGCCAAGGTCCGCCGATGAGAGGTTGGCTGGCCGGGCCCTGGCTGCTGGCTGCGGCCGCCTGGGCGGCCCCGGTGGATTTCGTGACCGTGCCGGCGGGCCGGTATCGCCCGTTTTATCGGATTGCGGCCGAGCAAAAAAATTCACCGGTGCAAGTGGCCGCCTTTCAGATCGGCCGCTATCTTGTGACCAACGCCGACTACCAGGAATTTGTGCAGGCTCGGCCGGAGTGGCGCCGCAGTCGCATCAAATCTCTCTACGCCGAAAAAGGCTATCTCCAGCATTGGAGTGGGGACCTGCGAATCGATCCCGCCATTCGTAATTCGCCGGTGGTCAACGTCTCCTGGTTCGCGGCCCGCGCTTACTGCCGTTGGCGCGGCGGGCGCCTGCCCGGCCTGGACGAATGGGAATATCTGGCCCAGGCCAGCGAGACCCGGCCCGAGGGGCTGCAGCAAGCCGATTTTCGGCAGAAGGTGCTGGCCTGGTACGGCCGGCCCACTCCTCGGCAACTCCCTCCCGTTGGCCGCGGTTTTCGCAACGTCTATGGCGTTTACGACATCTACGGCTCGGTCTGGGAGTGGGTGGACGATTTCAATACCTTGCTGGGCACCGGCGAATCGCGCGGTGATTCCGGGCTGGAAAGGGAGCTCTACTGTGCTTCCGGCAGCGTGGGGGGTCTGAGCCCGGAAGACTATCCCACCTACATGCGCTTTGCTTTTCGTTCCAGTTTACGGGCTCGCTACGCGGTCCCCAATCTCGGCTTTCGCGTGGCCCGCTGAGGAGGGTCTTTGAGAAAACGTCTGCACCTCATCATTTTAGGCAGCTGCCTGGGTCTGGCGGCCGCCCTTCCGTTGCCCGACAGCTCGCTCTATCAACTATCCTCCAGCTGGGTCAACCAGCGGGGCTCGACCCTCCAACTTTCTCAGTTGCGGGGACAGATTCAAGTGCTGGCCCTGATCTACACCCATTGCCAGGGCATCTGTCCGGCTATCGTCAAGGAAATGAAAGCGCTGGAGGCCGAGCTTTCCCCGGCCCAGCGCCAGCGTGTGGGATTTGTCCTGGTCACCATGGATCCCCAGACGGACAGTGTGGCGCGCTTGCAGGAATACGCCCGCGCGGAGAAGCTGGGAGCGGGCTGGAGCCTGCTGCGCGGCGCTCCCGAAGACGTGCGCGAGTTGGCGGCCACTCTGGATTTCCGCTACCGTAAGAGCGGTGCGAAAGACTACGCGCATTCGGCCATGCTGACGGTATTGGATGAGCAAGGCGAGGTGGCCGAGCAGCAGCTCGGTCTTTCCGGGCGCGAAACCATCTCCCGCAAGCTTCAGCAATTGCTGGCCCAACCCTGATGCTGCGCCGCATTTTGCTGGCCCTCCTGGTATTGGCCCTGGCCGCCGCTCTGCTGGGTGGGCTGGCGCGCCTGTGGGGTTTTGCCCTGCCGGCAGCTCTGATCGCGCACCACGGCCTCTTGATGGGAGGCATCCTCCTGCCCACTCTGATCAGCCTGGAACGTGCCGTGGCCTTATCCACTCGTTGGTCCTGGACCGTGCCCTGGCTGGGATTGGCCTGCGCTCTGTGCCTGCTGGCGGATACGGGCCCGACCGAAGTCCTGCTGCTGGGACTGGGAGGCGGCTTATTGGTGCAGCACCTGGCCCTGGCCCGGCGCCGGCCTGGACTGGATGCTCGGGTGAGCTTGCTGGCCGTCAGCTTGTTGTTGGTCAGCGATGCCCGCTGGGTCGTCTCGCACAATGCGCCTGAATGCGCGCCGGGTTGGGCGAGTTTCCTGATCTTGCTCATCGGCGCCGAACGAATCGAACTCTCTTTTCTGGGCAATGCCAGGGCGCCGGGATTGCACTGGCTGCTGCTGGGACTCGGGTTATCGGCGCTGGCCGGCTACCCTCAAGGCCAGGGGCTGGGTTGGCTCTCATTAGCGGTCTGGCTGGCCCGCCATGACCTGGCCCGGCGCAACGCCTTTCGGGCGGGCCTGGCGGCTTACTCCGGGCGGGCCGTTCTGAGTGGGTATTTCTGGTTGGCCCTGAGCGGCGGGCAACTGGCCCTGACGGGGCTCCCCTATGCCGGCGGGTTGGCCTTCGACCGGATCACGCACGGTGTTTTTGTCGGTTTCGTGCTTTCCATGATTTTGGCTCACGGCCCGATCGTTCTACCGGCGGTGGCCCGCTGCGGCATGCGTTTCAGCCGCACCTTCTATATCCCGCTGGTGTTGCTGCACTTGAGCCTGGCACTGCGCTGGCTGGGCTGGACGGCGCTGGGTGCGGCCGGGAATCTGGCGGCGCTGGCTATCTTCGGGCCCTTGCTGCTGAGGCAGACGCGTTCCGGGAAGAATCCCTGGCTAGCGGATCGGCCAGCTTGAAACTGCCCGGTTGATAAGAGCAACTGGGATCTTCCGCCAGCTCATCGCCGCTCATGGCAAAGGCGCGCGAGCGTGAGCCGCCGCAAATCTGGCGGAACTCGCAGCTACCGCAGCGGCCCTTGAGCCGGTCCGGGTCGCGCAGGCTGCCGAAGAGCGGCGAATTCCGATAGACATCCACCAGGGATTGCGTCTTGACATTGCCGGCCCGTAGGGGCAAGAAACCGCTGGGAAAGACCTCCCCCAGGTGGGAAACGAACACGAAGCCGTCCCCGGAATTGATATGCATGGGGAGCCGGCGAGCCGCGGGCCGGGGCTGTATATCCTGGTCCCGGCAGAGTTCTCTCCACTTTTGCTGAAGCTGTTGCTGCAGCGGATGCAGCTGGAAATAGGTTTCGGCCTGGTAGCCATGCGCCTGCAGGGTCCGGCGCATCAGCAGCACGCGTTTATAGTGGTGCCCTTCGGTGGTTTTGAGAGGGATCCGGCTGGAGACTTCGGCCAACCAGTGCATCACCGCCTCCAGTTCCGCCGGAGACAGGGCCTGGTCGGATTGGGCCCGGCCGGTGGCCACCAGGAAAAAGACGCTCCAGGTCATGACCCGTTGCCGGTAGACCAGGGCTGCCAATTCCGGCAGATCATGCATGTTGTGACGAGAAACCGTCGAATTGATCTGAAGCTTCATGCCAAGGTCGCGGACCGTGGCGCAGCCTTCCAGAGTTCGCTCGAAGGTGCCGGCCACGCCGCGAAAGGAATCGTGCACCTCGGCTGTGGATCCGTCCAGGCTCAACGAAGCTACCCGGGCGCCAGCATCCCGCAAGGCCTCCAGCCGCTCCCGGGTGAGCAGTGGAGTGGCCGAAGGCGAAATCGCCGGGGAGAGTCCCAGGCTTCTGGCGTAGCCGACCAGTTCCAGCAGGTCGGTGCGCTTGAAAGGATCCCCTCCGGTAAAAACCAGCAAAGGATAGGGCGGGCCGAAATCCCGCACCTGCTCGATCAGCGAACGGCCCTGCTGCCCGTTCAGAGTGAGCGGGTGAGCTTCGGGCATGGCGCTGGCCCGGCAATGGCTGCAAGCCAGATCGCAGGCCTGCGTGACTTCCCAGATGACCAGAAAGGGGCGATCGCTGGTGGCCATGCCGGGAAAGCGGAGCAACGGTTTTTCAGACACAGGCAAGTCCTTCCACCCAGTGGCGGGCCTGGGTCACACAGGCGGGCACGCCTCCGGCCGCGTAGGCGGCCCCCAGCCAGTGCAACCCGGGCAACTGACGCCGTTGCGCATCCAGGGACCGCATACGCTCCAGGTGACCGGTGGTGTAGTTGGGGAAAGCCTGGGTATAACGCTCCACTTTCCAGAAATTTGGTTCGCCGTGCAGAAGGAGAGGCTTGCGCAGAGCCGCCAGGGCTTCGCCGAGCAGGTGCTGGTCATCGGCTTCATCCACCCGCAAATACTCCGAGTCGCGCATGAAGGCACGCATCAGGACGGCCTGCTGGGGGGCACGGCCGGCAAATTTTTGAGAACTCCAGGTGCAGGCCACCAGTGGCCGGCGCGCCGGATAGCCGGAAACCAGACCATAACCTCGCAGGGAATGGCCGATGCAGCGGCGCGTCCAACCCAGGTGCACGGCGGCGGCGGAGCTGTATTGCAGACGGGCCAGCGCCCGGGACAGCTCGGGAGCGCAGTCCCGCAGCAGTCTGGCCGCTTCCGCGCCGGGTAGGGCCAACACCACCTGGCGAGCTCGCAGCTGGTTGCCGCTACGGCTGAGCGCCTCCCACAGGCCGTCATGATAGCGCAGTTCTTGGACAGGGGTGGAGGTGCAAATCCGCTGGTCGAGACGGGCCTCCAGAGCATCGATCAGCTCCTGCATGCCTTCGGGAAAAGAATAGAAGTTACCGGCGGACGAGGGAACCGGGTTTTGCCAGAGCGCTCGAGTCAGAGAACCGAATTTTTGCTCGTACTCGGCCAGATGGGCGAAAGTAGCGCGCAGGCTGAGCTGATCCAGGTCGGTGCCGAAGATTCCGCCCAGCAGCGGTCCGATCAACTTTTGCAGGGCTTCCTCCCCGAGCCGCCGGCGTACGAAAGAACCGACGCTTTCATCTTCCTGAGCCAGGCGCCTGGGGACCCAGGCTTCCAGCGCCAGGCGGAGTTTGCCGCGCAAACTGAGCAGAGGACTCAAAGCCACCAGCCAGGGGCGGCTGGGAATGCCCAGATGCAGTCCGGGCGGCAACTCTTGCAGACGGGTATCCCCCTGCACATAGGTGCCGGCATTCTGGGGAGAGGAAGCACAGGCGCGGGTCTCCAGCCCGAGATCGCGAATCAGTTCGTTCATGGCCGGACGCTGGCGCACGAAGCAGTCGGGACCCGCTTCCAGTAAATAGCCATCCACGCGGCGGCTGGAGATGCGCCCGCCCGGACGGGGGCCGGCTTCCCACAAGCAAAAGCTTTGTTCCGGCCGGTATTTTTGAAGCCAGTGGCCGCAAGCCAGGCCGCTGATCCCTCCGCCGAGGATGGCGATATCGAAGGCTTTCATAGCTCCAGCATAGAGTAAGGAGCGGCCGCCAGCGAATGACTTAGATCAACTATCGCTCTCCTGATCGCCCGCCTGCAGCAGTCCGGGGCGGTCCAGAATCTCCATGCGCCGGCCCTGCAACGGCCCCAGGATGCCTTCATCGCGCAAAGTCTTGAAGGTGCGGGAGAGAGTCTCGCTGGTCAGGCCCAGCAGGCGAGCCAGCACATTTTGCTGGGTGGGCAGAGTGACGCAGTTGCCTTCGGCCAGGGCCGCCAGGTAACGGGCCAGGCGGCCGCGCGCGTCGTGCAGGGTGAGATCCTCGACCAGACTGACCAGCCGGCGCAGCTTCAAAGCCATGCCGGCCATCATGCGCAGGGCCAGCTCCGGGTCCTGGCCCATCAATTGCAGAAGGGCCTGGCGTTCCACCGAAACGACCCGGCTGTCTTCCAGACACTGAGCCGAGGCGGGATACTTCCCTCCCATGAAAACGGCCGCCTCGGCAAAGGTCTGACCGGCCGGAATGACGGCCAGGATCTGCTCCAGACCGCGGGGATTGATCTTATAAATCTTGACTTGGCCGGACTGCACCAGGTATAGAGCCCGGGCGGGTTGCGCTTCGTCAAAGATCGTTCCACCCGCCGGAAAATGAAGGACCTGGCTGAAATGCTGCAGGCGCTCGGCATCCGTTGGACTCAAACCGGAGAACAGCGGGAAGGAGCGCAAATCAGCGAAATCTTGAGCTTGCATCCCCCCATGTAAGCCTCTCGGCAGAATTTTCCTGCCCGGTGGTCAGGCCGGTCGCAGAGAACTCCGAGGACTGGCCCTATAAACGCCGGACAAGGCTTGATATGTCTAGGTAAAAACGCTAGAATCACCCAATATGAGTGATGTTTCTCAGGGCGACCTCGGTGGCCAGTCGGGATTCACTACACTCATATCGGACACTACGAGAAGGGCGTTTCTCTGCCGAATTCGGACGCTTTCCTCACCAAGCGCAAGCTCCGGGCCCTGGCCGGATAGGAGAGAGGCTATGACCGCAAAACAAGCCGCCTTAGAACTGGTCAGCAAACTGCCGGACGACAGCAGCTGGGAAGACATTCTCCAGGGCATCGCACTCCGAGAGCGAGTCGAAGAAAGCCTGGCCGCCGCCGATCGCGGCGAGGTCTTCACCCACGAGCAAGTTCTTGAAATCTCCCGCCAGTGGCGCAAAAGCTAAGCTGGACCAGCGTCGCGCTCCAGGACCTCGAAGCCATCTGGAACCGAATCTGTGAGCTGGGAGACGAGCGAGAAGCCGGCCTGCAGTTGAAGTTCATTCATCGCAACGTCGAGACCCTGCCCCAGTTTCCACGCCGCTTCCCCGTCTTTCCGCAATACGGCCACGACCACATCCGCGAGTTCAAGTTCGGCACCTATCACGTCGTCTATCGGGTCGAACCGGATGAAGCCGTGCTAATTCTGTCCATCTTCCATACTCAGCGAGACTTTCTGCAAGAGTTGAAGCGGCGCAAGGACCGCTACCTTTAATCCGTATGCAGTGTCAGCGATCACGGAGATTTGAATCGCCGCTGGCAGCGGCCTGCCAGTAGCAAACCAGAGAGACTCCCGCCAGCAGGAGAAAGGCGGGGCTGAAGGTGCCGGTCAACTGATAGACGCCGCCCACCAGCAGGGGCGGGAAAAAGCCGCCCAGGCCGCCGGCGGCGCCCACAAAGCCGGTGACCGTGCCGACCGAGTGCGGGAAGTGCTCAGGCACCAGCTTGAACACCGCTCCATTGCCCATGCCGATGCCGGCGGCCATCATGAGCGCGCCCAGAGTGAAGGGAAGGAGATGCGGCAGCGACATGAGCAGAGCACACGCCGATAGGAACGGGAAGATCGCGCGAAGCACGGTGTTGCCGCCCAGCTTATCGGCCAGCCAACCGCCCAGCGGGCGCAGGCCGGTGGCCAGCATGATGAAGCCGGCCGTGCGCATTCCGGCGTCCCGGGCACTCAGGTTAAACCATTCGGTCAAGAAGATGGGCAGGTAGCCGGCCAGGGCCACAAAACCGCCGAAGGTCAGGAAGTAATACAGACTCAAGCGCAAGGCTTGAGGGTTCCGGGCCGGCGCCAGCATCTGGGCCAGGGTGGGAGCGGGGGCGCGCCTTTCGGCGTCGCGGGCGAACAGGATAAAGATGACCATCCAGACGGCCAGCAGCAGGGCGAACATCCAGAAGCCCCAGGCATAGCCGAGTGCTCCCACCAGCAGGGGGGAGCCATAGGCCGCCAGCGATTGGCCGACGTTACCAGCTCCGTAAATCCCCAGCGGGGTCCCCTGCCGGTCAGGTGGATACCAGCGGCTGACGAAGCCAACTCCCACCGAGAAAACGGCCAGGGCGATGCCGGCGAAAAAGCCGCACAACAGCAGTTGAGGAAATGTCTTGACCCAGGCCATGGCCACGGCCGGCACCACCGAGGCCAGCATGACCAGGGAAAATATCTTGCGGCCACCGTAGCGGTCGGCCAGCCAGCCCAGGGGAATGCGCCCCAGGCTGCCGAGCAGGACCGGCGTGGCCACCGCCAGGCTGGCCTGCAGCGGGCTTAGCTGGAGCTGCTTTTTGAGAATCGGCATCATGGCCGAGATAGAGCCGAATACCGCGAAGCAGAGGGCAAAGCCCACGGTCGCCAGCAACAGTTGCGCGTTCGGTCGGCTGAGCATCAGTCGTCCTGGCGATACAGGAAGCGCAGCAGTCCCAAGTTAAACGCCAGCAGGCTGCTGCTGGCCAGGAAAGCCGGCCAGATAATGGCCCGGTCGCCGCCCATGTAAGCGTTCATGGTGGCCGTCAACAGCCACAACTGTAAGATGAGCAGCAAGCTGGTCAGGCACAGGACCCCGTGCACCACGGTCATTTTCTGATCCAAACGCATCAGCTGTTGCTCCGTTGCAGGCCGATGGCGAAAATTTCACGGTCGGTGATTTCCAAGGTGACTCGGGGCAGCGGGCGGCGGGGCGGACCTTGAATCGGACGTCCACTGTCGATATCGAAGGCCCCCTCGTGACACGGGCAATAGAATCGCTTTTGTTCTGGTTGGGGGACCACCGCGCAGGCCAGATGAGTGCACTTCTGGTGAAAAGCCACCCAGCGCTTCTCCTCGAGACGCACCAGCAGGCAGGGCTCGTGATCATCCGGGTAGTTGAAGGTCCGGCTCTGGCCCACCGCCAGCTCGTCCAGGCCACACAGGCGCAGCCGCGGAAAACTCTGACCGGTACCGCTCTGCAGCAAATAATCCAATCCGATGCATAACTGCCCGGTGGCGAAACCACCGCTGATAAGCACCAGAAATTTCACCAAATCGCGGCGGGAAACGTAGTGGTCGGCGGCCCAATCGACGGGAAAATCCTGGCGCCAGGCCTCGGGCTCTTTTTCTTTCATGGCTCTTCCTCCTGATACATTCCCAAGAGCAGAATATCGGGTTGACTCCCGAGCGCATCCGTGACTTTCAGTTGTTCGAGGGCTGAGTCTCGGGGAACCAGCACATTGACTTTGGTTTTGACGGTCTGCTGGCCGAAGCGGAATTCATTGATGGGGCGGGAGCGGGGACGTTCTTTTTGCATTTGCTCGCGGGTGCCGTAAAACAGGGCTCCGCTGGGGCAAACGGTGGCGCACATGGGCTTTTTGCCCACCGAGGTGCGGTCGTAGCACATATCGCACTTCATCATCAGATTGAAGCCGGACACGGAAGCACCGCGTCCCGACTCCATTTTGGGCACGCCGAAGGGGCAGGCCAGCACGCAGTTACTGCAGGCGATGCAGCGCGATTTGCGGGCCGTCTGCACCACCCCGTCGGGAGTGCGCTTGATGGCGTCGGCCGGACAGACCTGCGCGCAGGTGGGGTCTTCGCAGTGCATACAGACCACCGGCACCGTCTGCACGCTGCGTTCCCGATCGATGGTCTCCAAATGGATCATGGAGACCCCTTTATGGGTATCGCATTCCGAGCAGGCCTGAAAACAGGCTTTGCAGCCGATACAGCGGTTGGCGTCGATGAAAAATTCCATCTTCTCAGGAACCATGTTCGAGCCTCCGGACTCTCACGGCGCAGGCCTTGTACTCGGGAATCTTGGAGATCGGATCCTGGGCGGCGATGGTCAGCCGGTTGATACTTTCTCGTCCGGCCCAATGGTAGGGTACAAAAACCGTATCGGGGCGAATGGTATTGACCACTTTGGTCGTCAATTCAATGCTGGAGCGCCGCGATTCGACCAGGGCGGTGTCGCCTGCTTTCAAGCCCAGTTTGGCGGCCAGCTGCGGATGCACTTCCAACCAGGGGGCCGGATGCATTTCCGCCAGCGGCCCGATACGCCGAGTCTGGGTGCCCGACAAAAACTGGCTGATGACCCGGCCGGTGGTGAGAATCAGGGGATATTCCTCGTCCACCTCTTCCTGGGGCGGCGAATAGTCGGCTACCTGAAAGCGCGCTTTGCCATCGGGGAAATAGAACGGGCCCTGGCCCCGGGCCACCACATTCCACGAATCTGGTTCAAAAAGCCGCGGAGTTCCCGGATGCTCCTCGCTCGGGCAGGGCCAGAAAACTCCGTAGCTGGCCTCGATTTTCTCGTAAGTGATGCCGGAATAATCGACCACTCCGCCCTGGCTGGCGCGTCTCAATTCATCGAAAATCTGGCCGGGATGCTGAAATTCAAAACCCTGCGGGCGCTTCAAGGCGGCCGCCAGGTCCTGGATAATGCGCCAATCCTGGCGCGCCTCGCCCGGACAATCGATAGCTTTGCGAATACGAATGACGCGGCCTTCGGCGCTGCACACCACGCCTTCATCTTCTTCCTGTAACGAGCCGGGCAGCACGATATCGGCATGTTGGGCGGTTTCGTTGAGAAAGAAGTCGATGGCCGCGTAAAATTCCAGCTTGTCCAGGCAGCGGGCCACGAATTCGCTGTCCGGCAAAGAAACCTTCGGATTGAAGCAGAGAGTCAGCAGGCCCTTGATTTCCCCCTGATCGATCTTGCGAAAGAGTTCGTAAGCATCGACCCCGGCCTGGGGCAAGTCATCGGGAGCGACGCCCCAAATGCCGGCCACATGGGCCCGGTGCTCCGGGTTGGAAATGTCGCGTCCGCCCGGGAGTTGATCGCATTTTTGGCCATGTTCGCGCCCTCCCTGGCCGTTGGCCTGGCCGGTGATGGTGGAATAGCCACAATTCTCGCGTCCGATTCGGCCGGAGGCCAGCACGATGTTGATGGCGCCCAGCACATTTTGCACCCCATGGCTGTGATGTTCGATACCGCGTGCATGCATCAGGAAGCTGGTTGAGGCCGTGCCCCACCATTCCGCCGCCTGCTCCACCAGCTTCTGATTCAGTCCGCAAACCTGGGCGGTGCGCCGGGGCGTCCACTCCCTGACCGACTCGGCCAGCTTTTCGAATCCCACCGTGTATTTCTCGATGAAAGCGTGATCCAGCCAATCCTTCTCGATCATCAAGTGGAGAATGCCGTTGAAAAGGGCGACGTCGCGCCCCGGTTTGATCGGCAGGAAAAGATCACAGGTGCGCGCCAGCGGCGTGACGCGCGGGTCGACCACCACCACCCGGGCTCCCTGTTCCCGGGCCTGCCACACGTAGTGAGTGGTGATGGGAGCGCATTCCGCCACGTTGGCGCCGCTGATCCAGATCAGCTCCGCTCCCAGGATATCCGACCAGGGATTGCCGCCCCGATCGACTCCGAAAGCCTTCTTATTGGCGGCGCCGGCGCTGACCATGCAGAGGCGGCCGTTGTAGTCAATGTAAGGCGTGCGCAGGCAGACGCGGGCGAATTTGCCCATCAAATAGGCCTTCTCGCTGGTCAGACTGGCGCCCGACAGCACCCCGAAGGCCGCGAATCCATGCTGCTCCTGAATCTTCGCGATAGCGGCGGCCGTTTGGGCGATGGCCTGGGGATATTCCAGGGGGCGAAAGCCCCCGGCGGCGGCCGGATCTCGCTGCAGGGCGGTCAGCAGGCGATCGGGATGGCCGCCCTGCAGATAACGCTTGATCCCCTTCGGGCAAAGCATACCGCGGTTGAACGGGAAGTCTTCCCAGGGTTCGAATCCGACCACCTGCTGGTGGGCAACTTTCAATTGAATGCCGCATTGCTGTCCGCAAAAGCAGCAATGGGTTTTTACCAGCCGATCGATCTCCAGGCCCGACTGCAGATGCTTACCACCCGGAAACTGCAAATGCGGTCCGTAGTGCGCCTCCAACTGCTCAGGCGCTACCGGTAATTTAGACATCGCGCGAAATTCCTTTCCAAGCCTCGCCTTGAGACAGGCCCAACAAAGCTCGGCGGCAGGCGGGACAGACTTGCTGATAGTGCCGCTGCTCATCCAGCTCGTAGTGAAACCCCAGTTGTTTTTCGACCGTCATTAAATCCTTGACGTGCATTTGGGAAGCAAAGGGACGGTCGCAGCGCAGACAGGGCTGCTGGGTTTCCTTGCCGCCGACCTCGTGGTAGAAATTCACGCCCAGCTGGGCGGGCCGCTGAAAAATGTGAAAGAACTTGCCGAAAGGCAGCCAGATCAAAGTGGCGATCACCGTGACCGCGTGCAGCAGGGCCAGGAACTCGTAGCCGTAACCTTTCATCCAGGTATAGCTGGCCGTCAGCATCAGTCCGGTGACGCTGATGGCAAAGAGCAAGATGAGCGGCGCCCAATCTTCGGCAAACTGCTGCAGCGCCTGCGCGCCCGCGTCCCGCAAGCGCCGGCGCAGAGCCATCAGGCAACCGGCGATGACCAGAAAAGAAGCCCACACCAGCGCATGGAAGAGGAGAAAGCCAAACAGGCTCTCGGTGGGAAAGGCAAAGGTCGGGATTCCGAACACATGCACTCGATAAAAGTCGAGACGATCCGCGTCGGTGGCGAAATGAATCCAACCGAAGACCAGCGGGAAGGTCACGGCCGAAGCCAGGATACAGCCCCACATCAGCAGCATATGCGTTAGCCAGCGCCGTTTGCTGCGCCGGAAGATAAATTCGTTGGCGGCGAATTCCCCCAGCACGCGATGCAGCCAGACCCGGCAGTTGGCCAGCAGATGACCGGGCCGAAAGAAAACCGTCCAACCACGCCGCCAGTACATGGCGGTGGGTGGACGCTGCAACCACATGGCATAACGATAGGCCACTCCGAAAGTGGCGAAAAGCGTGGAAAAAGTATAACCGATCAAAGCCGCGTCAAAATTGTGAAAGTCCCGCGAGCCGGCGGCGATGGCAAAAGCCAACAGCAGAGTGGCTGTGAGAGCCAGCATCCCGGCATTCCAACGTTCTCGCGTCATTTATTCGCCTCAATCTTCTATCGTTTTACGATGCTTTTCCACGGGGCTCGCCCGCCCCTTTCAGGTGGCCAACTGAAGAGCACGGGGAAAGAGGATATGGTTCTCGGCATGAACGTGGAGATGTGTATCTTCTTCGAGTTCCGCCAGTCCTGACAACATGGAGCGATAGGTCGTGCAGGCTCCCTCCGGGGGCGCGTAGCCCCGAGTCAGCTCTCTGAGCTGAGCCAAGGCGTCACCCGATTGGCCGTGCTCAGTCTCCATGACTCCGATGATGCGCTGCAGCGGAACCTGGGTGTGACCGTCTCTTTCCAATCGGCAAATGGCCGGAAAGAGAATCTGTTCTTCCTTGGCCATATGCTCCAGCATCTCCGACGAGAAGGCGTGGAATATGCGCCGCACTTCGATGAGTTCCGGGTGGCTGCTTCCGTGCACGGCCGCCACCCGTTCCACCTGGCGAGAGAGCAAGGGTAAGCATTCTCGCAGGTAGTCGTGGTGCAGGCTTACGATATGCTCCACCAACTGGGTCAAATTCAGGTCCTGCAGTGTCTTTTCCGCGGGGTCCTCCAGGCTCTGAGCAATTTGCTCCAAGACAGCCTTGACATCGAGTGCTTTGTCCGCACAGGCGGCGCTCAAAGAGCGGCGGCCGTGGCAGCAGTAGTCTATACCCAGTCTGTCCATGAGTCGCGACAGAGAAGGGCGATGGGTGACCAGGTCGGCCACTTTGGTCTCAGCATCCAGGATATTCATGTCGGGATACTCCTTTCGTTCCAGAGTCACCACGGTAATCTGAGGAGGGCGCTCTATCCTTGATGTAAGTCAAATACTTGAGGCAGGGGATGGGTTATAGTGCTGGCATGGACTACCTTAAATCCGCCGCCTATTGGGTTCGAGCCGCGCGCCATCCCAAAGCCGCCCTCGATCAAGTAGCCGCCCAGAACTACTTGCTGCCGGCCCAGGTGCACCGCCAGGTTCGCCACCGCCAGTTGCAATTTTTGGAGGATATCCTGCGCCGCTGCAAGACCCCTCCCCGGGTGCTCGATCTGGGTTGTGGCCCGGGTTGGTGGGCCACTCAGTTGGCCCACCTGGCCCGGAGCTGGTCGGGCTTTGACATTGCTCCGAGTTTTATCGAACACGCCCGCCGTGAGGCCCAGGAGAAAGGGCTTGCCCACCTGCAATTTGAGGTGAGCAACTTGCTTACGGTCGATCAGGGACGGAATTTCGAGGTGGTGGTCCTGGGGGGAACTCTGGGCTATATCAACGACTGGGATTTGCGCCCCTTGATGGAGAATGTGCGCGCTCACCTGGTGCCGGAGGGCGTGGTCTATGTTCGAGTTTCCGTCATTCCCGGTATCTATCCGCGCGTTGTCTGGAACGGCGAATACCAGATCGCTTACCGCAAGCCGGCGGAGTACCTGGAAGTCTTTCAGAAAGCCGGCTTCTCCGCTACTTGCGAGCGCGACTACGCCTTTACCGAAGGTTCCCTGGCCACCGCTTATACGGCACTGGCCCGCTGGTTGGGTCGGACCGGAATGACCGCCTACCGCAATGCCTTGCGCCTCCGTCCGCTCAGTTTCGGCCTGGCCCGAATCCTGCTCGACCTGACTCCCCTACCCCAATCCATGCAGTTCGTTTTGCGACTCGCGTGAAGACTTCACCGGACTGGGACCCGCGCGCCCCCGAGGTGCTCCAAGATCACGGCGCCGCCTGCAGCCACATGCGCGGGCACTGCCCGGTCGCTTACAGCCCCTATTTGGGCTGGTCCCTCTTTCGCCATCAAGACATCCAGCGCGTACTGCACGATCACGAGACCTTCAGCAACGTGGTTTCAACTCATCCGGCTGTGCCCAACGGCATGGATCCCCCCTTGCATACACACTATCGGCGCCTTCTCGACCCCTATTTTTCGGCTACCGAGATGGAGCGCTTTGAGCCGGTCTGCCGGGAGATCGCGGCCACCTGCCTGCGCTCCTTGCCCGGACAAGGTGAGGTGGATTTTTGTGAGAGCTTCGCCGAGCCCTTCGCTCTGAGTGTTCAGTGCGCTTTCACGGGCTGGCCCGGGGAGGTTAAAGAGCGGCTGCGGCAGTGGCTAAAGAACCAACAGAAAGCCACCCTGGCCGGTGATCGCGAAGCGACTGCCCGCCTGGCCGGCGAATTTGAAGATTGCGTCCGGGGCATTCTGGCGGCCCGCCGGCTTCAGCCGCAAGCCGACCTGACCACGCGCCTGCTGCAAGAGACCCTGAGCGAGACTGAGATCATCAGCATCCTGCGCAACTGGACGGTGGGAGAATTGGGCACCATCGCCGCCGCCGTCGGCATTCTCGTCCACTACCTGTGTGTTCATCGAGAAGTGCAAAGCAGGCTGCGCCGCCAACCGGCAGAGCTGGCCCCGGCCATCGAGGAAATCCTGCGGCTGGAGGCTCCGCTGCTCTCCAATCGCCGCCTGGTCAAGCAGGCCACGCAAATCGGCCAGCACCGCCTGGAAGCCGGCGACCGCGTCACCTTGATGTGGGCCTCAGGCAACCGGGACGAAACGGTGTTTCCTGACTCGGCCAGCTTTCGGCCGGAACGGGACCAGGAGCAAAACCTGCTGTATGGCTCCGGCATTCACGCCTGCCCGGGGGCTCCGCTGGCGCGCCTGGAATTGAGGGTGGCGCTGCAATGCCTGCTGGAAGGCACGCGGGAGCTGGAGTTGAGCCAACAACGGGAGCCGGTCCGAGCCACCTATCCCGCCGCCGGCTTTGCCAGCCTTCCCATCGTCGTCAAGGCTTGAGCTGCCAGTGCCCTTCTTCCTGGAAGGTGATCAGTTGCACGCGGCCGGCGCCAAAATCCAGTTGCCCTTGATAGCCGGGAAGCAGGTTCTCCTTGACTCCTTCCAGAGGTTCCGGCCGGAACTCCACCTCTACCCGGTGGCGCCCGGGAGCCACCGCCAGTTCTTCCAGAACGGAAAGGGGCCGATCATGGCGCACCCCGGCCGGCTCGATGCGTTTTTCCAGCAGCGGCCGGCCATCCAGAAGGACCCGCAAAAGGTAACTGCGCATGCGCACCTGGTAGGCCTGATCCGGCGGCAGCCGCATGTGGGCCGGCAGATTGGGGTCCTGGGCGATCGGCACCTTGATCTCCTGACCGTTGCAGCGCCAACTGAGCCGCAAGGTGGCGTGGGCGGGGCTTTCTCCCCATGGGATCCGGGCTGACCAACCGAGCCCCAGCAAGAGGATAAAGAGACCGAATAAGAGTCTAAGTCTGGCCATCCTGGACCTCCGAACTACGGCAACGAAGTTCTCCCTCAGGAAGGGACTGCCCGGCCGGATCTTTCAGCAATTCCTGGCGAAAAGCTAAAAGCTCCCGCCGCGCCCGCTCCACCTCCACGCCGGGACAGGCAAACAGACGCACGCGGCGCCGATCCACCCGTGCCTGCAACTCCGCTTCGCGGTCTTCATAAACCCGCAGGCGGAGCCATTTCGGACCCTCACGCTGCGAACAATCTCGCTCCGGACAGGTGAGCACGAAGACACCCGCCGCCCCCTTGCGCAGAAAAAGCTCCAGCACCGAGGTATGAATGGACCCGCAGCAGCCGGTGGGATAGCAATGAATACCCGGAATCGCTGACCAGCCAGGGTGTTCTCCGCTGCCCCAGCGGCAGGCGAGCAGAACCACGTCTCCCTCCCGCCAGTCCCGAGTGGACGCAAACTGTTCGGCGGCACGCAACTGATCTCGGCCGGTCCGCTGCGGCGGCCCCACTCCCATGGGCGCGCAGGAAGCGGCGCACAGGCCACAACTAACGCACAGATCCGAGTTGACCAGCGCCACCAGGGGAGAATGCCGCCCGTCCAGCAAGTGGGTGCGCTTGACCATCTCGATGGCATCGTAGGGGCAATCTTGCACGCACTGGGTGCAGCCGGTGCAACTGCTCTCGTCCACCACCGAGGCCTGAGCCCGGCCGGGCCCGTCCACGGCCCACCACCAGGGCAGAGAGCCCAATCCCAGCAAGAGCAGCCCCAGAGCCAGCAGAGTTCCGCCTGTCCCCAGCTTCTCAGCGGCCGGTAACCAGAAACCATACCAGGGGTCCAGATAAACCCTGCCCGGAAGGCGTAAGAGATCGGCCGGCGCGGCCAGCGGCACAGGCAGGCACAGAGCCAGCCCGGCCAGGCCCCAACCATAGGCACGAACCAGATGGCGTTCCGGCCAGTAGCGGGCCCGGGCCGTTCTGGAGGTATGTGCCAGAAAGAGGAAGACCAGCACCAGCGGCAAGGCCACATGCAGAAAGATCAGCATGAAGAAAAAGGATTCTCCGAGCGCCTGGTTATCGGCAAAGATGCGGCCCGGCGGCTCGGAAAAGAAGGGCAGGCCGGCCAGGAACTGGATGCCCTGCACCGCTAGCTTTTCCCCTTGCTCATCCCAGACCATGACCAATCCCAGCACACCGATGAAGATCATCAGTCCCAGCAGCGCCAGACCGCTCAACCAGGCCCGGCGGCGGGGCCCGGAAGTGCGCCCCCCCTGCAGCATGCGCAGAGCATGAAAGAAAACGGCCACCACAGCCGCATCCGAGGCATAGCGGTGCAGTCCACGCAACCAGCCGAGCGCCCATTGCCCCTGAACCCATTGGACCGATTCGTAGGGAGCGCCGACCTTGTAAAAGAAGAGCAGGGGCAGGCCGCTGGCCACCACCAGGGCCAGCAAGTAGACGGCCAGCACTCCGCTTTGATAAGTGGGATTGTAGTCGGGGCCGAAAAACCAGGAGACCAGGCGTTCCCAGGGCGCCAGCCAGCTTCCCAGAAGGCGCGATAGCTTTGGTTTACGGGGTATCATGCGGGACCTCGAGGCGCGCCACGGCGTCGCGCAACCAGGCCTGACTGGGGCTATTGAAGCGATAGCGAAGGCGGGCCCGGGCATCGACCACCAGCACCAGCGCGGGGTGCAGGATCTCGCCGGTATTGGGATTCCTTTCAAAAGTCAGCGAGAAAGCGGCCAGCGCGCTTTCCACCTGGTCCACCTCGCCGCCCAACAGGAGCGAATTCTCCGGCAACCGCCACCATCGTGCCAGACCGGCCAGCGAGCCGCAGGTATCGCGGCGGGGGTCGAGAGTGACGATCGCCAGCCGGCAGCGGCCCGACTCGGCCACCGCCACCAGATTTTCCAGCAAGGAGGGGCAGACGGTCTGGCAATGCGCGTAGGCGAAGCTGATCAGAGTGGTGTCACCCAGCAATTGCCGGGCCGTGAAGGCTCGCCCGAACTGGTCCTGCAGCTCGGGGGTGGGGCAAGCTTCATCCAACTCCGGGTAGTCTCGAGGCAGCGGCCCGCTGCTCGGGCTGCTCGACAAGCTTGGAGCCTGGGCCACTCTCCAGCTCAGGTAGCTCAGGGTGGAAAAGGGCAGGCTCAATAAGACAACCAGCACCAGAGGCCTGGGCCAGAGGCGCGTGAGGCGCTCCAGCTGAGCCCGGCAATCTCGGCCCATCAAGGCAAACAAAGCCAGCAACATCGGCAGCGGAGCGGCCAGCGTAATCCATCCATGCAGGTCGGGCAGGCCGTTCTCCAAAGTGCCGAAGCACAGGTCACGCGTGCGCACCAACCAGTCCGGACCGCCCTGGGCCACCGGCGAGAGGGCCAGCCAGACCCAGGCGGCGCTGGTCAGACACCAGAAGAGGTAGAGCCAGAGCGCCACGGCCTAGCCGACCTTCCAGAGCATCGAGAGAACTTTCCAGTTGGTGAAGTAGTAGAGCACGAAGCACACGAAGAAAATCACCACCAGCACCACCGTGCCCGGATTGCCCTGGCGGTGGGCTTCATCTGCCTGCTCTTGCGAGTGGGTCTGGCGGGGTAAACGAACCACCCCGGGGGGCAATCCCGGCCCGCCCGAGCGAATCTCTTCATCGCTCAGAGTTTTGCCGAAGAAAACACTGGCTACGGCGATCAGGCAGTAACTGATACCGCCCAGGAAAGCCAGGATGCCGCCCACGCCCATGGCGGCCAGAAACAGGTCGACCACGGGAGGAAACTGCACGGGAAAGGGCGCGTGGGTGAAAGATACATCCCAGTGCCGGCGCGGCACCCCAAAGGTACCGGCGTAGGTCATGGCGATACCCATCAGGGTAATCCCCGCGCCGAAAAGATAGGGTTGGATTTGCGCCAGTTTGTAGAAAGCCACGCGCTTGCGGAAAATCAGCGGCAGCAGATAATAGGTGACTCCCATAAAGCAGAGGGCGGTGCCCCCGACCACGGTCATATGAAAATGGCCCGGCAAACGCATGGTGTTGTGAGCGATGATGTTGATCTGCTCGGTCCCGATGACCACCCCGGTAATGCCGCCGCCGAATCCGAAAATCACCAGCGATAGCCACAGGGCCGAGAAACCCGGGTCTCCCCAGGGAGCCCTGGTGAGCCACTGAAAGCGGCCCTGGGTGAAGCCGCGCAGACGCTGGCCGGTTTCAATGCCGGCCGGCACCGTAAAGCCGTGCACCATACTGGCCAGCACGGCCAGATACATGGCGTAGCTGGTGTTCCAGACTTTCCAGGCCGGTCCCACTCCCGGATCGACCAGCAGGTGGTGAGCCGAGGCCATGGAGATGAACAACACGTAGAGAAAGAAGGCGGTGCGGCTGACTCGCTCATTGAGGACCACTCCCCCTACCGTCAGGGCGGCCAGCAGGTACCAACAGGAGACGTGGGCGGCCACGTTGATTTGTTGAGAAGAGTGGCCTAGAGCCCAGAAAACCATGCGGTAGACTTCTGGATCCAGCTGCATCCAGCCCAGCGACCAGAAGAAGGTGGGCACATAGATCAAAGCGCCGTGAACCAGCGTGATGACGGCGATGATGGCCGCCGTCAGCGCTCCGAAACTGACTAGAGGTATCGAGCCCGTATAAGTCTTCTCGCGGCGCGCCACCACCAGGGTGGCGAAAAAGAGTAACGTCGAGATGAGTGCTCCCACCGCAAAGAGGATGATTCCCAGATAGTAAGCCGGGTGGGCTTTTAAAGGCACGTAGGAAGTAAAGAGCACGTCGGCCTTGCCGGCAAACACGAAGTAGTTGGTGGTGCAGGCGCCGATCAGCATCAGCCAGTAGCCCAGCCAGCCGAGCTTGGGGGCGGGCTGCCGGCAATTGAGCAAAATGGGGCCGGCAAAATACAGCACCGCCATTTCAAAAAAGATGATAAAGAAGATCAGCATGTTCAGGCCGTGAGCTGTCAGGATTCGATAGTACCAATCGGCCGGCAGCAAATGCACCGCCTGCCAGCGCGTCAAGGCCAGCAGCAAGGCGGCGCACACTCCGATCAGGAAATGCACTACCGCGGTGACGGCGTGCCAACGCAGGAGCGATGCTGCTTGCGATTCGATTTTCAGTCCGGTGACCGGACAGGTGCGAAAGGAAATCACCCGAGTGTCCTCACTCTTCCACCAGGATTTTGCCGGTCATAATGTGATGTCCGACTCCGCAGAACTCGTTGCAGATGATGCGCAAATCACCGGAGCGATTCGGCATCACTTTGAGTCCATAATCATAACCGGGCACGACCTGGAAATTGAGGTTCATGGGGTACAGGCTGAACCCGTGATTGATATCGAAAGAGGAGAGATGCAGAGTGTAGCTGGCCCCCTTCTTCAACTTGAGCACGGGCCTCCAGGACCACATCGATGCCTCGAGATAGAGATCGGCTCCCGGTGGAGGCTGAACGACCGGGATGCCCTTTTCTGTACCCACCTGGTATTCCTGAATAAAGCGTTCGGTGCGCTGGCGAAATTCTTGGGGAGTGGTACGGCCACGAATTCCCGAGGGATTCTGCCCGCCTTTCCAATGCCAGAGGGGCATGATCGCGAACATGATCATACACCAGACGAAGGAAACCTTGATCCAGGTGTTTTCCTGGGAGCCAGCCGGCTTCCACCAAATTCCTTGCGGCGACGTCAGAGCGGAGTGCACGGGCGCCTACGGCAATCTGGAAGCCGGGAGAGTGAGGATTTCGATCATCCCCCAGCCCGTATAAAATACAAACATCACCAGCATGCCCGCCCCCAACAAAAGGAAGGGGCTATCCATCACCCGCTGGCCCCAGGGCACCGCCTGGCTCTCTTGGGAATCGTTCGAAACCTCCACTGTGACCTCCAGGTTTTCTACAAGTGTGGTTATTGTAAAGAGATAGGTGAGGCGAAGCCTTGACTTAGATCATTTAGCCTCCTCCCGGCCGGGGTTAAGTTCAGGACACCCAGAAAGAGAGGATGCTCTGAATGAAAACCTCATGGAAATGGCCGGCCGCCATCACCACGCTGACGGGGTTGCTCTTTGCCGGAGCCTGCACCCCCAACCCAACGGGCAACGCCCCCGCCGGCGGCGCCATTCCCACCGACGTCATGAGCGTAGCCCGGGAGCGCGGCCTGACGCCCGACGACCTGTATGCCGCCGCCAAAACCTACATGCCTTCCGGCAAACACGACGACTACGTACTCTTTGCCTCCGGTGGACATAGCGGCCAGGTGCACGTCATCGGCGTGCCCAGCATGCGCCTGTTGAAGACCATCGCCGTCTTTACTCCCGAACCCTGGCAGGGCTACGGCTACGGAGGCGGCCCTTCTGAAGTGCTTAAAAAGGGAAACATGCCCTCGGGCAAAGAGTTGACCTGGGGGGACACGCATCACCCCAACCTCTCGGAAACCAAGGGCAGTTACGACGGCCGCTTTCTCTTCATCAACGACAAGGCCAACGCGCGCCTGGCCGTCATCGATCTGCGCGATTTCGAGACCAAGCAGATTATCAAAAACCCGAATGCGATCTCCGACCACGGCGGTTCCTTCGTGACTCCCAACACCGAATATGTGGTGGAAGGACCGCAATATGCCACGCCGATCGGCTGGGAGTATTCTGACATCAAAAACTACAAAGAGAAGTATCGGGCCCTGTTGACGTTCTGGAAGTTCGACCCGCTGGCGGGCCGAATCAATGTGGCGCAATCTTTCCAGATGGAACTTCCCCCCTACTTCCAGGATCTGGCCGATGCCGGCAAGGGGGCTTCCGACGGCCTGGTCTTTGTCAACTCCTTCAACACCGAGATGGCTACCGGCGGAATCGAGAAGGGTGAGCCTCCCTTCGAAGCGGGCGCCAGCAAGAACGACGTGGACTACCTGCATATCATCGACTGGCGCAAAGCCGCCCAGATCGCCAAATCGGGACCGACCCGGACCGTCAACGGCATGAAAATCATCGGGCTGGATACGGCCGTGAAAGAAAAGCTGCTCTACTTCACCCCGGAACCCAAAAGCCCGCACGGAGTCGATGTTACGCCCAGTGGCGAGAGCATCGTGGTGGGCGGCAAGTTAGACCCTCACGTAACCGTCTATTCCACCGCCAAAATTCGGGCCGCCATGGCCAAAGGCTCGCAAAATAAGGACCCCTTTGGAGTTCCCATCTTGAGCCTGGATGACACCAAAGAGGCTCAGGTGGAATTGGGCCTGGGTCCGCTACACACCGTGTTTGACAATCAGGGCTACGCCTATACCTCGATGTTCCTGGACTCGGCCGTGGCCCGCTGGACCCTGGGCGGCGCCGACAAAGGCCAGCACCCCGAACCGGACTGGACGTTGGTGCAAAAACTACCCGTTCACTACAACATCGGCCATATCGCCTCGATCGAGGGCGACACGGCCACCCCCGGCCAGGGCTACGTGGTGGCCCTGAACAAGTGGTCCACCGACCGCTTTCTCAACCTCGGCCCCCTGCTGCCCCAGAATTTCCAACTGGTCGACTCGGCCCGTCCGGGTGAATCCATGAAAGTTCTCTACGATAGCCCCATCGGCGTGGCCGAGCCGCACTATGCCCAATTGATGCGCGCGGATCGGCTCAAGCCCTACGAGGTCTATCCCTTCGTGGGCTTCAACCCGGAAACCGGCCAGAAAGATCCCAACGCCGTGCTCTCGCCCAAAGACGCGCGTATCGTGCGCAAGGGAAAAGTCGTCGAAATCTTCACTCCCGTCATCCGCAGTCACTTCTCCCCTGAGCACGTCACCGTTAATGAAGGGGACACGGTTATCTGGCACCTCACCAACATCGAAAGAACACGTGATGCCATCCATGGATTCTGCATCGGAGGCTACAACATCAACCTCAGTCTTGAGCCCGGAGAACACCAGACGGTTACCTTCAAGGCCGACCAGCCCGGCGTCTTCCCCTTCTACTGCACCGAGTTCTGCTCGGCCCTTCACCTCGAGATGATGGGCTACTTTATGGTGAAGCCGCGATGAGTGAGCTGAAAGTCGTGCTGGCCGACGGCAGCCAGCGGCCGCTCAACGACTTCTTCTGGCCGCACCTGCTGCTGATGCTGGCCAGTCTCTTGCTCTGCCTGTCGGTCTTCCTGCCCTTCTGGTCCATCAAGATGAATGCGCCCCAGTTCCCCGATGGACTGAAAGCGGTTCTCTATATCGATCGCGTCGAAGGCCACGTGCAGGAGATCGACGGGCTCAATCACTACCTGGGCATGCCTCCGCTGGATGAAGGCGGCAAGTTAGAGCGCAAGGTTTCCTTGGGAGCCGTCGGCCTGATGAGCCTGCTCATCTTAGGGACCCTGTTTGTGCACAACCGCTGGGCCGGCGCCATGGGTGTACCGGCTCTGGTCTTCCCCTGGGTTTTTCTGGCCGACCTGCAGTTAATTCTCTACCGCTATGGCCACAGTGTGGACCCCGAATCGGCTCTGGGGGGAGCCATCAAGCCCTTTACTCCGCCGGTGATAGGCGTCGGGAAGATCGGTCAGTTTATTACTGAAGCGTCCTTTGGAGCCGGTTTTTACCTCTCTCTGGCGGCGGCCGGTTGCGTGCTGGCCGGCCTGTGGATGCACCGCCGCATCTACCGTGAAGTGGCTCTGGCTCGCCGGCGCGCGGGAGTGCCATGAAGAGGTGGCTGGCCTGGCTGCTGCTGACCGTCCCCGCCCTGGGCCGGCCGGTCAGCGATGACCGCCAGTTGCAACAGGCCCTGGCCCAGGCCACCCCCGGGGAAACCATCGAGGTCTTACCCGGACACTATCGCGGTCCGCTGATTTTGAATCGGCCCGTGCGGTTGCTGGGCCAGGGTTGGCCGGTCATCGACGGTCATGGCCAGGGCACCATCATCACCGTCAATGCCGCCGACTGCCATATCGAAGGCCTGGTCATCCGCAACTCCGGTAGTGAACCGGAACTCGACCATGCCGGCGTCACCCTCAATCAGCCGCGCGCCCGGGTCAAGAACAATCGATTCGAGAACGTGCTTTTCGGCATCTTCGTGGCTCGCTCCGACGATAGTTTGATCAGCGGTAACGATATCGCCAGCCAGCAACGCTACGACCTGGGCCGCCGCGGCGATAGCGTGCGGGTTTGGTACAGCAAACGCGTCCAGGTTCTCGACAATTACGCCCACCATAGCCGCGACCTGGTGGCCTGGTATTCTTCCGACCTGATCATGCGGGGCAATCGCGTCGAGGGCGGCCGCTACGGCCTGCACTTCATGTACTGTGACGGAGCCCGGGTCGAAGGCAATCTGCTCAAAGACAACTCGGTGGGCATCTACACCATGTACAGCCAGGGTTTGAAGCTCGAATCCAACCGGGTCATCGGCTGCCGCGGCGCCAGTGGCTACGGCCTGGGCTTCAAGGATGCCGGTGATGTGACCGTGCGCAACAACATTCTCTGCGACAACCGGGCCGGCATCTTTGTCGACAGCACCCCCTTGAAGCCCGATAGCTATGCGCGCTTTGAGGATAATGTGGTGGCTTACAACGATATCGGCGTGGCTCTTTTTCCCTCCGTAAGCGGCGCCCAATTTTCGGGAAATCGGTTTCATGAAAACTACGAACAGGTCTCGCTGGAGGGCGGGGGCCAGCAAAAAGGCAACGATTTTGGCGGGAATTATTGGAGCGATTATGCCGGCTGCGATCTGGACGGCGACGGCCGTGGCGATCTTCCCTATCGTGCCGAGCGCCTTTTTGAACGCCTGGCCGACCATAACCCCAAGCTGCGCCTCTTCACGCAAACTCCCCTGCAGGAAGCGCTGGACTCGGCCGCACGGATGTTTCCGCTGGTCAATCCTCAGGCCAAGCTGGAGGACAGCGCTCCTCTGATCAGCGCGGGTGTTTTACCGGCCCCCGAGCCGCAGCCGGCCGCTCGAGCTCACTGGCTGTGGTTGAGCACGCTGGTCGCGCTGGCGCTGGTAACCGGCCGCCTGCCGGCTCTGAGAAAGGTGGAAAGGAAACGCGCTATGTCAACCAGCCTGCGAATCCAAAGGGTCAATAAAAGCTATGGACCGAACCAAATATTAAAGGATCTTTGCCTGGAATTGGAGCCGGGCCGAGCGCTGGCCTTGTGGGGCCCGAACGGGGCCGGTAAAACCACGGTCATTCGCTGCTTGCTCGATCTGATCGAGTACGAAGGGGAGATCTACCTCGGCGCCTATTCTTGTCGCCGACAAGGACGCCAGGCCCGCGGTCTGCTCGGCTACGTCCCCCAGGAACTGAACTTCCATGACGATCTCGGCGTGCTGGAAACCATGGAATTCTATGCTGTGCTGCGTTCCGCCGCTGTGGACAGCATCGGGCCCCTGCTGGCCCAGGTTGGACTGGCTGAAGTGGGCCAGCGCAAGGTCGGCCAGCTCTCCGGCGGGATGCGCCAGCGCCTGGCCCTGGCATTGGCTCTGCTGGGAGACCCACCACTGCTGGTCCTGGACGAGCCGACCTCCAATCTGGACGCCGAAGCCCGCGACGGTTTTTTGAATCTGCTGCAACAATTGAGGCAGCAAGGCAAAAGTCTTTTGTTTACCACTCACAGGCGCGAAGAAGTTCTACGTCTGGCCGATCAGGTGGCCCTGCTGCAGGCCGGCTCGCCGGCCCGGCTGTGTGCCCCCGCCGACTTGCAAACGCACAATCTGAAAATTCTTTTGGCCGGGGAGCAACTCGACTCAGCCGTGCAGGTCTTGCGTCGCGATGGCTTCCAGCCGGCGCGCAATGGCAGCGGGGTTTACGTCGAGGTGGCCAGGGACGCCAAAGCCGCCCCCATTCAAGCCTTGTTTTCGGCCGGAATCCCGGTGCTGGACTTCGAGATTTAGGAGCCTGAAATGCTAGCCCAAAACCTTTGGAACATCGCTCGCAAGGAAACTCGGGATGCCAGGCGCAATCGCTGGTACTGGCTCTATACGGGGGCCTTCGCGGTCCTCTCCCTGGCCCTGGCCTCCACCGCTCTGCTCGGCTCCGGCTTCGGCGGTCTGGCCGGCTTTGGGCGCACCAGCGCCAGCATGATCAACCTGGTTCTGCTGGTGGTGCCTTTGATGGGATTGACTTCCGGTAGCCTCAGTCTGGCCGGTGAGCGCGAGCGCGGCACGCTGGCCTACCTGCTGGCCCAGCCCCTGAGTCGGGCAGAAATCTTCTGGGGAAAATTCCTGGGACAGGTTCTGTCACTCGGTTCCAGCCTGGTATTGGGCTTCGGCCTGAGCGGTTTACTGCTGGCCCGCGCCGGCGGCACTCAGCAATGGGCACTTTACGCCGCCCTGCTGAGCTTGAGCCTGTTGCTGGCTCTGGTCAGTCTCGGCCTGGGCTTTTGCGTCGGTGCTCTCTGCCAGCGCAGCAGCGCCGCCCTGGGCGCCAGCCTGGTGGTCTGGCTCGGGCTGGCCTTCTTCGCCGACCTTCTCCTGATGGGCCTGGCCAGCACTCACTGGCTACCGGTGCAGGGACTCTTCCATTGCACCCTGGCCAATCCGGTGCAGCTCTTTCGCCTCAGTTCCTTGCTCTACCTGCGCGCCAACCTCGAAGTCCTGGGTCCGGTCGGCGTCTATGCCACACGCACTTACCAGGACTGGACTCTGCCCGTGCTGCTGGCCGGGCTGGCTCTCTGGGCAACCCTGCCCGCACTTTTTTCCTACGCTATCTATCGTAAAAGGAGCTACTTAGGATGAAACCCGAGCATTGGATCCTGGCAGCCTGCCTGCTGGCTGGCTGCGCCCGCACTGCCTCCCCGCCCCAGCCGCCCGACCTCAAACTGGGTGAGATGAATTGTTCGCGTTGCGGCATGTCCATCGACGACGGCCGGTTTGCCGCCGCCCGCCAGGTCGGAGGAGTGCTTCGCCTCTACGACGACGCCGGCGAGATGTTCTTGGAAAGAAAGCAAAGCCCGGCCGCAGACGAGTACCTGTGGGTGCGCGACTATAACGATCAAAAGTGGCTGGACGGACGCACCTGCCGCTATCTCCGCGGGAGCAAAATTCGCAGTCCGATGGGCTTTCAGGTGGCGGCTACGGCGGATGAACTGGCGGCCGCTCCGCTGGCCGCCCGCTGGGGGTGCCAGGTACTCGATTTAGAGACTCTACAAAACCAATGGAACTCACAGGAGGAAAAACAACCATGAAACGTTCTCTCATCTTACTGGCGCTACTCAGCTGGGGCTGCAACGGGCAGGCTCCCCCCGCCGCCACCAGTCCTTCCAGCGCGGCCACCACGGCGGAGCCCGCAGCGGTGGCCGCCAATCCAGTGGAAGCCGGCAAAAAACTCTATGAGTCCACCTGCTCGGCCTGCCACGCAGCTGACGGAGCCGGCGTCCCGGGCCTGGGCAAGCCCCTCAAAGGCAGCTCCATGCTGACGCTAAGCGATGCCGAGCTGGTTGACTTTATCAAGCAGGGGCGCGACACCAGCGACCCTAAAAATACCACCAAGGTCGCCATGCCGCCCAAGGGTGGCAACCCCGCCCTCAGCGACAATGACCTGGGCCAGATTGTCGCCTATCTGCGCAGCCTGAAATGACACCTCCGCCTAAAGTCTGACCCCCAAACCGTGCCCGAGGCGGAGAGATGATTTCCCCTTATGCGGGCGCGGCCGACTCCTTCCTCGGGCTACTCTAACCATGCGCTCGAACAGGAGCAGCCCGGGAGGAGTCACAAACCATGAGCATCGCCGTCGCCGAACGTGAGGTCCTTGTCCACAGCATTCTTGGGGATCGCGCCGCGAATAAGTCTTTGCAGCCGGGCGAGAGCCTGTTCTGGCAGGGCGATTTCCCCACCGCCGTCTATCAGGTACTGGAAGGATTCGTCAAGCTGACCTGGACCAGTCCCTGCGGCCGTGAGACAATTTCGGAATTGCTCCTTCCAGGAGACGTGTTGGACCTGCCCAGCTGCCTGGACGGCTCGCCCTACCCGTTTACCTGTAAAGCTCCCTCCAACAGCACCGCCCGGCTGGCGGTGGTTTCCCGCGGTGTCCTGCTCGAAGACCCTGAAATGGCCCGGCGCTGCCAACTGCGTATGGTCCAGCAGTTGCGCCGGCAGCGCAGCAGCCGGGTGGCCTCTCCGGCCGAGCGCGTGGAAGTACGACTTTCCCGCGCGTTGCTGTGGCTGGCTGAAAGTCTGGGCGAAAAGGTGGGCCAACGGGTCTCCTTTCAACTGCAATTGACCCGCCAGGAACTGGCCGAATGGATTGGCACCACCACCGAAACCGTCATTCGCCTGTGCAGTGACTGGAAGCGCCGCTCCTTGATCGAATGGGACCGGCACTTCCTGACGCTGATCAATGTTCAACAACTGGGATTTCTAGGCGATGCCGCTTAGTCCCCAGCCTGATTTGGACATGAAAGGTAGGTCAAGCTATGAATCAGCATCCTGTGCACGTGCAAAGTTTGCTCGTCCCTTTGGACGGGTCTCGGGCGGCGGAGTCCGCCCTGGCTTGGGCTGAGGAGCTGGCTGGCAAACACCAGTCAGAAATCATCTTATTGCGCGTAGGCCGCGAGCCCAACATCCTTGAGGTTCGCGATATCGATGATTTGAAAGCTTTCATGCAAAGGGATGAAGAAGACTGCCGCAGCTATCTCCAGCAGGTAAAATTGCGGCTGAAATCCGCGGCTTTTGTCAAAGTGCGCCTCGAATATTGCCTGGGTAATCCCGGTCCGGCGATTGTGCGCAAGGCCGCCGAGCTGGGCGCCTCCCTGATCGTGATGGCTTCGCACGGGCGTGACGGAATGGCCCGCTGGTGGCTGGGCAGTGTGGCCGAAAGAGTCACCCGCCACGCAGCCTGTCCGGTGCTCCTTGTACGCCAGGCCGATCAGGCCTGAGCCTGATCATAGTCGCCAGGGCAATTCGAGCCTAGACTATGATCAGTCATGAGCGAGGAACAACCGGACAGGCATCGTTTTGAACTTCGCACCGTGTGTCCGTTGGGGGATTGCCCTGTGACCATCCACGGGGAGCCTCACCGTGGCGCGATGGAAATCGTGGATTGCTCTCGCTGGCGCGAAGGGCATCGCTGCCGAGCGGAATGCGCGCCTCAGGTGAGTTTGGAACACGCCATGGAACTGGGCCGGCGCGTTCAGGAAATGTTGGAGCCGCCGCCCTTCCAGCGCTTCGAAGAGGTAACCGCAGATAGCTGGATGTCTGTCAGTCAACGGGTGGGAGGCGACTTTCAATCGATTTATTCTCTCGGCAGGCGAATTCGGGCTATTCAAGGGGATGTCATGGGCAAGGGCCTGAATGCCGCCTTGCTGGCCGCCTACCTGGTCGGCCTGTTCGAGGGGTTGAGCCGGCAGGAACTGCCCTTGCCGGAAGTGCTTGCGCGCATGAATTGCTGCCTGGCGGAACGTACCCGAAATCGCCCGATGTTTGCCACGGCCCTGGTCCTGGAAGTCGACCTGGCCGCCCGGGAATGGTCCTTCTCCCGGGCGGGCCACGAATTGCCCTTGCTGGTGCGCTATGACGGCCGAATTTGCCGGTTGCCCAAAGGGGGAGCCCTGCCTTTGGGAGTCGACCTTCAGGAGCGCTTCTCGGCATTCCACCTCCCCCTTCAGGCGGGCGACCGTCTGCTGGTCTACACCGACGGCGCCCTGGAGGTGGGCTTGAACCAGGAGCGATTGCGGGAAGCGCTGACCAGGCCCCGCTTGGGAATACCGGATGTGGTGGCCCTGCTGGCCGCCCCGCCCTACCGTGACGACGTGAGTTTACTGCTCTTATCCTGCGATCCACCAACTTGACCGGAGTTCTGAATCCATGCCAACCTATCAATCGATCCTCAACGAATTGCGGCGCAGTTTTCCCCAACCCACCAGCGACCGGATTCACGATTCCTATGTGACTCACACGGTGATGCGCGTGCTTGACCAGGTCGACGCTTTGAAGAGCGAGTTGCCGATCTGGGGCAGCAAGCTGCCCCTCGATTATGAATTGGCGCGCCAGAGCCGCCTGCACTGGGAAGGTAAAAGCCTTGAGGAGGTCAGCAGTGAGCTGGTCAGCTATCTCAATGGCCTCAATATCTGGGGGCATCCAAAAACGCAAATCAATATTTGTCCTCCTCCCACGGTAGCTTCGCTGGTGGCCCAGGTGATCAGCGGGCTGGCCAGCCCCAATCTGGTCTGGGACGAAGTCAGCCAGCGCTTTGCTCTGGCCGAGGTCGAGGTCGCTTCGATCGTTTCCGAGCTGATGGGCTATGATTCCCAGACCTCCGCGGGTATCTTCACCTTTGGGGGGACCGGCTGCACGCTTTATGCCCACCGCATCGCCCTGGAAAAAGCCCTTCCCGGCTCGCTGAAGGAGGGAGTGCGCCAGGACGCGGCTATTCTGGTCAGCGCCAACGGCCACTACTGCAAGTTGACGGTGGCCGGCTGGTTGGGCCTGGGCCAAAAGAATGTCCACGCCATCCCCACCGACGCGCGCAATCAAATCCGGCTGGACCTTCTGGAAGAGCGAGCTCGCGAGATCCTGGCCGGCGGCGGCAAAATCGCCTGTTTTATGGCTACCGTCGGCACCACCGACTGTTTCGCCCTGGATGATGTGGAGGCGATAGTCAGGCTACGCGACCGTCTGGTTCAGGAGTTTTCCCTGGACTATTCTCCCCACGTTCACGCCGACGCGGTCATCGGTTGGGCCTGGAGCGTCTTTCGAGACTACCAATGGGAAGCCAATCCTCTGGGCTTCCGGCCGCGCACCGTGCGTGCCCTGGCGGCCACCGTGGAACGTCTGGCCGGCTTGGAACTGGCGGACTCGATCGGCATCGATTTCCACAAAACCGGCTTCACGCCTTATGTTTCCAGCCTGCTGTTGGTCAAAGAAAGCCAGGACTTGCGCCGGCTGGGCCGCGGCTACGAGGAGATGCCCTATCTGTTTCAGACCGGCGAGTATCACCCGGGTCTGTTTACACTCGAAACCTCCCGCAGCGGCAGCGGCATTCTGTCGGCCCTGGCCAATCTGCGCCTATTCGGGCGGACGGGACTGCAGTCGCTGTTGGGACATCTGGTGGAAAAAGCCCAGGTCCTGAGAGAATTGTTGGAAGCCCGCCCCTATCTCACCATCGTGAATCGCGACAATTTCGGTCCGGTGACACTGTTTCGCGCCTATCCGAACGGGATCGACACCTTTCGGGTGCACGAGCGTGAATTGACAGATCCGGCTTTTGCCGAGCAACTGGTGGCGCACAACGAATACAATCGCAGGTTGTCCCGTTTTCTCCACACGGAAGCCATGTCGGGGCGGGGCGTCCTGCTGGGCCAGTCCGACTGCTTTCGGCTCACTCCCTTCGGGCTCCCGATCGTGGCTCTCAAGTCTTACATCACTTCCCCTTTCGTCGAAGACCTTCATCTCGAACAATTGGTGGAGAAAATCGCCCAGGCCCAGCGCCTAATGTAGTGACAGGCTACGCAAATAGAGAATCAGGGCCGGCATCTCGTCGGCATTCAGGGGACCGTGCCACCACTTGCTTTGATTGGCGTCCAGGGGAAAGCCGGAATGATAAATCCCGGATTGGGCCCAGGTCTCCAGATCTTCATCGGTTCTATTTCGAAAAGCGTCGGGACGCGAAAAGTCGGGCGGCTTCTTCTCGGCCTCGGGAGAAAGGGCGGCCGGGCCGTCGCCAAAGATTCAAACCACTGCTCTTCTCCACCAGCACATCAATATTGGCTCCGGCCACGCGCGCCGCCGCCTCCAGAAAATAGAAACGCCCCTTGCGCTCCAGGAATTCCGCATGCACCACTCCGCGTGCCAAACCCAGCCCGCCAATCACGCGTTCGTTGAGAGTGCGGAGATGGGAATGGGCACGGTCGCGGGGGTGCACGGTAGAGGTCGTGAAAACGCCCCCTTGCTGGGAAATCCGCCAGGGGGGATCGCCATAGGCATGAACTTGGGCAAAGGGGATTTGATGGCCATACACGAGCGAGTCCACGTGATAGACACGGCCCTCGATCGATTCCTCCAGGAGGTAAAACCCGCGCTGCTCTCCGAGCTCTTGGAGTCTGACCCAAAGCTGGCCCTCGTTCTCCACCCGCATAATCCCGGCCGACCCCGCCAGGCTGCGAGGTTTGAGATACCAGGGGCCGGCCACCCGGGCGACAAATTCCCGCAAGCTCTGATCGTTCAAGGCGGCTACGAAACGAGGCTGAGAAATGCCGACATGCTCGGCCGCCTGGCGCATCAGGAGCTTATCGCGAAAGCGATGCGCCTGAGAGACGTCCAGGCCCGGCAGGCCAAGATGCTCGCGGATGACGGCGGCCACTTCCACACTCAATTCATCCAGCGGAAAGACGGCTTCAAAACGCCGTGTCCGGGCCAGGTAGGCAATCGCCTGGCAAAGGGGGAGGCGGTCGGAGAAGTCGGGGAAGTAGAAGATCTCGTCGGCCGTTTCCTCGGCCCATTGGCCCCGGGTCGACTGGTGAGCGAAAAGCAAGGTGCGGATCCCGAGAGCACGCGCTTCTTCCAGTAGGATTCGGCCCTTGTAAGCTTGGGCCAGACAGAGAAAGAGAGGCTGCTGCTGATGCATGGCTCCAGCCTAGTCCCCAGTCGAGAGACTTCCTATGACCTGCGTCATACCCGGCCCGAGCTGCACAGATTAAGCTAAGCTATATCGACGAGTCAGTTGACCTCCGCCTAAAGTCTGACATGAAACCGTGCCCGAGTCGGAGCCAAGAACTCCCCTTGTGCGGGCGCGGCCGAGCCCTCCCCCAGGCTACTCTGAGTCTGCGCTCAGGGACATGAGCAGCCAGGAAGGAGAAACAACATTATGGGCATCGCCGCCGACAGTCTTTTAGGGGATCGCGCCGGGAGCAAAACTCTGCAGGCCGGCGAGGCCCTCTTCTGGCAGGGCGACAGCCCCACCGCCGTATACCAGGTGCTGGAAGGATTCGTCAAGTTGACCTGGACCAGTCCCTGCGGCCGCGAAACCATTTCGGAGCTGCTCTTACCGGGCGATGTCTTCGACCTGCTCAGTTGCCTGGATGGCTCGCCCTACCCCTTCACTTGCAAGGCTCCCTCGAATTCCACCGCCAAAGTGGCCGTGGTGGCTCGCGGCGTTCTGCTGGAGGATCCGCAACTGGCCTGGCGCTGCCAGACCCGCATGGTGCAGCAGTTGCGCCGCCAGCGCAGCACCCGGGTGGCCTCCCCCGCCGACCGCGTGGAGGTGCGCCTGTCCCGGGCCCTCCTCTGGCTGGCGGATAGCCTGGGTAAAAAAGTGGGACAGGGGATTTCCTTTCAGTTGCAGTTGACTCGCCAGGAGTTGGCCGAATGGATCGGCACCACCACCGAGACCGTGATCCGTCTGTGCAGCGACTGGAGGCGCCGCTCGCTGATTCAGTGGGACCGCCACTTTCTCACCTTGATCAATGTTCAGCAACTGCACTTTTTGAGCGATGCTGCTTAAGTCGCTCCAATCCCCGCAGAACCGATTCCTGGACCCGCGCGCTCAGCCCTCCTTGCCTCGCTCCAGGCCGCCTTCCGCCATCGTCTCCAGCCCCTTCCGGCCTTCCTCGGCGTTCGGCAGAAGGAACCATGACCTTGAGATTGTGCAGCCCCATTTCCTCGCGCACGCGTTTCACGGCCGCCGCCTCCAGTAAAAAGCCCTCCTTATATTCGGGGTGATAGTAGCGGCTGGCGCCACGCCGCCGAGCATGGGGTTTTCTTCTTCGGGCTCGAAAGGAGCTCCGCCCAAAAGTATAGATATTTATTGGGACTCGAGAGTTCCCGGCGCATTTCTCCGAGCGAGGCATTTTTGCCACCGACCAGTGGCACATCGTCCATTCCCAAATCGTCAAACCAGCGGATAAATTTTCATGCATTCCTCCCGTCACTTCCCTGCCAGCCTAACCTTCAGAGGGCGGCGGAGATAGGATCGGGATCAGGCTGATCTGGATCATAGCCGAGGGCCCCTGGCAACAGCACAATGGAGGCATGAAAATCTTGCTGCCACTCAATGGGATGAGCCATGCTCACAAGGCGATTCCCCAGGCGCGCAGGCTGGCCGAACGCTGGCAGGCCGAGGTCGTGTTGCTGCGCGCCATCGACCCGCTGGCCTTTGCCGGCGAGACCTTCGCCTCACTGGCCACCCAGCGCCTGGAGCAGGATATGTTGGAGGCGGCTCGAGATTATTTGGGCCAGCAGTCCGAAAAATTTGCCGGACTGTCCGTGCGCACTCGCTGCGTGGTGGGGCCGGCGCGCGAAAGTATTCGCGCTCAGGCTTTTCGCGAAAAGTGTGACCTGGTTGTGATGGCTCCCTATGCCTATGGACCCATCGTGCGCTGGATGATCGGCAGCGTGGCCGAAGGAGTGGCCCACGGGGCACCCTGTCCCGTCCTGTTGGTGCGCGGCGAGAGCAGACCGGAACCTCGCCACATGCTGGTGCCGGTGGATGGCTCGCAACTCTCGGGCGCGGTGTTGGACCATCTCGCCCCCTTTGTGACCCCCGAGACCTCGATCACGGTCCTGCACTGTTGCGGCGTGCCGCAAGAGGAGGCGCGCCAGAGTGAAGCCACCGGTTCTTACCTGGATCGACTGCGCTATGATCTGGAGCGACTGGTGAGTGGACGAGCCCGGCACCGCCTGGTCATGCTCGACTCACAGGCCCCCGAGGGCATTCTGGAATGGCTGCAAAAAAATGACTGCGATCTGGTGGCCATGTCTACCCACGGAGCCGGCGGATTTGAACAGATTTACCTGGGCAGCGTGACCGACCAGGTGGCCCGCCAATCTCCTTGCCCGGTGCTGGTCTTTCCTCCGGGTTCGGGAAGCGCCGGCCAGGTTTAACTCAGCGGAACCTTAAGCAGGCGCCGGGCCACCTGCAGGCCGGGAATGCCCGTCACCCCGCCGCCTCCATGAGTGGCCGAAGAGGCGTTGTAAAGACCGCGCACAGGCGTCTCGAATTGAGCCCAACCGGGAGCGGGGCGCATATGAAAGAGCTGTTGGAGGGACAGCTCGCCGTGGAAGATATTCCCCCCGATCAGTCCGTAATCTCGTTCCATTTCGTGGGGCCCGATGATCTGACGATGCAGGATGGAACGGGTAAAGCCGGGCGCCAGCCCCTCCAGACGTGCGATGATTCGGTCGGCGTAGCTCTCCAGCTCGGCCTGGTGGGGCTGGAGCACAAACTGGTGGGGCACCCACTGCGTAAACAGGGAGGCGATATGCTGCCCGGGAGGAGCCAGGCTATCATCAAAGACCGAGGGCAGGCACAGGTCTACAAAAGGCCGGCGGGCCGGCTGGCCGGCCACCGCCTCCTGATAGGCCGTTTCCAACTCATCGAGCGAGTCCACCAGTACGATGGTTCCGCCATGAACCTGCACGTCAAAACCCGGCTTGCAGCGAAATTCGGGCAGGCGGTCCAGGGCCAGGTTGATCTTGACGGTGCCGCTGCGCGTCTTCCAAGACTGCAGGCGTTGCACCAGGGCGTCCGGCAACAAGCCGGCTTCCAGATGCTCGAGAAAGGCGATGTGGGGATGCACCGTGGTGATGACCACGGGAGCCTGAAAAGTGCGTCCGTCGCGCAAGGCCACGCCGGTTACGCGGCCGCCGCGGGTGGTGACGCGACCCACCTCGCACTCGGTCATGAATTGGCAGCCGAAGGCTTCGGCGGCCCGGCGCATGGCTTGGGTCGCTCCTCCCATGCCTCCGCGGGGGAATCCCCAGCAACCCATTTGCCCATCGCCCAGGTCGCCGATTTTGTGGTGAGCCATGACATAGGCCGTTCCTGGGGAGCGGGGTCCGGCCCAGGTGCCGATAATGCCGCTCACCGATTTCAATCCCAGGATCTGAGGTGATTCAAAGAATTCCTCCAGCAGGTCGGCCACGCTCATGGTGAAAAGCCGGGTCACGTCACCCACTCTCTGGGTGTTCCAGCCGCGCAACTTCCAGGCAAATTTGAGCAGTTCCAACAGATCGGCCGGACGGTGCGAACCCAGACGCGGAGGCACGGTCAGCAAAAGCGGCCCCAGCGCGCGACCGAGTTCGCTCAGCCAGTCATCCCAGCGGTCCAGGGCCAGGGCGTCTTTAGCGGAGAACTGCGAGACTCGCTGGCGCCGGGTTGCGCGGTGGTCGCTCATGTGCAGATAGCGTCCATCGCTATAGGGAACGAAGTAGCCGTGTTGGGGATAGACGTGGTAGCCATAGCGCTCCAGTTCCAGCTCGCGCAGCACGGTCGGCGGCATCAGGCTGATCACGTAGCTCAGACTGGTAACCTTATACTCAGGTCCCCAAGGGCTTTCCGTCACCGCCGCGCCGCCGACCTGGGAGCGCTTCTCTAAAACCAGCACGTGGTAGCCATATTTGGCCAGGAGTCCGGCGGCGATCAAGCCGTTGTGCCCACCCCCGACCACGATCACATCGTAGTCCAGTTTCATAGGTCCTTAAAACTTGCTCATCAGCTGGAGTTCGTTTTTAATACGCCGAACTTCAGGCGTGTGCGGGCCCAAGATCAGAACGGGGCGGGTGGAGATGCGCGCCACCTCCTCGGCCACGCTGCCCGCCAGAACACGCTCCAGGCCGCTACGTCCGCGGGAAGTCAATACCACCATGTCACAGGCGTTGGACTCGGCTGCCCGAGCCAGTCCTTGTGCCATGCGCAATTCATGGTCCAGGACTTGCTGGGAGACCCGGCGGCCCGGCCGGCGCCAACGCTCGGCCACCAGGCCCAGGTAGTCGCCGTAGCGATTCGTGTCAAGATCATGTGCCTGGGAAGAGTCCTGCATCCGCACCAGGACTAACTCACCACCTTCCGGCGACAGGAGCCTGGACGCGGCTTCCAGCGCCGCTTCGGCTACGGGAGAGCCGTCCAGGGGAACCAGGATCCGCTGACACATCTTGCACCTCGCACTTCTTGGTCATTTAAAATTAGCTGAGCCTGGCTCACCCATCTATGATACAGATCAATTTCTCTAGCGCAGCAGGTGGTCAGACGCAGGCTTACCCCTGCCGCACCACTAAGTTCCGGGAAACAAGGCTCGGAAAGGATTGCGCGCGAATGAAATTACCTACGGTCGCAGCCGTTGGTTCAGACTATCGGTACTTGTGGGTGGACGCCAACTGGTGCCGGGTCCACTCGATCCCTCAAGAACAGGCCGTCGGCCGTTCGCTGGCTGAGGTTTGGGGCGCCAGAACCTTTGAGCATAGGTTCAAGCGATTGTTTGACCGAGCCCTGCTGGGAGAGGCGCTGGTGCAAAGGGTTCATACCCGGGGAACCGACGGCCGCAAGAAGGTGGTGCAAATCCATTTGGCGCCGGTACAGCCTCCTTCGGGACCCCCCTTCGTCATCTCTACGGTAACGGAGCTGACGGAATCCGCCGAGTTCCAGGGACAACGAGAAGGCCTGGAAGGCAAGTTGAATTTGATCTTCCAGGGCGAGAAGGTCATGAACCTGCTGCTCACTCCTGAAAGTCGCATCCTTCGGTTTTCCCCCGCGTTGTGCCCCTATCTCTGCGCAGGCGATCCCGATATCGCCGGTAAAAGCCTGATTGCGCTTTTGGAGTCGAGCCAAAGCGATGATGTGGTGGACGAGTTCTACCAGGCGTTGCGCAAAGCCGCCAACGGGAATGAACAGGTATTTGAAGTGACCCTGGCCTGCAACCGGGGGGGGCTGGCGGATTTTCAGTTTTGCGTTCGGCCCAGATTGGGCGAGGAGGGACTGGAATTTTACCACCTGTCCGCCTTTGAGGTCACCGATCGAAATGCCAGTTTACGCGAAACGGAAGATCAATTGCATTCCCTGTTCAAGATCGCTCCCGCGCCGATGCTGATCGGTCTGGAGGGAACCATCGTTCAGGCCAACCCCGCCGCCCAGGCCATGCTGGGACTCGAGGACGAGCAATCCCTGATTGGCAGCCAGATCTCCAGCCTTTTCCCTAGCCTCTTGAACGAAATGGGCCAGGGGACCAGGATTCGCCGGCAGGATGGCGTCGAAATTCAGGTCCAGATGACCGTCACCCCCTGGATGCGCTCCGGGCGCTGCCATCAACTCTATCTTTTCTACAATTTGACCGAGCAAAAGCAAGTGCTGGAAGCTTTGCAGGCCGCCGCGGTCAGCGCGGAACTGGCTAGCCGAACCAAGACTTCTTTTCTGAGAACAATGTCTCACGAAATTCGCACACCTCTGAACGGTGTTCTCGGACTGCTTTACCTTCTTCAGTTAAACCCCGACGAAGCGAAGAAGGCCGCCTATTTGGATAAACTCGGACAGGCGGCTCGGGGGATGTTGGCAATTGTCAACGATGTACTGGATTATTCTCTTCACGAAAGCTCCGGTGGAGACGTCGCTCTGCAAGTCGAGGATTTTGAACTCGCCGAAGTACTGGAAGAGTTACTTCAGGCGATGAAGGGTTGGCTAAAGCCTGATCAGGCACTGCAGCTTGACTTCGAGCTGGCTCCCCAGGTTCCTCAGAGACTTAGAGGGGATGCCGGTAAGCTTCGCAGGATCCTGTTCAACCTCGGCCACAACGCCGTCCGATTTACACCGCGGGGCCGTGTGCTTGTGCGCGTGGACGTAGTGGCCCAAGAGGGAGATTCTTGCACATTGGAGTTCGCCATCAGCGACACCGGTATCGGGATGGGGCCTGAATATCTGGAAGGCCTGTTCACTCCGTTCAGACAGGGAGACAGCTCTGCCTCCCGTTCTTATGGAGGTGTCGGCCTGGGATTGTTTCTTAGCCAGCGGTTTGTGGAGATTCTGGGGGGAACGATCCGGGCGGAATCCGAACTCGGCCGAGGGAGCCGCTTCCTCTTCACGGTTTGTTTGGCCTCCCCGCTGGGAGCTGAGGCTGCAGCGGCTCAGAAGTTGATTTCTTTCCAGCCGCCGGAATGGGGTGGCCTGCGAGGCCAGGTGCTGGTGGTCGATGACAACGATATCAACCAGGAAGTGGCCGCCGAAATGTTACGCCAGCTGGGTATTACCGCCCACCTGGCGGCGGGGGGCGCCCAGGCCATCGAGCTGGCTCAGAAATATGCTTACGATGCGATCCTGATGGATCTGCAAATGCCGGGTATGGATGGCCTGGAGACGGCCGCACGGCTGCGGGAGCAAGGCGCTACGGTACCGATTTTGGCTTTGACAGCCAACACTCGGCTGGAAGATCGCCAGGCCTGCCGAGTGGCGGGAATGGATGACTTTTTGGCCAAGCCCGTCCGCCCGCAGGCCCTCTATCAAGCTTTGAAGCGATTTCTGAAAGTTGGAGAGGCCCCCAGCTCCTTACCCAGTCCAGATAGCGAATTTCCCCCCTTAGAGGGCGTGGATTGCCGGCAAGGGCTGGAGCGTCTGGGTGGAAACCAGCGCTTGTTCAAGACCTTGTTGGTTCAGTTTGGGCGGCGGAACGAGACAACCGCTTGGAAATTGCGGAAAGCCCTCGAGGCCGGGGACTTGAAGCAGGTTCGAGCTTTGAGTCATACCCTCAAGGGAGCGGCCGGTAATTTGGGGATGGACAGGCTGTCAACGTTGAGCATGCAGGTGGAGACGGCTGCGCGCGCTGAGTCTCCACCGCCGCCCGAGTTGCTGGGCTCTCTGGAGGAAGAGCTGGCGCGAGTCATTCGGCTTCTGGCTACTTTGGAAGAAAGCTCCCCGGCGGAGATGAAGCGCACCATCGATCCCTCTCAGGTCATTCCACTTTTGGATGCGTTTCTGGCTCAGTTGCAGATCGACCTGGGAGAGGCTTTCCAGCTGTCGGAGCAACTGGGAGAGCTGACCCGGGGAACCTCACTGGAGGTCCAGCGCTCGCAACTGCAAGCCTGTCTGGACGATTTTGATCTCGACTGCGCCAGGGAGACCGCTTCGGAAATGATGGCCGCCCTTCAGGAGGCGAAATGACCGACAAACCACGCGTATTGATTGTCGATGATACGCCGGAAAACATTCGCCTGATGATGGGTATTTTAGGCAAGATTTACCACCTGCAGGCCGCTACTTCCGGCCTCAAGGCCATTGAAATGGCGGAAACAGCGCCTCAGCCGGATCTGATTTTACTCGATGTCGTCATGCCCGGGATGGACGGCTACACCATCTGTCAGAAACTCCAGGATAGCGAGAAAACGAAACACATTCCCATCATTTTCGTGAGCGGCCTGGACGAGACGTCCGAGCAAACCAAAGGGCTCCGCCTGGGAGCAGTCGACTTCATCAGCAAGCCGTTCCGGGCCGAACTGGTGCGCGCTCGGGTCAGCAATCATCTGGAATTGAAACGCCACCGAGAGGCTCTCGGACCGTTGCTCGAGGCTCGCCAGCAGGCGCTACGCGTCTCCATGGAGTTAGATGTAGCCGGCCGGTTGCAGAAAGCGATGTTGCCGCATTCTCGATTCGCCAGCCGCGGCTGCCGTCTGAACAGTTACCTGAGCCCTGCTCGCGCCGTGGGTGGAGACCTGTTTGAACACTTTTTCGTCGATGAGCACCGGTTGCTTTTTGCTCTGGGCGATGTTTCCGACAAGGGCATGGCCGCCGCCCTCTTCCTGGTACAGGTTCGGACCCTGCTGCGCAGCGTCGGTAGAAAGGCCCTGAGTTCAGCGCATTTACTCGAACTCTTGAATGAAGAAATCTATGCTGACAATCAGGCCTGCATGTTCGTCACCTTTGTATGCGGCTTGCTGCACACGGCCACCGGCGAACTGAGTCTGGCGCGGGGAGGACACGAGCACCCGCTCTTGTTTGCCTCCGGCAACCGCGGCGAGGTTCTTGAGTTTGAGGGAGGGCCGGCGCTGGGTCTGCGCTCGGGCTGTCATTTTCCCAGCTATCAAACCTGGCTGCAGCCCGGACAAATGCTCCTGTTTTATACCGATGGGGTGACCGAAGCCGCCAATCCACAAGGAGAAATCTTCGGGGCGGAGCGTCTGGCGGCAAGTCTGGCCTTTTCCGGCGCCAGGTCCCCGGAGCAAGCGGTGGAAGTATTGCGTTCTCGACTTAATGAGTTTGTCGCCGGCGCCGAGCCGGCGGATGACATTACTTTCCTATTTCTCGATTGGAGTCCGCCGCACACGCCGACTTGATCAGCTGTAAAGCCTGTCCAAACTGGAAGCGCTCGACCTGACGGCGGAACTCCGGGTATTTCGGGCCGAGCACTCCGAGTATTTCTTGGGAATTGCTTTCCAGTAGAGAAAGCGCTTCGGCGTCCCCTTCGTGAAGAAGTTGCTCCAGTCGTGCCAGGACTTGCGTGGAGGTAAGGCTGGAGCGGCGGGCCGGTTCCTCCGGTAGCACTGGCAGAGCAGCCGCCAGCTCAGCCAGGGCGGACCGGAGCTCCGAGCAGTCCACCTCCTCGTCTCCCCCCTTTTCCAAGGCCGCGGCCAGCCGGGCCAGGTGCTCCGCTCCCAGGTTGGCGGCGGCGCCTTTGATTTTGTGGGCTAATTTGCGCACCTCATCGGGTCTGGCAGAGTCAAGGCTTTCGATTTCGCTCTGACTGGAATGCACCAGGTCCGTGAGCAGGCGAACATACTTGGCAGCGTTGCCGCGCAACACCGTCAGTCCCCACTCCATCCGGCAACCGGGCAAGCTGGGAAGCCAGTCGGGTATTGCGTACTTTGCGGCGTTTGCAGGCTGCACCGCGATTTCCTCGCGAGAAAGCCAGCGCAGAATCTTGAGATAGAGGTTCTGGGGATCTACCGGCTTCGGCACGAAGTCATCCATTCCGGCGCGCAGGCACTCCTGGCGATCTTCTTCAAAAACGTTGGCCGTCATAGCCAGGATGGGGACCCGGGTGGCTCCGGGCAGAGCCCGAATTCTCCGGGTGGCCTCCAGGCCGTCCAATCCCGGCATTTGCAGGTCCATCAGAATGAGGTCGTAAGGCCGCCGGTCGGCCATTTCCACAGCCTCCTCCCCATTCTCGGCGGTGTCGACTCGCAGGCCTACGGCTTGCAGCATTTCCACCGCTACCTCCCGATTGATAGGATTGTCTTCGGCAAGCAGCACGCAACGGCCGGCGTGGCGCTCGCCCAGCAGTTGCTCGGGGTTACCCTCCAGATTGGGCGAGCACAGGCGGGCCGGTCCCGAGGCACGTTCTAGAGGAACGGTGAAGCGGAAAATGCTGCCCCGCCCCCAGGTGCTCTCCACCCCCACCTCTCCCCCCATGAGGCCGGCCAATCTTTTGGTGATGGCCAGGCCCAGGCCGGTGCCCCCGAACTTGCGGGTGGTGGAAGCGTCCAGTTGCTCGAAAGTTTGAAAAAGTCGGGATAGATTTTCGGCGGGGATTCCACTACCACTGTCCTCCACCTCAAATCCAGCCACCAGGGTCTGATTATTCTCGCTCAAAATCCTGCAGCGCAAAGTGATCTCGCCATTCTGAGTGAACTTGACGGCGTTGCTGGCGTAATTGAGCAATGCCTGGCGGAGCCGGGTGACATCGCCTCTAACCCAGCCACAGCCGGATTCGCACTCAACCGTGAGGCGTAAGCCCTTGGCCTGCGCCTGACCTATGGTCAGGCTGCTCACGTTGTCAAGCAGGGAGGAGATGTGGAACTCCACCATTTCCAACTCGAAGCGGCCGGCTTCGATTTTGGCCAGGTCCAAGATATCGCTAATGACTCCTAGAAGGTGGCGGCCGGCTCCATCGATCCCCTCCAAGCTTTTCGTCTGCTGTGGAGTCACCGCTGTCTTCCTGAGCAAATGAGTGAGGCCCATGATGGCATTGAGAGGGGTGCGAATTTCGTGACTCATATTCGCCAGGAAGGCGCTTTTGGCACGATTGGCGCTTTCCGCTCGCTGCTGCGCCCGGGCCAGTTCGGCGGTGCGGGTAGCGACCAACTCTTCAAGGTGGTGCCGATGCTGCTCCAGTTCCCGGGCCAGGGCTTTCCGTTCCGTGATGTCTTCCTTGATTCCCACGTAGTGCGAAATTCTGCCATCGGCCCGGCGGATGGGACTGAGGATGGCCCATTCTGTATAGTGGCTGCCGTCTTTGCGGCGATTGCTGAGTTCGCCCTGCCAAACGTGTCCCTGGCGCAGGTTGGACCACATCTCCTGGAACCGTTCGGGCGGGGTCTGGCCCGATTTCAAAAGCCGTGGATTCTTTCCCACCACCTCGGAGGACGCGTAGCCGGTCACTGCTTCGAAAGCCTCGTTTACATATTCAATATCGCCGGCCAGATTGGTAATGACGATACAGTTAGGACTTTGTTCCACAGCCCGCGAGAGTTTCAAAAGTTGCTCCTGGGTTCTACGTCGTTCCACCAGGCGCCAGACCTCGTTGGCCATCAGGCGCACGGCCTGGACGTCCAATTCATCATAGTCGCTTGTTTTGTCGGCGACTCCAACCACCATGACCAGTTCGCCGCTCTCGAAAACGGGCACGAAAATCAAACGCTTGAGTTGAGCGAAAGGCTGGTTGCAAAGGAGCAGGCTGCGCTGACTCTCGATCTCCGCCTGACTCAAGGGAGGCACCGGCCCGAAAGATTGAAGGGTCCGGCGTGACCAGTTTACCGAGGTTGCCGGCAAAAAGTGCAGGAACGAATAGGGGCTGGAAGTCAATTCTTCGAGAGCCTCCAAGGCTTTTTGTATGAAGGCCCGTTCGCCCAGGCATTCGGCTGCCTGGGGTAATTGTAGAAGGGCTTCCGCCCGGCGCGCTTCGAGTTCTAACGCCTTCCGCCCCCGCTCGAGCGCGGTAAGGTCGAGAGCGGTCACGACTTCGGCCGGGCGTCCGCGAAATTCCAGCGGACAGGCCGTCACCTGCACGAAGATTTCTTCCCCGTCTTTCTTGATCTGGCGCCACGATCCGGTGGAGCCGGGGCCCTCCCTGAGATGGTCTAAAAAGGGCAGCAGTTGATCTTCTGGTTGGAGGTCGGCAACGGTCCGTCGGAGGAATTCCTGGCGCTCGTAGCCGTAATATTTTAGAGCGGCGTTGTTCACGTCCAGAAATGCCAGAGACTCACGATCGTAAACCCACATAGGATGAGGATTCGCCTGGAATAGCTGCCTGTAACGGGCCTCACTTTGCTCCAGCGACAGCGCCGCCGCCTTTTCCGAGGTGATATCGTGCTTGATGACCAGAATTCCAGGACATGCATGGCTGAGGCGATTGGCGCGCAAACGGCACCAGCGCGGCTCACCACCGGTGTGGGAGCAACGGTATTCGAGATGAAACTCAGAGCGCAGACCTGATAATACGTCGACGAGACCGGACAACGCCAGAGCCGCCTCCTGGGTATCCGCTTCGCGTAATTTCTTCACATAATTCGAGCCCACCCGGCTGCAGCCGGCATTGGCCGGGCAGTCCTTCCAGGCTTTATTGACGGCCACAATGCCCCCGCCCTGGTCCAATACGGCAACTTGCTCAGTGACCGAGTCCATAACGGATTCGTAGAGATGGTCACTCACGACGGGGGGCGGCTCCTGCTGGCTCAGGCGCAGACAATTGCGAATTCGAGCCTTCAGGACCGTTGGATGAAAGGGTTTGTGGACGATGTCAGCGCAGCCGCATTCGAAACCTAGCGCCTCATCTTCCGGATCGGTTTTTCCCGTGAGGAATATGACGGGAATGGAACGAGTCACCGGGTCGGCTTTGAGGGCCCGGCAGATAGCATAACCATCCATTTCCGGCATGGCCACGTCTAAAAGAATGAGCTGGGGTGGATTCGCGCTCTTCACCAATTCGAGTGCCTTGGCGCCGCTGGGAGCCACCAGGATTCGAAAATCGCTTTTTAATAAAGAATAGACCACGGCCAGATTGGCCGGTGCGTCGTCCACCACCAGTAGAGTCGGTAAGTTGCGCAAAGTGATAAATCTCCTTATTTCCTGGGGCAGGGAGGCTCGGCTCGTCCGTCTGTCTCATCTGTTTGGTAGTTTTAGACCAGGATGAAGGGATTCCGTCGGTGAGTAACTGATCGAGATCATAGGGTAAACCCTACTATCCCCGGCGTACTCGGATTTGCTAGAGTACCCAGGTATGCTACCCGATATCGAGGGACTCCAGATGAGCGAAGGTCTGGCCAGACTTGGCGGCAATTCCCGGCTTTATGGTCGCTTACTGCTCAATTTCGCCAGGCAATGCGAAACGACTCTCGGTGCTTTTGAATCGGCCCTACAAACGCAAGACGAGAACCGGCTCCGATTGCTGGCGCATGAGCTGAAGGGAGTGGCGGGCGGTCTGGGCGTGAAAGTGGTTGAACAATCTGCGCGAAATTTGGAATTCGGTGCTGATGACTATATACGAGCGGAATATCACACCTTGAGCACCAGCCTGAGGGAGATTTGTGAACGCATTGTCGAGCGCCTGGCAAACTGGAGCAATTCCTATGGAAGCAGCTCTCTTTCCAAAATATCCCTGCAGCGACTGTGGGAAAAACTGCAATCGGAATTGCAGAGTTTCGATGGTGAGGCTCTCGACAGTTGGAGCGAACTCTCGGTGCGTCTGAAAGGACGGCTGCACCCAACCGAGCTGGAGCACTTGGAGGCCCTGATCCTGGGTCTCGATTTCAAGTCAGCCGCAAGCGCCCTGAAGAACCTGGGGGAACGACTGGGTCCGCTCGAGACCGGCGCCTTAGCTGACCTGGATCATACTCGCGCCCACCGCCCTGGGGCATACTGAGGCCATGCCAAACGATGAAATGCCCTACACCGACATCACTTATGACGCCACCAGTCCCAAACGAGAACTGGCCCGGCTTCGCGACGAACTGCGGCTACAAGTTCACCTGGCCAGGGCCGAGGTGCGCAGTCAATGGGAAGAGCTGGAAAAGAAGTGGACCTTGCTGCAATCGCGTCTGAGTGTCCTGGAAGTCGCCGGAGAGGAATCCAAACGGGAAATTGGTCAAGCCGTCCGGGCTCTGGTCCAGGAACTGAATGAAGGCTATGCGCGCATGCGCGGAGCCCTGGCCCGCGTTTAAGCGCCGCCTTTCATGAGAGCCGTCTGAGGGGTCTTCCAGCGGGCCCGTGTTTTACTCTGAGCAAATGATGATCGACAACAAGGTTCCACCCGGTCCGTTAACTGAAAAATGGACCCGTTGCCAACAAGAGTTGAGACTCATCTCGCCGTCGCAACGAAACAAATACCACGTTCTGGTGGTGGGCGCGGGGCTGGCCGGGGCCAGCGCGGCCGCCACCCTGGCCGAGCAGGGCTACCGGGTAACCGTCATGACCTTGCTCGATAGTCCCCGCCGCTCTCATAGCGTGGCTGCCCAGGGCGGCGTCAATGGAGCCAAGAACTACTGCAACGATGGCGACGGTGTCTATCGGATGTTTGCCGACACACTGCGGGGAGGGGATTTCCGTGCCCGCGAGGCCGGCGTTTACCGTCTGGCGGAACTGAGCGCCCGGGTCATCGATATGCTGGTCGCTCAAGGAGTCCCGTTTGCTCGCGAATACGGAGGCTCCTTGCGCAATCGCAGTTTCGGCGGAGTGCAGGTATCGCGGACTTTTTACGCCCGCGGTCAGACCGGCCAGCAGTTGTTGCTGGGAGTCCATGGCTCGCTGTTGCGTCAAGTCCACGCGGGCAGGGTATGCTTGCTGACCCGCCGAGAGATGCTGGACCTGGTGGTGGTGGAAGGCCGAGCGGTCGGGGTGATCGCCAGAAACCTGCTCAGCGGAGCCCTGGAAAACCACGCGGCGGATGCGGTGGTCATAGCCACCGGGGGCTACTCCTCGGTTTTTCAACTTTCCACCAACGCCATCCGCTCCAACGCCAGCGCTGTGTGGAGGTGCTACCGAAGAGGAGCATGGTTCGCCAATCCGTGCTTCACCCAATTTCATCCTACCTGCGTCCCCCCATTTCATGCGGCCCAAAGCAAACTGACCCTGATGAGCGAGAGCCTGCGCAACGATGGCAGGATTTGGGTCCCCGTCCAGGCCGGCGACGAGCGCTGCCCCGCTCAGATTCCCGAAGAAGAGCGCGATTACTTTCTGGAGCGACTCTACCCCGCCTACGGCAATCTGGTTCCCCGCGACCTGGCCTCACGAGCCACCAGGTCGATGGTCGAGGCGGGCCGGGGGGTCGGTCCCACCGCGGCCGCCGTCTACCTTGACTTCGCCGACGCGCTGGAACGGGTCGGCGCGGATATCCTGAAGGAACGCTACGGCAACTTGTTTGCTATGTACCGAGAGATAACCGGAGAAAACCCCTGCCAGGCACCAATGCAGATCTGTCCGGCTCCGCATTTCACCATGGGTGGGCTGTGGGTGGACTACCACTTGCGCTCTAATCTAAGCGGCCTGTTCGTGATTGGCGAGGCCAACTGCGCCGACCACGGCGCCAACCGTTTGGGCGCCAACTCCTTGCTGCAGACGATGGTGGACGGCGCTTTCGTGCTCCCCCGCACGCTAACCCATGAGCTGGCGGAAAGAGGTCGCAGCACGGTGTGTCCGGATGACTCGGCCTTTGAAGCCTGCCGGGTCCAGTGCCGGGAGCGCATCCGCCACCTCCTGGGCGGGAAGGGTCAACTGACCCCGCGGGAAGTTCACTCCCGGCTGGGTGAGATTTTACTTAAATATGTGGGGGTTTCCCGGAGCGCCGCCGGGCTGCTGAGCGCTCGTCAAGAAATTGCCGGATTGCAGGCGGAGTTCGAGGCCAGCCTGGGCGTGGTAGGTGATGGGGAGAGTCTTCAGGAGGAACTGGAACGGGCCATGCGGGTGGGGGATTTTCTCGAGTTGGCCGACTTGATGTGCCTCGATGCCTGGCACAGGGAGGAGTCTTGCGGCGCCCACTTTCGCCAGGAATATCAAACGGATTCGGGGGAGCCACTGCGCAACGACGAGAAGTTCGCCCACCTCGCGGTGTGGGCCTGGAATGGCTCGGGACAGGCTGCCACTTTACATCGCGAACCTCTCGTTTTTGAGGAACTGGCGCCCGTCCAGCGAAAATACGTATAGATTTACACCTAAGGCTGATCCAAATCATACCGAAATTCGCCCGGGCTCGGCATAGTGGAGCTATCAAATGCACCGGAGGAAAAGCCTTATGTCTTCCCAGCCAGACCCACAAGAATTGCAGTTGCGCCAGCAACGGGCGCTGCATGTTTTTCAGGAGATGCTGACGGCCGTGAACCCTGAGGTTCGCTCGGCACTGGAAAGCCTCTACGATCTGGTGCGGGCCGACCAGGCCCTTCTCATGCACAACCTCCCGCGGTGAGACTGGATCCCAAAACCTTGCTTCGGCCCGAGGCTTACCGCCATCCGGTGGGACATCTGGAGCTGCTGGAAACCCACATTTCCTGGGTCATACTGACGGGCGAGTGGGCCTACAAGCTCAAGAAGCCCGTCAATTTCGGCTTTCTGGACTACAGCAGCCTGGAGCGGCGAAGAACCTTCTGCCAGGAGGAACTTCGCCTGAACCGGCGTTTAGCCCCGGATGTTTACCGTGAAGTCGTGAGCCTCAACGCCCAGGCTGGGGAGCTATGCTTCGAGGGGCCTGGAGAAGTGCTCGAATACGCGGTCAAGATGCGCCAGTTTCCTCAGGCCGGATTGTATGACCGGCAACTGAGCGAAGGTCGGCTGGTGCCGGCTCAGATGGAGCAATTGGGCCGCCTGGTGGCCGACTTTCATCAGCAGGCGGCCCGCTCTGAAGCCGACAGTGAATTTGGGCGGCCCGACCAGGTACTCTCGCCGTGTCTGGACAATTTCACCACGCTTTACCAACTGGAACCGGAACACCGGCCTGTTCTCGAGGCTCTGGTGCACTGGACGGAAATGGAATTCAAGCGCCTCAAGCCTCATTTTTCGGCTCGCAAGCGAGACGGTTTCATCCGTGAGTTGCACGGAGACCTTCACCTGGGGAACGTGGCGGAAATTGAGGGGCGACCCGTTCCATTCGATGGAATTGAGTTTGACCCGGAATTGCGCTGGGTGGATACGATGAACGATCTCGCCTTCCTGGTCAGCGACCTGGAGCACCGGGAACGGCCCGACCTGGGCCGGATCGCGCGCGATGCCTACCTGGAAGAGACGGTGGACTACGATGGTTTAGCTCTCTGGGACTTTTATGTTCTCTACCGTTGGATGGTGCGCGCCAAGGTGGTCGCCTTGAAGAAGGCCCAGGGGCATCCCGAAGTGGCCGGCGAGATCCGCCTCTATTTAAGCCAGGCGCTGGCACGGACGCGGCCCAGGCCGGTCCGGCTGGTGGTGATGCACGGCCTTTCCGGCAGCGGCAAGACCCACTACAGCCAGGCCCTGCTGCAACGAGAAGACATCATTCGGTTGCGCTCCGACGTCATCCGCAAGAGTCTGCACGGCCTCTCCCCCAGCGGCCATTCTGGGAGCGGACTGGGACAAGGAATCTATGCGGACGAGCAGGGCCAACGGACCTACCGGGCGCTGGCCGAGAAAGCGCGGCGGATCCTCGAGGATGGGCACTCCGTGGTAGTCGATGCGACCTGCCTGAAGCGGGCCCAACGCGACCTTTTTCGGAATCTGGCTGCTGAGCTTGAAGTTCCGTTTGAAATCGTATCGATGGAAGCGGAGCTGGAAGTCTTGCAGAAACGGATTCAGTTCCGCCAAAAACAGGCGAAGGACCCCTCCGAGGCGGATCTTTCCGTGTTGGAACATCAGACCCAGACTCAGGAATTGATTGGCGCCGACGAGCGATGAAAGTTCTGATGCTGCTGGTTGCTCTCTGCGTTAGCCTGCCCGCCCGGGCCCAGGTGCCCGCGCCCGCTTCGTATTTGGAGCAGACGCTGCAGTTTGTGCTGGATGGCCAGGTCGATTCCGCCCTGGAAATGCTCAACCGCTACATCGAGGAAAATCCGATCGATCCTCGCGGTTACAGAGCCCGCGGCGCCTTTCTGGCCAACCTGCTGAAAGACCCTGAATATCTGTCCGCCGCCCTGTCGGACTACAATCGAGTGCTTTCTTTAAGTCCCGAGCAGAATAATATTTTCTGGCTGCAACGGGGACGTTTGCTGCATCGACTGGACCGCCACCGCGAGGCCATCCCGGATCTGGATCGATTTATCGCGGGCGATCCGGGTTTTCCGGAGGCGTACTATCTACGAGCCCGTTCTCAGTGGCTGCTGGGCAACGGAAAGTTGGCCTGCCAGGATCTCGACCAGGCGCTCCAACTCAGCCCTCTCATGTCCGAAGCCTACGGTTTGCGAGGCATCGTGCATCTGCAGTTGGGCCAGCCGGCGGCCGGCCGGGCGGACCTCCAGCAGGCCGTGGAGCTGAATCCCAACTCTCCTTACGCCAAGGATCTCGAGTCTATTCGCCAGAGCAAGCCGGACGCCGGCGGCCTGAGCTGGCTCCCCTTCGTGTCGCCCGAGAAAGATTTTCAGGTGGAACTGCCCATGCCGGTCCGCACCACCGTGAGAAACGACCAGTTCATGGTCGCCTCGGCCCTGGGCGCCGGGCACATGTTCGGGGTGATTCGCCACCCCCACGATGCCGAATCGCGCCTCTGGAAAGTTGAATCCGAGGACTGCCGGCAAGCCGTCTTCACCTTCCTCGAGGTCAGCGGGGGTCGAGTTGTGCAGTGGAAAATCGAAACTTACGCGGGCCGGCGCTGCCTGCACGCCTGTCTGCGTGGGAGCGACGGCGCCGAAACCGATGTGCTGGTAGTCCTGGCCCGGGACGATATCTACCTGGTGGCGGCCGTCCGCCCCCTGGACAGCCCCCCCTTTGAAACCGGGCGCAGAGACCGCTTTTTTCGCTCTTTTCGGCTACTCAAATGATTCCGCCTTTCCGAAATCGAAGTGGCGCGCCTGACAGATCTCTCGTCTTAGTTGAGCCCGAAAATCCGGATGCGCCAGCCCGATCAGTCCTTCGGCCCGTTGGCGCAAATTTAACCCGTGTAGATTTAAAGCCCCGTATTCCGTGACCAGCCATTGAACGTGGCCGCGAGTGGTCACCACACCCGCTCCCGGCTTCAGACTGGAGACGATGCGGGAAACGCGTCCGGAAGCAGCCGTCGAGGGCAAAGCGATGACGGCCCGGCCGCCCGGGGAAAGGACGGCGCCCCGCATGAAGTCCATTTGACCCCCAATTCCCGAGAAGATATTAAATCCCATGGAATCGGCGCAAACCTGTCCCGACAAATCCACCTCGAGAGCTGAATTAATCGCGCAAACGCGGGGGTTCTTGCGGATCAACGAAACGTCGTTGGTGCGGTCGCAAGGGTGGAATTCGACCAGCGGATTATCGTTTACAAAATCGTAGAGGGCCCGGGTGCCGTTGACGAAGCTGGTCACCGTGCGGTTGGGATGGACGCTCTTATAACGATTGGTGATGACGCCTCCGCATAGCAGAGGGAGCAGCCCATCCGAAAACATCTCGGTATGCACTCCCAGGTCGAGCTTGTTCCCCAATCTCTGCAAAACGGCGTCAGGTATGGCGCCGATCCCCATTTGCAAAGTGGCGCCGTCGGGGATGAGCTCGGCCACCAGCTGGCCGATGCTTTCTTCCACCGCTCCGATCGGAGCCGGCCTGGTCTGCGGCAGAGGGCGGTCGATGATGGTATAAGCTTTGAGGCTGGCCAGTGGAATCACCCCGTTGCCGTGGGTGCGAGGCATCTGGCGGTTGATCTGGGCCACCACCAGCCGGGCGTTTTGGGCGGCCGCAAGAGCGGCGTCCACCGAGGTTCCCAAGGAGCAATTGCCATGCGCGTCGGGGGGCGAGAGGTGCAGCAGAGCCACATCCAGAGGCAGGGCACCGCCGCTGAAGAGAGCCGGGATATCGGAGAGAAAGGTCGGTATGTAATCGGCTCGCCCGGCCGCCACCGCCGCCCTCAAGCCGGCGCCTACAAACAGAGAGTTGGAGAAGATGCGCCCGGCAAATTCCTCTCCCTCAAAGGGGCACGGCCCGTCCAAATGCAGATGGTAGAGCTGCAAAGAGCGTAGATCGGTGCGCCGGCAGAGCGCTTCCAGCAGTTCGGCCGGCGTGGCCGCCGCCCCGTGGACAAACAAACGCTGCCCGCTCTGGACCATTTGAACGACTTGCGTGGCCGAGACGGCCTGTGATTCCCAGTTTAGCATGGCCTTAGCTAACTCGAAACGGGACGGACTCGGTATGACCTGTGTCATAGCCCTAAATTGCCCCCAGCCATGCGGGGCAATTTAGACCACATCCTGGTGAGCGGCTATCCGCTTCGCGGGACTAGCCAATATTTCTTGTAAAAGTATTGCTTTACGATCTGCACCAGGATCAAATAGAGCAGAGCGGCCAGGCACACATAGCCATAGAAAAGCCAGGGTAGCGGCTCAAATCCGATGAACCCGCTCAGAGGCACAAGGCAACCCAGCAGCACGATCAGCAGCGCTCCGCCCGACAGAGCCGGGTGGGGGCGGTGGCTCCAGGGCGAGCCGCTGGTGCGAATCACGAAGATGACCAGCACCTGAGTCACCAGCGATTCCACGAACCAGCCGCTGCGAAACAGCTCTGGGTCGGCTTCGAAGACCCGCAGCAGCACGGCGAAGGTAAGGAAATCAAAAAGCGAGGACAGAGGCCCCAGGGTCAGCATGAACTGCCGGATCAGGTCGGTATTCCAGCGCTGAGGTTTGGCCAGGAATTTAGGATCGACATAGTCCTTGGGAATGGCCAGTTGAGACAAATCGTAGAGCAAAGTATTGAGTAGCAGTTGGGCCGGCAAGAGCGGCAAGAACGGTAAGAACAGAGCGGCTGCCGCCATGCTGAACATATTGCCGAAATTGGAGCTGGTTCCCATCAGTACGTATTTGATAATGTTGCCGAAAGAACGACGGCCTTCCAGCACACCCAGGTGAACGGGCCCAAGCCCGGGCTGCAGCAAAATCATGTCGGCCGCCTCGCGAGCCACATCCACGGCGCTGTCCACGGAAATTCCGATATCGGCATTGCGCAGGGCCGGCGCGTCGTTGACTCCGTCTCCCAGGTAGCCCACCACATGCCCGCGCGAGCGAAGACAGGTTATGACACGATTTTTTTGGCCCGGCGAGAGTCTGGCGAAGAGCGAAACCTGCTGCGCCTGGACGGCCAGGGCTTCATCGGTCAGGCGGTCGAGGTCGACTCCCAACAGGATGCGCTCCACCGGTAAACCCACCTCGGCGCAAACTTTGCGGGCGACCAGCTCATTGTCTCCCGTCAAGATCTTGACCGCCACTCCGGACGCTTTGAGTTCGGCCAGGGTTTGGGCGCAATCGGGGCGAGGCGGATCGAGAAAGGCGGCCAGTCCGATCAGACACAGGTCCTGTTCCTTCAGGCCGGACTTTCCCAGGGCGATGGCCAGCACGCGATAGCCCTGGCGGCTCAGGTCTTCGAACGTCTCGCGCAGACGTTGCCGGGCCGATTCATCCAGCGGAAGTTCCTGGCCGTCTCGTCGATAGGTCCGGCACAGCGGGTCCACACTTTCGGGGGCGCCCTTGGTCACCAGAACCGGCCCCTCGGGCCCCTCCAAAAAGACCGACAGCCGCCGGCGTTCAAAGTCAAAGGGGATCTCATCCAGCTTGCTATGGTCGCTCACCGCCGGGTGCTCGTGGGCCAGCACAGCTTCGTCCAAAGGGCTGTGGATGCCGCTCTGAAAGGCGCTGTTGAGAGCCGCGTAGCGCAGCACCTCGGCGCATTCCCGGCCGTTCCCATCGACGTATTGCTCCAACTTGATGCGGCCCAGAGTGAGAGTGCCGGTCTTGTCACTGCAGAGGATATCCATCCCCCCCAGGTTTTCCAGAGCGGACAGATGCTTGATCACCACCTGTTCCCGGGCCAACCGGGCGGCTCCGGCGGCCAGGGTCACCGACACGATCATCGGTAGGAACTCGGGAGTCAGCCCCACCGCCAGCGCCACCGCAAAGAGCAGGGATTGCAGAGCGGGACGGTGGAAAATCACGCTGGTCAGGAAAACGAAAGCCACCAGCACCAGGGTAGTGCGCAGAATCAGCAAACCGAAGGAGCGCGTGCCGCGTTCGAACTCGGTGGCCCCTTTGGCTGCCAGCAAATGCTCGGCCACTTTTCCCAGTTCGGTGCCGCCGCCGGTGTGCACCACCAGGGCCCGGCCCACCCCATTTAACACCGAAGTTCCCATGAATACGCTGTTGCTGGCTTCGGCCAGCGACTCGGAGCCGGCCTCCAGATTTCCCGCGCGTTTCTCCACCGGCAAGGCCTCGCCGGTCAGGGAGGCTTCGGAGGTGCACAGGTCTTTGCTGCTGAGCAAACGCGCGTCACCCGCCACAATCGAACCGGCGGAAAGGAGAAGGATGTCTCCCGGGACCACTTGATCCAGGGGAATTTCTTGGGACCTACCGTCTCGCTCCACTTCGGCGCGCGTGGCCACCGAGGCGCGCAGCTTCTCGGCGGCCCGCTGAGAGCGGTAGGACTGAGCGAAATCGAGACTGCTGCTGACCAACAAAATCAAGGCGATGATCAGGGCGTTGCCCCCTTCTCCCAGGACCGCCGAGAGGAAGCTGGCGGCCAGCAGCAACAGCACCAGAGGATTGGCAAAAGTGGAAAGGAAGAGCCAGATGGCTGGCCGGGTGGCCTGGGCGGCCACCCGGTTAGGACCGGACTTCTTCAACTGCTCCTGAGCTTGTAGAGTGGTCAATCCCGAACAGTCGGGAGGTTGGGCTTCCAGCCAGAAGGATTGCATTGCGCTATGCTAACACCAGCGTCTGCCGGGATCTAGATGGAGGCGCTGATCCAGGTCATAGCGGCGCCTCCGGCGAGCCGGTAAAAGTGAGTTATGTTTAGCAAGATTCTGGTGCCTCTGGACGGCTCTCTCCAAGGCGAGGCCGCACTGGAGCCGGCCCGCTACCTGGCCAGTCCGAATGGTCCGGAGATCGTGCTGCTACGCTCGCTGGGACCAGCCGGGTCCGCTTCCGCCTACAGTCGCGAACTGAGGCGTTGTGAAAGATACTTGAAGCAGCTGGCCCAAGAGTTGGTGCAGTCGGGGCTGAAGGCGAGCTGGCAAGTATTGGATGTGCACGACGACCCGGCCGCCGACTTGCTTGAGGCGATCCGGCGGCACCAGGCGGACCTGGTGATCATGACCAGCCACGGTCGCCGAGGAGTTCAGCGACTTCTCCGTGGCAGCGTGGCTGAAAAGCTGTTGCGCCGGGCCAGTTGCCCCGTGCTGGTGGTGGGCCGGCACAGCCGGCTGTTACAAACCTTCATTCGAAACGGTAAGGAGGCCCGACATGAAGATTCTCGTTCCCCTTAACGGCACACTGCAAAGCGAAACGATTCTGCCCTATGTGAGGGGATTATCGAGTTCACTCAACGCCTCGATTTTGCTCTTGCGCGTGATCGACCCGCTGGCTCTGGCCGGCGACCCTCTGACGGCCACCCTGGTGGGCAAGCAACCCGAAACACGGTTGGCCGCCGAGGCCTACCTGCGCACGGTGGCCGAGGGATTTGCCGAAACAAGTATCGAGACGAACTGCCGATTGGGCTCGGCCAGCGCGACTATCTGCGAGGAAGCGAAAAGAACCGGCTGTGACCTGGTGGTTTTTGCCCCCCACGGGCATAGCGGTCTGGAACGCTGGTTGTTCGGCAGTGTGGCCGAGGAGGTGGCCAGGCACGCTCCTTGTCCCGTCCTGCTGATGCGGGGTCAAACCGACCCGGTTTTCCAGCACATCTTGGTGCCCAGCGACGGTTCAGAAACTTCCAACCTGGTCTGCCGCCGCCTGAGCCGATACGCACCCCCGCAAGTTCGCGTCACGCTCCTTCATTGCACCACCGACCCGCCCGTCGACAAACCCGTGCGCAGCCGCCTGTTGGCCTGCCTTGAAGACCGAACCGACTGGCAACTGCAGATTGTGGAGGCCAGACCCAAGACGGGAATTGTGGACCACGCGGTGGACTCGGGCTGTGACCTGATCGCGATGGCCACCCATGGACGGGGTGGCTTGCTGCACTTGTGGCGAGGCAGCGTGACCGAGCACGTGGCTCGCCAGGCGCCCTGTCCCGTGCTGGTGTTTCCTCCCGCCTTTCTAGAGCACTAGAACTCGGCGGAGCCGGGTTCTCCAGTCGGCGACGATCAACAGGTTGTGCCAGGTGGCCGCCGCAAAGGAGTTTTCGGCGGCCACCTGGCAGGAGTTGAGTCGCTAAAAGTGAGAGTCATGCGCGAATATGTCTCTCTTTGGAAGATTGTGGTGGAGCCTGGCGCTGGCTTTCGGGGTCCTGTCGGTGGCTCTGGGCCTGGGAGAGTATTCCACCCTGCGCCGGGCCCTGATGAGCAACGTCGATCGCAATCTGGAATTGCGCGCTTTGTGGCTGGCCCACCAGTTGCAGGCGGGCACCTTGCCGGATGGTCTGATGGAACCTCCTCACCAGTCGTTGGAAGAGCTCGGTAAGGTTTTCGTCGAAGTCCTGGATGGGCAGGGCCAACTGGTGCGCCGCTCCTCGAACCTGGAGCAGGCTATCCCGGGGGAGCCGCGCTCGGGCACTTATTTTCTAACCGTGCACACGCCGGGCGGCAACCCCATGCGCATTCATCAGTTGGAGGTGGCCGGCAGCCTCGGAGTGGTTCGGGTGGCCGAGTCGCTGGAGCTGGCCGAAAGCAGTCTGGCCAACAGCGTGGTCAAGATTCTGGCGCTCTGGGCCCTGACCTCCTTGCTGGCCGCGCTGATCAGCTACCGGATGTTGCGCCATATTTGCCGTCCCCTGGAGGCCCTTTCCTTAAAGGCGCGCTGGATTGCCGAAAGCGGAGAGGTACGCGAGCGCGTGCCGGTGGACGACACCGTGCGGGAGGTCCTGCAGGTCTCCTCCACCATCAACGGCCTGCTCGACCGCGTGGAAAAGTTGTTGAGCGCCCAGGAACGCTTGCTGCAAGACACCTCGCACGAGCTGCGCAATCCTTTGACGGTCCTGAAAATCGATCTGGAATTGCTGTCCAGGCCCGACCTGGATAGCGACACCCGAGTGGAAGTGGGTCAGGAGGTGCAGGGGGAACTCTCGCGCCTGATCGAGCTGGTGGATGGATTGATGCAGATCTCCTGGGCTGAAACCAGCCCCCAGATCGCTCTGGAAAGTTTGCTCCTGGAACCCTTCCTCAAGCAGTTGGTGGCACGCTACCAACCGCTTACTGGAGACCGCCAACTGGAGCTACGGGTCGGGTCGCAGATGGCTCTGGCCGACCGGCGGCGTCTGGAACAAATCTTGCGCAACCTGCTGGACAACGCTTTCCGCTATGCCGGGTCGCAGGCCCGCATCCAGGTGTGGGTGGGAGGAGACTCCAACTGGATCCCGGCCGAGCAACTGAAGAGGACGGGAGACGTTTTTATCGTGGTCGAGGATAACGGTCCGGGAATCGAGTCCAAATACTGGGAAAAGCTGTTCGAGCGCTACTTTCGTCTGGAGCCGGATCGCAGTCGCCAGGCGGGCGGAGTGGGACTGGGATTGCCGTTGGCCCGCGTGCTGGCCCGGGCCATGGGCGGGGAGCTGACGGTCTACAGTCAGCCGGGACAAGCCTGCGCCTTCTTGGTGCGCCTGCGCAAAGCTCCCCACTAAGGCACGAAGAAGGTGGCCTGGCTGGAGACCTGCACTCCGGCTTGACTGGTCGCGACAAAGCGAAAGTTGTGAATTCCCCGGCCCGACGCAGCGGGGACCACCACCAGCAACTGCAATTCCTGGAGCTGGCCGGAAGCCAATTCCAAATTTCTCGTTCCCAACACCTCACCGGCCGCCAGACCCTCCACCCGAATCTGCAACCGCGCCGGCTCGGCCAGGCGATTGACGACGTGGACCTTGAACACATTGCTCACCCGTCCATCGGCCGTGATAGCGGCCATCTGGCCGCCGGGCCGGACCTGCCGTTCGCACTCCAGCCCGATAGGTGAGCGCGTCACCATCAGATAGAGGAGCAGGCCGGTCAACAAGACCAGCGCGCCGCTGTAGATCAGCAGGCGCGGGCGAAACACCCGGGTGGGCCGGCCTTCCAGCTCATTGAGCGAGGTAAAGCGGATCAATCCGCGAGGCTGCTTGACCTTGTCCATGATGCTATCGCAGGCGTCAATGCAGGCGGTGCAGCCAATGCACTCCGATTGCAAGCCATCGCGAATATCGATCCCGGCGGGACACACCTGCACGCACAAAGAGCAGTCCACACAGGCGCCGCGGTCGGGCTGTTTGAGCTTGGCGCGCGGCTCTCCCCGCTTCGAATCATAGCCGACAATGATGCTGTCGGCATCCAGCATGGTGCTCTGCAGGCGCGCGTAGGGACAAATATGCTGGCAGAATTGCTCGCGAAAGTAACCGAAATCAAACAGCGAGATGGCGGTGAAGAAGAGCACCACCAGGCCGGTATTCAGCTCCACATGTCCGCTTAAAATTTGTCCCATCAAGTCGCGAATGGGTAGAAAGTAGCCGGCGAAGGTCATTCCCAACCAGCTGCCCATGATCGTCCAAACAATCCATTTGGAGACTTTTGCCCGGATCTTCCGGCCATTCCAGGCCGCCCTGTCCAGCCGCATTCGAGCCGCCCGGTCGCCCTCAAAAAAACGCTCCACGGCGATGAAAGCCTGAGTAAAGATGGTCTGAGGACAGGCGAAGCCGCACCACATTCGACCGGCCAGGGTGCTCACGCCCGAGATCAGCAATACCGCGATGATGGTAATCAGCAATAGAAAATAGTTGTCCTGAGGGTGCAACACCAGATCGAACAGATACAGCTTGCGTCCCGCTAAGTCGGCCAGCACCGCCTGGCGGGAATGCCACTGTAGCCATGGCAGCGCGAACAGCAGAGCCTGCAGCAAAACACTGAGGACGTTGCGCAAGTTACGGAATCGTCCGGGAGAATTACGCGGATAGATTTTCTTGCGCGCCGCTGTCATTTGTTGGCCGGGTAGGATCATCGAGGCCAGTTTAACGCCCGGGCGGGCCGCTCCATATGATCTAGATCAACCCCAGAGGCTAGCCGGGCTTTCCGTCCACGCGCGGGCGGGTCAGCACCGGCCAGTAAGCCGTGAAATGGAGCAGGAAGGCCAGGCACCAGAGGATGCCGGAGCACCATAAGGCGTGGCTGTACAGCTGAGGCCAGCCAAAGGGAAGCAGGCTGCGGCACACGGCTGCCGCCGCCAGCAGCCCGAAGGAGACCACCGTCACCCGGGCGGGCTTCAGCTCGCGGCCGGTGTGCCCCAGGGCCACCCGGGCCATCATTCCCAGGCACATCAGCGCGATGCAACCCGCGGTCAGCGCGTGGGTGGCCGCCGATAGACTGCCCCAGCCCGACCAGGCCAGCCCGCGCAGTAGCAGACCGAGCGGCAGGAAAGCGTAGCCCAAGTACAGGACCCAGAGTAGCGGCACTCTGACAATACGCCACGAGCCCCAGCCCAGCAGACGAACGCAATGAAAGAAAGCGGTGGGACCCAGTACGGCCAACTTGCTGAACCCGGAGATTCCCGGCAGGTTTTCCACCAGCACGCTCAACACCAGGCCGGCCAGGCAGAGAACTTCCAGCCAGCCCAAGCGAAGCGGCTGGTGGCCGTCAAGAGCCCGTTCCGTAAAAAAGGGAATGACCCGGCCCCCCACCAGGGCAATCAGCAGAAGCATTCCGTAGACGGCCAGGCTGAGAGCCAGGGGCCGCTGTTGGCTACCGCTCCAGAAAAGCACATTGGCCAGCCAGAGCAAGCCCAACACCGGTAGGAAAATCAAGTTGCGCAACTGGCCGGCGCGCCACAGCGGCCCCGCTAGAGAGAAGCCCAGGGCCGGCAGAAAGAGGAGGTCAAGCAGCGCTCCTGCGCCGCCCCACCAGCTTCCCAGGCGGCCCAACAGCCAGACGGCCAGCAAAGCGCCCAGGGGTGCATCCTTGGGAGTAGGTAAGCCAGTCCAGTTGGGCACGGCCGTCAACAGGAAGCCGGCCACTACGGCGCCGCCGAAACCAAAAAGCATTTCGTGAGCGTGCCATTGAATCGGATCAAGCGAAGGGACGATCCCCCGACCGGCCAGCAGCCAGAGCCAGAGCAGCATCAGGCCGGCCGCGGCGCCAGACCCGGCCAGGAAAAAGGGGCGGAACCCGTAGGCTAACCAGGCCCGGCCGGGCGCGGCCTGGGCCGGTCGCGGAGCCACCACCGGATCCTGGTCTAAAATACGCAATCTTAACTGCATCATGATCGGAAGCCTAAGGGGGTTCTGGTCTGCAGGCCTTGACCCAGATCAACCAGGGCCGCCACGAAAAGGAAGAGAGCCGAAAATTGCAGCACTCCGCCAGGCACCAGTAAGCCGGGTAGCAGGCCGGCTTGACCAAGGACCCGCAAAACCGTCCCGGCGGCCAACAACCACAGGCACAGGCGGCGGGCTGAGGGCCAGGCTAACGTTCTGCGTTCGAAAGCGGGCACCAGGCGCAGACCCATACCCACCATCATGGTGAGGACGAAACCGGAGGCGTGGGCGTGCTTGATAGCACCTGCCCAGCTATCGGGACCCAGCAGGCGGCCAAGGCAGGCGGTGACCAACCAGGCATAGGACCAACCGAGATAAGCCGGCAGAGGCCAATCGTGCTTATTGGGCCCGCGCGGCCAGGGCCGCAAGCAGAGAACCAGCAAAAGACTGGCCACGGTCCAACTCAAAGCGCACCAGAACTGTAGAGCCGGCCAAAAACTCAGCACCAGACCCAGATTCCACAGAGCCAGCACCGTCCATTGCACCCTGGCAGAAGGCGGAGTCCGGTTGAGCATGGCCGGGTGCACGCGCAACCCGACTCCCAGAATATACAGGGACAGAAATCCCCATAGCACCAGCTCCAGCACCCGAGCAGCCGGGGCTCCCCAGACGTTCAGGGCCAGAGCGGCCAATAGCCAGAGGCTGCCCCAACGCAAATAGTGCGAGTGGGCCAGGTTGCGTCGCACCGTGCCGGGCGGCGAGCGGTGGCGAGCCACCCCGGCCACGAAAATTAAACCCGAAAAGAACTGGCACCACGGCCACAAGGAGCACGGATAGAGGGCCTGTCCCAGCGTTCCCACCACCATCAAGCCCAGACAGGCTTGAAGACCCGTGGGAGATTGCCGAGCGTTCAAAAGTTCGCCCAGCATCTGGTAGGCAATTCCCATGGTAAAGAGCACCGCAAAGCCAAATACCTGCATCTGGCCGTGGGCGCGCAGGGCCGCCACCCAATCCAGACTTTCCCAACCTTGCCAATGGGCCAGGAAAGGGAGCATCAGCAGACCCAGCAGAGTGCCGAATACCACAAAGGCCAGGGAGGCGTTCAGGAAAGGGCGATGGAGGGGAGCCATAGGGCCAGGCTAACCCGCCCATAGCGGGAGGGATATGATTTGGGTCATACCCGCCGCTCTCCATTCTCCCTAAACTGAACAGGTCATGTTCAAGAGAATTATGGTGGCCCTGGATACCACCGCCGAAGCCTTGACCGCCCTACCACCGGCGCGAGCTTTGGCCAAGAGCTTTGCTGGCGAACTCCATCTGGTCTCGGTGGAGATGCCCGTCTCCCCGCGAGGCCGGGACTGGGAGCTCACCCAAGACGCCTACCTGGACAAAAGGAAACGAGAGCTCGAAGAGTATCTGGAGCGCTCGGCTGCTCCTTTGCGTCAGGAGGGTTTTCGGGTCAGCACTGAGGTGCTTCCCCTGGGTTCGACCGTGGCTCGCTTGTTGGAAGAGGTGGCTGCTTTCCAGGCGGATGCGCTGGTGCTTTACTCGCACGGGCGCAGCGGCCTGTCACGACTGATTTTCGGAAGCACGGCCGAGGAGCTGAATCGCCGGGCCAGTTGCCCGATCTTGGTAGTGCACCCACCTGACGACCCCGAGGAACCGATTGGAGAACTTTGAAATGTTCCGCAAAATTCTTGTCCCATTGGATGGCTCCGAAGAGTCGGAGCGCGCTCTGGAGCCCGCCCGGGAATTGGCCCGGGCTTTTCAGGCTGAACTGCGTCTGGTTACCGTCGAGGAAATGCCTGAGGAGCCGGTTTCCGGCGAGTGGGAGTTGACGCTGGGCGGCTTCATCGAACGAAAACGCCAGGAAACGCAAGAGAACCTGAATCGGTTGGCGGAAACCTGGCGCGGGGAAAGTTATTCCATCACCACGGCCGTGCTGCCCCTGGGCTCCCCGGTGACGCGCATCCGAGCGGAAGCCCGCGAATGCAAGGCGGACTTGATCGTGTTGTTTTCCCACGGACGAAGCGGCCTCTCGCGGGTCCTGCTGGGCAGCGTGGCCGAGCGCCTGACGCGCAACGCACCCTGTCCGGTCATGATCATTCATCATCAGGATTGGGGCTAAATCAGGAGGTCCTTCGTAAAGCCTGAGCCACCGAGGCGAGCAGCAGAGTGATCACCACCGCTTCGCTCAGAAAGCCTCGGGCAATTTCCCAAATCCACCGGCTGCCGGTGAACCAGGCGACAGCGCTGGCGGCCAGGCCGGAAAGCCAGGCCTGGCACAGCAGAAATTCCCAACAGCCGCCTTCGCGGGGACCGAATAGCAGCCCCAGGCCTCGCTGGCGCATCATCCAGGGTGTTTAGTTCCACCGAGGCGGGAGTCCTGGCTTGCGACGAAACGGGACTCGCTGGCGGGCGTGCCGAAGGCGCGCGCCGTGAAAGCGATTTTGTTCGCAATGGATGGGCCGGCCTGCTCGGACCCGCGTATGGCGGGGCTGAGTCTTTTCCAACTGGCCCTGCATGACCAGCCGGCCTTGCGCTATTGCTTTGTCAACTTAATGCAGTGGGGTATTCAGGACATTCTGGTAATCGGCCCCGGCTCCAATCTCATGCCCATTCTGGGCGATGGAGCGGCTTACGGGCTGCGTATCTCTTACATTGATTCGCCGGAAACCTTCAATCTTTTTCAAATCTTGCAAGAATACACGGCATTCCTCCAGAGGGACCTGGTTTGTCTGATGTCGGCCCACAATTTTTTCTGGGGAGCGGATCTGCCCGAAGTAGGCAACCTGTGTGGCGGAGCCAAGATCATGGCTCAGCGGGTGGTAGGCCGCGAGCACTATTCGGTGCTGGAAATCGACTCATTGCCCTGGAGGGTGCCGGACCTGGGTTTCTACGCGCCGGGCCTGCTGGAAGTGGCCGGCAAGCTCAAGAGCCACGGTTCGCTCAGTTTGGATCTGGAAGTGTTGAACCGCCATTATGCCGACGAAAATCGGCTGGAAGTGGTGCGCGTGGGCGGCGAGGTGGTGTGGTGCGACCTGCGGGATTGGGATTCGCTTTGGGAGGTGGGACGCCAGGCGGAGGCCTGGGAGGAAATGACCACTTCCAAGGCCGCCTGTCTGGAGGAGGTAGCGCTGCATACGGGATTGATTAGCGCCGATCAGGGCGTGGCCTTGTACGAACGTTACGCGCCGGGTCTTTATCGAGAATATCTCAAGGGGGTCTTTATCAACGCCGGGATCTGGCCGGAGGAAGAACGTGGTCTTCGCCTCGTCTAGGCAATGCGGCCTTGGACTTCTTCCAGTTCTTTCAGGGCGGCCGAGAAATCAAATTGATTGACGAGTTTTTCCAGTCGCTCAAGCTGACCCGCGAGCAGAGGAGAGCAGCGGATCAATTCCTGGACGCTATCCAGGGAGTCTCCCATTCCGCCTTCTAAATGCCGCTTGAGCCGATCGAGCGCGGCCAAAGTTTCCTGGAGATTTTCCCCTGTCCAGCCCTCGGGAACGGACCTGGCCGTTTGGCTTTGCGCCAATTCCTGAACCAGGCTGGTGGAGGAACTCAGTAATTCTTGGACCAGTGCGGGTAGAGCCGATAGAGCCCGTTCTTTCTCGCCGGCGCGGCCTAATTGCTCGATGTTCAGGCAGGCCCGGGCCAATCGTTCGGCTCCCAGATTGGCGGCCAGGCCATGCAGAGAGTGAACACAAAATTGAATACCCGCCAGGTCGCCGTGGGCCGAAGCCAGCTCCAGTTCGCGCGCGGTGCGCTCGCAGCGTTCCGCAAAATCCAGCAGCAGGGAGCGGTAGAAACTGGGATTCCCTCCACAGATCTTGAGCCCTAACTGGCTATTGACGGCGCTCAGAATGGGAAAATCCGCGCCTTTCGAGGGCAACTCCAGAGGCAACCACTCGCGTAAGCGCTCGAACCATTTGGCGGGGTCGATCGGCTTGCTCAGGAAGGCGTCCATGCCGGCGTCCTGGCAGCGTTGCCGTTGTTCGGCCAGCACGTGGGAAGTGGTGGCGATGATGGGAACCTGATCAAATTCCCGGTGCTGGCGGATCTGCCTGGCGGCCGCAATGCCGTCCAATTCGGGCATCTCCAGATCCATGAGCACCAGCCGCCAGGGACTCTCCCCGCTGCACTGGCGAATCTTCTCGAGTGCTTCCCGGCCATTTGAGGCCACTTCCACCGCTACTCCGGCATTTCCCAGAAGTTCGCACACGATACGCTGGTTGAGCGCGTTGTCCTCCACCAGCAGCACCTTGGATCCGGCGCCGCCGGCCCGATAGACGGAGTCGGTCTGGGTCAGGCCGGTGGCGAAAAAGAGGCGAACGGTGACCAGCGTGCCCTGGCCTGCCTGGCTGTCGATGGTCAGGTTGGCGTTCATGATCTCCGCCAGTCGCTGGCAGCGCCTCAATCCCAGGCGCTCGTTGTGCAGAGCCGAGAAGGGGTCCGCCAGCGCAGCCAATTGCTCGCCGGTCATTCCGATACCGCTATCTAAAACCTTGAACTCCAGACCGACTTTTTGAGCGTCTTTCTCGAGCAAGTGAACGCTGAGAGAGACTCTCCCACCGGCGGAAAACTTCACGCCATTTTCCAAAAGGCCGTAGAGCAATTGATTGAGATAGACGGGATCGCCCTGTATGCGGGTAGGTACATCCGGATCCATGCGAACCATAAGTTCGATGCCCTTGTCATGGGCTCGAGCCGCCAGTTGCCGAAGCAACGCCTGAGTCAGCGAGTCCAGTTGGAACTCGCGAATCTGGAGTTGCGGAGCGGCCAGGTCGGAAGAGGTGAACTCGAGAACTCGATCCACTACCTTCAGCAAACCTTCCACCCCCGCCTGGATACTCTGCAAATACTGGCACTGCTGCTCGTTCAGGGGGGTTCGTTCCAACAGGTGAGACATTCCCGCCACGGCATTGAGGGGATCGCGAATCTCGTGATTCAAGTTGGTCACGAAGGCATTCTTGAGACGGTTGGCCTCTTCGCTCAGGCGGCGGGTGGAGGCTGCTTCCAGGGCCTGCATGTCCAGTGGTTCGCCCAGCAAGACAAATCCGCCGGCGTCGGCCGCTAATTGAAAGAGCAACCCCTCCCGGTCGGGCAAATGCAGTCGATGCAGACTGGCCTCAAAATCCGGAACGCCGATTGCTTTCTGAATGCGGGCGGCTTCTTCCGCGGGCAGCAAATGGTAGAAGTTCTCGCCCATAATTTCCTGCAATTCTCGTCCTAAGGCGGCGCTCATGGCGCGACTGCAAGCGACTACCTGTCCATCCTGGTCGCAGCGCAAGAAGAGCGTATGGTTCGAGCGGCTGAGGGCACTTTCCAGGAGATTATGTGCGTTCAGGAACATCGCTCCCTCTTAGAGGAAGGCCCCGCCAGCACCTTTAGACAATTTTCAGGGCCGCCCGCTATGCTGTGTCCACGCTACACACATAAAAGGGGACAAATCGAGATGCAAGTGCAGGCCAACCGGATGCAGATAACCAGGACGTGGAATGAGCCCGTCTATGAACAGAAACGCCTGGGGTCGATTCCGCAGGACCAATATGAGTCGGTTTTTATGCCGGGTCCCTTCTATGGTTCAGACTTCGCCACCACCAGCAGTGTCTCGCTCAACGGGCAGACGCCGGAAGCCGGGGGCCAGGACATCTGGCGCAATGTGCCCGTCTATGACGGCGCCGGCCAACCGAAGATGACCGAAGTGACGCGCACCCTGAGCGAAGAGCCTTACGATACCAAGAAGAGCACCATGATTTCGGCCGGTGTGGGGGGCGCTCTGGGCGTGGCCGCGGCGGCCGGCCTGACCGCGATTTTGGGTGGCGGAGGCGCCGCTATGGCCCTCTCCGGTGTGCTCGGCGGCGCCGCCGGTGGCGGAGCCGGCTACTTGATCGGCCAGAAATCCACCCAGGGCGACACTATCGTGGAGAAAACCGTGACGGCGAACATCAACCATCCTTCGCTGGTGGGTTACGACCATACCATTGATCCCGATGTAACCTATCAGTCGCACACCCACTACCCGGATCATCACCACGGCGATCAGCCTCACACGGACACGATCAAGATCCTGCGTGGCTATCAGCACACCTACACGCCCAATATCAGCAACCGCACGGTGGGCACCTATACCTACCCGACCCTTGAGCACACCGCCAAGGTCGGTCCCGGCCTGGGTGGAGTCCTCTCCGGTCTGGCTGGGGCCGGCGCCGGAGCCGCTATCGCCGCGGTGGTCTGCGCTGTGATCTAAGCCCGCAAAGCGGGCTCTGGCCTGCGCTCATTTCATCACGGTGTTACGGGGGACAGCCAACCAGCCGTAGTTGCCGGCCTGGACTTTTCCGTGGCTACGTGAATCCATGTAGAGAATGGCGTAGTGGCCGGCGCTGACCGCGTTGTCCAGGCGGCTGCCATCGGAAAATTTGAGATGATGATTGCCGGCGTGAAAGCCATTTTTCGCCTCGACGGTCACTTCTTCCCCGGGCTGGACGGTGACCTGGCGGATCTCCTTTTCATCCACCAATCCAAAGGACTGAGGGGCCTCGGTGGCATTGAAGAAAGTGATTGCGCGTTTCTGCGTCTGGCCGTTGTCGGTATTCCAGGAAACACCGCGGAAAATGAGCTTTCCGTCTTTCTTGGCAATCAGGTAGCAGCGGCCGTCGGGAGATTTGGTCTCCAAACTGGAATTGCCGGTTTCGCTGGTGACTTTGAAGGTGGTCACTTTGTCCCGTGGGGTACGCAGGGTGGCTTGAGTGGGAGTGTAGCCGGCGTAGGGTTCGATCACGCCGTCCTGGGTATCCCCATTGGGAAGCACAATTTGGTAGGTCAGACGTTCATTAATGGTATTGTAGATGTAGACGTCGGCACTGGCCGGAAGCAGACAGCTTAAAACCAGGAGGGAGCGAAGGGCATTTTTCATTCGGCCCGGTTCGCCCGGCTCTCGGCTTTCCCTGGCGATTGAACGGCTTCTATCCAGCGAACTGCTTCAAGAGCCAGGAGCCGGCCGGGGTGCAAACCAGCATGATCAGGATCCAGACAAAGAGGAAGGTCATGTGGAGCAGGCTTTTCAGGAGTTTGCGCCGGACAGCCGAGGCGATAGGTCGGCGGAATCGGGGCTCGGCTTTAGGAAGTTGTCCGAACGGCGGCTTCATGATCTGTTTCTCCTCCGGATAGCGTTGGTTCTGACTACGGAAGCCGGGCGAGTCTTTTTGGGCTCGGCCCAGAGGCGCAGATAGTCTTCGGATCGGAAGCGTTCGTGGGTAAGGATCAGAGCGCGCAAGGCCTGCTGGACTTCCTCCAGGCGCCGCTGGTGCAGTTCATCCCGGAGAATTTGCGAGTGGGAGAGGTCTTTGCGCAGTTCCGGGGCGTGCACCACCAGCAACACCCCCTGGGGAAATTCCGTCAGGCCCACCCGCCGATAAGCCACGCCACCCACGATCCAGATCAGTTCATTGGGCGCGCTCCAATTGTGGCTGCGCTCCGGCAACATCAACTGGACAAACCCCCAGAAAGGCGCCGAGGAGATCGGCGCTGCCTCGGAAAACCCCGGTAAATAGGGCTGGTTACCTTCTCCTCGGAAATAAAAGCGCGGGCCGCGCGGCGGAACCTCCACGAAACGGCCGTTCAGCCATAGACGGGCCGGACCGTAGCCGCATCGTTCCTTCAATAGTTGCTGCTCGGCCTGACCGGCTCGGGACAGGGTCGGGAAGCAGTAGGTCCAGAATGTCTCGCGCAGCTCGTAGCACAGGTATTGATACCCTCCCGTCTGCTCCACCCGCTTTTTGCTTTCCAGCGTTTCCAACCAAACTTTTTCTTCATAGAGTTGAAGCACCTGGCCCGTCCCGCCTTTCCAGCTCTCAAAGACCACGAAATCCGGATCCAGGTTCTGGATGGTTTGGAGAGCGATGGCCATGGCGGCCCGAGAGAGGTTGTCCGGACTGTGTTCGGCCACGAAATAGCTGGAAAAAATGCTGTCCATTTCGTTTTTGGAGAAGCCGTTGCCGTCAAAGGCGATGCGCAGGCTGTTGGCGTTGACGTCGACCTGAATACGGGTAGCCCCCGGTAGGTGGCGCAGGCGACCAGGTGCAGCACCAGTTCGGCGGGGTTGGTCAGGCGGAACTTTTTGAGCTTATCCAGAGAAGTTTTGGAATCAAGGCTGAAGTGGCCGCTGGACTCGTATTCTCCGTCGCGCTTCAGAGAGTCGAGAAAACCGTTGATGTCCTCGGCTATTTCCATCACCACCAGGAAAATTCGGGCCGGTGGGTTGGCTTCCTTCGTAAAAAATCGGCCTGGAAGAGACTCCCAGGCCGATGACTTTGCTTTAGGTAATTGCAACTTTTTGCATCAGCCATGAACTCCTGCTGCAAGACTGTATATTTCCATGAGTCGCAGGGCCAGGGCAGGTCGGTGGCTCGGCCTGAAGAAACCACTAAGATCGTGATTTATGTGTTGCGCCGTCCGACCCGAGCCATCGCTCTGATTTCCGTGCTTTTGTTTTGCTCGATCTTTTTGATGATGGTAGGGGGCATCGTGGCGCGGGTCCGCATGAGCAGCTATTTTTCGCTGCAGGGCCGCGACGAATTGGCGGCGCAGGCAGCGGCCGAGGCCGGGTTGGCGCGCGCCCTGTGCGAATTGTCGCACAACAAGGCCTGGGCGGGCAATCTTGCCCATCAGCGGCTGGACGGAGCGCAGTCCAGCTACACGCTGCAATGGGATGGAAGCCATTCGATCAACAATCTGGCCAACGATACGGCTGCGGCCGGGCCGAATGGACCGGCCTCGGTGCCGCCCCACAGCGCTTACGTGGTGGTGGAAGGGAGCGCCGGGCCGCGTACCTGCCGCCTGGAAGCAGTGGTGACCACTTCCGGACTGATCATCAACAGTCCAGCCCTGGCCACCACCGGAAACATTTCTTTCGGCAACGATATCGACGTGCGCGGAGTGCGCAGTCTGGATGACTCCTCCCCTATTCCCGCTTCTATCGTTTCCACCAAAAGCAGCGCTGAGAGCGGGATTATTTCCTGGTCAGGCATGGGAACCGCCAAGATCAAGGGCTCGGTGCTGAGTAACGGGGCCAATGCCTCGGCTATTTCCAGCAACCTCAATGCTGCGGTGGTTTCCGGTTCGGTCAAAGCGCAGCAGTCCGCTTCTCCACCGGCGCGCATCGATATTACTTCGCGTGTGGCCGCCAAGAACGGCGCCCCCACCCCCACTCTGTCTGGCACCAGCCAGACACTGGGCGGCGGTGACTTTTACTTTCCTGGCGGGGTGAACTATAACGGTGACCTCGAGCTCAACGGCTCCAACCTTTATGTTCAGGGCAATTTTCAAATTAACGGAAGCATTCGCGGCAAAGGCTCGGTTTTCGTGACCGGCGCCAGCGGCTTCTCGGGCGACGCCGAGATCAAGGCCGGCGACAATCAGCAGATCGCCGTTTACAGTAAGGGAGACGTAACTCTCTCTGGATTCAACGGCACGGCCACGCTCAACAGTCTGGCCACGGCGGTGGGCAACGATGCGCAAGGGGTCCCCTACTCCACCCACATCGACAACATGAAGCTGTGGACCAGCCGTATGCAAGATATCCAGGAGCAGGCGGCCGGGCTGCTGGCCGCCAGTCCCAGCGCCGCCCTGCCCAACGCGGCTCAAACTTACACCGGCGTAGCCGGCACTCCCAAAATCTTCGGCAACGACGCCAGCGGGGGCAGCTACACTTCGGATTTCGACTATTACACCGATATTATGGGCTTCGATGTGGGAGACAACGCCTATCGCGGAATTCCCCTGGAAAGCAAATACACCGGCGTGGTGCCCAAGCTGCATCAGTTGGTAAAAGATCATGCCACCGCCGGTCCCACCCGTGATTTCTTAATGAAGAAATTGGCCAGTTTACGCGACCCGGACGACACCAACAAGGGAATTCTGGGTCACCATACGGACGACGGCGACATCGAGGCCGACCTCAACGCGGTGCTCTCCAGCGGCACTACGGAAGGTCTGTTTGACGCCTTGAACGACTATTGGTGGAACAGCTCGTACCTGACCCACGCTCGCCGCCGTGGTTTATTGTCGGCCCTGGGGGGCACGCTGCAACAACTGGACTTCAACCGGCTGGGCAGCAGCTACTTCCGCGGGTTGGTATATACCGAAGGCAATCTGCGAGCCCAGAATGACGTGACGGTGGTGGGCTCGCTGGTAGGCGTGGGTCCGGCCAGTAACCTGGAATTGGACAACAGCGTCCAGGTTCTGTATGTGCCCGAGATCAGCCGGCGGGCGGGCGAAACCCTGGGAGTGGTGTCGGTCAAATCGTGGCTGCGCCGCTGAGGCCACGGGCCTTTGGTCTGCTCGAGACAGTGCTGGCGGTGGGCTTGCTGGCCATGTCCGTGTTACTTTTATGCGGAGTGCTCATCTCGGCTTTGAAGCTGTCCGGCCAGACGCGCGAATCCACCGTCGCGGCGCAGGGAGCGCAGCAGATTTTCGAACAACTGCGCGGCGGCAGCTTCCTGCCTCCAGCCGGTTCTGTGACTTTTGACGGCGGCGCTGGCGACGCCAAGATGGCCGGCTTTCCTCCCGACCCCTATCCTGCTCAGGTGTTGGACGGGCGCACTTACACCTATGTGGTGAGGTCACAGCCGGTCAGCGGTCAGAGCGGGCTCCACGCTATTCTGGTCACGGTCAACTGGGACAGCAAACACAAGATCCAGATGGAGACGCATGTTTTCTTCCCGTAACCGGCGAGGATTCACGCTGATGGAGGTGCTGCTGGCGGCCGGCCTGCTGTCGCTGCTGCTGCTTTTGCATCTCAATATCTTCCAGGGCGGCATGAGCAGTTGGCAGAAGGTCGAGACCCAGGGAAGCCTGCTTCAGCAACTGCAGGTAGCCGGCGACCGCTGGGCGCGCGACTGCCTGCAAAGTTCGGGCAGCAACGTGGAAGTAGCCACCGAAACGATGGCGTTGCTATCGCCTACCAGCAAAACCGAGGGGCCGGCTTGCGATCCGCTTTCGGGTCTGGTGATCTGGCGGCGCAGCGAGGTTTTCTTTCGGGACGCCCCGTCCCGGGAGTTTCGCCTGCGCAAGCTGGACTGGCCCGTTCCCAGTTCGATCGCGCAGCCGATCGAGCAGGTGGATTTCGGCACGGGACTTCAGCCGCTGAATTTCTATCGCAACGGCGGCGACGTGCAGGCTCGCGATGTCGACCTGGCTGAATTCTCGCGCCAGGGTAATTGCTGGCAGTTGTTGTTACGCGCCTCCCAGAAGCGCTACGGTCGCGAAGCGCGCGAAACGGTGGAGGTGCGCTTTCTGGCCATTCCCCGAAACCAGTAGAATCCAGGACCGGGGCCTCGCGGCCCCGGTACCATTCAGGACTTGCCGGCCATCATGGCCTGTTTGGAGCGCTCCATCATTTGCTGAGGAGTGAGTTCTTCGATGCGTTGCATCAGGGTCCACACATGGCCGAACGGGTCGGTCACAGTTCCCATGCGGTCGCCCCAGAACTGGTTTTCCATGGCCTTGACCACTTTGCAGCCCTGTTTGACGGCCCGGTTGAAGACTTTATCAGCGTCCAGGCAGTAGATGGTCAGCCCCATGGTGGTGCCTCCCAGGTTTTTGGGTGAGCGCATCTTGGACTCGGGGCACTCGTCCGCCATGTAGACCATACACCCGGCGATGTGCAGTTCGGCGTGGTGAATTTTCTTCTTGTCGGGCGAGGCCATGCGCATCACCTCTTGGGCGGCGAAGACCTTCTTGTAGAACTCGATGGCTTGAGCGCAATCGTGCATCACCAGGTAAGGCACGACGGCCTGCGTGCCCTTGGGCAACGGAGAAATGTTCATTGGATTTTAAACCCCCTTTGAGATAGTGCATTCAGACTACCCTGTCTGCCCTGCTTGAAACCCTCGCGCACCAGAATTTTCACCAGATCAAGGGCAAGCGCAGGCGAAACGGAGAGCCATGGCCGAGCCGGCTGGTGACGCTCAGGTGGCCGTTCATAGCCTCCGCCAAGCTACAGGCGATGGCGAGTCCCAGACCGGTGCCGCCGGCGTGGCGGCGGGTAATGTATAGCTGCAGGAGTCGGCGCCGAAAACGAAAGACTTTGGTCGGAGCGTTTGATTTGGCATGACAATATGGCCTCGCCGGGCCTTGTGGGTCCAACCATTCGGTGGTTCCGAACTCGTCCAGGTTGATTTCCAAAGGTCGATTGGACAAGTAGATGGATTCACTGAAGTCAAATCCCGACGACTCGCGCTCCACCGAGAAGGTGACCCCGTGAGCGGTCAGGATCAAATCTTGCTCGAGACGCGCGTAGAGCTGACGGCGCAGCAAACCGTAGGCCCCCAGACTGACTAGAAGCAAAAGCAAAGACAGACTACCCAGGTTGAGCAGCAGCAGGCGCAGACGGGCGCGCCGAAGAACAGGGCTCAGCCGTGAGCCGGGCTGAGGCGATATCCTCGGCCATACTGGGATTCGATGACATCGGGAGATACGGGGATCGTCTTCCACTAAAAGAATGCGCGCCATCGATCTAAAATAACCTTGATTTGGTCAAGAATTGGTTAAGGCCTCTATTCCACGCCCTTCCGGCCCATTTGTTTACAGCCGGTTTAAAATCCAGCCCGATCGAGCCCGCTATTTTGGGCCTATGAAAAAACTGGCCGTTCTCTGGGCTCTACCTCTTTTGGTGCTCCTCTGGCTCAAAGGCCAGGGTAGCCTGACCATCCAGCGGCTGACCGTCGATCCCAGTGCTCTGGCGGGAGTGCCTCCCTGGACCGGCCTGCTTTCCAACGCCGGCGTGCTGCTCTGGTTCAGTAGTGCTACGGTTCTCTTGTTCGTAGCCAGGACACGGCCCGGAGCGCGCCGGGTTGTGCTGCTGCCCGGCCTGCTCAGCCTGGTTTTGGGACTGGACGACGGTCTGATGTTGCACGAAGAGCTACTGCCCAGCCTGGCTGGAGTTCACTACACGGTCATGCAGCCGGCTCTCTACATCCTGTATGCAGCACTGCTGGGCTTGAGCCTGCGCGGCCTTCGCTCCCAGTTGCGGGGGGACTCCTGTGTGGTCTTGTTGGCGGCTATCTTTTGTCTGGGTGGCTCGGTGGCGGTGGATATGCTACTTGACAGCCACCTACTTTCCGAACGAAACTCTCTCGTTCTCGACGAAGGACTGGCCATGTGGCTGGAAGATGGCCTGAAACTGCTGGGCATCGTGGCCTGGTGGGGTTATTGGACGGACCTGAGCGCCCGGCTAGAACAGGTTATAGCTCTCGACTTCGAGCAGGGCGGGCCCGGTTAAATTGAGAGGCCCGACTACATAGCGCGAGTCGTATTCCAGGTAGACATTGCCGCCGGTGAAATCAATGCGGCCACGGCCATTGTCGCCCGGAGCCGCTGGCGAATCGGGATCGGCTCCGAAAGCCACCACCATGCCGCGAAAATAGAGGTCGGTGGTTCCGGCTGGAAAGTCCGCCTTGACACTGCCGTGAGTGTAAAAAAGACCGGAGAAAGCGATGTCCCGGTAGGATGGAGGTCCGAAAGGCGGCGCCGGCAAGGTCGAGAGGAAGGGAACGGCGGGAGTGCCGCCACCGCTTCCCCCTCCCCCACCTGAGCCGGTGGTGGTAGTGCCGCCGATGGTAATTTCGGGCGGGATCTCCTCCAGAGTTACGTCGCCCTTGGCGTAAATGGCGGTGCGGCTGTCCTGGTCGGCCTCGAGCACACTGGTGCCCTGAAAGGTGATGTTGCCTTCAGTGGTGACCGAACCCTGGCCGCGCAGACTGCCTTTCACGAAGACATCGCCCTGCGAGGTGATGATTGGCGGATTCGAGGTGGAAGTGGCCGGGGCCATTTCCACATTAGGACGGTTTTGGATAGCCGCGATCAAACCATCCTCGGGAACGATGGCTATGCCGGTGGCTCCGCCGTTGGGCTTCACATAGACATCTCGGGTAATGCTTAAAGAAAGCCTGTTGACGTCCATACTGATGGCGGTGGGCGCCAGGGGATTGCTGGGATTGTAGACCGCATCGGGAGTAACGGTGGCGGCCGGTGGCCCCACAGCCGGATCGTAAGGTTGGGCATAGTATTCCAGTCTTCTGGGGCTGCGCCGCCACACGTAGGTGCCGGCGTCGATGTTAGCGGCGGTCGGGGGCGCCTTGGTAATCTGAGACCACTTGATGCGTGGAAAGCGCCCGCTGGAATCTTCCTGAGTGGCGGCGGGAGCCGTCGAGTCCACCCCATCGACCTTCATCACGCCGTTGCTTTGATTGACGTAAGCTTCCCCTTTGGAACTCATGTCGACGACCGGGTGCGTTCCGGAGCTGGCGTCCTGAATGTAGATGTCGCATAAGGTACGGGCGCGCGGCGGGACACCGGCGTCAGAACTGCGCACTTTCACCTGGCCCGAATTTTTGACGTTCATTTGGATATCTTTGGCCCCATAGATTGGGGAATCGCCCAGCTGGCTCAGGTTGCGACCGATGACAGCTTCGGCCACGCGACGTTTCACGTTACGTTTGACTCCGGCCGGGCCCAGGTTGCTCGGGTTCAGATCGCGCAAACCGTCGCCCGCCAACCCTTCGCACAAAATCATGGCGGAATAGCGGGGGCAATCGTAGGGAGAGAAACTGCTGGCAGGATCGACCGACCAGCCGCTCTTGTCGGCCCGGTAGACTCGCTTTTGAGAAGCGCTGTTGAGATTGTTCTCAGAAACGTAGGCATGATTGAAGACCATTCCCGATCCCGGCATGGTGGAGGAGCCATTTTGATAGTTGAAGCGGATGCGAAAAGCGCCGACATGATCGCCTCCGCCCACGATACCGAGCACGTTTCCGTGGTCTTCGCGCACCCAGAGCTGGCCGGGCATGTTGACGGTCACGGCGTTGCTGGTGCCACCATGCCAGTTCGGGTTTTCCTGGAGCCGGTTGCGCGCGTAGGCTACTCCCGCCTGGGCTGCTTCCAGAGCCAATTGCTCGTCTTCCTGCGAGCCGGCCAGGGCTCCGGAAGAGCGTGTCAGTGTCAGTCCGGCACCCAGAAACATCGTGGTGATGGCCACGATAATCAAGGTGATAATCAGGAGAATACCGCGTTTTTGCCTGGTTGATTTCATCGCTTCAACACCACCCGTAGTCGTTGATTTTCCGTGTAGGGGCTAACTTTCAGGGAAATTCCGCCCATCGGCAGGGTCGCGTTGGCCCGCTCGATGTGGACCGCGCGCAAATCAATCTCCAGTGTCCGATCATAGCGTGTGCCTTCGAGGGAAAGCAAGTTGTCGGCCACTAATTTGCAGTTTTCCACCTGGGCCTCGGCGGCCAGAGCGGAGATGTCTCGATCGGCCGGGGCAGTGACGAAAGCGTCGACTTGATACGAGGTCATAAGCTTCTCCGGATGCTCGGACCGATTCACCACTTTGCGAATGAGAAATTTATGCGGCGCAAAATAATCTCCCCGCGGATCAGGGTCGATAGCGGCATTGTAGCCGCCGGATATTTTGGAATAATGGGCGGGCCGAATCAGGTAATAGATGATATGGCGCTGCCAGCGCGGCATGCCGCTGGCCGGGTCGCGAACGTAGCGTAGCTCGGGGTTGCCCTGGGTCGGATCGTCGGCAGACAGAAACCAGATCACGTCGCCGTTGCCCGGAGTGCCGATCCGCTTCATGCCAATCTGGTCCGAGTCGGCTTTCTCGAGGTCCCGCTGCATCCAACTGAGCGCCTTGGACATCTTTTGCTGGGTGTCATTCTTCGAATGGATAGCGCGAAACTTACGAAACCCGTCGTGCAGAAGGTGGAAAATCAGGGCGGAAGCCAGGCTGAAAAGAGTCAGGACCAGCAGCAACTCGGGCAGCGAAAAAGCGCGCTTAAAACTCATCGTTCTCGTTGACCAATCGATGCAATTCGATCGACAGACGTCCCTGGCCGGCTCGCTGCGCGTTGGCTCCGGTTCCCCACCACCAGCAGCGGACCGTTACCTTCTTAAGGCGGTTGCTGGCCAGACCCGCTCCCAAAGTCCCTCCGCCGCTAGAGGGCACGGTGGCGTAATCCAGCTGGTACTGAAACTCGGTCTGGCCTAATTGCAATACGCCGCTAACTCCGGGGGCGGCGTCGGCGGCGAAAAAGCCGGCTTTAGTCAAGGTCGGGTGGGTGCCTTTGAAGATATCGTGGAGTTGCTGGTTGATGACCGTTTCGGCCACGCGCGTGCCAACGGCGGTGTTGCCGGATTTGTCGGTAGCGCGATAGAGGCTGATAAAAAAGCTGGTCAAGAAGATCAGAGCTACGGCCAGAATCCCCAGACAGAGGACCAATTCCGCCAGCGAAAAGCCCCGTTGCATAGCAGTTTCTTTGACCCGCGCCCCAGCCAGGCCTGCCCCTGCAGTGGCTCACAGTTGGGCAGAATTGTGACAATCCATGGGCTTTCCCAACCATAGATAGAAGGCGGGCAAGAGAAACAGGCTGAGCAAGGTCGAGGAAACATGCCGCCCAGGATGACCAGCGCCATGGGGTAGTCAATTTCGTAGCCGGGCAAATTCCCGCCCAGGGCGATAGGCACCAGCGCCAGCATGGCCGTCATCAGGATGGGCACCAGCCGCTCCTGGGCGCCGCGCAGGACCAGTTCCGCCCCGAATTCGCAGCCTTCATCCAGTTGCAGGTGGCGGTAGTGGCTGACCAGCATGATACCGTTGCGGGCGGCGATGCCGAGCACGGCCACGAAGCCCACCACCGAGTCCAGCGAGATCACTCCCCCACCGGCGGCAATGCCGGCCACCCCGCCGATAAGCGAGAAAGCAGGGACAGAAAGACCACCGCCACCAGCCGGACCGACTGGAAGTCAGATTGGAGCAGCACCAGGATGGTCAGCAGCGCCCGCACCGACAGACCGGACAGGCGGCTGCGGGCCGCTTCCCGAGCCTCAAACTCGCCGAAGGTCTGGGGATAGTAGCCGCTCTCGGACTTGTGGGCCTTGAGGCTGGCGCGCATGTCGCGGGCCACGCTGCCCAGGTCGCGCCCTTCCACGTTGCAGCTCACGTCGATACAGCGACTGGCCCCCTCACGGCGAATCGTCCACCACCGCCCCCAGCGAAATGGCCAGACCAGCGATGAACATCGTATTCACGGAATACCCAGGTGGACGATGATGAGCAGGGCGCTGGGGAGTTTGCAGATCTTGTCCGAGCAGCCGGTTGAGGCTGACCCGGGCCGTCTCCACCCGATTCTAGGCCGGATACTGCAAGCGCATGATTTGCTCGCGCTCGAACTTGGCCCGGATCACATCGGCCTCGGCGATCTCGCCCGCCTCGAAGCGCTTCCGGGCAGCCTCCACCACCCGATCATTAAACTCCACATCCCGCTCCAGGGCAGCTCGCGCCATGGCCAGTTCCACGAAGGCGTTGCGCGTTTGATTCAGCACCGTCATGCGCGTCTGGCTCCGGGTGAGGTTGGCTTCCTCCACCGTGCTCTCGGCCACGGCCAGGCGAGCGTCACGCCGCCCCCCGGTTTCCAGGAGCAAAATGAAAAACAGGCCCTGCTTGCGTTCCGACGGATCGATAGGTGGGATTTGGTCGCTGGCCTGCAATGGTGGTATTATTCCTGGCCACATCAATGCCTTGCTCGGCCAGTTGCAGCGCCTGAGATAGAGTCAGACCCACGGGCTCTTGGGCCGGCAGAGAGCCGGCAAGCGCTAAGATGAGGAGCAAGACGAGGTGATTCATCCGGGCCAGCTTAATGGACGGCCCTCGTTTGGCCTGGGAGTTCTTCCGGAACAAGCGAAGCTCGGCGGATGAACACCTGGCAAGGCTACGCACTTGGCTCCGCCTTCTTTGCTGCGCTTACCGCCATCCTGGGGAAACTCGGCGTGGCCACCATCAACTCCCATCTGGCGACTTTCGTGCGCACCGTCGTCATTTTGATCATGACCGGCGCAGTGGTCACATACCAGCGCAAGTGGGACAGCTCCGGCCTGTCCTCGCAAACCCTGACCTTCCTGGTGCTCTCGGGGCTGGCCACCGGCCTCTCCTGGCTCTGCTACTATCGCGCTCTGCAATTGGGCAACGCTTCGCAGGTCGCTCCGGTCGACAAATTGAGCGTGGCCCTTTCGGTCTTGCTGGCAGTCGTCTTTTTAGGAGAAAAGCTCACCCTCAAAACCGGCCTGGGCGTGCTGCTCATCCTGCTTGGCTCCCTGGTGATGGTGCTCTAAGAGCCTGCAACAAAAGCGTCCTAAAACTGACTAAAATCTGCCTCACACTCCAGTCGGAGGCTCTGTTACCTTGCTGACATGCGAATGACGGAATTCGGCCGCCGTATTTTTCCCTGGCGCGGCTACCTGGGGGTCCCCTTTCTTTTGACCATGCTGTGGATTTGCGCTCCGGATCCACGCCTACCGGCCGGCCCCGGTTGGTTTTGCCTGGGATTCGGATTGGCTCTGCGGCTGTGGGGTGTGGCCGGCTGGGTGCCCAGACGGCTGGCAGCCGACGCTCCGGAGCGCCTGATCGAGCAGGATGGACCTTATGTTTACACACGCAATCCGCGTTATCTAGGCAATCTGCTGCTCGGCCTGGGCGGCTGTCAGATCGCGGGCCTGAAAATGTGCTTGTTGCCCTACGCGATCCTCTGGGCCGCCATCCACTTCCCCATCATCGCTTACGAAGAAGAATTGCTCCAGCAACGTTACGGACTCCAATACGCGGAATACTGTAGACGGGTGCCACGCTTTTGCGGTCTTACGTCTCACCCCCTGAGACCTCAAGTCTGGCCGCTACGCTGGGAGCTGGCCTATTGCCTGGAAATGTCCACCATCGCCGGTTGGTTCGCTTTGGGCGTCTTTCTACAGTGCTGGCGCTGGATCCAATTGGGAGCCTCGCCGTCCCTCTACTACGCCAGTTTTGTGGTGGGCGCACTGGGCTGGATCGCACTCTCGGGGACGGCCAAATTCTTGAGAAGGAAAACTACCGTTGTGGAGTGATTTTGTTTCCCTCCAAGCCTGGATTGAAAAAGCCATCCGCTACTCCGCAGTGAAGGACCGCCGGCGCTTGTCTCGTTGGAAAGTTGGCTCCGTTTGATTGGCTATCGGCCTCCTGACCATTTTTTGACCGACCGGGTTGTAATCTGGGACGATGCGTTGGTTTGCCGGGATCACCAGCCTGTTGGCTTTGGCTGCCTTTGCCGACATCGGTGAAGACATGCACGACCCCGGATGGCCGGGCCTGGAAAAGCGCCTGGCTTCGCCTCTAGCCGCGCTCCGCTCTACCTGGATGACCTGGACTATGCTGCATCTGACCTGGTTGGGCAATCGATTTACCCTGAGCGCCATTGTGGTGCTGGCCTGCCTGTCTTCCAAAACGACACCCGCTCACAAAGATAAGGCAGCCCTGGTCCTTACGGCAGTTTCGACCAGCCTGCTCAACCTGGTCCTCAAAGAGTGGTTTGCCCGAGCCCGCCCCGGCACTGAATTCCTTCCCCTGGTGGAAGAACCCTATTATAGCTTCCCCTCCGGTCACGCTATGATTTCCCTGGCCGTCTACGGGTTCCTGGCCTATCTGGGTTGGCTCCGAAGCAAATCTTATGCGCCTGTCCTTGCTCTGGTCCTGCTGATACTGATGATCGCCGCCTCTCGAGTCTATCTGGCGGTCCACTATCCGGGCGATGTGCTGGCCGGCCTGGTGGCGGGCTGGCCTTGTCTCTGTCTGGCTATTGCGCTTCACGCGAACTTGCGAGCTGACGCATTTTTTGCTCGCAATAGAGTCCGTAGGCCATAGCCAGGCGAAACCCCTGGCCGCGCACGGTTTCAACCAGGCTCGGCCCAATCTTGGCGCGCAGGCGCTTAATGGTGGCATCGACCAGTCTTTCGTTGACTCCGTCCTGATAGTTCCATACGTGTTCCAGCAGCCACTGGCGCGACAAAACTCGGTCGCTATGTTGGAAAAGCGCGTGAAGCACCTGGAATTCTCGGCTGGTCAGTAGAATCGCCTCGGTTCCTCGGAAGACTTCTGCACGCGCCCAGTCAATGAGCAAATTACCCAATTGGGTCCGTGGGTTAGATTGGGGCTGGGGATGCCCCAGGCGGGCTCGCAGACGCACCAAGAGTTCCTGACCCGAGAAGGGCTTGCGCAGAAAGTCGTCGGCTCCCAAAGCGAAGGCGTTGGTGAAGGCGCTTTCCAGGGGAGAGCCGGTCATGATCAATACCGGAATCGCGGCCCGACTGCGAATCCACTCGAGCAAAGCCATCCCGCTCAGACGGGGCAAGTTCAAGTCCAGAATCACTGCTGCCGGCATTTCCTCATTCAAACGCAACAGCGCCTCATGCCCGTCGTGTACGCAGGTAGCCTCAAACCCTCCGGCTTCCAACAAATGCACCAGCAGGTCACTCAGCTCGGCGTCATCTTCGACTACCAGAATTTCCACCGATCAATTCTACAAAGCCAATGGTCAGAATTTGGTCAAGGTCAGGCGCAAAGCGAAACTGCAAAACTTGCAGGTGCCCGGCCTCGACCCCGTTCCCGGTGATCAGGTCGCCGGATTCCAGACCAAAATCCCTAGAGACGGCGTCCGTAGACCTGCCAGAAAGTCACCTGCAAGCGATCTGAGATAGGCAAATATTTGTTGAGATCGAAGACATATTCCCGCTTTACGTCGGGCGGCGGAGCGCCGGGGCGGAGGCGGCGCACGCCGTTGCCGCTGCTGTGCTGCTTAACGTAGTTATTGTATTCTTCGGTAAATTGCTCGACGGCCGCCAGATAGGCCTGCCAGGCGTTGGTGAGGTCGGTAAAGAGCTGATTCTTGCGGTCCTGCTTGGCCTGCCACTCCTGGTGAGCGGGGTCATCACCGGGGGGTTCGGGTCCTAAGTTGAGCAGGGCCTGATACTCTTGAGCGGCCACCTTCTGAGCCTCGACGGCGGCAAAAGCGGTGGTGACGCTCGAGATATCCGGTGTGCTCCCAGGCGGTGAGGCAGCCAGGAAGCTGGGGCCGTCGGCGTTAAGCACGTACTCGTCCACAGTGCTACCCGAAGTGTGCGTCAAAATATGGGGCAGCTTGGACAGAATATCATTTTCATAAAGACCGCCGGTCGGATCCCCGGGGGGATCCTGAGGATGGAATTTACGCCACTCGACCCAGTCAAACGAAAGCCAATTGGCGTTATTGGAAGCGGATTGCGTGGAGGTGTAGCTGTAACTCTGGGCCGTGAAGGTCAGCTTCCCCTGGCTGTCGTCGTTGACCACAATGACATGGTCGAGTTTCAGTTCCGGCTCGGGTTGATGGGACGGATGATTGACGATCAAACTACCCACCACAGTCAAATTTTGAGCGTCGACTCCGTTTTCCGCATAAACATAACCCTGGAAATAATTGCTCTGGTAGGTAGCGCTACCGCCTCTCAGGGTGACTTTACCGGTAGAAAGGAGAGCCAGATTGTTGGCGCCGTCCAATTCCACACTCCCCACCACATTCAAATCGCCATTCACCACGATGGCGCCGGTACCCGAAATGGCGCCGTGGACGGTTAGATTACCCTGCACGTAGAGGAAAGCGTCGTAGAGTTTGACCGGCCCGTTAAAGGTCAGCTCATGACCGCTACGGTAGATGCAATCGAGCTCCTGGGCACCGTGCTGGAGCTCCACAATTTCGATGGTGCCCGGTTTTCCCTGAGGATCGAAATCTTTGACAATATCAAATTTAGGAATAGACCGGGCTGAGGCGTTGGGACGCACGCCATCGTCCACACGGGCACCAGGGTCAAGCGTTATCGGACCGCAAGATTGAGCGAACCCGGAAATACGCGTGGAGAAAGCGGGGGCCGCGTTGCCCTTTTCCACCTGAATTCCGCTGCTGGAATTGCACAGCAGATGGCCGGGGCGGTCGTAGGTTCCGTCTGCGGCTTTGGCCGTGCTGCTGGTTCCGTAAATTTCCAGCGGATAGAGACTGTGAATTTTGGCCGAAGAGGCCAGTCCGAACGGAGCATCGGGTTGTCGCACCAGCGCTTCCAAGGTGCGATACTGACCACGGCAGAAGCCGGTCGAGACGACGTGGATCAAGCCGGCGGCCAGAGCGCGACCGCCATAACCCTGAGCATGGTCGCCTTTGACATTGTTGGTCGAGTGCGGGAAGGCGCCTCCCGGCTTGAAGGACACCGCATAGTAGGACTGTTCCGAGGTCAGCTCGCTACTCATCGATCCGGTCAGTTCTTCGCCGGCCTGTCCAAAGGAGTATTCTTCGTTGCTGCCCAGCCGGTAAATTACCTCGTGTAAACCCGCTTCGGCCTGGCTCAAAGCGATGTCGCCATTGAAAGAACCCTGGGTCAGATTCAGGTTGGCCATGAACATGGCGGTCATGGCGGCGGCCAGGAAGGTCATGATCGAAACCAGACCCAGGACCGCCAGAAGGGAGGCCGCTTTCTTCCCGCGCATTTCGATATTATAGCACAGGGCGGCAGGGCCGCACTCCAGAAGTGCCTTGGGATGAAGAAATGGATAGGAGCGGCCCTGCTCTGCCTGCTGGTGGAAGGCTGGGTGTGGCGACCGCAAACGGTGATGCCCGAGGAGGGCCGGCTGCAGACCATTCCCCCGGGTGCAACCTACCGGTTCAATGCTCAGATGGGCATGACGCCGCTGCAAGTGAAGCCCTTAGCCGATTGGGACCGGGCTAAAGGCAGTCGCGTCCACCTATCCTACTTTGGCTACGCCGATCAGGCTGTAGAATATGCCGCAGGCGTCGTCCCCATGCAGCTATCCGCCACCGGTCTGCTGGTCTATAACACTCCTCTCTGGTTAGCGCTGGGCTGTCTGGGAGCGGCCTGGCGCCAGCGCCAACTGGAACAGAAGTCGGTGCGCAAGGTGGGCGGCTACCGTCTGCACGAGCTGGTCGGGCGAGGCGCCACCGCCGAGGTTTACCGTGCCAGCGATGCCAGGGGGCGGCCGGTGGCTGTGAAGTGGTTGCACGAACATATCGGAGGAACCGAGGAGTTTGCCAATCGCTTCCGGCGCGAAGCGGAAATCTGCTCGCGCCTCCAGCATCCCGGCGTCGTAGGCGTATTCGCCTGGGGAGAACAGGAAAACCGGCTGTGGATGAGCCAGGAATGGATCGAGGGTCCCAGCCTGGAGCAAAGTCCGGCGCCGCCCGCCCGGCTGAAGGAGCTGCTGATTTCGTTGTGCCAGGCTCTCGATTACGCCCACCAGGCCGGAGTGATCCATCGCGATCTCAAACCCAGCAATATTTTGCTGCGGGCCGACGGCTCCCCGGTCATCGCCGACTTCGGCCTGGCTCGTTCGGCTCATTATGAGACCATCACCAAGACCGAAACAACCTTGGGAACTCCAACCTACATGCCCCCCGAACAGGTCACCGGCCAGGGCAGTGATGCGCGCAGCGACCTTTACTCGCTGGGGTGTGTGACCTACTGGCTGTGGCGGGGCAAACTTCCCTTTCTCGGCGCCGACCCCATCCAGACGCTGCTGGCTCATTTGCACGATCCGGTGCCTCCCCTACCGGATGAGCCGCCCGGCTGGGCCCAACTGATTCGGGAACTGCTGGCCAAGGAGCGAGAGCAGCGGCCGGCCTCGGCGCGCGTGGTCTTAGAGCGCTTGCAGGCGCTGGCTCCACTCGCGTAGTTGAGTGGCCAGCCGGGCGGGCGGCCCGGGGCGCGAACCGGGGTCGCGGCTGAGCAGCGCCATCGTCAGTTCACACAATTCCGCCGGCGGTCCTTGCAGCGGCGCCGGTTCCTGTTCCAGTTGTTTGGTCAACAATTCAAAAGAAGTCTCGGCCTGATAGGGCAGTTTTCCGCTACAGCACTCATAGAGAACCACTCCCAGAGAATAGAGATCGGCCGTGGCAGCGGGCTCGTGACCCAGGATCTGCTCGGGAGCCATATAACCGGGAGTGCCGACGGCCTGGCCCGGCAGGGTCAACTGCTGTTCCTCGAGCGAACGGGCGATGCCGAAATCCATCAACAGAGCCTTGGAGCCGCTGACCATGATATTGGCCGGTTTTAAATCGCGATGCACGATGCCCAGATCATGGAGGGCCTGCAGCGCCTGGCAGATCTGGCCCAGACAATCGAGACGGCCGGCCAGGCTCAGGCCTGCCTGATCCAGCGTGCACCCCTCCACCTTCTCCATCACCAGGTAGGCACGGCCCTCGTGTTCGCCACAGTCATAAAAGGCCACCAGATTGGGATGGCGCAGCTGCAGACTGAGCCGGGCCTCGCGCAGAAAGCGCTCGCCCCCACCGGGGGCGTGCAAAAGCTTGAGGGCCCGACGTTCGCGCGCCTCGTCCTGAAGGTAGGCTTCGTAAACACTGGCCATGCCGCCCCTGCCCAGCCTGCCGGCCAGCACATAGGGCCCGATGTGCTGGCCGGGCAGCGCGTTGCCTTGAGTGAAACTCAGGTCCAAAAGGCGTTGCCTTTTTCTCTCGCGAGCCACTCTCCAGACCAGCGGCAGTCCGCCCAATAATGCCAGGATGTAGCCGGGAGATTGGAGCCAGGGGATCCAGAACCAGCGCGGGGTCAAATTCAGAGTGCCCGAAGGCGGGGTTCGGCCATTCATAACCAGGTCTTGTTTGGGAATCTTTTGAGTGAGATAGCCGGGGGCCGCCAGTTCCAACCACTGCAAGCCCTCACCGGGTAGTTGGAGTGTTTGGAAACCCCGGCCGAGCGGCAGGGCCTGCACGCCGCGGGGGGTCAAAACGTGGGCGGTCAGGCGTGCTCCGGGGGGGTCGCAGGCCACCCAGGTTCCCTCTGGAAGCGGTTCCAGCCGGCGCCAAACATCCCAAACGGACTGGCCTAAGATCAGTAGCGCCAGACCGATGACCAGAACCGTTCGCATAACGACCAGGGCTTTCGCGCTCGTTTGCTAACTTCCTCAATATGAAGCGGCATGGTTTCTCTTTATGCGAGTTACTGATTTCGCTGATGATTCTGTCAGTGCTCTCGGTGCTGTTGGTGGGCGTCATTCCCGCTTCGGTCTTCGGGCAGAAGGCGGCCGGCCAGCGGCTTTTCGCGGCCAACTGGGCGCGCGCCGAGGTGGAGAGGATGCGGGTGGCCGGATTCGACCACCTGAAGGACCATGAACTGACTCCAGTGACCAACAACGGCACCGATTTCCGCGCCCAGGTGAAGGTGGCCAACGCCAAAGACAGTACGGGTAGTGAGCTGGATCCCAGCCGCGCCCGGGAAGTGCGCATCACGGTGGAGTGGAAAGCGGCCGGGGGCGATGTGCGCAGCTACACCAGTCGCTCCACCCTGGTGCGCCAACCATGAGCAGGCGCGGCTTCAACCTGGCCGAGTTGATGGTGGCCCTGTTTTTGCTGGGCACGGTGCTGGCCCTGGTGCTCGGCCTGCTTTTCCCATCCCTGTTTATGTTTCGCGCCGAGGCCGCGCGCGGCGATGCCCAGCAGGCCGCCATGGTGTTGACCACCAAACTGCAGAGGGCTCTGCTCAACACTTCGCTGGAGTGGGTCACCATTTCGTCTGTGCCGGTGGCCGTGGCCTACCGGGAGGTGAAGACCTCGGCTCCCTACGATCCGGTCAGCGGGGCGGCCGTTTTCCTGCCCCAGTTTCAGATCATCCGCTATGACGCCGGCACCAAGAAAGTCTACCAACGCCCCTGGCCTCCCGGACCACCCGCTCCCACTTCGCCTTCCTTGCAGCAGCCTTACGACTTCAGCCATGCCAATATGAGCAAATTAGCCATAGCCGACCTGGGAACCATCTGCCATCAGGCCAGCGCCAAAGAGCGCACGCTGGCCGACCACGTGGAAAGCCTGGTGATTACCGACCAGGACGAAGCGCCCGAGCTGATCCATCCCCCCCTCAAGATCGTGGCCACCTGTTCGGTGGACAACTTCTCGGAGGGCCGCCATAAGGTGGAGCGCTATCAACTGGAAGTTTCCGTCACGCCGCGCTGCCAGCGCTGGTAAAACCGGGATGTCCCTTTAGAGTATCAGTTCCACCTGAGATCGCCCACCGCTCTGCAATGAACTCATCCACTACGTTGCCAGGCTTGCCGGAACCGTAGATCAGCGTTGAAACTCTTCCAGCGGATCTGTATCAATTGCGCAGGCCATGCTATCAATGATAGCACTCCCAACGAAGGCAGAACAAGGCCTGAAAAACAGAACCGGGGGGACGAATCCCCCCGGCGATCTCGTCTCAGCCGTTGTTAAACCTTCGAATGACTCCCACCACTCTGCCGACAACCGAGTCGTGAACGGGTTCACTGGCTCGTGCCGGTTGTTCGCTCCACCGAGTCAAGCGGAGTTCTTGTCCTTGTCTTTCCAATACCAGTTCCCCATTCACCGCGCCGTTGTTACGGTTGACGATGACCAAGTCCCCTGGGACGATATTCTCGTTTCGGTATGGCTCATTGATCTGGTATAGGAACGACTCTTGATCGCCCACCAGTTCCAGAGGCAAGGAGATGGTCTTCTTAGGACCATCAGCGTGCTGCGGATCGGATACTGGGATCTCCACCATGCGCACTCCACCCACGCGCGGACCATCGAGAAGTTCGATGCTACGCGGCTTGGAGGGATTGCGACGGAGAAAGCCCTTGGTTTCCAAACTCTTCAGATGGCTATGCACGGTCGAACTCGAAGAGAGCCCAACGGCTTCGCCAATTTCACGAATGGAGGGGGGGAACCCCCGAGAAATCACAGACTCACGGATGTATTCGAGGATCTGCTGCTGGCGTCGACTGAGACGAGTCTTACTCTGAGTAGATCCGGGCATTGCTGCCTCCCCTCTAGGGTCTGTGGTTTGAGGAGTATAGCACAGCACTATATGGGGCGCAATCAAACTGGAACGAACACGTATTCGGTTTTTCACCAAATCAATACTCACAGTATAGTTCAATACACTTTCGCTTGGCAGGAGATCGACCAGGGGTTCGTTCTACAAGCCTTCCTCCGCTTTTTCGGGGATCGAACAAAAATTTCTTCAAGTAGATAAAAAATACACCTGTAGTAAGTGAATTTCCTTGCTGAAAAACTCGAAACAAATTCCAAAGTAAAACACAAAAACCCAGGCGCTGCCTGGGTTTTTGGTCAATTCTGTCTATGCAATTCAGCTAGGTTTTCGTGACTTGCGCCGCTTTCCACTTCGTTCGCCACGATTCCTCTGTTGGCTCAAAGCCTGGCGCATGGTCTCCAACGATCGCGCTTGCAGCCTGGATACGTGCATCTGGCTGATGTTTAACACCTTGGCCACCTCACTCTGGCTGCGGTTCTCGAAGAACCGCAAATACATGAGCAAGCGCTCGCGCGATGGAAGACTCGAGAAGGCACGATGCAACGCAAGGCGGTCCTCCACCTGCTCCAACTGGAAATCATCTCGACCGAGATAGTCGAGCAGGCTGCTGGTCTTGCGACTGTCGTCAGCATCGAGCTCGCTATCAATCGAAAGCAGGTTATAGGATTGGCCCAGCTCCTGGGCCTCCAACACGTCTTCCGGGTTGACTTCCAACTTCTTGGCAATCTCATCCGGCGTGGGCACACGTCCCAATTGCGAGGTGAGCTCCTCGGTGGTTTTGGCCACCGAAGCATTGAACTCTTGCAGGCGGCGGGGCACCTTGATGGCCCAGCCTTTGTCGCGAAAGTGGCGCTTGATTTCACCGACGATGGTGGGGGTGGCGTAGGTGGTAAATTCGGTGCCCCGTTCCGGATCAAAGCGCTCGATGGCTTTGATCAGGCCCAGACAGCCAACTTGAACCAGATCTTCGAGATTCTCGCCGCGGTTGCTGAACTTGCCGGCTAAATAGCGAACCAGGTTGAGATGCTGTGCAACCAACTCATCCTTGATTTTTGGGTCCCGCTCGGTGGCGTAAGTGGCCAACAACTGCCGGGCCCGCTCGCGGTCCCAGCGGGACTCGCCCGACTTTTCCTCAGTCATCTTGGATTTCAGTTCTCTTAACCAGACGCAAACCGGGCGGAGAGGTCGTCTCCACCACTTCGTCCATGACCGATTTGATCAGCAGCAGGCCGATTTCTTTCCATTCCAGGTCGGCTTCGTCATCGACGAGGTCCTCGTCGATCTCGCCAACCGCTTGCACCTGCAGAGTGACGGAATCGCTGGCGACATCCCAATTGATCTCGATCTCTTGCGAACCCAGATTGAGCAGGTGTCCGCAAGCTTCGGTAGCAGCCAGTTTAAAGTCTTCCGACAGTTCGTGATCCAGACCCAATCGATGGGCGAGCCCGGCGCAGGCCAGGCGCACGATGCCGAGAAATTCCGGTTCAGCCGGAACTCGCAACTGGATATTCCAGAGTTTCGTGGTATTGGACACGCTTGCTTTTAACCCGCGTTAGCCAGGATTTGCAGCGCCTCGTCCTCATCTTTGAAGATCTCGAAAATTTTGACCAGTCCGGTAATGTTGAAAATCTTCTTGATCTGGGGGTTGGTACAGACCAACAGAATGCGGCCGCTATGCTCGCGAACCTTCTTGAGGGCGCCAATCAGCACGCCCAGTCCGGTGGAATCGATGTAGCGAACACCTTCCAGGTTGATCACCAGCTGATAGTGACCCTTTTCGATCAACTCGTTGATGGTCTCTTTCACGCGCGGCGAGGTGTAGACGTCGATTTCGCCCTGTACCTCCACAGCCTGCGCCTTGTCATTCAGCACTCTGGTGTTAACCTTGATATCCAATGTTCAATCCTCCTGAAAGGGCTCCACGTCGGAGTCCTATTAGCCTGACGCGGCTTCGACTGGAGGTATGGGATTCCTTTCAGTGGCCCCGCAAGATCCGGCCGGGTTCCAAAGAGGCGGCGCGTTGGGCCGGCAGCCAGGCGGCCGCCACCGGAACCAGCGGAGTCAAGGCCAGCGCGGCCAGCAGGCTCCACAGGGAGGGGGCAAACAAGGTCACATCCTGGGCCAAAGCCTTGGGCAACAAGGACAAAATCAAGGTGGCGCCCACCTGGCCCAAGAACAGCCCCAGTAACACGCCCATGATCGCGCCCCGCACCCCCAACCACAAGGCACGCACCAGGTACAATCCTAGAATATCGCGGCGGCTGGCGCCCAGACTACGATAGAGACCGATGTCGGCTTGCTCCAATTGAACTTTGACGGTGAACCCGGAAGCGATGCCCACCGCCGCCACCATCAGGATGGCCAGGGCAAATCCGCTGGCCAGCAATTGCACGAACAGAGAAGCCTGGCCCACTTTTCGGGCCGTTTCCAGATCTGGAGCGGCCAGGTGCAGTTTTTCCGTTTCCCGCAAAACCGAGTCTAAATCAGCACCGGGGGCCAGCTTCAGAGTCAGGGTGTGATAGTCCACCGGCTTCCTGGCATTTCTCAGAACCCACTCGAGGGGGACGGTGGGGCCGTTGGGACCCAGTTGATCGCTCACTCCCACGATGGTGGCGTTGATGTTGGTGGACTCGCCGGGAGCAAAGGACGAAATGCCCACCGTCATCTGGAACATACGCCCGATCAGGGCTTCCTCGCTCAGGTTGGGTAAGTTGGTGTGGGAAGAAATGCCGGCGTTGAGCACATCCAGCATGATCCGGGGAATCACCACCGGAACCTGAGGCGTGGTCGAGTCCACGAACTTGCCGGGCTCGGGCAGTTGCTCGGCCACGCATTCAGGGTCGACTCCGTCCAAGATCATGTCGGTGACCATGTTCTGGGTCTGAAAGTGCGCGTACATTCGCGAAGGTCCGGGATAGTGGGCCTGGCGATAGACCGCCTCCACGCCGGGGATCTTCTTGCACTCGGCCACGGTGGCCTCGGTCATATTGCCGCCCAGCGCCAGCGGCCCGAAAGACGATTTGGAAGCGCTGACGCGAATGCGGTTGGGCAGAGTGCCGCCCACGCGTTCCTTGACAAAATGAGTGGCTCCGCGGGTAAACCCGGTGAGCACCACCCAGGTGGCAATGCCGAAGACCAGCCCGAACAAGAGCGGCCAGGTTTTCTTCAAAGATTCGCGCGGATCGCTTAAGGCCAGCTTGCGTAAGGCCGCTCCCCTCAACTCAAAACCCCATTCTCCAGACGCAACACTTGATCCACGCCTTGCAGCAGAAAATCGTCATGAGTGACCACTAACAAATTCAGACCACGCTCCCGTTCCCGACGCAGCAATTCGAGCACGCGCCCGGCATTTTCGGCGTCCAGGTTGCCGATCGGCTCATCCGCCAGCAGAATCCGCGGTCGATTCATCAAAGCCCGCGCCAGGGCCAGGCGTTGCCGCTGCCCGCCCGACAGCTGGCGCACCGGAGCCTGCAAGAAGGCGGTCAAGTCCAGGGCCGCACAGAGCTCGGAGGCGCGCCGGCGGCCTTCCTCCAGGTCGGCACCGCTGAAAAAAAGCGGCAACAGCATATTTTCCAAGGCGGTCTTATCGGTTTGCACATGAAAGTGCTGGAAGGCCGTGCCCACGGTCTTCTGGCGGTGCAGCGAGAGTTCTTCGTCGCTCATGCTGGAAAGCGATTTGCCCCCGACGTAGATCTGCCCCTCGGAAGGCCGTTCCAGCCCGGCGATCATATGGATCAGGCTGGTCTTGCCCGATCCGGAAGGCCCCACGATGGCGCACCAGCAAGGCTCTTCAAAGGTCCAGTCGAGTTTCTCGAAGACCGTGGTATTGCCGAAGCGCAGCGCCAGTTGGCGCAGTTCGATCAGTGGGGTTCCCACAAATAAAAGACGCCGCTGCTGACCGGCAGCTCGATCTTGGGAGCCAGCGATTGGGCCCCAAAGAGGTCTTCCCAGCTCTTCTCCGGCAGATAGCGCACGATCTTGGCCTTCGGGTTGCCGCAACGGGTGCGGATTTCCTTATAGGCGTCGCGCGTGTAGCCCACCGAGTCGACCAACTTCGCTTTGAGAGCGGCGCCGCCCGAGAAAACCCGGCCGTCGGCCAACTTGCGCACCTCTTCCAGCGTCAGTTTGCCCTTGCGTCCCTCGGCCACCACGCTGGTAAAACGCTCCCACATCTCGGTGATCATCGCCTGCATCAGCTTGCGCTCCTCGGGGCGCATCTTGCGGTAGGGCGAACCGATGTCCTTAAAGGACTCCTTGCCTTCCCAATTGAGCGACTTGATGGTGTTCTCTTGCACGCCCAACTTCCCCATCAATTCCGAAAAGTCGAAGAAGTGGGAAATTACGCCGATCGATCCGGTAATGGTGGTGGGATGGGCCATGATATGATCGGAAGCCATGGCCACGTAGTAACCGCCCGAAGCGGCTACATCTTCAAAAACGGCCACCACCGGGATCTTCTTTTCATCCTTGAAGTGCTTGAGCTCCTCATACATGCGGTCGGAGGCGGTCACTCCGCCCCCCGGACTGTCCACCACCAGCAGAATCCCCTTGAGGTGCTCATTTTTGGAGAGTTGCTTGAGGAGCTTGACCATCGAGCCCAGACTGCCCTTGCCGGGGTTGTCGGAGGGGGGCTCCATGATCATGCCCTGCACCGGCACGATGGCGATGAAGTCTTCTTCATCCTTTTCGCCGTCCACTACCGTGGCGGTGAAGCCTTTGAGGCCGCGCAGGTCGTCCTTGCCGCCCACGGCCACCACCAGCACCAGGTTGAGGAACATGCTCAGTCCCAGGCCGAGGGCCAGGAAGATCGCTAAGAAAAACCAGACGCGGCTGGGCTTACGGGCCGGCTGGCCATAGGAGCCGGGCGGCGGAGGTGGAGGGGCCGGAGAATACTCGCTCATGCAAGCACATATACCCGCGCCAGCCCATTCCACCTGCCGCCGTTAGCGGTGACGCATTACGTGAGCCGATGTGCCTGAGCCATCGAGGAACACGAGGTCGAACTTCCCGTCTCCGCGAATGTCCACAGCCGAGAGGCCGGCGACGCCCGAGCCCGCCGACCAGTTGGTGGCGGTCGCGGTGGACTCAAAGGTTCCGTCTCCATTCCCCTTCAGAATGCGGATGCTGGTCCCGTTGGTAGTCGCCAGGTCGAGCTTTCCGTCACCGTCGAAGTCGGCCACCTGCAAATCCTGTACTCCGCTCAGGCCAAGGCTGGCGGGCGTGCCCAGGAAGGGGAAGTCCTGGCCGGTGCCCAGGCTGACGAACACCGATCCGTCGGCGCCGGCCGAGACGATGTCGGGAATGTTGTCCTGATTCAGATCCTTGGTGACGAAGCGGCGAGAAGTGTTGCCCAGCGGCACTCCCGGTTCGGGCAGAAAGAAGCCGTTGAAGTTGTAGTTATTGTAGAGGGTAGCTGTGCCGTCGCCAGCCGAGGCCACCAAATCTACGATGCCGTCGCGATTGAAATCAGCGGATTGGACCCAGGTGGATCCGCCGCTTCCGGTCGTAAAGGGCCACAGCCCGGCCACGGTGGAGGCGGCGGTAAAGGTACCGTCCCCATTGCCGGTGGCCATCCAGGTACCATTCAAGAAGACGTCGCCAAAGGCCACGTCCAGGTTACCGTCGCCGGTGTAGTCGGCCAGCGTCAGGCCGATCGGGTTGGCCGTCATGCCGTTGGGCGTTTCGTCGATGACGCCTTTCAAAGTAAAATTGCCTTCCGCACCCGAGGCCAGAAAGACCTGGACCGGGCCTCCCCGGGCGTTAGAAATCAGCAAGTCAGGTCGATTGTCGTTATTGATATCCCCCACCGCGCTGGCGGTCTGGGCCTGGGTGAAAGTCTGGCTGGCAAAGGTGGAGGCCGCGGGCACCGCCAGACCGCCATCGCTGCGGCCCAGCAGAAGGGACGTGAAGCTATCGGTGATGGCCACCAGATCGGGCATCAAATCACCGTTCAGGTCTTCGGCCTGCGACCACAGTCCAATGGGATTGGGAACGGCGTAGGTGGGCAACAATTCGAAGCCTTCCGCTCCCAGGTTGCGCGAGACTCCGACCAGGTTGGCAGCTCCGTCGACCAGGCCCAGGTCGGGTTTCCCATCGCCCGTGAAGTCCGCCGCGACCAAGGCTACGAACCCCTTTCCCTGGTTGGCGAAGGTCTGGGCTGTGTAGTTGCCATTTCCCGTGCTCAAACCAACAGACACGCTGGTATCGCTGACAGTGGCCAGGTCGACCAGCCCATTGTCGTCGAAATCTCCTGCTACAACCGAAATAGCCGGACCCGAAGGCAGCGCGGCGAGAGGAGTCAGTCCGCCCTGGCCGGTCTGCGCAAAGAATTCCAAACCGACACTGCTGGAACTGACGATCTCCGGGCGCTGATCGGCATTGAGGTCGACCGCCAGGAGATGGGTGGAGGAGTTTGCCAGTGCCACCGTGTCGCCGGCGCTGAAAACACCATTGTTGTTGAGGAGAATGCGCAGGTTGGCGCCATCGGCCATGATCAAGTCCGGTGCGGTTTGATCACGGCGCAGGGGAAGAAATAGAAGATTGCCGGGGCGAACCGGAGAAATCGTGGTGCCGGCGTTCTGAAAAACGCCGTTGCCCGTGTTGCGTAGCAGCACTGTGCCGGCGCCACCGCCGGAATTCACGGCGACGGCATCCAGGTCGCCGTCGCCATCGACATCTCCGAGCGCCACCCTGGTGGTGGAATTCCCGTTGGTGGAATAGGCCGCCGGAGCTCCGAAGCTGCCGTCGCCATTGCCGAACGCAACGGTGATGCGGCCGCTGGTGGGGCTGAAGTTGGGCACCACCGCGTCAAGGCGCTGGTCTCCGTTAACGTCGCCTAGAGCGAGCGCGACCGGAAAGGAACCTACGGCATAGTTTTTGGCCGTTTGCAAAGTTCCGTCCGCGTTGCCTAAAAAGACTTGCAGCCCGGACTCCGAGACCACCACCAGGTCAGCCCGTCCGTCCGCGTTGAGGTCGGCACTTTGCGCGCCGGCATCATAGGACTGCGCCGGGTTGAAATTAGTTCCCCCCGTCACTCTGCGATTGATAAATTCCAGGGGTCCTGGCGGGACCGGAGGAGTAGGGCTGGTGGTGGGAGTGGAAGTTGGCGACGGGGAAGTGCTCGGGGCGGGCCCTCCCGTGAAGGCGGTCTGAGTGCCGCCACTACTGGCGCCGCAGCCGGAGAGAATCCAGGTTGCCACGAATGGAACCGTTAGTAAGAGCGTTTTCTTGGAGCGCACGAGAACTTCCTTTCATTCCCCCGAGCGCGCATTCTACGAATTGTGAAGCGAGCTCCTGCTCGGCTAACCTCGAAACAGCGCCGTCAGAAAGAAGACCAGATTAGCCGGTCGTTCCGCCAGGCGGCGCATAAAGTAGGGATACCAATCCGAGCCGAAAGGCACGTAGACCCGAACGTTATATCCTTGCTTGCGCAGTTCCAACTGCCGTTGGGTACGAATTCCGTAAAGCATTTGAAATTCGAACTTGTCCGGGCTGACGCCATACTCTTTGGCGGTGCGCAAAGTCTCCTGGATGACTTCCTCGTCGTGCGAGGCGATGGCCGGGTGGTTGCCGTCGCGCATGAGGTCATACATCAGGTCCTTCATATTGCGCGTGACTTCGCGCCGGCTCTGGTAAGCCACCGAGGGTGGTTCGGCGTAGGCTCCCTTGCACAGCCGGACCTGGCCGCCCAACTTGTTGATCAGGGCGATGTCGGACTTGGAGCGCCGCATATAGGCTTGAATGACGATGCCCACGTTGTCGAAGTGTTCTCGGGCCTGGCGAAAAACCTCCACGGTTTGTTCCGTGTATTTGGAAGCTTCCATGTCGATGCGCACGAAGAGATTCAGGGAGCGGGCCTTTTCGAGGATGCGGGTCAGGTTGTTGAGCGCCACGTCCACGCCCTGGTCCAGGCCTAACTGAGTCAGCTTCAGCGAAAAATAGCAGTCCAGGCCGGAGTCTCCCACATGCTGGATCATCGCTAAGTAATCCTCGGTGGCTTTGTCGGCGTCGGACTTACGCACCGCGTTCTCGCCCAGCAGGTCCAGGGCCACCAGCAGTCCTTGCTCTTTGAGCTTGCGGGTTACCGCCAGGGCGTCATCCAGGCGCTCGCCGGCCACGTAACGGCGCGCCACCCGGCGAGCCAGCGGGAAGTTCAAGACGAATTTCTTGGCCAGCGAGCTTCCAGAAAGAAAATGCAGCAACGGGCGAATCATCGGGACTCCTTCAAAGTTTTTCGCCCGTAGCATACGGACCCGCCGCAACGGGTCCTGCCTAAAGTGCCTTACTCAACACCGGACCGATCGGAAGGCGCCTGGCCGGGCGCCGCCGGAAAGCCACCGGAGCCGGCCGCGCCTCGGCCACCGCGTAGCGCCCGTTCATCTCTTCCGGCCGCAGTTTGACAATGCGCTCCTCGAGCACTTCAAAGAAACTGCCTTGGCCGAGGGTACTTCCCGGTAGTCCTTTAGCCATTCTCAAGTCCCTCCATGGGCGCGCCGCAACGCGGGCACAGAGTGCCCTCGCTGAGGGGCCAGCGTTCAATGCGGTGTTCTCGGTCCTGGTCGCAGACGGGGTAGATCGGTTCGGAAGCATAGGGAGTGGCCAGCGTCGGTCCCGGGCCGATCGGCTCGGCGCCTTTTTCGTAGCGCCGCACCCAGAGCTCCTTGAGTTCGTGGCAGTCATGGCAGATATACGTGACGGTGTCGCCCTTGAACTTGCTTTTCAGGCCACCCACCACTTCGGCCCGGTAGTCGCAGCCGCCACATTTGTATCCAACCGCTTCCATAGCTCCAGGCTAACTCGGGGCCGGCTGTTTGCAAACCAAGTTCCGTATCTTTCCGCTGGTACTCCGGTACTCTCGGCCAGGCGCTTGTTTTACCGCCCGGTTTTTGGGTAGGATCGTTCGACTAATGACGTTTGTCGAGGATACGCTGTGCTGGAAAGCAGCCTGACCCCAGAAACCAATATCCAGGCCTTCATCGCTAACAACCCGCTGTTTTACAGCTTGCCCGGTGAGGTGATCGAGTCCATCGTGGAGAAGGTCCAGGAGCGGACCTTTGCCGTGGGCGAGGCTATCTTCGAAGAGGGCAAGCTGGGCGACTCTTTCTACATCGTGCGCAAGGGTCAGGTTCGCGTGACCAAGCTGCAGGGCGGCGAGGAAATGGTGTTGAGCGAGCTGGGCGAGGGCGAGGGCTTTGGCGAAATGGCGCTGCTCATCGACCAGCCGCGCACGGCTACGGTAAAAGCCCTTTCGGAAGTCAGCCTGTTGGTTTTGAATCGCGAAGACTTTACGGTATTAACGCGCACTTTGCCGGCGCTGGCCGAGAAGATGAACAAGTTGCTGACCGAACGCGTGAGTTTGCTGGACAGCGCCGTAGTGTCCGAAGAAACTCTCGGAAAGTTCCGTGCCTCACGTTCCTTTTCGCTGGATTATTCTTCGCTTGAGCTACTGATGAAACTGAACGAGGCGGCCGGCGGGCGCGAGCAGGTAGAGCATTGCAAAGAATGCGGCCAGTTAGCCCGCGAGATGAGCAAGATGCTCTGTCCCATGGTTTCCGAAGAGATTTTGTTTGCCGGCTATCTCCACGAGATCGGCAAGGTCTCGCTGCCCAGCGAGTTAGTGCTGCGCGAGCGCCGCGGCGAGGAGCTTTCCGAGGAGGAGCGGACTCGCTTTGCGATCGTCTTTGAAGTGGCCGTTTCGATTCTGCAGCCCAATCCCAGTCTTTATAAGGCCGTCAACTTTCTGGCCAAATTGGGCGCCGAGCGTTACAGTGACATGCCACTGGAGGCCCAGATCTTAAAAGTGGCCGACGACTACCTGCATTACTCCAGTCCTCACTACCACAACCTGGGCGTGGAAAAGGCATTGAAACGGATCAAGGAGGGGAGCGGCACGCGCTACAACCCTCGGGCGGTAGCCGCCCTGGAAAAGAATATCCGGAAGTTCACGGAGGTGCGCGTGGACAGCCAGTTGTCGATTCTGCGCATGATGGTGCTGGCTCTGGATCGCAAGGACAACTATACTTACCGCCACTCGCTGGACGTACGGGACATGGCTTTGAAGATCGTGCAGAAGCTGGGTTTAGATCGGCGGGCTCAGGAATACACGCGCATCGGTGCTGAAATGCACGACGTGGGCAAGATCTATGTGGACGAGTCCATCTTGAACGCGCCGCGCAAACTGACCGATGAAGAATTTACCATTATGAAGACGCATGCGGCGCTGTCCTCCGAGTTTCTGTACGACATCCCGGGAATGGATGAACTGGCCTCCATCGTGCGCGCCCATCACGAGAAGTTCGACGGCACCGGCTACCCGGACGGGTTGGCAGGCGAGAACATCCCTTATCTGGCGCGTATTATGACCATCGCCGACGTATGGAGCGCTCTGACCACGCCGCGCGTCTATCGCTTGAACAAGGACGGCTCGCGCAAGGCCTTCGGGCCGGCCAAAGCTCTCTCGATCATGGACGAAATGAACCAGAACCGCCATTTCGACCCGGAGCTATTTGAGGTGTTCCGGGTTATCGTCAATGAGATCATCGAAGAGATCGGTCCCGACGGCGATTTGACGGAATGGAAGATGCAGTCCAAAGACCAGTCCGCCGCAGGCGGCTAGCTCCCGCGACCAGAGGCCCGGGCTGTGTGGGCAGTTCCAGCTAACGAAGGCTCCAACGCGGGTTGGAGTATGGTTGAGCGACGCGCAGGAAGAACTCCCATTCGCAGAGGCCGCGCTCTTTGGCGCCGCCGTGGATGGAGCACGGCAGGTTACAGCCGCGTCCGCGCAGCCGGCCCATAATTCCGTTGCCAACCTCGGGGTGCAGCGATTGCAGCGCCAGAGGGGCGCGACTGGTGGCCGAGAGCGGCGACGAATCACCCAGAGCGTAGGCCACCAGGCCACGGCTAATACGCAGCGGATCCTGCTCGACGGCCCGGCGCAGGCGGGTGACCGGTTCCAGCGAGGGAAAATAATATTTCTCCACCGCGTAGGCCAGGTCATCCACCGGGAACTGACGCTGTTCCTTGAGCCAGCTCGATAGCCAGGCGCCGGGAGGCTGAGGCTGATTCAGACTCGAGTAGTTTACGAAGTCCAAAAAATCGCTGATAATGCGCTCTCGAAAGCCCAGTTCGGTCAACTGGCGCATCCCCTGGCCCGGAGGAGCCTGCAACAGGAGATAGCCGAAGCGGCCCATGGCCTGCACCACTTCCTCCACCTTGTTGCGGGTCAATTCTTTGAAGAGGCTGGTGGCCATCAACTGGCCCAGGTCGCGCGGCAGACTCAGAAGGAGAATGGCCGCTTGTTCGGACTTACCCAATCGGGAAGGGCGGCCCTGCTGGTACTGAAGCATCTGATGCAACTGATCGGCCAGCTCGGCCGAACGGCCCAGCAAAAACATCTCCGAGCCGGAGAGAGTATCGAACCACATCTGCTCCAACACAGCCGGCGGTAAGTTCTGCACTTCAAGCATACCCAGCGCCAGATTCTCCAGGCTTTGCGGGTCACTGCGAGACATCAGGTCACCGGACAGATGCTCGTTCCAGAAATAACTGTAGAGCAGGGCCGAGGAAACGGCGGTGGGCGGTTGTTGCGCTTCCCGCTGAGGTCCGCGAGGGCTGCTGTCCACCACCCGGCGCGCGATCGCCTCGATACTGTCGCCACGCAGCATCCCGTTGCCGGCCAGGAAGAGCACCCGGGCCGGATCGCGCAACGAACCGCCCATGGCCAGCACCAACTGCATCAGCGAGGCCAGTCGCCCCTGATTGCTCTCGAGTACGCGGCGGATGGCCCGCACCTGGGAAGAGCGTTCCAGTCCTTGATTCAAATACTGCTGGCAAAACTCCACCGTAACGAAACTGGTGGTATTCTGCCAGACCGCGTGGCGCAGATGGTGGGCGAAGACCTCCAGCCCGTCTTCACAGCGAGCCCTATGCGCCAGAGCCTGAGGCAACTCATTGGCGGTGATCCACAGGGTAGAAGTGCCGGTGATGGGATGGCGGGATAATTCCCGCTCGCCCACCCAATCCGGCCGACCTTCCACCGAAACCAGCCAGTGAGCCGGCAGAATGCTGCCGCGGGCCAGCTCTTTACTGCCGAAGGTCAGCGAATATTCGAAGGGCTGCAGGCTGCGTTCCTGGACCACGGTAATGCTGGGCATCACCATGCCGGTATCCAGATAAAGTTCCCGGCGTAGCCAGGTGATCTGATTGAGCAAAGTCTGATCTAAGGAAGCATGCGTTTCAAAATAACTGGCCAGATAGAGTCCCAGCGCCAGGCGCCCTTGAAGTTGAACCGCCGGCCCCTGGGCGGCTGCGTAACCTGGGGCGGTCCGGCGATTCCAGGCGCCCTTGCGAAAAATGGGCAAACGCGCGAACCAGGCCGCGACTCGCTCTCTCCAGCGCCGAAAACCACTGGAGGGAGCCGGGCCAAAGCTGATCAACAGGGTGGCCGTGACGCAGCAAAAGCTGAGCATCAGGATAAACGGCTTGACCACCCCTTCGAGCGCTGGATTCACCTAATTGGCGCCTCCCTGCAGACAGAGATAGCGGCCTTTGACCAGAGCTCCGCGTGAAGTCGTCTCCCAGTCATCCAGGTCCAGGCTGGCGCGCCCCCGCGAGTCTTGCTCGCGCAGCGCCTGACGACGGACTTTGGCGTAGTGATAAATCATGAGGCCATCGTACAGGTTAGGTTTAGAAGAAGCATATCCTGCTACGCTACCCGACAGGTAGAGCAGCTTGGAACCGCAGGGGTGCAGGCTGTCGCCCTTCACCCAACGCCAACCGCCCAACTGCTCCTGCCAATCCGCGAAATCCTGGTCGGGAGTGCCCGACGTGAAAACGACGCTGCGCTCGCTGGTGGGAAGGGACAGAGGAAGGCGACTCGAGATCTCCCAGCTCTCCTCGCCCAGTAACCGGATCCACCAGTTCAACTTGGGATAATAGCAGAAGGTATAGAGACAGCTTTGTTGGTGGCGTAAGGATACGATGGTGGAGAAATAGGGCAGCCCTTCCACGAAGCGTTTGGTTCCATCGATGGGGTCGATCAGCAACTGAAACTCCGACTGGTGGGCAAACCGCTCCATCAGCGGATTCAGCTCGGCCGATGACTCCTCGGCCACCAACTGACAGCCGAGCAGGGGTGTGTTCGCGAAGCACTGGAGCAGTTCGCGTTGGACCCAATAGTCAGCCTGGGTGACTACGTCGGCGGCCAGGCTGCCGGTATCGGATTTGCGCAAAGACTCGACCTGACCCTGAAACTCCGCGCCCTGGTGGGCGATCTCCTGGATGCGCCCCTCCAACTCCAACAACACTTCCTCCATCATAGCTGGCCGGCCCCTTTGGGCCGCAGGACAGGAGCGTTGCACTGCGGACAACGTAAAACCCCCAACAATTCGCGGCAATCTTCCGACCAGTGGGGAAAGGCGTGCTCGCCGTCAATAAAATGTGGGCAATGCTCGCTGCTACAAAAGACGACGAAAGGCTCGCCCTGGGCATTCAAAGGACGGGTCACCATCTGGCCGGGTCCGTTGCGCGGATCGATTTCGTAATGAGTGACGCGCACTTTACGATCAGGGTTGCTCATAACCAGTATTGGTTAGGCCTGAGACGCAAATCTCCTGGGGTGGAGTTGGTCTTAGAGCAAACTCCGGGGAACTTTGAGACTGGCGAGGAATAAATCCACAGGCCTGAGCGACCGCCTGTTCAGGAGGATTCATTGCGCGTAACTCTCGTTCTCACCCACGATTGCAACCTGGCCTGTGATTATTGCTACACCGGGGAAAAGTTCGCCAAATCAATGCCCCAGAAGGTCGCCTGGGAAGCCCTGCGTCTGGCTTTTCGCCAGTCGCGCACTCAGAGCGATCGCCTTTGCGTCGCTTACTTCGGCGGCGAACCGCTGTTGGAGTTTGCGGCCATGGCTCGTTACACCCGCAAAGCCTACCAATGGGCACGGCGTCACCAGCAGCCCATCGAATTTCAGGTGACCACCAACGCCACCATCATGAGCCAAAAAATCCTCGACTTCTTCCACCGCTACCCCTTCCGAGTGGCCTTTTCGGTGGATGGCCTGGATGCCGATCACGACCGCCACCGGCCGTTCGTGTCGGGACGTGCTTCCTCACCGGTGGTGTGGAAGAACCTGGAGCTGGCCTCCCGCCGACTGCAAGCCAGTATCCATATCGTGGTCAATCCGGACACTTTGACCGGCCTGGTGCCGACCGTGCGGCGCCTGCACGAATTGGGTTACCGCGACATCACCCTGCTGCCCAACATGGACACCCTTTGGGATAGCCAGAGCCGCGCCCTGGCTCGCGAAGTCTACCAGGCCCTGCATCAACTTCAGAAGGGCAGCCGGGAGCTGATGGTCAGCCCCATGTTCGACCTGGAGTTAGAGCAGCCGCGCTTGAAGGCTTGCGGATTCGGCAGCGACGACCTGGCCGTCTCTCCCAGCGGGGCCCTTTATCCCTGCGCCCGCCTGGTCGGAACCGATCAACGCGAGCCGCTCCATCTGGGTCACGTCAAAACCGGAGTGGACGAGGGCAAGGTCAAGAACCTCAAAGCCCGAGCCCGGGCCAAACAGAGTGGTTGCGGAGCGGAAGGCGGTTGCGCCTGCGCCACTTTCATGCCCGGCAACATCCTGCGCCAACTGGACAACACCCGATTTTTCCATCAATTGAACGGCTCACTCGGCGAGGTCAGCCAGCCGGTGGCCCTACACGTCTGAGTGGAGGAAACCCTATGAGCTATACGAGGCGACGTTTCTTAACCGACCTGCTGTTTGCCGGTGGCGCTATTGCCGCGGCCGCCGGCCTGGCCGCCACGGCCGAGCCCGAGCCGGCCAAACCCAGCCCCAGCCCTTCCGCGACCGCCTCCACCTGCCCGCAAGAGGTTCCCATGCCCGGGCAAATGCTCGCCAATCCCAGCCCCAGTCCGAAGATTTTACCTATGCCAGGAGGGCTTACCGTGCCTCCCAACTACCGCCACTAACCCATTTTCAGGGCGGGTAGGACCTCGCGGGCGTATTCGTCGATGAAAGTGGCCTGGTCGCGCCCGCAGTTGTGCACGTAGACGGCGTCAAATCCAAGATCATAGAAGTGCTGGATGAATTTGGCGTGTTCGCTCAGGTCGTTGTGGATGAAGACGCGCCCCTTGAAGTGTTCCGGACGCACCATCCTGGCCACGGCTTCGAAGACATCGGGATAGCGGAAGTCCGCCTTGGCGAAATTCATACCGCCGTTGGGCCACTCCTTGACGGCATTCTCCTCGGCCTTCTCCATGGTCTTGTCCCAGGAAACGTGCAACTGGATGTAGCGGGGCATCTTATCGGGATCCTTGCCCGCTCCCCGAGCGCCCTCTTCGAATTTCCCCGAGAGCATCTTGAGCTTCTCGTCGGCGGCGCCCACGGTGATGAAGCCATCAGCCAACTTACCTGTATTCTTACTCATGACCGGTCCGGAACTGGCGATCAGAATCGGTGGCGGGGCCTCGGGCATGGTCCACAGCCGGCAGGTCTCCATTTTGAAGTGCTTGCCTTCGTGACGCACGTCCTTGCCGGTGAACAGCTTGCGGATGATCTCCAGGCCCTCCAGCAGGCGCTCCACCCGTTCGTGGGCTTCCGGCCAGTAGCCGCCCAAAATATGCTCGTTCAAGGCTTCGCCGGCACCCAGGCCCAACCAGAAGCGACCGGGATACATGGCTTCCACGGTGGCCGCCATGTGAGCCACCACCGCCGGATGAAAACGATAACCGGGTGGGGTAACGGCAGTGCCTACGGGCAACCCGCAACGTTGCCCGTAGGCCCCCAGCCAGGTCCAAACAAAGGCGCTATGGCCCTGGCTGGGCACCCACGGGGCGAAGTGGTCGGAGGCCATAACTCCCCCAAAGCCGCGCTTCTCGGCTTGAGCACACCAGTCCAGCATATCGTTGGGATGAAACTGCTCGAACATGGCGCAAAAGCCCAGATGTTTCCGCTTGAAATCCATTGGTATAAGCTCCTTTGTTTGGCTTCAAAGTTGCTGCAGCAGGTTGCGCAGCCCTTTGTCTTCGGGGTAGAAAACCAGATAATCCTGGATGACCTTCCGAGTGGCCGGGCGGTCTCCTCGCCGCGCCAAAATCTCGGCGCTACGCAGCCAGGCTTCCTGTATAAAAGGGCACTCGCGGCAGACGCGCTGCAGGCTTCTCAAGGCATCCTCGTCGCGCCCTTGATGCATGGCCATCAATCCCTGCACCAGAAAAGCTCTCACATCGTAGGGATTTTCTTGAAGGGCGCGAGCCACCATGAGCTCGGCTTCACTCCAGTGTTTCAGCTTGACCAGACAATAGGCCTGAGCCGAGGAGAAGTCACAGAAGGGTCGGAGTTCATAAGCTCTGGCATAATCCTGGTTGGCCCCCTGCCAATCTTGCTGCTCCAGTCGGATGGAAGCGCGCAGGTTGAGCCAGTAGCCGCGTTCGGCGGCATCCGCGAGCGACTCCGGCTTCTCGGGCACGCACTCCAGGGCTTCTCTCATCTGGCCGTGTTTGCGATAATGCTGAGCCAGCCAGATCCGCCCCTCGGTCCAGTTTCCGAAGCGCTCCAACCACTGCCGGCATTCACCGGCGGCCGGAACGTTGGTCCGGCAAATGCGCGCCAGTTCCGCCCAGCCCGGAGGGGCGGGATTGAGCGTCAGCGGATCCGCGAAGGCAGTGAAGGCCAGTGAGCCCAAAGCGGCCTCCAGTCTCATCTCGGGCGTGTTCGGAAGGCCGGCCGGGAGCTGGTGATACCGTTGCCGGGCGGCCGCCACCCAGGCCACGTTGGCGCTGAAAGATTCCAAATTATAAAGCGAGAGGGGGGCGGAGTACTCCAGACACGGGTTGTCGTCGGTATTCAAAGGCACCTTGGGTTCGTTCTGAATGGCGAACTTCAAGGGACAGGCGTAATTGCCAATCAATTGCTCCGGCCGCTTCAGGCCCAGATCGATCAGCTCATGGCGCAGATAAGAACTGGCCTCATAGTAGCGCCGAATCCCGTCCAGCTTGATCTCCGTGGCCCCGCCCACCAGAGCCAGATCCCCTCCCAGCGCCCAAAGTTGAGCCTCGGGAAAGACGGAGCCGAAAGTTTGCACCACCGTCTGCAGATCTTTGGGAGAGAGAGCATAGAGATTGACCCACTGCATGAAGACGCCGCCCGGACTCAACTTGGAGCGGGCGCTTTGATAAAAGTCCTGAGTGTAAAGGTTGCCGATGCCGGCGACCCAGGGATTGGACGGGACGCTGACAATGCAGTCGAACTTTCCAGAATCTCCCATCACCATGGTGCGCCCGTCCGCATAGCGCAGCTTCATGCGCGGATCTTGAGCCACGTGGTCGTTATAGGGTGCAAAGTAGCGCTCGGCTTCGATGACGTAGGGTTCGAGTTCGGCGCATTCGGCACTTTCCACGCTGGGCGCGGCGGCCGCGGCCTTCAGCGTGAGACCGCTGCCTAACCCGATCACTCCGACCCGCTTGGGGTTTTGTACATAAAGCAGGGGTACGAGTCCCAGATAGGTCTGCGGAAGCCGGTCCGACAGGCCCAAGGAGGCTTCGGGCTTGCCGTTCACACGCATGGTGATGCCGCCGGGCTGCCAGATCAGCACCGAAACCGAGCCGGAGAGACCATCCCGCAAATAAGCGGGCTGGTGAGGAACAACGGTATTGTCCGCCCCGCGCATGGTTACTCCGTGGGTGGCCAGGCCGGCGTAGATGAGGGATGGGTCCCAGGCGGGAGTGAAGCAGCACAGCGGGCCGAGCAGGCAAAACAGCATCCAGAGCCGGCTGCCGCCCCGAGCGGCATAAAGCGCCGCTACCAGGAAAAAGCCGGCGGCACTGAGTTGCAACGTCCGCTCCATGCCAATCTGGGGAATGAGCGCGAAACCTGTCAGCGAACTGCCCAGAATGCAGCCGAGAGTGTTGGCGCTGTAGATATTGCCCACGCTGCGGCCCAGACGACCACAACTGCGGTGATACAGTTGCGTTACCAGGGGAAAGGTCACGCCCATCAGCAGGGTGGGAACGATCAGCACCAGAGCGCACAGGCACAGGTCGAGCAGCAGAACCTGCCAGTAGTGGTGCCGGACCAGGGGGAAAAAGTGAAGGAATAACAGAGGCAGGCGTCCTAGAGCGGGCACGGCCAGAGCGGAACTCAGCCCCACCCCGGCCGTGATCAGGGCTAAATGGAAAAATTCCGGCCGCCGGCCGCTGGCCCAGCGATGGAATACGGCACTGCCGGCCGCGATGCCGGTCAGAAAAACCACCAGAATCACCGAGAAAGCATAAACCGAGCTGCCCAGAGTCAGCGTCAGCGAGCGCGTCCAGGCCATCTGAGCCGCCATGGAAAGCGCTCCGCTCAAGGCGAAACCCACGGTTAAGATAAAGGCCCCGGAATCGCCCGCCGAGAGCGGGAGCTCTTCCCCTGGGCTGGATTTCTCCAGGTGCCCGCTGAGACCGCGGCTAACCCACAGAGAAACGGCCGCGATGGCCAGGTTGAGCAACCCGGCCAGAGCCACCGATAACTTCAACCCCAACACCGGTAGCAACCCGAAACCGGCCAGCGCCACTCCCACCACGGCGCCGAAAGTATTGGTCGAATAGAGCCGGCTCAGGTTTTTGCCCACCCCCTGGGAATCGCTGTGATAGAGGCAGCTGACCACCGGCAAAGTGGCGCCCATGGCCGTGGTGGGAGGAACCAGCACCAACAAACTGGCAGCGAAAGCCACTAGATAAAGGGTCGTCCCCTGAACGCCCCGCGCCGACATCGAAAGATAAAAAGATTCCACCAGGCCAAGCAGCGGCAGGCTCAGGAAAGCCCAGACGCCGACCAGGCCCTCGAGGCGGCCATAGGTGGCCAGGAACCATCTGGCTTGCTGCCCCCGCGCCAACTGGCGGTCGGCCCAGCGGCCCCCCAGCACGCTTCCCAGCGCCAAACCGCCCATATAGGCCGTCACCACCGTGGAAACGGCCAGAATGCTGTGCCCGAAAACCAGGTTCAACCGGCGAGTCCAGAGGATCTCGTAGATCAATCCGGTCAGGCCGGAAAAAAAGAAGAGAGTCCCTCCCCAAAGCCGCAAACGACTTAGCGATGATTCTATGGCTTCGGTCACCTGGGCTGCGTTTGCCAAGCAACCGGTTTTCCCCTGGGAGAAGAATGAGTCAGGGAAACCCCGGAGAAGGAGAGGAGATGATGCGGAAAATCTTGCTGGTAGCGGCCTGCGCGGCCACTTTGCACCTCGCCCAGGCGGACGAACTCTCGGGCCCTGGCCGAAAAACACTGGTCAACGAACCCTGGGGCACCGTTTATTGTGAGGAGAGCTGCACCACTCGCTCGGATCAGTTCGGCAAGCGCCACTATGTGACCAGCGACAAGGGCAACATTTCTTTAAGCCAGACCGTCGACGGCTGGCTGGTCCAGGCGCCCAATCAAAACCTGCGCTTGCGCCGCCAGCTCAATCTCGACGGCGGCGAACGCCTCATGGTGACGTTTAACGCGGCCACTTATGTTTTCGAAACCAAAGCCAATGACTACAGTTGGATCTTCCCGGGTGACCGGGTCTTCTTTGGGCTGCGCGAGGGCGAACTGCGCAGCGCTCTGGGCAATGAGGGCGCCTACAAGATGCACAAGAAAGCCGGGGGCGTGGCTTACGAAATCGCCAGCGAAGCCGGCGAGAGCCAGGTCCTGCTCGGCCGCAAGAAATACACCAAATTTCCAGGCTCTCACTACGTGATCGTGCGCCAGCAAGGCGAAGACCTGGCGCGCCATCCCTACCTGGTCCACGGCGTGGTCTTTGACAATGGACCCATCGGAATGTTTATCAAAATGCCGCGCAATCCGGTGCTGGATGCGCTGGATTTCAGCTTCGTCAAATCGGTGGCCTCCAAGGTTCCTTATCCTGAGGCCAAGGTGGTGGAGACGCCCGTCAAGGAAAGGGACCCGTTGCAGGCAACCGAAGCTCCGGCCAACGAGGATCCTTTGGGTTTAAAGCGAAATGAAGGTCCCAAGAGGGATATGAAAAACCCCGCCCCACCTGACACGAAGGAAAACAATCAGTGGAACGTCGTGCCAAAGTAGGTTCACACACATTCATACTTCTGGCTTTGCTTTCCCTCATCGCCGTTCCGGCGCACGCTCAAGACTTTTTTAACCTCAAGGACTTCGCTCTACCGGATATCCGCATCGAGCCGGTGAAAAACTCCTCGGTCCCGACCAACCTGCAGATCTCTTTCTTTATCATCAGCCTCTCGCTGATCCCCTACACCATCGTCTCCTGCACTTCTTTCATCCGCACCACCATCATGCTCTCCTACCTCAAGAGCGCCCTGGGTTCCACTCAGGCTTTGAGCAACCAACTGATGATGGGCATCACCATGTTCATCACCTTTTTCATCATGTGGCCGGTGGGCCAGCGCATCCATCAGACCGCCGTTCAGCCCTACATTGCCGGTGCCCTGGATCAGCCGGCCTTCATCCAGGCTTTTGCCCAACCCATTCGCGATTACATGCTGGCCCAGACGCGCGATGAAGACATTTTCCTGTTCACCAGGTTGGGGCGGCTCCCCCGACCCAAAACCCATGCCGATATTCCGTTCCGCGTCATCATGCCGTCTTACATCATGTCGGAGATCAAAACCGGCTTCTTTATCGGCTTTCTGATCTATCTGCCTTTCCTGGTGGTGGATATGGTAGTGGCCTCGGTCTTGATGTCCATGGGCATGTTCATGATCAGCCCGACCACCATCTCCTTACCGTTCAAGTTGGTGCTTTTCACCTCCCTGGACGGCTGGCACGTTCTGATCACGGGATTGGTGCGCAGTATCAACCACCCACCGTGGTGGCCGCACTAGCCCCGGAGACTACGCCCCAGGCTCCGGTATTTGCTGACCGCCAGGCGGCGACTGGTACGTAGCGGCGAAGATTTCGTCAGCGCCCCCTGGATCAGGCGCTCGACCAGATGTTCCACATGGTCAATCGGCAAGCTGGCGTCGACGCGTCGCAGCAGGCCGATGGAACGGAAGAATTCAATAACCGGCTCGGTCTGCTCATGGAAGACGCTCAGACGGGTGCGGATGGTCACCTCGTTATCATCTTCACGGTGAACCAGGGCGGAACCGTCGGCGTCACACAACCCGTGCAAGGTGGGCGGATTGCTGTGCAGGTGATAAACACGACCGCAGGCCGGGCAACTGCGGCGCAGACTTAGCCGGCGCACGATTTCCTCGTCCTGCAAGTCGAGCTGAACGACCGTATGCAGGGGCTGTTTTTGAGCCGCCAGCATGGCCACCAGCGCCTCTCCCTGGGCCCGGCTGCGCGGAAAGCCATCGAGCAAAAATCCCCGGGAGACATCTGGCTGCTGCAGGCGCTGGGCCATCATATCCAAGATCAGGGCATCGGGAACCAGCTTGCCGGCGGCCATCAGAGCCCTGGCCTGGCTTCCCAGAGGACTCTGGCGCCTCACCTCTTCACGCAGCATATCACCGGTGGAGACATGAGCCAGCCCATAGCGTTCCTTGAGGGTGGCGGCCTGAGTGCCCTTGCCGGCTCCGGGCGGCCCGATCAGGACAATTCTTAGCGCCTGCTGGCGCGCCACGCCGGTCAGTCTTCTCAGATCGATTACGCTCATCGGTTCAGCCCCCTGAAAGGTGTCTCGGATGGCAGGGAGGCCTGGGGAGACGGCAGTCCCCCCAGAACCCTGGTTGTACCCCTGGACATAGATACTATCCAATGGCGGCCCAACAGGTATGAACGAATTGTTAATGGCTTTGTAAGCGTAGAGGGCCGAACCAACGGTCTTGCGAAACGAGGCGCCATGGCCTCACCCCATCCGGCGCAAATTGGCGCCTACTCCATTCTGGCGTTACTGGGTGTGGGCGGCATGGGCAAGGTCTACCTGGCCCGCGACAGCCAGGGGAAGCAAGTGGCTCTCAAAGTGCTGCTGCCGGAGCTGACGGCCGCCACCCTGGACCGGCTACGCTTTGAACGCGAATTTGACATCGCCTCGCAAATGAATCACCCCGGCCTGGTGAGTGTCTATGAGCGCTCCTTCGAGAACGATCTCTGTTACTACAGTATGGAATTCGTGCAGGGCGTGGATATCGGCCGGCGCTTTCAGGCCTCGCCCGGTCAGAGCCTGTCCCGCCAGGTCGGGCAAGAAGCCCTCACCTACTTTACTCAGTTGGCCGACGCCCTCCACTACCTGCACCAGCACAACATCATCCACCGCGATCTCAAGAGTGAGAACGTGCTGGTGGATGGGCAGAACCAGGTTCGCCTGCTGGACTTCGGCCTGGCCTGCTTTCACAAAGTAGCCAGCAAAGCCAATCGCATCACCAGCCCCGGCATGGTGCTGGGCACTCCCTATGCGATGGCGCCCGAACAAATTGTGGGGGACGGCGCCGATGTGCGCAGCGACATCTACAGTCTGGGAGTGATGATCTACCAGATCTTTTGCCAGCGCCTGCCTTTCGAAGCACCGGATCCGATGGCGGTCCTCTATCAGATCCTCAATCAACCGGTGCCCGCCTTCCAGCCCGAGATTCCCGCCCCTGAAGGTCTGGCCGAGCTGGTCACTCAGCTCCTGAGCAAGGAACCGCACGCCCGGCCGCGCGACGCCGGAGAAGTCAAGCAGCGCCTGGAGGCGCTGGCGGCGGGCTGGAACGGCCAACCCGAACTACCGGTCGTGGCCGTGCCCGCGCCCGAACCGGTTCGGCGGCTGGTCACCCCTCGCTTCGTGGGCCGCCGGCAAGAAGAAGCCTGGTTCGAAAAACGTCTGACCGAGGTCATGGAAGGTCGCGGGGGCTGGGGGGTTTTAACCGGGCCCGCCGGCGTGGGCAAGAGCTACCTGCTGCAACACTGGGCGGCCAGCGCCAAGAGCCACGCGGTCACGGCCGTGAAAGTCCAGCCCGTGTCCGGCTCGCATATCCCTTATCAACTGTGGACACCCATCCTGCGTTGGGCTTTGCACGAAACGGTGGTACCCCAATCGGTCTTGCCTTTTGTGCCGGCTCTCAGCCTGTTGCTGCCGGAACTGGCTCAACCCGGCACGGAAAGCTACGCGCCCATCGACGACCCGCTGCAGCGTTACCACCTTTATGAAGGAATGGCCCGCCTGATCCTGCACCGCGCTCAAAAACCCAGCGTGTTGCTGCTCGATCAGATTCACGAAGCCGACCCGGCCAGCCTGGAATTCCTGCACTACTTTCTGGAAACGCGCTATTACAGCAGTGAGGCGCTCAAGCTACCCTTGCTCGCGCTGGCCCTGAACGGTGAAGAAAGCCCCCATGAACTGGATGTGTTGCGCCGACTTGCGGAACAGCAGAGCAGTGCCCAACTTCTCCCGTTGACGGGATTTCAACTCAACGAAGCGCAACAATTTTTGGAAAGCTTGCTCGATCACCAGGCCATCCATCCCGAAACCTTGCGCTTTTTGCATCATGAAACGGAAGGTAAACCCCTGTATCTGCAAGAGTTGGCCCGGCTCGGCGTAGAGGGTGGGGCCTGGCAATGGCGCGAGGGGTGCTGGCATTTTCGCACCCCCAGTGGGGCGACTTCTTGGGGCAGCGGGGCCCTGCGCTTGCCCGCTCGTCTGCAGGCGGCCTTGCGCAAACGCCTGGAAGGATTGGAAGAAATGGAACTCGAGGTGCTGCGCATGTCGGCCGTATTGGGCCCCTTGCTCGCCTTCCGCCACCTCCAGGCTCTGTGCGGCCTGGCCGACCGCACTCTTTACGAAATTTGCGCTCAGTTGGTGCAGCGGCGCCTTCTCCAAGAAGGTAGCGATTTCGAACTGGCCAGCCAGGGCACCGCCGACGTGGTGCTGGAATCGATGTCCTGGGGCGTGCGCCGGGGCTACCATGCCCGCGCGGCCGCTTATCTGGAGCGGACCGAGAAAGCATCTCACTGGGAGGTCGGCCAGCATTGGAGCCTGGCCGGGGAACCCGAGAAAGCCGGCGAAAGCTTCCTGGCCGCCGCTCAGACGGCCCTACGCAGCTATGCCTACGAAGAGGCCTGCCGCTGCCTGCAGGAAATTGCGCAGTTGCCTCCCCTGACTCAACCGCTGACCCACTGGGAGCTCGAAGAACTTTGGGCTGACGCCATGCTGGGAGCCGGCTTCGCTCAGCAGGCTCTGGAAAAACTGATTCCCCTGTCGCAGGCGGCCGACCCCGATCCCATCCATTCTTTACGCCGCCTGCGTAAACTGGGCGGCGCCTACGAAACTTTAGGGCGTCTGCGCGAATCCTATGAGGCCAACCAGCGCGGATTGGAACGGCAAAGCAAACTCAAATCCAAGAACAACGAGCGCGCCCAACTGATTTTGGAGGAAGGCCTGCGTCTCTGCGAGCGTCAATCGCGCGTGCTCTTTCTGCTGCGCCCGCCGGGCTGGCTGGACGACTTCACCCATCTGGTGGTAGCCCAGATGCGGCTGGCCATCCGGCGCAACCAGAACCGCCAGGAAAGCTGGGCCCAGGCTTTCATCTACGGTGGATTCTGGTCGCTGCGCCGGCTCAAATGGTCGGGCGGCGCGCTGCTCAGCATCAACAACGCCCTCAGCCGCATGACCAACCTGCCTGACAGCGAAGCCAAAGCTCAGTTGATGGGCGATTCCGGATATTTGATGCTGTTGGCCGGCTCCACCCGTAAGGCCAAGCGCGTCCTGGAGGATACTCGGGACATGCTCAATCGCCTGGGTCTGGCCACCGGGATGTGCAAGAATTTCTTGCAACTGCACGCCGTGTGCTTTCATCAGGGCTGCATCGGGGAAGCTTACCAATACGGCTGTCAGGGCCTGCAACTGGCGCGCCGTTTAGGCAATCGCTTTGAGGAAGCGCTGGCGCTCAGCACCATCACGCAATCGAGTTCGGCCCTGGGCAACCTGGAGGCGGCCGAGACCTATCTCAGCCAGTTGGAACCGCTCCGCGAACAGTTTCAGGCCAGCTATATGGAGCTCATCGCCGAGCTGGCCCACTGCTATTTTTTGTGGGCCAACCAGCGCTATCATGAGCTGGTCCAGCGGGCCAGCCAGAATTATGAAGCCTGCAAAGCGATCCAGGAACTACCGCATCAGACTCTGCATTTCGGCGTGCTGGCTCTGGAAGGCCAGATTCTGCTGGACCCCACCGCAGCCACCGGGTGGCTGCAGGAGCTGAACGGACCGACCCGCGGCCAGCGTCTTTACCGGCCGATTTATAAACGGCTGCAGGCCACCGCTCTGATGTCAGAGGGTAAGCGTGGGCGAGCCTTCGACATCTTGGGGGAATGCACGCGCCGAGCGGAACAGGCCGGCGTTCCCTGGGAACGATTCCGCTGCCATTCTCTGCTGGCCGAATGGCTGGAAGAAGAAGGCCTGGGCGAGCACCATCGCATCGAAGCGGCTCGTGCCTGGAAAGACGTCAGGCACGAGTAAGGACCTGGAGGGAGCGGGCGATGGCCAGAGCGCAGGCCCGCGCCCGGCTGCCCACCTCCAGCGGCGGCCCGACGCAACTGGGGCAGCCTTCCTCGCAAGGGCAGTTCTCCAGCATCTGACAGGCCTGCTCCAGCAGATCCGGAAACAGATCGTAAAGTTGAGAAGCCAGCCCCATTCCCCCGGGAATGCTGTCGTAGAGATAAAGTGTCGGGTCGAAACGTCCCAGTACCTCGGTGGACAGTTCGTCCAGTTTGGCCCCCTCGTGCACGCCGATGCGCAGCCAGTTTTCCCCCTGAGTGTCACTCTCCTCGGTGGGAACCAGAGCGAACTCGTAGCGCCCCTGACTGGAAGCCTCCGGGCGCACGAACCAGCGGCCGGAACGCTCGCCCACGCAATGATCCAGGTCGCGGCTATCGCACATCAGATAGAGCGGGGCCAGGTGATGCAGGCAATGAGCCAGGCCCACCACTCCCTCCAGGCTGTCGGCCCTCCCCAACTTGAGAGCCTGGAAAAACTCCTCGCGAAAAGTGAGCCAGAACGAGGTGGTGTGCATCTCGTGATCGGGCAGATGGACCTGACCGTAGCCCACATTCTCGCGGCTGTAAAACTTGATTTTTTTGAAGCCGGAAACGCGCCAGGCCACGTGCACTTCCCCATGCTCGCGCACCACCCCCACTCCCCCTGGACCCCCCACTTCTATTATTCCAGGGGGGGCTGACGCGCCTCCCCCTGGACCCCCCACTTCTTCGTCGGGAATGGACTCGCGTTGAAAACTGTCGAGCACTTTGACGGCTGTGGAAGTGATGGCATCCGTATAGTAGTCGACTTCGACCGCCTGCACGTAGGCGCGCCGCTGTGCGTAGTCGAGCCGTTTGACGTTGTAGGTTTTGGCCTCGCACATATAGATGGCGTCTTCGTAGACGGTGGAGCGGGCCGCATTCCAGTCCACCTCGGCGATGACTTTGTTGTCCCGGTCCAGATCCATGATCACGAAGTTTTCCGGGCCGCTGCTGCGCAGACTGATGTGGTCGGCCGGGTAAACTTCCTGAGCCCAATGCAGCTGATCCCCCGACTCGTGCACCACCTGTTTTTCCACCAGATAGCGGGCCATCTCATCGATATTGGCCCGGCCCAACCGCTCGCCTTTCTCCAGGGGCAGTTCGAAAGCGGCGCACTTGACGTGGCTGAGCAGAATAGCCGGGTTGTCCGGATTGATGCGGGCGTGTTCGGGACTGGATTCGAAGAAATACTCGGGGTGCTGCATCAAGAACTGATCCAACGGATCGCTGCGAGCAATCATCACTACCACCGAGGAGGTCTGGCGGCGTCCGGCCCGGCCGGCCTGCTGCCAGGTGCTGGCCACCGTGCCCGGATAGCCGGCCAAGATCGCTACGTCCAGGCCCCCCACGTCGATACCCAGCTCCAACGCGTTGGTGCTGACCACCGCCAGCACTTTGCCCTGGCGCAATCCGCTCTCGATCTCGCGGCGCAACCCCGGCAGATAGCCGCCTCGGTAACCGCGTATGCGCCCTTCCTCGGCCTCGGTGCGTTCGAACTTGTCCTTCAAGTAACGGGTGAGCACCTCCACGTTGAGCCGGGAACCGGTGAAGAGAATGGTCTTGTGGCCTTGCTCGATAAACTTGCCGGCCAGACGGCGGGCCGAGGTCACGTAGGAGCGGCGGATGCCCAGTTCTTTGTTGAGCATAGGCGGATTATAGAAGAGAAAAGTCTTCTCTCCTTGGGGAGCGCCGCTTTCGGTAATGGCCTGAACTTCAGCCTCCAGCAGACTCTCGGCCAGTTCTTGAGGGTTGGCGATGGTGGCGCTACAGCAGATGAAGACCGGGTCCGAACCGTGAAACTGGCAGATGCGCCGCAGCCGGCGAAAAACGTTGGCCAGGTGGCTGCCAAAGACCCCGCGATAGGTATGCAACTCATCCACCACCACGTATTTCAGGTTGCCGAAGAAGCGGCTCCACTTGGTGTGGTGGGGCAACACGCCGGTGTGCAGCATGTCGGGATTGGTGATCACTACATGAGCCTTGGAGCGCACCGCCCGGCGAGCATCGGCGGGCGTATCGCCGTCATAAGTGAAAGCCCCCAGGTTGAGGTTGACGCCGGCCAGGCGCCGGCACACATCCTGGAGTTCGGCCATCTGATCCTGGGCCAGGGCTTTGGTGGGGAAAAGATAGAGTCCCCGCGAGTTGGGAACTTCCAGCACCGCCTGGATCATGGGCAGGTTGTAGCACAGAGTTTTTCCCGAGGCGGTGGGCGTGACGATCACCAGGTTCTTTTGGGCGAGGGCCGCCTGGACGGCTTCGCTCTGGTGGCTGTAAAGCTTCTCGATACCTTTTTGCTCCAGCGCCTCGCGGATCTCCGGGCGCAAGCTGGCCGGCCAGCTTCCCCATTCGGCCGGCCGGGCGGGGATGCGCTCGATGCGCGTCAGGGTATCGCGTTTGTCTTCGATCTCCAGCAGGTCTTTCAGAACGGTGGTCAGTGTCATGCTTGAAACTACCTCAACCCTCCCAGCTCTCCTTCGTCCCAGACGCCGACCGAGCGACCCGGGGCGTTTTCCGAGAGTTTTCAGGCCGCCTTGCTAAGCTGGCGGCATGCGCATTCAGGCCAATATTCAAAAACCACGGATGGCATCGCATGGCTTGAGTTTGGAGCCGGCTCGGCAACGGTTGTTGACGGCGGAAGGGGAGGCGTTGCGGTTTCCTATAGATGGCTCTTCCTTCTTTCTGGGCAGCCACCAGGAATGTGTCATCCGCCGGGAAGATGCGCAACCGCGGCACGCCGAGGCGCGTTGGCGGGAGGGCACGCTTTGGGTGCGGGGTGAGGACACCTTGGCCAATGGGCGCGCCTGCAAAGATTGGACTCCCCTGGGAGACGGCGGCCATATCCAACTGGGCGATATCAACCAACCGGCCCTTTCCCTGGCGGTGCTCAGCGAACAAAACTCGACTCCATCGAATCAGACTCTGGCGCTGACCTATTTTGGCGACGCCACCGCCCCCAACATCGCCCGCGGCGTGGAAAACCAGCCGGGCCGGCTGTCCAGGCTGCTCAGTGAAAATTCCCCGGTGCAAGTCCAGGGCGTGCTCCTGCGCGGCGGCCGCCTGAATCATCTGGCCAAAGCGGCCCTGCCGGTCACCATGGCCGCCGTCGGCCTGGGCGGAGTCGGCGCCTGCGTGGCCGGACTGATTCACGGCATCAACACGCCGCTGCTGGTCATGGGCGGAATCACGGCCCTGGGCGGTGGTCTGGCCGCTTACTCGAGCTGGCAGGACGCGCCCGGACACTGGAAGGCCGCCACCCGGCGAGCAGAGTTAGCCGGAATTCCTTCCCAGCAAGTTCAAGTCACCAGTCTGGCTGCCGCCCCCTCCGCCAAACAATTCGACCAGGCCTGGAAAAAGAGCCTGAGCAACTGGCCTCAGGCCCGTCAGGTGGTTTACTTATCCGGCCACGGTTACCAGGACCGAGCCGCCGGCATTTCCTTCCAGCATGTGGCAGAAACCGTAAAGGGAGCGGAGGCGATCTTACTGGATGCTTGCAACGGCGGGCAGATCGAGGGATTGCTCAAACTGGCCTCGTCGGCCCGCGTAGCCGTCTGCTCGGAGCATACCGTGCGCGCCTCCGGCTTTCCCCTGGACGCCATGTTCGGCCCCAAAGACTTCCCCCAAGATTCCCGCGCGCTGGCCACCTCACTGGTGCAATCCGCCGCCAAAGGACGTCCGGCCGAGTCGCTGGTGGCCGTCGATCTGGAAGCGCTCAAGAACAAGTTGCTGCCCAGCCTGGAGAAACTGGCTCGCCGGCTCAAACACGCCGATAAGCTGGAAACCAAAGAAGCTTTGGATTCCAGCGAGAAGACCGACACAACCGGCCAGAGCACCGTGGACCTGGGCAGCTTTCTGGCGCAGCTTCCCCAGACGCCGGAAGTCGCCGCCACTCAGCAGGCCCTCAACGAAACGGTGCTGGCCATGGTAGGGCACGGCACTCTCTCGTTTGACCGTTACTCCCCCACCCATATGCCCGAGTCCTGGCGAGAATTGATGAACCATCTACGACGGTAGGTAAACCTGACACGCTTGGCAAATCACCAAACGCAAGCTAAAGAGGAGTCCGTGCCGCGTGTTCAGTTGTGGTCTTCAGGTCCGCGTATCCCAAGGTCCCGATAAAGGACGAACTTTCCCGCTCGACAGCGCGGAAATCACCATTGGAAGAGCCAGAACCCCGGGTGACCGGGCGCCCGGCTGGGTGCTGCTCAACGACCCGCAGACCTCGCGCATTCACGCTGACCTGCAGTGGAACCATGAAGGCAACCACTACCTGTTGATCCACCGATCGGATACCAATCCCACCGAGGTCAACGGCCAGCCGGTGACCGAGGCGGTGGTGTTGAAGATCGGCGACCACGTGCGCCTGGGTTCGACCATCCTGGACATCCAGCAGGCTGACTTCCGCTTCGGCGGAGTGGCCCCGGAGAACATCGCCAAAATCCACGAAGCTCGCCGCAGCGGCCAGACCGGAATCAATCATGAGCTGGCCTACCGCGACCCGGTCAAAGAAGGCGAGGCGCGCGGCAATACCAAGTCGGCCGGTCGCAAAATCGCCCTGTCCACCCGTCCCAAGCTCAGTCTGGAGATTCTGGGCGGCAATCAGCAGGGCACCAAGCTGCCGATGACGGGATTTCAAATTCAGGTGGGCGGCAATCGGGTCGAAGACCTGCCGGACGGTCCTCAGTGGTGGGACCAGGATCTGGCCTTGAACGAAGCCGCCCTGCCCTACCGTTGCATGGCCTGGAAATGGCGCGAACTGGACAAGGCTTTTGAAGTGCAGCTGCTGCGGACTTTGAGCCTGCCGATCACGGTGGAGCGGCGCGTGGACGGCACCGAATGGATTGCCGAAATGCCCCCTCAGTCGGTAGTTCGGGTGCGCCCTTACGACCTGCTCTATATCGGCAATACCGCCCTGCAGTTGGTGGTGGACCGCTGAGCCCTAAAGTCTACTGGTTTCGTCTCGATGACGAGTGGAGCGAGGAACGACTGAATGGGTGGCTGATTCCCGAGGAACGCGAGCGCTGCCGGCGCCTGGTTTTTGACCACCATCGCCGCCGCCAGCTGGTGGCCTGCGCCGCCCTCCGGCAGTTGCTTTCCCTGCATCTACGCCGACCGGCCAGCGAGTTGCGTTGGGAAAAGGCGGCGCACGGCAAACCCTATCTGGCGGATGGCAGTTGCCACTTCAACCTGACCCATTCGGAGAACGTGGCCGCCCTGGCCGTCTCCTCTCAGGAGCTGGGGCTGGACGTCGAAGACCGGACCCGCCGAGTTGAGTATTTGGCCTTGGGCAAACGCTTTTTCGCCGCCCCCGAGGCAGCCGAACTCGAACGCTCGGCCGACCCTCGGCATTTTTTTTTCGAGGTCTGGACCGCCAAAGAAGCCTATATCAAAGCGCTGGGCGACGGCCTGACCCACCCCCTCGATCAGTTTCTGACCCGCTACCAGGGTCGTTGGGGGCTTTTTGACCTGCGCGGCCAGGTTCTACCCTGGCACCTGAGCCGCCCTTTGTGCCCCTTTCCGGAAACCAGCGCGGCCCTGGCCAGCCGGGAACCCGGCCCACCCGAATGCTTCCTTTTGACGGCGGCAGGGGAGCTGGCGGCTCTGCCCGTAGCCTCCGGCCGATGAATTTCAGTCTCGTCATCCCCACCAGAAATCGCGCTCAGGCCTTGCGGCTGACCTTGCAACACCTGAGCCTATCCGTATACCCTTTCGATGACTTTGAAGTGCTGGTGGTGGACGATGGAAGTCAGGACGAAACGCCGCTCGTCCTGCGGGAGTGGGCGGAAAAGTTGCCGCTGCGGTCTTTCACCCAAGAGCACGGGGGCACCAGCCGGGCCCGCAACCAGGCCATCGAAGCGGCCCGCGGCCGCCACATCATGTTCATCGACGACGATGTGCTCGTGCCCCCCGATTTCTTGCGCCGCCACGCCCGACTGCAGGCAGCCCACCCCGGCCATCTGGTGCGCGGTCCGGTGGTCAACGTGGCGCGCCCGCTCTACCCTCCCCTACCCGCTTTGACTCAGCCCTGGCGCCATTTTTCCAAGAATTATCTGTGCACCAGCAACGCTTCCATCGAGCGGGAACTGCTGGTCCGAGCCGGGCTTTTCGACCCGACTTTTGTGCGTTGGGAAGACGCCGAGCTGGGAGTCAGGCTGAAACGCCTGGGAGTGCGCCGGGTCTTTGACAACCAGACCTTCGTGTATCACTGGAAGCCGCCGCTGGAACATCCGCAGCGCCTGCGCGTGGCGGAGCTGGACGGCCAGGCCGCCGCCCAGCTCTACAAACGTTACCCCGGCCTGCGTATGTGGCTGCGTTCCGGTCTGCACCGCCTGAATCGCTGGAAAAATCGTTTTTTGTTGGGGTTGCCTCTACCCGGTCGGTGGCGCCGTGCCGTCCAGGTGGAGGAGGCTTATCTGCGAGCGGGCCTGGCAGAACTGGCCCGATGATCGACGTCAGCATCGGCATTTGCACACGCAACCGCTGGGCCACTCTGGAACAGGTTTTGCTTTCGTTACGCGACCAGACGCTGGGCAACGAGCGCTTCGAGGTGGTGCTGGTGGATGACGGCTCGACCGATGAAACCGCCGCCATGGTGCGACGCCTGCGTTCGCAGGTTGAATATTCGCTGGGTTACCTGTGGCAGCCTCACGGCGCTCTGGCCACGGCCCGCAATACCGGTATCCGGGCCGCCCGCGGCCAGGTCATGCTCTACATTGACGATGACGTAATGGCCCACCCCCGCCTGCTCGAGGAGCACATGGCCATTCACCGCCAGTATGACCGCTGCGTTTGCAATGGCTGGGTCAACCACGTGACCGAGGCGGTGCGGCCGGCAAACCCCAAGTTCACCGCCGCCGATATTTCCACGTCCTTCTTCTGGACCAGCAACGTATCGGTCAAGCTGGCTCACTTGAAAGAAGCCGGCTGTTTCGATGAGGACTTTAAAGAGTATGGTTGGGAAGATCAGGAACTGGGCCTGCGCTTGATGGCCATCGGGCTCAAGAAGCGGAACAACTATAAGGCCATCGGTTTTCATATCAAGAAGCCGCCCACTCGGGCCAACATCGCCGGAGCCCTGGCTCAGGCCCGCGCCAAAGCCCGTTCCGCGCGCATTTACATCGAGAAACACCCGCGCCTGCGCTCGCGCTTTTCCACCGGTGCCCATCCCCCCCGGTTGGCTCTGGCCAACCTGGCCAACTGGGGCGGTTGGTGGGAGCGTTACTTGCGGAGTCAGCTTCCCCAGGGCGAACCCGAAAAGCCGCTCACCCCACATCAGGCCTATTGCCTGCGCGAACTGGCCACTGTCGAATACTTCCGAGTCTTGCAAGAAGGCTGACCCCAGGAGGCGTAGCCCCCCTGGAACACAAAAATGGGGGGTCCCAGGGGGAGGCGCAGCCCCCCCTGGAACACGAAGGAGGGGCCATGAAACATCATCTCGTCTTCTCTCTACTCGGCCCTGATCGCACCGGCCTGGTCGACCGCGTCACTCAGACCCTGGCCAAACACCGCGCCAATCTGGAAGACTCTCGCATGTCGGTGCTGGGCGGCGAATTCGCCATGATGTTCCTGTGCTCGGTGGAAGCTGCCCAGAAAGATGCTCTCCAGGCAGATCTGGGGGCGGTGGCTCAAGAACTGGAATTGCTCATCCAGTGCAAGCAAACCACGCTGCGCAAGAGCCACTCCGGCATGCTGCCGCTCCAATTGGCCGTGCGCGGGGCTGATCACGAAGGCATTGTGCACGAACTGGTGCACCATCTCGTCGAACAGGGTGTCTCGGTGGACAACCTGGAATCTCAGTTGGTCAATGCCCCCTACAGTGGCGTGCCGCTCTTCGAGATGCAGATGCGCATCAGCGCGCCGGCTTCCGTTTCGCTTTCGGCGCTACGGCGCAAGTTGCAAGCCGTGGGTGACGAGCTGAACGTGGATGTGGAAATCGAGACGGCATCTGTTTAACTTGACGGTGACCGGGATAGAATAGCCAAATGTTGGTGACACTTTGCGATCGTACCACTGGCCAGGTCCTCGGCCAGATCTCCAAAGCGGACTTTACCGTGATTCAAGAGATTCTTGAAGAAGAAAACGAAAGCGACGTGGATTACTATATCCAGGACAGCTCCCTGGAGTTGCTCTCCCAGGCGGGCCTCTCGCCGGACGGCCACCTGTTGCTGACCCGGTCGCTGGGCGATCACGCCGATCTCGAGTTCGGCTGGGAAACTCCGCTGGAGAGTGATACCGGCCTTAAAGGCAGCATCTCCACCGAAGGCGGTGACCGCCCCGCTCCCGGCCTGGCCGTGGAAGCCCGTTTCGGCAAGGAGCGCTACTGGACTTTCACCCGTGAGGACGGCGGTTTCGAACTACTGTTGCCACGCGAGTCTCGCAGCTACCAGGTGAGTGTGGCCGTCGTCGGCGGCAAGGTGATCTGGTCGGAAGCCCTGGACGCCGAAGCGGGCGAAATCACTCGCCTGGGCGATCTACCGCTGGATATTCTGGTCGAACAAAGCTAGAAGTCCGGCCACAACCTGTTGGGCGTCGCGCAGTCTCCAGCCCCTTCTTGACGTTCCGGCCGCCCTCCTAGCGACAGCGTCGGCCCCAGCCTCGATAGACGCCGGCGCCGAAGAAAGTCGGGAAACCGCCGCCATACCAGGGCCGGCCCCAGTAGTTTCCAAAGCCCAGGCCGAAGCCGACACTGGGCCGCGAACCGGCCACCTGGCGGTTAAAGTTTTCGTCGCGCTGGCCGCGCGCCGCCTTGTCCACTTCTTCCACCTGGGCCACCATTTGCTGGCCCACCTTCTGACCTTCCTCATCCAAAGTAGAGACGGGCAGGCTCATGCGCACGCGGTTACTGGCCACCTCCAGCTCCATGAAGGCGCCGCGGGTGCTTTCCCAGTCGACCTCCTCCGGCTCGAGGGCCTGCCGGGCGGCCGCCGCAGCCGTGGCCAGACGGCCCATATCGTCCACTGCCATCTTCTGCCCCCAGGTCAGGTTGGGATTATCGGGGCCCATTTTCTGGCGCAGCACCAGAGCTTGCTCCTCGATGGCTTTCGCCTCGCCGGCCAGAGGATGGGCCAGAGCCGTTGAAGTCAAGAAACAAAGGCAGAGAAGACAATTCAATCGCATGACCTTACTATACAACAGGAACGCCCGGAATGACAGAGAATGGGCCGCTCGTGGTTGCAGATAATCATTCAGCAAGTGTAGGCCAACTGGTCGTCCCCCCGTGGGCCGGAACCTTGGTCGGCGCCGCAACCGGCGCTTATTTTATCCACTCAGCGAATCAGTCGCTGACGAGCGGGATTCCCGCCATTCTTGGATTTGCCATTCTCGGCCTCTTCTTTTCCCTGTGTGCCAACCGCACAACTCTACTGGGATACCTTTTGGTCGGCGTTTTTATGGGTATAAACTGTGGCATCTTGACAAGTCTGGTGAGGTTATGCCATCTCGACGAGAACTGGCCTCTGGCCGTTGAACATCACACCAGCTGGAAGCTGTGCTTTGGATTCGGCGAGATTCTCGCCGTGACCGCCATCTTGTTTAGTTTCATTCAAGGTAGTCCAGAGCAAAAAACTGTACCGAAGGACTAGACCTTTATGAAATCAGCGATGCGCACCGTCAAAGAACTGATGGGCATGCTCTGGAAAGAGAAGATGTGGTGGCTGATCCCCATGATGCTCATCATGCTCATCTTCATCTTCATTATCGTCTTTGGCAACTCGACCGGCCTGGGACCGTTCCTCTACACCCTATTTTAACTTCAAAGGAAACCCCGTATGTTCGGCTACTTGAAAGAGTCTTTTAAGGCCATTGGTGAATTCCAGTCGCGCCTCATCTTGACCGGCTTTTACTTCCTGATCGTGCCGGTCTTCTCGCTGATGGCGCGGATGAGCGGCGACGCTCTCGGCTTTAACGGCATCAAACAGTCTTCTTCCTGGCTTAAACGGAGCAAGGGCGAACACACCCTGGCGGAAGCTCAAAGGCAATACTGATGAATATCCTGGGAATTTCCGCCTACTACCACGACTCGGCCGCCGCTCTCTTAGTGGACGGCGAACTGGTCGCGGCCGCGCAAGAAGAACGTTTCTCGCGCATCAAATTCGACCATCGCTTCCCCACCATGTCGGTGGAGTTCTGCCTCAAGGAAGCCGGCATTCAGCAAAAAGACCTGGACTACATCGTCTTTTACGAAAAGCCGCTGCCCAAGTTCCAGCGCATTTTGCTCACCCACCTGCACACCTTCCCCAAGTCCTGGCGCCACTTCCGTGAAGCCATGCTGGCCTGGTTCGGCAACAAGCTGTGGGTGAAGGGGGACATCCTGGCTCAGTTCCCCGATTACCCGGAAGACAAGGTGCTCTTCGTCGACCATCACATCAGCCACGCGGCCAGCGCGGCCTTCTGCTCGCCCTTCGAGGAGATGGCCGTGCTGACGCTGGACGGCGTGGGCGAATGGACCACCACCGGCATGGGCATCGCCAAGGGCGACTGGAGCACCGGCCAGACCAACATGCTGGAGTTGACCGAAGAAATCCGCTTCCCCCACTCGTTGGGTCTGCTCTACTCCGTCTTCACCGCCTGGTTGGGCTTCAAGGTCAACTCAGGTGAATACAAAGTCATGGGTATGGCCCCTTACGGCACGCCCAAATATATGGATAAGCTGGCCAGGGTCTTCAAGCTCCACAACGACGGGAGCTTCTCGTTGGATATGGACTATTTCAGCTTTCATGAAAGTCTGACCGACGCCTACAACGCCAGGTTCATCAACTTCTTCGGGCCCGCCCGCGAGCCTGAAAGCCCATTCTTCACCGCCAGCACCGGTGACGACATCCGGGGGCGCGAAAAAGAAGCCGCCGCCAACCAGTACTACGCCGACATCGCCGCTTCGCTGCAGCTCATGGTGGAAGAAGCCATCCTGAAAATGGCCAACCACCTGCAAGCCAAGACGGGACTCAAAAAACTGGTGATGGCCGGGGGTGTGGCTCTCAACTCGGTGGCCAATGGCCGTGTCATGCGCGAGTCCAATTTTGATGAGGTCTACATTCAGCCGAATGCGGGCGATGCGGGAGGCGCCTTAGGCGCGGCTCTCTACGCCTACCATGTGCTGTTGAAAAAACCGCGCAAGTACGTCATGAAACACTCCTACTACGGCCAGCAGTTCAGCCTGGCTCAGGAGAAGGCGGCCATCGAGAAAACCGGTCTTCCCCACGAACAACTCGACGAGACCGAAAAAATCGCCGAGCGTTGCGTGGACGCCATCCTCAAAGGCCAGGTTATCGCCCTCTTCCAGGGGCGCTTCGAATGGGGCCCGCGCGCCCTGGGCAATCGTTCCATCATGGCCGACCCGCGCAAGGCCGAGATGCAAGAAGTGGTCAATACCAAGATCAAGTTCCGCGAAGCCTTCCGTCCTTTCGCCCCGGTGGTGACCGAGGAGCGCTCCGGCGAGTATTTTGACCTGGGCAAAGCCGTGAACCAGTATCCGCAGCGCTTTATGCTGATGGTGGCGCCTATTCCCGAAGACAAGCACAAAGAGATTCCGGCCGTGTGCCACAACGGTACCGGCCGCTTGCAGACCGTCGACAAAGAATCCAATCCGCTCTACTACGAGATCGTCAAGCAGTTCGGAGAAGCCACCGGCACGCCGGTGCTCATGAACACCAGCTTGAACCTGCGTGGCGAGCCGTTGGTGACCTCACCCGAGAACGCCTTCTTCACCTTCGGCGAGAGCGATCTCGACCTGCTGGTGCTGGACAAGTTCCTGGTGCGCAAGAAATAGCTTCAGCTTCAAAACCAAGGAGGCGGGTTCCGACCGACCCGCCTTCTTTGTTTTGGTGCGCGCCACCGATGGCGGCTAACGAATCAGGAGGTTTTCCTCATAGAGTTGTTTGGCGAACTCCTCGGCCATTTGATCGTCGGGGTGCCAGAAGTCGCCGGGGGCTTCGACCATCTTTTCGTGGCGGGCGGCGGCTTTCTCCATGGTGGGCAGCAGGTCATAGCACTGGATGTTCAGGTCCTTGAAGATCTTGAGTGACTGGTCACGCGACCACACCTCGCCTTTGCTCCACTCGCTGACGGGCTTCATCAAAGGCAGCAGAACCACCCGAAAATCGACTTTCTGATCGCCGGTCAGCTTCTGCAACTCGGCCAGATTGGCGCGCACCTCCCCCACCTTCTCGTCGTTGTCCTCGCGCCACGACATGCCCAGCCAGAAGCGATAGAAATAGCTGTTGTCGAAGAGCCACATGTTCATTTTGCGGCGATCGCGCAGGGGCGACATAATCTCCATTTTGCCGTTCTTTTGGTAGACGATGGGGGTCTGCATGAAGTCGTTGTTGTGGAAGGTCAGCACAACCTGGTCCGGCTTGATCTGTGAGTTGTAGCGCCGGTATAAAACCAGCTCCTGCAACGTGTTGAAGCTTTCCACGCCGGCGTTCCAGTATTCATAGCCCTTTTCGCCGTAAAGCTTGCGCAGTCCGTTGACGATGCGTTCCCGATGCGTTACCGAATCGCCGAGGAAGAGAATGCGCTTGACCCCGGGAGGTTTCTCCAGCTTGTAGTGGTTATGCAGGCAGCCGTAGGCGTCATATTCCTGGGAATTGGTCTTGGGCAGATAACCGGCTTCCTCGTCGGGCTGAAAGCTGGCCAGGGTGCCGGCCGCGAAATTCATCTGCTCGCCACCCTTGCTCAGGCGCGGCGACAAGAAACGCAGGCCGAACTCGGCAGCCACCAGGGCAAAGAGCAAACTTCCCAGTAACAAGACCAGACGCAAAGCGATTTTCCGCACGACCCGCCGCTTCCCCAGGCTCTCCCCCACTCCTTCGCGCGCTACCGGGCGGTTGGCAGGGTTACTGCGGGAAATTTCGAAAATCGTAAAGTGATTCTGCGCACCGCGCCGCCACCACCCGACGGCAGCCTGCCGCCCCCCTGGGTGCCGCTTCAGTCGGCGCCGAGAATGCTGACCATCAATTACATCGGCACCATGATGTTTGACGGCGAGGAGATGGATTCCAAGGGGCGCCTCATGTCCGGCACCTTGTGTTTCATCGTAATCATTCCAATTTTCGCCATTCGCCGTTACCTGTATACCCGCCAGGGTGACAATTACCGCTTTTACGCCAGCGCCCCCGTGGCCGGTGCCTTCGCCGCCTACAATCTTTGTGTGCTGACGGCCATCATCGCCGCTCTCACCCTGTGGAGCATCATCACTTTATTCCCGAATTTGTTCCAGCCCAAGCCGCTCCCCCCGCCAGCGGCGGTAAAAACACCGGCCGGCAACGGCTACCTGGCCGATCAGGCCAGGGCGGCTCTGGCCAACAAAGATTGGGCAGGCGCCATTACCTATGCAGAAATCAGTGTGGAAGATCCAGCCTGTAAGCGATCTTCCCTGGAGATTCTGGGAAAAGCTCACCTCCAGCTCAAACACTTCGACAAAGCCAGGGCGGCTTACCAGAGATTACTGAAAATCGACCCCAAGAATAAGGCTTACCGCGCCGGCTTAAAAGCGGCGGAAAGCAAGCACAGCTAGAAGTCTACCTCCAGGGCGGTGGAAAGCCGGTAGCCATTCCAGTTGAAGGGATGAGTGGTGGCGCCGGGGCCGCCGTAAGCACCGGCCTGGATCTGGCTGGGGACGTGGTCGCGAGTCTGGTAGAACATCAATTCGCTGTTGAAACGCACGCCGCTGCTGACGTTCCAGTCCGCTTTCAGGTAGGGCATGGTCTGGACCAGGTCGCGAGTGCGGAACCCCACGTCGTTGTTGGCAATAGCGTAGAGATTGTAGACGCCCCCGGGGTCATAATGGCCCTGGCTGGTGGCCCGGTTGACTCCCAGCGAGAGCAGAAAGTCTTCGTTGAACTTATAGCCGACTTCCAGATTGGCCAGCGCTTGAGTCAGGTCCACTCGATTTTGCGAGCCGCCCAAGTTGGCCGGTAGCGAAGTGGAGCGGCGGAAGGTCCAACTGTCATAGCTTCCCGAGACTTTCCAGGGAGTACCGGTGAAGACCTGAGAAACCTTGATGCCGGCGCTGGCCACCTGCCCGCGCGGGTTTTCCAGCGGGTTGTAGTTCGCGTCAAACGAGAGCGGCGAGAACTCGCGGAAGACCACGTCGATGAAACCAGGCGAGAAACCGAGCACGTCGTTGGTGGGCAGGCCCGGCCCCAGGCTTCCGCCGCGCACGCGCACGTCCTGCAGCGAAGTGCTGACCTGGCTGAGGTTGCGGTAATTGAGCGTCACCGCCCCATCCGGATCATACTGCACCCTGGTGGTGAGCCACAGCCCCTGGCGATTGTGCGGAAAAGAATCGGTGTTGTGCAGGGACCAGTAGAGCCAGAACTGATCGGCGTCGGGAAAGCGGTGGTAGACGCGCAGAGATGGGACCGTTCCCTGGAAAGGATTGCCGAACTGCAAAATCATCGGGTCATAGCGAGCATCGGTATGCCGATAGTCGAGCTCGACATGCAGTTTGTCCTCGAACCAATCAGCCGATCCGCCCAGGCGCCACAAGGTGCCGGCTGTCGAGTAGCCTGAATTGCGGCTGGGCCGATAGCTGGAGGCGCTGTAGTCGGCCTGGAACAAATAGCCTTTGGGCGCATATTCCAGGTGAATCCCGCCCATAGTCACCGCTTGAGGTCCAAAACTGGCCCGTGGTCCACCGAGATCGCTACTGGGAAAACCGCCCAGAGGGCGCGCGTCGGTGGTAAGACCGGTGCCGGCCACCAGGGGTTGGCCCACACCACCCAGCTGATTGACCAAAAAACCGGGCGGGTTGACCCAGTTGAGCGTTCCCAATCCGGCCAACTGGTTGGCGTTGGTGATCTGACCTGTGGTGAGGCCGGGGAGCTGCCCGGCACTATCATCAAAGGCGCGCAGAAAGCTGAGGGTACCGGTCCACTCGGCATTGTGGTAGTTGAGCGCGCCGCCCAGAGCGTAACTCCGATAGGGAGCGGTAATGCCGGGATTGCCGTCGTAAAGCCGGGTTCCAAAGCCTTCCCAACCCCAACGACCGTTCTCTAACTCGCCGCTGATCTGTAAGCCATAACTCTCGAGAATCCGCGGATTGCCCACGCGCGGATTGACCGTGCCCATGTAGACCTGGGGGGACATGAAGCGCGGTACGAAACTGCCCACCACCAGGCTGGTGGCGGTGGGTGTGTGGGTTACCGCCAGGCGGTCCAGGCCCATGCTGGTAAAGGGTGCATTGGCCAGGCCGAAGGGATTGGCCGGAATCGGCTGCTGGACTCCCCAGACCGCATCCACCAGCGGATTGCCCTGCGAGCTGTAAGCGTAGATTCGGAGTTCGGCCAGTAGCTCATCGCTGAGGTCGGCCTCCACATTGAGCGAGAGCACATTGGTAAAGCCGCTGCCGTTGAGCAAAGGGCGGCCGTTGGAGTAATCGAGCACCGGCTGGGTCCCGATGGGGTTCAGGGGACTGAGATTGGCTCCCTCCAACGCCCCCACCAGATCCCCGTAGTTGAGGGCACCCGCTCCGAAGCCGCTGCGTTCCTGGCCGTTGTTGTGCACGCCCATACTGACGAAACTGGAGCGAAACTGGCCGGAAAAGCGGATGCGGCCCAGCTCCTCGACCCGCTCATCGAGGTTGGCCACTCGGTTCTCCACCTGGTCAACGCGCACACCGAGTTCGGCCAGCTCCTCTCGGTAGGCCACCAGCAGCGTCTGCAGTTGCTGCAGTTCCGCCTGGCTCAGCAACGGCGCCAGGCCTGCCTGGATGCGTTCCTGGGCGCGCGCCAACTGCAGGGCCACCTCCCAGCGGGTACTGGCCCGCGCAGCATCGCTCAGACCCATCTCGCGCAACCACCGATAGGCGTCGTCGTGGCCCGGAAAGAGTGGAGCAGCCACGGCCAAGCCGCACAGCCCAAGCGCCAAAATCATCCCCCGCAGACAAATCACGCGCCCAAGTTCTCCTTCGAGTGCCGCTGGCCTGCTGTGGTAACAGGAGGAAGCTTGACTTCCTCGTAACCAGCGGAATGCGCAAGCGTTTGGGGGCCCTGCTCTGGGTTTTACTGGCATCCCGGTTGTGGGCCGGCGACCTGGAGGGGGTGGTCGAAATCCACTCGCGCCTCGGCCATCGTCCCACCGGCAAACGGCAGCGCCTGCCCGGACAAAACAACGGCCCGCTCTACCAGGCTCCCGCCCGCGCCAGCGAGCCAATCGACGAAGTCAGCAATGTGGTCGTCTATTTGCTGGGCACCACGGGCGGGCCCAACAAAGTCGTTCACGCCAGGATGAACCAGAAGAACCGCCAGTTCTCGCCTTACGTGTTGCCGATCGTGCGCGACTCCACGGTGGACTTTGTCAACGGCGACGGGATTTTCCATTCCGTCTATTCACAGTGCGAATGCGCACCCTTTCACCTGCCGGAATTTCCCCAGGGGGAATCGCGTTCGATCCACTTTCCTCAAGCGGGAGACGTGGAGCTGTTCTGCGCTATCCACCCGGAAATGAACGCCCATATTCTGGTGCTGGATACCGGATTTTTCGCCATGCCCGGTAGCGATCATAAGTTTAAAATCGAAGGCGTCCCGCCCGGGCGGCGAGTGCTGAAAGCCTGGCATCCCCGGCTGAAGAATCCGCTCACCAAGATCATCGAGGTGCCGGCCAGCGGCAGTCTGCACGTCGATCTCTCCCTCTAAGTGCGCCTGCGCTCCCGCCTCCTGTTACTCATCGCCCTGCTGGTAAGCGCCGCCCTGGCCGCTTCTTTCTGGCTCATTTTCCGGGCGGTGCGCGGGCAGGCCCTGGCCGACCTCGATCGCTCGCTGGAGGCGGCTCACGGCGTTTGGGTCACTCTGAGTCATGCCCAGGCGGAAAACCTGGCCACCACGGCCACCGGTAAGGCGGCCGAACCCGGGTTCGTGCGGGTGCTGCGCGGCACCGATCAGGCCACTTTGCTGGACCACCTGAAGGAAGCCAAACAGAACAATACCGCCCTGGATCTGCTGGCCGTTTACGACGATCAAGGAGACTTGCGGGTGGCCACCGAGTCCGGTTTCAAGGGCGGTCCATCCGACGTTCTGATCGCCGCCGCCCTGGAGGGCCAGGTGGGCGCCAGCTACTGGCGCCCTCCCCCTGGACCCCCCACTGCTGTTCTTTATATGGCCGCCGTATCACCCATTTATAAGCAGGGTGGTGTAGTCGAAGGGGTGCTGCTGCTGGCCACCCGGCTGGACGCTGGCTATGTGGAAAAATTGGCCCGCGATACCAATGTGCAGGTGGCCCTGTTGCCGTTGCAAGGCACGGGTTACACCACCTCTCGGCAACTTCTGGGAGATCAGCCGTCGGTCCGCAAGCGCAGTTATCCCTTGGCGGACTTTGCCGGTAACTCGCTGGGAACACTGGTCATGGGACGGGATCTCAACGACGCTCTGGCCTACATGCGGGGCGTCCAGGGACAACTGCTCTGGCTGGGCGTGGCCACGGTCGGTCTGGCCTTTCTGGTTTCCATTCCGCTGGTGGGACGGATGACCAATCCGGTGCTACTGTTGGAAAAAACCCAGGCGGAGATGGACGCGGTGTTTCAGGCCAACGCGGATGGATTGGTGGCGCTGAACCAGGCGGGCCGCGTGGTCAGCGCCAATCCGGCCGCCGCGGTTTGCTTGGGAGTCCCGCTCGAAGGACTGACCGGCCGTTGGCTGCAGGAGCTTCTGCCCGACGGCGTGTTCGAGCAACTGGTCGCCGCCGCGCCCAGCGACGGACAATTGGTGCAACGCTGTCACTGGGACCGGGAAGGACGGACCTACCAACTGACCCGCACCTTCGTAGCCAGCCGCCACGCCGAAGTCGGCTCGGTGCTGGTAACGCGCGAACTGAGCGGCGGCGGCTCCCCTCGCGATCCTCTGGACCTGCTGGCAGCTCTTCAGGACCGGCCCGAGTCACCGGCGGAGTGGCGGCAATTTGAGAAAAACCGTCTCAATTTACTCTGGCTGAGCGGGCAGCGCAGCCCCTCGGCGCCGGCCCACTGGCCCTCGCTGCTTCAGGAATTCGAGTTGGTGGCCGAGGTGAATAGCGCGCCGGGGCTGGAGCAAAACCAGCTTCGCTTGCTATTGCTCAATCTTTGGCCCTGCCAAAACCTCTCTCTGGTGGCGGAGGAAGGAGGCTGGTGGCTGAGCGTGCGCAATCCTCAACCTCCGGGAACCTGGGAAGGCGAAGTCTTGGGCAGCTTGCTGGAAGAGCTCCAGGGGCGCCTTTTCGAATCTGAGGACGAGCTGCGTGTGTGGCTACCTGGCCCGTGCTGACCCAGGTTCGCCCCCACGAGTGGCCCAAACTACGTTTCCTCCTGATACAGATCCTGATCAGCTGGACGGGCTTAGCCATCGCCATGATGGTGACGGACACGCTGTTGCTCTCCACTCTGGGGATCAAGTACCTGCCGGCCGCCCTCTTGCTCTCGTCTATTTTTACTTTGAGCAGTTCACTCGGATACACGGCTTTACTCGGTCGTTATCAAAGCCTGCAGTTGCTGCAAGGCACGCTGGCGTTGGTGGGAGCCCTGCTGCTGACCGGCTTTGCCGGGCTCAAAGCCGGCTTCGCCTGGCTGTGTCTGCCACTGTTGGCCCTCTATGGAACCAATTTTTCCATGGTGGCCACGCAGAGCTTCGGGCTGGCCAGCGAATGTATCGATACCTACTCGAGCAAGCGGCTCTTTCCCGTGCTCACGGTAGCGGCCACCTGCGGCGAGCTATTGGGAGGATTGCTGGTCGCCGCCGGAGCCCGCTGGATCGATCCGCCAGGTTGGGTACTGGTCTGGTCCGGCTCCAATTTCCTTGCCCTGGGCTGGCTCTGGGCTCACCGCCATCCTTTGAAACAATGGCGTCAGCAGCGCACTTCGCGCCAACCGTCGGGGGCGATCCTGCAGTATCTGCGCCAGGCTCCCATGGCCAGGGCGCTCACGCTGCTTCTGCTGGGCATGGTGCTCTGCCAGGGATTCTCACAGTACCTCTTCTCCCAGGTATTTTCTCATGCGTTTCCCCAGGCTCGCGATCTGGCCTACTTTTTGGGCGCTTTGGTAGCGCTGACCAATCTGGCCGAACTGGTCATCGCCACTCAGTTGACTCCCCGCCTGGTGCAATGGCTGGGAGTAGCTCGAGCCGGCTGGCTGCACCCGCTCTTGATGCTCAGCGGGCTGGTCGGACTGAGCCTGCAATTCCAACTCGGGCCGGCCGTATGGTTGTGGATCTGCCGGCGCACCATGCAAGACAGTCTGGCCACCCCCGTGCGCAATCTTCTCTACAACGCCATTCCGGGACGCGTGCGCGGCCACCTGCGCGCCTTCCTCGACGGAGTGGTGGTCTCGTGTGCCCAGGCCTGCGTGGCTTTGCTGTTGATCCTGCTGCAGCGCCAACTGGCTCCCGTGCAAATCAGCTACGCAGGCGTAGGCCTGGCGTTGGTCTACTGGTTGGGAGCCCTGGGGGCCAGTCGTAATTATTTGCGCACTCTGGTGGGCGAACTGGAAGTGGAAGGCTTGCGGCTGCAATCCCAAAGCGCTTCGGAAACCTTGATCCGGCCATCGACCCGGCCGGATCGCTCCCTGGCCGAATGGGAAACCGAGCTCCTGAGCGCCCGCTCTCCCGAGCTTGCCATGGATGCCCTGGCTCGCCATTCCGATCCACTGGCGCTGCAAATGCTGGCTCGCGGCCTGGCTCTCCCCTCCTCTGGCCGGCGCCATGAAGTGGCCCGGCGGCTGGCCGCGCTCGGCGAACCGGGAGTGCGTGCCGCTCTCCCCTATCTTTTTTCCGACCAGTTCGCCACCGTCGAGGCTGCCTTGCAAGTTCTTGGGGAGAGCGCCACCGCCTGGGGAGTGTCACTACTTCAGGGCCAGTTCGCCTCGCGAGCCCGGGCGGCGGCTCGGGCCTGGCTGGCCGGTCACCAACTGGCCGCCGGCACACTCCCGGAACGCTTCCTCAAAGAAGCTTTATACCAGGAATGCGGGCGACACCAGCGCCTGGCCTTCCGTGTCCTGCGCTGGCTGGAAGGCGAAGAACTGGTGGAAACTCTGCGGCTGGCTCTGCTCTCTCGGGGTGGCCGGAGCGCCGGCGCCCTGGAGGTCCTCTCCAATCTGGGGGAACGCCAACTGGCCCAACTCTTCGTGACCTTGCTGGAACCGAACTCCGATACGGAACGGGCCCGCTTGCTTCAAGAGGCCCTGGGTAAGGCGGGAACCGGGGTGGCCGCGCTGAGCGACGATCCTTGGGTACGTTGGGCCTCAGTGCGCGCGAGCCGCGCGGCCACGGACTGGGAGTTGAACAAGATGGAGCAGCTTCTGGCCTTGCGCCGGACCCGGCCGTTTCATCGCCTGGATCTGGACCAATTGGAAGTTGCGCGTCTGCGTATGGTGGAGGAACGCTTCCAGGGCGGACGGCTCTTCTGGCAAGCCGGCCAGGTGCTCAAGCGCGCTTTCGTGCCTCTGCAGGGTGACCTTGAAAACGGCTTCTTGGGAGGGGTGGAGCTGGTGGGCCAGTTCCCCGCGCGCTCCGGCCTGGTCACCCGGGGCCCGGTACGCGTCCTCAGCCTGGCCCGTCCCGACTGGGAACATATCCTACGATATCTACCGGATCTGGCCTCGGGGACCTTTCAATGGCTCAGTGCTGAGTTGAGGCGGAGCGAGATGGCCGCGTGAGCACGTAGAAAGTCATGGCCAGCGCGGCCAGCGCGGCCGTCTTAGGGAAACATGCTCCGAAAAGGACGGCGCATACGATTCCCAGCAAAACCGCTCGACCCAGGGTCATCATCAGAGTCAGACTGGCGAAGAAAACGAAGGGAAGCACCGCCTGAGTCAGATAGGCGAGCATGCCGAACACGGCCAGGAAGAGAAAAGCTTTAAGCATTCGGTAGGAAGTGTGGTTGTTCATAGTTTCAGCTTAAGTCTTGTCCCCTCGATCCCGTAGATTCCAACGTCCCGGCCGGCAAAGGACGGGCATACCGGAGGAGTCCAGCGCCCCACCTGGGAAAACCTGGCCCGCGCCCTCGGCGACTCATCTCAAGGAGCACTCTCCATGAAACTGTATGCTCTCCCCCCCTCTCCGAACACTTTCAAGGTCATGGCCCTGGCCAACCATTTGGGACTGGAAATGGAAGTCATCGACATGGACGTAGCCAGCGGCGGCCACAAGACGCCCGACTACATGGCCAAGAATCCCAACGCCTTGATGCCCACCCTGGAAGACGGCGATTTCTGCCTTTGGGAATCCAACGCAATTCTCATGTACCTGGCTCAAAAGAAGCCGGAAAGCGGCCTCTGGCCGGCCGACTCGAAAGGTCAGGCCAAAGTTCAGCAGTGGTTGAATTGGGGGGGCAATCACTGGGGCCCGGCCATTCGCCCCTTCTTCTTCGAGCGTATCATCAAGGCTCGTTTCGGCCTGGGGCCCGCCGACGAAGCGGAGCTGGCCAAGGCGGCCGAGGCCTTTCCGAAAGCCGCCGACGTTCTTGAGGGGCATCTGAAAAACCACCCGTTCCTGGTGGGCGATCAGTTGACCATCGCCGACTTTGCCATGGCTTCCAGCGGGCCCTACCTGGCCATGGCCGGAGTACCTCTGGAGAACTATCCCAACATCCAGGCCTACTGCGCTCGCGTGACCGGCACCGAAGCTTGGAAAAAGGCCGTTCCTCAGCTGCCCGCGATAAAATAGTCAGGGACAGTCGGCCACCGGCCCCAAGGTGCTCACTCCACACTCGTTAAAAGCTTCGACGGCGAAGAAGTAGCCCTGGGGCAAGTTGAGGGCACGGATCTCCAAAGGCCCTGGCTGGTCGGCCCAGACCTGGTAGGTCTGATATAGCTTGTTGGGAGCGATGCCCCAGCGTACATTGTAACCGCTGGCCCTTTCCACACGCGCCCAATCGACAAAGGCATTGCGCCGGTCCGTATCCCGCCGCACCTCCAGCCGAGCCGGAGGGAGCGGCGGTTTGCCGTCAGCCGAACCAAAGACACGCAGGTCGGCAATGGCCAGACGCGGGGCGGCCACGTGCCCGTGGACGTAACGAACATATCGAATGCGAGCGGGGTGCTTGAGCTGCACGTAGGCACAGGGGCGGTCGCGGCGGGGCTCCCCGGCCAGCTCGTGCAGCACCTCCCATTTGCGACCGTCCCGCGAACCGAGCAGTTGGAACTCGGTGTAGACGCGCGGTCCGTTGTCAAAGACGTCGGACTGGTAGTCAGCATAGTTCACCTGAACGGCCCGGACCGTGCATTCCTTCAGGAGATCCATGGTCAGGAGCTCTCCTTTGCGAGCGCTGGCGGCGACCCAAAAAGTACGTAAACTCTCGTCGCCGGCATGGCTGGCCGGGTGCTCTTTTTCCAGTGTGGAGGAAGCGGTCAGAGGCTTGTGGTGCGAGAGCAACATCCAACCGCTGAACTTGCCGTCCAGGTGGTGCGGCCAATCGCCGAAGCGCGTGTCACAAAACATGTCTCCGCTCGGGTCAAAACCCGCGGGATGCATTACAATACGGCGCTCCATTCCCCAGTTGAATCCGATCCAGCAGGTACCGGTCAGCCAGTGACGCCCCTGAAAGTCCTGAAAGAAGTTGCCGTGCCCGGTGCCGCAAGCGAAGCCGCCGGGGCGGTAGGCCACCGGATTGTAAGGCGCGTAATGAAAGGGACCCAAGGGCCCTTCTCCCTCATAGGTTCCGGTCGCGTAAACATTGTACTCGGTTCCGGGCGCGCCATATTGAAGGTAGTATTTGCCCTGGTGCTTGGTCATCCAGGCACCCTCGGTGAAGGGCTTGATGTCTCCCTTGTGGTCCTGGCCGAAACGTTCCCAGCCATGCTGTTCCGGGTCGAGCACAATCAATCCCCGGGGACTTCCCTTGTAGCTGAGCTGGCGTTGAGGATCGAGCTCGATGCCATAGAGCGGGAAGACATTGGATGAGCCAAAATACATGAACCAGCGGTCGCTGTCGGGATCATGGAAGATGGACGGGTCCCAGGGCCCGTCGGCGCCTTTCATCAAAGGCAGCCAACGGTTGAAAAATTCCACCTTGCCCTGGTCCGGATCGGTCAGTTCCAAAATGGGCCGTTGGGTGAAAGTGGACTGGAAAAGATAAAGCTTGTTGCGCACCGATAGGGCGGCCGGAGCGCACATGTCCTCAAACGGCCACTTGTCCGGCTTTACGTAGTTCCAGTGAAGCAAGTCCTTGGATTTCCACCAGCCGCCCGAGATGGTCACAAAAAGATAGTAGGCGCCTTGGTGCGGCACGATCACCGGGTCGGCTCCCGAGCGGTAGGAAATGCGCTCGGGTAACTGCTCAAAGTTATATTTGTAATCGAGGTCGACGGGATTGCAGTAAGTGGGCTGGGCCCAGGCCAATCCGGACAGACAGAGAGAGAGCAGTGCTTTTTTCATCCGCGATGATTGGAAAAGGGAGGTGGGAATTCCTGGAGTAATCGAGGCGGGTGGAACTCTCTTACTCAACCGACCCCAACTGGTGCTCCCGGTGCAAACACCTGCCCTGCCGTTGCGGCGCCCTCAAGAAAAAGCCGGCGCCCACGGCCGGCAGTGGTCCCATCAAACTGCGTCTGGAAAAGAAACGCGGCAAAGCCCAGATCATCGTCTGCGAAACCGGCATGAACGACGCCCAACTCAAGGAACTGCTCAAACAGATCCAGGCGGCCTGCGGCACCGGCGGCTGCGTCAAGGACGGCAACCTGGAAATCCAGGGCGATCACCGCGAAAAGATCGAGCAAATCCTGGCCGCTCGGGGCCTGAAAAGCAAACGCTCCGGTGGTTAGAGGGGCTCGTTACGCCGTGACAGAACCCCCTAGCGTGAATGAATGGGCGAAAGTACTACGCGAGAAAAACCTGCGGGCGACTCCTCAAAGACTGGTGATCCTGAAAGCCCTGGAGACCCTGCATTCCCAGGATCATCATCGCCACGTCACCGCCCGTGACGTCTTCGAACAGGTGCAGGAGACCCTGCCGGGGCTGAACGTGACCACCGTCTATCGCACCCTCGAGGGGCTCAATCAAGTGGGCATCGTGGATTTGATGACCGGAACCAAGGATCAGGTTCGCTTTTCGCTGCGCGAGCCGGAACACCGTCACGGCCATCTGGTTTGCAAAGCCTGCGGCCACGTGGAAACCATCGACTTGGAGCCCGTTCACCTGCTCGCTCACGCCATTTTCGACAAACATGGCTTCGCCATTGATGAGGAACACTTTACTCTCTCGGGCCGCTGCCAGAACTGCCAGACCGGCGAATGGCACCAGGAGCATGACCACGATCACGACCATCAGCATCAACACTGACTAGCAGCGGCCAGCTCCAGGCGCGCGCAGATTTCCGGCAGCCACTCCAGATGCTCGGGCTTCATCAGGCAACTGCGCAGACAGGCCAGACGCGGTTGATCCCAATCCAACTCCGGCCAGACCAGTCCTTGGGAAACCTGGGTAACGGCCAGATGCAGATCCAACTCGGCGGCCTTCTCGAAAATGGCCTGGGATTTGCGGGAAACCTCGCCGGCGCTGGTTCCTTGGGGGGCCCAGACCACCAGATCCAGCTCGGGCTCGAATAAGAGCTTCCAGTGCTCGGGCCGTTCCTTCAGCCAGCCGGCCAGTCCGCGGGCGGCTTTCAGGGACTGATCCAGACGCTGGCCCAGTTCCCCGCCTCGCTCCAGCGGCAGCAAGCGCTGGGTGGCCCACAGAGCCACGGCGGCCGCGCCGGGGCGCGAGCATTCCAGGCTGATCTCGCCCAGGTGCAACTCAGCGGAACTGAAATAGGTGTATGGGGAATCGTGCTTGTAAAAGCGACCCACGGACGGGTCGCGGAAAAGCACGCAGCCACATCCGTAGGGCTGCATTCCGTGCTTGTGGGGGTCGATAGCCAGGGAGTGAGCCCGAGGCACCGCCGCGAAAGCCCGGGCCGCCTGTCCTCCCAGACTCTCCGCCAGTCGAAAGTAGCCTCCATAGGCTGCATCCACGTGAACGCGCACTCCGTAGCGCTCGGCCAGGGGAAAAATCAGATGCAGCGGATCGACCGCCCCCACCGCCGAGGTTCCCAGCGTAACGACTATTGTACCCACGTCCCCTTTCGCCAGCTCAGCCTCCAATGAGGCCAGGTCGAGGCGCGCCGCCGGATCCACCGCCAGCGGACTAAAGGGCAGTTGTAGAACGCCGCAGATTCTTTGATGCGTATAGTGAGCCTGCGAGGAGGCCAGGATTCGCTTGCCCGGATGCAGGCAGCCGGCGATCCAGAGGGCTTCCAGATTGGCGAAGGTGCCGCCGCTGGTCAGATGGCCCAGGTGCTCGGACCATCCCAGCATAGCGGAGATTTCCGCCACTGCTTCTTTTTCCAGAGCCGAACTGGCCCGCCCGCCGTCGAGAGCGTGATTGTTAGGGTTGATAAACTGGGCCAGAGCGTAGGCCAGACGAGCCAGCGGATGGGGCGGCTTGAGCATCTGGCCGGCGTAAAGCGGGTGATGGTATGGATAGTTATCGCGCATCCGGCCGGCCACTTCCAGCAAGACGGGTCGCAGGCGCTCCACGTCCAGCCGCGTTTCCGCCGGAGGCAACCGGGAGAATCCGTTGCCGAGATGATTGAGGGCTTCTTGCAATAAGTCGAGACCAGCTTGTGAAATAAACATGCGACGGCCTTCCCCCTGGCCCCCCCCTGCTCCTCGGGATCTAGGGGGGACTGCCGTCTCCCCCTAGAACCCCCCTGCTCCTCGGGAGGAAAGCGCGCGGAACAGCAGGAAAGGCAGGCCAAACTGGAAGGCGGTTGGGTGATCGTGGCTTATAGACAGGCTGTTGGAATGATTGAAACGATGGGCTTCGTGGGAGCGGTGGAAGCTGCCGACGCGGCCGTCAAAGCGGCCAATGTCAAGATCGTCAAATACGCGTCGGTAGACGGTGGATTGGTTTCCATTCACGTGCGCGGCGACGTGGGCGCGGTGCAGGCGGCGGTGGACGCAGCCGCCGAGGCGGCTCGACGGGTAGGCTCGGTCTTCGCCGTGCACGTCATCCCGGCTCCCAGCGAGGATGTGGACGAAAGCATCTACAAGTAAGTTCTATGTAAACCGCATTGTGACAATAAGCACAATGTGCTACTTTCAAGTCGTATCATAGTAAAATACGACCTGAAGGAGACACAGAACTCCCCATGAGCCTTGACTCGAGGCCATCTCTCCCGGCTGCACTTCAGCAATCTCTTACGCAACTTCTCGACGCTTTGAAGCTCCTGCCATTCCTGGATGGAGTGGTCCTTTACGGCGGTGTCCTGCGCGGACGCTATCAGGCTCACAGCGACGTCAACCTGCTGCTCCTTCTCAACGATTCGTCGGCGCCCGCTTTGCGGCAGTTGGAACTCCCTCTGACCGCAGCCCGGCGCAGCATACGCCTGGCTCCCATGATTTTGGAATCCGCCGAAGTAGCCCGAGTGGCCGACGTTTTCCCGGTAAAAATGCTGGATATCCAGCGCCACCATCTGCTCCTCTGGGGTCAGGCCAATCTTCAAGACCTGCGGATCGATCCTGAACATATCAGGCTCCATCTAGAGCAGGGTCTGCGTAACATACAACTGCGCCTGCGGGTGTGTCTGGCCGCTCAGGCACACGACGGACTTTCGCTGCGCCGCCATCTGCTGGGGTTGGCCCGCCCGCTGGCTATCCACATGCAAGAGTTGATGCTCCTGCTGGGCCTGGAGTGCCCTTCTGACAAGACACTGGCTATCTACCAGGCGGCCGCCAGCCACTGGAGACTCTGCCCCGTGCCCTTACAGCAGTTAGGTAACCTGCGCCAGGAAGCCGCCTTCGAATTCGATCCTGTGCTCCTGGCGGGTGAACTATTCCCTCTACTACATACGGTAGTTGATATCGCCGACCGCTGCCAGGTGAAATCATGATCGATTTGCTCACCCTGCAGTTCTTGAAAGGCCCTGCTTTCCTGACTCTCTATCTGGCCCTGACCATCGGCTGCCACATGCTGGCGGCGAGATGGACCTCCCAACTACACCTGGCCAGCACCGGCCGCACCAGTCCCCATCCCCTGAACACCTACCACTTGGCACTGCTGCAAGGAGACAAGCAGCGCGCCTTGCTCAGCGCACTGGTTCGCCTGGAAGCAGCTGGTGCTATCAAGATCGACGCGGAGGCCAAACCTCCCACCGTGGTCCGACTCGAGGATGTGCGCGTGGAGGATGGGTTGGAAGCGGCAGTCCTCGCGAATCTCGACAAACCGCGCAGTCTGGCCGAGCTGGCCAAAGCCAACAGCGTGGAGGCACGCCTCGAGCTGTTGGAAGACGAACTCTATGCGCAGGACTTGCTGGTGCCCTCCGCCGCCGTGACCGCCAATGCCGGCAAATTGAACTGGATTTTTGGGCCGCTGCTCGGCCTTGGATTGGCCCGTCTGGCCATCGGAGTGAGCCTGCACAGGCCGGTGGGCTTGCTGTTTTTCATCCTCTTCATCAGCTTCGTCTGCAGTTTCATCCATCGTGTCCCGAACAAGCGGAACTATCGAGGTGAAAAGATCGTTCAGGACCACTTGAGCCGTTGCGCGGCTCTCAAGGCTACGGCTGATTCCTCGGCCAAAAGTCAACTGAGTAGCCAGGACCTGGCGCTGGCCGCGGCACTCTTTGGCACTTCCGCTCTGGCTACGGCCTTGATGCCCGCTACCAGCTCGAGCGGCGGCTGCGGCTCGTCCTCCTCCTGCGGCAGCTCCTGCGGGGGCGGCTGCGGCGGCGGTTGTGGCGGCTGTGGAGGATGAAACAGCTTGTTCATACTCTGCGCCCACCCCTGACATATAACCAGGCTATGCAGAACAATAACGCCTCGGTCTTTACCAACGGCCTGAATAGTTCGCTGAGCTTCGGCGGCGTCTACAGGCCCTAACCCGGGAGGTCCTCTCTTCGCCGAGAGGAGCCTCCTATTTTTTTGGTGCGGCGGGTAGGCGGAAGTGGCCGAGCAGGCGATTGCTGCGGAGCGCATTTTCCTCGACCGCCAGCGGCCCGGGGTTGTGGATGAGCAGCGGAAGCCCGACCAGAGACCAGCGATCCGAGACGATGCCCACGTGACTGGCCACTCCGTCACCCCCATCGAAGAAAACGACGTCAGCTGGCCGGAAGGTGGAGAGAGTGGACCAGTTGACCTCGGTGGGCAGGGAAACCGCATGGCGGCGAAACCACACGATCAGTTTGGGACACCAGCGGTAGTCCAGGTCCTGGTCGGGATGCCCCGGGTAGGAACGCTCGTTCTGGGCGATGTCCTGGTTGACGGCTTGTTGGAGATCCAGGACCGGGCGGTAGCCCCAATAGATCACGTCGGTGCAGGCTCCGCGCCCGCGCGGAGGCGGCCCGCCCGCGTAGCGATTCGCGTCATACTGGTCTCCCAGGCAAGTGCGGGCGGCATCCACGACGGCGCGCTCCCGTGCAGTCGCGCGCGCCGACAGATAGAACAAAGTCAGCGCGAAAACCAGCGCAACAAGGAAAATCAGGCAACCTTTGCGGGCCATTACGTAGAGTGTTCTCCCCCAGCCAGTCGCCCCCTTGGAAACGCGGCGAGGCGGCCCCGCGGTGTGGACCCAAAGAGGCTCAATACAGTCACAAAACATCTTCAAAAAGCAACTTGAGTTACAACTTATTCATCCCAACGGGACCTGGACTCGCCAGCACATGTCCTATGCTGCACAGGTGGCGCTCCACGCCCGACGCGAAAGGATCCAATCATGGCGATCAACCCGACGGGGCTTACTTCCGTCCGAACCCTCAGCCCTTTAGGCGCGGCCAACAAGACCAGGCCGTCCACCACCGAAGAGGTTCCCCGCGACGCGGTGCAGCTCTCCAGACCGTCCGCCGGTGAGCCCGCCGAGACTCAGCAGAGGGCTTCCTCCAACTGGCTGAAGCGCACACTCTTAGGAGCCGGACTGACGGCCACAGCCGTGGCCGGAGGAATGACGGGTTTGCCAGCCCAGGCGGCCGCTTCGGCCCACGTCAAGGTGGTCAATAAAAACGCCCCAACTCTACTGACCTCCCGTGTCGGTGTCACTCCCAGCCGGCACGACGTCGGCAAGCTCGGTAAGATTGAGACCGACCGGCGACTGGAAGCCAGGCCCGGAGCAAATGGTAAACAACTGACCCACGAGGTTCGTATTGACCGGCTTAGCCGCGCCGGCGATGGAAAGGTGCTCTACAACTCGGACGATGCCGAATTGGCTACGCTCGACTTCCACGACGAGGGCCAGGCCAACTGGAAAACCAGCAGCATCGTCCAGGGAGCCGGCCACTACGGCAAATTCATCTCGATCTCCGAGACGACCACCCGTTCCACCGGCGGCCCCGAGACCACCGAGGTCAAGCTGCGAACTATCGACAGCCGTACCGGTAAAGTCGTCAACCTCAGCGAGCTGGTCAGCGGCGGAGACTATCAAAAAATGGCCGACGCCATCGAGGCCGGCCTCAAAAATCCAGCCGGCCAGCATTACCAGCAACCCGATATGGAGTCTTGGGATTACCACATGAACAATGGATTCTCGCTGCGCGAGGGCAAGGACGGCCGCGTCATCCTGACCGTGGCCATCCCCTCCGATGCTCCAGAGGACAGCGGCAAGGTAGCGGAATTCAGCTTTGCGCTGCCCGCCGGCGCCCTTCTCCTCAAATAACTACTCCCGCCGTCAGGTGACTCCAAAGCGCCTGGGCGGATTCTCGCAGACGCCGGCCGCGCAGGCGAATCAGATGAATGGGTCGGGTGAACACGAACTGTTGCGGCTTGATCAGCCTCAAGTGCCCGGTTGCCATTTCACGCGCAATGCTCCAGGAAGAGAGCACGGCTACACCCAGCCCGGCCAGCACCGCTTCTTTAATCGCCTCGGTGCTGTTGAGTTCCAGAATGCGTTCAAATCGTCCGAGCTCCGGGCCCAGCATTTTTTCAGCCTGAGTGCGTGTACTGGAGCCGGTCTGGCGCAGAATCAGGTTTTTTTCTTCGGCTGTGGGCTTATTACAGCCGACCAGATGCAACTGATCGTGAGCGACCACCACCTTTTCCAGTGCGCCGGACAGATGCTCGAGCTTGCCAATCAGCCCAAAAGGGACTGATGCTTCCAGAACGCGCTCGGCGACCTGGCTGCTGTCCAATACCTCGTAGCTACAGAGATGGGCAAAAGTCGATAGTTTCCTCGGTAGCCAGTAGATCCCGGGGGTATGAGACGCGGCGATGGAGACGGTCATGGGTTGGTCGTAGAGATTTTGTAGCTCCCGCAGATCGTCAAACAAATGGACGGCTCGCGCGTAGAGGCGCTTCCCTTGAGCGGTGAGACGCGTGCCTTTAGGTCCACGCTCCAGCAGCCGCTCGCCGTAAAACGTTTCCAGGGTTTTGAGCTGAGCCGAAGCAGCCGGCTGGCTGATTTTCAGCTGCTCAGCCGCTCGCGTGACCCCACCTTGCTGAGCAACTTGCAAGAAGACCCACAACGGATAGAGGTTAAAATCCATAATCTTAAGCTGATACCTGAATAAGAGACATCGTATTTGAATTATGTACCGCGCTCCCGTATCCTGGCGAGGTGAACCTGAGCGAACAAGTCAGGCAATGCTACTCGCATATCGCCGAGGATCCGACGCGGAATGCCCCCTTCGTGGTCGGAAGGGCATTGGCGGAAGCTCTGAATTATCCGATCGACCAGTTGCCCGCCGTGGCGGTGGAAGCTTTCTGCGGGGTTGCCAATCTCAGCGTCCAGGCTCATATGGATCCGGATGATCTCGTTCTTGACCTGGGCTGCGGTTCAGGGACGGACACCCTGTTAGCCGCTCGCCGAAGCAACCGGGTGGTGGGCATTGACTTTAGCCGGTCCATGTTGAGCCGGGCTCGAGAGGCGGTGGAGCTGGCCGGATTGGCGCGTAACGTCTTCCTCCTGCACAGCCAGGCGCACCAGTTACCGCTGTTGGACGCCAGTGTGGACGTGGCTCTGGCCAATGGTCTTTTCAACCTCAACCCACAGCGACAGGAGATTTTTGCCGAACTGGCGCGGGTCCTTCGGGCAGACGGCCGCGTCTACGCCGCCGAACTCATCCTGAACGAACCCATCCACACTTCTGACCCGATCGACTGGTTTCGCTGAATCAGCGGAGCCAGGGAAGGCGTGACCTTCCTCCAGGAATTTCGCGAAGCGGGCTTTCAGACGGCCGAAATTCGCCAACAGTTACGTAACCCGCGCACTCGACACCCCGCCATCGCCGTTGCCGTCATCGAAGCGCGCCGCTAAAAGCTCCAGAATCGGAAAACTTTAAGCTGAGAAAATAGAGCCAAAGGTAGACCAGGGCGCAAAGGAGCGATCTCGAATTTTTTAGCCGATGACTTTACGTCCCCGCGCGGGGGTGACGATGGCGGAGATCGTTGTCGCCTTTGCTATCATAGCTTTCCTGACTTTAGCATTGGTCCACTTCTTTTTGCGTTTAAGTCTGGGCAGCGCCAAAGGCGCCGACCAGACGGTGGCCTTCGAATACGGCGAGCATCTTTTGGATGTGGCCGTGGGCCAGTCGCCGGCTCAGTGGAACACCGATGAAGTGGTCTACGCTCTCGATAGCCACGACTCATCCAGCCAGACCACATACTATTCCAGGTTGAGCCCGCTGCTGCTCAATCCAGGCGATAATGCCATGGGCGACCTCTATCGGCTGGACCTGGAAGTCTGGTGGTGGCCTCAGGGGAGCGGCGCCGCTTCCACCCGCTCCGGGATGGGCCGGCTCAGTCTTCGCCAGCACCGCAGCGTCTTCGTGGAAAACCAGAAATGAAGCAACCGCGCGGGTTCTCCGTCCTGGAACTGGTGCTGGCCATGGCCTCCCTGGCCATGCTTTTCCTGCTGCTCTTCACCATTTTCAGGGTGGGCAGCGCCTCCTACCGACTGAACCTGAACCGGGTCGGCCTGCAGTCGGAGGCGCGGCGCCTGCAGGCCAGTCTGCAGAAAGACCTTCGCGAAACCAGCTACCGCTCGGTGAGCCACCGCAAGCGCCAGATCACCTTAAACGATCCGTCCCTTTCGGTGGCTCGCGATGGACTTTGCTTCAACGCCCTGCGTTCCCAGAACGGGGTCAATCTTTATGAAGCCCAGACCGGCCTGCCCCTTTGGAACAGCTACCTGGTCTACTTCGCCACCACCGACGGCGCCGCAGGCAAGCTGATACGCGCCCGGGTGGCCGATCCCAGCCCGCTGAACTCTCTGCCTGAACCTCTGGCCGCTTTCTCCGACGCCTATCTGACCTATCCCGGCAACAGTTACGTTGTGCAAAAGGACGTCAAGCTTCTCTCGACCCAGGTGCTTTCGTTCTCGGTCGAATTGAAGGACGCCGACCAGCGGGTCCATACGGTTGTTCATCTCCGTCAGCGGAGCGGAGCAATCGGTACCGGCTCCCGCCAGGGTTTGGAAAATTTGGAATTGCTCTTTTCCACCAGGCCACTCAACACGTGGCCTAAATTTTAAGGGGGTGACAGAATGAAAAAAAGCAAAGGAATCGCGCTCTTCCTGGTGCTCGGCTCCACAGGGGTCCTGGCCGTGATGCTGGGGGCTTTCGTCACTGTCAACCAGAGCAACTTCTCCACCATGGGGGCCAGCTTCCGCCAGCGCGAAGCTTTACACGCCGCCGAAACCGGAGTGCGCTTCTGCCAGTACAAGCTCGAACACGACAAAACCTGGGCGAAGAACAAATTCAGTGGCGCCGAGATCGACCTGGTTCAGGGCACCCCACCTCGGGGCCTTAAGGTAGAGGAACTGATGCTGAAAACCGCCGTGCGCGGGGCCGTCATAGACGACACCGGGTTAGATCAGGGTTTCGAGATCGAGATTTACAACAATCTGGATAACGATGCCGCCCAGAACACTCCTCGGGTGGTACCGCCGGACAGCGCCCTGCTGGTGGTCACCGGCCATTCGCAAGGCTTTCAGAACCGCTGCGAGGTGTTGCTCAAAGGAGCTCCGATCTACGATTCGTCGATGACCGCCAATGTGGACGTCAATTTAACCGGCAACAAAAACTTGCAGGTGGTCAGCGTCGATCCGCTGCGCAACTGGATCCGCGCCAATCGTGACATCGTGCTCGGTCATTTCGTGGAAGGCGCCACCACCGAGAATGTGACCATGAGCACGCTCGCCAACGCTCCTCCCAGCGTCCTGTGGGCCAAAGGCGACATCAAGCACAGTCTGACTCCGGTCAGCGGCGGGGGCACCTACGAAGCTCTCAGCGGCGCCAAGCTGGAGCAGGCTCGTCAAAAAATCAACTCCGGAGCCAATGGCATTCCTCTGCCCGCTGGCTACAACGCCAACGGCTCGCTGGCGACTCGCTCGTCCTTGAACAACAACATCTATAAGCTCAAAGTCAGCGACCTGGTGGTTCCCTATCAAGAGTCCCAACTGGAAGCAGGCAGCTATTATGTCTCCAGCGCTCCCGTCAGCTGGACCGTCAATGGCCAGGAATACACCGTTCCGCTGCGCTCTCTGAGCATCTACCGCGAGGGCCAGCCGCCCGAGATCCACTACGATCACAGCGCCTTCATAGCCGCCAATCTACCCGCCGCCGGACCGGACGGATTGCCTGAAGGATTCGAATTCCCCAATTCGGCCGGCGCGGTAATGGTGCCGCATGACGACGGCGTGGTGCGCCTGGGCTCAGGGCCCGCTCCGGCCGATTGGCCGGCCTTCGGGCCCCACGCCATGATCTACGCGTTCGCCAATAACGGATTTCAGACCAATCCCAAGACGATGGTAAAAGTGGACGGAGATCTGAATATCTTCTCCAACGTGGTCGACCAGGCGCCGGTGGTGGCCTTGACCGGCGACCAGGATGGCCAGTCGGACGGCTCAGGGGCCATTCGCACCACCGGCTCGCTGGGCATCATGGGAACGGTGGCCGGACGCGGTTCGCTGATCGCCGAATCGGGCGATCTGAACATCATGGCCACCGCCGCCGTCGACAGTGACTGGACCGATCCGGAAAACAAGGTCATCCTCTACGGCAAGAACGTTTCTATTTGGGGCGGAGACAAGCCGGTAGTGGCCTTCAATGGGCTGGCCTACGCTCAGGAAAATCTTTCCATTCACGGCGGAGTCCAGTTGACCGTCAACCCTGACCGCACGCTCAGCTTCGCCCCCAGCGCCCAAAAACTCAAAACCGTCTGGATTAATGGCGCCGCCGTGGCCGCCACCGGCAGCTTGAAGATCGACAGTTGCGACAACGTCACCGCGCTCTATAACGACTACTACCTGAAGAAGTTCACCAAAGGCCTGCCCCAGAATCACAAGCGCCTGGAGCAAATGTGGTGGCGTTCACCCGATTAGCTTCGAGATCCACAACCCGCGGCTTTCGATGTGCAGATTGCCGTTGGGAGTAAGGTAGCCCGTCACGTATCGGTCGGGTGGAGCCTTGGCGTTCTACAAATTCTTCACCTATCTCTACCAGCTCCCCCCTGAACAACTCCCGAATATTTGCGATTATGAGGATTGACGCGGACGAGCGGGTCATCCGGGACGCAGTCGGAGCTCCCTCTTCAGCGGACAACCACTTGAGGGCAGGCTGACGCTAAAGAAGCTGGAACCGCCAGGTTTCTATTCCTCCGCGGGAAACGCGCCGGCGCTGACGGCTGCCGCGAATTCGGCTCGGCGCGCGTCCACCTGGGCAATGAATTCGTTGGGCGACTTGGACCAGAGCTTGCGGAGTTCTTCCGAGTAGCCGGCCACAATCCACGGACAGTTTTGGGCCAGTGTGGCCAGTGCCTGATCCACCGCCTCGGCGCCCGCTGACTGAGTGGTTTCGCTACCGTCGCGGAGATGGATGACCACCTCGTAGGTGGTGCCGGTAGGGATAAAATTGACGGAGTGTTTGGTCTGCTTTTTATAAATCCAGATCAGGTCGGTGTAGGTGCGCAGATCGAGGTCCAAGGTGCGCAAAAGCCCCCGATTTTCTGACCGCTTTCGCGCACCTGCTTTTCCAAATCGGCCGCCTTTTCGTCAACCGGACCGAGGATGGCCAGCCGTTTGTAGATCCCGTGACGGCGGGGCTCTTTCCGAAGCTCAAATAGCTGTCGTGAGCGACAAAGCCAAACAAGGCCAGAATCGAGAGGAAAATGGCCGCGACCACGACCGAACCGCCGCATCCGATCATGCTGAGGGCGCCCGAACGAATTGAATCCAGATTGTCGAGCTGGATATCTCGTGAGCTTCGACCTGCAATTGAAAGGCCGGCGAGCTCTGGTGACCGGCGCCACCCAGGGTGTGGGGGCGGCGGCCATCATGCCTGCCTCTCCAAAGAGATCACGCCTCAAGGGATCCGCGTCCTGCGCGTCTCACCAGGATGGGTCGAAACCGAAGCCACCGGCGCCTGGCGCAAGAAGCCGGCACTGAAGTGATCATCGACGGAGGCACCGTGGCCACCGTCTGACAAATCGAAGGTTTTACATCCTGTTAACAATCAGGGCGGCTAAATTAGCCGACCGTAGGGCAGATCGCCTAAATTGTCGGTAGAGCAAACAAGCTTCAGAGGGAGGCGAAAGACATGAAGGAATCCGAAAGCAACCACTGGATTTGGAACTTCATCCAACTGCCCCAGATGGACGTTCACGATTGCACCAGGCTCCTGGGAGAACCGATCTAAACTGCCATACAAAGGCGCACGAATCACCCACCAGCTCTCCGAAGTGGGGCAAACACCGCGGCCAGATCGCTTAAAAGGGGTTCGTCCTTGATTTAAAGATCTTGCAATTGTACCCAGAACTAACCAGGTATTCGAGTACTCAATTTTCAGGATCGCAGTACATTTGCCTCGCCCAGACAGGAAACAAATTTATCGTTTCTGGAAGTGTGTCTGGTCAAACTATATTCGGGGGATAATCTGCTTGATCCGCGCCATTCTTGTGGAAGATCAAAGTCTGGTCCGCGCCAGTCTGGCCAGCATTCTCATTTCAAATGGAGTGGACGTGGTGGCTGAGACGATGTTGGGCGCCGAGGCAGTCCAACTGGTCGAACGCCATCGACCCGACTTGATGCTGCTGGACCTGGCCCTGGTGGATATGGACGGAGTGCAGGTTTTACGCGACCTGCGCATGCGGGACCTGAAGCTGCCAGTGCTGGTGGTGACCGGGGCTGGAACCGCCTATCGTCTAAGGAGCTCGATGGAGGCGGGGGCCAATGGATTCTTGCCCAAGACCGCCTCACCTGAGGAACTGGTGAAGGCTGTGAGAGTGGTGGTGGCTGGTGGGCGCTACCTGGCCCCAGGCATCGCCCGTGATTCCGCCGGGCATATAACGGAGCGCCAGCAGCGCATTCTTGAGGGCGTGGTGTACGGGCTGACCAATGACCAGATCGCGGCCCGCCTGCTCGTCTCCAGAGGGACGGTGAAGCTGGAGATAAACGCACTATTCCAGACGCTGCGATGCGCTGGTCGGACTCACCTGGCTTGTGAGGCGGCCATACAGGGGCTGGTGACGATGCCGCGGGAGCAACATCCGCTATATAAGGATGCTGTATGAGGATCACGGTCGTCTTGGCGGATGAGCACCGGCTATTTCTGGCGGGACTGGCTCGGTTGCTCTCTTCGCAAGGAATATCGGTGGTTGGCGAGACCGAATCCGGGGTCGAGTGCCTCGAGTTGGCGCGTCGCTTGCGGCCGTCAGTTTTGGTGGTGTCGCTGACTTTGAGCGACCAGTCCGGTTTGGAAGTCGTGCATTCACTACGCAAGTTTGACGTGCGGCTTCCCGTGCTGGCGCTTGCTCCCAATTGGAGCCAGCTTAGCTATCACAGCGTGATTCGTGCGGGTGCTACCGCCATGGTCAGTAAAGAGAATGACGCTCATCAGTTGATCGCGGCGATTGAGAGCGTGCTGATTCAGCCTTCAGGATTCCGAAAGTTGCGGCGCAAAGAACGGTATATCTCGTTACGCCAGTTACGAATCCTGCGAGGTTTGACGGCGGGCCGAACCAATGAGGAAATTGCGATCAGATTGAATTACTCGGCCAGCACGATTAAGGCTGAGCTTCGAGAATTGTTCGAGACGTTCGGCACGATGGATCGCAGCCAACTTATCAACAGCGCCGCTCAACAAGGGTTTGTAAGCGCGGCTATTTCGTAAATCCTCCTTCATCAAATAATTTGAGGCTCGGCGCAACCTTTTCCCCCTGGCCCGGTTTCATGCCGGAGAGGACTGGAGGTTTGACTTATGAACTGGGTTGTGGCTCTACCGTTCGGGCAGCGATTGCCGGCCGGGAAACCGATGACTCAAAAGCGGGAGGCGGGTCTCGTGGAAGACGACGTAGACCTGATGTTGCGGGTGAAAGCCGGTGACGCGGAAGCCTTCAATCTGCTGATGGACAGGTACCAGCGCACCGTGGTCAACCTGATTTTCCGTTTTACGGGCGACGCCGAGAATGCCGAAGACCTGGCTCAAGAAGTGTTCTTGCGCATCTACCGGGCCGCTCCCCGTTACGAACCCAAAGCCAAGTTTTTCACCTACCTGTATCAGGTCACTCTCAATTTGTGCCGTAACGAGCGAGAGCGCAACACGCGCCGCAAAGCCTCCAGCCTGGACAGCCGCGGCGAAGGCGATAAAGCCTGGGAAATCGCCGACCCGGAAGTGGGCGCCGAAACTCTGGTGCAGCGCCAGGAAACGGCTGCTCAAGTCCAGGCCGCCCTTCAGGCTCTTCCTTACGAACAGCGCCAATTGCTGGTTCTGCAGCGCTTTCAGGACCTCGGCTATGAAGAACTGGCCGAAGTGACGGCTCAAACCGTTTCGGCCGTCAAGGCCAAGCTGCACCGGGCCCGGCTGGCCCTCAAGAAGAAGCTGGAGCCGCTGCTCGGCAAGGAGCGCAACTCGTGATGAAGTGCACACAAGCCCAGGAATGGATGAGCGAGAAGCTGGATCAGGCCTTGGATAGGCAACGAGCCGACCGGCTCGACGAACATTTTCAGGACTGCTCGCAGTGCCGTCAAGAGTGGCAGGCTTTGCGGGAAAGCTGGGAACTGCTGGGCATCTTGCCAGAACTGGAACCCTCGCCGCTCTTCCGCGCGCGCGTTTGGGAAAAGATTCGCCACGACCAGAAAGCTCCCGCCTGGAACTTCAAGCGTTGGCTGGGGGGACTCGGCCTGAGCCTGGCCGGGCTGGCGCTATGCCTGAACTTCTCGGCCAACGCGCCACTGGCCACTCCTACCCTACCCCCACCGGCGCCTAAGGAGTTGGCTCAGAACCTGGCGGCAGGGGAACTCCAGGAGTGGGACGCAAGGGTTGAGGTCATCCCTTCGCTGGAGGCGGTGGCCAGGGAAGACTCGCCGCTGACGGCCATGCCGCTGGGCGATCTCAGTCACGATTATTTCGCCCTGGACGATACCCTGGAGGAATTCACACTTTGAAAAAAGTCGCGATGGCTTGCATTCTTTTGGCGTGCAGCTGGGTGGCCTCCGCCATCCCGCCTGAGGACGAACCCTTACAGCTCAGCCCGCCCCAGACACGAGCCCTGCGCCGCATCCGCGCCCGCTTTGAAGGCCGGTTGCAGGACCTGCAACTGCGCCTGGAAGGGCGGCGCCTGGAACTGGCCCAGATGATCCGTTCGGACGCGGCGGATAAAGCCACCGTTAAAGCCAAGCTGGATGAAATCATCAATCTGGAACGGGAGCGTCAACAAATCTTCGTAGACCAGCTTTTTGAAGCTAAGGGCCAGCTCAGGCCGGCTCAGTGGGGCCCGTTCCGGCAGCGGGTACTACGCCGTCTGCTTCAGGAGCGCCGTATGGGCGGACAACCTCAAAGACTCGGGTCAGACCCGACTTCCCCTTAAACGACTCGTCTCCGAAAACTTCCAGCACAAAGTCCGAGACATCCTTGCGCGCTTCGGCGCTGAGCAAAATGCCCGTGTGCTTGCCGTCGCGCGAGCGATCCTGGATGCGCGCAGCCAGATTGACGGTGTCTCCAATCAGGGCGAACTTGGAGCGATGAGCGGCTCCAACTTCGCCTTTGACCAGTTCGCCGGTATGCAGTCCCAGACCCTGGCGCAGAGTGGCGAATTCGGGATGCAAATCCTGGCCGCGCAGGTCCTCGAGCGCCAGACGCATTTCCCAGCAGGCCTGCACGGCACGCTGGGCGCCCGGAGCTCCGGGATAATCCTCGAAATCGGCCAGAATGGCGTCGCCAATGTATTCATTGACGTCGCCGCCATGCGCCTCGATCACTTCGGTCATGCGCGCCAGGTAAAAGTCGAGCAATTTCATGACCTCGGGCGCCGGTAGGCGCTCGGAAAGCATAGTAAAGCCGCGAATGTCGGAAAAAAGCACGGTGGTGCGAATGCGCCTGGCCAGCACCCGGCCGCCTCGCGTTTTGTCTTGTTCAATGGCTTCGCGCGCCTGCTTGGGCACCATCTTGGCCAGCATCTCCTTTTGGCGCAACTGGTTCACCATTTGATTAAAACTCTCGGTAGCAGCCCGTATTTCCAGGGGGCCGGCCGGAGGTAAGTCCTCGCCCAATTCCCCTTGCCCCACTTCGCGCATTCGGTTGGAGAGCAATTGAATCTGCCGGGTGACCGACTGAGTGGCCAGGAAAATACCCAACAGGCCGACAGCCATGGCGCCCAAACCCAGGCCTGCGATCCCCTGGGTGACGCTGCGCAGGTAAGATTCGACGGCGTTGAGCGAGCGCAATTCCCAAAGGGTGGACACCGACTTTTGCGGGTCACCGACTTGCGGTAGCGGCTCGCTGTGCTCCAGGTAGGGTATATCGGTCAGACCACTATCCGGAGCCTGCAGCGGGTCCTGCTGGCCCAGACGGAATTCGGCTCCGGGGATCTGGCGTTGCAGGTTGGCCTCGAAATTCTTGTCGAGCCGGTGTCCCAGCACCATCTGGCCGCCGGTGTTGAAGGGCTGCACGCGGACCAGATAGAGCAGACCATCGCCATGGCGCAAATAACCCTCGACCGGTTGCTCGGCTCCACTCTTTAAGAGCGCCAGTAATTCCGGGGTAGCTCGAGGAGGACTCCAGGGATCCTCAGCTGCCGGCTTTTTACCGTCGGTGCCGGTGCGCATTTCCAGGAACGGCACTCCCTGCTTGTCGGTAAGAAGGAACAGTTGCATTGATTCGTCGGATTCCTCAAAGAGGGTCACGCCGGTATCGCGCAGCAAGCCTCCCAGCGCCTGCCAGCAGGCGAAATAGTCGGCTGCCGCCCCCCCTTTTTCCGGGCTGAAATCCGAGCGCGTCCACTCCTTGCCGTCGTCGGGGGTGGCCGTGCCCAGTTGTTGCAAAAGCTGCTCGGTGGAGTTCTGTTCCTGCAATTTCTGGTAGGGCCCGTTGCGGGTCACGAAGATGTTGCGATACTCGTGGAGACTGGTGCTGTCGATGATGCGGTGGCCCAGCAGACGCAACGAGGACAGCAACTCGGGCTCATAAGTGGCGCGCGCCCCCCGCTGCAACTGGGCTTTGACTCGCCCGGTGAGGTTGACCAGCGCCTGGTGGCGGGCCAGGGTGCTGGTGGCCAGTCCCGTTAGAACCAGCAAAGAGCCAAAGAGCAGCAACAGCCACGAACGAAGCCGCATGTAGTTAGATCTTGAGATCCAAAGTCACGCTGCCGGTGGTGGGAACGGTAATGGACTTTTTGGCCGGCTTGGGGAGTCGCGGATGCCACAGCCACAAGCTGTACTGGCCGGCAGGCACACCGGAAAGCCGGTAGGCGCCGGAGCGAGAGGGAGAACAAAAATAGTTGCTATTCATCACCATGATGTAGGCATTCATCTTGGTGTGGATTCCGCAGAAAATCTCGACCTCCCCGGAACCGTCGAATTCCTGGCTGCGCACCGTGCTGCCGTGCTTGACGATCTCGAAGCTACCGGGTTGCGAGACCGAGTAGACGTGGTGGGGAAAGGGGTCCTGATTGCGGAAGTAAACCTTGGAGCCTTTGGTGATAGGCAGGACGTGGGGCAAGAACTCCTTGTTCTTCTGCACGATGGTGTTCTTGCCGGACATTTTGATTTGCGGAGTGCATTCCAATTTGTCCCCTTCCAGATAAATGACGACGTCTTCCACTTCGCTCTCCGAGGGTGCGGGCACGTCGCCCTTTTCGTAGCCGGCCGACCCTCTGGTCTCGCCCACTTTCCGGCTGCCGGGAGTGCTTTCCAGAATCACCTTGCCGGTGATATCGCCGGCCTGCACGCCGGTGGCCAACCAGCTGGAGATCAAGACCATAATCCAGGGCTTTCGCATGGCCAGCAGTTCTCTCTGCAGCAGCAGGTTCCCCCCGGGCTGTTACGAGAAGACAGGCTTCATGGGCACTCCGGCGGCAATCAGCGCGAAAGGCCTGGCCGTCAAGGCCGGGCGCAATGTCTTGCTGCAGCCTCTCAATCTGAGTTTTGCCGGTGGCGAGTTCATCGGCGTGCTCGGCCCCAGCGGCTGCGGTAAAAGCACGCTGCTGCGCTGCCTGGCCGGTTTGCAGCCGCTCAGCCAGGGCCAGGTCTTTCTGGGGCCCAAGCCGCTCGACCAGCTGGCGCCGGAAGAGCGCCGGAAAATCGGCTTTGTGCCGCAAGACGACGTGGTTCACGGCAGTCTCCGGGTAGACCGCGCTCTGACCTACACGGGCCGTCTGATGGGCCTGACCGGTGACATGCTCAGCAGCCGCGTTAACCAGGTCATCGAACTACTGGAACTGCAGGAACGCCGAAACGTACGTACCGACCGGCTCTCGGGGGGCCAGCGCAAACGCGTCAGCATCGCTATGGAGCTGCTCGGAGAGCCCGAGGTGCTCTTCCTGGACGAACCTACGGCGGGGCTCGATCCGGCGCTGGAAGACAGCTTCATGAGCAGCTGCCGGAAGCTCTGCCGGGGGGGGCGCACGCTGCTGATGAGCACCCACGTGATGCAGAGCCTGGATAGCCTGGATCTGGTGCTGGTATTGCTCAAAGGCCACCTGATTTTCCTGGGCCCCCCCCAACAGGGACTGAGTTATTTTCAAGTCCCGTCGCTCACCATGATCTACAAACAACTGGCTCAGCAAGACCCCCTACAGGCACAGCAGCGCTTCGCCGCCAGTCCTCTGTATCAAACCTATGTAGCAGGCCGCACCCCTTGAGAGTCGAAGTTCCCTGACTATGGCGGCATCCCAAGGCGAACAGCTCAACGTGCTGTGTGAACGCTACCTGGAGATCGTCTTCAGCGATCGCGGCAACACCTTCTTGCTGTTGCTGCAAGCCCCACTCATCGCGCTCTTTGTAGTGCTCACCTGGCGTGACGTCGACCACGCCACCGATTCCCTCTATTATGTGCTGGCCCTGACCGCTCTCTGGTTTGGTACTTTCAACGCTTGCCGCGAGGTGGTCAAAGAGGGACCCATTCTGGATCGTGAAGCCCGCCTGGGTTTACAGCCCGGACCCTACCTGCTCTCCAAATTACTGGTCCTGGCCCTGCTCAGCTTTGTCCAATGCCTTGGTTTGTGCTTCATCGTCAATCACAACATCCCGTTAGGAGGTCCGCCGCTTTTTCATTTCGTCTATCTGTGGTTGACCTCGTTGGGCGGCATCGCTCTGGGACTCTTGATTTCTTGCTTGATGTCCAACTCTGACAAAGCGGTCGGCTCGGTGGTGCTGGTGCTGATTCCGCAAATGCTCTTTTCCGAGATGGTGCTCTCCCACGAACATGCCAGCAAGCTGATTCGGTGGGCCGAAGATTTCACTTTTCTGGCCTGGGCCTTTCAAGGCATGAAGGAAGTTACCAGGTCGGAATGGTCCTATGTCGACCTGACGCAAGCCGGTTTTATGCTGGCTCTGTTGACGGCCGTACTGCTGGCAGGCTGTCTTTTCCTGCTGACACTTCGAACGAGAAAGGCCCGGGCGTGAAAAAAGTTCTCATTCTCTTTGCGGTTTTGTTAGTCTTTGCTTTTGCGGCCCTGGTCATCAGCAACCGGGCCAGCGGCGGCCAGAGCATCGGAACGGGGTCGGCGGCCGACCGGAGCCAGCTCGAGCAGATGTCGCTCAAATTCATGGAAGACTTGCGCTTCAAGGACTTTCAGCACGCGGCCAGCTATCACTCCGTGGAAGATCGCAAGAAGGTCAATATTCCCCAACTGATCGAGCAGTGGTTTGCGGTCAAACCCGAAACCCTCGACATCATGCGCTACGAAATTCAGAAAGTGGACATCGACAGCACCGGCAAACGGGGTCGGGTCAAAATCAAGACCGTTCTCAAGATCCTCAACGCCAACCAGATCAAGGAACCGGAAATGATGCTCTACTTTTTCAAGGATCCGGCCGAAGGCTGGATCATGGAGCTCGAGTCGTCGCTACGTTAACAATCTGGAAACATTCCCCCCTTTTCATGTCCTCTCAGCTGTGGGATAGTGATTCGGTATACATAGAATTATAGGAGAGTTCACATGTTCTGTGGTGGTTTAGGATTCGGTGGCTACGGTATGGGCTTCGGCGGCCTGGGCGGTTTTGGCGGCCTGGGGGGTTTCGGCGGCTTCGGCGGCGGCTACCTGGGCAGCATGTGTGGCGGTTACGGCTACTACAATCCTTACGGCGCGATGATGGGCGGCTACACCGGCAGCAGCATCGGCAGCGGGCTGGGGACCCTGGTCGGCGGACTGGCCGGCTTCGGCCTCGGTGGTCCGTGGGGCGCTATGGGTGGCGCGATGCTGGGCGGCGCGCTCGGCTCCTTCGCCGGTTGGGGCCTCGGCTCCAGTCTCGGCGGTCATTCCTGGTACTTCTAAAAGTTTGCTAGACCTGAGTCCGACCGGTTCACCCGGGGTGGACGCGCTGATACGCGCCGCCCAATCGATCCTCAAGGAGCCAGAACTCAAAGAGAGCCTGGAGTTTCCTCGGCATGTCGAGGAACTTCAGGCTTTTCGTCGCTCCCTGGAAAAGCAGTTCCGCGATTCGCTCCGCTTTTATCCTCGCACAGCCCTGTTCCAGCAACTGGAGAGCCAGTTGGATCAGGAGTTCGAGCGCTTTCGCGGAGGCGGCAGACGGCTGGAAAGCTATCTGGAAAAAGCTGAAGTTGAAGATCTGAAGGTCGGCTGCCAGCGCGTTCATCAGGCTGTGGTCGAATTACAAGCTTTGTCCGCCCAAATGCGCGCCCAGGAGGAAGAATGGAAAGCGGAATACGGCACCGGCCTGGGTGCGGAACTACGCTTCTTCATCACTCAAACCATGCAGGGCCACATTCCCTATCAGCAGTGCGCGCAGGTACTGGAGAAAAGCCTGGAAGCTTCGCGCCAAATGGAACAGGCAATGGGCAAGGTCAAGCCGGAGAGCGAGAGCGTCTCCGAAGTGCTCGACCTGTGCACGGTCGGGCTGGCCAGCCTGTCCCGAGCTCTGCAGCGGGGAATTCAAAGCCTGCGGATGCAGCACAGTTGGGAGATCGAGGAACGCCTCAACGACCTTTTGGAAGCGGCCGAAAACTTGACGACCCTGCACCAGCAGCTGATGGCCGCGCTTTATCCACCGGTGACCTGTCCGCGCTGCGGCACCGAACAGCCCGGTGAGAGACCGGTTTGCTCTCATTGTTCGGCTCGCTTGCCACTGGCGGCCAACGCCCAATTGCCTCCGCCTCCCACCCCCGAGGCCCGGGCGCGCTTTCAGGCCTTTGCTGAACTGGACGGCAAGCTCGACCAGTGGAGCAGCGGGCAATTGGAAGCGAGCGCGCTGGTGGCCTGGATTGACCAGTTCCGCCAGCGCCTGATCCAGGGCAAACGCCAGATGCAGGCCGACAACAAACTGGACAAGCGCTTGAAGGAAGTCATTCTGGAGGCGACAGAGGCCAGCGAATCGGCCATGAGCAACTTGAAACGCGTTGTCCTCGAAGGTCAGGACTTAGACGAGGTCATGGAACAGGTACGCGCCGCCGAGGAAAAGATGGATCAAGCCCGCCAGCTCGACCTGGCTCACTCCACGCCGAATTCCTGAATCAATTCCTTCAGGCCGGAACTGATCTGCTCGTAGACGGCCCTGGTCTCATTGTGAAGCGCATCGATCACCGATTTATCGGCGGTTCCCACCAAAGAGCGAGTCAATTCCCGCACTTCGCGACACTCCTTGACCAGATGGGCTTCCAGTTTGTTTTTACGCAAGCGCAGCCGGTTCACCACCTGAATCCTCTCGAAAGGATCGCCATCAGCCAGAGCTTCCGTGGTCTCTTCGCGATAGATCTCAATCGCCTTGAGCAACTCCGAGCGCAAGAAGGCGAGAAAGCCCCTCAGTTCGGAGCCCGGCGTCTCGGTGTACTCGGCCAGGGCCCCGGCTTCCCGAATGGCGGGAAGCTTCATTTCTTCGTCTAGGTCCACGCCGGATTGTTTGTTGGAGGAGGCTCGGACCCCTGCCGAAGGTTCGGATTAGAAAAAGTATAGAGGGGAACTATCCGATCCTCCGGGAGTGAGAAAGATCAACTGGCTGCCCCCCCGCACTTCCAGACTGCCGCTGCTGCGATTCCAGCCGCTGGTCGGAGGCTCCAACCTGGCGTTGAAGTCAAGGTGCAGACCCTTAAAAGGCGAGGTCGCCTCTTTCCAGGCTCCCTTTTGGAACTGATACCACTTAGAATTCTTGACCAGCAACTGATGGTCCAGGGAAGCCGCCAGGAAGGGCATCTCCTCAGAGACCCGCGCGAAGTTGATCGACTTCAGGTTCTTGGGGATGCGCATCAAATAACCATCATGAAGGGGATGAGGAAAGCTGAGCAGGTTCTCGACCGTGCCCATGGCGCCACGCCCGAGACCAATCCGATCTCCCTGGCGAAAAAAACCGTGCGCCTCCACGATGGCTCCGCCCGAGGCCACCCGAGTGGCCAATTGCTTCTGCTGTTTTTGATTCAAGAAATAGAGCGAAACCACCCCGGCCACCAGCAAGAACAAAAGCAGCGTAAACATGGTCTTCTGCCCGCGAGGATGGTGGGCGGAGTCGTCCACCGCCGCACTTCCCAGGCGCTGCTGGTGTTCCGCTTGAATGGCCTGGCGTTGAAAATCTTGCTGAGTGGAAATACTGTTTTGCAAGGGATGATAGAGCCCAAAATCCTTCAAAGGGTCTTCCGCTTCCACGTGGATCCCCTCGATTTTTACCCTCTGGGTGGGGCGTTCCTCATGGGCCAGCTCCTCGGTGGGCGCCATCAACTGCATCCGATCTTTGACCTGCTCGTGGAGGTCCTGGTTCTTCTGCAACTGCTCTAAAGAGGGCAGCAAATTCTCCAACTGGCGGCGAAATTCATAGACCGAGTCAAACCGGTCTTCTTGCTCGGACTGGGTGGACTTGCGCACGACCCAGCACAACTCGTGCGGCAAGTCTTTGCGAATCTTATCCAGCGGTTCGATCTGCAAAGGCAGCGGCTGCTGACCCGAGAGCATGAAGTGGAGAGTTACCCCGAGCGAATACTGGTCGGTGCGGGTGGTGGGCCGGCCCCGGTACTGCTCGATGGGAGCGTAGCCCACCGTGCCCACCGCCGTCTTGGTGGAGCCACCGCCCCCGACCTCGCGAGCCAACCCGAAGTCAACCAGATAGATTCGGTTATCCTGGTGGCGCACGATGATGTTGGCCGGTTTGACGTCGCGGTGAATAATGGGGCGCGGCCGGTGAGCATGCAGAAATTCCAGGATTTTAGCCACCTGAATGGTGTATTGCACAGCCAGCAAGGGAGGTAAATCCGTCCCGGCCAGCGCCAACTGGTCCATCACCTGCTTTTCCAGGTCGACCCCCTCGATGAATTCCATTACAATGACGCGCCGGTCGCCGTCGAGAAAGCTATCCACAAAGGCGGGAATGCCGGGGACGCACAGGTTTTGCAGCAGCTTGCACTCTTCTTCAAAACGCGAAGCCTGGTAGGCGGCGCTTTCATTGGAACCGTCACTGGGCGAAGCCACCAGCATCCGCTTGATGGCCACGGGCATGCCGGTGGACCGGTCGACGGCCCGGTAAACCTCCCCCATTCCCCCGCTCCGAATGGCCCGAACAATTTGATAGCGTTCGTGAAAATCGGACCCTGCCAAAAGGGTAGACTGCGACACGTGGGAATAGTTGGCACATACCAGGGCGAAACCTGCTGTTCAATATTAAGCCTTCTGCTTGGGTTGGGAACGCACAATGAGAATCAATCGAGTAGTCACACGCACCGGCGACGGCGGGCAGACCGCCCTGATTGGCGGAGAGCGCATATCCAAAAGCAGCCTGAGAGTGGATAGCTACGGCGAGGTGGATGAATTAAATTCCTGTCTGGGGCTGGCCGCGGCCTGGCTGCAGGACACTCAGGCTCTGGAGCTGCTGCAGTTGGTACAACATCGTTTATTCACGCTGGGCGCCGACCTGGCCGCTCCCGAGGGAGTTTCGGTGCCGCGCATGCTGGCCGGCCATGTGGAGGAGCTGGAACAGGCTATGGAGCCCTTGATGGGGGAATTGCCGCCTCTGGAGGAGTTCATTTTGCCCGGTGGAGGGCCGGCCGGCGCGGCTCTCCATCTGGCCCGCACCGTGGCCCGGCGGGCGGAGCGCTCCACCGTGGCGCTGGCCTCTCACGAGCCGGTCAACGAGCAGGCTATTATTTACCTCAATCGGCTCAGCGATTTTCTCTTCGTGCTGGCGCGGGTGGTCAACAAACGCCAGAGTCAGCCGGAAAAGCTGGCCGATTTTTCCCAGAAAAAGGCGCGCAAAAGTAGGTAGAGAAGACCTCGGTCGATCAGAGCAAGTGGAGGCATTATGCTGCAAGGTTTACATTTGATGGGTGAAGCGGAACTTGGGGAGCTGGTCAAGCTGACCCGCGCCAAGGGCAACGATAACCTGAACGAGGATCAACGTCGCCGCCACATTCTGAGCTGGGCCGGCAAAGTGGTCGGTTGCTCCAGCCAGGACCCGGTCGTCATCGAAAAAGAATGCCTGCTCTGGCTGGCCGGTCACTGGGGGGTCAACACCCAGGAATTGGATGACACCGACGAGCTGGAAAGAGCCTTGCGTATTCGTATTGCCGACGAAGCCGCCCAGTACCTCGGCCCGATCTGGTGGGTCTCCTGCGCACTCATTGCCGCCGGCCCGGCCGACGCCATCGGACCGAAGGTGCGCTTGCTGGACAAGGCCGCCAGCCTGGTGGTGCCGTCCCGCTCGGCTCGCCAAAAACTCAGTGACAACTGGCGCGCCAAAGCTTCCGAATGGGGTTTCGATAGCCTCAAGCAGCCGGAAATCCAGCAGGCCACCGAACAACTCAAGAAGTCCCCAGAAAAGGCCGACCAGGCGCTGACTCTGGCGCTGGTCATCAGCCTGGCCGACGGCCGCCTGTCCATGGAGGAAGATCGGCTGGTCAAAGACCTGGGCGAAGCCTGCGGCAAGTCGCACGAAGAATGTGCCGAGAAGATTCGCCACGTCAACAGTATCTACTGGGGCCACCAGGTCGAGGTCACTCCCAAGCGCCAGGTCGAAACCGCCGAGGGCGACAAGCGGGTGGCCATGCAGGCGGCCCAGTTGACCCTGGAGAGCGCCGGCACCCTCGAGGGCCTGTGCCTGGAAGCTTGCGATAAAGTGGTGGGCCGTGCCGACGGAGCCGAGGAGCATGCTCCCAAATCCGGTTGGCAGCGGGTGTTGGGTACCGTATCCGGGCTGAAACAGTTCTTCGGCAACAAAATGCGCGGAGATGAACAGGTCAATCTGGTGCGTCTCGTCTACCTCTCCATCATTCACCAGCACGCCGACGCCGCCGCCAAGGCTGAAGCCGCCGCCGCGGCAGCGCGCCGCGCGCAGCAGGAAGCGGCAGTCAGCGAGACCAGCACCCCGGTCACTGCTCCCAAGGAAGTCACGCGATCGATCAAGCTCGACTGACTTTTCTGATTTCTTTCAGGGCGTTCACATTTTCATCACACATGACCATCCCCTGAGCCTTTAACCTGTCGGTGAGAGAACAGCTCCCGAATGCAAGAGGAGCGTCCCACACCCAGGAGGCTTAGATGATACAGAATGTTCGATTCCCGGGCGCGACCGCACCCCAGGCCCGCCGAGTAGACCTGCCCCAAGTGCTTTCGGCCACCGCCGCCGAGGCCCAATCGCTGGCTCCCAAGCTGGCCGACCACGTGGAAGGCGAAGTGCTGGTGAAGCTCAAGCCCGGCATGAACTTCACCGGCCAGAGCGACTTCGCGTCCGACTACGGCGGCGAAGTGGCCGAGCGCATCAAGATGAGCGGCACTATGCTGCAGAACTTCAACGGCGACCTGATGCGCATCTCCCTCCCCGAGGGCATGACCACCGCCGAAGCCATCGTGGCCATGAGCAAAGACGGCCGCGTGGAATATGCCGTCACCAACGACCGCATCGGCATCCCCGATACCAAAGAAGTTCCCCTGACCCCCGCTCAGTTGGGTCAGACCGGCCAGCAGGGCAACCAGCCCAACGAAGGCCCGCAGAACCTGCCCAAGGACCTCAGCCCGAAGCTGTGGGGTCTGCACAACACCGGCCAGGACGGCGGCAAGGTCGACAGCGACATCGACGCCCCCGAAGCCTGGGCCATCACCACCGGTAACCGCAACAACATCATCGCCGTCATCGACACCGGCGGCGACTATAACCACAAGACCCTGGCCAGCAACGTCTGGACCAACCCGGAAGACGGCAGCCATGGCTTCAACGCCATCACCGGCAGCAACGACCCGATGGACGATCACTACCACGGCACCCACTGCTGGGGCACCATCGCCGGCAACGGCACCGACGGCGTCTACGGCGTCAACCACCAGGCCTCGGTCATGCCCATCAAGTTCCTGAGCAACAGCGGCGGCGGCACCCTGGCCGACGCCATCAAGGGCATCGTCTTCGCCACCGACCACGGCGCCCGCCTGACCTCCAACTCCTGGGGCGGCGGTCCCTTCAACCAGGCCCTCAAGGACGCATTTGCCTCGTCGCCGGCTCTGCACTTGATCGCCGCGGGGAACGATGGTAAGGACAATGACGCCTCGCCCACCTATCCCGGCAGCTACGACCTGGGCAACATCGTGGCCGTAGCCGCCAGCGACCGCAACGACCGCCTGGCCTCCTTCTCCAATTACGGTAAGACCTCGGTCGATCTGTCCGGCCCGGGTGTAGCCATCTATTCGACGGTTACCGGCGGTAAGTATAAAAACCTGGACGGCACCTCGATGGCCACTCCCCACGTCTCCGGCGTGGCCGGCCTGATCGTGGCCCAGTATCCCGGCATCAGCAACGAAGAAATCAAAGCCCGCCTGCTGAACGCGGTCGATGATGTGCCCGGTTTCCACGGCAAAATGGTCACCGGCGGCCGCCTCAACGCCGCCAAGGCGCTGGCTCCCGACTTCGGCGCTCCGGGAACTCCCGGTGAGTTCGGCGTCAGCGAAGCCAAAGCCGGTCGCGTCAAGCTCGGCTGGGTGGCCTCGGGCGACGACGGCGCCGAGGGCGGCGCCGCCGCCCGCTACGAGATCCGCTATAGCGACCGCCCCATCGCCGTTGGTGAGCCGGGCGAAGGCGAAATCAGCTTCGATCAGGCCACCTCGGCCGGCACGGGTCGCCCCGGCGCTCCGGGCACTCAAGAGGCGGCCACCGTCGATGTGCCCCTCAGCGGGTCGGAAAAAACTTACTACTTCGCCCTGCGCTCCACCGACAAGGTGGGCAAGGCCTCCGAAGTGGTCACCGCCTCGGCTGTGGTTCCAGCCGCTCAACTGGCCTTCGACGGCAATGCCGAGGGCAGCTTCAGCAGCCTCACCTGGGCTCAGGTGGAAGAGCCGGGCCGCGGTAAGGTCTGGACTGATAGCCCCAACGGTGACTACGCCAACAACTCCGACACGGCCGTCACCAGCCGGAGCGTCTCGTTGGAAGGCCTGTCCGGCTCGAAGCTCATCTTCGACGCCAAATACGCTACCGAAAACAAGTACGACACGGTCAAGGCGGAAGTCAGCAGCGATGGCGGCAAGACCTGGAGCGCCGAAGCCAGCTACTCCGGCAGCAGTGACTGGAAACAGCAGGCCGTCGATCTGTCCAAGTATGACGGCAAGAACATCCAGTTCCGCTTCCGTCTTACCTCCGACGGTTCGGTCAGCGGCGACGGCTTCAGCTTCGCCAACGCCGTCATTGCCGGCGGCAACTAAGCCACAGAGTTATCTAAGCCTGTAGTGGCCTCCGCAAGGAGGCCTTTTTTCAATGCAGAGGGGTCTCGCTCAGCACAATCCCGTCTTCATCACAATAGACCCACAGGCCGGGGCGGAAGGTCAGGCCGGCGAAGGTGACCTCGACGCCTTCCTCGCCCTGGCCTTTTTTGACGCTCTTACGGGGATTGGTATTCAGGGCTTTGATGCCCAGGGCGATCGAGGCGAGAGCGCGGCTATCACGCACACAGCCGTTGACAATGAGACCGGACCAGCCGTTGTCCAGCGCCAGCACTCCCAAGAGGTCGCCGACCAGGGCGCAGTTCAGTGAACCGCCCCCGTCCACCACCAGCACCCGGCCCCGGCCGGGTTGCTCCAGGGCGCGGCGCACCAGCGTATTGTCCTCGAAGACTCGCAAGGTGAGGACCTCGCCGTGGAAATTGGAACGGCCGCCGAAATCGCGGAGCAGCGGCATGGCCACCGCCACTTTCCCCTCGTGCTGGTCGTACAGCTCGGCGGTACTCAGAGACATCAGCGACCCTTGATTTCTTCCAACACTTGTTGCTGCATCTCGGCGGCGCTTTCCAGATCCTGGCGCAGGCGCGGAAGCAGCCGTTCCAATCCGGGGGCGTCCCGGCCCGGCAAGTAGTCACGAATTTCGGCCACCGTTCCGGCCAACTGCAGCAGAGCGGCCTCCAAATCAGGCTGTTTGAGCGGCAACTGCTTGACTTTCTTGACCATCTCCTGGGCCTGAGCCTCGGATTCCTGGCTCAAAACCTGGAGAAGCTCCCAATCTTCCCGGCGATTTTCGGCGCAGGCTCGCTCGGCCACAGCCAGCAAACCGTCGCCGCTCTCTTCCGGCGCGCCTACCGGCTGTCCGCATTCCGGACATTGTTGCTCATCGGTCAAGCGCACCAGGCCCAGACAGCCGTCGCACCAGACCGCCGGAGTGCCGGCCAGGGCCTGGATCTCTTCATGGATGGTCAAGGCTTGCTGAGCGCAGTCGTGCAGCACACGCTTGGATTCGGCCCCCGGGGGCTGCCCTTCCGTGATTTGCTCGGACAATTGTTGCAGAGCGTTTTCCTGCACTTCCAGGAGGTCGAGAAGTTGCTCCACCGCGGCCAATCGAACGGGCGATTGGCGCATCTGTTCGCCTAACAACTGAAAATGCTGAGAGACTCCGGCCAGGCGTTCCTGCATCAACTCCGGGGCCAGCACGCCCCTTTCATAAAGCTGCAAACACCTTAAGATCTCGTGGATATAAGGGGATGCGGCCAGCCTCGGGCGCTCCTCTTCCAGCTCACGGATCTGGCCAAAAACCTCAAAAAGCGAGTTCAGAGCGGCGCCCAGCCCTTGGACTCTTTTCTCGGAAATCCCTTCCCAATCGCCTTCCCATTCCTTGAGTACATCGGCCTGGTCTTCGCAAACCGCCAGCCGCTGCAAAGCCGTTTCGATCAATGACTGCAAAGGTCCGTGCGCTTCTTGAAAGCGGATCTCGCTGCGGAAGACCGCCGAAATCTGAGACATCTCCAATTGGAAGCGGGAAAACTCTCGCGCCAGGGCTTCTCCTTCCATCTCGCCGCTGCGCCAGGCGGCCATGGAAAGCGCCCAGCTATTGAAACTCGATAGCGGAGTCAGCGAGGGGAAGCCCAGATTGGCCAAGGATATCATCAGCACCAGTTTGCTTCGCAGGGACGAGAACCTTTAACCATTTCGTTACGTTTGTTACAGGCCGCTAATATCAAGCCGGAGACTGGCGCTTCATCTTGTTCTATTCTAGATGCAATATATCAGGGTGCGAACCCGAAGATGAGGTGCAGGATGTTTCAAGCGCAGTTCGGTTCTCCTATGGGCGTAGGCTTTAATCCCGGCTTCGGCATGCAGTCGATGCTGGGTGGCGGCGGTCAGATGCAGATGATGCAGATGATGATGACCATGATGGCAATGATGCAACAGATGATGCAGATGATGGGCGGAATGGGAGGAATGAACGGCGGCTGTTGTCCCGGCATGGGCGGCTTTCCGGGCATGGGCGGCGACCCGTTTGGAGGCTTTGGAAACCAGCTGGGTAACGGCTTTGGCTTCCCCGGTGGAGGCGCTGGATTCCCCGGTGGCGGCTTCCCTGGCGGCTTTTCGCCCCCCGGCGTGCCCTTCGGCGGCGGCTTTACTCCCGGCGGCGGTAACTTCGGCGGCCCGGGCAATTTTGGAGGGCCCGGCGGCGCCTTTGGCCCCGGCAACGCTCCCCCGGCCGGACCCGGTAATTTCGGCGGTCCTTCGGCTTTCGGCAATCGTCTGGCGGCCGATGCTCAACAAATCGCCCAAAGCGGCGTGGCCGGTCGCGGTGGCAACTGTAAACGCGGCGTGCGCATGGCCTTGAATCGCCAGGGCGTCAACCTCGATGGCCTCTCGGCTTACCAGGGCGCTGACCAGCTCGCCCGCAACCCGCGCTTCCGCGAAGTGCAGGTGCCGACCAGCCAGTTGCGCAGTCTGCCCCCCGGTGCCATCGTAGTCTGGAATCGCAAGCCCGGCCATCCCCACGGGCATATTTCCATCGCGCTCGGCAATGGCCGCGAGGCCAGTGACGTGATCCGCAACCAGATCACCGGCTATGGTTCTCAACACCGCGTCTTCCTGCCCAAGTAACATGGATGAGGAAGAGTTGCCTCCTCCTCAGGAGGAAGACGACGACGAGCCAGAGGATCGCAATTTGCTGCTCGAGCAGTTGAAGGCGCTGGGCTCCCATGCGGGTCCCGCCTCCAGTTTGTTGCGCGCGGGGCATAACTGGTTGCAGGGCAACTTGAGCAATTCCGAACTCAAGGCGCGCGCCGAGGAATTCGAATCGGGACTGGACGAAGATCTGGACGATCCCCTGTTGCTCAGTCAACTGGATCGCCTGGAGGAGGGTCTGGAAAGCGGTCTGCCCGATCAGGTACTCTATGCCTTGCTGGGATTGGGTTCGCAGGTCAAACCGGTTTAGGACCCTGGCGCGCAAAGCGCGCCAGGGCTTTGAGCAGGCGATTTTCCTGGATAGGTTTGCTTATGTAGTCGTCCATGCCGGAAGCCAGGCAGCGTTCCCGATCTTCGGGGAAGGCATTGGCGGTGAGCGCCACGATCCAGGGGCGAATTTCCAGATCCTCGCGGCGCAGGCGCATGGTTGCCTCGAGGCCGTCCATGACCGGCATTTGCAGGTCCATGAACAACAAATCAATCGGGTTTTCCCGGCAATATTCGAGAGCCTGCAAGCCGTTGACGACGCAGTGGCTGGTGTATCCCAGGCGTTTGAGCAGCGCCGCGGCGACCTTCTGATTGACCGGATTGTCTTCCGCGATCAGCACGCGCGTCTCTTTGGGAGGTAGGACAGCCTCGGTGGTAGTTACTTCGCCGGAACGATCCGGCGCGCTGGTACGCACCACCGGCAAACGCAGGCAAAAAATACTGCCCTTGGGGTGAATCGGGGCCTCCCAATCACCGGGTGCATTGGCACTGACCAGACCGCGGCTGGCCACCCAGCAATGGCCGCCCATGAGTTCGGCCAGTTGCTTACAGATAGCCAATCCCAGGCCAGTGCCACGATATTCCCGCGTACTGGAAGCGTCTGCCTGCACGAAAGGCTCAAAAATCGCCGTCAACTGGTGCGCCGGCACACCAATGCCGGTGTCGGAGACACGCACTTCGAGGAGGGTCTTGTCGCTTTCTTCCAGGATAAAGCAGCTGAGTTGGATGGCGCCCTCGGAGGTGAATTTGATGGCATTGCTGAGCAAGTTGCTGACGATCTGGCGGAAGCGCGTCCGGTCCCCCCGCAACCAGTAGCTTTGGCCGACCCCGTGAAATTCATAGGTCAGTTCCAACTCCCGCTGGCGCGCCAGCGGCTGAAAAAGCGACACCACCGCTTTGAGACAATCGGCCAGCTCAAAGGGAGTCGACTCGATTTGAAATTGGCCCGACTCAATCTTGGAAAGGTCCAGCACGTCGCTGATAATTTCCAGCAGCGACTCACAACTCTCGCGCAAGCCTGAAACCCACTCCTTCTGTTGTTCCGACAGCGGGGTGTCGAGCAGCAGCGTGGACATGCCGAAGATGGCGTTCATGGGAGTGCGGATCTCGTGGCTCATGGTAGCCAGGAAGCGGCTTTTGGCACGGCTGGCATCTTCCAGAGCGGTCGAGCGTTCTTGTGAGAGCAGGCGAAAGCGGATGGTGCCCAGTTGGCGGCGCGACAGGCTGCGCGCCGTCAGGGTCAGGAAGAGCAGGTAGATGAGCAGGGCCGGGCCGGTGCCGTTAAAGCTTCCGCCTTCGGCCAGCAAAACCAGGCAGGGACTGATCATGATCAATCCGGCGTAGGCCAGATAGAGGCGGGTATCGCCGGCCAGGGAAATCAGGGCGCCGGTAGCCAGTCCTCCGGACATCAAAGCAGCTAACTGAGCGGGCGCCTGGCTGCCGTAATAGTGGACGGCCATTCCTGAGTAGGCACACCAGCACAGGGCCTGGGACAGCGTCAGCAGGGCAAACCCCCGGGGCCAGTGGTTGGGCATCTGGCGCGAGGAAAGCACTCGCCAGGTCCAGGCGATGCGTCCCAGGCCCAGCAAGAAGGAAACCAGTATCAGGCCAATCACCAGGGAACCATGCTCGGCGAAGACCGGGCCGCTGAACGAGGCGACCAGAATGCAGACGGGATAGGCAAGCGAGGCGGGGATGGCGGTATCGGCCATCTCCAACCAGGTCTCGCGGCGAGCCTCTGCCAAGACACGCATGCCCATCTCGTCCCCTCCTTCTCTTGCCTTTGCTTTTGGGTTCGGCCGTGAGGTCAAAGGGATCCTGCACCACCGCTTTCAGGTTCTGGCCTGGAGGGGGTCGCTCGCCGGTAAGCGAACGCAACTTGGTGAATATTCAAGGAGTCATTCCCGCGCCACCCTTTGCTCTGCTCGAGTTCAGCGGGGTCGAGCGCAACGACTTTCTGCAGCGTCTGCTCAGCAACGAAATGTTGCTCAAGCCGGGTCAGGCCACCGCGGCCTATTATCTCAACGTGCAAGGCCGCCCGCTGGCCCAGTTCTGGGCCTTTCAATGGTACGAAATCACCTGGCTGGTATGTCCCAAGGAACAGGCCGAATCGGCCCTGGCGGAGCTGGACAAGATGCATTTCGGGGAAAAGCTGCGCATGCACGATCGCACCCGCGACTGGCAGTCCACCTTGCTGGTGGGGTCGACACGGGAGGAATGGCTGCGCCAACGCCTGGGACAGGAGCCGCCGGCCGGCCCCTGGGCCTTTCAGCCAGAGGACGACTGGCTGCTGTGCCGCTTCCCCTTCCTGGCCTCGGGCAGCGACCTGGTGTGGAGCAAGAGGCCGCTTTTTGACGATCTGCGCGATCTGAGCTCGCACTGGGAACTGGAGCGCATTCAGGCGGCTCGCCCCTGGCCTTCGGATTGGGGCGAGAAAACCATGCTTTTAGAAATCGCCGATGGAACCGACTATCTGGACGGTAAAGGCTGCTATCCCGGACAGGAAGTGGTGGCCCGAACCCTGCACCGCGGCCATATCAACCGACATATCGCGGTGGTGGCCGGCGGCGGTGCGCCGCCGGCCAGCGGAACCAAACTCAAGGCCGAGGACAAGGATGCCGGCTGGATTTCCAGTGTGGCCCGGGATGGCGATGGGTTTACGGCGCTGGCGTTTCTTCGCCGTGAGTTCTGGGAGCCCGGCACCGAATTGGCGAGAGAAGACGGGGGAACCGTGACGGTTCAAGCCGCGCGGCGGGAGGCATAACGTGCACGAGTATTTGAGAGTTCTGCGCGAGGTCCGCGAACGGGGTATCTTCAAGGAGGACCGCACCGGCACGGGAACATTGAGCCTTTTTGGCGCTCAGATGCGCTTTGATCTGGCCGCCGGCTTCCCGGCCGTGACCACCAAGAAGCTGCACATGAAGTCCATTCTCTATGAGCTGCTCTGGTTTTTGCGCGGCGACACTAACGTGCACTGGTTGCAGCAACACGGAGTCAGCATTTGGGATGAATGGGCCGATAGCGAAGGCAACCTGGGGCGCATCTACGGAGCCCAGTGGCGTTCCTGGCGCCGGCCTGACGGCGCAACCATCGATCAGATCCGCCAGGTGGTCGAGGGCTTGCAGAAGAATCCGGATTCCCGCCGGCACATCGTGAGCGCCTGGAATCCCGGCGAGCTGGATGAGATGTCTCTGCCCCCCTGCCACGCTTTCTTCCAGTTTTACGTGGCCCAGGGCCGGCTCTCGTGCCAGCTTTATCAGCGCAGCGCCGACCTGTTTCTGGGAGTGCCCTTCAACATCGCTTCCTATGCAGCCCTGACCATGATGATGGCCCAGGTCTGCGGATTGCAGTTGGGCGACTTCGTGCACACCCTGGGAGACGCCCACATTTACAGCAATCACCTGGAGCAGGTCGATTTGCAGTTGAGCCGCACCCCCAATCCCCTGCCCACGCTCAAACTCAATCCCGAGCGCCGGCAGCTGGAGGATTTCGAGTATGAAGACTTCGAGCTGATCAACTATCAGCACCATCCGGCCATCAAGGCACCGGTAGCGGTCTGATGCTGATCACCATCGCGGCCCTGAGCCGCAACCGCGTAATCGGCGAACAAGGTCAGATCCCATGGAATCTTCCGGGAGATATGCGGCATTTCCGGGAAAGTACCTCAGGCGGCGTGATCGTGATGGGGCGGACGACCTTCGAGTCCATCGGGCGCCCCTTGCCCGGTCGCGAAAACTGGGTGCTCAGCCGGGGCAATCCCCCGCTCCCCGAGGGGGTGAGGCTCTTTCACACGGTCGAGGAAGTGCTGTCGGTCGTTCCCAGCCATAAACCCGTCTGGATCATCGGCGGCGAGCAAGTCTACCGTGCCTTCCTCCCCCACTGCCAGAAACAGTCGCTCACTTTCATCGACGCCGACATCGACGGCGACACCCGCTACCCCGAGTTCAACGAGGCGGAGTGGGAACTCAGCGAAACCCAACCCGGGCCGTCCGGCGAAGAATATGACTACGAATTCAGGGTTTACGTCCGCAGGGAATAGTGGCCGGTCAAGGCTTGGCGGGGTGGGAGAATAAGCTATCGAACATTGTTTCGGCAGAA
>JAHBVR010000019.1 GCA_019637395.1 Vulcanimicrobiota bacterium
GAACCTGGGCCGCGACGGCAGCCCCCTTTCGACCTTCGGCTACGTGATGGACCCGGTTGGCCAAATTATAGAACGGACCGAGTCGATCGGTGCAGCCCCAAGCCTGGATGGCGGGCACCATAGCCTGATTCCTCCGATGGTTCCCCCCCGCTCCCTCAAGGGGCTAATTCTCTTTGGCGTGGCCAGCCTGTGGGTCGGACTGCTCTGGCAGGTTGCCCGCCGCCGCCCTCTCGCCACCTCACTCCTGGCCCAGACGACCAGCCTGGCCCTGATCAGCGCCCTGCTCCTCAACGGCTGCGCCAACGACGGCATGACCGGCTCGATGAGTTTCCCCGGCTTTTCCTCCTCCTCAGGCGGTAGCACGGCCGACAAAGCTGACGTACTCCGCTTCACCTACGATAATCTGGGCCAACTGGTGGGCGTCAAGCTGAACCAAACCCAGACAGAGTCTTACACCTTCGACCCCTCCGGCAATCTGACGAGCCTGACCGTGGGCAATACCACCACCAGTTTTGCTAGCAACAACCTGAACCAGCAAACCGACCCCGGCACTCACGTCTATGACGCCAAAGGCCAGAAGACCACCCTGGACGACAAAACCTTCGAATGGGACGACCAGGGCCGGGTGACCGCCATCGTGGAGGGCACGAACCGGACCGAGTTTGCATATGACGGCATGTCCCGGCGGACGAAGATTACCGAGTATACCGACGGGACGATGACCAGCAAAAAGCTCTACTGGTGGCTGGGTGGGACCATCGTGTGCGAACGTGATGGATTGGTGAGCGGCTTCCCGATTAAGAAGAGATACTTTAGCCAGGGTGTGCTGCAGGGCGCAACCAAGCTGTTTTACACATTCGACCATCTCGGCTCGGTCCGCGAACTGGTGGATGACGCCGGCGTCAGCCAGGCGGTGTATAGCTACACGACCTATGGAGAGCGCACCAAGGAGTCTGGCAATCTCGAGGCTGACTTTGGCTACGCTGGCCTCTGGCACCACGGGCCCTCCGGTCTGGACCTGGCTACCTATCGCCTCTATGACGCAGCCAACAAACGCTGGATCTCGCGGGACCCGCTGGGCGAAGGCGTAGATACGAATCTCTACCGTTACGCCTACAACAGCCCAACCAATTTGGTAGACCCACTTGGCGCAGCCCCGGAGCAGCGAAGCTCTTCTGCTAACCCTCCCGGCGACGCTGTCTATGGAAATATCGATGTGCGCGAGGGCCATTACACCCGACAATATGCTCCTCCTCAGCATCGGATGGGTGTTAACCCATCGTCAAGTTACCCGGTGGACCTACCTGCTACGATGAGGGTGCAAGTATGGGGACTGGAAGGTGGCCCCAAATCGCTAACAGATTATGGCTACACTAGAACTGACGACCCCTATACACGTAATGGCGAGAAGGGAAAGTTGCTGTTCTCTGGCTCGAAACGTTTCTTCGTTGCCCCTGCACCGAAAGGTTCCAATTGCAACAATAGAGCGATCTACTTCGATATTTTAGAGAATCGAAAGAAGACAAGGGGGCTTAAGAACTATCACTTGGTATTTATGATTGAGTTTACTGTCATCGCGCCAGATGGGACGCCTCTGGTCTTTAAGGAGACTTGGATGACCGACGAGACTTATGATTACTGACATAGAGCTTGTCAGTGAGGGAGGCTTTCCAGGTGAGTATAATCTCCACATCTCACTTTTGGGGCAGTTGTGAGATTCGTGGGGTAGCGCCCCAAGGATGCCTTCTGGTAAACGCCTGCAACAAAGAAACGTTGGGCACAATTGGCTGTTGGAGGTCCTTCTGCCGAGAACACTCTTTGGTGTGCCTTACTGCTCTGCGCCGTGGTAGCAGATTTAATCTTGAGTGCAAGTTTTCGAAAACTCCATCTGTGAGGAACGTGCTCGAGACGTTACCGCTTGGACCTGGGACCGCGACTCGATTTGTTAGCGACAGCGAACTCGTCCTATACGATGCCCCTTTCGGCAATCTGGCCAGTATTCTAGAGAAACTTTGTTCGCAGCTTTCTCGTTGTGGACTACGCAATCCAGATCAAGTCCTCGACTGTGCTTGGTCCCCTAGTTTCGGCCGTCAGACAGTTACGTCGTCTGATTACTCGACCAGTCCTGTTGCGATCTTGGCCGGAGCAATTGAGCAGTTTTTTGAAGTCCGTACTCAAATACTTGTCGTTAGAACCTATCTGCACCCAAATTTCGCGTCATCAATGCTCTCAGGCAAGAGGGTAGAACGAATTGAGCCTGGGCTACTTAAGTTTTCGGCCGATTCTCAACTGCAGGGTTGCGAGAACGAGCGGACAGGTTTGCTAAGCCTTATTGATGACTACCGCGATGCCGCTGAAACTGCGCCGGTCAGATACGCCTTCGGCGGGTGGTCGGAGGAGCGGGCTTTGGTCTGGATTTACTGGCCCCGTCTACAGTTTAAGTCTGGCCTGTTTCTCCTGACCCGAAGCAGTAGCCAGTGGAAGCTGCTGGAAGTTTCTCATGACGAGGATTGGGTTTTTGAATCCCACTTCCTTTCACGTTGAATTGGCTTGCAAGCCCGTAGAGCGATTTTGTGGCCGCCGATCAGGTCAGACCAGACACACAGGCAGAGCCTTCGAAAATGTCCCGCCCCGACCAAGTCGTTAAGGGACACCCCAGGTGGACATTTCGGTGGCAAGCTGACCGCCGGGTCTGCAATACCCCGCCCCGTGTCAGGATGACCTGTGTCCAGTTTTAGATCTCCTAAGGAGTTCATGACTGACCCCCGCATGAGCTAGACTCTGTTCATGGGATCAGAGTTGAAGGATGATCAACCATCCGGCGCCGCGGAAGAAAATTCAACAAGGAAAGCCAATCCAAGTAAGGCTTTGGCTGAGGGTGACGACGTGACTCATGCAAACGGGGCCGTATTGAGCCGAGCCAAGACCTCGGAACCAAGCGGCGTAGAAGTCCAATCGGCGGCGGCAACCAAAACGCGAAGAAGAACGCACAGCAGCAAATACAAGCTTCAGGTGCTGAAAAAAGCTGGAGACCCTATCCCCGACAGAAAGGGGCGTTTACCTCCGCAAAGAGGGCCTTTACCACTCGATGGTGGGTCGGTGGCGGCGAGAATTCGAGGAGGTGCTGCCCTCCGATAACCTACCGGAGAAAGAAGAAGACACCCGGGCCCTGAAGCGCCGGATCGAGCAGCTCGAGAAGAAGCTGGCGAAGGCGGACGCTGTGATCGATCTTCAAAAAAAAGTCTTGAACTTGCTCGACAAAATGACAGAGTCGTAGTTGAAGCCGCCCTCCTGGCGACCCTGGGGCAGTGTCCGGCGGACATTTCGGTTCGCTGGGCCTGCCGTGCACAGAACCAAATATGTCCGCTACCGTGGCCGTCAGGCCGATGCCGCGTCAGAAGCGCCTGACCGCAAGCACTCACGACCCACACCGGGTAACGCTTTGAGTGAAAGCGAGGAAAAGGCCGTTCTCGACGTTCTTAACTCGCCTGAGTTTCTCGACCATTCCCCCTACACGGTCTATCACGGTTTGCTCGACCGGGGTCAGCGTTTGTGCTCCATTTCAACCATGTACCGTCTGCTTCGAAAAAACGGCTTCAAAGTGAGCCGCCAAGTTCGCAGACGCAAAGCCAGCCACGCCAAACCGCAGTTGTCGGCGACGGAACCCCGTCAGGTCTGGAGCTGGGATGTGACACTCCTGCGCGGTCCGGTCCGAGGTGTTTTTTACTATCTTTACGCTATGATCGACATCTTCAGCCGCAAAGTAGTCGCCTGGATGCTGGCCAAGCGCGAAGGTGAGGACTTGGCCGCGGAATCATTCGCGCTGCCTGCGCCGGTGAGGGTATCGTTCCAGGGCAACTGACGATTCATTCCGACCGGGGCCCCTCTATGAAATCGCTGTCTGTTGGTGAACTTTACAAGTGGCTTGGCGTGGAGCGCTCCCTGGGCAGGCCGAGCGTCAGCGACGACAATCCCTATTCCGAAGCCCTGTTCAAAACCGTAAAGTATTGCCCGGCCTTCCCTGGCTGGTTCAGATCATTCGAATACGCACAGGCCTTCTGCCGCGGATTCTTCGAGCACTACAACGGCAGCCACTATCACTCCGGAATCTGCTTCCTGACCCCGCAAAGCGTCCACGCGGGGACGGCCCGCGCGATTCTCGAAGCCATGCACCAGACCGAACTACAGGCCTACAGGAGCAACCCTAGGCGTTTTCCAAACGGGGAGCCCGACCTTAAACAGTTGCCAGCTACCGCCTGGATAAACGACCCCCTCCGTACCCCGGCACAGGCTACTCCAGCGGCACTTTGGACACAAAGGCTTGACATATTCCGGGTCAGTTCAGCGCAGAGAGGCCAGGGGTTCTAACGAGCTTACAGCTGATAGCTCAAGTTTATTGGGGCCGCTCCCACTCAACCACGGCCGCAGTGAGTCAAGACAATGAGTTCAACCAAACCATCGGCCTCAAAGGCCATTGGGCACACGTTCTCGTTGCCGAGGGGTCACTGCTGACCGCCTGGGACAACATACCAGCAAACCCAAGACCCAAAGGGAGCAAGCTGGCCGAGGCCTCTGAGTTCACCTCCAAAAGTGGCGCGTTTGAGCCATTCAAACCATCAGACGGCTCCGGCCGCCGCAAGACCATCCAGAAATGTAACCTGGCGTTCCAGATTTGTCCCGATTTTGCCCAGGCCAGAATGGTGCCGAAACCGGCGGCCGCGTCGGTCCAAGTGGCGAACGACACGCTTCAATCCGGGCCAGTTTCAGAAGAACAGTCATTTGTCACGGGCCTGACAGAATCGGTGGCTATGCTCATCTTCAGAGCCCTCATCGCCCGAGCAGGAGAGCGGGGCCCGGCCCCCAACTTTATACTGCAAAGTAATTTACAATTCAAAGGAGACTAACCTCGATGACAAGCATGCCCCTTTCCGTGCTGAGCGGCAATAGCGACAATCCGGTTCTGCCGTGGTGCGACGGCCGGACTCCGCAGCCGGAGGTGGCCCGGTTGCTGGGTTCGGAGGTTCTGGAGGCGGGATTGAGAGAGCTGGCGCGAGACCAGCTGCTGCATCCGCCGATCCTGCCGGCCCGGGTCGAGGGCCTGATCGTAAACGACTTCGGTGAGGAGCTGTTGATCTTCGATCCTCGCACCCAACAGGCCCACCACCTGACGGCCGGCGCGGCACTGGTCTTCCGTCACTGTGACGGTAGCACCACGGTGGCCGAGTTGCTGCGCCACATCGACGCCCAGAGCCTGCGCCAGATCCTGTTTGAACTGGAGCAAAAGCGTCTGATTCAGGTACCCTCGGGCCTGCACCGCCGCCACTTTCTGGGCAACCTGGCGCGACTGGCGGCCACCGTCCCTCTGATCAGCAGCGTGCTGGCGCCCAGTCCATCCGACGCGGTTTCGGTGGAAAACGTTCCGGGCCCGGCGGCCGCCATACCGGACCAGAAGACCGGTGAAGACTACGCCCATCTGCCCGAGAACGAGTTTCTATCGGTGGACCGTTATCCGCAGTCCACTTTCTCGGTGGACGTCGACACGGCTTCTTACGCCAACGTGCGCCGCTTTCTTAAGCAGGGAACCCTGCCCCCACCCGACGCGGTCCGCATCGAGGAGATGGTCAACTATTTCGTCTACGACTACCCGGCTCCCGAGAGCAACCGACCCTTCGCGGTCAGCACGGAGGTGGCTCCCTGTCCCTGGAATAGCGAGCACCAGCTCATGCGAATCGGCCTGCAGGCCGCGCCTTTGACCGGGGAGCTGCCGGCGCGCAATCTAGTCTTTTTGCTGGATGTCTCGGGTTCGATGTCGGACAATAATAAGCTGCCTCTCCTGAAGAAGGCTCTGCGCAGCCTGCTGGACACGTTTACGCAAAGCGACAAAGTGGCTATCGTCGTCTACGCGGGTTCGTCCGGCCTGGTGCTGCCGGCTACGGTGGGAAGTGAAAAGGAACGTATTCAGCAGGCGCTGGACCAACTCGAAGCGGGCGGTTCCACCAACGGAGGGGAAGGCATTGAGCTCGCTTACCAGGTGGCGGGCCAGAACCTGATTCCCAAAGGCGTCAACCGCGTCATTCTGGCTACCGACGGCGACTTCAACGTAGGCACCACCAGCGAGGGCGAGTTGCTCAGCCTGATCGAGCAACAGCGCCGGAGCGGCATTTTCCTCACCGTGCTCGGCCTGGGAATGGGCAATCTGAAAGACTCGACTTTGGAGATGCTGGCTGACAAGGGAAACGGCAACTACGCCTACCTGGACAACCTGGCCGAAGCCCGCAAGGTGCTGGTCGCCGAAGGCGGGGGCACTCTGGTCACGGTTGCCAAGGACGTCAAGATTCAGGTGGAATTCAATCCCAAGCAGGTCTCCGCTTATCGACTGATCGGCTACGAAAACCGTTTGCTAAAGGACGAAGACTTCAAGGACGACAAAAAAGACGCAGGTGAAATCGGGGCCGGCCATCGCGTCACAGCCCTCTACGAACTGGTCCGGCCAGGCCAACCCGATCTGGCCGCCAACGCGGAACCACTGCGTTACCAATCTGAACGCGGCCTCACCGCCCGAGCCGTCACATCCGAGCTGTGCATCGTCAAAGTGCGCTACAAGCCGCCCCAATCCGATACCAGTCAGCAGCTCGACCATCTGGTCATCCAAACATCCGGCTCCTCGGCCGACTTCGGTTTTGCCGCCGCCGTGGCCGCCTTCGGCATGCTGTTGCGCAAGTCAAAGTTCAGCGCTCAGGCCAATTATCCGTTGGTGCTTCAGCTGGCCGGACGTTCGTTGGGAGCCGACCGGGAGGGATACCGGCGCGAGTTCGTGGAGCTGGTTAAAAAGGCCCAAAGTCTCGCATGAGTGCCGACTTCTGTCATCACTTCCTGACCCGCCAGCCCACCATTCAACCGCCGCCGGAACCTGCAGAGGCGCTGCAAGAGGGATTGGATGGTCTGGTCGCGGTGGTGCTGGCCCGTCAGGGAAGTGAGCTACCGCCCTTTTACCGGCAAGCCCTGAACCGGCACTTCGCCCGCAACGCCGGTCACCTTAGCGAACTGACCCGGATCGGCCAGGCCTTTCACCAGCGCGGCCTGCGGGCGCTGGTCCTGAAAGGGGCCAGCCTGCTGGGGAAGAGCTACCCGGAGCTGGCGGCTCGCCCGATGGGGGACCTGGACCTTCTGGTGCGCCCTCAGGATGAAGGTAAAGCCCGCCTCATCCTGCGTTCCCTGGGCTACCGGCAGGGCCGGGTCTGTCTGGTCGGCCCAGGCGCAATGGTGGACCTGCACACCCGATTGATGGGCTGGGAAAGCGTGGCTCCCGCCAACTCTCCCTACGACTTCGCGGCAGGGCGCTTATGGTCTCAGGCCCGCGAGACCGAGCGCGCGGGAATCCTGCGGCTCTGCCCTGAGCATCAGGTGCTGCACCTGGCCGTACACGCTCTCAAACACGGCTACCAACGCCTGCTCTGGCTGGTCGACCTGGCCCTGGTGCTGCCCGAGGCCGAGCCGGAGCTGTTGCTGCGGGAAGCCCGCGTCACGCGCAGCCTGCGTCCGCTGGCCTATGCATGCCACCTGATCGGCCGCTCAGGACCCTCTTTGGGCTGGCTGGAGCGCGTCTGCCTCCACTGGATTTACTGCAACCGCAGCCAGCGCAGCGCCAAGCTGCTAATGGCGCTCTCGCTACCACCAGCGGCCCGGCTGACTTACCTGGCGCAACTGGCCTTCCCGCCGCGCGCCCAGTCCAGTTCCGAACTGAAAGGACTGCCCGGCTGGTGCCGACACCTGCGCCGGCTGAGCGGACTGGTTCGCGAAGCAGTGGGCGGTCGGGTCTGGCGCTAGATCAAGATTTGCCTTTGTTCTCGCGCAGTTCGTGCAGGGAGGGGGCGCCACGGCCGGAGTATTTCTCAGCTCTTTTGGCGGCTTCGTCATGACCCATCAGTTGGGCAATTTCCAGCGGGCTGCTGTCGCGGTAGCTCAGGGCCGGGTCGGCGCAGGCGTTGCACCAGTCGGGTCAGGCCTTGAGAGGCGGCCTCCTGGATGGCAAATAATGATCAGGCGGGGGCGGAACGTCCTAGAGCATCGAGATGATTTTCCATGTTCCCTGGTGTTTGAGCAGCTGGATGGAGTTCTAGCCCCCTTTCCGATTTGAGTAGTTGGGCCTGACTGGGGCTGTTACCAAACTGTGACCTGAAGCAGTCCGGCCTGTGACCTGCAGCCCCTAAACTGCAGACATGCACAAAGCCCTCCTCCTCATCGCAATCCTGAGCGGCACGGCCGCCGCTCAGGCTCTCATTCCCAGGCCCGGCGCCCAGGAAAAAGACCTGCCGCCCTTCGACTGCGTCAGCCAGAACGTGACCGTCGAAGTGGAACAGCAAGTGGCCCGCGTGCGCATCGAGCAGATCTTCGTCAATCGCAGCGGCCACGATCTTGAAGCCATCTATTTCATGCCTCTCTCCGAGCAAGCCAGCATCAGCCGCTTCTCCTACTGGGTCAAAGGCAAAGAAATCGTCGGCCAAGTCGAAGAAAAACAAGAAGCGCGGCAGAAATACGAAAAAGCCGTAGCCGCCAAACGCGATCCGGCCCTGCTCGAGCAAGCCGGCCGCAACCTCTTCCGTGTCAACGTCTATCCTGTCTCCAGCAGTGAACCTCTCAAGGTGGTCCTGGAATACTCCCAGCTCTGCCCCTACGAACAAGGCGTGGTGCGCCTGCGCTACCCCCTGACCGCCGGCGGCGCCCAGCAGCGCATTCAAGATTTCCAGTTCCACGCCACCGTGGCTGACCAGAAGCCCATCGACGAATTGCGCCTGCCCTCCCACAGCGGCTCTAAAATTATCCACCCCGATGCCCACCACGCCGAAGTAACCCTGGCCCAGAAAGACTTCACCCCGAAACAAGATGTGGCTCTGGAATACCGGCTTAAATCAGAGGATTTTGGCGTCTCCTTTTTGACGCACCGCGTCAAAGGCGAAGACGGCTACTACATGCTGGTGGTGGCGCCTCAGGAAAAGACCAGCCAGCAGCAAGTGGTCAGAAAAGACGTCATCTTCGTCTTCGACCGCTCCGGCTCGATGGACGGCGAAAAGTTGCGCCAGGCCCAGGCCGCCCTCAGCTACTGCTTGAAGAAACTCTCCCCCCAGGACCGCTTTCAGGTCCTCACTTTCTCCACCGGCGTCCACACCAATTCGCCCAAACTGATGGAAGCCAGCGATCAGAACGTGAGCAAGGCGCTCCAGGAAGTGCAGTCGCTGGACGCCGACGGTGGTACCAATATCGACGAAGCGCTGACCACCGCTATGAAGAACTTCAGTGACGGACCGAATCAGAAGATCATCTTGTTCATGACCGACGGCCTTCCCACCGAAGGCGAACAGGACATTGGCAAAATTATCCAGCACGTGGCCCAGGCCGACCGTCATGGCGTGCGCCTCTTCGCCTTCGGCGTGGGCGACGACGTGGATGATTACCTGTTGCTCAAACTGGCCAACGACCACCGCGGCGCTCTCCAATACGTGCGCGGCGGCGAGTCCATCGAATCCAAAGTGGGGGCCTTTTTTGCCAAAATCTCCACCCCGGTGCTGGTGAATCTGAAAATTGACTATGGCGAGACCGTCATCAATCGCTCCTACCCGGAGATTCTGCCCGACGTCTTCAAGGGCTCCCAGCTCATCCTGGTGGGCCGCTACTCCCGGAGCGGTCCACAAGAACTGGTGCTGCAGGGCGAAATCAACGGCGAGAAGCGAATCTTCCGCTACCCCGCCAACTTCGATGAAGTGCAGCAGCAGAACCCCTTCCTGCCGCGCCTGTGGGCTAAACAGCGTGTGGACTGGGCCGTCGACCGCATCCGCCTGAAGGGCGAGAACGACGAGCTCAAGCAAGAGATCATCAAGCTCTCCAAGAGCTACAACTTTATGACCCCCTACACGTCCTTCCTGGCCATGGCCAAAGAAGAGCGGGTGACCTCTTCGGCGCCTGGCTATCCCAAGGGCAGCGACCCTATCCTCTCGGTGCAGGCGCCCCCTCAGGCTCGCGTCACCGCCTACTTCCCCTGGGGGGAAACTCGCCCGCTTCTTTACGACAAGCAGGCCGGACTGTGGAAATGCCGCTTCGTAATTCCGTCCAGCGTGGCTCAGAACACCTGCAAAGTAGCCGTGGTGGTGACTTTGCCCGACGGCTCCCAGGAGCGCCAGACCGTCTGCTTCGAGGCCGACGAGGACGCCCCCAGCGGCCGCGCCACCGCCTTGCTCAAGTTCGGCACCGTCTACCTGGAAGCGCACACCAGCCTCGATACCAGCCGGGTCCTGGCCGTGCTCGACGATGGCACCGCTCTCGATCTGGTCAAGCAACGGCCGGGCTATTGGAAGGCAGAAACCAGACGAAGGTTCCGCTCTGCCGACCTGACTTTGCTCGACCACGGGCACAACCGCACCACCATCCATCTGGAGGTCAAATGAAGTTTTTGCTTATGCTGGCCCTGGGCTGGCTCCATCCCGCTCAAGCTCCGCTTTTCCAAGTGCACTGCTCGACCCGCCAAGTCACCTGCCTGGCCGAGGGCGCCATCGGAACCAGCGGGGGGCTACGCCGCCCCGGCGCCCAGGAAGTCGAGTTGCCGGGGGTGGCCGTGCGCGCTATCTGCGGTGACAAGGTCGCCAGCGAAGCCGGCGTCTTTCAACAAGGCACTTGTCTCGACAGCCGCCCTGCCTGGTCGCTAGCCCAAACCCCGCAGGGCCTGGTCAGCGGTCACAACGCCGGCAGAGTCAAATTCTGGACCACCGGTGAAGAACTGCAGTGTCCCAGCGACGCGCCCATCCATTCGCTGGTTTGGAACGGCCATCAGCTGCTGGCCGCCTCCAACCAGGGCCTTTGGGTGCTGAAAGAAACCGGTCCCGAAGAAGTGCGCCTCAGCCCCAATCCGGTGGCCACCACCGTGACCTGTCTCGCGGCCGGACCCCAGGGCGTGGTGGTGGGCACGGCCGCTGGAGCCTTTCGCCAGCGAGGCGGTGATTGGGCCGCCCTGCCCGGCGACGTGGTCAACGTCTCGGCCTTGACCGTTGACGGCCAGGGTCACACCTGGGTGGGCACCCCCGACCAGGGAGTCTTTGAGGACGGCCGGGCGGTGCTTCCTAACCAGAAGGGTATAACCGCCCTGCTCTGGACCCAGCAAGGCGTGATGGTGGGCACCGACCACGGCGCCTTCCTGAACGGCAAGCCCCTCTATGACTGGCACGACGAAATCAGCGGCAATCATATCACCGCTCTGGCCTGTTCGAAAAAAAGCGTCTGGGTGGGCACTTTTCAGGATGGGTTGGCGCAAAGGCAAAACGATCGATGGAAACTGGTGGAAGGCCTGCCTTCCAGCTGGGTCAACCAGCTGAGCGCCTCGGGTGAAGAAGTGCTGGTGCGCTTTTCCAGCGGCCTGGTGCTGAGCGGTGAAAAAGGCACCTGGCGGACCATGGGCAGAAGCTGCGGTTGGCCCAAAGACTGGACCGCCGGCCTGGGCCGGGGCTGGGTGACCACTCTTTCCGGCTTCTATACCCAGCAAGGCAGAGGCTGGAAGACTTTCACTCCCAAACCGGCCCTGCAGGGCGTCACCGTGACGGCGCTGGCTCGCTATCAGAAGCGATACTGGTTGGCCAGCCAGAACGGCGCCTACTGCTACGACCCGGCCAACGGCAACTGCTGTCAATACATCCAGGAATTACCCGACAACTGGGTCACCTCTCTGGAAACCTACCAGGGAAAGCTCTGGGTCGGCACCTTCCGCGGCGGAATCGCCGTCTTCGACGGCAAGAGCTGGCAAACCCAAATGCCGGACGAACGCATCCATTGTCTGCTGGCCACCCCCACCGGACTCTGGGTTGGAACTCCCCAGGGCCTGTTCTGGACCGACGGTCGCAACTGGCGCCGCTTTGGCCGCGAGCAGGGCCTGCCCAGCCAGGTCGTCTGGGCGCTGGCCACACGCGGCAACGAACTCTGGATCGGCACCGACAGCGGCCTGTGCGAAGCCAGGCTCAGCCAGCTTCTGTGACACCCTTGATGGATCGTTATCCCAGCGCTCGTCGTGATAGGCCTGGGCGGCGCGCTCAACCCTGCTCGACCACTCCATCATAGCGGACTCCCAGAGCTTGGGAATGGACGCACCTTACCTGCCCGGTTGTCTCCACATAGAACAGGCCGCAATTTTGATAAGCAATTTCTACAGAGGGCACCAGGGTTTGGCGAGGCGCCCCGAAAAATTGCTTATCATGGTCGTTCGTCGAGTCCAAGCGCACGAATGGGAACAGCTGAGGGACATTCGTTTCTGCATCACCCTTGAGGAGGTTTCGCGGGTGACCCGTCCCATCTGGGAAGAGCGCGCCCGCATGGGGGCCGAGAGCGCCGCCATCTACCTTGGCCATGAGGCCCGCGGCCGGGGCGTGGCCAAGGCGCTGTATACCCCGTGAGCTGGCGCGAACGCTACGCCGCTACCGGGAAAGCCGCTTCGTGCAGCCCTCCCCCCTCAACCCTCGGGCTTCGGCTCAATTGCTCAGCCTGGCCTGGGAGCGGCTGCCCCATCCCTTCGAAGCCCTGGAACTTTCGCCCAGGCGCTCCCCCCCGGGCCGGGTTACTACGCTCATTTCGGCATTCTCTCGCTGGTTTCAGCCAACCGCTGGGGCTTTGAGGTGGAAGCCTTGAAGCGTCATTGGGCTTTCTACCGTGATTTTCTGGGCCAGGCCGTGCCGGGAGGCCAGCTGGAAATCCGCCTGACCGACTGGTGCGGCCTGGCCGCACAACTGCAGGGGGAAGAATTCATACTTGACCCGGAACGCACCTCAGGGCGCGGCTACTACCAGCGGGCCTGCTTCAAAATTTACCTGAACGGATCGAGATCGGGGACGGCGGCTTTACGGATTGGATGGCCCGGCTGCTGAGCAATCGTCGAGAAGGTTTTCTGAGTTCGGGTCTGGGTTGGGAGCGTCTGGTGGCGATGGCTCCCTCATCGCACTCAGAAAGTCCTGAGTTCTGACCGAGTGGGGCGGGGCGGCCGACCCATCTTAGAGCGATTTGCGTCGGCTCTGGGAGGCCTATCCGGAGTAGAAGCTCTTGTGCTGGGAGGCTCGCGAGCGCGCGGAACGCACACCTCCGACTACGACCTGGGGCTGTATTATCGCGGAGAGCTGGATGTGCAAGGCCTGCGCGCCGCGCTGGCCAGCGGGGGCGCCCGGGGAGAGGTCAACCAGCCCTGCGACTGGGGCCCCTGGATCAATGGTGGAGGCTGGCTGACCTGTGAGGGTCGGGCTGTCGACATCATCTACCGCGACCAGGACAAAGTCCAGCGGATCGTCCATGACTGTCTGCAGGGGCGCATCGAGCTGGTCATGCAGCCGGGCCACCCCTTCGGATTCCACACCCCGATCTACGCCGGAGAGCTGGCCTGTGGCCAGGTGCTGTGGGGAAACATCGAGCGGCCGGATATGCCGACGAGCTGTCTGTGCCAGGTGCTTTTCGCCCGCAACCGGCGCTGGGGACTGAAACGAAAAGGGGGCTCTGGCCGAAGCGGCATCCCTGAACGGAGCCCCGGCCGCCTTTGCTGGAACGGGCCAAGAGCGGGTGTGTGCAGGTGATAAGAGAGCTGCTCAAGGAAGCCGGAATCGCCTCTGACGGATCGGTTTGAGACCACAGCCCCTGCGACAAGACTTGCTATACTGGGCATGCCTGTAGAGCACTCCACAAGGTGCACTACAAAATCTTCGAGTAAATATGGATTAGGCCCCCCAGCCTCCCTACTTTACCCGCCTTGGTTCGGCCACTCTTTCTGGCAGCGTGAACATAGTTCAGGGTCGACGCCCAGCGCGTTGGCGAAGTAGCCAGCGTAGGTGACCTGATCCAGCATCGGCACGGCTATGCGTTTCTACCTGAGCGAGGAGAGAACGCCCGCACACCCGAAGCGAGCTTAAGAATGAAGATCGCTTTACTCTCCCCGCGTGGCCCGCTCTATCGCCATAAAACCGGCATTTTCAAGAAGTCTTTGCGCTATATGCCTTTGACGCTGCCGACGCTGGCCGCCCTCATTCCGCCCGAACTGACGAATGGACTGCAACTGCTCGACGAAGGCATTGAAGATATTCCCCTGGACCTCGACGCCGACCTCATCGGCATCTCGGCCATCACCGGCAGTTCCGCGCGCGCCTACGAGCTGGCCGATCACTATCGCCATCAGGGTAAGTGCGTGGTACTGGGCGGTGTGCATCCCACCTTGCTGCCCGATGAAGCCGCCCGCCACGCCGACGCTGTGGTGGTCGGCTATGCCGAGGATAGCTGGCCGCAATTGCTGCACGATTTTCAGCAAGGCAGGCTGCAGAGTCGCTACCGTCAGCAGCCCGGACTGCAACTGGGCGGCCGTCCCCTGCCCCGCCGTGACCTGCTGCCCGACGGCAATTTCACTGTCGGCCATACTCTCGAAGCCACCCGGGGCTGCATTCACAAGTGCAACTTTTGCGTGGTGCCCAGCGCCTGGGGACGGCCGCTCCAACACCCTGTTGGTGAGGTCATCCAGGATATCCAGAATATGCGGGCACGCCGCCTGATTTTCATGGACCTGAACCTGATCGCCGACAAAAACTATGCCAAAGAACTTTTCCGCGCCCTCATTCCGCTCAAAGTCACCTGGGGCGGACTGGTCACCACCCAGATCGCCTGGGACGACGAACTGCTGGATCTGGCCGCCCGAAGCGGCTGCAAAGGCCTGCTCATCGGCTTTGAAAGCCTCACTCCCGAAGCTCTGAACGAGTGCAAAAAGGGCTTCAACTTACTCAAGGAATACCGGGAGGTGATCGCCCGCGTGCACGAGCGTAAAATCGCCATCATGGGCACTTTCGTCTTCGGTTTCGACCACGACGGCATCGAGGGCTTCGCCAACACCGTCGACTTTGTCATGGAAAACAAGATCGAACTGCCCCGCTACGCGGTTCTCACCCCGTTTCCGGGCACACCCCTGCACCAACGTCTCGACCAGGAAGGCCGGTTGTTGCACAAAGACTGGTCGCTCTATGACGGCCAGCACGTGGTTTTCCAACCCTCGCTCATGACTCCGGGCGAGTTACAGCGCGGCATCGAATGGACCTGGAAGAAAACTTACAGTTACCCAGGTATCGCCCGCCGCTTATGGCGCGGCAATCTTTTCTGGACGGCCCTTACCGCCAACTTGGGCTACCGCTTTTATGCCCACCGCCTGCACCAGTTCTACAACTGCCGCGAGCCTTTGCTGGCGGCCTGATGCGCCTCACTTTCATCCATCCGGCCGTGGGCCACCAGGGGAAACGCCCCTACATTCGCGCCTGGCAGATGGAACCGCTACCTCTGGCCGTATTGGCAGCCCTCACTCCCAAAGAGGTGGAAATCCGCTTTTATGACGACCGGCTCGAAGATATCCCCTGGGACGAACCGACCGATCTTGTGGCCATCAGCGTGGAAACCTATACCGCCCGGCGCGCTTACCAGATCGCTTCCCATTTTCGACGCCGTGGCGTGCCCGTGGTCATGGGCGGTTTTCACGCCACCCTGATCCCCGAGGAAGTGAGCCAGTTCGCCGAAGCGGTGGTGGTCGGCGAAGCCGAAGAAGTCTGGCCCCTGCTGATCGATGACTTTCGCCATGGAAAGCTGCAGCCGCTCTACAAATCCAGTGAACGCCCCAAGCTGGCCAGAATCCGCCCGCGCCGCGAGATTTTCGCAGGCAAGCGCTACCTCAACTTAGGATTGGTCGAAGCCGGGCGTGGTTGCCACTTCCACTGTGAATTCTGTGCCATTCAAGCCTATTTCAAAAACACTCAGGTACGCCGGCCCACCGACGACATTCTGGCCGATATCCGCGAACACAAACGTCCTTTATACTTTTTTGTAGACGACAACATCACCTCCAACCTGAAGCAAGCCAAAGACTTCTTCCGCGCCCTGATCCCCCTGAAGATCCGCTGGGTCAGTCAGGCCTCCATCAACATCGCCCACGACGAAGAATTCTTGCAGTTGATTCAGGCCAGCGGCTGCCAGATGCTGCTCATCGGCTTCGAAACCTTGAACCCGAACAGCCTGAAGGCCATGAACAAAGAGTTCAACAGCATGCGCGGCGGCTACGAACAGGCCCTGGCCAATCTGAGAAAATATAAAATACGACTCTACCCGACCTTTATTTTTGGCTACGACGAAGACACCGAAGAGACCCTGAAAGAAACGCTGGCCTTCTGCCGGCGCCAGAAGTTCTACCTGAGCGCCTTCAATCACCTGACTCCTTTCCCCGGTACCCCGCTCTACCGGCGACTGGAACAGGAAAACCGCCTGGTCTTTGAGCGCTGGTGGCTGGATCCGCGCTACCGCTACGGCATGGTGCCTTTTCGCAGTCGCGGCCTGCCCCCCGAAGCGATCGAACGGCTCTGCCTCATGGCCCGCCAAAACTTCTACGGCTTCCCCTCGATTGTACAGCGCAGTCTGGATTTCCAGGTGAACAGCAGCAGTCTTTTTGGCATGGCCACCTTCTTCACAGCCAACCTGATGTTGCGCCGCGAGGTACTACAGAGACAAAAACTGCCACTGGGTGACGCCGACGATCACACCCCGTTGCTGCCTGTGGCCGGAGTCCTGGCGGGGTCCGCCTTGTGAACAAGACCGAGACCAACCAGCAAGCCCAGGCCAAACCTCAGGCCCAACCGGTAGTTCTGTGTAAAGAATGCCATTCGGTGGTGACCGAACCGGAAGCCGCCATCCAGGTGGAAGGCGGCCACGAGCATACCTTCCGCAACCCGGCCGGCTATTCATTTCACGTCCTCTGCTACGCCAGCGCCCCCGGAACGATCGAAGTGGGCGCCCCTACCGAGGCCGCCAGTTGGTTTCCCGGCTATGCCTGGTCGCTGGCCCTGTGCGCCAACTGCCACCAACACCTGGGCTGGTGGTATGAAGGCAAAAGCATCTTCGTCGGCCTTATCGCTACCCGTCTGGTGCGTTCCCCCAGCTGAAATATCCCCGGTCCCGACTGGACCGAATGGGATTTTCCCGGACAGCTTCGTTCCTCGCTAAAGAAGAGTTGCCTTCTTTCAACCTGGCCGGACAGATTCGGAAGTAAGTTCTCCGGCTTCGACCACCTCTTCGGCGCTGATGTAGTGATACCGCTGGCTGGCGCGGTTGAGCAGCCAGGGAAAGACGCGGCCCAGCGTGCGATAGACGGGTTTGCTATAACAGTAAAGTTTGTCGCCGACGACGTTGCAGAAGTCGGGGTTGCCGGGGTGGCGCTTGCCGCCCAAGGCGTAGGCCACCGGGCACATTCCCTCGAGTTGGGGGAGAAAGCGTTCCGGGTTGATTTCAAAAATCTCCAGATTGCGTTGGCTGGAGAAGAAGTAGGTCTTGGCGCCGTAGCGCTTTTTGAACTTGGGGCTGCCCATCTGCTTTTTGAGATGACCAAGAAAGGCAACGGGATCAAGCCCGTTCAAGCCAATGTGGTTCATTTTAATCACCTGCCCTTGCGTAAAGTGGTATATCTTTCCTAACAAGGATCAGGCAGTCTGGTCTGTGAAGCCGGTTACATCAACCTAAAGGCCTCCCCAGTTTGCGCTCGAGAGTGCGCCGCGAAGTCCAATTGGCTCCCAGACTGATCAGCCGGTGACTCACGGAACGACAACCAGCGGCCGGCCAGAGCACCCGGCCAGCGATATTGGAGCAACCGTAAAACTGAGCGCGTGCCCAGCGACAGCCTTCGGTCAACTGTTGCGCCGTCAGCAGACGGGGCCGGTAGACGGCATCTCCATAGCCGTACCGGCCGTCCAGCCACCAGCGCTCATAGAGCAGCCGGTCCTCTTTTTCCAGACGAGCATAGAGCGCGCTGGCCGGAGTGGGCGTGAGAGCGCTGAAGTTCACCAGGAAGAGCTGATTTTCCAGGGCGAAATCGACGGTGCGGGCGAACACGTCGTGATCGTCGTGGTCGTAGCCGAAGATGAAGGAGCCGTAGATCATGATGCCCTGGGCGTGGAAGCGCGCGATGGCCTCACGGTAAGGATGGCGCGTGTTCCACTTCTTGCGCATTTGCGCCAGATTGGCTCCATCCAGCGACTCAAAACCGATCAGGGCGGCCACGCAACCGCTCTCCGCCATGGCCCGCAGCAGCCTTTCATCGGCGGCCACGTCCAGGCTGATCTGACATCCCCAGCGCAGGCCGCAACCGCGCAGGCCGGCCAACAGGCCGTGCAGGGCTTGGCCGTTGACGAAGAGGTTGTCGTCCACCACAAATAAGTAGCGCGAACGCAACGAGCAAGCTTCGGTCACCACTTCATCGATGGGCCGGTGCTTCAAAGAACGCCCGTAAAAGGCGTGAATGGAGCAGAAATCACAGGCGAAGCGGCAACCCCGGCTGAACTGTAGCGGCGTCACCCTGCCATACGATTTTTTATAAAAAAGCGACCGATCATAGCGTAGGCCGAGCATCTCACCCCCGGCCGGCTGGCGATAGAGGCGCTCCAGGCGACCGGTGGCCGCATCACCAAGAACCCGAGGCCACAGGGCTTCGGCGTCGCCGCACACCACCGCGTCGCAGTGAAGCAACGCTTCTTCGGGCAAAAAGGTCGGATGGTAGCCGCCGGCCACCACTTTGAGACCCTGAGCGCGAAAGCGATCGGCCAGGGCGTAGGCGCGGCGGGCCGTGTAGGTCTCCACCGTCAGAGCCACCAGATCGGTATGCAGAACGGCCGGCACCGCTTCCACTTTCTCGTCCCACAGCTCGCACTCCACGTCAGGCGGAGTGACTCCTTTGAGCACGGCGAAAGCCAGCGGCTCCATGGCGTCGGGAGAACGCCAATCTCCCAGGTTGGGACGCACGAAGCTGATTTTCACCCGCCCGGCTTCGGGAAAGGGCCAGGGGATCCCCTGAAATTTCCAGAAGCCGCCCGAGTGAGCCAGCAACCCATTCCCAGCCGTCTCAACCTCGCCATCGGGGCCGTCTCGATGAGCGGCTGTCTGGCGCTGCTCTGGCTGGCCTCACATACTCAGAGCGGCTGGGTGCTGCTGGGCAGCGCCGTGCTTTTCTCCTATCTGAACAACACCAACTTCTCGCTGTTTCACGAGGCCGAGCACAAGATTCTCCACTCCAATGAAACGGTCAACGAATGGTTCGGACGTATCCTGGGCGCCTTTTTCCCGACCAGCCTGGGCTTTCATCGGGCCGGCCATCTCAACCACCACGCCCACAACCGCAGTGAATTTGAAACCTTCGACTACATCCGTCCCGGCGAGAACCTGCCGCTGAAGTATGTGCAATGGTACTGCGTACTCACCGGAGTCTATTGGACCCTGCCGCCGCTGGCCAGCCTGGCCTACATGATCTGGCCGGGCTACGTGCGCCTCGGCTCGTTGCGCAACACGGCCGAGGCCAGGCAGACGGCCACCATGACCTACGCCAAAGCTTACGATCGCGCCCCCGAAACGGTCATCCGCCTGGAAGTAGGCCTGAGCATTTTGTTGCAGATGGCTTTTTTTCAGCTCCTCGACCTGAACTGGGTAGGCTGGGGATGTTGCTATGCCGCCTTCGCTCTCAACTGGGCCTCTCTCCAGTATGCCGACCACGCCTTTTCCGCCTGCGACCCCCTGACCGGCGCCTGGAATCTACGCGTCAACCCGATTATTCGGGCTTTCTTCCTGAACTACCACTACCATAAAGCCCACCATGAACATCCCAAAGTTCCCTGGATTTATCTCGGGAACTACCTCGACCCTGAGGAATTCCGCCCCTGGTTCTGGGACATCTACTGGTTGATGTGGCGCGGACCCCAACCCTTACCCGCCGATGGCCGCAGCCCCCTTGTCCCGCGCCGTTAAGCCGGAGCCCGCAGCCCTGGGATTGGTGGCTCTGGCCCTGGCCGTCTACTGGGCCCTTTACGCCTTGAGTGCCCGATTGGGAGACTTCGCCGCCACCCGCTACCACTTCTACTTCGAATGGGAACGGAATATCCCACTGGTACCGGCGGCCGCGCTGGTCTACCTGTCCATCACCTTCATGTTGATTCCGCTGCTGCAGGCGCTGCCCACCGCCCGCCAACTCTGGCCGGTGGCCGTCACCCTGATATTTCAAGGATTGGTGGCTTCGCTGTGCTTCTGGCTGGTACCGCTGGAAGACGGGTTTCCCAGCCACCCTCCCGTCACCGGCTGGGACGGCCGGATCTGGGAATTATCCAATCAATTGGCCTTGCGCCACAATTATTTTCCCAGTTTGCATGTCACTTTGGCCACCTCGGCGGCTCTGGTCCTATCGCGCCGGCGCGGTCGAGTGGACTGGCCCATGGTCTTGTGGGCGGCGGCCATCGCGCTGTCCACCCTGTTTGTCCACCAGCACCATGTAGCCGACGTGCTGGGCGGATTGGTGCTGGCCCTGGCCGGCGTGCATCTGGTCTACGACCGGTTGGCCAAATGATCAGCAGTCTCTGGAACGGATTCCAACTGCTCTTCCGCCCCTACCCCTACTTTCGCGATGCGCGCACCACCTGGCGAGCTCCGCTTCCCGGGCTGGGCTCGGTGCTTATCAGCGCTGACCCCGGCCTGGTGGCGGAAGCAGCCAGACATCCCGACCTGGTGGGCGGGCGCGCCCATCGCGCCATGCGCGCCAGCCTGGGTGACGGCCACCTGATCGTCATGTGCGGGCCCGAGCACCGCCTGCGCAGCCGCCAGGTGCGCCGGGCTTTGCAGGCCTTCACCAGCGACTCCGAGATGGCCGAAATCACCCGCCAGGAATTCGCCCGCACTCCGCTGCGGCGTCCGTTCTCTGTGCAGCAGGTAGCCCACCGAGCCAGTTTGCGCATTATTTTAAGAGGGCTGGTAGGGCGCGATGAGACCGCGTTGATCCAGCTCAGCCAGGCTTTTCAAGCTTCCTTTTCCAGTCCACTGCTGCTTTTTGTGGAAAAGCTGCGCCGGGACTGGGGGCCCTGGTCGCCCTGGGGCCGCCTGTTGCGCCGCCGGGCTCGTTTGCAAGAGGCGCTGCTCCAGGCGGCTCGTTGCGCCCCACCCGGCAGTATCGCCGCTCGCCTACCCTCGGAAACCTGGGAGTACGAGCTACTCCCCCAGTTGATGTTCGGCCACGAAACCACCGCCGCCACCTTCGCCTGGTCTTTTGCGCTGCTCTATCCCGAGGCCCGCCGCCGCATTGCCAACGGAGAGGAAGCTTTCACGCTGGCCTACGTGCAGGAATGCATGCGACTGTGCCCACCAGTGGCCCAACTCACCCGAATGGCCACCCGGGAGCTATGCCTGGGCTCGCATTCCCTACGCCCGGGCGAAGTGGTGATGCCGGCCCTCCCCGGGCTCCACCACCACGGCTGGTCCCACTCGGACCAATTAGAACCGGGACGCTTTCTTCAAGAAACCCCGGATCCGCACCGCTATTGTCCCTTCGGCCTGGGGGAACGCATCTGCCCGGGCAAGCCGATGGCCCTGCGCCAACTGGTCATGATGCTGCAAACCGTGCTCCAGCATTTCGATATTCACCCGCTGGCGGGCTATCAGCCCCGGCCCGTCCGCCAACTGTTCCTGGTTGCCCCGGCTCAAGGAACTCCGGCCATCCGCCGAGCGTGAACGACTTTCGCCTGGCCCGGCCCGAAGACAGGGCCGACCTGGAAGCGCTTTCGGCCCTGCCCGTGCCCGGCCGCTGGATCGATCTGAGCTATCGCCGTTGCTTCCAGGATTGCCGCGAGCAAGTCTTGTTGGGGCGCACGCAAACGGGGGAAATGGCCGCTCTGGCGCTACGTTCCCTGCCCTTACTGTGGCGCCGGGGTACTCCCCAAAGGCTGGGTTATCTGGGGGGCCTGCGGGTCGACCCGCGCTTTCAGGGACGCAATCTACTGGCCGAAGGGTTTGCCCTGCTGCGCCGCCTGCACGAGGCCGACCCGGTCGAGGAGTATCTGGCCACCATCGTGGAGGGCAACCAGTTGGCCCGCCGCCTGCTGGTGGAACGAGCCCGCCCCAGCTGGCCGCGTTTTTTTCCGTCCGGAGTACTGTGTACTCTGGCTCTGGAAACTCGCGCCTTTCCTTTCCAGGTCGTCTCGGCACCGGATGGGCAGTGTCAAAGAGAATATTTTCCTTGTGAAACTCCCGAGGAAGCGGGTGAACGGCGCTGGTGGGTGCAACACGAAGGAGTAATCGGCTGCCTGCGCGATCTTTCCCGCACTCGCCAAACCCGTGTGGCTGGTTACCACGGCGCTTTGCGCTGGCTCCGTCCGCTCTTCAACCTGTGGCAGAAACTCTGGAAACGCCCGTTGCTGCCCGCCTCTGGAAGTCTCTTAAAAGGCGGCTACGCCGGCTTCGTGTGCAGCGATGGATACCGGCCCCGGGCCTTCGAGCAGTGGCTGCCAGGAATGCTTGGAATGGCCCGCGCCCAAGGAATGGATTGGCTTTATCTGGGATTGTGCGAAAGCGATCCCTACCTGCCCATCGCCCGGCGCTTTCGCCATCGCCTTTACCGCAGCCAGGTCTTTCGCGTGCGCTATCAAGGCCAGCCCGCCCCTCTGAACGAAGGAGCGCCCTACCTGGAACTGGCATGGTTATAAAACAAGAAGTGGTGGCGGTAAGCGAACTGCCGGCAGCTCAACTCCGCCTTTTGCAAGACCTCTACGAAGCGCACTACGGCGGTCTTCACCATTTCGCGCGCGATCTTTCGGAGAAGGACTGGGTGCTCTTGCTGCGCTCCGGTCAGCAGGTGGTCGGCTTCTCCAGTCTGCAGCGACGAGAGCAGAACGCTTTCGTGGTCTACTTTTCCGGCGATACGCTGGTCTTGCCGGACCACCGCCACGCTTATGATCTGCCGCGCCTGTGGGGCCGTTTCGTGTTCCAGCAAGTAGCCCGGGAATCCCTGCCCTGTCTCTGGTTCCTGATTTGCGGCGGATTTCGTACCTACCGATTTTTACCGGTATTTTTTCAAAAATTTTATCCGCGTTATGAGGAGAAAACCCCGGGGGAAACGCAAGCTTTGCTGGACCGATTGGCCTCCCAGCGCTACGGCGACCTCTATCACGAGGGAATCGTCCGGCTCGGCTCCCCCTGCCTGGAAGAACTGCCGCCGCGCGAGCTGGACGCCCACGCCCGCTTCTTCCTGGAACGCAATCCGGGCTGGCGCCTGGGCCACGAACTGGCCTGCCTGACCTGGCTGGACCGGGCCAACCTGACCCCGGCCGGTCAACGCATGGTGCGCGCTTGCTAGGCGCCCTCTGGTGGCTGAGCTGCCTGCCCGAGGCCTGGCGCTTCCAGCGGGCGGCTGAGCGGGTCCAGATGACGCAAAAAGCCTATCTGGGCGGTCTCTGGCAGCGCAACCAAAACTGCGATTATTTTCGTTCCCATGGCCTCAAGCGTGCGGAAGACTTTCGCGAAAAACTGCCACTGGTCACCTATGGAGACCTGGAAGAATGGATCGAGCGCTGCGCCGGCGGCCGGCAGAACGTTTTATGCAGCGAGCCCATCCAGCTCTTTGAGCCGACCAGCGGCACCCAGGCGGTCAAGTTGATTCCCTACACGGCTTCCCTGAAGGCCGAGTTTCAACGCGGACTGGGGGCCTGGATTGGGGACCTCTATGGAGGCAAGCCGGCCCTGATGAGCGGGCGCGCCTACTGGTCGATCACTCCCCCGAGCCGATGGGGATGCCCCCAGCGCACCGCCGGCGGCATCCCCATCGGCTTCGAGGATGACGCCGCCTACCTGTCAGGCTGGAGCCAGCACCTGGTGCGCGGCCTGCTGGCCGTCCCCCGAGCCTCCGATCTGGATGAGACCATCACCCAATTGCTGCACTGCCCCGACCTGAAGCTGGTCTCGGTGTGGAGCCCCACTTTCTGGCTGCTGCTCCTGGAAAGGTTGCGGTCCCACTGGGACCATTGGGCTTCCCTGCCGGGCCTGCGAGAGCGAATGTCCCGAGGCCCTCGCGAACTCTGGCCGGAATTGCGCTTGCTGAGCTGTTGGGCTGACGGTCCCTCGGTGCGTTTTCTGCCGGCTTTGCGCGCCGATTTTCCCAATCTCTTCATTCAGCCCAAGGGCTTGTTGGCCACCGAAGCTTTTATCAGCTTCCCCCTGCTCGGGCGGCGCGGAGCCGCACTCTCTGTGCGCAGCCATTTTTTCGAATTTCTGGGCGAAGACGGGCGAGAGGTTCTGGCTCATGAACTGGTGGCGGGCCGCAGCTATGAAGTGGTGGTCAGCACCGGCGGAGGGCTCTATCGTTACCGCCTGGGAGACAGGGTCCGCGTCACGGGCTTTTATAAGGAGTGCCCGCTGGTGCGCTTTCTGGGCCGCAGCGGCCTGGTCAGCGACCATTTCGGCGAGAAACTCACTCCCGAGGCTATCGAACTCTGGCTACCTACTCGTCGCGGCCCCTGTTTCGTGGCCTTCGAAGACGGCGGCTACGTGCTCTACGCTGAAGGCGACCTGAGCCAGGCCCTTCGGGAGGGCGAAGAATCCCTGCTCTTTTACTATCACTACCGGCTGTGCCGCCAGTTAGGCCAGTTGAAGCCCCTGCGAGGTTTCCAAATCGCAGACAAAGCCTGGGAAGCGTTCTATACGCGCCTGGAATCGCTCGGCCGCCGCCGTGGCGAGGTCAAACCCCTGGCCCTGCGCCTGGAAGAGGACTGGAGTCACCACCTCCCCGGGCGCTGGGTCCACTAGACGATTCAGTTCAGCCGGATGCGCACCAGCTCCAGGCGGGGCTCGACCTTGTTCGGATAGTACACGGGATAGAATACGCTGATTGTCATGGTCGAGATTCTAGAGTTTCGCAATCCTACCCGATCTGACAATTCTGTCATCCGTGGTGATTGGGAGTTAACCAAACAGCCAGTTGCCGAGATTGCCGCCGAGCAAGGCACCGCCGATGCCGCCGACCACACCGCCGATGATACCGCCGGCAATGTTACCGACCACCGGCACCGCCGTCCCCAGCGCGGCGCCGAGCAGGGCTCCACCCTTGGCTCCCGCGGCCGCTCCGGCCCAACCGCCGGCCACGTTGGTGGCAGCCTTCACGGTGTTCTTTCCGACGGTGCCGCCATCTTTCTGGAAGGCCTGGCCGAGTTCAATAGCATCGGTTGCCACTCCGATGGGTTTGAAGACTTTCCCCACCTTGCCGAGCTTGTCGGCAAAACGCTGTGCGCGCACCTCGGTGTCGTTCAGCCTGACCGACCCCCCAAATTGGTTGCGAACATTGTCGCGGTTGGGTATTTCAAACTGCTGGCCCTGGCCCCCCACCTTTCCATGTCCGGGCTGGTCACCGATCACCGATTGATTCAGTTGCACGCCGGGCTGGTGGGTCACCGACTGGCGGTGGGTGGGAGGTTTGTCGAGTGCCAGTTTTTCTTGAATTTCCGAGCGCAGCAACCCGTCCGTCGAGCCTTTGGGCACGGTGAACCCGCCGCCCTTCGGGTTGTGAGCTCCATGAACCCGATCGGTCTGCAGGCCCTCCGGACCTACGGTCACTTTATTGCCTGGCCCCCTGGGGTCGCTGGGCGGCACCCAGGCGCCATCCTTCACCCGGGGTTTGCCGTCGGGGCCGAGTTCTTTCGGCACTTGATAATCCTTGCCCCCGTTGCGGGCCACGAATTCTCCGTTCAATTTCCGTCCCGAACTCTTGTCGACCTGATGTCCCCCGGCTCTCAAGTCGCCGGCGGTCTGCCGAACCTGTGCGGCACCGTCGGGACCCCGGCCCGGTCGGTTGACCTCATTACGCCGGGCGGTGGCGGCGGCATCTCGAAATTCCTTGGTGTTGTTGGCGGCATCCAAACCCTTGACGACTTCACCCGCTTCTTTGGTCGGCAGATTGCCGCCCTGGTTGGCAGGCTGCTGAACTCCGTTCGGGACAGCGGCCTCGGCGGCCCGGTGCTGACTGGCCCGATCGACCTTGCTCGGGTTGACGGTCCCGGGCTTGGGGAAATTCGAGCCCAGGTTGCTCACCAGAGTTCTGGTGCCGGCTGTGGCCGGCGCATTCCTGGTCAGAGGAGAGAGGCGGTCTCGTGTCGAGATCGCCGAGCTCTTCTGAGTGGAGGATGGTTTGGTCGAACTGGCCTTATTACTCGAGGCGGTGCTCTTGCTGCTGCTCTTACTTGAGGACCTCCGAGGTGCTGAAGAAGAGGATGAAGATGACTTCGTAGATACCGTGCTCACGTTGGCCTCCCAGTCGTTTGTGACCTTCACTTTAGACGGAGAGTTGCCCTTAAAGAATCCTGAACCAGTAGCGTTTTTGCAAATTCTGTTTCCGGAATGAAAACAAATTCCGGGAGCAGGAGGGGCCTTGAAGCCTGCGGAAATGCCGGCCATGAAGGTCCGAATTCCGGGTTGTTTCCTCCTGGGAACGCTGTTCTGCGCGGCCCAAACCGAGTCGCCTCAACAAGCGCAATTTCGCGCCTGCCGGGCCAACCTGAAGAGTCTGGCTCAGGCCCTCGAGTTTTACGCCGCCGATAACCCGGGCCAGCCCGGCCCGCCGCTGGCGAAACTGGCGCCCGGCTACTTGAAGAAAATGCCCACCTGCCCGGCCGCCAACTCGGACACCTACTCCCAGGTCGAATGGTCGGGCGAGAAGTTCACCCTGTGCTGCCGCGGCAATCATCACGCGGCCCTCAACGTCGCTCCCGATCATCCGGCCTACGCCTTTCCCGCCGGTGAAGTCTCGGGGTTGCCGCCCACGCCCGCGGAGAAGATTCTGGCCAGGCATCAGCAAGTGCTCGACCAGAAGCGGGCCATCGCCGATCGCATCGCCGCCGAACAAAACGAAAGCAGCCAACTGCTGGAAGCCTACCGCAAGACCAAGTCCAAGAATCTTCCCCCCGAGGCTCTGATCGAATTGGTCAACCAGGGAGTGCTCACCACTCCCCCAGAGAAATTCCCGGCCCTCACCACTCCGGCCATGACCCCCGAAGAGCGGCAGATTCTGGAGAGCGAAAAATCGCCCGAAGGCATTTCCTACCTGAAAGTGGTGGAGGAGATCGACCGACGTTTTCCCGATTCCGAATTCGTGGCCTACTGCCAGAGCAACCAGTTTATGCTGCGCAGAAACCGCTGGCTGCGCGGAAAAATCGGCAAGCTGTAGAGCTTACCGCAAGTCTGGATTCTTGAGAGCATCCGCCAGCAGGTAAACCAGACTGGCTCCTCCCAGAGCTCCGATAACCGGTCCCGCCACGGCACCAATCTTGACGCCCAGCGTAACGTTTTGAAGCAGGCTGCCCCCCGGACGAGTCAGCAGCAGGCCCAGCATGGCGCCCATGCCCAGACCCGCCTCGAAGCCGAGATAGCCCAGTCCCGTCGCGGCACCGGTGGCGGCCAGGCCGGTAGCCACCAACTCGGTAGGCGTCCAGGGATTAGGTTCAGGGGGCGGGCTGGAATCCTTGGGACGATGGAAGCGGCGGGGTGGGCCTGCCGGGTTCTGCTTGATCTGCATCATCGATCTCCTCTGGCGTTTTGGCCAGTCTAAACGACCTGGATTAATTTCGCCTTAACGGCGATTGTTCGGGTTCCACCAATCGGTCACTTGGAAGATCAACCAGGTGGTGGGTACCCAGATGGCTTGAGCCAGGCGAAACCGCCAGTGCTTACGAGGCGGATCGGGCGGTTGAGCCGAAATTTGCGCAGCCAGGGCGGAACGCAGACGCGTCCCAAACTCATCCGCCGTTTCCTCCGGTTGGGCCCGCAGGGCGGGCCCAAAACGGACCCGAATGCTGCCGCCCTCAACCCAGGCGCCGCGGGCGGTCGACAGACATTCCGGGCCGGAAAGCCCGAGCGGCACCACCGGGACTCCCGATTCCACCGCCAGCACCGCCGCGCCCGAGCGAAAGGGCTGAAGTTCCCGGCGATGGGTTTGGTAAGCCTCGGGAAAGATGGCCACTGCCCGCCCTTGACGCAGGCGCAGGGCGGCCTCACGCACCCCAGAAGAACCGATTCCAACCGTAACCCCACCACTCCAGCCGATGAGCGGACCCAAAATAGGAATGCGCAGCACCTCCTGACGGATCAGAAAGTCCAACACCCGCGGCGTCACCGCCGCCACCAGAAAAGGATCCATCAGGGTCGGATGGTTGGCCACCAGAATCACCGGCCCCTCAGCGGGCAGATGCTCCAGTCCTTGAATCTGCGGCTGCCAGTAGGGCAGCAACAGCAGCGCGCCCCAGGCCCGCAGACCGCGGTAAATGAACCGGTTGCTAGCGACGCCGGAAGAACCAGCCGAGCGCTCCGCCCACGGCCAGGCCGACGGCGGCCGTGGCCGCCGCCGTGTAGCCGGCCGCTTTCTTGGAAAGGTTGAGAATGGGGTTGTCAAAAACGTTGGTGGAGGTGTGTACTGACACCAATTTCCAGTTGCCGTCCTGCTTGACCATCGAGTTGCTCCAGCGCACCCGGCAGGTAAAAGTCAGGCCGTCGGCCAGTTTGTAGCTGGTGTCGGCCCAGCCGGTGGCGACTCCGAAGCCACCGTCAAAGAGAGTGGTCAACTGATCGGCTTCGATGGCGTCGATGGAGGTGGACTTTACGCGGGGCCGAGGTCCGGCCAGCATGGTTTCGTGGTAGTTGCGCACACCGGCGTGACCATGACAGACCCGGCCGTCCATGGCGGTGAAGGCAACATTTTCGTCGCAGACCGCCAACATGCCGTGGATGTCGCCGCGATTATAGGCGGCCACGAAGGCATCTCGCATGGCTCGTAGAGCCTGATGATCCGCCTCTTGGGCGGTTTGCGTGGTATTTGCGTCGCTCATACGGTCGCGCTTCGGGCGCAGGGGACGAAGATCCTCGGTGGGAAAGCGAGCCGGCATGCTGCCCGAATTTCGTTTGGAAAGATTCTTCTCAGAGTGGGAATTCCAGGCCCGCTATCACCTGACCGCCTCGGACGCGGAAAGCTGCCCGATCGGAGAAATCCTCGACAACCCGGCTGACTTGCTCAACCTGCGCCTGGGCTATATCCCCAGCGAAGGGGGCCTGGAGTTGCGGACCGCCATCGCGGCCACCTACTCTCGAATCGAGGCGGACCAGGTGCTGGCCTTCTGTGGAGCGGAGGAAGGGCTTTACTGCGCCATGCACGCCCTGCTGAGCCAGGAGGATCACGCCATTGTGACCGTGCCCAATTATCAGGCTATGGAAGAACTGCCGTTGGCCTTGTGCGGCCAGGTCAGCGGGCTGTCTCTACGAGCAGACAGCGGGTGGGATCTCGATCTGGATGAGCTGCGGGGTTTGCTACGACCGAATACGCGCTTGTTGGCCGTCAATTTTCCCAACAATCCCACCGGCAAGGTTCTCTCTCAGGAACGCTGGGCTCAGTTGCTGGAAATCGTCCGGGAGAGCCAGATCTGGCTCTTTTCCGACGAAGTCTACCGCGGCTTAGAGCGCAACCCCGCCCATACTCTGCCGCCGGCGGCCGATCTTTACGCAAAGGCCCTGTCCTTGAACGTGATGTCCAAAGCATACGGATTACCGGGTCTGCGCATCGGTTGGGTCGCCTGTCCGGACCGCGACATGCTGGAGAAGATGCTCAAGATCAAGCACTATCTGTCCATCTGTAACAGCTCGCCGGCCGAACTCATCGCTACCCGGGCTCTGCACAAAGGCACCAGCCTGCTGGAGCGCAATCGCCGGCTCACGGTTGAAAACCTCGTACTGTGGCGGCAGTTTTTCATGAAACATGCCAATCTATTGGAATGGTGGGAGCCGGAAGGCGGTTGCGTGGCTTTTCCTCGCTACTTGGGAAGCGACGGCGTGGAAAACTGGTGCCGACGCTTACTGCATGAAGCGGGAGTGCTCTTTCTGCCTTCCAGTATCTATGCGTCCCGCCTGGGGTCGGTACCTCAGGATCGTTTCCGCCTGGGTTACGGCCGGCGGGGGCTGGCCGAGGGCCTGCAGGTACTGCGGGGCTTTATGCGTTAGCCACCGGGGGTCGCACTACCAGCACCGGACAGGGGCTGCTGCGTAAGACCTGATCGGCGATACTGCCGCTGATCCAGCGCATCCAGTTGCTCTTGCCGGCCGAAGCCATCACGACCAGATCGACCTCGGCCCCGCTGGCGTAACCAACGATAGCGTCGCGCGGATCAGCCTGCTCCACATGAGTGGAAACCTTGAGATTGCTGTTCTTCAGGCGCTCCTGGACTTCATCGAGATATTTCTGTGCTTCCTTGAGCTGCTGCTGGCCCAACTTTTCGAAGTCGGTCGGTAACTTGGAACTACGGTCGACGAAGAGTACTTTGCCCAGGTCGATGGCCACCAGTAAACACACTTCGCTGCCCATCGGCTCGGCCAGTTGCTGCGCCACCGGCAGCGCCTGCTCGGATTTGGCGGAACCATCCAGGGGCACCAGAATTTTCTTATACATAAGAGCTGGCGTTCTACTTCAGGGCACACGCACCTGTTTGGCGAGGGAGCGTTGGGACGAAAGCGAATCATCGGCAGGGATGGAATACACGCTCGCCTGCCTGCCCGTGCCCCACTTCGTGATGCTGCCGGCCTGCACGGCCACTCTGCACCTCGGGGTTCCAGAGTTGCTGCGCCAGGTGGAACTGGCCAATCAGGGCCGGGGGATGGCCTGTCTGGTGGAGGCCAATCACTACCAATCGGGCCAGGCCTTGAGCGGCTGCATGATCCAGATCACGCGCGTGGTCCGCCAGGGAACCGGCTGGAACGTAAGCTTTCGCGGCCTGGAGCGGGTAACGCTCCTCTATGAGCTACAAACCGACCGGGGCCCGCTGGTCTACTGCCGCCGGCAACCCGAGCTGCCCTGGCTGGCGGGGGAGACTCCCGCTTTTCCGGAACTTCCCGCTCACCTCCAGCCCTTTCGCGAACGCCTCGGTCCCGGCGCCTGGCTTGATATTGCCGCCCTGCAACTGCCCATCACCATCGAGTTACGCCAGACCCTGCTGGCCGAACCCGATCTCAATCGACGAGCAGTGCTGCTACGCGAAGCTGCCCGCCTCCCTCCATCCCCCCGGAGCTGCCATCCGAATTAAGTCATGCGACGGCCGGCTTCGGAAAAGCGCACCACCAGTTTGCCCTGGATATCCCCCTCTTCCAGCATGCGATGGGCGCCCTGGATGGAGGCTTCGGAGAAATTACCCAGGTCGCCGACCTGAGGTGGTTTGAGCTTGCCTTCTTCCATCCACTGAGCCAACCGCTCCAGCTCCGTTTCATAGACTTTCCAGTCCGCGCGGGTGCCGAAGAGGGCGCGCGCTCCCAGGAACTGAAAATGCATACTGGCCGACTTGGTGAAGAGCGGGCTGTTGCGGGCGTCAAATAGCTGAGAGGCCAACAATTCGTTGGGCTCCTCCACGATGGACACCACCGCTCCGCCGAAGCCGATGACGCGCAAACATAACTGTTTCATGCGGTGGCCCACGAAATCGAAGGCCACGTCCACCGGCCGGCCGCCGTTGACCCGGTAGATCTCGAGCTCCAGCTCCTCCAGGGAACGATTGCGATGGCAGATAATTTGACTCTCGGGCACTCCCAGCACTTGAGCACAGTAATGGCGGGAGCGGTCGCTGCCGGCCGTGGCCAGCACGCGCGCGCCCTGCAGCAGGCACATCTGCACCGCCATGCTGCCGACTCCGCCGGTGCTGCCCGTGATCAGCACGGTTTGCCCCGCACTCACGCGGGCCTTTTCGAAGACGGCCTCGTAGGCGGTCAGACCCGTGAGCGGCACGGCCGCCGCTTCTAAAAAGGAGAGGTTCACCGGCTTCCGGCTCACGAACTCGCGGGGAACACTGACGAATTGAGCATAGGATCCGTTGCTTTTTGGACCCCCCAGATAACTCCAGACCTCATCGCCCTCGCGCAGGCCCTCGACGCCGTCGCCCACTTCAGCCACCACCCCGGCCAGGTCGTGCCCCAGTACCATCGGCAGCTCTCCGCCGAAGAGCCCCTGGCGCATCTTATAATCGATAGGATTGACGGCCGTGGCCTTGACCTTGATCAACACCTCCCCGGCTCCCGGCTCGATTCTCTCCCGTTCGGTCAGGACCAGATTTTCCACCGGTCCAAAAGCGCTGATCTGCACGACTTGCATCATAACGCGGTCCTCCTGGCAAAGATTACCTTTCCTTATACCCGTGTCCCCGCATGGCCAAGAAGTACTCTCGTACCGGGAGCCCACGGAGCCCCGGGTGTGTATTACGCCCAAATCTCGGAAGCCGGTCCCACCCGGGTGCCACCACCGGTGTGCATTACCTACCACGGGCGGTGGCCCGAGCCTGAGAGCAGGGCCGGCCGCCGGCCCCGCGGAAGGCGGGCGGCCATGCGCCGACTTGCCGTTTTCCTGACCCTGGCCGGATGCGCCTGGGCAGCCCCGCCCGGGCTTCCCAACTCCGACTATCCGGTGCACGCCCTCACCCACGCCAAAATCTACGTCACCTCCGACAGAGTGCTGGAAGACGCCACCCTCATCCTGGAGAACGGCAAGATCCATCAGGTAGGTGTCCAACTGGAGGCTCCCCCGGGAGCGCGCATCTGGAACTGCCGGGGCAAAGTGGTGCACGCTGGCTTTATCGAGCCCTTCCTGGGTGACAAAGAGGCCGGCAACGAAGCCAGCGAGGACAAATCCGAAGCCAGCGGACGCGGCGACGAACTGCGCGCAGCCGGCAGCGGCAACGATGAGAAAAGCGAAGACGACAAACCACCGGCCCTGGCAGCCGAGCGCGAAGTACAAAAAGACTTCACCCTCAGCAGCGAACGCATGGACAAACTGCGCGGACTGGGCATTCTTACTTTCCAGGTGGTGCCCCAGAAAGGCATCCTGCGCGGCCAGGGCGCCATCTACACGCTGAAGAGCGACAAGCTCGAACAAGATCTGCTGAAAACCTCGACCTGTCAGGTCATCGGCCTGCGCTCCCTGAAAGGCCAACCCCAGGCCGAAGACTTTCCCAGCAGCCTGATGGGTAATCTCTCGCTGATTCGCCAGAGTTTTCGCAAAGCGCGCTGGGCCGCCGTGCAGCAGCCCACCGGTGCTTCCCCCTCCTGGGCGGCCCTGGAAAAAGCCCGTGCTCAGAACCTGAACTTCTACTTCGAAGGACGCAACCTGCTCGAAGGCGACTCGCTGAAACGGCTGCTGGACAAGGTGGAAAACCTGCCGCTGATCTGGGTGACCACCCCCGACGCGGTGCTGCAACCGGACTGGCTGGGCGGCCGCCTGATCCTGACCCTGGATTATCCCAAACTGGAGCTGCACGCCGCCCGCCGCCCCGACATTTCCTACGCCCAGGCCGCCAGTTGGCGCTCCGCGCCCGCCCTGGGCAAGCAACTGGCCGCCAAGAATTTGCCCTTCTGCATATCCGTGCATCGCCTGGACAAGTGGGAGAACTACCCGGAACGCCTGCTCCAGATCAAAAACTACGGGCTCTCCGAAGCCGAACTGCTGGATGCCCTGACCCGCCGCCCCGCCCAATGGCTCGGACTGAGCCATTTAGGCACGCTGGAAGTGGGCAAATCGGCCACCCTGGTGGTGCGCAACGGGGGACCCTTCGAGGGAACCATTGAGCAAGTCTGGGTCGAGGGGATCCCGCGCCGCATCAGCGCCGATCATCAACACAAGATCAAGGCGGCCAAACTGCCCCAAAGTCCCGCCTATGAAGCCGAAGCCCGCTGGCAACCCAACGGCTCGGTGCTGATCCGCAACGCCACCGTCTGGACCCAGGGTCCCCAGGGCAAGCTCGAAAACTGCGACGTGTTGATCCAGGGCGGCAAAATCACCGGCCTCGGCGCGAACTTGAATGCGCCCGGCGTGACCGTGGTCGACGGGCAGAGCCGGCATCTGCTGCCGGGCATCATCGACGCCCACAGTCACACCGCCATTCTCGGCGATGTCAACGAAGACACCGAAAACGTCACCGCCCAGGTGGACATCGCCGACGTGCTGCAGCCGCTCGACCCGCAGATTCTCAACCAGCTGGCCGGAGGCGTCACCTGCGCCCATGTGCTGCACGGTTCGGCCAACGCCATCGGGGGCCGCACCGTCACCGTCAAGTGGCGCTGGGGAGCGCGCGCCGAGCAGCTGCCGCTGGCCGGCGCCCTGCCCGGCATCAAATTCGCCCTGGGCGAAAATCCCAAGCAGTCCAACTGGGGCGACGCCTACACCAGCCGCTATCCGCAGACCCGCCTGGGGGTAGCCGCCCTGATCCGCCAGCGCTTTCAAGAAGCCCGGAAATATCGCCAGCTCCCCCACCCCGAACCGGACGAAGCTCTGGAAACTCTCCTGGAAATCCTGGACGGCAAGCGTCTGGTGCACTGCCACAGCTATCGCCAGGATGAAATTCTCATGTTGCTGCGCCTGGCCGAGGAAATGCATTTTAAGATCGCCACCCTGCAGCACGGACTGGAAGCCTACAAGGTAGCCGATCAGATCGCCGCGCACGGAGCCGGGGTTTCCACCTTTTCGGACTGGTGGGCCTACAAGCTGGAAGTGCGCGACGCCATTCCCTACAACGGCCCCATCCTGAAAGAAAGAGGCGTGACCGTTTCCTACAACTCCGACAGCGACGAACTGGCCCGCCGCCTGCTGGGAGAAGCGGCCAAGGCGGTGCGCTACGGCGGACTTTCCGAGCAGGAAGCACTCGATTTTTTAACGATCAATCCGGCCCGCCAGTTGAAAATCGACCACCGGGTGGGTAGCCTGGAGATCGGTAAGGACGGCGACTGCGCTCTCTGGAGCGGCCCACCGTTTGCCCCTGACTCGTTCTGCCTGCGCACCTGGGTGGACGGCACCCAGGTCTTCGAACGGGAGAGCTATCGCAAGCGCCAAACTGATATGCGCCTGAAACGCCAGCAATGGCTGGACGAAGCCGCTAAGAAAGACGAAAAATGAGAACCCTGCTGGCTTTGTTGCTCACCACCGCCGCCTGGGCGCAACCGGTGGCTCTGGTCAACGCCACCGTCCATCCCGGAGGCGGACAACCTCCTGTGCAAACCAACCTGATTCTAGACAGGCAAACCATTCAAGGACTGTCCCCAGAGATTCCAGCCGGCGCTCAGGTGGTCAACCTGACCGGCCAGCATCTCTACCCCGGCCTGGTGGAATGCGATTCCGTCTTGGGCCTGAGCGAAATCGACTCGGTGCGCGGCGGCAACGACTACCGAGAAGTGACCGACAACAACGCCGATTTGCAACCGGAGTTATCCTTTAATCCGGATTCGGAACTGCTGCCGGTAGCTCGTTCCGGGGGCATTCTGACGGCTGCTCTGCAACCCATAGGCGGGCGCCTCGCCGGCCAGGTGGCGGTCATGAGCCTGTGGGGCTGGACGCCCGAAGACATGAAACTGGCGCCCTCTCCGGGGATTGTACTCAACTGGCCGCGCTGGGAGCGCAAAGAAGACGAGAAAGCACGCAAGGCCTGGAAGCAACGTCTGGCCGAAATCGAAGACCGCCTGGAAGAAGCGCGCGCCTACGTCCAACTGCCCGAAGCCCAACGTCCGGTGCGTCCCGACCTGGCGGCGCTGGCCAACCGGCGCCTCTTCATCCACGCCGACACACATTTTCAGATCGAGACGGCGCTGGATTTCTGCAAACGCTTGAAGGTCGACTGGGTGTTGGTGGGCGGAGCCGAAGCGGCTTCGCTGATTCCCCGGCTGGCGGCCGAGAAAGTGGACGTCATCTATACCGAGATGTATCGGCTGCCCTATCTGGATTATCAGGATGAAGATATCTACTACAAGACGCCGGCGCTGCTCAAGGCCGGCGGCCTGCGGGTGGCCCTGGCCGGCCCGGCCAGCCACGACAACGCCCGCTGGTTACCCAATATGGCCGCGGCCGCCTGGGCCCACGGCTGGAACGAAGCCGAGGCGGTCGACTCGATCACCAGCGTGCCCTGTGAAATTCTCGGCCTCAAGAGCCAGGGACGGCTGGCAGCCGGCCAGACAGCCACGCTGATTTGCACCAACGGCCCGCTCCTGGATGGGCGCACCCGGGTGCAGCGGGCCTGGGTCAAGGGCGAGGAAATCCCCCTGGACGACCGCCAAAAACAACTGTATCGGCGGTACCGTAACAAACCTCGCTTGAATTCCACCCGTCCGGCGTCGGACAATCATTCTATGATTCGCAGTGTCGCCACGACTCCCATGCAGAGAAAGAGACCCGAAGGCCCTCCCGCCTGGGGCTGGAGCATGACCGGCGACATCCGTTACCACGAAGTCGACAACCGTCAGGTCTGGGTGTATTTGCCTCCCAGCTACAAAGACAACCCCGAGAAAGACTACCCGGTCCTTTACGCCATGGACGGCCAGAACGTCTTCGAAAAAGGCACCGCCTTCCAGGGTCAGGAATGGCATATGGACGAAGCCGCCCAGCGGGCCATGGCCCAGGGCAAAATGCGCGAGGCCATCATCGTGGCCGTCTCTAACGGAGGCTCCAAGCGCATCGAGGAATACTCGCCCAAAGCCGACCCCGAATATGGCGGCGGCGGCGCCGAAAAGTTCGCCCAATTTCTCACCCAGGACCTCAAGCCCCAGATCGATGAGACTTACCGCACTCAGTCGGGCCCGGAGAACACCGGCGTGCTCGGTTCCTCGATGGGCGGATTGTTCTCCCTCTATATGGGCCTGGCCCACTCCAACACCTTTGGCCTGGTGGGAGCCATCTCGCCCTCGCTGTGGTTCGCCGAGAAAGACATGATCGCGCAGTGGAAGGAGCATCCACCGGCTCAGCGGCCCGAGAAAATCTGGTTGGATATGGGAGATAACGAAAGCCCGAGCGACCAGGATAAGAACGGCGTGCCCGACACCCTGGACAACACGCGGGCCCTGCGCGACGTGCTCCTCGCTCAAAATCAAAAAGGCTTGATGTATCACGAAATCGCCGGAGCCACCCACAGTGAGGGCTCCTGGTCCGAACGCATTCAGGACGTGCTCCAGGGTCTGCTGCCGCCGGCGTGAGCCGTCTGGTCGAATCCACGCTCGGTCCTCAGTGGATCCGCGTGCGTCTGCAAAACCCCCCACACAACGGTCTGACCCCGGATTTGTGCCAACAACTGGCCCAGGTGCTCCAGGCGGCCTCGGCCAATCCCGAAATCAGGGCTATTCTGCTCGATGCCTCAGGCAAGAGTTTCTGCGTGGGCGCTGATCTGCGCTGGGCCGCTCAGCAAGGCCCCAGCGCCTTCTCCACGCTGGTGCGGGCCATGCACCAGGTCTGCGAAATCATGCTGACCGCTCCCAAACCGGTGCTCTGCTCGGTGGCCGGAGCCGCCGCCGGCGGGGGCATGTCGATCGCCCTGTGCGCTGACGTGCGTCTGGCCAGTCAGCGCGCCTCCTTCCGGCTGGCCTATCCGCAGGTGGCCGTATCCATGGACGGTGGCTCCAGCTTCCGTTTGCCACAACTGATCGGTATGGGACGCACGCAGGGTCTGCTTTACGACGACCGCACCCTGAGCGCGGCCGAGGCCCGAGAGCTGGGACTGGTCCACGAAGTGCTCCATCCCGAGCGTCTGGAAGAACGGGCCTGGCAGCGCTTGGAGATGCTGGCCAAAGGCCCCACGCTGGCTTTCGGCGAGAGCAAACGCCTGCTCAACCCTCCCGAATGGGTGCGCGAACGCCTGGACAAAGAAGCCGAAGCCATCGACCGCATGGCCCGGACCCAGGATGCCGCCCGGGCCATGCAATCCTTCCTGGCCAAGCGCCCTTTGCACTACGAGGGAAAGTGACCGGCTAGAGGTCCACGACCTGAAAGCTGTTCAGATACTTCTGCACGGGCGGCTCGGGCCCGGCCTTGGGATAGCTGATCATAATTTGCCAGACGCGGGCGGGTGAGCCTTCGGAAAGGAACAGGTAGCCCTCGGCCCAGCCCTGGCCTGCATCGATCTTCAGGTAGCGGCCTTCCAGCATGCCGCTGCGCAGCGGGCGGTGCAGGGCGCGTTCCTCAGCCACCGTGCCGCCGCACTCCTGAGCCACGGCCGCCTCCATATTCTGAAAGACCTGGGGACTGGCCACCAGCTTCCTATCGGCCGGGTAAGTCCCCCAGCCGATTCCGTACTCCACAGCCGCCTCTTTGGCCTTCAGGGAATTCCAGGTCGTGCTGCGCTGCCGGCCGGCCTCGACCGTCTTGGTGGATGCTTCCGGTTGAACGGGAAAGCGGGCCGTGAAGTGGGCGTCAGCCGGGCGCACCTCGATCCAGCCTTGAAAAAACCCGCCCCGGTGTAATAGGAACAACATCAACCCCAGCGGCACGACCACCAGCAAAAAGAGCATGCGAGCCACTTTAGCCATTAAGCCGCCGGCGTTGCATGGGGATGCACTTCAGTCTCCCTTCAAGGTCCTCCTGTAGGTTGTAGGGGAAGGTTAACGAACTTCACATTGTCCCGCGGTTAACATAATGATAACATCCGCGGGACGCAACAGAGTAGGAGCAGCAAAACATGGCGATCAATTTCAATCCTTCTGTATCCGGGGTCAGTGCGGGAGGGCCGGTCCATACGAGTCGCCCTGCGGTTACCCAAGCGGAAGTCCAGCCCGAAACGACGGTTCCCGGCGAACAGGTCACTCTCTCGGGCCACCCCGCTCCTGCCGAAACTCCAGCCCCGGGCCCGGCTCCGGACACCACTCCCAGCGAAACCCCACGCGAGGCGCCCAGGCAGGCTCCGGCCGAGCAACCCGCTCCCGGCCCCGGCATCTCCAACGGTCAGGGCGGGACGCTGCTGATGACCGAAACCCCGGTTGCCGAGCACAGCGCCTCTATCGATGGTTTTCTCTCCAAGTTCGTGCCCGTCGGCGGCCCCCAGTCGACCCGCACTCCCGACTTGGAAGCCCTGAAACTCTCGCCCGAGACTGTTTCGGCCCAGAACATGAAGTTCTTGAACAACCCGGCCGAGGCCAAGGAACACTTCAACAAGCTGATGGGTGACAAACCGGTGCAGTTGGCCACGGCCGGCTACTCGGCTCCGCCCGAGGGCTACGAAGCCCCCACCACCAAGTTCCTCGGCGGCCTGGCCGCCGAACTCGACGGAAAAATCGGCCTGGTTACCAGCCCCACCGCCGACAAGGGTAGCATCGATGCCATCACCAGCACCGTCGGTCAGCGCGCCGGCGCTCCGCTCGGCTACATCACAGCCGACTCCTACCTGGGCTACGTCAACCCCGACAACTTCCCGACCGACATCGACAAGAACCAGTTTAGCAGCCAGCCCAAGCTGGCCTTCCCGGACGCCGATATCTACTCCAAGGCCACCGCCGAGCTCTCCAACAGCTTCCTGGTCACGGGCGGCCGCAACGCCTCCATCAACGACTTCAAGAACGCCGTGCTCAACGGCAACCAGGTGGTGGTGCTGACCAACGACGACGTCAAGGCCCCTGCTTGGGACCCCAAGAAAAACCGCGTCGACAACGCCTCGTCCTACCTGAGCCAGATGATGGCAGGCAACACCGACGGCATTCCCATGGACAACCCGTTCAACCAGGAAACGGCCAGGTTCCTGGCCGACAATAAGGAAGCCATCTCCAAGCAGGTCATCAGCGTAGATGCCAACGATACGGGCGCCATCAAAGAAGCGGCTGCCCATCTGCAGGGCCTGGGCGGCGTGAGCGCCGTGGTCACCCCCGACCAGATCAACTTCGACAGCGGCTCCCCGGTAGTGTCCTCGGCTCAGAAGTTCGTCATCCCGGTGCCCAACTTCGCGGACGGCGGCGAGCCGCTGGTCTACCCGCAGGGCGCCACCAACAAGAAGGGCGAGGACCTGAGCGGTAAGCCCATCGCCGACTGGCAGGGCAACCCCATCGGCGACCGCGGCGTCGTGTTTTACAATGAAAAAGACAAGGCCTGGCAGGGTGTCCCGGGTGACGGCAGCGGCGTGGTCATCATGAACCAGGTCACCGAAGAACAGTCCAAGCAGTTGCTCGAAAAGGTCGGCGGCGATCCGGGCAAACTCAGCCTGGAACAGTTCAAGGAAGTGCTCACCTTCGCCAACAAAGAAGTCGGCCTGGGCGACATGTACAACTCAGACCGCGGCTTTATCTCCAGCAAAATGAATGCGCTGGAAACCCTGGACACGGGCGTTCCCCAGTATGGAATGTTCCGCCGCGATGATCGCGACATCTGCCAGGCGCTGTTCCTGGAGGGCAGTGGAGAGTTCAAGGGAACCTCCACCACCCACCAGTATGAAGATGGCGCCGTCGTTCTGCGCCAGAAGGTGGGCAACGAATTCAACTACCGCCTGATCCAGTCCGAAGAGTTCCAACAGACCTACAATAATAAAGACGGCAGCCGCATCGACCTCGATTCGCTCCCCCGAGCCTAGGCCTAGATTCGCCAAGGAAGCGCTTCAGAAATGGGGCGCTTTTTTTATTTAGCAGGGGCGCTCCGGCCGCGCCAGAATCTTGAAAGATGCGAAAAGGATTGCTCGTTTTTAGCTGCCTGGCCGGCGTGGCCTGGGGTGAAGGAAAGACTTACGCGGTGGTGGTGGGGATTGACAATTACCTCAATCCGAATGTGCCGAAATTGCGCTACGCCGTCTCGGACGCCAACATTTTCGCCCAGGCGCTCAAGCAAACCCTGAAAGTTCCGGAATCGCAGCTCTTCCTGCTCACTTCCGACAGCCCCGACGACGCCAGCCACCCCCGTGCCGTCAATATCGCCAATCGATTGGCCTGGCTCAATTCCCATGTCAAGCGCGAAGACACCATCATCTTCTATTTTGCCGGGCACGGCATCACCATGGACAAGCAGCCCTACCTGCTCACCGAAGAATCGGACAACAGCAACACCCTGACCCTGGGCGTCAGCTCGCTGCCCGGCGCGGCCCTCATGGACTATCTTTCCAAGGTGAAAGCGGCCAATGTCTGGCTGGTGCTGGACGCCTGCCGCAACAGCGCCAGCCGCGAACCCAACAGCCTGGGCGATGTCAGCTTCACCCGCACCGACGTGGGCCAGGACCGTAGCGCCACCATGTTCTCCTGCAAAATCGGCGAACGTTCCTGGGAATCCGAGGAATTCGAGCACGGCTTCTACACCTATTACCTGGTGGCCGGGCTGCGCGAAAAAGCCGTCGACGACAAAGGAGAAATCAACTTGCAGGGACTCTCGGACTTTGTCGGCAGTCAGGTTCCCGTGGCCGTCGCCAAAATGGGCCAGAAACAAACCCCCTGGCTATCTTATGGTGGCGGTGACCGCTGGGTGCTGGCTCGTGGTCTCAAACCCGCCTCTGGTAAGGCGGCCGTGAAAGCCGACGCCGAGCTGGCCCAGTACGTGGCCAAACTGGAAATGACCCAGGCCGAACTGGATCGCGAAACGGCCCGCCGCGTGGCTGCTGAAGCGCGCGCCCAGATGCTCGAAGGCAAGCGCATCGAACTTGAACAGCGGCTGGCCATCCTGGAGAAGAAGCTGGGACTGAAGAGCGGCCCCACCGCCGCCGCGCCCACCGCTCCAAACACCCTGGCCTATGGAGACCGAGGCCTGGGCAATGCGGACCAGAGGGAGGCACTCAAAGCCGAGGTCACCCGGCTCAAAGCGGAAAACACCAGTCTCAACCAGCGACTGGCCAAGCTGGAAGAGAACATGAAGCAAATTGGCATGGTCTCACGCGAAGCTTTCGTGCTGCAGGACGATATGGTCCAGGCCACCGACCAGTTTGACGCCAAGCAGGATGTGACCAGCCAGTTCGAGCGTTATCTCGAGCTGGGCGAGAACGCCATGACCCAATTCGAACGTGCCGCTAAACCGGCCGTCACCACGCGCACCCCCAGCCAACAGGAGGCCCGCGAACTGGAAATCTTGGAAAAACGCCAGATCGTGACCATGGAGACCAACAAAGTGCTGCGCGCCCGCCGCGAAACAGCGGAAGCTCGCATCAAATCCTTGGAATCCCAGCTCGCCTATTTCAAAACCCGGGCGGACTACTACGCCGCCCAACTGGCAGCCATGGAAAAAAAGTATGAAGACAAGAAACTTGAGCTGAACCAGGCCAACCAAACCTACCTGCGCGAGAAGATGCTGCTCGAGCAAAAAGCCGTGGCCAGCAGCAAACGTCAGGACGAATATGATGCCTGGGAGCGTAATCATCCGGAGTATGAGCCGATCCGCTCCGGCAAAAACCCCTGGCAATATCAAGCGGTGCAGCGCATGCCCTACCTTTTGGAACTCAACGTGCCGGAAGCTCAGTATTTCCCAGCCAAAGACAAGTAGTTATTCGGGCACGACCTGATAAATCTCGACCGGTTCCACCCGGCCTTTGACCGGGTGGGCGCCTTTCGGCACAAAACTCATGCCCGGCAGATGCTTCACTTTCTGATAAACCTCCTGGCTGATGAGGATGTCGCCGCCCAGGTTCCTGGTCATGTTCATGATGCGCGAGCCCAGGTTGACGTCGTCCCCCACCGCCGCATATTCGGTGCGCTCGAGCGAGCCCACGTTGCCCAAAATCACATCGCCACTATGAATGCCCACCTTGATGTGGTAAAAACCGTGATCCTCCTGAGGATCGGCCGCGCGGAGCGAAGTCAAATGGCGCATCATTTCGACCGCGGCCAGCACGGCCGCTTCTTCGGCCTGGGGATGCTCCAGTGGAGCCCCGAACATGGCCATGATCTCGTCGCCCACAAACTGCTTGATGGTGCCGCCATGCCGGAAAAGAATACGGTTCATGTGCTCGAAATATTGGTTGAGCATGCCCATGATTTGTTCGGGCGTCTTCTTTTCGCAGTGTCCCGAAAATCCGTTGATGTCGGAAAAGAGCACCGTGATGCGGCGCCTGCTGACCGCTCCCAGAGCGGTCTGACCGGGGTCGCGCAGCAGGACCTGCATCACCGCCGGCGACACGTAGCGCCCGAACAACTGGCGCACATAGTTCTCGCGATGAGTCTGGCGACGCGCGCGCAGAGCCGCCGCCAGCGCCCAGGCCACCGCCAGCCCGACCAGCAAAGGCAGCACCGGCAAAAGCACATGGCGAGCCTGAAAAAGGCCGCGGCAACCGGCGTAGACACATCCCTCGATCAGCAAAAGAACAGGCAGGCTGAAGGCGGTCGAGAGCCACAGCCCCAGCCCACCGCCCACACCTACCGCCAACAACAGCAATGTCCAATCCCAGGCGGGAGGCAGCTTCTTCACCCAGGCGCCGGTCAGCAGTGCGTTCAAGGTAGCGGCGTGAGCTTCCACTCCATAAATCTCCCCTACCGGAGTGGAAACCAGATCCTGGAAAAGCTTGGTGCCCGGCCCGATAAGCACGATTTTGCCTTCGAACTCTCGACGCAGCCGCGCTTTATCCCGACGCCAGGCCAAGATCTGACTCAGACTGAAATGGGGAACTCGACCGGGAGCAGGGTAAAGCACGCGAATGCGGCCGTGGCGGTCGAGCGGCAGGGGGCGAAGGTTAAAGACCGGATCGGGATGGGAGGGGTCGATGTCCTGCCCAAGCGCCACCTCCGCCAGACGGGCCGCGAAGGGAGCAAAGGCCGAAGCTCCCCAGAGCGGCTCCTGCAATTTCACCGGCACCACCGTCTGCGAACGCAAAATACCATCCGCATCTCGACTCAAATTGAGAAAGGCCAGTTGCCGGGTGCCCACAATCGAGAGCACCTCCTGAGTAGGACCATTTTGCGCCTGGGAGGCCGGTGGAGCGGAGAGATGGCTCTGCAGGTTGGTGGGATAGATCCCTTGCACCAAAAAAGAACCCTGGCGCTCCTGGCTGGCCAGCAATAACGGCACCCAAGGATTCTCTCCAACCGTTCCCAGCTCGTGAAAGTGCTCGCGCAACGAATCGAAAACCGACTGATCCATCTCGTAGGGAATCCAGTCCAGCCCGACCGCGGCGGCCCTGGCCTGAAGCAAGGCGGCGCAGGTGTTGGCAAAGTGAGGGGCCCAGAAACTGACGGGCGCTTTCAAATCACTCAGACTCCGGTCATCCACTTCCACCAGGCGGATGCGCTCGTCAATTTCAAGATGCTGGCCGACTTCCACAAACCACCCGTCAGTCAGGCGCGCGTCCCAGGGAGCCAGCCACAGTTGCCCGGCCAGAAGAAGCAATCCCACGGGCACAAAAACCGCCAGCCAATCGCGCATTCCGGACCCGTTCGCGCCCAACCGCAACCAGCCTACCAGGAAAGTGAAAGGACTCACTGCGAAGTCTCCAGCCCATGCCGGACATTTGCGTATTCTCCATCCAGGCCTACCAGCCGCTGGGCGACCGCCTCTGCCGGTTGAGCGGCTGGCCGCGCGGCCAGGTGGAGGTAGAGCAGTTTCCCGACGGCGAGCGCTACCAGCGGGTGCTCTCTCCGGTCATGGGGCGCCAGGTCATCTTACTGGGAGGAACCTGCGACGATCACTGCACCCTGGAACTCTTCGACCTGGCCAATCAACTGGCCAACGAGGCGCGCAGCCTCACCCTGGTGATTCCCTACTTCGGCTACTCAACCATGGAGCGCTCGGTGCTGCCCGGAGAAATCGTCACTGCCAAAGTGCGCGCCCGGCTGCTTTCGGCCATTCCCCAGGCCGACCTGGGCAATCATCTGGTCTTCGTGGACCTGCACTCGGCCGGCATTCCACACTATCTCGAGGGTGGTTGCCGCCACGTGCATCTTTATGCCAAAGAAGTCATCAAGGAAATGTGCCGCGAGCTGTGCGGGGATGACTTTGTATTGGCCAGTACAGATTCGGGCCGAGCCGCCTGGGTAGAATCGCTGGCCATGGAAATGGGCACCGGCATGTCCTTTGTCTTCAAACAGCGTCTCTCCGGCGCCGAAACCCGGGTGCAGGCGGTCCAGGCCATGGTGGAGGGCCGCAAAGTCATCATCTACGACGACATGATCCGCACCGGCGGCAGTCTGCTTTCTGCCGCCCGCGCCTACCTCGAGAGCGGCGCCCAGGAAGTGCACGCGGTGGCCTCGCACGGTATCTTTCCCAGCGGGGCCCTGGAAAGAATCGAGACATCGGGAGTGATCCGCTCACTGGCCGTCACCGATACCCATCCGCGCGCCCGCCAACTGGAGAGCAATTTTCTCAAAGTTCATTCCGTCGCACCGCTGCTGGTCGAACACCTGCAGCAATCCCTGAGATGAATAGGAGGAGCCCATGAGAGTTCGCGTGGCCGCGGCCGCCCTCAATCAAACCCCGCTGGATTGGGACAACAATCTGCACAATATCCGTGGCGCCATCCGCCAGGCGCGGGCTCAATCGGCCAGCCTTCTTTGCCTGCCCGAGCTGTGCATCACCGGCTACGGCTGTGAAGACGCCTTTCTCTCGCCCTCGGTACAGCGCACCGCCTGGGATGCGCTTCAGGAAGTGCTGCCCGATACCCAGGGCATGGTGGTCAGTCTGGGCCTGCCTCTGATGGTACGCAAAGCCGTCTACAACTGCGCCGCTCTGGTGGCCGACGGACGTATCCTGGGTTTTGTGGCCAAAATGAATCTGGCCGGCGACGGCATTCACTATGAACCGCGCTGGTTCAAAGCCTGGCCGGCCGGAATCAAGAACCACGTGGTCACCCCGCAGGGTGAATTTCCGGTCGGCGACCTGATCTTTGAGTTGAGCGGACTGCGCATCGGCTTCGAGATCTGTGAGGACGCCTGGGTGGCCAGCCGCCCCGGCGCCAGTCTGGCCGGCCGGGCCGTGGACATTATTTTGAACCCGAGCGCCAGCCATTTCGCTTTCCGCAAGCAAGCGGTACGCGAGCGTTTTGTGCTGGAGGGCTCACGCGCCTTCGGAGTGGGCTATGTCTATGCCAACCTGCTCGGCAACGAAGCGGGGCGCGCCCTTTATGACGGCTCCACCATCATCGCCTCGGGTGGCCAGTTGATAGCCAACGGCGCCCGCTTCCGCTTCGGGCCCGGTATGATTACCACCGCCACTCTGGACATCCAGCAAAATCGTATGGGCCAGGCCCGCCTTTTTTCCTACCGGCCCAACCTACAAGAGGAAGCGGAGGTGCGCCACGCCTTCGGCTTCCCCCCCCTGCCGCCCACCTTGGAAGAACCCGAACACGAGGGCTGGGAGCACGGACCTCATCAGAAAGAAGAAGAATTCACGCGCGCCCAGCGCCTGGCTCTGTGGGACTACATGCGCAAAAGCCGCTCGCGCGGCTTTGTGCTTTCCCTCTCGGGTGGAGCCGACAGTTCCGCCATTGCCTGCCTGATTCACTACATGGTTATTTCGGCCTGGAATGAGTTGGGGCCCGAGCAGTTCAACCAGATTCTCTGGCCCGGCTGCCGGTTCGAGAGTCCCGAGCAAGCCATGAAAGAGATCCTCACCACCGTTTACCAGGCCACTCGCAATAGCGGCGAAGTGACCCGCCAGGCGGCGGCCATTCTCTCGGAAGCGGTCGGCGGCCAGCATTATGAATTTGACGTGGACGCCATGGTGGAGGGCTACAAAGGCATGGTGGAAGGAGCCATCGGGCGTTCCCTGGAGTGGCAGCGCGACGACATCGCCCTGCAAAACATCCAGGCCCGGGTGCGCGCGCCCGGAGTGTGGATGCTGGCCAACCTGCGCGGCGCGCTGCTCTTATCGACCTCCAACCGATCGGAGGCGGCCGTCGGCTATGCCACCATGGACGGCGACACTTCGGGCGGACTGTCCCCCATCGCCGGCATCGACAAAAACTACTTGCGCCACTGGCTGCGCTGGGTGGAAGCCCAAGGTCCCGAAGATTTGGGGCCTATCCCGGCCGTGCGGGTGGTCAACCAACAACAGCCCACCGCCGAACTGCGCCCACCCGAGAGCAAGCAGACCGACGAGGACGATTTGATGCCCTATGACTTGCTCGACGCCGTGGAAAAGGCGGCCATCCGGGACAAGCAGTCGCCGCTGGAGTGCTATCAGCAACTGCATCTGCGCTTCCCCCACTACACGCCCCGCCAACTGTGTACCTGGGTGGAGCGCTTTTTCCAGCTATTCTGCCGCAATCAGTGGAAACGCGAACGCTACGCCCCCAGCTTCCATCTCGACGACGAGAACCTGGACCCCAAAAGCTGGTGCCGCTTCCCCATTCTGTCCGGCAGTTACGCCCGCGAACTCAAAGAGCTGCGCCACCAGGTGCAAACCGACGTCAAGGAGTTATGGTGAAAAAGAAACTCGTCTATGGTCTGATGGCCCTGAGCCTGTGCCCGCCGGCTCAAGCCCGGCCCGACTTTCCCCTCGATCTGCCCGCCTGCGCAACGGTGGCCCAGGCCGCCGACGTGGTCCAATTTATTGTACGCTCTCTGAGCGCCGCCAACGAACAGGAAGTGATCGACCTGGTCAAAGCCAACCCCGAACTGGCCCGGCGCAGCTTTGACCTGGCCCTTAAGGAAATCAGCAACAAAAAGCCCGAGGAAAGAGACGCACGCTACAACGGACTTTTCTGGACCTGGGCCCGCGCTCTAGGCGGCGAAGAGCTGAAACAGCGCCTGCTGGCCGCCCAAATTCCCGACCAGCCGATGGCCTTTACGGAAGTCTTCACCCTGGCGCGTGGTTTCGCCCAACTGCTCATCGCCATGGGAAATTACCAGCAGAGCGAACGGCTCTTCACCGCCATGGAGAAGAACCTGGCGCAAGCCCAAGGAGCTGAAGCCGACCAGCAGCGCCTCTACCTGGCCAAGGCCCGCATGGTGGGCGGACGCTACCTGCTGGCCCGCCAGCAGGGCGACGCTCTGGTGGAACTAGCCAGGAGCCAGAAAAACCCCGACGAGCTGCTGGAACTCTATACCTGTTTGCTGGACGCCGGCCGCATGGGCGGCTTTCCCGACGTCACCAATCGCTACCTGGAACCGCTCCAGCAGGCCGTGGCCGCCCTCCCTCCAGAAAAGCGAGCCTTCTGGCACTTTTACTCGGGCAGTTTTGCCGAATTGCGGCAACTGGAGAGAAATCCCGAGACCAGCGTGGAGGAGTTCTGCCGCCGCCATGACGCCGTCTGGGAAGGTTTCAAGCAGGCCAATCCTTTTGAAAGCGCCATTTTGGGACGTGTTTTCGGCCATCTAAGCACTCTCTGGCTGGCGCGCATGGCGGATTTCTACCAACTGCGCGATATCCCCGAGGATTCACCTGAAGATAAGCGTCTCAGCCAATCGCTGATGATCGAACTGGACCTCCTGAACGGCGCCATCTCCGCCGCCTCCAAAAACCAAAACTATATCCAGAGCTACGCGGCCGGCATGGCCATGCTGTCATTGCTCAATGACGCCCACGAACAGGCCTTACGAGTGAACCAGCCCAAACAAGCCGCCCGCTTGCTTCCCGAAATGGTGACGGTGGAGAATTACCTGGTCAAGACCGAAGCGGAAGTGCGCGAACAGGAGAAGCAGGTCGACAAGCTGATCCGCGGCTGCCTGGCCAACCTTCCGGGCGACTTTTCCTTCAATCTGTTGGAAGGTGATTGGATGCGCCAGCGCACCCGCATTCGCCTGGCCCAGCTCCAGCAGTTGCTGGCCGACAGCCGGGGGAAGCTGAGCGCGGTCCAGTTGAGCAAGGCCCAAAAGCTGGCGGCCGAGGCGGTGACGCTCAACCAGCGGGCCCTGCGCGGAGTGGGCTATCAGGGCAGTGAGGATGCCCGCTGGGCCGTGGCCGAGTACCAACTGCGCTTTCGTCCACCCGGCTGGCCAAAGGAAGCCGACCGGCTGCTCAGCCAGTTGGCCCAGGTCAATCAGCAACTCGGGTATCGCGAAGGAATTTCACGCGTAGCCATGCTGCGCGGCCGTCTGCTGGCGGCTCAGGGCCAGAACGGCCCCGCCATTCAGTCACTGCAACAAGCGGTGGACGGCGTGGAGGCTTACCTGACCGAAGTGGAAGCCGGTGAGGCCGGCAGCCGGGCCATCCGGGACCGCTACAAAGCGGCCTATCAACTGCTGGCCAAGTTGCAGTTGAGCAGCGGCAAGGCCACCAGCGCCTTCCAAACGGTCAGTCGCCAACTGCAGGCCCAGGCGGCCCAGCAGAATCAAGACTCGCTGCGCAACAACACGCAGCTGCGCGAAGTTCAAAGAGTGCGCGCCGAAACGGCCGCCTTGGAAAGGCAGGTGGCCGATGAGCGCCTGCAAGGGAAAGACACTCAGGCTAGCGAGCAATTGCTGGCCAGCAGCAAGGGGGAGTACCAGCGGGTGGTGGCCGATCTGCGTCGCAGCCATCCCCAGTACGAAGGCGCCATGGCGGTGCGCCCGGTGGAGTTCCTGGAACTCAAGAAATCGATACCGGCCGATACCACCGCCGTGCTCTATTTTGTATCCGACGATGGTGTCTACAGCTTTGTGGCCAGCCAACAGGGCGACCTGAAAATCCATAAAGTGGCCGTCGACCCCAAGGAACTGGAAAAAAGCGTGCTCAAGGTGCGCCAGTTGATCAACCTGTTTCCCCACGATCCCAACCTGGGCCCGCACCCGGAAGCTTTTCGCTGGAACGACCCCGGCAGTCCCGGCTATCAGCGCCAGAGTCTGCCTTTGAAAACAGAGCTGGCCCGTCTCGACAAATGGCTGATCGACCCCATCGAAGGCGACCTGGGCGGCCGGCCGGTGCTGGCCATCGTGCCCACCGGCGTGCTCCACTATGTGCCCTTTCCCGCCCTGTGTTCGCTGGACGCGGCCGGCAATCCGAAGTTCCTGGCCGAGAATTACCAGTGCGTCAATCTGGTCAAAACCTCCGACCTGGTTCCGCTGGCGGGCTCCGCTCCCGGCAAGAAGCTCTTCGCCGTGGGCAATCCAGACGGAAGTCTGCCCGGAGCCGAACGTGAAGTGAACAGCATCACCGCCAGTTTCCCCCAGGCCCGGAAGGTCATCGGCCGGGAGGCCACCGCCTCGCTCTTGAAAAAACTGGAGCCCGACACCGGCTATGTGCACCTGGCCACCCATGGCCAGCTCTCCGAAGCCGACCCCAAGAACAGCTACCTGGTCATGGCGGGCAGCGGCGAATCGGCTCATTTTCGGGCCACCGATATCTACGACCTGGATTGGCAGGGCGTGCGCCTGGTAACCCTGTCGGCCTGCAAAACCGCCCTGCAGGAAGGCAAACCGGGGGCGGCCATCACCAGTCTGGCCGAGGCTTTCCGCGTGGCCGGCGGCCACTCGGTGGTAGCCAGCCTGTGGAGCGTGGAGGACAACGCCACCGAGCAACTGATGATCGAGTTTTATAAGCAATTAGCCCAGGGCAAGTCGTTGGCTGCTTCTCTGCAAAGCGCGGAGACGACTCTGTCCAAGCAGGCCAAGTTCAGCCACCCATTTTTCTGGGCCGCCTTTACTTTATTTGGAGACTGGCGTTAGGAAATTGCCCCGCGCCCGTCGAACGGGCCGCCCATGTCTGAGGAGTTCCCGGAAACCATAGGACCCTACAAAGTCTTGCGCGAGCTGGGCCGCGGCGCCATGGGCACGGTCTACCTGGCTCGCCAGGAGTCCTTGTCACGCGACCTGGCTATCAAGGTGCTGGCCGCCGAATTCACGCGCGACCAGGAATTCGTGGCTCGTTTCCGGCGCGAAGGCCTGATTTCATCCAAGCTGCGCCATCCCCACATCGTCCAGGTCTTCGACTACTCGGCTCAGGACAATCTCTACTACATCGCCATGGAGTACGTGGGGCCGGAAGATTTGCAGGCCTACTTGCGGGCTAATAACGGCCGCCTGCCTCTGGCCGAGGCGGTCCGTCTCATGGGCCAGGTGCTCTCGGCTCTGGAATGCGCCCATGAAGCCGGTGTCACCCACCGTGACGTCAAACCCGCCAACGTGCTGATGTCGCCGCGCCAGGACGCGGTGCTGACCGATTTCTCGATCGCCAACATGCAGGAGGCCCAGCGTCTGACCCAGACCGGGGCCATGATGGGCACCCCCGACTATATGGCTCCCGAGCAGTTTGACGCCAAGCAGGTGGATAAGCGCTCCGATCTTTATTCGGTGGGCGTGGTGCTCTATGAGATGGTCACCGGCGAGCGCCCCTTTCCCGGGGACACGGTGGTTCAGGTCATGAAAGCGCAGTTGATGCACGTGCCCGAGGCACCTCACAAACTCGACCCCAATGTGCCCGAAGCCCTCAGCCTGGCCATCATGAAGGCTCTGGAGAAGCAGCCGCAATCCCGCTGGGGTTCGGCTGCCGAGATGCGCGAGGCCATCTACGCGGCGCTGGGCACGGCGCCGCCAGTTGAGGCTCCCCGTCCCAGCCCGCCTCCCCCTCCCGTCTCTCTGGCTGAACGGGCCGCGGCGCCCCGTCTGACCTCCGAAACCCTGGCCGTGGCCGCCCCGCCTGCTTCCAAGAAAAGCAGCGGCACACTGGAACTGGCGCGTCAATCCCTGGGGGAAGTCGGCGACGATTTCCGCTCGGGCTTTCACACGCTGGGCTGGAAAAACTTCAGCCTCAACTGGATGCCCCGCCTGATCGCCCTGGAGGTGGTCTGGTTCGTGCTCACTCAGCCGCTGCTCGGGCTGCTGGGCAAAACGGCGGTCGCCTTCACCTACGCCGATTTCCGGCTGATCGGCGCGGGTCTGATCAACCTTTTCTTCATTCTCATGCTGGCTGTGCGCCTCATCCGCGGCGAGCGCCTGTATCGCAAACTGGTGGCCGGCGCCATCTGCCTGCTGGCCTGGGGCTTCTGGTACGCTCAGTATTCGAGCCTGAGCGACAAGAAATTCCAGTTCACCGCCCACGCCCGCGGCTACATCACCCGGCTGGTGCAAAATCGTTAGTATTAGCCGAAGCGCTCCAGATAGGGGCCGAGCTTGAACTTCCGAGCCGTGGATTCGGAGCTCATGTAGCGAATTTTGCCGAAGATGGGCCGTTCAAACCAGGCGCGGTCGTAGCGACCGAGACACCAGAAGATGCCGCTGTAGGAGTTGGGGTTGCGGCCGTCCAGCGAGTACTTGTTGTTCAGCTCGATCAGGTGCGCTACGGCCTGACGTGGGGTCTGGCTCCACTCCAGAATCTTCTTTCCCCAGAGCATGCGCAGGTAATTGTGGATGTATCCCTCCTCGCGTAGTTGGCGCTGGGCCGCGTTCCAAATCGGGTCGTAAGTCCGGCCCTCGTCCAGCTCTTTGAGCGTGTAAAGGTACGGGCGCTCATCGGCGGCATGTTCTTCTAACGTCGCCCGCGCCCAGTCCGGCAGGCTCTCATAAGAATCATAGTCCCTCTCCCGATGGCACATGTTGTAGCCGAGTTCGCGCCAGGTGATCAGTTCATCCAGGAACGAGTCGGCGTTGGCGCTCATCCTTGCCGGCCATCCCTCGGGGTCAAAATCTTCGGCCTCGGCCAATTCCTGAAAGACCTGGTGGGCCGAGAGATGGCCCCAGTGCAGGTAAGGCGAGAAACCGCTGGCCACTTGTTGCGAGGGCTGGCTGCGGCGGTGGTAGTTTTCCAAACGCTCATTGAGAAAGCGAGTGACCAACCTGTCGGCCCGCACCGAGCCGCCGCGCACCTGAACGGGGGCCGGTTCCGGTAGGTCTGACAGCGCGAACTCGACTCCGGGCTTCCAGCGCCGGTATTCCGGCAATCTCTCGGGCAAACGCGGGAGATGCAGGCCCTTGAGTGAATCCACCTCAGGTCTCTGCTTCAAGTGGAGCTTCAACGATTTCTGCAGGAAACGGCGGAAATCCACCGCTCGCAGATAGGTCTTGGGGGCCGCGTTCAGGGGCAAAAGCCCGTTGCTATCCACCAGTTCCAAGTGTACCTTCAGGCGCCTGGCCGTTTTCTCAATCATGTGCGGCAGAAAGAAACAGGGGAAGTGGTCTCCGACCACCACACAGGCACGCTCGGCCAGCGATTCCAGCAGCCCCCGGCCGTCCCCGTGTTCCGGCTCCAGGTAAGGATAATAGGTGACCGCCTTAGATTCAAAAAACTTCTGGTTGTCTTCCATTCCATCCATAACCCAGCGGTGGAAGCGTTGGCAGGCCCACGGATAGGCCCGCCGCAAAGCTTCCAGAATCAGCAGCGGTTTTTGCAGATGGCGCGCCCACTCCACCGCCCGTTGCAGCGAAAAGTTGAAGGTTGGCCGGCGGTTGGCCGTCATCCAATAGAGCACGAACTCGCCCTCTCTGTGGACCCCGGCCTCATTGGCCGGCCAGCGGCGTATTTCCGGCACCTGGGAATGAAAGGCTGGGTACATCCAGAAGGTCCTCCTATGGTCAGATTCTTGTCAACCTTTTGTCTAATTTTTACACTGGTCCTCTCCGCCCCGGCCGAGCCTCTGCAGACCGAGGTCCAGGCGGCCTTGATTCAGGGAATGGAGGCCTGGAACCGCGGCGATCTGGACACCTTCCTGAAAGGCTATGTCCAGAGTCCGGAGATGACTTACACGGCCTCCGGTCGGGTCGTGCGCGGCATTGACGAGCTGCGCGCCCGCTATCAGAAGGCTTATGGCACCAGTCGCGAGACCATGGGCCAGTTGCGCTTTGACGAGATCGAGGTGTGGCCGCTCGGCGAAGGTTACGCGCTGGCCATGGGCAAGTGGGCGGTGGACTTCGGCGCCCGTTCCAAGGAGCCCAAGAGCGGCGGCATCTTCTCTCTGGTGCTGCGCAAGACAGCCGAAGGCTGGTTGATCTTGCACGATCACACTTCGCGCTTGTTGGATGAGAAGACGAAAGGTAATTCCTGAGCGCGACAGAACCGGCCAGCATGAAACGCTTCCTACTTTCTCTTTCTTTGCTCTCGTTGGTCGGTTGCACCAACCCGCCGGCCCCCTCGACCACGGAGACCACCACCGCGGTCACCGTCGACACCACGGCAGCTCCTCCGCCGGTGGCCAGCGAAACTCCGGCCGCTTCCGAAACCCCGGCGGCTTCCGGGACCCCCTCGGCAGCGGCCGTGCCCGGCTGGTCCGGAAAATCGGAGGCCAAGCCGGTCACCACCAAGTCCGGACTGAAATACGAGATCTTCAAGAAAGGCTCCGGCAAAGAGGCCAAAGCCGGCACCACGGTCAGCGTCCATTACACCGGCTACCTGACCAACGGCAGCAAGTTCGACAGCAGCGTGGATCGCGGCCAACCCTTCGAATTCTCTCTGGGTCAGGGCCAGGTCATCGCGGGCTGGGACGAAGGCGTAGCCGGCATGAAGATCGGCGAGAAACGCAAGCTGACCATTCCGGCCAAGCTGGGCTACGGCGATCGGGGAGCCGGCGAGGCCATTCCTCCCGGGGCTACGCTGGTCTTTGACGTGGAGCTACTGGGAGTCAAGTAATAGCGGTTCCTCACTGGGAACCAGGTTACGCATCTGAGCCAACCAGCTCAGGTGCAACAAAACACTGCGCAAATTACTGACCAGATCGAAGGCCCAGGAGGCCTGCAGACTGGTCAGTTCTTCTTCCTGGAGAGATACGTAGAAAGCGTCCTCCCATTGGCGGGCCAGCACTACAGGATCCACCGAGGGGTCGGGGCTGTCTTTGGGGAAGAGAATGCGCAGCCAGACCTCATCCAGACAGCGCCGGTAGACCTTGGTGAGAGCCATCAAGCGCTGTGGCATGCCCAACTTTTCGCGAACCAGGCCGGACTCGAGCTGTTCGCGCAGGCGCAGAGCCTGGAAATAGAGTTCCTCCAGGTCGGCCAGACGGGCCAGCAGCAGCCGTAAATCGTCGGCCTTGCCGGCCGAGGCCTGGACCAACAGTTCATAAATGCTGTCTTTCAAACTCTGGAACTCGCGCTGCTCGAGAATACGGTTCTCCAGGCGCGTCTCATTGGTGCGCTCGGCCACCAGCAGCGAGGAGCCGATATCCAGCAGCGTCTTCACGCACACCAGCAGCTGGCTCATTTGACGCAGGGCCTCCTCGCGCGAGCGTTCCGGACTGCGCCGCAACATGCGGCGCACCACCGGAGCCAGCGCCAGCCCGCCTACTTCCGCCTTCGAAGGCACCAACCAACCTACCAGCCGCAGGATGATAGTGCTGAAAAGCGTCCACCAGATGACATTGATCAGATTGAAACCAGTGTGCACGGCCGCCAGGCGATAGCTCATGCGTTGCACCGGATCCAGTTGCTCAGGAACAACCCAGGAAATGGCGTTGATGAACTGGGGAAAGAAGAACAGGGTGATGAGCACGCCGCCGCATTTCACGAAAAAGTGCGCCAGCGCCAGCCGGCGCAGGTTGGGCCCGTATTCCAGCGAGGCCAGCAGCGGCCCGAAAGTGGTGCCGATGTTGGCTCCCAAAATCAAGGAAGCAGCCTGCGGGTAGGCCAGATGCTGGCCGGCGGCCAGCGAGATCACCACACCGATGACGGTGCTGCTCGATTGCACACAGCCGGTGAAGACGACCCCGACCAGCACTCCCACCGTCTGTTCCATCAGATTCTCTCCGGGATTGCCGCGGATCAATTCCTGAACCGAAGGCAAATCAAGCAGTGGGGCCAACCCCTGGCCAATGAAAAACATGCCCCAGAGGGCCAGCCCGATGGCCATGACGCCTTCGAGCGCATCGCGATAGGAACTGCGGCGCACAAAAAGCAGGGCTACGCTGGTGACTCCCACCAGCACCGGACCAAACAGCAAGTCGTTGATACTGAGAATCCAGGCTTTGAGGGTCGTCCCCAGGGTCGAGCCCAGCATCAAGTAATAGCCTTGCTCCAGCGTGATCAAAGTGGAGCCGACCATGCTCATGGAGGCGATGATGGTGATACTGCTGGCCTGCACCACCGCCGTGGCCCCGGTGCCGGCCAGCAGACACTGCAGCGGATGGCCCAGAGCCCGGCCGAAAATGCCGCGCAAGCGTCGCGACAGGGTGCGTTGCAGGACCCGAGTCAGCGTGCGCAACGAAAACAGGAAGAGTCCCCAGCCGCCCAATGCCTCCAGGATGTGCCAGGTCGTCATCAGAGAGCCGCTCGCCCCGGGCTCAAGCGCAACGGATTGGTCACCACCAGCGGCGGCAGTTCCCCGCGGGCGTTTCCTTCAAAGCCTTCTTCCTGACCCAATTCACCGCGCGGCACCACCGTCTCGACGCGCACGATGCCCTTCTTGTTAAGGACCACCCGCAGGCGTTCATAGTCGCTGGCCTGGCAGATCATTTTGCCTTCATGCCAATGGGTGACGCGGTAGCGGAAGACCATGTTGAGGTGATAAACGCGCGGCGCCTCGGTGGTGAGAATCCCCTTTTCCGAGCTAAAATAGCTCAACTTCTGGCGCGGGTCGGCCATCTTGGCCAGAAACTGGCTGACGTCGAAGCGCAGCACGTCGTGAATACGCCGGATCTCGGCCTGGCCAAAGTGATCGCGCAGCGACTCTTCGAGTTCGAAGCGCATGCGTTTGTTGTAGTGGAGCACCGTCTCGAAACGCTCCGGCTCCAACTCGGCGCGGTGGCCCAGCTGGCGTAGATAGTCGATATCCGGCGGCAGAGAGGCCCGGTGCAAGTAGCGCACCGTCTCCTGAGAGCTACCCAGATAAGCCTTGTGGCTGCGCCCCTCGGCATCGAAATGAGTGTAGAACATCTGCACGTCGTAGTCGGGCAGCCAGCTCTTGAGCCGGCTGTTGAAATACTCCTTGGTCAGGTCCTTGATGCGGTCCTTAAAAACATAAGCAATAATGCCCAGCATGGTGATGGCGATAATGCGGAAGCTCCAGTCTTCCTGATTGAGCATCATGCGCGTGGTCTGCACGTTGGTCAACACCGCGAAAGCGGCCGCCAGCGCCGCTCCGAAGGCAGCCACGAAGTTGCGGTAGAGATTGTCTTTATTGATGCGTTTGGTCTGGAGAAAAAGCACCTCGCTGACATATTTCTTGAGCAACCCGAGCCGGTAGTAATAGGTCTCGACGCGCGCTTCCACCCGCTCGGCGGCCGCCTGCACGTGTTCATTGCGGTAGGCCAGTTCGCCGGTCAACAACGCCTCGACCTGATGCTGCAGATCCTCGACCGTCTCGCCGTAAGGCTCAACCAGGCGGTGCAGGGCGATCAGGGAAGATTCCAGACGGTAGGACAGGTATTCGTCCACCAGCAGCAAGGCCCGGCGCACTTCATCACCGACCAGCAGCGGCTCGGTCTTGAGAGGCCACACGTAGCGTTCGCGGTACTGGCGGATGGCGCTGTGCACGCTCTCCACCCGCCCCATCAGGCGATGATGAAAACGTACCACCAGCTCGGGGTTCTGATGAGTGGTGGCGCGCTTGATGACCCGGGCCAGGTCGGAGCGCACCCGTTTGAGCTCGGTGTAGACCAGGCAACCGAATAATTTGGTGTCGTGGACCACCAGTTGGGTCAGCCGGTCGCGCTGGGCGGTCTCCAGGTGACTTTGAAAATATTGTTCCACCGAAGAAAGCCGCGGAGTGATAAAGATGTTGCCGCGGCCCCGCTTGAGCTCGGGAGTGCGCACCCGCAACAGATGGGTCATATCCCCGTAAAAAGCCTCGCGCGGATAGCTCTCGCTGCTGACTCCCACCGCCTTGGGGAAAAAGAGGTATAAATCGACCTCGTAGTGATTCTTACCGCCATACTGGCTGGGGGTCAGTTCAAAGTCAAACTTACTCTCGAATTGGGTGCGGTCGTGAACGCTGTTCTGTGTGTTGAGCTGCGACTCGACCACATCCAGGTCATCGTCCAGCTCCATCTCCAGCGCGACATCGTCCATTACCCGGCTTCAATTTCGTTCCCCCCGCATGCCAGTCCCGCAACCGCGCGTAAAAGTTTCCGGACCGGCAAAGCCGCCGGCCTACAACTTTTGCCTCTGCTGCTGTATCCTGAGAAAGACCGGAACGCCCTGCCCGGGCGTAGCAAATGAAGGAGACGATTTCATGTCCGAAGTCTGGCATACCGTGCTAACACCCGACGCCCCCTGCTGGGTGGCTTTTGAAGCCGACCATTGTGTATTACTTCCCGACCCGGGCCACGATCCGGCCCAGAAGGCCAAAAAGCGGCTGCTTCAATCAGCCAGCGAGGGCGAAATCGCCGAACACGCGCTGGGTTATCTCTTCATCACGGCCGATGTCTTCACACTGGTCCGTCACAGCGAAGTGGAGAACCATCACCAGGTGCGCGAAGTGGCCTTGCGCAAACGCCAGAACCGCAAGGTCAGCCACGTCCAGTTGCCCGTGCCGGTAGAACGGCTGAGCGACCTCATTTTGCGCGAGGCCAGCAAGGACAAGGTCGAGGTCATTGCCCTCGAACCGACAGCGCAAGGAGGCGAAGTGCGCTTCCTCCGGGAGGGGAGCTGGCTTACCGTGATGACGCCTCCCCCCGGCGTGATCCCCAAACTCATCCAGCACTGGCGGCCCAAGGGGCTGAACCTCACCCAGGGCCCTTGGGGTGAAGGCGCCATTCTCACCGTCTAAAACAGCTCGCTGGTGTAGTTGATCCACTTGTTCTCCAGCAGTTCGCCGGGAGCCGCCAGGGAGATTTCCAGGGGAATGGTCTTGCCGAAGAGGTCGATCAGGCGTTGGCGGACTTGCTCCGGTTCCACGGCGCTGGCCTGGTAGCGGAACTGCAGACTGCGATCGGCTTTCTGATGCAGTTGGAAGCGGCGCAGGGGCAGGTCGGTCAGCATGACGGTGACGTCGATGTTGTTCAGCCAGGAGCCGTCGGGCCGCAGAAAGCGCACCGGTGTGCGGCCGGCCAGACCGGTCAGGAAGGGCCGGTCCCCCTCCCACTCCAGGGCGGCAAAATCGCCGGTGCGATAGCGCAGCAGCGGCTGAAAGGGATTGCGCCCGCCGGTCAGAGTGATTTCACCGCGCACTCCCGGTTCACAGGCGCGACCCTGGTCATCCAGGATCTCGATGTAGACGTCGTGGGCCAGCAACTCGTAGCGCCCGTTTCCGCTGTGGGCGGCCAGACAACGGCACTCGGTCATGGAGTAGAGATCGATAACCGGACAGCCGAAGTGCGCCTGCAACTGGCGCCGTTGTCCTTCCAGCATCGCCATGGAAGTGGAGACCACCGCGGCCGGTCGGATGGCCGGCTCGAGCAGGGCCAGTTCTTCCAGAGAGAGAGGGTTGCCCGACAGCACCTGGGGAGGAAAGGCCTCCAAATACTGGCGGCGATGCTCGGGTTCGCGCCACTGGGACGGATGCAAATTGATTTTGAGGAAAGCGGCTCCGTCCAGCACGCGCGAAATCGACGGGTAAGTCAGCGTCTGCAACTGATAAAAGGCCAGCGCGATACCGACCCGACCGGGCCCGCCCTGCAGGCGGCCTCCCGCCGACTCGATGGCTTTGCGCAGCAACGGCAGATAGCAGCCGGCCGTGACCGGATGGGAGGGAACCTGCAGAATGTTGCCGCTGGTGCCCGAAGTGTAGTATTCCACCATCTGCTCGCGGGGAGCTCCGTCCGGAATCAACTCCCGATAGTGATCGCGCAGCCTCTGGCGGGGCAGGCCAGGCAGTTGTTCGGACCAGCCCGAATGTGGGTAAGCCCGGTAATAGGGCACCTGCTCCAGACAACGGCGCGTGAACTCCTCCACCCAGGCGGGAGGCTTGCGGAAATGCCAGCGCACCGGAACCTGGCGCAGAGTGGCTTCAAAGTCGAGCACCCACTGCAGACCCTCCTCGTCGAGCATCTCGCCGCAGGCATAATTGTAAGCGGGGGCGGCCGGATGCTCGGAGAGTTGGCGCAAGAAACTTCGGTCCTGCTCCGTCAGTAGCGGTTCGTCAGCGGATGTCCAGCTCACGATCGGCATAGAAGATGAAGTTGCCCTGGGGATGCTGGAGGGCATTGTTGATGTTGGAACGAGTCGTGGTGCGTAGCGTGCCAGTAGCAGGATCGGCGTAGGTCACTTTGTCGCCTTCCAGACCGCAAACCAGCACAATGTGTCCCCGCCGGGGATCCACCGAAAACTCCGGGCCGTTGAGAGCCAATACCACCGGTAGCTTCTCGTTGAGGATCTTGTGCTCGATCATTTCCCATTTGTCCGGCCCGATTTCTCCCCCGTCCTGCCAATTCAGCCCTGCCGAGGCGCACTCCTCGCGCAGGGCGCTTAGCAACTCGTAGCCATACTTCTTGTCGATGTCGTTTTCATCCAGATTTTTGCCGGTAAGGCAATTGATCGCCATGGCCACGGTTGCCTGGCCATCGCTGTAACCGGTCTGTTGAGCAATCGGGACGACCCCAAGGGGACTGGCGGGCTCAGCTACTTTGAGAGCCGGCAACACCGGTTCGTAAGTCTCCAGACAAAGGGAGTGCAGTTGATTGAACAGGCCTACGGCCAACAAAAGAGCGGCGAATCGGTTCTTCATGAAGCCAGGCTAAATTACTCATGAAAACCATTTGCGCGAGACTTGTTGCTAAATCCTAACCAACCGAGACCGAGGCGGAGGTGAGCTGGACACGGTGGCCCCAGGGGTCGCACACCTCGGCCGTTGCGAACGGTCCGCTCAGGGCGTAGCCGATCAAGCCGGTCCAGTTACCCGCAGGCGCGGGCCGCACACCCCATTGATTGACGGCGAAGTAATGGTGATAACCGTCGGCCGCGTAAAATTCGGCCCCGGGGTAGCGGGCGCTGGGCGTCATTCCCAAGCGGGCAAACCATTCTTGGCCATCGTAAGCGCTGAGCGAGCGCAAGTGAATGTGCCCCAAGCGCAGCCCCAGGGCCGACCAGGGACGAGCCTGGTGGAGAAGCGCGGGCAGATCCAGGCGGCGCGTGCCCATTTCAACCCTGGCTCCGGTATCGGCATAGATCTCCAATCCGTTGTTCTCAGGATCGGACAAATAGAGAGCCCGGCTTACTCCGTGATCGGAAGCTCCCTCCAAAGGCACCTGGGAGCGTTGCAACCAGCCTCCCAAACGGCCCATATCCGGCACCCAAAAAGCCAGGTGAAAGAGTCCGGGATGGGCCTGCTCAGGCACCCGAGCTTTCGGGTCCGCTTGCAGCTTGAGTAGAGCCCGCCCCTCCAGGCCCAGCTCCACCCGGGAACCGTCCCGCTTCAACACTTCCAGATCCAAAAGTTGGCAATAAAACCGTTCTTGCAGGACCAGGTCGCGCACGCGCAGTTCGGCCCATTCGATGTTCGTCATAACCTCAGCCTAGCGCCGGCCGGCGAGCCGATCAAAGGCCAGTTTCGAAAGGAATCGTTTCCTGAATAGAAACGAAGGGGACCGGCTCCGGGGTGAGAAGGGAGAGGGCATGAAAGCCCTTGCCCTCGCCTTGATCCTTGCAGCCCTTCCCGTGGCCGCCGAGCGTCCCCTCAAATGGTCGGTGTCGGTCGGTAGTTCCGGCGGTTTCACCGGCGGTGGACGCACCAGTATTATTCGCTCCAGTGGGGACATCATCACCGAAAAGTGGGAGACGGCCACCGCTCCGCACGATTCCCAGGTGACCGGCTACGTCAACCAGGAAGAGCTGGATCTTATCGAGCGCTTGCTGGCCGATCCCAATCTGCATAAAGCGCAGGCCTCCAAACCGGGCAACATGTCACGCTTTCTTCAGTTCCATTATGGTGAAATCAAGAAAACCTTTACCGTGGAAGTTAGTGAGCCTTTCCCGGAACCGGTGGAGCGCCTCTCGCGGGAGATCTCGCGGGCACTGAGCGCCGCCAAGCAGGAAGAGTAAATTCACCATCATAGGGTTTGCGGGGACGAGCGTCGCCTCTCACGAACGGGAGGGAGATGTTGTTCACCTCTCCCTCCCGAAAGAAGCTCTTGCGAGAGCACTTCCGTACGGAGGCACCGCTACGGCTCACACCGGAGCAGGCCCGGGGGCTGTCTGAAGACCTGCTGGAACGCCTGAAGGGACGGGAATTTGTCCGGGTCGAGACCCGCGCCGGTTTCGAGCGGGGAGAAAAAGCCCTGATAACCATCCGGATTGTCGATCCTGAGGCCCCCTACTATGACCACCGGCACGGCGCCGGTTTCACTTGAGTCTCGACCCGGATGGGCGGCTGAACCTCGGCTGTTACGAGCATTCCTGCGCTGGTTTCAGACCTTCAGGAAATATTCAACCTCTCTCTGCCTGTCAGGAACGCATGCGACGCCAGATACTTCAGAGCAGCAAGAACAAGAAGGTTAAGCTCCTCAAGGATCAGGCAGTGCTGGCCCGATTGAGACAAGTGGCCAAAGAAGAGGCATTCGACTTTGCCAGCCAACCCGCTCACCACTTCCTCAAACTATATATACGCTTGAGTTCGCGAGATTGCGCCGAGTTGCAGATACCCTACAAGAACTTCGAGACCGTTCTACCGCAACTGCGCGGGGCCGTTCAATCCTTGCGGGCGCTTTATGCCCACGGACTGCGTTTTCGGATCAGCCAGGCCGCAGGCCATGACTGGACCTTGCATCAGGAGCTGCCTTGAATATACAAATCGACGCACGCGAATTGGAACAAATACTGGCTCTAACGCCGACCGACCAGAACATTCTTCTGATAGGCCGCCACGGGCTGGGCAAATCGCAAATCATCACCCAATTTTACCAGACACGCGGCTTACGAGTCGTACCGTTCTTCCTGGGCCAAATGAGCGACCCGGGTGATCTGCTCGGACTCATGGATAAAAACAAAGAATCCGGCCGGTCCGTCTTCCTACCTCCCTATTGGTGGCCTGGCGAGAATGAACCGATTTGCCTGTTTCTAGATGAGCTGAACCGAGGCCGACCGGAAATCCTCCAGGCCGTGCACGATCTGGCTCTCAACCGCACCCTCGCCGGCCGGCGCCTGCCCGAAGCAAGTGTGGTGATTGCAGCCGTCAATCAGGGGATGAATATCAGTTGACCGATCTGGACCCGGCCCTGGTCTCCCGCTTCAACCTCTACGAATTCGCCCCCAGTCTCGAAGATTGGCTCTTGTGGGCCCACCGCCAGCAGCGCGTGATCGCCTTTATCCAGAAACACCCCGAATATCTGGACAGCCAGATTCCCAAAGCCGAGGAAGCCTGGCGCGCCTCCGGGCTGATGAAAACCCCTGACCGGCGGGCCTGGGCCCGAGTATCCGATTTTGTCCTCTCCCACCAAAGCCTGGGCGAACTGGAAATCAAGGCCATCGCCGGCCTCGTGGGCAGCCCGGCGGCTCTGGCTTTCCGCCAAAGTATCCAACACAAATTACGTATCACAGCTCAGCAGTTGCTGCTGCAGTTCGAGCGCCATCGCGCCCAGCTCAAAGAGATGAGCCTGCAAGAACTGGTCCTGTTGAATGAGCAAATTTTCTATTGGCTCAATCTACAGAACCTGGAAAACTTTCTAGCCTACCTGAAGACACTCAAGCAACTGAAACAACTGGAGGTGCTGGCCCACCTCGCCTCGCAATTGGAGAACCCCAATTTCCAACAGGCTACCGGAATCCTGGCCCTCTCGCTGGAGATCGTTCAATTCCTGACCACTTATATTCAAGGCATCGAGGTCTAGTGGACCTCCAACGCTCACGCCTGGCCGCCGTGGTGCAACGCTGGTATCTATTGGAACCGCCACTTTTTAGCGCCTGGACAACCCACGATCTGGTGAGTCAGCCACGCATTCGCACCCTTCGGGTGGGAAGCGGCCGAATTGAATATAATCCAGTTTATCTCCAGGGCCTGAACGATTCTTTGCTGGAAGCAATGATGAGCGCCGAGGCCACCCGGATTTTGCTAAAACATCCCTATCTTCGAAGAAAGCCCCAACCGGAGCTGGCCTATCTGGCCAGCAATCTCACTCTGAAGGAAGTGCTCAAGACCGACTTACCCTGGCCCACAGCCCGACAGCTCCTTCAGACCCCTCGCTACGATGGCCAATACTTTGAATTCTACTACCGCCTGCTCTGTCAGCAAGACTGGCCGGTCCTGGTGAGCCTCGAACTGGCCCTGGAAAACAGTCAAGGTTGGGATAGCGATGCCTTCCTGGTGGAACGAATCAATGAACAGCTCCGGCAGGCCCAGGCAAGCTCGCGTTGGGGAAGCGTGGCGGGACGGTGGCGGGAACAGATCCTGGCGACATTACAGCCCGAACTGGACTACCGGGCGGTCTTGGCGCACTTTCGCAGCAGCCTGCTGTCCAGCGCATGCCTCCTGACCAGGATGAAACCCAGCCGCCGCTACGGTTTTGAGCAACTGGGAAGACGCTACCAGTTTACCACCGACCTGCTCCTGGCCGTGGATGTCAGTGGTTCTATCTCCTCCAAAGACCTGGCCACCGGCTTCTCGATCATCAATCAATTTTTCCGCTATGGCATCCGGAGCCTGGACGTGCTCTGCTTCGACACGAAAATCAAGACTCCGCCCACTACCTGGCGACGGGCGCGCAGCCAGATCGAGGTAATCGGGCGGGGCGGCACCAACTTCACTCCGGTGCTGAAGTATATCGACGAGAACAACCGCTACGATGGACTGATCATCTTCATCGACGGCAGGCGCCAGTCCCCCACCGGCCGCGAAACCGAAAAACGCGAGTGCTCTGGCTCTTCAACAGCGGCGACAACTACCTCGGCCAGGCGGCCGGCCTGAGCCACATTGGTCGAGCCGTGTATTTACACCCGCCGGCAAGCCAGTGAAGGAGCGATTGGCCTGGCTGCGAACGGGGCCGGTATGAAAAAGATTCTCTTTGTTTTGGCTCTCTCCGCTGGTGTCTGGGCCGACGCCACCATCCGTGTGGGCGGTGCCAAGTGGGCCAGCGTGCAGAACAACGGAACCCTGCGGGTGCAAAGCTCCCCCGTGGGTGAAGTGGAGAAAAACGGCACCATCCGCCGCAACGGCAAGAAGGTAGGCGAAATTGACAGCAAGGGACGGATTCGCCTGGAAGGCGATCTGGTGGGTGAAGTCAAGGCCGATGGCACGCTGATGTACCAGGGGGCCAATATCGGCAGCCTGGCCAGCAATGGTGAGATCAAACGCAAGGGCAGCGTTTGGGGCCAGGTGGACGGGCTGGACGACAAGACCCGCTCCGGCGTGGCCGTTCTGTTACTGTTGTTCCGCGAGGACTTCGCTCCCAAACCATAGGGTCTGAGCGCCTGCCCCTCAGATTGGAAATTTTTCAATTCATGGGGCGGGAGTCGTTTTGCTTTCGCCTAAATATAAATCAGGATAGCCCTCCCCATACACTTTTAACTTAAGTCGCTTCCGGCCTACTTAATAAAAAGCAGGGTTTATATCTCGTAACTCTATTCAATATCAAATCAATATTCCAAAAAACACATCTACTTGAGGGATTGGATCGCAGAGACAGCCTGTTGCCAGCGCCGCTCCCACGAGCCGCTCAAATGAACCACACGCCGGTCTTCCAACTCCAGACGGCGGAGACAGCGCTCCCAGAAGGCCTGGCCGCCCTCCGGGCGGTAGCGGACGCAGTCTTCCACCCAGGGAACGTCGGGAGCGCACAGCAAGGTCAGGTCATAACGGCCTACCGCCTCCTCCAGCAACGGATCACAGCCGCCGAACAATTCCTCACTCCAAAGCGGCGTGGCCGACGGGTCGGTATCGCAAAACAAGAGCGGCCCGCATTGGCGGGCCAGAGCTTCCTCGCTGGCGCGCTGAGCCCGGGAAATCACCGGAAGATCCGCAAGACAAACCTGCCCGCCGCGGGCTTCCAACCAACCACGCGCGTACTCCGGCACCCAGAGCGTCTGGAAGTGCTCGGCCAGGCGCGCCGTCAGGGTGGACTTGCCGGTCGACTCCGGGCCAAAAATGCTGATGCGGCGCACGAAGTGGGCGCGCACCGGGGCCGGCAGGTAGGCCCAGCAGGCCCCCGGGTTCTGGCGAATCTGGGTGCCACTGACCGGCACCAGCGAGCGCATTCCATTGACCGGGATAAAGCGCGCTCCCAACACCTCGGCCAGCGGGCCGCCGTACTCCTCGCCGGCAAAGACCAGGTCGATGGGGCGGGCCACCACGCGCTCCAAAGAGCGCTTCCAGATATTCCAAAAATCGGGATGCTGGTCAGGCAGTTGAGGGTTCTCATCGGTCAGGTGCACGACCCGAAGCTGGGGAAACAATTCGCGCATCCAGCCAACTCGTAAGCAGCCCTCGATGGGTTCGCCGGCCAGGCTGCCCACCACCACGGTTAATTCGTCGGCGTAGCGGCGGGCGAAGTCGACCAGATAAAGATGGCCCAGGTGCGGCGGCATGAACTTGCCCAGCACCATGCCGTGCCCTCTCACAGGCCCATCCATTGGCGCAACCGCAACGGAAACTCGTGGTCATGGCTGACCTCGAAATCGACCTCGGTGCGCTGGAACAAATCCAGAGCACGATTGCGCTCGAAATAGTCCGGGTCAGGATGTAAGCGGCACAGGGCCAGTTGCGCCGCCGCCTGGTCGGCATCCTGAGCGGCCCGAGCAAAGAATTCTTCAGGCGTCACCGGAGGCAACTGCAAGACCTCCAATAATTCGCGGAACGCCACTGCTCGAGGGGCGGCCACGTGGTAAGTAGCCGGCAACCCCTGGGAAAGGCGCCAGGTGGCCTGAGCGGCAAAATCAAGAGGGGTCAGATCCAGCCAGACGTCCGGGCCCTGGGGGGCGCAGCCCAGAGCCCGCAGCCCGCGCGCGAACCGGTGCAAATAGTCGCGCTCGTCCCCCACCAGCAAACCGTAGCGATAGACATAAATCGGCCCGCGTTGGCGCTGCAACCAGCGATCGGCCGCCCACTTGGTCTGGGCGTAGCCTCCGAAGACCACCCGCTCCCCATCCAGCCCGTCGCTGCACAGCCCCCGGCCGCGAAAGTCGGTGGAAACGAAGACCGAGAGAGTGGAAGCAAAGTGCAGGGCCTTGGGACGTCCGGTCTGGCAGAACCTCACCAATTCGGGCAGACAATCCAGGTTGACCGCGCGCAGCGAGTCCCAGGGCAGCACGGTGTTGACCTCGGCCGCACAGTGAAAAACGACATCCACTTCCTCCGCCAATTTTTCATATTCGGCCAAACCCAACCGTGGCGCGATAACATCGCCCTGCAGCCAGCCCGGCCGGGGTCGGCGGGACAAACACAGCACCCGGCAACCGGCCTCCCGAAACTGATCGGCCAGGCGTGCCCCCAGCTGGCCGCTGGCCCCCGTCAACAAAATGGTGTTTCCCCAGCCGGGCGCCTGCCAGGCGGGCAAATCGGGCGGCAACTGGGCTTCGATCTCCTGGCTGCTCATCCCCAGCGGGTTGCCTTTGAGCAACTGCAGGGCGGTGACGGCGTGCCCCTGAGACTGCAGTTGAGCGGCCAGTTCCATGGCTCGCAGCGAATCGAGAAAGCGGAGCGCTCCCAGATCCGCCTTACCGCTGGGAGTTTCCGGCAAAGCCGCCAGCGGCTGCAGCCGGGTCGGCAACATCCATTCCGGTATTCGCCGCGAAAGCTCCGTGCGCAACCGAGCGGCCCGGGGAACGCCGCAGTAAAAAAGCACCAGCTCCCCCTCCTGCAGCGAGGCCGCGCAACGTGTCACTCCCTCTACCTGCAGGGCGGCGTTTTCCACTTCGGCCAGTTCGATGCGGTGGCCGCGCACCTTCACCTGACGGTCCAGCCGGCCGCGAAAGAAGAAGTCGCCGTCCCCGGTGGCCTCCACCCGGTCGCCGCTGCGATAGTAGCGCCGACCGTCCAGCCAGAGGCAGGCTGCCTCGCTCAGGTCGGGGCGCCTCCGATAACCGCGAAAGAGGCCGGGACCGGCGATCAAGAGCTCATCCTGGTGAAGCCGATGCTCCATACCCGCCAGCGGGCGGCCCAGGCGCGGCCCCTCCCAGCTTTCGTCCACCTGGCGCCAACTGGTGCAAATGGTGGCCTCGGTCGGGCCGTAGACGCTGATCAGCCGGGTCTGGCGCGCCCAGGCTTTGAGGCGCTCGGGATCGGAAGGCTCGCCACCGGCCACCAGCGTTTCTACATGATCAGGAAAGTCGTGCGGAGCGTAGCGATGCAGCAGAGCCGGCGGAATATCCAGGTGGGTGATGCGCAGCTGCCTGAGCCAGTCGGGCAAGCAGCCGGCAGCCGGCGGAAAAACCAGCGTGGCCCCGCTCAGCAGCGCGGTCCCGAGGTCCGACAAAGAAGCGTCAAACTGCATGGAGAGCAGCCAGAGCACCCGTTTGCCGGGGGCCAGTTGGAAGGCCTGAATCTGCTCTTCCAGCATGGGAAGCAGCCCGGCGTGAGTAATTTCCACCGCCTTGGGCGCGCCCGTCGAGCCGGAGGTGCAAATCACGTAGGCGAGTTTTCCCGAGACGGGGGGCAGCGCCGGCCCATCGGGCAGCTCAAAGAGCTCCAGGTCGGGTTGAGCCGCCTGGCGATAGGCCCGCAGCCGGGCTTCGGGCAGACTGGCATCCAACGGCAAAAAAGCCGCCCCCGCCCACCAGCAGGCCAGCAAGGCCACCACATACTCAGGCGACTTGGAAAAATTCAGGCCGACCAGGGTTTCCGGTCCGGCGCCCAGCTCGGCCAATCCACCCGCTACCCGCTCGACCCGGTCCCAAAGCTGCGCATAGGTAAGTTGCTGATCTCCCCATTCCAGAGCGACTTTCTGGTCGCGATGCCGGTCCCAATTCATGAGCAACGGCGAGCCAGCCAGACCACGCGCGGATTGTCCTGGGCAAACTCCTCCCCGGCCAGATTTCCCAGCATCCGCTCCGGCTCCAGGCCGGCCGCCCGCAGCATTTCTCCCAACTCGCGCGGCAACAGAATGCGCGTGCAGGTGGAATGGTGGCGACAGGACTGGTCGGGACGCCTCAAAATCCATTCCTGGCGCAGCATTCCCTGCTGCCAATCGAGTCTGGAGTGGCGTTCCAGAATCAGCCCAGCGTCGAGGTGAGTCACGATAGTGGGCTGAAAATTGACCAGCACGTTGGCGAAGTTGATCGTTTCGAGCAGAAACCGGCCACCCGGCCTCAGGGAATGACGGGCACACTTGAGCATGTCCAGATTGAAACGGTCGTCGGCCGAGTAACCGAAGCTGGAGTAGACGTTCATGCCGCCATGACAATCTTCCGTGTGAAATCCACTGGCGTCAGCGCAGAAGAACCGGCCTTCGGGACAGGCGGCCCGCGCGGCTTCCACATAGTCCGCGCAGGCGTCCACTCCCACCGGCAGTATACCCAGTTGGGCCAGCGCCCGGCTGAAACGCCCCTGACCGCAGCATTGGTCGAAAACCCGTTGCCCGGGCTTCAGCTCCAACAGTCGGGCAATCTGCCCGGCCTGCTCCTCGACCTGGGCGGGCAAAAAGTGGCGGGCATATTCTTCGTCAAAGAAGCCTTCCCACCAGTTCATAGGCCAAGCCTCTCGTGCATGTGGTAGGCGGTGGCCAGCCAGGTCAGAGCCGGAGCCCATTCCCCCGACATCTCTCGTTTTAGCTGGCGGCGCACCCGTTCCCCATCGAGGAAAGGATGATCCATTTCGGACAACTGCCGCAGGTGTTCCGGCAAGCGAGCCCCTGCCAGCAGAGGAGGAGCCATGAAGGGCTGTTTCTGGCGGTCCACCACGCTGGCTGGTAACCATTCGCGCATGGCCTCGCGCAAAATATGCTTTTCCCGCCCCTGGCGAATCTTCCAGTGGCGGGGCAGACCTTTCAGCCAGGTCGCCAAAGCTCCATCCAAAAAAGGCAGCCGCCCCTCCAGCGAGTGAGCCATCTCGCAGCCATCGCCCAGGGTCTGCAAAATGTAATTGGCCAGAGCCGAGCGATTCCACAGCTCCGAGGCCTGTTCCAGCACATCCCCGGCCGGCAGTTCCGCAAAGTCGAGCATGCACTGGTAGGCGTCCACCGGCGCGTATTCGGCCGCGAAATCGGGGCGCAGACAACTGTGAATGCGGGCGCCCAGAGCCGCTTTGGCTTCCAGGAAGGCGGGGATTGCTCCCAGGCGCGACTGCACGGCGGCCAGCGACAGCCCGCTGCCCGAGGTCACCATAATTCCCGCGGCGATGCTGTTGCCGGCGGCGATGGCCCGGCGCTCGGCCGGACTGCCCGCCAGGTCCTGGCGAAAATGCGGATAGCCCAGCAGCACTTCATCGGCTCCCTCGCCGGTCAGTACCACCTTGAAGCCCGCCTGATGAATGCGCTGGTCCAGCGCATATTTGGCGGCCAGATGAGCATTCACAGCCAATCCTTCGCTGGCTTCCACAGCTTCGGGCAAGAGGGCCAGCAATTCGGCGGCGCTCACATCCACCCGTTCCATGGGGACTCCACAGCGCTCGGCCACCTGCGCGGCCAGGGCGAATTCATCGTGACTGGCTTCCTCAAAACTGACCGTGAAGGCCCGCAAATCGGACCTTTGCGCAGCGGCCAGCGCGACCACCGCGGCCGAGTCGATGCCGCCGCTCAATTGCAGAGCGGCCGGCAGCCCTTCCGGAAGGCGCTCCTGGACGGCTCTCTTCAATCGGGGCAAAAATTCGGCCGGGTCCGCTTCTTGATGTTCCGGTTGCCAGTAGCGCCGCAAGTGGAGCCGGCCCTGCTCGAGAACGGCCAGATGACCTGGCGGTAGCTGGCCTACTCCTTGGAAAAGAGTCTGATCGGGCAGGGTATACTGAGTGCTGGCCGCCTGCCAAAACGCATCGGCATCCCACTGGCGCGCGCAGCCGGCCGCCCACAGCGCCCTGGCCTTGGAAGCGAACCACCATTCCCGCTCCCTTCGGGCATAGCACAGGGGCTTGATACCGAAAGGGTCGCGCACGGCCACCAGGCGGTCGCCGTCCCATAAGAGGATGGCGAATTCGCCGCGCAGTTGGTGCACGAACTCCAGACCGTGCTCCTCATAGAGATGGCAGACCACCTCGCTGTCGCAGCCAGTATGAAAAACATGGCCGAGAGCCTGCAGCCGGCGGCGCTGCTCACGGAAATCGTAGAGTTCGCCGTTGACCACGGCCCGCACGCGCCCATCCTCGTTGACAAAAGGCTGCTGTCCTGCCGGTGCGTCGACGATGGCCAGGCGGCGATGCCCTAAGCCCGCGCGCCGGTTCGGATCGATCCAGATGCCGCAGCCGTCGGGACCCCGGGTGACCAGGCTGTCGGTGGCTTGTTGCAGGCGCTCGGGCTCGACCGGGCCGGGGCTGACGAAACTAACGATCCCACACATCGGAAAGGCGAAAGAAGCTTTTGGTGGATTCATCGCGGCGGGCTTCTTCGAAGAGCAGGCGCCAGTCTTCCAGCGGATGCCCCACTCCCAGCAGGTCCTCGTAATGGAATTGAGGGTTGCGCAGCAAATCCAGGCTCTGCTGGAAATCCCCGTAGTTGACGGCGGCCAGGCGGATTTCCTTGGGCACCAGTTGCTGCAAATCCAATTGCAACGGCCGCGGATGCCGGCTTTTGACCACCAGTGTGCCACCGGGGCGAAGCAGCTTCAGCATTCGGGCCACATCCTCGGGATGGGTCACCGTCTCCACTATATAGTCGAAGCTCGACTCTTCTTTCTGCTCCTTGAGCAATTCCACCCGGCTGAAGCCATGCAGGCGCATCAACCGGTAGGTCAGCTCGGCAATGCGATTGCGCCCGTAGACCAGGCCGCGGCTGTGCGGATTGAGACCGGCGCGCAAAATGGCCAGGCTGGCCGCCACCGGTTCGGCGTAAGCGGCCGCCCGAAAGCTGGTGGTCTCGGGCAGAGCGTAGACCAACCCGGCCGGCACCACGATTTCCTCGGCAAAGGCACCGTCCTGATGCACTCCCAACATGCGCCGCCGGGGACAGGCGGTCGGATGGCCGCCTTCACACCAGCGGCATTCCCCGCAACCCATCCAGGGAAAGACGGCGACTCGCTGGTGAAGGCTCAGGCCGGCCACCTCAGAACCCAGTTCGGCCACCGTGCCGGCAAATTCGTGACCGAGCACCAGCCGGCTGGAGCTGGGCAACAAGCCCTCGGCCACATATAAATCGGTGCGGCACAGCCCGGCGGCGGCGACCCGGATGCGGACCTGGTCAGGAGACTGAAGAGCGGGCGGGTCGATCTCGCGCAAGCGAACTTCGGCGCCATCCTTGAGAAGGGCTTTCATGACGTGGCGCCCTAGTTTCGGCCCCTACGGGCGCCCGCCCTCCGCTCGAGTTCTAGATGTTCCTAAGAGAGAGCCTTAAGCCGGGGCACCCGGGGGCGTCCCGATGGAGCCTGACAAAAGTTGAGCCTGACCGGGACCCCCGGGGGCCTCCCGATGGAGCCTGACAAAGGTTAAGCCTGACCGGGACACCGGGGACGTCCCGGTGGAGCCTGACAAAAGTTGATCCTGGCCGGGACACCGGGGACGTCCCGGCGGGCTTGACAAAGGTTAAGCCTGACCGGGACCCTCGAGGGCGTCCCGGTCGAGCCTGACAAAGGTTAAGCCTGGCCGGGACACCGGGGGCGTCCCGATGGAGCCTGACAAAGGTTAAGCCTGGCCGGGGCACCCGGGGGCGTTCCGGTGGAGCCTGACAAAGGTTAAGCCTGGCCGGGGCACCCAGGGGCGTTCCGGTGGAGCCTGACAAAGGTTAGCCGAGGGGGCCGCCGCGGCCGGAGGTGCCGCCGTTGGGGGTGGGGCTGGTCTGGTTCTGGAACTGACCGTTCTGACGGTGACGGCGTCCGCCCTGACGCTGGCCGCGGGCGGCGCGAGCGGCTTGCTTTTCCTGGTCGCTGAGCTGGCCGTCGCCGTTGGTGTCAAAGCGTTTCATCATCTGGGCGCGCACGGCCTGGCGTTCCTGCTCGCTGATCTGGCCGTCACCGTTAGTATCGAAACGTTTCAGCATTTCAGCGCGGGCAGCCGCTCTTTCGCTCTCGTCGAGCTGGCCGTCGCCGTTCTTGTCAAAGCGGGCCATGCGCTTGCCGCGGCGACCCTGGCCGTTCTTGCCGTTCTGGCCGTTCTGATTCCAGGGTTGGCGCTGACGGCGGGCGTTGGCGGGGTTGCTGCCCGGGTTGCCGGTGGCATCCTGACCGTTGACCCAACCAGGCTTCGCTTCATAGCCGGGCAGAGTGCCATCGCCGTTGGGCTGGGCCCAACTGGCCGCGGCCAGCATGCCTACGAACATGAGCGTAAGGGTTTTCTTCATTTCTAGCTCCTTGGGATGATTTACCCGGGGTCTAACCGGCCAGGGCGGCCAGAGTTGCGCAGGGATTTCGATTTCTGGCCGCAAAAGTCCCAGACGATGCAACGATGGTTAACGTGGATCGTCGCGCTCTTGCTGATTGCCGGCGTGACCGCGGTGGTGGTGGTCTTTCTGATGCAAGGAGACGGGCCGCCCGAATACGTGACGGCCATCAGTGACGGCAAGAGGGGCACGGCCAAAGGCCAATTCGACTCTCCCGCCGGGGTCACCATCGACTCCGGCGGCAATCTGTTCGTGCTCGACACCAACAATTCACGGATCCAGCGCCTCGATCCCGACGGCACCGTGCTCGAGATCTTCGGCGATCCCGGCTCGGCCGACGGCCTCTTTTCTGCCCCGCTACGCCTGAAGTTCAACTCAGAAGGCATCCTCTGGGTCTCCGACACCGACAACAACCGGCTGCAGTCGTTCAATACCAAGGGCGAATTCCTCAGTACCGTAGGCAGCCTGGGCCAGGGTCCCGGTCAGTTCAGCCGCCCTATCGGCCTCACTTTCGACGTCTCTGGCAACATGTGGGTGGCCGACAGCGGCAATCACCGCATCCAAAAATTCGGCCCCGGCATGAAGAACGTACTGGCCATGATTCCCGAGAATGCCGAACCCAGCAGCAAGGTCGGCTACTTTCATACCCCCTGGGGAGTGGCCTGCGACGCCACCGGTACCGTCTACGTCACCGACACGGAAAATCACCGCGTGCAGCGCTTCCTGAAAGACGGAACTTTCGTCAAGAGCTTTGGCACTCCCGGCTCCAAGCCAGGTGAATTCAATAAGCCTACCGACATCCTGATCGACCGCCAGGGCAACCTGTTCATCGCGGACTCAGGCAACAACCGCATTCAAAAGTTCGATCCCCAGGGCAAGTTCATCTGCGAGTGGGGCAAACTGGGCAACCTGGCCCGCGAATTCAACAACCCGCAGCAGATTGCCGAGGGCCAGGACGGCACCATGTATATCGCCGACTGCGGCAACAATCGCATCCAGAAATATCGGGCCCGTAAGAACCCTCTCTTTACCCAGGACGGTGGCGTGCAGATTCCCACCAAGCCGAAAGCCAGCGGCCCCTCGGAAACCCCCATCATTGACTTGCCCGAAGTTCCCACCGACAGCACTCCCGGCGCCAGCGGCACTCCGGCTGCCCGTCCCACCGCCGCGCCTACACCGGCAGCCGGCAGTGCCACCCCGGCCCCAGAACCCACCAACTTTTAATGCGCATAGGGTTACTGGCCCTTTCGCTACTGCTTTGGGGCTGCACCCCTCGGACGCCGGTATCCGAGCCCTTCGGCACCGTTCCTTCGGCTCCGCCGGAAGACGTGCTGGTAGTCGGCAAACCGGATGACGCCAGCGGCCTGGATCCGGCTCTCATCAGCGACGGCGAATCCAGCCAGGTGTGCCGCAATCTTTTTGACACCCTGGTTCGTCACTCGGCCAACTCCATGAAATTGGAGCCGGCCCTGGCGGTCTCCTGGAAGCACAGTCCCGACGGGCTGATCTGGACTTTTAACCTGCGCAAAGGCGTGAAATTTCATGACGGCACACCTTTTAACGCTCAGGCCGTAGTCGATAACTACAGCCGCCAGTTGCAACCGACCCACCCATTGCGCTTTCCGGGCAACCGATTTCCCTATTGGGCCGACATCTGGGGCACCAATCCCTGCCTGATCGACTCGCTCGAGGCCCAGGATGACTACACCGTCAACTTTCACATGTCCGAAGTGGTGGCTCCCTTCGTAGAAAACATGGCCATGCCGTTCTTCGGCATCGTCAGCCCGACGGCACTGAAGAAATATGGCAGCGACGGCTTCAAGCACCCGGTGGGCACGGGAGCCTACCGGTTCGTGGAATGGCTCCCACGCGAGCGCATCGTGCTCGAAGCCAATCCGGACTACTGGGACGGCCCCCCGGCCATGAAAAAGGTCGTTTTCCTACCCATCAAAGACGCCACTTCACGCCAACTCCAGTTAGAAGCCGGCAAAGTCCATCTAATCACAGGCGTATCCTTGGAAAAAGTGGAAAAACTCAGCCTCAATCGCGCCGTCTCCGTTCTCAGCCAGCCTGGCATGAACGTGGGTTACCTGGCTATGAACAATGAAGACCCGCACTTCCGCCAGCCGCTAGTGCGCCAGGCCATCTGCCAGGCCATCGAGCGCCAAGAGATTGCCAGAGCTCTCTACCGCGGCCTGGCGGTGGTGGCCGAAAGCCACCTGCCGCCGATGATCTGGGGGCAGGCCGATCTGCGCGCCTATGAATATAACCCCGATAAAGCCCGCCAACTGCTGGCCAGAGCCGGCTATCCCAATGGTTTCAAGACCGAAATCTGGTATATGAGCGCGGCCCGTACCTATTATCCCGATCCCAAAATCATGGGTGAAGTGCTCCAGGCCATGCTGGGCGAAGTAGGCATCGAAGTAGATCTGAAAGCCGTGGATTGGGGCAGCTACCTGGAACGGGTCGGCAAGGGCGAGCATCAGATGGCCCTGGGAGGCTGGGTGGGCGACACCGGCGACCCAGACAACTATCTCTATGTTATGCTCGATGACAATAACGTCAATCGCCGGCGCGGCGGCAGCAATTTGTGCTTGTTCAAGGACGCCGAAGTCCATAAACGGCTGCTCAAGGCCCGCCAGATGGTGATTCAGGAAGACCGAGCCAGGCTCTATGCGGAAGCTCAAGTGCTGGTGCACGAAAAGTGTCCGTCTTTACCGCTGGTGCACGCTCCGCAGGTGGGGGCCACTCATCCCCAACTGGAAGGCTACAAGCTCCACCCTACCGGCACCATGATTTTACAATACGTGAGATGGAAGCGCCCGTGAAGCAAGTGCTGCTGACGCGCCTGGGGCAAATCGTGCCGGTCCTTTTCGGCATCAGTCTGCTAGTATTTCTCATGCTACGCTTGATCCCGGGTGATCCGGTCAAAATCATGCTGGGAGAGCGGGCCAGTCCGGCCGAAGTGGAGCACTTACGCCAGGAACTGGGCCTGGACCGCTCCTTACCGGTGCAATACCTGGGCTATGCCGGCCAACTGCTGCAAGGTGACCTGGGCCGCTCCATTTTACGTAATACTCGGGTCAGTGAGGATCTGGGCCGCGCCTTTCCAGCCACTATCGAGCTGGCCTGCGCCGCTATGGTTATCGCGGTTGTGATCGGCGTGGGCCTGGGCTCTTTAGCGGCGGTGAAACGAAACACCTGGTGGGACTCGCTGTGCGGGACCCTCAGCCTGTTGGGCGTGTCCATGCCGATCTTCTGGTTGGGGCTGGTATTACTGCTTATTTTCCCGGCCGGTCTGGGGTGGTTCGCTTTCAGCGGGCGCACCGATCTCAGCTTCCCCCACCCCACCGGCTTTTACGTCATCGACGCTCTCTGGAGCGGGTCCTGGACCAACCTGCTGGACGTTTTGAACCATCTGATGTTGCCCGCGGTCACGCTGAGCACGGTGCCCATGGCCATGATCGCGCGCATGACCCGTTCGGCCCTGATCGACGTGCTTTCTCAAGACTACATCCGGCTGGCCCGCGCTAAAGGGCTGCCCTGGCTGCGCGTCTGGTGGCGGCACGCCGTGCCCAACGCCATGATTCCGGTGGTGACCGTGATTGGATTGCAGTTCGGCTATCTGCTCGGCGGTGCCGTTCTGACCGAGAGCGTCTTCGAGTGGCCAGGCCTGGGCAAGCTGGTGGTGGAGGCGGTGCGCACCCGCGACTATCCCGTCGTGCAGGGCGGCATTCTGTTGATCGCGATCACCTTTTGCCTGATCAATGTGCTGGTCGACTTGCTCTATGCCTGGCTCGATCCGCGGGTAAAGCAGCCATGACCGGCAATTCCCCGGCCGCCGTCGCGCTGCGCAAACTGGCCCATAGCCGCTCGGCGCTAATCGGAGTCGGGTTGTGCGCCGCCTTTGCTATGATGGCCCTGTTGGCCCCCTGGCTGGCTCCCTATTCTTACAAGAAACTGGACCTGGCCCATCGCCTGATGGCTCCCGGACAAATGGGCCACTGGCTGGGAACCGACAACCTGGGTCGCGATCTGCTGAGCCGCCTCATCTACGGGTCGCGTGTTTCGCTGGCGGTGGGGATTTTCTCGGTCAGCATTTCCTTGATTGTCGGCGTGCCGTTGGGTGCGCTGGCCGGTTACGCGGGCCGCTGGATCGATTCTGTGATCATGAGGGCCATGGATTTGCTGCTGGCTTTTCCCAGCATCCTTTTGGCCATCACTATCGTAACCGTGCTGGGCAATGACCTGAAGAACGCCATGATCGCCGTAGGCGTGGTGGGTATCCCCGTCTTTGCGCGCATTACCCGGGCCTCGGTCATCAGCGTGAAAGAGTTGGAATATGTTCAGGCAGCGCGCACCATCGGCTGTTCGCCGGCCCGCATCCTGACCGTGCACATCCTGCCCAACTGCGCCAATCCGTTGATCGTGCAGGCCACCTTGAGCCTGGGCACCTCAGTGCTGGACGCAGCCGGACTTTCTTTCCTGGGACTGGGAGCCAGGCCGCCCACGCCCGAATGGGGGACCATGCTGGGCGACACCTATCGCTACTACGACCAGGCTCCCTGGCTGGTGATCGGACCTGGACTGGCCATTCTGGCCATGGTGCTGGGGTTTAATTTGCTCGGCGACGGGCTACGAGATGCTCTGGACCCTAAAACCAAGGAGGAGTAAGTGGCCAAAAAACTGACCCGCACCCAACTGGTAGGAGCGGCCGCCCAACTGGCGGCGGCCACCGTCGACAAAGACCCGGCCATCGCCGAACATGTGGCTCTACTCGAAGGGGTCAAGGACCTGTATGAACTGGGAGCTCTCCAGTTCTATCGCTACCTGGACGCGCTCGAGCGCCTACAGGATGTTACGAGGGAGAACTGATATGGAACGCAAGGGCGAGGCATTTGAAGAAGGCATCCAGCTCACGGTGGTGGGAGCGAGACTGCAACCGGGTCAAAAGGCCCCGGACTTCACTTTGGAAACTCTGCCTCCCGGACAGGGCATGCCGTCCAGTATCCGTTTGCAGGACACGGCTGGTAAAGTGCGCCTGCTTAACGTCATCAACTCCATCGACACGCCTGTGTGCCAGTGCGAAACGCGCCGCTGGGAAGAGCTGCTGAGTGAGGACGTCATCGTTTATACCGTCAGCATGGACCTGCCCTTCGCTTTGCAACGCTGGCTGATGGAAGAGAAGGCCAAACACCAGGCCCTTTCCAGTCACAAGAGCGAGGAATTCGGCCATGCCTACGGGGTGCTCCTCAAGGAATGGCGCCTCTTACAGCGAGCCGTCTTCGTCATCGACGGCGACGGCCTCATTCGCCACGCCGAGTATGTGGCCGACCAGATGCAAGAGCCGGACTACCAGGCCGCGGTCCAGGCCGTTACCCAGCCGTTAATCCATCCTAAAAAATCGCCCGCCTAAATTAACCACGGTCTCTTTGGGTGTAACCTTTTCCGGCTATAATATGAGTATGCCTTTAGAAAACACCCCCAGCCAGGCCCTGCTGGCCCGGAAACAACGACTCGTTCGCAACGCCGCTCTGCTCGGCAACCTGCCCCAGGCCAAGTAACACCGCTCTGCCGCGATGAAACATCGGCGCCAACTTTCACCTCCTATCGCGCCCAGGGCGGCTTTTTTCAGCTCGGAAGCGCGCGGGTGCCATCTTCAGCGCCGACTCCGCCCGTGGTTACCGGTAGCCAGCAACAAGGTTACCGCTAGCCGATAACAGGCCCGACTCCGCCACTGGTTGCCGGTAGCCAGCAACAATGTTACCCGTGGCCGACAACAGGGCCCGACTCCGCCACCGGTTGCCGGTAGCCAGCAACAATGTTACCGCTGGCCGATAACAGAGCCAGACTCCGCCACCGGTTGCCGGTCACCAGCAACAATATTACCCGTGGCCGACAACAGGGCCCGACTCCGCCACCGGTTGCCGGTGGCCCGCAACAAGGCCGGCCCCCCCTAGGTCCGGTAGTCTCCGTTGATGCTCACGTATTCGTGAGTGAGGTCGCAAGACCAGACGGTGGCCTGGCCCGGTCCCTGGCCGAGCACCAAACGCAACTCCACCTGGCTGCCCTCCACCGCTTCGGCCTCAGCGGCGGCGCCCGGATTGGTGGGGGCTCCTTCCTCCAAAAGCTTCAGTCCATTCCACCACAGAGCGGCCTGCTGAGGCTCGAAGGGCACTCCGGAGCGCCCGGCGGCCGCCAGAATACGCCCCCAGTTGGCGTCCTTGCCGGCGATGGCGGTTTTCACCAGCGGCGATGTCAACACCACTCGCCCCAGCGCGCGCGCTTCCGCGTCGCTACCCAGGCCGCTGACGTGCAGGGTCACGCGATGCCGGGCGCCTTCGCCGTCGAAGGCCACCATACGGGCCAATTCGATGACCACTTCCTGGAGGACCCTGGCCCAACCCGCCGGTGCCCGGCCGCTGGCGCCGTTGGCCAGCACCAGCAAAGTATCGTTGGTGCTGGTATCTCCATCCACAGTGATAGACTGAAAGCTGACTTCATTGGCTTCCCGCAGGGCTTGCTGCAGCTCGGCCGCCGGGAGATCGGCATCGGTCACCACCAACGCCAGCAGAGTGGCCATATCCGGATGAATCATCCCGGCTCCTTTAGCCACCCCCAGCCAGCGGGTTCCCTCGTGTTCCCGAACCACCACCTTGGGGTGGGTATCGGTGGTCATCATGGCGCGCGCCAGCAGCTCCGCAGCGGCCGGCTGCAACTCGCGCAATCCCTGTTCATAAGCGGCCATCGGCATAGGCTGGCCGATGACGCCGGTGCTCATGGTCAGCACATCGCCGCTATCCACCAGCGCGGCCAGCCGGGCGCAGTCGCGGTCTCCCTGGGGACCGGTCACGGCGTTGGCGTTCTTGCTGTTGATGACCACCGCCGTCACCCGGTCGTTGGCCCGGGCCAGCAACTGCCGGCAGTAGCGCACGGGAGCGGCCGCCACCCGGTTGTTGGTGAAGACGCCGGCCGCCTTACAGGGCAGGTCGGAACGCACCACCGCCAGCTCCGGGTCGCCGTTCGGCTTCAGCCCGCAGCGGGCCACCTGGGCGGAAAAACCCTGGGGAAACATCATCGACCCACCTCGGCGGGAATAACCCGCAGCTCCAGAATTTCTTTGCCGCTTTTCCACTCCTGGATCAACTCGGGCGGATCCTCGTCGGGAGCGTTGGGGTTGAGAACGCGCAGCACCGCGATCTCATCACAGCAAGTTTGTTTGGGGCATTGATTGCAGTCCAACCAGACCTTTTGCGGGAAACCGGCTTTGTCCACCACGTGAAAGCCCAGTTTCTCAAAAAATACCTGCTGATAGGTAAGAGCGAAGACCTTGGCCAGACCTAACTGAGTGGCTTCCTGAATCAATTCATCCACGATGCGCCGCCCCAACCCCATGCCTTTGGCCTCGGGGGCGATGGCCAGCGAGCGCACCTCGGCCAGATTGTGCCAGACCGTGCGCAGAGCCCCACAGCCCATCAGCTGCCCATCGGAGGTGACCACCACCACGAACTCGCGAATGTTTTCGTAGAGATCGACCTGCCGCTTGGAGAGCATCAGTCCTTCGGCGGCATATTTGTTCACCAGCGCGGCGATGGCCGGCACGTCCCGCAACTGGGCTTTGCGAATCTCAAGCCAGCGCAAGGGCCACCTCCTCCAGCGCAGCCGTCAACCGCTTTTCAAAAATTTCCACGTGCTTGGCTTTCAGGATAAGCGGCGGCACCAGCCGTAAGGTGTTGCGTCCCGAACTCAGCATGACCACTTTTTGCTTATATCCGGCCTCGACCAGGTCGGCCACCGGCACTTTATCATCCAAAACCAGCCCCCACATCAGGCCACGGCCGCGCGCTTCCAGCACAAACTGGTGACGCGCCACCGCCCGCCGCAGCACCTGGTGCAGTTGCTCCCCCACTTCCAAGACCTGCTTTAAGAAGTCGGGCCCGTTGATGGTGTCGAAGACGCTTTGAGCCACTCGGGTGACCAGCGGCCCCCCGCCGAAGGTGCTGCCGTGATCGCCGGCCTCCAGAGCATTGGCCACCTTCTCGTTGATCAGGATGGCGCCGATGGGCAGGCCGCCTCCCAGCGGCTTGGCCAGCGTCATGATATCCGGTTCCACTCCCCCATGCTGGTAGCCCCAGAGCTGACCGGTTCGCCCCAGGCCGCACTGCACTTCATCAAAAATAAGCAATACATCGCGGGCCTCACACATTCGCCTGAGTCCTTGCAAAAAGGCCGGATCGGCCGGGCGCACTCCGCCTTCTCCCTGGATCGGCTCGACGATGACGGCGGCCACTTCGCCGTCCAGATTGACGCTGTCCAGGTCGTTGTAGGTGGCGAAGCGCACGCCGCCGATGAGCGGCTCGAAGGGTTGGCGATAGCGGGGGTTGGCGGTGCAGGCCAGCGCCCCCATGGTGCGCCCGTGGAAGCTATCGCTGAAGGCCACGATCTGGCGGCGATCCTTGCCCCATTTGCGAGCGAACTTGAGCGCGCCCTCGTTGGCCTCGGTGCCGCTGTTGCAGAAGAAAACCTTGGATGCGAACGAATTCTCGCACAGCGCTCGGGCCAGCTCCACCTGCGGCCTGGTGTAGTAAAGATTACTGGTATGAATCAGTCCTGGTTTGGCCAGTACCTCGGTGATAGCCGGATGCTCGTAGCCCAGGGAATTGACGGCGATGCCGGCGGCCATATCCAGGTATTCCCGGCCTTCCAAGTCGACCAGCCAGACACCGTGGCCCCGTTCCCACAGAACAGGCGCTCGTTTATAAGTCTGCACCACAAACTGCTTCTCGGCTTCACGAATCTCTCGAAACATTGCGCACCACCGTCCCGGCTGGATGCCCTTGCAACCAGGCCGCGACTCCCTCCAGATGACTGATGAGGACCTGCTGCACGCCTCGATCCAGCGCTTCAAAACAGGCCCTCAGTTTAGGCAAGATACCTTCGGTCAGATGACCTCGTTCCAGCAAGTCGGCAAACAGGGCGCGGTCGATTTCCGGCACCGATTGCCCATCCACCAAAATACCTTCGACATCGGTCAAGAAAATCAAGGTCTCGGCGCCGATGCCGGCGGCCACCGCGGCCGCCACCGGATCGGCGTTGACGTTGTAAAGTTGGCCTTCTTCATCCAGACACAGAGGGGAAAGACAGACCAGCCAACCAGCCTCGGCCAGACGGCGCAAGCCCTCGCCGTCGACACGACTCGGGTCGCCCACCCAGCCCAGCTCCTGGGCGTGCTGTAACCTGGTGCAACGCACCAGGCCGGCGTCCGCGCCGGTCAGTCCCAGCGCCTTCAGCCCATGCTTCACCAACCCCTGAACCATCTGCATCTTGGCCAGTCCGGCCAGGCCCATGACAGCCGCTTCCAAAGTGGCCGTATCGGTGACGCGCAAACCGTCTACAAAATGCGAAGACAACCCCAGTCTCTGCGACAGGGCGCTGGTCCCTTTGCCCCCACCGTGCACCACGATCGGAGGCGGCTCGAACTTCTTCAGCAGCCCGGCCAGCCCCTCGAGAAAGTCCGGTTGATCCAGTTGCCGGCCACCGACCTTGAGAACCCACATCAGAGCAAACCCTCGGTCTCCGGCCAGCCCCTGGCCACGTTGAGGTTTTGCAGGGCCTGACCGGCGGCCCCTTTGACCAGGTTGTCGATGCTGCTGATCACGATCAGCTTGCCTTGCTCGGGCATGGGATGGAGGCTTATGACACAGAGGTTGGTCTGGCGGGTGTGAGCCATACTGGCGATTTCGCCCGGGGGAAGCACTTTGACGAAGGGTTCGCCGGCATAGAATTCCGCATACAGACCATGCATATCGCCCTCCGGTAAATCCACATAGAGGTTAGAAAGCATGCCGCGAAAACACGGCGCCACCTGGGGCACAAAGAGCAAGTCGGCGGCACCGCCGAGTTCTTGGAACATTTCACTACGGTGACGATGTTTGTCGCCCACAGCGTAGGGTCGCAAGTTTTCGGCCACTTCCCCATGAAGGTTGGCCAGCGTGGCGCTGCGACCCGCCCCGGACACACCGCTTTTCGAGTCGGCCACCACCAGGCCTTTGAGCAGACCCCGAGCTTTTAACGGTGCCAAACCCAGCAGCACGCTGGTAGGATAACAGCCGGGGTTGGCGATGAGCCGGGCCCTCTTGAGCTGGGGTCGATGCAATTCGGTCAATCCGTAGACGGCCTGGGACAGCCGTTCGGGGTGAGGGTGCTCTAAACCATATACCTGTTTGTATAATTCCGCGCTGCGCAGGCGGTAGTCGGCGGACAGATCGATGACGCGGCAACCGGCCGCCAAGGCCCGCTCGCCCCATTCGGCCGAGGCGGCGTGAGGCAGGCACAAAAACACCGTGTCCAATTGAGAAAAATCGACTTCATCCAGCGAGCAGAGGAGCTGGGGCGGGCTGCCGGGTTGCACCTGGTCGAGAGTCTTGCCCAACTCGCTGCGGCAGGCCGCCCACACCAATTCGATGCCCGAATGGCGGCGCAGGCGCTCGACCAGTTCTCGTCCCGAATATCCGGTGGCCCCCAGAATGGCGACCCGTTCTTTCATGCTTGATGGGCCTTCAAGTTGGCCAGATCGGCATACTCCAGCATAATGGCGTGGGTCGCTTCCAACACCAGCTTGGGTGCACAACCGGCCTGATCGGCTTCGACCCAGCGCGAGGCGCACAGGCACCAACGATCGCCCGGCTTGAGTCCTGGAAATTCATACTCCGGCCGGGGGGTGGAAAGATCGTTGCCCCGGCGCTTGGAAAACTCCAGGAATTCGGCCGTCATCACACAGCAGGCGAGGTGCATCCCCAGGTCGCCCGGGCCGGTGTTGCAGCAACCGTCCCGCATGAAGCCGGTGAGCGGCCGGAGCGAACAAGTTTCCAGTTCTCCCCCGAGCACATTCTTTGCCATGCAGCGGCCCTTCTGGGCCATCCGGTCCTTTCCTATGGGCGTCCCCCGAGAGCTCCCTTCCCCTCATAAGTCCAGGCCGTGGCGCTGCTGGGGAAATCGCCCTCGTTCCAGGCCAGCATTCGCTGCGGTCGCAGCTCAAAATGACGCAGCTCCCCTGGAGCTTCGCTCATCCCTACCGAATATTTCTTGCGATAGAGAACGTCGGCCCGAGCTAACCGCCCGGCCACGATGAACACCTCATCGCCACTCTCCAGATGGAAACTGCAACGCGGGTTACTCTCCGCTGTCCCCAGGCACAGAACTCCTTCGCACCATACCGCCCAGACCGGAGCGCAGTGAGGCAGCCCCTCCAAAGATGCGGTTACCAGCCAGTAGTTCCGAGCTGATTCGAGTCGCTCCACTACCGGCGTATTCGAGTGGACCGGCACCGTTCGCCAATCCATAGCTTGCTGACATCCTGGGCCGATCAGTCTTCATCTCCCCTGGCCGGCAAAAGCGAAGACCTCAGGTAGGGACTCCGGCGGGAACCCGGGGTAGTCGCCGGCAATCTCTTCACCGCTCATGCCCTCCGCCAGGCAGGCGAGGACATGCTTTACGGTAAGCCGAGTGCCGGAAATCGTTGGATGACCCCCTAGAAGGTCGGGGTCGGAAAGAAGAACAAATGGCGTCCCCTGAGGGGCTCGAACCCCCAACCTTCTGGTCCGAAGCCAGACGCTCTATCCATTGAGCTAAGGAGACAGGCGCTCATCTTGCCAGCCCGGCTGGCTCTTGTCAATGGCAAGGGCCCGGTCGACTTGAAGCGAAGGATAATTGTTATGAAAGATATAAAAATTGCCAAGGTCCAGGAGCGCCGGGTAACCACCCGGATCGATTGTTGTTATCCGGTGGACTGTGAGCTTGAGGGAGCGCGTTTTGCCGGTAACGTCACCAATATGGGACTCGGCGGCATGCGTCTGCTCTCCGAGCGAGAGCTGGAACGCGATGCCACGGTGCACATTTTTTCGCACGAACCCGGCTGGGGCAGTCTGGCCGCCCGGGTCGTCTGGAGCCGGCCGCGCACCGAAGGGGACGATTTCGAAACCGGTCTGGTCTACCGGGACGGCCTGCAAGAACTGGATAAATCCTGGGTCAAGGCAGCTCTCCAGCATCTGGGCTTCGAATCCAGTTCACTCTATGAACGGCGCCGCACGCTGCGCGCGGCCACCTCGCTGCAGGCGCAACTGGCCGTGGCCGGGCGTCCTTACCCGTGTATCATGCGCGATCTGGGACTGGGCGGCGCCCTGGTGGAGACCCCCTCGCCGATTCTGGGCATCCAGGACCGCGCCGCCGTCACCCTTGAGGTCAATCTTCCCGACAAGCAAATCCTCTTTGCCCACGTGGTTTATTCGCGACTGTTACCCTCCGGGCATCAGCAACATGGACTGTGCTTTGACCCCGATCGCCATAACCAGGCCCAGGCACGCCTGGTGGAAGGCTACCTGGAAGCCCTTCACTCCGCCTGAATGCGCAACCCGCGCGGCACGATCCACTTTTCGACCACGTCCCAAAAGGCCTGAGCCAGCAAAGCCAGCATGGCCGCCGGAATCGCCCCCTGGAAAATCATCTGGTTATCCAATAGAGAGATGCCCTGTAGAATGGATTGGCCCAAACCGCCGGCGCCAACCAGCGCGGCCAGGGTGGCCGTGCCCACGTTGATCACGGAACTGGTCTTGATCCCGGCCAGGATGGAAGGCGAAGCCATCGGCAAACGAATACGCCACAATTGAGCCAGCGGCGGCATTCCCAGGGCGTGAGCGGCCTCGCTCAGATTACCCGGGAGGGTGGTAAGTCCTGTGTAGGTGTTGCGCACAATCGGCAAGATACTGTAGACGAAGAGGGCCACCACAGCCGGTCCGGGGCCCGTTCCGGTGATCGGTATCATAAAAGCCAGCAGAGCCAGCGACGGGATCGTCTGCAGCAAACCAACGGTGGATAAAGTCAGGCGCGCGGTAACGGGCGATCGCGAGGCAAGAATTCCCAAGGGCACGCCGACCAGAACCGCCAGAGAAAGCGAGATGGCCACCAGCTTCAAGTGCTCGCCGGTCTGCTTCAGCACCAGCCCGAAGTCGAAGCCCGATTTTCTCGGGCTGACCTCTCCTTGGCGCGCGGGCAAACACTGCTGCAACAGATATTCAGCGGCCTGCTTGTCCGATTGCTGGTCGATGACCATCCTGGCGTTGGCGCGACGCATCTGCTCTTCGGAAACCCGCCCCACCAGTTGCTGCAAAGCGGCCCACGCCTTCGGACAGCGCTGGGGCAGGTCGGCTCGGTAGAGCCAGACACAGTCGTAGCGGGAGAAATAGTGCTGGTCGTCGCGCAGCAGACGCAAACCCAATTTTTCAATCTGCGCGTCGGTCGTATAGACATTGATAATGTCGGCTTGATTCGCCTCCACGGCGCGATAGCACAGCTCGTGCTGCATCTCGGAGAAGTGCTTTGGCTTCAGCCCATACTTTGCCGATAGCCCCGACCAGCCATCCTGGCGTCCCATGAATTCCTGATTCATGACGTAGCGCAGGTCCGGATATTTGGGCAGATCGCTCAAAGCTTCGGGTCCCCTAACGCGTTGCGGCACAGCCAGCGCATAGCTATCGGTAAAACCCAGAGAATAGCTCATACCCAGGCGATCCCGAGCCAGCAGCTCGAGAGCATCGGCGTCGGTGGCGTCCGAGATTTGCTTCAAAAAGACCTGGCGAATCGTGCCGGTGTACTCCGGATAGACGTCGATACTACCCTGTTTCAAAGCCGCGTATATGATCTCGGTGGCTCCCAGGCTTTTGGTGTATTCCACCTGAGCTCCGCTGCTACGAGCCAACTGTACGGCTGCCTCTCCCAGCACCCAGGATTCCGGAAAGGCTTTGGAGCCGATGCGGATTTTCTCCGCGTCCTGAGCCCAACAGCAAACTGTCAAGAGCAACCACACCAGCAGGAACCGTCTCATGGAGAGACCGGATCCATGCGCTGGGCTCGCAAGAACTCTGAAACGAAGGGGTCGGCCGGTGAGTTGACCAGGTTCTCGTAGCTGCCCTTTTGCACCACCCGGCCGTCTTTGAGCAGGGCGATCTCGTCGGCCAGGAAGGCCGCTTCCCCCATGTCGTGGGTCACCAGCAGCACCGTCTTGTCCAAAGTGCGAAAGATTTTGCGCAGATCTTCCTGGAGGTGAAAACGCACCAGCGGGTCCAGCGCGCCCATCGGTTCATCGAAAATCAACAAGGGAGGGTCCAGCATCAGGGAACGCATGATGCCCACTCGTTGCCGCTGGCCGCCGCTCATCTCGGCCGGGAAGCGCTGGAGCAGGTCGGCCGGCAGTTGCACCAGTTTAGCCAACTCCAGCACGCGAGTACGGATGCGTTCGCCTTGCCAACCCAAATGGTGGGCCATCAGGGCCACGTTACCAAAGGCGGTCAGGTGCGGAAAAAGCCCGCCATCTTGAATCACATAACCGATCCCTAAACGCAAATCCCGGGAGTTCTCGGGAGTCATCACCACTCCGTTGAGCGCGACCGAGCCGGTGTCCGGCCGGATCAAACCCAGGATGATGCGCAGCAGCGTCGACTTACCGCAGCCGCTCGGACCGATGAGGGCAAAGCGCCGCTGCGCCTCGATCTTCAGCGTCAACGGCTGGAGGATGGTGCGATCGCCATAAACTTTAGAGATGTTGACCAGTTCGATCACGTCAGGAAACGGCTTCTGTGAGAAAGGTGGTATCCCTGGACGAATGATTGGCATAAGCTAACAAAATAGCCCTCCAGCCATGTTCACAAAACCGTAACAAATGAATATAGTGTGTGGGCACTTAGAGAGATATATGTAGGAGGACAACGTGGCGTCTGGAATCAATTTTAATCCGGCATCCCGCCAAATTAGCGGCGGAACCTCTCCCAACCGGGCTCAGCAGCCTCAGGAGCTGTCCGTTCCCGACCCCACCGACGGCTTTCAAGCGAGCAACTTCCAGGCGAAAGCGCAACCGATGGCTGCCAGCAGCGCTGGCTCGGTGGACTTCAAAGTAACCAAAGAACAACTGACCTCCGCCGCTTTTCAGCAGACCCTGGCCACCCTGGCCTCCTCGGGCATTCAAGTCACCATCACCCTGCTCAACGCCGCCGAAGCCCAGCCCAACACCACCGGCGCCGGCGACGTCAGCCGCTCCGAATTCACTCAACTGCAAAACCAGGTCAACCAGCAGGGCAGCCAGCTCAATAACCTGGAATCGCGCTTCGGCAATCTGGCCCAATCGGTCAAACCCAAGCCCGCTCCGCCTACCTACGGCGGCGATTAAATGCCACCGCCAGAATGAGCCTCGATCCGTCGGGGCTTTTTTCATTTGGAGGGCAAGGAAGCACTTATGCCGAGTTCATTCCAGGATCAGATCGGCGCCCAGAACCACTGTCACGGCTGTGGGGTGGGCAATCCACAGGGGCTGCAAATCAAGAGTCGCTGGCGGGGAGAAGAGGCCGTCTGCCATTTCCAGCCCCAACCCCACCATTGCGCCGCCTCCACCGCGGTGGTCAACGGCGGCATTCTGGCCTCGGTAGTCGACTGCCACTGCAATTGCACGGCCATGGCCAATGCCTATCGCGAGCAGGGCCGGGAAATCGGCAGTCAACCGGAGATCTGGTGCGTGACCGCCTCGCTGACGCTGAACTACCGAAAACCCACGCCCATGGATGAGAACCTCGAAGTGGTGGCCCGGGTAGTGCGCCGGGAAGGCCGCAAAACCTGGCTGACCTGCACCGTGTCGGCCTCCACGGGCGTCTGCGTGGAGGCCGAGATGCTGGCGATCGAAGTTAGAGGTTAGAGGCGATTCCCTGAGCCCACTGCTGAGCCAGTTGCTTACCGCGGGTCCCCCCATAATGCAGTCCATCACCGCCCGCGTATTCGGGAGTATAGGGCAGCGAAGAGAGATATTCCCCGTAGGGAGCCACCGCCGCCGCCATCTGCTGGTCAAAGCGCTGTACCGCCTCCATATTCAGTCTGGCCGGCGCCGGCTTGGGCGGTCCCACCCATTTGATAGGAATGTTGTGGCGTTTGGCCACTTCTCCCAGACTCTGCACCTGGCTCTGAATGCCGGCCGGACTGGCGCCGCGAAAATTTGCTCCCAGGTTGACCACAATCACGTCCGGTTTATCCTGCTGGATCAGTTCTTCCAGCTTGGGGGTGGCGTGACTGGCGGTCTTCCGGGTCTTTCCATCCATGCCGTGATCGGCGTAGCCCACGGTGGTTCCGCGCCCGTTGATAAAGTTACTGGCCGAGGCACCGCTGCTGCCGATGGTGTGCACCCGGGCTCCGCGCGCACGTAATTGCTTATCGAGTTCGTCGCCGTAGTGGCCGGCCGTATGGGAATCACCGATGACCAGCACGCGGTTGCCGGGCCCGATCCGGCCGGGCCGTGGTGACCCGGCTGGCGAAGCCGCCGCCACGGGAGTGGGCGCTAGCGAGGGTCCAGCGGCGGGGCTGTTGAGCATGCTGGAAAGCAAGTCGAGCAGCGGTTCCAGCCACTCCAGCTGGCGCATCATTTGCACACGCTCGCCAAAGGCTGAAACCGGACTTTGTTCAACCGGTCCACCGGGGGTGGGGCTGAGGCCGGGATAGGGGTTGAAGGCCGGCAATGGGTTCAAACCCACTGGTCCGAGCATAGGAATCGCCATGGGATAATACCTCCTGGGATAATCTTGTCCCCAGGCTAAGCAACGCTCCTTATTCGGCTCTTATTCGGCTCGGCGGAATATTGCTTATTTGTCTCCATATTGTTTCCACACTTGATCGCTAAGATGAACCCATGAGCGAGAGACTGCTGCTGCCCCGCGAGTGGGCTCAAAAATCGATAGCCCCCGTATGGAAGTGGGTCGCTATCGCCGGGTGGGCCATCGCCCTGCTGCTGGCCCAATGTCTGATCATAGTGCTGGCCCGGCCAGGGCGTCCGCCCGCTCCCCCGCCGCTGGCCAAGTCACCAGCACCACCTCCGAAGAACCACAACGACCTGGAAGTAGCTCGCTGCCTGGCGCGCCTTCGTTGTCTGGTGGCGGTGGGGCGCTCGCAAGAAGCTCTGGCCGAAACCATTCGCTGCCTCTCCTTGTGTCAGCGCCTGGAAATCGACCCGCCCATCGACCTGCCGGTGCTCTTCGCTCAAACCGTCACCTCGCTGTCGAATCATTCCGGAGAGGCGCCCTCCCGTCATCCAGGCGCTCGCCCGGCTCGATCGCCTCGAGCGGCTCCCCCTCCTGAACTGGGCCGCCTGCCCGGCCCTGGCTATCCTCAGGCTCCGCCGCGGCCGCGCCTGGCCCAACGACCTCCGGTCAGCGGTCCCTACCCGATGATGCCGCCGCCCGCTCCTCCCCAGCCCACCGGCGGGCCCTATGAATTCCAGCCCGACCCGCCCGCCCCAGGGTATTGAAAGTGCTTTGCCTAAGCCGGGATCATGAAAAGAGTTCTGCTCTGCTGGCTCCTGGCCGGCACCCTGGCGAGCGCTCAGGAAGCGGTCGTAATCGACGGGCCGATTCGCTCCGAAGCCACCGGTAACGGCGCTTACGACCTGGAAATCAGCACTCGCGTTACTCGCCCCTTGGCCGGCCCGGCCAGTGTGCCCATCCCCGTTTCCTATCTACGTATGGTCGCTCCGTTGCGGGTTCCGCAGATCAGCGAAGACAACATTTTGGAAAGCGGCTACGAAGTCGATCTCAACGGCAACCGCGTGCTGGATGAAGTCAGCATCGGCCGGCGCGACGGAGAATTGCGCCTGGACATGATGCCGGTGGAACCCCTGGGGGCCGAGCCGTGGGGTGAGCAACAGCCCTATCGCGAAGACGGCAGTCCCAAGCGCTACTTTCTCGATCCAGATTGCCCGGAATTTATGGTCCTGTTCTATCAACCCCCGCTCTTCGGACTGGAACTGCAGCATCGCGGCCACCGGCCGGAAATCGTGGAAATGCCCAGTCCCTGCCTGCAAGTGCTCGTCTATGAGCCCTGCCTGGGTCCCGGCGGCCCCGACGATTTGCCCGGCGAGCCCAACTTCCAGTTGACTTTTCCCGGCAATCCTCCCCAACTGAATCTGATGTTCGCCTGGCAACCGCCACAATGGCTGAGGGTGCAGTGGTTCTGTTTGCCGCTGTCGCCCCAGCCAGGCCAGCAATCCAGCCGCTTCCACCTGGACTGCAACAACGACAGCAACCCGGTCGCGATCTTTGCCCAGGTCAACTACGCTCCCGCCGCCGGAGTGCGCCACCAAGGCAAACCGGTCATCCAAACCATCTATTCCGGGTGGAAAACTCCCACCAACTGAAGAAGGTCAGCAGATGTTACGCCGCACTTTTGCTTTTCTCTGCCTGGCCAGTCTGGGCGCCCTCTGCGACCGAGCCCTCCAGGTCACGTTCTTTCCCCAAAGCGAACCGCAATTGCTGGGGCGCGTCGGCGAAAAGTTCGTGACGGCTGCCACCAGTCCCGACGGCAAGTGGGTGGCCGGCCTGTGCAGCAGTGGGCCTGAGCAGTGGACCGTTACCGTCCGGGAGACGGCCTCGGGACGTCCGCTCATGGCCGGCCCGGTTGCCCATCCGCCCGGCACCACCAACCCCCTCGCCTGGAGCCCGGACGGTCGGACGCTGGCGGTCGGCGGCAGCGGTGAGGTCAACCTCTGGGAAGTCGCCAAAGGCCAGCGCCGGACGTTGACGGCCGAATGGCTGGTGCGCGAGGTGCGCTTCAGCCAGGACTGGCTGCTGGCCCGCTGCGACAACGCTGTCTTCGTGTGGAACTGGAAAACGGGCCGATTGGTCAAGCGTCTGGGCCAGGATCACTTGCTGGCGGCGGCCGTCGATCAGACGGCTGGTGTGCTGGCCACCGCCTCTTTCCAGGATTCCATTCGCGTCTACGCCTTGCCCCAGGGTAAATTGGTGCGAACCCTGGCGGCCGGCCCGGCCGCGGTCGGGCTCGAATTTACCGAGAAGGGAGAGCGTCTGGCCAGCGCCTTTCGCTACGGCCGAGAGCGCGGCCGCGACCTCGGCGTCTATTTCGACTGGAGAGCCGGACGTCAGGTGCATAAGATGCCCGAACCCGACCTGGTCGGCTTCAGCGTGGCCGCCGACGGCAGTCGCTTCCTGACTCGTGGCCCGGCCGGCGGCCACATCTGGAACCCGGCCAAAGGCAAGCTGGTGCACGAATTCTCGAGCCCCAGTTTGCTGACCGATTCGCTCAGCGCCGATGGCAAATGGGTAGCCAGTCTGCCTTCCGACCAGGCCGATCTGCTGGTCTGGTCCAGCGACGGCCAGGGCCAGCCGCACCGGCTGAAACACCCGAACCGGCCTTTCCGCTTCCAATTTTTTGCCCCCGGGCTGCTGCAAGTGGTGGACGGAGCCTGCTCGGTTTGGAAGGTCGATTAGTTGGAACAACTGGATTTCTTCGCCCCCGAAGAGGGCGAATCGAAGCGGGAAAAGGCTCCTCTGGCCAGCCGCATGCGGCCCACCGCCCTGGATCAGTATCAGGGGCAGGAACACCTTTTAGGCCCCGGTAAACCCCTGCGCCGGCTGATCGAGTCGGGTCGGCTGAGCACCAGTCTGGTATTCTGGGGCCCTCCCGGCTGCGGCAAGACCAGTCTGGCCCACCTGGTGGCCCAGCAGTTGAACATGGCCTGGGAAACCCTTTCCGCGGTTGACTCGGGAGTAAAAGAACTGCGGGCGGTGGCCGACCGGGCTCGCCAGCGCCAGCAGCCGACCCTACTCTTCATCGACGAGATCCATCGTTACAGCAAGACCCAGCAAGATGCACTGCTGCCTCACGTAGAGTCGGGCCTGCTTCAGTTAATCGGAGCCACCACCGAAGCTCCCTACGGCAGCCTCAGCCCGGCTCTGCTCAGTCGCTGTCAGGCCTACCGCCTCCAGGCCCTGGGACCTCACCAGGTGCTCCGTCTGCTGCAACGCGCCTGCGGTGACGAGCGGGGATTGGGTAAACTGCAGCCCCAACTGGAGGAGGGAGTTTTGGAGCGGCTGGCTCAACTGGCTCAGGGGGACGCCCGGACCGCCCTGGGTCTGCTGGAACAAGCGATTCTCTCCGCGCCCATAGGAGCCGACGGCCATCCCCGCCTGAGCCCCGCCTGGGTGGACGAACAGCTCCCCGAGCAGCCGGTAAAGTACACCGAAAGCGATCACCACGCCTGTACCTCGGCTCTGATCAAATCCATCCGCGGTTCGGACACCCAGGCCGCCCTCTACTGGCTGGGCCGCATGGTGGCCGGCGGTGAACCGGTCGACTATCTGACGCGGCGCATCCGTATATCCGCCAGCGAGGATATCGGCCTAGCCGATCCCCAGGCCATCATCCACACTCAGGCCTGTTGCGCCTCGGCCGAAGCGGTGGGCTACCCGGAAGCGCGCTACCCGCTGGCCCAGGCGGTCATCTACTTGAGCCTGGCTCCCAAGTCCGACAGCGTCGGGGCTATCTTCCGCGCCGAAGAACGCGCTCGTCAAACAGTTCACCTACCGGTGCCCGCCTGGCTGGCGCCGGGGGGCAAGTACCTCAACCCGCATCAAGAACCCTTCCACTTTCGCTCGGTGCGCCATCTGCCCAAAGAGTTGGAAAAAGAGGCCTTTTACGCACCAGGCCAGCTTGGTTACGAAATCAAGCTGGCCCGGCGACTCGAGGAATTATGGACGGTTACTGGCCCGGAACCTTGAACTGCTGCATCATCTTCTGCTGTTGCTGCTGCTGGAATTCAGTGGCCGTGACCTTCTTGTAGTCGCTCGGAGGCGCGAACAGGTCGTCGGCTAAAGCGGCCGTCGAATAGTCGACAAACTCCATCGTCGAGGTCTGCGAGTTGCCCTGGTAAGTGATCATCTTGACCGGCATGCCGTTATAAGCGGCGCGCATGCCTCTGACGTCACCCTGCTCGACGAACTTGATCTTGCAGGTCGGCTGGCTGTAGGCGGCCGATTCCGGGCAGTTGAGCACGGGCACGGGAGCGGTCCACACTTCCACCTTGGAAGTGGTATCGGTGTTGCCGGCGCAGCCGCTGGTCTTGGTCTGGGTGGTGACCATCCAGTGGTGAGCTTTCAGTTGGGCCACCATCTCGGTGCCCAGGTCCTTGACGGTGTAGATATTCGTAATGGTGCCGGTTCCTTGACCGCCTTCGGCTTTGCCGCCTCCCTCACCGAAGGGAGTGGCATAGTAGATCTTAAGGTCGGTGTCCAGGGTGACCATTTGATGCTGGTCGCACATCGTCAGGGTGACGGTCTTGGTCTTCATCTGACCCATATCGGTGACCATTTCCGTGCGCTGACGCTTGCCTTTGACCCAAGTGGTGGTGGTCACGACCGCCGGCGCATTGCCCATCTTGGTGGTGTAGCGGACGTCGGCACCGGCGCCGAAAGCGATGGTGCCAAGGAACAGGCTGGTGAGAAAGAAACGAGTTTTCATGGCGCCCCCTTCGTAAAGCAGGCCCAGATCCTCCTAAGGCCGGACCGCCCAGATCAGGCCTCGCCGTGTCCGGTCTTCAGCGGCCACGGGCATTCGTTCGACTTCCACCTCGAGGACAAAACCAGCCGCTTGCAGGCCAATCTTAACCTGATCCATAGGGAGGATTCGATACTCCGGCCAGCCCTCCAGGAGTTGACTGTGAAAGGTCAGCAGCAGGCGCCCGCCGGGAAACAGAGCTTGGAACATCTCACCGAGAGCCCGCTCCAGTTGCCGGTCCGACAGGTGCACGATGGCGTAAAAGGCGGTCATGGCCGCGAACTCTTCACGCTCGCCCAGGCGCAGCAGGTTGCCCACCTCGAAGTCCACCTCGGGAAAGTTTTCCCGGGCCAGTTCCACCATGCGTTCCGACAGGTCCAGTCCGCGTACTTCCAGACCTTTCTGCTGCAAATAGCCGGCCACGTGGCCGGGTCCGCAGGCCAGATCCAACACCGGACCTGCTACCCCCTGGGCAAATAAATCCAGTAACTTCCGATCCAACGGAGTACGCTCGAGGATATCGGCGTACTCCTCAGCATACTCTTCGGCCTTCTGGTCGTAGTCGCTCAGCGCGCTTCCACCACCAACTGGCCGTTATCCACGCGGCAGCGGTAACCCTGGATGGCTAAAAGCCTCTCCGCCGCTTCCAGGGCGGGCACGTGGTAAAGATTGAGATAGGCTTTGCCGCGAAAGCCGCGGGGCAGGACCAGTTTTAGCTTCATCTTATTGGCCATGGCGAAAAGCACATCGCTGAGCAAGGTGGGCGCCCAAACATCCCGGGGTTGGTAGTCAAACTCGGGGCCGGGCTCAGCCGGAGGGACCACTTCAGGAATCTGGGTGGCCACAATCAGGAAGCCGTGGGTGGCGGTAGCCTGAATGGCCTGTTTCTGGCCCTGGCAGATCAAAGCGAAAAGTTGCTTGACCGGAGCCGGCTGGTGCGTGGCCAGCGTCACGCTACCGTTGACATCGGGGCCGACGATAAAATTCAACCGGGCTTCCCGAGCCAGCACGGCGACCACAAAGTGCAGGGGTGCGTCCACGAAGTTGAAGCTGGCTTTGCCTTCCAGCCCCTCCACTCCGGGAATGGTCAAATTTCTCTGGGTGCCCGAGGCAGGCACGACCAGCAAGAAACCTTCTTGTTCTTCGAGCACCAGACGGGCGTTGCTCACCAAACTCTCCAGCAACCCTCGCAACGAGCCCTGACTGACCTTGAGCTCGACCTTTCCCTTCACGGAAGGATCGATCCAGATGTTCTGTTCCATCCCGGCGGCCAGCAAGGTCAAAGCGTCCACCCGCTCCAGACCCTGCACCCAAAAGTCGACCGCGTCATCCGGGCCGGCCGGAGTCAGCGCCTGCGGTTGGAGCTCTTCGGTTTTGCCTTTGGGCGGCTTGATGGTCAATTTCCAGTTCTGCTTGTTCTGCGCCAGCTCCACCGAGTCTCCGCCCACGCCCGTGACCTCGTAAGGGCCGAGCCGCTGACCTTTGCCGACGATCAAAGCCATCTTCGGGGCGGTCACCACCGCCAGGCGGTGTTTAGCCGTCTCCAGGATTCCGCCCAGCGTGAGCGGCGGCGCATTCTGGGCCAGGGCCGTGGAAGTAAGGAGCAAGGTGGTCAACAGCAAGGAACGCATGGGCGGCCCTTCGCGCGTTTGAAAGGCCGCCCCTCTCCCAAGTTCAAAGCGGGGAGGCCCAGACCGGAGCAGGCTAGAATCCATCCCCAATGAGCACGCCAGCCTGCCAATTTTGCCAACAGCATCCTTCCGTCGTGACGGTGACCACGCAGGCTCCGGAACAGGAAGCGCAAACGCTGCGTCTATGCCAGCGCTGCGGCTACCTGCATCAGGTCGTCTCGCAGGTGGCCGTGCTGGAGCAGGCCATGCCGGCGCCCCCCTGCTTTCTATGCACCAGATTGTCGGCCGTGACGGCCGAAATGAAGGACAAGCAGGGGCAACTGGTGGGCCGCTACCGACTCTGCGAAGCCTGCGTGAAACGCCAGGAATTCACGGCCGCCGACATCCTGCGGGTGGCCACTCCCTGGACGCCCGGAGTGCTGGAACTACCCCCTCCCAAGACCCGGGTCTTCCCCAAGCCTCGCCACCGGATGCCGGGCAATAATTAAGCCCAGATTGAATCGCTGGTGCTGGCAAAGCCTAAAACTCGTCCTCTCGGACCGAGCCGGTGAGACGTTCCGCCGAAAAGGCCCCCGCGTAAGCCAGCGAGGCAGCGGCACCGCCGCCCAAGAGAAACTTGGCCATGCCGAATTGGTACCAAACCGAAGGGGTAAACCAGCCCACGCTGAGGGCGGCGAACATGGCCAATCCAGCCGCCACGGCCGGCTCCAGCAAGCGCACCTTGGGGGAGATAAAGCCCACCAGGAATCCGCCCAGATAATAGGCGGCCAGGTTGATGCCGCCCTCGACCAGAAAACGAAAGTGGGCTGTTTGATAGCCCTGAGTGATATAAGGAGTGGCGAACCTGGCCAGCAAGACTTGAAAGACCAGAAAGCCGGCGAAACTGGCCCAGACCCAGCCCCAGCTGAAGGGAGCTCGTCGCTTATTGACCACGGTGGTGCGCTCACCGGGAAGGACAGATACCGAAAGGTCGGTCTGAGTGGTCATCGCTTGATATACCTCCAGTTCATTTGAACTACCGCAGCGCAATGTACCACAGACGCTCACGGAACACCATTACAAAGAGAGGTCGGTTTTGGTCTCCCTCGGGAGACTTCTCGACAGAGCCTGCCAGAGCCTCGCTGAGTGGCTCGTAGGAGGTGAGCACCCTATCGGGGAAGCAAGCCCGGGTAATGAGCAGTGTTCCCGACGCTCTGGATGCGGGCACCATTCTTTCGGATCGCTACCAGATCGAGTATGTACTCGGGCTGGGAGGCATGGGCGCGGTCTATTTCGCGCGCGATCTTCAGCAGAACAAGGTCCCGGTGGCGGTTAAGGAAATGCGCGTCCAGGCCGGCGATCAAAACATCCAAAGGCAGGCCATCGAGCAGTTTCGCCAGGAAGCCCAATTTCTAAGCGTCCTCAATCATCCCAACCTGGTCAAAGTTTTCGATTTCTTTGTGCAAAACGGCCGCTATTACCTGGTCATGAGCTACGTCCAGGGCAAGACGCTGCGGGAGTTGCTCAAAACCCAGACCGAATTCTTTCCCCTCAAGACACTGCTGGATTGGACAGTCCAACTGGTCGACGTGCTCTCCTACCTGCACGGCCAGACGCCCCCGATTCTCTTCCGCGATGTCAAGCCCAGCAATATCATCGTGGATTCCGAGAATCGACTGCGCCTGATCGACTTCGGTATCGCCCGCTGTCTGCACCCGGATGAGGTCACCGCCACCTTTCTCCAAGGCATGGGTTCGGCCGACTATTGCCCCTTGGAACAGTACCAGGGTGTGGGGGGAACCGATCAACGCAGCGACATCTACTCGCTGGGGGCCACGCTCTATCATCTGCTCACTCTAAAAGCACCTCCTCGAGCCGGCGAACTAGCGGCGGAAAACAAAAAAGTGCCCTCGCCGCGCATGCTCAATCCAAGCATTGAGCCTGCTCTGGAGGATCTGGTGGTGAACATGATGGCGGTTTACAAACAGGACCGCTACGGCTCCATGACCCAGGTGCGCGCGGCGCTCCAGAAGGTGAACCGCAACCTGGAGCTACGCCAGGAGCGAGCCGCCCTGGGGCCGGCATCGCGGCAGCGGACTTCCGAGGGCCCACCCAAGGTCCCCGGTAAATCCCAGAGTACCACCTATATCCTGGCCGGTTTGACAGCGGTCATGCTCTTCCTCATGGGCTGGTTGATCACACAAATGGGCGGCGGAGCCACTCCGGCCGCCACACCCCGGGCCGCCAGCCCCGCCCCTGCGGACAGATAGCCCTCTTTCTCGGTACAAAACTCCCCGGCTCAAGTATTGAAGGGCCTCAGTGCTTCCCCTGGCCTGCTGTAAGTTGAGCCAGGAGGATTTGCACTATGAAACTTCAGCTCTCGGCCGCCATTGCGGCAGCTACCCTACTTTTTGGAACCCAGGCGGCCCTGGCCCGCCCCTTCGTCGGCGGCACCGTTTACCGCACCACTCCCAACGGCGTTTATCTAAATACCGCCAACGGCATCACCTATATTCCCAACAACGCGGCCACCTTCCAGATCGGCAATACGGCTGTGAGCCTTCCCAGGCTGACCGTCGGTCGGCGCGTTAACGCCTACTACAACAATACTTACACACCTACTTATGTGCCTACCGAATACTACAATCTGCACCGAGATTGGGATTGGGACCGCCACAACAACGGCTGGCGCAAAGACCGCAGCCGTTGGCACCAGCGCAACGGTCGCTGGTACCGTTAAAATTCACTCCAGCCGGACCTTCGGGTCCGGTCTTTTTTTGTGTTCATATTGCTTGCCCAAGCGACTCAACTGTTGCAGCGTCAGCAATCCGGGCAGGCGGGCCTGGAGCGCCCCCCGGGCATCCACCAGGCACACCTGGGGCATCTGCCGGTCCTGTTCCCAGAGCCGAGCGTAAGTCTTATATTGAGGGCTCTCCAGCTCATCCACGTCCACGTAGACGAGCCGCAACGGACCGCGGTAACCCTTCACGAAAGATTGCCAGACCGGCTGCATGGCGGCGCAGGCGCCGCACCACCGGCCCGAAAAGAGCACGATGGCCGGCTGGCCCATCAGCGCAGAGGGTTGCGGTTCAGCACCAGCAAGCGCGCTTCCGACATCTCTTCCATGGTATAGGCCACGCCTTCGCGACCGGCCCCCGACTGCTTGATGCCCCCGTAGGGCATGTTGTCGACGCGGAAGGTCGGGTAGTCGTTGACGATGATCCCGCCGCATTCCAGTTCTTCCCACGAGCTGAGCACCCGCTCCAAATCGCGGGTAAAAACGCCGGCCTGGAGCCCGTATTTGGAGCTGTTGACCCGCTCCAAGGCCTCTTCCCAGGTATCATAAGGATCGACGGTGGTGATCGGGCCAAAAACTTCTTCACAACCGATTTTGGCGTCCGCCGGCACGCCGCTCAGCACCGTCGGAAGCATGCACGGCCCCTGCAGCTTGCCGCCGCAGTGCAGCCTGGCGCCGGCCGAGACCGCTTCTTCCAACCACGTCTGGAGCCGCTCCGCTTCTTGAGGGCGAATCAGCGGGCCAACCAGGGTGCTCTCCTGGCCCGGGTCTCCCACCTTAAGCCTGGCCACTTCGGCCACATAACCCTCGAGAAAATCCGCGTAGATGCTGCGCTCGACCAGAATGTGCTGGACCGAGATACAGACCTGGCCGGCATAGGCGTAACCACCGGCGGCCAGGCGCGGCAGTGCGTGCTCGAGATTGGCGTCGCTGTGCACAATCACGGAAGCGTTACCGCCTAACTCCAGGATGACTTTCTTGTGGCCGGCCCGGCCGCGCAGTCCCCAGCCAACCTTGGCGCTGCCGGTAAAGCTGATGATAGGCACACGCGGATCGTCCACCAGCTTCTCGATGTCGGGCACATCCAGATTCAAGCAGGAAAAACCGGCCGGCGGCACCCCGGCTTCCAGCACCAACTGGCTCAACAGCAAGGAAGTCAGGGGTGTATTGGGAGCCGGTTTTAGAATGACCGGATTGCCCACCGCCAGCGCCGGACCCACTTTGTGGGCCACCAAATTCAAAGGAAAGTTGAAGGGCGTGATGGCCGCCACCGGACCGGCGCCGAAGCGTTGGGTCATTCCCTGATAGCCCGCGCTGGCCGCGGTTACATCCAACGGTATCACCTCGCCCCCGAAACGCAGGGCTTCATGGGCGGCAAACGTAAAAGTGCTGACGGCCCGGGTCACTTCATCGCGGGCCAGGCGAATCGGCTTGCCTGACTCGTTCATCATCGTCTGGGCGAATTCTTCCTTGCGGGCCTCCAGCGCCTGGGCGATGGCCAGACACCAGCCGGAACGGCGGGTCCGGCTGGCCCGGCGCATTTCCTTGGCGGCACCGGCGGCCGCCGCGATCGCTTCCTCGAGTTGGTCGGGACCGGCGTAGGCGACCTCGGCGATGCCTTTGCCGGTCCAGGGATTCGTGACGGGCCGGTTGTCTTTGCCGTGCCAGGCTTTACCGGCGACGATGATAGGGTGTTTGGTTTTTTTCATGGGGTCTCCTTGGGAGCTGGAACATCCATAGTTGGATTGCGGTCGAAGAATCCGTTGGGAATCAGGCGAAAACCGGTGCGGTGCGAAGGCATGACCGGCCATTCCTCGGGGCGCGGGTTGTGGGTGACGCCACAGGTATACCACAGCACCACATCCTGATTCTGCAGCGACTGGTTGTCATTCTGCCAGCCAGGCAAACCGGTGCTGGCGGTCGACTGATTAGGATACATGCCGGCCGCATACTGCTCGTCCTCGCGAAACTGAGTGGCCCACAGGTGGTGCTTTAAGAAACCGGCGCGCTCGTAGATGGGCGAATCCGGATGCAGGTAAGGCACCGAGTTCTCACCCGGCATCAACTGGTAGCCGGTGGGCTGATTCAGAGCATTCTTGCGATTGGGATTGAGAACCATCCAGCTGCGGCAGGCGTGCATGTTCATATCCCGCCCAGCCTCTTGCTCATTCTGAATCCAGGTAACCTCACGCGAAAAGGCGTTCTTGAGCGGGTTGTCGGGCCCGGCCGGGAGGGCCTGGTTATTCAACTCCACCAGGGAGTTTTGGGCTCCGTCCACATCCAGGTCGAGACGAAAGTTGAAGAAGTGCTGGTGGTTGGGGGCCACGATGTATTTGCCCACCAGCCGGCCAAAACGCTCGGAGCCCTGGGGCTCGATACCTTTCGACTGGGAATCGGGCACACCCTGAGCCAGCACAATGCCGGTCAGCTGCGCTTCCGCCGAAATCGAGCCGTCCTGGCCGAAGACCCAGCCCAGCGCGTAGTCATAGTTACCCACCGTGGCCACATAGTTCAAATGCAGGTCCCGGGCGGGCCGCACCTGGTCCATCAGCGAATCGTAGTCTTTGTGCTTCCAAAGAATACCGGCCTCCCTTTCGTAGAGGGCCACGTTATCTTTCTGCACGTACAACTTGCCGTAATCATCGACAAAAGCCGTGTCCTTGAGCACCGCATAGGTGGGTACGTCGTAACCGCGGCGCAAGGTGTTGGCCAGACGGCCCACTCCGTATTCGCCCAGGTCGAAAGCGTTGCGCCAGGACCAGTTTTCCGCCGAGGAGCCGTAGGGAACCACCATTTCGCAGAGCGATCCCCGGTAGAGAATGGGTCGCCCTTTATAGCGCACGTCGTGCAGCACCAGACCTTCACGAGTATGCATGGTGTAGCGGAAAGTCCAGTTGTCCCACGACACCTCGTTGCCTTTGGTAACGATGCTGGAACCTTCCGGCTGACTATGCAGAATGGGCTTGAGAGGCTCGCGCAGGGGAGTCTGGTTCTCGGGATTGAGTTCGCCTTCCAGGCCCTTATTGACCGGGGCGATCACCCCCGTGTCCTCAATGCGCACCACTTTGCGTTCGTTGGGATCGACCAGGGCCACCACTCCTTCGATGGGGCGGTAGAAGGGATTGCGCACATTCTTGGGCCGGTAGAAGCTGAGGCAACGAATCAAGCGCTTACCCGTCTTGCGATCAGCCGGGCTGAGCACGCCCACTCCCCAGGTGTCGATCTGCACGTTTTCAAAGTCGGTGATGCCCCGTTTGGCAATGGCCGCCTGCCAGGCCGGATCGGAGCGCACGTATTTGGGCGGATCCTCGAATTCTTCGATAAGAACGCCGGGAAAGACGCCGGGCTTAGCAGTCCAACGAGCCAGTCGGTGACTGGAAAGATCGACCACCGCCTCGTACATCTTGTTCTCGCCGCGGTCCAGGATGACGGCCAGGGCCTGGCGGCTGATCGGGTCGCCGGACTTGAAGTTACGCACCGTTTGCTTGGAGGGTTCCAGCAGCGTCACCATGGGAAAACGCGAGCGCTCGTTGAGCTTGCCTTGCTTTTGGAGGATAGCGATCATCTCGGTCAGTTCGCCCTCGGTGAGCGGGTCAAGAGGGTGGGAAACGGGCTGGGCCCAGGCGCTAAAGGTCAGCGCCAAAGCCAAAAAGGCTTTTTTCACGAAACCACGACCTGGTGCACTTCCTCCAGGCAGCCGGCTAAGATTTCCATGGCTTCGTCCACCTGCTCTTCGCTCATGACCAGCGGCATGAGCGTGCGAATGACATTGTTGCCGGCCCCCGCCTTGAGCATGATCAGGCCCTTCTTGAGGCAGGCCGAAATCAGCTCGGCCGCCAGCGCGCCGGCCGGTTCCTTGGTCTCGGGATCGGCCAGTTCGATGCCGATCATAGCGCCTAAGCCACGGACCTCAGCGATGACCGGAAACCTCTCTTGCAATGGCTTTAGATGTTGCCTGACGCGCTCACCCAAAAGATTGGCACGTTCCACCAGACCGTCTTTCTCCAACGTTTCGATGGCGGCCAGAGCGGCCCGGCAGGCCAGCGGGTTACCACCATAGGTGCCGCCGATGGAGCCTGTAACCAGCGCGTCCATAATTTCGGCTTTGCCGGTGACGGCGCTGAGCGGCGTGCCGCCCCCCAGCGACTTGGCCATCACCATCAGATCGGGAATGACATTCCAGTGCTCGATGCAAAACAGCTTGCCGGTGCGGCCGAAGCCGGTCTGCACCTCATCGGCGATGAGCAAGATGCCGTGCTGATCGCACAACTTGCGCAGGCGCGGCAGAAAAGTCGGCGGCGGCACCACGAAGCCGCCTTCGCCCAGGATCGGCTCGATGATGATACAGGCCACCTTCTCGGGCGGCAGATCGCAGCGGAACACCTGGTCCAGCGCATGAAAGGTCGCTTCCTCGGCGTCCCCGTGGCTGCGGTAGCTGTAGGGGTAAGGAATGCGGGCCAGCTCACCCGGGAAGGGCCCGAAGCCTACTTTGTAGGGCTTGACCTGGCCGGTCATGCCTAAGCACATCATGGTGCGGCCGTGGAAAGCCCGGTCGAACACGATAATGCCACTGCGGCCGGTGTAGGCCCGAGCGATCTTGACCGCGTTCTCGGTGCCCTCGGCACCGCTGTTGAAGAGCACCGTTTTTTTCGCATGGCTGCCCGGAGTGATGGCGTTCAGTTTGGCGCACAGGTCCACGTAGCTGGGATAAGCCAGCACCTGGAAGCACAGATGCATGTATTCCTCAGCCTGCTCCTGGATAGCTTTCACGACGGCCGGGGGGCAATGGCCCATGTTGAGGGTGCCGATACCACCCGAGAAGTCGAGAAAAGTGTTGCCGTCCAGGTCGGTGACGGTGGCGCCCTGGGCCGAGGCGATGCCCAGCGGCGTGCCGTGGCCTACGCTCTTGGGAGTATGCTCATGCACTCGAGCCATCAGTTCCCGGCTTTTGGGGCCGGGTATTTCAGTCTTCAGAACAACGGATTTCATTAGCCCAGCGCTCCCAATCGGACCATGACGTGTTTGGCGTCGGTGTAGTCGTCCAGGGCATAAGACGACATGTCCTTGCCGTAACCCGAGTGCTTGAAGCCGCCGTGGGGCATTTCGCTGACCAGCGTGCCGTGATCGTTGACCCAGACGCAGCCGAAGTGCAGGTACTTGGTGGCCCGCATGGCCTTGTCCAGATCGCGCGTCCACACCGAGGCCGACAGACCGTAGTCAACGCCGTTGGCCCACTGCAGCGCCTGGGCTTCATCGCTGAAGCGAGTAATGGTGATGACCGGGCCAAAGACTTCTTTTTGCACCATTTCGTCCTCGTGGCGAGCCCCGGTGACGATGGTGGGGGGCAGGAAGAAACCGTTGGGGTTGAGCTTTTGCTTGCCGGCCAAAAACTCTAGGTGCTTGTGGGCTTTGGCTCTCTCGAGAAATCCCTGCACCCGTTCGCGCTGGCGTTGCGAGATCAGCGGGCCCATTTCGCAGTTCTCCAGATTGGGCTCCCCCACCACCATCGAGTCGATGGCGGCGCTCAAGCGCTCGACCAGCCGGTCGTGGATGCCGGCCTGGGCGTAGATGCGGCAGGCGGCGGTGCAGTCCTGACCGGTATTCATGTAACCGGCGAACTTGACGGTTTCGACCACCAGGTCGAGATCGGCGTCGTCATAAATGATGACCGGCGCCTTGCCGCCCAGCTCCAGATGCACGCGCTTCAGGCTCTGGGAGGCGGCCCGGGCCACCTCCTTGCCGGTGCCCACATCGCCGGTCAGCGAGACCATGTCGACTTCCTTGTGTTGACACAAGTGCGCGCCCACCGTCGCTCCATGACCGTTCACGACATTAAAGACGCCGGCCGGGAAGAGGTCGGCGGCCAGTTCGGCCAATCGGAAAGTGGTCAGGGGAGTCATTTCGCTGGGCTTGAGCACGACGGTATTGCCGGCCGCCAGGGCCGGACCGATCTTCCAGCCGGCCATCATTAGCGGGTAGTTCCAAGGCGCAATTTGAGCGATGACGCCGATCGGCTCGCGGCGGATCCAGCTGGTGCGTCCAGCCGTGTACTCGCCCGCCGAACGCCCTTCCAGGCAGCGGGCGGCACCGGCAAAAAAACGCAGATTGTCGGCGATGAACGGGAGCTCGAAATCGGCCAGAAACTTGGGCTTGCCCACGTTCCTGGCTTCCAGATCGGCCAGCTCGGCGGCATTTTCCTCGAGGCGATCGGCCAGCTTCAAAAGGGCGCGAGCGCGATCGGCGGGCGAGGTATCGGCCCAGCCGGGAAAAGCCTTGCGGGCGGCGGCTACGGCCTGGTCTACCTGCTCGGTGGAAGCCAGCGGGACTTCCTGCAACTTCTCACCGGTCGATGGATCATGCACCCACTCGGTGCTCTGGCCGGTCTGAGTATCCCCGTCAATAAAGAGTTTCATGACAACGAACTCCCTCATCAATATTTGTGTCGGCGCGGTTCGTTGGCGGCCGGGAGGGCTCCTCCGGCCTTGAAACTGGGCCATAAGTCAGGCTACTCTTAGATTATGATCCGACTCAACATCCATGGAGCCAAGACCAACCTTTCCAAGTATCTTCCAGCTTTAGAGGCGGGTGAGACTTTGCTGCTGTGTAAGCGGAATATCCCATCGCCGAGATTCGACCGCTTCCCAAGACGTCCCGTCAACCTCGACCGCTGGGCGCCGACAAAGGACGAATTGTCATTCACGACAGCTTCTTCAAACCGTTGCCAGAAGAAATCCTGAGCTCCTTTTGGACAGTTGCGCCTTTCTCTGGCTGCTCAGCGCTCCCGACAACCTGTCGCCCAAAGCAAGGCAGTTGCTCGCCGCAGCCACTCAGGAGGCGGACTGACTCTGCCACCCGATGCAGCCACTTATTTTGACGACGTGTGCGAACGCTTTTCCTTGCTGGACCTACCTTTGCAAAAGGACGACGTTGGTCAGATTACCAAGTTACCGGACGTGCATCGCGACCCCTTCGACCGAATGCTCATCTGTCAGACCGTCATGCAAGGGTTGACTCTGGTCACGCCGGACCCTTTGATCCACCAGTCTCCTGTACTGGTCGTCTGGTAGGGTTTACACCGGTCAAATGTCCGAGAACCTGTTTGAGCTTGCCTGGCTGGATAGATATTGGCAAAGCCACAATCTGGGCCCTCTCCTGGACGGCTGTGACCTTCGTTTTGCTCTCTCCCACCGCGACGAGCTGAAAGCCATCCTGCAGCGATGGTGCTTGGAATCGGCGGAACGCATTCAGCAAGATCCAATTGCGGCCCAGAATTGCATTTTTCTGCTCAATTTTTTGCTTGAGGCGCAGACGGACGAGGCTCTTCAGATCATTCTTGAAGGCTTTCTTTCACACCCGATCGAGTCCGTAGCCGCGGAATGCAAGGCCAAGATTTGGCGTGCCAAGGCTTGGACAGAGCAACGGGATGGATTCGATCGTGAAAAGACACTGCAACGCCTTTCGCGGGCGATCATGCTATGCAACAAGGTCATGGTGAACGAACTGGTCAGAGACCTTATCGTCGCAGAATGCTGGCGCGTTCACTCCTTGCTAACAAAAGGAGCCGACCTGGAGGCAAAACGACGAATGTTTTTGCTCGATGTAAAGTTGGGCGTATTCTTGTCGAACGAAGAGTGGAGATAGTTCAAGAAGTTTTCAGGCCGCTCCGGTAGACTGCCCCCATGCTCATCCAATCCGCCTTCAAGCCCAGCGGCGCCGCCGCCACCCTGCCTCCCAGGCCCAACTTCAAGGCTGAGGATACTCTGGACACGGTGGTCAGCACCCTCCAGGATCAGTGGGAAAGCCGTATGCAGGGGCAGGCCAGATGCCGGGTCGGCATCTTCGTCGAGCGTAGCTACAAGCCGACCGAGGAGCATGACGACGTGCTGCAGTTAGCCGACGCGGTCATGGACGCGGGGGGGTTCCCCAGCCTGCTCTACATCAACAAAAGCGGCCAAAGCGTCGAGCAGCAACTGTCTCAGGTGGACGCCCTGCTCGTCCCCGGCGGTCGCGACTGGGACCCCACTCTTTATGGCGAGAAACTCGGTCCCAACATGGATCCCAACGAGCCCGACCGGGCCTGGGACGACTTTGAGATTGCCGGCTATCAGTACGCCATCGGCAAGAACATGCCATTCTTCGCCCAGTGCCGAGGTGAACAGGGATTGAACGTAGCCATGGGTGGCACTCTCTATCAGCATCTTCCCGCCGACCACCCCAGCTCCATCAACCACAAGCAGCCGCGCGAAGGAACCAGCCTGGCTTTCCGGGCCGAAGCCGGTCACGCCCTGTTGGTCGAGCCGGGCACCCGCCTGCACGAGATCGTGGGTGACGAAGCCCTGATTTGCTCCGACCATCATCAAGGAATCAAGGATTTGGCGCCCGGCCTCGAGATCGTGGCTCGCGCTCCCGATGGACTGGTCGAAGCAGTGCAGGTCCAGGGCCGGCCCCACCAGTGGGCGGTCCAGGGCCACCCGGAAGAATTCCGTTACACCGATGGCCGCATGCAGGCCATTTATCAGCAGTTGGTGGATGACGGCGCCCAATACCGCAGTCAGGTCAGCAACCTCTTCAGCGCCGCCTCGTCCAACCATACCCGCTGATGCTCCGCCTGCAGTTGCCTGGCAACCCACGATCACGCCCATCTGGAACTAAAAGAGCTTGACGCGAGGCGGGGGTCCGCTGGGTGGGTCGCTATCCGGCGGTCCGCCCCCGGAAGGTCCGGGCCCAGAAGGTCCATCAGCAGCGGGTCCGTCGTCAGAGGACTCCTCGCCCGAAAGAGGGCCGTAGGCTGAGAGATCGATGGGTTCGCCACGCAAGTCTTTGGCTACGTCCGCCCAGAATTTGGCCCTTTCAGCGTTGTTGGACAGTTCGAAGAGGCGGCTGAGACGGTCGATGTTTTCCAGTGGTTGGCCGCAATGGACCACCAGCGGTTCCAGGATCGAGGCGGCGTGCTCCCAGCGCTCCTGCTTTTCGATGGCCTCGACCAGAACCAGGGGCACGGCCTCCATGAGTTCGGTAACTTTGTTTTGCTCGGGTGGGGTCAACACATCGAAGGGAGTTTTGTCCAGCTCAAGCATGTCCAGGGCATCCAGAAGTCGCAGTTCGGCGCGAAAAAACTCCCCGCGTTCCATGTAAATCCGGCCCAGATTCAGCAGGGCCTCGGCCACCAAGGAGTAGGGCGGGCGCTTCATTCTTTTGCGCAGGCCGGCGGCCGCAGCGAAGTTGTTGCGGGCCAACTCCTGCTCGCCCAGTTTTAAGTAGGTCCGTCCCAAAGCCAGTCGTACCCGAGCCCGGAGAACTGGATCGCGACGTATCATGGGGCGCGCTTCCAGGTAGAATTCCAGGGCCTGTTGCCAGCGTTCCCGGCGGGCTTCCACATCACCTAGAATCAGAGTAACTTCAGCCTGGTCATTCTGGAAGGCTGTCAATTGGCGCACGCGCAGGAGAGTCTCGCGAGCCAGCTCCGATTGGCCCAGACGTGAAGCGGCCACGGCATGGTTGCGCAACAGATGCTTGTCGTCCGCGTTATTGCCCAGGCCACGCCGGGTGGTCTCCAGGGCTTCCTCAAATTGCTCCTGGACCAGTTGCATGTCAGCCAACGAGGCCAGACTGGCGTTTTGCTCCGGACCGGGCTCATGCAGCTCGGCCGTCTTGGCGAAAACCTTGGCGGCGAAATCGTATTCTTTGGAGCCGATACCCAGATTGGCGGCCAGGCTCAAAAGATTGAAAAGCAGCGGGCTGTCCTGAGGGATCAGCTTCCAGGCCTTGCCCAGATGCTCCAGAGCGGCTTTGGTGTCCATCAGCCGGCTGAGCACTACGGCGTAGGCGTATTCCACCTGGAAGGTCAGCTCGTCTTCCAGACCATAACGCTCCAGAATATGCGAGGCCACCGAGAGCAGTCCGCTGGCATCCAATATGCGACGCGGGTCGTGACGATAGTTTTCGGCCAGCAAGTAGAGAGTTGAGGCCACAGTAGGATCCAGGCCGTTACTCTCAATTCGCTCTTTCAAGGACTGTCCAAAGACGGTGTCCGCCTCCTCCTGACGACCCAGGCGGATCAGCAGACTGGCCAGCAGGTTCAGGCGCTCGGTCTTTTCGTCGCCGCCAGCCGGGAGGGATTCAGCCTCCTCAACCGCCCGCTGCAGCAAGGGCAGGGCCGTTTCAAGATCCCCTTCAAGCAGAGCTGTTTGTCCAGATTCCCAGGTGCTCACGCGATTTTTACTCCTTGGCAGATGCGATCCAGGAGCTCCAGCAGGCTATCCACAATCGAAACGATGGTCTCCAGGACACCCATGGCCTTACGCTGCATGCTGTGCAGGCCGCGCAGGGCCTTGTTGGCTGAGGTGATCAGATTTCCAATGGCGGTGCCGGTCAGTTGCAGTTCGCCGACCAACCGTAGAAACCGTGCGTTGGATCGATCATGGACATCCTGAGCGGCTTTTTGGGCGGCGGCCATCAGTTCGCGGCTTTTGTTGTCGAGGTCGCGCGCCAGCTTCACGGCCTGTTTGCTGACCTCGTCACTGCCCTGCTGCATTCTGCCCTTCAGGGCCTGGCTGTGTTGGGCCAGTTGGGGAACGACGTTTTGATGAATCTGCTGGCCGATGGTATTGGACAGACGCACCACCTCCTGGGTGGTCTGATAAACCGAAGGCAAGACGGTTTCCCGCAAGTGGGCGTCGAGATTTTCCAGTCCGGGGGCGATCCCTTGCAGATTCGTTTCCACCTGAGTGGCGTGTTGAAAGACCGTCTCGTTGGTTTGCTGATGAAGGTCCTGGGCGGCGCCAGTCAGACCGTCGTGTTCGATTTGCAGGCTCTGCACGGTCATGTAGAGCTGGCTGGTTTCCTGGCTGCAGCGACTTTGCAGGTCGTCCAGTCCCTGACGATGGTTTTTGACCCGGATGGTAAGGCCGTCAAAGGCCGCTCGCAATTGTTCTTGGGCTTTGCGGATGCGGTCGGTGAGGACCTCGGCCTGGGGGATGACGTTTTTGCTGCGAGCGACGAAGGCAGCTTGATCCTGCTCGACCCGCTGGCGCAGGCTGGTGGCGCGCATGTGCAATTCGTCAGCCCGGTGGCCTACCGCTTTAAGGCCGGCCAGGCTGGTTTCCATTTCGACCTGTAGATCGCTCATCAGGCATGCACCTGCCTTCCGATGGATTCGGCCTGGGCCCTGGAACCGGTGATGATGCTCTGAGTCTCGTTCCAGATATTGGCGGGATTGGTGACCAGAGTGCGGGCCAGAGTAATGGGAGCCATGCTGACGCGCACGGCGCCTTTCACGACTTCACCCAGGGCGGCCACACCCTGCTTGAGGAAATCAAGTTTCAGACCGGTCATTTTGCTGAGCATGTCGATGCCTTTTTGAAACCAGTCGACCACCCAATTGACTGCCCCTTCGGCCAGGGCCCGAACGATCAGGTCCAGATTCTGAATGACATAACCCAGATTCTGGGCCGCGCGGTTCAGCTTGTCCGGAAAATAACGGCGCAGGTGATTGAGCATGCCCTCGTTTTTTTCGTTCATCTTATCCACGGCTCGCAGCAGATTGCCCAGGATCTGATCGACCAGTTCCGATAGGCGTTTGTCGATTTCGTTATTGGCCAGGGATTTCAACTGGTCCATGCCGGCGCGAAGTTCTTTGGCCGGCTCAGAGACGCTGGTCTGCAGTCCCTCCTGGAGATTGAGCTGGAAGGTCGCCACCACTTTGGCTGAAGCCTGGTCCAGGGTGTGGGAGTCGTTCCGGGCCTGGGTGTGAACATTCTTCACCTGAGTGAGCAACACGTCGACATGGTCTTTCATGACTTTTTGCTGCTTAACTACGTCCGTTTTCACCGAATCGTATTCCTTGACGGCTTTGTCAACGGTATTTTTGATATTGCCCAGGGCGGTGTTGACCTTGTTGCGGCTCTGGTTCAGAACCGATTCTTGCTGGCTGACCGCCTGCTGCAGGGCCGGTGGCAGGGTGTGCATCTGGTCCACCAGACCTTGCAGCTTCTGCGAGGCGATTCCCATCTGGGCGGTCAACTCGGTTTGGGCGCTGGAAACGAACTGGCTCAGGTTGGCGGCGGTCTCGTCGGTCATCTGGATTTCGTTCTCCAGCTCGCTCTGACAGGCGGCCAGCAGGTCGTTGAGTTCCTGACCGGCCTTCAGCAACAAGGCCTGCTGCTGGGCAATGCCGTCCTGCAATACCTTCAGAGCCTGGTCGTAGTGCTCCACCTGGGCCTGAGTGGCGCGGGTTTCGGCGGTCATCTTTTGCAGTTTTTCGGTTACGGCGGGACCTTCGGTTTGAACCGTGGTTACTGCTTCTTGAATGGTTAAACTCACAGAAACGCACCTGCCATCCACTTGAATCGAGCTGCCAGAGTGGCGGCTTCTTCGAAGAGTACCCCGGCCTCCCCAATCACCTCACCGGCCGTGCTGCCAGCTTCCCAAGCCTTGATGAAGGGTTGAGTCCAGGGCGGCAGTGCCATCGAGCGGACCATCTTGACCCCTTTCTTGCCGAGCAGGCCCTTGAGCTTGCCCGGAGCTTGATCGATTTTCTTGGTCCAATTGGCCAGATCACCGAATTGGCGCTCAAAGACAGACAACGAGCTGCTCAGTTTCTGCAAGGCCGCCAGATTTTTGGGATTGATGGTACTCAATTTGCGCTCGGCATTGAGCAGTGCGCGTTCCACTTCGTCCACCAAAGGAATGTGGAAGGGGAGCCTTGAGGTCCAGGCCTTGAACTGGTTGAACGAGTTTCGCAGCTCCTTAACGCGATGGGCGGTTTGGGCCGCCAGCGAAGTAGTCGCGAATTTTCGACACTTGGGGCAGTGCCACTTGGTGATATTCCCCTGATGTCCGCCGCCCCCACCGCTATTGCCGCCGCTTTGCCCGCCGCCGCTGGTGCCGGGTTTGTTCTCGGTGCCGGGCAGCTGGGCCTGAGAAGGTTTGCCGCCCTGGTTTATCTTGAGTTGCTCCCCTTCCATCTTGGGCTGGGCGTTTTTCTTACAGATGCAAATGATGTGGCTGCAAGTGGCGCAGGGCGCGATCGGCTGAACCGAACCGTCGGCCGAGACGGAGCCCCCTCCCTGCAGGTTGGTCGGGGGAATATTGGGAGTCTTACTGATTTTCATTTTCAGGCCCCGGTTCCAATAAGTTGGCCAGAACTATCAATTTCACCAGATTGGTCGGGCACACATTCGGTTCCACACAGAGGGCAGAGGATAGACTGGATAAACTCCTCGCCCGCCTCCAGGGCCTGCTGGGCCACGTGCTGGACCATGGCGGCGGTGCTTGTCGCCGCAACCTGAACCCCTACCAGGGCGTCATCCAGTTGCACGATGCCCTGATCGATCAGGTGAGCCAGGCCTCCCTCTGCTCCCTTGCCGGTGGCCCCGGCCTGAGCCAATCGGGCCCTGGTTGCGGAAATATCCTCGTAGGCGCCCGGGTCATCGGCCAGCAGTTGTCCGGTCTGAGCGTAGTTAACCACATGCAAGAGCAACTTCAGGCTGCGCTCGATCACCTTCAAGACGGGAAAAGCTCCGGCCGTGGCCGCCGAGATGCTGGCTCCGGCGATGGTCTCGCCCAGGTTGATGACCTGATTGGCGACCAGATTTTCCACCCGCAGCAGGATAGGATTTCCCACCATATTCATGACCTTGCCGGGAAACTCACCGGTCAATTCCTGGATCACGGTCACGGTGGCGCGGGCTGTGCCGGCCAGTTCCCCGTCCACCGTTTGCACGTGAGTCTGATAACCTTTGAGCTGTTCCATAGTGCTGTGCAGCCGTTGCTGCACCATCGTGGAGAGTGAGTTTTTGAGATCGTTGGCCAGAAAGTTCGAGGAGGCCTGGCTGGCCGGAGCCACCGAGCCCTGCAGGTGCTGGTCGAGTTCGCCGGTCATGGTGGCAAACTGGCCCCTGGCCGAGTGGGCACCGCCTTCGAATTTCGAGTAGTGGTTGCCCAACTGAGCCTGGCCGTCGCTCAGGAACTGGTGCGAGACAGCATGGTGCTGATTGGTATGGTCCAGGTAGCTGGCGCGGGCGGCCTTGGATTGCTCGAAAGCAGCCCCCACAGCCTGATGCTGTGCGGCCAGGGCGGTAGCAGCGCCGGCCGCCGCCGACTTCATATCATCGGCTCGCCGACTCAAGTCTTTCTGCTTTTCTTCGCAAGCCTGCCCGGCCTGCTCCAGAGCTTTTTCCAGGGAGGCAGCCGTTTGCTGGAGTTGAGTCCCCAGACCCCCCGTGGCTTTTTGGAATTCCGTGCCGGACTGCTGCAGACTGGCCGCCCGACTGGTTGCGTTGTGCATGGCCTGGTCCAGGTCCCCGCGGGCCGCGTCCGCCTGCTGGGCCTCGTGGTCCAAATGGTCGCTGGCGGTGGTGCAGCCCCGCATCCAGTCGTTCAGGAGCTGCGAGAGTCCGTCCAGATCATCCTTGAATTCATCGAGCAGACTCATCAGATCAGGCCCACCTCTTGAAGTAATCCCAGTAGATTGACCACCGGTTGGATTGCAGCCTCGATATTAGCAATCATATCGACAGGTGGACGCATTTTGTTGTCCATCATGTCCCGGCTGTTTCGGAGAAAGGTAAGCAGGCCTTCCAGAAAGCCCTCGACCGAATTGGCGTGGGTGTGTAGACCCTTGGCGTTCTCATCCAGCACCCTTTGAATTTGCCGCATAGCGTCGTCCAGTTGTTTTTGCAAATCCGTCTGCAGCGAAGCCAACTGTTGAGCGGAGAGGCTGCTGGCAGCCGCCAGGTTGGCCTGCAGCTCCTGGTGGTGGCCGATCAGGCCTTTGTCGAAGCCGGCGAAGCCGTTTCCGAGCTTTTCCACGGCCTGCTGCAGTTCTTGGTGGCGGCTCTGCACATTGACGTGCGTGTCATCGACCTTTTTGCCGGTCAGATCGGTCGCTTCAGTCAGTCTCCCCAGCAGCGACGACAGCTGCTGGCTGAGCTGGTCGGCATCGGAAACCGCCGTCTGGTGGCGGGCCTGGTTTTCGCTGACCACCAGCGTGTTCTGGCTGCCGAGCTGAGAGCTGGCCGTGGAGAGCGCGTCCATGCTGGTGCGGGCATTGGTCTGGGTCACATCCACTCGGACGCCGGTGGATTTCAGGCTGCGTTCCAGGCTGGCCTGCAACTGGTCCAGCAACTGCTCCAGGTCGGCAAAGCTCTGCTCGACGGTCTGGACGGCCGCGTCGCCTTCCCGGCTGATTCCGTCCAGGCGGCCGTTGAGGCCGTCCAGGAGGCCGGAATAGTCGTCCATGCGCCGGTTGGAGCCGGCCATGGAAGTATTGAGGGTTTGGCACCAGCCGAGACTTTTTTCAATGAGGGCGGGGACGTCTTGTGACATTACTTGATATTGGCTCGATCGAGCACGTTCTTCAAATTGATGGGGATGGTGATCAGCGCCCTGGTGTCCTGCTGTACCCGGTGGTTGTAAGATTCCAGGATGGCGTGATCGCAATCGGCTTCTTTCTTCAGTTTGTCCTCGGCCTGATGCACCACCTGAGCCAGGGCTTTGGCGCTGTCGGCGGTGGTGCTGCTAAGCTTCTCGACCTTTTCGGCGCAATGCTGGGCGGTCGTGCTCTGAATTTCAGTCTGACTTTCACGCAGTTGGGTACCGGCTTTGAGGGTTTCCTGTTTCAATTGTTCCACCACCTGGTTCAGCAACGTCTGCGTGCTCTTCAGGTGGTTTTCCAGAGCGGGAACGAAGCTCTCCTGGACCTTTTTTCCCAGGGCGGCCAGGGCCGCATCGTTATGCTGCTGGAAGTCGTGCAGCTTGGGAATCAAGCTTTGAGCCACGAAGTCGTTGAGGGCGGTCAGAGCCGTGCGGCTTTTCAAGAAGGCTGCCTGGCTTTGCTGGTCGGCCGCGTTCAGGGCGGCTTCGGTGGTCTTTTGCTCGTCGCGTAGATTTTCTTCAATCCTGGTTAAAAGCGCCGTCAGGGAGTGGATGATATTGTTCATCTCCGTGATTTTGGCCCGGCTGGTCTGAATTCGGTGGACAATCTCCGACTCCAAGGATTGCAGCTGCCCATCTACGGCCTGCAAGGACTGTTCGCTCAGGGTCTGGCCGGTCTGCAAGCGCTTGGTTATCGTGGCGGCCACCGGAATGATGGCCTGAGCCCTGTTTTGAAATTGGGTGCGAGAGGTGCCGAGCCCGTCGTGGGCCTGGCGCAGCTGAGTTTGTCCGGTCTTGACCTGAGCGTCCACCTTGGTGAGGACAGTGGACAGGTTTTCTATGCTGGTTTGCAGGCTCAAGCAGGTCGTTCCTCTCAGATATTCTGCAGGCCCAAGGCCTGCAGTTGGCCGATTTTTTGCAAGACCGGCTTGGCCCTGCGCAACAGGGCGATCAACTGCGGTCCGCCCGAGAGTTCTTTCAAGGAGTTGTCCAGCAGCTTGCGCTGCTGGATGAGTTCCGGCAGTTGAGCCTGGACCTGGCGATCCAGTGCTTCCAGGGAGCGGGTGCGCAGGTCATCCACGGCCGTGCGGGCCGCGTTGACCACATGCACGTCCAGGTCCTGAACCGTCTTGGCGCCGGTTTTTTGGGCGGCGGGCTTGATGGCGGAATCCATCAGGTCGGTGAGGGTTGCCGCGTAGCTCTTGACGGTGCTGTTGCTGTGCTGGGCGAAGGTGTCACGGGCTTGAGTCAGGCCCTGGATACAGTGGTCTATACTGACCCCGCAGGCCGCCAGCTGGCTGTCCGCCGAGCCGCGCCAGATATCGGATTGAGCTTTAACCTGTAGCACCAGCTGGTTGAGTTGCTCGAGGGTGGCGCGCAGTTGTTGCTGGGCGCCCTGCTCGGCCTGGAGGTCCTTTTCCAGTTGGGCGCGCTGCGCGTCCAAAAGGTGCACCAGACTGTTTTGAGCGGCCGGCAGGGTCTGGGCCAACTGGTCGGACCTGGCTCGCATGTCGCCGACAGCCTTTTCTAAGTCAGCCCGGGCTGTCTCGGTCTGAGCCTTGAGAGCCGTGATCTGGGCGTCGCAGGCGTCCAGGCGGGCCTGAACCCGGCTGAAACCTCCGTTCAGCGAGGTCTGCACCGCCGCCACGGCCGGGCTGATGTAATTCAGTTCGGTGCGCACCTGGTCTTCCTGGTGTAAAATAGCCGCCTGAGCTTCACGTAGCATCTGGCTCACAGCCTGACTCTGACTGTTGAGCATATTCCATTCAGGGACCAGGGCTTGTTGTTGCGATTTGACCTTGGCGGCGATCTCGGCCAGGCTCATTTTTTACCTCCCAGCATTCTTTGGAGTTCGGTATGCAGCGCCAGCACCGCCTCGAAATAGCGGTCCTGCTGGTCTTTGAGATGGGTGGAAGTATGGGCGGCCGTGCGCTTGGTGGTGTCGCTTTCTTTGGAAAGCTGTTGGGCCGACTGGTCGGCTTTCTTGGCGGCAGCGTCGATTTGATCCGGTAATTCTTTGGCTGTGATATTCTGGGCCTTGCTCGTTTCGCCCTGAATCTCCGTTTTTAAGACTTGAGCAGCTTCCAGTCCATGCTGCTCGAAGGCGGAATGCGCCTCCGTCATAGTCTTTCCCGCGCTGCTCAGGGTGGACTGCACGGCCGGCCGGTGAGTGTCGGTGATCTGATGGGAGAGTTTGCCGGTCTGGGTGGGCAGGGTTTCCTGGGCCAGAGTGTGGAGCCGATTGGCCAGGTTTTTGGCGGCCGCGGCGAATTCGTCATAGTGGCCGGGCTGGTAGGTTTTCTGCACAATCGAGTCTCCCTCGGCCAGGCTGGCCCGGGCCCCCTTGTGAGCTGTGGATTGCTGGCCGGCCTCGTGCTTGCAACTCTCCGCGCTGGCTTGAGCGGCCGTCTTCAACTGGTTACCGCGGTTCTGGGCATCCTCCAGGGCGGCCTGCACCTTCTTAGTAAAATCCACCAGTTGATCGTGAACGGCGTGACCCGTCGATTCCAGCGACTGCAGCCGGTCCTGGCTGGTCTGGGTGAGCTGGTTACCCAGGGTTTGTAGTTCGTGCTGCAGGCTGTCCAAATGCTGTTGGGTCTGGGTGGCCAGCAGGGTCATGTCGTTTAGAGCCTTTTCGGTGGAAACCACCAACTGCGGCAGCTCCTCATGGTCTTTGCGCAGTTGCGCTACCGGGGATTGGCTGTCGCCGGTATAATTGCGAATGGCCATGTGAATCTCACTGACCAGCTTACGCGTATTGAGCAGGCTTTCACCCAGTTGCTGAATGAGCGACATGTCGGTTCCTCTACTTGTATTGGAAGGTGAAGAGGTTGTAGGTCTGATCGGCCTTTTTGTGGATGGCGGTGATCAGAGCCAGGGGTTGACTGACGGTCTCAGTGAGCTTGGCGCTGACCCCGTCCATGGTTTCGGACAGTTCCAAGGGACGCTTGCCCAGCTCTTTGAGATGGGCCAGAGCTGCGTCAAGTTCATTGCTCAGCTTTTCAAAAGTATCGAGCGTGTCCGCCAGGAAGGCCTGACGAACTTTCTGATCGGCTTGTTGGGATCCATGGTGCAGGTTTTCAAGGAGAGACTGCAGAGCTTTCTGAGTGGAGTCGCCGGCGCTGGCGAACTGGCTTTGAAGGTTGACCATCTGAGTGTCCATCTGGGCCGAGAGGCCCTGCCAATCGACGTCCAGTTCGGCGGCCTGACCGCGCAGGTGCTCGAGTTCCGAAGTCACGGTAGCCAGCATTCCTTCGGCGTGTTTGGTAGCCTGATCGGCTGCGCTTTGGGTATGTTCGACCAGTTGACGGTTGGTATTCACCAGGGCCTTCATCTCCGATTCGACCGAAGTGACGGATTTGTCCACCTCGTTCAGAATGGCTTGCACCTGGGGAACCAGGTCGTGAATGGCTTTATCGTTGGCGTCCAGACCTTCTTTCAGACTCCCGTGGAGCAGGTCGACTCGCGTTCCCATAGCGGCGGCGGCATGCTGCAGGGTGGTAAAGCCTGCAGCCAGGGCGTTGTCCATGTTATGCAGGAAGCTTTCCAGGGCTTGTAGCTTCTGATTGGCGGCCTCGACTTCTTGGGACAGGTTGGCTTGCTTGGTGGTGGCCAGTTGGGCTAAGTCGTCGACAAAAGAAGTGAGGGTCACCGTGGTTTGATTCTGCTCGTCGGCCGCGCCGGTGGCTGCCTCGGTTTCACTTGTCAGTCCCAATTAATGGCTCTCCCGCTGGAATGGTGCCCATTTCGCGGGCCTCAAGAGCGACCCCTCTAATCCAAAGTAGCCCAAAGGAGCTATTCCAAGCTGACCCTCCAGCACCTATGCGGTTTCTAACGCTCCCGCTCCAGCTACTGGGCCCGGTAGGACTTGATTTCGGTCCTTTTTCAGGCCGCTGCCGCACAATCCAGTCATGGACATCAAATACAATGCCGCCGGCGTTCAACGCTACTATGCTCTGAAACTCGACCTGCTCAAGGCCAAAGACAATGTGGAGGCCGACCAGGATCAGCGGGCAGGGGTCATCTCCCAAGACGGTTTCCGCGCCGCCTACCTGGAAAAAGACGACAGCTTCGCCTTCGTGTCCCAGCAAGGTTCCAGGCTGGAATACGCCGTTTTCACTCCGAAAGGCTCTATTCAGGCCGGCACTATCGACCCCCAGGGCGAATCTTTTTTAGAATCCAATCTCTATTCTTCGGGAATCAGCAGCGGCCGCATGACCGATTATGATGAGGTCATCGGCTCCAAAGTCGAAGACGATCGCGATAAGGCTTTCGCGGAGCGCAAGCAAGCGCAGTTTTCCGCCGCTCTCGAGGAAGCTTTTCTGATCGGCCATCTGCCCGAAAGCGTCTTGCGGTAAAGGAAGAAGGAGCCCCGCACCGGTGGTTTCGGTCTGGCCCCTGACGCCTGCTGAATCTCCCGCCGATTTCTCGGAGATGGCCCCCTGAAGTGCGCGCCAGCCTGGCGGCGGCACGAGGTCAGCTGGCCTGGCGTAGCGATTGGGTCAACTGGAGAAAGACCGGGGCATTGGGGATGTCGCTGAAGGGCACGACGCGCCAGGTCTGACCGCCCCGCTTGCGCACCGTAAAGATGCCACCCGACAGGGTAATCGGCTCCAGCTCTTTCCAATTCTTCAGAGTACCGCTCATCTCCAGTCCCTGGTTGCTGATCTTGCAAGGCCCGAAGCACACCGACTCATTGCGGCGCAGGCGCTCGAAGGCTCGGCTGGCGGCGCGCGGGTAGACTTCTCGCTCCAATCGCTGCCCCAGGCGCTCCAGGTCGCGCAGACCTGAAGGAATCGCCACCTTACGACCGTCGGCCAGATGCAGAGTATATTCGTGGACGGTGGCAGCGCGGATACCGTTGACGGTGCGGGCCGTGACCTTGAGAGTCAGAAATTCCACATCTTCCCAGCGGAAGCGGTAGTGATGGCCGGAAATGTACAACTCCAGGCCCTCGCTGAAGAGGCGCAGGCGGGCGCCGCGATGGTAGGCCAGCGCCCAGCCGAAAATTAAGCTGCCCAGGCCGCACATCCCGCACACGATGGTGGCGGCGCGGCGCTGCTCATAAGCAATGGCCGCGGGCGTAAAAAGCAGATGGAGAATGTAGAAAAAAGCCACCAGCGTTCCCAACCACAGGAAGAAAGCGGAAAAGAGAAAGCGCCGGCTCATGGTGCGGGTCTCTTGCAATTCGCCCAGATGATCATAGGCCATCCCGGTATTTTGGTAACTTGTTCCTCAGATTCCTTCGCCTCAGGGAACTCAGCCCGGCGAAGCGGGTTGGCTTTCCATGGGGGTCCATCACGCGTACCATTCAAGGAGAATTACCATGAAAAAGATTGCTATGCTCATGACCCAGGACTTTGAGGATTCCGAAGCCCGCAAACCTTACGAAGCAATGAAAGAAGCCGGATTTCAGGTCGACATCGTGGCGCCCCAGGCTGGCCAGACTCTTCAAGGCAAGAAAGGTGAATTCACCATCAAGTCCGATCTGGCCATTTCGCGGGCCCAGGCCGACGACTACGCAATGCTGGTCATTCCGGGAGGCCATTCGCCCGAATCCCTGCGTCTAGAAGAAGGCGCCGTCGAATTCGTCAAAGCCTTCGGCACAAGCGGCAAACCCATCGCGGCCATCTGCCATGGGCCACAGTTGTTGATTTCGGCGGGCCTGGTCAGGGAGCGTAAAATGACCTGCTACAAAGCGGTGGCTATCGATCTCAAGAACGCGGGAGCCAGGTATGAAGACAGCGCCCTGGTGGTGGACGGACCCTTCATCACCTCAAGGACGCCCGAAGACCTGCCGCAGTTCTGTGAGGCAATCCTGCAAGCCTTGCGCACCCAACCCGCTCATCGCCAGGTTGGCCGCTGAAAAACTCTTTGTGGCGTCCGGGGGGATCCCGGCCACCACAAGATATAGGCCACCTGGCACAACCTGCCGATCGTCGCTGACTGAAAACCGAGTCTTTCAGCAGCTTCCTAGGATTGCAGCGTATCCAGCAAGCGCTGAAACTCGGCGTTCTGTAAAGGGCGCTTTCCCCAGCGAATCAGGGTACAGCCCTCCGGCAAGCGCGGGTCCGGGTCTTCCACGCTCTGTAACAGGCCTCTCTCATAGACCCAGGTTTCTGAGTCACCGGTCCAATTCAAGCCGACCTGAGCGTCAAACAGCATACTCGAGAACTGGCGAAACAGACCGTCTTTCGGCACCTTCCCGGGCATCAGTTGGCGCGGTACCGCCCGGCCATAGCAGTTGAAAAACTCGCGCTGCAGAGGGAAAACCAGGTCCAACAACGGCGCGGTGTCGGGGCCCCGTGAAAACACGGGAGTCCCGTCACCGAGCCGCAGTTCCCCTTCGGCCTCTCCGGCCACCGCCAGCCACTGTCGGCCCGAGTAGGCTGAGGCCGCCAACCCGAGGTCTATCGGCAGGGCCTGGGCCGGTCGCCGTATCCATTCGACCTCCAAGGGAGGGAGAGCCAGCACCAGTTGCTGGCGCAGACCCCACAAGGTAGCCCGGCTGGCAGGCTGACCGAGCGCTCCGGCCACCCCCTGGGTAGCCACCACCTCCAGTTCCAACCGCAATAGCCATAATACCAGGTACTTGAGCAAGCGGAGAAAGGTCTCATCCTGGACCAACTTTTCGCCGCCCAGGTCGCTCTTCAGGGAATCGCACCAGAGCACCGCCTGATAGGGGTAGTTGGACTGCGGTCCAGCCACCCGTTCTCCCACTCCGGCCGACACCAGGACCAGTTCGCGCTCTTCCCCACCCAACAAGATCACTCCGTGGCAGTCCGGCTGCTCGGGGAAGTGCACCCTTCCCAAACATTGACTCGGTTCCACCCAAGGGATGGGCGGTCCATTCTGAATCAACAGACCGAAAGGAGCCGGCTGGAAAGAATAACGCTGCGCCGGACGGAGCAGCGGGGGACCGTAGATGCAGCGCTTGCGCAGCAACCCTTGAACCGCCTGGTAGGTCTTAGACAAACGGCCGGGCAGGAAAAACTCCCAGGCCGCTCTCTCCATGTCCAGGGAACTGTGGTTCTGAGCGGCAGCCGGCTCTACTCTCCAGCTTTGCCCCCGACGAAGCAGAGCGAAGTCTCCGCTGCAAAAGCGCAAGCAGCCGTGCTGCAGGTTGGCGGCCAGCAACAAGGCGTAACCCAGCGACTGGAGCCGGCGGGCTCCGGCATCCACCGCTGATTTGGCCAGCATGAGCGAGATGGATTCGAGTTCCTGGCGAGTAAACAACTGGCCATCGAAATTGAACCTCAGCCAGGTCAGCTCGCGTTCCAGTTCAAAAGTAGTCGCCTCACCGAGCGAGGCTACCCGCATCAAGGCCAACACGAAGTGCTCGGGAGAACGGAGCTGAAACTTGCGCAGTTTTGCCATGCGCCGCTCCAGGTCGACCGTAAAAACCCCCTGGCTGTCGAGACTTGCGCCTGCATAGAAACCGGCGATAAATTCGTCGACGGAAGTGACATCCTGAAATTTCATGCCGGCTAGTTTACAACATGGCAAGACCCGAAGCGCGCCCACATCTGGGCGACCAGCTCTTTTCCCAGCGGAAGGGCCGTAGCCAGTTAATCTCCTAAAATCTGGAAAATACCCTCGATACGCCCCATCGGCGCCGATAGCTGCACTCCGGCAAAGTCGTTTTTCAACAACTGGAAGGTTTCACTGGCGATTTTCACACCCTCGGCGAAACCTTCTTCCTTGGTGGTGGTCTTGCGCATGCGCTCCAGGATGTCGTCGGGCACGCTACAACCCGGGACTTCGTTGTTCATAAACTCGGCGTTTCGGTAGGAAATGAGCGGCCAGATGCCACACAGGATAGGCAGCTTGATATGGCCGATGCGGGCCACGAATTTTTCTAAAATTCGTACGTCAAAGACGGGCTGGGTGACGATATAGTCGGCGCCGGCCTCCACTTTCCAGTCCAAACGGCGGATTTCTTCATCCAGATTGAGCGCGCCCGGGTTGCAGCCCACCCCAATGTTGAAGGCGGTGGGCTCCCCGATGGGATTGCCGGCCAAATCAAGACCGTGGTTTAGCCGGTTGATCAGGTTGACCAACCCGATGGCGTCTACGTCGAAAACCGCGGTAGCGTCCGGGTAATTACCCAACTTGGGCGGATCGCCGGTGATGGCGATGAGGTTGCGAATGCCCAGCGCCCAGGCGCCCAGCAGGTCAGACTGCAGCCCGATCACATTGCGGTCGCGACAGGCCACGTGCAGCACCGGTTCAATACCCACTTCGCGTTGAATCAGCGCCGTCATGGCCAGCGCCGACATGCGCGCGGAAGCGCGCGGACCGTCGGGAATGTTGATGGCGTCAATGCCGAAGTGGTGTAACTTGCGAGCTTTCTCGAGTTCCTTGAGGGGCGAGACACCGCGCGGCGAGACCAGTTCCACCAGGGTAACGAACTGCTTGCGCATCAACTTGTTGGCCAGACGTGACTTCTCGGCCATAGTGGCCACCTTGACCTCAATCGGAGCCTGAATCTGCAGACTGGCGGCCTGTTCCATTCGTTTGGCCGGCTGCAAGGCCGAAACCGCGCGCCGAATCGCCTTGATGTGGGTGATGTCGGTGCCGCAACAACCGCCCACAATGGAGGCCCCCGCCTGGATAAAGCGTTTGGAATACTCCGCCATATACTCGGGGGAAGTCATGTAAATGTTGCGTCCGCCCACCGTCTGGGGCAAGCCGGCGTTAGGTTGAATGGAAATGGGCAGCGGGGTCAGGTGTTTCATTTCCTCCAGGGCGTCCATCATGGCTTTGGGGCCCACCGAGCAGTTCATGCCGATAGCGTCCGGCTTGTATTCGGAAATCATGGCCACGAACTGCGAGAGCGGGGCCCCGCTGAGCAGGTGGCCGTCGTCGCCGATGGTGACCTGGACGATCAGCGGAAAATCGGGCGCCACTTCCCGCACGGCCTTCACCGCCTGCTCCAATTCGGGCAACATGTGAAAAGTCTCGAGAATGATCAGATTCACCCCTCCGTCGATCAAGCCCTGAACCTGCTCGCGAAAGGCGGCTCGCGCTTCATCCAGCGAAACCTTGCCCAGCGGCTCGATCTGAACTCCCAGGGGTCCCACCGATCCGGCCACCAGCGCCTTGTCGGCCGCCGCCGACACGGCGATCCTGGCGCCGGCCAGATTGACCTCATGAACGCGTTTTTCCAAGCCGTAGGGGGCCAGCTTATAGCGATTGGCCCCGAAAGTATTCGTCTCGATGACATCGGCGCCGGCGCTCACATACTCACGATGAACATCGCGAACCAGGTCGGCGTTCATCAAATTCAATTCATCAAAGCAAGTATTGATGAAGATGCCCTTGTCGTAGAGCGAAGTTCCCATCCCTCCGTCGAACACGATGATCTCCTGCTGGAGACGGTCGCGGAAGCTTTTAGCGCGAATCGTACTTTCCATGGGGCGCGCTTTCCTGGCTTGCAGGGTTTGACCTGCCCGGAGACAACTTGGGCCTTTATGCTCTATGCCATCCGCCACGTGACCAAGTACCACTACGACCAGGACATTCAGGAGAATGTAATGGAAGTACGCAAACACCCGATTTCCAACGATCGTCAGCGCTGCCTGACGTTTTCTTTGAGCATGGATCCGGAAGTGCGCGTCTTTCGCTATCAAGACCACCTGGGCAACGTGGTGCACCACTTCGACGTTCCCTGGGCCCACCACGAGGTGCAAATTGTCGGCGAATCCGTGGTTGAGGTGCGCAAGCCCGAGAGTAACGGCAATTTGAGCTGGGACCAATTGGCCAAAAAGGTAGAGAGTCACGACTTCTATGACATGCTGGAGCCAACCGCCCTGGTGGACATGGCCACCGGCTTCGAAGGCATTGACTTCAAGGACTTTGAAACGCCCCACGATCTGGCCGTGGCCCTCTGCAAAATGGTGCGCGCCCAATTCGCTTATGAAAAGGCCAGTACTCAGGTGGACTCTTCCTCCACCCTGGTCATGCGCCAGAAGCGCGGCGTGAGCCAGGACTTCGCCCATGTCATGCTGAGCGTCTTACGTCAGGCCCGTATTCCCTGTCGCTACATTTCCGGCTATCGCTTTTCGCCCGAAGCGGCCGAGGTGGATACCTCGCACGCCTGGGTGGAGGCTTTTGTCAGCGAATCCGGCTGGCGCGGCTATGACCCGAGCCGGGGCGTGGTCACCGATGAAACCTATATCACCAACTGCGTGGGCCGCGACTACGCCGACTGTCCGCCTACCCGCGGTGTTTTCCGCGGTAACGCTCAGAGTACGCTCCGCTACGCCGTGCATGTCCGCCCGGCCGAAATACCAGCCCGTGAAGACCAGTTCGTTCGCTTCTAGTTTACACACCGGCCACACCCGAAAGGACTCCTTGCGTTAGGCTGGTGGGGTGAAAATCGCCACCCCTCCTGCCCCATCTTCCCAACGCCGGCGCAACTCGGCTGAGCACGCCAAAGTGCTCGACGGCATCGACTTCAACAAGTTCAAGCCGGCCAAGCATTTCAGCCAGGATAATGCCGATATCCTGGGCCGTCTCTCCAGTGGCTCTTATTGCGATCCCGAGGATCAGCAAGCTCATCTGCCCTCTTCGGTGCGCTTCACTTTTTTAGACTCCAAGAATAACGCCAGCCTGGGCATCCCCGCTGCCGACTCGGGCACCCAGGTCACCCTGATCGAAACCAAGAAGGCGCTGCTGGTGGCGGCCCGCGGTACTACCCCGCCTTGGAATCAAGAAAACTCGGATGATTCCGAATGGAAAGATTTCGAGACCGATATGGTGGCGGTGCCGGTGACCAACTACGATCATTCCGGCAAGGTGCACAAGGGCTTCAAAGACGGAGCCGACGGCATCTGGGACCAGCTCAAGCCGCATCTCCAGTCGGCCCTAAAAACCCACAAGGCTATCCATATGGCCGGTCACAGCCTGGGCGGTGCCATCGCCCTGTTGCTGGCTGACCGTATGGTCTTCGAGACGGGCGCCATTCCCGAATCGGTGATTCGCCTGGGTGCTCCCGATACCGGTTGGGCCGAGCAGGCCAGGCACCTCGAAGCTGTGGGTATCGCCCAGCGCTGCTACGACTTCAAGAACTGCACCGACCCCGTGCCCGGTATTCTGAAGGGCAGCGTGGAAGCGGGCAAGGAAATCTACTTCAACCGGCACGGCCTGGCCGACATCAGCGGCGGCGACCACAAGCTGGACAAAACCCTGGGCGCCGGCGGCGACATCTACCACGGCCACCCCGACCCCACCCACCGCCACGCCTGCCTGGCCTACAACGCGCTCATTTCCAGCCGCGACAACACGGCCGTGCTCAAGCAAGTCGAGAACTGACGCACACACCCATTAGCAACGAAGAAGTTAGCTAAGCTTCTGGCGCACCACTTCCAGACTGCTGGTGACCACCGCCGAGGCGACGGTGGCGACGGCCACACCACCGAGGCCGCCGATAGCGCCGGCCAGCCCGCACAGAGTGCCGCCCAATCCGCCGCAGACAGCGCCCCCAACGAATCCAGCCGCGCCGAAAGCTACGGCCTTGGGCAGATTTTTAGCCGGGGTTTCGCGTAGCGGGTGCTGGCCCTGGCGCACGTTATGGAAGACGCGTTCAGCGCTATGAGTACCCACTACCGCGCCGGAAGCCACCGCCGCGTATTTGACGCCGGCAGCGGGAATTCGCAAGCTATGACCGATGGCGCCCATGGCGGAAGTGGAAGCGCCCAATGCCGCGCCCTTGAGGGCGGCCACACCGACGGCTTTCCAGTTCAGGCCTTCGTCCTCGGGTTCAAGCGGCGCAGTCGCCGGAGCCGGAGCCGCCGGAGGTTTCACGGCGGGCAGGCGGCTGAGGGTACCGGGAGTTCTTTGGTTCTGAATCTGCATTGGACACTCTCCTTAGAAAGCGTCGCTCCACGGTGGGGACCTGTATGGCCCTCTCCCTTAGAGCATAGCGCCAACCCGAGCTGATTTTTTGAACAGGAAATGAACGGACGACCATCATCCAGAAGCGTTTCCCAATGAACATTCGCAGTTATCAAGAGGATGATGCCGCGGCCGTCTGGGGAATTCTCGAACCCGTCATCCGGGCGGGGGAAACCTACACCTTGGACCGCGACCTGACTCGTGAACAGGCACTGGCCTACTGGCTGGCTCACGAGGTCTGGGTGGCCGAATTGGACGGCGTGGTGGCCGGTACTTACTACCTGAAACGGAACCAGGCCGGCGGCGGAAGCCACGTTTGCAACTGCGGCTACATGACTTCGGCGGCCTTCCAGGGGCGGGGATTGGCGCGCGAGATGTGCCGCCACTCCATGCAAAGGGCTCGGGAGCAAGGCTTCCGGGCCATGCAGTTCAACTTTGTAGTGACCTCCAACCAGGGAGCTGTCCATCTCTGGCTCAAGCTCGGCTTTCGCGAGGTCGGTCGCCTACCTGGAGCCTTCCTGCATCCGAGCCTGGGCTACCAGGACGCTCTGGTCATGTTCAGGGAGCTTGAGCGGCACGGATAGGCATGGGCTCGCAGCTCCGCTTCGAGGAACTATTTTTGCAAGAAAGAATGAGCGGCCATGCGTTGGCCTTGGGGAATGTCCGGTTATCAATGGACGGTGGTTTTTGCCGCCTGGTTGGGCTGGGGCTTCGATATCATTGATGCTCTCCTGTTCAACTACGTAGCCGCCAAGTGCATTCCGACGCTGCTCCACCTCAAGCTCGGTTCGCCCGAGGCGGCCCTGGCCACCAAACAGTGGGTGGCGGGCATGGCTTCGATTCTGCTGATTGGTTGGGCGGTCGGGGGAATTTTCTTCGGCTGGTTGGCCGACAAAATTGGGCGTTCTCGCACCCTGCTGCTGACTATTATTCTCTACTCGCTGGGCACGGCGCTGTGCGCCGCCGCACCCAACGTGCAGTTCCTGGTCTTCTGCCGCATCCTGTCCAGCCTGGGTATTGGTGGCGAATGGGCCGCCGGCGCCTCCATGGTTTCGGAGGTCGTGCCAGCCGAAAAGCGCGCCAACGCCGGAGCGCTGCTCTACACCTCGGCACCCTTCGGGCTGGTTTGCGCCGCCCTGATCAACAAACTGGTCACCGGCATCTGGCTGCCCGATCACCCCGACTATTCCTGGCGCGTCGTTTTCCTTTTCGGCCTGTTGCCCGCCCTGGCCGCCGCGGCCCTGCGCCTGGTCTTGAAAGAACCCGAGGCCTTCAACCAGGAGGGGGACCGAAATCCCCAGATTGGCGAGTTGTTCAGCCCGCAGCTGCTTCCCATCACCCGGAGCGGGTTTTTGATGGCTCTGACGGCCCTGGTCAGTTGGTGGACCTTGAGCACCTTCCAGGCTCCTCTTTCGGCCGCCCTGGCCGAAATGCACGCCAAAGACCTGGGCCTGACCGGCCACGAGACAGCTGCCTTAGCGACCAGTTGGCAACTGCTGGCCACCGTTTGTTTCAGCCTCGGCGGCGGGATCGGCACTTTGCTGACCGTGCCCTTTGCCAATCGCTTCGGGCGCAAGACCATGTTCGGGGTCTACTACTCGGCTTCGGTGGTAGCCATCATGGCCACTTTCGGTTTGCCCCTGTCACCGCTCTGGCGCATTTACATGCAGTTTTTTCTAGGTCTCACCGTCTTCGGCGTCTTCGGAAGCTTTACTTACTACCTTCCAGAGCTTTTTCCCACCCGGCTGCGGGCCACCGGCTCGGGCTTCTGCTACAACGTGGGGCGCGTCATCACCGCTTTTGGCCCCTACCTCGTCAGCGCCGTGTCCAAAGGAGGAGTGGACAAGATGGAGAGCACCTTATTCTGGGTTTTCCTGGTGCCACTCTTTGGAGTACTGGCGCTGCCCTGGGTCATCGAGACCAAAGGCTACCGGCCTGACGCAGGAACCGAACGGGCTTCCCTTCAACCATAGCTTCACACAAAGATAATCAGAACGGAGATTCCTATGCGATTCATTCGCCTGGCGTCCGCGGTCTGGCTGATCCTGCTGGCCTGCCTGAGCCCCGCCGGTTGGGCTCAAAACAACTATAGCGCGAGTGACCTGGACACCCTGGTCGCTCCTGTGGCGCTCTACCCGGACCCCCTGTTGAGCAACGTGCTTTCAGCCTCCACTCAGCCCCAGCAGGTCAAGGCGGCCAACCAGGCGCTCCAATCCGGCCAGAAGATCACTCAAGGAAAAACCGGCTGGGACTCCAGCGTGGAAGCACTGACCACCTACCCAACGGTGCTTTCCATGATGGCCGGTAATGATCAGTGGACTCAATCCCTGGGCTATGCCGTCAGCAACCAGATCACCGACGTCGCCGACGCCGTCCAACGGGTTCGCTACCAGGCCAGGCAGGCAGGCAACCTGGACAGCGACGGCCAGGTCAACGTCATCGAAGAAGGGACCAACATCCGCATCGAATCGGCCAATCCCCAGGTAATCTATGTGCCCACTTACGACACTGCCAGCCTGTATCAACCCGGAATGGTGTTGCGCTACAGCGCCGCCATCGCCACCAACGTGCTGCTCTGGCAGAATGTCTTCAACTGGAACGACGCCTGCTTTTACCGACCGCCCTACGGCTGGGTGCCCCCGGCTTCCTACTATCGTCCCTACGGCTGGCGCACGGCCGGCTACTACAACCCGGCCAACGTCTATCGTCCTTACGGAAACAACCTCTATCAGCGCAATGTCAACAACATCAACACCAACATCAATGTCTCGAGCAACAACCTCAACCGGGTCAACAACAATCTGACTCGCAACAATTGGAGCAACCGCAACAACACTTTCAACAACCGCCCGGCCATGCCCACTCAGATGCCCGCTTCGGTGAATACCGGCACGCGCTTCCAAATGGGAAGCGCTCCCAGCTTCGGCAATTACACCTCGGCCGGCAGCGCCAGCCGCGATAGCTTCCGCGGCGCTCAGAGCCGAGGATTCGGTAGTTTCGGGAATGGTATGCGCTCCGGAGGAGGACGTCGTCGATGAGAAAGATACTGATCGCCACTTGGCTGGCCGCCTTGAGCGCCGCTCCCGCGCTGGCCGAAGGCGAAAAGAATTTCAAGACCCCGCAGCTGGCCGTAAAAGCCTTCTCTCAAGCCCTGGTCAAGAAAGACCAGAATGGGATGCGTGCCATCTTCGGGCCCCGCCTCAAAGGTCTGCTCGCTTCCGAGGAACGCGACGAGGCCATGCGTGTGCTGGGAAGGGTCATCCAGGAACACTGGTCGCTGGCTCCCACCGAAGAGGGAGGACGTATTCTGCGGCTGGGCGCGGAGGGCTGGCCCTTCCCGGTGCCGCTGGCGAAAGGCCCGGCCGGCTGGCACTTTGACACCACCAGCGGCCTGGAAGAAATCCTCAATCGGCGCGTGGGACATAACGAATTGCTGACCATCTCCACGCTACACCGTCTCATCGCCGCCGAGAAAGCCTACCAGGCCAGGGAAAAGACCTACGCCACTCGCATCTTGAGCACTCCCGGCAAGCACGACGGGCTCTACTGGAAGTCGACGTCGAAAACCGACCGGAGCCCGCTGGAGAACGCCCTCGGTCACGCCTTCAAATACGCGGAAGGCCACGTCGAGGGCGCTCCCTGGTTCGGCTATCGCTACCAGATCCGGCCCGGCCCGGGTTTTGAGGTCATCGCTTACCCGGTGAACTACGGCAAATCGGGGGTGATGAGCTTCGTGTGCAACCAGGAAGGCGTCATCTATCAGAAAGACCTGGGCGCGAAAACCTACAACGTGATCAAAACGCTGGAAAGCTTCGCTCCAGACGATAGCTGGACGCAAGTGAACGAGAAGCAGTAAAGAGGGTCGGGCGGCCCGAACCATTCGCCATGCTGGAATTCATCCCGGATCGAACCGCCTTCTGCCACGACCAGAGCTGCACCGTCGACGTGATGGTGCGCATCACTCCGCCCCGCCCGCCCGGCGGCGCGGAACGCCGGCGGGTGCCCATCAATCTGGCCCTGGTCATCGACCGTTCCGGCTCCATGCAGGGTGAGAAAATGGAGCTGACGCGCCAGGCGGCGGCTCTGGCCATCAAGTCTCTGACCCGGGAAGATCGGATCAGTCTGGTCACCTTTGCCAGCGACGTCGAGACGGTGGTAGCCTCCACGCCGGTGGTGGATAAGCAGCAACTGCTGCGGCGCCTCGATCAGATCCAGGCCTATGGCTCGACCGCCCTCTTTCCCGGCTGGCAGGCCGGTGCCGACCAGGCCAGTCTGGGTTTGCGTAAAGGCAATTTGAACCGGCTGGTGCTGCTCACCGACGGCCAGGCCAATCTCGGCCAGACCAATCCCGACCCCATCTGCAGTGAAGTCAACAACTGGTTTCAAAAAGGACTGCAGACCACCACCATGGGTTTTGGCCGGGATTATCAAGAGAGCTTGCTGCGCGCCATGGCCGCCAGCGGCGGCGGCAATCACTTCTACGTGGAGACGCCGGAGCAGTTGGTCCGCTACGTGGAACTTGAACTGGACGGTCTGGCCGCCACGGTGGGTACCAGGGTCCGCTTAAAATTGGAAGGCCTCCCCTTTGAGCCCCTGGGCGAGGTTCAGGGAGATGCCGAAAACGGCTACCGCCTGGCCGACTTGACAGTGGAGTTCCCGCTGGAGTTGCTCTTCCGCGTGACCGTTCCGCCGGCCGCCACACCCCAATCCGGTCTGAAAGCGAGCCTGGAATACCTGGCCTCCGGCAGCGGGGAGTTGCAGCGGGTGGAACTCGAATTTGCCCAACCCCGAGTCAGTGCCCAGGAACGGGCGGAAATGCCGGTCGACGCCGAAGTGGAACGCAAGCTGCATCAGGCCATGGCGGCCATGGCCCGGGAAGAGGCGGTGCAGGCCATGAAAAAGGGCGACCAGGCAGCCGCCACCCGCATCCTGCGCCAGGCCTTGCAAACACAGAAGCTGCCCGAGGCCGACCAGGCCCAGCTCCGCCAACTGCAAAAGACGATCGAGCAAGGTGACGCTAACGCCACTCAAAAACTGCATTCGGCCCAAAGCTATTCCTATTCGCGAGGCAGCGTCGTGCTGGGCGCGGTGGAAGAACAGTTGCTGGAAGGTTGGCTGGCCGGCGATCTGGTGCCGCTCAATTCCGCGCCCTTCATGCGCGAAGGCCCCAAATCAACCCCCGAACTTTCCCGCATGCAAGGAATGCTGGGCGGATTGGTGGCTGGAGCCGGCGAGGACACTCAGGCAACGGTGCTTTCGTTGGAGACCTTGAAGCTGGTCAACGGCAGCAATCGGTTTCTACCCTGGATTGGCTCTTTTTGTAAAAGCCTGGCCGAAGCTCCTGTGCGCCACCCCTGGAACAGCCACCGCGAATTCCAACTACGGGTGAATGAAGGCTTCCTGGCCTGCGGCGCGCGGGCCGCGGATTGTGGCGCCATGGTGCGCATGGCGCCGCTGTTGCTCACCCGCTATAAACGGGGGGGCGCCGGATTCTGGGTTTTCCTGATCATGGGCTCCCATCTGACCCATATCGACGCGGCCTCGGCCGCCTGCAGCCTGGCCTGGGCCAACCTGCTTTGGGAACTGGCCTGCCAGCCGGCTCCTCCTCCCGGCCAGTTCTACTGGGAGCGGTTTTCCGAGGTGCTCAGGCAAGTTCAGCGCAACCTTCCCTACGCTGCCCTGGCCCCGCGCTACGACGGCTGGCGCGGCACCCCGCTGAATTTCTTCGAAATGGTGCTAGAGGAAGCGCGCGCCAACGGGCGCAGCTTTGAAGAATCGCGTGACGATTGGACGGCCGGTCCGCACATCCTGGAGGCGACAGCCACCGCCCTGTATCTGCTGGAGTGCCATGGTCACCAGGCCCAATTGGCCATGCGTCTGGCCCAGGCCAAAGAAGAGGACCGTGAGTGGCTGGGAGCCCTGGTGGGGGCCGCTCTGGGCTCCATGCATGGTCAATGGCCCTTGAGTGGGGATGGCGCCACCGCCTGGAACGAGTTCGCCGGGCGCCTGTGAGCCGGCGCATCGTCATCACCGGAACCACCCGCGGCCTGGGCCGGGCTCTGGCCGAAGAACTGGGCTCACGAGGTCACCTGGTAGCCGGTTGCGGCACCACCGCCGAGGGAGCCGACCGGATCGACGTGGGCGATTTTCTCCAGGTAGAAGGCTGGGCCCAGCACGTGCTCGAGCGCCTGGGGGGCCCACCCGACCTGCTCATCAACAGCGCCGGCGTCACCACCGACCCCGATCCTCTGTGGGCCCAAAAGCCCGAAGCTCTCGCGCGCGTCCTGCGGGTTAACGTGGCGGGGGTGCAGCACGTGCTGCGCGCTTTTCTGCCTTCCATGCTCGAACGAGGCCAGGGAGTAGTCATCAACATCAGTTCCGACTGGGGACGCACAGGAGCTCCCATGGTCGGACCCTATTGTGCCAGCAAGTGGGCGGTGGAGGGACTGAGCCGCTGCCTGGCCCTGGAGTTGCCGTCCGGCATGGCGGCCGTTTCTCTCGATCCGGGCACCATCAATACCGATATGCTGCGCTTCACTTTTGGCCCCGGCGCGGAAGAATACCCAGACCCCGAAAGCTGGCGTGGCAAAGCCGCCGATTTTGTGCTCAGCCTGGGTCCGGAGCACAATGGACTGGCCCTGACGCTCAGTTAACAAAAAAGCAACACGAATAAAACAAAAACAAAATTTCCGGACAACAACTTTTTACCGGCATTAAACTCCCGACTGATAAATTGCCTGTAGAGACCGCGCAGACGGCATAACAGGAGGCAAATTACCTTGGCTTTTAATATTGGAGCATTGCTAAACCCGGGCAACACTTTCTTCGCCGGTGGCAGCCACCAGGTGAACAACATTCCCGGAACCTCCCTCTTCGGGACCCACAGCGTCACCGACCTGAACGACACCAACACCTGCGCGGGCAACTTCATCGACTCCAACAGGGACGGCCGCTATACGGCTGGCACCGACAAAGTTCTGGCTATGGACCTCAATCACGACGGCAAAATCACTCGCAGCGATATCACCGGCACCAAAGCCCGACTGAATGCCATGGGTGGAAATTTCGACCTGAACAACGATGGCAAAACCAGCTGGATCGAAAAAATCCAGGGCAAAGCCCTGCAAAAAGAAATGAGGAAAAAGGACACCAACCACGATGGCCGCCTCGACGCCCAGGAATTTGACCGCGCCGGTGGTCGCGTTCTCATCGACCGTAATCGCGATGGCCAGCTCACCCCCAACGAGTCCTACAGCCCCTTCCGCTTCCCCACCGGCGGATTCGGGACCGGCCACCTGAATTTCATCGACCCCTTCAGCCACCAGAGCTCGACTTCGCGCAACCCCAGCCCCTGGTCGGGCGGACCCTTTGGTGGCGGCTTTGGCGGCTTCCCCAGCAGTGGCTTCCCGGGTGGCGGCTTCGGCGGCGGATTCCCCGGCGGTGGCTTTGGCGGTGGATTCCCAGGAGGGTTCCCAGGCGCCGGATTTCCCATGCAGCCGATGCCCGGCGGCTGCTTCTAAGCGCTGAAGAACAAAGGATTTCTGGACCTGGGGGGCAACCCCCGGGTCTAGTCTTGTACGAGGAGCGAGCAGGTGAGTTCTGAGTTACAGCATTTACCACCGGGAGTAGTAGCCTATCTGGATGCCCTGGGGCGGCGCGGGGCCGATCCCAAGGCACTTCACTCCGAATTCCTGGCTCACCTCGACATGATTTCCGAGTGGATCACCAATCTATCGGACTACACCATTGATGATACCGAGGCAGGCCAGTTCGCCAACGTGCGCGCCTTGCTGGAATCCACTCGTAGCAGCGCCGAAGAAGTGGCCTGGGGAGAGCAATTGCCCCTCCTGCGTCGCGACCTCTATCCCATGTTCTCGATGATGGATCATGTCAACAAACGCCGAGAGGTCGCCACCTATTCCTCCCAACCCGCCGTCAATGACTTCATTTTGTGCGGAGCGGCCTACCTTCAGAAACGGGCTCCCTGGGAGGCCGTGGAACGCCGCCTCGACAAGCTGGAAAACTATCTCAACCATCTGGAAGCCGGGCTCGAGTCAGTGGTTCATCGCCTCAAGCCGGAAGTAAGCGAGGGAGCCGGCACGGCCATCGACGCCATGCGTGATGCTATCGACGCGTTGACGGCCGGCCAGTCGGACGACCTGGTCAAAAGCGCCCTGGGAACACTTTCCGAATCGGCCCAGATCATACAATTGCTGATCGACTGGAAGCGCCAAGACGAAGAGCGCTTTCGTGCGGACCACTCGCGCTTTCTGGTGCCCGCGGCCGGACCCGCTCTGGAATCCTTTCTGGAATACGTGGATGGAGTGGAACGCGGCGCCTGGAAAGCCGCCGTGGAGCCATTGGTGCAGGAAACCCTGCCCTTGATGCGTTCGGAATGGACAGCTATTCGCCGCCGGCTCTTCATGGACCCGGATCAACGCGAAGCCATGTGGGCCGAAATGGATGCCGCCATGGATAACCTGGAAGGCGCCGTCGAGGACTTACTCAACACGGGGATTGGCGAGGAAGACGCCCTCAACGGTTTTGAAGAAGCGGCCGAGCACCTTTCCGCTCAGTTCCATCAACTGAGCGCTCTCACCCTGCCCTACTCCCACCTGTATGGCAGTGAGCCCGGGGAACTGCTGGAGGGAATTTTCGGCGCGCTGGGAGGTTCGGTCCCGGTTGTCCGGCTCAAGGAAATAAAGGCTCCCGGACCCGTCAGCCTTTTCATCGAGCAATATGCCGTGGATGGCGACTGGGATCACCTCTTCCGGGCCGGCTTCACCTTGTTGACCCACTACCCGCCTCCGCCGCCCATCGAAGAACCCGAACAACCCCGCTGGAACTGTCCTTTCTGTAAAGCGGCCAACGAAGTGGGCGGGCTATCCTGCTCGGGTTGCGGCGCGGCCGCCCCCCTCCCCGCCGCCGTGGCCACGGCCGATTAGCGGCCGGCGCGCAACTGCTCGTCCAGTTGCTTGAGACGGCTGGCGTCGGTCTGCATACTCTGGCCTTCCGCTCCCAAAGCAGTCAGCGCACCGGTATCCAGCGAAACCGTGGCCGACTTCACTTTCTCCAACAAGCGCAAACTTTGCTCCGTCTGCTTGACCAACAACTGGTAATGCTCGCGGCAGTTGGGTGGAGGGGCAATACTGCGCAAGGCGGTGGCGGCTTTACGCGTGCTGGCGATTAAACGATCGAATCCTTCTGTGTTGCCATTCATTCCCTGCTGCAAAACCTGAGTAGCGAAGGCGTTCTGGTCGCCAATCGTCTCCGTCTCGGCCATGATCTTGTCGATTTTGGCGAAGTAAGTTTTTACCGCCGGACTCGCCTCGGTCGCGGGGGCGGGCGCCGGGGCCGGAGCCGGCCCGGGTGGAGGGGCGGCCACGGGAGCCGGGGTGGGGGGCGGAGCTGGAACCGGAGCGGCCACGGGCGCGGGCATTGCCGGCGGAGCGGCCTGCGCTGCTGGTGGCGGAACGTAAACGGCAGGCGGTGGCGCGGCGGCGGGCACGGGTACCGGCACAGCTCCCACTTGTAACGGCACCGAGGAAGCACGCGCTTCGGGAGTGGTCGAAACGGTCTGAGGGGCCTGCGGCACCGGCCCCGATTGGCGGCCCAGTAGATAGGCGAAGCCCAGCATGCTGACCGCCAGCAAGCCCACCATGGCCATCAACGCAACGCGCGGAACCTTCACGTCATCTTCAGCCATCCTCCCAAATTCGGGACTCACGCCCTGGATCTCCTCCGGGAAAAAATTACAGAGGGAGCGCTTCGGCCAGGCTACCCTGAAGGAGTTGACAAGAGGGAGGTTCGAGCAAATGGTTTGCACTGATTGGGAACAGACATTGGCCGGCTTGGAAGAGAGTCTACGAGAAGACCCGAAAGATAGCGCGACCTGCCGGCGCCTGGCCGATGCCTACGCGGTACGCGGCCGCCTGAAGGACACCATCTCGACCTATCTGCATCTCAGCGACCTCCTCCAATCCCAAGGCGACACCGACAGTGCCCTGCAAGTATCGGCGCTGGTGCTGCAGCTCCAGCCTGACTCTGAGAAGGGCCGGTTACAGCGCATTCACCTCTTCGAGCAGCGTCAAGATGCTCAGCAAGCCGCCCGTTCCTACCGCGAACTGGCGCTCCTCTATGTGGATCAAGGCCGCGGCCAGCAAGCCATCCAGTTGCTGGAACGAGCGCGCCGCAGCCAACCGGCCAACCTCGAGCTAATGCTGGAATTGGCGGAAACCCATCTGGCCGAAGGTCACCTCACTCAAGGCCTGAATCTTTTCGCCCAGGCCACCGAGGGCTTTTTGCAGGTTGGTGAGCGGGAGCGAGCCTGCGACGCGCTTCGCCGCATGAAAGTACTTAATCCCAACGACGTCTCGGTGCTACTGCGTCTGGGCAAGCTCTATCTGGAACTCGAACGCCTCAGCGAGGCCGAGCAAGAGCTGCGCGGGGTGCTGCGCCAGACGCTCAATCACGAGGAAGCACTGATGCTGTTGGGTCAGGTTTGTCAGCGCAAAGGCCAGGGACGAGACGCCTGTTTGGCCTTCCAGCGACTCATCTCGCTCAATCCCGAATGCTGGGAAGCTCAGGAACATCTGGCCCAGGTAATGCAAAGCCAGGGCTTGCCAGGCGAAGCCGTTCAGTATTATCTGCAGGCAGCCGAGGGATTTCTGGCCCAGGGCGAACGGGAAAAGGCGATCCGCCCACTGCGCACCTTGCTGGCGCTGGCGCCCAACCATCCGGCTGCGGTCAGCCACCTGGCCACTCTCGATGCTCCCGTCCAACCGCTCGAACTAAAACTCCCGGCGGTAGCGCCGGTGGAAGAGCCGCCCTCCACGCCCTCAGAAGAATTGCGCAATCTGAAGCGCCGCCAAATGCCAGGTAAGAAATTGCTTATCAAGCCTTTGCCGGGTACTCAGCTGCCTTCCAAGCTGCCGACTTCTAAACCCGTACTGGTCAAAACGGCTCCAGTGGACGAAACTCCTCTCTTTATGCAGAGCCTGGGACGGGCCGACAGCCTTCCCGACTTCCAGGGCAGCAACGACTGGTTGACCACGGAGATCGAACTGGAGCAACTGCCGGACCTGGAGGACAGTAACGACTGGCTGAAGGAGAAAGTCGATGAACTTCCGGATTGCGACGGTAGCTGTGCCTGGCTAGAAGAAGCGGTGGCGATGCAAGCGATGGACTGGAACCCGCTCACTGCTCTAGCCAGCGGGCGCCCTCCCTGCCGCCTGACCTGGGGTCAGGTCTGGACCACGGCGCGCTTCGGCAAATTGAGCGAGGAATTGGATTTCTGGTCGCAAGTCTGCCGCGAGCATCCCAACCGATGGCAGGCCCGGGCCGAGTGGGCGGAAGCCTGTCTCAAGGTGGGCCTGTGTGACCGCGCCATCGAGCTTTATCGAGAAATCGTCGAGGTGGTCTCCGGCCGTGAGGCGGAGGAGATGCGCCACCGTTTGATTCAGGCCCTGATCTGGAACGACGAAACGGCCGCGGCCGCCGAGGCCTGCCTAGGCCTGGCCGACCTCTATCACAGCCACGGCGAACAAGCTGAAGCGCTGGAAACCGTGCACCTGCTGTTGCAACTGGAGCCGCAGCACCTGGCCGCGCGGCGCCGTCTGGTCGACTGGAGCGAGGGCAAGATCTCCCGCCATCATCTGACTATTTTAGCCGAGTTGGCTTTCGCTCAAGAAAATTGGGAAGAAGCGTATCAGGCCGGCATCCAATTGCTAGCCCTGGATGACAGCCAGTGGTTGGTGCGCCGCCGAGTGCAGCGGGCGGCTCAGCGCTCGGGCCGGCAGGCGGAAGCGCTGGCTCAAGCCAGACAATTGCTGGACCAGTTGTGCCAGGCCGGACAGTGGCAGCAAGCTTGCGTGACTTGCGAAGAGCTGATGGCCTGGGAGCCCGGCCACACTCGCTTGTGGGTCAAACTGCTGGAGGAGTGCGGGCAGCCCGAACAACTGGCCGCCGGCCGGCTCCGTCTGGCAGCCGAAATGGTTGAATTGGAACAGCGAGAGCAAGCGGTGGTTTTGCTGACGGAGAAATGCCTGCACTACCGGCCAGCGGCCGAATTCCTGCTGGAATTACTGCTCCAGGATAAAGACGCGCGAGTCCCGGCCCTGGGAGCCCGGTTACTGGAGGAGGATTTGCGTTCGAGCCGATTCGAAGCGGCCCGAAGGCTGTGTTCACGCCTGTTGCAGGCCTTCCCACAAGCGCCCGAACTGCACTTCGCCCTTGGCGAAAGCTATCGCGGCTTGGGGCTTTGGGAAGAAGCCATCGAGCAGTTTCAGTTGAGCCGCCGCCAAGCGGAATGGTTGCACAAATCCACCCACTCGCTGGTACTGTGCCTAAAACAGCGAGAGGGAATGGACGAAGTGGCCAAACGGCAGATTGAAAAGGTGCTCCTGGTTCCCGGCAAAGCCGAAGAACTGGAAGCACTCCGAAGTCTGCTCTAAGCCCCGCCCAGCCGGTTAAAATGGCCGTTCTGGTAACTGGGTCGCAGGGCCTGTACCTGATGGTAGGTGGCCTGTTGACCGGTCTGGTTGAGCATCAGGTTTCCGAGTTGGGCCGGATTGAGCCAGGGATGCGCCCGGCGCAATTCGGAAATATTGCTGGGAACCTGGCTAACTTCTTCTTTATCGGCCGTATCGACAATTTCCGGCAGCGCCTGGTTCGTCGATACCGGCGAAGCCAGCGCCGGGGAGTTCAGCATGGACTGTACAGGACTATTTTGAATCGGGTTCATCAAAGCCATCCTCCTGAAAACGTGAAATCGGAAGGGAATTCAGATCAGGGATAGCCGAGGGCTAAAAGATGAAAAACAAGCGCAAGAGTTCATCGCTCCTTAAGTTGGTGTGTGTGTTGACCGTGCGGGCCCACCCTCAGGCGCGCCTCTGCCTGATAAACTATAGAGGCGAGATGTAACATATTCATGAACTTCGCGTCAAATTCTCCAGCTAGAGATATTAAGAAATTCTCATAGGCTGTAATCTAGATCACATTTTACACTGGGGATTCCCCCCGAGCGTGTCTATGATGGCACCATGAAGAAATCGATTGCCCCCTACGTGGTGGTGGCCCTGGCCGCCATCTTTTTCTTTGAGATGCTCCGTTTCTCCGGATTCTACATCATTCAGCCTGGTGAATGCGGCGTTCAAGTGACCTTGGGAAAGATCCACGACAAACCACTTTCTCCAGGCTTCGGTTTCAAGCTCCCTTTCCTTACCGAAGTCCGCCGCGTCAACGTGCGCCAGAATACCAGTGAAATCGTGGCCAGTTGCTTTTCTTCCGATCTGCAGCAGGTCAGCCTGAAACTCAAGGTGCTCTATCGCATCCCCGAATCGTCAGCCATCTCGGTGGTCAAAGACTATTCGGGCGATCCGTTTGAGCAGTTGATCGTGCCTCGGGTGCAGGAAGCGGTCAAAGAAGTCACGGCTCAGAAGACGGCCGCGGAGATCGTGAAGAGCCGTGAGAGCATCAAAGTGGCCGGGCTCGAAGCTTCACGTCAGAAAGTCGGCAGTTTCCTGGTCATCAATGACCTGGTGATCGAGGACGTGGCTTTATCCAAAGAACTGGAAACGGCCATCGAAGCCAAGATGGTGCAGCAACAGGAAACCGAGAAGGCCCTTTTCAAACAGCAACAGGCCGAGACCGACGCCAAGACCTCGATCATCAAAGCGCGCGCCGACGCGGAATCCATTCGCATCCAGGGCGAGGCCCTGCAGAAAAACCCCAAGCTGGTGGAGTTGAAGATGGTCGAAAAGTGGGACGGACACGCTCCTCAAGTGCTGGGCGGCAGCGTCTCCAATCTCTTGTCTATGCCCGGAGAAGCGAAGTAACCCGGCTCATAGAGTATGGCGGTCCAAGAAGGCCAGCAACTCTTCAGACCGCTCCCAACCGGCAAAGGTAGCATAGTTATTGTGACGCAAGCTTCGGCAGATCATCGAGAGCCGCTCTGTAAAGCCGAGGGCCGCCGGCACCGCCACCGTCTGCTCCGCTACCGGCTCGACTTTGCCACTTTGTAAGTAGACAGCATAGGTGATACGCGGGTCTTGGGCTCGCCGGCTGGCCCGGCTTCCCCAGTGAAACAGATACTGGCTCCAACACGACATCACCCCCGGCGGGGTGGGCAAAGCGCGCACATCCTCCCAAGCAAAAGCGTCGGCCGTCACCGAGAGATCCTTGACCGAGTCAGCATACTGAGGGTCGCGGTTCTTGGGCACGATGTAGAGACAAGAATTTAAAGGCGAGGCCTCGGTGACGGTAATCCAGACAGTCATGACCGTCGGCATCCCCTGTTCATCCAGGGCGTTGAGATACTCGGCGTCGCGATGCGGCGCAAATCCCTTACCCTGATCGCTGGGCTCGATATAGTAGACGGCGAAATTCGGGACCAGCCGATAGTTTTCGCCTAAAACCGCGGTGAAGGCAGCATCGAAATGGGTCAACCCCTGGTAAAAGATGTCGTAGACGAAGGCGAACATGGCCGGCAGGCCCGCTTCCTTCACACTCTCGATGGCCTTGCGCATGGAGGCCAGCATATCCGGCGGCAGAATGGGCTCCGTCTGAAAATAGGCTTCCTCTTCCATTCGTTCCCGGTACGAGTCAAGCAGAGCCGACGCCGGCTGCGGGGTTGGCCGCGGAACCTGAAAGGGATGGTCGCTGATGCTTAAATCCGGATTCAGCTCACGCCAGAATTCCAAAGAACCCGCCCTGGGCAGCTGGCTGAGCAATCGCTCCCACTTCGCCTGCATACTCATCGATGGTAGACCGGCGGATAATAGTAAGGCCAATAACCTCCACCGTAAGCGGGGGGAGCCGTCATCATCTGGGCGATGCCCGGGTAGTCCTTCTCGATCTGGCGTTGCTCATCACCATTGAGCGCAACCCACATATAATACATGTTTCGCTCCAACTGACTCTGGTCGATATAGCTCTGGTCGCGAACCGCGCGCTGGTAGTCCTTGACGGCTTTGAGCATGGCGCTGTAATTCGGCGAGGTGGCCGGCTTCGGGGGCGCGGTGTCGGGCGCCCAGGTCGTCACTCGTTGCTGATTCTGGTTGGCTCGCTGAGTGGCGATGGAAAAAATCTGCATTCCCAGGTCGCTGATGCAGCCGTGCATCAATTCCGAGGCCAGCGCGTGGGAAGCGTCGGCGGCGGCCACATCTCGAACCACCCCGGTGCGCACCAGCGAAAGCGGCTGGTCGATGGTCACCCGATGCAATTCACTATTGTAAACCCAGAAGCGCGCCGCCCCGGCCATAGCCAGAGTATTGGTGTCGGCCTGGAAGCTGGGGTTGAAATTGACGTCCACCCAGCAGATCAACTTGGTCTGATAATTCCGCGCCAGCTCTTCGGCCTCGGGTGCGCTGGGAGGTCGGTCCTGGCCGGTCTTGTACTGAGTAACGCTTAATTCGCTCGGTTGGGCCACCTGGATCTGCGCCTGGGGCGCGAGCTGCTGAAGTCGGGCCTGGAGATCCTTGGTGAGCTTGACATCGTCATCCGATCCGTAAGTTCCCGTCGTCTCCAGAGGAAGAATAAGCGCCTGGGCGGCCTGACCGGGAATGGCGTTGACCGGGCAGGCCAGGGCCGCCAGCATCAATGAGGGGAACCAAAAGCGTTTCATCAGAAATCTCCTTCGCGAAGGGGCGCTTCGCCTTACCCAGGAGCTTCCCTATGAAACCAACAGGCGCAAAAAAGCCCCCGGTTTCCGGGGGCTTTCAGGCTTTACACCTGGGTGCGGGGGCGAAAGAACTCGTCAATACTATTTTCGGCGTCCTCTTTGGCCCAGCCGTAGCTCTCCTGGAGCTTACCCGAGAGCTTCTCGCGATCTCCGTTGAACCGATCCCAGTCGTCATCGGTCAGATTACCCCACTGCTTGCGAGCCTCACCTTTAAACTGAGCCCATTTGCCTTTTACAATATCCCAATTCATATGCTCTGTTCTCCTGTCTTGTAATGGTGCCCCCATTGTAAGACCGTGGGGCGATTCGAGCGCGAGCAGTCTGTATGGTTCCAGGGGTACGGGATTACTCGCGCTTCAAACCAGGATCGGTCTCCACCGGCAAACGGCCGCCTTCACCGCGTTCCGGCGGACGCGGGTGCGCGGGCACCGGCCTGGCGTTGATGGCGTTGACCAATTGCCGTAACCGGCCGCTGCGCCCGAAACGATAATGCAACCGCAAGTGAGGAGCCGGCTTGAGGTGGCGGTCGAAGGTCTCCTCCTCGGGCGCCGCCACCCGTTCGATTTGCCCCTCAGTCAAGATGTCTCCAAAAGACGCGTTCAGTTCGTCCACTTCTTGCTGGCTGATCTCCGAATTGAGGCGGAGCAGCAGCGCCCCTTCGTGGTAACGCATCGAGTGATAACGTCGGTAAAAATTGGTAATCTCTTCACAGGCTTCTTCCACGCTGGTGGTCACTTTATACAGTGACAGGTCATCGGCGGAAATCATCCCCTGGGGCAGCAGAGTGTTTTTCACCCAGGCGTCCCAATCATCCCAAAAACCACTGCCTTCCGGGTGCAGGCAGACGATGGGCATCAACTGGGCCTTGCCGGTCTGGACCAAAGTCAGCACCTCGAATCCCTCATCCATGGTGCCGAACCCGCCGGGACAGAGTACCACCGCGTGACTGTCTTTCACAAAAGCCAGCTTGCGGGTGAAGAAGTATTTGAAATCCAGCAGCTTGAAATCGTGGTTGATGAACTCGTTGGCGGCGGTCTCGAAAGGCAGGGTGATGTTCATGCCAAAAGAACGCTCGCGGCCGGCTCCTTCATTGCCGGCCGCCATGACGCCGGGCCCGGCGCCGGTGATCACCATGAAATCTCGCTCTACGATGCGGGCGGCCAGTTCCCGGGCCTGTTGGTAGATGGCCCCCTCGCGGGGACATCTGGCCGACCCGAAAATAGCCACTTTGCGAGCATCCGAATAAATTTCCAGGACGTCGAAGGCCCGTTCCATTTCTTCCAGAGCGGCCGCCACCAGCTTTAAATCGGCATAGCGGCCGTCTTCGCTTTGACGCAACACCGAGCACAGCATGCGTAAAATCAAATCGCTGTGCCCGGTGCGGTCGAGGCGCTCCAGCACTTCCGTGGCCAACTCGTGGTAGCGTTCTCGTTCTTCAGGCGTAGGTCTCATAGGCTCTGGCGTTCGCCTCGCCAAGAGGATTCTCTTGCCTCTAAGAGATTAACGGGTTTCCTGACGGGCCACATTGCCGCCCTCATCCAGATAGAGCACGGTGGTATTACCGGGAGGACTGACCGGAATCTCCTGGCCTTTGTCAGCGGCCACGTAGCGGATGTTCTCGTTGGAATCCTTGGAGTTGCGGCCGGCGGCGAACTGGCGGCCGTCAGCCATCACCACGATAATCCCGGTATTCCCATAGGGGCGCTTCTCGCCATTAGGCAGCTCCACCGTACCGTTAGAAAATTTGAGGGGCGCATCTTGTTTGCTAAAGTTGGCCGCGAAGGCCGCGTTGCCGCAACTGCCGCCCATGGCCACCTGGGTGGGAGCGGTGTTCACCGAGATGTTGCCCTGGCCATCCACCTGCATCGTATGGGCGCCCACCTGAGTGCTTTGATTGCGGCTCATCTCCTGGGGCTGGCTCAAGGACGGTCCCTCCGGACGCATCACCGAGGCCCACACGGAGCCCAACTGCTGGCTATAGTCCTGGCACTGGCACATCTGGGCTAACTGAGTCCAGGGACTCGGTTGGCAAGCCCGCATGGGAGCCTGATGGTAGTGAGGTTGGCAGTGCTGAACTCGCGGGGAGAAGCTGCTCTGGAAAAATTGTAAGCTGCCCTGAATCGTCATCGGTTTATCTCGCCTTTCATTGCTGGTAAAGCCAGGATAGCGGGGGGAGCTCTACCAAAGTACTCCCGAATCCGGCGAAGATTGCCGAGATGTAACAGAAAATCCGGATTTCGTTAACTCCACCCCTCCTCGATTTCACCCGTTGTTCATTAGAAAGTTCGTTGAAGTCCATTTTTGGGGTCAGCCGGCTGCTCAAGGGGTGTTTTACTACAAACAGGAGTTAAACTCCGGATAAAAGAGACCCCAAAGATGTTGCACACCGGTAAACGTTCCTTCAAAGCCGGAGTCTATAGTGAGGTCAAGGGAAGCAGGCAAGAAAGACCGGCAGAGTTCGGCGGGCCGCTTCAAGATGAAGGAGAGCAACTCAAATGTCGACTGTCAAGAATTCCACCTCCAGCAGCATCAAGCAGACCTCCAAGCCCGCCGCCAAGCCGGCTAACAAACCCGCCAACAAGCCGGCCAGCAAGCCGAACAACGAGGTCAAAAAACCGGGCGACGGCTTCCGAGCCTCCGACGAGACCCGCGAAAATCGGGAGGGTCGCCGCAGCCGCGAGGGACGCGAAACCCGCGAAGGTCGCGAAGGCCGTAAGCCTGGTGACGTGCGCGACGGCAAGGATAAGGACAAGACCAGAGAGGGCAAAGAGGGCGAAGACAAAGATACCAAGGCCCTGGACGACAAGATCAGCGACCTGGAAAAGCAACTGGCGGCCCTGCAGCAGCAAGGCGCTCAGCAGCCTCAGCAGCCGCAGGGCGGAGGCAGCTCCGGTGGTGGTGACCAGGGCGGCGGCGGTGGCGACAAGGCCGGCGGCTGCCAGGGTGGAGGACAACCGGCCCAGCAGCCCAATCCGATGCAGGGCGCCCAGGGTGTGAATGGCCTCGGTCAGGGTGGTCCCGACGCCGAATTGCAGGCTCTGGCGGCTCAGTGCCTGCAGGCCAATGGAGGCCAACAGGGCGGCTTCCCCGGACTCCAGGGCGGAATGCCGGGCGTCGGCGCTGTCGGTAACGTGGGCGGCGGTAACCCGTTCCAGGCCGGTTTTCGTGCCGGTATGGGCGGCGGCGTCCCCGGAATGCAGGGAATGGGCGGCAATCAGCAAGCCAAGGCGGCCCTGGCCCAAAAGGCCAGCCAGTATGCCCAGCAGGGCTTCCAGCCTCAACCCACCACTCGCGTCCTGGTGCAGAGCGCGCTCGGTTACGACGCCTTCCAGCAGCAGGGCCAGCAGTTCGGTCAGCAGCCCTTCGGCCAGCCCGGCTTCGGCCAGCAGCCGTTCGGCGGCAACAACTTCGGCCTGCAGTCCACGCCCCTCAACTTCGGCGGCATGCGCTTTTAATCGAACGAATCAAGTCCCGGTCTGGATCAGGCCGGGACTTTTTTTGTTTTTCAGGAAATCCCAAATGCGCTCGTTGACCGGCACCTCCAGGCGCACCGGCCCAAAGCGCGGATCTACCAGAGGCTGCGTGGGCGAAGGATAGTTGTGGCCGTGCCCTTTCAGATAGATAACTTCAAGCTCGTCTCCGTAGCGTTCGGTGCGCTGGGCATCATCGTCAGACACCACCTCGGCTATTCCCTCGTAACCCAGCGCGCGGCCCCAGTGGCTCAACATCTCTCCGACCGGCGTGCTGACCCGCGACCCCCAGGGGGTTTCCGTCTTCCCGCCGGCCACGGGGAGCAATGGATCTTCCATACCAAATACGCAGCAGGTCGCCACCGGTCGGCTCAACCGGGCTGAGGGAGCAAGGATCGGGCCGGCCACGCAGCCGATTCCCGCCCAGCGCTCCGAGTAGCTGGCCGCCAGCTTAGAACAAAAGGCCGCTCCATTGCTGTGACCCACCAGGTAGACGCGGCGGGGATCGGCGTGAAAAGTCTCGACGGCCTTGCCGGCCAGGTCGCAAACGAAGGCCTGGTCATCCACAGTGCTGTCTTTAAAAAAAGCCTGGCCTACGTTCCAGGCCCGAGGATTGGTCAGAAAGGCCGGTTTCTCTTCCGGCTTGGGGGTCTGGCCGCTGGGAGCCACCACTACCAGGCCTTCCCGGCGGGCTGTCTCGGCCCAACCCGAGCGGTCCAGGAAACCTCCACCGCTCCCGCCGGTGCCGTGAAATAACAAAATCAACGGCGGCGGCTCACCGGGCGCGCTCGGCGACACGCTGTAGTAAGTCCAGCGCCGGCCTTGCGATTCCAGGGTGTCGCTGGGCAGCACGGCGCCGGCCAAAAGCAGGCCGGCCAGAAGGTATTTCAGCATTCCCCCATGTTAGCTGTCCCGTCGAACCGAACCTTTGCTCCGGCTTGACAAATATTCCATGGGGTACGCATCATGCACCCTTAGTGACTGCTCAACCTCAGGTCCGGCTACGCGTACCGGTTGGCTTCGAACCCCGTATCTGGGCCAAGCAAGCCTACGCCGCCTATACTCAACATCCGTTTAAGGACTTTTCCGTCAACGCCTGTCCGGGCGCCGGCAAGACCAAATTCGCGGTCATGTTGGCCTACAACGAACTGCGCCGGGGGGCGGTGGATCGCATCGACATTGTGGGACCGTCCACCCACATCTGTGAGCAGTGGCAGCGCGAGTTCGCCTCCTGGGGCCTGGCTCTGGATCCCGAGAATGCCCAGGAATCCCGGGACTGCGTGGGACGCGTCTTTACCTATCAACGGCTGGGAATGGACGCCGACGCCTTCCGCGCCCGCGACCGCCGGCGTACCCTGGTTATTCTCGACGAAGTCCACCACGCCGGCGACAGCAAGTCCTGGGGCGAGGCCCTGCGCCTGGTTTTCAACGCCGCCCACCGGCGCCTGATGCTCTCCGGTACGCCTTTCCGGTCCGACAACAACCCCATCCCTTTCGTGCGCTATCAAAACGGGGATCGGGGCGAGAGCATCAGCGACTATAGCTACGGCTACGGGGAAGCCTTACGCGACAACTATTGCGCCCCGCTCTACTTCCCACACCATGACGGGGAATTCGAGTGGGAGCGGGACGGCAAGTCTTTCGCCGCCAGTTTTTCCACCTTCTTGGAACGCAACTTTGAAGCGGACCGGCTGCGCACCGCCCTGGAGCCGACCGGGGCCTACGTGCAGGGACTGCTCAAAGAAGCCCATCAGCAGCTCTTGGAATTGCGCAAGACTCATCCCGGCGCCGGCGGCATCGTCTTTGGACGCGATGTGGAAAACTGCCAGCAACTGGCTGCAGAACTGCACAAGTTGACCGGCAGCAAACCCACCATCGTGACCAACGACATGGCCGAGGCGGGCAAAATCATCCACAAGTTCCGCGCCTCCAAGACCCCCTGGATCGTCTCCGTGAAGATGATCTCCGAGGGCGTGGACATCCCGCGCTTGCGCGTCGGAGTCTTTCTCAGCAACGTGCGCACCGAACTCTTCTTCCGCCAAGCCGCCGGCCGTCTGGTGCGCCTGGTGGAGGGGCTGGAGGATCAGTCGGGCTATCTCTATATCCCCTCTGATCAACGCCTGGTACGTTACGCGGTGGAGATGCAGACCGAGCGCAAGCACTCCCTGGAGAAAAGACAGGAGCTCATGGGCGACCAGCTCGAGCTGATGGCGGCCCAGCGCGAAGAGCGCGCCCCGGGTGAAGAGAACCCCTACCGCTTTTTGCGTTCGGAAGGCAACCGGGTGGGCGTCATCGACACCGGCCCCCCGGCCGCCGGCAACGGCCAGGGACTCTTTGATTTCACGGTCGAGATGATGCCGGAACTGCTCGAAACGGAAACCGCTCCCGAGCCGGTGGAAGCCGCTCCACTGCTGCTGTCCGAACAGAAAGACCTGATCCGCCGGCGCGGCGGCCGCATTTCCAGCCTGGTCAACGACATCAGTTCGCGCATGGGACTGACCTTCCGCCAGGTCCATGGCCGCTTGAATCGCCTGCAAGGAGTGCGTTCCCAGAGCGAGTGCACCCTGGAGCAGTTAGTGGCTCGTGAACAATATTTAGAAAAATGGCTACGCCAGGGCAGTTTGTAGAAATTTCCGGTTGACACGCCCTGAACAGCATGCTAATCTCCACCAGCACTCGGGACACCGAGACCATCTTTGACAACTGGATAATCAATTTGAGCTAGTGCCATAGCCTGAAAAGGCTGTGGGTCGACGAACTCTCCTTACCTGGGCCTCGTGCCCTAAGC
>JAHBVR010000002.1 GCA_019637395.1 Vulcanimicrobiota bacterium
ACATCCCCCGACATCTTGATGGCCTGCAAATTCTACAATTAAACCTGCGTTTCCTTTCGCCATCCGGTGTGAAATATATTTCACACTTTGAGAAGCTGCAAAAGCCGCCGTTTCGTAATCCCAGGATCTGGGGGAGTTGAGCCCGAGCCAACGGGATTTGCACACCGCCCGCAAAGAAAGTCTCCGATTCTCGGGCCTCTCCAGGATCTCGCTGCCGGGCGTCAATCAGCCTATCCGGAAACTCTCAAGCACCTCTTTAGATAGCAACTGAGAGGCATTGAGCTTGACTAAACTCTGTAAAATTTCGCGATAGTCACGCCGAACGTATTTCTGATACTCATATTAACCCCTGACCTCCTCTCCATACAAGAGTCTGCCATCAGGCTATCAACAAGTTATCAACGCCAGAGAAATCATGATGTAGAGGCGGGTTGGGCAGTCGTGAAGACGATTGCAAGTCACCCACCAACATCTCTTAAATGTTCGAAGGCCGCGAGCCGGAATCGGAAGCTCGCCATAGATGTGACGGTCGCAATCTATTCGGCCGTGCTGGCGCATGCCGCCACCCGGCCGCACGAAGTCGGCCAGCTTGACCAGGGTCCAACTGATGGGGGTCCCACTGGCGGTGCAGAGCCAGTGGCTCAGTTGGCGCGGGCGGATTTTGCGGCGGATGAGACCCTTCGGGCGGCCGGTCGAGCAGTTCGTCGGTCGTAAGGAACAAGGAGTTGCTCCAGCTCCTTGTCAGGCGGGCGCTGGACGTCCAATTGCGCAACGGAATTACGCCGGGGGCTACTTAGTGGGCTTCTTCCAGTTCGAGTAAAGCGTCGTCTTCTTCCGTTTCGCCTTCGAAGGGGTGCCCATTCTGGCGCCGGCGCTGTTGGCGCTCGCCGTCGGAGCGTTGCTGCATCTCCTCGCCCGGCTTGTCCTGGTGACTCCGGCCTTCGCCCTCGCCCTGGCTGGACTGACTGGAATGGCTCTGGCGCAGGTCGCCGGGCTCGCCGTTATGATGGCTGGGAGTTTCGCGCGGTTGGTGGCTCTGGCGGACGTCCATTTCACTTTTGGCTTGTTGGTAGCCCGCACTCCGGCGCATGCCGGTGAAGTCCTCGCCGCGTTCCGCTTCGCGGACCGCCTGGGTGGCCCGGCGCTGGTTTTCCTGGGGAGTGCTCTCGGCTTTTTCACGGGCGGGGGCGCTTTCACCGCCGGCTTTCGCTTTTTCGGAGGTTTCGGCCTTGGCTTCACCGCGAGCGGGGGCTTCGGTTTTGCTCTCGCTTTTGGTTGTGGTCGAAGGGGTGTTCGTGGTGGGCTCGCTTTTGGCGCTGGCCGCAGCCTGGTTGGGGCGCTCCGCCGAGGTGCTCTCTTTGGGAACGGAGGGGGTTTCGCCCGGGGTTTTGGTTGACTCTTTGGCCGGGCTTTGTCCGGGCAGGGGTGGCATCAGCGGAGCGTTGCGTTGCATTTCAGGCTTGCTCGGCGACATCTGGAACTGCTCGCTCATCTTTTTGACGGTTTCAGCGCGTTCGGCCGCGCTCGGTCCGCCTAATTCCTTGTCGCCGCCGCTACCCGAACCGCCCGTAATCGCCCGTTGGAGCAGGCGCTGGGGTGGTTGAGGCTTGGCTTCCGGCGCCTTGGGAACCTCGGGAGCTTTTTCTTTGGGCGGAGTGGTCGCTTTTTCAGGCTCGCGTTTGCGTTCGCTCTCGGCCTTGGGGGGCCGGCCCGAGTTGTCTTCTTCGCTTTCTTTGCGGTTGATGTGGGCATCCGAGTAGCGCTCTTCGGGGCGGCTCCAGTCGAGCAAAGGGCGCGGGGCGACCACGGCATCGCCAGGAAAGCGCAGGCTGGGAAGGACGCGAGCTTCGCCGGCCAACACGCCGGCTACATTTTTGCGGATAGCTTCAGGCAGGCGGCGGGCCACGGCCACCACGGGAGCGGCTTCAATTTCTAGGGGATTTGCCTGCGCCTTGGGGACTTTGCTGGCCACTTCCGCTTTGACCAGTTTGTCGATGCGCGCGGCCGGGCTACTATTCGTCGGTACGGGTTCTTCGGAGCATGCGAGGGCGGCCGAGGTTGGCGGGGGAGTTGGGCTGTTGTTTGTGGGCGCGGGCTTTTCGGAGCGCGCAGGAGCGGCCGGAGTTGATGGCGGCGTCGGGCTGTTGTTGGCTGGTGCCGCGGTGGAATTGCTGGGAGGAGAATTGGTGTTGCCCCCGCCACGGGGTTCCGCGGAGGAGGCCGGTGGATTGCTATTTCCCGAGCTACCTTTACTTGAAGAGGATGGCGAAACTGGCGACGGTGTTTTACCAGTGTCGGTGGGTTGATTGACAGGATTGGGCTTGCTGGGCTCGCCTGGCATGGAGGTCGATGTGCTACCGCCTCCCCGATTGGAGCCGCCCCGACCGGAATCAGAAGGCGGGTTGGGCTTGGTGGGTTCAGATGGGGGAACCACCGGGGGGCTGGGGGACGGGCCTGGAGAGCCTTTGCCGGAATCAGTGGGCGGTGCTCCTGAAGAGGGATTGCTCTTCACTGGCTCTGCAGCTCGGTTATTGCCGCCGCGGCCTTCGGTTGGTGTGTTGACAGGGGGCCTGGCTGGTTCACTGGGCGGAGCAGCCGGAGGCGTACCTCCTTTGACGGGCTCCGTCGGCGGAGTGGTGGGGGTTTTGCCGGGCTCGGCGGGTCCGCTGCCGCGCGTGGGCTGGTTGACGGGCGGCTTGCCGGGCTCGGCCGAAGTGGGGGCGCCACTTTTGACGGGCTCGGCTGGAGGATTGGCAGGAGCCTTGCCGGGCTCGGCAGATCCGTTGCCGCGCGCGGGCTGATTAGCCGAAGGCTTGCCGGAGTCGGCCGGGGTGGGAGTGCCGCCTTTGGCGGGCTCGGCGGATCCATTGCTACGCGTGGGCTGGTTGACGGGCGGCCTGCTGGAGTCGGCCGGGGCGGGAGTGCCGCCTTTGACGGGCTCGGCGGATCCATTGCTACGCGTGGGCTGGTTGACGGGTGGCTTGCTGGGGTCGGCCGGGGTGGGAGTGCCGCCTTTGGCGGGCTCGGCGGATCCATTGCTACGCGTGGGCTGGTTGACGGGCGGCTTGCTGGAGTCGGCCGGGGCGGGAGTGCCGCCTTTGACGGGCTCGGCGGAGCCGTTGCCGCGCGTGGGCTGGTTGACGGACGGCTTGCCGGGCTCGGCCGGGGCGGGAATACCACCTTTGGCGGGCTCCGTCGGCGGCGTGGCGGGGGTCTTGCCGGGCTCTGCGGATCTGTTGCCGTGCGTGGGCTGGTTGCTGGATGTGTTGCCGGGCTCGGCCGGGGCGGGAGCACCACCTTTGGCCGGCTCTGTCAGCGGAGTGGCGGGGATCTTGCCGGGCTCGGCGGGTCTGTTGCCACGCACGGGTGACTTGCTGGGATCGGCCGGGCCGGGAGTGCCGCCTTTGACGGGCTCGGCGGAGCCGTTACCACGTGTGGGCTGGTTGACGGGGGGCTTGCTGGGGTCAACCGGAGCGGATGCGCCACTTTTGACGGGCTCCGTCGGGGGATTGACTGGAGCCTTGCCAGGTTCGGCGGGTCCGTTCCCGCGTGTGGGCTGGTTGACCGGAACGACGGGACCGCTCAGGCGAGTAGGCGGAGTGACAGGTACTTTGCCATTGATGGGTTGGTCAACGGGAGGCCTGATCGGATCGACTGGACCGTTGCCGGGAGCGGGAGTGATGCCGACTGTCGGGTCCGGCATGCCGGGCGACGGTGGCTTGCCCGGCAGAAGGTCAGGCTTGCCGAGCAGGCGGGCTCCACCGCGGAAGTTCGGATCGAAACCGGGGTCGACGGCGCCGGACAGAGGCAGGCCGCCCTCGACGGAAGCGTCGCCAGGCACACGGCGCAGACGGGTATCTCCCGGAAATCGCGTGTCGGGCAGGCCTACGGGGTTGGCTTTGTTAAGCGGTGTAAGACTGCGGGAGAGAATTCTCGGGTCGGTGCTAGTCGGCGGGCCTTCAAAGGTTTCCCCTTTTTCTAACGGGTTGATCTTGGCGCCGGGTAGCAGAGCTTTCCAGGCGGGCGGCAGGTTGTCTTGCTGCGCGGCGGGCAGGTTAACTAATGGATCCAGAGGAGCCGCAGTGGGCAGCAGGCTTTGGAAAGAGGGCATGGCCAAACGCAGACCCTGGCTCAGGTTGGAGGCGACTTCGGCAGGAGTGGCGGGTGCATTCAAGTCCGGGGCGCCAGTCCGGCCGACCAATGTCTTGGGGTCGATTGGGATCGGGTTGCGCAAATCCAGCCGCTCTGAGCCGACGGGCGTGGGTGGCGGATCCACTTGTGCGATTCCGGCGGAAGTGGTCAGGTTCCACAGGCCGGTGCCTGGTTGAGAGGCCAGCGTCATTGGCTGGATTGCGCCGAGCTGTGTGGGCAGATTCAGCGAAGTGGTGGCCAGGGCTTGAGCCTTGGGGTCGAGGGGGATGATTTGAATGGTAGCCACGCTCATGGGAGTGCTGGCGGTCACCACCGGACTGGCGGTCGGGTCGAGAGGATTCACCTGAAGGGTGCCCAGCGGCGTGGTGACATTGACCGGAGTTACACCAGCGTTGGGGTTGAGCGGGTCGGGCGTTTCCGGTTGTAGTTGCGCGCGCATGAAGCGTAGGGTCAGGGCGCTGGAGGCGGCCGGGGCGGTAGCCGTGACAGTGGTGGGCAGCGTGCTGCTCGCCGAGATGGGAGCGGGGGCCGGGGTCGAGATCAGGCTGGTCGAAGCGGAAGCGGCCAGGGTGGCCTGCCAGGCTGTACGCAGCACCGAACTGGTTTGCAAGGATTCCAGCGCCGCCGTCTGCGTAGCGGCCACACTGGCCGGCGTAGGGGTGGCCGTGGTCTGCGGATTGGTGGGCGCGTCCTGAGAGGCGGAGGAGGACCCGACTGCAGTGACAGGCGTGGTGGCCGCCGGGTCCGGAGCAGCCGCAACGGGTTTGGCCACGGCGGCTGCCGTAGCGGTGGCCGCCGTGGCAGAGCGGGCTATGGAATCGGTGACAGCCGCCATACGTGTTCCCTCCTACTTCGGTAGCCGTTGCTCCGAGCGCTACTCAGGCGCTGGTTACAGTATAGGATGGACCCGTTACTTTCATGTTTCCATTAGAAAGTTTCCCAATAGTGGCGCATACGTCGATTTTACGCCGTTCTTGCGATGTGGCCGGGCAACCGGTTTATCTCCGGTTTATCCCTCTTTCGCCCCGGCATCCGGGGGAAACGGCCGTGCCACCCTCCGTGGTAGTCAATGCACACCGTCTCCCAGACATCCGGCCATACAAGGAGGTCAGGGGGCTATCTGGGAAGTGCGGGCACTTATGAGAATCGACGCCTTTTACTTCGGCCGGCCGCAAGATGCGGCGGGAGCGGCTCGCGCCGCCCGCCAGGCCAACCTCAACGGTCTCTGGTTCCCCGAAACCGGCCACGACCCATTCCTCTCGGTGCTGCTGGCCTCGCAGGCCGAGCCGGAGCTGCAGGTCGGAACGGGCATCGCGGTGGGCTTCGCGCGCAGCCCGATGACGCTGGCGCAGACCTCCTGGGACCTGGCCAATCTCACCAGGGGCAACTTTCTCCTCGGTCTGGGCAGTCAGGTTAAAGCCCATATCACCCGGCGCTTTTCCATGCCCTGGGGCAAGCCGGTGGAGCAGATGCGCGAACTCATCGGCGCCATGCGGGCCATCTGGGCCGCCTTTGAAAGCGGTGGCAAGCTCAAGTTCGAAGGCGACTACTATAATCTCAACCTGCTCACCCCCTTCTTTACCCCGGCCAAACATGACTACATGAAAATCCCCGTGGGCGTGGCCGCGGTCGGACCCAAAATGATGGAACTGGCCGGTGAATGCGCCGACTTTCTCGTCTATCACTCGTTCAACAATCTTAAGTATATCGAGCAGGTGGCTCAGCCCGCACTGGAGGCGGGGCTGGCCAAAGGCGGCCGCAAGCCGGAGCAATTGGAACGCATGGGCAGCCTTTTCGTGATCACCGGCAACGCCGAATCACAGAAAAAAATGGAAGCCTCGGTGCGGCAGCAAATCGCCTTCTACGCTTCCACTCCGGCCTACAAGCCGGTGCTGGACGCCATCGGCTACGGCGACTTGCACGAAAAGCTGCACGAGATGTCGCGCCAGGGTCAATGGGCGGAAATGGCCAGCTATATCCCCGACGGGGTGCTGGAGGCCCAGAGTCTGCGCGCCCCCGCCAAGGAACTACCGGCCGCCATTCAGGAGCGCTTCCACAAATATTATGACCGGGTGTGCATCCAGATCGACCCGTCGGATCTGGTGGCCATGGGGTTATGAGCCGGCCCGTCATCCTCACCGCCGCCCTGACCGGAGCGCTGGCCGATCGCCGCCAATGCCCGGCCATTCCCTACACCGCCACCGAGATCGCGGCGGAAGCGCGCCGCAGTTTGGAGGCGGGCGCCAGCATCGTGCACGTGCATGCCCGCCAGGACGATGGCAGGCCGGCTTACGACATCGAGAGCTATCGTAAGATCGATGAACAACTCAAGAGTGTCTGCCCGCGCGCCATCATCAACTACTCCACGGGAGCGGTCGGGGTGAATCGCGAGACGCGGGTGGCCCACGTGCGGGCGCTACGCCCGGCCATGGCCGCGCTCAATATGGGCTCCATGAATTATGCCATTTTCTCCAACAGTCAGAAGAAATTCTTGCACGACCATATTTTCGAGAATCCCTTCGGCGACATTCAATATTACCTGGAGGCCATGAAAGAAGCCCAAACCCTGCCCGAGATGGAGTGTTTTGACTGCGGCCACATCAACAACGCCGAACCGTTCCGCCAGCTTGGATTACTACCGGAAAAATTGATGTTTTCCTTAGTGATGGGCGTGCTGGGCGGGATTCCGGCCACGCCGCGCAACTTGCTGCATCAGGTGGAATCGTTGCCCAAGGCCGCCGCCTGGCAGTGCATCGGCATCGGCCAGCAGCAGTGGAGCCTGCTGCCCGTGGCGGTCTCGCTGGGCGGCGGCGTGCGCGTCGGTCTGGAAGATAATTTCTATCTCAAAGAAGGCGAAATGGCCCGCTCCAATGGCGATCTGGTCGACAAGGCCCGGCGCATGGTGGAAGACGCCGGCGGGCGGGTGGCCACGCCGGAAGAAGCCCGCGAAATATTAGGGATTCACTCCATTGCCCAGGCTTGAAAGCCGGCTGAGTAAATCGGAGCTGGCCCGCAATCGCGCGGCCATGCTGCCGCTGCTGGAGCAATTGCACACTCTGCAGGCCCAGGTTTTGCAGGGCGGCGGGGCCAAATCCCAGCAACGCATGAAGGAGCGCGGCAAAATGCTGCCGCGCGAGCGGGTGGAAGCCCTGCTCGATCCCAAGACCCCTTTCCTGGAACTCTCCAGCCTGGCCGCCAACGGCATGTATCAAGAAGAATCGCCGGGGGCCTCGCTGGTGGCTGGCATCGGCACCGTCAGCGGGCGCACCTGTATGATTATCGCCAGCGACGCCTCGGTCAAGGGCGGGGCCATCTATCCGATGACCCTCAAGAAACATCTGCGGGCTCAGCGCATCGCCGAAGAAAATCGGCTGCTGTGCTTCAACCTGGTTGAGTCGGCCGGGGCCAATCTGCTCTATCAGGCGGAACTGTTCGCGGAGACGGGCGGTCGGGTTTTCGCCAACCAGGCCCGCATGTCGGCTCAGGGGATTCCTCAGATTGCCCTCGTCTTTGGTTCGTCCACGGCCGGCGGCGCTTATATGCCCGGCATGAGCGACTATGTGATCATGGTGAGAAATCAAGCGCGCGTCTTTTTAGGAGGGCCACCGCTGGTCAAAATGGCCACCGGCGAAGTGGTCGATGAAGAAAGCCTGGGCGGAGCCCAGATGCATGCCTCCATAAGCGGGGTCAGCGACTACACGGCTGAAAACGATCTGCATGCCCTGCAGATCGGGCGCCAGATCGTCGCCTCCTTGCCCCTGGCGTCGCAGAGCCCGCGGGCCGGCAGACCGCCACGATGGGATCCGCAAGATCTCCTCGGAGTCATCCCCGCCGATCCGCGCCAGCCGCTGGAAATCCGGGAGGTGCTGGCCCGGCTGCTGGACGATTCCGAATTCCTGGAATTCAAAGCCGATTACGGTTCCACGCTGGTGTGTGGACATGCGCATCTGGGCGGCTTTCCGCTGGGAATTCTGGCCAACAACGGCGTGCTTTTTTCGGAATCGGCCAACAAAGGAGCCCAGTTTATTCAACTGTGCAACCAATCGCGCATTCCTCTGCTTTTCGTGCAGAATATCACCGGCTTTATGGTGGGCTCTCAAGTAGAGCGGGAAGGCATCGTCAAGCACGGCTCCAAGCTGGTCAACGCCGTTTCCACTTCCAACGTGCCGCACCTGACTCTGATCGTGGGAGGATCCTACGGGGCCGGAAACTATGGGATGTGCGGGCGTGCTTACGATCCTTGCTTCCTGTTCACCTGGCCCAATTCGCGCATTGCCGTCATGGGGGGCGAGCAGGCCGCCGGCGTGATGTCGCTGCTGGCCGAGGAGCAGGCCCGCTCGCGCGGTCAGCAGCCGGACACAGCCGCTATTGAAGCGCGCGCCCAGGCCACGCGGGCTCTCTTCGCAAAGGAATCGTCGGCTTTTTACGCCACCGCTCGCCTCTGGGACGATGGTATTTTGGATCCGCGTGACACCAGGCAAGCGCTCACGATGGCTCTTGAGGTCGTTTATCAGAGTGATTTTTCAAAAAAGGAAGCTCCGCGCTATGGGGTCTTTCGAATGTGAGGAGGTTCCCATGTTAACCCTGACACCGGAACATGAAATGTTTCGCCAGAGCTTGCGCCGCTTTGTGGAGCGCGAGATCAATCCGCACATAGACAAATGGGAAGCCGATAAAATCTATCCCGGCCGCGAACTCTTTCCCAAGCTGGGCGAACTCGGCGCCCTGGGACCTTCCTATCCGGTCGAATACGGCGGCGGAGGCGGAGATTACGCTTTCAATTACCTGATGGCGGAAGAATTGGGGCAAGCCGGCGCCCTGGGCGTTCCTATGGGAATTATGGTGCACACCGACATGGCCACTCCCGCTCTGGCCCAATTTGGCTCGGAAGAACTCAAACAACAATTTCTGGTGCCGGCCATCCAGGGGAAGCTGATTTCGGCTATCGCCGTCTCCGAACCGGACGCCGGCTCGGACGTGGCCTCGCTGACCACCCACGCGGTCAGCGACGGCGATCACTACGTCATCAACGGCTCCAAGATGTGGATTACCAATGGCACCCAGGCTGATTTCGTGGTCACCTTGCTGCGCACCACTCCTGGAAATACCGCCAAAGGCATGTCCCTGGTGGTGGTTCCCACCGATACGGAAGGCTTCAAGGTCAGTCGCACCATCGACAAGATGGGCAATCACAGCAGCGACACGGCCGCCTTAACCTACGAAAACGTGCGGGTGCCCAAGTCGTTTCGCATCGGCGAGGAGGGTCGCGGCTTCCAGTTGCAGATGCAGCAGTTCCAAAAAGAACGTCTGGTCGGCACCGGTCTGGCGCTGGGCGGCATGGACCGCTGCATCCGCATGACGGTGCAGTATTGTAAAGAGCGCAAAACCTTCGGCAAGCCCATCATCGAAAATCAGACCGTGCACTTCCGGCTGGCCGAGCTGCGCACCGAGATCGAGTGCCTGCGCCAGATGGCCCACTACTGCACCAATCAGATCATCGCCGGCCAGGATTGTACGCGCGAGGTGAGCATGGCCAAGCTGAAAGCCGGCCGGCTCTGCCGCGAAGTGGCCGATGCCTGCATTCAGTTCCACGGCGGTATGGGCTATGCCGAGGAATATCCGATGGCGCGCTATTATCGCGATGCTCGCTTGCTCTCCATCGGCGCCGGCGCCGATGAGATCATGCTGACCATTCTGGCTCGCCTGGAAGGCTTCATTTGATCGACCGCCTGCTCATCGCCAATCGTGGCGAGATCGCCTGCCGCATCGCGCGTACCTGCCGGGCTCTGGGCATTGCCGTGGTGGCCGTTTTCACCGAGATGGACCAGAATGGTTTATGGGTGCAGGAGGCCGATCAGGCCTTTCGGGTCGAGTCCTATTTGGATATCGAAAGCTTGCTTGCCGTAGCTCGCCAATCCCAGGCCGGAGCGGTCCATCCGGGCTTCGGTTTCCTGGCCGAGAACGTCGAGTTCGCCCGGGCCGTGCTGGCAGCGGAACTCACCTGGATCGGCCCCCGCCCCGAGAGCATGCAGCTTCTGGCCGACAAGGAAAGCGCCAAGGAGTTGGCGCGCCGGGCCGGTGTGCCGGTGTTGCCCCACTTCACGTTGGAGAACGCCGAGTTTCCGCTCATGGTCAAGGCCGTGGCCGGTGGGGGAGGCAAGGGCATGCGCCGGGTCGAGAGGCGCGAGGATTTGCCGGCCGCCATGCAGTCAGCCGCTTCCGAAGCCGCTCGTTCCTTTGGCGACGATCGGCTGATTCTGGAGCCGCTGCTGCTGCAGGCTCGCCATGTCGAGGTGCAGGTGCTGGGGGATCAGCACGGCACGGTGATGCATTTGGGAGAGCGCGATTGTTCCTTGCAGCGGCGCCACCAGAAGGTGATGGAAGAGTGCCCGGCGCCGGATTTACCCATACGGGAACAACTGCATGAGGCGGCGCTGCGCCTGGCCCGGGCAGCCGCTTACAGCAACGCCGGCACGGTCGAGTTCTTGGTCAGCGGCGAACGCTTTTATTTCTTAGAGATGAATACGCGTTTGCAGGTGGAGCATCCGGTTACCGAACTGGTCTACGGTCTGGACCTGGTCGAGTGGCAGTTGCGGGTGGCTCAGGGCGAGCGCCTGTGCCTGGATGTAAAGCCACGGGGGCACGCGGTCGAGGTACGCCTCTACGCCGAAGACCCGAGGAACCATCACCGGCCTTGCGCCGGGCCCGTGCTGGAGTGGCGGCCGCCCACCGGTATCCGCGTGGAATCGGCTCTGCAGGCCCGGGACGAAATTTCCTCTCACTACGACCCGATGGTGGCCAAGCTGATCGCCGGCGGCGCTACTCGCGACGAAGCCCTGCGCCGCTTGCGCCGCGCCCTGGACAACACAGCGCTGTTCGGCGTCGAATGCAACCGCGATTTCTTGAAATACTGGTTGGGGCGGGCTCACCAGCAAAGGTTTTTCATCGACACTCTGGACCAGCACCCCTGGACGGCCGGCACGGACGAGTGGGCCCCCTGGGCCGCGGCCGCCGCCCAATGGTTACAGTGGTCCGGGGAAAACTGGCGTAACATGCCGGGCCTGCCGCCGCGCTGGGTCTTCCAGGAGGTCGAGATCGTTTGGCAAAACGATCCGTGCGGCTGGCTTGCGGATGGCCGGCTGTGGCTGGAACGTTCGGGAGAACGGCGTTCCTTCCGAGTGCTTTGGGGAGAGGAAGAAGTGTGGGTGGCTTCGGCTCAACAGATTTCTCGCCTGAGTCTGCCGGCCGCGACCACCCGGGCCGGAGTGGCCGGCGCCGACGAGGTGCACGCTCCTCTCACCGGCAGCATTGTGGAGGTGGCGGTAGCGCCGGGGCAGGCCGTGCAGACAGGGGATTTACTGCTCCGGCTGGAGGCCATGAAAATGGAGCACCGCCTGCTCAGTCCGCGTGACGGCAGCATCGCCGAAGTCCTGTGCGAAGCCGGCGAGGTGGTGCAGGCCAAATCGTTGCTGGTGCGACTGGCGTGAAGCGCAGAAGTTTTTTAGCCGCTCTGCTGGCTACTTGCGCCTCTCCGGCCTGGGCCGATGAGTTGAAGATGCTCGAAGTGGATTGTCCGGAGCGGGCCTTTGAAGAGACGCGCAAGGCCTTGGCGGCCATGAAAACGCCCGACCCGGTCGACGACAATCAGTTCATCACTCAGTCGCGTGCCTGGTTGGGCGGACCGGAGTTGGACCGCAGCGGTCCCGACTGGCGTCTGGCTCACGGTGTTCCGCTCAAGATCTTTGGTAGCGGCTCGCGGGGAGTGGTCATGCACATCCACGGAGGCGGCTGGATCTGCGGCAACGCCCAGAGCGACCATAAGCTCTGCCAGGCTCTGGCCGATCGGGCCGGGGTGACGGTGGCCAGCGTCGATTACCGGCTGGCGCCCGAGTTTCCTTACCCGGTCCCCATCGAGGATTGCCTGCGCGCGGCCGAGTGGTTGGCGGCCCATTCCCGGGAGCAATTCGGCACGGATCGCCTGGCCGTCACGGGCTGCTCGGCCGGTGCCCAGCTGGCCGCCATGACCATGCTGAAACTGGGCCGGCGCTTTCGAGCGGCGGCTCTCTATTACGGGGTCTTTGACCTGGGGCTGACGCCTTTCGCCCGCATGGCCAGAGACGAAGACCATCCCGATCTCACCACCAGCGCGCTGGCCCGCATGATCGGCTGGTTCACTCCGGGTCTGCGCCGCGAGCAGCGCCAGGTGGCTTCCATTTCTCCCCTCTACGCACCCACGCCCGAACTTCCCGATACGCTGTTGCTGGTGGGCGGAGGTGATATTCTGGTGGATGACAGCCTGCAGTTGGCGCGCCGCTGGGCCGAACGCAATCATGTCGAGCTGGCCCTCTACCCGGGCGCTCCGCACGGCTTCAATGGTTACGACGTGCCGGGCGTGGAGGACTCGCTAGACCGGGTCGTGGAATTCTTCGGCTCTCGCTGGTAGAGTTCGCGGTACCTTAACATGGGCGTTACTTGCCAGGCGGTTTAGACTGTGCTAAAAAAATTTAGACACATCTAAAACCATGAATGAAGGCTCTATGTTACCGCTCGCCACCCTGAGTCCCGAGAGTTCGCCCAGCCTGCCTGAGGTGCACCGCACCGTCAGCGTGCCTAAAGGCGGCCCCTGGCTGCGTAAGTTTTTGACCATTTCTGGACCGGCCTACCTGGTCAGCGTGGGCTATATGGATCCGGGGAATTGGGCCACCGACCTGGCCGGCGGCTCCAAATTTGGTTATCAGTTGCTCTGGGTGGTGCTGCTCTCCAACCTGATGGCCATCTTTCTGCAGAATTTGTGTGTGCGCATGGGTGTGGTGGCCCGCCTGGACTTGGCTCAGGCCTGTCGCGATTACTATCCGCGACCGGCGGCCATCATTCTTTGGTTGCTCTGTGAAGTGGCCATCATCGCCTGCGATCTGGCCGAAGTAATCGGCTCGGCTATCGGCCTCAATTTGCTCTTCGGGATTCCGCTGGTGATGGGGGTATTGCTCACCGGCGCCGATGTGTTGCTGCTACTGGGACTCATGCATTGGGGCTTTCGCAAATTGGAGGCTCTGGTCATCACGCTGGTGTTGACTATCGGGTTTTGCTTCGCGGTGCAGATTTTCCAGGCTCAGCCGGACTGGCTGGCGGTCACCACCGGGTTGCTCCATCCCAGCATGCCCAACCTCGAGGCTCTGGCTATCTCGTTGGGCATCTTGGGCGCTACCGTGATGCCGCACAACCTCTACTTGCACTCGGCGCTGGTGCAGACTCGGGATACCCCCGATATCGAGACCAGCCTGCGGGCTAACAAGTGGGATACGATCATCGCTCTGGGCGGCGCCTTCTTCGTCAACGCCGGCATTCTGATCCTGGCGGCGGCCGTCTTTCATCCCAAGGGGCTGGTGGTGGATGAACTGCAACAAGCTCATGAGTTGCTGACCCCGATGCTGGGCGGCACGGCCGCCACTCTATTCGCGGTGGCCTTACTCTGCTCGGGCCAGTCTTCCACCGTTACCGGCACCCTGGCCGGGCAGATCGTGATGGAAGGCTTCCTGCATATCAAGATCAAGGCCTGGGTTCGCCGCCTGATCACACGCCTGTTGGCCCTCGGGCCGGCCCTCTGGGCCATCACCGCCACCGGCGGTAGTCATACCGTCCAGATGCTGGTCATTTCGCAGGTCGTTTTATCGATGCAGTTGCCCTTCGCCATTTTCCCACTGGTCCAGTTCACCTCGGATCCAGAGCGCATGGGCGAATACGCCAACTCCGCGGCCACCCGCAGCCTGGCCTATCTGATCGGCACCGCCATCTCAACCCTCAATTTCTACCTTCTCTACACCGAGCTCGGCAACTGGGGCCTGCTGCTGGCGGGCTTAGCCGTGGGCTTCTGGATTTACCTCTACCGCGCGAGGCGGTGAGACTCCCGAATGGCTAGGTTTTGGCCAGCACTCGGTAGTTGTGGGTCGCAGAGCCGGGGTCGCCGAGGCGCTGCTTCTTGTTCTCCTCGTACTCGCTATAGTTACCGGGAAACCAAACCCAGTTACCCTCGCCGCCTTCATTTTCCCAGGCCAGCGTGTGAGTGCAGATGCGGTCCAGGAACCAGCGGTCGTGGCTGATGACCACGGCGCAGCCGGGGAAATCGTTAAGGCCTTGCTCCAAAGCGCGCAGGGTATCCACGTCCAGGTCGTTGGAAGGCTCGTCGAGCAGCAGCAGATTGCCGTCGCTGCGCAGTAACTTACCCAGGTGGACGCGATTGCGTTCGCCGCCCGAGAGATCGCCCACGCGTTTCTGCTGATCCTGGCCGGTGAAGTTGAAGCGGGCCGCGTAAGCGCGCGCGTTGATTTCACGGGTGCCCACCTTGACCGGGTCCTGGCTGTCGGTGATTTCCTGCCACACCTGCAGATCGTCGTTGAGGTGGTCGCGGTGCTGATCCACATGCGAGATCTTGACCGATTCGCCCACCACCAGAGTGCCCGAGTCAGGTTTTTCCTGACCGGTGATCATGCGGAAGAGAGTGGTTTTGCCGGCGCCGTTCGGTCCCACGATGCCCACGATGCCGCCGCGCGGCAACTGGAAGGTGAGGTTCTTGAAAAGCACTTTGTTGCCGAAGGACTTGCACAGGTCGGTGGCTTCCACCACCACCGCCCCCAGCGGAGGTCCGGGGGGAATGATGATTTCGGCCGTGTCGCTGCGATCGGACTGGGCTTCGGCCAGCATTTTTTCATAGGCGGCCATGCGGGCTTTGTTCTTGGCCTGCTGGGCTTTCTGGGACATGCCGGCCCATTCCATCTCGCGCTTGAGGTTGCGGCGCCGGGCCGATTCGGATTTTTCCTTGTCGGCTAACTGCTTTTCTTTCTGCTGCAGCCAGCTGCTGTAATTGCCCTTCCAGGGCAGGCCGTGGCCGCGCTCCATTTCCAGGATCCAGGCCGCCACCTGATCCAGGAAGTAGCGGTCGTGGGTGATGAAAACGACGGTGCCCGGGTAATCCTGCAGGTGGTCCTGCAACCAGGCCACCGATTCGGCGTCCAGGTGGTTGGTGGGCTCGTCCAGCAGCAGCAGATCGGGCTCCTGCATCAGCACTTTGCACAGGGCTACGCGGCGTTTTTCACCGCCTGAGAGTGGGCCGACCTTGGCGTCCATCGGGGGCAGGTACATGGCCCGCGCGAAGACTTCGATGATGCGATCGAGATCCCAGCCGCCCTTGTGTTCGATTTCGTCATAGAGACGGCTCTGCCGATTGAGCAGCTTTTCCATCTGGTCGCCGTCGAGCTCGGGATCACACAGCTTTTCGCTGACCTCGTCATAGGTCTTCATCAAGCCCATCACGTCTTCGGCGCCCAGCCGGATGTTTTCCAGCACGGTCAGCTCGTTGTCGAGCTGCGGCTCCTGCGCCACATAGCCGATGCGGGCGCTCACCGAGGGAGCGGCATGACCCTGAAAGTCCTTGTCTTCGCCGGCCATGATGCGCATCAGCGTGGATTTGCCGGCGCCGTTGCTGCCCAGCACGCCAATTTTGGCACCCGGATAGAATGAGAGATTGATGCCCTTAAGGAGCTCCTTGTGGTTCACGATCTTGCGCAGATCGTGCATTGTGAAAATATATTCGTTCGCCATGGAACGGCGCTTCGCAGACTTCTATGTCTCCCCCTGCGCCACGGTGGTGGCCCAGTAGTAGAGAAAAAAACCGGGCCTCAACAAATGGACCAGGCAATAGCTCAGCCCTTTCGGGCCCATCAACTGGCGGCGGAAGCGCCAGGCCCGAAATAATGGAACAATCAGGTAGATCAGACCCAACATCGGCCAGGGTCGGGAGAAGCGGCGGAATTTGCCATAGTCGTTGCCTAGCTTGCGGTGCAGCCGGAACTCGGAGAGCTCGTAGCGCGCGCCGCGCAGCCAGCTGCTCAGAGGTTGGGGCCGATTCGGGTGAGAGATCTCCATGGCCGGCCAGAATCCGATAGTGCCATGCTGTAGACAGCGCCAGGCCAGTTCCGTGTCTTCGCACTTTGGATGCGGAAAGGATTCATCCAGCCCTTCCACGGCCTCGAGGACCTCGCGGCGATAGGCCATGTTGGCGGTGATGTACTGGCCTCCCCGCAGATTTTCCACCCAGTGGCCCAAAGGATCCGGATCCGGGCAAAAGGTCCGGCCCTCGACCCCGATCCAACCGGGGTTTTGTTGGATGGCTTGGTGCAATTGCTCGAGCCAGTCCGGCCGGGGCAGGGTATCGTCGTCAGTCATGGCGATCCAATTTCCCCGGGCATGGCGGAGGGCCAGATTGCGGGCGGCCGCCGGGCCCCGGTTGGCCTGTCTCACCACCCTTAGCCAGGTATGACCCAGGGCTTCGAGGGCTTCCGCCGTGCCGTCCTCCGAACCATCGTCCACCACCACCACTTCGAAGCATTCCTGAGCCAGGGACTGGCCGGCCAGAGCGTCCACCAAGCGCAGGGCGAGTTCGCGCCGGTTGAAGGTGGCCACGATAACGCTGAAGTCCATCCGGATACGTTCTTCTGCTTCGGCTTACTTGCCTTCGAGCAGGGTCCGTTCTTTCGCCCCCGACGCGCACCTCGAACCCGCATGCTTAGAGATTTAACCTTATCGAGCCAGTGGTTCCGGACATGCTCTGCGAGTCGCCCGCTTCAGGCGAAGGACAGCCTGCTCAGGAGTTTGCTCATCCCCGAACACACGCGGTAGGCACGAATTTCCGGACACTGCGCTGAGCCCTGTACGGAGGCCCCACCTGGAGTAGACGCGAAAGGCTCAGGTATTACTAAACCATCTTTGCGTCAAAAGTTAGCCTTGATCTTGCGTTGGGAATTCGACGCCTCGCTGGTTTACGGAATTCTTTCGGCCGTGCGTGGCCTGGCGGTCGGTCCCACCACTGGTTTGATGGTCGTCACTTTCCTGTCCACTCGTGATCAGGGTTATTATTATTGTTTCCGAAGTTTGCTGGGGGCCGTGCTGGCGGCCGAACTGGGAATTCAGTCCATGTTACCACCGCTCCTGTCTCACGAATGGATTCATCTCAAGCAGGACGATCTCGGCACTCCTCAGGGGGAGGAGGCTCGTCTGGCACGGTGGATTAGCCTGTGTCGGGCCAGCGCTCTCTACTATCTGTGTTTCGCGCCGGTTCTGTCTTGTATTCTGTTCTTCATCGGGTCGCGCACGGTTTCCGCCAGCGCTCCCACAGACCTCAGCTGGCGGCTACCCTGGGCGGTGGCTTGCGGCCTGTGCGCTCTTGAGTTCGGACTGAGACCCGTCCCGATTATTCTGGAAGGGAGTCAGAAGGTCACCGCCGTTTTCCGATTGCGCATGTGGCAAGGGTTGCTGGCCGCGCTGGCCGGTTGGGCTGCCCTGGCCGGCGGCGGGGGATTATGGTGCCTGGCCGCGTCTATGGGCGTCGGTGCGCTGATGTTTTTGTGGCCGGTCTGGGAATTTCGTCGGCTTCTGCGCCCCCTGCTTCGCCGGCCCATAGCCCCGGGAGTGAGCTGGAGAAAGGAAGTCTGGCCGATGCAATGGCGCATCGGTCTGTCCTCGTTGGCCTTGAATCTGGCAACCAGTTCGGTGATCCCCATAGTTTTTTCCCGTCTGGGCCCTGAAGTGGCTGGTCAACTCGGGCTTTCTTTTGCTATCGGTCAGTTGGTGACAACGGTGGTCGTCATTTGGGGTCAGACCCGCGCGCCCGAAATTGCCCGCCTGGTGGCAACCAAACACTCAGGCCCTCTCCATCTGCTGCTTTATCGTGCGGTGGCTTTCGCATTTTTGAGCGGGATTCTGGTGTCGGCGGCCGCCCTGCTGGCCCAAGGGCTGCTGTTTTACTTAAAGTTGAAGCTTTACTATCGTTTGCTTCCGATCGGGCCGACGGCCATCTTGCTGGCGGCGGCAGTCTTCTACCATTGCACCAGCCCGCTGGCTATCTATTTGCGGGCTCATCGCTACGAACCTTATCTAAAAACGGCATTGATTTACTCCCTGGCGCTGGTGACGACGACTTATTTTCTAACGAACGCCTACGGAATCATCGGAGCCGTCTCGGCTCAACTGGTGGCCGCGTTACTGGTGCTGCCACTGAATCTAGCCATCTGGTGGTCATTCCGACGGCGTACTTACGGCGTAGCCGTCCAGGGAGAATCAGGTCCGCACGCCCAGAACGACTGAACAGATGGTCTCGATGTCATGGAGGGACAGATCGGGATGATTGGGCAGTTGGAAGGCGGCATCGTGCAACCGATCGGCCATTGGAAAGGTTTGTACGCCATATCGTTTGCGCCAGAAAGGCTGGCGTGACATGTTGCCACCACCAACCGGCCGGGTCTCGATTCCAGCTTCCTTGAGGGCAGCACCGACCCGGGTGCGGTGTTCCGAGTCCTTCGCCAAAGCCATAAAAGAGATACTGCAAATCTCTGCTTTGGGATTGTGTTGACACTGGAAATGCTCCGAGTTACCGATCAACTCCTGATATTTGCGGTGGTTCTCGCGACGTCGTTGAAAGGCGTGTTCGATCTTTTTCAATTGACCCAGGCCCAGACGGGCCTGTAGATCCGTCGCTCTACAGTTGAAACCAGGGAGATAAAAGGTAAAGGCCCGGTTGAAAACGGGGATATCGAAGTCCTCGGCGTAGCTGTATTGCTTTTCGGGACTCAGGTCCTTGGTCCAGCCGTGACTGCGTAACATGAAGAGCAGATCGCGCAAGTCATCATCCTGGGTCACCACCATGCCTCCTTCCATGGTAGAAGCGTGATGGCCGAAGTAAAGTGAAAACGAGGCCATGGTCCCAAAGGTGCCGACCAGTTTGCCCTGGTAGCGTGAGCCCATGGCCGCACAGGTATCTTCGATCAGGATGAACCGGTATTTTTCCTGAAGGGCCAAAATTTCGTCCATCTTGCAGGGAACGCCCAAGACATGTACGAGCAGCACCATGGCTGGTTTGTGCTCCTGGCACAACCTCTCTAAATGGTTGGGGTCCAAACCAAAGGTGTCCGGGTCAGCTTCGCACATCAGCGGTTCCAGCCCGAGCTGAATGGCCGGAGCGACCGAGGTCACCCAGCTTACAGCGGGAACGACCACCTTCTGGTTCGCCAGGCGTTCCCCCACGATGAGTGCGTAGTACATGAGCAGGTTGGCCGAAGAACCTGAATTGACGAAACAAGCATGAGGTAACCCGATCCAGTTTGCCCAGCCATGCTCGAACTCTTTGACCAGAGGGCCTTGGGTCAGCCAGGGATTGGTTTTGAGCCAGGCGCACAAGTCCTCCAGGTCGGTCTGATCAATGGTGGTCTCCGCCAGTCGGTAACGGATCGGGGTCGCGTTTGACATGCATGCTCCTCAGTGCGTGTTCTAAGATCTACTCTGCCCTTCCTCAAGAACTGTGCGCCACCCTTTGGAAGGAGTGGCTTGAAGAGAGTGGGAAGGCCGCCCACTATGAGTGGATTTCACGTGTTGATCACCGGAGGCGCCGGTTACATCGGTTCGATTTTGACCGAGCGACTGCTTCGGGCCGGACACTATGTTACGGTGATCGATAGCCTTCTCTATCGTCAACGCTCGCTTTTCGGTTTCTGTCACGAGTCCCGATTTGAGTTCGTTTTTGGAGATGCGCGCGATGCTCGGGTGATGGCCGACCTGATCCGAGGGAAGGACTTCCTAATCCCTCTGGCGGCATTGGTGGGAGCACCCGCCTGCGACCGCGATCCGCTTTTTGCTCAGACGGTCAACCTGGAGGCGGTGCGCTTGATCAACTCGCTGCGCTCGGGACAGCAAGCCGTCATCTACCCCAACACCAACAGCGGTTACGGCGCGCAGACGGGTGAGAGCTTCTGCACCGAGGAAACCCCGCTGGAACCCATCAGCCACTATGGGCGCACCAAGGTGGAGGCGGAGAAAGCGCTGCTCGACAGTGCGCGGGCGGTCACTTTTCGCCTGGCCACGGTGTTTGGAATGTCCTATCGGATGCGCCTGGATCTTTTGGTGAACGACTTCGTCCATACCGCTCTCCGGCAACGGGCTTTGGTGCTTTTCGAGAAGGACTTCAAGCGGAACTATGTGCACATTCGCGACGTCGCGGATGCGTTTCTTTACGCTATGAACCATTTTGATGCGATGCAGGGACGCCCTTATAATGTCGGCCTTGACGACGCCAATCTCTCAAAAGAGCAGTTGGCGGTTTTGATCCAAAGGTTTATTCCGGGCCTTTCGATTCAGTCTGCGGAGATCGGCGAGGACCCGGACAAGCGTAACTACATCGTCTCCAATGCTCGTCTGCGGGAAGCCGGATTCGAGGCCAGGCGCACTCTGGAAGAAGGAATCCAAGAGCTCCTGAAAGGCTACAGAATGATGCAGCAAGAGGAGTTCCGCAATGTGTAGGTGGCCACGGTGAGGTGGCAGGACGCCATACGCAGCTTCGTCCCGCCGATTTTTGTCGAGCTGAATCGCCTGGCGGGGGACTTCGACAATCCGGTCGGACTTTGGCACTATTGGCAAGCCCGGCGAAAGTGCGCGCACGATGCTTATATTACCTGGTTGTGCCAGGTCACCGGTGGGTGGCTCAGTCCCAAAAGTGGCAACATTCAGGCTTTTTACCATGCCATCAGCAGGCTCCCGCCCTCGACGGGAATACTGGAGGTTGGTTCTTTCCTCGGCTTAAGCACGAACATCATCAGCTACCTGATGCACAAATTGTCCTGCGATGCGGGTTTTTTTTCCAGCGATCCCTGGATTTTCGAAAGTACGGAGGAGCCCATCGGTGGTTTTTTTGACGCGGCCAGCCCGGACTACCGGCGTTACGTCAAGGAAACCTTTTTGGCGAACGGACGGATCTACGGGGGAACGAAGCGTTCCCATGCCTTCGAGCTTGCCTCGGATGACTTTTTCGTGCGCTGGGGTGAGGCAGGCGAGCAGGTCGATCTGTATGAGCGCTCGGTTCGCTTCGGAGGTGGCCTGGGTTTCGTTTATATTGACGGTAATCATACCCATGAGCAGAGCCGGCGGGATTTTGAGAACTCGGACCGCTTCCTGGTCCCTGGAGGATTCGTCTTGTTCGACGACTCGGCCGATGCCGGTCAGCACGAAGGCTGTCGCAGAACCGTGGCCGAGGTCGTAGCCACCGGGCGATATCGCAGAGTTTTTCGGCAGCCTAACTACTTTTTTCAGAAATTGCGCTGACCATCAGGTCCTCAGGGTCGGTCGCCGCCTCCTGCTCTACATATTCCTCTTCGGGGTCGTAAAAAACGATCTGACTGCCCGAGAATTCAAAGCGGAAAGGAACATGGACGCACTGGCTAAGTTGGCGCAGGATTTTGGGGTGCTCCCCGGGGTGGGCGAAAACCAGTAGATAACCGCCCCCGCCTGCTCCGATCAATTTGCCCCCCAGAGCTCCGGCCGAGAGTGCGGCCGTATACAATTCGGCCACTCGGGAATTGCTGATTTGCTCGCCCAGGCTCTGTTTGAGCAACCATGATTCGTGGAGTAGTTTGCCGAATTGATAGTAATTGCCCCGTTTCAGAATATCCAGGCAGCTTTCGACCATCCCCGAGATGGACCGCATCTGCGATTCTTTCTTGGATGACAGGTCGCCGACATAGGAGGCGGCGATGTCGGAGGCCGTTCTCTGCACGCCGGTGAAAAACAACAGGAAGTGCCGATTCAGCTCGCGCACCGCCTCTCGGTTCAGGGTTACCGGACGAACGTCGATTTCTCCATTGGGCTGGAAAACCACGTGGTTGATTCCTCCATAGCAAGTCAGGACCTGATCTTGCGAACCAACGGTTTCGCGGAGGCGATCTTGCTCGATGTAGATTCCTTCGCTGGCCAGGTCGCGCTTATTGATGATGTGCCCTTTCAGAGCATGCAGCGCGTTGAGCAGACCCACCGTGAAGGCGGAACTGGAACCGATTCCGCCGCGCGCCGGCAGGTCCCCGTCGTGGTGGATTTCCACTCCTTTGCTGATTCTTAAGTAGCGGAGGCATTCCCGCACTGCGGGATGCTGAATCTCGTCGAGAGTCTGGCAGTTTTCGATTTTGGAATAGACCACTCGGATGCGGTGGTCAAAAAAGGGTGGAAGATAACGACATGAGATGTGGCAGTATTTGTTAATGGTGGAGCCGACGACGGCTCCGCCGTGCTGGCGATACCAGTGCGGATAATCGGTTCCTCCTCCGAAAAAGGAGACACGAAAAGGGGTGCGGCTGAGGATCATGGGGATTCCTTGAGAGCGGGCAGATAGTTTCTTTGGAGACGTGTGGCGGCCATTTTTTCGGTCTGAGCCCGCACTTCTGGCCCGAAACGGCTTTCCAAGGTGGCCAGGTAGTGGGGGTCCCCATAGTAGCGATGGAAGGCATCGTCTCGGAAGGCCAGTACCTCCGGGCCGGATAGATACTTGGTACGCAGCGGCAGACTGTCGATCGCGTGTTGCGAGAAGCCCTCCCATGTGGTGGGAAGGGGCAGGCCTTCGCGTAGAGCTTCCTGGTAGAGGGCTGAGCCCGGGTAGGCCATCGAGGAGTAGAAGTTGGCGAAGGCGCAGTTGAGCGCCAGGCTGAGGTCGAGCGTCTCCTGCATCGACTGGAAGTCGTCTTCGGGTAGACCAAAGATGTAGTTGGCGATGATGTGGATCCCGGCTTTTTGCACCATATCGACGGTCGTCGTCAGCCGCTCCGGCGAGATCCCCTTGCCCACGGCTTTGCGTACCCTCTGGCTGCCCGACTCGATGCCCAGAGCCAGCCAGCGGAAGCCTGCGGATTGTAGCTTCTCCAGCATGTCCTCTTTGATGGTGTCGACTCTGGCATAAGCCCAAATGTTGAAAGAGAGACCTCGGCGTAAGATTTCATCGCAGATTCCCAGCACTTGCTGGCGATGGAGCACAAACATTTCATCCGCGAACTTGACGTTGCGAACTCCGTAGGTGGTGGCCAGATGCTCCAGTTGGTCGACCACCTTGGCCGGGCTCCAGGAACGGTAGCTGTTGACTCCTGTTTTCATGCCCAGCGCTTGCTCACCGGACTTAAAAGGCGCCTGGATGCAGCAAAACGAGCAGTGGTAAGGGCAGCCCAGACTGGTATAGATAGAAGCGTACGGCTGGCGGCTGCTCTCGCCGAAACAATGCCAGTTGTGCGCCCGGTAGCGGGACATGTCGAGAAGATCCCAGGCCTGCATGGGCATGGATTCTTCCAATCCGGTGACCAGCGGGGCCGCCGGCGTAAAGCACACTTTGCCCTCGCGCCGGTAGCCTAGACCGCGGACCCTGCTCAGGTCCGGTGGGGAACCGGCCTTGAAGGCTTGCAGCAAGTCCTCGGCCGTGGTCAAGCCTTCACCGGTGCTGACGTAATCGGTTTTCTCCTCGTTCAAAGTGCGCTCGGGCAGCGCTGCCACGTGGCCGCCGGCCATCAGCACCGGCACCGTGGGGGCAAGTTGCTTCAGGCAGGTGGCGATGCGACCGCATTCTCCCATGTTTTGGGTTGAGGCCGAGGGCTGATGTCCATAGACCACCAGCACGGCCAGGCGTGGGCGCAAATCCGAAACTCGCTCGGCCACCTGGGTGGCGGTCAGCGATTCAGCATCGGCATCGATGATGGTTACGGAGTGCCCGTGAGTGCGAAGATAGCTGGCCATCAGGGAGGCCCAGACGGGCGGTTCGATGGCGGAAAGCTCGTTAGCCAGGGCCTGATAAATGCGATGAGAGTTGCCGGGATGAATCAGAACGGCGTCGAGTTGATGTTTCACAAAGAGAGATTATACCCCCGGTCAACCGAAATCCCCCTGGGACGGCAAGTATTTGCCCGGTCGCTGAGGAAAGATTCGCCGTGATTTTGGAAGTGGTCGTCCTGGTGGGAGGGAGCGGCAGCCGCCTGTGGCCGTTGACCGAAGAACGTCCCAAGCCACTGCTTCCCGTTTTGGGCCGGCCTATGCTGGACTGGGTGTTGGCCCCACTGAATCAGCCGTTTGTCGGTCGGATCACCCTGGCCGTTGGCTATAAAGCGGAGGCCTTTCAAGGCTATGAATCGTTTCGTCCGATTCAGGTGGTGGCCGAGGAGTTCCCGCGCGGTACGGGCGGCGCCTTGAGGGCCCTGCAACCGGACATCCAGGGGCCGGTGCTGGTTCTCAACGGAGACACCTTTTTGGAATTCGAGCTTTCCGCTTTCTGGGAACAGCACCGGACCCAGAATCCTCACCTGAGCATGGCGGTCTGCCGAGTTGAAAATGCCGGTCGGTACGGCCGGGTGGTCCTGGATGAGGAAGGCGCGGTGCGAGCATTCCTCGAGAAGGACTCGACCTTCTCCGGTGCGGCCTGGATCAATGCCGGTGCTTATTTATTTAGCCCGGAGGCCTGGTCAGAGCTGCCGGACAAGCCAGCCTATTCGCTGGAACAAGAGGTTTTTCCCCACTGGGTGGGGGAGCGCTTTCGAACCTGGAAGTGCGCCGGCCGCTTTTCCGATGTCGGTACCCACGAGGCTTATCTGGAGGCGCATTTGCGCTCGGGTGGACGGATCTCTCCGCAGGCTCAGGTGGCCGACGACGCCGAATTGGTTGGACCTGTCTACCTCGGGCCTGGCTGCCGGATTGGCGCCGGCGCCCGCATCGAGGAGTCCGTCCTGGAGAAGGATGTGGTGGTGGGTGCCGGTTCTCGTCTGCGACAATGTATTCTGGCCCAGGGTTTGACGGTTGCCGCCGGGAGCGTGGTGGAGCGGCAAACCTGGTCGGGAGTCCGGCGCCAGCCGTTTTGACCTCCAGGATTCCCTTTCGCCTGCGCGGAACGCACGGATGACTCAGCAACGGGGGCTCGGAAAGGAACAGAATGGACATCGCCTATTCGGCAGCCGACCTGGCTGCTTTTGAAGAAGAAATCAAGGAGTGTTATCTCAACAAGCAGATTCGCGCGCCGATTCATTTGCGATCCGGCCTGGAAGAGAACTTGCTCGAGATCTTTCGGGAGGTTGAGCCACAAGACTACGTCTACGCCTATTGGGCATCCCATCTACACTGTCTGCTGAAAGGCGTGCCCCGAGACCAGGTTCGCCAGTCCATCCTGGATGGTAATAGTATCGCACTCTGCTTTCCCCAGTACAACGTCTATTGTTCCGGCATTGCTTCCAGCCTGGCCGGCGTGGCCACAGGGACGGCACTCGCCTTGAAACGCGCGGGCGCGAGCGCCTTTTCGGGAGGCAGACGGAGTCAGCGCCGGGAGCCTCACGTCTGGCTGTTCACCGGTGATATGGCCGCCGAATGCGGAACTTTCCATGAAGCCATCAAGTACGCTCATCACTTCTCTTTACCGGTGACTTTCGTGGTGGAAGACAATGCCGTCTCGGTGCTGACCGACACCCGCAAAACCTGGGGCAGCCCCAGGCCCTGGTATGTGGACACCCCTTACGCTGAACGCATCCGCTATTTTCAATACAGCAACAGTTATCCCCATTCGGGAGTTTCGGTAAGGGTGGCTTTCTAAGATGGGTAAATACTTTGACGCCATGAAAGAAACCATGACCTGGCTGGCCGAGCAACCTGATACCCTGTTTCTGGGCCAGGCGGTCGGCTGCCCAGGAACGTTTATGTACGGCACCGTGGAGCATCTGGATGAGGGGCGGCGCATCGAAATCCCGGTCTGCGAATCGTTCCAGATGCAAATGTCTATTGGACTGGCGCTGGCCGGGACGGTGGCCATTTCTATCTATCCACGGCAGAACTTTTTGATGCTGGCCATGGGCGACATGTCTTGCCTGCTCGACAAGCTGTCGGATATGTCCGGCGGTGAAGTGGTTCCTCCAGTCATCATTCGCACGGCGGCCGGCACCACCAAGCCGATACATCCGGGACACCAACACGTGGGCAACTACGCTGATGGTTTTCGGGCGATCTTCAAGAACATCGAGGTGGTGGAACTGCATGAGCCGGAAGATATCTTCCCGGCCTACCAACGAGCTTACGCCAATCGCCGTCCGACTCTCTTGATCGAGTTCGGAGACTTCTACGGTGATAAATAAGCCCTTGCGGGTTTTGCTCGTCTTGGGTGAACAACCGAGCTGGTCCAGTGCTCGGTATCTCTCTTACCACATTCACGTGGGAATGGAGGATGGCTTGAAGGCTGCGGGCGTGGAGGTGACCACTCTCATGAGTCCTCTGGTGCAGCAGGCCCCCAAGCTGTTGCAAGGTCAAAAATTCGATCAGATCTGGGTCGAAGTCATGACCAACGGAATCTCTCTCGATGTCCTCGAGTGGCTCTCCACGCTGGCACCGGTCCGGGTAGGTTTGTGCGCGGAATCGACGGTATACACTGAGGAAGAACTGGATGCCAAACCCGAGTTTGCTTTCATGCTGGTGCGCTTTCGGCAGCGTCTCAAGTTCCTGACTCACCTGCTGGTGGGCGACGAGGAAGACGTCGGCCGGCTGGCCTGTCCGAATTTGCAGACGGCCTGGTGGCTGGTCTCGGCGAATCGTCGCTTTATTCAGGATCCGCCCTTGCCTCTACCGGATAACTTTCGCGCCCGCTTTTACGGACACATCTATGGAGAGCGCCAGCGCTGGTTGAGCGAAGCAGCTCTGTCGGATCTGATCACGGCCGCGCCTAGCTCTGAGGGAAAGGGCTTCGTCCTGGCCTACGACTTCTGGCAGTTGGTCTGGAGAGGCCTGGTCAAATATCAAGTCGAAGCTTATAGGCTGAACCGCCTCTACTTATGGGGTGCGCGGCGCTTTCGGGTTAAGAGTACGGCCAACTGGCATCGTCATTTACAGGATTGTAGCGCCGTCGTCAGCTTGCCCCTGGTGTTCAAGTCGTTTCCCGGGCGGGTCACAGAAGCGATGGCCGCGGGCCGCGCGGTGCTCGCCTGGCAAGTCCCTCAGCGTCCTCTCATGAGCCAGGTGTTCCTCGACGGCGAGGAAATTCTACTTTACCGGCAGCCGGAGCAGTTGCGAGAGCATATCTTACGCTTGCGGGCCGAGCCATCTTTGGCTCAGCAGATTGCGACCAGAGCCACGCGTCGGCTGTTGGCCCAACACACCACCGAAATCAGGGTCGGACAAATCCTGGAGTGGCTGGCCACCGGGACGGCGCCGGACTACACACCGCGTTGAGAAGTAGGGGAAACCTGGCCGAATGTTAAATGAATGTGAACTGTCCAAGAGGTCTTTACTTCCTCCGTGGACCCGGTGATATAAGCTCAACAAGTTTCACAGTAAACTGATGCAGAAGGTGAGGAAAATTATCAATGGCATTTATCGGAGGACTCCCGTTTTCGCCCCTTATGGGATTCGGTGGGCTCGGTTTTGGCGGCGGACTCGGCGGCGCTTGTGACGGCCTGCTCGGCACGCCCGGCCGCGGCGCCCTGACTGGCGGCCTCGCCGGCGGCCTGACCGGCCTGCTCTTTGGCGGTGGCAACCCGGCCGGCGCTCTGATTGGCGGCGGTATCGGCGCTCTGATCGGCGGACTCATCGGCCGCCACAACCAGCACCACCATCATCATCACCACCATCACCATCATCAGTGCCCGCCCCAGTTCCCCCCGCCCTACGGCGGTGGCTACGGCGGCCCCGGCCTCGGTGGTTACGGCGGCGGCTACGGCCCGGGCTTCCCCGGCCAGTTCCCCGGTGGCTACGGCCAGCAAGGTTTTTACCCGCAGGGCGCCTATGGTGCCGGCTACCAGCAGGGCTTCCAGGCTGCTCAGTATCAGCAGGGCTACCAGGCCGGCTACCAGGCCGGAATGGGCGGTTACCCTGGTGGTGGCTTCCCGCAGTATCCCCCGCAGGGCGGCTATCCCGGTTGCTTCCCCCCCGGCGGCGGCTGGAACAACGGTTGCCAGCCCGGCAACCAGTGCTTCCCGCCCCAGTACGGTACCGGTAACCCCGGAGGTCATCTCAGCCAGAGCGAGCCCGGCAAGCCGATTAACTACACCACCAGCGGTGGTTGGAAAGTCCAGGTGAATGGTGACAAAGTCATCATCACCGACCCCTCCGGCAAGCAGAAGGTGGAACACTCCGGTGACCCGCACGAATATGTCAACGGCAAGCATGTGAAGGACTGGGAGGGCAAGCAGCGCTCCGTGGTTCTACCCGACGGCACCAAGATCACCATGGGCGCCACCGCTCCCAACGGCGTTGTCACCAACACCTCGATCTACGATGGCGACCAGAACATCCAGATCAAGAACGAAGGCAACGAGATCACCAGCCGCAGCTTCAACCCGTATGATACCCGTATGCGCGAAGCCTATCAGTACGACGGCGAAACCGCCCGCATCAGCTACAACGGCAAGGGTGGCATCAACTACAACAACATCTATACCCAGGACGAGAACTTCGGACTGCGCTCCAACCACAAGGACATCGCCACGACCAGCAACCCCAGTTGGTGGCAGCGGCCCTTCATGCCCTTCTGGGGCATCGGGCAGCAGCGCGTCCAGGACCACTACAACGACCCGCGCCTGCTGTTCACCTAAACCATCGCGGACTCGTTCAAAGGACCAGACTTCGGTCTGGTCCTTTTTCGCGCTCGGGCTTGTTCATAAAAATGTAACAAAAAAGTTATGGACATGGACCGCGTGGGAGTGTTAAATAGACCTTACCAACCACAAGGCTCGCCGATACGCGAGCCTTGTTCGGTTTCCGGGCTATTTTTATTCGAAGAGACCGAGTTGCCGGGGTTTTGCCGGCTGCGGCACCCGGAAGTGCTCCAGGCTCAGCCTGCAACGCTCGTTCTCCAGCCCGGCCCGTTTTAAAGCGATGGCGTAGAGCCGGTTGAGGTTATCGGCCGCCTTGCCCACTCCGGTGAAGCGCGTATGAAAGTTGGGATCGTTGAGCCGGCCTCCCCTCAGTTCGCAGATCCGCGCGATAATCTTCTCTTTGCGCAGGGGGAAGCGTTCACTCAACCAGTCTTGGAAGACGTCGGCCACCGCCCCGGGGAGGCGTAGCGGAATGTAGCCTCCGCGGCGCGCGCCGGCCTCAGCGGCTCGGCGCAAGATTTCCGGCAGTTCGTGGTCGGTTAATCCTGGGACGATGGGAGCGGCCATCACGGTGACAGGAATGCCGGCCTGGCTGAGGAGCTCCACCGCCTTCAGCCGAAGTTCCGGAGAAGCTCCCCGAGGCTCCATCAGGCGGGCCAACTCGGGATCGAGGGTGGTGATGGATAAATTCACCTGGACCAGATTCTTTTGCGCCATCTGGCTGAGCAGGTCGCAGTCCCGGGTGATCAGGAAATTCTTGGTAATCACGCTCACCGGATTGCCGAACTCCAGCAAGACTTCCAGGCAGCCGCGGGTAATTTTCAGTTTGCGCTCCACCGGTTGGTAGCAGTCGGTGATGCCGCTCAGGGCCAGCACCTGGGGTCGCCAGGAATTCTTGGAAAGCTCTTTACGCAGTAACTCGGGCGCCGTTCTCTTGACGAAGATCTGGCTTTCGAAATCCAGACCCGCCGAGTGCCCCAGGTATTCATGGGTGGGGCGGGCATAACAGTAGGCGCAGCCGTGCTCGCAACCGCGATAGGGATTGAGGCTGGCTTCGAAGGGAATGTCGGGGCTTTGGTTGCGGCTCAGAATACTCCGCGATTGGTCGTCCCAAAATTTTGTTTTGGCGCCGACCGGGATATCGTCTTCGTCGGGTAGGTAATCGGGATCCGCCTCGACTTGAAGGGAGGCAAAGCGATGGGTGGGGTTGGTGACGGCGCCTCGTCCTTTGACTTGCATAAAGAAGGAGTTGGCCTTTGTCTTCCGTAACTCCTGTTCACCATGGAAAACTGGTTTTCTTCTCTCTTCGGTCAGCGCTCCGGACTGATCGGCATGATTCATGTAGGGCCGCTGCCGGGAGCGCCCGGCTGGAGCGGTGATCTGGGAGCCATTCTCGATCGCGCCGTGGAGGAGGCCATCCTTTATCAGCAGGCCGGCTTCCACGGACTGTTATTGGAAAATATGTACGACCGTCCATACATGATAGGAGACCGGGTTGGCCCGGAAACAGTGGCGGCCATGGCGGTGCTGGGCCACGAGGTGCGCCGGGCCGTGCAGCTGCCGTTGGGAGTGCAGGTGCTGGCGGCGGCCAACCAGCAGGCGCTGGCCGTGGCCCTGGCCTGCGGGGCCGGCTTTATTCGGGTTGAGGGCTTTGCTTATGCGCATGTTGCCGATGAGGGATGGATCGAGGGTTGCGCCGGCCAGTTGGTGCGCAGCCGTGACCAGTGGAAGGCCGGGCATATCCGGATTATCACGGATATCAAGAAGAAGCATAGCTCGCACGCGGTCACTTCCGATTTGTCCTTGCTGGATGTGGCCCACGGCTGTGAGTTCTTTTTGGCCGATGGACTGATCGTGACCGGGTCGGCCACCGGCCAGCCGGCCGATCCCGCCGAGGTGCGCCTGTTGGCCGGGCATTCTACGCTGCCCGTTTTTGTCGGTTCGGGGCTGACTCCGGAGAATTTAGGGGAATTTGGAGTGGCCCAGGGGTTGATTATCGGGTCCTCGGTCAAGCAGGGCGGATATTGGGATGCACCGCTGGATACCAAGCAATTAGGGCGTTTGCGAGGGGCCTGGGAGGGTTTGCGAATTTAGGTTTTCTTTTCAGGGTTTGTTCAGGCCCCTCTGGCATTCTGTCCATGGGAATAAGTCCAACCCCTAAGGAGAACGTCATGAAAGTCCAACAAGCCAACACCCCGGTGCTCCGCACTCTGGCCAACGCCCCGGGCAATCAACCCCCCGCCCCCGAAGGTCCCAAAGACAGCTTCGGCGGCGCGGTCGGTAAAGAAAGCATGCGCACGGCCATCAGCTTCGCCAACGCTTTCGGAACCGTAACCGGTGGTGCAGTCGGTGTGGCTTCGATGGTCCCCTCGCTCTACGCCGGTGTTCTCGGCGGCGCGGTGGTGGGCGCGGCTCTCGGCGGCGGTTTCGGGCCGGTCATCGCCTCGGTGGGTAGCCAGGGCGCGCTGAACTTTATCGGCCAAACCTTCACCACCATCGGTGTCGGCGCCAAGGCCGGTATGATTGTGGGTGGCCTGGCTGGCGCCAGCGGCGGCTGGACGGTCGGAAACGTCATCGGTGGATTGGCCGGCAAGATTCCTGGCGCGGTGGTTGGAGCCGGCGTCGGTGCAGCCAAAGGCGGTTGGAATCACATTCAAGGTGAAGTTGGCGCGGCACTCCCCGGCCCGGCCAAGCCCAGCGAGCCGCAGGCCCCTAAGAAAGACGATTTGAACAAGATGAGCGGCGTCGGCAAGTTCGCCGCCTCGGTGGTGGCCGGAACCGGCCTCCTGGGTGGTGCCGTTGGCGGCGCGGCTCTCGGCGCCGGCGTTATGTCAGCCGGAAGCCTGGCCGGCGGTCTGTTGGCCCACAATCTGACGCTCAGCGCCATGACCGGTGCAGCCGCCAGCGGTGCTATCTTCGGCGGCGTGCTCTTCGGCGTCATCGGTGCGGTGGGCGGTTGGAACCTGGTGAAAGCCGGCGAAGCCACTATCAAGGGCGCCGTCAACAAGGTCCACCAGGGTCAACAGTGGCTGGAATTGGACAAGAAAGAGAATATGCTCAACGAGCAAGAGGGCAAGTTGAACGCTCTCGAAACCTCCACCAACAAGGCTCATACCGAAGCCGTGGCCGACATTAAGAACCGCACTCAGGAACTGGATGGCCGTCAGGGCACCGTCGGCGACAAAGAAGCCGAGGTGAAGTTGAAGAACGCTAACCAGGATAAGCTCTCGGCAGACCGCAGCGAAGAACTTTACAAGGACGAGAAGTCTCGCCTGGTCAAGGGCGAAGCCAATCAGAACGCCGAAAAGGTTCGCCTCGACGGTGAGAAGATGCGGATTGACTCGAAAGAGAAGCAGGTTCCCGAGCTGGTCCTGCAGCGCTCCACCAAGATGCTGAAAGACCTGGAAAATGGTCTGGAAGCCAAATATCAGGATCGCAAAGGCAAGCTCGAAGACCGCGATCGTCAGTTGCAGCGTGAGGAAGCCAATATTCCGAACGTCGTCTCGCAGAAGGTGGACGCCGAACTCAAGCCCATCCGTCAGGACATCGACCGCACCCGCCAGCAGGCTCAGAACCTGAGCAGCCAGGCCCAGTCGGACCGCCGCGAGGCCAACAATATGCAGGCTCAGGTTCCCGGTGTGCTGAGCCAGGCGCAGAATGAGCGCGACCGTGCCGGTCAGCTCGACCGCGAGGCCGACAACCTGCAGCCCACTTTCGACCGCACCAAGAACGAAGTCGACCGCTCCCGCAGCGACCTCGAGCGCAAGCACAATGACAACGCCGGCCTGCGTCGCGACCTCGAGCAGTGCAAAGCCAGCAAGCCTCACTAAGCCGCGGATATTGAGAGAAGGATAAAACAATGAATATCGCCAGCATCTTCAAGAGCAATAGCACTCCCAAGGCCACCAAGGTCGATCGCGGCAGCAAAGAGTTCGAGCGCATCGACGCCGACTACGGCACCATTCTCGATGGTTACCAGCAGGTCAACGACAAGCTCTCGACCATCGACCAGGAAACGGCTCTCAAGCCGCCCAGCCTGTCGAACGTGAAGAACTCGCAGCTCCTGATTATGGGCGCCACCGCCGGCGCCGCCGTGGGCGGCTCCATCGGTCTGGCCAGCAACCTGCTGACCAGTTGGGCCGCTCAGCCGAGCATTGATGTCACCACTACCAGCCACGACGTTATCAAGCCGGTGCTGACCGGTTCGACCGAGAGCCGTACCGAAGTGACCAAACCGGTCACCAAATACGACCAGAACGGTAACCCCTATCAGGGCACTCAGCTCACCGGTTGGGATGTCAAGCACCAGCCCACCTTCCGCAACGAGAAGGTCGGCGAGTATGAGACCCAGTCGGCTACCGTCAACAATGGCGGCATCGGCAGTCCCATCTATGACGCGCTCGGTGGTATGGCCATCGGTGCCGGCGTCGGCACCGCCCTGGCCGGTGGCGTCATCATCGCCCGCAAGCTGACCGGTAAGGGCGAGTATGTGCCCGGTGAAGGCCGCAAGACCGAAGGCGATTTGAAGGTTATGCTCAAGATGGGTGGCATCGGCGCGGCCGGTGGTGCCATCGTCGGCGGCCTCTCCGGCGCGCTGGCCTCGGGCAACTCTGTTACCAAGACGATTGTGAATCAGACCCCTGTTTTCGAGGACAAGGTTGTCGGCCAGATTCCCGGCGATTACAACCAGTCGGTCTACCAGAGCACCGTCACCAACCCCGGAACCCAGGACGTGCACCGCAACGTGCCCGTGATGGAAGGTGGCGTACTCGGGGTCGGCAAGCACGTGAAAGTTACTGAGCAGAAAGAGACCCTCACCGCGGGTGGAGGCCTGAACCTGATGACCGGAATGTTGGGGGGCGCTGTCGCCGGTGCCGGCATCGGTGTCGCTGCCGGTGTGCTGACCAACGTCTTGCGCAAGACTCTGTAAGTTCTCACGCCGGTCCGGTCATTTCGAAAGCCCGAGAGTTCGCTCTCGGGCTTTTTTCATGTTTTGTGGTCGGTCCGGTTTCCGATTTCCGGTGTGCCGCCAGTGGAAGTAAATTTTGATCGAGTGGATTTGGCAGTACTTTGGTAGAAACAGCCGAGCTAGTCTGTCTGAAACAAAGGAGGCAGACCGGAATGTTCTATTTCAAGAAACTACGTGACTCTCTCGATAAGAACCAGCAAGAGATGGTTGAAAACTTGGGAATCGCGCGCTCGACCTGGCTCGAGAGGTGACCGGAATTTCGGTGCCCTGCGAGAAGCAGCGCTTGACCGGCGCGGAACGGCGCAAGTGGCACCGCCCTCGACCGTTCGAACTGAGGGCGGCCGATGCGGACCTTTGGAGTCGAGTTCACTACCACTGCCGCAGCTCCACGAAACAATCGATCCGGCGCTGGTGTCCTGGATGGAGCAGCTGCTGCCCTGTGAATCTGTTACCGAAGAATTCGATTTGCTTATCACGGGGCTTGGATAGCCCTCATTCTCTGCGTTTTCGCAGGCAACCACTGGTAGATCCGTTAGGAGCCGCTTTGGGAGGCCCGGCCTAAAAGGCAACCTGGGCGGCGTAAATTACCTCACCATGAGACTGTGAGGGACGCTACCAGGAAAGAGCTGTTAAAATTGCCGGAGATTCAGGTGACGGCAGCCGAGGTCGACCGATTCCGAGCCTTTGAGCGCACGGCCGAGCAGGTGCTGAAGTTGTTCGTAGCCTGACTTAGGAAAAATTTTCACGGACTGAGGAATAAGCTTTCGGGGGATGCGACGGGGACCAGTCGATCCTGCGGGGCGAGTCGTTTCCTTTGCGGCGCAGGAACGCCTGATCTGGAAAGGAATTAGCCTTAGCTATGTCAATTCACTGGAAAAAGCCTGTTTTATACGCGGCCCTGGGCTGCAGTCTCCTGATTTCCTTGCCGGCATTGGCGGTCGATGAAGGCCTCCAGGTGCAGATGCTCAAGCAGATGTTCCGCCTGGACCAGGCCCAGTGGCCGCAAACTTTGAAGGACAACGCCGGCCTCATAGATGACAGCTTCTTTGAGCGAATTGACCAGCGCATTCGCTGGTCGGCCACCAATAATCAGGTCGAGGATGCGATTCGCTTTGCCATGGTGGGAGACTTTGCCTGTGACGCAATCGGACGTCAGGGTGGTTACCGTCTGGGCTTGATTGAAGCCTTTACCAAGGCTGGTAATAGTGAGTTGGCCCAGGGACTGGTAGACAACATTCTGATCACGGACCCCAACAATCAGCCCGCCCATTTCCTGCGGGCTGGTTTCCGGCGTGATGCCATGGACACGGGTGGGGCATTGGAAGACTACCAGTGGTGCATAGATAAAAATTATCAGGTTGCTGCCTCTTACTACTTCATGGCCGCTATTTACGTGGTGATGGATAAACAGGCTGAAGCCCGACGGTTGATCGAGAAGTGTCTGTCTGTCGATCCTCATTTCGACGGCGCTGAAGGGATGTTGGCGAAGCTGATGCCTCAGACCGTCGACCCGGCAATACCTAACATTTTCAATGACATCCCTTTGCCGGAGAATACTCAACCTGTTGTTCAGCGTAAGGTCGATCCAAAGATGCACGATCAGTACTTCGCTAAAGCCGAAGCCGCTTTCCGAGCGGGCAAGTTCAAAGAGGCGGAAGATTCCTATGTCGATGCCATCAACGCTGACAGAAACCATCCGGATGATTGGATCTTCCTGGCGGCTTTGCACTACCGGCTCGGCAAGTTCGACCTGGGATTGCGCGAGCTGCGTGCCGGTATTACGCTGGATCCCAAGCGGGTCGACGCCTGGCGTTACGTGGGTTGCTGCTATGAGAGGATGTTCGATCGCAGCCAGTCGGCCAATGAACTGAAATTTGCTAAACAAGCTTACCAAAAGGCTTTGGAACTGCAGCCGGGAGATCCCGTAGCTACAATGGGGTTAGAGAGACTGGCGACCAAGAAGCCGAAGGCGGCCGACAGCTAGAAAATTATGTCCCTGGGTGCGCCCTGCCTGAAGCTGGTGCGCATTCCCACGGCCCGAAGTGGAAGGCGTACTTCCGCCGGGCCTTTTTTCATGCCGGCGTCGCTGAGGTGGGGGTTCCGTTCCTGTTGGCGGTTTCATCGCAGCGAAGAAACTTTCGGACGTGGTGCCGACAGGGCCAAACGGCAGAAAATTGACCTTTCTCAAGCATGATCCGGGACAACGAATGGAACGGTGCTGGGGAATGTTGCCGTGATATGAAGGTTGTTGCCGTTTTTAGAGGCAATTTCGAGCTTTGTCGAATGATTGTTACATCGTAGCCTTCTGGATTCGAGGCCCAAGATGGTAGGCTATTACAAAGGATCTCCGTGCACAGGAGACCGAGGAGAAGCAATTGACAAACGATGGATATGTCCAGGAGTTGGGCGAGGGTGAATACTACCCGGCCGAGCTCCCAGAGGTCGATTTTGACCATGCTGAAGTCGATCCGGCCAACCCCGGATTCGCCTCGCTATTGCACGCGTTACGCGGCGTTCGCGCCGGCCATTTTGACGCGTCCGTGCTGGAGGCCTATGTTGTCGGTCTGTCCCCCCGCCTGGAGGCGGCTTTTCAACAGTGGGAACAAGTCGCCGGCCAGCCCTTGCAAGAAATGGGTTTGGGCGACGAGCAGATCGCTCAACTGCAGGGTGCCTTTTCCGCCACCGAAGCTTTGCTGCAAGAAATGGACCTGGTGCTTGGTTTGATCGAGCGCGGCCTCACCGAGGGCGACGAGCCCTCACTGGATGAGGCGGAACAACGTCTGGCCAACGTGCATCAGGAAATCAAGGCTGCCCTGGGATGAGCTACGGCGCCGTAGGGGAGGAAGCGATCGCGAGCCTCTTGGTGCAAGCCAAGTCGGATTCGCGCGCGGAGTGGCAGGCGGCCGTGGGCCAACTGGCTCTGCGCAGTGTGAGCGAACCCCTGGCCATGCAAGCCTGGAGCGACTTGATGCTCTCCTACCACCCCGAAATGCGCCTGCGCGGGGTGCACGGGCTGCGCAACCTGGCTTCCGGTCAACCGGATCAGGTCGACCTTTTTTTGCGGCAGCGCTTTGAAGAGGAAGAGACGTTTGAAGATCCGGTTCTGACTCAGGTACTGGTGCAACTGCTGAGCACGCTGCCTCCCCAGCTCCAGGATTCACTCTTCGAAGATCTGGTGGGTCGGGGTGAGGAAGCCCGCTGTGCCGCCGTGGGGGTGTTGTGGAATCGGGCTCTGACCCAAGGTCCCGACCTGTTGCTGAAATGGGCTCAGGACGGCTCCACCAAGGTGCGCACTCATCTGGCCTTGCATTTATGCGAAAAGATGCCCAGTTCTCAAGCCTTTGAGCCGCTGCTGCGGCTGGCTAGGGATCTGGAATTTGAAGTGCGCACGGCCGTGGCCATGGGGATGGCGGATCTGCAGGCCAGCGCCCAACAGAATGTGCGCCAGTCGTTGGAGCTGAATCCAGAGTTTCGCCAGTTGCAGCGCACTCTACTGGAACAACCCGAGGTATTGAAGGTTCAATTGCAGGCGGCCGGGCAGTATGTGCCGGGCGAACACCCGCTCAACAGTATTCTGCATCTGACGCGCGATCTGGAGAAGCGACCTTACACGGCTCTTCAGGAATTGACGCCGTGGGTTCGTCTGGCCGGTTCCTGGCACCGGCTCAAGACGGTGGCCGATTTTGCCCGCGATCCGCAGGTAGCCTGGGCGGCCCGCGCTCTATCGCAGTTGTGCCGCGTGGGCGATCCGATTGAACGAGTGCTGGGCTGTCTGGGAGCTCTCCAAGAGGGCGGTAGCAACCCGGTTTTGCAAGAGTTCGCACAAATGTGCAAATGTTGCGTCGAATTGCTCGATGCCAACGATGTGTCCGGGCTGAGGGCCTGGGGACAGCGTTACCGGAAAGAGTTAGCCGCGGGGCGCCGCGACTTGCGCTGGTCGGATTTTGAGCAGTTGGCGGAGGCGCTTGATAGCCCTCACCCGGTCGTGGCCGCGGTGGGCAAGCTGTTGGACACCTCGGGAATGGGTCCGTTACCGGAGCGAGAGTTAGTAGAGCCCGCTCTGGTTCACGTGGAACAGGTATTGTCAGAGCAGCGACCGACGTCACCGAAAATCGAGGACTAGGCTATGATTGAGAAATCGAAGAAGACCAGCAAAGCATCTGACAACAAGGCTGAGCCGGCCAAGCCGTCTGCTGCCACCACGCTGAAAGCGGGATTGTCAGGCGCCAAGGAGTCGAATAAGCCGACTTCTGGATCGGCCGCTGCTCCGGCTGCTCGATCGGCGGAACCGGCTGCCGCGTCTTCGAAGGCTCCGGGAGGGACAACGGCGGCCGCCCGTCCGGGCGATGAAATCAAGTCGAGTTCCGAGCTGCAAGAGAAGCGTAATCGCGTGCACCTACCGCAGGTGGGAATGGTCGATCAGTTGCGCGATGCTTTTGGTCCTGGCGAGTCCGGCGGACAGTCGCCTTCGCGGGCGTGGTCTTCCAAGATCGGTGATATTCTTACCGGCAACTCAGGTCGTTTGCGCGATTTGGCCGGGCTCACCAAGCCGATCGAAACGGACAATGCTCAGGACCCGCATGGGTTGGCTCCTAAGGAAGACGCGCATAAGCCGGCCAATCTGTGGGAAAAACTCTGGGGTATTCCCGCGCCGCAGCCGAAAGAGCCTCCGGTCAAAGAAAACACGCCTCCCGTCAACCGTTTAGGGGCGAAAGACCCGCAATCTTTGCAGGGGGACTATCGCAGCCCTTCGGACACGCAGGTGCAGCACAATTGGGGCGAGGAATCTCTGCCGCGCTCTCTGGATGAGACCCGCGCGAAGGCGGGCGAGTTGGGGGGGGCGCAGCCCCAGGGCGGCCTGGCTGATTCTGTGAGTGGCGCTTCGGAGCAGAAGCAGGCTGGCGAACTGGCGCACGTCCAGGCACTGAAGAACGAGTTGGGCAGCTCCCAGGGGCAAAAGCCTGTTGGCGAACTTGCGAGCGCCCAGACTCCGAAGAACGAATTGGGCCTTATCCAGGGACAGAAGCCCGTTGGTGAGTTGACAAATGCCCAGACTCCGAAGAACGAGTTGGGCAATGCCCAAGGCCAGAAACCCGCTGGCGAGCTGGCGAACGCCCAGACTTCGAAGAGCGAGTTGGGCAATGCTCAAGGGCAGAAACCTGCTGGTGAGTTGGCGAACGCCCAGGTTCCTAAGAACGAGTTGAGCAATGTTCAAGGGCAGAAGCCCGCTGGTGAGCTGGCGAATGCGCAAGCGCCAAAGAATGAGTTGGGCAATGCTCAAGGGCAGAAAAACGCTGGCGAGTTGTCGAACGCGCCGGCACCGAAGAACGAGGGACAGAAGCCCGCTGGTGAGCTGGCAAATGCGCAAGCGCCAAAGAACGAGGGACAGAAGCCTGCTGGCGAGTTGTCGAACGCGCCGGCTTCGAAGAACGAGCTGGACAACGCTCGCGGACAGAAACCCGCTGGTGACCTCTCGAACGCGCAGGCTCCGAAAAGCGAGTCGGCCAATGCCCAGGGTCAGAAGCCCACTGGTGAACTTTCGAATGCTCAGGCTCCGAAGAACGAGTTGGGTAACGCTCGCGGACAGAAACCCGCTGGTGACCTCTCGAACGCGCAGGCTCCGAAAAGCGAGTCGGCCAATGTCCAGGGACAGAAGCCCGCCGGTGAGCTGGCGAACGCTCAGGCACCGAAGAACGAGGAACTGAAGCCCGCTGGTGACCTCCCGAACACGCAGGCATCGAAAAGCGAGTCGGCCAATGTCCAGGGACAGAAGCCTGCCGGCGAGCTGGCGAACGCTCAGGCACCGAAGAACGAGGGACAGAAGCCCGCTGGTGAGCTGGCGAATGCGCAAGCGCCAAAGAACGAATTGAGCAATGCCCTGGGTCAGAAACCCGCTGGCGAGTTGTCGAACGCGCCGGCTTCGAAGAACGAGCTGGACAACGCGCAGGGGCAGAAACTTGCTGGTGAGTTGGCGAACGCGCAGGCACCGAAAAGCGAATCAGCCAATGTCCAGGGTCAGAAGCCCGCCGGTGAGCTGGTGAACGCGCAGGTTCCCAAGAACGAGTTAGGCAACGCGCAGGGGCAGAAGCCCATTGGTGAGCTGACTAACGCCCAGGCGCCGAAGTACGAGGGGCAGAAGCCCGCCGGTGAATTGGCGAACGCGCAGCCACCGAAAAGCGATTCGACCAATGCCCAGGGTCAGGAACCCGCTGGTGAGCTGGCGAACGCCCAGGCACCGAAGAGCGAGCCCGCTGGCGAATTGAGCAAGACGCGGGCTTCGAAGGATGAGCCGGGCAACGTTCAGACTGAGAAGCAGGCCGTTAAACCGGCTCAGTCGGATTTAAAGGACGAGGGCGCCCAGGCCAGAGAAAAGGAAGCTCAGCGATTGCAAGCCGAGCAAGTGGCCCGGCAGTTGTCGGCGTCTTCTCCTCAATCAGCCGCCTCTCCGACGAACTCGGTGGAGTCCATAACCGGGCCGAAGGTGGGCTCGGGGCTCAAACTGGCCGATAAAGGCAAAGCCGTCAAGGAAAAGGACCAGGTCAAGTCTGCTAAGGATAAGGACCACGCGAAAGACGCCAAGTCTCGCAAAGATAAGCCGACCAAGGCCGAAGCCGCTGAGAAAAAAGAGCGTGAGGACGCGATCGATGACGCTACCCGCAACCTGAGTGGGTCGGAGAAGGCTCAGGTCGAGAGCATACTGCGTCATTCCAAAATCGACAACGAATTACTCAAGGACATCACCAAAGATGGCTTCTCCATCAATGTGATCAGCGATCAAGACAAGATTCTACGCGACAAAAAGGGCAACATCCACGAGGGTGTCTTCAATTACGGAGACAACAAAATTCGCCTTTCGGAAAGCGCTTTTCGCAATCCCAAGGAACTGGAAAAGGTGCTTTCCGACGAACTCGGACACCGAATTGATGATCGGCTGCGCGAGAACCCCGAGACTTCGGCTAAGTGGAGTAATCTAATGAAAGACTACTCCACCAAAGAACGCAAAGACAGTAAGATCAATGCTAACGCTGCTTCCAGCCAGGGTGAATTTGGCTCGGAGGTCATCTCTTCTTACTTGCGTGGCGGTAAGGACGAGCAGAAGCTTAAAGACAATTACCCGGAACTTTACAACATAGTCAAGGACACCGTGGGTAAGTCCGATCAGAGTGATTTGGAGACGAAGCCACAGGGCTTGTTCGGGCGTTTTACTCAGGCCGTGCAGGCTCAAAAGAACCAGTTGACCGGTAACTACTTTACGGCCAATACTCAGCCGAAACCTGAGGACCATTCCGCAAAAGCCGTGGCCGCGGCCGATAAAATTCAAAAAGGCGAGGGTTCGGGTAGGAGCGCTAGCGAGCAATCGGCCGGCAAAGCAAGTAGCGAATCAACCAGTGGTACCGGGGGGAACCATCTGATCGGCGACCAGCAAGGCGCCAGCACCCAGTTGGCTGCCTTCAGCGGAGGTGGGGGCCAGACTGGAGGGCAGCCGAGCTCGAAGGTTATCACCGAACAGAACGGTAGTTCGGGTAGCAATACTCAAGGTGTTGCAGGCAACCAGTTGCTGGGAAGTTCCCAGCAGCCGGCCGTTGCCAAGCAACCTGTCGATACGCAGCAACCAGCCGTTGCCCAGCAGCCTGTAGATACTCGGCAACCAGCCGTTGCCAAGCAACCTGTCGATACGCAGCAGCCAGCCGTTGCCCAGCAGCCTGCAGATACTCGGCAGCCAGCCGTAGCCCAGCAACCTGCAGATGCCCAGCAGCCCGCCGTTGCGCCACAGCCCGCTGGCGGACAGCAACTCGCGGCTGGAAAGCCGGGTGAGGTAAACAAGGGTGCCGGAGAAACCGGTCAACCGGCCAAAGTTACCGAGTCTGGACCCAAGCCATCGGCTCCGAGCGCTCCTGCGCCTCAAGACGCTAACACGTCCGGCCAACCAGCCCAGACTCCTCCTAGGGATGCCAACACGCAATCCCCTGGTCAGCCGGGTCTATCGAATAATCAGGGTGGCCCATCTTCGACCACGTCCAGTTCAGGCAACCAGGGTACCTCCTCGAACCAGAGCAATTACTACAATCAGAGTAACTCTTCAAACCAGGGCAACTATTATAATCAAGGCAGCTATTCCAACAGCTCAAACTACTACAACAGCTCAAGCAACTACTACAACCAGTCGAGCAGCTTCTTCGATAACTCGAATTTGTCCAGTTTCATGGATCAGAGTTTGTTCAGCCAGTTCGAGCAGAGCGGCCTGAGCAGTATGTTACAAGACAACGCCTTCCAGTCGCTGGGAATGGCTCAGCAGGATCTGATGGCCTTGGATCAGAGTTTATCGCAGGCGGGCGGTCTGCAGGAGTTACAGAAGCTGTCCCAGGGACTCCAGGGTTTGGATGGATTGCCGCAGGAACTGAAAGGATTGGAAGGACTCAAAGAGTTGGCTCCGATTCTGCAAAACGTTCCTGAAACTCTTGAAGGTTTGGGGAAAGTGCAGAACCTGGTCGATCGCGCCCAGAATTTGCCCGGCAATCCAAAAGACTTTGCGCGCAACCCCGACGTTCGTTCCCTATTGCAAGAGTTGCCTGGTGCAACGCGTCAGGTCTCGGGCTTGGGCGGTCTGGCCAGAGGAGGTTCGGCGCTTTCCAGCCAGATGGCGCAATTGAACCAGGTCCGCCAGGTTGGAGACAATCTACAGCAACTGGGCAAGCAGACCCAGGAATGGAAAGACCTTCCCGCCAAGCTGGATCAGGTTTCCCAGGCTTTGCCGCTGGTGCGCACAGCCCAGCAGGAAGGTTCGTTGCCGACCGCTCCCGACGCTAACTTTGGTCAGTTGCGCGGCCAGGAGCAAGGGCGCCGAGATGAGCGGCCCCAGTCGGTTATCAACCCATCCGGGCGTTCCCAGTTGCAAGGGGAAGATCTGTCGGGTCTGAAAAATGCCGGCGGTATGCCGGTAGGCCCTGAAGCCCGCCCGCAGTTGCTCGCTCCGGCCGAGATGCAGCGGGCACCGCAGGCTCCCGGCACTCGGCAGCCCGGGCCAGGCCAATCGCTGGTGCAGCCGCAAGGCCCTGTGTCGCAGAGCCCGGTGGCCCAACCTCCGCGCGGTGGGCAAAGCCAGCCGCCGGTGCATCCGCAAGGACCCGTGTCGCAGAGTCCGGTAGGACAACCTCCGGTGCAACCGCAGAGACCTGTATCACAGGCTCCGGTGGCCCAACCTCCGCACGGTGGGCAAAGCCAGCCGCAAGGGCCCGTGTCGCAGGGGCCGATGGCCCAGCCTCCGCGAGGCGGACAAGGCCAACCTCCGGCGCAGCCGCCAGGGCCCGTGTCGCAGGGTCCGGCAGCCCAGCCTCCGCGGGGCGGACAAAACCAACCTCCGGTGCAGTCGCCAGGGCCCGTGTCGCAGGCTCCGGCAGCCCAGCCTCCGCGGGGCGGACAAAACCAACCTCCGGTGCAGTTGCCAGGCCCCGTGTCGCAGGCTCCGGCAGCCCAGCCTCCGCGGGGCGGACAAAACCAACCTCCGGTGCAGTCGCCAGGCCCCGTGTCGCAGGCTCCGGCAGCCCAGCCTCCGCGGGGCGGACAAAACCAACCTCCGGTGCAGGCGCCAGGCCCCGTGTCGCAGGGTCCGGCAGCCCAGCCTCCGCGGGGCGGACAAGGCCAACCTTCGGCGCAGCCGCCAGGCCCCGTGTCGCAGGGGCCGATGGCCCAGCCTCCGCGGGGCGGACAAGGCCAACCTCCGGTGCAGTCGCCAGGCCCCGTGTCGCAGCCGGTGCGCGCTCCGCAAGGTCAACAGTCGTTGCCTCCTGTGGTGACCCGCATCCAACATAGCCAGGCCGCGCCCAAGATGCCGGCCACTCCGGCCATCGCCAAGCTGGATGGCAAGATGACACAGCGTTTGCAGAATGCTCCGCTCATGGCCCGCCAATTGGAAAAACTGCCTCAGGCTCAACAGAACCTCAAGACCGTGGTCCAAGGCTTGGAAAAAACCAGCCAGCAGCCCAAAGGCCTGGAAGCTCTACAACGCACCGCCCAGGACCCCGGCGCGTTGCATAAAGGTCTGGAACGGCTAGAGCAGTTAGTCCAGACACCGCAGGACAAGGCCAACGTGCAGAAGCTGCGCAAAACCCTGGATCCCGTGCTCACCGATAAGAAGCTGGGTGAGGGGCTGAAGCAGGCCAACCAGGCGCTCAAACCTTTGGGCGAGAGCGCTGGACGCCAGCAGATTCACGGGCTTAAACGGGTGCAGTTGGATACCCCCGCGAGTCGGGAAATGTCGCAGCAGTTACGCCAGCCGGCTGTGAAGGCACCCATGCAACGGGTCAGCGAAGGCATCTCCCAGGCGCGCGAAATGGAGCGGGCCACCGAAGCGCAAAATAACCGGCTGCCGCACCTGTCCAATGAGATGACTCAGGACCTGGGCGAGAGCCTGGCCAAGATCATCAGCGAAGCCCAGGCGGCCAACCGTCCTCGTAGTCTCTTCGGCATCCAACTGGGTGGCGGAGGCGCCCGCGCCGGTGGGGCCGCGCCCGTCGGTGGCCCCGCACCGGCTCCCGCCCGGACCGCCGCTCCGGTCCGTCCGGCTCCGACGGCCGCTACCCAGCCGGCCGCTTCCCAACCCGGCCCAGCCGCCCAGGCCAAGCCGGCCGTCAAAGCCGGACCCACGCCTAAGGCGCCCGGAGGTCAGCCCAAAGAAACCATGTCGAAGGCTCGTATTGATGCCTACCGGCAGACCTATGAAACCGTCAAAGAACAGATGATCGGCAAGTCGGGTAAAGATCACGCCTGGGCCCTGGTCTATCATTCCCGTGACGCCGAAGGCGCCAAGGGACTGACCGATACCCTGGAGTCCAACGTGGTCAAGGGCGGTTCGGGCAAGATGCAGAGCTGGCTTAACGACATGACGAAAACTCCGGATTCGGCTATCGCCCTGAGTGCGATTCTGGCTAACGTAGCCAACGTGGCACCCGATCGCATGATGGGTATCATGCTGTTGACCACGGATGGTGCAGGCGGTAAGGACACGGTCGGCGACGCTTTCAATAAGATGTCGCAGAACGTGGATTCATCCCTGCGGCTTGCCCACTTCCTGGAAAAATCCAGCGAACACCCGGCCGCGGCCCGTGGTCTGGCCGAATTGCTCGAGGGGCAAACCGAACCGCAGGGCGAGAGTTGGAAGTCGGCCAACCGGACAGCCGAGACCTTCCGCGGGATCTCCGAGACCGTCGGCGGCGCCCGCCGTTTGACGCAGACCCTGGAGAATCTCGGTGAGGTCGAAGGCGGCAATCGCCTGGTGGCCCGCACTATCAATCGTATGACCCGCGAACAGGACGGCGCGGTGAATACTCTGGAGACTCTGCAGAACCTGGCCCACGACAAGGAGGGGGCCGGTCAATTGGGCCGTGTTCTCTCCCGGGCCAGCGAATCACGCGACGGCGCCCGAGATTTGCTGGGGTCCTTCCAAAGCATGGCGAAAAGCACGGGGGGCAAGCAAGACGTGGCTCGACTTTTCGTCCGTCTGGCCGAAGGAGGCCAGGGCGCGCGCCTGCTGGCCAATTTCGTCAAAGACGGCAACAACAGCCATCACCTGGCTGGCGTTTTCGAGCAGTTGAATCAGAACAAGGAAAGCAAAGCCTTGCTGGCCCACGCGCTCGACCAGATGGCCAAGAATCCTCGCCAACGGTCCAACTACGAAATTTTTGCCGGCCGGGTGGCTGCTTCGGAAACACTGCAGACGGCTATTCACGAGACCACCGGCGAGAACGAGAAGACGCAAGAAGTCGGCGAAGCGATAGCCGAGCGCTATCCCGAGCTGCCCAAGCTGCGGCCTCTACCCAGCCGGGCGCTCGAGAACCCCAACGAAGTAGCTGATCCGAACTTGCACAAGTCTGCCGATCTACAGCGAGTCAGCGAAAGCTGGCGCGCCGAACGACCCTCGGCGGCCGAATCCCAGGCGCCGGCGGCCGCTTCGGCGCTGGCCCAAGCGGAACGGCCGGCCGAGGCTCCCGCCGAACTGCGCAACTTCCGTCCCGGTGACGTCTACTCCGAGGAAACTCTGCGACACGCCAGGATTTGCGGCGATTGCGGCGGGCGCACCACCAGCCTGGGCCTGTGCCCGCGCTGCGCCACCCGCAAGCAGCGTTCCCAAGCTCAGGCAGTGTAAAAAATAACGAGGAAGGCGAGGACTGCAGCCGAACCAGGCTCCATGTCCTCCCTTTCTTTGCTCGGCAAAAAGCGCTTCTCAGGTATCTTCTGGACCCAGTCGGTGGGAGCGTTCACCGATAATTTTTTTAAGCAGACGCTACTGGCTCTGATCGCTCACCGCGGTTTGAGCTTTATGGGACTTCCTGAGGAAACGGTCGGGCAGTTATCGGGAGCCATCTTTATGGCGCCTTACTTCTTTCTTTCGGCCACCGCCGGTCAACTTGCGGACAAGTACGATAAAGCCGGCATCATTCGCAATCTCAAGATTCTGGAGATTGTCTTCGCCGTGATCGCGGCTCTGGCAATTTGGAAACAGAACATGAACTGGTGCGTCGTTTCGTTGGTCTTTTTTGCGATTCAATCGGCCTTCTTCGGCCCCTTAAAATACGGCATTCTTCCTCAGCTTTTGGAGCCGGAGGAGCTGGTTACCGGCAATGCCTGGGTGGAGACTTCCACCAACCTCTTCATTTTGGCCGGCACCATCCTGGGCACGGAGTTCGTCTTGCGCGGCGTGCCCGATGCGGCTACCGGGGGATTGCTGGTGGCCATCTCTTTGCTGGGCTTCTACTTCAGCACCACGATTCCCAGAGCTCCGGGGGATCCCAACCTTAAGGTCGATACCAACCCGTTCGTGCCGACCTGGCAAACCTTAAGGCTGTTGGGACAAAGGCGCTCTATCCTGAATTCGGTGCTGGGCATCTCCTGGTTCTGGGCTCTGGGAATGGTCATGCTGGGGGCGTTTCCGTTCTACACTACCAAATACTTGCACTGCAGTTTGGAAGTGTCCACGCTGCTTTTCATGATTTTCAGCGTGGGCGTGGCGGCCGGTTCGATGCTCTGCGAGCGCCTTTCCTATGGTCGTCTGGAGCTGGGCCTGGTGCCCTTCGGCTCGATTGGAATCAGTCTTTTCTTGCTGATTCTGGGAGTTCTCGGCAATCCTCTGCCCGATATTGGGCACGAAATGTCCGGTCTGGAATTCATCCAAACGCCGGGGGGAATCGGGATCTCCATCTGCGTGTTCCTGTTCTGCCTCTTCTCCGGCTTCTTCATCGTGCCGCTCTATACGTTGATTCAGCAGCGTTCCGACCCTGATACGCGCGCCCGGGTCATCGCCGGCAATAACATCGTCAACGCTTTCTTCATGGTGATTGCGGCCGGGGCCACGGCCCTGGCCCAGGGCAAGTTGCACATGACCTATCCTCAGATTTTTGGGGCGCTGGCCGTGGTGAACCTGGCCGTGTCTGTCTACATTTACACGCTGATCCCAGAATTCACCGTGCGCTTTATTGCTTATCTGATCACCCACTTTCTCTACCGGCTCAAGGTGGTGGGGGAGGACAAGATTCCAGCCGAGGGACCGCTGGTGCTGGTGGCCAACCACGTCAGCTTCGTGGACTGGCTGATCGTTATGGCCACCGTCAAACGCCCGGTGCACTTCGTGATGTGGTACACCTATTTCAACATTCCCGGCCTGCGCTTCTTGTTTAAGAGTGCCGGGGTCATTCCCATCAGTTCGGCCCGGCTGCGGCCGAAGGTGCTGGGAGAGGCGTTCGTCCGTATCAAGCGTTATCTGGATGAGGGCGAGGTCATCTGTATTTTCCCGGAGGGGACCATTACCAAGAACGGTGAGCTCAGTAAGTTCCGCAACGGAGTCGAGAAGATTGTCGAACAGACTCCCGTGCCGGTCGTGCCCATGGCCATCAAAGGCTTATGGGGCGGCAACTTCAGCCGTTACAAAGGTGGATTTTTCAAGCGCTTCAGCCGCCGTCCGCTACGCAGCAAGATCGAAGTCATCGTGGGAGATCCAATTGCTCCCGAGGATGTCAAAGCGGAAGACCTGCAGCACCGGGTCGCCAACCTCGGCGGAGACATGCTATAGAACGTAGCGGATACGTTCGTCTTTATTGAGCGCCTGGTAGATATTCTCCAGTTGTTCGCGACTGGTGGCGTGAATGGTGGCTGTGACCGAGATGTACTTGCCCTGTCCCGATTTGCGCCAGACCATGTCGTCGGGATGGGGATTGGCCTGGTAGGTCTTCAGGATCTCCGTGAACAGTCCCAGAATGTCCTCCGTGGCCAGTCCCATCGCCTTGATGGGAAAACGACAGGGGAATTGGAAAATATCCTCTTCGGGTAGACTCATAGCTTCTCTTATTCTAGGCGCTGGGGTGAGCCAACGTCAAGAAAATCGAGGGTTTGCGCCGGCCAGCTCAGTCTTCGGCGCCGACGGCTTCTTCCTGATAGGCGCCCGGATTATCGAGGTCTATGCCACGGCTTTTGGCGGCGGCGCGAATGGCCTCGGTGCGGGTCATCGACATGTGCAAGGCCAGCAGAAAGTGATCGTTCGCCTGCACGATTTTGGCCACGCCTTCTTTGCCGGTCTCGCCTTCCAGGCGATCCTCATCCAGAGCGTCCAGAAATTTTTCGACCATGGCAATGCCTTCTTCGGAGAGCTGGCTTCCACGCACGATAAGATATTGAATCTGCTTGGGATAGGTATCGTCAGGGTCAATGTTGCGGTCGTTGGTGATGAATTCCAGCGATTCTTGATGGAGGTTCTTGTTGTAGTTCTCCAGGCGGGCTTTGACGCCGTCGTACACTTCTAGGAATGGCTCAAGCTCGCCCTCTTCCTCGAGGAAGTCGTGAAGGGCCCAGGCCATGGCCAGCATTTCCGCCGACGGAAAGTGTTCGGTCGGTTTGATGTAGTCGGTGTCTTCATCCAGGTCCAGGCTGCTGCCGCCGCTTCCCGTCGGGGCCATCTGCGGCAGCAGAGCGCCACAGGTGCAGAACTTTTGGCCGTCCGGATTTTCGTGGCCACATTTGAAACAAGCGATCATCGGTACCTCACTGAGCGAGGCTGTTCGCACTCCCCAGGGCTTATACCTGCGGCGTTTGAGCATCCGAAGAAGCCTTGAATGAAAAGAAGGCCCGGCCGATAAGACCGCGCCTCCTTTTGCGAAGCTGGGGAGTTTAGCCGATGCCGGGCGGGAACGGGCCTTGACCGAACTGCGGCTGGCCGGTGGCACCCTGGAGGTTGCCGCCGAGACCGGTGGAGGCAGTGAACTGAGCGGTGATGGCATCCTGGGACTTCTTCATGTCCGCAGCCATCTTCTCTTGCATCTTCTTGTTTTCTTCGGCCATTTTGTGCTGTTGGACCATTCCAACAACCTGGGAGCCGAGGCCGAGGACGCCCTGAGCGATGCTGAGACCAGCGAGAACGGGGATTGCCATTAGTTTGTACCTCCGAGTGTGTTTTGAAGTTTTCTTGTTGCGGTTATTATCACACGGCCCTCAGGGGAAGTTAAGGGCCATGGACAAAAACTTTTTGTAAACTGTTTGTTAACTGAGCGCCGTTTTGCGAGGTGGGGAGTTAAACGTAACAGGCATTTGTTAACTCAATTTTGCACAAACGGCGCGGTTATCGACTGGCTTACCGTTAACAACTTCGCTACAGCGGCAAAACGCCCTTGTCCTGGGCCCATTGACCGCTCCTGCCGCAGCGACAGGTTCCTTGGTGTAGCGCCGTTTGGGCGGCCCAGGAAAGGTTGGAGCAACTGCAGTAGCAAGGGGTAAAGAGACGTTCTCCCTGCCAGCGCAGCACCCGTGGCAGATGCCAGTGCCCGGCCGAACAGCGGAGCTGATCCTGGGAAGGCTGCGCGTGGCGGCGTCGCGGTTCACTCCAGCCTAAATCGCAAAGGCTGTGTCGCAGGACGCGATCCCAGCGCCGACGGTCACGTTGTTCCCGAGCGGGAGTATGCAGGCGCGCCTGCCACACGGGAATGCGGTCCAGATCCGTGTAGTTCCTCAACCCGTTGGGATTCAAAGCAGAGCCCAGGCACAGTTCGGCCAGTCCGTCATCACGCAGAATATGCCAGCACAGGGCTTCCCGCATGGCCGACATGAACATGTCCTGCAGGTGCCGATGGGGAGAGAACTGTTGGTGACCGGCGCAGAGTTGGTCGGTGGCGCCGCGCTCGCGGGCCAGCAGACTGCCGGCGCGGGCGCGGTAACGGCGTAAATCAGGCATCCATCAGGTCTTCCCACAAACTTGAAGTATATAGCTTGAAGAATTCCAACAAAAAAGGCTTGGCCTCTTCGGTCAGGCGCAGGCCACGGAAGTGCAGGGGAATATAGGTCTTGGACCAGACCACGTAGTCGTGCCTGAGCCCGTCAGAACCGCGATAGGCAGCCGGAAAGTAGCCGCAGGGAAGGAAGCCGGCCTGGTAGGCTTCGGCCTGCAGCCGCGGCTCATAGGCGGGGACCAGCAGTTCCAGGTAAATGCAGCCCATCTGCTCGCAATAGTCGGTCACTGAATTGAGCACGATATCACGAGGATAAGGGCCGGGTGTCAGGCCCAGGATGGTGGCGTGACCGTCTTTCGCGGCATAAGAGAGAAAGACGCGGACCTGGCGGGAGGAGTCGACCAGGATCAGGTCGGGTCCGTGTAGCGGGAAAAAGTTGAAGACCTGGCCGCGCGTGGTCTGGTGCAGAAACTTGCGCCGGCTCGGGCTGGCCGCTTCGTAGAGCGGGCTCAAGACCACTCGGTCGGGGCTGGCCGGGCGGGGACTCCAGGGGATGATCTGAGCCGGTTCCAGGTTGAGCCGGGCCCGCACGATTCCATAAAGATCGGCCAGTTGGGGAATGAGTAGGGGAGTTCTGCGGCGGATTTCCTTGCAGTGAGCAGCCAGCATGACTTTCAGGCCGTGGGTTTCATACTCGGCCACCTTGCGCACATTGGGGAAGATGCCGGTGTCTACAAAGCCCAATTGAGCCAGATCGTGGTGAAAGTTGAGGCTGATGAAGGTGCGCACCACTGCGTAGACCACGTCCATGGGCCCTCCCTCGCGCAGATGCAGGCGCAAGCCCTCCTCCAGCATGACCCGCATGACTTTGGAGCCGCGCATTTCGGGCAGCACCACGCCGCCCAGAGCTTTGCCCAGCCGGTGAATGGGCTCCAAACCGAAGAGCAGAGAGGCCACCAGGCGGCCTTCGCATTCGGCCAGAATCCAGTGCCAATCCTCGGAGCTGAGGACCTCCTGGGTTTTTTCCTGATCCATGACCTCGGCCAGCGTGTAGCGATCTCCGTACTGTGAGGTGTAGAGTTCGCGAATGGCGGCGGATTCGTCGGGGCGAGCGTTGCGCAGGCTGATGGAGCGGCCGTCGGCCAGACGCCAGCTCTTACCAAAATCCACCGGGGCAATGGGCATGCGGCCTGCCTTCCCCGTGTTCGGCTCGGGAACCTACCCCATGACCATGAGCAGCGCAGCCAGAACCACTCGATAGAAGACAAAGCCGCTCAGTCCATGGTTCTTGAGATAGCGCACCAGCCAGCCGATGCAACACCAGCCGCTCAGCGCGGCTACGGCGATTCCCAGCAGGGTGGGGGTCCACAGGTCCGGAGGGAGGGGCGAGCCGAGGCGCACAGCCTTGAGCAGCAGGGCTCCGGCCGTGACCGGCAGAGCGGTTAGAAAAGTCACTCGCGCCGCTTCCCGCCGGGTCAGTCCCAGCCACAAAGCGACGGTCAGCGTGGCTCCGCAGCGGGACACTCCCGGAATGAGGGCTACGGCCTGGGCCCAGCCCAGCGCCAGAGCCTCCCAAGAATTCAGGTCCTGGACTTCTCGGCGCAAGCGGGCACGGCCGTCGGCCCAGCCCAGCAGCAACCCGAAGAGTGCCAGGCAAACGGCAATCGACCCCAGGTTGTTCAGGTGTTGCTCGAACCAGTCTCCGCAGAGCAGGCCCACCAGGGCGGGAGGAATCGAGGCCAGGGCCACCTGACAGGTCAGACGCCCAAAGCGGAAAAGCCGCTTGCTGTCTTCCTCAAAGTAAACGCAGAGGGCCAGCAGGGTGCCCAGGTGCAGGGCGATATCAAAATGCCGCCCCAGGTGCGGCCAGCCGGTCAGGCGCGGCAGCAGGATCAGGTGGGCTGAGCTGGAGATGGGCAGGAACTCGGTAACGCCCTGGATCAGGCCTAGAACGATGGCCTGAGCCCACACTGGTGTTCCGGGGGGAGCTAACACGCCCCCTACTTGTTGGCTGTGCCCCAGTTGAGCTGGCGAGCGGCGTACTGGCGCAGACCCTGAGCCAGGCCTTCGGCGATCTTCTGCCGGTAATTGGGGTCGTTGAGCAACGAGCCTTCGGTGGAATTGGTGAGAAAGGCCGTTTCCACCAGCACCGCCGGCATCTGGGTATGGGCCAGCACATAGAAGCGATTGGCTTGCAGGCCCCGATTGTTGCGGCCGGTGCTGCTCATCACCGGGGCTTGCAGCTGGCTGGCCAGCACGTAGTCGCTCTGCTTATAGTAGTGGATGGAAGTGCCGTTGCTCGAGGCATTCACCGAAGCGTTGCAGTGCACGCTCACAAAAAGGTCGGCTTTGGCGTCGTTGGCCACCTTGCAACGCGCTCCCAGTTCCTCGCGGGCGCTGGAGTTGGCATAGGAGACGTCGACATCGGTGGTGCGCGTCATGATGACATTCCAACCCTGGGCTTTGAGAATGCCCTGTAGGCGGCGACAAATATCGAGAGTCACCGATGCTTCAGTCAGGTTCAGGCTGCGGTTCATGGCACCGCAGTCGGACCCGCCATGCCCCGGGTCTAAGACGATCAGACCGGCCCCGGTGACGGCTGCCACCGGCTGAGTCGAGCCGTGTCCCTTCTGGGCGATCAGCGAAGGGTCGATCTCTTTGTCCAGGATATCGATAACCAGTTGGCGGTCATTCACTCCCGCACTGGTGTTGACTTCCACGGCCGCGTCCAGGTCCACCACCACTCGAAAAACTGGATTGGGCGCCGGCTGGTTCTGGCTCAAGCGCACCACGCCCGGGAACTTGCCGTCGATTTCGAACTCTTGCTTGAGCGTCTTGAAAGAGGCCCGATTGACGTCCATGAGCCAGCGCGGCCGCGGTCCGCCCAGGCGTTGCCAGTCGAAGTGGATCGGTTCATTGGCGGTCAAAATCAGACGATGGCCTTTGTCGGTTTTCTCCAGGCGCACGTCCTGGATTTCGGTAAGGGCGGGGGCGGCCACCTCAATGGGTTTCGAAAGTTGCATCTGCCAGCTGAGCACCTCTCGATTGCCGCTGCTTTCAGCGCGAATTTGCGCGTCGCGCGGCTTGGGCACCACCACTCGGGTGATGGCCGGGCCCAGTTCAAACTGTCCCAGGCGCACGGTGCCCAGGTCCGGGTGCTGCACGGTCAGGCTGGGTGTGTCGATGACCACGCCGGGGATGTCGATGACGAAGCGGTCGGGATTCTTCAAGGTGAAGGTTTTGCAAGTAACGGGGGCGGTCGTCTCGAGAATCAACTTGGGGCTGTGGGCCGAGCCCTCGAAGCGCACGTTGCGCAACAGCGGCTCAATGTAGACGACCTGGTTGGGCCGTACGGTCAGGCGCGTGTCCAGGAAATCTTCCAGAGCGGAAAGCGGGATGAAGGCTTTATCTTCCAGGATTTGGGCGGATAGGGCCAGTTCGGCCTCCTGAGCCCCGGGCACCGAGGAGGGACCTTGCACTTTGTTTTCGTTGACGCGCAGGCTGCGGTTGATGCCCTTGTGCAGGCAACTGAGGGTGAGGGAGTCCCCATCCCAACTGAGTTTGCCGCCGAAGAGACTGGCGATCTTATAAATCTCGGGATCGTCGGCGGCCACCAGGAACTCGTCGCCCAACGAGGTCGTATAGGCGCGCAGGTAGAGTTTCTGACCGCGCGCCTGGATCTTCAAGCTGGTGGGGGCTTGCACCGTGATGGGAGCCCAGGTGCCGTTGTCTTCGCCTCCTTCGGGTGGCGGGGCCGCCAGCGCGGGGAAGCTGCAAAAGCCAAGAAGGAGCAGGCCTGCCAACAGGGTTTTGCGCATGACTCCTCCGCCAATCGAAAGTTCGTTCATGCCTTTACCGCGAGGGAATCAGAAAATCCTTCAATTCGGTTTCCGCTAAGTTGAGGATTTTTCAGGAGTAGACTGGCCTAGTGGGGCACTTCGACCGGGAAACCCTGATTTTTGAAGAACAGCGGGTCGGTCATGATGTCCTTGGCGGTATCCAGCGAGATGCGCTTTTGTTTGAGCAGTTCGACCAGGCAGGCGTCCATCGACTGCATGCCCTCGTCGCGGTTGGTCATGATGTAGTTGTTGATCTGGCTGGTTTTGGCTTCACGGACCAGAGCCGGGAAGCCGCTGCGCGAAATCAGAATCTCGTGGGCGGCCACGCGCCCCGAGCCGCCGATAGTGCGCAGTAGTTGTTGCGCGATGACGGCCTTAAGGGATTCGGAAAGCATGGCGCGGATCTGGGGCTGCTGCTTGCCGGGGAAGACGTCGATGATACGGTCGACCGTCTTGGCGGCCGAGTTGGTGTGCAGGGTGGCGAACACCAGGTGGCCCGTTTCAGCCGCCTTGATGGCATTATAGATCGTTTCCAGGTCGCGCATCTCGCCCACCAGAATGATGTCGGGATCTTCGCGCAGGCTGGCGCGCAGGCCGTCGGCGAAGGAGAGCACGTGTTCGCCGACTTCCCGGTGGTCGATCAGCGATTTTTGGCTTTTGTGGAAGAACTCGATAGGGTCTTCGATGGTGATGATATGGGCCTGGCGGGTCTGGTTGATGAAATTGATCATGGAGGCCAGGGTGGTGGATTTGCCCGAACCGGTGGGGCCGGTCACCAGAATCAAGCCTTGATGCTCCTGGCACAGGGTGCGGATGACGGCCGGCAGCTTGAGCTGGTCGATGGTGGGAATGTTCTTGGGAATGACGCGGAAGACGGCCGCCATGCCGCGTTGCTGGCGGAAAAGGTTGCCGCGAAAACGGGCCAGGTTGGGGATTTCGTGAGAGAAGTCCAGGTGACCGGTCTGCTGGAAGCTGGCCGCCTTGTCTTTGGACACCAGCGGCAAGAGCAACGCCTCGGCCCGGGCCTGGTCGAAGACGGGAGCTTCGGTGAAGATCAAACGGCCGTGGACGCGCAGGGCCGGCGGATTGCCGACGGAAAGATGCAGGTCGGAGCCTTCCGAGTCCACCATCAGCTCCAGCATGTCCTGCAGCGTATAGTTGCTGGGTAAGGTGTAAACGCGTTCCTGGGCGGCCTCGGCTACCTTCTCGACCTCGCGAAGCTCGCTAACCTGTTCGGTGATCTCGTCTTCCCAGTTGTTGGAATTGAGCAGGGCTAATTCGGCTTTGGAGGGCTCAGCTGAGCCGGCCTTTTTCTTCCCAAAGAAATTCATGGCTTACTTGGCTCCGGCTTTCTGTTCGCCCTTGCCCTGGTAACGCGAGCGGGCGTCCTCTTCGGTAATCAGTCCCTGTTTGACCAGGTCGTTGAGATAATCGTCCATCAGACACATCCCCTGAGCACGTCCGATTTGCATCATCATCGGCAACTGGAAGGTCTTGCCTTCGCGGATCAGATTGGCCACCGGCAGGTTGCCGATCAATACTTCAATGGCGGCCACGCGGCCTTTGCCGTCGGCGCGCGGTACCAGTTGCTGGGCGATGACGCCGCGCAAGGATTCGCTGAGCATGGTACGCACTTGCGCCTGCTGTTCGCCGGGGAAGGAGTCGATGAGTCGGTCGATGGTCTTGGCGGCCGAACTGGTGTGCAACGTACCGAAGACGACGTGGCCGGTCTCGGCGGCGGTTACGGCCAACTGAATGGTCTCCAGGTCACGCAACTCGCCCACCAGGATGACGTCCGGATCTTCACGCAGGGCGCCCTTCAGGGCCAGTTGGAAGGATTCCACATCACGGCCGACCTCGCGCTGGTTCACCAGGCACTTCTTGCTCTGGTGCACGAATTCGATCGGATCTTCGATGGTGATGATGTGGCCGCGGCGACTCTCGTTGATGAGATTGATGATGGCCGCCATGGTGGAGGATTTACCGGAACCGGTGGCGCCGGTGACCAGGATCAGGCCTTGATGGTGGTCGGCCATTTTGGCCAGGTCTTCGGGCAAGCCTAACTCACGTAAGGTGGGAATCTTCGAGGTGATGGCGCGGAAACATAAATTAGGCCCGTTTTTTTGTATATAAGCGTTGGCGCGATAACGGCGGCCTTGGAGTGGACCGGGGTCGGTCCAACTGACGCCGAAGTCCACGTTCTTGACGGTGGCCAGTTTGCGGATATCGTCGACCGGCATGACCTCTTTCATCATGGTCACCACCTGGCCGGGACCCAGAGGCTGCTCGCCGATGGGCACCATTTCCCCGTACTTTCGAATCATGGGAACTGCGCCGGAGGCGATATGCAGATCGCTGGCGTTCTGCTCGTGCATATACTTGAAGTAGGCCTCGATGTGCTTACTCACTTAGATTGTCTAGCCCTCTCCCGGCCAGCGGAATCACGCTTCCGCCGTCGTTTCGCTGGCTTCCCTTTCCTCACGGTCCGGTCCAACGCCTGCAAGGCGTTTCAATAGATAGAGCAGCAGAATCCAGGCGGCAATCCAGCCCCAGCCGGGTAATTGCGTGTAGTCGATTGCCAGCGAGCTGAGGAAAACCGCCAGCGCGTTGTTGACCAGGTGGAGCATCATGCAGGGCCAGATAGAATTGGTTTTCAGGGCCACGTAAGTGAGCAGGCTGCCGATGACGGCGGTGGGGAGAATGCGCTGGACGGAAAAGTGGAAGGCGCCGAAGGCCAGGCCGACCAGCAGACAGGTGCGCCAACTGGGATGTAGCCGATCTCGAGGTTGCTGCACTGCGTGCAGCAGACCGCCGCGAAAGGCCATCTCTTCGCAGAAGGCCGGGCAAACCGCGATCAAAAAGAAAAGCTCCAACTGCGAGGCGTCTTTGGGCAGCAGCAGTTGGGTCATCTGGCGCACCGCCTCTTCCGACATGGGCAACAACCAGCTGCTGATAATGGCTACCGAGTTGGCGCACAGGTGCATCAGGGGAGCCGCCAGCAAGCAGATGGTCCAGTTGCTCAGGCTGGTGTTGCGCCAGCGCAGGGAAGGCCGCAGGGGCTGGCGGTAGATGCGCAGCAATACCAGTGGCAAAAATAGCATGGTGGTTTGGATCAGCGCGACCTGTCCGCGCAAACCGGATAGGATGGGTAGGTTGCCGGGCACCACTACCATCAGCGCTCCCGCTAAAGCATAGTACCAGAGAATGTCTCCACTCAGAGAGCGCCGCATTTGCTCGACGGGCACATCGCTGTGGGGTTTATCCAGCAGGTCCAGGGTCAGATTGTCGGCCACCGAGCGCAAGAGGAAGAGGGTCCAGCAAAGGCTGGCGGCGGCCGCCAGTAGCAACCAGAGCGAGAAGTCCTCGAGCAAGCTGTCGCGTAGCGCCAGCGAGAGGCCGGATATCGGCACCAGCACCATTACCGAACGCAGCGGCAGGGCCTGCATCCAACTGACCGCCGCCAGGGCGCCCGTCACCAATAAGCCTGGCATATACAGAAGCTGAGCCTGTTTGAAGGTGGAGGAGCGGGCTGAAATCCACAGCAAGACGGCCGAAACCTGCAGGCACAAGAGCAGGCAAAAGAAGAACAGGCAGAACCAGCTGCCGGGTGAGAGCAGGGCGAGGCTGTGTCCACCCAGCCCGCGCATGTTCCAGAGTAAGCCCAGCAACTGGGGGAGCCCGAACGTCAGGCTGATCACCACCACGGTGAGCCATTTGGCCCCGGCAATGGTGCGCCGATCCAGGGCCGAGACCAGCAAAGTGGCCAGACTGCCACGCTCGCGCTCGCCCGCGACGGCGTCCAGAGCGGTCACCGAGCCGGTGCCGAAAAGCACAAAAATGAGCACGATAGGTACCAGCGAGGCCATCAACTGCACCTGTTCCTGGCGGCGCGAAGCGAGATTTTCCGAGTGCACCTGATAAAGACGTTTGGGCTCGATTCCCAGCTGGCTCAGATAGCGGTCGCGAGTCCGGCTCAAGTAGCGTCCCACTCCTTCGCTAAAGGCGATTTGAGCGCGCTGTGACCGCTCCCGGCTCTGATTGTAGTGAACGGTCAGTCGCGGTGTCTCGGCCAGGCGGGAGCGAGTGGCCAGAGGTTCGAGTCGCCAGTCTCCAGGAGAGTCAACGTCGGCGGCATCCTCGACGGTGATGAAGCAATCGACCAGATTCTCGCGCAAGGCTTCACCGGGGGAGCCGGTCAGCGGCATTTCTTTGAATTTGCCGAGCTGAGGCAAGAGAGCCCGGACCTCTTGAGCACGCGGGCCCACCACGGCGACAAAAAACGTTCCGCTTTGCAGTGCTTCCGATTGGCGTAAAGCCCGTTGGAAAGAGTTGCCTACAAAAGGCGTCAAAAGCAGCGGGATCAGCAGGGCCACCACCAGAAGCTGGGTGATATCCCGGAGTATGTGGCGCAGTTCGTAATAAAACAGCGTCCACATGGGTTCAGCGGCCGTTCTTCAGATAGTGTATAAAGATATCTTCGAGGTAATGCAGTTGGGTGGTCGCTCTTAACTCCTCGAGGGTCGCGCAGGCCAGGATACGCCCGGCGTCCACGATGGCGATGCGGTCGCAGAGCTTTTCCGCTTCGCTCATGATGTGGGTGGATAGGATGATGGTCTTGCCCTGCATGCGCAGCTTCTCCAGACTGGTTTGAAAGTCGAGGGCGGCCAGCACGTCCAGTCCCACGGTCGGCTCGTCGAAAATGAGCACGGGTGGATCGTGGGCCACCGTGCGGGCGATGGACACCTTTTGCTTATTTCCGGAAGAGAGGCGCTCGACGCGCACGTGGCGATATTCGCCCAACCGAAAGTGATCCACCAGTTCCTGGACGCGAGCGGCTACCCGCGCTTTGGGATAGCCGTTGATACGCGCGAAAAACTCCAGCGTCTCGAGCACGGATAGGCGAGGGTAGAGGCCGGTGGAAGAGGAGTAGAACCCCAGTTTCTGGCGCACTTGGTGGGCCTGGCCGGCGACCTCGAAATCGCAAATGTAGGCCCTGCCGGCGGTGGGCGGTAGCAGCGTGGCCAGCATCTTCAGGGTGGTCGTTTTACCCGCTCCATTGGAGCCAAGCAGGCCGAAAATTTCCCCCTGGGTACACTCAAATGAAATACCGCGGACCGCCTCGAGCGGACCGCGGCCTTCGTCTTGATAGACCTTGCGCAGCCCCTCGACCCGAACAGGCGGGTCTGAGGGGGGGGCCAAGGGGGGGTCGGTCATTTCGGAGTGGGGCTTCCCTCCCAAAAACCCAGGGCCCTGCCTTGGCGGGCCAGCCGCCAGGTCAGAACGCCCAATATCAGCCCTACCCAGCCCAGTGAACAGCCCAGGGTGGCCAGCGTAAGTCCGAGCGGGACGCCGTGAGTCAGGCTATCTCGCCAGAGCAGAGCCACGTTGACGACCGGGATCCAGCAGGTGTGTACGTCCAGGCTGAGACTACGGTCGATGAGGGCGCTGGCCGGGATCAGAATGGCCATGAACAGAGGCGTGGTGGCCGCCTGGCCCTGGCGGAAGGTGCGGGCGTGGGCCGTGCACAGCAAGGTGGCAGCCGCCACCAGCATGCTCATGATCAAGATCCCGAGAGCCAGCGTCAGCAGACTGGCCAGCGAGAAACCGAAACTCAGGGCCAGATTGTTGGCGAAGGGGGTGAGAATGGCTCGCAGGGACAAAGTAATGGCCAGCAGGTTGCAGATTCCGGAGATGCAGCAGAGGCTGACCACCAGGGCATATTTGGCCACCACCAGTTGCCAGCGGCTGACCGAAAGTCCCATGGTGGTGTCCACCGTCTGGCGTTCGTGTTCGCCCGCCAGCGTTTCCACCGCCGGGTAAAGACCGCCCAGGGCCAACACCACCAGCAAGCAGAGTGGCAAAAAGGTGCCCAGCAGGAAGCGGCCCATGTCGTTCGAGGTTCCCTCGTTCTTTTGCTCCAGGAAAACCGGTTGCAGGTCGGAGAGACGGGCGCCGCCGTCCAGGGCGAGCTGCTCCAGACGCACGTCACGAAAAGTTTGTAAGAGTGGATAGAGGCGGTAGCGGGCTTGCTGGCCCTGGCGGTAGCGCCCGTCGTAAACCAGCTCCAATGAGGTCTGGGAAGTGGCGTCGATCCAGGCGTCGATTTTGCCGGCGGCGACGTCGGCCTTAGGGTCCCGGCTCTCGGTCAAGATAAACTTTTCGTGTTCCAGGGCCCGTTCCAACTGGGGCTCCTGGCCGGAAACGACGATGCGCAAAGGAGTGCGATCCTGTTCGGCGGTGAGCACGCTGACGGCCGACATGGCCAGCCAGATCAAGAAGGGATAAAGCAACAACGGCACCACGACCACGTAAAGGACCACGTTGCGCTCGCGCAGGGTGCTGCGCAGCTCCCGCCGATAAAGCAACCAGAGAGTTTCCACCTGATTCCGCCCGTTCCCTTACAATTCTAAGTATAGTTTCTGGAAGCGAACCAGCAGGTTTTCCGGAGCTTTATATTCGGGTCGCTCCGGCATCGGCTCCAGGCTCAGGTGCTCGGCATACTGGCGGGTGAAGATCTCGTCGACGTGAGCGAAGAGTTCAGGATTGTTGGTCTTGAGCCAGTCGTGGTTGTTGTGCGGCTTGGGCTCGTAACCGTCGCCGCGGTCGCGCGTCAAGTAGGATTCCACCGCCTCTGCAAAATACTCGCGTACGTTATCGCGAGCTCTAGGCGAAGTGAAACGCTCGGCGCCGGCCGCTTTGTCCCTTTCAAATAATTCGGTGATGGTGGCTCGGTGCCGTCGGCCGAGTCCATCATCCTGGATGCGATCGATGAGGTGGTCGATGGCGTGGCCCACTTCATGCAGCAGGACGCGGTGATGGCCCGCTTCCGGAGCCGGGTCGGGCAGAAATTCCTGGTGCACCACCACCAGCGACGACTGCCAGTAGTTGGTTCCCATAGCTGCCTTCAAGGCCTGGGAATTCTGACTTTTGAGATAGTCCAGGTGATCGCCGGGAACCGGCTGCCCCTGGCGGCGCGGATAGGGCAACAACAAGACTTTATGGGTTGATTCGAACAGTTCGCCTGCCTGTTTCAGGTAGGGGCCGTTCAACCGACGCAAATCTTCCAGGAACTCTGGACTCTCCTCGCTGCCGGCGGCTTGCATGAGTTCGCCGGCGCTGACCGGCCGGCTCAACACCACCGGCTTGAAGCCTTCCGAGCGAGCCAGCACCAGTTCGGCCAGGATCGGTCCCTGGCGGGCCTGCCACATGGCTACCTGCAGTTCGTCGGCGGGGTCGGTGAGACTTTCCTGCTCGCGGATGGTGTCGCGCAAGGCCTGGCTGGCGCGCTGCATTCGCTCGGCGTAGTCCTGGGGAGAAAATTGGCTGACCGCCGAGGTCTGACTGAGGTTCTGACCGGGAGGTAGCGAGACGATGCGCAGGCCGCTGTCGGCCAGCAGCTTCCACATTTGGGCGGGTATGGAACGCAACTCACTGAGCACCTGGGAAGCCTGGTCCGGCTTGAGATTGCTGACGTCCAGCACCCTCCGCAGCTGGGCTTCCTTCGCCCCGTGGGAGTAAGTTTCGGGCACGCCCACTACACTGGGCGAGAGGCAGGCCTGATCGGAGCAGGCAGAGAAAAGCTCGGCGGGCCTGGATGGCTCCCGGTTGCGGACGCTCGACCCGATCCCCCCACCAACTTTTTGGATCATGCTTTGATAATGCCATTCTGTTCTAAAAGAAGCCTGAAATTACTGGTTCTGGCCTTACTGGCTTTCGGCAAACTCTGCCTGGCGGCCGCCATTACTCTGGAGGGCACCAAAAACACCCGTGATTTAGGCGGCCTGCCTGTGGCTGGAGGACGGCTCCGCAATGGTCGCCTCTATCGTAGCGGCGCGCTTTGCTTCGCCACTCCGGCCGATGTGGAAAGGCTGGCCGGCCTGCGCCTGCGCACCGTCGTCGATCTGCGAACCGACAAGGAAATTGCCAAGGATGGCGCCGATCGGATCGTGCTGGCTGAGAACTTGCGTTTGCCCATGACGGCCTATCATGGCCGCGGTGCCGAAGCCTATCGCAGCCTGGTGTTGCAGAACGGACGGGTGCTTCGGGAGTTTTTCGGAATGCTGGCGCGTTCTGAAGCCTACCCGGTCATCTATCACTGCTCGGCCGGTAAAGATCGCGTCGGCATCTTGACGGCGCTGTTATTGGATGCGCTGGGCACTCCTCGGGAGGTCATTATGGATGATTATTTGCAGTCTCGGCGCAACAGTCCCAAGCTCGAAGTGCACGAGGAGTGGCTGGAGGAAGTCTTCGCGGCCGTCGATCGTAGTGGCGGCACGGAGGCTTTCCTGGCCATTCAGGGAATCCCGGCAGGCCAGTTGGAAGCGATCCGTAATAACCTTACTGAGGCCGATTGAGTTTTTCTCGGTCCAAGAAGGGGCACAAACCAGGCGCATGGCAGAACCGACTGATCCGTCCAATTTAGAGCCCGAATCCGTTAAGGCCAGGCCGCCCCGTGAAGAGCCCGAAGAGGAAACGGAGGAAAAAGACGAGCGCCCGCCGGAGCCCGTCAAGCGCAAGGCCCGTCAGGCCGCCAGCAGCGACGAGACATTCTCCATCCAGTTCGGCAGCAATCTCTATCCTCTCAATCAGGCCATGATTCGCCAGGTTCTGTGGTTGGGGAAAATGATGTTCGCCCGCAGCGGGCTGCTGTTGCCGCCCTTGCAACTGACGCCCAACTCCACCCAAAGCCCCAATCTCTACGCCGTTCACTTCCTGGCTCAGGAGGTGGGCCGCTTTGCCGTGCCTCAACAAGCTTTTTTAGTGTTGGGCGAAGAAGAGGAGTTGCGCAACATCGAGCCGGTGGCCGCGCTCAACCCGCACCCGCTCACCAACGAACGCATGGTCTGGGTTTTCTGGGGGGCGCTGCAGAAAGTCTATAATCACGATCTCTTCTCCATCAGCCACCTGGAGTTTATGGCCTATTTCACCAACTGGCTCTTTCACAAGAATTACGTGGCCTTCTTCACGGTGCAGCGCTGCCAGCAGTCGCTTCTAGCTCTGACGGAACACGTGCCCACGCTGGCTCCGTTGCGCGGATTTTTCCTTAAAGAGGTCAACAATATCTGGCGCTTCTGTCTGGAGGTCCTGCGCAGTGGCGGCAGCCTGCGGAATTTTCCGCGCCTTCTCCACGAGTATCATCGCCAGCGCACCCGCGAACCACAGCAATCGCTCGCCGAGGCCAGCAAAGCCGTTTGGGGCCGCATTCAAGCCACTGATGAGGCGGCCGAGGAATCTGCGGCTGACTTGAACAGTCCCGAGTTCCGTCGTTTGGCCTCGGGCTTGATCTACATGCACGCCAGTCAGGCTGGCTGGAGCGAGCAGTTGGCCAACCGACTGACCGAGGCGGAAATCAATCAGTTGCTGCAGACGCTGATGGAGATCTCCTCGGGCACACCGGGCGCTCGCATTCCTTTGACGCAGGAAGTCATTTCCCGGCTGGACGCCGTCTTCATGGGGCGCACTCCCCAAGATTACTTCGAATTTTTGCGTCAGCTACTGGACGGCAAATCGTTGGACATGGCCCCGCTCAACGCGGTTGACCGCTTTGCCTTGCTGATGCTCAGTCTGCCCGACGGCCACGCTCCCGACCCCGAAGCCCTCGACTTTTTGCGGGCGCCGGAGAAGAAGGCGCTGCTGGGACGCATCGCCTTTCTGACCTTCCACCAGTACTACGGCACCTTCGACCACGGACCGCCGACCAAGCATTTGATGGATATCCGCGATCAGGTGATGGTCGACTTCCTGGATTTCGTCTCCACTCAGTCGTTCACCATGATGGCTGGTCCGGCCGGCGCTATGGAAGATTTACTCAACCATTGGGTGGAGGTTACGCCTCACCGGGTCGTCTATTTGTTGCTGCGCCACTATTATTACGTGCTCGACCCCATGACTCGCCTGGTGGAGGCCGCCCGTACCAACCCGCGCCGGGTCCACCGAGCCATGCGGCGCTATTTCCTGAGCTACGCCAAGGGCGGCGAGCAGGTCAGCGCCCGGGTGGCTCCCTGGCGGCGCGGTTCTTACATCCTGGCTGCTCTGACTCCGCAGAATCGCAAGCTGGTCATCCAACTGCTGGAAGCACAAGGCGCCTGGATCCGCCGTTGCGAGCCGCCTACCCCCGAGCAAAAGCTGGGCGCCATACAGGAGTTCGCCCGCCGCTTCTGGCCTTACCGTAGTCCCGTGGACGCCAGCCACCGCTGGCAATAGTTAACGGCTCCTGGCCAGGCTGGTGCGTTCGTGGTAGCAGGGATAGCAGGTGGGGGAGTAGGCGGCTTCAGCGCCCAGCAGCAGGTTGGGGCCATCCAGCAGGGCCTGGCCTTCGGCGTCATGGCGCAGGTTGAAGACGGCCTTGCGGTTGCAGAATTTGCAGGTGGTTTTGATCTCTTCGATGCTGTCGGCTACTTCCATCAAGCGCTTGGAGCCTTCGAAGAGTTCGGCTTTGAAGTTGGTGCGCAGTCCGTAGGCGATGACGGGGATGTCGTGGCTACGAGTGATCTCGCGCAGGTGGTTGACCAGTTCGCCAGTGAGAAACTGGCATTCATCTACCAGAATGCAGTGAAGCCCGCGCAAATCGCTGTCCTTTAAGCGATCGCCGGGCTCCACCAGCAGGTCGGCGGGATACTCGAGGCCGGCCCGGGAGCGCACCGTTTCTGCTCCGAAGCGCACGTCCACGCAGGGCTTGATCAGCATCACGCGTTTGCCCTGGACCTCATAGTTATGGCGCACGGCCAGCAGGTTGAGGGTTTTGGCGCTGCCCATAGCACCATAGCGGAAATAGAGTTTGGCCATGGTCAGCGGGCTTCGGACCCGCCCTCGGGCTTCCTAGAGAATGTTTGTGCTATTCGTAGGTCTTGAGGCGGACCTGGTAGGCATGGATGGAGCCGTCCCAATCACGGCCACCCTTGACGCGCACGCGAGCCCCCTTCTTCAGCAGCTTGAGGAATCTGTCCACGGTGACGCGGTATTCTTTGAGGGTGCCGTTGCGCAGGTGGATTTCGCGGAAGCACTTGCTGTCATCGCCGAAGTAGACGTCGTTTTGCGTCTCGTCGGGATTGTCGCCGACCAGGGCGATGCCGAAGACCCGCTCATCGGGTTTGACCTCGGTCACCTGATAGTCGGTGTCGACGTTGAGCAGAGCTCCCATAGAAGATAGCGGAGCCAGCAGCAGGAGAAGAACGAGAAAAAGCTTTTTCATAGCCGTCTTGTTACGACGGAGGGCAAAGCGGGTCCTGGCCGCGCACGTGGCAGAGTTCCCACATGGGAATGCCGAACAGCCCTACTTTGAAGGGGCGATAATGGCGCACCGCCAGGTGTCGGTTGAAAAGTTGCTGCCAGTGTTCGGTCGAGCGCGGATATTTACCCCGGTCGCGCAAGGCCAGAAAGCGGGTCAGGCCGGAGCGGGGTGGCAGGATCAGGTCCACGATTTGCACCTCACCCTCGGGGGCCAGTATTTTTTTCACTTTGGTCAAGAGGGCGGCTACCTGGTCGTCATCCAGATGGTGCATCAAACTGTTGATCAGCACTACGTCAAAGGGCCCCTCGGGCAGAGGATCACGGGCCACGTCGCAGACAAAGAAAGGACGTCCATGCTTGCGTTTGGCGTAGTCCACGTACTCGGGCGAAAGGTCCACTCCCACATAGTCCACCGCCGGCCCGAAAAATCGCGTGTTGGTGCCCGGACCACAGCCCACGTCGAGCACCCGCCGGGGAGCGCATTCGTCCAGGTCGCGCAATACCGGGGCGATTTTCTTTCTTACGAACGGACCTTGCCAGAGAAGATAAATGGCGGGACTCTCCAAGATTTGGCGCATGCTTCAGCGCTTACGCCAGGGGGCACAGCTTCGCCTGCGAACAAGGGTTCTTAGACCATGATTTCTGTAGTCGTGCCTATGTACAACGAATCCGACGGCATTCCGCTGCTCTACGAGCGCCTTTCCAAAGCGGCTCAGAGTTGGGGGGAAGACTATGAACTGGTTTGGATTGATGACGGCAGTCAGGATGAAACCTACGCGCTCTGCCAGGAACTGGCAGAAAACGATTCGCACCTCAGGCTGATCGGGTTTACCCGCAACTTTGGTCACCAGGCCGCCGTCACCGCCGGCCTTTGCTACGCTCGCGGCGATATCATCGCCGTCATGGACGCCGATCTTCAGGACCCGCCTGAAGAATTGCACAAATTTATCGACAAATGCCGAGAAGGTTATGACGTGGTTTACGCCATCCGCACCCGGCGCAAGGAAAATCTCTTCAAGCGCCTGTTCTACTGGGCCTACTACCGGTTTCTGGCCTCCATGGCCGACATCGACATTCCCCTGGATTCGGGAGATTTCTGCGTAATGAGCCGGCCCATTCTGGATGCCTTGAATTCTCTACCGGAACGCAATCGCTTTATTCGCGGATTGCGCGTCTGGCTGGGATTTCGCCACATCGGCCTGGAGTATGAACGCCAGGCGCGTGCCTATGGAGCGCCCAAGTATACCTTGGGCAAGCTGGTCAACCTGGGTCTGGACGGGATTATCAATTTTTCCTATCGGCCCATGCGCCTGTTGACCCTGGTGGGAGTCGGAATCGGCCTGGCCTCGTGCTTGTTGGCAGTCGTGGTGGTGGCCATGTACCTGGGAAATTGGACCGTTCTGGGCTACAACCCGCACCAGGCGACCGGCTGGACTTCCTTGATTATCTCCATTCTTTTTCTCTCGGGTACTCAGCTTTTCGGCCTGGGCGTGGTGGGAGAGTACATCGGGCGGATTTTTGACGAGACCAAGGGACGCCCCATGTACCTGGTGGGCCGTCAGGTTGGTTTTGAGCCTGGCTCTACCAGGCTTCCAGGAAGGTGATTTTTCCCAAGCAGCGCTACCAGTGCATCCAATGTGGCAAGAGCTGCGGTCAGTGGCGCATCTGGGTCGAGCCGGACCTGGTTGATTCGTTGCGCCGGCACCCACTGGCCTTGCGTCTCCAGGTGGCCGGACAGCCCTACCTGGTGGAACACGAGGGAGGCTGGCATCATCTCGGCTACGATAAAAACGGGCGCTGTTTCTTTCTGGAAGGGGAGCGCCGCTGCGGACTGCACGCCAGCACCGGCTGGCTGAGCAAGCCGCGCGCCTGCCGCCAATTCCCTTTCTTCCTGGTGGAAACGCCGGACGGAACGCAAGTGGGACTGTCTTTTCGCTGCTCGGCCGTGCAGCAAAACCTGGGGGTGGATTGGGAGCAGCATCGTAACGACCTGGAGCAGTTGGCCGGCAGCGGCGCCTACCGGCGCGTGGGCTTTGAGGCCACCAGCATGGGCCCCGTGCGGCTGGAATGGCGCGACTATCTGGGTTGGGAAGCAAGCTGGCGCGAGCAGTTGCTGCGGGGTTTTTGCTTGCGGGCGATTTTTTACCACCATTTGGTAACTCACCTTGGCCTGGAACTGGCTGAGGTCGACTTTGCCCGATTGGTGCAAAATTGGACCCTTTCCGCCCTGGCTTTATTGCAGACCCCGCTGGAACTGGCGGAGTTGAAGTCTAATGGCGAATCTATTCGCTATTTTGAACATGTCCTCGAGCGCAAGTGGTTATGGCTGGGCGAGAATTTTCTGGGCCGGATGCTGCTGCTATTAGTGGGCGAGCAGCTCTATTGGAGCGCTGGCGACAAGGCTTTGGACCTGGTCGAAGGCGAGTGGCTGGGGCACCGCGAGGATTTGGGACCGGTGGAGCATGGGCTGGCTGATACCATGCTGCAGTTCTGTCACCGATAGGCCTTGTAGGCCACGCTGGCGATGTCGGCGATGAGCCGCTCGGCCGCGCCTTCCTCGCCTTCCTGAACCTGCTGGATCAGCACCACCACCACCAATCCACGGCCCGGCTCCAGTTCCAGGATACCCACATCGTTGACCACTCCCGCGATGGTGCCGGTCTTGTGATAGACCTTGACTTCGCGAGGCAGTGAACGGGGCAGGCGGGTGTTGAAGGTCTGGCGTGCCAGCACGCCCAGACAGTATTGGGTCCACTTCTTGTCGAGCAACTGGCCGCGGTAGAGTTTTTCCAAGACCAGCGCCAGGTCACGGCTGGATAGCTTATTGTCCACGGCCGTGGCCACCAGCACGTTTTCTTCCGGCGTCTGCACCCGGGCCGAGCGATCTTCCAGGGCCTGGAATTCACTCAGGCTCAGAGCCTGATTCTCCTTTTCAGCCCGCAGCGCCGCCGCCAACCGCGCGGCCCGGTCGAGACGATTCCACTTGTCGGCGATCTGGCGGGGCTTGAGGCCGCGAAAATCACTGCTCTGGCCCAGGCTGATCAACCAGGCCGAGCGATTGGTCAGGAAAATTTGACTGCTGGTGCAGCCCAGGCTGGCCAGGTAGGTGTCCACGCTGGTCAGTCCGATGCGGCGGAAGAGCATGTCGGTGGCGGTATTGTCGCTTTTGGTTTCCATCCACTCGATCAACTGTTGCACGCTGGCGCTGCTGCCCACGGGGCGATGCTGTAACGAGCCGGAGCCGATGCAGCGGTCGGCCGCCTTCATCACCAGGGGAGTGCTCAATTGCAGCGGGCTCTGCTGAGTCTGCATCTGACGGGCCAGTTCCACCATCACCGGCACTTTGAACACGCTGGCCAGCGGATAAGCAGTATCCCCTTGCAGGTCCACTCGCTCCTCGCTGTGCAGATCCACGATGGAGACGGCGCAGTCGCCCACCTGAGCGCGCGAAATTAGAGATTGCACCGTTTTCTTGAGCTTGTCGGCCCTCTGCGCCAGCGTTATCTGAGTACAGCTGAGCAGGCACAGCAACAGCAAGAAGGGTCTCACGCCGAGCGCTTCTTCCAGTAGCGCAACAAACCGTCGATCGACATAAAGAGCGGATTGGCCTGTTCGTAGCGGTCGTAGCTGGCCTGGTCGGGAAATTCCGGCCTCTGCCAGGCGGCGTAAGCGTCGATCAGCTTTTGCCGCTCCCAGTCCTGGCGCTCATGCACGAACTCGGCCACCTCCTGAATGCGTCGGCGCAGATTTTCCCAATCTGGCTGCGCCGGCCCGAAGTGGGTGAGAAAAAGCCGGTCGACCGGTAGTTTGGCTAACTTGTCAAGAGTATGGAACCAGGCCTCGCGCTCGAATTCCGGGGGCGGCGCCGGCACTGACAGGAACTGGGAGCCGGGCAGCCTGACGCCGGCCACATCGCCGGTGAGCAGATCGCGCCCGATCTGGTAGGCCAGATGATGGCGGGCGTGTCCCGGACTATCCCAGGCGGTGATTTCCACCCCTTCGAGAGGCAGCGGCCGATCGAGCTCGGCTACGATCACCTTGTCGGCCGGACAGGGTAGGATTTCCCCCCACAGGCGCTCCATGGCCTCACCATAAATGCGGCCGGCGCTGACGATCAGCTTGCTCGGGTCGATCAGGTGGGGAGCGCCCAGCGGATGCACCACCACCGGCACTCCCTGTTGGGCCCACCAGCCGGCGTCGCCGGCGTGATCCAGGTGAATGTGGGTGACCAGCAGGGCCTGCAGGTCCTGAGGTTTCAGGCCGTGGCTTTGCAGACCGGCCAACAACCGGGGACGGCAGCTGGCCGGCCCGCATTCCACCAGCAACGGCCGCTTTTCGGTGGTGACAAGAAAGGCGGCCACGCACTGAGGGCGCCTTTGAAATTCTAAGTCCAGCACTTCGATGCTCATAGGGTGGCCTTTGGTTTCGCTCTTACAGCACCTTCCGCAACCGGCTCAATTGGCGGTTCAAATAAAGGCGCAGCAGGGGGGTAAAGGGCGCCAGCAGGGCGGTGGTGAGCAGCATACGGTAGACCCAGGGGCGGGTCACCTTGATTTTGCTTCCCGATAGCCAACCGCCGGGACTGATCTTGATGAGCGTGGCCACGCCCATGCACCAGGGCCACAAGGCAGCCAGGCGCAGACGCCAGCAATTCCAGGGAATGAGCAGCATGTAATCGCGCGAAGCCTGGAAGTCCTCGTAGCCGTGGGCCAGCCAGCGCCGGATAAGAGGCTGCAGACGCTGTTCCTGGGCGCGGTCGTGAAGTTGCTCAGGATTCAGTCCTAATTCCTGAAGTTCCTGAGCCGGTAAATAACAGCGGCCCTCACGCAGGTCGCCGCTGATATCGCGGAGCACGTTGGTGAGTTGCAGAGCGTTGCCCAATCGGGTCCCGAGTTCTTCCAGTTGAGGGGAGGCCTGAGCCAGCCGCGGTTCGTGCAGGCGCATGACGGCTGTCCAGAAGGCCCCCACGCAGCCGGCCGCCGCCCACAGGTGGCGGCGCAGTTCCTGAGCATCCAGCACGGCGCCGGGAAAGCGCTCGAGGTCGACCAGCATTCCCTGGGACAGGGTGGTCACGATGTCGCGAATCAAACGCTGATCGGCTGCCGGCAGAACATTCAACTCTTCCAGGGCGACGGGAAGGTGATGAAGCAGGGCTGCCTCTCCACCCTGGGAGGGATCCACGGCGGCCACGCGAGCGCGCCACGGGTCCGGGCTGGCGCCGTTCAGGCATTCCAGAAATATGCGCAAAGTAGCCTCGCGCTCGCCGGCGTCCAGCCATTGGCCGTCGCTGATGCTATCGGCGCAACGCGCCAGCAGATAGGCCAGCGACATGGTCTGGCGAGCGCCCGGCGGTAAGACGCGCAAACTTAGATAGAAGGCTCGGGAGGTGGCCTTGAGGAGTTGCTGGGAGTTCATTTGAGCAGGGGTTGGACTTTTTGCCATTCCCCTTGTTTGAACTGCTCGCATAGTTGCAGGGCGGTGCGTCCCTGGTTGTCCAAGAGTTCCTTGTGGGCACCGGCCTTGAGCAGTCTTTCCACAATGGCCGCTCGACCGGCCGCGGCCGCCCGGTGCAGGGGCGTTTGACCGTTGCCATCGGGCGCTTCCAGCGGGGCTCCGGCTTTCAAAAGAGCATCCACCAGGTCGGGCGCACCGTTCTGAGCGCACCAGTGCAGGCTGGTATTCCCCTGTGAATCCTTGAGCTGAGGATCCGCATTTTTGGCCAGCAGCGCCGTGAGCACGGGCGACGACGAGTATTTGCCGGCCTCCACCAGGGGAAAACTGCCGTTGCTCAGGCTCTGATTGGGATTGGCGCCTTTGTTGAGGAGAGCCACGGCGATTTTCTCCCATTCGCCGTCACGTCCCCGCAGACACACATCCAGCGGTGTGGGCGAACCGCCGTCGGGCAGAGCTCCGGCGCCCAAAAGTTTCTCGGCATTGGCCGCCCGGCCACTGGCCGCGGCCATAGCCAGGGGGGTGGCGCCGCTTTGATCCTGAGCTTCGATGGCGGCCCCGGCCGCCAGCAATTGCGTGACCACCTCCAGGGAACTGGTGCGGGCTGCCCAATGCAGGGCCGTCCGCCCCAGGCTGTCCGTTGAGTGGACGTCCGCTCCTTTGGAGAGGAGCAGGGCCACGGTTTCCTGGGCGTTCTTTTCCTTGGCGCCGTTGCGGCAGGCCGCCTGCAGGGGATAACCGCGACCGCGTGCGGCCAGATTCACATCGGCTCCGTGACGGACGAGCGAGGCGGCGACTTTGTTCCACTCGCCGTGTTGACCTTGCAAACACAGGTAGAGAGCGGACTTACCCGAGCCATCCGGCAGATCGACCGGCTGGTTTCCCAGCAAAAGCCGATCCACGGCGGCGGCTTTGCCGGCCATGGCGGCCATGTGCAGAGGGGTCCGGCCATAGGCGTCGGTGGCTTCCAGGGGAGCTTTGGCCGCCAACAGCCGGTTGATGATCTCGAGGTTGCCGCTGTGGGCGGCCCAGTGGAGCGGAGTGCGGCCGCCGCCATCGCGCAGCAGCGGGTCGGCGCCATGATCGAGCAGGGAGCTGGCGATCTCCAGGCTGCCGTTCTCGGCGGCCGCATGCAGCGGGCGCGTGCCGCGGGCCGTGCCCAGGTTCACGTCGGCTCCGCGCTCGATGAGCAGGTTGACCAGGTCGGGGCGCTTCATGTAGGCGGCTTTGTAGAGGGCTCCGTAGCCGCGCTTGTCTTGCGCTTTGGACAGAGTTGGATATTGGTCGAGCAACTGGCGGACGACCTGAGGGCGATGATCCCCGATGGCGCGGAAGAGTTGCTCCAGGTCCTGGGCAGGAGCGGCCCAGGAAAGCGCCAAAACCACCACGGCGGCGGCGCTCAGGCTGGAAGGCTTATGGCGAAACACGCACGCCAGTTTCGCCTCCAGGGGAGGCGGTCCTGCGGAGAGGAAATTCGTGGCTTCATCCAATCGCCTTTGGCTGCTGGCGATCCCGTTCTTGACCCTGTTCTTTATTGCAGGCGTCTATGTCTCTTCTCCCCGCAAACGGCCGGTGGCCGCCATTACCGGCTCCGCCACACCGGCTGAATTTACCGCGGCCCACAAGCCGACGGTGGCCGAGTCGCGCAAAACACCCACCCCCCGGCCGGCGCTACCGGACTTGCCCGAACCGCCCGGGCCGGGACCCGCTCCAGCCGCCCCGGCCGGGGGCACCAGCTACTGGGTTTTTCAGGATAATGCGCCGCTCTATGCAGCCAAGGGGCTGAATCAGGCTGTCCTCGACCATCTGGCCTGCTCCACTCCTCTCAACCTCTTGCGCGAGGAAGACGACTGGGTGGAGGTTCAGGTTCTGGGGGGCAATTCGGGTTGGATGAAGCGCTCCCAGGTGGACGACCATCCCCCGCCCGGGGCGCCGGGTCCACGTCCCGGCGATGCTTTGCTTTCCTTGCAGGCCTTCTTTCAATTTTTGAATCAACGGAACTACGCCCGGGCCTACGATCACCTGTCTTTCGATTTTAAACGTGACCTTCCATATGTTCGCTTCGCTCGAGGCTATTCCACTCTGGACCAGGTTTTTATGCGGGTGGTGCGGGTCCAGACCCTCAGTCCTCAATCCCAGTTGTTCTATCTGGAAATGCTTTGTGAAGAACGTCCCAAGCCGAAAACCTATCAGGGCGAATACACCATGGTCTTAGAACAGAATCATTGGTATATCGCTCAGGCCACCATGAAAGAGGTCAACCCCAAGAGCCTGGAGCCGTTTCAATTGCCGGCCAACACTTCCCCCAAACCAGCTTTCGCCGATCCCACCCCTCAGCCGGAAGAAGACGAATTCGGCGAATAAACAGGTTCTGGCGCTGGCTCCGCAGAACCCAATGGGTAGAAACTTACAGGAGGTCCCGGTTGTGGCTAAACCTCGGAAAGCCATCGAAGCTCGGTTTCGACGCGGCAGCAATTTTCTCATCCTGATCGGCCTGCTTTCAGCGCTCTGCAATAGTCTGCTCTATTTCGGTTTCACCTGGAAGCCCGTGACTATCTTCTGTCTGGCCATTCCAGTGGTATTGGATACGGTGGTGCGCGTAGTCGATCCCCGTCTGTGGGGCCAGGAGCTACATTATTACTGCTATATTTTTGGCCTGATTCTCTCCGGTCTCTTCGTCTTGTTGGGCATGGCCTCCAAGTTCACTTCGCACACGGGCACTTTTTTCAAGCTCGGTTCTTTCATGCACGGCTTGAAACGGTTGGGCAGCTGGGCCGGCGGAGCGCAATTGATGGGGTCTCGCCTCTTTTATTTCGTCGGTATCGTGCTCTATATTCTCGATGGTGTGCTGGCGCTGGTGATGGAAAATTTCCTGCGCGCCAATTTCGACCAGTTGCGTATCATGGTTTTGATGAACCTGGGCTTTCACTGTTTCGTGCTGGTGTTTTTGCTACACGGCTTCGTGGCCGGATTGGAATCTGAGGCGGCCGCCAGTCCGCCCGCCAATGCTTGATTCCGATACGCTCCCGGTAGACCACGCCGGAAACAGCGAGAAGGGGGGCAAGTCGAAGGGCCTGCCTGTCTGGTTGGTCGGGATGGTGGCTCCACCGGTCGTGGTCACCGCCGGGGCCTATTTTCAATCCCACGGGGACAGCCATAGAACGCTGATCGGCCTGGCCGCGGGCGTTGGGCTCTCGATTGCCTGGGTCGGCTGGCTGGCTCTGCGAGATGCGCGCCGCGTCAGCACGGCTCGTCGGGTGCAGGATCAGATCGAAGACGCCTGGACGGCTCATGCCAAGGGAGAGTCCCAGCGGGCCGAGGAGCTGCTCAAAGACTGCGTCAAGCTGGCCGGCGCGCGGTTGGGTCGCTATGACCTGGTGACGCTGGCCTGTCTGCACACGCTGGGAAATCTTTACCGACTGCGCGAGGACCATGCCGGGGCCAATTCTTGCTACGAGCAGGCCCTGCCCATTTATCAGAAGACTCTGCCCCGCCTGCACCCGGCACGCGCTTCTTTTCATACCCATCGAGCCCTGACCTATATCACCATGGACAATCTGGACAAGGCTCTGGAGGAAGCTCGGGAATCGGTGGCCCTGTATCGCGAAATGGGCGGCCAGGACTTTGGACTGGCCGAAGCCTGCTCGCTGGTTGGGAGACTGGCCAACCAGCGCGACGACAATGAACTGGCGCTCAAGTCCTACTCAGAAGCGCTGGAGCTGGTGCGTAAACGACTTCCCATTCAGGATCCGCGAGTGCTCACCGCTATGGGCAATCTGTGCCGCATTTACGTCAAGCTGCGCATGTTCCAGGAATCGGAGAAATACCTGGTGGAGCTGGTGCATGAACATCGCGCCCAGCCTGACTTGCAGCCGGAGAATTTTCTGGATGCGTTGCTGGATCTGGCCTGGACGCGCCTGGAACAAGGACGCAGCGAGGAATGCGAGCCGCTCTTGGTAGAGGCCCTGGAGATCTTGCAGAACCGGGTGGGTCCGCGCGAGCGCCCTCTGCAGAAAGTCCTGGACGCTTACCGGCGTATCACCAAAGATTCGGTGGCGGCGGCGGCCACCACCCACGGGCTGGTTAATTTGATGCTGGTGTTCTGCGGCGAGCGCGAGAAGCTGCGCCAGACGCTGGAGAAGTTTCCCCTGTGGATGAATGCGCGCGACGCCACCGGCTGGGGACCCTTGCACTGGGCGGCTTTTGTGGGCCGAGACGATATCGTGCGCTGGCTGCTGCAAAAAGGAGCCGAGATCAGCCGCCCCGAGGACCGGGTCAGTCCGCTGCATGTGGCCGCCGCCTGGGGCAAGCGCGAGTCCTTGCTCGAGTTGCTCGATGCCGGAGGCGACTTCAACGCCCGTGATCCGCGCGGCTGGACGCCGGTTTTCTGGTGTTCTTTCTCGGGCCGCACCAAGATACTGGAGACCATCATCAAGCGCGGAGCCGACGTCAATCTGCGCGACGATCACGGCCGCACACCCCTGCACATTGCCGCCGAGCAAGGTCATTTGAGCACGGTGGCGGCACTGGTGGGCAGCGGGGCCCGTCTGAGCGCCAAGGAGTCCGAGTGCGGCCGCAGCCCGCTGCATCTGGCCGCTCGGCGCGGCAATCTGGCTGTCTGTGAGTGCCTGGTCTACAACCAGGGAGACCTGGGAGCTCGCGATGAGAGCGGCAAGAATCCTGTCGATCTGGCCCGCGAGGGCCAGCATCGCCTGCTCCATCGAGTGCTGCGCCGCCTGACCCGGGCCGGCCTGGGCCGCTCTCAGCTGGGAGCAGGTCCGCGCCGCGTTTCTTTGGATGCGCCTTAGACTCTTCCTCGTCCTGTTCGGCTTATGGCTGTGCCAATGGGCTTACCTGGCCGTGGTGGGGCTGCCCAGCGGTTTGTGGGACATCAGTTACACTCACGCGGAGAAGTCGCTGGGACCGCGCCCTCCCTATCCGCCGGCCAGTTTAGACGCCTATCGCGAGGCCGCGCGGCGCGCCGAGCAGTTGACTCCCGAGGATGGCCGCCTGGGGCGCACCTATCACGACCTGGGCACCTTGCTCTGGTTCATGGGACGCAACAACGAGGCGCGCCTCTACTTGACGCGAGCCTTGCGCATCTTTGAACGAGTGGACGGCACCCGGTCCACCTGGGTGGGTATTACTCGCGCCCGTCTGGGGGAAATGGATTTGCGTTCCGGCAAGTTGGGCGAAGCGGTCTTCAACCTGCAAAGGGCCGATGCCATCCTTGTGCGAACGGTGGGCAGGCTCGATCCAGTGGCCCTGCGCGTCGCTTCTCTGGTGGCATCGCAGACCCACGATCGGGCCCGGGCGAAGGAAGTATTGGACGCGTATCAACTGGCTGGTGTGATGCCCGACCCGCTCCTTCGCATGCAGCTTGAGCAATTGATTCGCTGAAGGGTCGTGGACATTGCAGGTCATCCTCCAGGCACCGTTGACGGGTTGGGCTTTGCCCTTGAGCGAGGTTCCTGATCCAGTTTTTTCTCAAGGCTTGGCCGGGCCCGGTTACGCCATCGACCCCACCGTGTCGGTGCTCAAGGCGCCGTGCGCTGGAGAGGTGGTGCAACTGCACCGCTGTCTGCATGCACTGACGGTACGGCGCGGCGATGGCCTGGAAGTGCTCATGCACGTCGGCATCGACACCGTCAAGCTGAATGGCCAGGGTTTCAAGCCGCGCGTCAAAGTCGGTGATAGGGTGGAAGCCGGCGCGCCCCTGCTGGAGTTCGATAGCGACCTGATCGCCACCCGCTGCCGTAGTCTCATCACCGTGGTGGTGATTCCCGAGAATCCGGCCGTCACGGGCGTGGACGCCAGCCAGGGCAAGGTCCTCCAGGGGAGCGATTGGCTGAAGGTCGAGGTCAAGCAGCCGGACCTGGCGGCTCCTCTTTACAACGCCGCCGAGGATACGGGGAAAATGCCGGCCGAGAAGATTGGACGCTGGCTGGAGTTGCCTAATCCCAGCGGCATGCACGCCCGCCCGGCCGCCCGGCTGCTGATCCTGGTCAAAGACTTGCCGGGCAATATCTACTTGGAGAAGCGCTCCGGCCGCGCCTCGGCCCGCAGTCTGGTAGGTATTCTGGGCTTGGGCCTGGGGCCCAAAGAGGAAGTGCGCCTGGTTCACACGCATCTGAGCGAAGAGCAGTTATCCAGGCTGGAAGCGGAGATTCTCGGCGGCCTGGGCGATGATCTGGCGGCCGTTCCGGTGGTCAGCGCCGCTCCGGCGCTGACCGAGGCCTTGCCCGGCCAGTTGCGCGGCGTGGTGGCTTCTCGAGGGCTGGGAATCGGCACCGTCTATCTTTGGAAGCGGGCGACCTTTCACTTGCCCGAGGAAGCTCAGGGCGGCGCCGCCGAACTGGAAGAGTTCGAGCAGGCCCTGGCGGAGGCGGCCCGGCAAATTTCTGACCTGGAGCGTAAGGCGCCGGTCTCCGAGCGGAGCATTTTTGCGGCTCACGCGGAGATCTTGCACGATCCGCAGTTGTTGGACGAAACGCGCAAGGCCATCGGCGCCGGCCAACCGGCCGCGCGCGCCTGGCATAACGCCTACGACAAGCAGGCCGAGTTGCTGGCGGCGCTTTCCAACCCGCTGCTGGCGGCGCGGGCTAACGATCTGCGTGACGTGGGCGAGCGGGTACTCACCTGTTTGCTGGGCGAGAGTTCGGCTCAGCGTATCTTTCCCGAGGATTGCATCGTCGTTTGCCGCGACTTGAATCCGAGCGAGACGGTGCAATTGGACCGCCGGCGGGTAAAGGGTTTGTGTCTTTCTCAAGGAGGGCCGACCAGTCACGTGGCCATTTTGGCGCGCTCGCTGGGGATTCCCTCGTTGTGCGCGCTGGGACCGGCCTGCCTGGAGCTAAAGGAAGGCGTTCCCGTCGTGCTCGACGCGGAGAACGGAGTCTTACTCTGTGAACCTTCGGAGGCCGAGCTGGACAGTGCTGGGAGGCGTCTCGAGGCTTTACAGAAACAACAAGAGGCGGAGCGGGCGCTGGCTCATCAGGAAGCGCGCACCGGCGACGGCGCTCACGTGGAAGTGGCCGTCAACATCGGCAACGGCGAGGATCTGCGCCAGGGGTTGGAACAAGGCGCGGAGGGCGTCGGGCTTTTCCGCACTGAGTTTTACTTCCACGGGTTGGACCAGGAGCCCGGCCTGGAGCAGCAGGTGCAGTTCTATGGAGAACTGGCCGCTCAACTGGGAACGGAGAAACGGCTGGTGGCCCGCCTGCTCGACGTGGGCGGAGACAAACCGCTGCCCTATGTGCCCATGGCTCACGAGGAAAATCCCTTCCTGGGCGTGCGCGGCATCCGTCTCTACAAAAAGCGCCCGGAGCTCTTTCGTAACCAGATCCAGGCACTACTTCAGATTTCGGATCAATGTCGCCTGGCCGTGATGGTGCCCATGATTTCCACACTGGCCGAATGGCGCTCGATCCGGGCCGAGATCGAGCAGCAGTTGCGGGGCCGCCGGCTGGAGCTGGGGGTGATGATCGAGGTGCCCTCGGCCGCGCTGCTGGCCGATCAACTGGCCCCCGAAGTGGATTTCTTCTCGATCGGTACCAATGACCTGACGCAATATACGCTGGCCATCGATCGCGCCCATCCCGACCTGGCCGGTCAGGTGGATGCGCTGCACCCGTCCATTCTGCGCTTGATGCACGGAGTGGGGGAGGCGGCCCGTAAGCACGGCAAGTGGGTGGGCGTGTGCGGTGGGGCCGCTCAGGACCTGGAGGCAGTGCCCTTGCTGCTGGGCATGAACATTCGCGAGCTGAGCGTCAGCCCGCCGGCTGTGCCTTCGGTGAAAGCCGAAGTGCGCCGCTGGTCGGTGGCCGATTGTGAAACTCTGGTGGGCGCGGCGCTGGCCCTGGCGGATGCCGAAGCAGTGCGCAAATTGGTGCGGGAGCGGCGCAAATGAAGAAAATGTTCGCGGTCTTACAGCAAATCGGGCGCTCCCTGATGCTGCCGGTGTCGGTGCTGCCGGTGGCGGGCATTCTGCTGGGTGTGGGCAGCGCCAAGTTTAGCTGGATGAATTCGTTGCTGGCCACCGTGATGGAGAAATCAGGGGGCGCTATTTTCTCGAATTTGCCGTTGATTTTCGCCATCGGCGTGGCCCTGGGCTTTGCCAACTTCGACGGAGTGGCGGCGGTGGCGGCCACGGTGGGGTTCTTCGTGCTGATTTCCACCATGGGCGTGATGGCCGAATTCCGCCATCTACCCGAGGTCATGATGGCCAACGTGGATGGCATCAAGACGCTGGAGACCGGTGTTTTTGGTGGTATTCTGATCGGCTTGCTGGCCGGCAATCTTTTCAAGCGCTATTATCGGATTGAATTGCCGGCTTACCTTGGCTTCTTTGCCGGCAAGCGTTTCGTGCCCATCATCACCGGCGTTTGCTCGCTGATTCTGGGTATCGTGATGAGCTTTGCCTGGCCGCCCGTGCAGGGGCTCATCAATGAGTTTTCGGATTTTGTGGCCAATCGCAACCCGGCTCTCTCAGTGGCTATTTACGGAGTCGTGGAGCGCGGATTGATTCCGTTTGGTCTCCACCACATTTGGAACAACCCGTTCTTCTTCACTATTGGAAGCTTTGTCAAAGATGGCCAGACTTATCACGGCGACATCACCCGCTTTATGCAGGGCGATCAGACGGCCGGTATTCTAGGCGGCGCCTACCTCTTTAAAATGTGGGGACTACCGGCGGCGGCCATCGCCATGTGGCACAGCGCCAGGCCGGAGCGGCGCAAAGAAGTGGGCGGCATCATGATCTCGGCCGCCTTTACCTCGTTTTTGACCGGCATTACCGAGCCTATCGAGTTTTCGTTTCTCTTCGTGGCGCCCTTGCTTTACGGAATTCATGCACTGCTGGCCGGCAGCGCCTTCTTCGTGATGTATGAAATGGGCGGCCGGCTGGGCACGACTTTTTCCCATGGCTTGATCGACTACGTGGTGCTTTACGCCAAGTGCGTCAACCCTTATCTAGTCTTCGTGTTGGGGCCGCTCTACGCGGTCATCTATTACCTGGTGTTTCGCGCCGCCATCCGGGCTTTCAACCTGAAAACGCCGGGCCGTGAGGATGAAGTGGCGGCGGCCGCCGCTACCGGCGAAGCCGGGGGGCTGGCCGCCGCGGTGCTGGAAGCCCTGGGCGGGCCCGGTAATCTGGCCGCGCTGGATGCCTGCATTACGCGCCTGCGCGTCACCGTCAAATCCATGCCGGCGGTCAAGGTTGACGTGCTCAAGCAATTGGGGGCCACCGGAGTGATGGTGGTGGGCGACAGCCTGCAGGCCATCTACGGCACGCGCTCGGAGAATATCAAAACCGACATCGAGGCCATCATGGCCGGCCGGGGTCAACTGGTGATGGCCAAGCCCGCCGAGCCGGCGGCCGAAGCGGCTGTGAGCAATGACGCTCCGCCGTTGCCGGGCGAGCAGGCGGACAAGTTGCGCCAGGCCCTGGGCGGTCAGGACAACGTCCTGGATAGCTCGCAAGTGGCCGTTACCCGCCTGAGAGTCCGCCTGCGCAAGTCCGACCTGCTCAAGAAGACTCTGTTGCAGGAGCTGGGGGCCCGCGACGTGCAGGATCTGGGCGGCGATGTTTTTCACGTGCTGGTGGGGCCGGAAAGCGCTCGTTGGAGCAAAACACTGGAGGTCAAATGAAGAAGTTTTTCGTAGCCGCCGCGCTGCTGCAGGGCGTGGCCGCGGCCGACCCGCTGGGCGAGGCGCTGGCCAGCTATTCCGCTATCTCCGAAGGCAAGGTCACCTTCCAGCTCAAGGTCGAGGGGATGGTGTGGACCCAGAATTCCACCCTGGCTTTCCGCCGCCCCGACCGCATGCATTACTGGGCCGAAACCAAATACCCCGAAGGGCCGCCGCTGGTGGTGCACTGCTGGCTGGAGGGCGGTAAGCTGTGGAATTGGACCAGCCGTGTCGGTGATTGGCAGGATGCCCAGCAGAACGGATACAACAGTGAGGATTTCCCGGGTGGGCTAAAAGATGCGCCCACCAGTCCCGCTCTGGGTCCCGGCAACTTTCTGCTGCTGCTGCTTTCCGGTTCCCGCCAGGACTTCGAGCTGGAGCCTTCCAAAGCCAAGGAACCGGATATCTGGTGGAAGGACGGCGAAAATCAACTGGTGCTCGACCCGGCTACCAAACTGGTGAAAGAGATCGTGGCCTGGCACAGCGGCAAAGACGTGGCCCACGCTCAAGTGCAAACTGCGCCCGGGCCGGTGCCGGATGCTGAATTGACCTGGAAGATGCCGGCCGACTCGACGATTATAAAGGAATAGGTTCGGGGGTTTTCGGGGCCAGCAGGCGGCAGGCCAGCCAGCACAGTCCCACCACCAGCGCGTCGGCCACCAGCACGTAAAAAGGCCAGGGACCGAGGTAGTCGAGCGGTGAGCCGGCTGGCGGCTTGAGCATCAGGTAACCGTAATTCCAGTTGAACAGGTAATCCAATCCGCCCACCAGCAAAATCCACAGTTGCAGGCCCCAGGCCGCGCCTTTCCAGGAGTCGCGGCTCAGCCGATAGCCCTGGCCGCCCTGCAGGTGGGCCAGCACCACGAAGATCAGGCCGTGTCCCCAGAAGAATTCGAAGTAGCGGTAGTGGGGAAAATCATGGGGCAGATCGGGAGTGATCAGGGCCCAGATGCTGCTGGTCCATGAGAGCAGATGGATGCACTCGAAAGTGATCTGACTGCGCCGCTCACAGAGCAGGTAACAGGCCGCGAAAAGAATGAAGTCGCACAGGTGGAGCGGCAGGCAGGTGGCCAACGAGAGCTGGCTCCAGCGCCAACTGTAGGCGATCACCATATAAGCGATCAAATTGAGCAGCAGAAAGCGGTCGATCGCTTTCCGCGACTGCCTTCCCCAGCGGCTCAGCAGCAGGCAAGCCAGCCAGATTCCGGCCAGCCCGGCCAGGTGCGTCAACCCAAACCAGCTCATGCCCCGACCTTCGATTCTTTTCCTTTGGCAACCTCCGGTTTCCGGCCTGCCACAGGTGATGGCCCCTGGGTCTGGCCGCCACGGATGGTGTGTCTTGCCGACCACAGGTGGTGGCAGCCCCGGGCAGGACACCCCTTTCCTGATCGGAAAGGGCTATCCATGGATATTCAGCGCAGAAGCTTTTTGCAGGGCCTGGCCAGCCTCGGCCTGGCCGCCACCTTGCCGACGCTGGCCCAGGCCGCGGCCGCTCCCGGATTCACCGTACCTGACCTGGGCTACGGTTACAATTCTCTCGAGCCGGTGATCGACACGCTCACCATGCAAATTCATCACGACAAACACCATGCCGCCTACGTAAAGAACTTGAACGAGGCCATCGCCAAGAACCCGGGCCCATGGAGCAACTGGACAGTGGAGCAACTGCTGACAGGCCTTTCGGAGTTACCCCTGTCGCTGCAGTTGCCAGTGCGTAATAACGGCGGCGGCCACTATAATCACAGCTTGTTTTGGAAATGGATCGGTCCGCCCAACACCTCGAATGTTCCTGGCGACTTGAAGAGCGCTCTGGAAGACAAGTTCGGTTCCTGGCAGAAATTTCAGGAACGCTTTCAGGAAGCGGCCATGACCCGCTTCGGCAGCGGTTGGGCCTGGCTGGTCCTGGAAAAAGGTGGGAACCTGGCGGTGCGCTCGACCGCCAATCAGGATTGCCCGCTGCTGGAAGGTCAGACGCCCCTTTTGGGGTTGGATGTCTGGGAACACGCCTACTATTTAAAATACCAGAATATGCGCAAAGACTATGTGGACAATTTCTGGAAGATCGTGCGTTGGGAAGAAGTCGGGCGCCGCTGGCGCGAAGCCAGGGCTTAGGGCAGGTTCATCGAACCGAGCAGGATGGACGTGCAACGCCTGCGCATCGGATCCTACAACGTGAAGGACTTCATTGCTCCCTCGCAAGGTAATGGCGTACGCCAGGGCAAGAGCACCCAGGAACTGCGGGCTCTGGCCGGCACCATCAAAGAGTCCGAATGCGACGTCATTGCCCTGCAGGAAGTAGGCAGCAAAGCGCTACTCGAGAAGTTCGCCAAGGAGCGGTTGGGGGGCGCCTACCAGCATGTGGCGCTGGTCCCCAGCAACGACAGGAGCGGCCTGAACCTGGCTCTGATCTCGAAGTATCCCATCACCAAAGTGGTCAGCCACAAAAATGACCGCATCCCCACCGCTGATGGCCGCGCCACCACCCACTTCACTCGGGATTTCCTGCGCGTCGACTTGGATGTGAATGGCGAAGCCGTGACCGTCTACAATACTCATGGCAAGGCCCGCCTGGGTGATCCCACCACCGAAGACCAGCGCATCGCCGAAGCCCGGGCCGGGCGCGAGATTTTGCTCAAGGATATGCGGGCCTTCCCTTCCAGGCTGGTGGTAGTGACCGGCGATTTAAACGACGAAACCCATAATCGTTCGGTGCAGGCCCTGGCCCAAGGCGATGGACAGGGAGTCCAGTTGTTGGATAGCCTGGCCGACAAACCGCGCTCGCAGCAATTGACCTGGATTGTGCCGGGAATGGACCCCGGCCTGGTGCGCGGCCATCAATTCGACCATGTCCTTTATCCAGCCGAGCAGAAAGACCGATTCTTAGGCAGTCAAGTGCACTCCGACGCCAAGAACGCGGATGCCGCCTCGGACCACTATCTGGTCAGCGCTGATTTCAAAATTTCGAAATCGACATCTGCTTTGTAACCTTCCGTCAACCATCTCTCCCCTCCCGGCGGCTAAGCTGGTAGCAAGATAGATAGAGATATGAGGGAGAACTGAATATGTCTGTAGCACCTTTGTCGGGACGTCGTGTCATGATCGATCCCGGTCACGGCGGCCGTTTCCCGGGCGCCATCGGACCCGCCGGCACCAAAGAAAAAGACGTGGTTCTGGCCGTTTCCAAGATCCTGGAAGCCGATCTGATCGAAATGGGCGCCGAAGTTCGCATGACCCGCTCGACCGACGTGGAAGTCGCCCCGGGAGCCAGCCTGAGCGGAGATCTCAAAGCCCGCGTAGATCTGGCCAATCAATGGCCCGCTGACCTGTTCATTTCGGTCCACGCCAATTCGGCCGAGAATGCCGCCGCCAAGGGCACGGAAACATACCACGCCGTGCAGGCCAGTGACCGCTCCAAGACGCTGGCCAAGTTGCTGCAGAAAAGCATGATCGATGACGTGGGGCTGACCGACCGCGGTGTCAAGGCTTCCAACTTCTATGTGATCAAGAACACCCGGATGCCCGCCTCCTTGGTGGAACTCGGCTTCCTCTCCAACCCGGGCGAGGAGCAGGTGCTGGCCAATCCCGCTATGCAACTCGTCTTCGGCCACGCGCTTTCTAAGGGCGTAGCCGACTACTTCGCGGTGGAAGCTCACGTGAAACCGGACGCACCCGTCCAGGTCCCGGGCGACGACCCGGGCGATCTGCTGGCTCCGGGCGACCCCGCTGAGATGCTTTTCGCCGGGAGGGTCTGATGCGCGTCGCTGACGCTCCCAGGCTGAGTTTGCCCGCCCGAGTCGCGCGCCCGCGCGCGTCCAAGGTCGAGCAGCCGGTGGATCAGGTGGAATTGTCTGACCTGGTGGAAGTCAAGCACCGCCGGGAGTTGCGCGGCGCCTGGGTGGCCAGCGTGTGGAACATCAATTTCCCCAGCAGCTCCAATCTGGATGCCGAGACGCAGAAGCGCGAGATGCGCCAGATGCTCGACCGTCTCAAGGAATGCGGTTTTAATTCCGTGTTCTTCCAGGTTCGTCCGGAGGGAGACGCGCTTTATCGCTCCGAGCTGGAGCCGATGAGTCACTACCTGACCGGCAAACAGGGCCAGGACCCGGGCTACGACCCGCTGGCCTATATGGTCGAACAGGCCCATGAGCGTAACCTGGAGGTGCACGCCTGGCTCAACCCTTATCGGGCCAGTTCCTCGCTGCGCACCGAGCAGGTGGCTCCCCACATCGCCGTGGAGCATCCCGAGCATGTCCACCCCTACGATACCACCAAATGGATGGATCCGGGTGCCGAGGTGGTGCGCCAGAAGCTGGTCGACGTTTGCCGTGACATTACCAAGCGCTACGACGTGGACGGAATTCACTTCGACGACTACTTCTATCCTTATCCTAAGGACGGCCTCGAGTTTCCCGATCAGAAAACCTACGCCGCCTATCAGGCGGCCGGTGGCAAGCTGGCCAGAGACGACTGGCGCCGGGAGAACGTCAATCGGGCCGTGCGCGACGTGCAGGCGGCCGTACGCGAAGAAAAGGACTACGTGCGCTTCGGGATTTCTCCCTTCGGCTTGCCGGCCCCGGACAAGCCGGAAGGCACCTCGGGCTTCAATCAGTATGAGGGCATCTACGCCGACACCCAGAAATGGATGGACGAAGGTTGGGTAGACTATCTGGCACCGCAGCTCTACTGGCGCACCGACCAACCCAAGCAGGCTTACGATAAGCTCGTCAACTGGTGGGCCGATCACAGCCAGGAAGGGCGCTACATTTTCGCCGGCAACGACCTGCGCGCGCTGGGCACCAATCCCAAGTGGAACGTGGCCGAGTATCGCAAGCAGTTGCAGCTCTCTCGAGCCAAGCATCCCGAAGGCTCACAGGGTAATATCTGGTGGAACGTGGGACCGCTTCTGGAGAACCGGCAGAACATCAACAGCGTTTTTAAACAGGAGTTTTACCGCGAACCGGCTCTGACGCCCGCCCTTTCAACGGCCAAAAACCAGCAGGTCAGCGCTCCTGCGCTGACGCAATCCGGGCGCAAGGTGCGCATGACTCACCAGGACGCCGCTCCGCTCAAGGCCTGGACGGTCTACCGGCAGGTCGGCGAGGAGTGGAAACTCGATCGCGTGCTACCCGGCCAGCAGACGGAAGTGGAACTGTCGGCGGGACAATGGGCCATCGCCGCTGCCAGTAAGTCGGGCGTGGAAAGCAAAGGTGTGCGCGTAACCGTGGCCTGAACGCTCGGTTTCAGTTGGTGTGTAATGCCGACCACGGGTGGTGGCATCCGGTCTGGGGGGCCCGACTTGCCAACCTGGCGGTAACAATTACCGCGGCCTGGCAAGTCTCGTGGTTTCGGAGTGCCGCCACAGGTGGTGTGTCTTGCTTACCACAGGTGGTGGCCTCCGTCGAGAGCCCGACTTGCCGACCTGGCGGCAATAATTACCGCGGCCTGGCAAGTCTCGCGGTTTGGGAGTGCCGGCACAGATGGTGGCGCTCCGGGTCGGCTAGCGGACTTTGAGTCCCACAAAAAAGCCGGCGGTCAGTCCCACCAGGCTGGGACTGAGCTGGGCCAGCATGGCCTGCAGCCACTGGCCGGCACCGCGGCTGCCTTGCTCGATGCCTTCAGAGACCTGCTGCCAGTGCACCGTGATCCAGCCCTGTTGGGCCAGAAAATAGAGGCCGATCAGCACCAGGCCCAGCATGAGCAGAGCGATTTTGGCGGCTCGTTTGGCTGCGTATCCGATGGCGATTCCGGCGATGGTGCCGCCGCCGAGTTGAGCTAAGGTGGCCTGATTGAGGAAACTGGCGACGTCTATGACGGTTTACCCGAGTAGGCGAACGAAGCCAGTCCGGCGCCGATGGCTCCGCCGACTAGCGTGCCCAGGGCAAAACCAAGGGCCGGATGTCCCATACTGGCACCCCAACGGGTTCCCACGAACATTCCGACCGTGCCGGTCAGCGATGCGGCCGCCCAAATCTTCTTGCCGATCTTAGGAGGCGGGGAAGTGGCCGGTTGGAACTGATCGGCCGGCTGCGCCTCTGGAGGAGGGGTGGACTGAGGAGCCCGGCCCGGGATCGAAGGTGGGTTGTTCGGTAGGCGAGAAATTTCCATAAGGGGAAAAGCTTCGATTTTCGCATCAAGGATCCTTGAAGCGGGGTCAAGATGCCAACCGCGAAAGGGCGCTCCATGATCAGCGAAAGAATCCGCACCGCCAATGTTTTAGTCGTCGAAGATGACTGGCCCATTCGTCATCTCCTCAAGGTTTCTTTAAGCGCGCACGCTTATGAAGTCAGCGAAGCCGAGACCTGTAAGGAAGCTTTTACCAGCCTGGCCAAACAGGTTCCTGACTTACTTCTGCTCGACCTGGGCCTGCCCGATGGTAGCGGAATCGAGCTGTTACGGCGCCTGCGCCAGGAGCATGCCATCCCGGTGATCATCCTTTCCGTGCAAGGAGCGGAAACCACCAAGATCGAGGCACTTGACCTGGGAGCCGATGATTATTTGACCAAGCCGTTCTCGGTGGATGAGTTGCTGGCCCGCGTGCGGGCCGCCCTGCGCCGCAGCAAGTCGCTGCACGCCCCCACATTGTTGACCTGTGGCGATCTGGAACTGGATCTCGAGCGCCGGCACGTGACCCTGGCCGGCCACGAGATTTCCCTGACTCCCAACGAGTTCTCGTTGTTGATGGCCTTCATGCGCAATCAGGATCGGGTGCTCACCCATCGCCAGTTGCTCAAGGAGGTCTGGGGCGAAGGCTACGTGGACGATTCCCACGTGTTGCGCGTCAATGTGTGCAACCTGCGCCGCAAACTTAACTCGCCCGACGGCAAACGTAACTACATCAAAACGGAACCGGGCGTGGGCTACCGTCTCTGCCTGCCTCGTCCCGCTTAGGGGAATTCCGCGTGCACGTAGAAACAGCCTGAGCATGAATCAAGGAGCAGATCGAGTTGAGTTTTCCCCTGTGTTGGGGCGTCCTATTCGGCAGGGCACTTTTTCCGAGCTTTCCGTTTCCGACCGGGAACGGGTCCTGCAGGCCATCGAGGCTCGCGATCTCGAGCGCTTGACTGCCTATTGGGCTTATCTTAGCGCTGGTCAGCAGATGATGATCACGCTTGGTTACGAGTGGGCTCTGCGCTGGATCCTGGAAACCGGGCCGGAAGTCACCGCTCAGGGTCATAGCGTCTTTGTGGAGTCGCTGGCTGACTCCGTTATTGGGCGGATGGTCACGGAGCTTCTGGAGGACCCTGAAGAACTGTCTGCGTTAGCCGACCCACAGACGAGCCGCCTGGCGCCTCACCTGCCGCAGCCCTCCCCAGTGCTCGAAAAGGCTCAGGTGGGTGACTGGGAGGGAGCCCGAGTTTTGTTCGAAGGTGAGTTTTTGCGGGCCAAAGCCTGGCATGATCTCTTGTTTCGTTATTCTTACGCGGTGATGAGCGCCTTGTTGGAAAAAGTTGGCCAGGAGCAAGCTCAGGCGGCCGTGGAGCGCGTCCTCAGGTCTACTTCTTTTTATGAACCGGCCTGGCAGCAGGCCGCCGCCGTGGAGCCGGAACAATTGGCCGTGATGCTGGCCGAGCACTTGCGACTGCACTTTTCGGGCCCCGACGGCGGGGGAGTGGAAATCATCGAGGAAGCGGACCGGATCCGCCTGGTCCTTTCTCCCTGCGGCAGCGGTGGGACGATGCGCCGGCAAATCGGTCATCAGCCGGGCTTTGCCAAGTTGGAACAGGCCAGTGAGGTAACCTGGGGACGCGCCGGCGAGGTTCCCCTTTATTGCTCGCATTGCGCGGTGAACGAGCTCGAATCTTTACGCCGTTTTGGCCATAAGAAATGGCTCACCGAGTTTGATCCGGACCCCAGCAAACCTTGCGGTTGGACGATTCTTAAGCGCCCTACCACTTCAACTTGAAGTCGACGCCGGTGGGTCCGCCCTTGACGCCGCCGTTGTCAAAGCGAGGCTTGATCTTGGCGTCGATTCCCGGCAAGGGAATGCCGTCCACCACCATTTTCATGGGCCCGGGAACAGCCTCTTTGAGCTTGTCGTTGGCGGACTTGGGCTGAGCCGGCGCCTCGGGCCGGCACAGAGCCATGGCCTGCTGCGGGGTCAGGAAGATCTGCACCGGCGTCGTCTGGGTGGGGATGAAAACATCCGCTGGTGGAGCCACGGGGCCCGTCAGACTGGCGGCGTCGACCTGGGGGCGCACCGGAACGGTGGCTGGTTGGGGAAGGGTAGCGGTTTTCAGCGAGTCCATAGTCGGACTCTAAGCGGCCGGCCTTAATCTGGCCTTGCCACCAGACTCCAAATATTACGGGGTCGTTAACTCTGACGGCAGGCGCACGTCGCGAGGCTCGGGCGCACACTCGGGGCGCGTATCCGGACCCATCCAATCATGAGCCTCAATGAGATGGATGGAACTCTTTTCCGGCGCGCTTTGACGCTGAGGAACGGAATGGCCCTGACGCTCAAACGAATGAATCAAGCGAACTACCTCCATAGACAATAACATTCTCGAAGCCTAATGGTTAATCCTTGTTATTGAGAGTATTTCAACAAAGAGCTCCGCATGACCTTTCCGAGCCGTGGCCCATCTAGAGGTAGACGCGAGAAAACAGGCATTCGGGACGGGGGCTGGAGGAGTCGGCCAGCAGGGGGAAGCCGAGAGCCTCGGCGCCTACGCGCACCCAGCGGCCGTGGGAACTTTGCAGACCTACTTTCCCCGGCTCCAGTTCCGAAAGTTCAAAAACTTCCCAGCCCAGGATGCGCTCGGCTCCGCCGTAGAGGGCCCAGCGATTTTGCTCGTCGGTGGCGCTGACGTAGCGTCCGTGGGCCGTCTTGAGAGCAACATGGGTTTCCGAAAGGTAGATCAGCGAAAAAATTTCCCAGCCCAGCAAACGTTGGGCCAGACCGTTGATGCGCCAACCGCCCTGATGATTGAGGGCGGTAACGTAACGATCCTGATAGGTTTTCAGCGCAATGTCACGCCGATAGAGGCGGTCGAACATCGCCTCAGCTTCTCTGCACCCCCCGGGTACTCTTTTCAGCCGGGGATTTTTTTTGTATGATGCAGCGTCTGGATCAGCGACCCGCTCCGGTCTGCACCTCGCAAGCGAAGTGCAGCGGCAATCTCGCCCGAGCTATTCAGGATCTAAAATACTGGAGCGGATTCGTTGGACCCATACGCTGTTGAGTTGCTGCGTGTCAGCAAAACTTACAAAACCTACCAGGCTCTCTTCGGGATCGACCTGCAGATTCGCAAGGGCGAGTTCTTCTCGCTGCTCGGTCCTTCCGGGTGTGGTAAAACCACCACATTGCGCCTGGTCGCCGGCTTCGAAGAGCCGACCTCCGGTGAAGTGCGCATTGACGGCCAGGCGGTGGCCGGCCTGCCTGCCTACCAGCGCAACGTCAACACGGTATTTCAAAGCTACAGTCTCTTTCCCCACCTCTCCATCTTCGAGAATGTCGCTTTCGGCTTACGCCGCCGTAAGGTGTCCGAGTCCGAGATTCGGCGCCGGGTGGACGAGGCGCTGGCCATGGTGCATCTGAGCGATAAAAGCAAAGGGCGCACCCACGAATTGTCGGGTGGCCAGCAACAGCGCGTGGCGCTGGCCCGCGCTCTGGTCAACCAGCCGGCCGTACTGCTCTTGGACGAGCCGATGGCCGCGCTGGATTCCAAGCTGCGCAAGGAAATGCGCTCCGAACTCAAGCGCCTGCAGAAAAGTCTGGGCATTACCTTCGTGCTGGTTACCCATGATCAAGAAGAAGCGCTCACCCTGTCGGACCGGCTGGCGGTGATGAACGCCGGGCGGGTCGAGCAAGTGTGCCAACCCCGCGAAGTCTACGAGCGTCCGGCCACCCGGTTCGTGGCCGAGTTCATCGGAACCGCTAACTTTTTACCCGTCAAAGTGGCCGAAATCAGCAACGGCCGCACCCGGGTAAATAGCGAAGATGGCCAGTTCTGGGTGATTTCACGCCCCGGCCTGCAGGTGGGTGATGCGGCCGAATTGAGCCTGCGCCCGGAACGGCTCAGGCTCGGCAAGACCGCCGATCCGGATCACAATAGCCTCGAGGGGACGGTGGCCGAGGCCATCTTTATGGGACCAATCACCCGTTACATCGTAAATTTGAGCAACGGCTACCAGTTGCTGACGGAGAGGCAAAATCTGGAGGAGTCGAGCTTTCAGGCAGGTGATCCGGTGTGCGTGAACTGGGACGTCGACTCGGGGGCCTTGTTGCCGCGGTGAAAGACCGCCTCCAACTGTTGACTCTACGGCCCACCCGCCGCCAGTTCTTGCAGGCTGCCTCCCTGTTGGGTCTGGGTTGTCTGGCGGGCGGTTGCCTGGATCATCCCAACACCCTGAATTTCTACAACTGGTCGCTCTATATCGGGCCGGATACGGTCAGGCAGTTCGAGCAGGCCAGCGGCATTCGCGTCAACTATGAGGAGTGTTCTTCGGCTGACGTCATGTTCGCCAAGCTCAAGATCGGCACCGAGGGCTATGACCTGATCGTCACTCCCGATTACATGCTGCGCCGCTTGATTCGCCAGAATCTGGTGCAAAAGTTGCCCAGGCCGGTGCCGGGAGAGCGTCTCTATGAACGTCTGCGCCACCCTCCCTGGGACCCCCATCAGGAGTGGTCTATTCCTTATCTCTGGGGCACGGTCGGCATTGCCTATCTCAAGGATCGAGTGATTCCCGCCCCCGACAGTTGGAAGGTGCTGTTTGACGGCAAGTACGGGCGCAGCATTACCATGCTCGACGAAAAGCGCGACACTCTGGGGGCTGCCCTGATCAGTCAGGGCTTCTCGGGCAATTCCGTCCAACCGGAAGAGCTGGAGAAAGCCAAGCAGGCCCTGTTGCGGCAAAAACAGTGGGTACGCCGCTACACCTCGGATTTCATCGATGACTTGATTCGCCACGAAACCACCCTGGCGCTGGCCTGGTCGGGTGATGTCCATCAAGCCGCCTCGGACCCGACGGTGGGCTACGCCATTCCCCGCGAGGGCAGCTTTTTGTTCGTCGACAACATGGCCATCCCGCGAGCCGCTCCCCATCCGGAGGCGGCCATGCAGTTTATCCTCTACTATATGCAGCCGGAAGTGGCCGCGGGGGTGACCAACGGTTGCGGTTACGCCAATCCCATCGAAGCCTCCGAGAAGTGGGTCCGGCCCGAGATTCTCACTGATTCGCTGACCTATCCCAGCAAAGAGGTGATGAAACGCCTGGTTTTTCAGGAAGACCTGGGAGCCGGCGAAAAGCTCTGGGACCACATTTGGGAAGAGGTCAAGCGATGAAGCGCTTTCTGGCCTGGGCGCTGGTGCTGCCCTTTGTGCTCTACAACCTGACTTTCGTCATCTTCCCCCTCTTTACCGTGCTCTATCAGAGTATGTTCACCATCGACGCCGAGTATAACGTCTCCCAGCAGGCCAGCCTGGACAACTTCAAGGCAGCCTTTTCGGCCGCCAATCTTGAGGTCATGTGGCGTTCGGCCCGCTATGCCTTGACCACCACCGCCGCCTGTCTGCTGCTGGGCTATCCCCTGGCTTATTTCATCGCCGTCTACGGCGGGCGTTTGCGCAGCCAGCTGCTGATTCTGGTGGTGCTGCCCTTCTGGACATCGTATTTGATCCGCACCTTCGCCTGGACCACACTCTTACAAAAAGAAGGCGTCATCAATGCCGTCCTGCTCAAGCTGCACCTCATCAGCCAGCCGCTGCAGATGTTGAATACGGATTTTTCCGTGATTTTAGGATTGACTTACGGGTTTCTGCCCTTTGCCACGCTGCCGATTTATGTGAGCCTGGAAAACCAGGACCGCTCCCTGGTGGAGGCGGCCGCCGACCTGGGCGCTACTCCTGTTCAGGCTTTTTGGAAGGTGGTTTTTCCGCTTTCCCTGCCGGGCGTGATTTCGGCCAGCCTGATTACCTTCGTGCCGGCCATGGGTGACTTTGTTTCGGCGGAAATCCTGGGTTCGCCCGAGACGCAGATGATCGGCAATTTGATTCAGCAGCAGTTTCTGGCCCTCTTTAACTGGCCGATGGGATCGGCCCTGTCGCTGGTGCTCATGCTGTTGATGGTGACTTCCATGGCGCTCTACATGGGGCTGGCGGGTGAGCGCGATGCGTGAAGAAAAACCCGGCCCCCTCTGGTTGCGACTCTACGCGCTGACGGTCTACCTGTTTCTTTACACGCCTATCGTGGTGCTGGTGCTGTTCTCGTTTAACGATAGCCGGCGCAATAGCAGCTGGGAAGGTTTCACCACCAGGTGGTACGTCACGCTCTGGCACAACGAGCTGCTGATGCGGGCTCTCTTGAACAGTTTGAAAGTGGCCTGCCTGGCCACTTTCCTCTCGACGGTGCTGGGAACTATGGCGGCGCTGGCTCTGTCGCGCTATCCATTCCGCGGCCGGGAAGCGGTCGGAGCGCTGGCATACCTGCCGATGATGGTGCCGGAAATTGTCATGGGCATCGCTCTCTTGACTTTCTTTATCAAAGTGGGCATCCAGCTCTCTATCGTAACGGTCATTCTGGCTCACGTGGCCTTCTCGGTCGGCTACGTTACGGTGACGGTGCGCACGCGTCTGGCCGGTATGAAGGGCAACCTGGAGGAAGCCGCCGCCGACCTGGGGGCCACTCCCTGGCAGACTTTCTGGCTGGTGACTTTTCCACGTATTCTGCCCGGCATTATGTCGGGAGCCTTGCTGGCCTTCACGCTTTCCTTCGACGACTTCGTGATCACCTTTTTCACGGCCGGCATCGGGGCCACCACTCTGCCGCTCAAGATCTACTCGATGCTAAAGTTCGGCGTGACCCCCGAGGTCAACGCCATTTCTACCATCATGTTGGGCTTTACGATTGGCCTGCTGGCGCTTTGGAGCCGGCTTGAATCCGATCCAAAGTCCCTCGGCCGGTAAGATAAAGCCTCCTCCCCTCAAAGGACCCCCCACTTCGTAGCTGGTCAGCTCCACTTGCCAGCCGGAACGATGTTCGGCGGGCAACTGAAAGTTTACTTGCGTATCCGAGCCGTTGCAGATCAGCAGCATGTGCTCGCATTCTCCGTGCATCAGCATGCCCAGGGCTGCCCAATCCGCCAGATGCCAGTCCCGCTGGCTCACTTCACGGCCTTCGGGATGCAGCCAGAGAACGTCTTCGGACTTGAGGTAGCGCGCTCGTCCCAGCGTTTCTCCCAGACGTTTGCGCAGTTGCGCCAGTTTGTGCACGAAGCCCAGCAAATCGCGCTGGTCGTAGCCTAACTTCCAGTCCACCCAACTGATGCTGCTGTCCTGGCAGTAGGCATTGTTGTTGCCGCCCTGGCTGCGCCCGATTTCGTCCCCGCCCAACAACATGGGCACGCCTTGAGAAAGGTAGAGGCAGGCCAACATACTCTTTTGCTGGCGCAAGCGCCGGGCCCGTACGGTAGGATCGTCACTTTCGCCTTCGACTCCGAAGTTGCGGCTGGAGTTGTTGTTGGAGCCGTCGCGATTTTCTTCGCCGTTGGCCAGGTTGTGTTTTTCCTGATAGCACACCAGGTCGCGCAGCGTGAAGCCGTCGTGGCAGGTGATGAAGTTGATCGAGCTGAGCGGCCCCTTGCCGGATTTCCCGAACAGGTCGCTGGAGCCGGTCAGACGAGTCGCCAACTGAGCCTGATGACCCGCGTCTCCACGCCAGTAACGGCGCAGACAGTCGCGGTAGCGGTCGTTCCACTCGGCCCAGCGGGTGGGGAAATTGCCCACCTGGTAGCCCCCCTCGCCCAGGTCCCAGGGTTCGGCGATCAGCTTGACGTTGCGCAGCACCGGATCCTGATGGACTGCGTCCAAGAAGGAACTGCGGTCACGAGCCAGGGCAGTGGCCAGGTCGTAGCGGAAGCCGTCCACGTGCATCTCCTCCACCCAGAAGCGCAAGCTGTCCATGACCATGGAAAGCACCTGGGGATGGTCGGTGTTGACGGTGTTGCCGCAACCGGTGAAATCCCGGTAGTAGCGCGGCCGGTTCTTATCCAGGCGGTAATAGCTGAGATTGTCGAGGCCGCGGAAACTCAGGGTGGGTCCCAACTGGCTGCCTTCGCCGGTGTGGTTGTAGACCACGTCGAGAATCACCTCGATACCGGCTCGGTGAAAGGCTTTGACCATTTCCCGGAACTCGCTCAGGGCGTCCTCACGGGCATAGCGCGAGGCGGGCCGGAAGAAGTTGATGGTGCCGTAGCCCCAATAGTTGACCAGACCCAGTTCGCGCAGCCGCCGGTCATCCAGGATCGAATGCACCGGCAACAACTCCACTGCCGTTACGCCCAGCTTCTGGTAGTGCTCCAGCATGACCGGGCAGGAGAGACCGCGATAGGTTCCGCGCAAATCGGCGGGCACGTCGGGATGGAGCAGAGTGGCTCCTTTGACGTGGGTTTCGTAAATCAAGGTCTGCGACCAGGGCGTGCGGGGGTGCGCGTCTCCTTCCCAATCGAAGGACATGTCTACGACCCGGCCCTTGGGGGCGTGCTCGCCGTTATCGCGCCGATCCATGGTCAGGTCCTGGTCCGGGTCACCGATGACGTAGCCAAAATCGCTGTCGGCCAGTTGGATGCGCCCATCGTAAGCGCGGGCATAGGGATCGAGTAACAGTTTGTAAGGGTTGAAGCGATGGCCGCGCTCCGGGTCGTAGGGGCCGTGCACTCGGTAGCCGTATTGCAATCCGGGACCCGCTCCAGGCAGGTATCCGTGGAAAATATTGTGCGTGCATTCGCGAAGGCGGATTCTCTCCTCGCGGCCGTGGCGAAACAGGCAGAGTTCTACTTCCTCGGCATTTTCGGAAAAAAGCGCGAAGTTGACCCCCTGGCCGTCCCAGGTGGCGCCCAGGGGATCGGGTCGGCCCGCCTTCAGCACCAGGTTTCGCGGCACGGTGGAATTACTCATTCAATTGCTTGCGACGCCAGGTAGCGAAATCCTGGAAGCCGAACCTGCGGGCATGGAACCGTCCCTCGATCAGGTGATCCAGACTTTGCAGGAGCTGCGCGCTCGCTTGCAGGCCAGTCATCTGCCGATGATGTATTTTGAAAGCGATGAGCGGGGATGCTTGCTGCGGCTTGAGGGAGAGGTGGAGCTCTTGCTCGGTTCCCCGGCCACGGTCTGGCTCGGGAAACGTCTGGAGAGCCTGTGGCAAAGCGGGCCTTGGGAAACTTCTCCGGCCTCTCTACACAACCAGGTGGTGACCCGTGAGGAAACCCGGCAGCGATTCTGGGTCCGTCTGGCCGACAGCCAGGCGGGTTACCGGGGAGTGCTGCTGGATTGCAGCCAGCAGCAGGTTCACGACCTGGAAGCCGGCCAGTTGCTGCTCACTCTGCAGCAGCAGCAAAAGCAACTGTCCGAACTGGAATTGGCGGTCCGCCAGCGGCAGGCTTTCGCGCTGGTCTTCAGCCGCGAGGTCCGCACCCTGGTGCACCGGATGCTCGGTCTGCTGGAAATGGTGCGCCACAAACCTCAGCCTCAGAGTTTGGACGGGCTGCAAGTCAGCCTGGAACATCTGCTGGCGCTCTCCGGCCCCCTGCAGGACGCGCTCGGGCCGGCCTGGACCGTCGAGCCGCAGCCGGTCGAGTTCGACCTTCACCAGACGGTGGCCCAGGTGGCCGCCTGGCTGAATTCGGAGGCCCGCGCCAAGGTGATCGAGATCCATTGCACCGTCTCGGACTCTATTCCGCGGCGTCTTTTGGGCGACGTGGTCAAGCTTCGCCAGATTTTGCTCCAGTTGTTGGATAACGCGGTCAAATTCACGGCCGGCGACGTTATTGTGGATGTATCCGGCAGTTCGGAAGTGCTATTTTGCATCCAGGATACCGGGCCTGGCATGTCGGCCGCCAAGATCGAGTCGCTGTTTCAGGGTTCCCTGCTCTCGGGCGATCTGCCCACCACCGGATTGGGCATCAAGTTGGCTCGCCATCTGGTCGAGCTGCTGAGGGGCAAGATCTGGGTGGACTCTCAGCCGGAGGTGGGCACGTCCTTCTATTTCAGTTTGAACTTCGCCACCCAGGGCCCGGCCCCGGTGCTTTCGGCCCCGCCGGAGAGCGGGCGCCTGCGCGTGTTGCTGGCCGAAGATGACGCCGTCTGCCAGAAAGTCGCCCTGCGCATTCTGAACTCCATGGGTCACCGGGTCGACATCGTCTCCAACGGTCTTGACGTGCTCGAGGTTTTACAGCGAGGGGTCTACGACGTGGTGTTGCTTGATGTGGAAATGCCTGCGCTGGACGGCCTGGAAACAGCCCGCCAGATCCACCGGCGCTTCACGCCGGCTCCGTATTTGATCGCGCTTACAGCCGGCAATTCGGCGGCCGATCGGCGTAAGGTGATGCTGGCCGGAATGCAGGATTTTCTGGCCAAGCCGCTACGCGCCGAGGAATTAGCCGACGCACTGACGCAGATCCATTTATGACGCTCGTGCAAGATATCATGACCAAGGGCTGCTACTGCATGCGCCAGGAGCAAACTCTGGCCGAGATTCTGCACGAATTCGACAAGCGCGCCATTTCGGGTGGTCCGGTGGTGGACGCTGACGGAATTGTCATCGGTCACCTCTCGCGCACCGGCGTCTCCCGCCATTTTGCTAAAGCCGGCCAGATCGACCAGAATCTAACGGTGAGGGAGGTCATGGAGACGTTTGCCTTTCAGGTCTACGCCGACGACTCGGTGAAGTCGCTCTTGGAAACGATGTTGGCCAGTCGTATTCATCGAATGATCGTGACCGATGAGGACGGGCGCCCGATAGGAATCGTGACCTCGATGGATCTCATGGGCCTTCTCTACGACCGGCTGAGCGCTTCAGACGGATAAACTCTGGCCGTTGTGCGCGGGGCCCAGGCCGAGAATGAGCCGGGCCGCCTTATCCACCCACTGGTCCGGAGTAGGAAAAAAGCGCGCTCCTTCGCCCAGCGCCTGACGCAACATATCGGTCTGGAGCGTGCCCGGATCCAGTGCCACCGCCGCCATCGTCTTGGGCAATTCCGAGGCCAGCGTCTTGACCAGGCCTTCCACCGCCCATTTTGAGGTGCAGTAAGGACCCATGCGCGGCGAGGTGGTGCGCCCGTAGCCGGAGCTGATGCCGATGAGCACACCCCGGGTCATGTGGGGCAGCACGGCTCGGAAAAGGTAGAACACCCCTTTCACGTTCACGTCGATGAGCCGCGAAAAATCTTCCGGTTCGACCTGGGCCAGAGGCGCGGGCGAAAGCACGGTGGCGGCATTGGCGAGGACCAGATCGGGCGCACCGTAGTGATGCACGACGCTCTCGACCCAGTCGCGGACCTGTCCGAAGTCGCTTGCGTCCACCCGGTTGGGTGGGGCGGAAGCCTGAGAAAAGCCCCAGACCTGGTGGCCTTGCTCGCTGAAGTAGTCGGTCAGGGCGGCGCCCAGGCCGCGCCGATTACCGCTGATCAGAATGCGCATAGAATTTCTCCAAGAATTGTTCCCATTGATTCGGATCCAGGACGGCGCCTGCCGATTGGGGGTGACCGCGCACGATCAGGCCCAATTGACCGAGGATTTTGATGGCGTTCAGCGCTCCCCTGCTGCGCGCCGAGATATGCACCTCGGCCACGTCGCTGCGCCGATTGGCCGCCAGCACCACATAGTCGGCCAGACGCGCTTTCCAGATCTGGGCGACCACGGACTGGATGGGGCAGTCGCTGGAAAATTGCACCAGGGCAATCCGGCCGCGTTTGATGGCCGGGACCTGTTTGGCCTGGCCCAGGCGTTTGCGTACCTTGCGCTGGCAGTCGCGTAGATAGACCATGGAGGCATGGTCAGAACGTAACATTTGCGCGGGAGAGTCGTGATGAGTCAGGGCTGACAGGGCCTGCTCGCAGTCAGCACCGGCTCGATGAGCACTGTTGACCAGCGAGGTGAGCTGGCGTAAAGGATTGAGCCCCCAACGCCGTATTTGATTCTGCAATATTTCGCCGGCGGCGGAGTCGCCCAGGTCGCTGAGGATTCCCAGGGCGGCAATCCAGGCGTGCGGGCCGTCGCTTTCGCCCCATAGCAGTTCATGGGTCAGCCAGGCGGTACAGCGGTCGGGACGATGCAGCAGGAGGGTATCCGGTGGCGGTTGCCGCGGCAGGGGGTGGTGGTCGATGACGACCGTCGGCAGTTGCCAGGGAAAGCGTTCCTCGGGGCAACTCAGGTCCAGCAGGTAGACCAATCGGGCCGGATTTTGCAGAACGGGTAGCCACTGGCGGGCGCTGACCACCTGGGTGGTCCCACCCAGGCGCAGCTTCCAGAGCGCCGCCGCGCACAGCCCGTCGGCGTCAAAGTCATGCAGCGCCGTCGGTGGACCGGGGTAACGCCGAATCCACTCTTCCAGGAAGTCTTTCAGGGCCACAATTTGGTGACGGTCATCGGCGTGAGGCCGGCGGGAGGACGAATTTTCCAGAGCGAGCCCCGTTCGGTGGTCAGGAAAAATAGGCTGCCATAGCGGTCAGTGGTCATCCCCGAAGGTAAGTCCTGGCGCAAATTCTCATCAAGCGTTCCCAACAGCGACCACTCGCCGGTGCTGTCCACAAAGCGGTAGAGCCGGGCCCGATCATGCACATAAACGGCCCAGCCGTGGCTATCCATAGCCAGTCCAATGGGAGAACCCAGCCCCAGGCTGGCGGGCGGGCGGAAACGCCGGCGGTGCCAATTTCCCAGCGGGCCGGCGCTCTCCAGCTCGGTAGGCGAATAGTGGGCCGAGGCCTCGGGACTGACGAGTTTGCGCAGACATTGGTAGTCCACGTCAGCCACCCAGATCAAGCTCATGGCCGGGTCACAAACGATCCCGGCCGGTCGGCCCAGCGGAGGATTCTGAGGTTTGCTGACGCTGGTGCTGTTCCAGGCGCTGCCATCGCTGAACCAGAGGCCGCGATTGGTGAGGTCGGCCGCCACCAGGCGACCGGTGCCCTGATCGGTGGCCATACCGCTAAACAGGGCCAGGGCGCGCTGGGAATCTACCGCTGCTACGGGCGCCGCCAGCGCTGCCCCCCAGGTCCCGGGCGCGGGCAAGGTCTCTCGATAGGATACGGGGGACTCTTTGCTACCTCCGCGCCAGAAGAAATTCGTGCCGGGGCGCCCGGCCAGGGCGCCCCCGCGGCGAGCGTCGCTGACCGCGCCCAGGTTGGTGACGGTGGAGGTCTGGTCGTCCCAGCCCATTAAGTCCGTTCCGTTGACCCAGACCACTTTGTGGGAGTATTCATCGCTGATCACACCGCTGAAGGCGATGGCCGGGTCGGATGTCAGGCAAAAGGCCCTGGCCAGCGCCCCGCTGGGCGCCACCGCCTCCACTTGCAGAACGTAAAGCCCGTCCTCATAAGGAGTCAGGCTCAGGGTGGTATTGAAACCCGGATTAGGGTCTGTTTCCTGGCGCAAGCCGGTGGCGAGTTCCTCGAACGGAACGGTTTTGGCTTCTTCCAGGCGGCGGTGGGCCAGCATGGTGCATTTGGAGTAATCGATGGAGCGCCGGGCGTGACGCTGACCAGAAGCAAATAGAGACATTAAATAGAGGCAAACGAGCAAAAGCAGCAGCAGCGAAACTTGCACTTCCAACAAGGACAGACCCTGACGCCAGCCGCGATTCCCCATTCTCTTAGGTTGCTTCCACATTCCGCAAAAACCTGCATAAAAGGAAGAGGCCCGAATAGCTCCGGGCCTCTTCCTTTCAGGTTCATCCGAGAAAACGGTTATTTATCACAACTCTCTTTGAGCGTCTTGCCGGGCTTGAAAACGGGGTAGTTCTTGGCGGGAACCTTAATCGTTTTGCCGGTGGCCGGGTTGCGAGCTTCGCGCTCTTCGCGCTTGCGGGCGAAGAAAGATCCGAAGCCGGGGATCACGAGCTTGTCTCCCGCCTTCAGTTGATTTACGATCAGGCCTTTTTCTGCGTCGAACAGCGCATCCACAACATCCGCGGCCTTGGCCTGGGACAGGTCGGTATGCTTGGCCAATTCTTTGATCAACTCGGTTTTGTTCACGGGGGGATTCTCCCTTTCAACGAAATACTTGGTGTTGCCCACGTAACACCGGTGCAGGCGCTCAGGTTAAAGCAACCTCCAGGCAACTCCTGCTCCCTGGTGGTTTGTTAACAAATGTAGCCAAATTGTTAACAGAAAGGTGCGACTGTTCTCCGTGCGAATAGCAAAGCCCGTGAATCAGGTCGTTTGCGCACCTCCATGGGGCTTTTCCCGGCTGCCTTTGAAAAGCCCCCCGGGACACTGGCTGCATGTGCTCGAGGCCGGGCAATCCGAGGCCCCCACCCTCTTGCTGCTTCACGGGGCAGCCGGCAGTTGGCACAATTTTCGTCTTCAAATTGAATGGCTGCAGCATAGTTATCGTATCGTTTCGTTAGACTTGCGCGGTCACGGATTGTCTCCCTGGCCCGGCACCAGTCACATCGAGGACTTTGTGCAAGACGTTCTGGGAGTGGTGGAAGCCCGCGTTCCCGGGCCTTTCGCCATCGTCGGCCATTCCTTTGGCGGTTGCCTGGCCACCATGGTAGCCGACCGCCTTGGGTCGCGCGTGCGGGGCTTGACGCTGCTCAACACCGCCGGGGAAATCCCGCGCGGGCCGCTGTTCCGCTTCCTCAAATTGTTTGCCCGCTTCTCCCATTGGGTGGCCCAGATTGAGCCTTACTGGATTTCCTGTCACGGCCGGGTGGCCCACGACCTGCTCTGGGACACCTTGCCGGCCTGGAATACCTGGAATCTGTACCCTGGAATTCAGGTGCCCACACTGGTCTTGGCGGGACGGCGAGATTCGCTGATCCCCTGGCGGTCCAGCCTGCGCATGGCCGCCATGATCCCTGGAGCCATGTCCCACCTGATCGACGACGGCGCCCACGTCTGCATGTGGGAAAGCCCCGACCTGTTGCGCTCCCACATGGAAGCCTGGCTGGCCCGCCTGGACTGGAAATAAAAACAAGGCGGAGAGAACCTCTCCGCCTTGCGGTCGACACCGGTTTTCGTTTTAGATACCCGCGGAAATACGGGCCTGGTCGTGTTGGCGGGTCAGGTAGCTGACGATTTGTTCCTGCTGTGAAGGGGTGGCCCACAGTTCCAACTGGCCACTGTAGCACTTGATGGGTTTGACTATGCCGAGAGAACTCTGGCTGGGTGGAGCTTCGGTTTGAACTTCCGAGGCCAGGGCCACGTGCTTGACCTGGCCCATCACTTTCATCTGTCCGATGCCCTGGAGCAGAAACTCCAGTTCCAGGCACTCTTCTTCCTTGACCAGAGTGGTGGTGCGGAAAATCATTCCGGAGGTGGTGAGGCGGCCGCACAACAGGCGGAGAGGCTGATCGCTCCCGCTGCGATAGGCGATGACGGGCAGGATGCTGCGGAGACGCCCGCTGGTGGTCGGAGCCAGTGTCTTTTCGCTGGCCTTCTGAGGGGTTTTGCGACCGAAAAGCGCCTTCAGGTTCAGCGCGCGAAAAAAGGGAAGTTCTTTAGCCATTGCTGTGTGCATCCTCCGAGACTCAGCATCCAGGGGCAATGTGATTTTACCCTCGTGCCTCGCTTTGTAATGTCAGTATTACAGTTCAACTGCGCCCCGGTCTGTGATCTGCTTCACATTGCATGTTTTTTCAAGGGTTCCGCCCGGTCCACCCCAAAGGGCAGGGCCATGGTCGCGACCCCCATCGTGAAGTGGGCCGGCGGCAAAGGACGCTTGCTTTCTCAATACGAGCCCTACCTGCCCCCCCGCTTCAAACGCTATTTCGAACCCTTCGCCGGCGGGGCGGCGGTGTTTTTCTGGCTGCGCAATCAGCGCGGCCTCAAGTTTTCGGCCACCCTGAACGACTCCAATGAGGAACTGATCAATTGCTATCAGGTCGTGCAGTCCCAGCCGGAGCCGTTGCTGGCGCGGCTACGCCAGATGGCCGACCGGCATAGCCATGCTTACTACTACCAGATTCGCGCCGAACGACCCGAATTGCCTCTGGAGCGCGCCGCCCGTCTCATTTATCTGAACAAGACCTGTTACAACGGACTCTATCGGGTCAACGCCTCGGGCGGATTTAATGTGCCCATGGGCCGCTACAAGGATCCTTCCATCGTCCAGGAGGACAAGATTGTGGCTGCTCACCAGGCGCTTCAGGGAGTGCAGTTGTGGAACAAGGGGTTTGACGACGCCGCGCTGGCCGCTCGCAAAGGCGATTTTGTCTACTTCGATCCGCCTTATCAGCCGCTCAACGCCACTTCCAACTTCACCAGCTACACCAAGGACCAGTTTGGCATGGAACAACAGTGCCATCTGGCCGCGGTCTTCAAACAATTGGTCAAACGCGGCTGCCACGTGCTGCTGTCAAATTCGGACAGTGAGTTGGTGCGCGATCTGTACCGTGATTATCAGCAGGTGGAAATTCGGGCGCCCCGCTTCATCAATTCCAAAGCGGCCGGCCGCAGCTCGATCGCCGAGTTGCTCATCCTCGCAAATCCCGCAGAGAGTGGATGAGCTTCTCGGGAAGGGCTACCTTGGCGAAGGTGTGGCGCGCGACCGCCACCAACACGTAGCTGGCGGTCGCGATGAGGTCCGGACCTTGTTCCGGGCGGGTGACTTCGAACGACAGTTTAAGGCTGGTCTGACCGATGTGAGAAACCCAGCACGACACTTGCAGCAGGTCATCGAGTCGAGCGGCCACCAGAAAGTCACATTCGATGTGCCGGCGCGGTAACCAGACATCGAGCTCTTCGAACATCCGGCCGTAAGCGAATCCGATATGACGAAACATTTCGCTCTCGGCGAACTCGAAAAAGCGAATGTACGAACCGTAGAAAATAATTTCGGCAGCGTCGACGTCGCTCCAGCGAACCCGTTCTTGGATGGAAAATTTGCCCATGCAATTCCCTTAGCAAGTGGGTTTGGGGCCACCTGCCGCTCAGTCTAGAAGGCACCTAAACTTTCATCGAGAAGCCTCCGGCCATGATTTTATGGGAGACCTACTTCGAATCGGCTCAGCAAGCGCTGGCTGAGGGCGACGACGCCAAGGCGGCCGAGCTTTTTGCTTCCGCTTTCGAGGAGGTCGAGTCCGAAAGTGTGCGCGATGATCGCTGGTTGCGTACGTTGTTGGGCTGGTCCAAAAGTCTGACCCGCCAGGGCAATTACGACCAGGCCACGGAAGTGCTCCAGGTTGACCCGGCGGAGCTGGCCGCCTGTCCAGCGGACTTACAATTGGATTTGCAGGCCACCCTGGCCCAACTACAGCAGGCCAAGGGGGACAGCGCCGCCGAGCTGAACAGTTGGGCCAATTGGTACGGGGCTCTGAACGGAGCCAGTGAAGCCCGCTTGCCTCACCTGCGCCGGGCCGTGCAGTTGGCTCAAGAATTGCAGGCGGACTGGATGAGCGGGGCGCGGGAGCTGCTCTACAGTTGGTCGGTGGAGTTGTTGGGACCCGATCACCCGGAGACCTTGGCCGCGGCTCAGCACCAGCTCGATAGTTACCTGGCCGAAAAGGATTGGGCTCGCGCTGAGCCGCTGCTGCGTGCTCAACTGGCGCTGAACGAGAAAGATCGGTCCGCCTGGCTCAAGACGCAAGGTTTATTAGCTCTGGCCCTGCGCTCTCAGGGCAAAGCCGAAGCGGCCTGGCTCGCTTATCGAGAAATTTTGCGCGCTCAGCCGCTGGAACACGAAGAGCATTTGGAGGTGCTTCGTTGGGCCTATGAAGAGGCTCAGGGCGAGCAGGCTCAGGAAGTCGCGCTGGACTATCTGATTCGACTCACCCAGCCGCTGCCGGGCCATCTCGACCTCTACGACTATGTTATGGTGCTGGCCGAACCGGCGGATCAACTGCGCTTGCAGCAGGCTCGACTGGGCTGGGCCGAGGCCCTTCAGACCAGCCTGGAGATCCAGTTGGACTGGACCCACGAATTGGCGCTGGCTCTCGAGGCGCAGGGGCAGCCCGATCAGGCCAATTTTTTCTGGGATCGAATTTTGCTGGAGGGCCTTCCCAAGAAGGCGTTGGCCGACGCTCACCTGCGCGCCGCGCGCAAGGCCGCCGCTCAGGGGCAGCCGGCCGGAGACCACTACCGGGCAGGCCTGATGGGGCGTCTGGAGCAGTCCCAGTGGGAAGAGTGCTGGCTGGAGGACGCCCTGCATTGGGCCCGGCTCGAGTTTGAGCAGAACAATCAGGTCACCGCCCTGGCGATTCTTACGCCGCTCCTCGGGCAGCTCGAAAAACGCTCCTTGGAAGGCACGGCTCCCTACTGTGAGGCTCTCTTTATGCGGGCTCGACTGGCCTACGCGCAAGAGCAGCCCACGGGCCAGGCGGACCTGGAGCAAGCTTTCGAACTCTGGCAGGCGGTCGAACAGCCGGCGGACCTGGGAGTCAAGATTTCCACCTTCGCTGTCGAACAGAGCATCGCGGCTCGTCAGCAGACGGACTACCAGCGCTGGGCTGCGCGTCTGGAAAAGCTGGGTGTGGAACCTCCGCCCTTCGAACGCGGCTTCGATGAGGAGGCGATGCAGGCTCTGCATCACTCGGGAGAGTGGGTCCGGCTGGAACAAGAACTGCGCGAAGTTCTGCCCAAGCTGGGAGCGGAAAGCCCGGAGGAGCATTTTGTCGCCTACCTGTGGCTGGCCGAGAGCTTGGAGCAGCAGGGACGCTGGGAGGAGGCCTTGGAATTCCGCCAGCAATCTCAGCCCACTTTGGTGGAGCGGCTGGGTGCTGCCCACGCGCTGGTTTTACGCGGTCAAATGCAGTTGGGTCAGTGCCTCAATGCCTTGAGCCGCTTCGCTGAAGGCGAACGGGTCCTGGCCCAGTCGGTGCGCGCCCATGAGAAGGCCCTGGGGGCTGACAGCCTGGCCGTGGGCCGGGTATTGCTCGCTTTGGCCGAGAGTTTCCGGCTGCAAGGCAAGGATAACCTGATGGAGGCGGTTTCCGGCCGGGCTGTCGGCTTGCTGGAAAAACACTTGCCGGTGGGACACCCGGACCGTTTGCAGGCCAAGCGGGACCTGGTGCAGTGGATGATGGATCAGGGCCGCTTTGGCGAAGCCCGCCAACAACTCCAGTTTATGGAGCAAGAAGAAGTTCAGGCTTTTGGCGCGGATCACCCCGAATTAGCGGTGACTCTCTCGCAATGGGCCAGCCTGGAAACGGCCGAGGGCGACTACGCGGCAGCCGAGGTCCACTACCGGCGCTCGTTGGACCTGTTCGAACGCGGTCTCGGGGATGCCCACCCGAACGTGGCCGCCACTCTCAACAACCTGGGACAGAACCTTTACCGACAGGCTCACTATGCTAAAGCGGCCAGCGTGCTGGAGCGGGCTTTGCAGATTTTTGACGCCCACGATGCCGGGCGCGTCTCGACCATGGTCAACCTGGGACTGGTCTGGCAGGCTCAACAAGAACATGCTAAAGCCCAACAATGGTTGGAAGAAGCCTTGCGGCTGAGCCAGGAGTGGTTGGGCGAAGACGACCTGGAGGCCGCCTTCTGCTGCTTTACGCTGGCGGAAGTGCTGGCTCATCAGGGACAAATGGCGGAAGCCCGCCAGTTTGCGCAGAGGGCTCTGGACATTCGCGAAAGACGCCTGGGAGCGTTGCATCCGGAAACCTCCACCAGCCAGGCTCAGGTGAGTAATCTGCTGATGCGTGACGGCCGGGAGGCCGACGCCATCCCCCTGGTGGAAGGCTCCCTGAAAATTCAGGCTCAGGCCCTCGGGGAAGACCATCCCGAATTGATCCCTACCTATTCAACCTTGGGCCGACTCTACATGGCCGATCAGCAGTGGGATAAGGCGGAGGAGACCCTGCTCAAGGCCATTGGTCTGATCCATCGATCGACCGCCCAGGTCAGCGCCGAACTGGCTCAGAGAGTGGCCGAGTTGGGCGAACTTCGGGCTTCTCAAGGAGATTTGGAGCAGGCCATCGGGTTCTCGGCCAAAGCGGTGGAGATTCTGGTGGAGGCGTTGGGAACTCAGCACGAGGCCACCGATCCGGTCATGCTCAGACTGGCCAAGCTCTACCTGCAGGCCGCCCGCTATAAAGAAGCCGAGGCTTGCTTCAAGCGGGTGCTGGACCAGCGCACCCAGCGCCTGGGCGGCGACGACCCTGGTGTGGCTCTGGTCTGGCTGGAACTGGCCGAACTCCAATTGGCCCAGAACCGCCAGGTGCTGGCCGAAACCTTGGGCAAAAAGGCCCTGGATCTGATTCAGCGACGCTTTGGTGAAGAGCATGTGCAACTGCGTCCAGCTCTGGAATTCCTGGCCCGGCACGCCTCCCACCACGGCAACGAATCTCAGGTTGCGGCCTATGAGCAGCGACTGGCCGCTCTGGTGGAGCCGTCCCTCGAGGATACTCCCTCAACCACCACCTCGCCGGTCGTGGCCGTTCCCTTACCCGACACCGAAGGGCAGGCGACCGTCACGCCGGAGTCAGGCCCTTCTGAGGTCGAAGGAGAGACCGTTCCTGCAGAAGATGAGCCGTCCGTGGAGCCACCTTCCATTGAGGCGGAGGCTGTCCACCTCGAGACGCCGGCGCCTACCGAAAGGGACGCGCCCGCCGAGGCGGTTGTTGAAGTGGCCGTGCCTGACGAGGCTGCCGGCCTGGTCGAGGATGTGCCTTCGGTTTCGGAAGCCATCGAGGAATCTGGGGCAGAGCCGGCGACCGCGGTCATGGCCGAGGCTGTTACCGAAACGGTTGCTGAAGCGGCGGTGGAACCCGTGGTTGCCGAGGCACCTGAGGTGGTGCCGGTGGTGCCTGAGCCGGAGCCGGAACCGCTCAGTCCGGAGGAACAGGCGGCCAGGGCGGCGCTCGAAAAGAACTGGGTTTATGTCAGGGAGTTGTTGACGCCGCTGGTCGCCGCGCGCAGCGGAGTGGACCTGGCCGAGATATTGCGCCGTCTGTCCCTGGCCGAGCGCCACCTGGGCAATCGCACTCAGGCCGAGCGGCTGCTCTTGCAATCGATTACCTTGTGGTCTCAGGAATACGGTGAGAACCATCCGGAACTGGCCGAAAGCATGGGAGACCTGGCCGAGGTCAGTTTCGAGATGGGTAAGTTGGAGCAGGCGGAAGGCTTGCTGCGCCGGGCCACCGAGATTCAGGTTCGCCTGCACGGCACCGACCATGCCGCGATGATTCCCTGGCTGTTGCGCCTGGGCCGGATCTATTTGCCCCACAAGGCCAGCCAGGCCCTGCCGCCGCTGCAACGGGCCCTGGGCTTGGCCCAGAGCCGCCTCAACGCTCAGGATCCGGTGCAGGCGGAGATTCTCTGGTCTCTGGCTCTGGCCCAAGAGCAGGCGGGTGACTTTGAGGAAGCCACGGTTCTCCTGCGCCGACGCCTGAGTTTTCCGGATGGCGAAGAAGCCCTCGAAGTCCAACTGAAGCTCGCCCAAATGCTGCTGCGGGCTGGACAAATCGAGGCGGCCACGCAGATTCTGCATAAGTTGGAAGTGCACTTGCCGGTTCCCGGTCCCGAGATTGAGGAACAGGTAAAGGCGCTGGTGGGCAACATTCTGGTCTTGGAAGACCGCCTCGAGGAAGCCGAGCCGCGTTTGCTGGAGGCCCTGCAGATGCGCAGCCAGCGTCTCAGCACGCAGCATCCGGATTTGCGCCCCATCCTGTTCAATCTGGCCAAACTCTATAGCGCCCGCGAAGCTTACCAGCAGGTGGCTATTTTCGCCCAGCAGGCCCTGGAGTTAACCCCCGAAAGCGAGACCGAGACCAGGCTGCAGCTCTATTCTCAGTTGGCGCCCGCCCTGATGCACTTGGACCGGCACTCGGAAGCGGAGGTTCTGTATCGCACCTGGGCGGATTTGATCGTGGCCCAACAGGGGGAAAATCATCCGGCCCAACTGCCGGCCCTGCAAGCCCTTTCCAAGCTGCTGCAGCGCCGCGGCGACTCGATGGCGGCCCAAGAAATGCGCGAGCAGGCCTGGCAGATCCTCAGCCAGAGCCCGCAGGTCTCGGAAGCCGAGTTTCTGTTGCCTTTGGAGGACCTGGCCCGCGGCGCCATCGAGCAGGCTGCTTGGGATAAGGCTGAAGCCTGGCTCCGCCGCGCCTACGCCATCGCGGAGAAACAGGATGGACTGGCGGCGGCGCGCCTGGCTTATGCTCTGGGCGAAGTCTTCCGCTCGACCGGCCGCCTGGCCGAAGCCGAGACCGCCATTCGCCGCTCGCTGGAATTCCGCCAGACGGCGCTGGGGGCCGAGCATGTGGAAACGCTCCGGTCCCTGCAGTCCCTGGCCGAGGTTTACTCGGCCCAGAATCGGTTTGAAGCTGCTCAATCAATGCTCAGCCGCTGTTTGGATGCGGGTAAGCAGACGTTGGGCGATCAGCATCCCGACCTGGCGGGTTTTCATCGCGCCCTGGGCGTACTCTGGTCCCACACCGGCCGGATGGACGAAGCCGAGAAGTCCTTGTTGGAGGCGCTCGCTCTGGTCGAGAATCTCTCCCCGCCCCATCCCGAACTGGTGCCTACCTTGGAAGCGCTCGGCCAATACTATCAACGCCTCGACCAGTTGGCCCAGGCCGCTCCCTTTTACAGTCGGGCTCTGGATTCAATGGAGCAGTCGTTGGGACCAAGCCATCTGGCCGTGGCCGATTCTCTGTTACAACTGGGCGAGTTACAGCAGCGTCAGGGGAATTTCGAGGAAGCCGAGAAGCTCTATCGCCGCTGTCTGGAGATTCGCAGTCAGAAACTGGCGGCGCAAAGCCCTCGTCTGGCTCAGGTCCGCCAGGTTCTGGCCCAACTGCTGCAAAAGCAGGGGCATACGGCTGCCGCCCGCGAGTTGTTCGAGCAGGCTCTGGCCGCTCTCTGGTCGGAACAAGGCGGTGAGAGTTCGCAGGTGGCGGAATGCCTCGAAGGTCTTGGGCTGCTGGAGTTGCAGCAGTCCCTTTATGCCGAATCGGAAGCTCGCCTGCAAAAGGCTCTGACCATCCGGGAGAAGGAACCGGCTGACCGCCAGGGCCCCACCATGAATACCCACCAATTGCTGGCCCGCGTCTTTCTGGAAAGCCGCCGGCCCGAGATGGCCGAGCGCTCTCTGAAGCGAGCTCTGGAGATCGCCCAGAAAGCCTTCGGAGGAGACCGTCCTGAAGTAGCGGCCTGTCTCGAGCAGTTGGGTGGATTGTATTTGAGTCAGGGACGCTATGTGGCGGCCGAAGCCCTGTTTGATCGCGCCCTGGAAATACGCGACCGGAGCCAGCAGCCGCAGCATCCCGATTCGGGCTTTTGTTTGCTGGGTCTGGCTCAGATTTATCTGGCCCAGAATCAATTGACACAGGCCTGGCAAACGGCCGAGACGGCCAAGAAAATTTACGACGCGCTGCCCCAGCAGCCTAACCTGGATGGTGCCCAGGCTCTGTATCTGATGGCCGAAACGCTGCGCCTGCAGGGGCGCTTCAAGGAGTCCGAGGCGCTTTATCAGCGCTGCCTGGAGATTCGCAACAAGTTGTTGGGCAATGACCACCCCGAAGTGCAGCGCGGTTTGCACGGTCTGGGTGTGTCGCTGATGGATCAGGGCAAAGCTCCCCAGGCCGAGCGCATTTTTACCCACGCTCTGAGACTGCTGGAGGCCAAGTTGGGCAACGATCACCCCGATCTGGCCAACAGTCTGCACAGTTTGGGACTATTGCATCGCAGCCAGGGTCGCGGCGCCACCGCTGAACTGCATCTGAAACGAGCTTTGGAACTGCGCACCAAGGGATTGGGTAACGAGCACCCGGATCTGGCGGCCAGCTTGCAGGCCATGGCTCAGTTACATTTGGATCAGCGCAACGACCAGGCGGCTGAGGCGTTATTGAAACAGGCCTTGAGCATTCGAGAGAAGGCTTTGCGCGCCGATCACCCGGCTCTGTCCGCGCTGTTGCTCTTGCTGGCCGGTCTTTACAAATCGCAGGAGCGCTTTTCCGAGGCCGAGCCCCGCTTGAAGCGCGTGCTCGATCAGCGCGAAAAGTTGCTGGGCACCCATCACCCGGATACTGCCGCCATCCTTCAGGAACTGGGCGAACTCTATCTACTGAACGGCCAGCAACAGCAGGCGGAAACCTTGCTCAAACGGGCCCTGGATATTTATGAAAAACGCCTGGGCCAGGAACATCCTACGATTTTGCCGTGCCTGCATCTGCTCTGGAAGGCTTACGACGCCCAAAAACGCACCCAGGAAGCGGCCGGCATCCGCTCGCGCATCCAACTCCTCGAAGTTACTCGCCCTGCTGGTTAATCCGCTCGTAATTTCGCAAATGGCGGATGATGCCGAGCAGGAAGTTTACTTCGAAGACTTCTAAGCGGGAGCGATGCAGAATATCGTTGATTTTCCGCAGTTCCTCGTCCAGGGTGGCATCGTGGCTGGGGTAACCATGATCCGATAGATAGCGGGAGATTTCTCCCAGGGCGCCTTGCAGAAGTTTGGGTTCGGCCCAGCGATTGGGTTTACTGCCCAGGTCCGTGTCCCGGTAGCGTCCCAGCAGCTCGTAGAGCATGAGCGTGACGGCGTGGGCCAGGTTGAGTGAGGAGTGAACCGGGTCGGTGGGAATCTTCACGCGCCAATGGCAGATGGCGATGTCGGCGTTATCCAGCCCGCTTTCTTCGTTGCCGAAGACCAGGGCCAGCCGGCCGAGCTGGAAGCGCGGGATGACGGTGTCGCTCAAGCCGGCCGGAGTGACCAGGCGATGGCGCCGTTTTCCGGACTTCCCCGTCAGGGCCACCGAGAGGTCGATGCCGACCAGGGCTTCCGGCAATGTCTCGGCGTATTGGATTCTATCCAACCAGGCGGCGGCGTGGGTGGCCCAGTTTTGCGATTGCTGGGAGGGGCGGCGTTGCGGTCGCACCAGCCACCAATCGGTGACTCCGAAGCAGGCCAGCGAGCGCGCCACCGCGCCGATATTGGCTTCGCCCATCGTTTCCACCAGGATGACGCGGACCTGGTCAGGTTTGAGGAGGTTCATCGGGAGGAGGTTCGTCGCCCTGGACCACTTCTTGAAGTTGCTTCTCCAGGCTCACGATCTGCTGCTGAAATTCGCGCACCGATTCCACCGAGTCTTTCAGTTCCTCGGGAGAGAACGTGTCCATATCAAACATGACGCAGACGCGCTCAGCCAGCGTGATCAGAGCCTGGTGTTTGTCTTCCTTGGCCTTGCTGAGCTGGTTTTGCAATTTGGTCCTGTCGACCGTCTCCTTAGCCTTCTTCTGCAAGAAATCCAGGCCCATTTTGAACGACTTTTTGGCTTTCTGGCTGAACTCTTCCATTGCTCCGCCCTCCCTCTCCTGATTGTTTCAGGGGGGCGTTCCGCCGCTCCCCCTGGAACCACCCACGGTAGAAGGGTTCCCCATCCGCAATCCAAAAGCCCTGCTGGTGTCGGCTCGAATCTGGTTCAATACGCGCGTGCTGTGTTGTGAAGAAGATCCCGTCCTGGCTGCCTCCTTGACGGCGGCCAAAGCTCGCGTGACCTTCGCTCCTCTGATCGGGGCGGAGGAAGGGGCCTGGAAAGTGCGCACCGGCGACTGGGCCAATCCCGATTACCCCTTTGCTCTGGTGGAAGGGCATGAAGTGGTGTTGCTGCGCTGGCCGGCCGGACCGCATCCGGCTGAGCGAGTGCGCTGGTGGCTCAGCGCCTGTCTCTATTTAGCCGAGTCGGCCCGACGTTCGCGAGTGCGGGCTCTGGGTTTGCAGACCTGCCCTCAAGCCGAGCCACTGTTGCTGCATTCCGGCCGCTTCCTGGAGGAATATTTTCGCCAGCTGCCTGTACCGGTTTTCTGTACTCATGATCATCTTTTGGCCGAGGTGGAGGCCGGACTTGCTGGTGCTTAGCTCCGGACCCGCGCGCACCGAGGAACTGGCCGGCCAACTGGCCCAACTGCTGCAACCGGGCGATGTGATCACCCTGGAAGCACCGCTGGGCGGCGGCAAAACCACCTTCGTGCGCGGCCTGGCGGCCGGCCTGGGAGTTCCTGAAGACGAGGTTTCCAGCCCGACCTTCGTGATCTGGCAGATCTATGAAGGACGGCTGCGCCTGCACCACCTGGACGCCTATCGCTTGCGTTCAGCCGAAGAACTGGAGGAAATCGGCCTCTCGGAGGCTCTGGGCGGCCAGGACGTGATGGTGCTGGAATGGCCGGGCGTGGCGGAACCCTTGTTGCCGGCCGATCGCCTGCAGGTGCGCATCGAGTACGGCACCGGTGAGGAAGAGCGGACTCTGGAGCTGGAAGGACGGGGAAACTGGCGGCCCCGATTGGAGCAATGGAAACCGTGAAGCCCTGGCTATCCTTGGATTCCACCGGCGAGAGCTACTCACTGGCTTTGTGGAGGGGCCCGCAGTTGTTGGCCGAGTGTAGCGGCGGGCAACCGCGCCAGCACCTGGTGCAGATTTTTCCCGCTCTGGATCTGCTCTGCCGGCAGTCGGGCTTAAAGCCGGGCGAGCTGCGGGCGGTGGCGGTGACCGGCGGTCCGGGCTCTTTCACCGGGGTGCGCACCGGCCTGCTGCTGGCCAAAACCCTGGCCCAGGCCGACGACCTGCCGGTGTATCCGGTCGATACTCTGGAGGCGTTGGCGGCCAACGCGGTGGAAGGAGATTCGGTGGTGGCCGGGCTGGATGCGCGCAAAGGCGAGATCATCTGGGCGCGCTATCGAGTGCGCCAGGGGTTGCCCAGCCTGCTGGAACCAGCTCGTCTGAGCAGCCCTCAGGAATTTTTAGATTCGATTCCCGCCGGTAGCCTGGTCCTGGGCAGCGCCTGCCAGGCGGCCCTCCCGGGCGGCGAAGAGGTGCGTGTTCTGCCAGCCGATCTGTGGAGAGTGCGGGCTGTTTCGGTCGGGCGCGTGGCCTGGCCGCGCCTGCAAGCAGGGGCCGGCACCAGTTGGCCGCAACTGCGGCCGGACTATGTGCGTCCGGCCGATGTGCAGGTGCATCGCGGGTGAACTTCGTGGTCCAACTGATGACCGTGGCCGACATACCGGAAGTGCGCGCCATGGAACTGGAATCTTTCGCAACGGGATGGCAAGAATCGGCTTTCAACAACGAATTGACCCAGAACCCCACCGCTCACTATCTGGTCATGCGCGGGGAAGACGAAAAACTGGTCGGCTACGCGGGTTTCTGGCTGGTGAAAGATGAGGCCCACGTCACGTCTATCGCCATCCGCCCGGGCTACCGCGGCCAGCAACTGGGAAAACGCTTGATGCACGCCATGGTCAGCCGGGCGGCGCAGCACGGAGCCTCGTGGATTACGCTGGAGGTGCGCGCCGACAATCCGGCTGCCCAGAGCATGTATAAGCGTTTTGGCTTCGCCCGCGTGGGCATTCGGCCCAAATATTATGATGGAACGGTGGACGCCTGGATCATGTGGGCTGGCGACCTGCATTCAGAAAGCTATCGGGAAAGGCTCCGTTCCTTGGACACACGAAGGGATCAGCATGCCTGAGTCCGAGTTCCAGCGCCAGCAGCCCTTCGAGCCCGGGCTCTTGTTGGCTTTGGAGACCAGTTGCGACGAGACCTCGGTGGCGTTATTAAAGGATGGGCGCCAGGTGCTTTGCAATCGGGTGGCTTCCCAGGAGGAATTGCATGCCCGGTACGGTGGAGTGGTGCCGGAAATCGCCTGCCGGCGGCATTTTGAAGTGATTCATCCGCTCTTGGAAGAGGCTTTGGAAACCACCGGCAAAAGGTTTGGCGACCTGGACGCTATCGCCGTCACTCACGGTCCGGGATTGATCGGAGCCGTGCTGGTGGGCGTAACCGTGGCTAAAACGCTGGCTTTGGCCCTGGACAAGCCATTGTTGCCGGTGAACCATCTGGAAGGCCATCTTTTCAGTCCCCTGCTGGAAAATCCGGAGTTGGAACCACCCTGGATCAGCCTGCTGGTGTCCGGCGGCCACACCTGTCTGGTGCTGGTGGAGGATTGGGGAAGCCTGAAGTTGCTGGGAAAGACTCGAGACGACGCGGCTGGTGAGGCTTTTGACAAGGTGGCCAAGATGCTCCAGCTGGGCTATCCGGGCGGGCCGCGGGTGCAGAAACTGGCCGCCGAGGGCAATCCTGAAGCCATTGATCTGCCCCGGCCGATGCGCGGCCAGGGTTACGCCTTCTCCTTTTCCGGTCTGAAGACGGCCGTGCATCGCGCCCGCGAGCAGCATTCTCCCGCCGACCTGTGCGCCTCGTTTCAACAGGCGGTGATCGACGTGCTGGTGGAGAAGACTCTCAAGGCAGCGGAAGAGTTTGGAGTGCAACGGGTCAGTCTGGCGGGGGGCGTGGCCGCCAATCAACCGTTGCGTCAGGCGCTGGAGCAGAACTGCCGGCAACGCGGGTTGTCCTTCTATGTTCCCTCGTTTGAATATTGCACCGACAACGGAGCGATGATTGCTATGGCGGGTTATCAAATGGCACGCCTGGGGATCACCGCCACCACCGGGCTGGACGCACACGCCAGCCTTCCCTTGCTAGCCTGGAGGACCTGATGAAAACACAGTGGATTGACGAACTCGGCCAGCGCGTGCCGCTCAGTCGGCAACCGCAAGATTTGCAGACCTATGGCCGTGACTGGACTCGCGTCTATGTGCCGCGCCCTTCGGCTGTGGTGTTTCCCCGTCACGCCGACGAAGTTTGCGAGGTTCTCCGCTTTTGCAGCGAGCACGGTATCGCGGTCGTTCCCTCAGGCGGCCGCACCGGGCTTTCAGCCGGCGCGGTGGCGGCCGAAGGCGAACTGGTTCTCAGCCTGGAGCGACTGCGCACGTTGGGAGAGGTGGATCCTTTTGGGCTCACCCTCACGACCGGGGCGGGGGTCACCAATCACGAAGTGCATGTGCATTGCGAGCATCTGGGCCTGACCTGGCCGGTGGATCTGGCCTCCAAAGGCAGCTGCCAGGTGGGCGGAAATCTGGCCACCAATGCCGGTGGTATTCGGGTTTTGCGCTACGGCCATGCCCGTCACTGGGTGACCGGTTTGCAGGTGGCTCTCATGGATGGGACCCTCTTGAACCTGGGCAACGCGGTGCAGAAAGACAATGTCGGACCGGATCTGCGCCAGTTGATGATCGGCAGCGAGGGGATCCTGGGGGTGATCACCAGGGCGACCTTACGCCTGGCTCTCCTCCCCAGCGATCGCCAGGTGTTGTTTTTGGCGGTGGACGGCATGGAAACCGGCCTGGAGTTGCTGCGCCATGCCCGCATTCAGGGGCGCTTCCAACTGCAAGCCTTCGAATTTATGGGGAGAAACTGCCTGGAGGCGGTCATGAAGGTGGGGGGCTCGCCCTCTCCTTTCGGCCCCGGGGAGCTGCCGCCGGCGGCCGTGCTCATCGAGGTGGAAGGCCGTCTGGACGGGGAGCTGGACCGCTGGCTGGAACAGGTGATGTCGCAAAAACTGGTGCAGGACGGCCTGGTGGCCAAATCCTCGGCCGACCTCAATCGCCTCTGGGCCTATCGCGACAACATCACCGAATCGCTGGGCCGCCTGGGTTTGATGCACAAAAATGACATCTCCGTGGAAGTGGGACGTCTGGCCGAGTTTGTGCACGTTCTGGAAAAGGAAGTGGCCCCGGTATTCCCCGGCGAGCTTTATCTGTTCGGGCACCTGGGCGACGGCAATCTACACATCAACGTGATGAAACCGTCGGCCATGGATCCGGAGGAGTTCTGGGACGGCTGCCACGTGGCCGACGTCCAGCTCTACGAGCTGTTGCACAAGCTGGGCGGCAGCGTCAGCGCCGAGCACGGCATCGGTCTGCTCAAAAAATCGGCCCTGGGCTTCTCCCGCGGCCCGGCCGAAGTGGCCACCATGCGGGCCGTCAAAAAAGCCCTCGACCCCGAAGGCCTGCTCAACCCCGGCAAGGTTTTTGATCTCTCCACGACTTGAACCTGACTCAGTCCGGCAAGTCGGCCCCCCGTGGTAGGTGATACACACCACCCGTGGCGGCACTCCGGCCTCCCGGCTGGCGGACGAAGGTCGTGACCGGGTGGTAACATGTCGGCAACAAACATGTTAACTCGTTCGCTCTGAGATTAACGGCTCGTTCATACTGGACGGGCCGAATTTATCTGGCCTTGCCGGATAAAACGTAAACTCATCTCATAAGCAGTCGCGAAAGAGGTGAGCAAAATGAGCAAGGTCGCCACGAACCACAAAGCCCACGCCCACAAACCGAGTCACGGCCACAAACCCAAGCCGAAGCCCGGCGCTCACAAGCCCAACAAGCCGGCGGCCAACATCACCAATTTCAATCAGCAGGCAATGGATCAGCAGATGCTCATCTGGCAGATGCGGCAGGCCCAGATGATTCAGCAGTTCAACGCCGGGCTGGCCGGTCTCCAGCAGCAGCTACAGCAAGGCGGAGTGCCAAATCCGCAACAGGTCGCCGCTCAGGCCCAGGCCGAACAGCAGGCTCAGGCCCAACAGGCTGCCTTCACTGCCTATCAGACCCAGGCGATTGCGCAATTTCAGGCCACCGGTGCCGCCCTTCAGGGGACTTTCTCGGCCAGCATGCAGCAGGGTTTTGGTTCCCTCGAGTCCTCGCTGGGCGGATTTCTCAACCAGGGCTTCTCTCCGGCTCAGTTCAACGGCGGGGCCTACGCGCTGAGCGCCAGCTCCAGCCTCTTCTCCGGCCCCATCGCCGTGCCCACTTTTTACGGCAACCGCCGTTATTAATTCTCGCCCACCTCGACCGTGGCGGCCCTTCGAAACCGCCCGGGCCGGGCCAACCGGGTCCCCCCAACCGCGGCTGGCCCACCAGCTACTGTAAAAAGGAGGTCCGGTACCCGGGTACCGGACCTTTCGTATTGTTTCCACTGAGTAAATAACCGCGGCAACCCTATTCTTGGGTCATGGCTACACCTCAAGGTTTCTCAGCGGCAGGTATGATGTTCGGCGGTTTTTTCGCGCCCACTCCGGTAAAAAAACCAGCTTCCCCCGCGATCAAGACCGCCTGATCGAGAGCATCCGACCCAGCAGCATCAAGCTCAGAAAGCTCCAACCGTAGATGCGGAAGGCCAGCAGCGGTCCGCCGTGGGCGATCATCCAGGGCGTGATGATGGTGCCCAGGAAGCAGGCGATGAGAACCGCCTGTTCCCAGGCTGCTTGCGCGCGTCCCATCAGATGGGACGGCACTTCCCGAGCCAGTTGTTGGGAAATCAGCACCATCAGACCGCCCACACCCAGTCCTCGCAGGGACCAGGCCAGCACCAGCTTGGTCAAACTGTCGCAATGCCCGAGACTCAGGTAGCTGCCACAGATCAAACCCAGGCAGATCCAGCGTAAACCCTCTCCCTGCGGAAGCCGCATGACCCAGCGCGTCCCCAGGGCCCCGGTGATGCCCATGGAGGCCTGCAACCAACCATTGTTGGCCGCCCGCACGTGCAGCACTTGCTCCAGGTAGGCCACCGCCGTGGACCAGGTGGCCATGCCGAAGAAGGAGATGAGCAGGTCGATCCACAGCAATCCTCTCAGTTCCGCTCTGGATACCAGCAGTTTCCAACCCTCGCGCCAGCCTGCCTCAGCCCTGGTCTCGGCCGAGGGGGTGACCTTCGGTCCGCTGACCCAGGCCGGCCAGATGAGCAGACTGGAAACCAGGTAGAGAACGGCGTCGGCGGCCACGCCGGCGCGGGCGTCACCGACCAGCAGAATCAATCCCATCAAAGCCGGAGAGATCAGGCGCAATAGGAAAGTGCTGGTACCTTCCAGGGCCACCGCCTCCAGCAGGTCGTGGCCGGACAGCAGCCGCCGGAGGAAGGCCGCCCGAGCCGGGCTGAAGAGTGCGGCCGAACCACCCAGGGCCATGGAGAGCAGCAGATAAAACCAGGCTGGATAACCGTGAGCCAGAGTGTAAAGAAGCAGCAGCAGTAACCCGAAACGCGAGAAGTTGGCCGCCAGCATCAGCCGTTTTTGCTCCCAACGGTCAGCCAGGTAGCCGGCCAAAGGGCTTAGCAGTCCGTAGGCCAGGATATCGCCGGTGAAAGCCAATCCGGTCAGGCTGATGTCGTGGGTCACTTCCAGAATCAAGGTAGGAAAGGCGACCACCAACATGTTGTGGCCCAGTTGCGCCAGCGCGTCGGCCCAGAAAATCCGGGCGAAGGCGGGATAGCGCCTGAGAAGTTGAAAAGAATTCGAGAAACTTGCGGACACGAGAACCTCCGGGAAAAAGGGCGAGCGAGGGGGCGGCTGGGGGCGTTACTGCCGGTCGAACGACGGTCGCGAAGTCGGCGAGCCACCCAGGGAGAAGTCTACTACAAGTGCAGTCATCATTTGATACTTATGCATTGGGAACTCCTCCATCCGTGTCAGGTGCCTCCGATGCTACGGGTTTCGCGAATTTTCGTCAACCCCTGAAAATATAGTATCCATGTCCATAGCCTGATAGTATCTTTGTATTAGAATAATCTGACTGCGGAGAGGAGTGAGCTTTGCCTCCACAACTAAATAATCGGACCCGTGTTCGACTTTTATTGGTCGAGGACGACCCGGATCATGCCTGGCTATTGACCGACCAGCTGCGCATGGGCGGATTTGATTTGAAGACCTTGCGTGTGGAAACGGCCGAGGCTATGCGAGTCGCTCTGCGCGATCCCTGGGATGCCATCATTGCGGACAATCGCCTTCCCAATTTTTCCGGGATGGACGCGCTGGCCATCTACCGGGAAACGGGGTTGGATATTCCTTTCATGGTCGTCTCCGGCACGGTGGGAGAAGAGCGGGCCGCCGAGTTTATGAAGGCCGGGGCCCACGATTTCATCCTCAAGGAAAATACCGGCCGCTTGATTCCGGCCCTGCAGCGCGAATTGCGCCAGGCCGCCCATCGACGCCGCGAGCGTCTGAGCCAGGCTCGCTATCAGCAAATTGTGGAGACATCCAGCGAGGGCATCTATACGGTGGACGAAAGCTCGCGTATCACCTTTGCTAACCAGAGACTTTCGGAAATGTTGGGTCGGTCTAATTTCGAGCTGCTGGGTCGTTCCATTTTTCGCTTTGTCCGCCCGCAGGACCGCCGTCTGGCGGCTATGACCTGGCGTTCTCCCAGTCCCGTCGACCTTTGCTTGCAGCGGCGCGATGGCAGCGATTGCTGGGTGATGGCCACGGTCACTCCACTGCTGGACGAAAAGGGCCAGCGCGCCGGCGTGCTGGGTATGGTGCGCGATATTTCCAAACGGAAGTTACTAGAAAGCCAGTTGCTGGCTGCCGAGATCGAGAAGAAGACCTTTTGCTGCCATCTACTCAACACGGTCACGCGCGGTAAATTCCATCTGGTGGACGAACTGGACATGCCGCGTCGCGGTCAGTTGCTTCTGGAACTGGACCTGTCCCATCGGGATGCCTTTCGCGAGTTGCGCCAGGCCGTCTACCAGATGGCCAGCGCCGAAGGCATGGAGGAAGAGCGGGCCAGCGATCTGGTGGTGGCCGTTGGGGAAGCGGCCGGTAACGCCATCAAGCACGGAGAATTGGGCCTGGCGCGCGTGCGCAAGGACGACCACCGCCTGCAAATCGAAGTCACGGACCGAGGGCCCGGCATCCGCGCCGAGGACCTGCCGGCTTCCATCCTGCAAACCGGATTTTCGACCAAAGTTTCGCTGGGAATGGGGTATTCGCTCATGCTGGAACTGGTCGACCAGATCTGGCTGGCTTCTCAACCCGGCGGCACCACTTTGCAACTGGAGAAAGGCATTCTCTCGCCACCGGATCCGCTGCTGGCCTTGTTGGACCGTTACGACTAAACGAGTTCCACCCGGATTGTATTGATGATGAATTGCAGCATTTCGTCCACCACTTTGGTCTCGGGGTGGCGGACGATGAGGAAGCCTTCGCCCTCGTAAGTGATGGCGGCGGGTTGCCCGGGCTGAGGGATACGGTAGTCGGTAATGTATTCGCCGATTTCGGAAAACACCTGATCCAGACCCACCACGCCCTTGACCCGGCCGCCGCCCAGACCGCGCAGAAAGGCGTTGCCGACCGCATACTTACGCTCTTTGGGAGGGTCGAATTGGCCGAAGACCATGAGACGGGCCCAGGCGCCTTCGGAGTGGAAGTCGTGAGCCCGGTCCATCATGGTGGTAATCTGAGCCCCCGGAGGGCGGGCTCCCACTTCACCAATGGCGATGCGGCCGTCGCTGCGGCGGAACCACTCCATGTGGCTGAGGCCGGTGCCCATCCCCAGAGCTTTCAGGGCTTTGGGGCCAAATTCGCGAATCTCATCGTAGTTTTGATCGTCTACTTCGCGAGGCAGCACGATGCGCCACTGAATCCAGGGATTGCGCATCACGTCCAGAGGAGTGGGCTGATAGCGCGTCCACGAATGCCAAACGGAAGCACCGCCCAGAGATACGGTTTCAAACGAGTGTTCCTGGCCAACCAGGAATTCTTCCAACTGCAGGGGAGCATATTCGCTGGCCGGGCGAGACTGCAGCAGTTCACGCAGTCCCCGGGAGCTCTCGACTCGATAGGTCGACTGGGCGGCCGCCCCGTCGACCGGCTTGACGCAAATGGGAAAGCCCACTTCCTGCACAAAATTCCAGGCCTCGTCGGCGGATATGGCCCGGCAGTGGCGGGCGCAGGGAATGCCGTGCTCGCGGAAGAGGTCTTTCATGCGCCCCTTGTCTCGGAAGTTCAGGACGGTCTGAGCGCTCATACCGGGCACGCCCAACTGGTCGCGAACCTGGGCCAGGGGCAACTGAATTTGTTCGTTGGCGGCGATCAAGCGCTCGATCGGTCCGTGGCGTCGGGCCAGCTCCTTGGCGGCCCAGGTCAGTTGGTCCAGGTTCAGAGCGTCATGGACGCGCCAGTGCCCGGCGAAACGCCGGCGCAATTCGCTGGGTAACACCTCCTGCGGTTCCTGGCTGATGACGCCCAGGCGGATCCCGGGCAGGTGGGCAAAAGCCTCCACCAATCCCATGGTGTTTTGGGTAAAGAAGGGGGTGGCGTAAACGACAAACATGGCCTGTGCGCTTCCCGCAGAGCCCAAATTGTCCTCGTCAGCCAGGCAGCCAGGCGGCGACCTGATCACGGATCTGGACGAAGGGTTCGGGGTCGGATTTACGCACCGAGAGGTCGTGGGTTCCGCCCTGGATCCAGTGGATTTTTACCAAGGAGGGTAAAGAATACCCGGAGACCTCGTCGGGTGTGCCAAAAGGGTCGCGGGTGCCCTGGAGGATGAGCACCGGAGTGGTGAGGTTTTCAAAGGGAGCCAGGCGCACGTTCTCGGGTTTTCCGGGGGGATGAAAGGGATAGCCCAGGGCGATGGCGCCGACGGCGCCCAGGCGGCTGGCCAGGCTGACGCTGACTCGGGAGCCCAGCGACTTGCCGCCCAGATAGCGGGGACCGTCCACCGGCCAGTTTTCCCAAATCTGGGCGAGTTCTTCCTGAAGTTTTTCGAACCGGCTGGGAGGCGGCCTCTTGCTGCTCTGGCGGCGGGCCGCCATGTAGGCGAATTCATAACGAAAGACACGTAATCCGGCCTGGTTCAGAGCCCCGGCGGCCTTGTCCATAAAGGGGGTATCCATCGGCGCTCCCGAGCCGTGAGCCAGTAAAATACTTCCCAGGGCCTTGACGTTGGGTTCAGAAACGAGGAACATGGTCGGGTTTTCGCGCAACCTGTCGCGGCCCCTCGGAAACCGAGTTCTGGACGCGCAGCGGACAGGCCGCCGAATCAGGGTGTGCCAAAAAGACGCACGGAACTGGATAGGGAGTGGAGCCGGCTTGCCGGCGACCGAACGCAGGATTGGCGGCCTTTTTGGCCAGAACGGAATCAAAGCATGCTTAAGAAGTTATTTGGCAAAAAAGGCTCAACCGAAGCGGAGGTGCCCGCGGTTCCCTCGGCCGAGGAGCAGACCGCCGTTCCCGACGCGCCGAGTGAAGAAGCGCCCGAGGGCGAGGAGCCGAAACTGAAAAAGGGCTTCCTGCGCGGCGCCTGGGAAGCCACCAAAAAGCTGGCTTTGACTCCGGTGGATCCGTGGTTTGAGGCGGTTGCCAAGGGCCTTGACAAGACCCGCGCGGGCCTGGTCAATAAAGTTGCTTCGCTCTTCAAGATGCACGGCAAAGTCGACGAAGCCCTCTGGGAAGAGCTGGAAGACATCCTTATCACCTCCGACGTGGGCACGGCCGCCACCGAAAAGATCATCGACCAGCTACGCGAGATCGTCAAAGAGAAGAAGTTGACCACGGCCGAGCCGCTGCTGGAAGAGATGCGCACGATCTTGGGGGCCGTGCTCAACTACGACGGCGCCGACGTGCCCGAAGAACCCGTCGACCCGCTCAACGTCGAGCCGGGACGTCTGAACGTGATTCTCATGGTGGGCGTCAACGGCACCGGCAAGACGACCTCGACGGCCAAACTGACGCATCGTCTCAAGAGCAAAGGGCACAAGGTGATCCTGGCGGCCGCCGATACTTTCCGCGCCGCCGCCATCGATCAGTTGCTGGTTTGGGGCACGCGTCTGGGAGTGGACGTCATTCACCAGAACGAGGGTTCGGACCCGGCCGCGGTCGTTTTTGACGCCGTTAACGCGGCTAAAGCGCGTAAAGCCGACGTGTTGATCGTGGATACGGCCGGTCGCCTTCATTCCAAGGTCAATCTGATGGAAGAGCTGCGCAAAATCCGCCGGGTGCTCACAAGGGAAATCCCCGACGCGCCGCACGAGACTCTGTTGGTGCTGGACGCCACCACCGGCCAGAACGCTGTCAATCAGGCCCGCACTTTTAACGAGGTGGCCAATCTGACCGGCCTGGTCCTGGCCAAGCTGGACGGTACCGCCAAGGGCGGCATCGTGGTGGCCATTTCGCAAGAATTCCAGATCCCCGTGAAGTACATCGGCCTGGGCGAGAAGATCGAGGACCTCCAGGTCTTCCACCCCAAGCCGTTCTTGTCCGCACTTTTTGGAGAGACCGATGGATGAACATTCGCTACGAATTCTCGAGCTGGTGCCTGTGCTCGGCCTGGTGGCCGGGCTCACCCACGGCCCACTGGCTCGAGAGATCGTGGAGCAGCTTCGACCGGCCGACTCGCTGGAGGAGCTGAAGAATCGCCAGGCCGAGGTAGGGGAGGCCCTGCTGCTGCTGGACCTGGGGTTCGTCCCACCGCTGGTGGGATTGGAAGACAAACGCGGGGATATTCAACTGGCCGGCCGTGGCGGTATTCTGGATCCGCAGCGTTTGCTGGCCGTTCGCGAGATCGCGGTGGCCTCGCGCAAACTGGGTCGCTACTTGGAAGAACGTTCGCAGCGTGCCCCGCGCCTGGCCGACCGGGCCCGCTGGATGCCGAATTTTCCTCGTCTGGAGAGCGAGATCTCACGCTGCCTCAGTCCCGATGGGCGGGTGCTTGACGCCGCCAGCACCACCCTGCGCAACATTCGCGCCGACATTCGCTCGCTGGATGCTTCCCTGCAGCGCAACCTGAACGCTCTGCTGCGCGACCCCGACATCTTGAAAATGGTGCAGGAACCGATCGTGACCCAGCGCCAGGGGCGTCAGGTCATCCCGGTCAAATCCGAACACAAGGGACGCTTCCCCGGACTGGTCATCGACCAATCCGGTTCGGGCGCCACCGTCTTCATGGAGCCGCTCTCGGTATTGCCCCTGAGCAATCAGCTGCGCTCGCTGATCAGCGCCGAAGAGCATGAAGTCGAAGCGGTGCTGCGCTCATTGAGCGGTTGGGTGGCTCAGGAAGAAACCCCGCTGGTGGCCGCCTGCGAGGAAGTGGCTATTGTCGACGCCACTTTTGCCCAGGCCAGTTACGCTAAGAAGGTGGACGGCAGCCTGCCGGCTATCCAGGAAGGCGGTTTTTTGCGATTGGTCAGCGCCCGCCATCCGCTTTTGCTGGCCAAGGGAATCCAGGCCGTACCCATTTCGCTCGAGATGGGCAAGGAGTTTACCACCGTGGTGGTCACCGGCCCGAATACCGGCGGTAAGACGGTCGCTCTGAAGACGGTGGGCATGCTGGCCGCCATGGCTATGAGCGGCCTGCCCATTCCGGCCGAACCCGATAGCCAGCTGCCCTTTCTGACGGAAATCTGGGCCGACATTGGCGACGAGCAGAGCATTTCTCAGTCGCTTTCGACCTTCTCTGCGCACCTGACCCAAATTCTGCGCATCTTGCCCAAAGCCGGTCACGGTTCTCTGGTGCTCTTGGACGAGTTGGGAGCCGGTACCGATCCCTCCGAAGGAGCCGCACTGGGCGTTTCCTTGCTGGAACATCTGAACGCAGCCGGGGCGCTGACCATGGTCACCACCCATCTTTCCGACCTCAAGATTTACGCCAGCAAGACGGCCGGGTTCGAGAATGCGGCCGTCGAGTTTGATGCGGCCACGCTGTCGCCGACTTATCGGGTTACGGTGGGCGTGCCGGGGCGGTCCAATGCCTTGTTGATCGCGGCCGGACTGGGTCTGCCCGACCCCTTGGTGCGCCGGGCCCGCGAGATTTTGGGCAAAGAGCACGTGGGCGTGGAAGTTCTGCTTGACGACCTGGAGAACGAGCGCCAATCGCTGCGCCAGCGGGAAGCCCGCCTGTCCCAGGGCCTGGCTCAGATGGAGCTGGATCGCCGGCTGCTGCAGGAGCAGTTGGACGATCTCAAGCGCGAACGCCAAACCCGGCTGGATGAGGCGGCCACCCAGGCCGAAGACGTATTGCGCCAGGCGCGTGAGAAATCTCACGGTTTGCTGCGTGATTTCCGCCAGCGCATCGCCGACCTGGGCCGGCAGAAAGAGCAAGCCCTGGCCGAAGCCCAGCGCTACCTGGCCGACCTGCGCGATCACGGGGAAGAAGCCGAGCCACCGCGTCCTTTTGAAGAATTGAGCGAGGCCGAACTGGAACGTCTGACCCGCCCCGAACCGGAGGAAGACGAGGAAGAGATCCGCGAAGCCGTCAGCGAAGCTCCGCAAGCTCCGGAAAGAACCGATGAGATCGACTCTCAGGCGCGAGTGGTGGCGCGCACTATGGAAGCCAGCCTGAACGAGATGGCCCACCAGCTTCACGAAATGCGCTCCGAGCCCGCCCCGGCAGCTCCTCTGCCCGAGCTGGAGGTGGGCCAGCGCGTCTACTCGCGCCGCTACGGTCAGGAGGGCGAGGTTCTGCAGATTCGCGGCCACAAAGCTGAGGTCAAGCTGGGCATGGTGCGCCTCAGTCTGGGCCTGGAGGACCTGGAGCCTCTGGCCGGCCCGGCTACCGGTGGGCAGATTCACCTGCCTGACGCGCCTCCGGGAGCGCTCTCTTCACGCGTGGATTTGCGCGGCCTGACGGTGGATGAGGCTCTTTTTGAGTTGGGCAAGGCGCTGGATCAGGCGGCTCTGGCCAGGAGCGAAAAAGTCGAAGTCATCCACGGCAAGGGGACCGGCGCGCTGCGCAAGGGGGTCAGCAAATTCCTCAACAACCATCCGCTGGTCCAGGAGCAGAATCTGGGCGAGGTTTATGAGGGAGGATGGGGTGTCACGGTGGTGAAGCTCAAGCGATGACAGGCACTCAGCCCGGCTACATCATCTCCGTCTTCCAATTGGCCGGCATGTGCACGGGCGCTTTTGACTCCAAAGAAGTAGCCGCCCGCCTGCAGACGCAACTACGCAATTTGGGCCTGGAGCTGACCTCCTGGGAACCCGTCAGCCAGTCCGGATGTTTTGCCGTGCTGGTCTGGGCTGAGGCCCGGGCGGGTGGCCGGGTGGATCTGCTGGAAGCGCGACGTCAACTCACCGCGCAGTTGGCTCCGCAGCAATTGCAAGTGCGCATCCAGCGCGAAGACGTCTTCCTGGCAATGCACCGGCTTTAAGGAGACAGATGAAGTCCAAGGGTGCCCGCCAGCGGAAGCCCCCATCTCGGGGGAAACGTTGGTTCTTTACCTTTCTTAAGGTCATGGCGGCCAGCAGCCTGGTCTTCGTGCCTCTAGGCCTGGGGGCAGGCTACGCCGTGGTGACCCAGTTGACTAAAGACCTGCCCGACGTGGAAGGTCTGGCCAGCTACGAGGCTCCTCAGACCACGCGCATTTTCTCCAAGGACGGTCAGGTGGTGGCCACCCTCTTCGTGGAGAATCGCACCACCGTTCCTCTGGACCGAATGTCGCCCTACCTGCCCAAAGCGCTGCTGGCCGTGGAAGATTCGCGCTTCATGCAGCATCACGGCGTGGACTGGGTGGGCGTGGGGCGCGCCGCCCTGGCCAATGTGTTTTTCCGCGGCATCGACCAGGGTGCCAGTACGCTGACCATGCAGTTGGCGCGCAATCGCTTTCTCACCCAGGACCAGACCATTGCCCGCAAGATTCGCGAGATCGTGCTGGCTCAACGGATCGAGAAACGCTTTTCCAAAGAGAAGATCCTTGAGTATTACCTGAACAACGTTTATTTCGGCAGCGGCGCCTATGGGGTGGCTGCCGCCAGCAGCCTGTATTTCGGCAAACCGGCTCAGCAGTTGAGCATTGCCCAGTCGGCTCTGATTGCCGGGCTGGTCCAGGCGCCGTCCTCGCTCTCGCCGTTGGTGGACGCCCAGGCGGCGGTGAAGCGCATGAAAATCGTGCTGGCGCGTATGAAGCAAACGCACATCATCGATCAGAAGCAGTATGATCAGGCCGTACGCGAAGGCGAAGGCTTCAAGTTCAGCGGCGGACCGATGGTCAACTCCGGATCCGATCAGCTACTCAAGTATCCCTATTTTACCACCTACGTCATCGCGGAGTTGTCGGACCGTTACCCGGAAGATATGCTCTATCGAGCCGGGCTGCAGGTGCGCACCACCTTGGACATCGAGCTGCAGCGGATGGCCGAGGATGAACTGGCTTACGCTTTGGACGAATTGGGCGCCAATCTGAACGCCGGGAACGCCGCCCTGGTTTTGATCGAGAACTCCACCGGTTACGTACGCGCCATGGTCGGCGGCCGGCGCTGGTCGCAGGAAAATCAGTTCAACCGGGCCTGGCAGGCGGTGCGCCAACCGGGCAGTAGCTTTAAACCTTTTGTTTATACGGCCGCCCTGCTCCAGGGCATGACCCCGGAGAGCGCGGTGGAGGACAATCCCGTCAACTACGGGGGCTGGTCGCCCAAAAACAGCGATGGCAAGTTCAAGGGCCGTATGCCCATGCGCCAGGCCCTGCAGGAATCGCGCAACGCGGTGGCCGCCTGGCTGATCAATAGGGTCGGCTCGGATCGTGTGGTGGAAGTGGCTCACGCGCTGGGCATCCACGAGCAGTTGACCTCCAATTTGACCCTGGCCCTGGGCTCCTGCGAAGTAGCCCCAATCTCCATGGCCAGCGCTTACTCGACCCTGGCCAGCGGAGGGGTCTATCACCCGCCCCTGTCGGTGACCCAGGTCGTCGACCACGGCGGGGAGATCCTCACCGACAATCGCAACCATCCGGGCAAACGAATGCTGCCCGCCGACATCGCTTCCCAGATGATCGAAATGATGATGGGCGTCGTTCTTTACGGCACGGGCACGGCCGCTTACATCGACGGTGTGGACGTGGCCGGCAAAACCGGCACCACCGACGATTCGCGCGATGCCTGGTTTGTCGGCTTCACCCCCGAGTATACGCTGGCCGTCTGGGTCGGCAATGACGATCACTCGGCCATGTATGATGTTTTTGGAGGCGGTCTGCCGGCCACCATCTGGCGGCGCGTCATGGGCCACGTGGTGGCCCGCGGCATTGCGCAGCCGCGCTTCGCCTTCGAAGCCAGCCAGGCGCAACGCGTCAAGATCTGCCGGGAGAGCGGCTTCTTAGCCACGGCCGGTTGCCCCAAGACCCGCGAGCTTCAAGTGTTCTCCGGACCGGTGCCTAAGACGGTTTGCTCCCTGCATGCCGCACCGACTCCGACTCCCACTCCCACTCCCACGCCGGAAGTGGAGGAAACTCCGGCCGAAACGCCCCTTCCGGAGGAAACCCCGCTGGGGGAAACGCCCTTGCCGGTTCCCCCTGAGGAGCAACCTCTCGAACCGTTGATGACGCCCGTCCCATAAAGTAAAGGATTGCTCCTTTCGGCCGACGAAAAAAATTCTATAGCCTCCCCATGGGGGATTTTCGAGGAGTTGTTCGTGTTAACGCTGTCCCAACTCATGGAAGACTTGAGGGGGGCGCTTCATCCCGCTCCCTCATGCAAGAAGGCCGCCTGTGACAGGGCCGCCGAGATCCTGAAGCACTATTCGAGCCACGATATCTGCCTGCCCGAGCGCCTGCGCCAGACCAACCATCCCTGCTATGCTCGCCATTTAATTCACAAACAGGATGAGGACGGATTTTGCGTGGTGGCCATGGTCTGGTCCCCCGGTCAGGGCACGCCGGTTCACGACCATGGCGGAACCTGGTGCGTGGAGGGATGCGTGGAGGGGCAGTTGGCCATCACCAGTTATCGCTTGCTGGACGGCAGTGATCCCGAGCACGTTCGTTTCGAAGAAGAAGATTACGTGGAAGTGGGCCGCGGCTCGGTAGGGTGCCTGATTCCGCCTTTTGAGCACCACAAGATTCACAACCCCTTCAGCACCACGGCCATTACCCTGCATGTATACGGCAGGGAACTGACCAACTGTACCCGCTTTGTGAAGAACGACGGGGAGTCGTTCCGGGTAGAGAAGGTTCCCCTGAGTTACACTTCCACGCCTGCCGTTTGCTAAGAGCCGTAGAGGGGAAGAAAGGCCCGGGCACAAGTTGCCGGGGCCTTTTTCGTGCCTGAGAACGGTTTTATCTTCACTTGTTGGGAGTAATTTTGCTTTTATGTTGAAGCTCTTTTGGGTCGCGCTGGTGGCTCTGGAACACGTCTATTTCCTCTATCTGGAGATGTTTCTGTGGACCAAGCCCAAGGGATTGAAAGTCTTCAAGCAGAGCTTGGAAAAGGCTCAGGCCAGTCAGGTATTGGCCGCCAATCAGGGCCTCTACAACGGTTTCCTGGCCGTCGGTCTGCTCTGGGGCCTGCTCCACCCGAACCCTCTCATCGGACGCCAGATTCAGCTATTCTTCCTGGGCTGTGTGGTGGTGGCCGGAGCTTTCGGAGGCGCCACGGTGGGAGTGCGCCTCTTCTTCGCGCAGGCTGTGCCCGCCCTGATCGCCCTCTACTGCTTCTTTTTTTAACCCGTGAGCGTTCACATCGGCATCGTGACCGTCTCGGACCGAGCCTCGCAAGGAACTTACGAGGATCGGTCCGGTCCGGCCATTCGCGAGTGGTTGAAATTAGCCCTGAGCGTCCCCTGGCAAGAGCACTACCGCTTGATCCCCGATGAGCCGGCCCGCATTGAAGCAACTCTGCGGGAGTTAAGTGATGAAACCGGCTGTTGCCTGGTCGTCACCACGGGCGGCACCGGTCCTGCCCGGCGAGATGTCACTCCCGAGGCAACCGAGGCCGTTTGCGCCAAGATGCTGCCTGGTTTCGGCGAACTCATGCGTCAGGTGTCGCTTCACTCCGTTCCCACCGCCATTCTGTCTCGTCAGACGGCCGGAATTCGCGAACGTACCCTGATCCTCAACCTGCCAGGTAAGCCGGCCGCTATCGCTGAGTGCCTGAGCGCGGTCTTTCCGGCTGTGCCCTATTGTATCGATTTGATCGAGGGTCCCCGTTTGGAAACGGATCCCGATTTCGTGAAGGCCTTCCGGCCGAAGGCAGGCTAAGTCTCTGGTCGGTACTGGGCTATGGTTGTCCTCGCCGTCCCGTGAGACTCTCGTTGACCGCGTTGACCCCGGTGTCCTGATAGAGCCGATTGCGGATGGCCGTGTCGGAATTCTCGCCGAAGGGGATGTGTTCGACGCGAAGGTAGGATGAATCGGAATCGATCGAATCGGGCAGGGGAGTCTCCCAGGTATGCCAGCCGTCCCCGCATTCGAACAGCTTGCCGTTCAAAGTCTTTTGCAGCTTGTAAGTAGGACGCCGGCCGCTGTCCTTGCTGGAAATGGGAATGACCCCCTTAACCGTGGTCTTGTTGACGGTATAGATGCCGGCGTAGTCCACCAGCACTAACCTGGACCGGCCCTTGACGTTGTAGATCCAATCGCCGCCCGAGGAGTTCAGGGTCACCGTCTCCACCGGAGCGCCGTTCTTGGTTTTTGCCTCCAACCGCCACACGGATTGGCGCCAGAATCCCTGAGTTTCCAGCGCCAGTTCCGCGTGCCCACCTCGGGGGACTTCTTGCTGTTGCTTTCCTACCTGCACTACGATAGTTTTGGAATTGGTATCGTTGACGATATGGAGACGAGGCCCACCGTAAAATAAACTGGAAACGAAACCGATCAACAACAGCACATAGAGGCCGCCACAACCGAGGGTCGTGGTGCATCCCGCGGGCGGATCGTTGGGGTCCGCATGCCGCATCAGTTTGGCCGGGATGACCAGCCCGAGGGCTATGAGAGTGAGGCACAAAAGCAATTTCAACATGGACATTGCCGGAGCAGATTTCGACGCTCAACTCGGATCTCCGGCCTGTTTGGGCCGTCGGCGTAGCGTCCTTCCCCCGGAGCGGTGGGCGGACTTCTTGCGCGCAAACCTGGGCAGATGCTCCAGCAACCAGATCAGGTCGCCCAGGGATTGTGCCGTCAGGCCCTCCGGTTGGCGCGTCAGAATCCAGGGATACTCGTTAGCAAAAAAATCGATTCGAGTCGCCTCCAACAGTTCCAGGTCAACGGCCGCCACAAAGGCGGGAGTTCCGTAACTCATGCCCAGGCAGAAATTCCCCTCAAGGTCCTTGAGGCCAAAGCCGGGCTCCCCCTGTGGGTCAAAAAATACCTCGTAAGCATTGCCCTGATCGTTCTGGAAACGGATGGCTTGCAGGCGGCCAGACCGCAAACTGTCTCCGCCCAGATAGTCCCAGGCGTTACGATAGAATTGTAATGCCAGCTCCGCTCCGAAGAGCTCAAGCAGACAGTAGTCATCGGTCGTGCGCTGCTCACGAGTTTTCTCTTCGATTTCCTGGAAGAAGCGATGCAAATGGGGAGGCCGGGCCTCGAATTTGACCAGGTAGTTCGGCAGCAGCAGGCGGAAGACGGGAGACCAGGCCAGTTTGTCCAGCCACAGCTCGCCTCTCTCTTTGGGCAGGAGTTCGGCCACCCAGGCGGCCAGGTCCATCACATGTACGGGCTCGTCCGTCATGTTGGCGATCACTTTCTCCCCGGTCGATTCGTTCATGACGACCTGGAGGTGGGGCCGGCCGGGCATTCCCTTCTCGTTGTTGCCCGCGAATGGGGACCAGCGTTGAGTCAAACTATAGATATTCGACATGGTTGTGGGTCCTCTCTGTGTGGTGTGAGGACCCGAGCCTAAGCGAACCTGGCGCTCCGGTGTTGAACTGGCCATGTCCGTTCTATGTCATTTGTTATTGGTCAGCCCCGGCGTTCGAGGCTTCGCTCCGAAGAAATAAGTGGGCGGCTAGCCTAGAGCCGCCAGAGCCTGGCGGAGCTGCTGCTCCACGCTGCTGAGTCCGTTTTCCGAGCGCTGCTCGTAGCTGTTGGCGGTGCGCAGATTGCCACTGCAGTCGCGGGTCTGCCATTGAGCCTGGTCGACCTCGCGGCTGGCCTGGCGGGCATCGCTGCTGACGTTCTGGCCAGGACGGTCGTAACTGACGTTGCGGGCGCTCATTTCGGCCCAGCGCAGGTTGTTCAGGCTTTGCCGGGTTTTGTTATCAGCCCAATGGCCCTCGTTGTCGGCCCGGTTGTGGTCTTGGGCGGCGCCGTCCAGACTGGTGCTGGCCTGACGCAGGCTGGCCTGGCTGGAGGGATAGGCGTTACTATCGTTGATAATGGCGGCCAGATCGCTTTTCGCTTTGGCGAAATCGCCGCTGGCTCCGCGCGAGTCGCCGTCGATTCCTATGAATTCGCGCTGGTTGCGTTCCAGGTCGCGTTGGGAGGAATTGATGTACTGCACGGCCTGGCGCCCGTCGAAGGACGAGTCGATCTGGGCCGTGTCCGATTCCGCTCGGCGCAAAGGCCACAAAGCGTTCTGCAGTTCGCGCTCGGTGTCCTGAGAAAGATAGGCACAATCCTGGTAGTCACGCTCCAGGCCTTGAACTTTGCCTTTCAAATGACCGACGTCGGCCAGCAACTGTTCAATGCGCGGCCGGGGGGAATTCGTGATTGTAATCATCTTTTCGCTCCTCTGACTGCTTGAGCATAGCCCGGCCAGGCCCGGCGATCCGCTCGCCGGAGTAAACTTTTCAACGACTGCCCGGCATACTTTGCCGGTTCCCGGGTTTGCGTTGAGGGCCGAGCCGGGGTTAGCAACGCTTGCCAAATTTCCGGCAACGGCCGCCGCCTCGCGCCGGGGTTGCCACTTTCCTGGCAACTCTTGCCAAATTTCCGGCAACAGCCACCGTCTCGCGCCGGGGTTGCCACTTCCTTGGCAACGCTTGCCACATTTCCGGCAACAGCCACCGTCTCGCGCCGGGGTTGCCACTTCCTTGGCAACGCTTGCCAAATTTCCGACAACGGCCGCCGCCCGGCGCCGGGGCTTGCCACTTTCCTGGCAATTCTTGCCAAATTTCCGACAACGGCCGCCGCCTGAGGCCGGGGTTGCCACTTTCTTGGCAACTCTTGCCAAATTTCCGGCAACGGCCGCCACCCGGCGCCGGGGGTTGCCACTTTTCTGGCAACTCTTGCCAAATTTCCGACAACGGCCGCCGCCTGAGGCCGGGGTTGCCACTTTCTTGGCAACGCTTGCCAAGTTTCCGGCAACTGTCGCCCGGGCCGGCACTTTGCCGGCCTCCCGGGGATCGGCTAATAGCTGAAGAAGTCGCGGATCTTGGCGAGGATTTGTTTGCTGAGCACGTGCAGTCCCTCGCCGGCGGCTGTGACCGGGCCGCGGCTGCTGCGCTCTTCCTGCGCTTCCTGGCGCGCCTGGTCGGTTTTTAGTTTGCGTTCGGCCAGCACTTCCGAAATCATCTCCTCGGCCTGGTGATTGGAGTTGAAGATGGCGCGCAGATCTTCCTTGCGCAGACGCAGCAGTTCAGCATCGGTCAGAGCCGTCACCGTGGCCGAGCGGGGTTCGCCGGTAAGCAGGGCCATTTCACCGAAATACTGGCCGGCCCGCATCTCGGCCGAGAGGAACTGCTCGCCGTCCTGGTCCACAGCCGTTACCTGCAGACGACCGCGGCGGATGATGTAGAAAGTGTCGCCGGGTTGACCCTGGACGCAGATTTTTTCGCCGGCGGCATAGATCTCGTAACGGGCCCGCCGGCGCAGGCCGGCCAGCGTTTCTTCGTCGAGGACCTGGAAGAAGTCGACGGAATCGATGAGGCTGCGCATTTCCCGTTCCACGTCCACCCCCGCTTCGGGAGCGGCGTGGTAGATGGTGCGGATGGGGAACGGAATTTCCACTCCTTCGCGATGGAAGTGATACCAGATGGCTTCGCGCACCTTGGAGTCGATGCGGTAGCGCTCTGAGAAGTCGTGGACAAAGAAGCGCAGCCGGTAGGTGATGGCCGAGTCGGCGAAATTGAGCACGTAGACTTCCGGTTCGGGTTCTCGCAGAGCCTCGCGCACCGAGGCGCACGATTCCAGTAAAAGTTTCTTGACCTGGTTGGGAGGATGGCGATAGTGCACGCCCACTTCGATGAAGCGGCCTGTCACCGAGGTCGGACTGCTGTGATTGATAATGGTTTCCTGGGCCAGTTTGGAGTTGGGCAGGATGAGTAAATCGCCTTGATTGTTCATCATGGCGGTGGAGCGCCAATCGATTTTATGAACGCTGCCGGTCAGGGGCCCGACTTCGATGCGGTCTCCCAGGGTATAGGGCCGGGCCAGGCGTAGCGCCAAGCCGGCGAAAAAATTGCCCAGCGTTTCCTGCAGGGCAAAACCGAGCGCCACTGAGACCACCGCAGAACCGAGCAACAACGAGCTTGGATCCTTGCCGAAAACGGTGACCATGACGACGGCGAGAATGGCCAGGTAGCCCAGGCCGCGGGCCAGATCGCGAAACAGCGTGGGCACATCCCAGTGACGGATGAGCGGAAAATAGTAGTCGAAAAGCGAAACCAGACCGCCTTCAAAAATCAACGTGCCTACGATGACCAGAATGGCCGCCCGGCCATAGGCCAGGTGTTGGTCGTTTTGATGGTAGACATGGAAGTGCAGCAACCCGAAGTAGGCCACCACCGCCATGAGCAGTACGTAGAGCAGAACTCTCAGGCGCTGCCGTAGCGCCAGTGTGAGGGGATGTTGCCAGGGAAGCCATTTGACCAGGTAAGTGTAGCTCAAGTGCAGTGAAAGCCAGAGCACCAGCACACTGCCCAGGCGAATTTGGAACTCCGGATCAAAGAGCGGAACGCCCGCCACCAGCGCGGCGAAGATGGCGGCGGTGCCGCCGTAGAGTATAATGCGCAGCCAGATTTGCAGTGATTCGGGTAGCCGGTGTTCCTCGTTGACGTCCACAAAAGGCGAAAGCATGGCCTCCAGCAGCGTCACCAGGATGCCATAGTAAAGAAAAAGCTCGAGGCTGTGTTCGAAAGGCTTAAGTTCCTCCACACCGTGGGCCAGGTGAAGTAGAGCACCCATAAAGATAGGGATCAGGCTGGGAATGCGCAGGCGCCCCTGGAAGCGGGGCCAGCTTTTCCAGGGCAATTGGAGCACGCGCAGCAGCAGATGGTGCACGGTCATGCCGAGCAATAGCACTCCCAGGGCTTGAATGGAGGTAAAAAGAACCTCGTGGTCGCCCATCGACGGGCCTTTATCTGGCCATCGGAGGCGCCGGGTAGTCGCCCAGGCCGATCGGGGCCGAGATCAGCTTGTCAGGAATGCCGAAGGCGGATACCACGTCCCAGGCCATGGCGCGCGTCTGCTTGCAGAGCTCCAGCACTTGATCGCGGATAGCCTTGGCCTTGGTGCCCTCGAAGTAGCCGTTCTCCAAGAACCAGGCGCGATCCACCTCCAGGCGGGAGAGGGCGAACAGGCAGCAAAACTGCTGGAGCACGCCCTGGGTGGGCGCGTCCGGGCAACGCTGTACGGCTGCCTGGAAGCATTCCAGCAGATTGCGCTCGACGCTGGCTTTGGCCAGCGTGACCAGGTGATCCTGGCAATTATTGAAGGCGCTCCAGGTATCCTCGCCGCCTTCGATCATGCGCTTGAGGCGGCCGGCCACGCGCGTCAGCAGATGGTTTTCGCGGGCCTTGAAGGCGCGCAGGTGGAAATCGAAGTCGCGCAGGTGGGTGGGATCGACCGAGCGCGTCACCAGAGGATTCCAGGCGCTCACCGCCTCGGTGGCCCGACGTGACAGGTATTGAAGCAGTCCCACGAAACCCATCTCGGAGAACTGATGGCGGAAATCAGTCAGCAGCGACTTGGCTACCAGTTGCATGAGCACGGTGTTGTCGCCCTCGAAAGTCAGGAAAACGTCGAGATCATCGCGCATGGAGCCGAAGCGATTGGCCGCCAGGTAGCCCTGCCCTCCGCAGCATTCGCGGCATTGCTGCACGGTCTCGAAGGCGTGCCAGGTGCCCCAGGCTTTGAGGCCGGCGGCCAGGGCTTCGATGCGGCGGCGCCCGTCTTCGCTGTCCAGGCTGTCGACACAGCGTAGCGACAGATCCTGGAAGGCGAAGTTCAGGGCCAGCGTCGAGGCCAGACGTGGCAGCAGGCGGCGCTGGTGAGTTTGATAGTCGAGGATCGATTGTTCGGGAGCTCCTTCGGCGCCGAATTGGCGGCGCTGCTCGCCATAGCGCAGCGCGATGGTCAAGGCGTTTTTCGAGACACTGGTGGCGGCTGCGGCTAAAGTCACGCGTCCAAGCACCAGGGTGCTGATCATCGTAAAAAAACGTTTGGTCGGACTGGTAATGGGGCTGGTGTAGCTGCCGTCGGGCGATACCTGGGCGAAACGGTCGAGCAGGTTCAGGCGGGGAATGCGCACCCGGGTGAAGCGGAGGCGGCCGTTGTCGACCCCGTTCAAACCGACCTTTTCGCCGCAGTCTTCGATGTGCACGCCGGGCATGGTCACGCCCTGGGCGTCGCGAATGCGCACCAGAAAGGCATGCACTCCATATTGTTGATCGCCGATGATCAGTTGGGCGAAGACGGTGGCCATCTGGGCGTGGAGCGCGGCGTTGCCGATGTAGTCTTTGCGGGCCGCCAGGTTGGGCGTGTGGATCACAAACTCCTGGCGTTCGACGTCGTAGGTAGCGGTGGTTTCCAGAGAGCGCACGTTGGAGCCATGACCGGTTTCCGTCATGGCGAAGCAGCCGGGTAATTCCAGAGAAAATCCGAGCGGCAGAATTTCCTGGTGATGGCGGGAGCTTCCGAGATGATAGACGCTACCGCAGAAAAGGCCGAAGTGCACGCCGAACTTGATCACCAGCGACAGGTCAAAGTGGGCAAGGGCCTCAATCGAGGTGAGGAAGCCCAGCAGCTCGCCGCCGCCGCCCACTTCCACCGGGTAAGGCATCTTGCCCAGTCCTTCACGGCAGAATTCGATGCACCAGTTATAAACGCGGTCGCGGAAGACCGAAGTGGAGATGCCGTAATCGTGGCGAAAACGCGGGTGTTCCAGGGTTTGAAACATCTTCTCGCGCATTTCTGGGCGCGGACCGGCCAGCATCTTGCGCAGGGGGCGTGGATTGAAGCGCCGCGGCTCATCGCTGTGGGCCGCCTTGAAAGGGCAGGGGAGCAATTCGCCGGGAACGGCCGCGCCCGTCAACTGCAGATGCGTTTCCAGCAGCTCTAAGGAAGACTTGCCGGCGGCATCCAGCTCGGGTCCGGCCAGGGTGAGGGAGTAATCCATCAGACGATAGAGTGAACTCCAATCGCTGATGGAACTGCCCTGAGCCAACTGCAGAATCAACTGCTGCAATTGATTGAACTCTTGCGGGGTGAGTCCGGCGTCCAACAGCAGTCGAAGCGTTTTTAAGCCGCTCTCTTCAAAGGAATCGGCGGGGAGCTGACTGGCCAATTGCTGGAGGGCCTGGCTGTCCAGACTGCCTTCCGACCAGGCCACGAAAATCCAGGGAAGGACCGCGCGCTGCAACGGCGTCAATTGTCCGGCTGCCGAATTCAGCAAGACCTGGCGTTGATTCTCTACGGTTAGCGACATCGAGGGGGGTTCGCCAGGATCTGTGGCATTCCCCTGCGCTTTGCCGTCGTCAAGAGTGGCGCCCATGGCCGGAAGCGTCAACCGGCACCGGGCGGCGGCAATTGCCGGAAATTTGGCAAGAGTTGCCAAGGAAGCGGCAACCCCGGCCTCAGGTGGCGGCAATGCCGGAAACTTGGCAAGCGTTGCCAAGGAAGTGGCAACCCCGGCCTCAGGTGGCGGCAATGCCGGAAACTTGGCAAGAGTTGCAGAAAAGTGACAACCCCGGCGCCGGGTGGCGGCCATTGCCGGAAATTTGGCAAGAGTTGCCAGAAAAGTGGCAACCCCGGCCTCAGGTGGCGGCAATTGCCGGAAACTTGGCAAGAGTTGCCAGAAAGTAGCAAGCCTCGGCGCCGGGTGGCGGCCGTTTGCCGGAAACTTGGCAAGAGTTGCCAGAAAAGTGGCAACCCCGGCGCCGGGTGGCGGCCATTGCCGGAAATTTGGCAAGAGTTGCCAAAAAGGTGGCAACCTCGGCCGAGGCAGGTCGACAACCGCAGCCGGAAAACCCTGAGGTTATGCTTTCCGAGCCTTTTTGCAACTTCGAGGGATGCGCCAGTCCGGTGGATGTGCAGCAGCGATTGAGGGAGGCGGGTTTGAGTGCCAGCCCACGTTTGGCCACGCGACTCCTGGCTCTTCAACAACGCCTGGTCCGGCTCACCTGGTCGGCGCTGGAGGTCTTGCTGGCTGAAGGGCAATCCCAGTTGATGCGACCTGAGTGGCTACAACAGCCTTTTCCTCTCGAGCTGCTGACCACCGAACTGGAGCCGGCCGGTCTGGTTTTGCGCCAGCGCCGCGGTTTGCTGGAAGTCCTTTCGTCCGACGAAGTCTGGCTGGAATCGCAGGAAACGGCGCTGGTGCCGCTGGCCAGTGAAGCGGTCGCCCAGGCCATGGTGCGCCCTTCCCGGCCCGGTGTGGTCGATGAATGGCCGGATTCCTGGCGGATTGTGGCCGACGCCGAGGAGACTGCGCGTATTCTTGAGCACCTGCGTTCGGCCTTCCGCCAACTGCGCTCTCAAGGCGGCTCGCCGGCTCCGCTCCTGTGGCTGGCTCTCAAGCGCAAACGTCCCGAGGTTACTCGCGAAGTGGCCCGCCTGACCCACGAGTACCTCGACGCCGATGCCGGCCGCCAACTGGAGAATCTCTTTTCGCCGGTGGGCCACGTGGCCGCCAGCGCCCTCAAGCAATTGCGCCAGAACCTGGCCCACTGGGATCCAGCCTTTCTGGTCGGCCTGCTGCAGATCTTGTGGGACCAGAACGAACTGCGGCAACCCATCCTGGAGGTGGTGGAAGACTTGACCGGCCGTTGGCAGGAGCAGCCGGATTTGATCCTGGCCTGGTGGGAAGACTGCCTGGCTCAGGCGGCCAGCCTGGAGCCGCTGTTGGTGCAACGGCTGGCCCAGATTACCCTGCACTGGGCCCGCCTGGGCCTGGATCTGGTGCCCAGTCTGTTGCGGCGATTGCAGAAAGGTTTGGCGCTGGCCGAACGCATGCTGGCCAGTTGGTTGCTGGGCCAGCTCGATCTGCAGGGGGAGGAACGCCAATTGCTGCTGGAGCAGGCCTGGGCCCTGGCCGCCGAGCCGGGGCTGGGAGGCCAGTCGCTGGTGCGGGTCGAGCAGATTTTGACCAACCTGGGCTACGAGGCGATCGCCCCGCTGTTGGACGAACAGCGCTTTGGGCGGCTTCAGCCCGACCTGCGCTGCTGGCTGGTGGGCGAGGCTATGAACTGGCCGGATCTCAAGCGGGTGGCCGAGCTGCGCGCGCTTCAAGAGCTGGGCACCGGTTCACGGCGTATGCTGCGCCAACTCTCGGAGCTGGGCTGGAAGCTCGAGTTCGCGGTCGAGGACGAACTACGCTGGACTCTGGCCAGCTTTTTGGAGCAAGAGATTCCCCACCTGGAAGATCCCGATGATGCCTGGGCCATTGCCCTTCTGGTTCAGTTGGACCCGGATATTCTGCTGCGTCAGTTCTTGCAGGCCCGGCGTGACGCCGAGCTGCACTCGCGCGCCTTTCCCGTGCGCCTGGAAACGCTGGCCAAACATTGCGCCGCCTCGGACCGCCCGCCTACTCCGGAACGTCTGGAGTTCTTGTTGGAAGCCAGCTACGGCAATTCTGAGCGCCCCGAAATGTGGCGTTCCTGGGCGATCTTTTTGAGTTGTCCCAGTTTCCCCGAGGAACTGCGCTCCCTCGTCATCGATCATCTGGAAAAGGGGAAGCAAGCCTTTCCCCAACTCTGGCCGGAATGGTGGGAGCAGATCCAGCGCAGTCCTGACCGCAGGATCAGCGGCGCGGCCGAGTTGGACATACAAGGAGTGTTGACTGACGACACGGCCGGGCGCGGGACGGTGCAGGCTGTGCTGGAAACGCTGGGGCGCCGCGTCGGATCCTGGTACCAGGCGCAAGACCTGGTCAAAGCCTTAAGCCGCCGCCTGCTTTTCTTGCCGGTGGAGCGTTCTCCCCAGCAACGTCTGCGCTGGGCCCTGGCCGAAGATTCGCAAGGTGACGGAGTCTTTCTGGCCCAGTCTTGGGACGCCGAGCAACGCGACCTGGCGCTGGGGCTGCTGGGGCAACTGGCCCAGCGGCCCGACCTGAGCGATGAGCTGCGCCGGCCGCTACGGGTGCGTTGCTGGCAGTTTTTGCGCGACTGGTTGGACGGCGTGGCCCGGGGCGGCGACAGCTATCAGCATCGTTCCATGCCGTTATGGACCACGGCCCGCCAGTTGCTGCCTCAGATCAGCGCGGCCGAGAGTGAATTGGTGGATGACCTGAGCGAAAGCGTCATCGGCCTGCAGGGCAGTTGCCCGGAACGGCTGCGCCTGCTGACCCATGGTGATTGCCTGGGTTTTTTGCTGGACTGGGCGATGGCCGCTTCTGAGCAGCAGGCCATCGTGCGCCAGCGCCAACTGCTGGTATTGCTGCAGCAATTGCTGGCCACCAGCGATCGCGACTATCGTCCGGTGGTGGTCGGCTATCTGGTGGGCCTGCCTACCGAACGTCTGCACCCCGGCATGCAGGCGGAATGGCTGCGCCTGCGCCAACGCTGGGAAGGCTGGCTCTACGGGGAATGACGGAAAGTTCAAAATTCGATGCAGATTCCTTTCAGCATGCATGGGTATGGTGAGGACGTAAATCCGACCTGGAGGTTCGTACTCGTGTTCAAGAATTTAGTGCTCACCGTCGCGCTCAGCAGCGCCGCCTACGCCCAAACCGGCGTGACTTTCTCGGTCGGCTCCGGCAACGGCTGGAACAACAATGGTGTGCAGTGGGGGGTCAGCGTGCAAAACGGCTACCCCGGCTACAACAACTATCCGGTTTACAACAGCTACCCGGTCTATACCAGCCCGGGCTACAGCGTGCCGGTTTACAATGTTCCCGTCGCCTATCCGAACTACAACTACAATAACAACTATAATTGCCGGCCCGCCTACCCGGTTTACAACGCCTACCCGGGTTACTTTCCTCACCGCCGCCACCGCAACCACTGCCGATGATTCGCCGCATTCTCTGGGGGATTTGCCTGGTGGCCTTGAGCAGTCAGGTACTAGCCGATGACGCCACTCCCTGGAAGGGACGCTACAAGTTAACCATCAGCAACGACGCCGCCTGGCACAACGATGCCGTCGAGATCGAGACGGCCACGCTGGAAGAGATAGAAGGCACCATGGAAGTCGACCTGGGCCTGGGTCCGGAGGGGCGCGAGCCGAATGCGGACGAGACGCTGCACAAGATCAAATTCAAGGGGCGCCGGGCTTCCGATGCTGATCCGTACGTGGCTGAAGTCATGGTCGGCAGCGTGCAGCCGCGTGTCTATCGCTTCGAGCTCTTCCCGATCGAGCTGGGCAAAAGCCTGGCGGGCACGGTCACTATGGGCAGCAAGCGAGCCGGAGCTTTGATTCGCAGGGATTAAAAGGGTGCCTTAGAGAAAAACCGTTTCGTGGCACGCGAAAGCATTCAAAGTCTGATCCAGGCGGTCGGCCGGCACTCCGGTCAGGCCGCCCGTGAACTTCTCTACCAGGTCCGGGCCGAAGACCCGAGCCATTTTGTCTTACAACTGGTGGCCGCCGGCGTAGCCTGCCGGGCCAGCCGTATTCAGGTACGCAACGATGAACTGGACCTAGTGGTGGAGTTTAACGGCAATGTGCCCGGCCCCCAGGCCCTGGCCGATCTCTATGCCTCCTTCGAGAAAACCAGCAATGACGAGCGCACCCGCTATCTCTCGTTGGGCTTAAACAGCGCTTTCGCTACCGGCATCGCGGAGCTTCAGGTGGATACCTGGGATGGGCGAACCGGCATTCGCCTGGTGCTGACTCCCAGCAGCCAGAGCCACCAGTTGCTCAAGATGGACCCCTTCGGCGGGCAGAGCTGGGGCTTGCGGGTGCGCTGCCTGCAGCGCAGCAAGTTCGCCGCTCTGGCCCGGGCTGTCAAAAGTAAGGACGGCGGGCCGCCCGAGTGCCAGGCGGTGCGCGACCGCTGCCCCTGGGCCGGACCGGAAATCATCGTGGACCGGGTGGCTGTCAACGAAGAGGTGGCGGCCGGCAAAGTCCTGGCCTGGACCTGGATGGAACCGCAGTCGCCTCTGCCGCATCTGGCCTTCCGCATCGCCCGGCCACGCCTGGGACTGGAGATTTCCGATCCGCCACCGGTTCCTTTTTACGCCCTGATGTGTTTGGGAGCCCAGGGTCTGGAATGGACGGGATTGCGCGCCATCGTGAACGGAGTCACCCTGCCGCCGCTGGCGGCCTTGAGTTTCCGCGATATCAGCGTGGTTCTCTCGGCCCCCGAGCTGGAGCCGGACGTCAATTTCACGGCCTTGCGTTCCACACCGCTTCTGGAGAAGGTGGTGGATGTGCTCAATACTTTGAGCGCCCGCCTGGCTCAGGAACTGATGCGGCGCCGCGAACAGATCGGTTTCGATCAGGCCGAGCTGGGCGCGCGTATTTTCGAAGATCTCAGCCGTTATTACCAGCGCCAGGGACATCAGAACGACAGCCTGGAAGCCCTGGGAGCGTGCCTGGAACTACGCGAGCAGGCGCTGGGAGCAACTCATCCGGATCTGGTGGACGGTTGGACTCAGTTACTCGAACTCAACCGCAAAGTGGGCAACACCGATGCCATTCGGCCGATTCAGCAGCGTCTGGTTCCGTTGCTGCGAGCGGCGGGCGAGAATCACCTGCGCAAGCATCGGGTGGCCGACGCCACCAATTTGCTCAAGCGGGCGCTGGAATTGGAAGAACAGCTTCCCGACCCGCCCGCCGATCTGGCCAAACGCTATCATGAACTGGCCGTGCTGGTGAAGGAGCACCGTCTTTCCGGGGCCGAGGAGTTGTTTCAGAAAGCGCTGGGGCTGCAGCAAAGCTCGGCCGAAGCTTCCCCGGAGACGACTCTCAAGAGTTACTATGAGCTGGCCGATCGCCACCGCGCCAATCGCAAGTTGGCCGAGGCGGAAGTGCAGGCGCGCAAAGCTCTGGAACTGGCCGAGAAAGTGCATGGCAGCGAAAGCAAGGAACTGGTGCCTTACTTAAAATTGCTGGCCGAGATCCTCAAATCGGCCAACCGCTATTCGGATGCCACCGATTATGAGAGTCGGGCCATGACGCTGCGCTTCAAGCGGTAGGGATTTTGTCCGGCGGGTGCCAAGGGGCGGTCATGCGAAAAACCACTCTGCTGGCCGGTCTGCTGCTGGCCGCCATGTCTTCTGCCCCCCTTGTTTCGGCCAAAGAAAGACGGGAGGTTCCCAAGGGACTCACCTGGGATCTCGAGCAGATCTATGCCAGTCCCGAGGCCTGGCAGGCCGCGCGCCAGAAGGTTGCCGCCCGTCTGCCCGAGATGTCCGCCTTTCAGGGTCATCTGGGCGAGCCCGGCAACCTCTGGACGGCTTTCAGCCGGCTCCTGGAAATTCGCAAGGAGCTGGAGCGCGTCAACGCTTACGCCTATTTTCTGGCCGATCAGGACACGCGCGATTCCCAGCACGCCGAGATGCGCTCCCAGGCCCAGCAATTGCTGACCGACTTTGAATCGGCTACCGCCTATTTCCGCCCCGAGTTGTTGGCTCTGGGCGAACCCAAAGTGAAGGCCTTGATCGCGGCTGAGCCCAGGTTGGCTGCCTACCAGGCCGTCTTTGACGATATTCTGCGCAGCGCTCCCCATACTCTGAGCAGCGGCGAGGAAAAACTGGTGGCTCAGGCGGGCGAGATGCAAGATTCGGGCCAGGCGGTGCACAGCGTTTTTACCGATGCCGACCTGCCCTATCCCGAGGTGCAACTGAAGAACGGACCAAAGGTGCGCCTGGATGCGGCCGGTTATACCAAGCATCGGGCCGATCCAACTCGAGAGAATCGGCTCAAAGTCTTCAAAGCTTTCTGGACGCGCTATAACGAGTTTCGGCGCACGCTGGCGGCCACGCTTTACGCTCAGGTCAAGGGCCACCTCTACGACCAGAGCGTGCACAAATATGATAGCTGTCTGGAAGCCGCGCTCTTTCCCAACAATGTGCCTCCCCAGGTGTATCACCAGTTGCTCAAAGATGTGCACGCCAACCTGCCCACGCTGCACCGTTATCTTAAGTTGCGACGTCGTTTAATGGGTCTCAAGCAGTTGGGCTACGAGGATCTGTACGCGCCTATCATTCAGGGCGTCGACCTGAAGTATACCCCCGAGCAGGCCATGAAGCTGACCTTGGAGGCGGCCGCGCCGTTGGGCGAGGACTATGTCAAAACTCTGAGCGGAGCTTATCAGGACCGCTGGGTGGATTTCTTGCCTTCGACTGGAAAGCGCTCGGGCGCCTACAGTTCGGGCGACGTCTACGACCTGCATCCCTACCAGTTGTTGAACTTCAACGGCAATTACGAGGACGTCTCCACCTTGAGTCACGAGTCAGGTCACTCGATGCACAGCTATCTGTCCAACAAGAATCAGCCGTACGGCCTCAACAGCTATCCGATTTTCGTGGCCGAAGTGGCTTCCACGCTCAACGAGAACCTGTTGTTTCATTACATGCTGGATCATACTCAGGACAAAAAGGTCAAGCTGAGTCTGCTGGGCAGCTACCTGGAGAACATGCGGGCCACGCTTTTCCGCCAGACGCTGCTGGCCGAATTCGAACTGAAGATTCACGAGATGGCCGAGCAAGGGCAACCGCTCACGGGGGACAACCTGAACGCTCTCTACCTCAAACTGCTGAGGGAATACTACGGCCACAATCAGGGGATCTGCCGGGTGGACGATCTCTACGCCATCGAGTGGGGTTATATCCCTCACTTCTTTTATAACTTTTACGTCTTTCAATACGCCACCAGTCAGGTGGCCTCGACTTCCATCGCCAAAGCCATCCTGGCCGGGCAACCGGGCGCACGCAAGGCTTACTTAAAAATGCTCTCCTCGGGCAATTCGGAATACCCCCTGGTTCTGCTGCAAAAGGCGGGAGTGGATATGACCACCAGCCAGCCTTTTGCCGCGGCCATGACCGAGATGAATCACATTATGGACGAAATCGAGAAACTCTCCCCGCCTTAGGAGCGCGGCCGAAAACCCCCTTGACAACGTCAAGAGGGGGTTGGAGGCTGCGAGACGTCCAACGGGTTGTGCTAGAATCCGGCCGACTATACCATATCCAGTGGAGGAGCGGCTTGCCCGCGACGGAACTGGGGGTTTTCGGCCGGACTTCTAAAGCTGGGCCAGCATGGCCTCGAGATAGGCCAGTTCGTGTTCGTCGTTGACGTCGTCGAGGGCGCGGTTGATGGCCGTGTAGACGGCCGAGGCCAGCACCGGCACTCTGTGCTCCCAACCTTTCTGTTCGCGAAAAAGGCGGATGAAGATCGCGTCGGCGGGATTGAGGCGGGTGGTGGCTTCATCGGCTTCGTGCTTGATGAAATACTTGCGGGGACCACCAAACCAGCGAGTGGGCTCGCCGAAACGCAATCCTTCCACCCATTCCGGCTGAAGCGGGGATTGAGAGCGTTGGCAGGTCTGCACGAGAAATTGTTTGATCTCGCTCAGCAGTTGCTCTTCCTTCTTTTCTTCGACTTCCAAAATCGCCGGCTGCAGGGGTTTCCGGATCAACTTTTCCAGATCGGCCACTTCGAAGGGGGGATTCAGGCGCAGGGTTTGATAGGGCCTGGCCACTTTTCCCGCTCCCAGAGGTGCCCAAAATAAGGGCTGGTCTGACTGGCGCAGGCTGTGGAAATCGACCACCTGGCCGGCCAGGTTGTGCACCAGCGGCACCCGCAGAAAGCAGCTTTCCTCACAGGCCGAGGCCCAGGGATCGCGCAAAAGAAACTGGGCGAACCGGCGCGCCCAGGCCGAGCCGATTTCGAGATAGCCGGCCCCGGCCAATTTCTGGGCGGCGATTTTGAAGAGGAAGCGTAGCGCCCACACTAGGTCCGTTTGCAGCTCGGCCTGTAACTGGAAGGGCAGCTCCGGCTCGGGCCAGCACTCGTCCGCGTTGGTCAGTTCGGAATCGGAACGCAGCAAAGGAAAAACGAATTGGGGGCGGGCTTGCCAACCGGCCGGCACCTCCAGCCAGCCGCCCACTCCAGCCAGGTCCAGGCAATAGGCCACCGGATCTTGCTCGCCGAGCTTGACCAATAATCGATCTCCCTGGAGAGGTTTAGGAAGCGCTCCGTCATGGACGAAAACCAGACCGTGCAGGCCTTCCTGCTGAAAAGCCACCTGCCAGCGCTGGTTGAGGACCTGGCTGGCCTCGTTGCAGGCCCGCACGAACTCGGAAAGCGACGGCTGAGACTCTGGCTGCGGCGTATGGATGTGAATTCCCAACTGGCGGAGAACCGCGTCCTGGTCCAGTGGTTTTACCTCGGCGGCCATCAGGCCGTCCTGTTCGGCCAGTTCAATTTCGCGCTGGATGGCCGCCAGTTCGGCGTCTTCATCGAAGCTCTCGGCCTTCTTGACGCCGACTCGGGCGGCGCCGCTGAGCCCCAACTGCTGACCCCGCTCCAGCAGGAAGGGCTGCGAGAGGTCGGCCAGCACGAACTTTTCATGTCCCAGTACTTCGCTCAAGGCTTCGAGTAGCTTGGGAGTAACGGCCAGAGCGTGGTCTTCCTGGCTCAAAGCGGAACCGTAGCTCACCACCAGGCTGGGATAGACTTCCAGCCAGGCGCGCAGGTCCTGGAGCCTGACTTCGGCTGACTGCACCGAATGAAACAGCGAAAGGGATTGCCATTCCGGTTGGCTGAAAGCCTTCACTAGGCTGCCGTGACGATATTCCAAATAGTGCAGAAAGGAGCGTTGCAAGGAACGCAGCGAGACGATTTCGCCGGCCTGGTTGGTCAGCCGCTGGCCGAGTTCGCGGTAACAGGGCTCGACGTAGTCCTGCAAGAGACGCTTGAGCGCGTCGGGCTTCAGGGTAAAGCGCTGTTCTGATACGATGGCGAAACTTAGAGGGCTTTTACCCAGGCGCACCCGTTCCGCCTCCGAGTTCTGAGCGCGAATATAAAGATCAACCTGGCCTTCGGGAGAGGCGTCGGGAATGCGGAACTCCAGTTGGCCCCGTTCCGAAGCCGCGATGCGCATGGCCAGGGCCGGCGGAAGGCGCTGACTGCGCTCCCATTTATGGCGCTGCAGGCTGTTTTGCAGCGTGGAGGCATCCAGACGCTGGATTTTTTGTAGCTCGGGAAACAGCGTCCGCAACGAGTTGGCGCCGCTGTCGCTGAGGCGAATGCAGCTTCCGGGATCGCAGGCGAACAGACGATGGTGATCGTCGGTGTAAAAGGCGACGCCGAATTCCTGGATGACCGACCAGATCTGGCGGGCGCTACAGCGCTTGCCGTCGCTGCTCTGAAACATCTGGGCGTTGCACAGCCTGGCTTCCAGCGGACTGAGATGGTGTTCGGCCAGGGCCAGCAACTCCGAGCTGAGATTTTGCACCACCAGTTCCTGGAAGTAATGAAACACCTGCTGCGCCTGATAACCGGGCAGGCGCTTGCCGGCCAGTTCCAGCGCAAATTCCAACTGGATTTTCTGCAGTTCGGCTAGCATGGAGGAGTAGTTCTCGTCTTCCACCACGTCGCTCTGAGAAGCATTCTTACGCAGCCGGTCGTGTTCCATTTCCACAATCAAAGAGGGCAGAATGCGCGCCTCCGGCCGCTTGCTGAAGACCACTCCGTAGCGGGTCAAGGTGAGATGGGTGGCCGTGATTTCACCATAGGCGATGCCGAAGGCGCCGCGGAAGCCATCGCCCTGGAAGGCATAGTTCGGCCAGGGACAGCCGGTATTTCGAACAGATGTACGGCAAGATGCGATGGTTTCATTGACATAGATATCTGCCCGGCAGCTCTGGCAGGTCTGGCGCAGAGTTTGCTGTTCCTGCGTGTCTCCGCGCCGATGCTGGATGATGATTTCGTTGCGCTCGTGCTCGGCCTCGGAAATCTTGCCGCATCCCGGGCCGCGTTCCCAGCGCGTTCCCTGACTGCTGATGGAAACATCGCGAGGATTGAGCGCCTGCACCGAGAGCAATCCCAGCGCCAGCTCGCGGATGCGATCGCGCTGGCGATTTTTGCCGGATTCGAAGACCGCGTCGGAAATACGCTCGAGCTCTTCTCGGCTGTAGCCGGGGCCGTCAAACTCGATTTTGACGTTCATTCCCTCGATCAATACTTGAATGTGCAGGGCCTGATTGGCCAGCAAGGCCTGGACCAGTTGGGTAATGTAGTAACGTGGATCGGGTAATTGGAATTTTTTGAGTTTCTCCTGAGCCTTCTCCACCGCCAGCGTAAAGTGGCCCTGGCGCACCAGCGCCGCGCCTTCTTCGATCATCTCGATGAGATCAGGAGTCATGGGTTAACTCCAGCACCGCTTGAGCATTTTGGCTTCCAAATCCTGAGGCAGGCCGTCCTGCAGCAGGGCCGCTTTGCTCAATGCGTAAGCGCAGATTTCCGGAAAGTCGCGATATTTGTCCAATGCCTGCAACACCAAAGTGTGGCGGTGGTTGAGCAGCAGACGGCCGGGATAGATGGTCAGGTTACGCCAGATCCCTCGTTGGAACAGGCGGGTGGCCTGGCCCACCTTGCTCTCGGCCAGACAGGGTAGCCCCTGCACGCAGGACCCACTGTAGTCGAAATCGGCCAGATGCACGCCGCCCAGCCGGGTTTCGCCTAACCGCAAATATTCGCGCATGCTCTCTTCCACACGGTTCCATTCGCCGGGCAACTGGGATTTATCGAGTGACTGCGGGCAGGCCACCACCTGATTGGCCTGGTAAAAGGAACGCGAGCAGAAAAGCCCGACCACCTCGGTGGCGGACTGCCCCCAGAGCACGGGGAGCTCCTCGCGGGCCAGCGCTTCGGTCACGGGGCCGCTGACCAGGTCGTAATAGATGGCCCCCTCCAGAAATCCCTTGGATTTAAGCAGGCTCAGAGAAACCAGGCCGTGGTGGTGGGTGGGCAGGAGCGGGCGGTTGGCCAGGCGCTTGAGTAACTTGGGCCGGGCCCGCAACCAGGCAAAAGCGGCGTGCATGAGCTCTTCCAACTCGTCCAGACCGTCTGGAAGCCGGCGTTGCAAAGCCGTGACTTTGGCCACAAAGACTTCCACCAGTTGATTTTCGGCGGCGCCGTTCAGGATGGCCATGGCCTTGTGGTAGTTGGCGTCCACAATCACGTTATCGCGGGTCAGAGTGTGTTCCAAATAGTTTGACTTGATGCGGAAAGTCAGCCCGGGCAAGAGGGCGTCCTGTCCCTGCTTCAGGGTCAAACCGTGGTTGTACATACCGAATTCGGGCAAGGCTTCGGCAGTCATGCCCACCACCGCTCGCGTACCGGGACCGCTAACTTCCACCGAACAGGGAGATTCCACCGCCAGTTCTTTGTTGAGCAGTCGCCCATTGAAGCTCACCTGGGTTTCCGAGTAGCCGCACCAGTAGGAGATGGTGTCCTCGGAGCGGCGCAGGAATTCGGGCCAGGCCACGGCCGGCAGGCGTTTGAAAAGGCGGATCGAGGTTCCTTCCACCGGATTTTTGAGGCGGTAGAGCAGATATTGGGTCGTGCCCGGGAAGACCACGCGCCAGAAGGCACCGTCGCGGCCGGTATCGAGCACCACACACTCGGGCTGAATGGCGAAAATCGAGACAAAGCCGATGCCGAACTTGCCGATTTTGGTCATGTCGTGCTCTTTGGTCGAGGAGAACAGGCGGGTCAATTGCTCGTCGATGACCTTTTCGCTCATGCCTTCGCCGCTATCGGCTACCGTCACCGTGACCCGTTCCTGAACCTCGTCGTACTCACAGAAAACGTCGACCTGGTTGGAGCCTGCGTCCATGGCGTTCTGGATCAATTCGCGGTAGAAAGTAAAGGGGTCACTGAACTGATCGACCAGATTCTCAAAGACTTCCTCAATCACGGGAGCCGTTTTCGCCGACTGGGCAAGCCCATCCCCTCTCGGCTATACTCTAAAGCCTATGCGGAAATTTTTATGCGCCGGGATGCTCTTGCTGAGTTTGAGCGCTTGGGCTCAGAGCGCTCCACCCCCGGTCGGCGTGATGTTCGTCGACGGGAAGGGCCACTGGGATCCTCTCAACCAGGCCGAAGCCACCTCACTGTTGCGCCCCGAGGTCATTAAAAAGCTCAGCTATGAACAGCGCCAGGACCTTTTGCACGAGCCGGAGCGACTGCTGGCTTGCTCGCGAGTGCGCGAGATTTTTTCTACTCCCCGTTTGCTCTTGCTGCCACCCCAGCGAGAGGGTCGCATTTTGGGAATTTATTTTGATTTGGAGAGCAAGGTCCGAGAAACTCTGCTGGCGGATGCGGATTTGAGCCCTCAGGAGGGGCGCGAGCAGTTGCTCCAGCTGGCCCAGAAGAAGTACGGACCGCATTCGGTGGCGGTTCTGGCCAATCCGCAGAGTCATCGCTACCACCTGCGCCACGCCAGCCATGTCGACACCAGCGGCGGCCTGCTTGAAATCCCCAGTTCTTACCAGGCCGAGGCCCAGGGTTATACGGCCTGTGAAATTTGCTTTGAGGCCGTGAACCGACCGGTCGATCAGGACGAACTGGAGCGCTCGCTCGGCCAGCAATTGGCCCGCCAGGTGGAGTCGGAGTTTCGCCTCAGCCAGGATCCGGTGCTCATCGAGCGGGTGCAGCGCGTCGGGCGCCGCTTGCTCACCGGCAATCAGCTGGCCAACAACTACCGCTTTATCGTGCTCGAATCCGATAAGATCAATGCTTTTGCCGTACCCACCGGGCCGCTCTACGTAACCACGGCCCTGCTCAACGTGGTGGAATCGGAAGACGAATTATCGGGGGTGATGGGTCACGAGCTGGCCCATTCCGAGCTGCACCACGGCCGGCGCCAGTATGAGCAAGCCCAGCAATGGTCGTGGCTGAGCCTGCTGGCCGGTATCGCCACGCGTAACGCCTGGCTCTACAACGCCACTCAGATGTTCGGGTCCATGCTGACGCGCGGTTATTCCCGCGATTTTGAATTGGAAGCCGACCGCCAGGGCGTCTGGTATTCCTATGGAGCGGGCTATCGAGCCGATCACTTCAAGCTGACCTTGCAGAAATTTCTCGACCTCGAGAAGAAGCGGGGAACAGGCGGTTTCACCTGGCTGCGCACCCATCCCGGGAGCGAACAGCGCCTGCAGGAAATCAACGATATTCTGGGGCGGGTCGAACCATTGCGCTTGCTTCTGGAAGAGATCGAGCCGGTGGACGCGGGTCTGGCCGGACATCTGCAGCGCAAGGGCTCGCAATTTTTGGAAGACCCGCAGGAAGTGGTGCGTTTTTACGCAGCCTACCGGCAGCTCAATTTTTCATCGGTGAGCCCAGGCCAGTAGCTCCTGGACGCCGCGGCCCCAGGCCGGCGAGACCAGGAAGTCGTCGCTGCCTTGGGAGGTGAGCCCGACCGAGACGTAGCCTCGCCCGCGCCGCTGCAGCCAGGGGCCGCCGCTGCAGCCTTCGCTCATGCTGGCGGATACGCGGGCGCCGCGCGTGTTCCAGTGCAGATCGTGGCATTGCGCCTGCCAGAGTTGGGCGCCTCCGGAGACGTAGCCGATTACCGAGCAGTCGGGTTTGGGCTGGTAGCCCAGCAGGGGCAGGGCCAACAGCGGGGTTTCGTAGACTTTATCCAGCTTGGCGATGGCCAGGTCGTAATGGTGGTCGCGTAATTCCGTCCAGCCCCACAGCGAAGCCGCTGAGCGCACCCGGCTCCACAGACCTCCCTGCTGTCGCGAATACTGCAGGGCAAAGTAAAAGTCGCGGGTGCTCTCTCCCAACTCCGGGCGGAACAGGCAGTGGCCGGCCGTCATAATCGTATCGGGAGCCACCAGGAAGGCGGTGGTGGCCGTGCCCGTCTGCCCGTCCACCAGCAATCCCAGGCTGTTGAAGGGGGCCTTGTCCAGGTCCTCGATACGCCGCACCCCCGGGGCGGGCGTGGCCAGGATAGGGGAGGTGGCGATGTAGCGGGGGGTATGCTTACGAGCGCGACGGATCGGGAGCTCCACCAAAGTCGTGCGTAACGGAGGCATATCCAGGGCTTTTCCAAGGGGGGCTAACGCGCCTCCCCCTGGACCCCCCACTTTTGTTCCAAGGGGGGGCTAACGCGCCTCCCCCTGGACCCCCCACTTTTTGTTCCAGGCAGGCGAACCTGCCCTCATGGGGCGAACCGGCTGGACATGAAGATCGAGAATGTGTTGGTGCCGTTAGACGGTTCGGAATTGTCGTTAAAAGCTTTGGAGCACGCGGAAAAGCTAGCGCTGCCCCTGGGAGCCAAGGTGATCCTGCTGAGGGTGGGCGCCAGTATTGCTCCAGAAGCCTTTGGCCTGCCCGAACTCAGCATGGCTTTGGCCAACGAATTAACCTTGCAGCAGGCCAAGACGGAGGCGACCCTGACCGGCTACCTGGAGAAACTGGCCGAGCCGCTCCGCGAGAAGGGGATAAAAGTAGAAACGGTGGTCCGCTCCGGCGACCCCGCCAGCCAGATCGTGGAACTGGCCGAGAGCGAGCACGTCGATCTGGTGGTGATGTCCTCGCATGGGCGCACCGGACTGACCCGCTGGATCTACGGGAGCGTAGCCGAGCGCGTCCTGCATAATGCCCGTTGCTCCCTCCTGGTCGTGCGCATTCCCCCCGAACACCTCAGCTAGCTTCGTCCGGAAGGAGACCGCGAGGGGCCGGTCGGTATCGACTCAACTCTGAAGCACTCCCGGGAAGGGTGCTTCCTCTCGTTCAGTGCCCGCCAAATTGTTCGCCGGCGGGGATTTCGAAGTCGAGGCGGTTTTGTGGCGTCGGTAGGGGGCAGGTGGCGTAGGGGGTCCAGCAGCACGGCGGATTGTAGGCTTTGTTGAAGTCCAGCACCACACCGCCACGGGCGTCGGCTTTTTCGATGTCCAGGAAACGCCCGCCGCCGTAGCTGCCGTGACCGTTGGAGCGGTCGCCGAACATGAGAGAATAACCTTCACCTTCTTGACTGACCTGTAGCGAGTAGCTCTTGCCCTGGTGGGAAAACTCAATTTCGCCGGGGCTCTGGCTGACTTCCTCGAGGCCGCTGATGACGCTTTCGGCCCGCATTTCTCGAGGTCTATCGTAAGGCTTGAAGTGAGCCTGAACGCGCCAGGCGGGGTCGATTGTGAAGAAGTCCAGACCCTTGAAAGCGCGCCGCACCGGACTGTCATTGTCCTTCACGCGCAGGCCCAGACGTCCGTCGCGGCGGATCGTATACCAACTGATGGAGCCGGATTGGAGAATGGTAGCTGCTTCCGGTTCGTCCGGGTCGCAGATTTTTTCGCCGGTGGCCTCACTTTTCCAGCCGAGGCGAATTCCGTCCCAGTGATAGGAGCCGAGGTAGGCCGGGCCCGCTGTGAGGCGAAACGAGCAATCGGCGGCGGAGCCGAGTCGGTTCTCGCCCTTCTCCATCCAGAACAATCCGACCAGCGTGAGCCAGCCGTTGGGCTGGCGCAGTCGTTCGAGGCGCCGGGCCCGCCATTGCTCGATCGAGGTGAAATAGTCGTCGGCCTGAACGCCGCCACTCAAAATCATGAGCGCCAACAGAGCTAACCAGGGTTTCATGAGGAGGAAGATTTGAGCGGGCGGGCCGGATTTCCCGCCACCCGTTCCCCGGCCGCCACGGATTTGACTACCACACTACCGATCCCCAGCAGGCAGCCTTCTCCCAGCCGCAAGCGCTCCCGCACCAAACTGCCGGCTCCCAGATAGCAATTTCGCTCTACTTCCACGAAACCGGAGAGAATCACCCCGGTGGCCAGCGTATTGTAGTCGCTTACTTCCGTATCGTGGCTGACGCGGCAACCGGGCAGCATGACCACCTGGTCGCCCAGGCGGCAGCCGGCCGACAGGGTGCACTGTTGTAGAATCACGCAACCGCGGCCGATTGCCGCCCACTGCGAAACACTGGAGCTGGGATGGATGACCGAAGCCCAGCGCTCCCGGGCGATTCCGAGCCTGTCGAGCAGTGCCGGCTTGTCCCGATAACTGGTCGGACTGCCTATGGCCGTCACGAATTGAACTTGTGGGTCAAAGTCCGAGACTGCCGCCAATCCACCCAAAATGGGAAAACCGTGCACACTGGCCTGAGCGGGCCGATCATCTAAAAATCCCAGTGGCCGGTAGCGCTCCTGAATGCGATTGGCCTCCAGCAGACTGTCGAGAATGTCGATTCCGTGGCTTCCGGAACCGAGAATCACGATGGGAGTGACCATCAGGGCTGTAGGAAGTGCTGAATCTGCTCGACCAGGTCTTCGTTAAACTCGTCACCCGGAGCCAGCAGGCTGAGTAAAGCCTCGCGCAGGAAGCCTTCGGCCAACTGTTGGCGGATTTCGGCCTGCACCGTCTCTGCCTGGGCCTCGCGCAGGCGCCTGGTCAATTCCTGGATCTGGGCGTGGGCCTGTTCATTCTGTTCTTGAAATTCACTGACCACCAGTCCTAATTCTTCGAGTTCTTCCTCGCGCGTGCGCAGCAGTTCTTGCAAATCCTCCAATTGGCTGCCGGCGGAAGGAGCGGAGTCCCCGGGAAGCAGACGTTCTTCCAGAGCTTTCAGGTCGGCCCAGGTAGGTTGGGTGGCCAGGGCCTGGCTGAGGCGGGCCACTTCTTCTACCAGAGCCTGGAAAGTGGCGGCATCAGGAGCTTTGGCCTTGACCGCCGGCGGTTTCTTGGGCGCTCGGCTGGTGCTTTGAGCCCTGGGCTTGGGAGCCGGCTTGGCCGGGGGAGCTGGCTCGGAGGGAGCCGGCTTTTCGCGCCGTTCCTGGCGCACGAAAGCGGGAGGCTTTTCCAAACCGGTGGGCCGATTCTTACGCTGACCCAAGAGGGCGCTTCGATGCAGCCCTCCCTCAGGGGGGTGGAAGGCGGAATTTGATTCGGCGGAATCAGGAGTCAACAGCTTGGGTGGGACCTTTCTCCCGTGGTCTTTAGGGAGTTTCGCGCAGTCTCGAAGTGGAACCTGCCCTGGCCCACCTACAGGTCCAACTGCTCGAGGGCTTTTACGGCATCGGCCAGGGTGTGGATATCCTTAAATGCTTCAAAGGTACGCACCAATCCGGGATCCATCAAAATGACTTTGGCCTTGGGCCCGCGCAGCCTTTGACCAAGTTGCTGCAGCTTGGGAACGAACTGCATCAGGTTATCCAGAGAGCCGACCATGGCGCTGCTGGCTTCCGGAGCCAGGACTACCTGAGTTGGAGCTGAGCTGGCCGCCATGACCACCGGCGTGCCGGAGCTTTCCACCACACGGGCCGGCTGGCTGGCCAGTTTATCGATGGCTCGCGAAAGTTTTTCTAACACCGGAGCCAGGTCCGACTGAGGTGCGGGCATGATCGTCGGAGACGCCGGAGCGTTGCCCCCGGGCGCGGGAGCGGCCACCGTGACGACCTGAGGAGCTGCCGCCAGGCCGGCGGCTCCCAGGCGTTCCAGAGCCAGACCTATGCGATCCAGGGCGGCGCCCAGCTCGACCGGGGCGGCTCCGGCTCCATTGCCACCTTTCTCGAGAGCTTGGGTCACGTGGCGGCCCATCTGCACCATGGCATTCTGCAGGGCCTGGACATAGGGGGTGAGGTCGGCCTGGGGAGCGCCGCCACTGGAGGGAATTTCGCTCAACTTGACCAGCAGAGGCGCGGGATCGCGCTGGCTCACCTGCAAGATATTGCCCGAGATCTGGTCGAGGTTTTCCGAGACCTTGCCCAGCACCGAGGTCATGCGCATGACCGGATCGTCGCTGCCACCGCTGGCCTGGCGCCGTCCAAAGCCGCGCTTGATCTCGGCCCAACGCTCCTTCTGCTGATCGGTCATGCGGCCGCGCAGTTCGGCCAGCTTGAGCAGGTTCTGCTCCGCTCCGGTGGTCAACGTCTGCGATTCGCCGGCGTAGTGATCGTCGAGCAGTCGTTCGACCTCTTCATCGTTCATGACGGCCACCACTTTCTCGGTCACCTTGGTCATGTTGCGGTAGCTGCCTTGCAGCTTGAAGGAGGGCTCCGTGCGATAAGCGTCGTCGGTGGCGGCCGAAGCGATATATTGCTTATTGACGGCCAGCAACACTTTCTGCACGGTGAAGAGCTTGCGCATTACCGAAAGAATTTCGTCCAGCTCCACACTCGAGTAGTTGTGAGAAAGCTCGTTGGCGTTGACGGGCATGCCCTCAGCCATGCGGATCAGTTTGTAGATGTCCTCGGGGTCGCGGCTGGCCAGGGGAGCCAGCGAGGGATTGGAAGTTAGCGCGTTCTCCAGATAGCTAAGCTCGAAAACGGCTTCCTTACCCTGCATGACGTCGCCCAGATTGTAGGTGTCGGCGCGGTTGGCCAACATGTCGGGAATTTGGAAGCGGGCGCCCGACTCCGTGTAGGGATTGCCGGCCATGCAGATGCAGAAGCGTTTGCCCTTCATATCGTAGGTGCGCGTGCGCCCTTTCCAGACGCCCTCCACCTTGCGTTGGGCATCGCACAGGGAGATGAACTTCTGCAAGAATTCCGGATTGGTGTGCTGGATATCATCGATATAGAGCATGACATTATTGCTCATTTCCAGCGCGAAATTGACCTTTTCCACTTCTTGTTTGGCAGTGGCGCTGGTGGCTTCGGCCGGATCCAGCGAGACCACCGAATGGCCCAGAGCTGGACCGTTGATTTTCACGAAGATCAGGCCGAGACGGTTGGCCACATACTCCATCAGGGTGGTTTTACCGTAACCGGGAGGCGAAACCAGCAAAAGCATGCCCATCTGATCGGTGCGTTTGTTTTCGCCCAGCGAACCCATCTGCTTGGCCAGGTTGTCGCCCACCAGCGGCAGGTAGATTTCGTTGATCAACTTGTTGCGCACAAAGGCGGTCATGACTTTGGGAGCCATCTCGTCCATGCGCAGGCGCACTCTTTGCTTGGCCAGGATGTTGCGGCGGATTTCCTGATAGTGGCGGAAGGCCGGCACGCGCACCTGGCGGAATTGGTCGAGGCGGGCGACGAACTGCTCCAGGCGCAGATCCATGACCCGGTTCTTGATGCGCGGATGTTGTCCCAGCAATCCCTGAATGGTGATCTTGGTGTTGGTGGAGGAAGCCTCGCGCTCCATCTTGCCTTCGGTGAGCAGCAAACTGGCGGCCTCTTCCTGGGAGATACTCCAGCGTTCCAGCACGTCCTCCGGTTGGTTCTGGGGATTGGCGGCCACGAAAGCCTGTAGCCAGGCCAGCGACAGCTCGTAGCTGCGGCGCAGGTCACCGCGCAGCCCCGACCATTGGGCCTGCAATTTGGGCAGGGCTCCGGTTTCCTGGAGATAGCGCATAAAGTTGTCGCGTAGAGCCACCGCGCCGCCCGAAACCAGGAACTTACCGTCAGCGTCTCCCAGATCTTCGACCAGATATTCGCCGGCCAACATCAGGTCGTGCTCGCTGGCTTCAATGTAGTTCTTGTGGCAGAACGTCTTGATGCGGCTCGAAAATTCTTTGGCCAGGCGCGAGGTGGCCGTGGAGGGTCCAAAAATGCTCTGCATGAGCTTGAAGGAGGTGGATTGGCTGGTGTAGGTGCGCCGTTCGTTTTCATCCAGATCGTAGGCCCACCACAGACTGGCGGCGTGGCGCACCCGGCTGGAGAAGCGCAGGTGGCGCGCGCTTTGATACAAGGTTAGCAAACTCTCGAGAATCACGGCTGCGTCGGTGTCGTGGATGCCCCTATCGTAGCCCTCGTCGTAGCGGTCCTGAGCATAAGCGCGCACGATATCGAGCAAACCCGGATGAACCGAACTGGCGGCCGCTTCGTCGCCCAGACCGGCGGTGCGGGGCGGACCACTCAGCAGGGTGTCATAGAGCAGTTTCAAGGAAAGTCCCTTGCGCCCGACCTCGGCGTCATTGAGCATGCAGAAGGCCAGGTACTCGGAGCGGTAGACGTCGTTGGTTTCGGACACCAGCGATTGCTCCCAGAAGTCCCGGGTCTTTTCCAGTTCGGGATGCTCGATATCTTCAAAGAAGTCGGTGCCGGTGATGTGCAGGGCCATGATGGTGGTCTCGCCGCTGCCCAGGTCGACGCGGCGCGGCACCATGGTGAGCTCGACCGGTTCGCTGTTGACGGAAAAACGGTGGCGGCCGAACTTGATGACGTTGGCGCCGTCCTCGAAAATCTCTTTGCGGTCGCGCAGACTGCGGCCGGATTCCTGACGGGCCGCCTTGAGACGGGATTCGAGTTCGTCGGCCTTGACCGGATCATTGAGTTCGCGCAGGCGCTCGGCCACTTCGCGCACCTTCATGACCATGGCGTCGGAGGCGAAGAAGGTGTTGAGCTCGACGTCATCAGTGATACCGGCGGCGCGCCGTTGCAGGCCCTCCAGGATGCGCTCGGCCGAGCCCATCAGCTGCTGCACGCGGCGCTGGCGGGCTTCCAGCAAGGTTTGCTTTTTAGCCGCGATCGACTTGGAGATATCCTCGCGCTTGAGGTTCAGCTGCTCCAGATAGTCGTCGTACTCGCCGAAGCGGCCTTCCAGATCTTCGAGCTGCAGCATCAGGCGCGACATGGCCTGTTCGCATTTTTCTGGTGAGTCGGCCAGGTTGATGGAGCTGGTGGCGTTTTGCGTGAGCAACTGAAATTGGACCGCGAATTCGGCCGTGGACTCCTTCGACCCGAGCTCTTTCTTTTTGCCCAAAACTAGCGCACGGGCCCGGTTTAAATGGCCCATGAGTTCGGCAATTTTTTCCAACACGGCGGTGCGCTGGGTGGCGTCCTCGATCTTGAGGCCGCCGATGACGTCCATGAGTAATTCTAGGCCGGAGCCGATCTTCTCCAGGTTTTCCTGCACGGGTACGGCGTCGCCGGCTTTTTGCATGCCGTCGACCAGGGCCGTTTGTTCTTCAATTTGTGTTTGTAGAGGTATAAAAGCCTCGGGCGCCAGGAGGAACTCGACCGCGCGCTGGCTGATCACATCAAACTTTTGGATGGCCTGGTCTTCAATGGCTTTGATTTTCTCGAGCGGCGCATAGCGCATATCCTTGAGAGTGATCAACTGGCCGCGGGCGTTTCTTAGAAAAGCCAGCGCGTCTACGTATTCCTCGACGGTTTTCCAGTCATCGGGGTTGAGCCGGCGGGTCTTTTCGTGGAAGCTCTTGGAAGCTTCCTCAAAGGCTTTGTTGGCCTGTTTCTTGAGGCTGACCACCTTTTCGAACTCGTCCAGCACCAGGCTGGAGGTCTTTTTGATATCCTGCAGCGGAGCCAGCAGGCCGCCCACTTCGGCGTGGCTGAGCCAGGGGTAGACGTCCACGATGCGGTTGAGGGCGCTCACCATGTCTTCGTAAATGGCCACCGTAGGGGTCTGCTCTTCGACGCGGCGGGCTACCGACAGGCAGTCCGAGATGCCGCGCACCAGCTCGGCGTTGCCGATGTTTTCCAAGTAGGAACCCGATTTGCTTTGCTGGGCCGAGCTGTATTCGGCGGTGGTAAAGGGCGTGCGCCAGATCTGCATAGTGTGCACGCGGGTTGGTTCGCTGTCGGATGGACTGCGGAAGAGCACCAGCGTGCCGTCTTCGTAGACGCAGTAGCCGTTACAGTGGATTGGGCTGCGCACTTCCTTCTGAATCATGTTGTAGGGCATGAGGGCGAAGCGGCACTGTTCGCGGTGGCGGAAAACGTAGAGAACGTCTTCGCCATTAGGAGACTTGATGGTGGTTTCGTAGTTCATGCCGGCGAAGTCGCCGTCAAAATTTTTCAGGGTTCCCTCTTGCAGGTAATAGCCGCCGGGGAAGATCAGTCCGTGATCTTCGGGGAGTTGGTGGCAAGAGTCGCCGATGGCTTTGACGTTGTGAACCGTCTGGGTGCGCGTGTTGAAGATCAGGTAACGCCACTGCTGCTCGCGATAGGGCAGGACCTTGAGCAAGATGATGTTGCCCAACTTTTTGTAGTGGAACTGAGCGTCCGACAGGGTCTGGCGGGCGTCGTCGACTTTTTCCGAGTAGATGCCCAGGCCGTCGTCGGTATTGTTTTCGACTTTGACGGTCAGATCGCCGCCCACCGTTTCCACGAAGACTTCGTCCAGGATGGATACGTGGGGATGCTTGCCGGTCACAAATTGATCGCGGCCGGCTACCTCCCAGGTGAACTCATAGGGTGGCTGCTGGACGGCGTCGCGCTCGCCCCGGTTGTCGAGGTATTTGACTTCCTCTTTGCTGACCGCCCAGCGCAGAGCTTTGACGTCGTTGATGGTCTGGCCAATTTGGAAGACGGCCACCAGCTTGGTGCCGCTGTCCACCAGGCGCAGCTGCAGTAAGCGAATGTTTTTGTAATATTTAAAGAGCTCTTTGAAGTCGCGCTTGAAGTTCTCGTCGGCCAGGAATTTAGGCGTGAGGGGATGATTTCCCTCATCATCCACCTGACTGGAAAGTGGGCGGAATTCGAAGCTATCGCCTTTGTTGACAAAGCCGTAGAGGCTCATGACATCGTCGACTTCAACCTCTTGTTTGAGGCCGAGTTTTACCTCGTAACCGAAAAGCAGGTCTTGACCCAGGCTGACGATGTCGCGCGGCAGGCAGGCGTTTTTGGTGCGGATCTTTTCCGAACCAATGACTTCCATCTCCTGGCTGCCGAAAAGTTCCAGGCGCTTTTGATTGAGTTGTTCGATCTGCGTGCGCAGCAGACGCGACTGGTCGACGAGGCGGCCGCGCAGGACTTCATAAGTGCCCTGCTCGATGCCCGCCGCGCCAGCCGCTGGAGCTTCGGTTGTTTCGGCCACGAAGGTTTAGCCTGCCGTGGGAGGGGTGGGGGGCTTGGGGATAGGCGGGACCGGCTTGGCGGCCGTCACGGCCGAGGCTACCTGGCCCAATTTGCTGGCTGCGCTGGAGGCAGCTTTCCCCAGGCCGTCGAGCGCTTGCGGTCCGCCGTTGGTGATCGACTTGGAAATGTTGCCGGCGAAGTCGCTATGCTCCAGGAAGGTGTCCAGCGTGCGACCCATGCTGGCGGCGTTGAAGATGCGCTCCATAAAGGCGCCATCACCGCCTACGATATTGAACTTGGCCGACTTGAAGGCTTCGCCCATGGCCTGGGCCTGATACTGTGACATGGTGACTTGAGCTTTGATACTCTCTACCGCGATCAGGCGCTGGTTTTCCATGGTCAGGCGGAACTCTTCGTGGGCTCTGGAGGCTTCGTTGAGGGCGGCCATGGCTTTGGCTTTCTCGCCGATGCCCGAGGCCTCGGCGGTCAGTTTGAGCTGAATGGCCGAGGCCTGCTGTTCGGCTTCGGCGCGCTGTACTTCCACCTTGGCCAGGCCCAGCTTCTGTTCGGCCGGAGCCTGAGCTTCCTTGATGCGCACCTCGGCCATGCCACGCTTTTCGTAGGCCACGGCGTCGGCTTCTTTGACTTTGATCTCGGCCAGACCCAGAGCGGCTTCTTCGGCCTGGATACCTTCGGCCATGCGAACCTTGGCCTGGGCAACTTTGTCGGCAGCCCCCAATTCGGCTTCGGCCAGGGTCTGCTTTTCCTTGGCTTTGAGCCGAGCCGCCGCTTCCGAAGCCTCGGCCGCTTTGACGGCGCGCACGGCGTCTTTTTCGGCGTCGGCCTGGGCCTGGATGACCAGGGCATCTTTTTGGCGCTTGGCTTCCTCGACCAGGCGCAGAGTCTTGATACGCTCCTCTTCTTCGGCCACCGTCTTTTCGACGGCGATGCGCTCGCGGATGACGTCCTGAATCAGCTTGCGCTGTTCTTCCAGGTCTCGCTCCTTGGCTATGCTGGCTAGCTGGACTTCGCGTTCGCGCTGCACTTGTTGCAGAGCCCGATCTTGTTCCACCTTTTCTTTCTCGATGGCCATCAGGCGCTGCGTGTTCAGCTCGGCCAACTGCACTTCTTGATTCTTGCGCACGTTGTTGATGGCCAGTTCTTGCTCGGAGGCGATGCGGGCCGCTTCGAAACGCAGATGTTCCTCGGCTTTGACTTTCTCGATTTCGGCGTTCTCGCGGGCCGTCATGGTCTCGATTTCGCGGCGCATGCGCAACTGGGCGTCGGTCTTGTCGCGTTCCATCGCGCCCATCTGCTGGGCGGTGGTGACGTCTTTTTGCATGATCTCTTTGTCGCGATCACGCTGGAATTCATTGGTTCTGACCTGCTCTTTGGCGGTGAGCTCGGTGATTTTCTTGATGCCCTGGGCATCCAGGATGTTGTTGGGGTCCAGCGAGGCTTTGGTGGTTTGTTCCAGGTAGTCGATGGCCACGTCTTCGAGCTTGAAGCCGCTCAGGTTTTCGCCCACCACCTTGACGATTTCGTCGCGGAAATGTTCGCGCTGGGTGTAGAGTTCTTCGAAATTCATCTGCTTGCCCACGGTCTTGAGGGCTTCCGAGAACTTGGCGTCAAACAGTTTGGCCACCACCGCCGGGTCGGAGGCGCGCTCCACGCCGACGGTCTGAGCCACCTTGATGACGGCTTCCGACGATTTGATAACATGCACGAAGAAAGTGACGCGGATGTCGGCGCGGATGTTGTCCTTACAAATCAAGCCTTCTTTGCCGGCCCGGCCGATTTCGATAGCGTGCACGGAGATGTCCATAATCTCGTAGCGGTTGCGCAGCGGTAGCACGATAGCGCTGGTGAAGTAGACGTGGGGGTCGTCGCCAGCGCCGGTGACGATCAGGGCCTGGCCCTGCTCGACGAAGCGCCGCAGCCTCGAGATGACAATCAGCGCGACCAGGGCGAGCACGCCCACGGCCCCGACGCCAAAGAGTCCCAGGACTAACTTAATTGAATCCAAAGTCTTGATCCTTCCCCGCTCACAACGAAAACCAGAATTTTTTCGCGGGAGCCTTTCTACTACAAAAAAAGATAACCCTGGTGCAATGCAAAGGGTATGTTTGGACTACCCGACGATTTGTCTGTGATTCAGTTCACCAGCGGGGGGCGATTTACTTATCCTGGTTCAGGAAAAGTAGCCCGGCCGTGACCAGGCCCAGGGCGCCCAGGCCCGCGGCCTGCCAGGCCGAGCCGGCGGCGGCACCGAGATAGATCCCTCCGGCCAGGCCGGCCGCGCCGCCCAGCAAGGCGCCGCCGATGGTGGCCCCCACGGTGGTGGACTCTTTGGCGTGGAAGAGATGCTGGCTGATGAGAGCGCTACCCAGACCGCCCAACAACGCTCCTCCAGGGGCGGCGGCCACGGCGCCGGCCAGACCGGCCGCGGCTCCGCTGGCCAGGCCGGCGTAGATACCCGCCGCTACCGGTACGGCCATGACGGCGCCCATTTTCCAGGTGATCAGCGGCGGCTTCTGAGCCGGCTTAAAGGCGTCCGGGGAAGGTGTCGGCTTCTTGCCCGGCGGGCGTGTCTGGGGAAGTTTGGCGAAAGAGGGACGAATAACCATGGCTCTGATGCTACTTCGACCCGGGGCAGGCAGGTGTGAACTGGGAGTTACCAAAGCTATGCCGATGCTGCAATCGTTCGCACGCCTGCGCCAGGAATATCAAAATCCCCCTCTGCGAGCCGAAGACCTCGATGTGGACCCGTTGAAAGAATTTGAGAAATGGTTTGCTCTGGCGGTGGAGCGCGAGCCTTTCGAGCCCAACGCCATGGCTCTGGCCACGGCCGACGAAAAGGGCCGTCCCTCGGCCCGCATGGTGCTGCTCAAGGAATTGGACCGCAACGGCTTCGTGTTTTTCACCAACTATGAGAGCAACAAGGGACATGACCTGGAGATCAATCCCCAGGCAGGTCTGGTCTTTTACTGGGCGGTGCAACACCGGCAAATTCGCGTCGAAGGCCGCATTGAAAAGCTGAGCGCCGGTGAATCCGACACCTATTTCGCCACCCGCCCTCGCGGCGCTCAGTTGGGCGCCTGGGCCTCCCGCCAGAGTCGCTCTATCGAATCCCGCGATGAGTTTCACAACCTGCTGAGCGAGGTGGAAGGGCGCTTTCCCGACCAGGACCTGGTCGCCCGCCCCCCTCACTGGGGCGGCTATCGCCTGATTCCCGACCAGATCGAATTCTGGCAGGGCCAACCCTGCCGCCTCCACGACCGCATCGAGTACCTGAAAACTGAAGCCGGCTGGTCTCGCCGCCGGCTTATGCCCTGACGCTGACCCGAGCGTTCCAGCCTCGCTCCAGCATGGCTTCCAGCGGCGTGCCGGCCGGAAGCCCACCGAACTCGCTGCTCCGGCTGTCGCTGAGTCGGCTGGTGCAGAAAGCTTCCGCCAGGAAGCCGGGCGAGTTGCGCAGCAGCAGGGAAGCCTGCAGCGCCAGCGCCATGCGCTCAACCAGCCGGCGGGCCCGAACTTCGGCGTCCTCGGCCCGGAACCAGGAAGCCTTGAGGTTTTCCACCCAGGCGTCCAGGCGCCGGTCGGCGCCGCGCGTTTTCTCCAGCTCCACAAAAAAGAGATCGAGAGTATGGGGTGTTTTTTGGACGGCGCGCAGCACATCCAGGCAGATCACGTTGCCGCTGCCTTCCCAGATCGACGCTAAAGGCATCTCGCGGTAAATACGCGGCATGATGGATTCCTCCACGTAGCCGCCACCCCCCAGGCACTCCATGGCCTCCTGGCCAAAGCGAGCGCCGCGTTTGCACACCCAGAACTTGGCAACGGCCGTGGCCAGGCGCACGAAGTGCGACTCGTGCTCGTCCCGGGCGCCGTAGCCGGCAGCCAGGCGCATCATTAACTGTAGAGCCGCCTCCCAATCCAGCACCAGGTCAGCCAGCACGTTGCGCATCAGCGGCTGATCCACCAGTTTCTTGCCAAACGCCGAGCGCTGCCGGCAATGGTGCAGAGCCTGCACCAGAGCGGCCCGCATCAACGAAGTGGTGCCGACCACGCAATCCAGGCGAGTATGATTGACCATCTCGATGATGGTCGGCACTCCGCGGCCTTCCTCGCCCACCCGCCAGGCGATGGCGCCGTGGTATTCGATTTCTGAAGAGGCGTTGGAGCGATTGCCCAGCTTGTCTTTGAGACGCTGGATGTGCATGCGGTTGCGGGTGCCGTCGGGCAGGATGCGGGGCACCAAAAAACAGGTAAGGCCCTGGGGCATCTGGGCCAGCGTCAGGAACATGTCGCACATGGGTGCCGAACAGAACCACTTGTGCCCTTGCAAACGATAGGTTCCATCACTCAAGGGCTCGGCCACGGTGGTATTGGCGCGCACGTCGCTGCCGCCTTGTTTCTCGGTCATGGCCATGCCGGCCAGGCAGCCTTTTTTGCTTTGAGGCGGACGCAGGCCGAAGTCGTATTCGCGCGAGGTCAGGCGTGGTTCCCAAAGGGCGCTCAACTCCGGTTGGCGGCGGAGCGCTGGCACGGCCGCAAAAGTCATGGTGAGTGGGCAGCCCACTCCGGCCTCGATTTGTGTCAGCAGATAGTGCAGGCCGACGCGGGCCTGGTGGGCTCCGGGGCGTTTCTCCACCCAGGGCAGGCTGTGTACACCGGCGTTGACGCCGGCCTCGATGAGACGATGCCAGGCGGGGTGATACTCCACTTCGTCAATGCGCTCGCCCTGGCGTGAAAAGGCCATCAGTTCGGGCTCGTGGCGATTGGCCAGGTGCCCCTGGTGCTGCCAGTCGGCAGAGCCGACCCTGGCCCCCATTTCCCGGAGCAGGGGGAGCGACCAGTCGGCCTGTTTTTGAATCTGTTCCGAGAGGACCGGGTCGCTATCAAAACCGTTGTATCCGGTCAAGTCATCGGGCTGGTTGAGTGGTGGAAAAATCTGCATGGCCGGCTCTTCGCCCGTCCCCGGCAGGGTCCCTGGCCCACCGAATCCAAAGAAGGTGCCCATGATCGACCTCTTCTCCGATACCGTCACGCGACCGACCCTGGCCATGCGCTCGGCCATGGCCGAGGCCGAAGTAGGGGACGAACAGCGCGGTGAAGATCCCACCACGCGCCGCCTGGAAGAGCGAGCCGCCGAACTGCTGGGCCAGGAAACCGCCACCTTTCTGCCCAGCGCGACTATGGCCAACGCCATCGCCATCCAGTTGTTCTGTGGCCCGGGCGACGAGATTTTGTCGGCCGAGAATGGTCACGTCCTCAACTATGAGGCCGGCGGTGCGGCCGTGCACGCGCGCGCCTCGGTACGCAGCATTCCCACCTGGACAGGTGTTTTTGGCCGCAATGCCGTGCTGCAACGGTTGCGCCACGATACGCCTCACGCCCCGCGTCCTCGTCTGGTGGTGGTGGAAAACACCACCAACGCGGGGGGCGGCCGCCCCTGGCCGGTGGACGAATGCGACGGGGTGCTGCAAGCGGCTCACCAGCACGGACTGCGCGTCCATCTGGACGGTTCGCGCTTATTCAATGCTTCGGTGGCGCTGGGGTTGCCCTCGCGCCGCCTGGGTCAGGGTTTTGACAGCGTGACCTTGTGCCTCTCCAAAGGTTTAGGCTGTCCGGTGGGAGCGCTGCTGGCCCACGGCCGCGAATGGTCCGGCCAGGTGCGCCGGCTCAAGCAGTTGATGGGTGGCGCCATGCGCCAGAGCGGCATTCTTTCGGCCGCCGGCCTCTACGCGCTGGAGCACCACATAGAGCGGCTGGCCCAGGACCATCGCAATGCCCAGGCCCTGGCCGAGGGATTGGAGCGCCTTTCCCAACTGGTGATCGAGAAAGTCCCGCTTCGCACCAACATGGTCTACTTCGAAGTTCCGGACCGCTATTCGCCCGACCGCCTGGAACAAGAACTTCTGGCCGAAGGCGTGCGCCTCTCCCGCATCCACTCCCGCCGCTTCCGCGCCGTCACCCACCTGGACATCGACTCTACCGACATAGAGCGGGCTTTAGCGGTCTTCAGGTCCGTTTGCAACCGAATCTGACTTGCTGCGGGCTAGCCTTTGACCGCTCCTTGAGCCAGTCCGGCCAGCAGGTGGCGGTGTAGCGCCAGATAGAGCAACAGACTGGGCAGCATGACCAGCACCAGGCCGGCGTAGAGCTGGCCGAAGTCGGCGTGATACTGACTGACGATGGTCAGGTTGGCCAATCCCAGCGGTAGCGTTCCTTTTTCTTGTTCGCCGGCCAGCAGGATGAAGGCCAGGAAATACTCATTGTAGATACTCACGGCCGTAAACAGGGCCACCGTGCTCAGGCCGGGCCGGGCCAGCGGCAGGAAGATGCGCCAAAAGGCCTGCCGCGGCGTGCAGCCGTCCAACAGGGCCGCTTCGAACAATTCTTGGGGCAGACCGGCAAAAAAACCGCGTAGCAAGAGCACCGCATAGGGAATGCCGCTGGCCGTGTAGACCAGGATCAGGCCGCTGTGGGTGCCGATCAACCCGAGCTGTTTGAGCCAGAAAAAGAGTGGCAGCACCACCAGTTGGAGCGGCAGAATCAGGCCGGTGGCCAGGGCCGCCTGGGCCAGCGTGTGAGCGGGCAGGCGAAAGCGGGCCAGGCAAAAAGCCAGACTGGCCCCGGTCAGGGTGGTCAGCAGTGTCGAGGCCAGCGTAACCCACAGCGAATTGACAAAATACTGGGAAAAACCACCCAGGGCCAGGGCTTGGCGGTAGTTCTGCAGAGTCCAATGCTGAGGCCAGCCCAGCGGATCCAGGAAAACATCCGGCCCGGGCCGTAGCGAGCAGAGCAGAACCCAGATCAACGGGCAGATCACCGCAAGAGCGGCCAGACCCAGCAACAGCCGGCTCATTCTGCCTCCAGCCGGTGCAAAGCCCGTTGCAGGGCCAGCACCAGCACCAGCAAGATAACGGCCAGCGCGGTAGCCTCGCCCAGTTTGAGTTCGGCAAAGGCGGTCTGCACCAGCAGGGTTCCCAGCACGTGCACCTGGCTGGTCGGTTCCTGGTTGGTAAAAAGCCAGATGGTTTCGAAGGATTTCACAGCTCCGATGAGCAGCAGAAAGTAGCCGGCCAGCACGGTGGGGCGCAGGCAGGGCCAGGAGACCGCCCAGAATTGCTGCCAGCGATTGGCGCCCTCCAGTCGGGCGGCGTCCACCAGGTCGGACGGGACCTGCGCCAGGGCGGCGCTACACAGCACCAACTGGAAGCCACCGGCGCTCCACAGCGCCAGCGGCAACATGCTGGGATAGAGGTGGTCCTGGCTCAGCCAGGTGAAGTTTTCCCACCCCAGCAGCCGGTTCAGCGGCCCCTGGGGGTGGTAGATTTGCTGCCAGATCAAGATGGCTCCGATGCCCAGCAGATTGGGCAGAAAGTAGAGCGCGCGCAGAAAGCGGTGGCCGGGCCGGTCGGGCTGGAGCAGCACTGCGAAAAGCAACGACCAGACGGTGATGAGTGTGGGAATGCAGGCCATCAGGAAGAGATTGTTGCCCAGGGCCTGCCAGAAGCGCGGTGAGCTTTGCAGCAGTTGGCGAAAATTGGCCCCCCCCACCCAGTGAGGAGCACTCAAGCCGTCCCACTCGCAGCCGGAAGCCAGCAGTGCGCTCAGACCGGGCAGCCAGAAAAAAAGCGCGTAGAGAAAGAGCGGCGGTCCGGCCAGCCAGAGAGCGTCCGCCCAGGGGAGCCTGCGCAGATGGGAAGCCTGCGCTGGCTCCGATGATTTACCCAGCAGAACCAGCCCGAGCACTGCCGCCAGCAACAGCCAGGGCCTCCAGGGAAAGAGCGGCGCAGCGGCAGCCTCGCCGTCGCGCAGGCGGGCCGCGGCCGTCTCCAGCCGTTGTGCCAGTTCGGCCGGGGTGGCTCGGGCCTGCAACAGATCGAAGCGCACGTCCGCCCACACCTGGGCCATTCCTGGATGAGTGACCGAGAGACCTTCACCAAAACTGGCCCGAGACTGAGCCAGGATGTCGCGCAATCCGTCCAGATCGGGAGAAAGCTGGTTATTGGCCCCGCGCACGGCCACCGGCAGGTCCTGGGCGGCCACCAACTCGGCCGCCCGCGCGCGCGAGCTGATCAGGCGCAGGTAGTCCACGCCGCGCGCGGGTTGCGCCGACTCGGAGAACACAAAAAAGTAGCCGGCTCCCACCTGGGCGGCGGGAGGAGTCCGGCTGGCGGCGGGGGGCGGCAGGGCGAATTCGGCCAGCTCAAAGCCGGCGGGGATTTTGTCGCGCATTTCGCTTTTGAACCAGGAACCGCACACCAACATGGCCGCATGACCTTGTAAGAACTCCAGTTGGGCTTCGGTGTGGCTCATTCCCAGCGCGCCCGGCTGGAAATGCTCGCGCGCCAGTTGCTGGACCCTGTGCAGCGAATCGATCATGGCCGCATTGTCAAAGCTGCCCGCCTTTAAGGTGAACTGGTCGGCATAGGCCCGTGGGCCGGCCAGATAGTAGTAACAATGCTGAATCAAAGGCGACGCATAGTAGGTGTAGCGGCCCTGGAAAGCCAGAGCGGCCTGACCAGACGTTTCCACCCGGCCGCACAATTGCACCCACTCTTCCCAGGTTTTGGGTGCGACCCAGCCGTGCGCGCGAAAGTTGGCCCGGCTGTAGTAGCAGGCCTGGACCGTATATTGCAGGGGAATGCCATAGATGTGGCCACCCACTCGAAAGCGCTCCAGGCTGCCGGGCAAAAAGTCATCGCGCCAGCGGCCGCTGCCCTCCCAGTTGGGACCCTCCAGCCAGCGGTCGAGCGCCAGCACCTTGCCTTTGGCAATCAGTTGGTCGAAAGGCAGGCTGGCATTGGTCACCTCCGGGGGCTTGCCTTCCAGCAGGCGGATGCGGAGTTTTTCGCTGATGCGTGGATCGCCCTGACAACGGGCTTCGGAGAACTCAAGGGCGCAACGTTGGAAATAATCCAGACCCTCGCCCCCCTCGAACAGGGCGATCTCGATAGGCTGGGCCCAGACCGCGCAGGTCAGGATAAAAAACCAGATCAGACAACGCATCGACCGCTATGCTTGCCCGTCCTGGGGGTTTGTCCTGGCCCACGGGTTGGGTAAAGCCTGCCGATGACCACCAAAAAGCTTCGCTCTTTGCATCGTCAGATCGGCCTGGCGGCGTCTTTGTGGCTGGTAATTGCGGCGCTGACCACGCTAGTTCTGAATCATCGCAAGCTTTTCTTTCCTCCCTCTGCGCAAAGCAATGGACCCTACGGGCAGTATCTCCTCTCCCACGCTATTTGCGCCAGTCAGCCCGAGCTGGTGCTGGTCGGCACCGATGCGGGCGTCTTTACCAGCGAGAACGGGGGCAAGTCTTTCATCCAGGTCACTCTGCCGGTGGAAGCCAGCCAGGTGGTGGCGGTGGCTTTTCATCCCAACGAGCCCAGTCACTATTACGCGGTGCTGCGTCAGAAAGGCATCTTTTCCAGCCTGGACAGCGGCAAGCTTTGGACCAAGATCAATTTCCCCTCGCAAGCGCCTATCCAGAGCTTTCACGTCGGCTTTGACGGCACCATCTCGGTGCTCACCAATGAAGGCCTGCATCGCCGCGTCCAGGAAAACTGGTCGTTGATCCCGGCGGTTGCCCGCACGGACAGTTCTCAAAGAGACTTCCTGCGCATCGCTTACAACCTGCATGACGGCACCGCCTGGGGCCCGCTGGGGCTGTGGATCACGGACTTGCTTTCGCTCAGTATCCTGGGGCTGGTCTGCTCGGGAGTGGTGCTCTGGAAAAGACAGGCTGCATAAGTTAACAGTTCGTTCATATTGCCGGCGTTTCGATGACCTTTTTACCACCTTGTTTCACTATTCTCAAAGGGAGGAAGCGAGGAAGAAAAAATGGCTTACAGCAGTGCGATGAACTTGAATTCTATGGGAGGATACGCAGCCATCGGCGGCAACTACGGGGCTTTCCCCGTGAGCTATCCCTTCCAGAGTCAGCCGCTGTCGGCCGGCCCCGGCCAGATGTTGCAGATGTTGATGCAGTTGCTGCAGGCTTTCAACAGTCTCCAGAGCAGTTGGGCGCAAACGCTGGGCCACCCCGGCCAGCCTTCTCAGGCCTATGCACCCCAGCCGGTTCCTTTCCCCAGCGAGCCTTCGCCGCCAGCGTATCAGGCCCCGGCTCCCGCCTCCGCTTATGTCGCTCCTACCCCCGCGCCAGAGCCCGCCACCAACCTGGCCGTGGCCGTCAACCTGGAAGCCGCGGTAGCCACTCCCGAGCCGGTGGTCGAAGTCGCTGCAGGCGGTGACGGCGGTGATGGCGGCGGCGACGGCGGCGACCCGGTCATTCTCGACCTCAACGGTGATAACAAGCTCGACGTCACCGGCGCCAACGGCGGCAAAATCAACTTTAACCTTTTCGGCAACGGCACCAATGTGAAGACCGAATGGCTCAAAGCCGGCACGGAAGACGGCTTGCTCGTCTCCGATTTCAATGGGGACGGCAAAATCGACAGCGGGCGCGAGTTGATGCGTACCACCGGCGTCAACGGCGAACAGGGCAAATACAAGGGCGGTTGGGATAAGCTCTCCCAGTTGTTCGACAAGAATAAGGACGGCAAGGTGTCCGGCGATGAACTCAATGAGCTGAAGGTCTGGGTCGACAAAAACGGCGACGGCGTGAGCGACGAAGGAGAACTGCGTTCGGTCAAAGAGCTGGGAATCAGCAGCATCGACATTCCCACCGAAGGCGTGAAGAGCAACTTTACCATGAACGGCAAGCAACAGATGGCCGAAGATTACGTCTTCGACCTGGCCAAGTAGCCTTTGCTGCTGTATCAGCCGATCGCTCTCTACTGGGAGCAGGGCCAACCCGAGCAGCGGGCGGCGGCTGAAGAGGCCTGCCGGTTGATCGCCGAATTTCAGACGAACTCAGGCGAGCCGGCTGCCCCGCCCGATTTGGAGCGCCCCTGCCAGTTGCCGGTGCTGCCGGCGCGGCCGGCCGACTTGTTGGAAGAAGTCCAGCTGCTGCTGGGGAAGGGAGCGCATAGCGCCCTTTCGGCGCGCTTTTCCGAGCTGCTGGCCTATTACCGGCAGTGGGTCGAGCGAGTCGATTCCTTTGGCCGCCGGTATCCGGGTCAAAAAGAGTTGCTGGCGGCGATCCAATTGGATCTGAGCGACTATCAGGAGGCGGTGGGTGCTCTGGTGGAGCAGGCCTGGGTGGAGGCCGCGCCCATGGTCAGCCGGGTGGCCCGGAATCTGGCATTGCGCCAGGCCTCCATGGAGAATGTGCGCCGCCAGGAGGGCTTCAGCCCGCTGGCCGAGCTGGACGAGCTGGCCTGGAATCTTCAGCGCGGCAAGGCGGACGGAACGGCCGCTTTGCACAGGTTGCGGGAGGCGCAGCTCCAGGTTGGCCAGCTGCTCGAGCAGGAGTTCCCCGACCCGCGCCTGCGGACTGAGTGGATCGATCTGTGGGCTCCGCTGGGCCGGGAGCTGGCTCAGCGTCTGGCCACTCCCGACCTTTCCCTGTTGGCCCGCCTGGAGGACTTCTTTCGGCGCCACGCTCACTGGCTCCAGAGGGCCCGGCAACGCCGCGACTTCAGCCGGCTTCCCTGGTGGCGGCAGCTCCGAGAGAAACTGGTGGGCTGGTTCGCCGGCCAGACCTTGCGGGAGTCCGTCGAATTCCAGGCGGCCCGCTGCTGGCTGCATCGGGATTTTTCCGAATGGCCCGAAGCGGATCGCGAGTTGCGCCTCCATTACAGCCGGCAGACCAGCCACTGGCTGGATCAAGTGGAAGCCTGCTTGGCCGGCTCGGCCCGCCAGCAAGTGGCCGAACTGCTGGCTTTCGGGGATCTGCACTATGACCGCTGGCTCTGGCTGGAGTCAGGCCTAGGACACCTGCGGGCACTTACGAACACAAAGTGATGCCAAACAAAGCGAGAATGCTGGTGCTGGCGAGCTTGCTCACGCCGCTCTCCCTGTTGATCCCCTACAAAGGCCTGAAGTATGGCCTCGGGTGGGACATCAACTTCGGCTGGGTTGTCGCCTGCCTTATTTTCGGCAGTCCTCTCTTCTTGCTCCGTCTCTACAATGCCAGTGGGCGCTTCCAGCGCCAACTGGACGAACGGGAGCGAATCTTGAGTTCGATGTCCGCCGATGACGCTCAGGCCTGGCAACACGAAGAAACCCTGGGAATCCTTCTTTTCATTCCCATTATCGGAGCCATCGTCTATAAGATCTGCGCCTGAGTATCGAAAAGGAGTCTTACCGAGAGCCGAGTATATGCCAGTGATATGCCTGGCGATGAGAACAAATGGCGTGCTCGATTATTTACCAATGGTAAGTCGCAAGCTGTGCGACTGCCCAAGGCGCTCCGGTTTCAGACCGATGAGGTTCTCATGTGGAGAGAGGGAGACCGAATCATTCTGGAACCTGCTCCTAAAGATAGCTGGCCTGAGGGCTACCGGGAGGAATTGGACGAACTGGCTTCTCTTCTGGGTAAAGAGGAACCCATGAATCCGGCTTTCTTGGACCTGGACCTGGATTGAAGTATCTTCTTGACAGCAACGTTCTCATTCATGCTGTCAAAGGGGTCGGCGGCGTTCGGAAGCGGATGCTTGCGGAAAAACCCGGAGATTTGTTCATCTCGGTTATAACCCTGGCGGAGCTGCTTTACGGGACATACAGGAGTTCCGCCCCGGAGCAGGCGCGGCAGAGATGGCTCAAAGTGATAAAGCCGCTGGCGCTGCTGAGCTTTTCGGAAGAGTGCGCGCACTTTCACGCGCAGATTCGCTACGCTCTAAGGCATCGACCCATCGGGGAACGCGACCTTCTGATCGCATCCATTGCGTTGGGATACGGACTTCGTCTTGTTACCCACAATTCTGGCGAATTCGAGCGCGTGGCCGGCCTGAGCTGGGAAGACTGGTACTAGAGGTTTGACTTCGGGCTACGCCGAAATTCGGGCCCAATCTATCCCATCGTATGGTTGTTACTGGCCCTGTGCGCTCCTCTGAGCGCTGATCCGCTGAGCCTGCGCGGCCATCCCTACGAGGGTACCATCACCGGGCAGGGTGAAGAGATGATGCTCAGTCTGAAAGAACTCTGCAGAATTTTTGGCCTGAAAATCACTCCGCTTCGCGGCGCTTTCCTGGTCGACACCCCAGAGGAAACCGCCGTTTCTTCCGGGCAGGTGCTGGTGCGCGGTCGCTGCAGCAGCCACCAGCCCTTCGTCAACCCCGGCCGGCCAGGTCTCCTAACGGGACGATCCTGTCGACCTGGTCGAATACAGCCACGGGAAAAGCAGACTGGTAGGATTTATCAAACGACGTCAGACGTTGAACGACCCTATCGTGTGGGTGATTCCGCCCAAGTATCAACGGGTGGGCACCTTCCGGTACGGTATCTGCACTGCTCAGTTGCCGGATCGACACACGACTAGAAGCGATACTTTGACTCGTTCAGTTATCACGGCAAAATTTCGGTACCGATCGCGAGGGTGGAACAAGGCAAGAAGTCCTTTGGGATAGACCCCCAGGGCAACGTTCACCCCGGGCCCTGAGGCCCAGGCTGGATGGCCTGAAGTAACTTCTTTTGTTCCGGCGTCAGTCCCACGCCCGGCCGGATCTGCTGAAGCCACTCCTCGCTCTTTCCCAGGTAAGCCAGCACAAAAGTGGCGCTACGTCCGTGCCCTAAGGCGCAGTGGACGTAGACGGGCCGGCCCATGCCATGGTGTTCTTTGAGGAAATCCACGCCGGCCTGCAACTGGGCCGCTGTCGGGGCGGTCTTGTCCAGGAGGGGAAGGTTCAGGTAGTCGAGCCGCCGGAATGCCACGGGCTCCGCGAATTCCGCGGTCAGGTCGAGGACAGCCGCTAACTCCAGCTCAGCGACCGCCCGGCGTGCGGCTCTTCCCCCCAAACGGCGGCCCAAATAGAGTCCGGGCGCCACCTCATGGTAGGGCGTCGCGCTGCTGGCCAGATAGGCGGCCAGATGGCTGAGCAGGTGGTAAGGCGCCAGCACCAGCGTGTGAACCCAGGAGAGGCGGCCGTCGGCATGCTTGCCGAACACGCCCGCGCTACGGCGGACATAGGCCAGGGCCACCAGGGCAAAGGAGAGGAGCATCCAGACCAGCGGTGCGTTCATAGCGATGGATACTTCGCCGGCGAGCACCCGGTTCAGTTTATAGCAACAGGCGAGCTTCGGTGTGCAGGCGCAACAGGTCCAGCGACGGCTCGACCTGCAATTCTCGGGCCAGCGCCTTGTGGGCTCGCTCGTAAAGCTTGATGGCCTCGATCGGACTATGCAGCTCCAGGTGAACGCGCATCATCAGGGCGTAGGCTTCCTGGCAACAGGCATCCAGTTCGAGAATGCGCTGGCCGAGTTCCAGGGCTTCGGCCAGGCCGACTTCGGTCTTCTTCTGGAAGAGCAATTCGGCCAGCCGATAAAGGGCGCGTGTCATCTGCGCATCCAGTTGCTGGCGAGCTTCGACGGCCCAATCCAGGTAGCAGTTTTCCAGGAAGGGTCCGCGGTAAAGTTCCGCCGCCCGCCGTAGCGCGGCCAGGGCGGAGGTGGAATCGCCCTGCCGGTCGGCGCTTTCCCAGGAGCGCAGGCACGAACGCAGTTCCTCTACGTCGTGCCACCAGGGCAGGTCCCGATCCATGGCCAGGCCCTGGGGCTGACGGCAAACATAGGCGATCTCCCGAGTCAGGCCGGGGGGCTGGAGAGCTTTGCGCAGGATGGAGCGCACCGAATAAACGTTTTTACGGCCGCGCGAGCCTTCTTGCGGCCAGAAGATTTCGGCCAGAATGTCATCACTGACCACCCGCCCGCGTTCCCAGGCCAGATAAGTCAGCAACTGGCGGGCTTTCTGATTGCGCCGGAAAGAGGTTTCGGGCAGACGTGCCTGACCGTGGAAAATCTCTTGCAGGCCCATACTGAAGATGCGCAGAGTGGGCACGGCCCCGTCGCTCTCGCCCGGAGCCTGAAGTTGCTGGGCCGTCTGGCGAACCTGCTCGGAGGGGTGGCTCAACAGCAACTCCTGCACCTCGCGCGAAACGGGACTTTGCAGCAAGGTAAGCAAGGCGCGCGCCGATAGTTTTTCCGACTTCACCAGTTCCAGCGCCAGAGTGGGCCGTTGCTGCAAGAGAATTTGCGTCAACTGGGGGGCCCGAGGTTCTTCGCTCTCCAACAGGCCGGGCACCAACCAGGTCGCCGCCGCCAACAGGGAGTCGCCCGGATGTCCCAACTGAGCTGCCAGCGAGGGCCCGTGCAGCTCCCGGCCGGCCAGCCAGTCTCCGGCCAGATGGGCCAACCCGGCCGGCCCGGCGAAGTCAAGCCGCTGATAAATCCCCTCCGCCTCGGTCAGCAAGGCGCCCGCTACTTTTGGATCCAGCCGGGCTAGCAGCAGGCCGGCTTGATAGGCGCTTTCCGCCAGGCTGACGGGCCCCAGGCTGCGACTGATGGACACCGCCTGCTGGCAATGAGTCATGACCTGGTCGGGGCGGCCCAGGCGCCCGGCCAGGTGGGCCAGTGCCAGACAGGCTTTGGCGCCTTCCGGGGAAGGCGGAGGAGCAGCCAGGCTCTGGTAAGCCTGGACCGCCGCCGCTAACTGGTCGCTCTGTTCCAACGCCAGCGCCAGGGCCAGGGTGGAACGACGCTTGCGCCCCGTTTGCCCGACCGGTCCCGCTTGCCCGCCTTCGATGGCCTGGAGCACGGCTGCCGGGGTGTGAGCCGAGGGCTGGCGGCCCTGGGCCAGCGCCTCGCTAGCCTCCAACAACTGGCTTTCCAACCCGTGGGGGCTTTGCAGAATCGAGAGCACCCGGGCCGGCAAGATCTGATCGAGTTCGCGGGGCAGGCCCAACCGGGCCAGGTTCGAGCACATGCTGGCCAGTTCCAAAGCCTGCGTGTCCGGTTCGTCCCAAGAGAAGTAGCCGGCCAGTTCGCGAGCTTTCTCGGCGGCCGGCAGCGCCCAGGGGCATTTTTGCTCGACGGCCGGACTGGCCGCGAAGCCGGCCAGCGACCAGCGCAAAAAACCCAGCAAACTGGCTTCGTGAGCCGCGGCCCGGCGCTTGTTTTGCACCTTCACCACCAGACGGTCGATGGCCGCCTGCAAATCCTCGACCGTGAAAGGCTTGAGCAGATATTCTCCCACACCCAGACGCAGGGCCCGCAAGGTATCGGTTTCACTGGCAAAACCGGTGATCACCAGGGAGCAAACATCGGGGGACCATTCCTGCACTTTGGCCAGCGCCTGCAGCCCGTCCATGCCGGACATGCGAATATCGGTGACGATGATATCGAAGTCATATTCCAGCGATAATTCGACCGCTTTGGAGCTGTCGCTGGTGGAGCGGACCGTAAAACCACAGTCGGTCAGGGCCTCCACCAGGGTGTTCAGCAGACCCAAATCGTCCTCTAAGACCAGAACCTGAATGTTCTCTTGCAACCGGGACGTGTTCCTGAGGATCGGCCCGATCCCTCCGCGAAGGGCCGGACATGGATTTGCTTCGCAGAGATCTGCTGCGCGTTGCCGTGAAGTGGGGAGAAGGCGTCAATCGTCAGGGAGAGCCCTACGGGTGGTTGATTGATTCCCGGGAATTTCTCCTGCAGGGGGACTATCTGGAAAGAGTCTGCGCCGAACTGGGCCCGCGCCTGGAGAGTTATCAAATCGACTCGCTGGCCGGTTATACCCTGGCCGCCCACCCGCTGGCGCTCGGTCTGCAAGCCTGGGCGGCCGCCCGGGGCCGGCGGCTGAACGTCAATCTCATCCGCCGGGAACCCAAGGCTGACGGGCTGCAGCGCCAGATCGAAGGCCCGCCCATCCAGCCGGGGCAACGAGTGTTGCTGGTGGACGACCTGATCAACAGCGGTTCCACTCAGGTCAACGCGGTGCGGATCGTGCGTCAGGCCGGAGGGGTAGTGGCGGGAGTGGCCGTCGTCCTGGATTACGAGCGCAGCGGCGCGGCCTGGCTGCGCAGTCAGAACATCCCGGTGGAAAAACTCTTCACCCTGAGTCAACTCGGCATCCAGAAGCCCCAGGGTCTTCCGCAGCTCCAACCCTGCTGGCAGATCACCGGAGTGAACCGCGGAGAATACACGGCACCCAAGTCGTCCGCCTGTGTACGGCAAGACAGGCTCTGGATCGGCAGCGACCAGGGCGATTTGCTCTGTCTGAATCGACAGGGCCAGGAGCTCTGGCGCTTCGGCGCGCGGGACCGCCAACGCGGCATTCACGCCACTCCCTGTGAATGGCAGGGCCGAGTCTATTTCGGCGCCTACGACGGCTATCTTTATTGTCTGTGCGGCCAGTCCGGCCGCCTGCTCTGGGAGTTACGGGCCGGCCAGTGGATCGGAGCCTCGGCGCTGGTGGACGAGGGCAAACTCTTCGTGGGCGTCGAGTACGGCGAGATGGGCGGCAGCCTGATTGCGCTGGAGGCCATGACCGGCCGGCAACTTTGGGAAGCGCCGGCCGGCGACTACGTGCACAGCGGTGCTTGCCTGGCCGGGCCGGGAGTTTGTTTCGGCGCCAATGACGGCATTGTGCGCGCGGTCGAGCGCGCCAGCGGCAAGCTGCTGTGGAAATTTTACACGCAGGGACCGATCAAGAGCGACCTGGTCAGCGATGGCCGGCGCGTGCTGGTGGCCGGCGGCGACGGTGTGCTTTACTGCCTGGACGCCAGCAGCGGCCAGTTGCTCTGGCAACGCCGGCTCTCCCGCCAACTCTACTGCCGGCCGCTTTTGCTCGGAGAGCTGGTGCTGGCCGGCGGCGACGCCACCTGTCTGATCGCCACCCGCCTGCAAGACGGAGAAGTGGCCTGGGCCGCTCCTCTGGGTTCTTCGCTGGTGGGAGGAGCCTGTCTGGGGGCGGGCGGTCACATCTGGGCCACCGGCGTGGCGGGAACCATCGGCTGCTTCAGCCAGGATGGGCAACCGCTGGCCTATTGGGAAACCGGCCAGCCGATCCGCAACCGTCCGGCCGGTGACTCCGATTTGACCTGTATCGCCGACATGGCCGGCAATCTCTACGCTTTTGACTCCAGCCGCCAAGCCACCAGTTGAACCGGGCCGGTCCGGGTGCCACCGGTGGTATGTGTTGCCGACCACGGATGGCGGCCCCCGTTAGAGCTCGATCAGGAAATCGGCTCCCTGGCCGCCTTGCCGGTTGGATGCGCTGATTTTGCCGCCGTGCGCATGGATGATCTGCTGCGCCATCGAGAGACCCAGTCCGGCTGACTTGCCCGGATCGGCGGTGGTGAAAAAGGGTTCGAAAATACGGTCGAGGATTTCCGGCTCGATGCCTTTGCCGTTGTCGCGCACCAGGATGGTGCGGGCCTCGCCCTGCATCAAGGAATAAACCTCGACCACTCCTCCTTGAGAACAGGCGTCCTTGGCGTTGAGCAGCAGGCTGCTCAGCGCCTGTTGCAGGTCGCTGGCGTTCCCTTCCAGAGGTTTGAGCGGTTCCAATCGGCTGACCAGCTTGACCTGCTGGTTGGCCAGCACGGCCCGGGTCAAATCCAGAGTATCTTCGATGACTTGATTGAGATCGACCTGGACGGCGCTGTGCACTCCGTCGCGCGAGTAGAAAAGCAGCTTGCGCAGCAGGCCTTGCGACTGGTCCAGGCTACCGTTGAGGCTGGCCAGAGCCGAGGGTAGGGAGGCGGCTAACTTGTCCGGTTGATTGGCGCGCTGCTGCAGTAAGCCCAGTTGCAGCCGGATGGCGGCCAGCGGCGAGTTGAGTTCGTGGGCCAGGCCAGCCGCCAGCTGCCCCAGAGCGGCAACTTTGCTCGACTGGGTCAGACTGGCCAGGCGCCGGGCCTGCTCTTCCAGCAGGCTGACCGACTGCAGACCGAGCGTGAAGACACCCGCCAGTTCAATCAGCAACTCGCGTTCCTCAATCGAAAAGGCTTTGCTGCGGGCGCAATAGAGCAGCCCGATCTCCCCCAGTTCGATGAAGAGCCTGCCGGGATCGGTTTGCTCCATATGGGCGGGTGGGATGCCGGCCAGCAACTGCAGGCCGTCCTGGGAGCGGCGCCAGAAGGCAACCTGGTCGCAGCCCATTCGCTTGGAAAGATAGTCCAGGCTGCGTTGAGCCGTCTCCTCAGCGGCCTGGCATTCCACCAGTTGCAGGCTCAGTTCCCAGAAAACACTTTCTTTCTGCTGACTGACGCGCAGACGCTGTTGCACCGTGTCCAGTTTATTGGCCACCTGATGGAGACGCTGCCGGGCCTGGCTGGCCTCTTCCACCAGTTGCTCTTCATCGCGGAATTCGAGCCGGATTTTTTCCCCCTGGACGGCCCGGTGCAGGGAAAAAAGCAGCGGCGCCAGACAGACGAGGTAAGGGGGAGCGGAGCGGGCCAGCAGGCCGGCCAATGGGGCCAGACTGTAGCAAATGAGGCGGTGCGGCAGGACGTAGCGGTCGAAGCGCACCCAGCGTTGGAATTCCCGCTGTTGGGCCATGGATTTCCCGCCCAGCGCCACGAAGGCGCCCAGGCGCAAGTAGCCCTCGGCCACCACAGCGGCGGGGACAACTGCCCAGGGAGCGCCGATGGCGAAAAGCATCCAGCAAAAAAGTGCGCGCGCGCCCAATTCCCAGCAGGCGGCCAGCCCGCCGGAGAAAACCAGACTGCGCAAAATCAGGCCCAGGGCGGCGGCGGCCAGAGCCACCAGGGGTTGTTGTCGCCAGGCCAGCACCGCCAGCAGGCTGGGGGCGGTTGAGAAAATGCCGAAGTAAGGCAGGCGCACGGCGGCAGCGTCCAGGGTGGCGGCCATCAGCAAGAGAGCGCACTCCAGAGGGCTGGGAAGGCGGCTTTCCTGGATTAAAAACAGCAGGGGTAGCGCACCCAGTAATCCGGCCCGCCAGCGCTTCATAGCGGCTCCCCCGCGTAGAGCCGCAGCCATTGGGGCAGGATGATGTCCCAACTGAACAGGCTTTGCACCCTCAGCCGTCCGTTGTGGCCGTGGGCACGGCGCAGTTCTTCGTTGCCCAGGTAATAGGCCACGCGAGCACTCAGTTTTTGCGGGTCCAACTCCGAGCAAAGCCAGCCGGTTTGCCCATCTTCCACCACTTCCGGAAGGCCGTCGCGCAAGTAGGCCACCACCGGCACCTGCAAACTCATGGCCTCCATGGCCACCAACGAGAAGGTTTCCCTGGGGCTTGCCTGGAGCAGCACCTGCAGGCCGGCCAGATAGGGGAGGGGGTCGGCCACGTGGCCCGGCATCCAGACCTGCTCGGCCACTTCGAGTTCCACCGCCAGTTTTTTTAGGGATTCCGCTTCGGGGCCCTCACCGGCCAGCAGCAGCCTCAGGTCGGAGTGCCGGCGCAGGAGGGGAGCGCTGGCTCGCAGCACGTCGCCCACGCCCTTACTGGGCAGCAGAGCTCCCACGTAGCCGAGCCAGCGGTGCCGGCGCATCGGTTCCGGGATGGGTTGCTCGAGATCGGGGAGATCCATGGCGTTGTGGATCACCTGATAGGGGAGATAGAAGGGCAGAATCTCGCTCATTTGCCGGCGCAGAGCCTGCGAGACGGGAATCACCGCCTGACACTGACGGTAGCACCAGCGCAGCCAGGCTGAGCCGGCAGAGTCCAGAAACGAATGTTCCGACTTGAGCAGGCGGGTTTTCTTCAAGAAGAGCCGCCGCACCGACCCGAACAAGGCCAGATCGCGGCTCGCCTGGCAGTGAATGACATCGGGCTGTAGAGGAACCAACTTTTGGTGGGCGGCCAGGTAGGAGGCGGGGTCGATTTCCCCGCGGAAAGGTAAGTGCACCGAGTTCAGCTCCTGACCGGCCAGCCAGGAGTCGGCGCGGCAGGCCAGTGTGACCTTCAGTCCGGCGCCGCGCAGGCGGCGGCCTAACTGAACGGTGAAACGCTCGGCTCCGCCACGCCCGCGATTCTCGTTCGTCAGCAGGATGTGCACCCGGCCATGTTTGGTGGCCGGGCTCAGACCCCTTGCCAGGCAAAGGGCTATCTGATATAAGGGGTTTTCCTGTGTTCGCACTTTTGCGAGGGATAGAGTTTTTTAGAGCAACGAAGGGGGCCCTATGGCCAAGAAACAGACCCGAGTGATCATCACTCTCGAATGCACCGAGGCTCGTAAAGAAGGAGCGTCTCCTTCTCGCTATGCCACCACCAAGAATCGCCAGACTCATCCGGACCGGATGGAGATGAAGAAATATAATCCCAACCTGCGCCGCCACACGATTCATAAGGAAGTGAAGTAGGCTAGCGCGCGGTTTAGAAAGAGACTCCCGGTGGAGTCTCTTTTCATTTGTGGAGTTATGAAGGGTTGTGAGGTAGAGGGATTGGTGAGTGATGCGAATCGACGGATTTTTCCTCGCGCCGAAGGGGAGTATCTGGCCTGGTTCCAGGTTCCGGGTGGCAGTTTTGAGCAATGTGTGGCGCTGGATATCGGATTGGACGGAGCCTGCCTGGTTCTTCCCGGCGCTCTACCGGAGGGTGAAGAGCCTTTTGAAGTAGAGTTTCAGTTAGCTCCCGATTGGATGGTGCGCGCCAAAGCGACTTTGCTCTGGCAGAAGGCCCACTCCGACCTCGTGCTGGCGGGTATTCGCTATCGCCCCGTACGCTCGGCCGATCGCAATCTTATCGGGCCGTGGGTCCACCGGCAGCGTAAAGTTCAGTCCTGATCCATCCGCAAGAGAGGACATCCGGCCGCCTAACAGAACCCCGGCCGATGCAATGCACGGCCCAAGTTGAGAGTGGGGTAGCCATTCTCCATCTACACGGTAAACTGGACGCGGTTTCGGTAGCGGACTTCCGAGAGGAAGCGCAAAAACAGGTTCGTTCGGGGTATCGCCGGATGGTGCTTGACTTCGCCCAGGTGGATCACGTCGACGGCCAGGGCCTGGCCGGACTGGTCGCCTTTTATCGCCGCCTTACCGTGGAACACAAAGGCCGGCTGGCCATTGCGGGCTTGAATCCGGAGTTGCGCATGTTCTTTGACCGTACCGCCCTGACCCGGGTGGTGCCGGTGGCCTATGAATGGCAGGAAGCGGCTCGCGAGGTGCGCTCGTGACCATTGCCGTCCGCACCGATGCGACCCAGCCCAAGGACGACGGATTGCCGCTGGTGGCGGCCATCATCTGGGCCTTCGGGGCGCTGTGTTCGATTATCGCCTGTTTCGTGATGCTCAGTTCCGCGCCCCGAGATACCTCGGTGGGCGGTTTCCCCTGGTTCGGCGCCGGCCTGCACCTGACCGGGGTGGTGCTGGCCTATTTCGGCACGCGCGTGGCCAAGGGGAGCCACCCGTCCAGCGCCGGTTGGGCCCTGCTGGTCAGTTTTTTCGCTCTCTTCGGCGGCCCGCTGGGCTTCCTGGCGGGTGTGGCCTGCTATCTCTTCGGGGTGGGACAGCCCACCGAAATGCCTCTGGTGGACGTGGTCAAAGCGGAAATGTTCGTGCGCACGACCGCTCACTCGAAGGTGGAGCAAGCGGGCGCGTTCGATGTGCAACTGCGGGAAGAGCTGCGCACCCAGCCGATTGTCGACCTGCTTCCCTATGCCGACGTGGCCACCGCCATCGCCATCATCAACAAACTGGCCGATCAGCGCAAACGTGGAGATTTGATCATGTTGCGCGAGTTGTCCCAGGATCGGCGCCCGGAAGTCTATCAGTTCGCCCTTTCGCGTCTGGATGAGTTCGAACGCGACTACGCTACCCGTATCTATCATCTCAAAGAGCAGTTGAACTACCGTCCCGATGATGTGGGACTGCGGGTGGAGCTGGCCAAAGTTTACTACGACTACACCAATAGCGGCTTGCTCGATGACTCTTTGGAAGATTACTACTGGGAAATGACGCTGGCCCAGTTGTTTGAGGCCATGCGCTTCGAATCCAATCGCCAGGATCTGGTGGTGGATATGGCCCGCTTGTTCTTGATGCGCCAGATGTACCGTGAGGCCGAGGCGGCCGTGGACGACGTTTTGCGTAAGGAGCCGGCCAATCTTGACGCTCAACTGCTCATGCTCGAGTGTATGACGGAACGGGCGCAGATCGAGGGCGACCCGGCTCTGCTTCAGCAAGCGCGCAAGCGGGCTCTGGAGTCGGCCTGGGCTATCAAGCTACCCCGGAGCCAGGAGCAACACCCCCTGTTCAAGGTGGCTCAATATTGGTTCGGACGCACCCGCACCAGCGAGAAGGCTGCTCCCCATGCTTGACGTCCTTTTTTTCTGCGAAGGCACCTATCCTTACGTCTCGGGCGGCGTGTCCAGTTGGATTCATCAGTTGATCACCGGAATGCCGGACCTGAACTTCGGCATTCTCTACCTGGCCACTTCGGAAAAGTCCGAACGGGAGCTGAAATATAAGCTTCCTCCCAATCTTAAGACCATGGTGGAGTTCTACCTCTATGACTTTGTCGACTTTCCCCGGCCTACCACCGGTTCGCAGTCGCAGGCCTGGGAAGATGTCGGGCCCTTCTTACGGGGCCTTTTTGCCGGCAACGGCGTAGGCTTTGACAAAGCCTACGCGGCGGTTTGCGGCGAAGACGGCGGCTTGCCGGCTTTGAGTTATCGCGATTTGACCAGCTCCAAAGGCTCTTGGGACCTGCTCACCGATGTCTATTTCAATAATTTCAAGCAGGCCTCTTTCTCGGATTTCTTCTGGTCCTGGCGCTACGCCCACTACCCTCTGTATAAGCTTTTCGCGGCCGACATTCCCAAGGCCCGCGTCTATCATGCCGTCACCACCGGCTGGTGCGGTTTGCTGGGCGCGATTGCGGCCCGGCGCCATCAGCGACCGCTGCTGTTGACCGAGCACGGCCTCTACGTAAACGAGCGCCGCATCGAGATCAGCCAGGCTGACTGGATTTTTGTGGACGCACCCAAGCAAGGACAGTTGGAAATCGGCCTGGGCACTTTCAAAGAGCTCTGGATCAACCTGTTCACCGGTCTGGGCAAGGTAACTTATCTGGAAGCGGACCATATCTTCACCTTGTTTGAGGGCAACCGCAAGCTGCAGATCGAATATGGAGCGCCGGCCGACAACATTCAAATCATCCCTAACGGCGTGAATGTGGAGGTTCTCTCCAACCCCCCCAGCCGTGCCTTACAGCGCGACAGTTCTCGCTTCCGCGTCGGATTTGTGGGCCGCATCGTGCCCATCAAGGATATCAAGACCCTGATCAAAGCGGCCCGCATCGTGGCTCAGACGGTGCCGGACGTCGAGTTCTATCTGTGCGGACCGGTGGAAGAGGATCCTGACTATTACGCCGAGTGCACCACCCTGGTCAATGCCCTTGGTTTGGCCAACGTGATTCGCTTTACCGGGCCGGTAGACGTCAAAACCTACTATCCGTGTTTTGATGTGCAGGTCCTGACTTCCATTTCCGAGGGCCAGCCGCTGGTGATCCTGGAGGGGTTCTGCAGCGGCCTGCCCTGCGTGGCTTCCGACGTGGGAGCCTGCCGGGAAATGATCAACGGCCGGGGCGAAGAGGACGAAGCCCTGGGGCCGGCCGGCCTGGTGACCTGGGTGGGCAATCCGCGGCAAACGGCCGAGGCCATCCTCAAACTCTACCGAGAGCCTTCGCTGCGCCAGCGCATGGGGCAGGCCGGCCAGGAGCGCGTGCGCCGCTTCTACGACCAGAAGCAGTTACTCGAAAGCTATGCTCAGATTTATAAAATGGCGGCCGCCCAGTCCGGGCGCAATCGCACGAAGGCAGGAAGATAATCCATGGCCGGCATAGGATTTAAGCTCCGCGCCTATACCCAGGAGGGCACTCTCGGCGGTATCTTCCGGGGTTATTATCATGCCGCGCTGGTGGCGGCGGGTCCGTGGATTTTGACGGTGGTCAGTCTGGTGGTGGTGCAATACCTGATGCGCGCCCAGGGTGACGAGACGCGGCTCTTTTTGGAGTTGATCATCTATGTCTACGCCTGGACGCTGATCACCACCGCCCCGATTCAACTGGTGGCGACCCGCTATCTGGCCGACCAGCTGGACGCCCAACGTCTTTCCACCCACATGCCCACTCTGGTCTCGGTCACCCTGGTCAACGCTCTGGTCCACCTGCTCATCGGTGGTGTCTTTATCGTGTTCGTCAATATCAACTGGTTCATGCGCTTTACGGCCGTGGCCCTGTTTGTGTTGGTGGCTCAGACCTGGCTGGTCATGGCGTTTATCGGCGCCCTGCGCGCTTACCATCTGGTAGCCACTTCGTTTGTTTCCGGTACGGCCGTCAACTTGATTGCAGCCTATACTTTGGGTCGTTACCTGAGCGTCAACGGCTATCTGATGGGCATGGTGATCGGGCAGTGCGCCGTGCTGGCGGTGGCGCTGGCTTCGCTGGCGCGCGAATTCGAATTCGATATTTCTTTCAACTGGGACTGGCTGGAGTATTTCAAGCTCTGCCCGCAGTTGCCGTTGGCCGGCTTCATTTATTACGCCTCGGTGTGGATGACTTTGATGTTTTACTGGTGGGGGCCCGGGGGCTATCTGATCCAGAGCGAGATTCTCTACGCTTTTCCCACCCTCGACCTGGCTTCGTTCTATGCGCAGATGACGATTATCCCGACCATAACCGCCTTTTACGTGCATTGCGAAACCTCGTTTTACGAGGACTACCGCGGCTTTTACAACGCCATCCTGACCAAAAAGTCCCTGGAATTCATCCAGGAGTCGCGCCGGCGCCTGAAGACGCGCCTGCGTGACTCGCTTTTTGGATTGTTCCTGGTCCAGGTGGCGGTCACGCTGGGAGCTTTGACTTTTGCCCCGCAACTGCAGATTCTCTTGCAGTGGAATGACGGTGAGCGCTACATGTTCCGCAACGTCTGTTTGGGAGCGGTGCCGCAGGTGATGCTGCTTTTTTGCCAGGTGATCTTGTTCTACTTCCAGCTCTACAAGGAAGCGCTCTGGTCGTCGCTGGTGACTTTCCTCGGCTGTCTGGTGGGCGCTTTCATTACCTTGAAGTATGGCCAGGACACCTACGGACTGGGTCTGTTGCCGGGCGCTTCGCTGGGTTGTCTGGTGGGCTATTGGAAACTCTTCGAGCAGATCGATCAGCTTGAATACTTGACTTTCAGCAAACAACCGATGGCTGAGGGAATTCCCTTCGATCGCGAGATGATGACGCCGGAAGGCTATCTGGGCAAGACCATTATCCGCGATGGCAAGATGGTTTCTTAATGAACAAGAGTAAGAGGAAGAGGCGAAAACGGTGACTACGAGACTCAACAACCTGGGCTCGATTCTGGGCAGCTTTCTGGTGATGTGCCTGTTCGGGGTGGCCCTGGCCCACAACTTCGCCTTCATCGGCTACAAGCTTCACCCGTTCTTGCTGTGTATCGCGGCCGCCGCCATCGGCTACGGATTAATTGAAGCGCTTTTCGCTTTTGTGGTGGCGGTGGCCATCTACTTCCTCGGTCTATTGGTCTACCACCACGATATGCTGCCGGCGGCCGACCCCCACGTCTACATCATTTTCTCCTTTGTGGTCACGGCCGTGGTATTGGGTATGGTGCAAAACAGCCGTTTTCGCCAGTTGCTGCAGACGCGCTCGGAACTGGAAGAAGTGCGCAACGAGGGCGAGCGCCTGCGCCAGCGCCTGCAAGTGGTCAATACCGCCAATCAGAAGCTCAATGAACGCATTCTGGGCGAAGTCACCACCGTGCAATCTTTTGCCGACATTGCCCGCCGTCTCTCGGTGCTGGAGGAGAAAGACCTCTACGCCGCTCTGTGCGACCTGATGGTGGATTTTGTGCACGCTCAGGAAGCCTCGGTTTACATGCTGCAGGGCGAGCGACTCACTTTAATGGCCGAGAAGGGCTGGGAGAGCGTTCCCCAGGAAGCCCGGGCCCTGGTGCGCGACCGCGACCTCTTGTGGTCGGCGCTGGACCAACGCAAAGTGGTCACCCCTCTGGACCTGGAGAAGATGCCCGGTCAGACCGTGCTCGATGCGGCCCGGCGCCACCGCCGCTTGATTTGCGCCCCCATTTTTCACCCTCAGAGCGGCGAGGCCACCGGAGTTCTCTCGGTCGACCGCCTGCCTTTCGCTCACCTGCATGGCAATACGCTGGGCATGCTGGGCGTGATCGCCAAGTGGGCCGGCGACAGCCTGTTCAACGCCAGTTCCTTCCAGGAATTGTCTCGCCAGTTGGTCAGTGACGAGCTGATTCCCGGTTGCATCCCGCCGATTTTGCTGCAGGACCGCTTTCAGCAGAAACCCGGGCAGGCTTTGGTGGTGTGCCAGTTGCAAGGCCTGAAGGGCCTGGAATACGCTGACCAGGTCTGGTTCCGAAAAACTCTTAGCGCCGCCCTGCAGCCCCTGGCCGGCGGTGGAGCCAGCATCGGTCGCGCCGGCGAGGAAGCCTACGCCCTTTTGTTGCCGGATGCCGGTAGCGCGGCGGCAGCCTCCGAACAGTTGGTGAACACCCTGCGCACCAAAGTTCAAGGCCATCCCCAGGCGGCTCGGCTGAGTATTTTCATCGGCTCCGCTCTGGGTGATAGCTACGAGAGCGCCTGGCAGCAGGCGCTCAAAAGCGCTCAGCGCTGCTAGGGGGAACGATGTTGAAGAGTCTGATCGACGGAATCAAATCTTTCATCGGCATCAATCAGCCGACCGGCGACGAGGTGCGCGATCGTGCCCGGGTACTCTGCCGCTATCCGGTGGATTGCTCGACCGCACCCGGAGAAGTGCCTTTCCGAGCCCAGGTGGTCGATGTCAGCCGCAGCGGCATGCGGCTGGAGGGCGTGGGCAGCGTGAGCAAGGGCGACAAGCTCTATATCGCCTACGTGACCTACCCCGGAGCCGACCCGCTGCCCAACAACGCCCCGGTCGAAGTCGAGGTGATGTGGTCGCGTAAGCGCCCGCACGACGGAGAGCGCCTGGCCGGCGTGCGCTACGCCAGCCCCGAGCAGGTTTCGCGCAGCTGGGTCAACCACGTGTTGGAGGAAGTGGGATTGAGCGCCGAACGCACCGGCTCGCAACGGCGCAAGCATATTCGCCTGGCCACCGCCTTGCGGGCCGAGATACGCGACAATCAGACCGGCCAACACATTGCCGAAGGCAAGGTGGCCAACCTGTCGGTGGGCGGAACGCTGGTGCAAACCGAGCAGCAGGTAGAGGAAGGTTCCCAGGTGCTGGTGCTGGTCTCGCCCTACAACAACTTCCCGATCTTCTCGGTCCCCGCCAAGGTCATGTCGGTGCGCTTTGACCCGGATGAGGGCCAGACGTTCGTCTCGCTGCAGTTCATCAACGTCAACGCCCGCCAGCTCAAAACCCTGAAGCGCTTCATGTTCAACCTGCTGAAAGGCCGCTCCATCGGTTAGGTGACCGCTGAAAAACTCCTTTGTGGCGTCCGGGGGAACCCCGGCCACCAAAGCACAACCTGTTGATCGTCGCTGACTGAACCCAGGAGCATGTCCGGGTGGCGCAGAAAAATTACCGGTGGCGCACTCTATTCAGACGGGTAATTCCGTTCCTTACCTGGGTTCCACTCGGACCTTTACGCCCGCGCCCATTCTCCAACCCGTTTCCAACCCTCCGCTGCCTCAGGAATCGGTGTCGCTCACCGGGCAGCCGTGGCCACAGCCCGAGGTGGTGGCCGAGAAGAAGGCGCCCCCCTCCCAGCCTGAGGAAAAGCCGGTCGGGGTGCCCGTTCCGGCTACCTTGCTCATGGAGGGGCCCGCCCCCGAGTCGGCCGAGACTCGGCAGCAGAGCGCCCTGGCCGGGAGTCTGGTGCAGCATTTTGCAACCAGCCTGCAGCAAAACCCGAAGGCCCTGGCCGCTCTGGAAAAGTGGCCGCACCAGCAGCGGGCCAAATTAGACGATTTGATCCGTGATAACAGCCTGGAGCGGAGCTTTCTTCACCAGGGTCCGCACACCCCCACCAAAGCCATGGGCCTTTTGCCCGAACTCATCGCCTCGGGGCGCTTGCTGGACAAGGATAAAACCGGCAAGACCACCCTCGACCACCTGCGCGAAATTCAGGAGCAGCCGCTGGAGGGCAACTTCCAGGCAGGCGTGGTCGTCTCCGAGCTGCTGGCCAATCTGCACAATCCGGGTGAAATCAACCAGCGCAATCGCGGTACCTGTACCGTCACCACCATCGAGTATTTTCACGCCTCGCAGCAGCCTTCCGATTACGCGCGCCTGGTCAAAGAGCTGGTGCGTTCCGAGGGCAAAGCGCATTTCCAGACGGGCCAGGTGTGCTGGACCAACCCCACCGGCCTGGGAGAAGACAGTAGCGGGCGCAGCAGCGTCGACCGGATATATCAAAGTTCGATGATGCAGGCGGCCTATAAAGGCATCGCTCTTTATAACAATCATAACGATACCTTCTGGACGCGCGGTTGGACGCGGCAGTTCCGGGATTCCGGCCTGTTCAGTCACCAGTCCGGCTATCTCATGGAGCAGGTGCTCGGCAAGCCTACCCAGGTCATGGAGTACGAAGGCAATCGCCAGCGCTTCGAAGCCGATATGCTCCGCGCTCTCAATCTTGGGCAAACGGTGTTCGTGGCCATGGCCTGGCATCCCGATCCCCAGGACCGCGACTCCAACCACGCACTGGCCGTGGAGAAAATCGAAAACGGCAAGGTCTATTTACGCAATCCTTGGGGTGACGGCGAAAAAGGCGGCGACAATGGGCCGCCGCGGGAACTGGTCGATGACAAAGGCCGGGTGGTGGTTTCCCAGGACGATTTCTTTGCCCACCTGAAGGGGGCCATTCGGCCCGAGCGCAACTTTTTCAACGTGTGGGCCAACCGGATTCGCTATCATCTACAGGGTGAAGCCGGCATTCTCAAAGGCTGATTTTGGGAGCGGGACGGCTCTCGTGATTGCCGCCGTCAAAGCTGGTGACCAGCACCTCCAGCGGCCCGTCCACCCGCACCTCCAGATTGGTCTCGCCTACCCGCGTGAAAGGCAGAGCCAGGGGGCCCTCCGGCCGGCTCAGGTAAACTCGATAGCCGGCCAGATCGGGAGCCGTCACTTTTTCCCAGGTGACCGTAACATAGGCGCCGCGGCGGCGCGCCGCCACGCGCGTGGGGCTGGGCGGGGGAGTGACATCCTGGGTGCGGGCCGGCCGGGCCCGGTCGGGCGCTCCGCCGGGGCGGCTCAGGGCCACCCAATACAGCCGATCTGACTCCAGTCCTTCGGCTCGTAAGGGCGAAGCCCCCTGGACCCGGGTAGGCTTCATTCCCTCGGGCGACTCTCCCAGCCACAGTTGTCCTTGCTCGCCACCTTCCCAACTCAGCTTCAGCGCGTGCTCCAGTTCCAGCACCGTCCAGGCGGCCGTCCAGTCATCGTGGCGCGGAGCCAGCTCGAGAGTCTCGGGTGGCGAAGTGTTGCCCTGATCGTCCACCTGACGCACCTGCAGCCGGGTGGCGGCGCCCACCGCCCAGGGGCCCCGGGCTCCCGGCAGCAAATGGGAATCGGCCCAGGCCTCGCAAGCGGCCGACGCCTGGACCCGCCCGTCCGACAGCCTCTCCAGTTGAACCACCACCGGCGCCAGGGGGATGGGAGTGGTTTCCGGCCAGGGCTGCAGCCGGTCTAGAAAAGGATGGCTCCAGAAAGCCGGCTCGCGTCCCCGGCGCAAAGCCAGCAAGCTGCCCCGGTCCGGCTGCTGGGGGTCGAGGTAGTCCAGGTACAGGCTGGTCACGCCTTGCAAAACGGTTTGCGACAGCCGCTCGTTTTCCAGCCGATCAGGGGCCACCACCGCCCTCCCCCAGGACCAGTTCCAGTGAGTGAACCAGCTCTCCAAAACCACCGCATCGATTAACTGGCGCATTTCCTGCGGATGTTTCCGCCAGAGATCCACCCCGCGGTTGGCTACCCAACGCAACTTGGGGTGGCGGGCGTGCAAGTGCCCCAGCAGTTCGAACATCTCCTCTTGCAGGTCGGGAGCGACATCCACCGTGTCCAGGAAGAATCCATCCACGCCGCGCTCGGCCAGTTGTTGCAGGCGAGTCTCGAGCATCTCCCGCCATTCCTGATCCATGGGGTGAACATAGTAACTTCCCCACGCCCCGTTGCGATCGGGGATTCCATCGGCGCCCTCGACCTCCTGGGGCAAGCCGTCTTCCCCCATCGCGAAGAAGCCATCCTTCTGCAGCCGCTTTTTGCGATCCAGATAGCGCGCGGCCGGCCGGCCGGGACCGGGAGCCGGATCCTCGTCCTCTCCCAAAGAAAGGTAGGCCAGCACCAGGCAGTCATCCGCGTTGCCGGGCAAGCCGTCGGCGCCGCTGCGCAGGCGGCTGATCAGATCGGCGTTAAAGCGCTCCATCTGCTTGCCGGGATGAGCGATGATCAGGTCGTAGTGGTGGGCCTGAGAAATTTTGGCATGGTCCCAGTTGCCGTAATAAACGGCGAAAGAGCGCGGCGGCCAGGCGGCGGCCTGACCGGGCGGATGGCCACTCGGCCCGGGTAGCAACAGGGCCAATCCCCAGAGCGCCAGGCCGGCGGCCCAAACGCTAGACTTCCGCCACCACATCGACGAGCCGTTTCTCCAGGCGGGCCTGTTCGGCTGCGAAACACAAGGCATGCCCGCGCAACGCCTCCTCGGGCAGCGCCCATTGTAAAGCTCGGGCTCGATCCGCCAGACACTCGTGAAAGAATTGCATGAGGCCGTCGTCGCCGCCGCTATGACCGTAACCGGGAATGTGTGAAAAGTCCCAAACCCAATCGCCATTTGGTTGCAATTGGCCGTCCCGATCCGGTAGAGGCGCGGCCAGGTCGCCGAAAGGACGCAGCCAGATTTTACGGCCGTCCCCGCTCAACTGGGCATGACTGCCGAGCAACTCCGTCTCGCGCAGGCGCTCGTGGGCAAAGGCGGTCATGGTAAAAGTGGCGCTCAGCCCGCCGGAAAATTCGACCGCCACCACCTGGTGGTCGACCACGTCGTTGTCGCAGGCGTAGACACAGCGTCCGTAGGGCCCTTCATCCAGGGCCCTACGGACGCCCGCATCGCTGGTGTCGGAAGTGATGGTGTCGAGCGGCCAGCCCAGCAATCCCTGCTTTTGCAGGCCCAGATAAAAGCGATGGGCCGAATAGGGACAACCATGATCGCGATAGCGGCAGTCCCGGCAATGCTGGCTGGCCCCCGGAGGCTGATTTTGTGGCGAGAAGTGACTCAAGCCGCCAAAGCTGGCCACCCGCAGGGGATCTTGCCCTACCAGGTGGCAAAGCATATCCAGATCGTGACAGGACTTGGCCAGAATCATGGGAGCCGAATCGGCCGTCCGGCGCCAGTTCCCCCGCACGAACGAGTGGGCCTGATGCCAGAAGAGCACCGGTTCGAAGTGGCGGAGCGTGACCAGCTGGCCCAGCACGCCCGCCTCCACCAGCCGTTTTAATTGCTTGAAGTAAGGGGTGTAACGCAGAACGTGAGCCACCACCATCAATTTCTGGTGGCGGCGACTGGCCTGCCGCAACTGCCGGCATTCTTCCAGGGTCGGGGCCATGGGTTTTTCCAGCAGCAAGTCGTAGCCGAGTTCCATGAGCGCCAGGGCCGGCTCCAGGTGATCCCGGTCCTGCGTGGCTAAAATAACGGCCGGAGCCAGTTGGGGTTGGTTCAACAGGGCGCGCCAGTCGCTCCAGCAACGGTCGGCCGGCAACTGGTGGCGCCGGGCGGTCTCCTCCCGATAGTAGAGGCGCGGTTCGGCCACCCCCGCCAGGCGGAACTGTTCGGGATGGCGGGCAATGTAGTCCGCATAGACGGTGAGACCGCGACTACCGGCTCCGACGATGAGAACATCCTGCATGCGCCGCCATTTCTTGCAAGGGGTCGCAAAGGCCTTGCAGAAAGGCTCCTTCCTATGGTTGCGCGACAAGCCTCGAAACGATTGGGTGAACTTTTCTCTCTGGTCAAGGCCGTCCTCTTGGGACGCCCCAATATCAGTCTGGATAACCGCCGCCAGGCGGCGCGGTTGCGCCTGCGCGTGCCTATTCTATGCAAATTGGGCGATGAAGAAGTGGACGGAGAACTGCTCGACATCTCCTCCACCGGTATGCGCATTTTGCTCAAGACCTTTGTGGAGCCCGACGAAACCATTCGAGTTTCGGCGCCCGACCAGTCCGGGCTGGTGGGAAGGCAGCGGCTCATCTGCCGGGTCGCCTGGGTGCGTCCGCGGCGACCTGAATACGAGGTGGGGCTGGAATACAACGACAGCGACGAGAACCTGGCCCACTCCTGGATTCAACTGGCCTTGCGCCACCTGGATCCGGAACAGGTCAAGCGGCGCTCGCGGCGCATTCCCGCCAACCTTTTCGTGCAGGTCTGGGATTCGCATAATATCTCGCTGGGACGTGGTATTTGCGTGAATATTAGCACGGGTGGCTGTCTGCTCCAAATGGAGCGCCATATCGCCCGCGAGGAAGTGGTCAAACTCGGACTTGGACCTAGCGATTTGGAAGCCAGCATTTTTCTCTCCGGCCGGGTGTTGAATCACATCCCCAGCCCTGAGTTCGGTCAGTTTCTCCATCATGTCCAGTTCTTCCCGGGAGAAAATCGCAACCACTCGCGGTTGCGCAGCCTGATGTTGACGCTGCTACAGGAGTTGGAGCAAGAGGCGCTCATCTCCGAGGATCCGGAAGTCGATCTGGCCGATGAAGAAGAAGAGTCCTTGTTCACCCGCCTGAGTCGCGTCAATCCGCCGCCGCCTCCTCCCAGGCCGCCCGAGCCGGCGCCCGAACCGCATTACACTCCCGGCCCCGACCAGTTGCAATTCACACCGGGCGCTCCACTACCCCTGGGAGCTCCCGTGGAATTTGGTGTAGCCCGCAAAGCGCAGACCCCCCCGCCAGAGCCGGGAGAGCCGGGGGCCGAGCCCATGCTGAGCGACCGTATCGGCCGCCAGGGTCCCTTGCATACCCGCAATTACGAGCTACGCTCTACCTCGCTGTGGGCGGCCCGGACCTTGCCGGTTTCCGCGCGCCGGCGCACCCAGCCCCAGGACAGCCAGCATTTTTCCGAACCTGATTCTAAAGACGAAGAGACCCCACCGCTAGACAGAGACTACCTCAGTTAGTGATATACTAAGGAAGTGACCCCCGCCACAAATTCCCTCACGAATTTGGACGCCCGGGCATCCCGCCTGGCGGCGTCGCCCTTCCTCGCCGTATATCCCGATACGACTTGTCAGCTCTCCTTGCCATGCGGGCCCCCGGCCGCCCAAATTGCGCAACGGAATTGTGCCGAGGGCCACGGTGTTTGAGTTCCAATCTCTGCCTCGCCGAGCCAACTTGCCGGGGGCTGGAATGCGCACCAGTGAAACCGGCGCCGCCAGCCTGCGGGGGGAGTCGGCCGGGAATACCAATCTCGCTTCGGGAAATCACGCCCAACTGACCTCTTTGCGCCAACTTCGCGTGGTCTGGTCGAGTCTGCTGGAAGGTCCTCAGCCTCAGGCTCACAGCCGGGAACTTCCCTCCAAATCGACTCCCGAGAAACAGCACAATCTCAACCAGGGCGGTGATTCCCGAGCCCGCGCCAGCGGCAGCGACAACGCCAATTTCTCCCGTTTGGACGTGCGCCTTTTTTCGGGCCGAATCAGCCTGGGAGCCTCTCCCGTCACGCAGCGCCGAACCGAGGCGCAGGTCCGCACCCAGTCCAACGAAGGCAAGACCAGCACCTTGAACGGCTCGGAGCAGAAAGTCCAGTTGCGCAGCACTCCCGAGCCGCGCCTGGCCAACGGGCGGGTGGTCACGGCTCAGTCGCCGATCCACTCACCCATCCTCGACCAGGCCAACGGCGAGCTAAAGCTGCAGCCACAAAAACTCACGCCCGAGCAGTTGACCTTTCCGGCCGGCAGTAAACTGGCCGAGTTCGCGCTGGCTCACGCCGGCCACAGCCTCGAGTCTTTGTTGAAAAAGGCCTACAAGCTGGAGTCTCAAGCGCAGCTGGGGCGGGATCAGGCGGTACTTTTCTTGAGCCTGGTGCTCAAGCTGGGGGGAGAGTTCACGGCCGCTCACTCGGCCCGCGTGCTCGACCTGGCCATGGACCTGGCCGACGAGATCGGACTGGATGAGGATACTCGGCGCGACCTGGAACAGGGCGTGGCTTTCAAAGATCTGGGCGAGATGGGACTCTTGTTGGATGGAGTGCCGCCGGAAAAACTGGAACAGATGGGGGAATGGTTGTCGGGCCAGGACCTGCATCAGGCCGGCCTGCTTCATGACATCGGCAAGACCCGAATTCCCAACGAAATCCTCTACAAGCCGGGCAAATTGAGCGAGGAAGAATACGAAGTCATGAAGCTCCACCCGGTGCTGGGCGAGCAAATGATCCGGCCTATCGAGTCGCTTCGCCACCTCTGTCCGATCATTCGCGGCCACCACGAGCGTTGGGACGGCAAGGGCTATCCCGACGGCCTGGCCGGTGAAAAAATCCCGTTGGGCGCCCGCATCATCGCTGTGGCCGACGTTTTCGACGCCCTGGCCGCTGAACGGCCCTACAAAGCCTCGCTGCCCGTGGAAAAAGTCCGCGCCATCCTCATGGAAGGCCGGGGCACCCACTTTGATCCCGAGCTGGCCGACGCTTTCGGCCGGGTGCTGGAGCGCCGCTTCCCCGAACTCGGCAACCCCTTCGCTTAGTGGCCAACTGGAGCACAGGGCGACCCGCGTGCTGGGGGGACGCCATCCCCTGAGCCAGAAAAAACGCCGTGATAACCATCTACCTCCATTCGGCCTCCAGTATAACCGGCTTCACGGCTCGAGCATAGTGCCCATATGCTTAGTCGCAATTCGTAACGAAACCAAAAAGTCTCGATCTCGACGGGGCTCTCGCTCTTTATGGTATCGGATTTCCTCGAGGACGTCCTTGATGGCCGGCTCAGTGAAGCGGACGGTCCACTTCATCCTGGGAAAGAGCCTCCGCTTCCGACCAGGATAGCGAGCGACCTCATCCTGGACGACTCGCGGAAGGGAACCTTTTCACGCGGCGCAAAGCCACCGCCCTGGAGGTGCCCTTGAGTTCAGTATCCTATGATGTGGCCATCGTCGGTGGTGGTCCGGGCGGTTATGTGGCCGCCATTCGTGCGGCCCAGTTGGGCTTGAAGACTTTGCTGGTGGAGAAGGATGCCGCCCTGGGCGGTACCTGTCTGCACCGAGGTTGCATTCCCACCAAGACCTGGCTGCACGACTCGGATTTCTTCCACAAGGTGCTGCACAGCGAAAAGTTCGCTGTGAAACTCTCGAGCCCGCCTCAGCTCGATGTGGCTCTGCTGCTTAAGCGTAAGAACGAGGTCATCAAGCGCATGGCCATGGGCCTGGACGGGTTGATGAAAAAGAACCGCATCGAGGTGCTGCGCGGCTGGGGCCGTCTCACCCAGGGCGGTAAGTTGCTGGTCGACGATCAGCCGGTAGAGACCAAGAACGTAATCCTGGCCACGGGTTCGGCCCCCGCCCTGTTGCCCGGGCTCACCGTGGACAGAAGACGGGTTTTTACCAGCGACGAGATTCTTGAACTGGACCGGGTTCCTCAGAGCTTGATCATCCTGGGGGCCGGCGCCGTGGGCATGGAGTTTGCTTCCATCTACCATCGCCTGGGCAGCCAGGTGCAGGTGGTGGAATTGCTGGATCGAGCGCTGCCGATGGAGGATGCCGAAGTTTCGGCCGAGATCGCCAGGATATATCAAAAGCAAGGCATTGCCGTGCATACCTCCACGCGCATGCAGAAGGTGGAGGTGAGCGAAAGCGGCGTGCGCATGCAGGTTCAGGATGCGCAGGGCGAGCGCTGGCTGGAGGCCGAGATCTTGCTCTCGGCGGCCGGACGCAAGCCGCTGCTGGAAGGCATCGGTCTGGAGGAAGCAGGAGTGGCCAGGTCCGGCCGCTTCCTTCAGGTGGACGGCTTCATGCGCACCAGTCTGCCCCACCTCTACGCCATCGGCGACATCGTGCCCACCGCCCAGTTGGCCCACGTGGCTTCGGCCGAGGGCATCGTGGCCGTGGAGCATATCGCCGGCCATCAGACCCACCCGCTCAACTACGACAAGATTCCCAGCGCCACATACTGCCATCCGGAAGTGGCCAGCGTCGGTTTGACCGAAGCCAGAGCCCGGGAGCGCGGCTACGAGGTCAAAGTGGGGCGTTTTCCCTGGGCCGCCCTGGGCAAAGCTCAAATCATCGGGGAAACCGACGGTTTCGTGAAGGTGGTGGCCGAGGCCAAATACGGCGAACTGTTGGGGGTGCACATCATCGGCCCGCATGCCACCGATCTGATCCACGAAGCCTGCGTGGCGCTCAACTGTGAAGCCACCGTGGAGGAACTGTTCCGCACCGTGCACGCCCATCCGACCCTGGCCGAGGGAGTCATGGAGGCCGCTCACGGCGTCTTCTCCAACCCCATTCACTTTGTGCCGCCGCCGGCTCGGAAGAAGGCTGGCGTATGACCGGCGAGCAACTGCTGCAGGCTTACTACTTTCTGAAGCTCAATCGAGCTTTGGAAGAACAGTTGTTGAAATTTTATATGCAGAACAAAGTGGTGGGGGGCCTCTATCGGAGCCTGGGTCAGGAAGCCATCTCGGTAGGCACGGCCATGGCGCTGGAGCCCCAGGACTGGGTGGCTCCGCTGATCCGCAACGTGGGCGCCTTCCTGGTGCGCGGTTACCGCCCGCGCGACCTCTTCACCCAGTACATGGCCAAGGCCACTTCGCCCACGGCGGGGCGGGATTGCAACACGCATTTCGGCGACATCCAAAGAGGCGTGGTGGCTCCCATTTCCATGCTGGGTGCCATGATTCCGGTCATGGTGGGAGTGGGCTGGGGCAGCCGCCTGCAGGGACTGGATCGGGTGGGCCTGACCTACATCGGTGACGGCGGGACCAGCACCGGCGACTTTCATGAAGGGCTCAATCTGGCTTCGGTATGGAAGGCCCCGATGGTGCTGGTGGCCGAGCACAATCAGTTTGCTTACAGCACGCCCACCAGCAAGCAGATGGCCATTACCGACCTGGTGGACCGAGCTAAAGCCTACGCCATCCCGGCCGAAATCGTCGACGGCAACGACCTGATGGCGGTCTATGCAGCTACTCGGCGCGCCCTGGAGCACGCCCGCTCGGGCCGAGGGCCGTATTTTCTCGAATGCAAAACCATGCGCATGCGCGGCCACGCCGAACACGACGATGCCCGCTACGTGCCGGCCGAATTGCTCGAAGAGTGGCGGGCCAAAGACCCCATCGATCGGTTTTCGCAAAGACTGCTGGAAGAATTCGGATTTTCTCAGGAGCAGTTAAGCGAACAAGATCAGCGGGTGGCGAAATTGATTGAAGAAGACGCCGAATTCGCCGAGCGCAGTCCCTACCCTGAGGGGAGCCGCAGCCAGGCTCAGGAGGGAGTGTTCGCCTCGTGATCACCATGTTGGAAGCGATCCGCCAGGCTTTGCGTGACGAGCTGGCCGGCGATGACAAGGTCGTCCTCCTGGGCCAGGATATCGGCGACTTTGGAGGAGCCTTCAAAGTTACTCAGGGTCTGGTGGAGGAGTTCGGCGAGCAGCGCGTGGCCGACACCCCCATCAGTGAATCCGCCATGATCGGGGCCGCTATCGGGGCCGCCATGGTCGGCCTGAAGCCGGTGGTCGAGATGCAGTTTATCGACTTTCTGGCCTGCGGATATAACCAGTTGGTCAACTTTGCCGGCAAGATGCGCTATCGCTGGGGCCAGGGCGCCTCGCTGGTGGTGCGCGGACCGTGCGGGGCCGGTGTGAGCGGTAGCGCCTTCCATTCCCAGAGTCCCGAGTCGACCTACCTGTGCGTGCCGGGCATCAAAGTGGTTTATCCCAGCACCGCCGAGGATGCCTACGGGTTGTTGCGTAGCGCCATTCAAGACCCGGACCCGGTGCTCTTTTTAGAGCATAAATTTCTCTATCGGCGGATTAAAGGCGAGGTGGGCCATCAGCCCATTCCCCTGGGTAAGGCGGCCCTTCGCCGGCGGGGAGAAAAGCTGTCGGTCATCACCTATGGCGCCAGCTCGCACACGGCCCAGGAAGTGGCCGAACAGTTCGGAGACCAGGTGGAGGTTATCGATTTGCGCTGCCTGCAGCCGTTAGATGAAGCCTGCCTGTTTGAATCGGTGAAGCGCACCAACAAAGTGCTGCTCTACCATGAAGCCCAGAAAACGCTGGGAATGGGAGCGGAACTGTCGGCACGCATCAGTGAACAGCTCTTTGAGTATCTGGACGGCCCGGTGGTCCGCGTGGCCGCTCCGGATTCGCCGGTGCCGTTCAGTCCCAACCTGGAGAAAGCCTGGCTCCCGGGGGCGGAGCAGTTGGCGGAGGCTTGCCGCCGGTTGCTGGCCTATTGAAATAACGAGAGCAGATCGCTTTCTTGCAGATGAAAGAGGGAGACCTCGCCAGGCCACAGGATCATTCCGTAGCCTTTGAGTTCGCTTTCTTCTTCCCGTTTGACGGCTCGGCCCCCCACAATCAGCCTGGTTTCGGCCGAGAGGGTTTGAGCGAATTGAATAAGCCCCGGCTTGTGGACTTCCAGCAAAGCGGCGCGCGTGACCGAGAGCATGACCAGTTGTGGCCGGCGTACCTGCACGGCCGTGGCCAGAGCTTCAAACGGCAGGGCCGGGCCCAGATAAAGCACTTGCATGCCCATGTGCAGCAAATGATAGGTCGCCAGGTGCAGGCCTAAATCGTGGTATTCGTCCGGAAATCCGGCGCACAGCGCCAGGGGGCGTTGTCCGGAGCGATTCTCCAAATCGTTCATTCGTTGCAGGCGGCGAATCAGGCATTGGGTCAGCAGATGCTCGGCCGCCACCGAGGCCAGTTGGCGGGCCCAGAGTTGGCCGATTTCCTGAGCCAGGGGCACGACCAGATGTTCCAACACCTGGGCCGCGGATATCGAGCCAAAGGCCAGGTCCAGCCCCCGCTGAATGCCCTGGTCGTCAAGGGAAAGAGCGGCTTGCAGAATTTCCTCGCGTAGACTTTCCAACAAGGGGAAGGCCGTGGAGGCTTGTTGACTCGGGCCGGGCATAGGATGGGCGTCCCGGGAGAGCAGACGGCTTCGACCTTGAGCGACAATTTCACCGATGGAACGCCCCTGGTCGAGCAAATTGCGCACTCGTCTCAAAACCCGCAGATCGTCGGCCGTGTAAAGACGGTGGCCGGTATCGGTGCGAGTTGGCACCAGCAATCCGTAACGTCGCTCCCAGGCGCGCAAAAGAGTTGGATTGAAGCCTGTTAAAGAAGCGATCGTCTTAATTTTATAGAGATCCCTGGGACTGCTCTGAACGCTCACTCTGCCACTTCCCTAAAGCCTCTACGCGGGCTTTTTGATCTATTAAAAAACAATAATAACTTATCGTCAAGGATTAAACAATTGTTGGACAATTATTGGACAAGGATTTCCAGGGGAATTCGCGACCGTGGAAAAGTCCGCCGGCTATGGAAAACAAGCCGACCTGTGCGGTGATAGGCGGTGGCGTTGCCGGGATCGTGGCCGCCCACCTGCTTCAGCGACGTTACCAGGTGGACTTATGGGAAAGCCAGCAGCGCTTGGGCGGGCACAGCAATACCTTCGAAGTATTGCAAGGAGAGGACGCCGGTCTCAAGATCGACACCGGATTCATCGTCTTTAATGGAGAAACCTACCCTCTGTTTCAGCGGTTCTTGACTGAATTGGGGGTGGCCAAACAAATTTCCGATATGTCCTTCGGATATTTTTGTGAAAAGACCGGCTGGGGCTATGGGGGCCACGATCTCAATACTTTCTTCGCCCAGCGCGACAAGCTGTTTCATCCGGATTTTTGGCGCTTCGCGGCCGATCTGGCGCGCTTTAACGTCGCCAGCTCGCGGCGCTTACGCGCAGGCCGGGTGGAAGGCAGTTTGCGCGACTATTTACGCGGCTACACTCGAACCTTCGTAAGGCATTACATTCAGCCCCTGGGCTCTTCGGTTTGGTCAGCACCGCTGGACAAGATCCTGGATTTTCCGGCTCAGACCTTCGTGCGATTTTTTGCCAATCACGGGTTGCTGCGCGTGGTGCGCCGGCCCGACTGGTTTACCGTTTTGGGCGGAAGTCGCAGTTATATACAGGCCTTTTTGCGGAGTTTTCAGGGCCGGGTGCGCCTCTCCTCGCCGGTGTGCCGGGTTCTCCCCGTCTCAGACGGCTACGAGGTAGAAGGCAACCGGTATGAAAAAGTGGTGCTGGCCACCCATGCCGATATTGCGCTGGCCCAGTTGCGGCAGCCCACTCCGTTGCAGCGCCAGTTGCTGAAGAATTGGAGGTACCTGGCCAATCGCGCGGTGCTTCATCAGGACACGACGCTGCTGCCGGCCAACCCTCGCCTGCGAGCCTCCTGGAACTACCGGCGCGGCCCGGGCTCCGAGCAACTACCCACCCTGACTTACGATATGAATCGCTTGCAAAGTCTGGCCTCGCGGCGCCGCTATCTGGTCACGCTGAATCCTCAGCGCGAGATCGATGCCTCGCTCGTGCTGGGCGAATGGATCTATCATCACCCGCAGTTCGATCAGAACAGTGAAGCCAGTCAGGCCCTACTGCCTCGGTTGAACGATGGGACCATCGCTTTTTGCGGGAGTTATCACCGCTTTGGTTTTCACGAGGATGCCGTGATGTCGGCGGCGGCAGCCGCCGCCAGCCTGGGATGCCCGTGGTAAGCTCCAGAGTCTACCGGGGCGAGATCATGCACCACCGACTGCAGCCGGTGGTGCATCGCTTCGCCTACCCGGCCTATGTTTACGCTTTCGAAGTCAGTGAACTCGAGCAGTTATCCCGCCAGTTGAGGTGGTTCGGTTACAACCGGGCCGGCCTGGTCTCCCTCCACAGTCGCGATTACCTCGACGGCAGCCAGCGCCCGCTATTGGAGAAGCTCCACGAGGTGCTGCGGGCGCACGGCAACCAGACCCGGTGTTCGCGAGTCGTGCTGGTCACGGGGGCTCGTTTCCTCGGCTATATCTTCAACCCCGTCAGCTTCTGGTTCTGCTATGCGAACGAAGAGTTGGCTTGCCTGGTGGCTGAGGTGAACAACACCTTTGGCGAGCGTCATGTCTATGTCCTGGATGAAAAGCTTCCTTGTCATGCCCCCTTCTGCGCACGTTTTCGGGTGCCCAAAGCCTTCTACGTTTCCCCTTTCAATCCCATTCAGGGTGATTACGAGTTCCGGGTGGCTCATCCGGAGCAAAGCCTGGACATCCGCCTGCGCGTTTTCCAAAACGGGCGGCCGGTTTTCAACACCTGGCTGCGCGGGCAAGCCGAGTCGCTGGATGGGCGGGGTCTGTGGCGAACCCTGAGCGCCTACCCCCTGACCGCCTGGTTGACGGTACCTCGCATTCACTGGGAGGCGGCCGTGCTCTTTTTCCAAAAGAAGCTGCCCGTGGTCTACAAACCCAGGCCCAGCCATCCCTCGACCATCCGCGCCGAGCCGCCCAGCCGGTTGCACCGCACCCTCATCTCGGTCGTGCGCGGCTTTCTGGTCAAAGCCGCGCGCGGCCGCCTGCGTTTTGATCTGCCTGACGGCACCCTCTGGGACTTCGGGCCGGGGGGTTTTCCAACGGCCGAAGTGCGGGTGCTCAACTGGGACTTTTTCTTGCGCCTGGTGTGGGATGGGGACGTGGCTCTGGGGGACGGGTTGGTGGCGGGAGAGTGGGAGTCTCCCGATCTGACGGCGGTGGTGCGATTCTTTATCGACAATCGAGAGGCGCTGGACGATCGCAAGGTCTCGCTGACGCGGATCCTGGGGCGGGGCTGGGGCTGGCTGCGCCAGCAGTTGCGGCGCAACTCTCTGGCCGGCAGCCGGCGCAATATCCAGGCTCACTACGATCTGGGCAACGAGCTCTACCGGCGTTTCCTCGACCCCGGAATGAGCTACTCCTGCGCCTATTTTTACGATGGGGAGTGCGACCTGGAGGCGGCCCAGCTGCGCAAAATCGACATGCTTTTAGATAAGGCCCGTCTGGACGCACAGACACATCTACTGGAGATCGGCTGCGGTTGGGGCACACTGGCCATCCGGGCGGCCCAAAGGTTCGGCTGCCGCGTCACCGGAGTCACCCTCTCGCAGCAACAACTCGAGTGGGGGCGCGTGGCGGTGGCACAGGCCGGCCTGAGTGATCGCATTGATCTGCACCTTTGCGATTATCGGCAACTCCAAGGTCAATTCGACCGGGTGATTTCCTGCGAAATGTTGGAGGCGGTAGGCCACGAGAACTTGCCGCGCTATTTCGCGGCGCTCGAGCGCCTGCTGCGGCCCGAAGGAGTGGTGGTGCTGCAGGTGATCACGGTGCCGGATTTCAGCTACGATGAGTATCGGGCCAACCAGGACTGGATTCAGAAGGAGATCTTTCCGGGCGCCCTGTGCCCCTCCATCAGCGCCCTGCTGCAGGCGGCCCGGCGTTCTTCGCGGTTGGTCCTGGAGGAACTCCAGAACATCGGGCCGCATTATGCGCGCACGCTGCGCGAATGGCGGGAACGGTTCGCTGGTGCCTGGCCGGAACTCCAGCAGTTAGGCTACGATGAGCGCTTCCAGCGCGCCTGGCGCTATTATCTGAGCTACTGCGAAGCGGCCTTCGCCAGTCGCAATTTAGGAGATGTGCAGATGGTCTTGAGTCGCCCCAAAAACGGGCTTTTGTTGAAGGAGAACCCGCCCTGGCTGTCCTGACCAAGGCCGGCCCGGACCGGATCGCTTGGAGCCGCACCGTGCCTTTCATCCTGATGCACCTGGCCTGCCTGCCGGTGCTCTGGTGCGGCGTCTCCAAGCTGGCCATCGGCCTGTGCTTTTTTAACTATGTGATTCGCATGTTCGGCATTACGGCCGGCTATCACCGTTATTTTAGCCATCGCTCCTTTAAAACAAGCCGGACCTTCCAGTTCGTGCTGGCCTGGTTGGGGGCTTGTTCCGCTCAGTTGGGACCGCTCTGGTGGGCGGCTCACCACCGCCACCACCATCAGCACTCGGATACCGAGAAAGATGCCCACACTCCCGGATTGAAAGGGTTTTTGTGGTCGCATATGGGCTGGATTTTTTGCTCCAGGTACCATGTGACTCATTATGACCGCGTGCGCGACTTCGCGGGCTATCGCGAATTGCGTTTCGTGGAGCGCAACTGGCTTTTGCCGCCCACTTTGCTGGCCGTTTCCACCCTGGTTTGGGGATGGTGGCTGGGCCGCTTCGCCCCCGAGTGGGGCACCAACGGCCTGCAACTGCTGACCTGGGGCTTTTTTGTCAGCACCTTTCTGCTTTACCACGCTACTTTCTGCATCAATTCCATGGCCCACCTGTGGGGCAGCCGGCGTTATCCCACTAAGGACGATAGCCGCAACAACTGGATGCTGGCGCTGGTCACTCTGGGAGAAGGCTGGCACAACAATCATCATCAGTACCCTTCCTCGGAGCGCCAGGGATTTTACTGGTGGGAAGTCGACGCCACCCATTACCTCTTACAAGTGCTGGCCTGGCTCGGCCTCGTCTGGGACCTGCGCCAGCCTCCTGAAGCGGCTTACCGGCGATGAGCCTTTTTTTGATCGCACTGGGGTTTTGTTCGGCTTTCATGGCCCTGCTCTGGCTCATGCAGCGCTTCTTTACGCAGAACGCGGCCCTGGTCGACCTGGGCTGGACGCTCTTGGTTCCCTTGCTGCACCTCTATTTCGCCTGGTTCTCCGGAGGAGATCGGGGGCGCGGGTTGTGGCTGGCCGCCATGGCCTGTCTTTGGGGAGCCCGTCTGGGCGCACACCTTTTCTGGACCCGGCTCCGCCCGGGTCTGGAAGAGGAGGGGCGTTATAAGAAGCTGCGAGAGGAATGGGGTGCCGGCTTTCAGAGCAAACTCTTCTGGTTTTATCAGACGCAAGCGCTGGCTGCCTTTCTGCTGGTGGCCGTCTTCTGGCCGTGCTACCGCGACGGTCGTTCGGCTCTCGGGTTTTATGAGCTGGCTGGCGCCCTGCTCTTCGCCGTCGGGCTGAGTGGCGGAGCTCTGGCCGACGCTCAGTTGGCCGCCTTCAAAAAACGTTCCCGGCCTGGTGAGGTGTGCCAGGAAGGTCTCTGGAATTATTCGCGCCACCCCAATTACTTCTTCGAAACGGTGCTCTGGTTCGGCTGGGCCACGTTCGCGTTGGCCAGTCCCGGGGGAAGTTGGGCGCTGCTGGCGCCGCTGACTCTTTTGCACCTGGTGCTGAACGTCACCGGAATCCCTCCCACCGAGCAGCAGGCGCTGCGCAGCAAGGGCCACGCTTATCGCGAATATCAGCGCACCACCAGCGCCTTCGTGCCCTGGCGCAAGCGCCCATGAGCCTCCTCCTCAAGGCCATGGAATGGGTGTGGCCGGGGGATTTCCTGGTGCGGCGCGCCATTCGTGGCTTGAACCGAGCTCGTCTGCGCGAACTTCGCCAGGGTGGCCTGGAAGGCCAGCTCCGGCGCAAGCAGGCCTTGTTGGAGCAACTGCGCTCCAGTCCGCTGGCCGTCGTTCCCGAGCAGGCCAATGAGCAGCACTACGAGGTCCCGGCCGCCTTCTTCGAGGCCATGCTGGGACCTCACTTAAAATACAGTTCGGGCTACTGGCCGGACGGTGTGGCCAGCCTGGAGGCCTCCGAGCTGGCCATGCTGGAGCTGTATCTGGAGCGAGCTCAACTGCAGGACGGTCAGCGCATCCTGGACCTGGGCTGCGGTTGGGGCTCGCTCTCGCTGTTTCTGGCCGAGCGTTTTCCCACCAGCCGCCTTCTGGGTGTTTCGAACTCCGCTTCCCAGCGTGCCTTTATTCTGGGACGAGCGGCCGAACGCGGGCTGACCAACCTGGAGATCTGGACCTGCGATATCAATCATCTGGAGCTTCCCGCGGCCGAGTTCGATCGTATCGTCAGCGTCGAAATGCTCGAACATGTGCGCAACTACGCGGCCGTCTTCCAGTTGTTGAGCCGGGCTCTGAAGCCCGACGGCAAGCTCTTCGTACACGTCTTTGCCCATCGCGAACACGCCTACACCTTCGAGCCGAGAGGGCAGGGGGGAGTGGCCGGCGACTGGATGGAGCGGGAGTTCTTTAGCGGCGGCACCATGCCGAGTTTGGACCTCCTGGCGCATTTCTGCGGGCCGCTCCGGGTCGAGGCGCAGTGGGCCGTCAGTGGCGCCCACTACCGGCGCACGGCCGACGCCTGGCTGGCACAAATGCGCCGCCGGCGCGCCCTGGTGGTGCCGCTGCTGCGGCGGACTTATGGGCGTTCCTGGCGGCGCACCTGGCTGGGCTGGCAGTTGTTTCTACTGGCCTGCTCCGAGCTCTTCGGCTACCAACACGGCCAGCAGTGGTGCGTGCACCACCTGCGCTTTAGCCCTGTTCCTGCAGATGCGCTTCCAGAAACCAGAGCCACTGGTCCAGATCACGCTGCACGTCGATGAGCATATCGGAAGTAGCCGCGTCTCCGGCCTTATCCGAGACGTCAATGCCTTCGCGCACGCTGTTGCCGACGGCTGCGTAGCGCTCGGTCAACGCCTTGAGCATCTCCCGTCCGGCCAGGATGTCGGTCGGGAATTCCTTGACCTTGCTGTTGGCAGCCGCCATACGTGCGGTGCCGTTGGCGTAGCCGCCCATGGCGGTGATGCGCTCGGCCACCACGTCCACATACTTCTCGAGGCCTTCGGCGAAGCTGTCGAAGAGCAAGTGGAGGGCGTGGAAGTGAGGTCCCTTGACGTTCCAGTGAGCCTGCTTGGTCTGGCTCATCAGGTCGAAAAGGTCGGCCAGATGCTGATTGAGCATGGGGATCATCTTCTGGCGAATTTCCGGTTTCAGTCCGATACTGGTGTGAATTTTGGTTTTTGAATGTCCGTTGGTCATGGTAGCCATGGGTCGTACCTCCTGGGTTTGCTGTGGCCTATAGCTTATTCCGGCCCCATCCGGGAACCCAGAAACCGGAATCATCCGCCAGGGGGATCGGGATCCCGCGTAGAATTTTCTTCATTATGAGAATGGCTGCGCTGGGGTGCGCCCTGTTTTGCGTTGGACTGGCGGCCGCCCAACCCGTCTACACCAACAGCGATGTGAATGCCATGAAAGCGCGCTACGTGCCCAGAGTGGCGCCCAAGTTACCGGCTCACTACCCGTCCGAGTTCGATGCCCGGCCTTTGGAAAAACCCAAGTATGTGCCCTGGATGTTGCCTTACCAGGAGTGGACGGAAGAGTATCGGGCCTATTTCCAGCGCCATTCTCACGACCCCAGCGTGGAGCTGCAGCCGACTCTGATCTGCATGCACTATACGGTCACCGACAATGCCCGGTCGGTTTGGGAGAGTTTCAACCGCGGCTGCTACATGTCCAACGGCAACAAGGGTTCTATCTTTGGCCACGTCAGCACCCACCTGATCATCGACAAGGACGGCACCGTCTATCAGCTATTGCCCTTTAACCGCCGTTGCACCGGGGCCTACGGAGTCAACCACAAGGCCATTTCCATCGAGATGATCGCCACCACCGAGCCGGACCTGCTCTCGCGCAGCCAGCAGATCTGGTCCTCGTTTTGCGTGGTCCGTGATCTGATGAAGCGTTACCATATCGGGCTTTCAGGCATTATCGCGCATTACGAGGTCAGTCAGGGCGTGAGCGTGGTGCCGGACTACCTTGACTACAACGATCCGGACTGTCCTGACCGGTATCCCGCCAAATTTTTTCGCTCTGACCCGGGGCCCACTTATATGTCCTGGTTGCGCAGTTATTTACAGAAGTTCCCCCCTGGATGAGCGAACCATTCCAGCCCTACGTCTCCGAAGCTGAGAATATCGCGGAGTTCACCTGGACGGCCCTGCTCTTGGGAGCCCTGCAGGCCATTTTCTTCGGCGTAGCCGACGCCTATCTGGCTCTTAAGCTGGGTATGACGGTGGGCGCTTCGATTCCGGCCGCGGTCATCTCCATGTCGATCTTGCGCGGACTGCTGCGCCGCGGTACGGTTTTAGAAAACAACCTGGTGCAAAACATGGCCTCGGTCGGTGAATCGTTGGCGGCCGGTGCCACTTTTACCATCCCGGCTCTTTATTTGCTGCGAGCTTCCCTGCCCCCGGGCGAGGCGGCGCCCTTCCAGTTGACTCTGCCCCAGGTCTACTTCATCACCTGCATCGGCGGCCTGATGGGTATCTTTTTTATGATTCCCATGCGCCGTTATCTGATTGTCAAGGAACACGGTAAGCTGCGTTATCCCGAGGGCACGGCCTGCGCCGAGGTGCTCATGGCGGGGGATAAAGGCGGGCAATCGGCGGGCACGGTCTTCGCCGCCATCGGCGTGGCCGGACTTTTCCGCATCGCCGAGAACGCCCTCGGGCTCTTTAAAGAAATCGTGGTCTGGCCGGTCAAGACGCTGGCCACCAACTTGAGTTTCGACCTGTTACCCTCGCTGATGGCGGTGGGCTTTATTCTGGGCCTGGAAACCTGCGGGATCATGCTGGCTGGCGCTGCCCTGGGTTGGTTTGTCATCATCCCCCTGATCGGTTTCTTCGGCCATGGTCTGGCGGCTCCGCTGCCTCCCGGCGAGGTCTTGATTTCGGCCATGACCCCGGACGATCTCTGGGCCCATTACCTGCGCTACATCGGTGCGGGCGCGGTGGCTTTCGGCGGTCTGGTCAGTTTATGCAAGGCCCTGCCCACCATCTGGGAGTCGGTGGCGGCTGTCTTCGGGGAACTGCGCAGCGCCTCCCAGGGGACGGTTGAAGAGAAGGGCCGCACTTCCCGGGACATGCCGCTCAAGTTTGTGCTGGCCGCCTGGATGGTCATTTTTATAGCCATTGCCCTCAACAAAGGCATCAATCCGACCGGGGTGATCGGCGCTCTGCTGACGGTGGTTTTCGCCTTCTTCTTCGTGACCGTTTCCTCGCGTATCGTGGGTATCGTGGGCACCACCTCGATGCCGCTTTCGGGCATGACCATCGGAGCTCTGCTGGTTACCTGCCTGGTGGTCAAGGCCGCCGGCTACCTGGGCACCGTGGGTATGGGCGCCTCGCTGGTGGTGGCGGCCATGGTCTGTATCGCCATCTCCATGGGCGGGGACATTTCTCAGGACCTGAAAATCGGTTTTTTGTTGGGGGCTACGCCGCGCTGGGTGCAGGTGACCCAGGTCATCAGCGTGCTCATCTCCTCGGCCTCGGTATGCTTGCTGGTCAACATGATGGCTCCCCAGGTGATCGACCACACTTACAAGGCGCCTCAGGCCAATCTGTTGTTCCTGATCACCCAGGGCGTCATCGGCGGCAATCTTCCCTGGGTGCCGGTGATGATCGGCATGTGTATCGCCGCCTGCGTGGAGATGATGGGGATCGGCAGCTTGCCCTTCGCGGTCGGGCTCTATCTACCGTTGGAGTTGACCACCACGCTGGTGTTCGGCGGTCTGATCCACTGGTATTTTCACAAAGTCTATCCCGAGAAGCGCCATAAGGTGCTCTACGATCACGGTCTGCTGGTCTGCTCGGGCCTGGTGGCCGGCGATGCCCTGGTGGGCGTGCTGCTGGTAGGCCTGGGCAACTACGGCCTGGATTTGAGCGTAACCAGCTTTCCGTTCAAGGAATCCCAGGCATTTTCATGCGCTTGCTTTGCGTTGCTCTGTCTCTACCTCTTTGGGGAAGTGCGCAAGGCCGCCTGGCGGCCCGAGCAGTTCGAGGCGGAAAATCCTATCGGCGTAGCCGAACCCGAGAGCTAAGGAATCCCAGCCCTCTCCATCTCTCCGCTCAAAGAGCGGTTCCAGGTTTCCATCACCAGGTCGTGAAGTTCGGCTTCGGCGGCTTCCAGGCGGCGGACCAGTTCGAACTGGCTGCGGGCGCGCTGGAGGTTGTGTTCGGGATGATGGACCCTGAAATAGAGGTCGCCCTCCAGGTAGTCGGTAAGAAAGCGGATACCCACTTCCAGGGTCATCAGGATGGCGGAAAAAGCCAGGTGTTCGACTTCGCGCTCGGTGAGAAAGTGGCGGCCCGCCTCCAGGTAGCCCTGGCAAATTCCTGAGAAGAGGTGGCGATCGAAGTCGACCCGCTCCAGGTCTTCCTCGTCCTCGGCGGCGGTGGCGCAGCCGGTCCGGATCATGTCGCCGAAGTCATAATGCACCAGACCGGGCATGACGGTGTCCAGATCCAGTACGCAAAGCGGTTCGTTGCCGGCCTCGTCGAACATCAGATTGTTTAGCTTGGTGTCGTTGTGGGTGATGCGCTCGGGGATTTCGCCGCGGCGCTGGCAGTCCACCAGCCTTCCCACGCGGGGCTGGCGTTTTTGGGCGAAGTCGAGCTCTCGCTGGGCCAGGGAGCGCCGGCGTTGGGGGTCGGCCTGGGCCACGTGGAGCAGTCGCGCCAGGCGGCGCGGAGTGTGGTGGAAGTCCACGATGGTTTCATGAAGGCGAGGATGGGGGAGGTCGGCCAGTAAGGCCTGGAATTCGCCGAAAGAACGGCCCACGAAGTAGGCCTGGCGGTGGGTTTGCAGCTGATCGTAGCTTTGCATAGGATGGAGGCGCGAGTACATTCGCCAGTATTGGCCTTTATCGTCGACGTGGAGTGACCGTCCCTGGCGGGTATGGATGACCCGCAGGCTGCGCTGATGGCAGTCGGGCAGGTGGGCGACTTTGTTCTGCAGATGTTGGGTCACCCGCACGATATTGTCCATCACCCATTCGGGCCGCGGAAATACGAAGTGGTTGAGACGTTGCAGCACATGATCGGGTCCGTCGGCGAAAGCCACCAAAAAAGTATCGTTGATGTGGCCGCGGCCGAGCGGACTGATACGCATGACCTTACGGGGACAGTCGAAATGCTGGGCGATGTCTACTTCCATAATTGCTCCGGATACTGGCCGGCGGCGATGCGTTTGCGCACCTCCTCGACCACTCTGGGTTTGTCGTCGGGATAGGTCACGCCAAACCAGCTTTCCGGACTGGTCAGAACTTGGACCCGGCCACGACCTTCTCGGATGATTCGATCCAGTACGCTGGGAATATAGAGTTCTCCTTTGGCTCCCGGATTCGAATTGAGAAAAATTCTAAACTGCGACTCCAACTCCTGGAAAATGGAAGGTTGTAAACCCCAAAAGTTCATGGAAACCACTTCCTCGCCGGTCAGCGCCTGCGGACCACCCTCGGCTTCCTGAGAAACGGCCCCGGTTGGGGTGGGCTCGATCTTGGTGTGTTCGACCACCCGCAGCAAGTGGTTTTGTTCGTCGGTCTGGCAGAGGCCGCGCGAGACGCTGCCGAACTCGGAAAGAGTGTTGGCCAGGCGGAAGCCGGCCATAGCGTAACCATTGGACTTTTGCAGGTGTTCACTGAGCAACTGATAGGAGCGGGGACCGTAATAGTCGTCGGCGTTGATGGCCAGGAACGGACCCTTGACCAGCTCGCGGGTGGCCCAAATGGCCTGGCCGGTCCCCCAGGGTTTGCTGCGCCCCGGATCGGGGCTGCATCCCTCAGGAACATCAGTGAGTTCCTGGTAGGCGTAGTCCAGCGGGATTTTCCCGCGTAGCCGCGAGCCGATGTGTTCTTCGAAAGCCTCTTCCAGGTCGCGACGGATCACGCAGACAATGCGTTCGAATCCGGCCGCCAGGGCATCGTAAACCGAGTATTCCAGCAAGATCTCGGCGTGGGGACCAACCGGATCCACTTGCTTTAAACCCCCATAGCGACTGCCCATGCCGGCCGCCAGCACTACTAAAGTAAGCACCGTTCCTATCCTCCGGCCGCGGCGTTCACGTTTTTTGCCTCGGGCTCCTGCGCCCGCAGGACCTGATCGGCGGGGACGGAAGCAAGCAGAGCAATGAATCATGAAGTGGGGGCGGTTTTACAGGACCGTTATGAGATAGAGGCCGCCATCGGTCAGGGGGGCATGGGCGCTGTTTACCGGGCTCGCGATCTTCAAACCGAACAAATCGTAGCCGTCAAGCAGTTGCGCCCCGATGCTTCCGCCGGGTTCGAATCCAAAGAGATGCTGGCCCGCTTCGATAATGAGTGGCAGCTTTTACGTACACTCAATCACCCGCGCATTCCCCGTATGCTCGATGCCTTTCGCATCGAAGAATGTGGCTACTATGTGATGGAGTTTATCGAGGGCCAGAGCCTCGACCAGGTCTTGCGGGGTTACAAGTCGGCAGGAAGGCGTTTCCCTGAGGAGCTTTTGCTCCAGTATTCTCTGCAGATTTTGGATGTTCTCGAGTATTTGCACGGCCTCCCCAAGGGGTTGTTGCATCGGGATATCAAGCCCCAGAACATCATCGTGCGGGAGGCCGACGGGGAACTTTTCCTGGTCGACTTCGGCCTGGCCCGCGAAGGGGGTTCGGCTACCACCAAGACTCTGGTCGGGACGCTGGGTTACGCGCCGCTCGAACAGGTTAAAGGCCATCCGGAGCCGCGCTCGGACCTCTACGCTCTGGGAGCCACCATGTACCATATGCTGGTGGGGGAGCAGCCCGCTCCTTTTGACATTCCCCCCATCGCCACGGTGCGTAACGACATCCATCCAGCCCTGGCTGAAGTGGTCGACCGCGCCTGTCAGGACAACGTCAATCGCCGGTACGCCAACGCGCGTAAGATGGAATTCGCCGCCCGCCAGGCTTTGCAGGCTCTGACCGGCCAGCAGGGTGGAGAGCGCTACGAACAGCTCTACCTGGAGGAAACCCCCGAGGTGGTCTACCAGACGGCGCGGCCCCTGGACGCTCGCGAGTTTTTGTTGCGCGCGGCCCTGGCTTCCGCCAGTCTTCTGTTGTTGATGGTGGTGCTGTACCGCATTCAGCATTTGCTCAAATCGAAGGCCCCTGGCCCAAAGGTGGCTGTGACCGAGACGGCGAGTCCCGACGTTGCTTTCACTCCGGGAGAAAACTTTCCCGTACGCTCGGGGCCGCCCGCTCCTCCGCTCGAGGTCATCAGCGGCGCCGGGCAACGCATTCAGTTATCGCCAGCCGGTCCGGAACAGGTCAATCTTCTTCCCCTGTCCCCAAATTGGAGGCTGGCCGGTTACTCAGGCCTGCTCGGACCCGGCACCCTTCAGGCGCCCGCCGGAGGAGCGGCAGCCGTCATGCTCGAGCGTGGCGGCCCTGTCCGTATCAGTCACTTACGACTTTCTCTAGCGCGCCCTCAGGGGCCGGTGAATTTGCAGGTCGGTCTCTTTGCCGGCGGCAGCTTGCTGGTGGGAGTCGTCTCTACGCTGGAGAGAGACGACTATTACACCTCGCTACAGTCCGAAGGAGCGAGTTCTCAGGATTTGCGCTGTGGCTGGCAGCAAGGAATCAGTCAGCAACTGGACCTGAGTTACTTCGCCGGCCACTGGGTTCTGCGTGACGTTGTTCAGAACGCCGAGGTCAAAGTAGCCGGCCGAGACAATCAGATCGACCATCTTCAGCTGGTCCTCCCGGCCGCCCGGCAGGCTCAGATACTCGGTGTGAACAGTCTTTCCGTAACCGAAGAGTAAGCTCTTTCATTCCCATCGGGGGCTCAAGCAGGGATGTCGGCATTCTTTAAGAATGCCGCTTCGCTAATTTGCCGAGACTCAGTCTCAGGCTGTGGAGGTTTCTTTGAAACGTACGATTTGGGCTTCTGTGACCGTTGGGCTCGCGGCGCTGATGACGTTTGGTTGCGGCAATGTCGTGAATTCTGATTCGGGTCGTCCTAATGATTCTCAGGTTCCGTTTGCCGGAGGGACAAATGGTGCTCCTGGTCTAAAAATTTGGGCGGTAGACACCGCTGGCTCACTGTTCTGGTTTGACTCGGATAACCCGCTAGCCATCAGCGCTAAAATTACTCTTACCGGGCTGCCGGCAGGAGAGAGGATCGTCGCCATCGATTGCCGGCCGCGAACGGGGGTTCTCTATGGCATCAGTAACACGGGCAAGCTTTTTTGGCTGGACAAGGGGACGGGCGCTGCCACGTTGGTAGGTAATGGTGCGGCTCCCGAAACTGCCAACTCGGATATCGACTTCAATCCGGTGGTTGACCGGATTCGTCTCGAATCCGGCGACCAGAACGTGGTTCTCCATCCTGGCACGGGTGTGGCGACCGCGCAAACGGATCTGACTATTGACGGCCAGCCTGCTTTTGTGACTGCTCTGGCCTACTCGAATCCCGTCGAGGCCCCTACGCAAACGACGCTGTTGGCCGTTTCCCATCTTACCCGGAAGGTCTATAAGCAGACCACGCCGAGCGACGGGGTGTTGACGGAGATCGCTACCATACCAGCAGCTATCGGTCCGAATATCGGCTTTGACATCGGGCCCAATGGAGTTGGATACCTGGCTGCACAAAGAGATGGGGAGGCTTTCTCCAGTCTGTTCCGCGTCGATCCTTCGGATGGCGGCACCGTTTTGGAGACCAAGATCGCTAGTGATTTACCGATCTCGTCGATTGCGGTGGATCTCAGCGGACCGACGGTGACGAAATTTGTCGGCATTGATGCCGACAAGAATCTGGTTCGCTTCAACTCCAATGATCCGAGTAACTTGATTTCTTCGAATGTCATCACTGGTATTGCCGAGAATATCGTTGGTTGCGACTTCAGTGCCGGAGGCGATCAGGCCACCGGTTTGAAAGTGCTGGCCGTGCCGACCGGAGGTGGGCCTGGCAAGATTTACTCGGTCGATTTGACTCCTGGTGCGAGTTTCGCGGCAGGTACTCTAGTTTCGACCACCACAGTGAATTTGCCTGACCCAGCAGGCAAGCAGTTTGGCGTGGATATTATCCCTGGAGCGGCCGGAGGCACCATGGTCATCACCGCCGCCACCGGTTCCTTCACGGGCAAGCGGGTCCTGAGTGGCCAGTCGACGCCGGTCTTCTCGACGGTTATCGCGAGCGGTGCGACCACTCCACTGACCGGTTTTTCTGGCTATATCCCGGCCTTCGCTTTCGATAGAAACTTCCTTGGCGGTGGTGAGGTTAGCGGGTTTGGAATTAACTTTGGCCAGACCGGCGAAGTCGACAGCGAGGTTCCGTTCCTGCAGTTCGTCACTTTGACGGCGTCTGGATTCCAAGGCGCACTCGGTTTCCTGGGCCAGGTCACCACGGAAATCAGCGAACTCGATATCGAACCGAACAACAACATGTGGTTCGTCGGTCCTCGAGTCGAGTTGCGCACGGTTGCGGCCGGAGAATCCTATCCCGTGGAAGGTTTCTCCACTCTCTTCCAGGTGAGCCGTCCCGGCTTTGGCGGAACGCCCGTGGGGCGCGTCGGTGGCCAGCCGATCAAGAGCTTCGCCATCATCCCGACGTTGGAACAGAATCCCGCTCCCCAGCCTCGCTTGACCGAGGCGCCGTAGCCTGAGAAAGTCGCTCCGGCTCAGGCCGGGGCGATTTTTTTTTTGGCCTGATGTATTGCCAGCCGGCGCGTTCTCTGTATAATAGATGGGCTCAAAGAAGGGCCTCGGAGGTTGTAATGATTTGGATGGATTTAACTCGCTTCGCGCACAAGAAGGGGATGGGCTCGACCAAGAACGGTCGCGACAGCAACCCGCAAATGCTGGGCGTAAAGCGTTTCGGAGGCCAGGAAGTCTTGTCCGGCAATATCCTGGTTCGCCAGCGCGGTAACAAGTTCTGGGCCGGCGAGAACGTGGGCACGGGACGTGATTACACTCTGTTTGCCACGGTTGATGGTCAGGTCGCGTTCGAGAAGCGCGCCGGCCGCACGCTGGTTTCGGTCAAGCCCGCCCAAGCCTGAGCGAAACTAAGGCAAATCCTAAGCAGCCTCGGATGCTCCGAGGCTGTTTCCATTTGGAGATTCTTTTATGAGTCACGGTCTGGTTGATCATATCACTCTCTATGTGCGTGGCGGCGACGGCGGCCACGGTTCGCGCTCCATGCGCACCGAGAAGTTCGTGCCCGCGGGCGGTCCCGATGGCGGTGACGGGGGGCGGGGCGCCGACGTTTATTTGGAAGTAGATGCCAACATTCATACTCTGCTGGATTTTAAGCGCAAAGTGCACTGGAAAGCTGGCCACGGCGGCAAAGGCGGGGCCAAACGCGCCAACGGCGCCGACGGCCGAGATCTGATCATCAAGGTGCCCCCGGGAACGGTGGTGCTTGATAAGGAGAGTGGTGCCTGTCTGGCCGACCTGTTCCGGGAGGGCGAGCGCGTGCTGGTGGCCCGCGGCGGCAAAGGCGGGCGGGGCAACACCCACTTCGTCACCTCGGTTCACAAAGCCCCTCGTTACTGCGAGCAGGGCGAGCCGGGGGAGGAACGCTGGCTCACGCTCGATCTTCAAATGATGGCCGAAGTGGGCATTGTGGGCTTTCCCAACGCCGGTAAGTCCACCCTGTTGAGCGTCCTATCCCGGGCAGAGCCGAAAGTGGGCGATTACCCCTTCACTACCCTGCAGCCCATCCTGGGAGTGGTTAACCGAGGCTACCAGGGCATCGTCTTCGCCGATCTGCCGGGACTTGTCGAGGGCGCCTCGGAAGGCGTCGGCCTGGGCCACCGCTTCTTGCGTCACGTGGAGCGAACGCGCGTGCTGCTGCACCTGCTGGACCTGGCTTCGCTCGATCCCGAGCAGCCGCTGGCGACTTATGACACCTTGCGCCGCGAGTTGCGCCTCTACAGCCAGAATCTGGCTTTACGTCCCGAGGTACTGGCGGTCAATAAATGCGATCTGCCGGGGCGGGCTCAGGAGGCTCTCGAGGCGCTACGCCAGGCCACCAGGAAGCGGGGCCTGCCGCTCTTTGAGGTGAGCTGTCACGAGCACCGGGGCATGGCGCCGTTGCTGGAAGCCCTTTTCGCGGAACTGGATCAGACCGAGCCTCCGCAACGCCGGTTGGCCCATCCCCTGCCGCCCCGAACTCACCGTGAATTTCGCGTCGAATACGAAGTCGACTGTTGGCGTGTGTTCGGCGAGCAGGTCGAGCAACTGGTCAAGGCCACTGACATGCAGGACCCGGATCAGGTGCGAAATTTACAGCGCAAACTGCTGGGCTGGGGCGTCGAGGACGAATTGCTGCGCCAGGGTGCCGAGGCCGGGGAGACGGTGCGTATCGATCGCTTTCTCTTCGACTTCGAGCCGACCCCGGACTGGTTGCGCAAGGAGCGGCTGCCCGATCCGGACGCCGTGGAGGTGCGTCCTTCCCAAAAGGAGCGTCTGGTCCGCCGCGGCCAGTTGCGCCAGTCGGCTAAAGAACAGGCCCACCAGTTGGGCAAGCAGGTCGGCTCGCGCGGGCGCGGCCGCAAAGGCCAGGCGCGTAAGGGAAAGAGCTAGAACTCCGGCCGAAACCCCCAAGTTTCGTCGCGGTAAGCCGCTCCCGTCGCGCAGCCTCCGGCCGCGTTCCTAGGTTTTACTGACCACGTGCTTGGTCATCAGGGTTTCGCCCAGCTTGGATTGGCGGGCCACGCCGGCCAGCTCGCGCGGGAGCGTGAAGACGACGTCTTCCTCGATCACGTCGAGATCGGCGAACTCCACCTTAAACTGGGTCTCCAGCCAGCGCACCACATCCTGTACCAGGATTTCCGGCGCTGAAGCCCCGGCGGTGATGCCGACCTTTTCCACGCCTTCGAAAAGCTCGCGCACCAGGTCGCTGGAATCGTTGATCAGCTTGCTTTTGCAGCCTTTGGCGGTGGCCACTTCGACCAGGCGGTTGGAGTTGGATGAGGTGCGCGAACCGATGACCAGGATCAGGTCACACTGGCGGGCCATCTCCTTGATGGCCGTCTGGCGGTTGGTGGTGGCGTAACAGATGTCGTCGGTCGGCGGAGCCTCGATGTGGGGATAGCGGTTCTTCAAGGCGGCAATAACCTCGGCCGTGTCATCCACAGACAAGGTGGTCTGAGTCAGGTAGACGAGCTTTTCCTCCTGGGGTAGGCTCAGGTTGGCCACGTCGCTGGCGTCCTCCACCAGGGTGATGGAGCCGGGCGCTTCTCCCATGGTGCCTTCCACCTCGACGTGGTTGCGATGCCCGATGAGCACGATGTGGTAACCGCGCTTAGCGTAGCGGATCGCTTCCAGATGCACTTTGGTTACCAGCGGGCAGGTGGCGTCGATGATCTTGAGGTCCCGGCTCTTGGCCTGTTCTTTGATGGCCGGCGAGACGCCATGGGCGGAGAAGACGGTGACCGAGCCTGCGGGAATGGACTCGAGTTCGTCGACGAAGACGGCGCCCTTTTTGCGCAACTCATTGCATACGTGGTCGTTGTGCACGATCTCGTGGCGCACGTAGACGGGAGGACCGTAGATGTCCAGGGCGATTTCCACCACGTCGATGGCGCGGTCCACGCCGGCGCAGAATCCGCGAGGTTTGGCAAGATAAACTTTCATAGACCTATTCTTCCATGGCAAATCTTCTTTAAACACCCAGAAGCACCAGGATGTGCGGCGGTCTGGCTGAAAATAGCTGGATGAATCGACTTCTGCTGGGCCTTCTGCTCACCCTGCCGGTGGCGGCCCAACCTTTACCCAATCCTCCTTTCACCATCAATCGCAAGATTACGCTGGCTGAAGTCAATCGCGGTGGCCGGGTCGAGTTGTTTTACGATCTTTCCCAATATCCCGGCTGCTCCTTGCAGGTGACCTGTTACCGTTTCCTGGGTCCCGGTGGGTCGCCCAAAATGGCCGAATGGACGATTCCCGGCGGCACCGGTATGAAACGCCTGGATTTCAAAAAAATGCCGGTGTCTCAGTATTTGTTCAAGGGGCAATTGCGCGATGCTCAGGATCAGCCGGTGGCCATGGATTTCCGCCCGGTGCAGCTGGAGTATGGCGGGTGGAGCGGGCGGCTGCGGGTAGAAGAGGCCACCCGCAAGGCCAGCGCCGACCCGAACGCGCCGCTGGGCGTGATTCCCAAGCAGACCGAAGAAACCAGCGAATGGGAGTTCAAAGTGACTCCCGACACGCTGGTGGTGCAACCTGGAGGTCAGGCGGACGTGGCCGCTTATCTCAATTCCCGTCCCGTGGTCGAGGAGCTGCAGTGGTTTTTGCAGGGGCCCGGCAAGCTGACGGTGCTCGAAAATTTTATCGCCGTCTACACAGCCGACAAGCAAGTCGACGGGGATCAGCGCGCCACCATCACGGTGGTGGCACCGCGCCACCCGCAACTGCGCCAGGACATCCAGGTGCTGGTGACGCGCGAAAACGTCAAAACCACTACTCCTTCGGAGTAAGAATCAGTGAGACGACCCGCTCCGGCGCCAGGCGCAGGCGGGCCGAGCTGAGCACGTCCTTGGCGCTGACGTTGTGGTAGATACCGGCGAACCCCTGATTGTAGCTGTCGGACAGTCGAAACAGTTCGAGGTTGCGCAGTTGCAGCACCATTCCCGTCGAGTTTTTGCAGGCTACCTGCTGCTGCCCTTCCAGACGCGAAATGGCCAGGCGCAATTCTTCCGGGCTGATTTCTTGGGAGCGCAGCGCCTCCATTTGCTCCTTCAGGCGAGCCTGCACCTGGGCCAGGTTAGAGGGACTGCAGTCGATGCGCAAAAGCCAGGGCGCCACCGCACTGGAGGAGAGGAAGTTGCAATCCACCCGTTCGACCAAGGGCTGTTTGAGGCGCAACTCCATTTGCAGGCGGCTGCGCAACGGATCGGCGGCCAGCGCCTGGAGTAGCAATACGAAGGCGTAGTAGTCGGCTTCGCGTCGGCTGGGTCCGTGACCGCCCACCAGTAGAGTGCAGCGAGACACCTCGGCCGGGTGTATCACCGGCCCCAGGTCTCTCCTGTCACCCGGGTTGGTGGTCGGCAGAGTCTCGAGATTGCCCGTCCCAAGCTCTCCCGTCACCGGAACCACGTTCAGGGCCGGGGTCAAGTCGTTGCCGGTCAGGCTACCGGTGATAAACAGATTCCAGCGTCCTCGTTGGCGCACTTCATTCTGCAGTTCTTGCAGGCGTTCGGGAGCCAGGGCCACTCGTTGGCCTTCGCGACCCAAAGGGTGATCGGGGGGGAAGAGCAGGCGCAGCCATTCTCGGTAGCCCTGTTGCAGCGCTCCCGCGCTCCCGCTCGGGGATGGCTGGCAGCGCGCCGCCAAAACCGGATCGAATTTGGAGGAACTCCAAATCTGCAGCCATTTGCTCACCCAGGCGCAGGCCTGCTCCCGCGGTAGATAGGCGGAAAACTGCCAGCCGTAGGGCTGAGCTTCCACGCGGGTGGGCAGTTCGGGCTCGAATCCTGCCTGCCAGTAGGCGGCCAGCCATTCGGCTCGGCCCGCCAGGGCGGCTGCGTCGCAGGAATTCCCTCCGGGTAACACCGCCCGCACCGATACCACCGGTAAATCCGCCACCGTCTGAATCAGCACTGAGCAACCGGGGGTGGGCTCCAAACGCACGAAGGCGGGAGGAGCGGCCGGGGAGGCGGCCGGCAGGGCCGGAGTCGGCCTGGGTTTGCTCCTGCTGCCGGCGTTCTTGGCGGGAGGAGCCAACATCACCGGCAAACCTTCGCCGTGGCTCCCCACCCAGGCCATATCGGTTTTCCATTGCAGTGGATCGTAGGTTTTCAGGGCTTCGTAGGTCTGCAAATCCTGACCCAGTTCCCCATGAGCTTGCTGGAAGCCGAGCAGGCTCGAACGATTGGCCAGGTCATCCCAATCCTCCAGCCACTCAAGCACCGCCTGCTGGCGCAAGGGCAGGGTTACCAGCAGACCGCTGTCGGGAGCGGCCGCCAGCAACTTCCGGCGGGCCGCTTCCAGCCCGCCCTGGCTGGCCGTGCTCAGCCAGTAGTCATCCTGAGCTGGCGAGAGGTCCAGTTGCACTTCCTGGTCCTGAGAGCGCAGAGCCGTGCGCCACAGCCAGGCTGCCGCCCGCTGGCGTGCCTGGGTCGGCCTGGGGTAGGACCAGCCGAGACGATTCGGTAAAAAGTCGGTCGTGGCGGCGGCCGGCCCCGGCCGGGTGGCCTTGAGGGCCGGCAGGCGGGCGAGCATCGACTGGACTTCGGCCGCATCGTAGCCCCCGACCAGCGACAACACGGCCTGAGATGGGTTCCAACGCTGCGCGTAGAGGGAGCGCAGGCGCGTCGCGTCCAGGTTGCCGGGAGCCGCGTAGGTACTCAGCAGGCCGCTCAAGTCTTCGCCCTGCAGCCACTGTCCGGACAGTCTGTCGAGTTGTATCCGGGTGGCCCAGCCGGCGTAGCCGCGGGGAACGACCAGCGTAAAGCTGCTCCAGCTCTGGCCGGTTTGGTAGCTGGCCAGACCACCGATTTCTTCCAATCTTAACAGCAGAGTCCCGGCCGGGTAGCGGCCACCGCAGCGGGCCAGGATTTGGTTCAGAAACTCACAGGCTTGCGGGTCATGGCCGCGCCCCCAGGGCATGACCAGGGTTACGGCGGCTACCGGCCGATCAGTTAAAGCTTGCAGCACCAGAGTGCTACCTCCCGCGAAGGTGCGGCGTTCGACCGGACCCGCAGTCGTTTCCACCCGCTCCTGGGCCGGCAGGGGGAATGCCCAACAGAGCAAGAAAAGGAGCAACAGCAACGGCTTCATGCGAGGCTATTTGCCCACCTGTCCACAGAGAGAAACAAGTGACTGAAGATCAGCTTCCCCGCCACCTGCGCGCGCCTTTTCCCTGCTTAGGCCGCCGGGGCGTGGCCGTGTCGGACCATCCCCTGGCCTCTCAGGCCGCCTGCGACGTGCTCGCTGCCGGAGGCAGCGCGGTGGACGCGGCCATTGCACTTTCCCTCACCCTGGGTTGCGCCTGCCCTTACTACACAGGCATAGGCGGAGGCGGCTTCGGACTGGTGTGGATGCCCGGCTGGAGCGAACCTCGTTGGCTGGACTTTCGCGAGGTGGCGCCGGCCGCCGCCCACATGGAAACCTTTGAAGATTTGCCGGATGTGGCCTCTACGCAGGGAGTCCACTCGGTTGGAGTACCTGGAATGCTGGCGGGTCTGGGAGAGTTGCACAAGCAGTTTGGGCGCTTGCCCTGGAAGGATTTGTTCATCCCCGCCATGGCCGCGGCTCGCGCCGGGGTGGCGGTGGATCCCAACTGGCACCGCATTTCTCTGTCCAAGGAGCGAATTCTGGTCGGATTCCCGGAAGCCGCCCGCCTGTTTTTACGCGGGGGAGTCAGCCCATTTCCGGGCACGCCCATCCCTTTGCCCGAACTGGCCGACACTTACGAATACCTGGCCGAGCACGGGGCGGCCGCTTTTTATCGTGGGGATTTGGCGGCGTGCCTCCTGTCCTGTCTGGATGGCTGGATGACGGCGGAGGATCTGGCCGGCTACCAGGTGCGTTGGCGCCAGCCGCTCAGCATGGACTGGCGAGGAGGGCGGGTCCACACGGTTTCCTCCCCTTCGGCCGGGGGTCTGCAGTTACTGCAGATTTTGGGACTGATGGAACGCCGCGGGAGTCCCGAGGCCAGTCAGGAGGATAACAGCCACTGGTTGGCCGAGGCCATGCGCATCAGTTTCCGAGATCGCTGCCAGAGCGCGGGCGACCCCGACTTTCAAGGACCCGACCCCAGTCTCTACTTGAGCAAGGATTGGTTTGAGGATTGGTCGACGCAAATGACCGCCGACTCCATTCTGCAACTGATCGGGCCGACCCTGGCCTATGCCACTGGCGGCACTGCCTCTCATGCGGTGGCCAGCGCCGACGGGGGGGTGGTGGTGATGACCGAATCGATCAATCACTGGTTCGGCTCTTTTCTCATCCCCAAGGGCACAGGCATGCTGCTCAACAACATCATGGATGATTTCACCACCCACCGCCACCGGCCCGACGGTTTCAACCTGGCTCCGGCGCCTTGGAACCTGGTGGAAGCGGGCAAACGCCCGGTCAGCAGCAGTACTCCGGCCGTCTGGATGGTGGACGGGCGGCCTCGCCTGGTGGTCGGTTCGGCGGGAGGTCCGCGCATCACCACTTCGGTGGCGCAAATCTTGCTCAACAGCGTCTGGCACGGTCAGAATATCCAGCAGGCGGTGCAGGCGCCGCGGCTGCATCATCAGTGGTTCCCCGACCATCTTGAAGTGGAACCTCAGGTTCCCGAGGGCCTGCGTCAGGCGCTGCGCGCACGTGGCCATCGCATTCAAGAGCACGCCTGCCGCAGCCATGCCGCCGCCTTGGAGTGTCACTGGGAGGAAGGCTTCTTCAGTGCCGGAGCTGACTTCCGCAGCTTCGGAGCGGCCCGGGGATGGTCATTGTGAAAACTCCTGTCCTCATCGTGGGCGGCGGATTGGCCGGCCTGACCTGCGCCGTGGAACTCGAGCGGCGCGGAGTGGAATATCGCTTGCTGGAGGCTGGTGCGCGCCTGGGAGGCCGGGTCGTGTCCGACCAGGTCGACGGCTTCATACTCAACCGTGGTTTTCAAGTCTTGCTGACCGGCTACCCCGAGATTCGCCGGCTCTGGGCCATGGAGAACCTGCGCTTGCGCCGCGTCCGCTCCGGAGCGGTCATCCGCCGGCAGGGAAAATGGCTGACTCTGCCCGATCCCCTGCGCCACCCGGGTGAAATTTGGGATGCCTGGCGCTCCCCGGTGGGGACCGGGATGGATAAACTCCGCCTGGCTCTGCTGGCCTTGGGCAGTCTGCGTAACAGCGCCGACAACTGCTTCGTAGGCGGCTCGCAGACGACTCTGCAGTATCTACAGCGTTGGGGCTTCTCAGAAGGAATGATCGAGACGTTCTGGCGGCCCTTCCTGGCCGGTCTCTTTTTGGATTGGGAGTTGAGTAGCAGCGCCGATTTGTTCCGTTTCCTCCTGCCTTTGTTCGCCTGGGGCAGGGTGGCGCTGCCGGCCGGCGGTATGCAGCAGCTTCCTCGGCAGTTAGAGCGCCGCCTGACTCCGGGCCGGGTGGTGCTGGAGACGCGAGTGGAAAAACTGGAAGGAGCTCGCTGCTGGGATCAGAGCGGCCAACTTTGGGAGGCAGACCAGTTGGTACTGGCGCTGGATGGCTCCAGTGCCGACCGCCTGTTGGGGCGGGAGAGCGAGGTTCGTTGGGCGGGTAGCTGCACCACTTACTTCGCGGCTCCGCGCTCGATCGGTGGGCGCGGCCGTCTGCACCTGAACGCGGACGGAGCCCACTCGTGCATTCAACACTTGATCTGTATAAGCGATTTTGCTCCCGAGTATGCTCCGGCCGGCCAACATTTAATTTCCGTCTCATCGCTTTTCGCCCGTCCCTCGGAGGACGAGTTGCGGGGACAATTGCAGGAGTGGTTCGGAGCCGAGGTGGGTGCCTGGAGGATGTTGCGCCAGGACTTTCTTCCTCAGTCTCTTCCCACGCTCGCTCCGGGCATGCGTCCGCGTGAACTCAAGATTGGCGAAGGAGTCTGGCGCTGTGGCGATTATACGGCTTATCCTTCGCTCAACGCGGCGGTGGCCAGCGGCCGTCTGGTAGCGGAGTCTCTTGGCTATGGAGAGCCGAAGTGATATTGTCAATACATATTCTTGACAGATTTTTGAGGAGGTGATGGTCAGATGAGTCTACAGGAGATCTCAGGGCGCATTGGACAGCGCTTCGAGGAGATGGACCGGGCGCGCGACCAGAGTCTGATCAACGCCCGCAAAGTGATCAAGAACTGCAGTCTGGCTATCCGCGCCGTGCACCGCGGGGAAGCGGCCGAAGTCGAGCAGTTCATGACCGAAGCGCGCAAGTTGCTCAGCACGGCCTGCGAGCAACTGCGATCTTATCCGGATGTTTACTACAGCGGCTTCCTGCAGGACGCCGAAAAGGAATATGCCGAGGCGCAGATCACTTACAGGATTGTATCCGGAAAGTCTCTGCCTACTCCTGAGGAGTTGGGGGTGGACTATGCACCCTACCTGAACGGCATGGCCGAGGCGGTTGGGGAACTGCGCCGCCAGGTGCTCGACTTATTGCGTCGGGGTGACCTGGAGCGCGCCGAGAGCCTGCTGTCCATGATGGACGACATCTACTATGTGCTCATCTCCATGGATTTCCCCGACGCCATCACACGCGGTTTGCGCCGCAGCACCGATATTGCCCGCGGCTGTCTGGAAAAGACGCGCGGTGATTTGACCCACCATTCGGCCGGTCAGAACCTGGAGCGGGAGCTGTCCAGCATCCGCAACCGCCTCAGTGTGGAGGCCGACCAGCTATTGCAAGCCGCGCTGCGCTGAGGAACAGTCCACTCCGAGCAGATAATCGAAACTGTAGCTGGCCGCGGACTTGAGATATTCGGCGGCGCGCTGGCGCAGAGCGTGGCAGCGCCGGCGCAGCACCTGGGCCAGGCCGCGGTCCTGGAAAAGTTCCAGGTTTTGTTCTAGAGAAGCCACTTCGCGAGCCACCCAGTCCGCATCATAAAGGTTCTGATAGCGCTCTTTCCAGGCGATGCGCGCGCCGCGGGCCTCGATGTGGCGCTCGATCCAGGCTTGCGGGAGTTCACGATGGGGGCGGTTGCCCAGCAACAGTTGCACCGCGTCGCGTAGCTGAGCTACTTCAAAGAGGCAGCTTTGAGCCGGCGTGTTCGGAGCCGGCTGAGGTTCCAGCCCGATCAAAAACAGCCAGCCAGAACACTTGGAGAGAACTCTCTCGATCATCTCTTCCTGGAAATGAGGGGCGTAGCGATCACAGGCCCCGAACAAATAGTCGGCCAGGATGACGTCAAAACGCCGTCCCTGCAGCAGTAGCGGGTCTTGCCACAGGCCTACCAGCACCTCGTCCTGGGGGCCCATGCCGGGACGCTCCCGTAAGGCCTGGGCGCGTGCTTCTTCGGCTGTGATACCCGTGCGCGAACGGCACGTTTGCTTGAGCAGCCAGCCCCACGACGAGGCGCCGGTGCCCGCGTCGAGGACGTCGCCCCAGGGCAAAGGGTGCCGCAGGACGATCTGGTCGAGCAGGTCCAAGATCAGCTGATGGGGGTGGCCGCCGGCGCGGGCGCCTCGGGCGCCGGTGGGGGAGGAGCTACGACGGGAGCCGGCGGGGGAGCTTCCGGCGCCGGAGGCGGTGCAACCGGAGCCGGGACGGGCGGCGCGGCCACCGGCTCAGGTGCGGGCGCGGCCGGCTCGCTGGCCGGAGGGGGCACGTCGGCCGGGAGGTCGCTGGCCGGTTCGATTTGGGGCTCGGGTTCGGGGGCGGGGGCGGGGTCGGCTTGCGGCTCAGGCTGGGGAGCGGGTTCGGCCGGGCCGGGCTCGCTGTTGCGATAGGTCGGATAGCTTTCCGGCTGTTCCCAACGGGAAGCGCTGACCGGTTCGCGAGCCGGCCGGTCCGCCACAAAGCCGCGGTCGGTTCCCAAGGTAATGGTGATGTCATAGTCGCCACTGCTCTTGGCGGCGGCCGTGTCGCGGAATTTTGCGTCCGGAAAGAGCGCCTGCAGTCGGGCGTGAACGCGGGGACTGCGCGCGTATTCCACCACTTCGGTGGTTTTGATGGTCTTATGGTCGTTGTCCTCAACCTTGACCACGTTGAACCCTTCCAGGTTCATTTCGTCGGCCACCTGGGTTCCCAAACCATTGTCACCGCTGGCGTTGACGATGCGAATACGCATGTCTTTAAGGCCCAGGTCGATATCGTCTTTAAGCAGGCGGCGCACGATTTTGGTGTTCTCGGGCTCGTAAGGGACGATGACCATGGCGCCGTTCACGGTGTCGTCGTCGCCTTTGATCTGGGCGGAACGCATCTTGCTCTGGTCAAAGCCTTTGTAAAGCAAGGCCAGGTCGATCATTTGCTCGACCGTCAGATCGGTCTCCAGCGTCTCTTTGACGGCCTGGGCCAGCTGGCTGAACTTGGTCATGATGCTGGGGTCCTTCATGCGCCGAATGACGGCGCGGATCACTTGCTGCTGGCGGCGCATGCGCCCGTAGTCGCCTTCCTCGTCATGGCGGAAGCGGGCGTAGCCGACGGCCTGGTCCCCGCTGAGAATCTGCGGACCTTTTTTCAGGTGAATGTGCAACTGGCCCCAGTTGTCATCATAGTCCATGTCCTTCTCGACATCGACGGGCAGACCGCCGAGCGCGTCGATGATCTTTTTCGCCCCCTGCACTTTGACGATGACGTAGTAGTGCACCGGCACTCCCAAGAAATGGCTGACCGTTTCACGGGTTTGCTTGACGCCGCCATAACTGAAGGCGGAATTGATCTTGTCCGAGCCGATTTTTTCGGAGATGAGCGTGTAGGTGTCGCGCGGGATCGAGACGATGTTGAGAAATTGCGCTTCATCTCCAATGCTGGCCACCATCATGGTGTCGGAGCGGGCCCCTTTGCTATAGGGCATGCCTTTGCTATCGTGGTTGTAATCGATGCCCAGCACCAACAGATTGATGCGTCTGCGTTCACCCACGAAAACCGATTTGCCGTAGCTTTTCTGGAACATCTTGGTCAGGCCGCCGCTGGTGATGGCGCCGCCCGTGATCTGGACGTATTTAGTGGCCACCAGGCCGGCTCCCAAGGTGCCCATCGCGCCAATCATTGCGAATGAGGAGAAGAGGACCAGGCGCTTCAGGCTGGGTATGCGCCGGAAGCGCTGCCAGCGGGTCAGTGAATTGGACATGGAGCCTCCTGTGATGACATCGCCGGTGCTTCGGAAGCTTGAAAAAAATTCCTCACCGGCAATCCTCTAAAAGAGAAATTCTGGCTAGCCGCGGACGGTCCCCCCGGGTTGATGTTCGGTCCGTAGAGTGCCCTCGGCATCGGGGTGGGTAGGCGTGGGTAACGGGGCGGGGACTTCATCGTCGATCATGATCGGGCGGGTTTCAGGCAGCCTGGGCTTCAAGATCACTTTGGGTTTCGGCAGTTCGGGCTGGGGCTCCGGCCAGTGCGAAGCCGAGGGGGGTTCGGGAGCGGCCTTCTTGGCCAGGAAGCCGCGGTCGGCGCCGACGGTGATCAAGATATCATAGTCCGTGCTGGGAGAGGCGCTGTCGCGGAACTGGGCGGTGGGAAAGAGGGCGCGCAGGCGCGGCTGCACACGCGGGCAGCGCGTGTAGAGAGTAACCTGGGTCTTTTGGGTGGGCCTGTGCTCGACGTCGTCGGCCATGACCACGTTGTAGCCCTGAGAGTTCATGTCGTCGGCCAGGCGGTTGCCCAGGCCGGGTTCGCCGCTGTTGTTGAGGATGCGGATGCGTACATCGCGCAACCCGAGATCCACCGAATCCTTGAGCAGGCGGCGCACCGTCTGGTTGTTTTCGTCGGTGGTGGGAATCAAGACCATGGCCTCGCCCACCAGGTCGTCGGTTCCCTTGATCTGGCCGCCGTGCACCTGTTTGATGTCGAAGCCTTTGTAGAGGTTGGCCAGAGCCAGCATGTCCTCCATGCTGAAATCGGTCTCCAGAGTGTCTTTGACGGCCCGGGCGATGGCCGGGAAGCGGGCCACGATGGCCGGGTCCTTGGTGGTGCGCAGCAGACCGCGGATCACTTGCTGCTGGCGGCGCATCCGGCCGACGTCGCCTTCCATGTCGATACGCGTGTTGTCTTTGCGGAAGCGGGCGTAGCCCACCGTCTGCTCGCCATTGAGGTGCTGTTTGCCTTTTTTGAGGTGCACGTGCAACCCGCCCCAGTTGTCGTCGTAGTCCATGTCTTTTTCGACCTCCAGGTCCACCCCGCCGATGGCGTCGATCACTTTCTTGGCGCCGTAGACTTTGACGATGACGTGGTGGTGGAGGGGAATGCCCATCAGGTGGCTGACCGCTTCTTTGGCTTTCTTCACTCCCCCGTAACTGTAGGCGGCGTTGATGCGGTCAGAGCCATCGTAGGCGGAGAGGGGGACGTAGAGGTCGCGCGGGATGGAAACGACGTTGAGCAGGCTGCCGTCGCTGGCCAGGCTGACCACCATCATACTATCGGAGCGGGCGCCCTCGGTGTAGATAATACTCTTGGGATCGTGGTTGTAGTCGATGCCCAGCACCAGGATATTCATACGCTTGTTACCCTTGAAGCAAGCGGGTGGCGGCGTTTCATGGTAGTCGGTCGAGTTCGGGTAGGCGCGAGGGGGTTCGGTCATTACAAGATCATCGAACTTCAGCGCTAGAGTGCCGGCGGCCAGGGCGCCGCTGGCGCCCACCATGCAGCAGAACGAGAAGACGCCTAGGCGCAGCAGGCTGGGAATGCGCCGGAAGCGCTGCCAGCGCGTCATCTTCAGAGGAGGTGTGTGTGCGTTTTGCATTCTGTTTTATCCTTATACCCAGCCGGCAGAATACCCGCACTCATCAGAGGTAAACATGGCGGCCGCCCGAACGGTGCGGCCACATGGGTGGACGTCCTCTCGGCCAGCACTTTTTACAGGATCCGCGGATTATTGACCAGATCCTGGCTGCGGCTAATCCGCAACCCGGTCAGAAAATCTTGGAGATCGGACCGGGGCGCGGTGCCCTGACCTACCCCATGCTGCTCAGCGGCGCCCGGGTACTGGCCGTGGAAGTAGATGAGCAACTGGCCGCCAGGCTCAAGCCCGCCGACCACTTGAGGGTGGTTCGCCAGGACATTCTGCAGACCCGGCTGAGCGAGCTGCTGGCCGACGGCCCCTACAAAGTGGTGGCCAACCTGCCCTACTACATCACCACCCCCATTCTGGAAAAAGTGCTGCAAGAAGGCCACGGGCTCATCGACGAGCTGGTGCTCATGATGCAACACGAGGTGGCCGAGCGCATCGTCAAGCCGGCCAACCGCCTCTCGGGCTCTCTGACTCACTTCGTGCGCTTTCATGCTCAGGCCGAGTACCTTTTCAAAGTACCTCCCTCGGCCTTTCTGCCCCCGCCCGAAGTGGACTCGGCCGTGCTCCGCTTCCGGCTGCACGCTCCCCCCGAAGATTGCCTGGCCAGGCGCTTCTTCGACATCCTGCGGCGCAGCTTCGCGCAACGCCGCAAAATGCTGCGCAGCTCCCTCAAGGGCTTGATCAACGACGAACAGTTCCAGAAAGCCGGCGTCGAACCCCAACGCCGCCCCGAAACCCTCCACTTCGAGGAATTTTTAGCCCTGGAACGCTGCAGCCGCAGTTAAGGGCCGCCCCGATTTTCCATGTCCATAAGGAGATGCTTGCCCTTGCCTAGAAACCGCTAACGTGCGCTGCTTGCTTCTTTTCCTGGCCCTGCTGACTCCACCGCTGCTGGCCCAACCGCTGGAATTGGTACCCGCGCCGGAGGAGAAGGTTCAGGAAGACCGGCCCTGCATCCAGGTGAGTTGGCCGGAAGGCGCCGTGCAGGCGCAAAAATGCCGGCTCTGGATGAACGGCCGGGAAGTGACCGGAGAATGTCTGCGCAGCGGGCGTTTTCTCAGCTATCGTCCCTATAAAGCGCCAGCCGCGGGCACGGTGGAGGTCCGCTTCCAGGCGGAGGACCCCATGGGCCAGCCGCTGGAGAAGAGCTGGAAGTTTTTACTGGCGCCCGGCGCCTGGATTCAGAACTTGAGTCACGACGCCAGGAGCGACCTCTTCGAGGATGATACCCTGCAGGTGCAGTTTCGGGCGCCCAGCCGGGGCAAGGCCAGCTTTACGCTGGGCAATCTAGGACCGGTGGAGATGAGCGAAAAGGAGCCGGGCCTCTATCAGGGCAGCTATCGCGTCAAATCGAGTGATACTTCTCTGAACCAACCGCTGACGGCTCATTACCAGAAAGGCGATCACCAGGAAGTGGCCGTGGCCCACCCGCCGGTCAAAGTGTTCGGCGGCTTCTACCGAGTGCGTATTACCTCACCCGCTGACGGCAGCCTGGTCGAGCAGAATTTTGTGCTTACCGGCCACGCTCGTCCCGGCTCTCGGGTCAGCGTCATTCCTAAAATCGGCTTCAGTGACGACATTCCTTCCCCGACCACTAACAGCAACGCGGTGGCGGGCACGGCCGGAAGCATCCCGGCCGAGGTGGATGAGCAGGGCGACTTTCAGGTGGAGTACGGAATGCCCATTCTTTTGCCGGGGATGCAGGTAGTGATGTCCATCTTTGCCGTAGACGCGGAAGGCAATCGCTCGATGCCCACGATTGTTCGCTATCGATTCAAGTAAGGAAGTCCCGAGAAGATGCAAACTTGCCCGTGCGGCCAAGACCGTCCCTTTGAAGCTTGCTGCGGCCCGTTCCTGGAAGGCCTGGCTCTGCCAGGCACGGCCGAACAACTGATGCGCTCGCGTTTTTCCGCCTATGCCACCGGCAACATCGACTATATCTGTGCCACCGAGGAGAATCCCAACCGCGATACCATCGAGAATTGGGCCGGCTCGACCAGCTTCAAGCGCCTGCGCATACTGGCCGCCGAGAGGGGAGGCCCCGAGGACGAGAGCGGCACGGTTACTTTTGAAGCGGATTTTGAAACCAACGGTCAGAACGGCACCCATCGGGAAACTTCTCAGTTCCAGAAGCTGGAAGGCCGCTGGATGTTCACACGGGGCCAGCATAACCCCCTGCGCACCGGACCCAAAGTGGGGCGCAATGATGCCTGCCCCTGTGGTAGCGGTAAGAAATTTAAAAAATGTTGTTTGGGGAAAGACAGTGACGGGCCTCAATGAGGCCCTGCTGAGCCAATCGGAGTAGCTGCTGCTGCATAGGATAGCGGATGAAGGCCTGTTCCAGGCGGTCGGCTTTGACGCCGGGTTTGAGTGCCGCGAAGATCTCTGAACGATAGAGCAGAACTTCGCTGCACAGCAGGCCGCCGCGCACTCCCTCGCCATGGCAGAGGGTGCAGCCCTGCTTGCGGGCATAGTTCCCTTCGGCGGGTAGGGCGGCCAGCACCTGAGCATCCTGTTCGGGCACCTTGCAGCCGCACAGGCGCGGAACTCGGCGCAGCGAGATGGCGCCCAGAATGGCCTTGCCCAGCGTTCTGCCATCCAGCCCTTGTTCCAGTAATTCCACCAGGGCCGCTCCGGCCTGCGGAGCATGATGGCGGGCCAGGACCAGACTGCGTTCACCGGCCCGGCGCAGCAGGCTTTCCCAGGCCGAGCGGTGGCGCGCCGCGGTGCAGGCCAGCACGTCGATATCGTGTCCTTCCAACTCTTGTAACAGCGAGGTCAGATCCTGTTGGGGCATCACCTGGGTGGCAGACTTCAGGCCGAACCACTCTTCTTTGTGGCAGAGCACCGCGTGCCGATCCGCGAATTGGGTGCTCAACCAGTCGACCATCAAGGAGTTGCCGCCGGAACCCTTGGGCCCGCACACCAGAATGAGTCCCCGGCGCCGAGTGAACAGCGTGGATATGGCTGAGCGAGCTGGTTCGGCCAGAGAGGCGTGACTGCGCAGGCGAGCGGGGCGAACCTCCAGGACGACCTTTTCGCCATTCACCGTGGGGCAGAAAGAAGCTTCAAATCGATAAGGCTCCTTTTGGCAGTCTCGCTGAAAGCGACCACTCTGAAATTGGCCCTGACTCGGATCCAACTGGCACCAGTGCCGAAACTGAGCGAGCAACCCCAGCGCCAGCGGATCCTCAAAGGGCGTGGCCAGGGCCTGCAGCTTCCCGCAGATTCGCAGGCGGACTTTGATTTGCGCCGCTTGCAGTTCGATGTGGATGTGGCTGGCCTGGCGGCCGGCGGCCTGCTCGAGCAGTTCCTCGGCCAGTTGGAAACTCGCGTTGGCGCCGGACGAATGAGGAATGGGAGTGCGCCAGAAATCGCTGCGGAAAAGCTCCCCCTCCCAAGTTGGATCCAGGGAGTAGTTGCGACTTAAGAGGTTCAACTGCTCGACCAGACGGTTGCGCTCCGCCTCCCGGGCCGGGCCCAGGCGGCGCAGCAATCCTTCCCGCTGCGCTTGTGCCCAGAGCAGCGCCAGGGCCGGGTGGTCCACCATGCGAGGGGTCAGGGTAAGGGAGATGGGGCCTTGTTCGCTCAATCCCCGCGCGATCAAAGGCCCTATGCCTTGATGCCGGCCCAGCACGGTCAAATGCTGGGCTGAGAAGATATCGGAGAGCCGCTCGGGATATTGATGGGCCGGATCGCAATGGAAACCCTGCCCGACCAGTTGCATGTTGCTGAGAATCGGCTGGCCTAACTGTTGGACCAGGCGCTCCACGCCGCTGCTGAGGTCCTGGGCCAAGGCCACCTCCGAGCTGCCTCCTCCAACTTCGGCCAGCCTGCGCAGGAAGTGTAGCTGGCTGTGGTCGCCCAGGCTCAGGGTGAAGAGTCGCAACTTTCTGGCCAGGGATGAGGCCAGGCGCAGAACTTCAGCCTGGCGCCCGCCCTGACCGTCGCTGATGAGCACGACCAGGAGATTTTCCTGGTCTCGGAAAGCGTGACGAATCCACTCGAGAGCCTGGACCAGATCGGTGGTTCGCCCGCGCGCTTGCTGTTGCAGCCACTCCTTAGCGGCAGTGACGGCGCCCGCCCCTACCCAGCGTCCTTTCTGCCATGGTTCTACCGTTTCGTCGAACACCGCCAGCGCGAAGCGATCCAGCGGGCGCAGTTGGCGCAAGGCGTGAATCACTGCGCGCCGTCCCTGCTCCGCGGCCCAGCCTTCCAGGCTGGCCGAGCGGTCGAGTAGGAAGAGCACGTGACGGGGAGGGGGCGGTTGCAGTTGCGGAGGGGCTTGCAAATGCAGCAAAAAATGCTGTCCGTCCGAGAGCAACAGCCCCTGTAAGGATTTTTCCGCCTGGGTATGGCGGTAATGGAAAATCAAGGGGCGTTGCGACGGGCCTTCGCCGGGCTGGAGCTTAATTTGAATCTGATCACTCTGTTGCCGGACCCAGGTGGCGGGGCGACTGCAGCTCAGGTGGTTGGGAAGCAACCCTGGCCACTGCAGGGTAATGCTGCTGGCCAGGGGTTCGGGGCCCAAAGGACAGGGAAGAGTGATACGAAAGCCAGCGCTTTCTCTCTCCAGGATATGCACATATTGGAGAATGAGGCGCACCTGGCTGTCCGCCCCCACGGGGGCGAGCGAGGCGCTGAAGTGGAGTTGCCCCGCCAGCGTCACCCGCTCGACCGATCTCAAGGGCAAGGGACTGCCCCCCTGGTCGGCCCACAGGCCCTGGAGAAGGGCTCCGTGGGGAATGGGGACTTGATAGAGCCCGCCCAGTGATTCGCGCAGAGGATTGGCGAAGATCTGCTCCAAGCGGACCCATATCAGTGAGCCCGTAATATTTGCCTCGAGTTGGGAAGTCAGCAACCGAAAGCCTTCCTGAGGCAGAGGCGGAGCGGAGACGATTTGCTCCCAGCCAGGCAGTGGTCCGCCATCGGGGCAGAGCTGGACCACTCTTACTTCCCAGCCGGTCAAGCGCCGAACGGTTTCCTGGATGGCCAGATCGGCCGGGTCTTCCATACCCAAGAGCAGGATGCCGTCCCGCACCTCAATGGGGAGAGCTCGATGGAGGCGCAATAACGGGCCGGGCAGCGTCTGCAGCAACTGGCGATCGACTTGCAGCAGGCGCGGATTGACTCTTACGCAGCCGGCGGAACTGGCCGACCAGGACACGAGGCGGGGCTCTCCTTGAAGCAGGGCGGGTAACCCTTCTTCTAGCCGTGAGACCCAGCCCAGACTCGTTGCGTCATCGAGCATATACTTTATCTTACAGTGTGACAGTTAAGATGTAAACCTGGTTTTTGCGGCCTGCCTGCGCCTGTTGCCGGGAGGTTAAAACGCAGAATTTTAGCCTGGCGTTTACATGCTTTTCATAATAGGCCGGTTTTTTAACGAATGATTTATATGAAAATTTCCTTAAACAGTGCATACTGTGTTTAACAAGTTTGGAGGTAACAAAGATATGGCAAGCGGCATCAACTTCGGCGGTGGTATTCCTCAGTATGGTGGTTACAACAACTTCCAGGCCAACAACTTTAACTCCGGTTTCGGCGCCAGCCCCTTCTCGGGCAGCCCGGTCAATCCGTTCAATGCGGTCCAGGTGATTCAACAGCTCATCTCCGCGATGGCCCAGCTCTCCGGACAGTGGGGCGGCATCCTCGGTCAGAACGGCGGCAACGCCGGTTCGGCTGGTAATATCGGTGGTGCCGGCAATGTCGGTGGAGCCGGCAGTGCCTATGGCGGCGGCGGCAACACGGGTGGCGCGGGCAGCGCTTATGGCGGCGGCGGAAATACCGGCGGTGCCGGTAGCGCCTACGGCGGCGGCGGCTATGTGGCTCCCGCTCCGCAGACCAACGTAGCCGTGGCGGTCAACGCCACTCCCCCCAAAGCTCAGGGTGGCGGTGCCGGCGCTTACGGCTAAACCTAAGAATTTCGGTCCCCGCCGGCCTCGCTTGCCAGAGCCGGCCCTCCTTAAGGCAAACTCCAAAAGCCCTCACCAAGAGGGCTTTTTTCGTTGCGGTGGCCGCAAGGATTTGACCTTTCTCCCTCCCGAAGGGATGCAGCGCAAGTGCAACCGACCCCAACTAAAAGGAGCGGGTCTGGAAGAGAGAGGTCCTAGAAAATGAGCCGTTATCGCATCACCGCGCCGTTGGAGTCCGGGTTTGAGAAAGTGCTCACCCCGGAGGCCTGCGACTTTCTGGTCAGCCTGCACGATCGGTTTGAAGGCGAACGGCAAAACCGACTGGCTCGCCGAGTCGAGCAGCAACAGCAGTTGGATCGGGAACCCCGCCTGAATTTCTTAGACGAAACCGCCTCGGTGCGGGCCGGCGACTGGAAGGTCGCTCCCATCCCGGCCGACCTGAGCGACCGGCGGGTGGAAATCACCGGTCCGGTCGACCGTAAGATGGTCATTAACGCGCTCAACTCCGGAGCCCGCGTCTTCATGGCCGACTTCGAGGACAGCAATTCTCCAACGTTCCAGAACTGCGTGCAGGGCCAGATCAACCTGGCTGACGCCAACCGCGGGGACCTCAGTTATGTCAGTCCTGAAGGCAAGCACTACAAGATGGGAGAGAAACCGGCGGTTTTGCTGGTCCGCCCGCGCGGCTGGCACCTGCCGGAAAAGCATTTTCTGGTCGACGGGCAACCGATTTCGGGCTCGCTCTTCGACTTCGGACTCTACTTCTTCCACAATGCCAAAGTGCGTCTGGAGCGGGGCACGGGCGTTTATTTTTACCTGCCCAAGCTGGAGCACTACCTGGAAGCCCGCCTGTGGAACGAAGTCATCGTTTTCGCCCAAAACGCGCTGGCTGTCCCCCAGGGGTCGGTGCGGGCCACCGTGCTCATCGAAACCATTACCGCCGCCTTCCAAATGGATGAGATTCTCTACGAGTTACGCGAGCACTCGGCCGGCTTGAACTGCGGGCGTTGGGACTATATCTTCAGCTTTATCAAGAAATTCCGCAGGCACCCGCAGTTTTTGCTGCCCGACCGGGCCCAGGTCACCATGGAAAAACACTTTCTGGCCTCTTACGTCAAGCTGCTCATCCAGACTTGCCACCGCCGCGGAATTCACGCCATGGGCGGCATGGCCGCGCAGATTCCCATCAAGAACGATCCGGCCGCCAACGAAGCGGCCATGGAAAAAGTGCGGCGGGATAAACAGCGCGAGGTCGACGCCGGCCACGACGGCACCTGGGTGGCCCATCCCGGGTTGATCGGCCTCGCTCAGGAAATCTTTGATCGGGGCATGCCCGGCCCCAACCAGATCGGGGCGGCCCCGCCCGCGGGCGAAGTCAGCGCCGAAGACCTGCTGCGCGTGCCGGAGGGCACCCGCAGCGAAGCCGGCTTGCGTTTGAACATCGATGTCGGCCTGCAATATGTGGAAGCCTGGCTCCGCGGCAACGGCTGCGTGCCCATCCACAACTTGATGGAGGACGCCGCCACCGCGGAGATCTCGCGCACCCAGGTGTGGCAATGGCAGCAGCATCGAGCTGCTCTGGAGGATGGGCGCACCGTCACCCCGGAGCTGGTGACTCAGATTGCCGAGCAAGAGCTGGCTCGGCTGCTGCAAAACGCTCCCGCCGGACACCGTTTCGAACTGGCCGGCAAGCTCTTTCTGGAGATGATGGTGGCGGCCGACTCTCCTGAATTTTTGACCTCGGTGGCCTATGACCACCTCTGATCAAAACCAACCGTTCCGCGCCCGAGGGGCGGCCCGGCTGGAATCTCACCCTTTGGGGGTAGCATGACGGATAAGGCGACCTTTGTTGCAAATCTCGAAAAGAGCTGGGCCGAAGACGCCCGCTGGAAGGGAATTCAGCGTCGTTATTCGGCCGAGGACGTCTATCGTCTGCGCGGTTCCTACGACATTGAATATAGTCTGGGCCGGTTGACTTCCGAGCGCCTCTGGAGCTTGATGCACAGCGAAGATTACGTCAACGTGCTCTCGGCTATCACCGGCAACCAGGCCATTCAAGAAGTGAAGGCGGGCCTGAAGGCCATCTATGTCAGCGGCTGGCAGGTGGCCGCCGACGGTAACAACGCGCTGCACATGTATCCGGACCAGAGTCTCTATCCCAGTGACTCGGTGCCGTTGCTGGTCCGTCGTATCAACAACGCGTTGTTGCGGGCCGATCAAATTCATCACATGCAGGGGGATCACAGCACTCACTGGCTGGCCCCGGTGGTGGCCGACGCCGAAGCCGGTTTCGGTGGTCCGCTGCACGCCTTTGAGATTATGAAGGACATGATCGAAGCCGGCACGGCCGGCGTCCACTTTGAGGATCAGCTGGCCTCGGTGAAAAAGTGCGGCCATCTCGGCGGCAAAGTCCTCGTTCCCACTCGGGAATTCGTCGACAAGCTGGTGGCCGCGCGTCTGGCCGCCGACGTGTGCGGCGTGCCTACCGTGCTGATTGCGCGCACCGACGCCAACAGCGCCAATCTGCTGACCAGCGACATCGATCCGTACGATGCCGAATTCCTGGACGGCTCACGCACCCATGAAGGTTTCTTCGGCGTCAAGATGGGCGTCAAGCAGGCCATCAGCCGCGGTCTGGCCTACGCTCCTTACGCCGACCTGATCTGGATGGAGACGGGCAACCCCGATATCGCCGAAGCCAAGGAGTTCGCCGAAGCCATTCACGCGAAGTTCCCCGGCAAGCTGCTGGCTTACAACTGCTCGCCTTCCTTCAACTGGCGCAAGAAATTGAGCCAGGCCGAGTGCGAAAGCTTCCAGCGCGAGCTGGGCGCCATGGGCTACAAGTTTCAGTTCGTCACGCTGTCCGGCTTCCACCAGCTCAATTATGGCATCTTCAAACTGGCTCAGGAATACAAGCAGCGTGGCATGGGCGCTTACTCCGACCTGCAACAGTTGGAATTCGCGGCCGAGAAGGAAGGCTACGAAGCGGTCAAGCACCAGCAATTCGTAGGCACCGGCTACTTCGACGAGGTCACTCAGGTGGCCACCGGTGGACAATCCTCCGTCACCGCCCTGGCCGGCTCCACCGAAGCCGAACAATTCCATTGAGCGATACCGCAGTGAGGGGAGGGACTCGCCCCTCTCCTCACTGCGGCCCGCAGGGTTCGCCCTTGGGAACGGGAACTGGCAGCCCATGAAACGTACGCTTTCCTGCTTACTCCTTCTCCAGGCCTGCGCCTGGGCCGAACCCACCACCGACCGCATGTTGCAAATCGCTCGCCAGGAATGGGAGTTCTTTGGTAAACAGACGATCGGCAAAGACGGAAAAATCAGCCATGCCGGCCACAAGGAGACCGAAGAAGGCTACTGGCAAAGAGTGGGAATCTATTGGCGCAACGGCGTTTACGAAAGCTTTACCGGAAAAGACACCGACGAGGCCTGGTCGGCTGCTTTTATGTCTTACGTGATGCGCGAAGCAGGTTTGGGCGGGCGTTTCACTTACTCCGACTGGCACGCGCATTACATCAATCAGGCCATCGACGGCCGTAGAAGCCATGACCCCGACTGTGCCTTTTACGGTTACCGCCTCAGCGAGCGAGCACCGCAGGTCGGTGACCTGGTTTGCTATCGGCGCGCCGACGGCATTACCTTTGATGACCGCCCCGAGACCTATCCTTCTCACACGGATCTGGTAGTGGCCGTGCGTCCCGGGGAGATCGACGTGATTGGCGGGAACGTCCAGGACTCGGTGACGATGAAGACGCTCGCGACCGATGCCCAGGGTCTATTGGTGGATACCAATCAGCAATGGTTCGCCGTGCTGGGCAATCGCCTGGTCAATCCCCAACTGGTGGAAAGCAAGCCGGGGCGCGAAATCTCACTCCGTTAGGATCAGGGGAAGGGGGCCCAGCTTGCCTAAGAATAAGAACTTCTCCATCATTCGCAACGTCGAGAATTGTTTCTTTTACCCGGGCCGCATCTGGATGGCGGAGTTTCGCCAGATCGCCGGGATGAGCGGGGCGACTTTCCAATCCCACTTAGAGTCCGGCTATTTCTCGCGGGGCCTGGATTTTTATAAGCCGATCTGCAGCACCTGCCAGGAGTGCATTCCGGTGCGCCTGCCGGTGGCCGATTTTCGCCCCAGTAAGAGTCAGCGCAAACTCTGGCGCCAGAACTCCGACCTGGAAGTACGCCTGGCCAAGCCAGTTTACAGCGACCAGCGTCTCGACCTCTACGCGCGCTATCACCGCAGCCGTTGGGGCTGGGTCAGCGTCGACGCCGAGATCCTGCGCCCGCACTTTCAAGAGCATCTCATCATCGATTGGGGGGACGCCTGGGAACTTTCTTACTGGCTGGACGGCCAATTGATCGGCTTCGGATTGGTGGATGAAACCCCTCAGGGAGCCAATTCCCGCTACTTTGTCTACGAGCCGGAGCTGGGCAAACGCGGCCTGGGCATCTATAGCCTGATGCGCGAAATCGAGTGGTGCCAACAGCGCGGCAAGGAATTTCTCTACCTGGGCATGTACGTGGCCAGCTCGCCCAGCATGAGCTACAAAGTCGACTTTCGGCCCTTTGAGCTGCGCCTGCCGGGCGGCGCCTGGGTCCGAGTGGAGGATCGCAAAGGGATCGAAGGCCTCATGCCAAAACGGAGGGGGGTCCAAGGGGGCGACGGAGTCCCCCCTTGATTCTTGAAGGAGGGGGGTCCAAGGGGGCGACGGAGTCCCCCTTGAAAATTAAAGGCGGGCTCCATGCCAAAGAAACGAGTCTTAGTTCTATCCGCCTCGGTGGGAGCCGGGCATCTGCGCGCCGGGGAGGCGCTGGCCGTGGCCGGCCAGAACAGCGAGCTGGAAGTCGTTCATCAAGACGTGCTGGAACTCATGCCGCGTCCTTTCCAGAAGCTCTACCGCGATGCCTATCTGGATATGGTCGGGCGGGCGCCGCAAATCTTCGGCTGGCTCTACGAACTGACCGATAAACCGTTTCAGGAGGATATCCTGCGCCAGGCCTTCGAGGAAGCCAGTGCCGGCAAGTTCTATGAGTTTGTCGACAAGTTCAACCCCGACCTGGCCCTGTGCACTCACTTTCTCCCCAGCAGCCTGATCCATAAGCGCCGCAAGAAGGGAAAGTTTGCTCACACACTGGCTACCGTGGTCACCGATTTCGATGTCCACGGCATGTGGCTGGCCACTCCGTCGGATCACTACTTCGTGGCCGTCCCGGAGGCGCGGGCCTACCTGAAAACCTTCGGTATTTCGGGCCGGGCCGTCAGCGTCACCGGCATCCCCACTCACCCGGTTTTCGCGCAGGCTATGGACCGGTCCAAGGTGTCGGCGCGTCTGGGAGTGCGCTCGGACCTGCCCACCCTGCTGATCTCGACAGGGGGATTTGGCGTAGGCAGCGTCGGCCAGATCCTGGAAGCCTTGCGCGAGCTGACCACGCCCGTGCAGATCGTGGCCGCCTGCGGGCGCAACGACGAGCTGCGCCAAAAACTGCAGCAACAGTTCGCCGGTCAGGAAAATCTCCATATCATCGGCTTCACCAAAGCCTTTGATGAGTACATGACCTGTGCCGACTTGATGTTGGGCAAGCCGGGCGGTCTGACCACCTGGGAGTCTTTCGTGAAAGGACTGGCCTGGGTGGTCATCAACCCCATCCCTGGCCAGGAAGAGCGCAATACTTATCACTTGCTCGAAGAAGGGGTGGGTATCTGGGCCTACCAGGCGCGCACACTGGCTTTCAAGGTCGACCAGATGCTCAAAGAGCCGGGTCGCCTCGAACAGATGCGCCAGAATTCGCGGCGCCTGGCCCGGCCGCGGGCGGCTCAGGAGATTCTCGAAGTCTGCCAGGATCTATTGTAACCGGTCCGGAGTCTGACCATGCAGCGTGACGATGGCGGCATCGATCAGTCCTAGCGAATAGCCGGTGCGGAAAGTTTCCGCCATAGCCCTCTGAGTTTGGGCGTCGCCTGAGCCGGGACGGGCCAGGAACTCGACGTTTTCTTCTTCGGTGGCGCGGTTCAGGTACTTTCCATAGCCGGCCTGCAACTGCAAGGCGTCCGCATCCAGTTGCCGCCACTCCCCGTCCGCCACCTCGAGGGCCTGGCGCAATCTCAAGCTTTCTGAAGCCAGCGGTGCTTCTTTCAGCCGGTAGAGAAACAATCCGTCCAGGGCCCCGCAAAGCAGTCCGGCGGCCAGACTTTCCAAGCTGTAGTTCCGTATCCAATCGGCCCGCTGACTCCAACGCAAGTTTTCCAAGAGAGGGAAAAGCTGGTTTTGCAGGCTCCTGGACAGACCCCGATGGGGCCAAACGTCGGGTTGCTCCAACAACCATACATCCAGTTCATAAAAAGCTTGTAGAGGCGGACGGGGGAGCAGCAGGTACGCTGGCTCGCCGCGTAATCCAAATCCCGATTCGTTCATGCAGGCGTGTTTGTCACCGGTCGGCGAAGGCCTTGAGGTTGTTGGAATGGTGTTGGTCCCGTCCGTTGCTGCGGCGCTGCGAGGCCATAAGGCTCGGTCTCGAGAGCCGGGTGCGTTTGGCTTATCTCAGCGACCTCCACTGCGCCCCCTGGAGCGGACCCATGCTGCGGCAACTGGCAGTGGAAATGAAGCGAGCCGCTCCCGACTTGATCTTACTGGGTGGCGACTTGCTCGACCTGCCCTGGGGCCACGCAGGCCTGGTCGAGTGGGCTCGGCAAATGCAGCGGATCTGCCCGCTGGCGGCCGTGCCGGGCAACCATGACTGCTGGGTGGGGCTGAAGCGCGTCAAACGGAGTCTGAGTCAACTGCACTGGCTGGACGAAAGCCCGCTGCTGCTGCCCGGCGGCCTGCGCTTGTGCGGCCGCCCGGAGCAGGGAGCCAGCGCCCAAAGCATTCTGGTGGGACACCAACCCACGGGCGTCAAAGCCGCCTCCCGGGCGGGCTTTCCGCTCATGCTGTCGGGCCATCTGCATGGTTGCCAGTGGATCTGGTTTGAGTGGAGGGGCCGAGACTATCCGGGAGCCTGGTTTTTTGCTTATCACGGAGCCCGCTTTCAGGTGGGGCCGACTCTGTTGTTGGTGAGCCGGGGAGTGAGCGATACGTTGCCTTTGCGCATCGCCTGCCCCCGCGACTACTTGTGGTTGGAGCTGAGTTGACATGGTAGGTTGGTTTGATACTCCCAACGGCCCGACGCTTGCGGAGCTGGTCCGGCAGGGGTTGAGTTCCATCGAAGGCGGTTACGATCGTCTTTCCAGCAAGTTTGATCAGAGCGTCTTCCGCACTCCTGATCCGGTTCTGGACGGTCTGGAGAGCCAGCTCTTCCGTTGTGGCCGGGCGCTCGATATCGGCTGTGGGACCGGAGCCGTGTTGCAAAGACTGCAAAATTATGCCGATGAGCTGGTGGGAGTCGACTTGAGCCGCAGCATGCTGGCCCGTGCCCGGGCTCAGTTGGGCCCGGGGCCAACGCTGCTGCGCGGCGATTTTCTGAAAATGTACTGGCAGGAGCATTTTGATTTGATCACCAGCGTGGGCGTGCTGGGACATATCGCCCCGGCTGACCAGGATGAGTTCTTTCGCCGGGTTTTCAGCGCTTTACGCCCGGGTGGGTGGTTCCTGACGGTGACCGGCGACCTGCGCCGGCGGCCCTGGGTTTATCTGCCGGCGCTGGCCTTCGATAGCCTGATGCGCGTGCGTAACTTTGTGTGGCGTCCCACCTTCGTCATGTACTACCTGAGCTTCGTATTGCCCCGGGCCCGGAACGTATTGGAGCGCCACGGCTTTGTGTGCCAGGTGCTGGACGGCCGCTTTCCGGTGCCCTTCAGCCAGTTGAAGCTTCTCCTGGCCAGGCGGCCGCTGACCTAACTGAAGCGGCTCAGACAAAGCAGAGTCTCCCCGGCGGCTACTTCCCGGCCGCCGGGGTTGATGTGCAGCTCCCCGGCCGCCTCCTGCACGGCCAGCACAATCAGGCCCTGGCTGGTGGCCAGTTCGCAGACGCACTCGGCAAACTTCTTACCAGCCAGCTTTTCGTCCACGGCTACCGCCTGGATATTATCGGCTTTGAGCAATTGGTGAAAGAGCCGGGCATTCGACGAATTGAGCGCGGCCTGGGCCAGCAGATGGCCGGAAAGATCCTGAGTCACCACTACTTCGCGCACGTGAGCCATGCTCAAATGGTGCTCATTGCCGCTGTTGGAAAGCTCGGCGCAAGTATGCACCCTGGGGTTGAGCTTATCGATGGTGAGGGCGGCCAGCACAGTGCGCGCGTCGGCATCCTGGCGGCTGCCCCGCGAATTGTCGCAAAACAGCAGGGCCACCGCCGCCTGCGCCACATTGGCCTTGCGCAAAACCTCGGCCCGGGTGAAATCTTCCCGCAAACAGACCACCTGGTCGGGCAGCGGGAGCTGGCGAATGCCGGTGAAGTCCTCGCGCTCAGCGATCAGCACAAAGGCCTTTTCGCGAAAATCGGGGTGCCGCTGCAGGCGGGCCAGCGTGGCCGCCGAGCCGGTATTCCAGCCGCAGACCAGCACGTGGCCTTCCAGGTCCTCCGGATAGAGTGAGCCCATATTCGTTCCTTCACGCAGTTTTTCGATGAGGTAAACCGAGGCTGTGCCGGTCAGCACCGCGAATAAGCACAGTCCGGCCAGTTCCAGCAGAAACACCATCACCTTACCGCCCAAAGTCTGGGGGTAACTGGTGATATATTCCGCCGACACCGTGGAAAAGAGCGCCGACCAGAAAGAATTCTCGATGGTGCTGTAGCCGCTGTGGGCGCTTTCAAACCAGGTCAGACCCAGGGCCCCCAAAGAGACGGCAAAGGCCAGGAAGAAACCCAGCAGAATATACTCGCCTCCCCCGTAGCGGAAAAGACGGCGGGTGAGCCGCGTGCGCTTTCCCAGAATACGCACCAGCCGAAAGAGGCGAAAGAGCCGCAGCAATTTCAGGAAGCGGAAAATGCGGAAAGCCCGGAGCACGGGGACCACCGCCAGAATATCGATCCAATATTCTCTGAGAAACCGGCGCGGCTTGCCCATGGCCAGAAAGCGCACGGCCAACTCGAGACAAAAAAGCGCGGTGATCGTCTCCTGCACTACCCCGATGGCCAATCGAGTCGAATCCAACCGGGGTAGAGCTATTTCAGGAAAGAGCAGCGCCAAATTGATCACAATCAGGATAGCCACCGAGACATCGAAGGCTGAATGAGCCTGAATACGCTGGCAGACTCGCGAGAGGGAACTCAGGCTCTGCATGTCACCTGAAATGCGCCCTTCCAGCCCGATTTCCTGGAGGGGGTCGGCGCGCGTCCCTCCGAAGGGCTTCCTCCCGTGATTATCGTTCAACTTTTCAACCAGACCTTTGAACAGGTCCGCAAGTCCTTGCCCCGGCTGCAGCGCCTGGGCGTAACTCATGTGCTCATCTCCCCGCCCCAGAAAAGCCACTCCAGCCGCAGCTGGTGGGCGCGCTATCAGCCGGTGGATTTCACGCGCATTGAAGGGCCGCTGGGAACGTTGACCGAGCTGAAACAACTTTGCGACCAGGCCCGGGCACGCGGGTTGGCCGTGGTGGTGGATACGGTCATCCATCATCTGAGCAACGAAGGGCGCTACCTGCGCACCCGCGCGGGACGTATCGAAGCCGCCCAGTATCCACGCTTTTCCACTCCCGATTTCCGCGGCTTGCACCAACTCGGCAAAGGCCGCGGGCTGCCCATTCTGGACACCAATTCGGCCTGGGTGCGCTCGCAGTTGCGCGACTATATCCACGGGCTCTTCGGGCTGGGCGTGCGCGGCTTTCGCATCGACTCGGCCAAGCACCTGGATCCCCATCTCTTTCCCTATCTGTTCCAGGGTCTGCCGCCCGTGCTGGTCTTCGGCGAACTGGTCTATGCCAGTCCGCACGACTTCCCCCCCGAGTATTTTCAGAGCATGCGAGCCTATGATTTCCCCCTGGCCCGCTCGCTCAAAAGCGCTTTCGCCCCCGGTGGCGACCTGGGCCAATTGCTCCAGCCACAGGCGTTGGGAGGGGAGCATTCGGTGCCCTTCGTCAACCACCACGACCTCGTCAAAAATCGCTCGGCCTTCGACTATTTCCGTATCTCCGACGTGCGTGACCGGCAACTGGCCTATGCTTTTCTACTGGCCCGACCCGAAGGGGTGCCGCTCGTCTACGGCGGCGACCTGAGAGGTCGCGAGGTCAAGGCCGGTCTTGCCTTCCGCCGCCAGGCCTCGGGCCGTCCCCTTCATTGGGTGGCGGCCGGGCGCGACGAGGTGGCCGCCCGGGTGGGAGACAATCTGGCTCTGGCCATCAACAAAGCCGGCCGACCCTGGCGCTTTCACACTCGAATCCGCCCCGGCCACTATATCGACCTGGTTTCCCAGGCGCGCTACTGGACCCATGGAGACCAGTTGGAAATGTGGCTGCCTCCCCGTAGCGCCGCTTTGCTTGTGCCAGGATAATTGAGGTGCGTGCGGAACCGGCCGCCATGGCTTCCCCTTTGTTAGGCGAGTTTCTCGGCACCATGGTTCTCATCTTGTTAGGCAACGGTGTGGTTGCCTCCGTTTTGCTCAAGGATTCCAAAGCCAACAACGCCGGTTGGATCGTGATCACCGCCGGCTGGGCCTTCGCCGTGATGGCGGGGGTTTTCACCTCGATTGCGGCCGGCAGTTCCGATGCCCACCTCAACCCGGCGGTGACCCTGGGCTTTGCCGTCATCTCGGCGGATTTTTCTAAGCTGGCGGGCTACTGGGCCGCGCAGATGGCCGGGGCTTTTGTGGGCGCCACACTGGTCTGGCTCCATTTCTTTCCCCACTGGGCGCCCACTGAGGAGGCTGACCTCAAACTGGCCTGCTTTTCCACCGGTCCGGCCATTCGCGCCCCCCTTTGGAACTTGCTCAGCGAAATTATCGGCACTTTCGTGCTGATGCTGGTGGTTTTTTCCATCTTTTCCAAGGCCGTCAGCCCGGCCGGTCCGTCGCCGGCCCTGGGGCCTTTGTTGGTGGCCTCGCTGGTTATGGGCATCGGGCTGAGCCTGGGCGGAACCACCGGTTACGCCATCAACCCGGCTCGCGACCTGGGGCCTCGCCTGGCCCACGCTCTTCTGCCCATCGCCGGCAAAGGCGGTTCGGACTGGGGTTACGCCTTCGTTCCGGTGCTGGGTCCCTTATTGGGGGCGGCTCTGGCCGGCTTGCTGGTGAACGGGCTCCATCTCCAGGTAGCCTAAGATGCGCAGGTTTTCCAGCACGTGCCTGGTTTCGGCATCCGCCCGGGCCGGGTCGAAGCTGGATTCGTGAGCCCCCTCGGCGTCGTAGAAGCGGAGCTTCCAAGTCCCCCCGCCTTTGGCGGGCTTGAGGAGCTGAGCGGCCAATCTCAGGTCGTTCAAGTCGGTCTCTCCCAGCCGGCCCTGTTGGAGGCCGCTGATCTCCCCGTGATTGCCCACTGTGAGCGTGCCGCGGGGGGTCTCCACCTCGAGTAAAAAACGCGGTTGCACGTGGGAGCGCGGAGTTGGATAGTGAGTGGGCCAGGGCATCTGCCCGCGCATGGCATAACCGCCCAGCAGCAGCAGAGCCATGAAAATGGAAGCCAAGAACTCGGGGATATTGCGCTTCAGCATCGGACCATTGTGCCCGGAATGCAGGCCTGGGCGCAAGAGGAGAGAAGGTTTCATCTATGCGAAAGAAAGCCGGAACTCTGCTGGCCGCCCTTCTGGCCGGAGCCCTCGCCGCCCAGGCACAACCCCCCGCCTATATGCGCAAAGCCAAAGAAATCCAGGCGGAAGCGCGCAACATGCAGGAAAACTCCCGCAAGAACCCCCAGCAAGTCCCGGACTTTGAGGAGAACAAGCCAGCCGTCCCATCCAAGACCGGCAAATCTTCCTCCAGAGCTCACGCTCATAGCAACGGCGCCGAAAACGAGGAAGATAACGCCGCCCCCGGCAACGCCACCGCCAAAATGGGCGCCCAGGACGTGATGAAAGCCGCCAGTAGCGGTAATCTGGGAGAACTGCAACTATTGGAAAGCAAAGGCTATTCTCTGACCGCACCGGACGCCGAGCAGAATACTCCGTTGCATATGGCCGCCTATAAGAATCAAAAGGCGGTGGTCGACTATCTCCTGAGCCGTCCCGGCATCCTGAAAGATCCGCTGGATAAACGCGGTACTACCCCGCTGATGCTGGCCGCGGGCGCCGGGAACCTCAGCTGCGTGGAAAGCTTGCTGGCCTCGGGCTGCGATTTCAAAATCAAGGCTCCGGACGGCTCCACCGCTTTGCATCGGGCGGCCGCCCAGGGCCAACTGGCGGTGGTGGACAAGCTGCTGGAAGCCGGAGCCGACCCGGCAGCCACCGACGCTAAAGGCAACACGCCCGACAAACTGGCTCAACAGAAGAAAAAGGGCGATTGGGAGTCGGTCATATCTCACCTAAAGCAGGCTCAAAGCAACCAGCCTTAAGCGCTTTAATACTTCTTTAAGGCTTGAGAACTATCGTTGGAAGACAGAGAGACAGACAAAAGTCAGAGGGAAATCAGCAAATATGTTCAGCCATAACTTGTATGAGGCTCTGTGCCAGAGCCAAAAAGCCGACGACCAGGCCGGCAGCGCCCAGACCGACGACTCCACCGTGATGGAAGCCATCGAGCGGGCCATGGAAACCTATCAGCGCCTTTTTGCCGGTCGCGACGCGGCCGAGTAGCCCCAATCCTCGCCCGTGGGGCACTCTAAGGTCAGTGATAGGCCACTGACCGGATGCTCCAGTTCCAAGCGCCAGGCGTGTAGCCACAAGCGACTGCTGGCCTCTCCCCCGTAGAGTTTGTCTCCTACAATCGGCCACCCCCGACTCTGACAATGAACCCGTAACTGATGTTTCCGCCCGTGCAGCGGATGGAGTTCCAGCAAGGCATAGGCCCCCTGGCTCTCGCGTCGGACAAACCGAGTCACCGCCTCTTTGCCGACGGGAGCAGCGCGCACTCGACCCTTCGTTTCGGCCAGCGGCTGATCGATACAACCCTGCTGAGGCGGCCTGCCCTTGACGCGAGCCAGGTAGGTTTTGCGGATGCGCCGCTGTTCAAAGGCCTGAGCCAGGGGCGCGCAGGCTCGCAGGGAGTGAGTGAGCACGAGCAGTCCCGAGGTTTCCAGATCCAGGCGATGATGCATCACCAGTTTCGCGGCCTGAAGCTCGCCGCGCAACCAGTTGACCAGGTCGGGCCGGGCCGGGTCGGCGCTGGGATGGCTGAGCAATCCGGCCGGCTTGTAGACCGCCACCAGATCCTCATCCATATAAATAATACGGGGTTTCACCCGACCCCGTGTTCAAGGGGGGGGCGCCAGGCCCTTGCGAAGTGCGTGCACCGGTTCCGGCAATGCGTGCACGGGTGAGCGCGGGCCGGGTTGTCGCCTGCGCAGGATTTGCTCCCCCTTTCTGAGGAAAGCGCAGAGCATGATCGTCGTTCTCCGTCCTGATTTGCAACCCGGCCAACTCGAATCGCTGCAGTCGATATTGGCCCGCAAGGGTCTGGAAACCAAGCTCATTCAGGGAACGGAACGCCAGGTACTGGCCGTTATCGGCCATACCCCCAAAGATACCCGGGAGATCGAGCAACTCCCCGGGGTCAGCCAGGTCATCAAGGTCGGCCGGCCCTACAAACTGGCCGCTCGCGAAGCCGGCATGGAAACTCAGACCAGCCGGGTCATGGTGGGTTCCTGGGAAATCGGCGGCCCTCAATTGGTGGTGATGGCCGGTCCCTGCTCGGTGGAATCGCGCCAGGGTCTGCTCGACATCGCCTCCAAGGTCAAGGGGGCGGGCGCCCATATCCTGCGCGGCGGCGCCTACAAGCCGCGAAGTTCACCATACGCCTTCCAGGGAATGGGCCAGGAGGGCCTGGAAATCTTGGCTGAGGCGCGCAAGTTATACGGTTTGCCCATCGTCACCGAAGTGGTTTCCCCGGCCCACGTGGATCAGGTGGCCGCCTACACCGATCTTTTTCAGATTGGCGCGCGCAACATGCAAAACTTCGAGTTGCTCAAGGCGGTGGCCGCCACCGACAAACCCGTCCTGCTCAAACGCGGTCTCTCGGCCACTATTGAGGAATTCCTGATGTCAGCGGAATATGTGCTGGCGGGAGGCAACGGGGTGCGGGTGATTCTCTGCGAACGAGGGATTCGCACCTTTGAGCCGAGCACGCGCAATACGCTGGACCTATCCTCGATTCCGGTGATTCGGGCGCTCAGCCACCTGCCCATCATCGTCGATCCCAGCCACGGCACCGGCCACCGCAACTACGTGGCTTCCATGGCTCTGGCGGCCGTGGCCGGTGGTGCCGACGGACTGATGATCGAGGTTCATCCCAACCCTCCCGAAGCGCTTTCCGATGGGGCCCAGAGCCTCTATCCCCACCAGTTCGAAAAAGTGATGCGCGACGTGGCTGCTATCGCACCCGTGGTAGGCCGCCACCTGGGGGTGGAGTTTCGCCGACCGCCCGCTCCTATCACGGTGGCCCGCCAGGGACAGTCGCGCGCCGCCTATCAGGGCGAGCCGGGCGCCTACAGCGAGAGAGCGCTGCGCAAATTTTTCGGAGCTTCGGTGGAGGCCGTGCCCTGTCACAGCTTCGCCGAGACCTTTTCCCAGGTAGCCAGCGGCGCCACGCAATATGCTGTGCTACCCATGGAGAACTCTCTGGCGGGCAGCGTCCAGCCGAACTATGAGTTAATTCTGGAACATCCCGAGTTGCAGGTGGTAGGCGAAATCTCGCTGCGTATCTGCCATAGTCTGATCGTGCATCCCGGCACGCGCCTGGAAGACATCAAGCGAATCTATGCGCATCCTCAGGCCGCAGCCCAATGTGAAGACTTTCTGCGCGCCCATCCCGACTGGGAAATTTTTCACGTCTATGACACCGCCGGCAGCGTCCACTATATACAGAAGAATGGTCTGCGCGATGCTGGCGCCATCGCGGCTCGTCAGGTCGCGGAACAACTACAACTGGAAGTTCTCCAGGAAGGTATCGAAAGTCATCCCCGCAACTACACCCGCTTCTGGATGCTCGAGCGGGGAGGCCAGGCCGTCGCGGGCGGGGACAAAGCCAGCATTATCTTCGATACTCCGGACCATCCCGGCGCTCTGCATCAGGCTCTGGGTAAACTGACGGAACAGCAGATCAACCTGCACCGTCTGGAAAGTCGCCCCATTCCCGGCAAACCCTGGGAATACCGTTTTTTTGCCGATCTGCAGGTGCCCGAGGAGCCTCAGGCGCTGGAGAAAGCACTGGAATCCCTGCGCGTTTTCTGCCCCTTCTACCGCCTCTTGGGGATCTACCGGGCGGCGGACTGATGGCCTTACCTTTCCGGCCCAACGTTTGCATGCTGGTTTACAATCAGCATTTTGACCTCTGGATCGGCGAGCGCTTCGGGGCCAGCACCTGGCAGTTTCCCCAGGGCGGGGTCAATCAGAAAAGGCCCGTGCGCGACAGCGTGATCCGCGAACTGCGCGAGGAACTGGGGCTGCGTCGTCGCCACCTGGGGGAAATCACCCCCCTGGTGGCCACCCACCGCTACGAGTTTCAACGCACTCCGCCCCGCTGGCAGGGTCGCTGGGCGGGCCAGGAGCAAACTTTTTGGGCGGTGCAGTTTTTAGGCCGTGATGAGGAGATCGACCTGACCGGCCACCACCCCCAGGAATTTTCGCGCTGGGAGTGGTGCCCCGCCGACCAGTTACTGCTGCGAGTCGAACCTATACGCCGTCCCGGCTATGAGCGTCCACTGGGAGAGTTTTTGGAGAAGATTGCCCGCTTGTGAACATGTCATAAAATAATGCTAACTTTCCGTCTATCGAATTGTAGAGCTCTCTCCTTCATAATCACTCTATGATCCGTGAGATTCCGAATGGTCTGAAGCCGAAGCAGTCCAACGAGCTTAAAGCGAAGCAAATCCAGGCTTTGCAGCAGGCGGAAGCAGCCCGGAAGCTGGAAACGGATCCCGACAAGCAAAAAAACCTCCCTCTCGTTGACCAGGTGACCGCCTCGCGCGAGATTTCCGAAGAGTTCGACGGAGCCTACGAGCAGAAAGAACATCAGGGCCTGGAGGCGCTGCTGGCCAACTTCGGCGCTCAGGAGCCCAAGAAGCTCGAAGCCAACGACAAGGTGAACGAGGTCGGCAAGGGCAGCGAGGTCGCCAGGATCAAGGAAAATCCCGACAAGAAGCCTCCGGTGCGCGAACTCAAAGAAGACGAAAAGCGCTCCATCGACAAGGCCAAGGACCCGAAAGCCGCCGACCGGATGGGCAACCTCAAAGTTTCTTCGAAAAAAGAAGCTCAGGGCGTCAAAGACAAGCCCCAGGCGCCCACCAGTGAGCACAATCCCAACCATCACAAGATGGGCAGCAAAGGTGCCCCCAAAACCGACGCCCCGCGCCCGGTCGGCGCCACCGAACAACTGAGAGCTCCCAAACCCGACGGTAAAGTCGGCTTGCGCCAGCTCCCGCAAATGCGCAACAATGGCGCCGACAAGACCGACTTCTCCGAAGAAATCAAACAGGCCCTGGCCTCTCAAAAACAAGCGGTCGCCTGACCTCCGGCTCTAAGTTTCCCCCGCCCTGCCCTGATGGGTGCAAAACCGGCGTTCGAGGCTTCGCCCCGAACACGCGGTTTGACACTCGGTCGCCACATACCAACGCAGGGAGGAGCAGGTGGAGTTAGAAAATAGCCGGGCTATGGATGAATTGATTGCGCAGGTACGCCAGTTGGGGATGACTCTAGCCGCCAATGTGGCTGAATTCGACCTTGGACCGGTTTTCGAGAAACTCAGTCATGCGGCCGGGCCTAAAAAAGGACGGCTACTGGACCTGATCGACGGGAGCAGCGTGGTGATCAATTCCAACCACCCGATGGCCTCCAAGCTGGCCGATGGCAAGCCCGGGAGGGCTCAGGTGCTGGCCTCGGCCATCATCAGCCTGGTCAATCGCGCCGAAAAAGACCTCACCGACCACCACCAGCGGCATCTGCACCGCTATCTACTCGAGAGCATGGTCTCTTCAACCTAGGGGGTTGCCCGGCCACGGAGGGAGCTTGGACTGGCGCAGCCACCTGTCGAAGAATTCCGTCTTGTCCTGGCCGCTGACCGTGTTGACCACGGCGATGAAGTCGTCGGTGGTGACGTTTTTGCCGCGATACTGCTCACCGTAGGTTTTCAAGCAGTTGAAGAAGGTTTCGTCCCCCAGGTCCTTGCGCAGCAAATGCAGAGTTACCGCTCCGCGATTGTAGACGTTCTCGCTGAACATATCGTTCTCGCCCGGGTCGACCACCGGCGGACTGTTGCGGGGGAGGAACATGTACATCTGATACATGGCGCGGTCCAGCTTCTTGAAGCTGCCGTCGTGCTCGTGCTTCCACTGCATGTGAGAGTAGTTGGCGAAGCCTTCGTTGAGCCAGATGTCCTTCCAGTTTTCCACGCTGGTGCTGTTGCCCCACCACTGGTGAGCCAGTTCGTGAGCGTAAATATACTCAGCGCGTTTATCACCGGTAACCATGCCGCGTTCGTAAATGGGACGGGTCTGGGTTTCCAAAGCCGCGCCACCCACGTTGGCGTTGATCACCAGGTTGCCGTAGGTCTCGAAGGGGTACTTGCCATAGCGGTTGGAGAACCACTCCATCATTTCGGGCACCCGCTCGAAGTCTTTTTTGGCCTTCTTGGCCACCGGGGTGGCAAAGAAGTTATGGATGGGCACGCCCTCCGGGCCGGTCTGCAGCTGTTCTTCGAATTTGCCCACGTTGACGGTGGAGAGATAACTGGCCATCGGATCTTGAGCGTCCCATACGTAGGTGGTTTTGTCCTCACCCAGCGGGCTCTTCTCGACCAGCTTACCGTTACAGACCGCCTGGTAGTCGTTGGGTACGGTCACGTAGAATTTATAGGTGGCCTTGTCCCGAGGGTGATCGTTGACCGGATACCAGGTGCTGGACCCGTCGGGCTCGGAGAGCACATAGCTGCCGCCGTCGTCCGTGGGATTCCAGCCGATGGTGATGGGGGCGTGGCTGGATTCGTAAGGCACCGGGTTGCCGGCGTAGTCGACCTTGACGCTGAAATCCTGACCGGCCAGCAGGGGTTGCTCCGGAGTGATGGTCAATTCGCCGCCTTCGCGCTGGAATTTGGCTTCGGTCCCGTTGACGGTGATGTGGGCGATATCGAAGTTGCGGAAGTCCAGGTTAAAGGCATCCAGGTCCTGCAGAGCCCTGGCCTTCATTTCGCAACTGGCGGTCAGGTGATTGTTGGCCGGGTCGACGTCCAGACGCAGATCATAGTGGTCGGCGTCGTAGCCTCCGTTGCCCATGGTGGGGAAATACGGGTCGCCCACGCCGGCAGCGCCCACCCGGTCGGAATCAGGTTGTTGGAGACCGGTAGCTTTGGTGCGGGGGTGGAAGCGATGGCAGCAGAAGTGTTCGGGAGGCTTGACTTGCATATCCTTAGCATAGGGCAGTGGTCAGGATTGGGGGTTTCCGAATTGTTGCCCGTCAGACGCCTGCCCAAGCCTGGGCGTAGAGCTGGTGGGGAACGGTTAAATAGCCTGGATACTCGGCTCGCGCTTTCACAATTTCGTCATGTCTAAGCGTCCAGGTCAACCATGACTCGGTGCTTTCGGCCAGCACTTCTCCGTCGGGCCCGATGACCACACTGGGCCCTCCGATGGGTGGAGCGTCTAAATCGGGCCGGTTGACGCTGAGCAGATAGCAGCCGCTGAGCCGAGCCATGGCCTGCATCACCAGACGCCAGTTCGGATAAGTTCCCCGCTCGGTGGCGCGCGGCAGCAAGATGGCCGCGGCACCCTGGGCGCGCAAGAACATGGAGCCAAAGGGTCGCTGGATGTCGGAGCAGAGCTGGATGCCCAGGGGAAATCCCAGATCGTCGCAGACGCGCGGCCCGGCTTGACCGGGGTCGTAGTGGTTGGCTTCCCAGAACCCCGGTTCTTGGGGGAGATGAATTTTTTCGTAACGTAGCTTCAGCTCACCCTGAGGGCTATAGAGCAGAGCCGTGTTACGCCGTCCCAGCAGACTGCCTCCCAGCAGCCACTTACCCGAATCTCGGGCCACCCGGGACTGCTCCTCGGCTCGGCCCAGATCCTCGTCCTGAGGGTCTCGCTCGGGTTGGGCCGGGCACCAGCGATGCCAGGGCAGCTCGGGTAGTACGACCAGATCGGCCTGGATTCCCCGCAACTCTTCGGCCGTCGGGCGGATACCCCGATGCAAAGCGATGGTCAGATCGCGCAGCGGGGTGAGCGGTTCGGCCCGGGTGACGGCCGAGCAGGGAAGGGAGGCGTAGAGATGAGGAAAGCCGTTTTCCACCTTCAGGCCGGCCGGCAGCGCGGTTTCGTCGATGTGCAACAGTACCAGGCCGGATTGGCCCTGATAGTAGCGCTGCAGAGTCAGGCGCCACTGGTGAGGGTAGGAAAAATGGATAAAGCCTTCGGTTTTCAGACTGGCGGGGCGGTACTCGCCATCGGCCTGGCTGGCCTGCCATTCGGACTGCTGGGCAATATGAAACAAGGCGAAATTATAACACAGATCGAGTGTGTCTGTCCGTGATTCGCGTCCTTGGAGGGAGCGTTTTTTCTGACTAAGATATTCGAGTAAGGCAAGTCCTCGAAAATCTCAAGCCATCGGGGGCTGCCTCCGGCTAACCAGAGGCGACAAAATGGTCTTTCCGTTTGAGCCACGTCCCGGGCCTGATCCCCCGGGCTGTCTCACAAGAACTGGTGAAATGCTTTCGCTACTCTGGGCAACTGGCCGCCCTGAAAGGCTCCGTCGGTTCGACGGGGCCTTACTTTATGTCGGGTGAAGAAGTCAGCTCGCCTTGCCTAACAGCTTGACTAACTTGCTGACCAGCACCTGACCGTCGACCGGCTTCTCCACAAAGTCCGTGCCCTGGCCACCGGTCTGTCCCGGGAACTGCCCCAGTCCGCTGCAGAACAGTGCGGGAATTTCGGCCCGTTGTTCTTGAATGCGGCGGAAGGCCTCCAATCCATTCATATCCGGCAAGCCGATATCCATGAGCACCGCGTCGATGTCGTCAGGCTGGGCCACAAAGAGCTGCAAGGCGGCCTCCGCGTTCAAGGCGCCGAGCACGCGGTAACCGTGATTCTCCAGGATTTTGGTGTGCAGATTAAGCACCAGAGGGTCGTCTTCGACCACCAGGATGGTGGTGAGCCGTCTGGCGGTGCTGGCCTGAGTGCGCGGCAAGTAGACTTCGAAAGTCGTCCCCTCCCCGGGGCTACTGTGCACCAGAATCCGTCCCTCGTGGCTGCGAACCACCCCGTAAACCACCGACAATCCAAGTCCGGTACCGCCTTCCTTGCCCTTGGTGGAATAGAAAGGCTCGAAAATGCGTGACTTTTCGCTGGTGCTCATACCCACGCCGGTATCGCGAAAGGAAAGTTTGTAGCCTTGCACGACGTCCTGGCATTCCTCCAACGAAACCGTCAGTTGGCCGCCCTTGGGCATGGCGTCCCGAGCATTTACAGCCAGATTGAGCACTACTTGCTCCAGTTGGCCCGAATCGCACTCGACCCAGGCTTCCTCCACCGAGGAGGCAAACTGGTATTGAATATGATCGGGAAACCAGCGATGAATCACGCGCATCGTTTCGGGCACCAACTGCTGCAGATCGACCGAGACTTTTTCCACCGGTTGTCGGCTGGCGAAAGTCAAGAGTTGCCGAGTAAGGCGTTGGGCGCGTTCGGTGGCCGCCATGACATCATTCAGAAAGGGGGAGGCTTCCAGACCTTCCATCTCGCGGGAGGACTGTTCCAGCGTACAGTTGCCCATGATCACCTGGACCAGATTGTTGAAGTCGTGAGCCACGCCGCCGGCCAACAAGCCCAGCGACTCCAATCTCTGAGAAGCGCGCAGTTGTTCTTCCAACTGCACTTCGCGCGTGACGTCGCGGCAGGTTACCAGGAACTCCCGGAATTCGCCGCGCTCGTCGTGGACCTTGGAGAAAACCGCCTCCATGACCAGGTCGGAACCGTCGCTATGGAAGCAGCGCAGCCGGCCGGACCAAATGCCGGTCCGGTGCACCTCGGTGAATACATCTTCGGGCTGCATTTCGTTGAGGCACGAGAAACAGCTGAAGAACGGGCTCCAAATCAGGTTTTCACCGGGCTGGGAGGTTTTCAGAGAATAAGCCGGGTTGACGTAAGTCACCCGCCCATAGCTATCAAGCAAGGCCACAATCTCGATGGCCTGGTCGACCAGTTGGGCCATTTTGTCCAACTGCCGCTGCATGAGTTTGCGTTGGGTGATATCCAGGGCCAGCCCCAACTGACCGCCGCGACCGCTGCGCTGGCTGTGCAACCAGAGTTCCACCCACCAGGGCCCATGCGGCCCCGAACGGCAGTAGACTTCGCGGTGCACAGGCAACTCGTAGCCGGATTCCAGGTGGAAGAAGTCGGTCAGCGGTTTGCCCAGAGAATCTTGGGGTGAGAATCCGGTGATCTTTTCCCAACTGGAATTGACGAAAGCCAAATTTCCCTGAGTATCCACTTCGAAGACGGCCTGATGCAGCTCGTCGAGCACCTGGCGATAGCGCCGCTCGCGGGAAATCAGGGCCTTGGCGGCGGCTTTGCGCCCGGTGATGTCGCGCGAATGGACCACCACGGAAATCATATCGGTTTCTGACTCCACGCTGGTGAACCACGATTCCACGAAGTAAACGGACTCGGCTTCCTCGGGAGGACCGGAAAGGCGGTATTCTATCGGTCCGATGGCTGGCTCACCGGCTCCGATGCGTAGCAGGCAATTGCGCACCAGGGGCAGATCGTCGGGATGCACCCAATCGAGGTAGTTCAGCCCGTTGCCCTTGCTTCGCTTGAGCTGCAGCAGCCGTTCGAAGGAACTGGTCTGGTAATAGAGGCGCCCATCGGTAGCCATGAGGGTGATCAATTCCAGCGAATGATCGAGCAATTTGTGCAGTAAGTCGACCCGCCAGCTTTGACAGGCCCGGGCTTCCTCGCGCTCCCAAAATATGCGCAGAACCGCGTTGAGGGATTCGAGACCTACCGGCGGACCGTCTTGGGACAGACAGAGCAGCCGGCCGGAATAGGGCGAGCTATTCCAGGCCAGAATGTCCAGGCGCCCAAAATCGCCGCTACAGACCGCCTGCTCGCTGTCCACCAGTTCGTCCAGGCCGGCAAAGTGCCAGCTCTTGCCGGGAAACAGGTAGTTGTGCTTCTCACCGGGCAGGCGGAGAGCCAGCCGGCACTGAGGGGTCAAAGCCTCAAGATGCTTGAGGAAAAGCTCGGTGGGTTGGTCATTCATTTTGGCACCCTGTCTTTAGACAGTTTACGCCCCTTTCCCTGGGAACACGGCCAGCAGGTCCTTGTGATAGTGGGGGCCAAATGCCGTTCATGCTGGCCACCCTACTCTTTCGCTGCGCCGACGAGCTGCAAACTCCCTTGGAAGGGTGCTGGTACAAGCAGAAATGGAGGGCCCGGCAACAAGCTCCCGAGCCCTCCGGCTCCCCTGTGCGCATCCATCGTGACCTGAGCATTCCTCGGGAACTGCCGGCTCTGCGGAGCCTTTTCCGGGCTCGCCTGAAAGCTCGCGGGCAGCGCCGACTCAGTCTCCAGCTGCTGAAAATCCTGGGGCAGCAGCGCCGTGACCTGGCCCATGCCCTCCACGCCGGTCCTTGCCAGACCATGACCGCGGCCCAGTTGACTCTGGGATTGCTGGAGGTGGCTCCCGATCCCGAAACTCTGAAAGAACTGGAGCTGAGCGTGGTCCAGGCGGGCCTGGAACTGCGCGAACTGTATGAGGCTCAACTCTGTCTCTTCCCGGAAGGCCAGAAACAGCTTTACAGCACCCTTCAAATTCAGCTGGACCGGGAAGATCAATTACTCTTCGAGTTCTTGCTGGCGGCCAGGAAAGCGGACCCACAGTTGAGCGTCTCCCAGTTCGAAGACGAGCTCTGGCTGGAATTCACCAAAGACGAGGGTCCCGAGAAAATCAGCGACTTTATCGAGGCCCTGCGGGCACGGGGGGACCGCATCAAGCGTAGCGGCGCCCTGGTCAGCCTGCGGGTGCGCTGACAATTCTTGTCACCTGGCCTCGTCTTTTCTTAAGAAAGCCCTCAGCTTGGTCCAGCCCCGGGCTTAAGGGTCATTCCCCACCATAGGCCTGTGCGTCGGGAGTCTATCCTTTTAGGCATCGTTCTGCTGCTGGCGGGGCTACTGAAAGTGGCCGATCCCGGGCATTTTCAGGCCATGCTTGGCCGCTACGGTCTTTTCCCCGCTCCCACGCTTCCCTACGTGTCGCCCCTGATCATCGTGGGCGAGGTCCTGCTCGGGCTCGCTCTGCTGAGCGGGCGCCAGGTCCGCCACTGTCTGGCCGTTTGCGAAGTGTTGTTCTACACTTTTGCGCTGGCGGTGGCCAGCGTACTCTACCGGGGCTTACAGATTCGCTGCGCCTGCTTTGGAGTCTTCAGTCTCAAGGTAACTCTCTGGCATTGCCTGATCTGCCTGGCGATCGCACTTTACCTGAGCTGGCGGCGCACCTACCGCTCGCCGGTGGTGCCGAAAACGTGATCCCAGGCTTCGGTGGATACACCGAATTTGTTGGCGCTGTCTTTGAAGTGGTGCTCCAGGTGGTGGCGGCGCAGGCGCTTGAGCCAGGGGTGTTTGACGGGCACGTGGTGCAGGGTCCAGTGGAGCACGTCGTAGGTGATGTAGCCGAGCACGAAGCCGGTCATGAAAGGGTAGGCCAGATGCAACTGGCCAACGGCTCCGAACAGGGCCTTGAAGAAGAAGAAGAACAGGCTGCCCACCGGCAGGGAGAAAGTGAGCGGCGAGACCAGGCGGGTGCTGGTGTGGGGTTGCACATGGTGGATGCCGTGGATGAGGAACATGAATTCCTCTTGCCAGCGCCAGCGCACCTTCCCGTGGAAAAAGTGGCGATGTACCACGTATTCAGTTAGCGTCCACACGACCGCAAAGCCGAGTGCGATCATCAAAGGGAACCACTGCCAGGCGGCGGCGGCCGGCCAGAGGGTGAATCCTTTCACGGCCAAGAGAGCGGCGACGGGCAGCCAGACGAGGGGCACCACCTGCACCGGGGTGTGGGTGAATTTTTCCAGGAAATCCCAGCGGAACAGACGCAGCGGGGGACTATCGACCGGCAAGGTCTTCTTCTTTCGCACCATCTCCAGGTATTCATCAGACACAAACATCACCGAGCGCTTTCCAGACAGGCGGCAAACGCCCTTCCCCTCCTACACCAGGCTTAAATGAGTCCTGAGCCAGTCGGCAAAGGCGCGCGCTGGAGGTTCGCCGGCCCATTCGTGGATGGGATGTTTTTCCCCCGAATGCAGCCGGAGTTCGACCTCGTAGCGGTAGGTCACGTCCCCGTCGGAGTCGCGCTTCTCGTGGCGTTTGATTTCCACCGACTCAATTTCCGAGATGGGACGAGACTCCCGTTGACTCCCGCTGAAATACTCCACGCGGCCGGGCTCGATGCGCAAATCCCCGGCGCCCAGACGATTGTTCTGGGCCGCCTGAAAGGCCGCCCAGCCGGACATGAACGCCACCGCCATCCAGGCCAGACGCATGGTTTCCAGACTGGGGTTCATGGAGCTGGAGATGCCGATCACGAAAATGGCCAGGAAGCTCAGACAGCCCAGCGAGGTGACGGCGGCTGCCAGAGGATGTGTGTATTTCAGGCGAGCCCGCCAGCCCATGCCCTCGCGCACCACCGGAATGCCGCCCGGGCCGGCGCGCTGCAGCATCAGGGGGCCGATGAGAAAGCCCAACCCGATGGCATTAAAAGGCATCAAGAACATGATGATAAAGGCATCGCGGCCACCCAGCTGGTTATCGACCACCGATTGATTCGGGTCCTCAGGCGCGTAATAAACCTCCAGAGTGGATCCGATTGGGTGCGCCTTTACCATCGCTTGGGCCGCCCGCCGCCCGTTTCCCGGTAGGCCGTAGCGATAGCGGTCGCCGGTATAGATTTTGCCCCCGGCTTCGAATCGGTATTTTAGGTAAGGCTGGTAGCTGGTGGAGTCATCGCCCTGTTTCTCGACCACCCGGGAGTCGAGCACGATGGCTTGCGCAGCCGTATAATGGCCGGCACGGGCCTGCTGGTAGACCCCCGAGAAAGCCATCCAATCGAAGGCGGCCACCCCCAGTAACCAGAGCAGACCAAAAATCCACAAGCAACCTTTCAAGATCGGGAAACTCCTTCAGGCTAACGATGTCTCACTTTAGCAGGGCTACGTAAGGTCGGTGTGAAGCTGAGGCAAGGATGGGGAAGATACCGGGTCAGGCTCGAACCCGGCTTAACTCATCCGGAGTTGGCGCCACGCAGACAATCGTCCCCGAAATTCCCTCCGGATCCGCTTCCACGGGCAGGCCGTAGGCTCCCGGCCGGGGCTGGGCGGGTAACGGCGGGTAGGCCTCCGCCCCCTGCTTGGGATGTGACCACAGCAGGCACCAGCCCTCGGGAAGCCAGTCGCGCAGAGCCAGAGTTAAACGGCCGAAAGAGTAGCGGGCGTTAATCTCGACCAGCGGGCGCAAAACCGGCTGGACTCCCAACATTCCTTCAAAAGCATCAATTCCCAGAGGGCCCCAATAGCCTTTCCGGGCCAGTTCGCCGGCCACCGCACACCCGCAAGCCAGAGCGCGGCCGGGGACTTCCTCACCCGAGAGCACTTGATTGCCACGATAGACCCCGCTCGGGTCGACCACCAGCTGGCAGTGACCCACGAATGCCCAAGTTCCGTCACGGGCGATTTCGAAATGCAGCGAGAAGTCGCGGCGGGGCTCGACCCAGGGTTCAAAGAGCAGGCTCCACCGGGCCAGTTGCTTGCGCGCCCAGCCTCGCCCCGAGTCGGAGAGTCGGCCGCGTTTCCCCACCACCCTTTCACGAGCGGAAACTCCCAGGGGATGCTTGAGCACCCAATCGTAGGGGCAGTCACGCACGGCTGCTTCCAGCTCTTCCAGCGAATGGAGCAGCCGAGCCCAGGGCAACTCTACTCCGAAGTGTTTTTCCAATTGGTGGGAAAAGCGCTTGTCGTTGACCTCGCTCACCACCTGGGGCGAGGGAAATTCCTGACCTGGAGCCAGTTGCAACACTCGCGGCGTCACTCCCCAGGCGACCAGTCTCTCGTAGATGGGCCCTCCGAGATCGCCGGGGTCCAGACAATTCGCGCTCCGCGCCTCGGGAAGAAGGCGCAGCACGTGACGCCAGCGGCGCGCTACCGAGGATGGGAGGGTGCGCCCGGCCAGTTCGTATTCGAAGTCCAGGTTGGCCAGCGCATAAAGTTCAGTCACGGTAATCCCGCAGCGCCTGGATAAACTCGTCATCCAGACCCGCCGCTCGCCTGGCCTCCTCCTGGAACTCGAATCCCTTGGCGCGAGCCGGAGGATTGTTTTCTCCGCAATGCTCAGAAAAGGTTTCGAACAGCGACTTGCCTTCGGCTTGATAACGTTTGAGCCAGGCGCTGCCGAAGCGCACGTGATGAATCTCGTCCTCAAAAATCGTTTGCATCAACCGGGCTGAGGCCTCATCGCCGGCTTGCCGGAACAACCGTCCGTAAAAGGGGGCGTGATCGAGGTTGGACTGCTCGAAGGTCAGGTGCATGGTGCACACCCAGTCCAGTGGATTGCCGATATCCGGGCCGGCCCGCCAGAAATGGTCATTGACCGGCAGATCGCCAAACTGCACCCCCAGAGCCTGCAGGCGCTGGCAGTAAAGCTGGAAATGGCGCTGCTCGTCCACCAGCACTTGGGCCAGTCCCTGGCGGAAAGACGAGTCCGCCTGAGGAAAGGCCAGCAGCGCCCAGGCCATCATCTCCAGCGCCATCAATTCGTGATTGGCAAAGGCGTGCAGCGAGCGCACCCGCATTTCTTCGCGGCCCAAGGAATTGGGGCGGGGAAACTTGATGCGCTGTTCTTTAGGAGCCACCACCAGGGAACCGGAGCGCGGAGGGCGGCGCCAGGCGACCGCCGGACCGGGCCGCAGGTCGGTCAGGCCCTTCACTCCCTCGGGTGGGGCCAGCAATTTCTCCTCCAGGCAGTCGCCGCCAAAGACGCGGCCGGCCCATTCGTAGAGTTCCATTCAGGGAAGAACGAAACGCAGAGAATGCCAGACGCGCCGGTGCTCCGGCATGGCCGCTCCGAAGTCGACGATTTCCTCTTCCACTGGCTTGAGCTGAGCCCAGGCGGGGTGGACTTGGGCAAGAAACCCGGCGGCGTCTTCCGGCTGGCGCACACGCAGGGCCAGTCCGCTGAATTCGACCGGACCGGAGCAAGTCATGGGCAGGCCGCCGCAACTGGCCGTCCAGTCCACCCGCACCCGTCCGCTTTCGTCCCGGCCCGAAATGCGAATGCGGTTCTTCTCCAACTCAGGAGCGTCGTTGCCAAACCAGGCTTCAAATTCAGGAGCCGAATCGTCCCACTCGGAGTGAAAGAAATCAGACGGAATGGGCTTCATGACCCAGTGGGCGTCAGGAGCGGCCGCGCCGTCCTCGCCTGACTCCTCATCCACCATGACTTCCAGACTGACCATTACTTGTAGCTCTCGACCGTAGACCCAATCTTGGCCGTCCCAGGACTCCGTCTCCAAACTCAAGCCCAGGCGGGCGGAGAGGCAGGTCTGCGTTTCACCTTGAAAAGAGAATTCCATGCTGGTCCCTTCGCTTGTTTGCATTCTGTTAACCTTCCATCTGGAAAGTTCGCATACCGTCGGGAAACTATGACCGTCAACTCGCCGGCCCGGTTCACCCTGGCCTCTTACAACGTGCTCAACCTTTTCGACAACCTCGACGATCCTGGCAAAAAGGACGAAGGTACGCCGGCCAAGTCGGCCGCGAGCCAGGCTGCCCTGGCCGAAGTCATGGTGAGTAGCGGAGCCGATGTCATTGCCCTTCAAGAGGTGGAAAATATCGGTATTTTGACGGCTTTCCGCGACCAGAACGGGCTGGGCGAAATCTACCCGCATCTGCTCTTGCTGGAGGGGAACGACAACCGCGGTATTGACGTGGCGCTGATGTCCAAATATCCGATTCAGAACCCGGTCTCTCACAAGGAGACCACCTTCAAGGTGGAGGGCGAGAAGAAGAAAGGCCACTTCCTCCGGGATGTTCTGCAAGCGGATATCGAAATGCCCGGTAAGATTCCGGTGCGCTTCTTCGTCACCCATTTCGCCTCCAAACTGGGTGGGCAACGTTCCGATCGTCTGCGCCAAGCCGAGGCCAGGGCCGCGCGCGAGATCATCCAGAAGGAAACGGCCCATTTCCCTGGCCAGCGCTACGTGTTGCTGGGGGATTTCAACGACACTCCGGATTCTCCGGCGGTCAAGACCTTCACCACGCCGGACAAGAATGGCTGGGCCATGCGCGATGTTTTCGCCGACGCCCCCGACACTGTTTCCTATCCGACCGATGAGGAAACCGCCGCCAAGTGGGGCCGCAAGAAGATCGACCAGATTCTGGTTTCCCCGCAGCTCATGCAGAGTTTCCAGAGCCATCAAGTCCACCATCACCCGGCTGACCAGCAGGCCTCCGACCACTGGATGGTTTCCTCGGCCTTCGAAATCAGGGGCTGAAGTTCCTGAGCGAAGTTCAAGTATACCGAAGTCGGATGCGCCGCAACGCTCTGCGCGTGATTTTGGGACTCTACGTGCTGGTGGTTTCGCCTTTCCTGTTCAGTTATCTACGGACCAGCAGTGTGGCCGGCGACAGCAAAACCACCACCGCACGCGTTACCTGGTCGCGAAACCCCCTTGGTTCCTCTCAGGACGATCACGGCAAGTCTACCTACGTCTATACCGTGGATGGCCGAGAGTATACAGGGTCGGCGGGGCTGCAACTACCGGTCGGGTCCGACTTGCAGATCTACTACAGCCAGCGGCGGCCGGGCAACAGCAGTTGGACGGAACCGACCCGGGCCAGGGACAGGAGTCTGACTGACGTCATCGCCATCACTTTAGGTTATGGTTTTATGGCTATGATCGCGATGGTGCTGATGTCCGTGATTTCACCACCCGGTGGCACCGCCGGTCCCAGGCCGCCAGCGGATGATATCGGAATTTCTGGAAGCTAATTTGTCTCTTGGGCGGGGGAAAGCCCGATATGGAGCTCCTCTGTTTCGTCCTGTTTGATCAGTTTTAGAGACAGAAGCAGCGCGTGCACAGCCTGCCCGCCGAAGGCCAGTAGAAAAATGGGACCGCCCACCCGACTGCCCGAGCCCAGCAGCATGAGAATCGGGCAAAGTATCTGGAGCACCCCTTCCCACGGACGCTTAAGGCGGAAGGCGAGAGCCGAACCGGCCCAGGTGGCGGCCAGGTAGACTCCCAAAATGGTCAGCAGCACCAGGGCCATCAGTTGATCTTTGCCTCGCCAGTAAACGTCTGGATCATGGCTCAGGACCAGCCCGCCGACGCCGCTCAGGTGCAGGCAGGTGACGGCGAAAGCCAGCAGATACCAGCGCCCCGCCCACCCGCCGAGGCGGCGTAGATTCCAGCTACAGCTGAGAAGCAGCCCGTAGTAGAGGATGGCGAAGAGGGAGAACGGCCGGTGCTCCAGCAGTCCCAGTCCGCAGACGAAAGCTACGGGTAGCAGAGGATAACAGAGGAAGAAACCGATGGCCCAGCGCTTCATACCAGATAGGATTTCGGGTGGAAAGAGAAGAGGCCTGCCGGAGGATTCCCGGCGAAAGGTTTAATCCATCGGGCCTGAGAACACCCGGCAACTTCACATTGAGGAGCCGTCCATGCAAGAAGATGACCTGAAGAAGCTTCGCGAAGCGCTAGAATCCTATCTCAAGCTGCTGGCTTCCGGACAGTATGCCGGTCAGAACGGCGTTACCAGCCAGGGCGACTCTATTTCCGCGCCTTTCGAACACTTGAGTGAAACACTGCAACTGCCTAACCAGGCCGCCTATTTTTGGGCCGGCAAATTGCTGCTCGGGCTGCAGGAAGTCGGTTACTTCCACTCCACCGATTGGACCGAGCACGCCTTTGACGTTCCTCAGCCGCAACTGGCGGAGGCCTATTCGGTTCCCTCCCGCCTGGTGGTGCAGCAGATGGCTTAGGGCCAGCGCCAGATTCCCCGGGGCTTGGATGGGGGTTTTTTGCGAACCTGCACCAGGTTCACCCGGGCCACGTAGCCATCGACCACTCCGTCCATTTCCTTCGGAGTGAGGGAGAATCCGCCGAGAATCAACATCCCCCAGGCTTTGCGCTGGCGGAAAGTGAACATCCAGCTGTCCCCACTGGCTGATCGGTAGGCCGCACTTTCTTCTCCGGCCGCCACCGTCTTGGAATAGTCGGTGGCTCCGCGCTCGTCGAAACCGTATTTGGCCCCCCATTTCATAGGCATATAGGACATGCGGGCATCCCAGGACGAGAGGTCGCGGTTCACCTGGGAGACCATGAAGATCCCGCGTTTGGTGTCCGTGTAGGAGTAGACGTAGTAGCCGCTGACGAGGTAGTCCCCGTATTGTAGCTTTTCGTTGCGCGGATTGGGCCGGTATTTGGCTCCCAGCTTGTTTTTCAGGTCGTCAATGGTGAGCACCCATTCCCGGGGGGAACCTTCGGCGGCCACCGCCGCCGTAAGCCAAAGCATCATCAGCATCCAGCGCATCTGAGGGGATTCGCCGCCGCCTCGAGGCCCCCTATGGGGAGCGCAATCGACGCACATCGCGGGCGGGAATTCCGGCCCGGCGGGCGGCTTCCAGGCCCTCATCGCTGTCTTCCATGACCTGGCACCACTCGGCCCGGGCTCCCAGCCGCCGGGCGGCTTCCAAAAACATGTCCGGGGCGGGTTTGCCGGCGGCCACGTCGTCGACGGTGACGACCGTGTCGAAGTAGTCGTAGAGTCCAGTGGCCTTCAAACTGGCCTCGACCACCGGGCGGTGGCCGTTGGAAGCCACCGCCATGGGCAGACGACCGTGCAGAGCCCGGGCCAGGCAGGCCACGTCCTCGTGCACAACCAGCTGGTCGACTCGATTCAAAAAGCTGCGATGGCTTTCTTCCAGAATTTCCTGGAGCGGCAGCCGGCTGTCCAGTCGCGCCAGCATACCCGCGAAGGTCATCCCCAGGTGGCGCTGATACCAGTTCCACTCGAGGGTCAGGCCGCGCGCGCCGAGCAGGTCGCGCAGGACTTCAAAGTGTAAAGGGCCGCTGTCCACCAGCGTGCCATCCAGGTCGAAAATCAAAGCTTGTAACATAGCTTTACTATGCACCCGGGTAATTGATTCTTCAAATGAATCTTTTGTATGAATATGATAATCTCTGGTTATGAGCATAGAGGACTGGCAGGCTTTCGTAGTCCTGGCCGAGCACCTGCACTTCGCGCGCACGGCTGATTTGCTGGGGCTGACCCAACCCGCTTTGAGCAAGCGCATTCAGAAGTTGGAAGACGACCTCGGAGGCCAGCTTTTCGAGCGCGGACGCCAGGGGACTCGCCTGACCTCGCTGGGCGAGCAGTTGCTCGGGCGAGCTCAGCGTTGCCTGGCTTCTTTTCACGACCTGGCCGAGCACGCCCGGCGCCTGGCCGCCGGCCAGATCGGTCGCTTGCGCATCGGCTTTGGCTTTCACACCTTGGAGTTGGTGCCGCGCTTGCTCATGAATCTGCGCAAACCCGGGGACGAAATCGAGGTGGAGTTGCGCGATATGTCCACCAAAGAGCAACTGCTGGCTCTGGGAAATCATCAGTTGGACATCGGTTTTCTGCGCCTGCCGTTGGGACCACCCTGGGCCACGCTGGCGGTCAGCGAAGACGAAGTGGTGCTGGTCAGCCATCGCGAACATCCCGTTTCCGGCTTGCCCGAGTGCCGGGACCTTCCTTTCATTCTGGTTTCCGCTCAGCGTTCTCCCACGCTTTACGAACATTCACTGCAGCTTTGCGCGGCCTGCGGCTTTCATCCCAGGGTCGTGCAACAGGTGCCCGAAATTCCTACCGCCCTGGCTCTGGTGCGGGCCGGGATGGGAGTGGCGCTATTGACCGGCTCCTTTGTGAGCAGTCACGAGGCTGGAGTCCACGTGGTCACCCTGGCGGGGTTACCCTCACGCTGGCAGGTGGGGGCCGCCTGGCATCCTCAAGACCGCAATCCCGTTCTGCAACGGTTTCTGAAGCTGCTGGAAGAACGAGAGCAGCAGGGCCGGTCTGGCCCTGAACGAACCCCCGGCCATGGCTAAACCGCATTTCTCCACCGAAGTCGACGTGCTCCTGGTGGGCGCCGGCATTATGAGCGCCACCCTGGCGGCTCTGCTGCGCCAACTCGATCCCGAGCTCAGCATCGAGATCTTCGAGGTGCTGGAGGCACCGGCTCTGGAGAGTTCCAACGCCTGGAATAACGCCGGCACCGGCCACGCCGCGCTGTGCGAATTGAATTATACGCCCGAGAGAAGCGACGGCACCATCGATATTTCCAAGGCCCTGGATGTCAACACGGAATTCGATCTGTCGCGCCAGTTCTGGTCTTATCTGGTGAAGCAGAGAGTCATTTCCGACCCTGGCCGGTTCATTCATCCGGTGCCCCATTTGAGCTTCGTGCACGGCGAAAAGAATGTCGATTATCTGCGCCGACGCTTTGAGGCGCTATCCGCTCACCATTGCTATGCGGGCCTGGAATTCTCCCAGGACAGACAGCAGATCGCGGAGTGGATTCCCCTGGTCATGGAGGGACGCGAACCTGCGCAGCCGGTGGCGGCCACCCGCATGCTGGGCGGAACCGACGTCGATTTTGGCGCTCTCACGCATTTGCTGCTGGGCCAGCAGTTCGAGATTCATTACCGGCGCCGCGTCCAGGCTTTGAAGCGGCTCGATGGAGGTTGGGAAGTCACGGTTCGTAACGAAAAGACCGGCAATGCCAGCTACGTCTGGGCGCGCCACGTGTTTCTGGGAGCCGGGGGCGGGACGCTGGCTCTGCTGCAGAAATCCGATATTCCCGAGGCTCGCGGGTTCGCCGGCTTCCCGGTCAGCGGGGAGTTTTTGCACTGCGATGACCCGGAGGTTTGCGCTCGCCACCAGGCCAAGGTCTATGGAAAGGCGGCGGCGGGCACCCCGCCGATGTCGGTGCCGCACCTGGACAAGCGCCAGATCGACGGGAAGGCCTCGTTGCTTTTTGGTCCCTACGCCGGATTTTCGACAAGGTTTTTGAAGCACGGCTCGTACCTCGACCTTTTCTCCTCGATCGATCCGGATAATCTGTTACCCTTGCTGGCGGTGGGGAAAGACAATCTCGAATTGGAGAAGTATCTGGTCGGCCAGGTTTTGCAGACCGAGCAGGCCCGCTTCGAAGCCCTGCGTGAGTATTATCCGAAGGCCAGGAAGGGAGACTGGCAGCTGAAGGTGGCCGGACAGCGCGTGCAAATCGTCAAGAAGGACGCCAAGAAAGGTGGAGTGTTGCAGTTCGGCACCGAGCTGGTGACTTCCGCCGACGGCTCGCTCAGCGCCCTGCTGGGCGCCTCACCCGGCGCTTCCACCTCCGTCTGGATCATGCTCGAGGTTCTCAAGAAATGCTTCCCCGAGCCATGGGCCTCAGAGGCCTGGCGGCAAAAACTTAAGGCCATGATCCCTTCCTTCGGCCACAATCTGATCGAAGACGCCGAGTTACTGCGCCGTGTGCGCCAGGAGACGGCCGAGACCCTGAATATCAATCACCGCCTTTGATGGACCCTCAAGACCAGCTCGCTCTTTTACTCCGGGTCAACGCGGTGCTTCATTCCACTCGCACGATCGAGCAGATCATGGCGGATTTGATTGAGGAAGTGATCTCCACTTTGCAGGCCTGGCGTGGCTTCGTAGTGGTTCGCCGCGGGCAGGAGTGGGAGGTGATGGCCAGCCACCGGATGGAACCGGAGGTTCACCCTGACTGGCTCTACAGCCGCACGGTGGTGCGCAAGGTGGCCGAGAGCGGGGAGCCGGTGATTACTTCGGATGCTATGGCGGATTGCCGCTTTCATCAGGTCAGCAGCGTCACCCTGCAGGGAATCCACTCGATCATGTGTGCTCCTTTGCGCTGGGATGGGGAGGTTCGCGGGGTGGTCTACGCCGACCACAGCATCCGCCACGCGGTGTTTCAGCAGAGCCATCTGGAAGTTCTCAAAGCCATCGCCGATCAGGCCTCACGCGCTCTGGAGATGGCCGCTTTGCATCAGCAGTTGCAGCACATTCACCGGCAGCATCCCACCCCGGCCGCCACCGTCGACTATCTGGTGCAGTCTTTGAGCGACGACGGGCGGCCGCCGGTGCCGGCCGCCGAGATTCCCGGCACAGGCCTGGTCATTCGCCTGTTCGGGCCTTTTCAGGTCTGGGTCCATGGTGAAAAGCGCGAGCACTGGTCGACGCGTAAGAATCGCGATTTATTGGCCTATCTGGCCAGCCAGTTCGGCCAGGTGGTGCACGAAGACAGGCTGGTCGACCTGTTCTGGGGACAGGGCGGGAAATCGGGACTGCATTCGCTGCACAACAGCATCACCCAGTTGCGCAAGTCGTTGGGCAAAGAAGCCGTGGTGCGCACTTTTGACGGCTATAAACTCGCGCCTGAAGCCTGGGTGGACGCCGACCAGTTTGCCCGGGCCTTTCGCGAAGGGCGGCGGGCCGCTCCGGAAGAGGCCCTGAACCTGTTGAGCCGGGCCGAAGCGCTGGTGGAAGGTGATTTCCTGGAGGGTTGGCAGGCTGACTGGGCGGAAGTCGCCAGGCAACGCTGGAGTGAGGAATTGCGCCAATGCCGGGCCCTGCTGGCCGAGAATTTTGCCCGCCACGGTAAGCACATTCTGGCCGTGGAGGTGTGGAAACGGGTGCTCCAATGCGATAACTGCTGCGAAGAAGGCTATCGCGGGTTGTTCCTGGCCTATCGAGCGCTGGGGCGCCAGGCCGAGGCTCTGCGTCTCTATCAGAGCTGCGTGCAGGCTTATGCCGCCGAGTTGGAGCTGGAGCCTCCCGAGGAATTCGAGCGACTTGCCTATTTTTGAGTGAGGTTTGAGCAAGGGCATCTAGGTTGAGTTCAGCAAAAGTTTGGAGGACTCGACACCAATGACCCCACGGATCCAACTGCTGGCTCTGCAACCCGCCGTGTGCCAGGACAGCTCCACCACTGTGCAACTGCTGGTGCGCCTGCGCGCCCCCAAGCCGGAGATGGACGGGAGGCCTCCGCTGAATGTGGGTCTTTCCATCGATCGTTCCGGCTCCATGAACGGTCTGCCCCTGGAGCGGGCCAAAGAGGCCGCCGCGCACCTGGTCCAGCAGTTGCAAGAGACGGACTGTGTCAGCGTGGTTGCTTTTGACAGCCTGGTCGAGGTGCTGGCTCCCTTCCAGCGGGCCCGCGCGCGTCAGTCGATTTTGTCAAGTCTGAGCGCCCTGTGCGCCCGGGGAGGCACCAATCTTTTCCAGGGCTGGCAAGACAGCTGCCGGCAGGTGGCCGAGGGCCTGCAGGGACGGCGTCTGAATCGGGTCATCCTGCTCTCGGATGGCGGCGCCAACGAGGGGGTAGTGCATCCGCTGCGCATCGCCGAAGAAGTGGCCCGCTGGCAGAGCCGGGGCATCACCACCACCACCATCGGACTGGGTCAGGGTTACAATGAGGACTTGCTGTCGGCCATGGCCAAAGCGGGCAGCGGCAGCTTTTACCACGTGCAGACGCCCGCCGACATCGAGTCGGCCTTTCAGGTGGAAATGCTGGGTCTTTCCGCCACCTTCGGCCAGGCTGTCAGTTTGGGTATCACCCCCGAGGAGGGAGTTGAGGTCACGCGGGTTTACAACGTGCTCGACGAAACAGAGCGCGGCCGGCTCAAAGTGGCCGATCTGGTGCACGGCTGCCCGGTGGAGGTGGTCATCGAGCTGCAGGTGGCTCCTCAGAGCGAAGAACGGGACCTGTGCCGCTTCCGGCTGGCCTGGAACGAGGTGGAGACTCAGAACCGCCAGTCCACCGAAGTGCGCCTGCGCCTGCCGGTAGTGCCCCGCGGCCAGCTCAGCGAGTTCCCCCTGAATCTGGAGGTGGCCCAGAAACGGGCCCTCAAACTCAGCGCCCGCCTGCTCGGCGAGGCCATTGGCAAGATTGACCAGAAGGAGCGCGCAGTGGCCCGGCAGGCCCTGCAAGCGGCTCTCGACGTGCTGGGCGAGGCCCCCGCCTGCGCTGAGATCGAGCAGTCCCGCCAACAGTTGCAATCGCTGCTCCAGCAACTCGAGAACGGCGACTTCAGCGGAGCCCGCAAATTCGCCACCTTCGCCAGCTCCTCGGTCAGCCTGGGAAGCATCGTCATGCACGGCTGGGTCAAAGCCTTCATGGCCCTACCGCCCGACCAGCGCACCCCGGAAAAGGCCGAAGAATTGCGCAAGGCCAGCGGTTGGATGTAAAGGGCTTATTCCCCTTTGACCTGGTTTCGCCCGGCCCGCTTGGCTTCATAAAGTTGCGCGTCAGCCCGCTGGATCAGTTCACCGGGCGTATCTCCGACTTCCGGCGCCATGCAGGCCACGCCCAGGGAAAGAGTGACGTGAGAACCGACCGTGGATTTTTCGTGGGTCAGCTCCAGAGCGCGCACCCGTTCCAGCAGCTCGTTGGCCACGTGGACCGCTCCGCCCAGGTCGGTGTCGGGCAGGACGCAGGCGAACTCCTCGCCGCCGTAGCGGGCCACCGTCTCGGAGGGCCGGCGGGCCCCGCCGATCAAGGAACGCCCCACCGCGCGCAGGCACTCGTCGCCCTGGAGGTGACCGTAAAAATCGTTATAGGGCTTGAAGCAATCAATATCCATGAGAATGAGCGAAATCGGTGACTTGCGCCGAATGGCGCTGCGCCACTCGCGCTCCAAGGACTCATCAAAATGGCGCCGATTGGGGATGCCGGTCAGACCGTCGGTGGCCGCCTGGCTTTCGAGCATGTCGCGGTAGTGCTTGAGTTCCAGGTGGTTGCGCACGCGCGCCTTCACGATGGCCGGCGAAAAGGGTTTGGTAATGTAGTCGATGGCGCCGATTTCCAGCCCGAAGGCCTCGTCCGTTTCATCTTTCAGAGAAGTGATGAAAATCACGGGAATCTTAGCCGTCAGCGGATTGCTTTTCAATTGTTTGCAGACCTGATGGCCGTCCATCTCGGGCATGACCACGTCGGTCAAAATAATATCCGGGCGCTGGTTGACGGCGATGTCCAGTCCGTCGGCTCCCTTGGTGGCGAAGACGAAGCGGTAGTCGGGGCTCAGGATCTGGCCCAGCAGCTTCAGATTGGCCGGAGCATCGTCGATAGCCAGCACGGTGGATTTCTCGCTCATTTGGCCCCTTTCGCCTCGGAGGCCAACAAATCTTTGAGGGCTCGCAAGCTATTTTGGGCGGCCGAGAAGTCCAACCGGTCCATGTCGCGGGCCAGTTGGTCCACGTTCGGGTCCCAGGAACCGTTGCCCAGACTGGAGCGAAGCACTTCGAAGCGCTCGGTGGCCTCAAAGTCTTGCGCGGCCAGCAGACTTTCCAGTTCCACCAGCAGAGGGCCGACCTCCTCGGCCACCCGGGTCTCGGACGGCAGCGCGGGAAGATTCGCCAGCGCCGGCAAAACCACCGCCAGAGCGCGGCTCAGGCGCTCCACATCCGAACCACCGGCTTCCAGTTCGCCGGCGGCGGCGGCCACCTCGTCCATGCCTAAAGTGGCGGCCGTGCCCCGCAAAGTATGCATGGCGATGCGGCGTTCTTCGCCGCTGCCCATTTTGTCCACCACCTCGCGCCAGGTGGCCGCGAAATCCAGCAGCAAATTGCGCAGCAGGGCGACATTGCCGGACATTCGCCGCAGCGCGGCTTTCACATCGACTCCGGGAAGGTCCGGCCAATCCGGTATGATTTGCTCTTGGAGAAGCACAACTTTGGACGGGTCGATCCAGCGCAGCAGGGTCGAGACCAGTTGAAAGGGCTCGATGGGTTTGGCCACATGGTCGTTCATGCCGGCAGCCAAACATTTCTGACGTTCCGACTCGACGGCATGGGCGGTGACGGCGATGATGGGCAGGCTTAAGGACAGTTCCTTACGGATCAGCCCGGTGGCTTCGTAACCGCCCATAATGGGCATCTGTACGTCCATCAACACGGCTGCGAAGTCCGAATCCTCCCGCAGTTTATCTACGGCGTGGAGTCCGCTCACCGCGATCTCGACGGTCGCACCCAGGCGCTCAAGGATTTCCCGAACCACCTGTTGATTGATGGCGTTGTCTTCAGCCACCAGGATGCGCACGCCCTGAAAGAGATCGCCGGAGAAGTCCTCCTCGGTCTTGGCCATGATGGCGTTGCCGACCGGCGTGCCGCCGAAGGCGGCCACGATGTGGTCGAAAAGAATCGACGGGTTGACGGGCTTGAGGAGAAAGGCCTGCAGGCCCAGACTCTCGGCCTGAAAGCGAATCTCGTCGCGGCCGTCGCCGGTGACCACGAATATCACCGGTAGTTTAGGAACGTGGGAGTCGGACTTGATGCGCCGGGCCGTTTCCAACCCATCGAACTCGGGCATTTTCCAATCCAGCAAAACCAGGTCGTAGGGACGTTCTCCGGCTTCGCCGGCGCGAATCAATTCGGCCACGCCGGCCCGGCCGGAATCGGCGGTGGTGACCGCAAAACGCATGGCCAGCAGCTCTTCGCGCAAGGTATCGCGCGCGATTTCATTGTCGTCGACCACCAGCACGCGGATATTTTCCATGCCCGGGGGCGGTAAAAATTGCCGTTCCTGGCCGCTGTGATCGAGCGCGAAGGGCAAAACAAAAGTGAAGGTGCTGCCCACGCCGGGGTGGCTGAGCACGGAAATTTCCCCGCCCATCAGTTCCACCAGTTGTTTGGAAATCGACAGGCCCAGGCCGGTTCCCCCATACTTGCGGCTGGTGGAGCCGTCCGCTTGCGTGAAGGCGGAGAAGATTTTGCTTACCTGCTCCTCGGTCATGCCGATGCCGGTATCGCGCACCACGAAGCGGAGCAGCCCGGAACCGGAGCCTTCCTCTTCCTCGGCGATGGAAACCACCACTTCGCCGTGCTCGGTGAATTTGACGGCGTTGCTGGCCAGGTTGAGGAGCACCTGGCCGAGGCGCAGCGGATCGCCCACCAGCGCCTGGGGAGTTCCTTTGGCCACTCGAAAAATCAGCTCCAGACCCTTCTCGTCGGCCTTGAGGGCCAGAATGTTGGAGACGTTTTCGATGACCTGGCTGAGATGAAAGGGAATATTCTCCACGTCGAGCCGCCCGGCTTCGATTTTCGAGAAATCCAGGATGTCGTTGATCAGATTGAGCAGGTTGCGCGAGGAAGACTGAATTTTGACCAGGTAGTCATGCTGTTTAGGGGTTAAGTCGGTGCGCAGAGCCAGATGGCTGAGACCCAGGATGGCGTTCATGGGAGTGCGAATCTCGTGGCTCATGTTGGCTAGAAATTCACCTTTAAGCGCGTTGGCCGACTCGGCCGCTTCTTTGGCTTCGGCCAGACCGGCGCGGGCCAGCTCACGATCGTGGATGATGATGGCCAGCATCAGACCGACGGTGGTCAGGGCGAACAGGTAGAACCACAGGTTCAGCATGTGGGCGTGGGCCGCTTCGCCCTTGAAAATGCCCAACTGCTGCGCTTTTCCAATCATGGCCTGAATGCCCGTACAGGTGCACACCAGCAGGGCTCCGTGGCGGCCGAAGCTGACCGCTGCCCAGGCGACCAGCAAAAACATCCAGTAATCGTGATTGTAGGAACCCAGAATGTCGTGAAACCAGTCCATGAAGATAGCCCCGCCGGCCAAAAAGGCAAGGCCGAAGCAGGCGATCGTCATGGGCAGACGCTGTTGGCTCAGCCAGCCCTGGGGCAGGCGGCGCCAGACCAGCAAGATGGGGGCCACCAGCACGATGCCCAGACAGTCTCCCTGCCACCATTCGAAAAATACCGTAGGAGCATGGATCGGCGCGCCTTTCATGACCAGGCCCGTGCTGCCGGTGAAAGCGCTGACCGAGGCGCTCAGGCAGCCGAGCAAGGCCAGCCAGAGGTAGTCTGAGGGCTGTTCCAGATCGCGATGGAAGCTTTTTCGGCGGCGCAGCAGCCAGGCTCCCAGCAGAGCCGACCCGGCTTTGCCCAGACCGACCCAGGTGGCCAGGGGGATCTTGGCGGGATGGAAGGTGAGGTCGTTCAGGGTGCCATCTAAAAAGCCCCCGAGCAGCACGGCCGGCCACAGGCGCATCCCTCCCATGACCAGGCCCGCCAGGGCCAGGCCGCTACAGGGCCAGATCAGGATCGGCAGGCTGCGATTGGCGAAAAAGCTCGTGACCAGCTGGCTCAACGCAAAGTAAGCCAGCGCCAAAGCCAAGAACTTGATAATTTCCCATGGCCTGCGCCCGATCACAAGGCCGAGGCTTCCACGCCCCAGGGGAAAACCCGTTCTCTGCGAACCCGACCGGGTGGAAAAAGACGATGCCACCTTCATGCGCCTGGCCATCGAATGGTCGCGGCGCGGCCTGGAAAGCGGCAATGGGCCGGTGGGAGCGGTGATTGTGCGCAATGGCCTGATTTTAGGCGAGGGGCACAATCGCACCAGTGCCGATTTGGATGTGACCGCTCACGGCGAGATGGTGGCCATCCGCAACGGGGTCAGAAAGTCCGGGCGTCTGGACGGACTGGCCGGCGCCACCATTTACACCAACTGCCAGCCCTGTCCCATGTGCTATTCGGCCTGCCGCTGGGCGGGAATAACCCGAATCGTCTATGCCTTGAGTATCGAGGATACCTATGCCCTGGGAAAAGAACGGGGCTTCCTGGACGTGGAGCACTTTGCCGATCTGAGCAGGCCCCAGCGGGATCTTCCGCAGGTTCAAATCTTGCGCGCGGAAGCGATACCGGTGCTGGAAGAGTTTATTCTGAAATCAAGCCCAGTTCCCGGCGAATTCCCCGCAGGCTGATCGACTGCTCCGAGGGCAGTGTGGCCAGGTAAAATTCGAAGTCTTTCAATAGCCCTGAGACCTGCGAACGGCCTGCGGAGCTGGCCACCGCCTGGCGCGGACTTAGCCCTCCCAAGGCGGCTACTGCCTGGTCCGGCCAGCGCCGCGCCCATTCTTCGTAGCTCTGACGAATGCTCGACGCCGAGGGGGGCGCCTGTTGAGTGCGGCGCGGAACCGCGAAAGCGGGAATGCGCCGCAGACTCTCTCCCAGCCGGTCGGCCCGGCCCAGCGATTTACATTCGAGAATCAAAGCATTTTTTTGTAGAACGAGCCGGCCCAGCTCCGAAGTGCCTATGAGCCAACGGGCGCTCTTCGGTGATTCCCAGTAGAGCTCGGGAAAATCGTCCAGGGCTCGGCGCACCAGGGTCGCGGCCGAAGGAGCAAAGGCAAAACGATCGCGGACCTGGCAGAGCGGCTCACCTTCCGGGGTTATCTGCAGGGGCATGGTGCATTCATCCAGTTCCTGCAGCCCCTGCCGGAAGCGCCTGGTCAGGCGGGCGGCCAGAGCCGGCTGGCCAACCGACTCGGGAGTCAGTTCCGAGCTGCGTATTTCCATAGCGATCTGACGGGCTTTCCAATCCGCCATGGGCCGAATATACATTCCCATCAGCAGAATTTCGTTTCCCACCTGGGCCAGACGCGCCAATAAGACGGCCTTGAGCATATCCGGCTCGGCCAGAGTGCTTTCCAGCACCCAGGCCCTTTCTCCGAAGAGCAGGTCCTCCATTAAAATGGAATGCCCTCGGCGGACTTCAATGATTGCGAAAATGGACAGGCGAACTTGCCGAAGGGCCCAGACCAGGGTCTTTTCCTGAGTCGAAAGAGCTGGCCGCTCCGCCAGAAAAGATTCGAACACAGTGGGCTGGCCGTAATGATAATAGACGAGCTGACCGTACCAATTCTCGAAGAGTTCCTGGTCGTCAAGCTTCAATTGCAGGTCGGCTTCGGCCTGACGAAACCAGGCGGTTCCTCGGCTGCGCAGCGCGAATTGGCGCAAGCGGTTACAAAATTGGGCCTCAAGCAGCAGAGCGGGGGAAGGAGCATTTCCACAAGGAGAGATCTCGGGTAGGCCGGTCGTGCTCATCCGGCCTCAATTTTTCGTCACTCCCGTGTGCCCTTCGGTCTTTGGGCCTAATCATTCCGGGGAGGCGGGTCTTCTTTGCCTAAAATCTTGTCGAGAATAGGGCGAACCACGTGGAGGACCGGTGCAGCCGCCTTCTCCACGGCGCGAACTCCCTTTTCCAGCACGGGTTCACACTTTTCCAGCTCCCGGTCACAGCGCTTTTGGAATTTCTCGCTGAGGGGGTAGAGCACTCGGGCGCCCACGCTGGCGGCCGTCAGAAGGACGCCGGGGATGGTGCCCAGGCCGGTACTGGCCAGCACCAGGCCCAGGGCCGAACCGATGTCGGTCAGTCCTTGCAGTTGCTTGCTCTTCGATTTCTCCACCAGGCCCGCCCGCAAGTCCAGGAAACCACGGCAAGACTGAATGACGCCGGCCACCGGCCCGCAGATGGCGCCGGCGGTGGCCAGCAGAGGATTGACGTGTCCGAGCATGGAGCCGAGAATGCCCACCGAGCGGGTACCGTCCAGGGCGCCCTGCACTTCCTGCTGGGCATTTCCCTGGCGATAGCCGGCCACGGAAAGAACCACCCCGCGCGTCAAACCCAGGGTGGCCGCCAGGGGGACCAGGATCAGCGGAGCCACGCCGGCGGCGGCGATGGTGGTGCCGATCGCCCCGGCCATGGCCAGGTCCAGGCTGCCGTCGAGTTGCTTGATTCGGTTCTTCTCCTTGATACCGTCGCTCAGTTTGCTGATGCCGGCCAGTCCCTGGATACCGGCGGCCGCATAGCCCACTCCGGCCACCACGGTCATCGTAATGGAAGAGATTTTGCGAGCCGCTTCGGGATCGATGTGCTCGGCCACCACCGGCAGGTGGAGCAGCTTGCGGAACGTGTCTTTGATATCCCGCCAGGATTGGCCCAATCCCTTGCCCAGATCCTTGGAGGCATTGATGGCCTCGGCCAACTTGGCCGGGGACAGATGCAGGCCCAACTGCAACAGCTCGCCGCTGGTCAGCGTTTGCCAAAGGTTATTGGGCGGCTTGGGAGCCTCCGGTTCGTCCTTGCGAACCGGTAGCTTGCCTGGCAGCCGGACTTTCGTGGATCGGATCTGCACACTTTAACTTTAGCTCCTGGTCCCCAAGGAATTCTGAAAGGTGCGAACTTTTTCTTCACCTCTCCCGTCTATGCAGCGTTCAAAAGAGTTCCGCAGGGGACCGCTGATGAAGGAGAGGTTCATGGGGTGTCCATCACGTTGTCCATGGCTGTGACTACACAGCCGCCCAAAGAAGAAAGCCTGCCACAACTGGCCGAGCGGCTGCAGGCCCGGGAGGCGGGCGCCTTGGAGAAGCTCATCGGGCGAACTCAGTCGGCTTGCTCGCGCCTGGCCGTCTCGATTCTCAAAGACCCGGAGTTGAGCCGCGACGCTCTGCAGGAAGCCTACTTCGTCGTCTTTCAACGCATCGGCCAGCTACGCGATTGCAACGCCATCAAGAGCTGGCTCTTGCGTATCGTCACCCACTGCTGCCACGACATCCTGCGCCGCCGCGGCAAGGAGTTTCAGGCCGACATCGAGGTGGCCGTAGCGGCGCCCGATCTGGCCGAAGGAATCGGGCGCCAGGAAACCATCCGGGCCACCTTCGCCCAGCTTCCCGAAATCGACCGGACCACCCTGGCCCGTCCCAGCTCGGTCGATCCGGGGGAATTTCTTCCCTTCAGCTACGCCGCTCGCCAACTGGCGCCGGCCACCCATAAGGTGCAGACCCAGTTTATGTGCAGCCTGGCGCGCTTCGAAGCACTCAAGACGGTGGTGGCGCTGGAGATCTTCCAGCGGGAACACGGGACCTACCCGGAACGTCTCGAGCAACTGGTGCCGAAGATTCTGCCTGAATTGCCCAGGGAGGTGATGTCTCCCAAGGTGTGGTCGAAAAAGCCCACCCTGGCCTATCGCCGCCTGGGGTCCAAGTATGAGTTGATTTCCGAATCGCCGCTGTATGCGATGCTCCGTTTCAAGGGCCGCCAGAGCTATGGACCGGATGGAAACTATGAGGTCGAACGGATGCCTTAAAGCATCTTCAGCAGCTTGGCGAAGTCAAAGCCCACCGGATCGGATTTGCGTCCGACCGGTCGGGCGATGGCGGCGTGGGAGACGATGTGGGAATCGGGAACCTCCCAGCGCCCGCGCAGGTCCTGGATGATGCGTTGCACGGCCTGGTACTGGGCCTCGGTATAAGGGTCCCGGCCGTCGTTGAGGTTGACCAGCTCGATGCCTACCGAGAAGTCGTTGACCCCGGTGCGTCCCTCCAGTTCGGAAACGCCGGCATGCCAGGCGGTGCGCCGCTCGTCCACCATCTGCACGGTGGTGCCGTCGCGATCCACCACATAGTGGGCCGAAACCCGGCGCTCCTTGTCATCCCAGAAGGCTCGCTCGGTGCCCTCCAGGGTGTTGATGACGGTGGAATGGACCACCACCGTGTCGATTTTGTCGCCCAGGCTGCGCACGCCCCAATTGGGCGAGGGGATGAATTTGCTGTCAGGCAGGCCGATGACGGGCAGCGGCTGCTGAATGGCGATCCAGCGCCGTACTTCCTTTTGCACCGCCGAGTTGGCCTCGGCCAGCGAGCCGGCCGCCTTGTGGACATTGCCCTGGAGCTGCTGACAAATTTCGTCACTGGTCTCGGGAGCCACCAGAAAGAGCGGTTGCGCGGGGTTGAGACTGCGTTCATAGGGGAGTCCGCGCTCTGGATCGACCTTCGCGTGGTCCACCCCTTCCACGGTCGGTTTTAGAATGCCCGTGTAGTGGCCGGGATGGGGGTTCGCGTCCAGGCAAATCATCCCCTGAACTTTGGATTGCCAGGCTAGCGGAGCCCGGGCTCCGAGTCCGATGAGGGTCAAGTCGCCCTCGTTTTGAGCCCATTTCCAGTCCTGGCTTAATTCCTCGGGCGTTTTCGCCCGGCTGAGCAAGCATTCGATGCCCGCTCCGGCCAGAGCGGCCGCTTCTTTCTGACCGTCCTCGGCCACCAATAAGACTCGACCCTGGACGGGCTCTGCGGCCGGAAAGACCTGAGGTTCCGCCCAGGCGGCCCCCGTGAGGAAGAGCAAAGAAAGCAGCTTTTTCATGGTTCCGGCCCTTCGCAATCACTCACCCGGGACCCTGGCCGGAGGGCCTTGCGGCTGACGTGCCGGTTGCCCTCCAGCCAGAATCTCCAGGGCAGCTCCACCGACTTGCGAATTCCCACGCGCAGACCGTGAGCAATCGCCCCCTCCGCTTCGGCCGGCTCCAGCCAAAGTTGTTCCGAGACAAACAAGTCCAGGTCGGTCAACTCCCGGTCGATTTGCAGAAAGCGGCAGAGCTTCCCGGGACCGTTGCAGGCCGGGTGGTCGAGGGCCCGGATGAGCACCGCGCCCGCTTCGCCCGGACTGTGGGCGACCACATTCAAGCAGTGATACATCCCATAGATAAAGTATACGTAGGAACGCCCTACCGGACCGAACATAGGGCGATTGCGCGGAGTGGGCCCGCGCCAGGCGTGGGAGGCGCCGTCTTCAGCGGAGGCATAGGCCTCGGTTTCCACGATGGGCAGTTTCCAGACGGTGTCGCCCAAACGCCGGCACACTCGCCAGCCGAGCAGGCGCGGCGCCGCTTCCCATACCGGAGCGTGCAGGCAATCCATGGAATCAGACCTGGAGGGCTTCCAATACGTGTTGGAACGGCAGGTCGGCCAGCGCTCCGAAATCCGGATGTTTGCCCAGGCGGGCGGCGCTGCTGGCGGGGGAGGTCAGCCCGCAGAGGAAACGCGCCAGCTGGCGCGGGTGCTGCAAGGCGGGATGAGCCTGGCTCCTCAATCTTTGGACTCGGTCCATTTGCTCCGGGCTGATGGCGCCGGCCAGAAGCTGGCCCGGTCGGGGAGGGCGGCCCTGGCAACTGCCGCAAACGCCGCAATCGTCGGCCAGAGTCTCTCCGAAATAGGCCAGTAAGGCCCGCGCCGTACAGCCTTGTGACTGAGTTAAACGCTGCATCTCTTGCAGGCGAGTCAGATCGCGCTGCTCGCGCAACCGGAAGCGCTCCACCAGAGCCCGCGCATCGGCCGCGGCCTGCAAGCGCCGATAGCCTTTGCGCACCCCGCTGGCCTGCAGTTGCAGGTAGCCTTGCTCTTCCAGATAGTTCAGGGCCTTGATGATGCGCTCGCGCGGTTCTTTGAGAGTGAGGGCGGCCTGGTGGACGTCCAGACGCAGCCACTTGCGGCCTTTCTGACCACAGGCGAAGACGTCCCTTAGAAATTGAGCGCGTCTGGCGTCGAATCGAGAGAGGACCGCTTCCTCGTCGACTTGCCAGAAGACCTTGTATTCGGCGAAGAAGGGCTGCGTGGCTTGAAGCACGCCATCCAGTTCCAGATAGGTGAGAATGGTTTCCACCACCAACTGGCGGATGTCGTGCTGCTGGGAGAGCTGGTAAACGGAGACGTCAAACTCTTCGCCCGCCCTCATCAGCTCGGCCAGCAACTCTTGCAGCGCCTCCGGAGTGGGCGTATCTCCAAAGGTAAAGTTTTCGAGGGCAATCGCATCCTCAGGCGCGGCCAGCAGAGTGCAGCGGGAGACCTCGCCGTCGCGGCCGGCCCGGCCGATTTCTTGAGCGTAGTTCTCGATGCTCTTGGGCAGATTGTAGTGGATGACCGAGCGAATATCGGCTTTGTCCACTCCCATTCCAAAGGCGATGGTGGCCACCACCACGCCTTCGGGGCTGGCCATGTACTCATCCTGAATGCGGCTCCGTTGCTCGGCTTCCAGGCCGGCGTGATAGGCCACCGCCGGGCGTCCGTGGCTGCTGAGAAAGCGCGCCACCTCCTCAGCGGTGCGCTGCAAGGTGACATAGACAATGTTTGGACCGGGCTGAAGAGCCGAAAGTAGGCGCTGGTTGCGGGTGTCCGCGCGGCCCGGCTGCATCTCCAGGTGAAGATTGGGACGATGGAAGGGGCTGCGGATGATGCCCTCGGCCGGAATGTCGAAGGCCCGGGCGATGCTCTCGGCCACGGCCGGAGTGGCCGTGGCCGTCAGGGCCAGTACCCGAGGCACCTGCAAGACCCGGGCCAGACGGGCCAATTTCATGTAGTCGGGCCGGAAATTATGCCCCCATTCGCTGATACAATGCGCCTCGTCGACAGCCAGCAGGGCGATGGGAAGCAGTTTGAGGGTTTCCAGGAAGCGCTCGTTGCCCAGCCGTTCAGGAGCAATATAGAGCAGTTTGAGACGGTTCTGGCGCAGGTCGCTATAGACGCCGCGAGTTTGCTCCGCCGTCAGGCTGGAGTCCAGACGGGCGGCCGCCACGCCCCGCTGCCGCAGAGCGTCCAGCTGGTCCTTCATCAGCGCGATGAGAGGGGAGATGACCAGCGTCAGTCCCTCCAGGGCAACGGCCGGCAGTTGGTAGCACAGGCTCTTGCCGGCGCCGGTAGGGAAGATGGCCAGCGCCGAACCCCCTGAAAGCAACCGCTGGATGACGGCCTCCTGGCCAGGGCGGAAGTGCTGAAGACCAAAGGTGGATTGAAGAATGTTTTGCATACTCCGAGCCTAACTGCTCCAGCCCGAGTGAACTTCCTACTGGCCGAAGGGATGGCCCACGGGGGGAAAGTTCGGCCGATCGGGAAGGGCCGTCCCGTCATGCCCCTATGGAAGGCCCTGGACCAACAGGTAGAACGCGCGGTCCTGCGCAATTTGAGCGAGCGCGAACACTTTATGCTGCGTTGCGGCATGGGGCTGGTGATGCTGTTCGCGGTGCTCGGTTCCTATCTTTACCCGGCCGCGGCCGCTCAGTTGCTCTTTATGCAGTTGGCCATGCTCACCTTTTTCTTTGGCCTGCGTGCCGGCGGCGCCTGGACGGTGCCCACCTGGCTGCTCTACTGCGGCTGCGTAGGGGGGGGCTTCGAACGGGGCTTGTTTAGCTTTTTCTGTATCTACGCGCTTTTGATCACCGGCGTGACGGTGCACAAGTTCCGCCAGGCCAAACGGCAGCAACTGCAACTGGAGTCGGCGCTCGATATGGCTCGCCAGGTCCAAATCAGCCTGCAGCCCCCCGGGCTGGTTGATTTTGGATATGCCCAACTGGCCTGCCAGATCGAGATGGCCAAGGAACTGGGGGGGGATTTTGTGTGCCACCAGGCTACCGCGCGCGGGCACTTCATTCTTATCGGGGACGTCATGGGTAAGGGAGCGCAGGCTGCCCTGACGGCCGCTTACGTCAAGGGTCTGTTTGACGAACTGGCCCGGACCGTGGAGGACCCTCAGGTGCTGCTGATGGTTTTGCACGAACATCTGGTGGAGAGGACGGTGGTGGATTCTTTCCTGGCCGCCACCTGTGTTCTGCTCGACCGCGAGGATGGCTGCTGGCGCATCTGCCGGGCCGGGCTACCGGCGGCCGGAGTGGTGCGCACCGATGGCTCTTGCGCCTGCGTCGGCGATCCGGGAATCATGTTAGGCATTCCCGTCACCCCCAGCCTGGCCACCTGCCAGGTTGCCTATCAACCCGGCGATCAGTTTTTTCTGGCCAGTGACGGTCTGTGTGAAGAAGAACACCTGCCTTCGGAAGTGGTCAACGCGCTGGTCCGTTCCTCGGCCCGCCCCCCGGAACAGGCCCTGCGTCACTGTGTGACCACCCTGCGCAACACCACCTGTGTCGGCGCCGAGGACGACAAAACGGCAGTCCTGGTTCGCTGGGTCTGAACGACCGATGGGCCTGACGCTACGCCAACAAATGATTCGGGCCGTCGAGATTGCCGGGGGGGAAGTGCTGCTCGAGCGTTTCGTCACCAAACCAGGGGTCTTTCTTTGTGAGGAACCCGGTAGACCTTCGGCCCGACTTCGGGACCTGGCCCGTCATTGGCGGATGGATCCGGAGGCTTCGTCGTTCCAAATGCTGGCCGAGTCGTCCGCCATCCTGACTTATATGAATCCCGACTCCCGCACGACAACGGGAGCCGAATACGTGCAGGGAATCCTGGAGCGAGGTCACTCCTCGATCGCCGGCCAGACCTTCGTCAGCCTGGGGCTCTTCGGCATTCCTCTGGAAATCGTCATCGAATTGCTCTCCCACGGACTGGACTCCACGGCGCGCCTGACCAGTAGCAATGTCAAAGCCATGGACGACCCGCTCTTCTGCGTCTTTGGCCCCCATCGGGAGCAGCAGATCGAAAGGTTGGAGAAAATACTGGCGCTCTACTGGCCGCTCCCGCATCGCGAGGTGAGCAATAGTCTGTGGCCGAGCAATCGGGCCGTGTTTCTCATGATGGGCATGCGCTTGATCGACTGGCAGAAGCTGTTGGACAAACGCCTGCCCAAAGCCGGAAACGAAGCGGCGCTGCGCTTCGTATGCCAGCACATCGCCAGGGTTTTGCGCGGAGTGGAGGACTATCGCCGGGTTATCCCGGAGCCCGAGGACGTCGATCCGTGGGAGTGAGAAAAGTCGCGCTGATCACCCAGAACGCCCGCAAGGCCGAGGAATGGACGCTCCTGTTGCGCCCACAGGGAATCAGCGTCGCCCAGATCTTGCCTGATTCTGACTCTCCAGAGCAACTGCTGAATCAGGGATTCGATCTGGTCTGCCGAGAGCAATCGAGCCTGGTGGAGCCGGGTGGAGACCAGTTGGCGGATATGGAGCATCTGCTCACGGTGGACCATCTGTGTATCATCGAGAGCTGGCACCGTGACAAGGGGCAGCGTAGTTTTCGCGCTCGCCGTTCCGGATATATCGACGCAACGCGACCACTGGAAGCGGGAGGCTGGTGGGATGCACAGTTTTGTGATGCCGGCACGGGGCTGAGCTATCAGGAGCAAGCCGTCTCTCGAGGAACAAAACTCTCGGCTCGCAGCGCTGCCATCGAACATCTGGTCGACGAGTTTTTGCCGGTGGCGCGGCGCGGGGCCTACCTGGAGGCCGATCAGCGCGTAGTCGCTCTGGAGCGATCTTTGATCGAGGTGGTCCGCTCGAACGATTGCTTTCAGTGTCTGAGTCCCGAGTTGGAGGGCCTGGTGGCGGGCGCGCTGAGCCAGGGCCTGGTCCTTTCTCTAGGCCAGACGCGGGCTCAACAGGTGTATTTCTGGCCGGGTCTTTCGGGTATTCCTTCGGTAGCGCGCAGCAGTCCGGTCGATGAAGCCAAGTTTCTTTTTCATGACCTGGTGCATTTTCTGATCGGAAGATTAGTCCCGGACGGTCCGATGGATGAACATCAACGCCAGGTGTTCCTGGCCTGGGCTATGGTCGAGGAAGCTGTGGCGCTGCTCCTGGCCGATGGCTTCTTTGTAGACCATCTGAGGCGCCGCGGCTGGGACTATGACTTTGACCAGCACAAGGGCTATCCATTTTTCAGCGCCCAGGGCTGGAGAGATCAGTCCTTCGCACAGGACAAGTTGTGGGCCAATGTGCGCTTCTTTGTGCTCGGAGACCGCTCGGGCTGTCCCCATCCCGAGGATGAACGCGCCCTGCGCTACTTTGAAGGGTTTGAGCGCTTTAGCCTGGGCGATTGGCTGTGGAATGAGCGGATGAGCTTGCACGCTCGCAAGGACTCGGAGTTTTACCGACGCTGGTGGGAGCTGGCCGAACCGCTCAATAGCCGGCATCGGTTGGGTGTCCTCAACTTGAGCGCCGCCGCCGCCTCCATTCCGCCGGGTGGGCCTCTGGAACTGGTGCGCGGAGTCTTTGACTATATTTGGAAGCATCGGATTCAACCAGCTCAGGGGACCCTCTCGTCGCTCTCCCGTAGCGATGAACGGGCCAAAGCCGGTTGGCGTTGGTTGCTCGGACAACTGGGGCTTTTCGCGGCTTTTCCCGAAGATCCGGCTCTGCAGCGAGCCGCCCGATTGTTGAAAGAGGCCGAACGTTTCGAGACCGTGCCTCGGTTCTTCCAGCAGTGCCTGAACACCGCCGTGCAGCACGGTTTGTGCAGCTCCCACCAGGCGCGGCGGTGGGGTGAGTTCTTTCCGCTATTCCCGCCCTTTTACATCAGCTACAAAGAACGCCCCGGACTGACCGTGGCCGCCCTGTCCGAGCGGATTCTGGGGCCGGAGGGCGGCGCCAAGGAATTGGAAAACGAATTGGATGTCGTCAACGCCATCATTTGCGATCGCTCCCGCCAACGTTTTTTGTTGGAGCGTAAGGTCAATCACCCCATCGCTCTATTTGATCGGAGATTCTGCTTAATCGGAGGCTACCGCCAGCATCCCGCCGAGACCATGGTCAACGCCTGGCGACGCGAAGCTTGCGAAGAATGGACCGACGCCGAGTCTCTCCAGGTGGCTCAGCAGCTGGCTGACCGCCTGGTTCCCTGGCGCCGTTTTCTGGTGCAGGGAGCGGAACGGCCGGGGGAGTTCGGAATGGAAATCATGCTGGTGGAGCTGGCCGAGGAAGAATTTGACCGGGTGGCCGAGGTGTTACAACGCAACAATAGCTACGCCAATCGCCCGGAGGGATGGCCGGAGGTCAAGCGGCGCGACGAAATTCCCGATCTGCTCCTGCTCTCCGGCCATGCAGTGGTGCTCTCGGCCTTTCTAGAGAGGTAAGACTCAGGCGTAACGAGAACTTGCCCCCACTTTGGTTCGAGTACTATTGGTTGACGACCACGATATGGTGCGGAATGCTCTGGCTAAGTTGCTGGAGGCGAATCCGGATATCGAAATTGTGGGCGGCGTGGACAACGCCGAAAAGGGCTGGGAGTTACTGCGAACGCATGCGGTGGATGTGGTCATTTCCGATCTGGATTTGCCGGGTGAGAGCGGTCGCCAATTCGCTCTTAAGGTTCTGGAGCAGGAACCCTCGCAGGGAGTGATTATTCTATCGTATCGTGTGGAACCCGGCGAAGTCCAGTTCCTGGTCGAGGCCGGCGTCCGCGGTTACGTGCCCAAGTCCGCTCCCGCCGAGGAGCTGATTCAGGCCGTGCGGACGGTGGCCCAGGGGCACCATCATTTCGCGCCTCAGGCCGCCACCGCCCTGGCCGAATCAATGCGCAATCGCAACGGTGGTAAGCTGAACCCGCTCTCTCTGCGGCAAACTTTGATTTTGCAGCAGATGGCCAAAGGTCTGACCACCCGCGAGATCGCCGATCAGATGTCTCTTTCACCCAAGACAGTCGAGAAATACCGTAGCGAGATTTTGCGGCGGCTCAATTGTAAAAATCAGGTGCAGGCCCTGGAAGCGGGCCGCAGGCTGCAACTTCTTCAGGACGACGGAAACTGAGACGGCCGGCGGACCGGAGTCAGGCGGCCGAGGCGAAGCGCCCCTGGTCCATCAATTCGCGACTCTTCTGGCGGGCGCGAAAGAGGGCATTCTCGATCTGTTTCAGGGAGAGATTCAGTTCCTGAGCGATTTCTTCGGCCATTTCCCCGTTCAGGCGCTTGCGTAGCACGTCGGTTTCCAGGGGCGAGAGTTTACGCACGAGGATCTTCCAGATCTCTTGCAGGCCCATGTGGTCCAGTACGACCTCGTCAACGCCACTTACGGTGGGAACGGGAGTCGAGTCGGTCATTTCGCCCGCCTGGTTCAGAATCTGTTGCTTTTTACGATTGGCGCCGCGGATGGCGCGGAGCAGGCTGTTGCGGATGCACATCACGGCATAGTCCAAGAATTTACGCTCGTAGCCGGGGTTGAAATTCTTGATGGCGTGGGCCAGGCCTACCATCGCCTCCTGGACCACGTCCTGACGGTCGGCTCCGGGGAGGAAGAAGCGCTGGGACATTTTGTGCACCAGGCGCTCGTAGTTGCAGACGACCAGGTTCATGCTGTGCTTGCAGCCTCCCTGGGCTCTGTGCACCAGGAGCTCGTCGGCTATTTTGCTGGCGGTAGGGGGGATAGAGCTCATTTTGTGGTTCCTTTCGTGTGTTTATCCGTTCCGTGTGCTTAGATTAAAAAAATTTGGGCAGCCTATTAAGACCTGAGATCCCTCGGGCGGATGGGGGGAATTCCCCACCCCGTACCCCGGGGGCACCCTCCCGAGCCGAACCGGCTGAACGTGGCTGAGATGGAGTAGGGTTTTCCCTCCACTTCCCCCGACCGCGAGAGTGTTCCGAAGGCACGGCTAATACCAGGAGCGTGGCAAGCCCAACACGGGTATCGCGCCGGAGGTGATCTTGCAAACTACCATTCAAAACAAGCTCAGCTCGGGAGATAAGCAAGAGCTGGCCAACCATTATGCCGGCCTGGTCAAGCATATTGCCCTGCGTATGGCGGTGAAGCTGCCGAATCACATCGAGGTCGACGATCTGATCCACGACGGAGTGGTGGGTCTGATGGACGCTCTCCACCGTTTCGACCCGTCCAAGCACATCAAGTTTTCAACCTACGCGTCCACCCGGATCCGTGGGGCTATGCTGGATGCCCTGCGGGCGCTGGATTGGGCCAGCCGCGGGGCTCGCCGGCGCGGCCGAGAGCTCCAACTGGCCGAAGAGCAGTTAGCCCAGTCTTTGGGACGACAGCCCAGCCTGCAGGAGCTGGCCGCTTCCACCGGCCTGAGCCCCAGCCAGTTGCGCCGCCGCAGGGTGGAGCTGGCTTCCACCCAACTGGTTTCGTTGGATGATTCGCGTTCGACCAACGGCGAATTCGAAGATACCCTCAGCGACTCGGTAGCCGATGAAAGCGCCTGCGTCGAGAGTCATTGTTTCCAGGCCGAGAAGAAGCAGATGCTGTTGCGCGCCCTGAAGACTTTGCGCGAACGCGACCAGCTCATTCTCAATCTCTATTACTTTGAAGAGTTGAACATTCGCGAAATCGGCGCCGCGCTCGGTGTCTCCGAGGCACGCATCTCCCAGTTGCATACCCGCGGCATTCGGCGTCTCAAAGAATTCCTGGAGCAGGCCGCCTAGATTCGGGGCGTCTGGCTCTGCAGGATGGCTTCCACCCGACTACGGAAACCCGCTTTTTGGTAGATTAAAGTGGCGCAGCGTCGCACGGTGTGAATGCTCACGCCCAGCGCCAGGGCGATGGCGGAATTGTCCTTTCCCTGCACCATCAGGTCGAAAACCTGTTGCTCGCGTGGAGTCAGGCGGTAGTGATGCTTCAAACGCTGGTCTTCGGCATGCTGTAGCAGTTGCCGGGTCACCGCCTGGCTGTACCAGGTCGAGCCGCCCTCGATGACGCGTACTGCTTGCACCAGGCATTCGCTGGCTTCGTCCTTTAATACAAAACCAACGACGGGCTCCGTTCTGAGAGTCATAATGTACTTTGCATCGGTATGCGACGACAGAATTAGAATCTTCAGATGAGGGCAGACTGCCTGGCATTGCTTGAGCCATTCGGCCGTGGGCGAAACATCCATGACCAGGTCTAATATCAGCAGATTTGGCTGGAGGGTTTGCACCAGTTCAAAGGCTTCGTAGCGCCGGCAGGCTTCCCCGACGATTTGGTAGCGTTCTTCCAAAGAAAAGGCGGCGCGGACCCCGGCGCGCACCAGCGGATGGTCATCCGCGACGACGATGGTATAGGACTGCAAACGATAAGCTCCTTGTGGTTCGGACACCACCCCGAAGCGAGTAAGTTAGTTAATTGACTAAATACTCCTTCCGGCCTCCTGGCGACTAAAGTCGCCAAATGACAGGAGAGCGGATGGCTGCGAGAAACTGAAAATAGATGGCGGTTTCGAGCGATAAGAAGGAGCGTTTAGTGCACGCCGCCATGCGCTTGTTTTATTGCCGCGGTTTCGCAGCCACCAGTCTGGCTGATCTGGCGAAAGAGTCGAAGGTTCCGGTCGGAAACGTTTACTACTACTTCAAGACTAAGGAACAACTGGGGGAAGCGGTCATCGGGGCCTATCGAGAAATGATCGAAGCCTGGCACACTCTGGCCGCGCGCGAAGCGACTCCGCAGCGACGCCTGAAAGTATGGCTGGAGCAATACTCAAAAATGTGCGTGGGTCTCATGGACTGGGGGTGCCCCTTTGGCCGTCTGTTGGTCGACTTCAAACAACAATCGGGCAGCCTGGGCGATTTGGCCGCTGAGCTTTATTTGGTGATCCTCGATTGGGTTCAACAGCAGTTCGCGACCTACCCCTGTGCTCCGGCGGAGGCGTGGCGGCGGGCGCAGACCCTGGTCTCGCGAGCGCAAGGACTGAGTATTTTGTCGGTCATCCTGGAGGACAGGGCCACCATTCTCCAGCGCTTCTCGGAGCTGGAGAGCTACATCGATGCCCCTGAATAAAAAAAGAGGCCAACCAGAGTTAGCCTCTTTTTCGTCTTGGGAGCGGATCAGGGCATGGCGCGAGGAGCAATGCCGGCGAAATTGGTGGCACCGTATTTGGTCAGGATTTCCTGAACCTGGCCGGTGGGGATGTCTTTGGCCGGGGTCATCACTTGAACCAGCGCGCCGCCGTTCTTGATCGCCTTTTCGTAATCCTGAGCCGCCTGCTGGTCGACACCCTGGTCCTGCAGGAAGCCGGCCACACTGCCCGCCACGGCGCCAGCCGCGGTGGTGCCGGCCGCGGTTGCCAGAGCGGTAGCCAGAGCACCTCCGCCGGTCACGATGCCGAAGCCGGGAATGAATAACGAAGCCAGCGCACCCAGCGCGCCCGCAACCAACCCGGCTCCGGCTCCTTTGGCGGCTCCGGCGGCGGCGTCTCCGCCGGTGGTGGTGGTAATACCCTGCTCGGCGTGCTTTTCATGGTCTTTGCCATCTGCGGGGCCGATCAAGGTGATATTTTCTTTGGGGACTCCATGATCGAGCAGGGCTCCCACGGCCTTTTCGGCCATTTTGTAATCCTGAAAACTGGCGTGAAGATTTTGCATAGTTCCTCCCGGAATTGAGTTTCGTGGCTTCATCTTAAAGTCGGAACCGGCGGGTGGAACTAGCGGGTAGTACCCGGGTCGCAGGACGGAGGTCCTGTGCGACCCGGATATTTCTCACCCTTTTTTGGGTGCCGCCAGTTGGTTAACACGGGCAGGAGATAGCATTACTTGACTCAGACGAGAGTCCACCAGATCAATCAGAATGAGCAGGCCCAACCGAAGCCGGGCGGCCCATTCAAATAATTCGCCGGCTTTCAGTTCGACGACGCCGAACTCTTCCTCGGGGTGACTGAGCTGATAGAGTTCCAATATTGTACGGTCGGGAAACAGCCGCATGGCTGACTGCCCGTTCCAATCGCGGGGGCGTGCCAGGCGGGTTTGGGGATCCACGGGAACGAATACCAACTGGGAAAAATGCTCCAGCAGGGCCTGACACAAAGTCTCCTCGCTCCCCGTCCCCGTGGCCAAGGCTCGCAGCTCGGCGTTCAGCGCATCGGGTCTTAACATAAACTTACCTTTCGTGCTACTTGGGGTAGAGTTCAGTGGACCCGGGGCGGACCTCTTGGCCGCAGCGCCTGAGGGGCGGCGCACCGATCGTCTTGAGAGATGGTAAATTCCATCGTTTGCAACGAAATTTCTGAAAGCACTCGGAACTCTGGCGGCGGTGCCGGGCAGACCGCCTGGCAGTGAAGCAATATGGCCCCGGGGGAATGCAGGGTGGCGATCAATTGCGGAAAGGGCCGGCTCTGTGGAGAGTGTGTCTGAAGAGCAGTCACGATCCGTAGTCTGCTCTGAGTGCTGGCCACCGTGGAAGCAAAAGGCAGGGTCAGGCACAGGGCTAAGCAGAAGCGTTGAAGCCAGGCCTGAAGGAAACACATTCAAGTAGTTTACCAGGGTTGGCTCAAGCAGGTCAATGGAATGCTATGTTTGGAGAGGACCCTGGTCCCGCTACCGCGGTATGCGCGCCTCGTGTCCGGCCGGGCCGTTCGCCATAAGCTGGAAGCTGGCGCTTAGCGTTAATGGACCGATAGGAGGCCCGAATCATGATGAATCTCTACGCAAAATTCAGTGACTTGCAGTTAGCCGAGCGAGCGGTGGGAGCTCTGCTTGATCATGGAGTCGCCAAGAACGACATCAGTCTGGTGGGGCCTGCTGATGGCACCGACCACGAGCAGCGCGCCAAAAATGGCGTTACCATCACTACCGGAAGGGATGCCGCGGCGGGAGCCGCGGAAGGCGCGGGCCTCGGCCTGGCGGTCGGGGCTCTGGCGGCGCTGGCTTCCCTGCTGATTCCGGGATTTGGCCTGGTGATCGGCGGAGGAGCCCTGGCCACGGCCGCGGCGGCCGCCGCCGGGACCAGCGCTGCCGGTGCCATCGCCGGCGGTGTGGCCGGCTTTCTGCACGACCAGGGGATGGAGGCTTCGGTTGCCCATGGCTTTGCCCAAACCGTTGAGTCGGGCGGAGCCATCGTCGAAGTATCGGCGCCGTCCGGCGAGGTCGCTATCGAAGCCGTGCATCATTTGCTGAGCAAATATGGCGCTGACCAGGTTTCCGAAGTAAGGGCGGACGTCGCCTGAAAGGTCTAGCCCGTGGGGGGCGAGTGCTGGCCCTGCCTGCGCCGGAGCTTGAGCCACATGGTCGGCAGTACGAACAGGGTCAGCGCCGTTGAGGAAAGTAGGCCCCCGATAACCACCGTGGCCAGGGGCTTTTGCACTTCGGCTCCGGCGCCCGAGGAAAGGGCCATGGGCAAAAACCCGAAGCCGGCTACCGAGGCCGTCATGAGCACCGGCCGCAGGCGTTCGCGGGCGCCGCGTAGCGCCGCCTTGCGGGCTTCCTGGCCACGGCCGTGCAGGTCGCGGATGAAGTGCAGCAACACCACTCCGTTGAGCACGGCCACCCCGCCCAGGGCGATGAAGCCGATGCAGGCCGAAATGGACAAGGTCATACCGCGCACCCACAGGGCCAGCACTCCGCCGGCGGCGGCCAGCGGTACTCCCAGGAAGACCAGGGCGGCGTCGCTGACGCTGCCGAAAGAAACAAAGAGCAGGGTCAAGATGAGGCCGCAGGTGATCGGCACGATCAGGGCCAGGCGGGCACGGCCGGACTGCATCTTCTCGTAGGTTCCGCCGTATTGAAGATAATAGCCGGGCGGAAGTCGCAGGCTCTTTTCCAGGCGAGTTCGGACTTCATCTACAAAGCTGGCCAGATCGCGGTCGCGCACGTTGGCCTGAATCACTACCCGTCGTTGCCCGCCTTCGCGCGAGATTTGGGCGGGTCCGGAGACTTCTTTGATGTGGCATACGGCCGAAAGAGGGACGAGCAGTCCCTGCTGGGTGGGCACCTGCAGCGAGGCGAATCGGGTAGGGTCGCTGCGCATCTCCGGCGGCAGCATCACGGCCACGCTGATACGCTTGCTGCCGTCGTTGACCTCGGTGACGGTTTTGCCGCCCAGAGCCGCCTCGACGATTTGATTGATTTCATCCACCCGGACGCCGAGCTGGGCGGCTTTGACGCGGTCGATTTCCAGGTCAAGCTGGGGCAAACCGGTAGTGGTTTCGACGGCCACATCGGCCGCTCCACGAACCTGGCGAATCAGTTGGGCGGCCTGCTGCGCCTTGGCCTCCAGCACTTCCCGGTCTTCTCCAAAAAGCTTCACGCCCAGGTCCGAGCGGATGCCGACCCCTTCGATCAGTTCCATCATGCGCATTTTGATGGGCTGACTGAAGCTTAGGGAGACACCGGGGGATTTGGACAGTTCCTGGTCCAGGGCCTCGACCAGTTGCAGGCGCGTGCCGGCTTTGCTCCACTGCGAGAGTGGCTTCAAGGCGATCAGCAGGTCGACCTGAAACACCTGCATCGGGTCGGTGGCGATTTCCGGCCGGCCGATACGGCTGACGGTGGCTTCTATTTCATCGGGAAACTTGTCGCGCAGGAGCTTTTCCATGGCGGTAGAGCGTTCCACCACCGACTCCAGGCTGGTTCCCGGCAGGTAAACGGCCTGCACGGCCACTGCTCCCTCGTCCAACTCGGGGATAAATTCACCGCCCAGACGGCTCAGGGCCAGCGGCGTGAAGACCATGACCGCTACCGAGAAGCCCAGCACCCACAGCCAGCGCGCGAAGCACCAGTCAAGAAAATCGCCGTACCAATCCTTGAGCCGAGAGAGCACGCCATCTTTGGGCTCGGGAGCCGGTTTGAGAAAATAGGCGCACAAGGCGGGTGTGACGGTGAAGGAGAGCAGCATGGCTCCCAACAGAGCCAGCACCACCGTGAAGCCCATAGGCCGGAACATTTTGCCTTCCAGTCCTTGCAGGCTGAGGATGGGTAAGTAGCTGGCGATGATGACCATTTCGCCGAACTGGGTGGCGCTACGCACTTCCACCGTGGCCTGGGCGATCAGCTCCAGCCGCTCCGCCTCGCTCAGATGGGTGCGTCCGGCCAGGCGGCGTACGCAGTTTTCCACGATGATCACCGAACCATCGACGATTAGACCAAAGTCGAGGGCGCCCAGGCTCATCAAATTAGCTGAAATTTTATAGCGGTACATGCCGATGACGCAGATCAGCATGGAGAGCGGAATGGCGGAACTTACGATCAGGCCGGCGCGCATCTGCCCCAGGAAGAGAAAGAGCAGCAAGACCACCAGCAAACCTCCCTCGCTCAGGTTGCGCAGGGCGGTGGTCAGGGTGCGTTTGATCAGGTCGCTGCGATCGAGAAATCCCACCAGCCGGCTGCCGGCCGGAAGCGACGTTTCGATCTGGGTGACTTTCTCTTTGACGCGCTGGACCACCAGACGGCCGTTTTCACCCATCAAGAGCATGGTGATGGCGAAAGCGTCTTCGCCCAGGCCGTCGCGCGTAATGGCTCCCTGGCGTTGCATGGGGCCCTCCACCACCTCGGCCAGTTGGCCCACCGTCACGCCCACGCCCCCCTGGGCTTTGACCACCGTGTCGCGCAGATCGCTGAGACTGGACAGGGTTCCCAGGGTGCGCACGTTACGCTGCTCGCCTCCATGGGTAATGGTGCCGCCGCCGGCGTTGGCGTTGCTCTGAGCGACCGCCTCGACCACGTCGCGAAAGGTCAGGCCAAAAGCTTGCAGGCGGTTAGGGTCCACTCGTACTTGGAACTGGCGGACCGAGCCGCCCCAGGTATTCACTTCGGCCAGGCCCTTCACACCGCGTAACTGGGGACGTACGGTCCAGTCCAGCAAGGTGCGCTTTTCCATCAGGTCCAGGCGCGGGTTATCGATGCGCAGATAATAGATTTCGCCCAGTCCGGTGCTGATGGGAGCCATCTCGGGGGTGACTCCGGCCGGTAATTGGTCCCGCGCTTCCAGAATACGTTCGCTGACCCATTGGCGAGCCGCGTAAATATCCACCTCTTCTTCGAAGACGATGGTGACCTGGGAAAGCCCGAATTGGGAAATCGAGCGCACCTCCTGCAAGTGCGGTAGGCCGCCCAGGGCCAGCTCCACCGGGAAGGTGACGCGCCGCTCCATTTCCTCGGGTCCCAGGCCCGCCGCTTTGAGATTGATTTGAACCTGCCGGTTGGTGACATCGGGCACGGCGTCGATGGGCAGCAGATAGAGGGCACGCAGTCCCAGCGCGGCCACCAAGGCGCACAGGCAGAGCACCAGAGCGCGGTGACGGATCGACCAGCGAATGACCCGCTCGATCAATGGTGGTGACCGCCTTCTTCCAGGCTGCCCTTCAGATCTTCCCCTTTGAGAATGCCCGAGCCTTCGCTGACAATCCGTTCGCCTGGCTTGAGGCCGCTGGCGATTTGCGCCCAGCCGCCCGAGCGTCCGGAGACGACCACCGGCCGCCGCTCGAATTCCCAGTCCTCCTCCTCGGATTTTTGGACCACGTAGACCACTTCCAGATCGTGAACTTTCTGCAGGGCCGCCTCGGGAATCACCAGGCTGCGCTGAGAACTGGTCACCACTCGGACTTGCGCCACCATGGCCGGTTTCAGCCGGAGATCTTCATTGGATATCAGCACTTGCGCCCGAGCCGCCCGCGTCTTTTCGTCCAGCTCGGGAGCGATGTAGCCGATGGTGCCCTCGAAGGTCCGGCCGGGGAAGGCCGTCACCGACACCTCCACCCGCTGACCGCGGCGCAGCTTGGAGAGTTCGCTTTCGAGCACGTTGACCCACAGCCAGAGGCGTTCGGCGTTGACCAGCGTGAACAACTCTTCCTCGGGTGTGACCGATTCGCCCAGCGAAATCGGCCGGCTGGTCACGGTTCCGCTGATGGGGGCGCGGATCTGGGTGAGGCTGCCGTGTCCCTCGGGATCCGCCTGGAGCGCCTCCAAGCCCTCGCGCAGATGCTGAACGCGCTCCTGAGCCCGTTCCAAGTTGGCCTCGGCTTCCTGAATCTCTTTATTAGAGAGCAGTCCCAACTTGCCGATCTGCTCCTCGCGCTGCAGATGGGCGCGGGCCAGACGGACCTGCACCTCAGCCAGTCTTTGCCTGGCGCGGGCCTGCTCGTAGTCGGCGCGAGCCTGCTCCAGTTGTGCCTGGGAAGCGATGCCGTTTGCCAGTAAGTCTTGAGTGCGTTCGACGGTTTTCTTATTGACGTCGCAGGTAACCGTGGCCACTTCCAATTCGGCCTGGGAGGTCGCCAGTTCTTTGCGCGCCTCGTCCAGGGGGCGGCGGGTAATATCGCCATAGCGAGCCAGGGCGCGCCGCCGTTCCAGGCTCTGCTGGGCCAGCCGAAAGTCCGTCTCCGCCTCGTGGTAGTCGGCTTTGTATTTGACCAGTTCAGGACAGTCGATGACGGCCAACACTTGCCCGCGCGACACCACTTCCCCCAGGCGGGAGCGCAGCTCGACGGCCTTACCCGGCAAGGGGGAAGTCACTCGCACCTGCAGGTCTTTATCGTACGTCAGCGTCCCGCTGGCCTGGAAATCACCGCTGAAGCTGCGCAGCCCGACCGCTTCCACTTTAAGTCTGGCCGACTTCACCTGGAGCCCGCTCAGTTCCACCACCCCTTCGGGATGCTCGTGGCCGTGATGCTCCTCCGCCTCGGGCTTAGGGCTGGGAGGGGCCGGCGGACTGGCCATGCAGCCGCATAACTGCGCCAACAGAAGTGACGCAAAGATCCATGAACGTCTCATCAGGAGTCCTCATCCGTATTCGAAATGGAAGGGATCAGGTCAGGACGGGAGGAGCTCGGGGAGGGCCGATTTCGCGCACATAGGCCGGGTCGCTGGGCCAACCCGGCTGGTGAGCCAGCACCGTGGGCACCAATAAGGGCCAGATGGGAGGAAGGGAAACCACCGGCTTATGCTCAGGGCAGATGACGGCCAGGGGCGGATCGACCGTCTTGGCCGGGGCCGAGCAACCGGTCGCGTCGTCGCTATGCTGAGACAGACAGTGGTGCAACTGGCACTCCAAATCGATGGAGTAGCCCCAGTAAGAGCCGACCAACAGCATGACCAGGAGCAGGAGTCGCACTTACCTTCTTTACCGAAACTTGAGCCCGATTCCTGTTAAGGCCTCGACCACGGCTCTTAGCGACTTGAAGTGGTTTGCTCACCCATGTAGCGTTCCAGCCATCCCAGAATTTGCCGCCACTCGTCCACCACGTGATCGGCCTGCTCGATGCGTTGAGCTTCTCCCTGATAGCGCACCAGACGGGCCGGTTTGCCTTGCCGGTAAAGCGCCGCGAAGAACTGCTCCGACTGAGCCAGGTGGCCGTCCTGACTGCCGGTGATGAGCAGCACCGGAGCCTGTACGCGGCCGGCCTGGTAATAGGGGCTGTTGCGCACGTAAAGCTGCGGATCTTGCCAGGGAGGCTGGCCCATGGCCAACTGCCCTTTTTCATAATCATGGCTCTGACGGTGTACAAAGGGGAGGGCGTCCTGAGCCGAGCCCAGCCGGGTGGCCGGGGAGAGCCGGGCGTAATCACTGCTCAAGTCACCGAAGGCCGAGAGAGCCACAGCCGCTTTGAAAGGATGCGATTGGGTGGCCGCCATCAAGGTGGCGTAGCCGCCGTATCCCTGGCCCATGACGGCCAGTCGCTGCATATCCACGTTGCCCTGCGCGGCCAGCCGGCGGAGTCCGGCCTGGAGCGCCTTATCCAGATTGCTGGCCGGCTCGCCTTTGCCAGAAGCCAGGCTGGGGAAATAGACGGCGTAGCCCTGGGCGCTGAGCAGCCGGGCGTTGAGGCCCCCGCTCTGATTGGAAAGCAGTGCCTCCTTCGGTTGCACTTCATGGCTGTAGAGGCGGCCCGGTTCCAACCAGACCACGGTAGGGTAGGGGCCCGGCTGCTCGGCGGCGGGCAGAAGCAACCAGTCCACCTGGTTATTCCCCACGGGCAGACTGACCAGGCGGTCGGCCGAGGAAGGCATGACCAGGCTCGGTCCCGCCTGGCCGTCGGTTCCCGTGATGCGCGTGTGTTCGGCATTGGTCAGCCACACCGATTCGCCGCTGCCGGTAAAGTAGGTGCCGGCAGCGGCCGGCACCGTGCGCAGGTGGCCCGGCCCGAAGACCAGCGTGCGCTTGTCGCCCTGGCGAATGACCAGTGGGAACTGGCCGCGCTCCACGATGTAGCCGTCGCCGGCCGGCAAATCACCGACCGAAACCGGTTCCTTGCCGGCTTCGAGGTGGTAGCTATGCCCTTCGCTGAGGGCCACCACCTGGTGGCCGCCGCCAAAGAAACGCGCACTGGCCGGCATGAGGGGTTTGCCCTCCAGACGCCAGGCGTCGCTGCGCAGAGCCAGTTGATTGCCTACCCAGCAGCAGTCGATGACTTCGTTGGGGAGAGCCTCGGCCGCGCCGCTCTCGGCGCGGATTTGCCACCAGTGACCGAATTCGTCTCGGGCCGCCAATTGCGAACCGTCGGCCGACCAACGCAGGGAATCCGGTCTGGGATTGGACACAGGGTCGACCATGATAATTTTTTCACTGCCGTCGAGAAGTACGAGTTGGGCGGGCGGCCCGGAACGCGCGCTGGAAGGGAAGGTTAGCTCTGACCAGCGCAAGGCCGCCACGCGTTGACCGTCGGCGCTGGGCGCAAAAGAAGTGAAGACGCCTTTGGCCCACTCGCGAGTGGTCCCCGTGTCGGGGTTCCACTCGACCAACACCTGGCGAGGTTGGGGCTTGACGGTCTGGCTGTCGAGCACGCTGACGTCGGCTTTTTCTTGGCCGGGAGCGGCGGTCGCCGCCAGAATGCGCTGGCTGTTCAACCAGCAGTAGCCCTGACCGCCTCCGTAGCCGATGGAGGCGTGGCGCAGCACCGACCAGTGGTCGTTGTCCTTCCACCAGACTTTGAGGCGGGCTTCGTGGATATCGGCATCCAGCAAGGCCAGGCCCTTGCCATCGGGCGACCAGGAGGGCTGCATGGCATTCTCCAGCAACACCCGATCGTTGCCCGGCTGCTCGAACAAATAGAGTTTGTTCTGGCTGCCCTGTCCGGCTCGATCAAAGTGGGGTTCGCTGGGGGTTTGAGAGGTGACCGTGTAGATCAAGGTTTTGCCGTCGGGGCTGACAGTACCTTCGGAGATGAAATTCAGCTTGACGAAGTCCTCGGGAGTGAGCCCTTGGGCCAGGCTGGAGCCGGTCAGAAGTAGAGCCAGAAGTAGAGTGCGCGGCATAACGGTCCTCCTTTTACTTTGGCCGGGCTTTTTCTTGAATGTTTTTCAATTTCCTGCTAGAAGAGGCTGAGCTGGTCGCTGCCGGCGGCCACGCCCACCAGCTTGCCATAGCGTCCCCCGGCGCCGGCCTGCATGGTGACCTGGCCGCTGCGCGCCGCCACGATTTGCTCGGCCAACCGGTAGCCCACCAGCGGCACCAGTTGAGCCATGGTGGCCTGATGGATCACGTTCATTTCATTGCCGAAGGCGGCCACTAACTGGTTGAGACGGCTCATGCCCAACCCGGTTTGCTGATTCAAGGGGATTTGCAGGATGTAAGGCGGGCGATGAGCTGGTGGGCAACTGGGCTCAGAACTCAGCTCCAGGATGCGGTCAAAAACTCCGCGGACGAAATCTTTGCGCTGAAAGGCTCCGCACTCCCAACACTTGAGCACGGCCTCCGGCCCCACCCGCGGCTGATCGCAAACCAGGCAATAACTGCGATGATAGCGGCCCAGGGCCGGGTCGACTCCGTAATTGGCCTCGACCCGCCGCCCTTGCTGGCGGCGCCAAGCCAGCAGCACTTCCCGAAAATTAGGGGCGGCCAGGCGCATCACCGTGTACTCGCGGGCCATACGCTCGAGGCTGTGGGCATCGGAATTGGTAACGAAGGTCTTGTCCGCCAGTTCGGGCAGCCGGTCAGCCAGCTCGGCCGTGGCGGAAAGCCCCAGTTCCAGAGCGGGAATGTCCTCGAACAAATCGCCGAAAAGGTCACTCAATCGGTCGGCCGCGTTGCCGTAGACGCTCTTGTGCGGCGTGAAAGCGTGAGCCGGCACCAGCACCCCGCCGCAGGCCTGCACCACGCTCATCAATTCGCGGGCGGGCAGGCCGCAACGCTGGGACGAGAGTTCCATATTGGTGATGTAGCGGCGCATCACCGTGGAGAATTCGCTGAGATTGCGCAAATAGGGGAAATAGCAGAGATGGTGGGAGACCCCGCCGTGAGTTTCCACCGCTTCCACCTCGGCGCCGGGAATCAGCGTGATCTGGTCGCGGTGGCGCAGACCGCCCTCAGGCAGCTCCAAAAGATGGCCCCGGTCCACCAGGGCGCGCAGGTCTTGCAGCACTCCGGTGCAGGCGCAGTCGATGACGCCCACCAGATCCAGACCCTTGCGCTGCCAGGCGTATTCCACCACCTTGTGCAGGACCAGGTCGGGACTGGCCGTGATTTTTACCGGCTGGCCGCGGCCGTTGCGGCCGATATGCACATGCAGGTCGGCATAGTAGCGGCGCAGACCGTCCTCGCCCTTCTCGGGCACGGGTACGTAGGCGCGGCGGTGGCGTTCTTCTTTCTCAACGGCCTCGGCGAAGCCAAAATCCAACTGACTCATTGCTGCAAAAGCTCAAGCAGCCAGCCGTTGACCTGAGCGGGCGCCTCGTGCATACAGACGTGATTTCCCAGCGGCAGAATCTGGACGCTGCCTCCCAGCGCCTTGGCGCTTTCCTTGCCCAAAACCAGCGGAATGAGAGGATCTAGAGCGCCCAGCACCGTCATTCGCGGCATCTGGATCTGGCTGTAAAACGGGGTGCAGTCCCAGCTTTGCAGCACGTCGCCCAGCAGGTGTTTGCAAACCTCGCTGTTGGCCGCGATAAAAGCCTCCGGCCGATGGACCACGTCGGCTCCCGGGGTGATCAGTTCGAGCAGACGATAGGAAAAGGTGCGAGGTATGGACTGGGCCGTGTTGAGGAGAGCGAGATGGCGAATTCGATCCGGATAGTTGGCGGCCAGCCGGGTGCTCAGGTAGCCCCCAAAGGAATGCGCCACCAACGAGAACTGCTCGGGCATCCACTCCAGAAACTCTTCCAGGTCGGCATAGAAGTCGTCGATACTGGGTTTGGGTTGGGGCCAGGGGGAGCGACCGTGCCCGCGTAAGTCCACCGCTACTACCCGATAGCGATCGCTGAGGGCTTTCATTTGCGGAGAGAAATTGCTCTGGTTGCCGGCGGCCCCGTGAACCATCAGGACCGTGTCTTTGTTCCGATGGCCTGCTTCGCTGACGTGCAGCCAGTGTCCGGGGGATTTTTTCGAGTCAAAAGTGTGGTAGCGGATCTGCATCCGCCTACCATACCATGGCGGCCCGCCTGCGCTGCAAGCCATGAGCGCGGCGCAATTTTTGCATCAGGGCTTCCTCCAATTGATCGACGGTGGCTGCCGGCGAGTGCCGCTGACTGTCCACCGCCAGCTCTCCCTGGCCGCTCAGGGCGGCCAGGCAATGGGCGTTGCGCAGCCACTCGTCGGGCACACGCTCGCTGTCCGGGCGCAGCGCGTTGCGCCGCATTCGCTCGCCCAGCGAACATTGCACCTGCAGGGAGAGATAGACGGCGCCATGTCTTTCGGCCAGCGCTTTCACCTGAGCGCGCGAGGCGGGGTTCAGGAAGGTTCCATCCAGAGCCAGGCGGCCGCCGCGCTCGAGAATGGCCTCGGCCATGGCGAAAAGTCCCTGGTAGATGGCCGGGCGCAGTTCAGGCAGGAAGCGGTCACCGATCAGGGCCTGGTTGACCGCGTCCGAGGAGAGGCGTGGCAGTTGGTGGCGCCGGCAGAACTCGCGGGCCACCGTGCTCTTACCCGCGGCTGGCGCACCCCAGCACAAGACGATCCAGGCTTTCTGTGTGAGCAGTGTGTCATTGCTGTAGACGGAAATCCATTCACTCATGGCTCTACGATAGCAAGGGGCTTCCGTGAGCTTTTCCCGCTCGAGATCGATTTTTGAGTGGGGCCGGTGGGGTGAGTTCCCCCGGCCGGACTTCTAGGGTTGGGGTTTGCGCGGCAGCCTGGCTCTGGGAGGGGACTCTCCAGGAACGGCCGCGGGAGTGGCCCTGACTTTGCGCAGCACCGGGGTCCGAGGTCCCGCTGCTCCAGGTGGCTCCGGCTCGGGCGTGGGCGGTTCGGCCAGGGGAGGTTCTTGAACCGGGGAAGTTTCCGAAGGCTGGGGCCCCTTCTCTCGTTGCTGCTTGAGCAGGGCTGTCTGGCGGCGCTGAGCGCGTTCGGCCAACTGCGGTTTGCCCACCTGTCGGAGAATCAAAGTGGCTCGCTCCCAGGCGCTGATACGGATGCCGATTTCCAGGTGCTCGGTGGCCGTAACCCGTTCCAAGAGTTTCTGCACGCGGGTTTCGGCGTTTTCCCATTGGCCGGTTCGAACCGAATGATCCATCGCCAGTGAGAGAGCCTCGATGTATTCCAAACTTTGCGACTGCTCGGCGCCCTCGAGTAGCTCCAAGGCCTCGCAAAAGAGATTTTCCGCCTGATCGCCGCGCTCCAGGCCATCTTTTTTGGTCTCCGACACGTCCAACTGGCCAAAAGCTTGCAGCGAATAACAATTGGCCAGCTCCGAGCGGCATTGAGCCAGCAGGACGGGCTCGAAGTAGTCCAGTTTCTGCACTACCCGGATGGCTTGCACAAAATCTACTTCGGCTTTGGCCAGTCGCCTGCCAGCCATGGCCGCCCGGCCCATGGCCAGATGGTAGCGGCATTCCAGCATGGCGTCGTCCGGATACTTGGCCACCAGTCCCCGGGCGCGGCGCAGCAAAGTGTCCGCCTGCACGCCCCGATCTTGTTGCACGTGGAGCCGGGCGAAATTGATGCACAGACGCACCACGGCTTTCTCGTCTTCGACCGGCTGGGAGCAGCAATTGAGAGCATCCTGGTAGAGACGGCGCGCCGCCACCAGGTTGCCGCGGCGATGCTCGAGCACGCCCCAATTGGCGAAGATGCGCCCGCGCAGCCAACTCGGCTGGCAGTCTTGCAGGGCTTGCTCAAAAAAGCGCGCGGCCTTTTCGGGATTCCCGTTTTTGCGATGGTAGAGCCCCAGGTTGTTGAGCAAAAGGCAGCGCTTCACCGGATCCGCCTGGCAATCGGGCATGGCGTGCTTCAGCCATTGCAGGCAAAGTTCGAAACTGTAGGAGCCGAGCGCTTGCTGAGCGCTTGTCAAACTTTCCATCCAACCCAAGGATCCGCCACACCCTCCCGCCAAGCCAGGCTTATGTTTCATTGCCGGTTGGTCAATCCCGTTCATCACGACCCGGCCCTGCTGCTGAGTCTACCTCAGTTGGCACAGCGCTGGCTATTGGACTGCGGGGATCTGCACGCACTTTCCTTGCATGAGTTATTGCAAATCGACACGGTTTTCGTCAGCCATGCTCACATTGACCATTGGATCGGCCTGGACGCCCTCATGCGGGCCCAACTTTTTGGCGACCGGCCACTGCGCGTGCTTGGCCCCAAAGGGATCCTGGATATGCTGGCCGGCCGCCTGGCCGGCTATGCCTGGAATCTGGTTTCGCGTTCGCAGTTTGTGGTTGAAGGCTATGAATGGACGGGCACCGTCTGGAAGAGTCGCCACTTCCCCTGTAGCCATCGCTTTGTGGGCCGGGAGGCAGCCTCCGGTTTGCCGGCTCTCGAGAATTGGAGTTTGCGCTGGGTGGAGTTGGAGCATGGCGTCCCGTGCCTGGGCTACCGTTTGGAGTCCCCGATCAGCTTTCGATTCCGAGAGGAGTGCCCGTACCCGCCCGGTCCCTGGATTGCTACCCTGAAAGCGAGGATGGTTGCCGGAACACTGGAAGGAACGCTGCTGGTCGCCGGTGAGGAGCGTCCGCTGAGCGAACTCAGGCAATGGGTGCGAGCGTTGCCCCCCGAGCAACTGGCCTATGTAACCGATACCCGCCTCGACCCCGGCACGCGCGCGCGTATTGTGGAAGCTTTCGGGCCCACCCGAGTGCTCTGGTGCGAGGCCGCCTTCCTGGAATCGCAACGCGCACTGGCCGAGTCCAAGCTACACTCCACCGCCACCGAGGCCGCCTTGCTGGCCTGCGAGCTAGAATGTGAGCGTCTGCAACTCTTCCACTTAAGCCGCCGCACTCAGGGCCAGGCCGACCAGCATTTGCGCGAGGCCCGTCAGATTTTTCAGGAGACTTACATAGACCAGCACTTGTCCGAAAAAAGATGACGGAACCTCTTGACAGAAATGAGTGAACATATGGCAGGGTTGATTTGGAGGTTGCGATGAAAAGCCCAGAAGGATTGATATGGAACACCCCCAGCCGGCGCAAGGCCTTTCTCCGTGAGCCAGGGCTGGCCACTCAGGTGGAGCTCGACCAGATTTGGGAAGAGATCGAGGCGGAAGTCCACGACTGCCCTCTCCGACCGCGCTTAATGCTGGTCACGCCAGATGGGCCTCGTATAGAAACGTCCGCTGGTCTGAGTATGCTCTGAGACGGTCTGATAGCTGTTCCCCCCGTTGTTGCAACCCGTCACTCGTGGTTTGCCATTGGCTCGTCCAGTGACCAGTTCCGTGTGGCTGTCGGAGATCCAGACGTCACCCGGCCTGGCATCAGCGGCCGAGACTCGTTGCCAGCCTTGTTTTTTCATCGCTCTTTCCAGATCGGGCACGACCAGGTAGTGCCCTTTCAAGCCCAGACGTCGGGCGAAGGTCGAAACAAAGTTGGCGCACTGATTGTTGGTTCCATAGTTGGTGGCGGGCATTTCCGTCGTATTCTGAAAACCCGGTAGTTTCCAAGTCAGTGAGCGCGCGGATTTTCCTTTCAGGGAGCGGGCGTCTTCCGCCACTCGCTCGCCGGCCGTCAGGCAGTGTACATCCAACTTCCGCGGCAGGGGAGCCTTGCCGCGGAACTCCGGTCTCGGTCGATAGGGCTGGAAAGGAATATCCTCCGGCAGGTTGACGGTCTGGGGAATTGGACCCTGCTGCGCCTGTGGACTGAGGTCCAACTGATCGGGCACGGCGTCGAGGTCACAATCGAGCGGTTCGGGTCGTCGGCGGGGCAGGGGCTGAAACCAGGCCAGTTCGTTGGAAGTCGAGGAAATCTCCATTTTCTTTTGCCTCCTGATGGATTGGGTTAGCTCAGGATACGCAGGAGATTTCTACCAAATCTCTACCAAATCGGAGAAATGTTGCCAGATTATGGCAAAGTTGCGCCCCATTTGTTCCAATGAACGATCTCGTTGAGCGGTTTTCGCCCGCCTTTGCGCGGCGGGCCTTTGGCCTCTTGGGGAGGATAGCCGAAAGAAAGGCAGCAAACCGGCCGCAATTCCTCGGGATATTCGAGCAGGGCGCGGGCCGCCGCCGGGTCCACAAAAGAACCCACGCAAGAGGCGATTCCGCGTTCCCAGGCGGCCAGTTGCATGTAGGCAGCCGCCTGCCCGGCGTCAAAAATCGGCCAGTGCCCTTCCGGGATGAGCAGTACCAATCCGAAGGCGGCGTTAGCCAGATGCCCGGAATGGCCTGAAACCTCGGCCAGTTGCGCCAACTTTTCCGGGTCGGTCAGAGCCACAAAGTTCCAGGGTTGCCGGTTCATGGCGGAAGGGGCGTGGCGTCCCGCCTCTAGAATTGCCAGCTGGATTTCTGGGGAAATCGGTTGTTTGACGAAGTCGCGAACAGCACGCTTGCTGCGAATGAGTTCTTCGGTGCGCATGGCCGACCGTTCGGCTTGATTCGTTCGGAGCCTCCAGGAACTGGCCGAGGACCGGGAACGGCCTGGACCAAGCCATCGGCTCAGACGTCGCCAAGTTAACCACCTGTTTCCAACTATGCAGTGAAATCCATGGCATGGTTGTCCAGTGGTTATTAGCAGTCGTCCTCCCGTAAAAGCCCTCAGCCTTCCGGAATGGGAAGCCCTGATCAAACCCGAGCCCGGCCAGGGTGAATCGGTGGAGATCGGCGCGCGCGCCGATGAGCCTCTGCCCCGCTCCATCGCGGATGTGCGCCGGCAAGTGGCCGGCCTTGATTATCAGAGTCTTGATCCTTACGTGGCCAGCGTGGCCGGATCGATCGCTGCCAGCCAGGTCGAACTGCCCAAGGGCGAGGAAAAGATCGTTGTCCAGGTTCCTGAGTTCTACAAGGAAGACGTGGAAGTGTTGATGGGGCGCCAGAACGGACCGTTCGCTCCGATGCTGGTGGTGCTGCCGGGAATCCACAGCAGCGGCGAGAGTTCCCACTCGAACTTGCTCAAGAAGCTGGCCCTGGAGCGGGGCATGAACTATGTCTGCCTGCCCAATTCGATGAGCAAGGAAATGCTCGAGGATATGCCCCTCTATCACCCCGGCAATCCTCGCGTCGATGCCCTGGCCACGCGCAAGATTCTGGAAAACCTGCGTGATCAGTACCCCGAGTTTTTCACCAGTATCTCGGTGGCCGGCTATTCTTATGGTGGTCTGCACGGGGCCAATCTGATTCGGCTTGACGAGGAAAGCTCCAATCGCTTGATCGACGGGAATTTTGTGGCCATTTCGCCGCCCGAGAATCTGGAGCACTCCATGGTCCAGCTCGATGATCTGCGCGAGCTGTACAAGGATGGCACGGCCACGATCTCCGACACTGGCCTGAAGTACAAGCGGGATGTCAAGAAATACGGCTACGACGGTTTCTATCAGAGCGAGTTGTCAAAACATACCACCGGCAGCAATGTGGACGAGATCGAGATAGCCGATAAATATGGAAGTCGCGACTCCCTTAAGGAATTGCTGGAGATTGTGGACACCCAGTTCGGTCATAACCAACTGCCCATGAACACCGAAGAATACAAGCAAGCCGGCCTGATCAAGAAAGTGAAGATGCGCCAAGAACATAAGCGCATCGTGGAGAACATCACCTATCGCCAGTTCTCCGACGAATGGTTGAGCAAAGACAGTTGGTTGCAACAAAATCAACTGACTCCGGAACAGATGGCTTCCAAATACAGCTTCACCAACGCCATGGAGGCCGTTAGTCAGACTCCTGTGCTGATGATGGGCGCCGCCGACGACTACATTTTGAACCGCAACGACGTGGATACTCTGCGCAAGTTGGAAACGAACCCCGGCCCACTGGAGGTTTCGCGGATGTTCAGCACCGGCGGCCACGTCTCGCTGGACTGGAACCCCAAAGTGGCCGAAACCCTGATCGATTTCGCCGCCGCCGACAACCTGAAGTAGCCCCGCCGGGGGGCGAACTGCCAGGCCCTGACTCACCTTCTCGCAACCTCCAGGGTGTAGCCGGATTGTTACTCTCTTCACAGATACTCTTGGAGGAGTCTGTTATACTTCAGCAATGCAAGGATTTCGTCCAGAAGCCGTGGCTCGGGCCCTCAAGAAGCCCGCTCCCGAACCCCCTCAGCCGCCTTCCTGGTTCACCTGGGAAAACGGTCTCAAGCTGGTGGCGCTCGGCACCAAGGTGGGCGCCGCCTACTACAAGCACCAGCAATACTGGTGGAGTCGCGAAGAAAAAGTGCTGGCCGCCGCTCGCGACCACCACGGCTGGCTGACCGAAGCCCGGATGCTGGAGGCTCTGGAGTATCGCCACAAGGAAGTGGCCCGCGTCAGCTCCAGTCTTTGCGACAGAGGCTTGTGCCGCCAACTCGTCAGCCGTCAGGGTCAACCGATTTACCTGTTCGACGCCTTTCTTCCCCCGGTGCGTTTCTGTGATTATTGCGATCAGGAACGCCCTGCCGGTCCGCTCGTCAGTTGCCGCTGCTGCGGCGCTCCCTAAAGACCCGCCCCGGCAGTCCGCGTCAATCTCCTGAGGAGAGCGTCCACCATTGGGTTCCGGCGGCGAAGGCCAGGGAGAACCAGGTCGAGCAGCAGAGCAAGGTGGTCTGGAAGCTGGAGAGCTTGACCTGGCAGAGGATATAGCAGCTAAGCAGCATTCCCGACACCAGCACGACCGGCAGGCGGGGATAGCGCTGGAACAATCCGGTCAGGACGTAGGGCGTGAGGAATCCAGCCAGCCAGGGAACCAGAGCGAAGTGAAAGAGGGGAAGGCTGCAGACCCACAGGGGAAATAGGATGAGGACCAGCAGGCGGAAGCGCGCCTGGAAATCAGTCTGCTTGAGAAAATTGTTCCAGCGGTTCATGGCCGGATATTACGCCAGCTCCAAGTTCTTTTCCAGCCTGCTACCCCGAAGATACCCGGGGTCAGGATTATTCCACGATGACCGTATCTGAGCCACTGCGGCCGAAGGTTTCCGGGTGGTACATTTCCTCGGCTTTGGTGGGAGGTACCACGAAGGTGCCCGGGGTGGTGGCGCGAGCCACATAGCTGTAAGTGTAGACCCCTTCCCAGAGCAGTTGGGTGAAGGCTTCCACTCGTTCGTCCCGCAGGTTCTCGTGCTGATACCAGTAGCGGCTCCACCAACCGTCGGAGCGATTGGCCGGGGTCTGGCTGGGACGAGCGCCCAGCAGAGCGGGATTGACCGCTTCCAGGCCGGCTGGCAGAGGATCCACCAGGGCTACGTGATAGCGCCGGGAGGAAGCTTGCATGGTCAGGTTGACGCGCACTTCGGCACCCGCCTTGATGTGCCAGACGCCCTTTTCGTCACGGCTCACGTCGCGATTGTCGCGCACCGCTTCGTAGCTGCGCTGCACGGCAAAACCGTAGTCGGCCGGCGCCTGTTTGAGGTCGCGCGGACAGTAGTTGAGGCCGAGACGATAGTAAAGCCGGCCGGGTCCTGTTTTGGCAAGAGTGAGGGCTTCCCCTTGGAGCTGACCGATGGGAATGGTGATGCGTTTTTCGTCCTTGTCCCGGCCGCGGAAGGTCTGCTGGCCGGCCGAGGCCTGCCCCAACCAGATTTGGGCCACGAAGTTGGGCGTGACCGATTCATACTGGTGGAAATAGCGGTCGAGGGCCAGCAGCACCCAGCAATTCTCCTGGGTGTTTTCCCAGTGGCCGGCGCTGCGATGGTCCAAAAGTCCGCGCACCAGCTTGGGAATCAGCGGGTGCTTGGGACGGGTGGCGATCATTGATTCCAGGAGCAGGCCGTCGTCGCGGCGATCCGAGTAGAGAATCAAATAACCGTTGTCGCCATAGCCGGTGGTAAACTGAGCGGTCGAGGCCGTCTGGGTGGCGTGGTTATCCAGGTAGCGATAGATTTCCTCGACCTGATTCCGGCTGGCCGGATCTTTGGCCAGGGTGGGCAGCAGCCAGCCCATGACTTCCAGACCCTGGTTTTTGAGGTGAACCTCACTCAGTAGCTGGCGGGCTTTCTGCTTGTCCGGAGCTCCGGAGAGATCGAGCACGTAAAGAGCATAGGCGCGAATGCTGCGTCGGCAATCATCGCCGCATTCGGGAGGGATGTGGCTTTCGATATTCTGCAGATAGGTCAAAGACTGCGCCAGCATGTTGGCCTCGACTTCGAAACCCTTCTGCTGGCAGCGCACTAAAGCATGGGCGATGTGCACGGTTAGATAAGCGATGGACGGGCGGTTGCGTACCCAATAATCCCAGCCGCCGTCGTCGCACTGCAGGCCGCGTAGTTTGTCCAGATCGGCGGCCATGGCGCGCTTGAGCTCTGCTTCATTGGCCATTCCAGGTGCTTTAAAGGCCGAGAGCACATCCTTGAGGGCGGCGGCCGCCAGCATGCGGGAAGCCACCTGTTCGGTGCAGCCGTAGGGGTACTCGGCCAGATAGATGAAAGCATCGGTCAGTTCCGAGAGGGCGGTCGAGGTCGTGGTGATGCTCAGGCCGCCGAATTGGGGCCAGACATGGGCTGGTTTCTCCACCGCCTGCTGCACGGCTCCCTCCTCAACCACGCCGTAAGTCGCGAAGGCTTCCGTCGTGGCGGGCGTCCACACCGGCAGAGAGATTTCGGCCGCATCGCTGCTGCCCGGAGCGGCGGCCCCGAATTGAAAGCGAGCCGTGCCGGCGCTTTCCGTTTGACATGGGATCTGGCACTCGATCCGGTCGTTGGCCGGCACCTCAAACTTGTAGCCGGCCACGTTTTTCTTAGAATCGCCCAGCAGTGCGTTGCTGCTGCGGCAGACCAGGGCCACCTGCATGGTCTGATCGGACTGATTTTGAACCATCACCGGCAGTTGGCAGCGATCGCCAAAATTGAGAAAACGGGGTAGGGAAGGGCGAACCTGCAGGGGCTGGCGAGCCAGCAGACTGCTTTCTCCCTTGCCGAATTGCTTGACGCCGGCGGTGGCCAGGGCGATAACACGGTAGCGGGTGAGGTTGTCGGGAAGCTTGACGGTCACCTTGGCCGAGCCCAGGTTGTCGGTGGCCACGGTGGGTGCGAACAGCGCCAGCGCGTCGAAATTAGTGCGCACTTTAAAGGCGGCGGGAGGCTTGGCCTTGGCTTCCTTCTGAGCGAAGTCGGCCCGGGGTCTCCCCATGCCGCCTCCTTCCTCCAGAGCCTGGGCCATGGGAGCGGCTGAAGGCGCTACTTCATCCACCAGGCCTCGCGCCATGGCCTTGTTCGAACTGAACCGCTCATATCTTCCAGGGTTGGTCTCGGGTTGCTGTTGGAGCAACAGCCAGCGCCGCGAGTGACTGTCGCTCACGCCGGGTTCGGCGCTGGGGCAGAAGCTGGCCAGCGGGTCGGCCGGGTCATAGCCCGATAGAGCCAGCACGGACTCGTCCACCACCAGCACCGTCACTTCGCCTTGCACCGGCTTGTTCTGGCTATCCTTCAGATCCAGGCGCAATTCGGTGGAAGCGCCGGGTTGGAGTTTGCTCCGGGCCGGTGTGACGGCCACCTTGAGCTGGCGGGTGGCGTTGGAAACGGCCAGTTGTATGCTGCCGCTGGCGTAAGCCGGACGCATCTCTCCTTCGCGCGGTTGACTGCCCAGGGCGTCGACCTGCACCTGCAGGCCGGGAATATTGATTTCGTCCAGCGGAATTTTCAGATTGGCGCTGCCGTCCTGCGCGCTGAAACGCTGCAGGCTGGCAATGCCGTTGCGGCGGGTGGTGACCACCAACTCGGCCGGGGCAAAGGGCGCCTGCACCAGCACTTCGGCGGTATCGCCCGGCTGATATTCGCGCTGGCTGGGCACCAGCGTCAGTTGTTCTTGCTCTACTCGGGTGGCCGGCGGCTGTTTGCCTCCCGCCACCCAGAGAGTTAACTGACTACGATTCGAGCGGTTGTCGTTGTCCTGAATGTAGGCTTCCACCTGATAAGTGCCGCCCTGACCGGTAGGCACGGCTGTTGGGACCGCTTGCTGGCCGGAAGTCAGCTGCAGTTCCACCTCGTCGGCCTGCCGGCTCACTCCGTCCTCCCAGTCGAGCCGGCAGGCTTTGAGCAGCACCGGATGACCGCTGACGGGTTTGCCTTCCAGGTCCGTGACCACCACCTCGACTTCCAGGGGTTGACCCGCTTCCACAAAGGTGCGCTTGCTTTTCATTCCGACATAGAGATTGGCTGGATGGACCAGCACGCTGGTGGAGGTGGTCCAGGTCTGGCGATTGACGTCCTGAACCGTGGCCTGGGCGGTCAGGCTATGCGGCTGGGGCGGATCCACCGAGAGAAAGTCTACCTTGAGGTGGGCTTTGCCCTTGGAGTCGGTGTGGTCAGCCTGGGTGGTATGATTGCTGGGAAGGCTCGGGCGAGCGCTCTCGTTCCACCAGAAACGAGCGGGCCACCAGGGCGTCCAGGTTCCGAAAGTAAAGCCGTCCCAGCCGGGCGGGCTGAAGCTGGTGGGCGTGCTGCTGACGCTCCAATCGACCTGAGCGTTGGCCAGGGGGCCGCCGGAAAAGTAGGCGGCGCTGGCGGTCAGCCTGGCCGAAGAACCGATCTGGCTGGTCGCCGGCGCGGCTTCCGCGCTCACTTCAAACTCGGGGCGGCGGAATTCTTGCACCTGAATGGCCAGACCGGTCGAGCCCTCGCTGTCTCCCGAGATACGCAAATGGCAATTGCCCAGATTGACGGTTTTCGGTAGCTTCAATTGAAAATCAAAGCCGCCCAGCCGGCCCACGGGGGCCTCGCCTTTGAGGATTTCGTTGCCGACCGGGTCGGATAACTGATAGCTCACCTTGTGATTGCTGGTGGCCTGCAGATCTCCCTTGGGACCATATTGCAGGTGACGCACCCACCCCTTGATATGAACCGTTTCGCCGGGCTTGTAGAGATGGCGGTCGTCGAGCACATGCCAGAGACTGGTGTCGGACGGTTGATGGCGGTTCCAACCGCTTCCGTAATAGTCGCCGGGGGACAGGAAGGCCACATCCTCGCCTCGGCGAGCCAGCAACATGGGAGCGCTGGAAGCCGGCAAGCTCAGGCGGGCCAGACCCTCGGCGTCGCTGTGGGCGCTGCTCTCGCCGAGCTTGAATTCCACATCCGCCATGGACTTGCCGGTTTGCAGGTCGCTGGCCCAGGCCACCAATTCGTTGTGGTCGGCCAGAGCATCCAGGCCCAGTTGAGTGGACTGGACCCAACCCAGGTAGACCTGGCGGCGCCACTCCTCTTTGGGTGGAGGTTCCACTTCGACCTGCACCACTACGTGGCCCAGGCCATTTTGCAGAGCGGCGCTCAAGTCGACCGGGACTTCCGTCTCCTGGTCGGTGCTGGCTCCCGTTTGGATCACTTTGTCCTGTATGGATTGGCCGGGAGGCCGGCGATCCTTGAGGTTGCTGTAAGTGCCTTGCTGGTACTGTTGGAAAGCCTGCCAGTCGTCCGGCTGCACTTTCCAGAGACGCACGCGCAACTTGTCGTGGTTGACCACGCGAAAGGGCAGGCTGCGCGGCCCTTTGGGATCGAGCACGATCATGCTCTGGCCGGGCGGCTGGAAACCGGGTTCGGCCTTGCCCACACGAACGGTAAAGCTTTCCGATTTTCCCAGGCGCTGTCCGAAACGGTCGATGCATTCGGGAGAAAGCGTGACTCGGTAGTGGGACTGGCCGCGCGGCCGCCCCGTCAGGGTCAGGCCGCTGCCGTTACAGCGCACGCGAAAGTCGGGCACTTCCGGCGAGACGGTGACCCAGTTGGGGCTGAATTTGTCGGTCTGCAGAGCATTATTGAACTGGATGCTCCAGGGGTCGAGAGGACTGGCATCTTCGGTCTTCCAAACCAGGCTGAGGGGGTCATAGGTTGAGAAAGAAAAGGTCTGGGCGGTCTCGGTGGTCAGCGGACCCTCGGCCGAGGCGGTTCCGGCGGGGACTTCCACCGTGTAACTGGTGCCGGCCTGCAGAGGTTTCTCGGCCTTGAGAACCAGCCAGCGCCTTTCGTCCTGGTCTTTGAGCTGAGCGCTGATGCTGTCATCGGCCAGCCTTTCGGTGCGGCTGGCCAACCGCAAGGCGGGCGCCTGTCCTCGGGAGCTGGTCAAACGGATCTGGCCGGCCAGCGACTGGCGGTCCATGGCCTGGTCAAAGCGCAGGAAGATCAGCGGATTCAGGTCGAGTCCGGAACCTTGGGGCTGGCTGACCTCCAGACGGGGTGGGGGAGTTTCGAAGGTTTCTTGGCGAGCCGCCGCCAGGCTTTTGCCGTCGCTGCTCTTGAGGCCGGCAGGGATTTCGATGGTGTAGGCAGTGGCCATGGGAAAGCGGACTTTGGGCACGAACATCAGGGTTTGCGTGCCCAGCCAGCGCCACTTTCCTTCCACAGGCGGAGTAAGCTTGACTCCAATTTCTTTGTCGTTGAGTTGCTCCACGGTGGTCAGGGGAACCATCGCCTGGTTAAAGGTCACCGTCAGATGAGGAGCCATTTCCACCGCCCCGCGCGGGGCGATGTTGACCACCTCCAGCCGGCTGCCGGCCACTTTGGGAGGTGTTCCCTTTTGAACCGGGGGCGGAAAAGGTTGCGGCAACGTCCGGGCCGTGCGCGGAGGGGGCAGGGAGCCCTCCCGGAGGGCGAAAGCCCGGGCGTCCTTGCCGTTGCCCTGCAGAGGTGGCAGGGCTTTCACCATGGCTTCCAGTTCGGCCGGGCTCAGGGGAGTGGCGGCCACCTTCTTGCCGGGCTCCGATGGCGAACTGGCCGAGCCCGGCGTGAGACGAAAGCGCATCCCTTCCTCGCTTTGTTGCGTGGGAGCTTTGATTTTTGGACGCGGCGCGTTGACCGGTACCTGCCCGCAACCGGCCAGTAGAAAGAAGACAAAGAGAAGAATTCTATGCACGTAAACCCCCAGGGAATTCCCCCTTCGACGCGCTTCAGGGTGAAATCTTCCTCAATTTTTGAGGGCGGCCAGCAGTTGGAAATAGGCGGTGCTGAACAGGGTTTCCGGTTTGCTGAGACCAGCTTTACGATACCACTCGTCGAGTTGTCTACGGGTGGGTGGTAGGGTGTGAGTCAGGAAGAGTCGCACTCGTTCTTCCAAGTCTTTGGAAGTCAGGCCGCCCAGGTGGCGCCAGCGCGCCTGGAGGGCGCGCAACTGCGGAGAGTCGTCCTGGTAGGGGCCGACCTGGCAACCCACCAGGGCCACTCCGCCGGGGCGCAGGCGTTGCCCGATGCTACGGACCCATTCGGGTTGTTCCTCGCGAGTAGGCAGGTGGTGCAGCACTCCCACACTGAGGACTCCATCCAGTTCCACCAGATCGGCAAAATCGTCGAGCACGCCCAGGCGCAGGTCCACGCCGGTGAGGCGTTGGCGAGCCAGGTTGAGCATCGGTTCGGATGGGTCCACTCCGATCAACTGCCAGGTTGGAAAACGTTGCTGCAATTGCTCGGCTTCGTAGCCGGTCCCGACGCCCAGCAGCAACACGCGGGCCGGCTTGTGCGGATCTAAATAGCCGGCCAGACCGTCGCGGGCCATGTCGTGAAGAGCCTCGTAGCCGGCCATGGAGGTGCGTGCTCCGGCATCGTAGGTACGGGCTCGTTCCTGGTTAAAAACGCTCATAAGTTTCGGTACTCCTGTGGTGTGGATTGAAAACGGCGGCGAAACAGCCGTCGGAAATGGGATAGGTCGGCGAAGCCGCTGTGCTCAGCGACCTGAGCTACGCTTTGCGGACTGTGCCGCAACTGGAGAGCGGCTTCCTCGAGACGAGCCTGGAGCGACCATTGACCCAGGCTTTGGCCGGTCCAGCGCCGCACCTGAGTGGTTAGATGGGCGGGAGAGACGGATACCTCTTCAGCCAGGCGAGTCAGACTCCAGGGTTGCTTGTTCGGCTGGAAAACCAGGCGGACGGCTTCCTGCACCCAGAGCGGGGCCGCCTCCTGGCTGACAAATTGGGCTAACAAGGATTCGGTCTCGCCGGTCCAACGCGACCGGGCTCGTAGCGGCGAGCCTCCCAGGCGCACCTGGGTGACGGCCTGGCGCAATCGCACCGGCAGTTCGGTCTCCTGACAACTGAGGTAGGTCAACTGACCGGACGTCCCATGAACGCGATGAGGCGCCCAGCCCGGGAGTAACATCAGCGAACCGGCTTCCAGTCGAAAGGTAGAGCCCAACTGAATCTGGCAGTTGCCTTCATGGCAGTAGGCGAGTACGCTGAAGTCGTGTCGTCTCAAGTCCATTGCCGATCTATCATACCTTGGAGCGGTACCTGGGGGGAGAGAGTTTTTTTCGGCGTTAAAAGAAAACGTAAACGCTGGTAGAAATCCGCCCTGTAAGTTTCACACAAAGTTCATTTCCGGGCCTCGGTTTTTGGTATCGCTTGAGCCGGGAGGAGTATGCTGAATTCATCGGCGAGCAGCCATCGCTCCTCCCCGATTCAATTGAACGTTGAAGGTCGCTCCCTCTGAATCGTCATGGAGACATCAGTCTCCAGTAGCCTCCGCGGACTTACCGCGGGGGCATTTTTTTGGGGCCCGGGCACCTCCAGCAAAACTGGTAGGAAATCGTCACATTTCGGAAATATTTTCGCTCGGCGATAAACGGACGAGTGCGCCGTATCCGTATAATGAGGGAACAGCGAAAGCTGGGATGTTTAGTTTGGGCAATCCCCTTGTTGGGCGTCGCTTCGGCGGCGCCTATTTGTTTTTGGTCCGGGCACCTGGCCTGCTGCTCTGTCCTCAGTCTTTCTCCTGGATCGCTTCCTCCGAGACGACTACCTCGCGGTGGAGTAATTGCCTGGCGAAGAAGGATTCGATGCGCCGAGCCACTTCCGGATTGGTGAAGTTGCCGTGGCCGCCGTTGCGCACGTTGACGAAATATACTTCCGTCCCGGCCGTTTTCAGGCGCCGATAGAAACGCTGCGCCTGGATAGGCGGGATAACCGGGTCCTGATCCCCGTGAATAAGCAGGAAGGGAGGGCAACCGGGCTTCACCCAGTTGATGGGGGAGGCCTGGGCGGCTTTCTCGGCCCGGGCTGCTACGGCCCCGCCCAGCAGTTTGCCCTCGGGCGATTTAGCCGAGCTGTGGTCTTGCTTGGGGTTGTCCAGCGGGAGTTGCACCAGGTCGGCGGGGCCCGAGATGTCCACCACGCAAGCGACGCCCTGGTTACCGTCGGGACCGCCCACGCCCAGCATGGCCGCCAGATGGCCACCGGCCGAATGACCGAGCACACCGATACGTTTCGGATCCAGCCCGTAATTTGGGCCCTGCCCGCGAATCCAGCCCAGGGAGGCCTCGCAATCCTCCAATTGCGCGGGCCAGACGGCCTGCCCGCTCAAGCGATAGTCGATGCTTACGGCCGCGAACTGGCCCGACGCGACCAGCGGCAGAACTTCCTCCATTCCCATGGATTTATCGCCGCTTTGGAAGGCGCCGGCGTGAAGGTTCAAAATCACCGGGAGTTTTTCGCTCTTGGCGGCCTGATGGGGGAGATAAACATCCAAAGTTAGCCCGGGACGATAACTGAGGTTTTCCTCCAGGCGCACGGAGGCAGGGAGTTGCAAGGGCCTGGCTCCTGGCGGAAGCCCGCAGCCGAGCAGAAGTACCAGGAGAAACTTGAGGTTCATATCCGCCGGTTCGCTGGCGAGAGCGGCCGACACCTCCCCCAGTTAATTCGTATTGCCCTGGCTGCGGCGCGGGGGCACGGGACGGCGCGGAATTCCGGATGAGGGCGGACCTTCGTCGCCGAAATAGGCGGAACGGCGTTGCGAGACTTCTCGTTGCCAGTAGCGGCACGCTCCCAGGTCGCGTTTGCTGCAGGCTTCAAAGAGCGCGTCCCAAGAAGCCTTCAGAGGGCCGGAATCCCACAGTTTGGAAATGCCCAGCCAGCGAAGGGTGCTTCCCAGAGTGATTTTGGCCACCAGAATGTCGGCCTCTTGCTCCTGATAGATTTCGGTGGAAAGCGACCAGGGTGGGAGATCCAGGTCGCCCGCGTAGGCCTGGCGGTCTTCACCCGAACTGTGGTGCTCCTGAAAGCGCCGTCAGGCTGCTCGCCTGACGGCGCGGAGTTTTACGGGTAAACGCGGACGAAGTAGTAGGTTTCGGTGAGCGGATCCCAGACCCGGCTCATGCCGGGCACGGTGATGACCCCGGGAGAAGTGATGGTGGTGCGGCGATAATAGTAGTCGCTGTCGGGCTTTACCAACAGATGGTAGTCTTCGGAATTTTCGAAGTCCCAACGAGCGGCGAATTCAGCCTGATTGATCTTACCCTCGGTGATCTCGATCTGATCGCGCTCATAGCGCGCGCGGTCAAAGTTGCGGTTCGAAACAGCCGTGTTGTAAGCGGACTGGTGGCCGCGAAGCTGCTCGCGGAGGACCGCCGGATCGTCGTGCGAGGCCCACATGGGAGAGGCGCTGGCGGCGCCGGCGAGCAGGCCGGCGCAGAGAAGGGGTTTCATTAACTTGTGCATGCGTTGATACCTTCCGTTTCCGGGCCGGGGGCCCGGTTTGTAAGACTACCGTAGCCGAAAAGAATCGCTCCGGTGAGGCCCGCCTGTCCCGACCTGGGCTGGACAACGGTCACAAAGGAGTAGCCCGCCTCCCGCCAAAAACCGCCTGCATGAGATGGCTCTGGAGCCTGTTGGCCTTGTGTATTCTGAGTGGGGCGGTGTTGGCCGAAGAAAGGGTCTACAGCTATAGCCTGTTGGTCGATGCCGAGCCGAGTCAAGGCTTTTGTTGGCCCTACTACCTTTATGTGCCCCCGCGCTGCGTCCAGGGCGGCGAGCAGGACTTCCCCTTACTGGTGCTGCCCAACAACACCGGCAAGGTCGAGGACGATGACCAGGTTCATGTGCAGAAGACGGGCACGGACCTGGCCGCTTGGCGCCGCCTGGCCGACGAGCTCGGCTGCGTATTGGTGAGTCCCGCTTTTCCCAGGCCGGCCAACCAGTGGCAGCTCTACACCCACGCTTTAGATCGGGATACCCTGCTGCGGGGCTCGGGGGATCTGAACCGTTTGGACCTGCAGATGCTGGCGACTCTGCACAACGCTCGCTTACGTCTGGCCGCTCATCATGTCAGGGTGCGTCCCAAGTCCTGGATGATGGGATTTTCGGCCGCGGGAATGTTCGCCAATCGCTTTGCTCTTCTGCATCCGGAGGCCGTCGAGCGAGTAGCGGTGGGTTCTCCGGGGGGCTGGCCGATGGCTCCGGTGGCCAGGTCCGGTGGGGAAAATCTTCCTTATCCGGTCGGAGCTTTCGACTTGATCAATCTGACGGGCAAACCGCTACAGACCGAAGAGGCCCGTCATCTGCGCTTTTTCTTTTTTCTGGGCGACAAGGATGACAACGACTCGGTGGCCTACGATGATGGCTACGATGCCGAGGAGCGCGCGCTGGTGCACCGATTGTTCGGGCTGACTCCGGTGGAACGCTGGCCCAAGGCGGAGAAACTCTACCAGTTAGCTCAAATGAATGCGCTCTTTCGCTTATATCCCGGTGTCGGTCATGAAATGACGCCTGCCATGCGCGATGATGTGATCAAGTTCTTCCTTACTCCTTGAGCGCGCTATAAGGATCGGAACGAATGAACTCGGCCAGAATGTCGGCCGCGATGTCGTTGGCCCGATCCGTCCAATGGCCGTCCAGAGGCCAGTAGCCACCGCGAAAGCGGTCGGGTTCCCGGCCCAGGTCGATCAAGGAAACCCGCCCGCTGACCTTGCTGAGAACCCGAGAGTAACTTTGGGCCGACCATTCGGTGGGTGGCTTGCCCTTCCAGAAATGGATGAAGTCTCGATCGGCCAGCCCGGGCGTGGGAATGAAAACATAGGTCAATCGGGAGCCGTGCTTCTCAGCCGTTTCCGACATTTCGCGGAGCAGGCGGCCGTACATTTCCACTCGATCGGCATTGAAACGGCGCAGACCGTCGTCCTCCGGGCCGGGCGTGAGTTCCAATCCGGACAGGCGATTGAGGGGCACGGCCAGGAACCAGAGCATATCCTGCTCTTCCACCAACCAGGCCTGCATCTCGGGAGTCTGTTTCCGTAAAAGTTGATAAACCGGCCCGGCCGGGTAGTGCATGTTCCGGGCATAGAGTTCGGCCAGGGCTCGTAAGCGTTGCTGGCGAGGCAGCTTATACACTGTTTTCTCTTGCTCTTTAAACTCGGGCCGGCTCCACCACTGAGGGTCGGGAAAGTTGGGAACGGGCCGGCCGAGAGCTTTTAGTCCCAGGCTGGCCAGTTCCACGGCTTTGACTCCCAGACTTTTCAGCCGAGTCCAGGTGGAATGTAAAAAGGTGCGGGTCTCTGCATCGGAGTAGGCCACCGCCGCGGTATAAAGCAGCTGGCTTTGGGTTTGCGTCAGCCGGCCGCCCACCGCCTGGAGAAAGCCGGGTCGATCCGGATAGACGATGCCTTGTAACGCTTCCAGGCGTCTGAGGACCTCGGGGGGAAGCCCGAGCTGGCGGACCGCTTCGATCGTCCCCGGAGTCACGCGAATCGCTCTGGGTCGATAAGCTTCGTAGGGCGGGGTCAGCTCAAAATCGTTGGGACCATAGAGAAAGATGAAGATGTGGTCGGGATGGTAGTCGAGCGCATACTCGTTCAACCGGAAGCGGTAATCCTTGGGATCGGAGCCGGTCATGGAAAGGTTGATGACTTCCACCGGCCGGCTCTTCCGAAAGCGATCCTCGACCCGCAGAGCTAAGCGGCGGCGAGAACGGACCTCCAGCATCGAGTCACCAATGAAGACGATGCGTCTGGGTTTTTTGGCGAATTCGTGATTCCGGTCCATCCAGCCCAGTTCGTTGGCTTTTCCCGGCATGAACAGGCTCCCATGATAGGGAGTGGAGATTTCTTCGTGGCGCCGGCGTAATTGCTCGATCAGCAAGGTCTGCGGATGAGTGGGTGGCACAGGCACCGCGAAAAAAATCTCGGTGACCACCACCAGAGCCAGGATCAGAGCCAGATTATAGGCCAGGGCAAAGCGGGCAAAGCCGCGGTAACGGCCGCGCGCGGCCGCCAATAAGACCGGCAGCAATACCATCCAGGCCAGCGCTTTGAGGGCCTGCACCAGCAGTAACAGGTCGCCCGTTCCGTCGCTGGCCTGCTCTAAACGCTCGCCCAAGGCCCGAGCCAGGACGCTCGAGCCGAAAGCGAATCCCGGTGCGCTGACCAGGCCCAGTTTGACCCAAGGATTGCGACCCATTGCCGCGCATTCGCCAGTGTCTGCGCGACCCATTTTCTCGATGAAAAGAGAGGCCCCGGAACGGGGCCTCTTTCAGTTAACGGCGATAGCGACGGTTGTAGTTGTAGCGATAGTTATTGTAGCCGTTGTTATTATTGTTGTAGTAACTGTTCTGATAGTTGTTGTTGTAACCGTTCTGGTTGTAGCCCTGCGGATAGACCTGCACGTTCATACCGTCGATCACATAGCGGGCCTCGATGGGCTGGCCGTTGATGGTGAAACTGGCTCCGGCGTATGGGATGTAAGCGGTACCATTCTGGTTGGTCAAGTAAATTCCGGTAGGGGTGGTGCCGGTCACCAGGCCGGCTGTGGCCGATTGAGCCGAAGCGGCCAGGCTGGCCAGAGCAATGAAACCGGCGCAAATCATTTTCTTCATCTTAGCTTTCCTCCACTGACTGGTGTGTTTACCTCTTGAGGATAGGTCAGCAGGCTGAAGCGGCTTCCCGATTTTTCTGAAGATTTTCTAAATTTTCATACCCCGTTGGACTTCCTTCTCTATGCTAGAGGCCATGAGCCATCCTCAACCCCTGGGCGGCAACGAGATGCCGCGCTTTGGCGGCCCGGCCACCATGATGCGCCTGCCTTCCCGAGCCTCCGCCCAAGATCTCGACGTTTGCTTCGTGGGCGTGCCCCTCGACCTCGGCACCTCCCATCGTTCCGGCACTCGCTTCGGCCCCCGTCAGATCCGCGCCGAGTCGGCCCTGCTGCGCCCCTGCAATCTGGCCACGCGGGTGGCTCCTTTCGAGCGCTGGCGGGTGGCTGATGTAGGGGACATCGCCACCAATCCGTATAGCCTGGAAGACAGCCTGAAGCGCATTCAGGAGGGCCTGGCGGAGATTCTCGGATACCGGTGCCGTCCGTTGATTTTAGGTGGCGATCATACCTTGACGCTGCCGGTCCTGCGGGCAATGCATGCTGGCCACGGCCCGCTGGGCCTGCTCCACGTGGATGCCCACGCCGATATCAATGAGCGGATGTTCGGAGAACTTTATGCTCACGGCACGCCTTTCCGCCGGGCCGTCGAGGAAGGCTTACTCGATTGCCGGCGGGTCGTGCAGATCGGTATTCGCGGCACCGGCTACGCCAGCGAAGACCTGGATTGGCCGCGCGCTCAGGGTTTTCGCGTGATTCCCGCTGAGGAATGCTGGCATCGCAGCCTGGCTCCGCTCATGGGCGAAGTTCGCCAGCAGTTGGGCAGCGGGCCCGTTTACCTCAGCTTTGATATTGATGCCCTGGATCCGTCCCTGGCCCCCGGCTGTGGAACGCCCGAGCTGGGTGGCCTTACGGGAGCCCAGGCGCTGGAAATTGTGCGCGGTTGTCAGGGATTGCAACTGGTTGGAGCCGATCTGGTGGAGGTCTGTCCGGCCTATGATCTGTCCGGCAACACCGCCTTGATGGCCGCCAATTTGCTTTTCGAAATGCTCTGCGTCTTCTAGAGGCAGGTGACCGGGCGAGAGCGGCACACTTCTTGGCTATGAAAAGAATGCTGGTGGCCTTGTGCCTGAGCGCAGCCGCCTGGGCGGAGCCGGTGGAGCAAGCGGTCGGACCGCACCAGGCCTACTGGGACGATGAGAAGAGCAACGGGCTGATTCTGGTCAGCCTGGGCGGCACCAACAGCCGGCCCACGGACCTGGAGGCCTTCAACCGGCAGGCAGTGGAGTTGGGCTACAAGGTGCTGGCCCTGGCTTATCCCAACACCGTCATCTCGACCGCCTGTCGCGACAGCAAACAACCGGATGCGTTCGACCGTTTTCGTGAATCGATCGTGGAAGGCAAGCCCACCAGCGAGCTGGTGGAGGTAGACCGGGCCAATTCCATCGAGGGCCGGCTACAGTCGGCTCTGACTCAGCTGCAATGGCCCCAAGACTGGTCCAAGATGGTGGTGGTCGGGCATTCGCAGGGCTCGGGGCACGCCGCCTACTTGGGTAAGCTCCACCGCCTGCGCGGGGTGATCATGCTGGCCGGCCCGCAGGACGATGGAGCCCGCTGGCTGTCTCGACCGGGTCAGACCGACCCCCTGAACTATGTGGGCTTTCTTCACGAAAAGGACTTTTTCGAGGTCAAACGCCAGGCTCGGGCCATCACCACCCTGCGCCAGGGCAAACTCAGCCCGCAATCTTTGATTATCAGCCGGGAAACGGTAGACGATCCCCACGTGTCCGTGATTCAACCGCAATTTCAAGAGGTCTGGCGCCAGTTGCTGGGACAGTTTCGGGTCGCCTGTCTCTCCCGCAAAGACACGGAGGAAGGCGGTTGGATCGAGCATCTCCAGGACAGCCAGCCTCACCTGGGACAGCGCGCGTTTTTACCCAGTCAGCAACAGAAGACGCCTGTTGTCGTCGAGTGTTTCACCACAGCCACGCCTCCCTCCAGCAGTTTGCTCTTGCACTACTGTGGGCCGCCACAGGCATCCGCAACCATGCCTCCGGTGGTGATCGTCCCCGGCGCCAAAGTCGATGCCACCTTCTATCAGGCGTTGGCCCGGACCCTGAAAGGTCAGGGACGTCACGTCTACACCCTGACCTTCGCCCACAATCAGGACGACAATTACGTGCAGGCTCAGCAATTGGCCAATGCCATCGCGCGCGTGCGCCAGTTGAGTGAGGCGGCCGAAGTGGACCTGGTGGCCCACAGCAAGGGCTGCGTGGTAGCGACCGTCTACTGTACGCCCGAGTTCCGCCGGGACTGGATGACCGCTTACCAGGGCGACGTGCGCCGGCTTTTACTGGTGGGTGGGCCGAATGGCGGAATCGACTACTTCCATCGCCATCCGTTCGAGGACCAGGGAGCCAGCAACTGGCCCATGGTGTGGAAGCGCCTGGACGGGAAAGACTGCAGCTCGTTTCAAATGGATCTGGCCGGATACTGGCCGGGACAGGCCCAGTTGGTGGCCCGTTGGGACGGCCGCTATCCGCCTCGAGACAAGGTCAGCTACTATGGGGGAACGACGGAGCGTTTTGAAGCCGAAGGCATCGACGCCGCTGTGGAGGCGGGAGAGAATTTCATGGCGCGTTTACACGATACACCCATTGCGCCGACCATTCAGGTGGGCTTGCTGGCCGGCAATGTGGCCGACGTGCCCGGCTTCCGCAACGAGAAGGACGGAGCCAGCGACGGCATCATCCTGTTGGACAGCGCCCTGCGCGCGCCTTACCGGGCCCATTTGGTCAAAAAAACCGTGTTGCCCTGTAATCATATCCAATTGATCTTGGGCAGCGAGGCCCAGGCTCAGATCAGCGAGTTCCTACGTTGATGCGCGTGGTGGGCGTCGACCTGGGGTCCACGGCCATCAAAGCCTGCCTCTGGGAACTGCAGCCCGGCCGGAGCCCTGTCCCCATCCAACGGGCCAGCCGCGAACTGCACCTGCAAGTAGCCCAACCCGGCTGGGCGGTGCAGGACCCCCAGGCCACGCTCCAGGCGGTCCGTGAGCTGCTGACGGAAATGCCCGACTACCAGGCGCTGGGGTTCTCCTCGGCCATGCACAGTCTCTTGCCGCTCTGCGAAAGCGGGCAACCGGCGGGGATGGCCATTTCCTGGGCGGACCAGCGCTCCTGGGCCGAAGCCGAACGTTTGCGCAAAGAAGAGCCGCACTGGGCTGAGCTAAGCGGTACCCCGCTGCATCCCATGGCCTGGCCGGCGAAACTGCTGTGGTGGCGCCGGCACGAGCCCGCTCCCGCCGCCTGGGTGGGGCTCAAAGAGTGGGTGGTGTCGCAACTGGCCGGCTTGCCTCGGCCGCCCTGGATGGACCGCTCCCTGGCCAGCGCCACCGGCCTTTACGCCACCAGCGATTGGTCGCCGGAACTGCTGCAGAAATGCGGGGTGGATCGCGCTCAGTTGCCGCGGGTCATCGAACCGGATCAGCCATTGCCGGAGTTCCCTGTCAAAACCGTGCTGGGAGCCGGTGACGGTCCTTTGAGTCACCTGGGCACCGGCACCGTCCGGTCCGATCAGGCCTGCCTTTCTATCGGAACCTCTGGGGCTTTACGTATGGTTTGCGGCGCCGGCGCCGCTACCGAGGGAGGCAAGCTCTTCCGCTATTATCTTGCGAAAGACCGGTGGGTACGTGGAGGCGCGATTTCCAACGGTAGTTTGGTACTCGATTGGGCGCGTGGCCTGCAAGGCCTGTCGCCCGAGGCACTCCTGGAGAATGTGGCTAAAATCCCGGCGGGTTCTGAGGGATTGGTGGCGCTTCCTTACCTGATGGGGGAGCGTTCGCCTATCTGGGACGCCCGTGCTCGGGGAGCTATGGTGGGATTGAGCGTGGAACACACCCAGGCTCACATCGCCAGGGCCATGCTCGAGGGCGTGGTTTTTGCTTTGCGCCAGGTTGCGGAGTCTTTGCCGGGAGCCTCCGAAATCCGTGTCACCGGAGGCCTGAGCCGTTCACCGGTGTGGCTGCAGATATTGGCGGACGGTCTGGCCCGGCCGGTGTTGGCCATGGCCGAAGGGGAAGCGGGAGCATTGGGGGCCGCCCAACTGGCTGCCGGCTTTGAAGTGGAGCCCGAGATCCTGACCCGCTACGAGCCGCTGAATCCGGCGGCCTATGAGCGCCCCTATGCGATCTACCGCCAGCTCTACCCCGCCCTGCGCCAGGTCATGCACGCCCCCTAAGGCTGGCGCTTGAGAAGGACGGGTTGGCCTCCGTCCCGGCCTTCCAGGCTGGCGTTGCCCACGATGCGAGTTTCCCCCTCGGTGATGTATTCACCGGATACGATGAGTTCGAATTTGGCCTGCTTGCCGTGGAGACGGAGGTTGATGTTTTTCCCCTTTACGCTGCCGTCGGCACTGCAATCCAGGTCGAATTGGGACCCGTCCTTTTGCATGACCAGGTGAAATTTGCCGGTCAGGATTTCCGCCTTTTGGGTGAGTTCCCCCGTGCAACCAATTTTCTGATCGCTCATCTGGCCGCCGAAAAACCCCTGGTACTTGCCGGCTACCTGGGCGGGCGGGCCGGCCGCGCAGCCAGCGGTAAAGAGACAGAGAATCATTAGTTTCTTCATTCCCGGAGGTTCCCCGCCGAAGGCAAATTTCCCACCAAGCGGGACGGGGGTACCGGATGGAAATGATGGAAAGCGGCTGCCCCTTTAACCTGGACCCGCTAGTGTGAGAAAAACGGACAGGAGATGGTGGCCATGAAGGATATTTTTTGCGGTGGAGCGCTGTTGTTGGCTTTGGTGGGCTATGGGTGTTCAACGCCGTCCGACAATACCCAAATTACCGCCAGTTCCAGCCCGGCGGCGGTGACCACCGAGACTTCCCTGTCCCAAGACGAGAGGTTATATTTGCAGGCCATGGCCGAGCACCAGAAACTCGGTGTAAGCCTGGCCCAGGACGCTCAGCGCCAGGCGCGGGACAAAGCGCTGAAGCAGCTGGCTGACCGCCTGTTGACCGACTACAACACCCGCTTGCGCAAGTTGGAGGGTTTGGGGGCGGTGGCGCCGGACGGGCGTGAGAATCCCGAACAGGAAAAACGTTCACTGGGCTCTCCGCGGAGCAGTCCGCCCGGGTCTCAGCCTGCCTCCTCGGTGCAGGTGGGCCCGGGAGTCGTCGTGGCCGGCGAGGGCTCCTACGACGCCCGCTGGCTCAAGACGTTTCGCCGGCACAATGAAAATGGCGTGCGCCTGGCCGGCAACCTGGAAGCCAAACTCAGAAACCAGGGCCTGCTGCAGTGGAACAGGGACATGATTTCCAGCGAGAAAGCCGAGCTGGCCGAATTGCAAGCATTAAGTGTGCTTTGACAGCTTTCAACATTCCGTTCACCAAACCGGCAACGGGTACGGTTTAAATGAGTGACGCAATGAAAATTCAGAATTTCCCCAAACTGCCGCCCAAGCGGCTGGCTATCAATAACTGATGGGAATGCTCTGGCTGACCCTGTTGCTACTCGGTCAGCTTTTTGCCGTGGACCAGCCCGCCTATCTGGGGTTGGACGGCGGAGTCTATGGCCCCAACCTGAAGCGCATAGGCTTGGGAAGCGGCACCAGTCTGGCCATTCACGGTCAGACCGCTTACCTGGTGGGCAGTGACGGTCGGGTGTGGAGTGCCGGCGGCTCCGACTGGAGGCCTCTGGAGGGCGCTCCGGCTCTTGCCCAGGCCCAGAAAGTGGTGGTGGAGCCATCTGGTGCTCTGGTGATTCTGGGCACGGATTCCGGCATTTACCGGCTGCGTCGCAACTGGTATCGGATTGGTTTGGCCAGCGCCCGGGACCTGGACGTTTCGCCTGCGGGCGACCTGTTCATCGTGGGCAGTGACGCCCACGTGTGGACATCGGCGGCCGGTCAAACTGAGTGGAGGCTCTACAACGCCCTGGCGGCCGGCAAAAAGCTGGCCGCCGCTCAGGGAATGGTCTATTTAATCGGCACGGACAACGGCGTTTATCGTATCACGCCGGAGCAAATCGAGCGCCAGGGACTGGCTACGGCTCAAGAGATATCCGTGAGCAGCTCGGGCCAGGTGGCTATTGTCGGCATGGATAATGGGGTCTACTATCTGCAGAGCGGCGATTGGAAGCGTCAGGGCGGCGGCACCGCCCGGCTGGTCATCTGGCCGCGCTGATATTTCCTGATTATTGCCGGCTTCCGTCGATTTTTGCCCTCAGTTTAACTCGCGTCTATCAAGGGGCTGTCAAGATGAGGTGTGGTCATTGCCTCCGTTCCGCCGCGTTCTCCGCGCCAGGCGCCGCCTCCGCCTCCGCCCCAGGAGGAATCGTTCTGGAAAGAATTTGACCATGATGTGCGCGAGTTCTTGCTGCACGCCGATCCCGATAAATTTCGTGAGTTCGGGCAATTGGTCAAGACCATCGGCAACGCGGTGCGGGGCGTGTGGAAGATCGTCGACCCGCAGGACATCGTCCAGGATGACCCCAAGTGGGCCTCCATCAGCGATACCGTCGGGGTGGCGGCGGGATTGACGGCGGCCGGGGGGGCAGCCGTACTGGGCATCACCAAGTTGGTGCGGGGCTTCCGGGCCGGGCATACCGGCAAAAAGCTGGATGGCCTGGTCGACCTGGGGGCGGCCACTACCCTGACGCTGGCCGCCCTGACCCTGGGCACGGCCAAGTTGGTGGCCGCTCCTCTCACGGCTACCTTGAATGCGGTTCGCGGTGGCTACAATGTAATTCGAGGCTTCAAACAGAACGACGAGCGCAAACAACTGCAAGGACTTCTCGATATCAGCCGCTCCCTGGGTGGTTTCTCCCGGAGCTTCAAGCGTTTCAGTCCTATCCTCGGGGTGGCCGGCATTGTTTTAGCGCCGGTGGCGGGCTTGTTGCAGACCGGACGCGGAGTCCACGACCTTTCCATCGGCCTTAAAAATGACGATAAGAAACGTATGGTGCGCGGCCTGGCCGACATGGCCACGGCGGTCGGCACCACCATGGCTTTTGCCAGCGGAGTGGCGGTGGTCCCGGGCGTGGTTTTGGCGGTGGCGGCCAACGTCTTGAAAGGCGCCTATCAGGTGTCTCCCCGTTTTCGCGGCTGGGTGAACCAGAAGCTGGATAAGCACGAGGCCAGGCTGGAAAAGTTTGTGCACGGCGCTGACAAGGTCACCAAACCGTTCGTAAAGGCTTGGCGCAGGTTGCTCGACAACTTCTTCCCGGGAGACGCCTGGACTACGCCGCCCCACTACAGCCAGGCGCAACTATCGGAAATCACCGCACTCTTACAGGTGGATGGCGAATACACCCCGGAAGAGCGGGAGTGCTACAAGGCGGCCCTGGAGGATACCGGTCAAGCCAGGGAAACCCCTCCCCTGAACACCCCTCCTGTGGCGCCCCGGCGGGCGGAGTTGCTCAAGGAACTGAAATCTCCCCAGCAACGCCGTAACTTTTTGCATTTCATGATCAGCGTGGCCGACTATGATACCCGTACCGTAGCGACGGAAAAGGACTATTTACGCCGGCTCAGCCAGGATCTGGGACTTCGCGAAAAGGACTTCGACATGATGCTTAAGGATTATCTCCACGAAAAGCTTATAAAGGCAGGTCTAAGGAAGCCCGGTCGTTCATAACCAGGTAGGGTTTTTCGGCAAAGCGCAGGCCACCGTGTCCATCGTGCTCTATGACTTCCACTTTGCCCATGCCGTAACCCATAGGTCCTCTCGCAGAATATTGCACTGATAGTTGGGCCCCTCGAGCTTGGCCCGGCACCACGAAGCACTCCGGACCGTAGCCGGTGGTCACGTTGGCCAGCAGACGTCCTTTGCGACCGGCTTCTTTGACGGTCAAATTGACATCGTTGGAATCGGTTTCCCAGGTGAGTACGAAGCGTGTGCTGGCCTGGTCATCCAGAGTCAGTCCGAGTTTGTTCAGCTCGCGCTGAATCTGGTCGCGCCGGCCCGGCTCATGAGCCGCCCAGGCGGCTCCGACCAGAGCCAGATCTCCCCGCAGCACTTGATCGAAACCGGCGAAGCGTCCCCAGGGGTAGTGGCGGCGCAAGCCTTTTTGCAGCCGCTCGAAAGCTTCCTGGTAATTGCCCAGACGCAGTTGGGCGAAGGCCACCAAACGATGGCTGCTGGGATGGTCGGGGCGCGAAATCATGGCTTTGGTGTAGGTGTCGGCGGCCAGTTCGTTTTCTCCCAGCGATTCCAGGCAGCCGCCGGCGTAACGCCGCATGTCGGCTCGACCCGGGAAGAGATCAATGATCGATCCGTAGGCGCGGGCCGCTTCCTCCTTTTCTCCGGCCGCCTCCAGAGCGTGGGCGTAAGCCACCAGGGCCAGTACGTTGGTGGGGTCTTTCTGGAGCCAGGCCAGCGCGCGCGGCCTGGCGTCCTGGCCATCCTTGAGCAAGCGCTCGATTTGTGCGAACTCTCCGCTGAGGGCGGGACGATTGGCGTTATGTTCGGTGAGGAAGCTCTCCATCGAATCGCGCCTCGGCCTGGGGCTTGGGGCCCGGCCCGGCGGGGCGACGTTGGCTTCCGCATCCAGCAGTCCGTCGGCTTCGCTAAAAGAGACGGCTTTTCGGGCTGGTTCGGGTAGCGGAGCGGCTGCCTGGCTGGGACCGGGAGCGGCCTCGTAACGAGCTGCCGGGCTCTTGTCGAAACGTTGCTCCAGGTCCAGATTTGGGTCGGGCTGCCAGGGCTGAGCGCGTCTCCGCCGTATGGCCACGCCATAGTTGCTCTCCCGTTTTTCCAGGGTCAATCCGTTGGGGCCCATCACCATGATGTCAGCCAGGCCCTTACGTTGCAGGCCAAAGCGGGCATAATCGTAGTCGCTTTCCAGCACCAGCAGGGCGGTGTAGTCGCTGACCACGCGAAAACGCGTGGACAGGTCCACGATTTGCGCGCGCAATCGGTTCTTTTGCTGCTCATCACGACAATCGCGGCACTCGCGGGTCAGCCTGGCGATGCGCGCTCCGGCCGCGGCTCTTTCCAAAAGGGGCCAGGCCACTTCGGTGAGGGGAATTTCGCTCTGGTCCAGCACCGGTCCCGACAGAGAAACCTTCAGGCTTCGGGCCGGTTCATTCAACTCCGCGAAAACCAGCTGCTCCTGCCCGGGCCGCAGTCCGTTCAGAGTTTGCGGCCAAACCCAGGCGGCGTTTTCCACCTCCACGGCCACTCCCGACAGCGCTTTATGCGTCAGCGCTTCAGCTACTTTGTCAGCCGGCTCCCGAGCGTCGATCACCAGCCCACCCATGGCGTCGGCCAGGGGGCGCAGCGTTTCCTGGTTGCGCACACTGCCGCCGGCCAGCAGGTCGACCCGGGTGATGCCGGCCTGGCGCAGCTTGGGTAGAAAGTCGCTAAGGCGCTCGTGGCCCGCCGTAATCACCCCGTCACCCACCAGCAACACCCGCGAGAATCCCTTTTGCTCCTCGGCCCAGTGCAGCGCTTTGTTCCAATTGGTGGCGCCCATCGGCAGGCGCGCCTGCAGTTCTTTCAAGTCCTGCATCGGCTTGACCGTCTGATCGAAGGCGGCCAGTCGCACCTCCGTGCCTTTCAGTTGTTCCAGCACGGCCTGGAGCTGGCTGAGCTGTTCCTGGTAATGGGGGCCGGCTGACGCGCTGGTGTCGACCAGCACCAGCAATTTGTCGACGGGCACCGGCTGGCTTTCCAGCTTGGGCTTGACCGAGAACATCACCAGATTGTCCTTGATCAGCCCTTCCGCCGGCGCCTGCCGCTGAACCACGAAATCCTCCGTTGGAATCCGGTCCTGTAGTTTCATCTCCTGGCCCCGGTCGGTGCGCTGCGGCCCCTGCCAGACCTGGGCGCTGGCCGAAAGTTCGTGCACTTTGGGCAGGCCCTGCAAGGGCAGGCGGTAGGACTCACCCGCGCCCAATTGTTGAGAATAGGAGATGACGATTTCCTTGCTGGCCTGCCCCAAGATAGGAAAAATGCGCGCTTGAAAGCGGTTGCCCGCGGATTGCTCCAGAAGGGCCGGGTCCTGCCTGACATGGAGGGCGTCTTCGTAGGCCACGCGGGCTCGTTGGGTTTCTACCACCTCGCCCTCTTTCCAGGCCCCATCCGGGTCGCGCATGGCCAGGCGACTGATGGCCGCTCCCTCAGGCAGAGTGATTTCAAAGCGCCCCTCCAGCGTGCGCTGCTGAGGATTGTTGAAGGTCAGGTGCAGTTCGCTGAAGGCCAGCGGTCCCTGGATCATCGCCTTGGATTCGAGCTTGACCAGTTCCAGGCCGGTGCCGTCGTTGGCAGTCAGCTTCATGGGGGTCTCGGGAGGTTTGGGGGCTACGGCCTGCACCGCGGTATTGGATGTGAGAGCCTGAGGAATGGATGCCTGAGCGGCACAACCGCACAGAAGCAAAGCAGCCAGCAGAGTGTGTTTCACGGAAACCTCCTTGAATTGAAGAATGGGGACGTCGCCGAAAGGGAGCGGATCTTCCCATGACAAAATTCGCGGGCATGCAGTTGAATTTGACCTCACTACAGGCGCCCTGGCCGGTCGGCACGGTGCTCATCGCCTGTGCGGGAGAGACGATTGTGGCCGTGGATTTCACTCTGGAGCGCCTTGCCAGACTTTTGAGCAAGCGCTTTGGGAGGGTCGAGTTCGCTCCCTCTCGACTCTACGCGCCTGAATTGCAGGCCTATCTGGACGGCTCTCTGACCGCCCTGCAGAGTTTGCCGGCCGAGGCCGGAGGCACCGAGTTTCAACGACGAGTGTGGCATCGTTTGCGGGAGATCCCGCCGGGACAGACTCGGACTTACAGCCAGGTGGCTGAAAGCATCGGGCAGCCGCGCGCGGCGCGTGCGGTGGGCCTGGCCAATTCCCTGAATCCGCTGAGTTTGATCGTCCCCTGCCACCGCCTGATCGGACGCTCCGGCAGCCTGACAGGCTATGCGGGAGGCCTGGAGTGCAAGCGCTGGTTGTTGAAGCACGAGTCTGGAGGGCCTTGCTGATGTCCAGGTTGCTCGGGTTAGGAGAGGGAGCGCGGGACCTGGCGGGTCTGCTGAGCCTGTGCGCCGAGGGACCGGTGGCCTGGCATGTTTTGGAAGGGTTGATCAGCGATTTTTGGGATGACTGCCAGGTGCTGGTCGAGGCCGGCCTGGTGGAAGCCCCTTCTCGGGGTGGGCCGGTGCGCTTGCTGGCACGCCAGGAAACACGGAAGCTCTCTCTGCGCGGCGCCCGCGGCCGCAAGTTACAGGGCCGGTTTATTGCTTATCTTTTGGAGCAGTGCCGGCGGGTTCCGAGCCTGGGCGGCTTGCGCGAGAGCGCTTACTGGCTGGACCTGATCCCCCAACTGGAGGAACTGGCCGGACCGCTGCTGGCGGCCGTTCCTTCCGCTGAGCTGGGTTGGCCGTTTGTGGCTTTGAGCCGTCTCAGTGAAGCTCAGGGAGACCGGCCTCGCGCCGCCTTCTGGTCGGCTCGCGCGGTAGCCGTCTTGCAGGCGCGGTTGGGTCCGGAACATTTAGATACGGCCACGGCCTACAATAATCTGGCGGCCGCTTACCATCAGTCGGGGCATTACCCGCAATCCGAGGAACTTTACCGGTATGCTCTGCAAGTTCGCGAAAAGCAGTTGGGGCCGGAACATCCCTACCTGGTGACCGTGCTCACCAACCTGGCCGGTGCCTGCCGCAATCAGGGAAAATTACAATCGAGTCTGGACTATCTGCTACGAGCGGCCGAGATTGTCGGAATGGAGCGCCCCGAGTCGCTGCCCTTGATGATGCAGCTGGCCGAAACTTATCTGCGCGCCGAGCAAATGGAGCTGGCCGCCTCGGTCTGCCGGCGAGCTCTGGCACTGGTTGAAAAGGATGACCCCAATCGAAGTTTTATACTCCAGAGCCTGGCTTCGGTGGTGCATAAATCCGGTCAGAAATCGGCCGGCCATAGCTGGATGGGGGAGGCCGTGGAATTGCAAAGAAAGTTCTTTGGCAGTCAACATCCGGCCCTGGCCACCACCTTGAACAATTGGGGAGTACTGTGCTATCTCGACGGGGACCTGGAGCGCTCGCGGCAGTTGCTCGGGGAAGCACTGGAAATTCGGCGCCACGCTCTGGGAGCGAGCAATCCGGAAACGCAGGCCACCGCGGCCAATTTACAGGCGGTCAGCACCCCCCAGGAGCTACGTTGACTCGGGCCCGCAAACTGCGCAGCAAATTCTGTTTCTGGCGTTCCAGACGCAGCAAATCCTTGAGAATGGAATTGATCAACCAGAGGTTCTGGGCGAAGTGGAGTTGGCCTAGATGACGGCGAAGATTAGCCGTCTGCAGGCAGAGGCTGCGGTAATCTTTGCGAGCTGCGGCCACCATGGTGTTATTGTAACCTGAAGAGAACGAGGAATTACCTTACTGGCGTACCTGGCTACGGGGCTGAGCGCACTGGCTTGCCTAATTGGGTCAACAGTTTTTCGATGTCGCGCCAGGCCGGTAGGGCGCGCACTTCGGGCGGAAGTTGATCCAATTCCCGTAGTTTCTCTCTTAGCATCAATTCAGGCTTTTGCAAGAACCCCGAGAAGGATTCGTCTAACAGGTGCCGGCTGGACTCGCTGGAACAGGCCAGCACGCGATCCAGAAAGATCTCCAGGCGCCGGGCGCTGCCCACCGAAGCGATGGAGATTTCCCGGCTCCACAGATCGCGCAGCGGTCCGGCCGATTCGAAGAGCAGAGCAGTCCCCAGAGGTTCGCGTTCGGGACCGGCGGGAACGGCCCGACGCACATCGTCCACGATCGAGACGAAGTTTTCGTCGCGCAACGAAAATCCGACTACCAGCAAATGGCGCGTCAGCAAGAGAGCCTGCACCACGCCGGCCAGAGCCCCCCGTTGATTGCGGTAACGCAGAAAATCCTCGCGGGTGAGCACGATGTCTCGACTGTATTTGACGTCTCCGTGCATTTTCAGCAGCCAACGCCAACCCTTGCGTTTGGCTTCGTAGGGCAGAACCGAGATCGGTTCGCCGGCGGCGTCGCTGGCTCGTTCAAAAAGCCCATCATAGTTGGGAGTTACCGCTTCCCGGTGGGGTAGTCCGGCCATGAGGCCGTGCACCAGCGAGTAGTGTTGCACTCGGCCAATGATGCGCACGATGCGTTCTCGAAATTGATCGGACGGAGTGCGCAAGGCCAGGACCTGAGCCTGGTCGGCTTCATTAAGCTGTTCTAAAGCGGCCCGGTAGGGCGCGTCCAGGTTTTCCGCCTCGGCCAGCTCTTCCAGCAGTTTGCCCCAACTGGGCAGCCCCGAGCCGGCCGAGACGCCGGAGCCGAAAAATAGGGCCAGATGCCCGCTTTTGGCATGATCGGCCAGACGCTGGGCCAGGGCGTCTTCCTCAGGCGTGAGCGGCCAGCTGTCTTTGGCCCGGGCCGCCTGGCAGGCGGCCAGGGCGGCCGGAGTATTGACCACCAGTGCGATGTCCACGTTCAGCGTCTTGAGTTCTTTTTGCAGGGCGGGAAGCAGCAACGAGACCACGCCGCCTTTGACCAGCCGGGCCCCTCCCCGCCCGGTGCCGACCAGCGGCAGCCCCAGCAGGGGTCGCTCCCGCCCGGCTCGCGGAGGCCCGCTCAGCGCGGCCGCGGCTCGGCGCACGAATTCCACCGCTCCATCCACGAACCACTGCACCGGGGCCGGCTCGGCGCCGGTGTTGGTTAGCCAGGGTTGGGGAAGACCGGCCGGCCAATTTTTCCAGAGCAGGGAGCGGGTCTGGGCGGGCCAGACTTTCGGCAGCCTGGGCCGTTTGGGCGGTAGATGTTCCAGCCAGCCCGGCTCCAGGGTGAACTCATGGTCGGTGGGCAGCAACCAGAAATCGCAGCTCAACTGCGTCAGATCCCCCCGAAGTACGAATAAGTGCCCGCTCATGGCCGGCCGGCTTCGGGCAGCGGGCGAGATCAGCCTTTAGGTTCCCTTAAATCCCAGGCCTTCAGGTAGCGGACAAATTGAGGTTGGAAGCCTAGTTTCCTGAGGCGGGCTTCGAGATCGACCATGTGGCCGGCTCCGTAGAAGATGGCCAGGCGTTTGCGCCCCCGCGCCAGTTCACGCTGCATGACCTGGACGGCTCGCTGGTTGCGCACGTTGATCAGAGTGGAGCCGTTGGGGCCGGAAAGGGCGGCGGTCACCTTCTCGATCTTTTGAAAACTGCTGGCGAAGACGCGGCGCAGCAGAGCCCGGTCGCCGGGTTTGGCGCCTTTCAGCATAATGCGCGGAAGGGCCACATTGAGGGCCAGAGCGTCGGCCGGATCGATGTCGCTGCTGTTGGCCAGACTTTCCTGGAGCATCTGGAAAATCATCTGCTTGGCGGACTCGCCGCGCTTATCCATGGAGGCATAGAGTTGCTGGGGAGTCAGATCGGCGTGCACGAAATTGCGCGCTTTGTAGTCGATTTCGTGGAGTTGGAATTTCAAGCCCAGCATGTTGGTGAGCATCATCTGGCCATCGGTGAGGGCGTTGTCTGATTGCTGATCGGCTTCCGGGCGCATGTCTTCGGGGGCGATCAGTTCATATAGAACGGAATCGTAGGTTTTGAATTCCTGGTTGAGCTGCTGATAGTAGCTGTGCTCCCCCACGTGCAGGGCGGCCACCAGGTCGACCGTCTGATTTCCTTTGCGGAAACTGGCGATTTCCGCGTCCAGAGAGACGGGATTGGATTGACTGTCGCGGATGATGCGCAGATAACCCGGCTGGCGATTTCTGGTCTTTTGGGAATCGCTGTCGGTTTGGGTCAGGTTGCTGGAACTGGTCATTTTCCAGCCCTGAGCTGTCTTGACCCAGGTGTCCTGGGCGGTATCTTCCGATTTATAGAGCTTCTTAGAGCCCGGCCAGAATCCAGGCCCCATCCATCCCCATTTTTCGGCAACCTGCACGATGGCCCGATTGCCATTCAACTGAATTCCCGTGATTTTGGAACTGGCGCTCAACTGCGAACAACGCTGAAAGACCGCTTTGCGTTTGGTGCGTAACTCCGGCCGGTAAATCCGCTCCCCGGTTACCGCCGTGAAGTGAAATTCCGGCGCATGAGCCGCCAGGGATTTGTCCAGATCCTTCTTTACGTAAGCCTGATTGGCCCGGTCGTATTCGGTCTGAATGGCGCGGCGCGCCTCGGCCACCGGGTCGGCCCAACTGGGAGCGGCCGCCAGCGCCAACAGCCATAAGGTCCTTCTCATTCCCAGGAAATTCTAGATGTTGGCTGCGTTGACCTCCGAAATGAAAGGACCCCAGGGGTTAGCGGATGAGCATCTCTTCTTTGTATTCCTTTGCGCCCATGTGAACGGCGCTGGCGGTAAAGTGATCGCCCTTGTCGGTCAGGTTGAGGAAATACGAGCCCTGACCGTTGGCCAGGAAGCATTCTACATCATGCGTCTCCCCCGTGGTTTCGATGCAACTGCTGTAGTTGCCGTCGGCGTCCTTGCTGACCGTGCCGATATATTCTCCACCTTTGGCTTCTTCCGAGGGCTGGGAGGCCTGCGGATTGAGCATGGCTTCGGCCTCTTCCTTGGTGAAGAGTCCAGCATCCACCATCTGCTGAATGGATTCCTTCATCTCGGCTTTCTGTTCAGGGGTCAAGGTGAGGGGATCGGGAGTGGGGCCGCATAATTCATTGAAGCCCTGCTCCAATTCGGCCATAAAGCCATTTTCCATAACCGAATTCATCTTGGCCACGCTGACGCGGAAGGAGCCGGCGGCAGGGTCCGCGTCAAAGCCGGGCAGGTTATCTTGTTTTTCGAAAGCTTCGAGAGCCATCGGGGCAGCCGAGATGGACATGCGGTCGGACAGGCCGAGCCGGTCGGTGCGCTGAGCGCCCTCTCCCAGGGTGCCATTCTGCACAAAGTTTTGAAAGAGCGACTGGGCGCGCTGCCGGATTTCCATAATTGCCTCCGAGTGTGTGTTGTGTGTATGGATACGGATGTTAGGGGGGCGCCCTTAAAGAATTTGAAAAACTACGTCCAAGGAGTCGACTGGTCGGGGATTGGGGTAAACCTGCGATGAACGGCGCGGTCCACTCTTCACTTGAGGCATTCCTGGGTCAGGCCGCCGAAGGGGTGTTGTCGATAGCCTCTTCCACCGCTCCCAGCATCTTGCCCAGTCTGTCCTCCTGCAGGCACGTCCTTCCTTGGAGCGTACGGGTCGTGTCTGCAAGGTCGGCATGCAGTTGGCCAACCGCTTCGTCCGTAGCTGCGAGCTGGTCGCGAACCGCCCGTACCGACAGGCCAAACTGCTCTCGCATCGACTCCAGGGCCAGGTCCTCCCGGCGGAAGCGCTCCCGAACAACCTCTGAACTCCGGCCGACCTTGGCAGTGAGTTCATGGATCTTTTCGTCCAGCTTGGAGGCCTCTTTGCGGTATTTCCGCTTCATCTGGCCAAGTGTTTCACGGAGCGACATCGTTCAGACCTGCCTTCCCCCCTCGGGTCTGGTCCCGGAAGGCCGAGAACCCTGACTTTGTTTGGCGGAGAGAGAGGGATTCGAACCCCCGGGAAGCTTGCGCCACCAACGGTTTTCAAGACCGCCGCATTCAACCACTCTGCCATCTCTCCAAGATGGGGTCAACGAGTGGATCTTTTGGCTGAGTCCTGGGTTTCCCCCTTCTTGCCGCGGAATTCCGACCATTTTTGGGGCCGCGACAGGTTGCGGCTGGTGGTGGTGGTGGTGATGGCCAGGAATTCCTGGGGGAGGAGCTTGAGTTTTTTGTCGGAGAGGGGTTTGCTCTTTTGGCCCAACTGCTGCTTGACCTGGCCCATCAGATAATCGGCGAAAGCGCGCAGGAAGTGGTCGAGCGGTTCGCTGGCCAGGATTTCCAGAGTGCTTTTGCAGTCCTGATAGCGCCCCAGGTGATAAAGGGCGGCGGCCAGGTGGGTGCGGTAGAAGTCGCTGTAAGGCTCTTTCTCCAGGGCCTGGGTGAAGAAGTTGAGGGCCATGCCGGGGTGCTTCATGAGCAGGTGGCACCAGCCCACGTGATCGGCCATCTCAGGGTTCTCGGGGTCCAGTTCGTAGGCTTTCTCGAACAGAACTAGCGCTACATCGTATTGCTCGCGCTCGTAGTAGAGCCAGCCCAGGCCGGAATAAGCTTCCACCTGGCCGGGATCGAGACGCAATGCGCGGCTGTAGTAGTCTTCCGCGAACTGGGTATTGCCCAGATTCTCGTGGCACCAGCCGATTTGAAAGGCCACCAGGCCCGAGTTGGGTTCGAGCACTTCGCCTTTGCGCAAAGTATTGAGAGCCAGTTCCCACTCGTCCTGGGCCATGTAGATACTGGCCAGCAAGTCATAAAGGTTGGCGCGCGGACCGCTGTCTTCCAATGCGGCTTTGGCCAGTTTGAGGGCCTGCTTGTGTTGGCCCAACCGGCTGTGGCAGAGCGACAACTGCGGGCGTAGTTCGGCCTGGCGTTGTGGCTGCAGTTGGAGTGCCTGCTGCCAGTGCTCGAGCGCCTTCTGAAAACGCTCCAGCTCGCACAACGAATGACCCAGGACTACGTGCGCTTCAGCCAGTTCCGGCTGCAGTGCCACAACTTCCAGCAGCAGTTGCGCGGCCAGCTCGTGGTCGCCCAGATGGTTGTAGAGGCGGCCCAGACTGAACTTGGCCGGCACCAGGTAATTGGTGTCGGGGTCGCGAGCCACTTTGAGAAATTCGACTTCCGCCTGGTGGGGGCGGCCTATATGGAACAAACACCAGCCCAACTGCAGACGAGCCTCGTGCAGTCCCGCGTTTTCCGTGAGAGCTTTCTGCAAGTAGTCGATGGCCGGCATCAGGCGGCCCTCTCCAAGCAGAAGTGAACCAAGACCAGCGGCCGCATCCGCCGAATTGGGGTCTCGAGCGAGGCCTTCTTCGAAGGCCAGCCTGGCCTGATCGGCCTGGCCCAGGCGCTGAAAAACTTCGCCCAATTTGACGTAGGGGGAACTGGCTTCGGGTTTGAGCCGGATGGCTTCTTTCAAGTGATCGACGGCTTCGTTCAGGGAGCCGTGTTCACTGAGCAGCTCGGCATAGAGGAACTGCAGGCTGGCTTCTTCAGGACGCATTTTCAGGCCCATCTGCAGCCAGCTGCCCGCTTCCTTGCTTTTGCCTTGCTGGCGCAGCACCGCGGCTAAATAATGATAGGCTTCCACGCAAGCCTGATCGCGCTGAATGGCTTGCTGTAATTGAATGCGTGCTTCCTCCAGCAAGCCCAGCCGGCAGAAGGACTTGCCGCTTTCCAGCAGGCGCAGCGACTCTGGATCGACCAGGGTCGGCGGGGTGGGGTTGTCTGAGTTTGGCGATAGGTGATGCACGGCGATCTCGTAGCCCAGTTCGTGCAGGGCATGTTCAATTTCCTCTTGGGAAATCGGTTGCTGCGGGCTGGGGGAGATCAGCAGCCCTTCCACGGGCACCGTAAAATAAGGCACCGGCGTGATGCGTCCCATCAAACTGGGGTAGCGCAGGAGCAGTTGCTGAACGACCTTTTTGATGCGAGCCTCAGGCCGGGCGGATCGGCGCTTAAAATGGACGCCGACTAGAAAAAAATTCAAGTTAAACTCCCCTCGGATGCCTTGGCTAACGAATCGGGCTATTATAGCACGCTAGAATTTTATTCAACAAGCGAACAAGCAAGAATTTTTCAAGCGTTATGCGGACTTGCTTCGCGTGAGGGGGGGGCGAACAGGGTACTAACCTAGTACTCTTCGGAGAGCTCTTCTTCAGCGTCCTCCTCAGGAACGTCGCGTTCCAGGAAGGGGTCGGGATAGAGTGGAGAGAGGCCGCTGTAGCGACATTTCACGTTGGCCTGGTAGCACTCCACGATGTTCTCGCAATAGATGGCGCCTTCGGCTCCCTTGAAGTGGGGGCCCTTGTAGTCCGGAAACTCCACCAGAATGTTGACGACCTTGTTCTGGATGTAGCAATGACGGCAGTGGGGCTCCAACGCTTTTTGTTTCAGCGCGGCCGCTTCTTCCTGTTTTGCCTGTCGGACCACATAGGATAATCGCTTCATTCTAAGCTCACTTTTCAGTATAACACCTGGAGCGCCGGCTCGGCCAGTAGGTCTTGCAGGGCAAGATGGACGAGCTGCACGGCGTGCCGTTTGTTGGGGGGCAGGGGCCCAATCCAGTCGGCCAGGTCCTGTTGAGTGAGTTGCGCCAGCTCGCGGACTTCTCTGCCTTGAGCCCAGCCACAAAGCAGACTGGCGGCTGCGATGACGGGAGGGCAGGCCTCAGCCACGAAAGACAGCTCGGCCACCCGTTTATCCGGACTCAACTGCGCGAACAGTTCCACCACGTCGGGACAAATGGGATTGACCTTGCGAGCGCTGCTCTCATAGTGGGTCGGTTTGTGATTGTTGCAGGGCTCTTGGAAATGTTCCCAGAGACGTTCCGAGTACACCCTACGGCTGGAACGAGCTACCGCAGCCACAGCTCTTGCGAGCATTGGGATTGTTGAATTTGAATCCACCGCCGAGCAAGTCGGTGGTGAAGTCCACTTCCGTTCCCTTGAGATAGAGCGCACTCTTCATGTCAACGGCGACTCTGACGCCACTATCGAATTCAATCAAGTGATCGTAATCGGTGGTGTCTTTGTCGAAACCCAGTGTATAGGACAATCCGGAGCAGCCGCCGCCGCGCACACCCATGCGCAGAACGGAGTCTTCCAAGTTATTCTCTTTGATGAGACGTGCTACTTCGCTTTTGGCTGCGTCGGTTAAAGTGACCATTCCAAATACCTCCGAATCATTAGAACTACTATAGGCATAGACAGTTCCCGAAATCAATCTTCGCCTTCGAGGTCGAGCACGGCCAGGAAGGCCTCCTGCGGAATCTCCACGTTGCCCACTCGTTTCATGCGCTTCTTACCCTCTTTTTGCTTCTCGAGCAGCTTGCGTTTTCGCGAGATATCGCCGCCGTAACACTTGGCCAGCACGTTCTTGCGCAGAGCCTTGACGTTTTCGCGAGCGATGACCTTGCTGCCCAAAGTGGCCTGGATAGGCACTTCGAACTGTTGACGGGGAATGACTTCCTTGAGTTTCTCCGTGAGCGCGCGGCCGACATAGTAAGCCTTATCGGTGTGGACAATGACCGACAGGGCGTCGACTTTTTCCGCATTGACCAGAATGTCGAGACGGACCAGGTCCGACTGGCGTGTGCCGGCCATTTCGTAGTCGAGCGAGGCGTAGCCACGGGTGCGAGACTTGAGCTGATCGAAGAAGTCGGTGATGATTTCACCCAGCGGCAGTTCATAGTGCAGCGTACAGCGGCCGTCCGAGGGATATTCCATGTTTTTGAAAGTACCGCGGCGTCCTTGAGCCAGATCCATAATCTGGCCGACGTAAAGTTCCGGAGTGATGATGGTGGCGTTGACTACCGGCTCCTCGATATAGTCAATATCATTGACCGGCGGCAGATCGGTGGGGTTCTGGATGGTGATTACGGAGCCATCTTTTTTGTGTATATCATAAATGACGGACGGTGAAGTGGCGATGAGATTCAAGTTGAACTCGCGCTCCAGGCGCTCTTGCACGATTTCCATGTGAAGCAGGCCCAGAAAGCCGCAACGATAGCCAAATCCAAGAGCGACCGAAGTCTCCGGTTCCCAGACCAGGGCGGCGTCATTGAGCTTCAGTTTGCCCAGAGCGTCCTTGAGATTGACGTAATCTACCGAATCGATCGGGTAGAGACCGCAGTAGACCATGGGTTGGACTTCGCGGTAGCCGGGCAGCACTTCGCTGGCGCCGCCCTCGGCCAGGGTAATGGTGTCGCCCACGCGGGTTTCGCTGATAGTGCGAATCTGGGCCGTCAAGTAACCCGTGTCGCCGGCTTTCAGGGATTCCACCGGAAACTGCGAGGGGCGAAACATGCCGACTTCATCCACTTCGAACACGGAGTTGGTGCTCATCATGCGGATTTTCGTGCCCTTGCGCATTTCACCGTCGACCACCCGGAAAACGGGCACGACACCACGATACTGATCGAAATGGGAATCGAAGATCAGGGCGCGCAGGGGCTTGTTTTTGTCGCCGCGCGGAGGCGGAATGAGGCGCACCACCGCTTCCAGGACGTCTTCGATACCTATGCCTTGCTTGGCTGAGATGGCTACCGCGTCATCGGCGGGTAGAGCCAGCACTTCTTCGATCTCATGACGCACCCGGTCCGGATCGGCGGCCGGCAGGTCGATTTTGTTGATGACCGGCACAATGGTCAGGTTCTGGCTCATGGCCAGGAAGTAGTTGGCCATGGTCTGGGCTTCCACGCCCTGAGCGGCATCCACCACCAGCAGGGCGCCTTCACAGGCGGCCAGAGAACGAGAAACCTCGTAGGTAAAATCTACGTGACCGGGAGTGTCGATCAGATTCAGCTGATATTCTACGCCATCCTTGGCCTGGTAACGAAGAGTAACCGGATGGGATTTGATGGTGATGCCGCGCTCCCGCTCCAGATCCATGGAGTCGAGGACCTGCTCGGCCATTTCTCGTTTCGTGAGAGTGCCGGTCATTTCCAGGAGGCGGTCGGCCAGGGTGGACTTTCCGTGGTCGATATGGGCGATGATGCAAAAATTGCGTACGTTTTGAGAACTCAAGGGTTTCCTCTATGGGAGAGTAGGGTGGTCAGTTCGCCCCGATCGAGCCAGACCCCGCCGCACTGGGGACACTGATCCAACTGGAGGGTGGGAATGTCGACGTGGGGGCCCACTTTCATGGTTCGAGCCGGTCGGCAGCGCGGACAATGGAGCTCGCTCTGCGTGGGGGAACTCAGCTCCACCCTGAGCTTGGCGTTACCCCGGGAGCGGGTCATCTGGGAGACTTCTTCCGAGTCCAGCCAGCAGCCCATGCAAAAAGGACAACTATCCAGATCGATCCCGGCGAACTTCATCTCTTCCATCTGATGGGAGCATTTGGGACAGGTAACGGCTCTCTTATCCATGCTGCTGGGTTTACCTGATGTCAAGAGTTTCCTTCAAAAGCAAAAAAGGAGCTGGCCATCAGACCAGCTCCCATTCCAATTCCGCTGCGCAACGGACTACTTTTGCGGCGGCATGCCTGAATCACCGGCGCTACGGCGGTTGAAATACTGCAGGCCACGATAGGAGTAGGACACGATGTCGCCGGCAAAGCCGACGGCTAACAGTTTGTCGGCGTAGGGAGCGAGGGGCGGGAAAACCATAGGGGCGACGGCGCCCACCAGGCCCACCACGTCGCAGGCCACGTGAGTGGCGTCCATTCCCTTGTCCAGCCAGCTGGCATCGGGATTTTTGAAGGTTTTGATGGTACGCGCTCCGTCGAGGGCCAGGGCGGCACCGCGGACGAAGGGGATAAAGGCTTTATCGGCAATGGTTTGCAGTTCGCTGGGGATTCCATTGTATACCTGGGTCTTTACCACGGTGGCGGCGTTGCGCAACATAAAGGCCGGGTCATTGTCGACTACGGTGGAGACCTCTTCGGTGACCGAGCGCACACCCGAACGGAAGCCGCCAATCACTTTCTCGGCGATGGTCGGGCCTTCGCTGGTGATGCTCACCAGTGGGCGGCCGTCCACGTTGATGCTCACTTTGTCGCCGCGGCCGACGCGGCGCATGGCTTCTTTGGTGAACTCGGGGTTGCTGACGATGCTCTCGAGCAACTGGTCCCGCAATTTTTCGCTGTCCGGCTGGTTTTGCGGCGGCGGAGGCGTGGGCGGTTGAGTGGGTTTGGAAGGGGGCAGGCTACGCGGGCCCTGGGGGTTTTGTGATTGCAGCTTCATCGGTAAGGCATCTCCCTGTCGGTCCGGCTCAGGCCGGACTCTTTGCCCACCGATAATATGCAATGTCGCCAGGGCATGTATTTCTCTATTGTTAACTGACGGCTTTTTAGGTCGCTCTCAGCAGGTTGGTCAAAACTCCTCGAGAGACGTTGGCGGCGGCCGGGTAGCCGGCCGGTAATTGCTGCCAGGTAGTGACCAGTTGGCGTAAACTGAGTGCCTGAGATTCGTCCAGACGCTGGCGGGCCAATTGTTCCAAGAGGTTGGTAAAGGCGTTGCCGACCAGGCCTAATTGCTCGCCGGGGCGTTCGCTGCCCAGGGTGATGCCCAGCAGAGTGAGAAAGTAAATCAGGCGTGGTAGGGAGGCGGCCCCTACGCTACCTACTTCGCGGCCGCAACTGACGCAACTGAGGCAGATGAAAGAGACGTATTTGGGCCCTTTGTAGGTTTCCAAGGCGCCATAGCATTCCGAGAGCAACTGGGTGAGGCCGACCCAGTTATAGTTGATGCGGGGTACCTGCAAGATGGCTTCGCAGAGCTTGAGAACGCTGTCGACCAGGTCGCTGTTGGCCTGATCGGGGCGCTGCACCAGGCTGTTGCGCACGGCCGTGACAGCATCGACCACGAAGCTCTCTTCGGCGGGCTTGCCGTCCTTGGTCTGTTGGGTGACCAACCGCACGGCTTTGACCAGGGCCTGCAGACGCTGAGGATCTTCCACGCCTTGACCGGACAGCGAAAGGTGACTGAGCAGGCATTCGGCCAGAACAGCCGTGAGGTCCTGACGTCCCTGTTGCTCAACCAGACGTGAGTACAACTGCACGGCCTTCTCAAAGTCAGCTGAAGCCAGTTCGTTTTGTTGTGCCTGCTGGAAGCAGCGACCGCGTTGAGCCAGCATCTGGGCCAGCATGGCGAAGATCTCGGCGTCGTTGCTGCCGGCCAGCGACATCAGCAATTCGATGCCCAGGTTCAGGTCTTCCACGCCGGCCACCAGTTCGCTCTGGCTGAGATAGGCGGCGGCGCGCTCCTGAGCCACATGAGCCAGCGGCAGGCGCAGTTCTTCTCGGCCCTGCGAGAGTAAGATGCTGAGCACCTGAGCGGCCTGCGATAGATCGGCGATGCCTGGCTGGGCGTGACCGGCGCTGATCAGCATTTTGGCCCGTTGCCGATACATATCGGCCAGATCGCGGCCGAGATGGAACTGGCTCTCCTCCACCACCAGCGGCTGCAAGGTTTGGATGGCTGCCTCGAAGTCGTTATAGGCCTGCTCAAATTGTTGCAGGCTGGAGGATACACCGGCTTTAGCCTGCAGCACGCGGGCCTGTGATTCACGGAAATCTACCTGTTCGAACTGGGCGGCGGTGCGCTTGAGCAGTTCCAGCAGGCGCACCAACTCGTCTCCCGCTTTGGCGTGCATGCCCACGCGCACAAAATTGCGAGCCCGTTGCATTGAGGTCTGGAAGACATCATTGAAGTATTCCACCTTGCCCTGATCCAGCAGGCCCGAGAAGTGCTCCTGACTGCGCTGAATCTCTTCTTCGGCGGCGCCATATTCTTTCAGGGTGACCGAGACGGCGCTGTTGACCACCTGGGTCCGGCTGATTTCATCCAACCACGGGCCCTTGCGGTCTTTGCTCCACAGCTCCTTATAGCGCTTGATGGCCTGCTCGAGAGCGTCCCGGGCCGGATTCGATTCGTTCAAGCTCAGTAAGGTGCGACCTAAGCGGCGGTAAGCAAGGGCTTGTTCGTCCAGCAAATGGGCCTGCCCCTCGGCTTCTACCAACTTGCTGTAGAGAGCGAGAGTTTTCTGCAGTTCCTGTTTGGCCGTTTGATGCTGCCCCTGACGCTCCAACACCTCGGCCCGAGTGGAGTAGGCCTGGGCCAACAAGGGTCGGCAGTCCTGGCCATCTTTGCTGGCCACCTCCAGAGCCTCGACCGAGCGATTGACTTCTTCTTGAGCGCGATCCAGGTGGCCGGTGGTCAGGCTGACGCGAGCCAGGTCTCCATACGCTTCCGCCAACCCCAGCAAGTAGGTCGGACCACCTTTATTCTGGAGTAGATCGGTATAGATTTTGACGGCTGCTTCGAAGTCCCCGCGGGCTTTCTCGCTGTGAAGAAGGCGCCGGCTGCTTTCGCCGCGCAGGGAGTAAAGTTGAGCTTCTTGCTCGGGATCGCCGGTGAGAGTGGCTTTGAGCAGTTTGAGGGCTTGATCGGAGTCCTCGACCACATCCGCGTAACGGCCCAACTGCAGGCCCAGGGCGGCTTTCTGTCGATGCACCTGGAGCAGCAGGGAAGTGACTTCGCCGCTTTCATTGCGCAGCAAGTTCAGGGCCGCGGTAAGGTCCGACTGGCAGGACTCTTCTTGCTTGTCGAGGCGATAGACTTCGGCCCGCTGCATGAATTCCTGGGCCAGAGCCAGGCTCTGGTCACCGCGGCCTTCGTTGACCAACTTTTGACGTAGTTCGATGGCCTTGCTGAAGTCGCGTAAGCCTTCTTTAGGTTGCTTGGCACTCAGTTGGGTCTGGCCTCGTTGCGAGAAAGCCTCGGCCAGCTCGTCGCGGTGATCGAGACGTCCCTCGTCGACCAGCTGCGTGCTGAGGGTGATGGATTTGGTGAAGTCGCGTTGCGCTTTGTCGGGTTGGTCGGTGGCCAGATAGCTCAGGCCACGTGCGAAGTGGGCGCGTTCCAGGATGGCGCGCACATCCAGGCTGGCGTCCTTTTCGCTGAGCTGGCTGAGCATGGCTACGGCCTTGCCGGACTCGGAAAGCGACTCCTGGTGCTGGCGTGCGCGCTGGCGTTGCTGGGCCAACTGCAAATGGCAGGAGGCCTGATCTTTAGCGTAGCGGGTCTCGTCGGCTCCCTGGCTGAGTTTGACAAAGAGCTTGATGGCCGCTTCCATGCTGCGATTGGCTTCGTTCAGGTTGTGCTTGGCGGCCCAGACCGAGGACTGATTGCGGTGGGCGTAGGCCAGCAGCGGTTGCAGGTCTTCGCGGCCCATGTCTTCCACCAGGTCGGTGAAAAGCTGGACCGATTCGGTGCTGTCTTTGAGCGCCTGGTCATATTCATGTAAGGCAAAGTGAATTTCGCTGCGGCGGTTGTAAGCGGCCGCCAGACCGTTGCGGAATTGGGTCTGACGCTCTTTATTGACGAGCGTGTCGAAGAGTTCGACCGAGCGATCGAGATCGGCCAGGGCGCGCTGGCGGCGATGCAGGGTCAGGTAGGTGAGACCGCGGCTGTTGAGCGCCCAGGCCAGCTCGTCCTTGAGATCGTTGCGCTCGTGTTCTTCGGTGAGTTCGCGCAGGCACTCGACCCAGAGGTCGAGCAGACTCAGCTTTTGGTGGGGGCGAGCGCTGCCCTCCAGGGCTTGAGAGACGGCGATGCGCTTCTTTTGCAACTCCTTGTTGCGCACTACCCACTCCAGGGTGGTAACATCCTTGCTGAGCAGGCTCCAGCGGTAGAGGCGGTAGAAATTGGCTCGCGCCCATTCTCGGCCCTGCTCGCTCTGAAGTTTGAGTTCGCCGGCCTGTTGCAGACTGTGCACGGTCCAACCGCACAGAATGCGGCAAACGTCCTGGAAGGCTTCCTGATTCTGGTTGATCAGGAAGTCTCGTAAGCTCTCGTGAGCGATGTCTACGGTAAGAAACATCCCCAGTTTTTGCTGGACCAGCATGGCCGGCAACAGGTCGACCAGTTCCTTGACCGTTTCCACGGAACTACCCCACTGGTCGATGTCGTCCCACGACATCGGTTCGAAGGCCGCGCACAGAGTCATTAAAAAGTGTTGAATGGCGTGAAATCGATCGGGTCTTTGGACGCGCAATTCCTGGGTCAGGGTGGCGTAAAGTTCTTTATATTTGGTTCCGGGATCGCTGAGTTGATTGGCGGCTGCCTGTCCACCCAGGCGACTGTAGTGGAGTCTGTATTCGTTGGCCTGCATGATGGCCCCGCGAGTCGGCTGGGCCTGGATGATCTGAGCCAGGTCAGCGTCCAGTTGCTTACGGTACTCGGCCGCGACCGGCTCGAGGGTGATGCGAGTGGCGGGGAGGCCTTTGAGTTTGCTCAAGAAGGTTTCGGGCGCGTCCGGGCGGTGGCTGATGACTACATAGACGTTGTCCGGTAGCTGTGGTGGCAGAAAATCGGCCGGGCTCACTCCGTCCTCCTGCTGGCGGCGGTCGATTTCGTCAAGGTAGAGCAGCACCGGACCGCGGTTTTGGACGGTCAATAGAGTGGTAAAGGCCGCGAAACGATCCGGTCTTTTTTCGCTGGGGTATTGGACGGCCAGATCCTGCAGCGCCAACCGGTCAAGAGGCTGGATGCGATGGGTTCGAGGCGTATTGGACGCTTGAATCTGGTCATTGATGGTTTCGATGAAGATTTCGTAGTCGCCGAAGGGGCGGCGCGCGGTCTTCAGGTAAGCGATGCGAATTCCGCGCGGATGAACCTGAGGAGCGGAATTCTCCAGGTAGCTCCCCAGGTAGGATTTGCCGACGCCCGATTCGCCTTCGATAATCAGATAGCCGGAGCGCGCTTTGTTGATAAAGCCGCGTATCTGTTCGATAAGATAGCCGAAGTCGAAGTGCGCCATGCGTTCTTGTAGAGATTGGGTGACTTCGTCCAGAGCGGCCCGGTCAGCCGAGTTCCACGCCTGCCAGGGGGGTGCCGGCGGGCCGGAATTGGGGTCGAACTGATAGGTGTCGTATTCTTCGATTTCTTCTTCGACGGGAATGACGGTGAGAGTTTCCTCGGCGGGCCGATGCGGCATGAGCACGCTGGCGGCCGCCGTGCCGATTTCCGCAGCGGGCGGTATTGTCGCTGCTTCAGGTAGAAACGAGACTGAGGGAGCAACCGGAACTTCGGCCACCAGCGGAGGTGCTACAGGCGCTTCCGCGACGACAGAAATTGGCGGAGCCACGGGTTCGCTGGGAGCTTCGACGGCGGGGATCGGTGGAGCTACCGGTTCCACCGGCGGGGCGGGCGGAGCCACGGGTTCGCTGGGAGCTTCGACGACGGGGACTGGCGGAGCTACCGGTTCCACCGGCGGAGCGGGCGGAGCGACGGGTTCGATGGGAACTTCGACGGTGGGGATCGGTGGGGCTATCAGTTCCATCGGTGGGGCGGGCGGAGCGACGGGTTCGATGGGAGCTTCGACAGCGGGAACCGGTGGGGCTACCGGTTCCACCGGCGGAGCGGGCGGAGCGACGGGTTCGATGGGAGCTTCGACGACGGGGACCGGCGGAGCTACCGGTTCCACCGGAGGGACGGGCGGAGCCACGGGTTCGATGGGAACTTCGACGGTGGGGATGGGCAGAGCTATCGGTTCCACCGGCGGGGGCGGAGCGACGGGTTCGAGCGGAGCTTCGACGACGTGGGCCGGTGGAGCCACTGGTTCGATCGGGGTTTCGACGGCGGGGACCGGTGGAGCTACCGATTCGACTACCGCTGCCGGTGTTGGCGGGACGGATGGAGCTTCCAGAGAGGCGAACCAATCCTCTCCGGAATCAGGTGGTGGGGGCGCGGGGAAATCCGGAACGGTCGCCAGCGGGGGTACCGGCACCGCTTCAGTCGGAGGCACGGTGGGAGGGGGCACCGGTACCGAAGGAGCGGGATCCAAGCCCAGAATGGATTCCAGGCTGGGCGAGTCGTCAGCCACCGGAGGCGGCGTGGGTGGGGAGACTGGAATCGTTTCTTCGAAAAGAGAGGGCACAATCAGGTCTGGCTCGGCCGTAACGGGAGGGGGAGCAATCGGCGTGGCCTCGACCAATGGAGGTGCCACGGCCTGCGGCTCATCGGTCAGAAGCTGATCCAGACTAACCCCGGAAACCGGGACTTCCGTCGTGAGGGGGGGGACGATAGGGGTAGATTCTGGGACGCTCAGGGTCGCGGGAGAGTCAAGGTTCGCTCCCAGGGGAGGGACCACAGCCGCCGGTTCATCGTTCGGTGATGGTGCTGCTTCTACCACGGGCGGGACGACTGGCGCGGGCGGCCGGTCCGCCAGCGGTACATCAAGAGCGGGAACCACTTCCGCCACGGGCGGAGCTACCGGAGCTGGCGGCTCATCGGCCAGCAGCTCGTCCAGCGAGGGGGCGGCTTCCACCACGGGCGGAGCTACCGGGGCGGGCGGCCCATCGGCCAGCAGTTCGTCCAGCGAGGGAGCGGCTCCCACCACGGGCGGAGCTACCGGGGCGGGCGGTTCATCAGCCAGCAGTTCGTCCAGCGAGGGAGCGGCTTCCAGCACGGGCGGAGCTACCGGAGCGGGCGGCTCTTCGGCCAGCAGTTCGTCCAGGGAGGGGACCGCTTCCACCACGGGCGGAACAGCGGGCGCGGGCGGCTCTTCGGCCAGCAGTTCGTCCAGGGAGGGGACTGCTTCCACCACGGGCGGAACAGCGGGCGCGGGCGGCTCTTCGGCCAGCAGTTCGTCCAGGGAGGGGGCGGCTTCCACCACGGGCGAAGCTACCGGGGCGGGCGGCTCTTCGGCCAGCAGTTCGTCCAGGGAGGGGGCGGCTTCCACCACGGGCGGAACAGCGGGCGCGGGCGGCTCATCAGCCAGCAACTCGTCCAGCGAGGGTGCTGCTTCCACCACGGGCGGAGCTACCGGGGCGGGCGGCTCTTCGGCCAGCAGTTCGTCCAGCGAGGGAGCGGCTTCCACCACGGGCGGAACAGCGGGCGCGGGCGGTTCGTCAGCCAGCAGTTCATCCAGCGAGGGAGCGGCTTCCACCGCGGGCGGAACAGCGGGCGCGGGCGGTTCGTCAGCCAGCAACTCGTCCAGCGAGGGTGCTACTTCCACCACGGGTGGAACAGCGGGCGCGGGCGGTTCGTCAGCCAGCAGTTCGTCCAGAGAGGGGGCGGCTTCCACCACGGGTGGAACAGCGGGCGCGGGCGGTTCGACAGCCAGCAGCTCGTCCAGCGAGGGGGCGGCTTCCTCCACGGGCGGAGCCACGGGGGCGGGCGGTTCGACAGCCAGCAGTTCGTCCAGCGAGGGGGCGGCTTCCTCCACGGGCGGAGCTACCGGGGCAGGCGGTTCGTCGGCCAACAATTCATCGAGACTGGGTGGTGGACCCAGAGTGTCGGTCGGCTTGACGGAGGCGGAGAAGCCAGGTGGCTTTTCCGAGACTGGTGGCAGAGACGGAGGTTCCGCCGGAAGTAATTCGTCGAGACCGGGTTCTGGCTTGGGCTCCTCGCCGAGCATTTCTTCGAGGCTGGGCTCTGGTTTGGGCTCCTCGCCGAGCATCTCTTCGAGGCTGGGCTCTGGCTTGGGCTCCTCGCCTAACAGTTCTTCGAGGCTTGGCTCAGGCTTAGGCTCGTCGGCAGCCAGCAGCTCATCCAGTGACTCTTCTACCTCCAGGATGGGAGGAGGACCCAGTTTGGGTTTTGGGGGTACAGGCACGGCCTTAGGCGTACTGGCGGCGGAATCGCCCATGAGGAAATCCAGACCCATATCACGGATCTCTCCAAATGGATTGGCGGGCTTGGCCGGAGATGCGGGCTTGTTCAGGTCGGCAATTGGATCATCGGAGAGCAATTCTTCCAAAGATTGCAGCTCCGCTTTCAGCATTTCATCAATGTCGTCGCCGGGAGCAGGCTCCACCGGTTTGGCCTCGGTCGCCGGGGGCTTTTCGACCATCTTGTAACTGTTGCTGGCTGCGTCCCATTCCACGCCTACATTGGCTTGAGCGGCCGGCTTTGCCGCCGCTGGCGGAACTTCGGCAGCGGCGGGAGTGGGAGGCACCGCTGCAGTGGCGCTGGCGGGAGCTTCAGCCGCCTTGCTGGTACCGCCAACCAACCGATACGACTTGGTGACCGGATCCCATTGCAGTCCCACATCGCCCTTGCTGGACAGCGTTTCGGCCGGTTTGGCGGGAGGAGTGGGAGTCGGGGGAGGGGTTGGAGCGGGCGCCATCGCCTCGGCGACCTGGTTGCTGACCGAGAATTCCCCTTGCGGACTGAGTTCCACCTTGAGCAAAAGCTGGCTGAGCGAGAGATTCGGCTGGGTGTCGAAGCGACAGTCCTCGCGATTGAGGAGATAGCGAAATTCTCCGGTATCCTGGCGCGGGTCCAGCCGTAGGGTCCAGCTGCTGAGGAAGTCCTGACCGGCGCGTAGCCAGATGTTGAGCAGAGGAAGCTTCATCACCAGCTGGCGAGCAGCCGCCTCGGGGTTGATGTTTTTGGCTTTGCGAATGGTGTCGGTCCAGCCGCCGAATGATTCACCGTTGCTGCTGGCGCGGCTGTCCATCCCCAGCCACCGCGAGTGTCGGCGGGCGCCAAGCCGGCTTGACTGCAGCCGGCTGCTTAAGAAAAATACCCCGCGAATCGCATCCATAGCGGGATGATGAGGATGCTTGCTCCAGTCCAGCCACGATTGGCGGAGCAGTCGGGCCCAAACTTCGGCGCTTGGCTTTTCGTCGAGCAGCAGGGTCAAGTCGGGACCGAGCGGCGTGACGCTGCGTAGGGATCCGACGGCGATGCCGCCGTAGAGCATGGTCAGAAAGACAAAAGAGTCGTGAAGACTGCGCAAGGCATCGGAAAACTGGCCGGTTTCAAGTTGCTTTTGCAATTGCTGCAAAAGCGGCTGCAGCGGACTGCTAAAAGCACCCGCGAGCGGCTCCACTTTCCACTTAAGAAGATCCTTGGCTGTCATGGTCGGCTTGCTTCCTGCCTAGTCGAGGCAAGAAAATCCTGCTCGTGTTCTGTTTTCGTCCAAAGAAAACCTTGTCTTAAGCACGGTTGGCTGAGAGAGAGGCTGGCGAACAAAATTGCATAAACAAAAAAGAGAGGAGGCGAACCTCCTCTCTTTTTCGTACTTAGCGGACTTTACTTTACAGCGTCGCGCAGGGCTTTGCCGGGCTTGAAGGCCGGAACCTTGCGTGCCTTGATGGTGATCTTGTCGCCCGTACGCGGGTTACGACCGGTACGACCTTTGCGCTCACGAATCTCAAAGCTGCCAAAGGGGATTAGGCGGATACCGCGGCCCTTCTTCAGGTTGTCCTGGATGGTGTCCAGAACAACTTTCAAGGTTTCCGCAGCGTCTTTTTTCGAGCCCTTCGTCTTGTCTGCAATTGCAGCAATCAGCTCAGTCTTCCCCATAACTTTAGCTTTGGCTTTGGGCTTGGCTTTAACCGCCATGTTGACATCCTCCCTTAATTAAAGGCAATCGCGAGATCGAGGCGACGTTCAACCAGGATGGTTCCAGGCCTGAGTTTGTCGTCCGCTCGCTTGAAGAAGATTCTTCCAACAATCCCCATGACTTTCCTTCAGAAATCTTGTTCGGATCGGGTTTTTTTTGTCTTTTTTTTGGACCGTTGGCATGGTTATTGTTGGTTACGGCCCCGGAGGTCCATAAAAGGCGTGTCTCCGGGGGGTAACACTTTCCCCAAATGTTTTAACTCTAATCCACCTTGAGTTGCCATGTTTGAACATGGGCTGATCTGCACCGTTAGGGGCGGGAAAGCGCTCCAGGGTCGGCGGTCTCGATAACCATGGGAGTGAAGAGGAGCCAGACGGGATCCTATATTGAAAAAAATTCCAGGATGAAAAAAACCGCCCCGAGTGGGACGGTCTCTTTTACGGTGCGTGCATATCGGGATCCGGCTCGCCCTGAGGGTTCTGGATTAAGGCATCGATTCTCTCGCTGTCTCCAGGGTTTAATCCGGACAGCACGACGCCGGCGGCGTGGCGGTTGAAGAATTCAAAGTCCCACGATTCATGCCAGACCGCTTTGCCTCTGAGTCGAAGGGCGGGTTTACCGTCATTCAGATCGAGTTCCAGGTCGAATTCCTCGTCGGGTAACTCCTTGTTGGTGATCACGCGCATTCCGCTGCCGCCGCTTCCCAGTCCCACAACGTGGACCACGTCCATTCCGGGGATGGCGCATTGGACGTTTTGATCCGTGGTCAGGCGCGTGTATTTGCGGCGTTCAGCTGGCACATTTCACCTCGCTACTAGGTTGCCCGCGAAGCGGCTTGGTGCGAGCGACCACCAGGCGGGCGATTTTTGGTTGGTCCCAGGCTGTTCCCGATGGCCGCAGGCCAGACCTCCGCTAATCAGGTTTTGCGGAGATTTTCTGTTGGCACTCGAGTACAAGCCGGTACGCCTGGTTGCGCGGTAATTGGGCAAATTGCTCAAGGAATTCACGAGTTTGGGCCGCGCTAAGCCCTGATTTTAGCAGGTAGGCCGCTTGTTCGGCCGTGTTGCCTGTGTTTTTGTCCGGTTCCATCGGGCAGCCTTCCAGGATCAGAACGAACTCCCCGCGCGCCGGCGGCGGGTCCAGCAGCCAGTCCGCCAATCTGCGTTTTTGATTGCTTTCGTGGAGCTTGGTCAGCTCTCGGCAGATGCTCATGCTGCGGTCTGGTTCGCAGCATTGAGCCAGCCATTGGAGCGTCTCGCCGATTTGATGGGGGGTCTCGAAGAATACCGTGGAAACGGTCTGCTGGCATAACTCTTGCAGAAAAGCACGGCGCTCGCTTTTCTTGTGGGGAGGGAACCCGGCAAAAAGGAAGCGCCGGCTGGGTTGCCCGGCGGTGCTGAGAGCGGCCGCCAGGGAGCAGGGTCCGGCCAGGCTGTGCACGGCAATCCCGCGTGCGTGGCATTGGCTGACCAGCTTCCAGCCAGGATCGGAAATGCCGGGTGTTCCCGCGTCGCTAATCAGTCCGCAGGAACCGCCTTCCTGCATTTGCTCCAGGAGTTTGTGCTGAACGCTATCGGAGGAGTCTTCCCTATATAGTACCAGTCGCGGACATGGTATCTGCAGGGCGGAGCAAAGGCGTTGCGCGGCGGAAGTGCTCTCGCAGGCCAGCAGATCGACTTGCTGGATGGTTTCTTTGGCGCGCGGGCTAAAATCGCCCAGGTTTCCGATGGGGGTGGCGATGACCCAGAGTTTGCCTGGCATAGTGAAATAAAAAGAGCGCCGCCCCAAGGCGGCGCTCTTCGGTCTCTTCTATAGGAAGAAGGTGTAAGAGGGGTCGTGGCTGACCAGTTCATCGTTGCCGAAGAAGATGGGCAGTTCGCGGGCCGCGCTCTCGGGGGCATCGGAGCCGTGCACGATGTTGAAGTCCACGCGCTGAGCGAAGTCGCCGCGGATGGTTCCGGGCTCGGCTTCGGCGGGCTTGGTAGCGCCCATCATCTTGCGCACCACCGTGATGGTGTCGACTCCTTCCAGACAGAGGGCTACGATGGGACCGGAGGTCATGTATTTGACCAGTCCATCGTAGAAAGGGCGACCTACATGGGGTTCATAGAGCTTGGCGGCGCGCTGCTCATCCATTTGCAGAAGCTTGAGTCCCGCCAGTGCCAGGCCGCGCGCTTCGAAGCGCGCGACGATCTGGCCGACCAGGCCGCGCTGCACGGCGTCGGGCTTGATCAAAACGAGGGTGCGCTGGAGGTTGCTGAAGCGCTGATCGCGGGACTTAATGTTTGGTTGGGTTTGAGTGGCACTCATAGGGAGACTCCTTAGAAATTTAGCCGTGCACCCTTACCCCGCGTAATTGCGCCACAAACTCGATCTTGCGGAAGAGTTCCTGAGTGACCAGTTCCCAAACAAACAGGCTGGAGGTCAGTCGGGCCCGGCTGCGGATGTCGGCGGCGGTGTCGGGGTGGGCCAGCAGGTCCTGCAGGTAGACGGCTATTTCTCGGGCGTCGTCGCTATCAATACTCAGGCAATTGACAAAAGAGTGGGCGTAATCTTCGCCGGAGCTGCCCGTGACGGCCACTCCGCCGCAGGCCATGACTTCGAGTCCAACCAATCCAAAAGGCTCGTGGCTGGAATTGGCCAGTACCGCATCGGCGGCGGCATAGATGACGCGCAAAAAGTCTTCGGGCACGAAGAAGTTGAGTTCCAGCACATCGGCGTGGCGATGACGCTTGATTTCCGTCAAGATCTGGCGCAAGGAGGGATGGGTCAGGCGAATTTCGCTCCATACCAGCCCCTGTTCAAAGGCCTTTTCGATGACGGCCACCCGGTAGGGGTCGCTACTGCCGCGAACCAGCATGCGGGGTTTGAAGCCCTGGCGCTTCAGGTAGCCGGCTGCCTCCATGGCCATGAGCCAGCGCTTGTCGGGATGGTAGCGCCCAACCTTGGCCAACAAAAGTCCCGGCAAGGCTTTGCGCAGTTGCACAGATTGAAGGGGTTCAATGGTTTCCAGCCAGCGCGAGGGGATGCCATTGGGTATGACCAGCGGGTTGATGCCCTGAGCCACCATGGAATGCTTCATGTAGCGACTGACGGTGGTGATGGCGCACGATTGCCGTAGCCCTTGCCAGTCAATGGCCTCGAAGCCGAAGACATTGTTGGCGTTCCAAAGGATCAGGCAGCGCTCGTGAAGGCCGGCTTGCAGCACCGCTCGCGAAAGATTGATGACGGCCCCGGTGGTATGCCACTCCTCGGCCAGCACGATGACGCTGCGACCGCGCGCGGCGGCGGGAGTGACGACCTGCTCCACGATGTGGCCGGGAATCGAAGCCGTGTAATCGTTGATCTTGGCGTCTTCACCGTGATAGACGCCGTCGGGGAACTGGGCCGAGAGCCATTGCGACCAGCGGTGATAGGTGAGGCGCCCACCGATTTGCTCTTCGTAGTAGGCCTTCTGCGGATCGCCCAGGAAATAAAGGCGTGTGCGAAACCCCAGCTCCGCCAGGGTGCTGGCCAATTCGGTGGCGCGGACGCCCAGGCCGCCGATCAATGAATAAAGATCGGGCCCTTCAAAGGAGAGAATGACAAATTCGACCGTTTGTGGTGACAGGCGCATGGCCGGTGAGGTAAGCACCGGCCACGGTTCCGCGCGAGCCGATTTTGTCCTGTGAGATGGCCCTGGCACAAGCCGGTTCGCACCCGCAGGGCAGCTCTTTCCGCCGATCAGGCCGAGGCGTTGCGCCGTGGGGTACTCGAGAGCCCCTATCTAGGGGCTACCACTTTGAACATGCGCTTCGCCTCGACCTGGGGGTTTTCAGTGGCTTTTCGCCGGGAGGGGCTGGCCAGGCTGCGCCGGGCCTTTCCGGAGTATATCCCGTATTTTGAGCTGGTGATGGAGACCGGCTACAACGCTTTCTTTCTTAATCCGCTGGTGATCTTTCGCGGTGGTTCGGTAGATGCTCACGTGGACTGTAGTCTGCGCTCCTACACTCTCCCCCTGGAGCCTCCCTGTCCGGGCAAGGTTTCGGTCTTTTACGCGCAGGTTCCGGAGGGTCTGGAGGGCGGCGAATTGTTGCTCAGCGACGCTCGCGGCAGGGAGTTGGGCCGAATCAAGCCGCTCCCTAACATGCTGGTGGAGTTTGACGGGGAATTGCTGCACCGCGTGACGCCTTTTGAGGGTGCAGGGGAGGCGGTCCTTGAGCGTAGCCGTATCAGTCTGGTGTGCGAACACTACCGGCTCGAGCCTGCCCTGCTCATCCGCGTACCCGAGTTTCACCTGGAAACCTCGCGGGGATTTGGAGAATTTTTCGATAAAGCGTTAGAAACTGAAGGAATTGGGAATGAGGCGTAGGCCCTCCACCTGGAGGAGTATCTGTTGTTGCGTGACAAGAGCACGCCGCTGAAGTTGGCCGAAACCAGCTTGAGCTACGGAGGAAATACCTTGAGTTATCACCTGTTCACTTCGGAATCCGTTACCGAGGGGCATCCTGACAAGGTTGCCGATCAAATCTCGGACGCGATCCTCGACGCATACCTGACCAAAGATCCGCATGCCCGCGTGGCTTGCGAAACCTTTGTGCACACCGGTTGCGTTCACGTTGCTGGTCAGATCACCTCGAGCGCCCTGGTGGACGTTCAGGAAATCGTCCGCAAAACGCTGGTCAACATTGGCTACACCGATCCTGCTTTTGGCATCGACGGAAAAAGCTGCGCCGTCCTGCTCTCTCTTGATAAGCAGAGTCCCGAGATTTCCGCCGGCGTCGGCCAGGCTTTGGAAGTCCGCGGCGACGGTAAGTCAGGCAACGAAGAAGACTCCACCGGAGCCGGTGACCAGGGCTTGATGTTCGGCTATGCTTGCAACGAAACCCCCGAATTGATGCCGTTGGCCATCGCCTACGCCCATCGCCTGGCTCAGAAGCTGGCCGAAGTTCGCCACAAGGGCGGTCTGCCCTACCTCCGTCCCGACGGCAAGACTCAGGTCACCGTCCGCTACGAAGGCGGCAAGCCGACCGAGATCGATAACATCCTGATCTCGACCCAGCATAACCCCGATGTGAGCCAGGAGCAGATCAAGAAAGATCTGATCGAAAAGGTGATCAAGCCGGTGGTGGACGCCAAATACTTGAAGGTTGAAGGCGGCGAACTGACCCACCCCCGCATTCTAGTCAATCCTTCCGGCAGTTTCGTACTGGGTGGGCCGGAGACCGACACCGGTCTGACCGGCCGTAAGATCATCGTCGACACCTACGGCGGCATGGGCCGCCACGGCGGCGGTGCCTTTTCCGGCAAGGACCCCACCAAGGTGGACCGTTCCGCTAACTACGCCGCTCGCTGGGTGGCTAAGAACATCGTGGCCGCCGGTCTGGCCGACCGCTGCGAAGTGGCTCTGGCCTACGCCATCGGCGTGGCGCAGCCGGTCAGCATCTCGGTGGAAACCTTCGGCACCCACAAGGTCTCCGAAGAGAAGATCAGCCAGTTGGTGGCTGAAAACTTCGACCTCCGTCCCGGCGCCATCATCCGCCACCTGGACCTGCGCCGTCCGGTCTATCTGCCCACCGCGGCTTACGGTCACTTCGGCCGCCCCGAACTCGACTTGAGCTGGGAGCGCACCGATAAGGCCGACACGCTGCGCAAGGCCGCGGGCCTGGCTGAGAAAGTTAACGCTTAGGATCTGCCTGTATAAAAAAGAAGCCCTGGTGAAAACCGGGGCTTTTTGCTTGTCTTGGGTGGAGTTCAGGCGGCTTTGCGCGGTCGTAGGGGAGTCGAGTGGAACTCTTCCCGGCGGGACTTGGGCAGTTCCAGGTGCATCGAAGCGGAGGCGGTCATAACCAGGATGAACATTACGGCTAAAGTTTCCATACACGCACTTTAGCAGCCGTATCTGAAGAGAAAAGGCCGCGAATCTGAAGATTGCCTGAAGGGGGCGCGGGCGCGCTGCCGGAAGGAGTGGGGCTACTATGCTGCGTCGAATAGGCTGCCAATGAGCATTCAGCTCGGCCGTTACAAAGTAATCGAGGCTCTCGGCCAGGGTGGCATGGGCGTCGTCTATCGCGCCGAGGATCCCCTGCTCGAACGCGCGGTAGCCATCAAGGTCATTCATCCCAATCGTATGACCGCCGAGGCCAAGGAACGCTTTTTCCGCGAGGCGCGGGCCGTAGCCCGCCTGGACAGCCATCATATCGTCAAGGTATTCGATATCGGCATTCAGCCGGACGGCGCCAAGGAGCTCCATTATATCGTCATGGAGTTCGTGCGGGGACAAACGCTGGCTCGCTATATCGAAGGCCAGGGTCCACCCAACAAACGCGCTCTGCGCGACCGGCTCGGTTATTTTTCCCAGTTGCTGGATGCCATCTACTACGCCCACCAGCAGGGCGTGGTCCACCGTGATCTCAAGCCCGAGAATGTCATGATCACGCCGGAAGGCAGAGTCAAAATCATGGACTTCGGTCTGGCGGTGCTGGACGACAAGCATTCGCAGACTCGTGATAACCAGATCATGGGCACGCTGGCTTATTTTGCGCCTGAGCAAGCGAAGGGAACCAAAGGAGTCGACCTGCGCGCCGACATCTACGCCCTGGGCGTGATCCTGTTCGAGATAGCCACCGGAACCTTGCCCTTTATGGGGGAGAATCCGCTCGAGTTCATCCACAAGGTTTTGCACGAACCACCGCCCGGGCTGGCGGAGATCAATCCCGAGGTGCCCTGGGGATTGGAAAAGATGGCCCTGCGGGCCCTGCGCAAGGAACCGGCCGAACGCTTCGCCTCGGTGTTGGAAATGACGCGCGAACTGGAAGAGTTGTTGCAGACTCATTTTACCGCTCAGAAAGCCCCCCCGGCAGCGGAGGCGCCGAAAGCCTCCTCCAAGTTTCCCACCATGGATCTGCCTGTCCCGAAGATGGGTACCAACTCCTCGGCCAACCTTCCCAAATTGCCCATCCAAATGCCCATTTTAAAAGTCCCGCCGCCGCCTCCCCTGGAGGCTACCCGCAGTGACTTCATGCAGCGTATCCAGAAGTCCGAGAGCCCGGCGCCCACCCCCAAGCCGGTCGCTCCGCCGGTGCATCCCACTCTGCCCGACACGCCTAAAGTGTCCGCCCCCATCCCCAACAGCGTGCCCTTCAAGGTGGCCCAGGGCTTGCCGCCGGTGGCTTCCTCCGGCTGGATGAACGAAGCTTCCAATCCGGCGCCGGAACCCGTGGCCGCCAATCAGATGGCCAGGGATGACCGGCGCCAGCAAGAGTTGGCTCCCCCCCCCGATCCCAACGCCCGGCGCACTTTTTGCCAGGCCTGCGGCTGTTCCAATCCGGCGGGAACCACTCAGTGCCTGGAGTGCGGGCAGATCGTTACTCCCAGCTATTATGTGATCCAGCGCGAAGCGATCTTATTAGCTCAGCAAAGCCGCGACGCTCTGGCCGAAGGGGATTTCGTCGAAGCTCTGGACCTGGCGGAGCAGGCCTTAGCCCACGATGCCGACCTGGGAGAGGCCCATCTGTGCCGCGGCCGCGCCCTGCTCGGACTGCATCGGGCTGATGAAGCCGAGAGCGCGCTGGTCCGGGCCTGCGACCTTTTGCCCAAGAGTCCGCAACCCTGGCTGATTATGGCCGAAGTCCATTTGGAGCGTTCGGATTTCGAAGGAGTGATCGCCTCCTTGCTGGAGGCGCTTCAGCGCGACTCCGCCGATGTGCAGGCCCGGCTGCGCCTGGCTTATCTCTATGCCGAGACGGGACGGGTGGCGGAGGCGATGGTTCAGTATAAGACCGTGCTCGGGCGCAATCCCCGCAACGCCGAAGCCAACCGCCAGATGGGTCTGATGCTGGCTCGTTCGGAACGCCCGGACGACGCCACCCGCTACCTGGAACAGGCCAATCAGATCGATCCCAGCGATACGCAGACTTGCCTGCTGCTGGGACGTCTCTACGCGCGCAAGCGCCAGTTCGCCCTGGCCCAGGAAGCTTTCGAAAGCGTTATTCACCAGCGCGGTGACGATGCCGATCTGCGGGCCGAGTTAGGCGCCCTCTACCAGGCGCAAGGCCGCGAAGATCTGGCTCTGCAGAATCTGCGCCGGGCCGTCGAGCTCGACCAGACCAACCGCGACGCCCGCATGCGCATGTCGGCCATTTGGGAAAAGCACGGCCGGCTCGATCACGCCACCAAGGAGTTGGAAGAGGCCCTGCGCTTTCAGCCCCACGACCTGGCCTTGAACCGGCGTCTGGGCGAGCTTTATCTGCAGCGCAACGACCTGAATCGGGCGCTGGCGGTCTATGAGAACGTGGTCCGCCTGGATCCGAAATGCGCCGAGATGCATAACAAGCTGGGTCGCATCTACTTGAAGAAGGACTACACTCAGCAGGCCATCGAGCATTACCAGGCGGCGGTCCAAGAACACAAAGTCGATCCCGAGTATCGCGAGGATCTGGCTATGGCTCACTACTGTAACGGCGATTTCCCCCAGGCCATCGCCGAGCTGAAAAGAGCCGCCATGCTCGATGCCCGCAACCCGGAGTATGCCAAGGGGCTCGGCTTGCTGAATTTTTTGGTGGGCGAGGACGAGGAAGCGGTGCGCTGTCTGCAGATTTCCAGTCAGCTCCGGCCCGGTGACGCTCAGACCCAGGGAATCCTGGGCCAGGCGCTGGCCCGCCAGGGTCTGGCCAACATGGCTATCGGAGCCTTCCAGAAGGCGCTGGAGCTGGATAGCAGCAACCATATTCTTTACCTCTATCAGGCGCGCGCCCTGGCTTCCGCCGGCCGCCACCCCGAAGCCATCAGCAGCTTTCGCAACTTCGCCAGTCGCCTCAGTTCGCGCGATGAAGCTCTCTATCTGGCCCATACCCAGGTTGAAATGGGCCTATCTTATCTGGCCGACGGTCAGATGGCGCGCGCCGCCGAAGTGCTGCAGCTGGCTCTCAAAACCAATCCGCGCGACGCCAAAGCCTTGCACGGACTGGTCAAAGTGGCCATGGAGAAACGCGACTGGCCGGATGCTCGCGAGAAATTGCGCAAGGCTCAGCAGATCGAGCCGAAGAATCGGGATTTTCTGGTTACCCAGGCGGAAATCCAGGGTTTGGAGGGCAATTGGAACGAGGCAGTGCTCACTTTGCAGCGCGGCGTCACCGAAAATCCCAATGACCCTCAGCTTTACGAATTGCTCGGGCGCTCTCTACGCAAGGCCGGGCGGGCTCAGGAAGCGGCTTCCGTTTTCCGGCGCGGAGCCGAGGTTTTCCCCGCCGAGCAGGGGCGTTTTTACTGGTTGGAAGGCCGGGTCGAAGCGCGCCGGGGAAGATTTGGCGAGGCGGCCACTTTGTTCCGCCGTTCTATCGAGCGTAGTCCCGAGCGCTGGCGCGTCTATGCCGATCTGGCCGAGACCTGTCAGCAGTTGGGGGAGACGCGCGAAGCCCTGCTCAATGTCGAAAAAGCGCTCTCTCTAGCCGGTGAAAAAGACCGCGAGGAGCTGAAACGTCTGCAGTTGCTGTTGCAAACCCAGAGGATCCGCGAGGGTTGACCTACTCTTTAAGGCCGGAAGCGGCTGAATACTGGGGAAAGCCCTGCAGGTGTCCGGTCAGTTGAAAGTGGTGGTAGCCGGCGCAGACGACGGTGAAAGCGTCGCCTTCAGGAGCTCTATCGTACTGATAGGTGACGCCCGGAGCTGAGGGGCAGGTGGGCAGCTTGTTGAGGTCGCCGCCGACCAGGCTCAAAGTGTCATTGGGATAAACACGGTTGTCGTTGCGGTAAGTTTCTAAAGCGGTGGCGATGTTGCGTTCATTCGCCATGCAGGCTGAAAGGTAGGCTCGGTAGCGCGCGACCATGAACCGGGGGAGGGTGACGGCTGCAAGAATTGCGATGATGGCCATGGCCACCATGAGTTCAATCAAGGTAAAGCCTCGTCTGCCGGTTCGTCGTCTCATTCTTAGCTTGTCCGTCCCTGGAAGGAGTTATGGTAGTGGACGGAAAGTCCGCCCTGATCTCGTTATACCCAAGGTCGGATTTCTCCGCCCCCTGGAAAGGACCCTGATGTCATTCACTACCCTCCTTTGTTCAAGGACCGCGCGCATCGGTTTGTTACTGGCCGCACTGGCGGGAACCAGCGCGCTTACGCAGGCGCAGCAGCCGGAAACTCCGGCTCAGGAGGACTACGCGATTCTGATCGTGGGGGATGAATCTGACGCCAATGTTCTGCTCAAAGAGAAAGTTCTCATTCAAGAGATGGCCAAGAGCTTGAAAAAACCTTACCGGCTGCCTATCTACAGTTACCACTTCAACAAGGAGCGGGAGCGCACTTATTGCGAGAAGAAGCTCAATGTACTGCGCGAGGACTTGCTTTTTATCGGCCTGGTCTCGCTCAAGGACCGCGTTCCGCGCAAAATCGTCTTTCGTATCGATCGGATCGTCACCCCCTCGCGTGCTGCCGCCGAGATCGTGGCGCGCGCGGATGAGCTGAGTCCGGAGGCCACTCCCTCCGCCTCGCCCTCGCCGGAAACTCCCACCGCCCCGGCCAGCCCGGGTGGGGCCGGGCGCTTCCGGGTCCAGTTAGGCGTCTTTGCCCAGCAGAAATCGGCCCAGGACCTTTCCGACCAACTGAAAGCCAAGGGCTATGAGGCGAAATTGGAAAAAATCACCGGCGACGGAGGCAAGGATAACTTCAAGGTCTGGGTCGGTTCTTTCCAGACCAGGGAAGACGCGCAGCAAGCCACCACCGAGCTCCAGGCCGATGGGTTTTCTAAGGGGTTTGTCGTCGAAACCCCTTAGTGCCATACGCTCAAGTCGTCGTCGACTTTCCCCAGCGCTGGGCCGACCAGCTTTTTACCTATGAGGTGCCGGCTGAAATCGGCCCCGGCCGGGCGGTGCTGGTCCCTTTCGGCCAGCGCCAACTGCGGGGCTTCATCGCCAGCGTAACTACAGAGGCTCCCGCTGATGTAGCCGTCAAACCGATCCTGGAAGTTTTGGGCGAGGAGCGGGTGTGGTCCGGCGAGATGATCGAACTGGCCGGCTGGATGTGCGAGCTTTATGCGTGCACTTTGGTGGATGCTTTCCAGGCGGTGGTGCCGCCCACCGTGGTGCGTCGCCTGATCAAGCCTCCCAAGCCTCGTAAACTTAGGAAGAACGCCCAGGGGTTGGGAGAAGCCGTTGTCCAACATCAACTCAATGAGGCTCAGCGCGAAGCTTTGGAGAAGATGGACCGGCCTGGCACCCTTTTGCTCGAGGGAGTTACCGGTTCGGGTAAGACCGAGGTCTATCTGGCGGCGGTCGAGCGGGCTTTGAAGCGCGGCCAGTCGGCCATCGTGCTGGTGCCGGAGGTTTCGCTCACCCCCCAGGCTATCGACCGTTACCAGGGCCGTCTGGGAGAGCAGGTGGCCGTGCTTCACTCCCGTTTGTCCGACGCCGAGCGCACCGCCCAGTGGCTGGCTTTGCGCCGTGGTCAGGCCCGGCTGGCTCTGGGCACCCGTTCAGCCATCTTCGCTCCGCTGGAGAAGTTGGGCCTGATCGTGCTCGACGAAGAACACGACTCCAGTTATAAGCAAGACTCCGCCCCTCGCTACCATGCCCGCCAGGTGGCCGCCTGGAGGGCCCGGCACCATCAATGCCCGCTGGTCTTGGGCAGCGCCACTCCGTGCCTGGAGAGCTATGTGGCCGCCCGTTCGGGCCGCTACGGCCACGTGGCCATGGGGCAGCGCGCCGCCCGGCAGGCCCTGCCTCAAGTCGAGTTGATCGACTTGCGCCGGCACCGCTTGCGCGGGCGGGAGGACCTATCCGGTCCCTTGTTGGCGGCTATGCAGACCACCCTGGAAGCCGGCCAGCAGGTCGTGCTGCTCTATAATCGGCGTGGTTTTGCCCGCTACTTGCAATGTCCCGACTGCGGCAAGGTGGTGCATTGCCCGCACTGCAGCATCTCCCTGACGGTGCACCGGCACCCGGCGGAGTTGCAGTGCCATTATTGCGGTCACCGCCAGCCGATTTTGGATAGTTGCCGGGAGTGCGGCAGCGTGGCCTTGCGTGAATGCGGCAGCGGGACCGAAAAATTGTTGGAAGAGGTCCAGCAGAAGCTTCCAGGCGCCCGAGTGCTGCGCATGGACCGCGACACCACCGGGGGAGCCACCGGGCATGCCGATATCCTGCGCACTTTTGCCCACCGCGGCGCGGACGTGCTGCTGGGAACTCAGATGGTTTCCAAGGGTCTGGACTTCCCCGCGGTTACTCTGGTAGGCGTAGTAGGGGCGGACCAGGGCCTGCATGTGCCAGATTTTCGGGCGGCCGAGCGTGTCCTGCAATTGCTGACTCAGGTGGCCGGCAGAGCGGGGCGCGGCCAGTGGCCCGGCCGGGTGATCATGCAGGCGCGCGACGCCGACCACGCTGTCTTTGAATACGTGCGCCGCCACGACTACGCGGGTTTTCTCGAGCAAGAGAGCGAAATGCGGCGGGCCTTACTCTACCCTCCTTTCGCCCGTCTGGCCAGGTTGATTGTGAGTGGCGAAGAGGAGAGCGCCGTGGAGAGTTCGGCCCGGCTGGGAGCAGCCTGGGTACTGGAAAATTACCCACGGATCCTGCTGCTGGGACCATCGGCCTGTCCTTTGGAGAAAATTCAAGGAAACTACCGCTGGCATTTCTTGTTGAAGGGAAAGCAAGTGAAGGAACTGGCGGAAATCTTGCGGAACGCTTTGCGTCAGTGCAAACGGAGCAGCAAGGTCCGCTGGGCCGCCGACATCGACCCGCAGAGCATTTTATAAGGAGAAACCCATGAAAGACCTAAAACTTCGTACCCTGGCCGGCGTCCTGTTTGCTGTGGCGGCTACCGCAGCTTTTGCCCAGCCCAACTATCCTCAGGCCCCTAAGCGCCCCAAGCCCTCGGCCAGCGCCACCAGCAGTCCCAGTCCCAGCGCTACCGAGGCGCCTTCGGCCAGTCCCACGGCCGAGCCCACTCCGAGCGGACCGGCCAAGAAGTTGAGCACCGACAGCGATAAGCCCAATCCCAAGTCGCCCATCAAGTTTGTCCAGGTCAACTGCTATGACTCGGGTTTCGGCTCGAAGTTCAATTCCGAGATGCGCCTCGACGCGACGGTGAACAACAGCAGTAAGACCGACACGCTGAAGAACGTGGTCGTGAAATACCAGTTGGTCAACCTGGACCGTCAGGTTATTCAGGAGTGGGTCGAGAAGCCCGGCACCCTGAAGCCGGGGCAGACCTTTCAGATTAATCCCGGCGTAGCCCGTAACTCGATAGGAACCAAGCTCAACGGCCGAGTGATCGTCGAGCACGATGAGGTCCAGAAGAAGGACGGCGCCAAATAGGTGGCTTCCCTTCCCATCAAGCTGGTCGGAGAAGAAGTTTTGCGCTCCAAAGCCCGCGATGTTGATGTCTTTGACGCGGCCTTGAGCCGCCTTTTTGAGGATATGCTGGATACGATGTACGCCGCCCCGGGGATCGGCCTGGCCGGTCCTCAAGTTGGCATTTCCAAGCGCGTCATTGTGCTCGACATCGGTGATGGACCGATCCGCATGGCCAATCCGAAGATCATGGAAAAGGGCGGGGAACAGCTCGGTTTGGAGGGCTGCCTCTCGATCCCCGGTCTCTACGGCGATGTGCTGCGCTACGACAAGATCGTGGTCAAGGGTCAGGACGCCAGTGGCAAGACCTTCCGGGTCAGCGCCGAGGGATTGCTTTCTCGTTGCTTCCAGCACGAGATCGACCATCTCGATGGAAAGCTCTTCACCGACGTGGCCGTCAACCTCCACGAGCAGAAACCCAAGGACGACGACGATGATGGCGATGAAGAGGCCGATGCTTAGAACCGTCTTCATGGGGAGCCCCGAGTTCGCCGTGGCCAGTCTGCAGCGAGTTTTCGAGGAAACTCAACTGCTGGCCGTCTATACGCAACCGGACAAACCCCGGGCCCGGGGTAACAAGATGCTGCCCACTCCGGTCAAGGCGCGTGCTCTCGAACTGGGCGTTCCCGTCTATGAACCGGCGCGCATTCGCGACGAAGCGGTGCTGGCTCACCTTCAGGAATTGAATCCCGACGTCATTCTGGTGGTGGCCTATGCCAAGCTGATCCCCAAGAGCCTGCTCGACCTGCCGCGCTTTGGCTGCATTAACGTGCATCCTTCGCTGTTGCCGCGTTATCGCGGAGCCATTCCCTTGCTGGCGGCGGTGATGAATGGAGACGCCGAAACCGGTGTGTGCACTTTCTTCATGGACGTAGGCTACGATACCGGCGATGTAATCCGGATGGTGCGCACACCGATCGGCCCGGAAGAAACCGGCGAGCAATTGTCCGAGCGACTGGCCGTGCTGGGGGCGGATGTCCTCAGTGACACCATCAAGTCCTTGGAGCGGGGGGACTTTACCCGCACCAGGCAGCCGGAGGAGGCCGAGGGCGGCTATACCAAACCCTTGGGCAAAGGCGACCTGATCATTGACTGGAGCTGGCCGGCCGAGAGAGTCAGCAACTTCGTGCGCGCTCTGGCCCATGAGCCCGGCGCCCAGACCTTCGCCAACCAGGCGGTTCTCAAGGTGGCCAAAGCCACCGTTTGTGAGGGTAAGGGAGAGCCCGGCGAAGTTCTGGCTCCGCTAAAGGGCAAGGGGTTTTCGGTGGCCTGCGGCCAGGGAGCGGTGCTGCTCGAAACCGTCAAGCCGGCCGGTAAAGGTTGGATGCCGGCCTGGTCCTACTGGCAAGGAAACCAGCTTAAGCCGGGCGATCGCCTCGCTGTCGCCGCTCCTTCGATTTAGCCGTACCGGCCATATCGCGTAAGCGCAGTTGGCCGCAAGCGGCCTCGATATCCGCTCCTTTTTCCTGTCTGACCGTGCACTTGGGTCCCTGAGCTTCCACTTTTTCTTGAAAGGCGCGGATGCGGCCGGGCCGGCTGCGTTCGTAGGGGGCGCCGTCGACGGGGTTCCAGGGAATCAAGTTGACCAGCACATGCAAACCGCGCAGCATTCTTCCCAGTGCTTCCGCCTCGGCCAGCGAATCGTTGACTCCCTCCAGCAGCACGTATTCAAAAGTGATGCGCCGACCACTGGCTTCTTGATACTCGCGGCAGGCGACCAGCAGTTCCTCGATGGGCCACTTGCGGTTGACCGGCATGATCTGGTTGCGCAGTTCATTGTTGGTGGCGTGCAGAGAAATTGCCAAACGAATCGGCAACTTTTCCGCCGTCAACTGGCGGATCTGAGGCACCAGTCCGGAGGTGGAAATGGTCAGGTGCCGCATGCCGATGCCCAGGCCTTCGCCGCAGTTGATGATGCGCGTGGAGCGCAAGACCGCCTCATAGTTATGAAAAGGCTCCCCGATTCCCATATAGACGACGTTGGCCACGCGTTGCCCGAGTGGCTCCACCGCCTTCTGGATCTGCACCACCTGGTCGACGATTTCCCAGGTGGCCAGGTTGCGCTGCAGCCCGGCCAGGCCGGAGGCGCAGAAACTGCAGGCCATGGCGCAGCCGACCTGGCTGCTGATACAGATGGCGATGCGCCCGTGACCGACCAGGTATTTCATCTTGACGCTCTCGACCAGAGAACCGTCGGCCATCTTGAAGAGGAATTTGTCGGTGTCCTGAGCTTCCGACTGCTGATGAAGATGCAGGCCCATGCTGGGAATAACGGCCACTTCTTCGAGCTTGCGACGGAAGTCTTTGGAAAGATCGGTCATGTCTTCGAAGCGGTCGACCAGGCGCACGTACATCCAGCGCCAGATTTGCTGCCACTTGTAGCGGGGCTGGCCCAGGGCCAGCATCAACTGCTCCATTTCGGTGGGCAGCAGGTTCTTTAGATTGACTTTTCCATCCAGCAGATGGGGGGTGAAAGCATCCATGATAGTTCCTGACGACTTGTTTACAAACTGTTAATATCTTGGGGTTCGGTAACATGTGCTCGAAAAGCCTTTTGTTACACGGATTTGAACAAGATATTGCCTGAATGTTTCGCGCTTGTCGTGGTGAGGCCTTGCGCATATAATGGCCAGGCTCATAAAGGGGCTGAGGGCCTGATTTATCGAATAGATAGGCCTTTCAGATTTCTTTGATGTTGCGGTTGTATAAACATCACGCAAGGAGAGTGCTAGATGTCTACGAGTCCCATCAATCCCAATGTCGCGGGTGTCACCCCGCAAACCAATCGCAACACGGCGAAAGCGCCAGCTGTCGATAAACAGGAAGCGAACCCTCAGGACATGGTGCAGGTCGGCCAACAGCCGCCTCAGCAACTGGCCGCCGATGACACTTCGGTCATTACGATGCGCGTCAAGGTGAAGAACTCTCTCCTCGAACCCGACGCCGATGGTAAGTCTAAACTGGATGACCTGGAACCAGATTTCGTTCCCAAAGGCACCGCCAGCGCCAATGCACCCACCTTCATCACCGCTCTGGCCGACCCCAGCCAGGTACCCGAGGGTTTTACCCCCGTTTCGACGGTGGCTCTGGTTCCCAGCGAGCAGGCCAAGGATCTGGACGCTCTCAACCGCGACTACTTCGCGGCCTTCGTGCCTCAGGGCGGCTATGCCGTGTCACAGCAGCAGATTGACGAATATGGCAAAGAGCACGAGCAGGCCGGATTCCAGAAGGGCCTCAGCGAGGGTCTTGAAAAAGGCGCCAAGAATGCTGTGCCTCCCGGCTATCAGGCCAAGCTGATGGATTCCGAGGCCGGTCTGAAAATTGAAGCCAAACGCGACCAGTTCTCCAACCTGCTCGGCATGATCGGCTCCACTTCCGGTGCTCTGGGCATCTCCGCCGGTATCGGGATTCCCTCTCAATACGCGGCCCCCCTGGCTTTGGCCGCCGCTCCTCTGCAGATTTTCGGACCGGCCGGAACGCTCAGCACCATGGCCAAGCTGGAGCACCAGAAGGCGGCTCTGTTGGAGAGCGTCAAAGCCGAGAACCCCGACAAAGACCCGCTGAAGGTGGCGGTGGATATGAATCCCCACACCCAGATGCCCATCACCACCGAAGAAGCGATGCGCAACATCGACCTGATGAAGAAGTCGCAGAAGATGAAGACCATCGGCAGCGCTCTCTTGATCGGTGCCGGCGTGGCCGCTCTGGGCGGCTGGGGCACGGCCGCCACCGCGCTGGCCGTCGGTTCGCTGGCCAGCCCGCTGGCCGACACCATTCCGACCTTCGACAAAATCGGTCAGGTGCATGACCGCAAGAAAGATCTGAAAGCTCAGTTGGAAGCCCGCATCCAGGAAGGCGTGGCCGCCGGCCTGAGCAAAGAAGAAGCCGAAGTCAAGGCACGCGCCTCCACCGTTGAAGCTCAGGTTCCCATTCTCAACGAAGCCGGCCAGCCGGTGGGCTTCGAAGCTCGGCAGATTCCCATCTCCGAAGCGCTTGATCATGTGGGCAAACAGCAAAAGATGCTGGCTCTGGGAGCCATCGGCGCCGTCGCTCAGGCGGGCAGCCTGGTGGCAATGGGTCTCGGTTGCCCCATCATGATGGTGGTCGGCGCCAGCGTGGCTCTCCCGCTGCTGGCTCGCGGCGCCCTCTTCCCCAGCGAGACCTGGCAGACGCTTAAAGCCCTGCCCGGCAAGATTTGGGAGGGCATCAAGGCGGTGGGCCAGGCCATCGGCCGCAAGCTGGGCCTGGTCAAAGGACCGAAAGGCGGCGATGAGGCTCAGCCGATGTCCGATTCGCAGAAGGCTCTCTTCAAAACGATGGCCGACATCAGCGAAGCCGATCCGAAGCTGGCTGAAGGCCTCAAGAACACTCTCGAAGCCCTGCACCGTCCGCCCACCAACGAGGCCGAGCAGAAGGCGGCTATCGCGGCCGGCAAGGAGCACGAAGCCCAATTGGCTCAGTTGAAGGCGGAGCATCCGGAACTGGCCGCCCGCTTTGAAGCCAATATGAGGGAGCTGATCAGCGAAGGCGCCCAGCAAGCCGAAGAGGCCCAGATGGAAGCCATGCACGATCAGGTCGAGAACGTGGTCAACTCCAAGTTTGGTCAGGCGCTGCTGGCCGCTCCCGGCGTCCAAGCTGCCCTTAAGGCGGTTGGCGGTGACAAGGAGTATGGCGAGAGTGTCGTGCGTATGATGGCTCAGGCCCAGATCTTCGGCAACGACGATGTCTACCAGAGTCTGCTGCAGAGCGAGGCCACCGACAAGGATTCGGCCAACATGCTCAAAGTTTACCGCGCGCTCGAAGCCGAAATCTCCAAACAACAACCCAACCAGCCTGCGGCTTAGCCGAGCAGGTTCGAGAGGAAAAGGCCTCGCCAGGTTGGCGGGGCCTTTTCGCTTGGATAAGCGAATTCGGCAGAAAAGGTTCATGAGCGGTGGCTGACAAACAGGGACCCATGCTGCGCCGGCTGCTCACCACCATTCGCGACTTCTTTCTGCCGCGCAAAGCCAGGCTGCAGGACCCCGCCGAGCGCCGGCAGTTGGTGCGGGTGCGCTGTCGCATCCCGATTCAGATTCGTGTGGGAGAGAGAACCATCAGCGGCTGGGTTGTGGATATGGGCGTGCAGGGCATTCGGGTGCGCACCGGTGAGGGGCTTAAGAAAGGCCAGGCGGTGGCCATTCGGGCTACCGTTTCTCAGCAGTCCTCGCAAGCCTGGGTAAACTGCCGCATCATGTGGGCGCGACCGGTGGAGAACGGCAAGCATTATCTGGCCGGAGCCCGTTTTCACGAAACTCGCGAGAACCTGCGCCGCACCTGGGTGCACCGGTTGCTCCGCGAATTGGGCCTGAACGAGAATTCCTTGCGCGAGCGGCGTGAATTTATTCGCGTCAACGGACGCGTGCCGGTGCGTATGCAAAGCCTGCGCGACGGCGGCCCTGTCCAGGCCGTCGAAACACTCAACCTGGGCGTGGCCGGGTTGCTGCTGCGCACCACTCGCCCTCTCTATCCAGGGGAGCACTACAATTGCTGGATCGGCCCCTGGGGCAAGCTGCCGGAAGTCGGCCCGATTCCGGCCGAGGTCCTGTCCTGCCGCCCCGATCCTGGGGGGAGCGCCTCGCAGGTTCCTCTGCGTTTCCTGGAACTCGAGGAGGACGGCGTGCGCGAACTGGGGCGGTATGTTTTGACGTTGTTGAAGGAGGTCTGACCCTTGGCTTCTCTGGTGGCTGCCTTCCTGGCCTGGCTGGCTCGTTTGATCAGCGGCGCCAATGCGCTCTGGCTCGATTGTCAACCGCTGCCCCGCCAGAGGGTCTATTTCGGCAACCACACCTCGCATATGGACTTCGTAGTGCTCTGGTCGGTCTTGCCCGATGAAGTCCGGGCCGTTACCCGGCCCGTAGCCGCCGAGGAGTACTGGACCACCAGCAAACTGCGCAAGTTTATCGCCGCCGAGGTCTTTCGGGCGGTGCTGGTCGATCGCAACAGCAACACAGTGGAAGAGCGCCGCAATCAAATGGAACGGATGCTGGAGGGAATGGGCAACGACCAGTCTTTGATCATCTTTCCAGAAGGTACGCGCGGCGAGGGTGACGCGGTGCAACCCTTCAAAAGCGGACTCTACCACCTGGCCAAGGCCAAGCCCAACGTGGAGTTGGTGCCGGTCTATCTGGAAAACCTCAACCGCGTCTTGCCCAAAGGAGAGTATTTGCCGGTGCCTCTACTCAGTCGCGTTTATTTTGGACCGCCCATGCAGTTGAAGGAAGGCGAAAGTAAAGAGGCCTTCCTCGAGCGAGCTCGGCAGGCCATGGTCGGATTGGCCGGGCAACCGTGATTTTCCGCGACCACGAACTCTACGGTCTCTACATGGGTATCCTGGCCTTGCTGGTGGTCGCCTCGATCATCGGCTTCCTGCTGGAGTGGCGCGTCAAAACGCCGCGCGGACGCGAGACGGTGGCCAATATTAACGCCCGTATCAAAGCCTGGTGGGTCATGTCGGGCATTTTCGCGGTGGCCAATCTGGCCGGCATGACCAGTACCATCGTGCTCTTCGCCTTGCTCTCCTTTTTGGCGCTGCGTGAGTTCGTCACTCTCACGCCCACGCGCCGGGGCGATCACCGCTCGCTGCTGTTCACTTTCTTCTTTTTGATGCCGCTTCAGTATTTGCTGGTCGGAATCCAATGGTACGGGCTTTTCTCGGTTATGGTGCCGGTTTATGCTTTCCTCTTCTTTCCGACCGTCAATGCGCTACAGGGCGATCCCAAGCAGTTTCTTGAACGCACCGCCAAGCTGCAGTGGGCGACTATGGTTTGCGTCTATTGCTTGAGCCATGCCCCGGCGTTGTTGATGTTGCAAATCCCCGGCTACGAGGGAGAGAACGCCAAGTTGCTGCTCTTCATGGTGCTGGTGGTGCAGTTGAGCGACGTGCTCCAGTATGTCTGGGGCAAAACCACCGGGCGGCGGGCGGTAGCCCCCAACATCAGCCCGAATAAAACGGTGGAAGGCTTGATTGGTGGGGTAGCCAGCGCCACCATCATCGGCACCCTGCTCTGGTGGGCCACTCCCTTTCATCCGTTTGTGGCCTGGTTGATGGCTCTGGGGATTTCGCTGGCGGGCTTCGCGGGCGGACTGACCATGTCGGCCATCAAGCGTGATCGTGGAGTGAAAGACTATGGGACGCTGATTGAAGGTCATGGCGGCATCCTGGACCGGATCGACTCGATTTGCTTCGCAGCGCCGCTGTTCTTTCACGTGGTTCGCTTCTTTTACAGCACGGTCTGATCATGGGGCATAAAAGAAAATCCACCCTGAGAGGTATGAATTAACAGGCGGTTGGGTATACCCTGCAGAAGTTATTCAGGCAAGTTTATAAAGGCGCCCAAGTTGCGCCATCCGATAACTTAGAGGGTCTACACCCTCCCATCCTAGCAACGGAGATTTTCCCAATGCATCTGGAAGTCGCTTGTCAAGTTGTTCATTCTTTGCACGGTGTGGGCACCGTCGAATCACTCGAGACCAAAGAGGTTCTGGGGAGGGAGACCCGCTTCGCCACGATTTCGTTTCAGGATGACCGCCTTAAGATCATGGTCAACCTGGATCAGAGAAACTCGATGTTACGCCCCTTGATGAATGCTCCCCAAGTAGAGTCGATCCTGGACTACCTGCGCAGTCACTGCAACGACGCCGTCATCACCAAGAGCACTCACCGCTACAATCTAAATCTGCAGAAAATCAAGAGCGGCGACGTTAATTCGCTGTGTCAGGTCATCAAAGAGTTGAGTGGCTTGCTCGAGGAGAAGCGCTTGACTCAAAAAGAGCATTCGATGCTGGAGCAGTCGCGCAAGATTCTGGCTTCGGAGCTGAGTTCGGTGAAGCAGCGCCCGCAGGAGGAGATGATCGAGTTGATTTGCCAGACTTGCGGCGTCACCGCCGAGGTTTCCAAGTCTTAAGCTCCCTTTCAGGACCTTAAAAAGCCGCGCTAAGCGGCTTTTTAATGTACCGCCGCTTCCGGGCTTTCAGGAAAATCTGAGAATTTTCTTCAAAAAAAAGGATATGCCCATGGACTTGCGAATGACTCGCCCCAATTCTGCCGGACCGTCCAAAAGATCCGACAGGCCAGCGGTTGATTGTTGGTCCTCCCGGCTGACGCACCCGACTGAACTTTCCTACTTAATGGAGTTTTATTGTGAAAAAGATGCTTTTGACGGTGGCCGCCGCGAGCTTTCTGTTTGTTCTGGCTGGATGCAGCGAAAATAATCCCCCTGCCGCGACGGGTACCCCCGCGGCTGGCACCACCGGTGGAGTTGTCATCACCGCCACACCGGTTGTAGACGGCACCGCTTTGCCTCCCGGAACTGCCACCATGACCCCGGGCACCGCCCCGAGCACGGAAACCCCCGCCCCGATGGGAACGGAAACTCCCGCTCCGGCTGGAACGGAAACCCCGGCTCCCGCCGCAACCCCCTGAAGCGTAGCTTTGGGAATCAAGAGAAAGGCAGGGTAACCTGTCTTTTTTCTTTGTCGGGATGTCAACCTGAAGTTCATCCTCCGAGGTCGCGGGTTGGATTATGCTCGTCCGCGACACGGGGCATGAAAAGACCCCGGGATTCGGGGAGACACCACACTTATGCTTTCTTTGGTCAACGCCAACCATCTTCGCCAGACCAGTCCTTTGCAGGGCAACCGGCCCGCCTCCAAAGCACCTGATCAGCCTCAGGACAAACTGGAGCGGGCCGACAGTCAAGCTTCCTCCAACAGTCCCAAATGGTTGCTGGCCGCCTTTGCCGGCCTCGGCCTGGCCGCCGGCGCGGCTGGAGCCGCCCAGGCTCAGGTCGTGGTCGTAAATCAGCCGCAACAGACCGAGGATCTGATGAAGCAACTGGAAGAGTCCAGTCTGCAGCAGGGCATCAAGCTCGAATTCATGGCTCCTTCGCCGATCGGCGGCGGCCGCACCATTTCCAGTGAAGACGCCGCTCAGATGATCAACGACGGTCAGCGCGTGCTGCTGGCCGAGGTGACCTCCTCGGATGGTCCTTTCCGCGGCGCCGAGCCGGTCGAGGTGCGCCGCGAAGCCTACATCAGCGGCCAGAACGAGCTGGCTTCCTACACCCGCTACTTTACCAACGCCGAGCCGCAGAACGATATGGAGCGTGCCGCCCAGAAACTCAAGAAGCATATTTTCCTGCAGACCGACCTGACCACTCTCATGAAGCCGGGCGCCAATCCCGACCGTCCCACCCTGTCGCCTTTCGAAGCGGCTCGCCGTCTGCAGAACGAGCAGCCGGTCAGCCTGCGCACGGCCGGTGACGGAGTGATCCGCCTGGAAGCCAGCGAAATCGAACTCGGCAGTCTCGGCGATGTCGACTCTTTGGTGGACGGCGACTGCGGTACCGTGCAGAACTTCCAGATGAACCCGGACGGGACCATCCAACTGGTCGAACAGAATTACTGCGGTAATTAATTGCGCTTGACGGCCACGAAGCTGCCTATGGTCTGGCCGGTGGACACCTTGACCAGGCTGCCGGTGGCCTGGCTCAAATCAGCGTTAAAACGCATCAGGTAGCGCACCCGATAGGGCTCTTTGCCCTCCGGGACCATGATTTCGAAGCTCGTTCCCCCGGGAATGGGCTTCACATTTTCCAGGACGCTTTGGAACTTGCCGGGAACGACCAGAGAGCCGGTATGGTCGGTCGACCAGTAAAGCTCATCGGCAAAGACCTGGTCGCCCAAATAGGTATGTAAGACGTAGTGGGTTTGGGCCTGGACCCGGGAGGTTTCAGGCGTCGGACCCGGAGCCAGTTCGAAAGCGGTCAGTTCTTGCTTCTGGAGCTCGACCTTCACTCCGCCCCCGCCCTGGCCGAGGAAGGTCAGGCTCTCGGGACGCCCATTGCGTTGCCTGCGGAAAACCAGCTGGTTGGCTCCTTCCAGGCGGCCGTTCATCTCCAGATGCTTACCCCGGCCGTCGGCAAAGGTCAGCCACAGGTCGAGGTGATAGGCGCCCTGTTGAGGACGAATGCGCATGAGTTCGCGTAAGCTGATGCGGCCCTCTTCCAGCCAGACGGTGGTTCCCAGCAGCTCCCTGCCGGTGTCCGTCCAGGTTTCTTCCAGGGTAGCGCCATCATGAGCGCCGTGGTAGGTACCGGCCAGCCAGGAAAGCGGGTGGGCCCAACAAGCGCCGCTCAGCAGGGCGCTGAACAAGAGCTTTTTCATGGTTGGTAGGCGTAGACGCGCACGTAGTCTACCTCCATACTCTGGGGCCAGATGGAGTCGTCGATACCCTTTTGGCCGCCCCAGAATCCGCCGACGGCCACGTTCAGCAGAAGGTGCTGAGGCCGATCAAAAGGCCACTCCCGCCAGGTTTTGTGAGGATTTTCAAAGAGCAGCACCGGCTTGTCGTCGATGCGTGTCTCGATCCAGTCCGGAGTCCAGCGCAGCTCGTAGTCGTGAAAAGCCGACTCGGCGTCCGGGATCAGCATGGTGGCCGTCTTCTGGGTGTGGTCGATGTGGTTGAAGGCCTGGCTGTGGATGCTGCCATGGATCACCCCTGGGTCGAAGCCGACGTGTTCCATGATGTCGATCTCACCGTTACCCGGCCAGCCGTCACGGCCGGGCTCGTCCTGCGAGTAGAGCATCCAGATGGCCGGCCAGGTGCCGCGCCCCCGGGGCAGGCGGGCGCGGGCCACGACGCGCCCGTAGAGGAAGTCCCCCTTGCCCTGGCTGTGGATGCGGCTGGAGGTGTAGGTCTCGCCCTCTTTGGTGGCGGTGATGGTGAGCAGTCCATCGGCTACCCTGGCGTTTCGGTCGGTATAGTTCTGCAGCTCTTGATTGCCCCAGCCGTCGTCTCCGAACTGAAAGGTCCATTTGGCGGGATCGGGCCGGCCGGGCGTGTTGAACTCATCACTCCAGAAGGGAGTGGCTGCAAACTGGTCCAGTCGAGGTTGGGCCCAAAGCGGGCCGCTCAGGAGAAAAATAAGCAATAAGATGCGCACGGCCGCTTCTTCGCAGGCGGGCGCGGCGGACCTACATGCCGTGCTGCTGCAGGTAGTTCCGTGCGTCTTTCAGGCGGTCTTCGGCGGTGGGGTGGTCGGGGAAGACCCGAGTGCGGCCGCGGCTGGCCTCCAGGCGCCGGAAGAGGTCCAAAGTCGTAATGGCCCCGCGCGGATTGAAGCCGGCCATACGCATCAGTTCCAGGCCACTGGCATCCGCCTCGGCTTCCATGCCCCGAGAATAGCCGGAGGTAAGCATGCGTGAACCCACACCGGCGGCAGTCCTCAAGAGATCGCTTTGATCGCGAACCAGCAGGCCGATGCCCACGTTGGTGAGAGTGTTCTGAGTGGCCAGCCGCTGGTGGTGGCGACGCTCCAGATGCGACAACTCATGAGCCATCACAAAAGCCAGCGCGTTGCTGTCGTTGCGCGGCAGGGCATGCAGCAGACCGGTGGTCAGGATGATGCGACCGTCCGTTTCGGCGTAGGCGTTGATGGTGTTCTCATCGCGCAGCACTTGCAGGCGGTAGCTGATATCGCGCCGCTGAGTGAAGGGCAGAATTCGCTGGAAGATGTTTTGCAGGTTATGGTCGGCCCGGTAGGCCGCGCCGGTGGGGGAGATCACGGCCACCCGGCCATTGGGTTGGGCCTGCGCCCCACAGCTCAATAAAGCGGCCAGCAGCATTCCGGTTGCGAAAGATTTCTTGCTCATAGTCCCAGCATAGAATTTGGGCCGAACTTTGAGGACCGACTTCGGTACTGCTTCAATTGGGAAGCCGGTAATGGCCCACCACGGTCCAACGACCTAAGCAATCCTCTTCGCTGCAACCGGGCGGGAACTGATGAATGACCTCATACTTGCCGGAGGGGCCGCGCTGATCGGAAACCACGCCGCAGTGATCGGCCACACCGTCGTTGGTCAGGCTCCAGAAAACCAGGTCCCCGGGCTCATACGACTTACCTGCGGGCAGGCTGCGGGCGTGGCGGCGAAACCAGACCTTCAAGTTGGGCGCCCAGCGATGGTCAATGTCGCGGTCGCGCAGATAAGGATATTCCCCGCAATTCGCGTCCTGCTGGACCAGTTGCCGCAGATCCAGGCCTTTGGCGCGACAGGCGGTCACCAGTACGTCCACGCAGGCACTCTTGCCTTTGGGTGGATAGCCGCCGCTAAAATAGTCGGCCGTGTAGGCGTCACCCAGGTGCTTGCGGGCCGCCTGCACCATTTTCAGGTCGGTGGCCCAGGCCGCCAGCGTCAGCAGCAGAGCGAAGTTAAGCGCCTTGGGCAAGGCGCATCGCTTCGGCCACGGCTTTTTGTGCCTGCACGGCGCCGTGGCCCTGAGCCTCGGCCGGTGACAGGGGCACGGGTTGGGCGGTATCCAGCAGAATCTGCTTGATTTGGGGCGGGGTCAAAGCGGGATTGGCTTCGATCATGTTGGCCACCACGCCGGCCACCCAGGGCGAGGCCATCGAGGAGCCGTCCTGGGCGATATAAAGGGGATGTTCGCCTTCGATGCCGGCGAAGGCCTGAGTGGCGATACTGGATTTCAGCGCGGCCCGCAAGTCCGCTTCCGGTAATTGGAGCGCGGCGGGGGAGAGGCGACCGTTGGCGATTTGCTTTTGGGCCAGCGCCTGGACCAGGTTGAGCGGTCCCTGGCCGGCCAGCATGGCGCGCTTGAGCTGGTTGATGTTGGTTTGTTCCAGTTGGCAACCAGGAGCGTTGGCCGACAGGACGTGGACGCCGGGAGCTACCACGTCGGGCTTGATTTCGCCGTTGGCGGCCCGCCCGCGGCTGGAGAAATCGGCCACCCGGTCGTCGCTGGGGTCGTCCAGGGTTCCGTTGACGTCCAGCGCTCCCACGGAAATCACATCGGGGTTGCCGGCCGGGGTCATAATCTGCATCTGGTCGGCAAAGTTGCCCACTCCGGCTACCACGGTGATGCCGGCTTTGGTAGCCAGCTGAATGGCATGGGAGAGAGGGTCGACCAGGTTGGCCACGCCGGTGGCCGGATCGGTCAGCTCGACCATAGGCAGCAGGAAGCTGCAGTTGATGACCCGGATGTTGAATTCGTCTTTGTTTTGCACGGCCCAGTAGACGCTGCGCGCGAAGCCGTTGGAGAGGTCCTGCCAACTGGCCTTCTGGTCCAGGTTCAGTTTCATGGGAATGAGGCGCGCCTCCGGGGCCACGCCGCGAATTTTGCCCGCGCTGGCGCTGCCGTCCCCGCCCACGATGCCCAGCACATGAGTGCCGTGCCCAACCTCGTCCCGGTTGAACACGTCTTCGGGGCCGGCCCCGACTTCGGCGGCCACCCGATTTTTGACGTCGGGGTGGCTGGTATCAAAGCCTTGATCGAGCACCACCACGCCCACACCCTTGCCCGTGGTCGGCAGATTGCCGGCCAAATCCCGCCCCGAATACGCCCAGGTTTTCTTCGCTACGTCCATGTTCTTGAGGTTAGGTCAAGAGCGTGAAAGAAGCCTGAAAGGCCCCAAGCCTGAGGCGGAGAAAGCTGTTTCTGTGCTGGACAACTCTTTCATGGAGTGGGGCCTCAACTGCGGGCGTTTGTTTGGGATCCGCATCAAGCTTCACTGGGCGTTTCTGCTGTTTATCCTGTTTGCCCTGGTGCGCGCTGACGACAAGCAGTTTGAGGCGGTTTATCTTCTCGTCTTGTTCGTCTCGGTGCTTCTCCACGAGTTGGGGCACTGCTTCGCAGCTCGCCACTTCGGTCAGAATCCTGACCGCATCTTGCTCTGGCCGCTTGGTGGCCTGGCCTACGTAGGCGGCGCCAGAAGTGCGCGGGAAGACTTTTGGGTGGCCTTTTTCGGGCCTTTCGTCCAATTGGTCATCGGGACGTTGGCGGGTTTGTGGCTATACTTCCAGGGGGCAGCCTTCCACTTCCATTTCGACATCTTACGGCCGATTCTGTGCGAACTTCCGCCGGGCTCGGCCACCGGCACGATTCGGGACTGGTTTGTGCCGTTGGTCTTCGGCGTGCAGGTCTGGCTCTTTGCGTTCAACGTCTTCCTCCCGGCCTATCCTCTGGATGGTGGGAGAATGTTGGTGGCGGCCACTCTGGGTCGGCTCGGGCCGATGAAAGCTTCTGGCCTGGCCATGATTCTCTCGTTGGTTTGCGGCGTTTACCTGATGGCGCGCCGGGATATGGAAAACGGGTCGATTTGCGCCTTGTTCTTACTTTGCGAGGCGGCCATGCTGTATCAGTACCGAATCACCGGTGTCATTTTTCAGCACCCGGCGTTCAGCCACAGTTCTCGACCTGTTTACGCTACACCCAGGAGGAAACCCAAGCAGGTTTCGCATTTGCGTCTGGTCGACAGCAAGCAGTGTCCTCAATGCGGCCGCTCGCTGCCCACCTCCGCCAGGATGTGCGGATTCTGCGAAATCTCCGTATAGCCAGGCGAGTGCCGGATCCCAGGCACCCCGGCGTACGAATCCCGTGCGTTCAGGTGCGTCGCTTGGGCTTCAATTCCTCAGCCTGCGGTGCCAATGGGTTCTCGGGCCAGGGGTGGCGGGGGTAGCGGCGGCATAACTCCTGGCGTACCTTGGGGTAGTGGCGCTGCCAGAAACCGGCCAGATCCTCGGTGATCTGCACCGGGCGGAAGTTGGGCGCCAGCAATTGCAACACCAGGGGGATGCGCCCGGAGGCCAGTTGTGGCCCCTGGGCCAGCCCGAAGAAATCCACCAACTTGGAGGCGATCCAGGGCTTCTGACCTTCCTCGTAGTGCACTTCGGCGCGGCGCCGCCCAAGCTGCACGTATTCCGGACAGAGTTCGATAAGCCGCCGGCGCAGGTGGGCCGGCACGCAATCGCCCCAACGCTGGCCCTTCAAATCATCCAGTGAAGTGGCTTTCAGACAGACCTCGTCCAACCAGGCCTCCATGCCGGGCAGGGGAAACAGGTTCGCATCGGCCGTTCTGGCCCAGTGATGGCGTACCTGCCAGCGCGCGAATTGCGCTTGCTGGTCGCGCCACCAGCCGCTCTCCAGCACATGTTTACGCAGAACCGCGGCCGCTTCGGCTCCCGGCCGGGCGCGCCGCCGGCTTTGCTCCAGCACCAGCTCGCCGTAACGCAATTGATTCTGCTCCTCGACGCGCCCGGCCGAGTCGTTCCACTCGAGCACACGAACCTCGCGGAACTCGGGCCGATCCAGCAGGCTTTCCGGCTCTAAAGTCTGATAGGCCATCAGACGGACCCGCTTGTCGCCGTCCAACTCCAGTTGCAGAGCCAACAGCCATGGATTGTTCGGCATCGGCTGCTGCAAGCGATAGCCGCTGCCGTCACACAATACCAGGTCCTGCTGGCGGCGTACCTGGCCCACCCGGTCGGGAAAAGCGGCCAGCAGAGCGCTGTCCAGGTCGGCCACAGCGAAGCGATCACAGACCCGGAGCTGGCGTTCCTCAGGTAAGCTCGGTGCTTGGCTGTGCAAATACTGGTCGAGGTCGGGGCGCTGGCTGTCCCCGCCGCGCCCTAACCAGGCGGCCGCGCGCGCTCCTTGGGGACCGGGGCAAGCCAACAGGAAGCGCGCCAACCTCGGCTCCAGCGGCAGTTGAGCCATGGCCTGGCCCAATTCGCTCAGTCCCTGACCCCGGCAGGCCCCCAGTTGTTGCAGCAAACCGAGCGCCGCTTCCCAGGCCGCTTCCGGAGGAGTATCCAGCCAGGCCAGCTCCGGCCGTCCCAACTGCAGCCAGAAGAGCACTAACCCGGATAAATCGGACCTGAGGATCTCCGGCGTCTCCATGGCCGGCCGAGCCGCGAAGTCGCGTTGCGAATAGAGCCGCAGACACTGGCCCGGCCCCAGGCGACCGGCGCGACCGCAGCGCTGAGCAGCCGCGAATTGCGAAATGCGCCGGGTTTCCAGACGGCTCAGGGAAGCCCTCGGAGGCTGCACCAGCGAGCGGGCCAAACCCGAGTCGACCACCCAGTGCACTCCGGGCACGGTCAGCGAGGTCTCGGCCACGTTGGTGGTCAGCACCCAGCGCTTCTCGGCGGGGTCGGCGCCCAGCACCTGATCTTGTTCAGCCGGGGCCAGGCTGCCATGCAAAATCTGCAGACGGGCTTTACAGCGGGTGGCGGCGGCGGCAATGCCTTCGGCCTGGCGGCGAATCTCGCCCATGCCGGGCAGAAAGACCAGCCCGCTCCCCTGCGTCTGAGGTAACAGCTGCGACAGGGTGCCCTGCGGCTCATAACCGATGGCCACTGGAAAAAGCGGCGTCTGGCAGCGTACCAATGGAACTTTGCCCAACTGTTGGGCCAGGTCGGGCGGCAGGGTGGCCGACATGATCAGCACTTTACACCGCGTCTGGCTGCGCAGCCAGGCCAGCGCCAGGTCGTTATCCAGCGAGCGCTCGTGGAATTCGTCCAGGATGACCAGGTCTACGCCCCTGAGACCGGGATTGTCGATCAGGCGGCGTGCGAAGACGCCCTGGGTCATGTAGATCAGGCGAGTCTTACCACTGACCCGGCTGTCCAGGCGCACTTGGTAGCCGACGGTTTCGCCGAGTGGCTCTCCCAGGAGTTCGGAAACCCGGCGGGCCGAGTAGCGAGCGGCCAGGCGGCGCGGCTCCAGCACCCAGATTTGGCCGCCGAAATGCTCCAGGCAGGCGGGGGGTAGCCGGGTGGTTTTACCGGTTCCCGGCGGAGCTTCCAACACGACCAGTGGCTCGCGAGCCAGGGCCTGAAGCAGAGTGTCCAGGACGGCGTTTACGGGTAGGTCTGGAACGGCTTGTTGCACTGTCGGTAATAGGCTTCTACGAAGCGGTCAAAGACCTGCAGCAGGGGAGCCCCGATTTCTTCCCCTTCCAGATACCAGAGGGCGTGGCCGATGGCTTCCAGGGTGGCGCTGGTGTTGGCCATGGGAGGGCGGCGCAGGCGGGCTCGGGGAGGAATTTCCGTGAAGCTCAGTCTCGGCATGTGGGCCACCGGTTCGAGGCGATGGGACATGCGCCGGGCCTGAGACCAGGTGCCGTCGAGAACAATCAGGTTTTCGAAGGGTAGGGGAGGCGGCCCGGAGCCCAGGTCGTGGACGATGGGTCCGTGGGGGTCGGGTTTGCCTCCGTGATCCAGAGCTTCCGGGAAAAGCAGGTAGCCGTCACGCGGTACCTCGGAAATGTCCAGGGGATAGGTGCGGTCGCCGTAATGAAGTAGCTTGGAGCGTTCCAGGGCGCGCACGGCCAGGCGGGCGGTATTGGTGCTCTTACGGTGTTCGCGCACGTGGCGTACGATCCAGACCTTGTGGCGATTGGGGAGGCGCGGGATTTCGGCGCAAATACAAAACGCCGGCAGCAGAAAGCAGCCGGCGCAACGATTCTCCCAAGGTTGTTCAGGTGGTTTTTCCACGCCACCTTCTTTGGTTCTAGGGGTTGTTTGTCCTGGTCTTGACGCGCAGGTGATGGCGCAGTGCCACTTCCCACAGTTCCTGACGCTCACCCTCGGGAAAATCCACAAACTCGACTTCGGTCGCGTATTTCTTCCGTTCCGAGAGGGTCTCACTCTTGACTGCCTTGACTTGAGCTGGCAGCGGCTGGCTCCGGTTGGGTAACTTGAGGTGGATTTCGAGATTGGTTTGACTGGGGATGGATACGTTGGTCTGCAACGTCAGTCCCTTACGCCCCACCGCGATCACTTCAGCCGCCTGCTTATAAGGCGAACGACTGGCCTGATAATCCACGCTGGTAGCGTAATCGAGCTTCTCTTCTTCATCGAAGCTCGGTACCTGGAGGTTTTCTAATTGATCCGCATGGGCGGGCATACTGACTTCGAGCCCCCGGGGTTCGTTGCTGTGGATGTTGGCCACGTAACTGAAAAACCAGGGGGGAGAGAGACTGCAGATGCGAACCTTGACGCCCGGGCCTAACTTGGTCTGGTTACTGGAGTTACAATCGATGATGAGGGTCTTTTTCTTGATTTCCGCTACCTTACCATAGAGGACCGTTTCCTTGACGCCGGGCTCCGACCACTCGACCTCGACAATTTGACCTACTTGCGGTCGGAACTGACCGTTTTTCTTAAACAGACTGTTGATGAGTCCGCGCATTTTGGTTCCACTCCTATTTGCCCCAGTCGAGGCCGAGACTATTTTTTCATGTGTGTCTGTGATCTATATTACAGTTTGTCAGTTTAACTGTCAATTATCGGACGATGGTCAGTTTACGTAATTGTTACATACCTACTACTCGGTTTGGGTTATCCTCTTCTGTAGACTATACAAAGGAAGGTCCCTCCTCTTGACTCTCCAGCCTCTCTCTTCCAGCCTTTCACTGCCCAAAGCCGCTCCCTTGAGCGCCAGGCCCGCCGCCGCTCCGGCCGAAACCAACCCCTCCGATTCTTTCCAGGTCAGCTCTAAACAGGAGAACACCACGCCGCCGATTACCAGCAACAATCCGCGCGAGCTGGGGGAAAAGCAGTTTGCCGACAGCCACGGCCGGGTCAAGCACCTGGCTCTGATGTTGAGCAGCTACGCCAGCGGCGCTACTCGCACGCAAATGCTGAACGCCTATAAGACTCTCTTTACCCGTATGGAGCCGGACACTCGCTTCAGCATCGCGGTGGGCAGCTCACGCGATCGCAAAGACGTGGAAGACATGATGAAGAAGGCCAACGTGCCCAACCCCGAGCGCATTGAGTTCGTCGACCCCAAAGCCGGCAGCCTGACGGTCTGGGCCCGCGACATGATGGTGCCGTTGCAGTTGACTCAGGACAATAACCGCACGGCCCTGCTCGAGCAGACCCCTTTGCATGACTGGCACGACAACGACTCGGCCGTGCCCGGCGCCATCTGTGCCGTCAATCCGCAGATCCTGCTCGACCAGGACAAGCGCATCGTCACCGACGGCGGTGATGTGATGTCCAACACCAAGGAGAGCTTCGTCGGCCACTATAGCCTGGCCGCCACCGCCAAGAAAATGGCCGACCGCGTCGAGAGCGACCCGGAATTGAAGGCCAGGTTCGTGGCCGATTATCAGGAGCGCACCGGCAAGCGAGTGGTGGATGCCGACAAGGGGGTCACCTTCCCCTTCCGCATGGAAGAGCGCGAGACCGACAATCCGGAAGCTCTGCAGTGGGCTCTGGTGGAGAACCCGAAATTTAAAGCCGCTCCTTTGCGGGCCAACGAGGTGACCGCCGCTCAAATGTACGAAGAAGAAGCCAAGAAGCTCTTCGAAGAAAAGTTCGGCAAACCGGTCACCATCCTCGGCATGGATCAGTTGGACACCCCCCACGTGGAAGAACCGGCCACGGACCACATGGATATGGGCTGCACGCCTATCGACGACAACACCTTCCTGGTTGGCGATCCCGGCCTGGCCAAGAAAATCGTGGCCGGCATGAGCACCAAAGAACTGGATGATGCCGAGCGCATCCTGAGCGAGTCGGCCGGTAAGCCGGTTCGCCTGCCCCGCGCCGGCGACCGCAATCGCGACAATCAGGAAGATTTCGATGCTTACGCCAAAACACTCAGCGACAAAGGCTACAACGTGGTTCGCGTGCCGCACGCCGAGCCCGGGTTGTCGAGGTCGTACATCAGCTATAATAACTGTCTGATGGAACGCTTCACCAGGGAAGACGGCACCGATGTGAGACGGGTATTCTTGCCGGTCTACGGTATTCCCAAGCTGGATGACGCGGCCACCAAGATCTGGGAGTCCCAGAACTTCGAGGTGATTCCTATGGAGCTGGGCGCCCTCTCTCAGCGGTGGGGCGCGTTGCGCTGCGTGAGCAACTGGCTGGACCGCTCCCCCCACGCCTAAATGCCTGAGGTTTCCAGCCACGTTCGCTCGCTGAAACAGTCCGTCTACGCGAGCCTGGCCGAGAAAATGAAGGCCCTGCCCACCCCTCCCATCGGGCTGCACCTGGGTGACACTTATGCTGTGCCACCTGCCGCCGCCCGCTGGGAGCAGCTTGATTTGAGCAGCCCGGGCAATTACCGTTATAGTCACCCGTCCGGTTTGCCGGTGTTACTGGAAGCTCTGTCGGATAAACTCGTCCGTGAGAACGGCCTGGCCGCCACGGCCGAGTGGGTGCAGGTCACCTGCGGCGCCACCCATGCTTTGCATTGTGCCGTGCATACTCTGCTGCAGCCGGACGATGGAATTATCATTCTCTCCCCGTACTGGCCGCTCTTTGGAGGGATGGTGCGCTGCCTGGGAGCGGTGGATCACGAGATGGCTTTCGAGGAACTGGACATGCGGCCGGGAGTCAAGGCGCTCTACTTCGCCAATCCCAACAACCCCGACGGTCGGGTCTACAGGCGTGACGAGCTGGAGCGCCTGGCTGCCTTCGCCTGCCGGCACGATCTTTGGGTCATCAGTGACGAGTGCTACGAGCATTATCTCTATGATGGTAATCGGCACATCAGCATTGCCAGTCTGCCGGGGATGAGCGAACGCACCGTCAGCGTCTTTTCCTTCTCGAAAAGCTATGCTATGGCCGGCCACCGGGTCGGTTACCTGTGCGCCCATCCTGAGGTGATGCTCTGGTTGAGAAGGCTGGCCAATCACAGCCTCTACAATATCAGTCCCAGTCTGCAGAAGGCGGCTCTGGCCGTATTGCAACAAGGTCCGAGCTTTGTTCAGGAATGGGCGCCCGTCTACGCGGCCGCGCGCGAGCGCATGGCCGCGGTCGTCAAGGCGCCCAGGCCGCCGGGCGGAGCCTACTTCTTTCCCGGCTTCCCAAGTCCGGAAGCGGCCTGGGACTTCGTCGAGCGCGGCCTGCAGGCCGGCGTGGCGGTGGCCCCGGGCGCCGCCTTCGGCGCTGCCTACGCCCACCATGTGCGCATTTGCTTTACTTGCGTAGATTCGCCCACCTTGGAGAAGGCTTGCGGAATTTTGCGGGGGTTGACCGGTTAGCTCGTTCTAACGGTCGCGGCTGATGCGGCGCAGGATTTCCTGATCGGAGGCGAAGAAATTGCCTTCGATTTGTACTCCGAACCAGCCAGCCTTGGCTTTGACTTCCGCTTCGTCGCCGAGGCGGGTAATGTAAGCGTCCACTTTGCGGGAGCCGGCCTGGCCGCGGTAGTGAGTCACGCCCTTGGCCTCCTGGTCGTCGACCTGTTTCCAGCCTTGAAAACGGGGCGGCTGGAGTGTGTCATCCAGTTTGGACAGCACCACTTCATCGCTCAATGACTTATCCATGCAAGAGAGGCCGACCCGGTTGCCCAGGTTGAAGAGTCCGCTCTTGGCCTCAGCTTCCAACCGGCCGTCTTGACGGTGAATCCAGGCCTCGGCCTTGGGGTTGCTGCGTTTGTAGTGGGTGGTTCCAGGGACGTCAGATCCTACGGGTTTCCAGTTCATAACACTCCTTCGGGTCGCTTACCACACCCTAGCGCGCTGCCCTGAAAATTAGCTGACGATGCCCACTTCTTGCTGGCGATCCCAGGGACGCTTCAAAGCCAGCCGCTTGCCTTCGGCCGTGCTCATGAAAGCGGGATCGCATTGGATGCACACTCGGTCCAGGTCGAGCCGATCGGCGTCCCAGCAGGCGCCGATGGTGGGGTCGTGGTGAGTTCGGCCGCGATCATGGTCGTGGCAGGCTTGCATCAGCAGCTGCAACTGCGGTGGCTCCAACAGAAAGGCCTTGCCGCAATGGTGCTCGGCGAAGCGAGCCGCTCGCGGCCCGTGCTCAGGATCGTAGCTCTCCTCAAAGCGCTGCGAATCGTGCAGCAGGGCAAACAGGCGCACTACTTCCAGATCGGCTCCGTTACGGGCCCCCAGGTAGGCGCCGTAGGCGGCCACCCGATCCCAGTGGTCGACATAGTGGGCCGAATGCTTTCCCAGGCGAAATTGCGCGATCACCTGCTGGCGAAACAGGTCATCCAAAGAGGGGGTGCAGCCTCGGGTCAAAACTGGCCAGCTCCTGAGCGACCAATTCTTTACGCAGGCTCTCATCGGCCTTGACGATTTCACTGCCCGAAGGGGACTTGCGCACCCACCAGACGTGCTCCACCCGCTCGGCCACCAGCGGAACATGGCTGATAATTCCGATCAGGCGGCCCTGCGCGGCCAGTTGCTCCAGAGCCGAGAGCGCTCGATCCAGACACTCGGCGCTCAGGGTGCCGAAGCCCTCGTCCAGGAAAAGGGCCTGTAACTGACCACCGCGCCGCCCCACCAGCTCGGCCAGAGCCACCGCCAGCGACAGGGAGGCCAGGAAGGTTTCGCCGCCGGACAGAGTGGTGACCGGCCGCGGGACTCCGGAGAACAGATCCAGAACGCGGAACGACTGGGCGTCGTCCAGGTCTTCCTCGAAGCGAAATTGTCCGGCGCTCAAGGCCTCCAGGTGATGGGAGGCCAGCGCCAGCAGTTCGCCCTGACGCTGTTGCAGGTACCACTGGGGAAAGGTCATTTTGCTGCCTTTGGCGCGCTGGTGTCCGAGCAACCGCGAGAGCAGGGCGATCTTCTCCAGTTGAGCCCGAGCCGGTCCCAGCAACCGGTCCAGCTCGGCCACCTCGGCCAGTTGCCGTTCCGCCAGTTCCACCTGATGGCGGGCCCGGCTGGCATTGTCCTGGGCCTCGCGCAGCCAGCCGGCGGCCGCCTCCCACGAGGTCAGACCAACCTCGGCCAGCATGCCGGACAAACGACTTTCCAGATCGGACCGGAGCGACAGGCTGCTCTGCAGCGAACCGGCCAGCTCGGCCTGCCGCCGATCCAGCTCCGCCAGCAGCCCCGTCAAACCTTCGTCGCCGCAGTTCAGAGCCCGGGCGCATTGTTTGCGCAGAAACTCCAGCTCGCGCAACGGTCCCTCGACTTGCTCCGCCCGTTCCCGCTGTAACTGCTGGACGCGGCCGCGCCATTCCAGCTCGCTCTGGCGCAGGCGCAGGTGCTCTTCATCCCAGGCCGCCCGCTGCGCCTCCAGCTCCTCCAGATTGCCCAGACCGTCAGCCTGGCCTGGCTGGAGTTCGCGCACCAACTCGGGTAGACGCGCCTGGCGTTGAGCCAGCAACTGCTCCAGTTTGCGCAGTTCGCCTTCGAGCGAAGCGAGGCGGCTCACGCGTTGGGTGGCCTCTGCTTCTAAGGCGGTCAGTTCCTTCTGCAGCGGCTCCAAGGGAGCCGTTTCAAAAGGGGAAGGCAGAGCTTCCAACTGCTCTTGCAGGGAGTGCAGCAGGCTGTCGGCTCGCTGCCAGCGGGTCTGCGCCTCAGAGTAAACCTTTTCCACTTGTTCCAGGTCCAGGCCGGAAGGCTGGCGGGGGGGCTGCCAGCTCTCGGGCAAGGCCCGTTCGCAGACGGGGCACGGGTCGCCACTGACATGCTGGCCGCAAAGGCGCCACAGTTCCCCCTCGCGCCAGCGCCGGCGGGCTTCTTCCAGCTCGAGTCGCGAGGTTTCCAGCCCTTCCAGCAAGCGGGCTACTTCCTCAACTCCCCTGGCCTGGCGGCTTTCCAGATTGGCCCGCTGCTCGCGCAGGCGCTCTAATTCTAAGGCCTGGGCCTGGGCAGTGCGCACCGCCGAGCGCAACTCGTTGACCCGGGGTTGAATTTCCTGGACCTGGGCGCGGGCGGCGGCCAGCGGTTCGGCCAGAGCCGCTTGCTCGGCCAGCAGTCCCTCCAGTTCGCTTTGCAGCCGCTCGCCTTCTTGCTGCAGTTGCTGCCAGCGAGCCTGATCGCGGCGGGCCTGCTGCAACTGGGCGGCCGAGTAGGGGGGGGACTTTTGCACCCAGGCGGATAGGGCGGAGCTGCATTGGGCCAGTTCTCGCTCGGACTCGGCCAGCCCCAACTGAAGCCGGGCCTGCAAAGCCAGCAGCGCCTCTTCCTCGAATTCACGCAGGCTTTCGAAGCCGAGCAATTGCTGGAAGCGCTGGCGCAGTTGCGTTTCCAATTGTTCGGATTGCCCAAGCTGTGAGTGAACTTCGGAAAAACGCGCAAAGGCCTGTTGGCGACGGAGTTCCTCGGTCGTTTCCGCGGCCAGAACCTGCTGAGCCGATTGCAAAGCCGCCGCCGGATCGGCGGCGAAGCGCGAGCGTGAACCTTCGGCCCGGTCCACCACCTGGCGGACCTGACTTAACCAGACTCCCACGCGCGCTTCCAGAGCATCCAGAGGCTCGATCTGCAGCAGGCGTTTGAGCAACTCGGTGCGCTCTTTGGGGCGCGAGGTCAGAAAGTTCTGGAACGCCCCTTGCGGTAGGAAGACGGTCTTTTTGAACTGTTCTTCGTCCAATCCCAACAGGGCCGTCACTTCGGCGGTCATGCGGTGACCGTCGTGGCACAGCACTTTGTCGCCCTCGGCCAGCACGAAGGAACTCTGATTTTTGCGGCCCACCGCGCGATGAGCCGTGTAGACTTTGCCTTGCAGTTCGAATTCCAGGGTCACCGCCATCTCGTCCGAACGGTCCCCGATCAGCTCTTTGTTGGTTTTGGAGCTTCCCGAATGAACGCCGTAGAGGGCGAACATCATGGCTTCCAGCAGCGAGGACTTGCCCGCGCCGGTGGCCCCGGTAATGGCCATCAGCCCTTGCGGCTCGAACTCCACCACCTGTTTCTGACGGTAAGAGCGCAGTCCCTCAATCTCCAGGCGGCGCGGCTTCATGGGGAGCCCCAGGCGCTTAAGGCCGCAATCTCGGGCAGCGAAGGCACCCCTTCTTCCTCATCCAGCAAGGCTTCCAACTGACTGACCAGGCCGACCAGCTCGCCGCCCAGCCCGCATTCTTCGGCGTAGGCCGCGAAGGCGTCTTTCAAAGACAGGGATTCCACCTTGGGGGCCAGGACCCGGGCGGCCGCGGCCACCGAGGCGCGCATCTCGGACACTTCCACGATTTCCGCCTGGGGAAACACCCGCATGGCCCAGTCGGTCAGTCCCGGGTCGGAGCCGGCTGTATGCACGCGCAGGCGCAACAGACAGTTCACCGCGGTCTGCCCTTCCAGAACGGATTTAGAGCCCTCCAGGGTCAGCAGTTTGCGGCCCCTGGTAAACGGCACCTGGTGTACACGCGCCGCCATTCCGGGCCTGGCCTCCACCAGCACCGTTTCCTTGACGTCGTTTTCTTCGCCGAAGTCGATGGGGATGAGCGAGCCGGCATAGCGGCCCGGCGCACCCCCCGGCAGGGCTTGCGGCTTATGAATGTGGCCGAAAGCCGCGTAGCTGACCGGGGGAATGGCTGAGGCCCGGGTGGCATAGGTGTCGCTGACGTGCAGGCTGCGCTCGCTGGTCGAGAGCGAGGCCCCGTCCACAAACAGGTGAGCGGCGTAGAGCAAAACATCGCGCTGGGCGGAGTAGCTCTTTTGCAAAGACTCGGCGTAGGCTTTCTGCAGCCGCATGATCCGGTCGGAGTAGGCGATCAGCCGGTTGCCCAGCGAGCCGTCCCAGCCGGGCAGCATGCGGTTGGCGTGCACGAAGGGCATGCAGGCCACTTTGAGCATCTCGCCGCCGCGCAGGGAGAACTTGAGAATTCCTCCATGACCCGGGGCTTTGGGATAGCCCACGAATTGAATTTTGCTCCCCGAGCCGAGCATTCCCGAAAAGAAGTCAAAGAGCTGAGGAGAATCGTGATTTCCGGCAATCACGACCAGCGGCGCATGTTCCGAGAGGCGGCGCAGGCCGCTCCAGGCCAGCTCCAGTTCATCCACCTGGGGGCGGGGCTGGTGGAACAAGTCGCCGCTATGCAAAATCAAGTCCGGCTTGAAATCCCCGCAAACGTCCAGCAGTTCGTCCAGGGCGCAAGCCAGGTCGCCACTGCGCGAAACGCCGCGGGTGGTGACTCCGATATGCCAGTCTGAAGTATGCAAAAGGCGCACGAAGGTGTTTACCCCGTGCGCCTCACTCAGGCCTGCCGAACAGACGTTTTAGCCTTTGGGAACGTCGGCCAGCTTCTTTTCCAGTTCACCGGTTTCGTACATCTCGAGCAAAATATCGGATCCACCGATGAATTCGCCCTTGATGTAGCACTGGGGGAAGGTGGGCCAGTCGCTAAAGACTTTCAAAGCCACGCGCAGGTCATCATCTTCCAGGATGTTGACATCCTTGAATTTCACTCCAGTCGATTGGAGCACGCGGGCGGCGCGGGCCGAGAAGCCGCACATGGGAAAATTGGCGGTGCCTTTCATGTAGAGGACGACGGCGTTGTCCTTCACTTCATTGGCGAGTCTGGTTTGCATTTCGGGGGCGATGTTCATTTGGTCTCCTTCGAGAGTTAAGCGCGCCTGGCGGCGTCGCTGGGGGATAAAGTGGTCAGTTGCAGGGCATGCAGCGGCCCGCTGAAGCTGTCGCCGAGGGCGGCGTAGACCATCTTGTGCTGCTGCACGCGACTTTTACCCTCAAAGCTGGGGGAAATCACGGTGGCTTCAAAATGAGTCCGGTCGTTCTGCGGATCGCGCACGTCCACCTCGGCATCGGGAAGCCCGGCCTTGATCATTTGGGCGATTTGTGCGGTATCAATCATAAATCATCGGTTTCTACTCAAGACGCCCACCCCCTGCCCTCTTGACAAATGGCCCCTGTGTAATAATTATATATGGTCCCTTCGGCCACAAGGCTCGAGGTAGAAAGTTTCTAGGAGTTGGATATGCCGAAAGCCCACGTTCGCAAGGGCGACACCGTCGTGGTGTTGACCGGAAAAGACAAAGGTAAAAAGGGCGTGGTGGAAGCCGTCGACCCCACCGGCGGTAAAGTGACCGTCGAAGGCGTCAACGTGGTCAAGCGCCACAACAAACCGAAGCCTCCCATGCAGCCGAGTGGTAGCATCACGGAGAAGAACAACCCCATCCACATCAGCAACGTGATGCTGGTGGATCCCAAGACCAAGCAGCCGACACGCACGCGCAACAAGGTGGAGGGAGACAAGAAAGTCCGCGTCTCCGCCAAAACCGGCAAACCGGTCTAACAAAACCCCGCGAAAGCGGGGTTTTTACTTGGAGACGGCTCGGAATGAGTTGAGGAAGGCCGCTCCCCGCCAGTCGCCTTCCAGGGTTATCACGCAAAGCGTGTGAACCCGCTTCGGGCCGAGCAACAGCCGTGTGCTCATTTCTCCCGAGCGAAAGTCAATGCCGTTCAGGCCCGCCTGGCGACATTTGTGCAAGGAGTCCAATGGACGAATCTGGGCCAGGACTCCGCCCCAGAGTTGCCAGCGCCAGGCGGCTTCATCCTGGTGGAGAGGGGTGCTCTTGACACCGAAGCGCCTCTCGGCATCTTCTACAATCCACCAATCCTCCCGGCGCTCAGGGAGCCAGGTGCCATGCCTGGCATCGTCAAGAAGCTCAGCAATCTCTCCCCGCTGGAAGCCCCGACCCAGATGGAGAATGCGAGCATCACCACGATGCGCCATCCAGCCGGGCGCAGCATCGTTTTTCTCGGCTGTGGGGGAGGCAGCAGAATCTTTTCTGATTCCCGGCGCGGGTCTACCGGGTAGGCATCCCAGGGCAGGCGGTGCCGGTGCGGGCTCTTTCGGCCTTGGATAGGAATCTCCCGGCCGCGGCGAAGCATGGTTTTAGTGCGTTATCCGGTGTTGGGGGTCTACACCTATACGGTCTGGCTGATGGTGCAAATCACTCTGCAGTATGTACCCATGCGCGACGACGCCGCCTTCCTGGCCATCAAGCAGGACTATACACCTTACCTGCATTACCGCATCGCCTTCTTCGTCCATGTTTTTTCCTCGATTCTGGTGCTGCCGGCCGCCTTCACCCAATTTGGCAAGAACGGGAGAGTACATCGCTGGATCGGCCGCCTTTACGCTTACGTCACCCTGTTGCTGGCCGGTCCCTCCGGCCTGATTATCGGGCTCTACGCCAACGGGGGCTGGAGTTCGCGGCTGGCCTTCTGCCTGCTGGCCCTCCTCTGGATCTTCTTCACCGCCATGGGGGTGGTCACGGCTCGCCAGAAGAACTTCAAAGCTCACCGGCGCTGGATGGTCCGCAGCTTCGCCCTGGCCCTCTCGGCCATCACGCTCAGGGCCTGGAAGTTGGGCCTGGTGCTGGCCTTTCACCCGCGTCCCATGGACGTTTACCGGGTGGTGGCCTGGCTGGGTTGGACGCTTAACCTGGCGGTGGCCGAATGGATTCTTAGAAAACAACCAGTGGAGGGGAAAATCCTGTGAAAACCATCGTAATGGCACTGCTGCTGACGGGGCTGACTCTGGCCGACGCCGTGACCGGTTCCTACGTCGGCGAATTCGTGGCGGCCGTGGCTGACTACGCTAAGAAGCCGATGCTTTACAACAAAATTAACCTCTCGGTGGATTCTATCCAGGGAGATGTGGTCAAGGGGCACTCGGTGGTGGCCGGCAATAGCCGCCCCTTCGTGGGCACGGCGGTCAGAAAGGGCAACCTGCTGGAGATCACCGCCAAAGAGCCGGGGGATGACCAGTATGACGGTGTTTTCCAATTCACCCTGGATCCGGCCGCCAAAACCGTCAGTGGCCGCTGGGTTGCCAACGATAAAAACCTGGCCGTGAGCACGCGTAAGTTTACGCTCAGCAAACGCACTTTCCGCTACGACCCCACACAGCCGCTGGGCCGGCTCTGGAGTCGCCAGGTTTACGACAGCTATGACCGCGTCAGCGATACGGCCGAGCGCATCACCAACGACGCCATTCGTTTCAACGCCTCCACGACCAGGCTGCGCCCCCAGGACGTGGAGAACATGTACCGGCGCGACCTGGAAGTCATGCGCAACACCATCTACGCGCGCCACGGGTATTCTTTCAAGAATCGGGAGATGCGCTTTCTCTTTGACCGTATTGATTGGTACATGCCGGTTTCGACTGACGTGACCGCCCAACTGACCGACCTGGAAAAAGACAACATTGATTTACTCAAGCGTTACGAGAATCACGCCACCACCTACTATGACCACTTTGGAAGGTAACCGATGCGACACTTTTATATCGCTCTAGCTCTTTCGAGAGCGCTGGGAGCGGAGCCGGTCGATCTTGTTCAAAACGGTAGTTTTGCTGATGCTCCGGCGCCGGCCTCGATTCCTATGGAGCATCACGCTAATGCTGAGATCTGGTTGACACCGAGACTACCTGGATGGACTTTGGCGGGCGCCCAGCTTGTCTACCGGAAGGTTCCCAACGAACGAGTGCTGGATCTCACCAAGGGAAGGGCTTCGCAAGTCATCCCGACGGAGGCCGGAAAAACCTACAGGCTGGTCTGGGATATGGAGATGTCCTCTGAATTTATGAGCAAGGGTGTGTTGATGGTTTCCGCGGGAAGAACTGAGAAGTTTAATCTGGGTCCGGGCCTGAGCTACAGAAACTGTTGGCTCAACTTTCAGGCCAAAGGGAGCAGTACGCAGTTGACTTTTGCCGGTGCCGGAGGAACCGGTGGGCCCAGTATCAAGAGAATTCACTGTTATGCTCGTGATTTGAGTGGCTATGCCGTAGAGCAACTGCTTGGACCGGTCTATCGCGAAATGGACCGCGGCGAAAAATCGGAAAAAGATCTGGATAAGTTCACCAGTGTGCTGGCTGATGATTTCAGTTGGCAGCCCTTGGAAGGCCAGGCGTTGGACCGGACCGGCTACGAGAATTTGGTGCGCCAACGACTGGAGAAGAAGTTTAAGGTCAATACCGAGATCATCGAGTCCACCCAGAAGGAAGAAAATGTTTGCGTCTTCGAAGTAGAGAGGCGCGAGAGTCAATCCGGCGACTACGGCAAGCTGGAAAGCCGAGCCCCCCATTTTCTCCACACCTGGGTGAAAGTGGGCACCACCTGGAGGCTGAAGTCCGCGGAAGAAGTTACTCGCTGACCTGGATCTGGTTTACATCATTTCAAGTAACGCCCGGCAAAGCCGTCGGGCCCCACCCCCACCCGCCCCGGAAAATAGTGGCGCGCCAATTCCACGACTTCGTCTCGGTAATCCAATAAAGTGGAACCCGGCCGTCCCGATTCCATCGCCTCCGGCAAACGGGTGCGCCTGGTGCGGCGACCCCCGGCGCTGCCGTCTCCGCCCACGAAATGATCCACGATGACGGCACCGAATCCCGTTTGCAAGCGTTGCATAAAGCCGGCGGGGTCCCGCAGTGGAAGCAACGGTGACAAGCAGGCCACGGTTTCGAAACCGGCCGCGCTTAAAACTCGCCCGGCCTCCAGGCGGCGCTCCACCGAGTAGGCGGGCCGCGGCAAACCGGGAAAGTCCTCACGGTCGCTCTCGATGGAAATGTGCACTCTCACGCGCGGTAAAGCGCACAGCCGCTCCGCATAATCGGCCACCAGCGCCGAATGTGTTTGCACGATCAGCAGTGAGGGCGGCTTGACGGCCATAGCCTTCAGCACTCCAAGCGTGATGCCGGCCTTTTTCTCCTGAGGCGGAAATGGCTCGGTCGAAGAAGACATAAAAACGGAGAAGGGAGCTCCAGGAGCCTCCCGCAGATAAAGCTCGGCGGCGTTGGCTTTGCCCTCTAAAAAGCGGCCCCAGGCTCTGCCCCTGGTCAAGAAGTGGTTGTGTTGTACATAGCAACCCACTCCACACAGGGTCCGTCCCAGCGAGCATCCCACGTAGGGATTCAAGGAGTGGCTGGTGACCGTGCGCAGATAGCCGCTGCAACGGGTCAAGATGGAGCGGGCCTCAACCTGGTTCACCCACGCATAATACCGTTTGGATTCCTGTGTTTCCAGGGGGATTCAACTCAGGTGCAGCGAACGGCCCATTCCATATGACAGACGTCAACGTCAAGTCTAAAGGCGACGGGGGCGCTGGGGACGAGCATAGCACACTGCGCACGGACGCCGCCCTGTTTGCCGGTAACCGTGCCTGGTTGCGCAGCGGTTTCGACCTCTTGATTAAAGAAGAACATCAATCCCGCCGGGTGCCCATGTGTTACTCCTATCTCACGGTCGGTAAGGACGCCGGCGACCGCCGCTGCGATATCACCCTGGACTGTCCCGGTATTTGTGGCCGCCAGGCCATGCTCAAGCTGGTCAAAGGACAGGTCTTCTTCACGAATTTGGACGTGCGCACCACTTGTTTCGTCAACGGCGACGAGAGCGCCTTCGCGCAGTTGCGCGACGGCGACGTGCTCAGCCTGGGCACCGCCACCATTACCCTCATCCAGCTCAAAGAAGCGGTCGCTTTTTTGGAAGGCTACAGCGACCCCCACCGCCAGCAGCATTGGACCCTGGCCCCCGGCACCAATCGGGTGGGACGTCAGGGCAAGCGTCACAACGAGGTCGTTCTCAACGATCCCACCGTGTCCCGCGAGCACTGCTCTATCGAGAGCCAGGAAGGCATCTTCGTGATGCGGGTTGAGTCGGGGGATGAAGCCACCTGGGTGAACGCGGAGCCGGTGGAAACCCTGAAGGTCCTTCACGACGAAGATTTGATCCAGTTAGGCCAACAGTTGCTGCGCTTCCGCACCTACCAGGTGCAGCCCCAAAAGCGCCGGGAGCTGGCGCCGCGCGAGGCCACCATCTTATTCTCCGATATCTGGAATTACACCCAGATGGCCGAAGACCGTCCGCTGGAACAGGTCATCAGCCAGCTCAACGAGATGTATCGCGGGTTGGGTAAAGTGATCGTGGAGAATCAAGGAACGCTTATGAGCTACCTGGGCGACGCCATGATGGCCTTCTTTGATTCCGACGGGCCCGCCGACATGCTGCACCCGGCCCGGGCCGTGCGCGCCGCCCTGAACATGGTGAACAAGCTCAATCGCCTCAACCGGGAATGGGAAGTGGTCGGCAAACCCACCCTGACCATCGGCATCGGCATCGCCACCGGCGAAGTCATGGTGGGCGACGTGGGGCTGACCGCCCATCGCGAATTCGCGGCCATGGGCGACACCACCAATGTGGCTGCGCGCATTGAAAAACTCACCCGCGATTTTTCCGCCCAGGTACTGGTGTCGGGCGCTACCGCTCGCCATCTGGGGGACGAGTTCATCCTGCGCGAACTCGGTTCCACCGAGATTCGCGGCCGGCGCAGCCCGGTGGAGCTGTACCATGTGGTGGGAGTTCGTCAGGAGTCAGAATGAGTTTTCGTAAATTTCACGGCAGTGACCGCTATCTCACCAATCATAGCCTGGAAATGGCCGTCAACACGGCCATCGCGCTGGAAAAGCCGCTGCTGGTACGCGGCGAGCCGGGCACCGGCAAGACCGAGCTGGCGCTGGCCATCGCCAAGGGCCTGGAAATGCCGCTGATCCGCTGGCATGTCAAGAGCACCACCCGAGCTCAAGAGGGCCTCTACACCTACGACACCGTCCAGCGCCTCTACGACTCTCGCTTCGACGACACGGCCGTGCACGACATCCGCCACTACATCCATCAAGGTCCGCTGGGTCAGGCTTTCACTTCGAACGAGCGCGTGGTTTTGCTGATCGATGAAGTGGACAAAGCCGACATCGAGTTTCCCAACGACTTGCTCAACGAACTGGACCGCATGAGTTTTACCATTCCCGAACTGCGCGAGGAAGTGGTGGCCAAACACCGGCCGGTGGTGATCATCACCAGCAATAACGAAAAGGAACTGCCCGACCCCTTCTTGCGCCGCTGTATTTTCCACTTCATCGAGTTTCCCGACGAAGAGCTGTTGGGCCGGATTTTAAAAGTGCACCATCCCAACCTGGAAGAATCCCTGAGCCAGCAGGCGCTGCAAGCCTTCCTGAGTCTGCGTGAGGCCCCCTTACGCAAGCGACCATCCACCAGCGAACTGATCGATTGGGTGGCCGCCCTCAAGGCCGCCGGAATCTCGAGCTTCAACCTCGAACAACTGCCCATGCTGGGTACGTTGATCAAAAAGGAGCAAGACCTGCAGCTCATTCAAGAACGGGTGACCCGCCGCGGTCACTGGCGTAACTGATGTTTATCGGGTTCCTGCTCGAACTGCGCCGCTTCGGGGTGCCGGTGGGGACCCAGGAGATGCTCACCCTGGCCGAGGCCCTGAAAAAGGGACTGCACGGCTCCACCCTGGACGGCTTTTACGAGCTGGGCCGGGCCGTGCTGATTCACCGCGAATCCCATCTCGACGCCTATGACCAGGCTTTCTTAAAGCACTTCCACGACGCCAGGCTCGAGTCGATTCAGTTGCACAAGGACCTGTTGGACTGGCTGAAGGAAGCGGCTCCGCTGGAGCTTCCCGAGGACTGGAAGTGGCTCGAGGAAGTGGACCCGGACGAGTTGCGCCGCGAGTTCGAGGAACGTCTCAGGGAACAGGACGAGCGCCACGACGGCGGCTCCAAATGGATCGGCACGGGAGGGCGTTCCGCCTTCGGCCACTCGGGTGCGCCCCGTCCCGGTGTGCGGGTGGGGGGTCAGGGCAAGAACCGTAGCGCCCTGCACGTGGCCGGGGAGCGCCGCTTCAAGGGGTATCGCAGCGATCGCCAGGTGGACGTGCGCCAGTGGGCGGTGGCTCTGCGCAAGCTGCGCAATTTTCACCGCCAGGGCCAGGAAGAAGAACTCGACATCGACGGCACCATCGACGCCACCGCGCGCAACGCCGGCGACCTGGAAGTCATCACCCGCCCGCCCCGGCGGCCCAATACCCGCGTCATCCTGCTGCTGGACGTAGGCGGCTCCATGGACCCTTATGTGATGCTGGTCGAGCAGCTTTTTTCGGCGGCCGCTTCGGCCAGCCACTTCAAGGAGTTCCGCAGCTACTTTTTTCACAATTGCGTCTACGGCAAGGTCTACAAAGACGAAAATTTTCGTGACAGCCTCACGCTCAGACAGCTATTGGGAGAGTGCGGTTCGCACTACCGCCTGATCGTGGTCGGCGACGCCGCCATGGCTCCTTATGAACTCTTCCACCCTAAGGGTTCCTACTTTTTTGGCGCCGCTCAAGAAAAAACCGGCTGGGACCATATGACTCAACTGGCCGCTCATTTTCCTCGGGCCTGCTGGCTTAATCCCGACGACCCGCGCTACTGGCAGGGTTCGGGCAGCACCCGCGACGCGCTTTCCCGGCTTTTCCCCATGTACCCGCTGACTCTCGATGGCCTGACCGAGGCTATCGCCGGACTGAACGGCACCCGCCCCGCCACCGGCAGCGCATGAAGCTGTTCGCGCCACCTCCGCCTGCCCCGCCGATTCCAGCCGAGGAAGTCCCGGCTCGCTACGAATATTGGCGAACCCGCCAGCTCTACGCCACCTTTGTGGGCTACGCCGTCTTCTACTTCGTGCGCAAAAATCTCAGTTGCGCCATGCCCCTGATGGAAAAGGAGCTGGGTATCGGCAAAGCCCAACTGGGCGGATTTTTGACCGCCCATGGCGTCATCTATGGGCTCTCCAAGTTTCTCAACGGGATGGCCGCCGACCGCTCCAACGCGCGGACCTTCCTGACTTTCGGCTTGCTGCTCTCGGCCCTGATGAATTTCTGGTTCGGTTTTTCCTCGGGCGTGCTCACCCTGGGCATCGTGTGGGTGCTCAACGGCTGGTTTCAGGGCATGGGATTTCCGCCCTGCGCCCGCGTGCTCAGCCACTGGTTCGCGCCCAATGAGCGCGGCGTCAAGTGGGGCATTTGGAATACTTCGCATCAGGTCGGAGGTTTTGTCATTCTCTGGCTGGGCGGCTGGCTGGGACAGCACTACGGCTGGCGTTCCATCTTCTGGGTTCCCGCCTTGATCGCCGTGCTGGTCAGTTTTTTCGTCTATAATCGGCTACGCGATACACCGCCATCTCTAGGTCTGCCCGAGGTGGAAGAATATGTCACCGGCACGGTCACGACCCCGGAACCCGGGCTACAGGAAAAAGATGAGGATTTTACCCGCCGGCTGCGCCGTAAGGTCTTCGGCAACCCGTTCGTCTGGTTGATTTGTTTCGCCAATTTTTTTGTCTACGTGGTGCGCTATGTTTTTTTCGACTGGTGGCCCACCTTCTTGAACCAGGAGCGTCACTTTGAGCTGAGTCAGGCCGGCCAGTTGACCTCCTATTTTGAGATTGCCGGCCTGGTGGGTTCGCTGCTGGCGGGCTTTATCTCGGATCGCTGGCTCAAAGGCAGACGCAATCCGGTCTGTCTTTTCTACTTACTGTGCACCTTGGGAACGATTCTCTTTTACCGGCATATGCCGGTGCTGGGTTACTGGCAGGAAGCCGCCGCCGTGGCCGCGGTCGGCTTCTTTATCTACGGGCCTCAGTTTCTGGTGGGGGTGATGGTCACCGACATCGCCGGCAAGGAAGCCGCCGCCTCGGCCATCGGGCTGACCGGGTTTTTTGGGTATTTGAGCGGAGTTCTCTCGGGCTACGGTTTGGGGCGCCTGGTCGAACTTTACGGTTGGGATGCCAGCTTTCAGTTGACCCTGGCCTGCACCGTGGGCGCTATCGTGTGCTTTGCACTTTGCGGAAGGAAAACCTGAATGGTCAACATCGAAATCAGTCACGAGGTGGCCTGGATTCGCCTCAAGGATCCGGCTCGCCTGAACGCCATGGGCGAGGAAATGGCCGGTTTTTTTGCGTCGGCCGTAGGTAAGCTCAAGTCCAAGAAACTTCGGGTGGTCGTGCTCAGCGGAGAAGGTACCTCGTTTTCGGCCGGCGGCGACCTGGAGATGCTCAAGGCCAAGCAAACTCGGAGCTGGGCCACCAACACCGGCGACATGCTGGCCTTTTATCATACGTTTCTGAGTATTCTCGAGCTGGAGGTGCCGCTCATCGCCGCGGTGCATGGCTGGGCGGTGGGCGCCGGCTGCTGCCTCATGGCCGCCTGCGATCTGAGATTGGCCGACCCCGGAGCGAGATTTCGAGTTCCCTTTCTGGGTATGGGTTTGTTTCCCGGAATGGGCTCGACGCATTGGTTTCGCAAGCGCATGGAGCCCTGGGCGGCCGAATTTCTGCTGACCGGGGCTACCTGGGACGCGACTACGGCTGCCCAACGGGGATTGGTGACTCAGGTTTCGGAACCCGGCCAGGTCGTGCAGCTGGCCCAACAGCAAGTCGAGAAGATTCTGAAAAATGGTCCCGAAGTCACTCGCGATTTGCTGCGTGTTCTGCGTGGAGACCCGTCCGAGTTAAGAGCCGCTCTGGCTCGCGAAGCCGACTTGCAGGCGCGCAGTTACAATCGCGAAGAATTTGCCGAGAGGATTCGTCATGCTGATTCTCATCGTAGGCGATAAAGAAGCAGAGCGGCGCGTGCTGCGGGAGGCCTGCCAGCGGCTGGGCCACGAATGGCGGGAAGCTTCCGACGGCGACGCCGGTTGGTTGCAATATCTCAACTGCCGTCCCCAGGTCATCCTCAGCGACTTTGTCATGCCCGGCAAGAATGGCCTGGAGCTGTGCCGGGCCGTGCGCAATCAGCCCTTTGACCATTACACCTACTATGTGCTGCTCTCCACCCTGGCCCAACGCGAGCACATTCTGGACGGATTGCGTTCCGGCGCCGACGACTATCTGCCCAAGCCGGTTGACGTGGAGGACCTGGAACTGCGCCTGCTGGCCGCCCAGCGCGTCACCGAACTGCACGCTCGTCTGGCCGAGCAGCGCCACCAACTGCAGGTCATGAGCGAGCGCCTGTTTGAGGAAAGCCGCCGGGACCCGCTTACTCAGGTGGGCAATCGCTTGCGCTACCATGACGATTCGCCGAAGTTCCTGGAACTGCCCTGCGCGGTGGCTCTCTGCGATATTGATTGCTTCAAGCAATACAATGATATTTACGGCCATCTCGAGGGAGACAAAATCCTGCGCCTGGTGGCCGGGCAACTCGACCGCCTGAGCGGCGAAGCCCACGTCTATCGTTTTGGCGGAGAGGAATTCCTGTTGATTTTCCCGGGTCTGGATGCCGACAGCGCCTTTGGCGAGTTGGAGAAACTACGCCGCGAAATCGAAGCTCTGGACGTGGTCCACGTGGGCAACAAGCCTTTCGGCAAACTGACCGTTACTTTCGGCCTGTGCCCCCTTGACGGTGTCACTCTGGGCGACCTGGAGCGCGCCGGGAAACAGGCTGACGACGCCCTCTATGAGGGTAAAAGATCCGGTAGGAACAGGGTAAGAATGTATGTTCCAGCGTAACGGCTCGTCTCAAGATCGTCCTGCTGCTGGGCCTCGGTTGCCTGGCTCTCTTGGGCGGCCTCTTCTACCTGCGTAGAGCCAAGCAGACCGCACAGTAGCTTTGCTCGGGTCGGCCTTACAGGGCTATGCTGATTCTCACCAGAATCACTACCCGGCCAGCCTGAAGGAGCTACCTTTATCCGGCATCGGCGCCTGCTGGGTGGCTGAGCAAGGCTACGAAAAGGGCTACATCGTGTCAGCGGATGGCAAATCCTGTTCGCTCAGTTGTCCCGGAGAGCCGGATTGCACGGCCTGGGCCCGCACCAGCCCAGTTGGAAATCTCCTTAGTCGCCAGGCTGATTATCTCTGCAATTCCCGCAAGAATGCCTGGTAATCGCGCTCACTGGGCAGGCAGAAGAGCACGCGTAGTGGGCTACGGCGCTTTTCCTCGAAGAAGCGGCGGGCGGCACCCACCAGAATGCGCGCGACGGTATCCGACTTCACTCCACCGCCCCCGCTGGCCATGGAAGCCACCGCCACCACACCTTCGTAGCTGGCCGAAAGCACCTGGTGCAGCGCCTCGCCCAGTTTCTCCGGCTGCGCACAGCCGCGCGGCGCCTCCAGCGCCACGATGTGGTAGATCCGGCGCACACCGCGCTCGCTCAAACCATAGGCGCCGGTGCGGACTACGCGGCCTAAATTGCGGTCTCCCAAGGCGAGCTCACACCTCAATTCCCACTCCAGTTCGGGACCGGCCAGCGCCAGCAGCGAACTGGCCGGGCCGGCCGTCATGCGGCCGTCTTGCGAGGCGCCATAGACCAGGGTGCGCGCACCGCTGTTCTCCAGGCGCTCACGACTTAGCTGGATGGGTAGCGCCTTTTCGGATAGCAGTTTCATCCTCAGGCGCGAGTCCGGGCCTTCGCTGACTTGCAGATCTCCTCGTGCGGTGAAAAGGCGATCCCCCGACATCCGGAAGTGCAAATGTTGGCGCAACAGGGCATCATAAGGTCGCTCGAAGCGAATATGGCCGAGCGGTTCGGCTACCACCAGATCACCCTTCTGATCGGGAATCCACTGCAATTCGTGCACCCCCGCCGTCAGCAGAGGTTCGAAGAAGCCTTCCTCCAGCTCTCCGGCCAGCAGCCATTCCGGGGCGGTGGGCGGCCAGAGTTTCAGCAACACGTTTTCATCCACGGTCAGGCCGGGAACCTCCAGACAGTTGGCAATGGCCCGCGCCCAACGGGCCACTAAACGGGCCGAGCCATCCCAGGCATCGTCCACCAGCACATCCTGAAGAGCATCGGCTTTGGCAATGTTTTCCAGCAGCCAGTCGCGGCCGGCCTGATCGTGGGCCAGCACCGTCATCAGGCTCACGCGCGTTTTGGAGCTCAAGGAATTGGTTCCGGCCGGACCGTGAATCACGTGCACTTCCGGGCCGCTCAGGCCGTCCCGCTCGGGTTCCGGCATCACCGCCCAGCCGGGCGAGAGCCGCTGGCGAGCCCGTTCCGCGAAGCGTTCGTCCAACATCCACAGGGTAATGGCCATTTGCGGCGCCACCCAGCTGCCCCGGTCCAGCGCCTTCCAGAGCAAGTCCAGCAGAGCGGGAGAAGAACGACCCTGCAGGGCCGCGCAGGCCACCAACGCCGGCCGCCAGCCCTCACTCAGCAGTTCCCGAAGTTCCGCCTCTAGATCCGGGCTGCTTCGAGCGGATTCCACCAGCCGCTCCACCACCCCGGCGCTCCCCGTGTTCAGGTGCAGCAAAGCCAGGTAATCGAGGCCGCTGAAAACCCACTCGAAGCTGGGAATCACAAGCTCTCCAGGAAGTCGTCACTGCTCCAAACGTGCCCGCCGCACACGCTGCGCGAGGCGAAGAGAGAGGCGCGATGGCTGACTTCGTGGTAGTCGGCCTGGCAATCTTCCAGGTGGACGATACCGAAGCCCCGGTCGGAAGCGTCGCGAGCGGTGGTCTCCACGCACTGGCTGGTGGCCAGACCGGTCATCACCAGGCGCTCTAACTTGAGGCTGCGCAGCAGGCTTTCGATAGAACTCGAGGTGAAACCGCTATAGGTGGTTTTGTCTAGAACATGGTCTCCGGGTCGAGGAGCCACTTCGGGCAGCACTTCCGCCAGCGGTTCGCCGGCCAGAGGATAAAGGGCCGGAAAACCGGCTTCCAACGCCTCCCGATAGCACTTCAAGAAATGCCTGTGCAGATCGCTCCGATCCTCGCGGGTTCCGCACAGCCGCAGATAGAGGATGGGCCGGCCTAATTCACGGGTGCGGGCCACCACTCGTTGCAGGTTGGGGACGACCAGGTCGCGGCAGCGCCGGCTGATGTAGTGCGAAGCGCCGGGATGGAGCGACTCGAAAAAATTAACGAAACTAGCGGTGGGATCCACGTAGTAACGCTGCAGATCCACCACCACCAGGCCCCATTCCCCCAATTCCATGGCTAGCGGGTTCGTCCCGACTTGGGAATATCGTAGATCAGGATTTCGTGCAACTGGTCGTCTTTGAGAACGAAGTTGGCCCCGGGAACGCGCCAGCTGGCGCTGCCCACCCCCTCGGAAAGACCCGGTCGTCCATCCGGATAAAGATCCTTGACGGTGTCGGAGGGATCGCCCAACTTTACTTTGCGATCGGTCTGGGCGCGAATGCCGCGCACGCGCACGCTGACGATAGCGCGCGGATTCGTGCCGTTATGGAGGATCACCTCAATCATGCGATCGGGGCGCTGGCCGGCCACGGCCCAGCGCAGCAAGCCGGAATTGGGCGCCCGGGTGGGTTTGGTGTCCACTGCCGGCGGCCCGAGCAATTCAAAGGCTTCCGGAGGAACCGGCTTGCCGACCTCAAACGGCCCGACCTTTACTCCGGGAACGGCCGTCAGTTTGCGGAAGCGCCAGCGTTGGGAATCTTTGGACTCGACCAGAAACTCTTCCACTTTGCCCGCTTTGGTGCGAATCGTGAGCCCGGGTACGCAAAACTCGGGGTTACGGCTGAAGGGATTGATATCTTGCTGGGCATCCGGATACTTCTTTAAGATCATGTTGGCCGGCCCGTCCAGGTAAATGCCCTCCCTGGTGGAGGCGCGGATGCCTTTCACCTGAATGGCATAGACGTTCTCCGGCTTGACTCCGTCGTTGAGACGCAGCAGAAAGCCTTTGCGCAAATCGCGGGAGTCCCCGGAACCGAAGAGCATGGTGCCGCTACCCACTTCGGCGCCGGCGGCTTCCTGCTGCGACACCTTGCCCAAATACTTCAGAGTGGCCTTACCCAGCGGCTGACCCAGGAAGACGGGCCCAGCGCTGCTGCCGGCCTTGACTTCCACTTTGGATTTGCGCCACAACTGGGCGCCCGCCGGCACCGCCAGGCAGGCGGTCAAAGCACTGAATATCAGGAACTTCTTCATCGCCCGGCTTTCGCAGAGGGGCGGACCTCACCCTCCCGCTACTTCTGAGCCCAGGGAAAGGCGCCCAAATTCTCCAGACCCTCAACAGCCCGGGGGATCGAGCCCTGGATACTGTGCCCATTGTAAATTTGCTTGAGGGCGCCGCTCTTGTCGAAGATGAGCATTTGCGGAGAGCCGGTTCTGCTCACGTTCGGCAGGGATTCCCACATCGCCGAACCCGGGTAGCCTTTGTGGACCTTATAGACGGCCACATCGGGGCGCTTGAGAAATCCGTCTACCTCCGTAAAAATCTTCTTGTAGCCGGCGTCTTTGTAGCCATCTTGATAGAGTAAAACCACGGTGAAGGAGCCACGTACGACCAGGCTGCGCACATTTACATAACTACCGGGCGGCTGTTTGATCACGGTGGCCACCCCAGGTGCACCCGGGGATACGCTGGCGCTGGTCTTGGTACCACTGGCTGCGCCTTTGCTGATGTCGATGGTGCCCAGGCTCTTGTTAGGGCGGTACACCATCCCGGCCGCTTCCACGAATTCCTTCAAGTTCACGGTGATGCCCGCATCTCCGGGGGCACTGGCTACCGGCTTGCCGCCCACCAGAACTTCACCATCCTGGGGCTCGCCCTCTTCGGAATTGACCAGGAACCCCCCATTCTTTTCGACTAACGGCAATTCCAGGGCTTCGGCAATCTCTTTCAATCCCACCATAATGGCCGCGCCGCTGCCACTGGCCGGTCCTTTGAAGGGCTTGTTGCGCACGTAAATGGGCTCTGCCGGCAGTCCGGTGCATAGAGCGGCCGCTAAAGTGATCGCTAGAAATGCATTTTTCATCATTCGGCACATTCGCAGCCGACGCAGAGTACCCTATTCGATGACGGGGAGCATCATACGCTTCTGCTTAACTTTGAGCAATTCCATGGCTTCCGGCACAAGGCGTCCCGCCCAGGAGCGGCAGCCGATCACGCCGGGATGAAAGCCGTCCGGGCTGAAGGTGTCCAGAGTATGGCTGGTGCGCAGACGGTGGATTCGCCAGGGAGCGGCCAGCTTCAGGGCGGCTTCCTCCAATTGGGACACGCGCCAGGCCAGAAATCCGCTCAGCGGATAAGGAAAACACGGGAATTCCCGTAAATTAGGCAGGCCCACCAGCAGCCAGGGAGCCCCGTTGCCGCGCTCGCTCAACCGGCGCAAGTTGTCGACATAGGCCTGGGGTGTCCGCAATTGCAGCGCATCGTTAACGCCGGCCGACACCAAATAAAGGTCCGCCTCCGGGAGACGGGACGGGGCTTGCTTCAACAATTCGGCGCTGCCGGCGCCGTTGCGAGCCAAATTTTGCCACTGCACCGCTCGGCCGGTCTTTTCCGCCAGCGCGGATACCAACTGGGCGGGCAGGATTCCCTGCGGGTCCTGATGGCCGATGCCGGCCATAATGCTGTCACCCAGAAAGACCAGCCGCAAAGGCGGACCGTTGCCCTCGAGCAGGCCCTGCGGCTGGAAGCACTCAGGCAATTGCGGCACGAGCCGGCGCACCTGGCGGCCCTGCCAGTACAGCCAGGGCCCGGCGGTGGCCAGAGTGAGGGCCAGTTTTGCGTGATCCCAAGGTGGCATGTGGCTGCCTTTTACAACCACCGTCCAGGCCCTTGTCTGAAGGTTTGACCTGAAGGCCAGTAGCGCCGGAACTCTGAGCACGCTTCAGTCTCTCGGAGGCTTGCTTCTGAGAAATTTCAGGGCGCTCTTCTAAACTCATTGCATGCGCATCTACTTCGCCCATCCGACCAGTATGTACGATACCCCTGTCGAGCGGGAGTTGCAGCAGCGCTACCTGGCCGCCCATCCGGGCGACACCATCGAGAATCCCAACCAGCCGAAGCATAGCGAAGGCTATGCGGCGGCCGGGATGGATTACTTTGTCGGCCTGTGCAATCAGCAGGACGGAACGTTCTTCGCGCCCTTTGCCAACGGTAAATTAGGCGCCGGAGTAGCCAGGGAAGTGAATTCGTTCCTGCAGCGCGAGGCGCCCGTTTATGAATACGACCGCAAGAGCGGTACTTTTCGCGAGGTCGAGTCCATCAGTCAGTTCTCGGTTATGTCGGTGGATGAAACTCGCGCCGCCATCCGGCATGAGCGTGCCGACAGTCCCTACGATAGTTTGAATGAATACAGCCAGGGTTGGGTGGGCTGACGCCCTGGTTTCACCCCTGAAGCAGCTGTTCGGCCAGAGCCCGGCAGCGCCCGGGGTCTTCGGTGAAGCCGAGATCCAGTGCCCACAGCCAGTATTCCAGAACGCGGAAGAGGGTCCATTCCAGCGCCACGGCGCGGTCCAGCGCTCCTCCTCGCACGAGTTGCTCGAAGCGCTCGAGCACCGGCCCTTCTTCCCAACGGTTCCAAAGCAGAGGAGCCAGCGCGAACTCCGGGTCGCCGCGCAACGGCTTGGGATCGATGACCAGCCATTCCTCGCGACTTCCCGCCAGTACGTTCGCGTAATGCAGGTCCTGGTTCACCAGCAAATTCTGGCGGACTTCAGGGAGACGCAGCCAATCGGCGGGAAACGGCTGAAAGCGCTCCCAGCGCGCTCGGGCCAGGCCAAGCAGGCCCACCGTATATTCTCGCATATCCAGAAACTCCGCCGGAGCCGGCAGCGAAAGCCGGCGCAGCAGACCCGAAGCCACCGACACAGCTGCATCCAACTCCAGCGCGGCCAAGGTGCGCCCGGCGTCCAGACGCTCCAGCAGCAAAACGCCGGGCTCAGCCTCCAGCAATTGCACCGCCCCTCGGCCATTCCAAAAACGCAACGCCGCTGCCTCGTCCCGCGTCTCTTCATTTATTCGGGTCAGTTTCAACACGGCCGGCCCGCCGGCTCGCCGCACGGGGAAGGCGAGACCCAGATAACCGTGCCGAGGCGGCCCATCTAACTTCAGTCCCCAGACATGACAGTAATGGTAAAGTTGCTCGGGCACGGTGGCCAACCAGGCTTGCCCGTTTTCACGCAGCACGCCGTCTACGAAAGCCTGAGGAAGCCGCATCCGAGTTTGCGCAGGAAACCGAGGGCTTTTAGTAACCTTCGAGGCGGGACAGATCGGCTACGCCCTGAGCCAGCGACACGACCTTCTGGACCAGAGCCTGACGGGCGCTACGTATCACTAGATCAGGATCGTTGACCAGTACGTCATTGTAAAAAGCCTCGACGCGCGGGCGCAGTGACTCCAGTGCCGAGACCAGTTCGGAAACCTCGCCCACCTGGCCCACGCCCTCCAAGGCCGTATAGAGAGCCGCCACCGACGGCTCTTGGTAGCGCTCGGGCTGCAGTGGCAGGGATTCCAGATCCTTGGTGATGCGGCCGCAACGCGAATAGGACTGCAAGGTGGACAACCAGTCAGGCCGGTGCACCGCCTCCTGTAAAGCGGTGGCGCTCAAAAAAGCCCCATAGGGGTCGTGGCTGCGGGCGCTGACGGCGGCCTCCACCACATCGTGGCGCAGGCCTTTGTCCTTGAGCCAGATGAGCAGGCGGTCGGCCACGAAATTCAGGATCTCTTTGGCCACCTTCTCGCTGTCACAACTCACCGGTTGCAGCCCGATGGCCCGCGTCAGGAAAGGCCGCAGGTCGATGGACAGCTTGCCCTCCACCAGCAGCGCCACCAGGCCTAGAGCCGTTCGGCGCAGCCCATAGGGATCGGCGGAACCGGTAGGTTTTAAACCGATCGCGAACAATCCGGCCAGGCTGTCGAGCCGGTCGCACAAACCCACCACCCGGCCCAGTTCCAAAGTTGGGGTTGCGTCGCCGGCGTAACGCGGCAAATAGTGTTCGCGCAGGGCCAGGGCTACCTCGGCGTCCGTGCCCGTCTCGCGCGCGTAAATCTCGCCCAGCACCCCCTGCAGACTGGTCATTTCCACCACCATCGAAGTGACCAGGTCGGCCTTGCACAGCCGCGCCGCCTGCATGGCTTTGCGCAGGCCCTCGTCGCGCAGTCCCAGGGCCGGCCCGCAGGCTTCCACCAATTTTTCCACGCGCTGGCTCTTGTCCAGCATCGAGCCCAGCTTCTCCTGAAAGGTCAGGGTGGCCAGGCGCGGCAGGTAAGTCTCCAGGGGTTGACCCAGGTCGTCCTTGACGAAAAACTGGGCGTCGGCGTAGCGGGCCCGCAAAACGTCCTCATTGCCGCGGCGCACCAATGACATGTCGCCACGCTGTCCGTTGGAGACGGCCACGAAATTGGGCATCAGGCCGCCGGAAGCATTGAGCACCGGGAAGTAGCGCTGGTGCTTTTTCATGACCGTGGTCAGCACGGGAGCCGGCAGGCTCAAGCGCTCTTCTTCAAAGGCTCCCAGCACCGCCACCGGTACCTCCACCAGATCGGTCACCTCGTCGAGCAGATCCGGCTCATCCGGCACCCTGCCGCCGATGGTGGCGGCCATCTCCTGGACCACTTCCAGCACTCGCGCCTTGCGTGCCGAGCGCTCCAGAATCACGCCCCAGCTTTTCAGCAACTGGTCGTAATCGCTGGCCTGGCCCAACTGCTCGAGCTCAGAATCCAGCGGACGCGGGGCCCGGCTCTTATCGCCGGTATGCAGATGGCCCCAGACTGCCGGAATCACCATATCGCCGTGCAGGCACAGCAGCCAGCGTACCGGGCGGCTGAAAGCGGACCCCGAGCGGTCCCAGCGCATGGTTTTGCGGAAGCGCAGGCCGCCAATCCACTTGGGAATGGCCTCGGAAATCAGTTGGGCCGCGTTCTTGCCGTGCTCCAGCTTCTTGGCCACCAGATAGGACTTGTTGCCCTCGGTGTGCACCTTCAGATCACCAGGCTCGAGACCATTGCTCCTGGCAAAACCCAGCCCGATCTGAGTCAAGTTACCGGCTTCGTCGTAGGCCCGATTGGAGGGTGGACCTTTGAGATCCACCTCGCGGTCGGCCTGGGCGTTGGCCAGGCTGCCGATCTGTACGACCAGGCGGCGCGGCGTGCCTTCCACGCGCAGGTCGCTGTATTCCAGGCGCATCTCGTCCAGCGACTTGGGAATCTGCACCCGCCATTGCTCCAGGGCCGAGAGCAGTTCATCAGGCGGCAATTCTTCGACGCCCAACTCGAAGACAAAAGGCGCCGGCAATCCAATCGTGGGCAGCTCGCCTACCTCGGGCACGGAAACCGGTGGCAACTTGGCCAGTAAGGGGAAGCCTTTGGATTCGCGCTGGGCGACGTAGGCCTGGCCGACCTGCTTGGCCATGTCGCGCATCTTTCCGAAATAGGCGGCCCGTTCGGTCACGCCGATGGCTCCGCGCGCGTCCAGCACGTTAAAAGTGTGCGAACAGCGCAGCACCGAGTCGTGAGCCGGCACCACCAGACCGCCGGCGATGCAGCTGCGGGCTTCCGCTTCGAATAGCTCGTAGAGCTTGTGCAGACGATCCACGTCGGCCAGTTCAAAATCGTACTTGCAGTGGTCGATTTCCGGCTGCAGCAGCACTTCGCCGTAGGTCATCTCGTCGTTCCACTGCAGATCCCAGACTTTGCGCACCCCCTGCAGGAAAATGGCGATACGTTCCAGGCCATAGGTAATCTCCACGGCCGGCATGTCGAGCACCTGACTGGCGGCCTGCTGGAAGTAGGTAAACTGGGTGATTTCCATGCCGTCCAGCCAGACCTCCCAGCCCAGACCCCAGGCCCCCAGTGCCGGCGACTCCCAGTTATCCTCCACGAAGCGGATGTCGTGCTGATCTACCTCGATGCCGATGGCGCGCAGGCTCTCCAGATAGATTTCCTGAGGATTGCCCGGATCGGGTTTGAGGATGACCTGATATTGAGTGTGCATCTGCATACGGTTGGGGTTTTCGCCGAAACGGCCGTCGTCAGGCCGATAAGAGGGTTCGGCGTAGGCCACGCTCCAGGGCTCGGGACCGAGCACCTGGATGACGGTGGCCGGGTTCATGGTGCCGGCGCCCACCTTTTCGCTATAAGGCTGCCAGATCAGGCAGCCCTTCTCGGCCCAGAATTGGTGCAGACGCAAAATCAGTTGTTGAAAGTTGAGAGGCTTGGCCACCGCGAGAGTCCTTCCGCCGTTCAAGAGTTGGACGAAAGGCGTTCCAGCTCTCACAAGGAGTACCCTCTTGGGAAAGGAAGGGCTGGGCCATGGCAGGTCTACTGGTGGTGGTATCCGGTCCTTCCGGCGTCGGCAAAGGAACGATTCTCAACAAGCTGCTCCAGCAGCGGGGGGACTGCACTTTCTCGATTTCCGCCACCACCCGCTCGCCCCGCCCGGGCGAAGTGCACGGGCAGCACTATCATTTCCTCGACCACGACACTTTTACTCACTGGGTCGAACAGGGACGTTTTCTCGAATGGAACCAGGTCCATGACCAGTTCTATGGCACCCCGCGCGACTATGTTGCCCACCAGCGGGCCCAGGGACAGCACGTCTTGCTGGACGTGGACGTCCAGGGGGGCCTTCAGGTGATGCAGGCCGAGCCGGACCATCTTTCGGTTTTCATCGCCCCGCCGGACCTGGAGACCCTGAAGGTTCGTCTGGTTTCCCGCGGCACGGAGACGGCCGAGCAGGTCCAGAAACGCCTGTTGACCGCGCGCGTTGAACTGCGCAGTTTGGAGCAGTATCGCTACGTGGTGGTCAACCACGAGGTTGATCGCTCGGTGAACGAGTTGAATGCAATTTTGACGGGGGAGTGCCTGCGCACCGAACGGTTGCGCCAATCCGGCAGGTTGCCCCGGTTTGTGGAGACGCATGGCGAAAGCGGAGTGGGTTGACCTGGTCGATCGCCAGAATCAGGTGGTGGGGCGCGCTCCGCGCTCTGAGGTGCGGCGAAAAAATTTGCTCCACCGGGGCGTCGCCGTGCTCGTGCGCAATTCTCAGGGACAGGTTTATGTGCACCAGCGCACCGCCACCAAGGACCTCTTTCCGGCCATGTACGACATGTTCGTGGGTGGTGTGGTGGGGGAGGGCGAGGATTACCTGGAGGCGGCCCGGCGCGAAGCGGAGGAAGAACTCGGCGTAAGAAATCGAGAACTCGAGTTCCTTTTTGACCATCTTTATGAGGGGGACAAAAATTACAGCTGGGTCCGTTGTTACCGGGTTCTATGGGATGGGCCGGTACGGCACCAGCCCGAAGAAGTCCAATGGGGCATCTGGATGGATGAGGACCAATTGTCTCAATGGACTCGTGAAGTGCCTATCGTTCCCGACGGGCTTGATGTGTTTCACGCTTACCTGGCCTGGAAAAGCTGAGCGAGCCGCGGGCAAATTCACCCGAATGCTTACGGGCAGCCCAGGAAGCAGACCGGAGCGTGCTCACTTGGGGCAGCGCCGACCAGAATAGAACCGTCGGATTCGACCAGGTAGCCGCGCACCGGCGGAGCGGTCGATTCGCTGCCCAGTGCGGAAAGTGTGCAAACGATAAATAATGAGAATAGAAACAGCCTGGTTAACATTGGGTAGAATCCCCCTAAGATTAAGCTCAGGCTACCCTGAGACCCTGAAAAAAATCAGAAAAACGCAGGAAAGGGTTTACCATGAGCCAATCTAGGGTGGCACTGGAGGGGTGTTGAGACCTGCGAAAACGATTCTGGGGACCTTGTTTGCCCTGGGTTTAAACTCAAATCTGTGGGCGCTGCCGCAGGATCCCAGCCCGGTCCACGGCCAGGTGCAGATCGAGAATGGGGCCAACTTCGTCCAGATTCTCCAGCAGACGCCGCAGGCCATCATCAACTGGGGGCAATTTAATATCGGCCTGGGTGAAACTGTGCGTTTTCTCCAGCCCGGCCAACAGGCTGCCATCCTCAACCGCGTGACCGGGCTGGACCCCTCCGTCATCCAGGGAATGTTGCAGGCTAACGGCCGCGTCTTTCTGCTCAACCCCAACGGCATTCTTTTCGGTCCCAACGCGGTGGTGGACGTGGGCAGTTTTACCGCCTCCACACTGAAGATGAGCGATGAGGATTTCCTCAACGGCACCTACAAGCTTACTCAGGACAACAGTCTGCCGCTGGCCGCTCTTACCAACCAGGGCACCATCCGTGTGGCCGAGGGCGGGTTTGTGGTCCTGGTTTCTCCTCTGCTGGATAACCAGGGGATGATTGTGGCCCAATCCGGCCACGTGAACCTGGGGGCCACCACCCAGGCCACTTTCTCGGTGGATGGGCGCGGTTTGGTGCAGTTTGCCGTGCCCGACGGATTCGACCCCCAGTTTCAGGGCGGCGGTCAGGGAGGCACCGTGTTGCTGCAGCCGGGCCAGATGTCGCAACTGCTCAGCCAGGTGGTCAGCAATCCGGCCCTGGTGGAGGCGGGTAGTTTTCAGGCCGGCTCCAACGGACAGGTACTGGCCCACGGGGCAGAGGGCTTGCTGCTCAATAGCGGGGTGGTCAGCACCGACAGCGCGGCCGGAAACGGGGGAACCATTCGCCTGGATTCCAGTCAGGCGACCATCTTGCCCACCAGCGGCCGGCTCAGCGCCGATTCTCACTCGGCCGCCGGTGGCGACGTGCGCCTGCTTTCCGCCGGCCGCACCGTGAGTTTGGGTACGATTTCGGCGGCTGCCAACGGCACCGGACAGGGCGGTTTCGCCGAAGTCAGCGGCAAGGATTTGTGGTTGCTGGGAACGGTCAACGTGGGCAGCGCTCAGGGGACGGGCGGCACGATTTTGCTCGACCCCACCGATATCACCATTATCGACGGCGCGGGTGGCACCTTCGACTCTCAATTACCCAATCCGAACGGCGCCGGCCCCGGCACCGTCAGCGTCACGGCCATGCAAGGCCAGGGTTCAGTGCAGCTCGTCGCCACCAACGACGTGCTCTACAATGGTGCCGGCTTTAACCTGGGCGCCACCAGCCTCAGTGTCACCGCCGGCAATGACATCCTGTTCACTACCGGGGGCTCAATTCAGGCTGCGACCTTGACGCTCCTGGCCGATCGGGATATCACCATTTCCAGTAGCGGCAGCCTGACGCTGGGCTCGACCAGCGGAGTTCTTACGGTTCAGGCCGGACGAGACCTGACGCTGACCGCCAACACAAATCTGTTTGTGAGTTCGTCCGGGAGCAGTCGTCTGGAGGCCGGGCGCCATTTGAATACCACCAGTGGCAATGGTGCGGTCACGCGCTTGACGGCATCCCTGACCGAGCTGGTGGCCGGGCAAAACCTGACCATGACGGCCTCGAATCTAGACCAGATTGGCGACCATCCGGTCCTCATGGGCGGGCGCAACGTGACCCTGCAGAATCCCAACGGTAGCCTGAGCTTTCAGGTGGGCAGCCTGAATGTAACCGCCGCCGAGAATTTTGCGGGGAACACCGGCACCAATGGCGGCTTCAACTTGAGAACCCTGTCGGGGCCGCTGGACGTGACGGCGGGAGCGGCGCTGAACGTGGAGGCCGGCGGTGGAATTTCGTTCCGCTCGGAGGCGGACCGTTTGACGTTGGCGGCGCCCACTGTGCAGGTGCGCGCGGCAAATGGCGGTACGAGCCTGCAAGGGGCTCAGGGGGTGAACGTGACGGCCAGCAGTGGCGATTTTAACGCCAGGGCGTCGGGCGGCCAGGAGCTTCGTCTGGAAGGTGGCTCGGGCACGGTCAATGTGACGGCGGCCCGGGATATTAATCTTTCGGCGGGAACGAACCTTTTCCTGAGTTCGTCCGGGGGCAATCGTCTGGAAGCCGGGCGCCATTTGAATACCACCAGTAGCAATGGTGCGGTCACGCGGTTGACGGGTGCCCTGACCGAGCTGGTGGCCGGGCAAAACCTGACCATGACGGCCTCGAATCTGGACCAGTCAACGAACCATCCGGTCCTCTTGAGCGGGCGCAACGTGACTCTGCAGAATCCCAACGGCAACCTGGATTTTCGGGTGGGCAGCCTGAACGTGACCGCCGCGGAGAATTTTACGGGAAATGCCAATGGGAATTTCTTCGTAGGAACCCTCAACGGGCCTCTTGAGGCCACCACGGGTGCAAATTTCTCCGTGGCCACCACCGGGTCGGCGGGTCTTCAAGCGGCGTCGGGAGGGGTGGAGCTGACGGCTGGAAATCTCGCCCTTTCGAATGTGGCCATCTCCGCCCTTAACAATGGGCCCCTCAACCTCACCTCCAGCGGCAATCTTTCGGTGGGCTCCTTGACGACCAATGCCAATGCCAACACCACCTTGACCGGCGCCAACATCACCATCAACTCGATGCAAAATATTAGCGGCGGTAACTACACTATCACCACTCCGGGCAATCTCACCGAGATCACCCCGGCCACCGGTCCTCCCAGCTTGACCGCCTTAAATATCGAGGCGGGACGGGTATTCAACTTGAATCGGCCTGACCTGGGCTTTTCCATTCCCAATGCCGGCACGATCAGCGCGCTTGTGACCGGCGGCAATGAAACCAACTTGCCTAACGGGCAGGAGGATCGCGCGGCGGCTTTCCATACTTTTAATGGAGCCACGGTGGATCCGGGCCACATCGACTTCCAGACCGGCGACATTTACGTGGATGGAATTCAGGTATACGGCGGCCTCAAGCCGCCTGCTCCACCCTCTCCACCGCCCTCGCCGCCGCCGATACCCGATCCGCCGCCTATGCCGGCATCGCCCGTGGAAACGCCGTTGACGCCTGAGCAGGCGGTGCAACGCGAGAACGCGATCACTCCCGAGGAGCGCTCGCAAATTCTGGCGCAATCGAATCTGGCTCTGGGCAATCTGGGCAGTTTCAGCCGGGTGCTTTCCGACGCCGAACGAGAGCGTCTCACCACGCGCCATGATTCGCTACATCAGACGTGGTCGCTGGATCCGTTTTCACCCACCCTGGCTCTCACGGTTCCCGGCGGCGTCCCCCCGGTCTATCCCTCTGAATTAGCTCGCTTGCAAGCTTTATTGATGATGTCCAGTCCCGTTGACGACCCGGAGGATAAGAACCGCCAGGCCTACAACGTCATTGTGGATCAAGAATTGCGCGAAATCTGGGAGGTACGCTACTGGCGGCACCTCTTGGAGGCGTTTATTATCTGGGAGGACCGCGAGTGAAAAGAATTCTATTGGGGCTAGCTCTGGCCAGCCTGCCGGTGTCCGCCCAGTCCCTGGACACCAGGCCCGAACCGCAGGCTGAAACTCGTCACGTCGATCACTTTGTGGTGGAGGGCAGTAGCCTGCTGCCCAAGGAAAAGCTTGACGAAGTGCTGCGCGTCTACGAGGGCAAAGATCTGACGCTGGCCCAGATGAAGGAGGCGGCTGCCGACATCACTTCGCTCTACCAGCGCAGCGGATTCTATCTGGTGCGCGCCATCATTCCCCAGCAGGCCTTTGATACCGGTCTGGTCCGTATGCAGGTGGTCGAAGGCAAAATTGGCGAGATTAAGGTCGAGGGAGCCGAATATTACGATCCCGATTTCATCCGCGAGCGTTTCCAGGTGGCCGTCGCGGACCAGAACTTCAAGGCCGACGATTTCACCCGGGCTATGGCCTTGCTCAACGAACTCTCCGATCTGGAGGTGAAAGCCGTGCTGGCGCCTGGTAAAGAGCCGGGTACGGCCGACGTGACTCTGCAGGTCAAAGACGCCCTGCCCTTGCATGCTTCGCTCGACTACAACAACTACGGCACGCCTCAGACCGGCCAGAACCGGGTCGGCCTCGATATCGAAGCGGGCAACCTGGCCTTCCAGGGCGATATGCTGACCATCCGCGGCGTTTACGGATTTCCCAGCCGCAACAACACCTTCGTGCAGGCCCAGTATCTGACGCCCGTCAATCTGCAGGGCACCACCGTCGGTTTTAGCTACGCTAACGGTGCCTTCGCCGTCTCCCAAGGTCTGGGCGCTATTCTGGACGTGCGCGGCAACGCCGATGTTTTCACCCTGTCCGCAGCCCACCCGCTCGACCGCGATCTGGACTTCTCCTCCAATCTGGGTGTCTCGCTGGCCCACAAAAACATCGTCAACAACTTCTTCGGCGGGGCCTTGCCCTTCTCGCACGACGAATACACCATGGGCAAGCTGACCTATTCGGCCGACTGGCGCGGTCCAGACGGTCGCACTTTGCTGCAGGCCAGTTGGGCCCAGGGTTTGGGCGGCACGCCTTCGAGCGATCCGCTGGTCAGCCGGGCCGGGGCCAACGGCCGCTTTTCGCGCTTCAACCTGGACGCCGCCCGCGTGCAGCGGTTGGACGAGGGTCTTTATTTCGTGCTGCGTGGTTCCGCCCAATACGCCACCACTCCGCTCTACGTCGGTGAACAGTTCGCCCTGGGCGGTCCGGACACGGTGCGTGGCTATCAACAGGCGGAACTGTTAGGCGACAATGCATACTTGCTGGGGGCCGAGCTGCGCTGGTCGCCCTTTGAGGAGCAGCCGGATGTCTTTCAAGTGGTTGCCTTCCTGGACCATGGCGGAGTCGGCTTGAAGCAATTGCTTCCAGGAGATTTTGCCGCGGGCAACCATCTGACCGGCACCGGCTTTGGTTTCCGTTGGGCGCTGGCGCCCAAGACCAATCTGCGCTTCGACGTGGGCTTTCCACTTACGGCCCGACCCGGCCGCAACGTCGGCGACCCGGCCATCTACGCCGGACTACAAACGAAGTTCTGATTTCATGAGTCGCAAGCGGTTGGAACTGATCGTGGTGGTGGCCGTGGTCGGCCTCTCCGCCGCTTTTTTTGCCAGCCCTCCCGAGCCGGGCGAAGTGGCCACGCCGGAGAGCCTTGGCACACCCAGGACGGCTGCCGTTTCCGGAGGAGCAGTGGGGGAGCCGAGTTGGGGAGACAATCCTTGCCTCGTCGACCTGCACGAAGGTCAACTAAACCTGGTCTTCAAGAATGACGGCCCGGCCGACTACCATCTCTACCGAGGCCAACACTTTCAAATCGTGCTGGCCACGCCCAAGCAAATTGTGGTGGCCGCCGACTACCAAAGTTGCCCCCTGGATTCCGTGCACGACTGCTATCACTACGAAATTTTCAACGTTCCCGCCGGCCGGACCAAGATGATGAAGTTGGGCAAAGCTCCCAACTCCATGAAAACATTCCCCGCTCAGGTGCCGGCTATCTACCGCACCTATCCCAATTCTGGCGGTCGCCCACGGGCCGGCGTTGCTGACCCTTCGGTTCCTCACGCCGCTGATATCCTGGTCGCAGCGATGATCGCAGTAGCCTGGGATGCGATAGACTTTTCAGGACACTTCGTGGGTGGGTGAATAGCAATCGAGCACCCGGGCAAAGACGTCCTGCGCAGTGGACCGGCAGTTTCCGTCTCCAAAGTCCCATAGGCAAGCTCATGTTTGGGAGAGAGGTGGAGGTTAGAGTTCGAAGGCCGGGCTGAAGCCGACTCCATCGGCTTCCGGGGTGCGATCCAGGCGTTCGCGCAGGTAATTATAGACGCGCACCATGGAGAAGTAAAAGACGCCGAGAATAAGCCAGTTCACCACTCCCAGGGACCACTGAATCCCGGTGCGCACGGCTGCCGGTTGGTGCAGCAAACCGTAGGTTACGAAGCAGCTGGGAGCCACCGTCAGCAGCATGCTTAAGAGCCACTGACCGAAGATAATGCTATAAGCCGAGGGGTCAGCCCCCATTAGAGCCTGAGCGCGGCGCAGAGCGGCCGGTCCTGAGATGCCTTCAACGGTGGTGACCACCCAGCACAGCATCTGGCGGTAGCCCCAGATAACGCCGGGCACGATCAGCAGAGTAAATCCCAGGATCAGCCAGAACCAGCGCACAATCATCGTCCAGATCAGGGCGGGCCAACGGCGCAGAGCCAGTTTGACCGCCTCCAGCCCACTCGGTTGGGGACTATGCAGGGCCTGAAGGGCGAAGTCGATGATGGTTCCGTAGACCAGGCACGCCAGCAGAGCGTTGAAAACGTACAATCCGTAGACCAGCGCCATGGTGGTCTCGAAATTGGTTCCGGGCAGGTGACTGGTCACATAGGTGGCCGGCGAGTAGAGCACGATATTGGCCAGCCCCACCACCAGGAAAAAAGGCCAGTGCCGGGCGACCTGGCCGACGGACTCGCCCAAGACTGTTCCAAAGCTCAATTTTTCATCATACATAGGGCATAGTTTAGCATAGATCTACCATCAAGTCCTGGTTCGCGCCCAGATGTCGTCGTGTCTGCGATATGAAAAAGACCCCTTGGGGCCTGAAGAGTTACTCGATGATGACGGCGGACCGGTTGCGCTCGCGCTCGGCCTGCAATTCCGCCGCCGTGAGCGGAGCCGCGGCCTCATCGTAGCGATCCCAACCGCCGGTTTTCCAGCGCAATTGGCGATTGGCCAGGTCGACCGGGTTATGGCGATGGAGAATCTCCTTGGCCAGGTCGACTCTGTCCTCTTCGGTCTGCACCACCACCAGCGAGCCGCCGCGGCGAATGCCCTCGGCGTAGCTTTCCGTTTGATCCCGGGGAACGCCCAGTCCGGCCAGGGTGCCGAGCACGCTGCCGGTCAGCGCTCCCAGGCCGGCCCCGGTGATCCAGCTGGTCAGCAATCCTCCGGCCGCCAGAATCGGCCCGATGCCGGGCACGAAGAAAAAGCTCAGGCCGACTACCAGGCCGCCCAAGCTGCCTACCGCCGTGGCCGCTTCGGTCACTCCCTCGGTGACGTCATGAATCTGGCCGGCTTCGTTGAACTGGGCCGCATAGTCGGCGTCGCCGGCGTTGGCCACCAGATTCACATCCTCAGCGGCAAAACCCGCTGCCGTCAGCTCGGAAATGCTGGCCTGGGCTTGCTGCAGGCTGTCAAAGAGTGCGTTCACAGTTCTCATATCGTCCTCCTGGTTGCGTGTCTACCAGCATAGACCGAGCATCGAAAGGGCGAACCGTGCCGCGGTCATCTGCCGCAGGGACAGCGGTACTATGGGGAGGGATGGGTCGGGAAGGCCAGAACCGGGCAGGCGGCCTGACGAGCTACCTTCTCGGTGGTCGAACCCAGAATAAAGCGGCGGAAACCGGTGCGTCCATGGGTAGACATGGCGATCAAGTCGCAACCATTCTGCTCAGCGAAGTGCAGAATGGAATCGGAGGCCTCGCCGTCGATTACCTGAGGTTCCAGGTTCAAGCCGTGATTCTCGAGATGCCCCAGTTGTTCTTTTAAGTGGGCCACATAACTGGTGACTTCCTGAGGATTGTTGAGCAGCGTGTAGTCGCGAGCGGTCAGGCCGGTGGCGCGCAATACGCTCACCCGGGCTCCTTCCGCCAAATACGGGCCTACCCTGGCCAGCACCTCGCGCGAACTGGCCGACCCGTCGACGGGCACCAGCACGTGATGAAAGTCGCCGTTCGGCGAGGGCAGCGCCTGGGGGCGCAACAACAGCACCGCGCTCTCCACGTGGCGCAACACAAACTCGGCGGTGCTGCCCAACAACCAGCGGGCCATGCCGGTGCGCCCGTGGGAGGCCATCACCACCAGCCGGCAGGCCTGGTCCACCGCCAACTGGCTGATCACTTCTTTGGGAGCGCCCAGCGGCGTATGCAACCGCACCGTCACCCCGGGGAAGCGTCCCGAAAGACTCTCCAGATACTCGCGGGCACCGTCCTGAGCCTGTTGGGTGAATTCGTGCCCCAGATTGGGGTAAAGCTCGGGAGCGGTGCTCAGCAGGGGAGCGGTAACGCGCACCAGGTGCAGTTCGGCTCCCAGCCGTCGCGCCAAACCGGCGGTGGTGTCGATGGCCGTTTCCGAAAACTCGGAGCCATCCAGGGCCAGTAAAATCTTTCGCTCATCCAGATGCATAACGAAAACCTTCCTAACCTTTGAACATCAAAGTGGATAACAGCCGGCGCAGCCGATCCAGTTCGCCGGCGCGTAAAAGTTCCACCCGCAGGCCTTTCTGACCGCGCGCCGCATAGGCAAAAAGGAGCGAACTACTCGGACCTTTCCACTCCACCAGGTAGCCGTCGATGCCCTTCTTGCTGGAGAATGGCTCCATGCCCACGCGCTCTTTCAGCTTGGGGTTTTCTTGGGAGGCCTGACTGCGTGCCCAACCGCGCACCATGTCGGTCGGTCCCAGCGTATAACCGGCTACCCGCGCCACCGGCTCCCCCCCTACTGTGAGTAAATCCGGCTCCTTCCAGGCCCAGCCGGTGGGCAATTCAAAGGCCCAGTCGCCATATTTCTGCTCTCCGCCGGGAGCCACTTCTTGAGTTTGAATCAGGGTGAAGCTCCGCAGAATGTGGTCCAGCAGGGGAGTGGCACAGGTCAAATGCAGCCGCACCGTGCCCTTGGGCGACTTTATGTAGCAGAAGGCATCGGTATTCTTCTGGAGCAAAACCCCTTCCCGCCCGGCCACCGTGCGGCTGCTTCGAGAAAAACCGCGCTCTTCGAGATTAAACTGTTCCTGGCCGATGGTACTGACCTCCCCCAACCAGCACACCTGAAAGGAGCCGTCGTCGCCGTTCCAGGATTCGCCCAGGGGGTAGGGAAACCTGGCCACCGAGAACTGTTTCCAGCCAGTGGGCACCTCGAAGCTCCAGCCTAAAGGCCGGGCCGGATCAGCCTCCTGGTTACGGTGCTGGGCCCACTCCTCGGCCGCATGGGCAGACCAGGTAAGCAGGCCGGCCAATGCGAAGCGCTGCGCGAGTTGTAAGCAATAGGAGCGTGTATTTCGTGGCATCGGATCAGACTTTTGCCCCTCAGGGCGCAGCCCCCTTCAACCCTCAGCAAATGATGCAGATGATGCAAATGATGCAAATGATGCAATCCATGCAGCCGGTCGACCCCTCAGCCCAGCCCTTCGTCACGCCCCAATCCCAGGATCCCGGTCTGGACGCCAGCCTGGAAGCGGAATTCGTACGCCCTTCCCAATTGGGCACGCTCATCCGCGAACAGGAAAGTTTGCCTTTCCAATCCGTGCTGGATCGTCTCTGTCTGAAGCCGGACGGTACCCCCCTGGGCGGATTGCCCAAAGGCTGCACCATCGCCTTTGCCGGCCCGCCCGGCAAGGGCAAGACCCGTTCCTGCCTGGAAGGTCTGCTGCGCGTAGCCGCCGGCGGCACGGCCTGTCTGTTCGTGGTGGCCGAAGAAGGTTTTCTGGATGAGGGCGACTCGGGGCGCGATCCGCTGGTTTCCCGCATGGCCAAGATCGGCTGCGAGGTGCTGGCCATGGGCGAGGCCGAACTCAAGGAAAAGGTTCTCAGCCACGTCTGGGTGATGCAGGCCCAGTATCACAAAGGTCAGAGCTGGGATGATTTTATTCACAGGTATCGCTATGTGGTCGAAAGACATAAGATCAGATTGGTCGTGATCGATAGCCTCAATATGCTGGACCCGGCCAAGACGCGCACGGCCGATCACCTCAGTGCGCTCAAGACCTATAATCACGAGCACGGGGTAACCTGTATCACCATCGGACAGATTCGGGATACCGGCATGCCGGTGGGCGGCGAGGCGCTGATCCATACGGCTGACGCTGTCTTTCTGCTGGAAGAAATGAGCATGGGTTCCAAGGAAATGGGGGCTATCTGGGGAGCCGCTTATCGCGACGTGATTACCGTATTGCGCGCCGTCAAGAGCGTCACCACCAAGATCTTTCCCCACCCGGTGCGCGTCCACCAGGGGGGCGAGGGCGGGACCCTGGCCGTGCATCCGCAACATCCCGAGATGTACGCTCTTCCCCATGCCTGAAGTCGCCAGTTGGACGGAACTGGCTCGTGGCCAGCAAAGCCAGGGACTCTTTTCCTTGCTGCGCCGTTTTGGGGCCGAGGTGGCCCTCTCCGAACTCGGCCTGCCGGCGGCCGAGGTATGGGCCGGTCAAGCGCTGCTGGAAACGGAACCCGACTGCGCGGAGGAAGCCCTCGACAGCCTGCCCTTCGAAGTTTTCTGCCAGGCTTTGATAGCGCCGCTGCTGGGCCTGGCTGCCCATCTGCAGCAAAAAATCTTCGGCCAGGCGGCCCCCGAACTCAACCGTGAACAGCGCCTCCAGGTGGTGGAAAAAATGCTGGCCAGGAACATTGGCCTGCCCATGACCGAAAAAGTCGCCTGGCTGACCGGCGAACGCTTCGGCTCCAAGCGCTCCTGGACCGAAGAGCGTTTGTTGCAGTTGCTGGCCCTGACTTATTTTTACCCCGTCGCGGAGCTACGTCAAAAAATGCTGGAAGCGGGCGGCATCGGCCCGCTGGCGGCCAGCCTGGGCCAGGCCCAGGGCGATCCGCTGGCCACCCGGGTGGTCACCCGCTGCCTGCTCGACCCGCCGCCGCGCACCCATCCCGCCTGGAACGAACTGTTGCGCCGGAGCTCCCCGCTGGAGCGTTTTGTCCTGGTCAGCCGCTTGGCCGGCAAGCTGGACCTGGTCTGGAGCGGCCGGGCCGAGGGACTGGCCCGATTGCTCGCCGGCCACTATGGGGCCGACCCGGAAACATTGCAAAGCGCGCTGGCCCTGGAAGACCTTACTCAGCTGGTGGAGCGCCTGGAAAAGGACGGGCCCGACGGCCTCAAAGCCGTCATGCTCCGGCCGCTTTCGCCCTTCCGGCCGGCCCTGGCTCAGAGTCTGGAAGGCGACCCCAAGTTTCCCTGCTGGGTGGATTGCAAGTACGACGGGATTCGTCTCTTGCTCCACAAAGAGTGGGATTCGCTGGGCCACCTGCGCCTGGCCGCTTACACCAGAAGGCGCAATGACTGGTCGGAGATGGTCGAGGGATTGGAAGCCATGCTGCGCTCGCTGTCTCCCTACAGCCTGATTATGGATGGCGAACTGCACGGGCGCGTGCTCGACATGGAAGGTGTGGCCCGCCCCGCCAGTGTCTACGAAGTGCACGAGTGCCTGCGCGGCGAACTGCGCATCCCCCTCAAGTACGTGGCTTTCGATCTTTTATACATGAACGGCCGGGACCTCACCGCGCAACCCTTCCAACAACGCCGGCAGCAGCTCGAACTAATGCTCCAGGCGAGAACACAAAAACCGGGTTTGCCCCTCGAACTGGCTCAAGGGTCAGTGGTCACCGGGAAAGCAGAACTCAACCGGCTCTACGAACAATTCCGCCGCCAGGGTCACGAAGGCTGCATGGTTAAAGATCTCCAGGCCGCCTATCCTCTGGCCGTTCGCTCGCCCGCCTGGCTCAAGCGCAAGCCTTTGGAAAGCGCCGATCTGGTGCTCACGGCCGCTTATTGGGGCGAGAGTAGCCGGGAGGGGCAGCGTATGTTCGACAGCTACTCCATGGCGGCCCGATCGAAGGAAGGCTGGCGCGAAGTGGGCACAGTGGGCGGCGTGGACGCTCGCCTGACCGCTCAACTGGTGGCGGAAATCTGGCGCAGCGGCCTGCTCACCGGTGTGCAGCGCCTGCGCGAGAGCAACCGTGGTCGGGCCGCCGGAGTCGAACTCAAACCCCACCTGGTCGTGACGGTAGCCTACGAGGACATTCTCTGGGACGGTCCGGCCGCCGAGGTTTCTCTGCGTTCCCCGCGCATTCTGCAGCTACGCAGCGGGGAAATGCCGCTGGAGGAAAGTACTCCTTGGGAAGACCTGCAAAGACGGGCTCTGCGCTCGCGGCTGAGTTGATGCGCAGGATCTTATTGGGGATTCTTATAGCCGGCTGCGCCCGGCAGGCTCCCGAGCCGGCTGTCCCTTATACGCCCGCCGTCACCACCCATCCCGCTCCCGTCAGCGACGAAGAGTTGCTCTGTTATTACGGAGACACCCATTTTCACAGCGGTTACTCGGGCGATAACCGGCGGGACGGACCGCCCCTGGAAGCCTGGAAGAGCGCGCTGGCCCGCACGCCGGAGGCGGCCAGCCATTTGGGTGGCTGGCTGGGCGGCTATTTTCTCTTTGTGACCGACCATGTCACCTACACCAAAACCAGGCCAGACATGGATGACGCTTTGTTTCAGAAGCTACGCGCTCAATCAGATGACCCCTCGATTGATCGAAGTGGTCCCGACTTTACCTTCACCGCCTTCGCGGGAGCCGAAATGACCGGTTTGAGACGGGGCGGCGACTATCCCTACTTCGATGACAAATTTGGCCATCTCAACTTCTTTCTGATGGATAGCATCGCACCTTACGTGGAGACGGATATGGCCAACAATCAGAGTGGAGAAACGGTCATGGATCGTTTTGCCGCCAATCCCCAGCATCTGGGTCAGTTTAACCATCCCGGCTATGGAGAGGAGCCGCGCACGGGTGATGATTCTCAGCACCTTTATCCTTATACTCCCGAGCGGGACCGTGTTTTTCGTTTTATCGAGGTGAATGACGATGTGCCCAAGCACTGGGAGAAGGGAGTCAGCCAGTATAACCTCTGCCTGCGCCGCGGTTATCACGTCAGCCCGGTGGTGGGCACCGATATCCACAACACCAAGGCCGGCCTGACCGGCCAGGCGCGCACCGTCTTTCTGGCCCCCTCCACTTTGGGGAAATCGCTGCAGGAGCGCCGCTCCATCTTGATCGCGGCGGCCCGGGCCGGCCGTGTCTACGCCACCGAAAATCAAACTCTGCAACTGCAGTGGAGTCTGGATGGCCAGCTCATGGGTTCGCGCCTGGAGCGGCGCGATGAAGGGGAAATCCAGGTCACGGCTCAGTGCGCTAACGGGTTGATCACGCGCCTGGAAGTGGCCGCCGATCGCAAGCCGGATGTCAGCGAGGACAAGATCGACAACGAGTCTCAGTGTACGCGAGTCTTGGCCCGGTGGAAACCGGGCCAATGCCAATTTCAGGGCAGCCGGAAAGTCAAACTACGAGGGGTGCATTACCTTTACGTGCGTCTTTGGATTGCCACCGGGGAACGGGCCGTCACCGCACCGATCTATTTGGAGTCGGCATCCACGGGCAGCAAACCTTGAGCTAATACGAGGCGACTGTAGATCTCACCGGCGCTGTCGCCCTGGTGATCGACGGTGTTGTTGGTGTTATAGGTGCTCAGGCTGGCACTGAAAGCATACAACATGTTCAAATCCCTCGTTCGTTTCCGGTTCCTCTCGGGGTGAACCTGAAACGTTTATAAAGCAGGGACCTGAAATAACCATGAATGGCTAGGTGAAGACGAAGGCGTTGGTCAGCTGGTTGCCCCGTGTATCAGTGCCGTTGGCGGCTTTGGCGGTGCCGTAGCTGTCGGTTTTGCCGTTGTCCTGGTAGACGGCGTGGACATTATTCCAGGCTACCGCGCCGTCTTGCTTGGAGGCGGTCTTCGGATCGATGTCCTTGATTTTGTTGCCCAGGCCAAGCAATTGCGCAGCCTTCTTGGGGTCGAAACCGCTGTCGAGCTTCTTGAGGGTTTGCTCGAAGCTGCCCATACCTTCTTGCGAGCCGCGCTTGGCGATGGTGGCAAAGCACAGGATGGCCAGGGATTTGGCCTCGTTGGGCTTGCCTTTGAAGTTGGCGAACTTGGCGGCCGTCTTCAGCTCATCCTTGGAAATGGTCAGCTTCTTGCCGTCCTGCTGCACCACATCGTAGCCGTTGCCGGTCTTGGTTACAGATTGGAAAACTTTACCATCATATTTGTCCAGGGCGCCCTTGATGACAGCTACGGAGGCACAGTTGCCCTCTTTGGTCTGGCCAAACTGGCTGAAAAGCTCGTCATATTTGCCCTTGTTGGCGCTACTGTTGGCCGAGGCGCTTTCCTCGGCGGCGTTGTCCGTGCTGCTGCTCTCGGCGCTGGCATTGGCGGCCGGAGCACTGCCCCCGTTGATGTCAGTGATCATACTGCGGTCGTTGGTGCCGTTCATAGAGCCGGCACTGCTGCCGCCACCGCCACTGCCACTGCCGCCGGTGCTGGCAATGGCCTGGTCGAGGAACTTCTCGTCCTCCATCGTCCAACTGCCCGTGCTGCCGTCAGCGCCACTGGAGGCATCCGCCGGAGCCGCCTCGGCCGGCCCGCCACTTCTAGCGGGAGCTTTGGATTCGCCGCCCGGAGCGGGCGCCCCCAGCCAGCCGAAGTCGGGGATGGGTCCAGCCTGACCGAAGTCGATATCCAGCATTTCGCCGCCACTGCCAACGCCGTTGACGGCCTCGACTCCCTGGCTTTGATCGCCACCCAGGCGAGCCTGGGCGAAACCTAACATGGGCGCGGGGACCAGGGACGGATCGGCTAAACCGGTCGCTCCCAGGGCATCGATTCTCCTACGCTCGGTCAGGGCTGGATTTTCCATGTGCGTGCATTCCTCGCTTTAACCAAAGTGGGGGTGCCAGGGAGGATAGCCTCCCTTAGAACCTTGGGATGTCCTAAGCATAGCCAAGAATGGATAAACTGGGAGTGAATTCAGGTTAACTATGTGCACGCGATGTGAAAATTTTGTTAGTAAATCCACGGGGAATTGGAGAACGCAAGGAGCGACCGATTTCCAGCAAACGCCGGTAAACGGCCGAAATCGCCTCGGCCGGGGTGGAAGTGCCGGCGCTCAGGCCCACCAGGCTCAGGCCTCGAAACCACTCGCTATTGAGCTCGGCCGGGGCCTCCACGCGCAGGCTGGGCAACCCCAGCTTTTCGGCTTGCTCGCACAGACGCAGCGTGTTGTTGGAGTGGGCCCCACCCACCACCACCAGAGCCTGCACTCGCTTGAGCAACGCTCCGATGGCTTGCTGGCGTTGTCTGGTGGGCCGGCATACGGTGTCTCGTTTCTCCACTATTGCTCCGGGGTGTAGCTCAAGCACCCGCTCGTAGACGGCCTCGAAAAGATCCGGGGGAGTGGTGGTCTGGGCCAGTACTGCCAGCTTTTCGCCCAAACCGGCCGGCGCGGATTCGAGCGATGGCAACACCACGGTGTCGGGAAAGTCTTCAGTAATGCCAAGCACCTCCACGTGACCGGGCTTGCCCACCAGTACCAGGCGAAATCCCTGATCATGATAACGGCGCGCCACCTTGTGCAGGCGCGTCACCAGCGGGCAAGTAGTGTCCACGATCACCTTGCCCTGTAAGCGGCTACGGTAGGCCTCGGAAATCCCGTGGGCGGTCACCAGTACGCCGGGACTGGAGGGCAACTCCTGACGGGCGCCCTCCGCCTGGCTGGCGAAGCCTAGAGCCAGAAGATACTGCTGGACACGCGTGTTATGCACGATTTCCCCGAGAATGGTTACCTCTTGAGGATTGTTCAAGGAATGCGCGGTGGAGATAGCCTCTTCCACGCCAAAGCACATCCCCATGGCCTGAGCCTGGATCACGAGCACGGTATGCCTCCAATATCACTTTGTATTGCAAAGTGTCTTGTCAAAAAAGGGGGTCGATCAGGCCGGCACCCATCCGGGAGGAAGAGCCTGGCTGGAGTTCTGTCGTTGGCTGGTTGTTTCGGCGTCGAGGAGCACTTTCTGCAGTTCTCCGATATAAGCCAAAAAGCGTTCGCGGCCCTCCACGCTGATGCGACAAAGAGTCTGCGGGCGTTTCTGTTCAAAGCTTTTGAAGATTTCCACGATCTGGTTTTGCTGCAGCACCTGAAGGTGACGGCTTAAGTTGCCGTCGGTCAAGTTGCACAATTCCTTGAGGTCATTGAAGAGCAGGCCTTCCGGATGAGAAGCCAGGCAGGTCAGCAGGCCGAGTCGAGCCTTCTCGTGGAGAATCCGATCGAGCCCATCATAAGAGTAGCGCCCGTTCATACCGGCTCCTTTCGAGGCTGGTTCCAGTGAAGAATGAGAGCCAGCAGGGCTTGACCGAGGCCGAAAGCCAGAGTCATGCCGAGGTTGAAGCGAGCGTAACAGATCGGAGTGGTCAGCGCCAGCGAACTCAAGCCGTAAAAAGCTCCGACGTAGCCGACGCCGCTGGGGAGTAGTGGGCGAGCACTGAGCAGGCAGAAGCCGTAACACATCGTCCAGATGGCGGGCAGCAGGGCGACGGGGTGAGCGCAGTGCACCCACACGCCGGTCCAGGCCGCGCCCAAAGCCAGGCCGGGTAAAAATTGCAACAGCACCCGGCGGGCCAGGCGCTGTTGGTGACTGGAAAAATTGCTGATGTAATCGACCGCCATTTCGCCGGCCACCACCGCCAGACAAAACAAAGCCGTCAACGGCCAGATCAGAGCGGGGTCGTGGGTCCTGCTCAGCCAGCCCCCCAGCAGGGCGCAACCGGAGGTGAAGGCCACGGTCAGTGGGCGGTAGCCGCGGTAGACCTGGGTTCGGGATAGTTTATCCTGAATTTCCGCCAGTTGGCTTAGAGCTTGAGAAATTTCCACTCCGCCAGTGTAATCTACTTACTTTGCGATGTAAAGTGTCTGAAAAGGAAATTTTCCCGGACTGGTAGATCCATCGCATGCGGTAGGGTTTTCCCTACTATCCGATAGCCGGACGAATCTTCTACACTAGGGAAGTGAAACGCGCCGCACTGCAAGAGTTGGTCGCCGACTTGAGTTGGCTGCGAGACAACTGTCTTCATCAGCTGGAGATCGCCGAGTTTTTTGAGAATCGTGAGCTGATCAGCTTGAACCGGGGGGCGGCGGTGGCCTACGCAGAGGCGGTCAGCCGGTTGCGGGACGTCTTGCACCGGGTTGATCAGATGGATTTCGAAGCGCCTTCCTATCCATTACGCCGAGGATAGATAGTAGGGCTGCGAGCCGATCAAGCGCGGACCATCGTAGTATCGAGCCAGCAGCTTCTCGGGACGGCTCTGCGGGGTCGATTCGATCTGAAAGTGACGGCCATCCTGGCTTTCCATGATGTAATGCCGCGAGGGCACTCCTTCCATGGTGCTCCAGTCCACGCGAAAGTTCGGGTGGGCCTCCAGCAAGGCCGCGTTGGGCTGAAAGTCGACTTCCAGCGGCCGGCCGGGCTGGATGCGGTAACGGTTGAGGGCCGAAGGCGGGTACTGGCGCACGCGTTGCTCGACAGCAAAGCTGGCGTCCCGTGCCAGCGCCTGTTTCAGGCCGGGAGAGACCTGCTGGAGCGCCGCCAGTCGAAAGTCACCCGCTTGCAGAAACTGGCGAATTTGCGGTAGCTCCACCTGCTCGCGCAGCAAATGGGCGGTTAAAGCGTTGCCCTGGGCGTGGCTACCAGGGCTCAGGCTGACCGTCAGGTCATTGTGGTAGCTACGTAAGAACTCCTTATCCTTACGGAAATTTTCGCCGAAGTGGGGGTCGGGATTCATTTTATAGGCGAAGTAGTCGGCCAGGCTCTCGTGAAGGAGCTGTCCCTCGGAGCTGTTCAAAACTTCGGGCCCGCCGGTCGAAGGAAATCGCCGGGCCACCAGAGCGTGAAAGATTTCGTGGTCGACCACATCCACTGAGTCCAGCCCGCGATCGATCAGGTTCCTGACTTCGGGAAAGCAAATGGTGGCCGTTTCGGCATTGTAACCGGTGGAGAGAGTCTCCTGGGCTTCCAGGTCAATCTTCAACGGTCCGCTGACCGGTCCAAAATTTTCCTCGAAAAACTCCACCGCCCGCTGAGCGCGCTGGCGCAGGCGCTGCAATTGCTCGCCCGAAACCAACTGTGCTCCGTGGATGCCAATCATGCTCAGGGCATGATCACCGAGTAGCGCTTGGAGCGCCAACCGGAGCCGCCGCACTGCTGACATTTGCCGGAACCACTACAGCGATATTCAGGCTCACCCTTCCAGGTTTTGCCGGTCCCGGGACCGGGATAGTCATCCTGGCATTTGCCGCTACCCTCGCAGTAGATACACTTATAAGGAGCCCTGGTCAGGTTGTCGAGCAGGTTGAAGGGCCGAGGTTCTTCTGTCGGATACTGGTGCTCGCCGGGAGTATACACGTCATGCCACTCGGGCAGACTTTCGGCAACGCGAGCGGGCAGCGGAGCCAGGCCGCGGGTCAAGGCGAAAGGTGAAGTGGAACTGAGAACGCTGGTCAGCAAAGTCATCTCCTCTGAACCTCGGCGGACCTGTGGCCTCTGCCGGTCCTCTTAAGAGGACTCCTTGAGTATGGAGCGCGACCGGCCCACCGTGTGTAACCTTTTTGTGAACACTCCCGGAGGCGGGTAAATCCAATTCCTATTCGAATGCAACAAAGCTCCGTGGACTCTATCCTCAACGATCTCTCCAGCGAAGGACTGCAAATCGAATCGGGGGTCTTTACCCTGGATCCGCGCGCGCAGGCCCTCAAATACGGCGTCTTTCTGCGCCGCCATCCTTTTTTGCCCATCGCCAAGATGATCCAGGCCGCGGTGGCGCTGGGAGGCCGCTCGGTGGAAATTCACTGGAGCGCCCAGGAATGGAAGGTGGAGTTTGAGCCGGAGTCGGGCTGCGCTGCCGAGTTGGCCGAAACTCTGCAGGGACTGAAGCGGCCGCTCTCGCGCGGACTTCAGCATCTACGCCGAGCCCTGGAGATTACCGAGATTTCTGAAGGCACCGGCTTTCTCTTTGAATTGAGTCTGCCCGACGCCACTCTGGCGGTGGTGGGGTTGCAGAAAGCCAGTTCCGGTTGGAACGTACACCTGGCCGAAGCTCAGAGCAACCCGCGCTGCCGGCTGGTGATGAAGCGGCTACAGCCAGCCACCTGGAAACCGGAGACATTGCGCTCGGGCCGGCCTCGATTGCGCAAGTTCCTCAGCGAACGCTTTGGACTCTGCCCCATTCCCGTATTCTTGAACGGCGCGGCTTTGGAAAGGGGAGACCTGGAGGCCCGGGCCTGGGCCCGTCTGGGGCCGGCCCAACCGGTCCATTCCATCTCGCACATGCTCTACCAAGTGCGCCGCTTTTTCCGAGCCTTCGAGGCCACCCGCCTCGACTCTGGCCAGCACAGCGTGGTACAGGCGCATTTTCGCTGGCTCTGCCAGGAGCTTGAGTTTTCTCCCTATCCGCTGGCCGGCTTTGCCTCGCTGCCGCTGGCTCGCCAGCGCTGCAAATATTTTAATAACCTGCAGGTCAGTCATCCCGAGGAAGATGCGCAGCCTACCCTCGGTCACCTCTACACGCCCAACCAGCAACGGCGCAAGGGACTGCCCGTGCGTCAGACCGGTTTCTTCGGGCGGCTGCAGAGTCAGGCCACAGCGCTGGAAGCTGAGATGCAGGAAAGAGGTTCGATCGCACTCGGTTCTTGTGGTACAATTTGCGAACCCATCGTGGAGACGCTCAGCTTGCCCGCCGGCTGCCTGCTGCCCGAACTGGACAGCCGGTGCACCCTGACCGGCAGTTTCACCAATCGACTTTCTTTGCATCAGCCCGGCGTGCGCCTGGGCAGCGCGCTGGGCATCGCTTCCTACCCGGCCGGCCCGTCGCTGGCGTTTCCGGTGTTGGATGGCCTGTTGCTCAATCCTTGTGAACTAGAAGGGGTTCCAGGTTCCTATGCTTTCCTGGCCGGACCCTGGCAGACCGATCTCAGTCAGCTCGAAATTCTCCAGGATGAGGCCTGCCGGAGGAAGCTGCAAAAGGTCCAGGCCCGGCTACTCAAGCTGGTCAAAAAAGGGGACTGGAAAACCCCCCACATTCCTGACAAATGGCGCGAGGCCTGGGCCGATTGGATACGCGGAAGTTAGTCCCCGGGAGGCTCTCTACGAGTCAGTCCGCAAGCCGCCTCGAGTAACCGGGAGGCGTCGATTGGCTTGGTAATATGACGCTGGTAGCCGGACGCCAGAGCGGCTTCCTTGTCTTCGCGGCGGGCAAAGGCGGTCACCGCGATCGCCGGCAGAGCGGCCCAGGCCGATTGGGCTCGGACCTCGCGGATTAACTGGTAGCCGTCTTTGTTGGGCATGCCGATATCGCTGATCAACAGGTCTGGAGTTTGCTGCTCCAGCAAAGCCAGAGCCTGATCTGCGGAGGCGGCGCTGACCACCACCGCTCCGCGGTCCTTCAACAGGCGCACCAGGAACTCGCGTGCATCCGAATCATCTTCTACCACCAGAATTTTCAGCCCGGTCAACTTGACGCGAACCTGCTTCCGCGCGGTTTCAGTCTCAGCGTTGCTGACCATGGGTAGTCGCACCATGAAGAGACTTCCGGTATCTTTTCCCTCGCTGTGAGCGCGTACGCTGCCCCCGTGAAATTCCAGGATCTGACGGGCGATCGACAGACCCAGCCCCATTCCGCCCACGCCGCGGGTGATGGTGCCGTCTTGCTGGCGGAACTTTTCAAAGAGATGCGGCAAAAACTCAGGTTTGATGCCGGCGCCGTAATCTCGCACCGCCAGCACCAGTTGCTCGTCCTCAAGGGTCAGCTTCACCTCAATCCGACCTTCCACCAGGGAGAATTTGATGGCGTTGGAGAGTAAATTCCAGACCACTTGCTGGAGCCGAATGGCGTCTCCTCTGGTGGGAGCGGCGGGAGGTAGCGAACACTGGATGGTAATCTTCTTTACCTTGCAGGAGGGCTGAACGGCCTGCACGGCCGCCTCGGTGATCTTCACCAGGTCGATATCCTGGACATCGAGATGGATTTTGCCCTGCATAATCTTGCTCATATCCAGCAGATCTTCGATGATCCTGGCCTGCGCGCGGGCATTTCTATCGATGGTTTCCAGACCTTGCTCCATTTCCTCAGGCTCCAGTCCGCCGCTGCTGAGGATATGGGTCCAGCCCAGGATGGCGTTGAGGGGCGTGCGCAGTTCGTGCGATAGAGTGGCCAGAAATTCGTCCTTCAGGCGGCCGGCGCGCTCGGCTTCGGTGCGAGCCGCCCGTTCCGCATCCAGCAGGCGATCGGCTTCTTCGCGAAGCCGCGCATTGTCCATGGCAATAGCGGCCCGGCGCCCCAGATCCTCGGCCAGGGCCAGTTCGCGTTGACTGTAAGTGCGACCTGACTCGGCATAACCGAGAGTCAGCGTCCCCAGGGTCTGAGTGGACGTCTTCAAAGGAACGCAGAGGTAAGACTTCAGGAACTCCGACTTACCCTCACGCAAGACGTCGGGCCGCTGTGCCAATCCACCCTGGCCGGGGTTTTGCGGAGCGCCCGCCACGCGCTGCAGGGTTCCAGCGGCATCGACAACGTCGATGGCTGACCAGTCGGCCAGACGGGGTACGACCAGACGGGCGAGATTGCTGAGGGTAGTTTGAGAGTCAAGTGAAGAACTCAGGGCGACTCCGGCATCGGCCAGCAGCTCGGCTTCCTGACGAGCGGCTCTAGAGTTTAGAGTGGCTCCGCGCAGCCGCACGGCCACCCACACGAAGGAGAGGGAGACCGGAATGAAGAGCAGTATGGAAGCGCGATCGAGCGAACTGTCCAACTGGAAATAGAAGGCGGACAAGGCGGAAAGCAGCGTGGCCATCAAACCGGGGCCCAACCCTCCCCAGACCGAGCTGAATAGGACCGCCGGGAAGTAAGCCATAAAAGGAACGCGCGGTCCCAATCCCTGTTGCAGCAAGAGTTGCGCTCCCACGGCGGCAGCTACCGCAATCAGCGCCAGACCGTAGCCTTTCAACCGGGAATTCCCCATCTAAAGGGGCTCCGCTGGCGGGTTTGGGCCGGGAAATCTTCGCAATTCTTCGAGGCTGACGAGCAATGGGTTTGGCTACCAGCACTGAGCCAGGCCGTTGTAGTGCGGCTTCATCGTGTTCCCGAGCGGTAGATGACCTGGGCGCTCACTTCCGTGACCCAGGCCAGAATCAGCAACAGTGTGATGAAAAACCTCATTGTTAGCCCCCTCTTTCCCTCCACAGACCCTTCTCGGACTCCCCCCCTCAAGCCTTTTCCCTGGAAGGACCCACTCAAGCTCCGCTAACGGGCCGTGCCGGCGGCAGGGGGAAAGAGCTTTTGAGGCGCAGGGCGACCGATGGCCGTTGCTCACGCTGTTTTATGGATGCTGCTGGCGGTGGCGGTGTCGGACATGGTGGAGCGTACTGCTCCGTTTCGATTTCCGCTGCCGTTTATCCAAATTTTGTTTGGGGTGTTGCTCGACCTGGCGGGGATCTCCATGCACCTGCCGTTCAGCCCCGAACTCTTTTTCCTCGTCTTCCTGGCGCCATTGCTCTTTGCGGACGCGGAGCGGATGCCGCGCCGCGAGTTGTTCGCCCTGCGCCGGACGATTGTGGGCCTGGCCGTCGGCTTGGTGGCAGTGACGGTGGTGGGAATGGGCTATTTCGTGGACTGGCTGGCTCCCTCCATCCCTGTGGCGGTATGCTGCGCCCTGGGCGCGGTGCTGGCTCCCACGGACGCTGTGGCGGTATCGGCGCTGGCCGGCTCGCTGGGCATGCCCACACGTCTGATGCACTTGTTGCGTGGAGAGGCGCTGCTGAACGATGCTTCGGGCGTGATGGCCCTGCATCTGGCGGTGGCCGCGGCGGCTAGCGGGCGCTTCGATACCGGCCAGGCCGTGCTGAGTTTTCTGTCCTTGAGCCTGGGTGGACTGGCTATCGGGGCGGTGGTGGGCTGGTTGAGCGCCAAGATCGGGTCCTGGCTGTCCTCACGCAACTATGAGGATCCGAGCGGCCAGGCGCTGCTTTCGTTGAGCATTCCTTTCGTAGCCTTTGCACTGGCCGAACAGGTGCACGTTTCGGGCATTTTGGCTGCGGTCGGCGCTGGAGTCGCCTTCAATGCTTTTGGATTGACCAAGGAGCGGGACACGCTGCTGCGTCTGCACGCGCGCGGAGTGTGGCGGACGATAGAATTCACTCTGAACGGATTGATCTTTGTGCTGCTGGGACTGGAATTACCCCAGCGGCTGGGACATGTGCCCGAAGGACTGAACTTCAGTCAGGTCTTTTATTTCCCGTTGGCCATTTTGGGAATGCTCTACTTGACACGCCTGGTGTGGTGCTGGGTTTCGGTGCGCTTGACCATGCGCGAGGTGAGCTGGCGGATTTTGGCCGCCATGTCGTTAGCCGGGGTGCGCGGGACGGTGAGTCTGGCTGCGGTGCTCTCACTGCCGAGTGAACTTCCGGGTCGCGATGCGGTGATTTTTCTGGCCACGGCGGTCATTCTCCTCACTCTGTTCTTCGCAGCCGTAGGACTACCGCTCATCTTGCGCGGCCTGGACTCACCCCCGCTGGACCGGTTTGAGCGCGAGGAGCGGGCGGCTCGCGAAGCTCTGCTGAAAGAGGCGGAACGCGCCCTGGCTGAAGAGATGGAGCGTTTACGCGAGGAAGAAGGAGATTCAGTCGAATTCATCGGCAATCGTTTGCGTGAAATCTATCAATATCGCCTGAGCAAGCTGGCCGACCGCCCGGTGGACGAGCTGGGCCCAGGCCGCGAGCACAGGCTGGAAAAGCAGTTGCGCAAAGCCGCCCTGATGGCCCAGCGCAAACTGCTCTACGCGCTGTTGAAGCGCGGCGAAATCAATGATTCGACACTCACCCGGCTGGAGCGCGAGTTGGACTTGCAGCAGGCCTCATTGGAAACTCCGGACAAGGGTGTGCCTCAATTGCACTGAGAAGCTCTGGTCAATCCCAGCTCAGGGCGCCGCCGTTCTGGTATTCGGTGACGCGAGTTTCGAAGAAGTTCTTTTCCTTCTTCAAGTCGATGGCTTCCGACATCCAGGGAAAGGGGTTCTCGGTTTCGCCAAAGAGCGGCTCCAGGCCCAGTTGCAGGCAACGGCGATTGCTGATGAACTGCATATACTGCTCACACAGCCCGGCATTCAGTCCCAGCAGACCACGCGGCATGGTGTCGCGCCCGTAGGCGACTTCCAACTGGCAGGCCTGGCGCAGCATGGTGTGGATTTCAGCGCGCATCTCGGCGGTCCAGAGGGCCGGGTTCTCCTGTTTGATCTGATTGATCACGTCGATGCCGAAGTTGAGGTGGACCGATTCATCGCGCAAAATGTACTGATACTGCTCGGCAATTCCGACCATCTTGTTGCGCCGGCCCAGGGACAGGATCTGAGCGAAGCCGGTGTAAAACCACATTCCCTCGAAGACCACGTAGAAGGCCACCAGGTCGCGCAGCAGTTTCTGATCGGCGGCCGGCGTGCCGGTTTGGAAAGCCGGGTCGGAAAGCGCATGGGTGTATTCCAGGGCCCACGCCGCCTTTTCCGTGATCGACGGAACCTCCCGATACATGTTGAAAAGCTCTCCCTCATCCAGGCCCAGGCTCTCCACGATATATTGAAATGCGTGGGTATGAATGGCTTCCTCAAAGGCCTGGCGCAGCAGGAACTGGCGGCACTCCGGATTGGTCAGATGGCGGTAAATGGCCAGCACCAGATTGTTGGCCACCAGCGACTCGGAGGCCGCGAAGAAGCCGAGGTTGCGTTTGACGGCGTGGCGCTCGTCCTCGCTCAGTCCGTCCCGGGATTTCCAGAGAGCGATGTCGGCTTGCATGGAGACCTCCGTGGGCATCCAGTGGTTGTTGCAGCCGGCCAGGTATTTTTCCCAGGCCCAATGATATTTGAGCGGTAGCAACTGGTTGAGGTCGGCGCGGCAGTTGAGGATGGCTTTTTCGTCCACGCGCACGCGGCCGCCTTGCAGGGGAGTGGTGGTGAGCATTATTGACAGGCCTCGCAATCAGGATTTTCCAGGGAGCAGAAGTTGGCGGATACGCGGTTCAACTTGCCGTCGGTGCCGCGCAGGGTGGATTTTTCCACCTGGGTGGCGGCCTGAGAGCGCAGGTAGTAGGTGGTTTTCAAGCCGCGCCGCCAGGCCAGACGGTAGAGTTCGTCCAGTTTGCGACCGCTGGGCTGGCTCAGATAGAGGTTGAGGGACTGGGCCTGATCGATCCACTTTTGACGCAAAGCGGCCGCCTCCACCAGATGCTCGGGCTCCAATTCAAAAGCGGTGGCAAAAATCTGTTTCAGGTCCTCGGGCACGCGCTCGATCGCACCCAGCCGGCCATCGTAGTATTTGAGGTCGCTGACCATCACCTGGTCCCATAGGCCTCGCTGCTTGAGAGCGCGCACCAGATAATGGTTGACCACCGTGAAGTCGCCCGACATGTTGGATTTGACGTAGAGGTTCTGGAAAGCCGGTTCGATCGACTGGGACACGCCGCAGATGTTGGAGATGGTGGCGGTGGGAGCGATGGCCAGCACGTTGGAGTTGCGCATTCCCTGGCGGCGCACGCGCTCGGCCAGTTCGTCCCAGTCCAGACGCCGGTCACGGTTCAATTCCCGGTTGGGCAGCCGTTCCAAGGAGTGAATGGGCAGTACGCCCTGGCTCCAGAGACTGCCCTCAAAGCTGGGATAGCGCCCGCGCTCTTGAGCCAGGCGCGTGGAAGCCGAGATGGCCTCATAGGAGATGAACTCCATGCTCTCGTCGGCGAAACGCCGGGCCTCCTCGCTGGAATAGGCCCAGCCCAGCTGTTGCAAGGCGTCCTGAAAACCCATCAGTCCCAGACCCACCGGGCGATGCTGTAGATTGGAACGGCGCGCCTCGGGGATGGTATAGAAGTTGATGTCGATGACGTTGTCGAGCATGCGCACGGCCGTTTCGACGGTGCGCGCCAGGCGTGGCCGGTCCAGGCCCGCCGGGGTCAGGTGGTTGACCAGGTTGAGCGAGCCCAGATTACACACGGCCGTTTCCTGGTCCGAGGTATTCAGGGTGATCTCGGTGCACAGGTTGGAGGAGTGAATGACGCCGCAGTGCTGCTGCGGTGAGCGCAGATTGCAGGCATCCTTGAAGGTGATCCAGGGGTGGCCCGTCTCGAACAGCATGGTCAGCATCTTGCGCCACAGATCCAGAGCCGCCACTCGCCGGTAGACGCGGATTTCTCCTTTTTGGGCCCGAGCTTCATAGCCTTCGTAGGCCTGGCGAAAATCGTCACCATAAAGGTCGTGCAGATCGGGGGTTTCATCGGGAGAGAAGAGAGTCCACTCGCCCTTTTGCTCGACTCGCTCCAGAAACAGGTCGGGCACCCAGTGGGCCGTGTTCATATCGTGGGTGCGGCGCCGGTCATCCCCCGTGTTCTTGCGCAGGTCCAGGAATTCTTCCAGATCGATGTGCCAGGTCTCCAGGTAGGCGCATACGGCGCCCTTGCGCTTCCCGCCCTGATTGACGGCAATAGCCGTGTCGTTGGCTACTTTCAGGAAGGGCACCACTCCCTGCGACTTACCGTTTGTCCCCTGGATATGGGCTCCCAGGCCGCGCACGCGGGTCCAGGAATTGCCGAGTCCACCCGCATATTTGGATAGCATGGCGTTGTCCTGGATGCATTTGAAGATGCCGTGCAAGTCATCCGGTACGCTGGTCAGAAAGCACGAAGATAATTGGGGGCGGCAGGTGCCGGCGTTGAACAGAGTGGGCGTCGAAGCCATAAAGTCAAAGCGCGATAGAACCTCGTAGAACTCCAGGGCGCAGGCCTCCCGATCCACCTCGCGCAAGGCCAGCCCCATGGCCACCCGCATGAAAAAAGCCTGGGGCAGCTCGTAACGGACGCCGTCGTGGTGGAGCAGGTAGCGATCGTAGAGAGTTTGCAAACCCAGAAACTGAAACTGCCGGTCGCGTTCGGGCTTGAGGGCGGCCGAGAGGCGGGCGAGGTCAAAGCGGCTCAGTTCCGGGTCGAGCATTCCCAACTCGGTGGCGCGCCGCACATAGCTCAGGAAGTAGTCGTCGCTGCAGCCCAGGTAGCGGTGGGCTTCGAGTCGGAGCTTCTCGTTGAGCAGGCGGGCGGCCACGTAAGTGTAGTTGGGCTCCAGTTCGATGAGAGTGCGCGCCGCCATGATTTGCGCCAGCAGCGTTTCTTCCTCAGAAATACCCTGATAGAGGTTGCGCCGGGTTTCAGCCACCACCGCTTCCACGGCCACATCTTCCAAACCCTCACAGGCCTGGCGAATAAGACGGTCATCGAAGGCCTGTGGTTCGGGAGCGGCGCTGTCGCGCCGGCGGCTGCGTTCCTCGCGGTAGAGCACGTAGGCGCGCGCGACTTTGTGGTGGCCCGCGCGCATGAGCGCCAGTTCCACCTGGTCCTGGACGTCCTCGATGTGCAGCAGGCGCTCTCCGTCGGAACGCCGGGTCAGGGCTGTGACCACCAGGCTGGTCAGTTCCTCCACGGTCTCATGAATGCGCTGGGAGGCCGCAGCGGCCGTGCCCTCGACGGCCAGAAAGGCCTTGGACAGAGCCAGGGAGATCTTGCTCGGATCGAAGGCCGAAGCGGCTCCGTCGCGGCGAATAACGCGATAATTGGCGGCACAACCTGGTGAGTGGCTGTCCCGCTGCGCGGGACTGGCCAGGGGACTGGCGCTGGTGAGAACAGTGGACATGACACCCTCCTTGTCGCCGGAGGGGGAGGGAAAGCAAGCACAGGGAGAACCCGGCCAGCACACCGGGACACCCCGCCCGTGGGACACTGCAAAATCGGCCGGGGCAGGTCTCCTGGCTCTCGGGTCAACGCCTCCTGCACGGCCTTCCCAGTGCTGAAAGCACCAGTGGCGGAAGGGCAGGCAACTTACCGATTACAGTTGCGGGGGCAGCTCCGGACTTGAACCGGATTCCCTTTTCACCGCCTCCAACTTGAAAGCGGCACCTCGACCTGGCCATGATTACCTCAGCCGGCCCCTGCCGTCAATCCGAACATCGCTCGAAAATCGGGCAAAAAAAAGCCGGGGACCGGTAGGCCCTCGGCTCTCGATGCTTTCCTGCGAAATCTAGAAAGTCAGGGTAGCCGTTCCGTTGATGGTGATCTGGCCGGAAGCGGTGTTGGTTCCCTCGAGGGAAGGAGTCAGCACCAGATTGGTGACGGTCACCTCGGCGGTCGTTTCGGAAATGCTGTCGATGGTCACCGTACCCCCGGTGGACACCCAGCGCTTCATAACGGGTTGGCCCTGCTCGGTGTAGTCCGCGAAGGCTCCGGGAGTGACCAGATTATCGTCGTAGGTGAATACATCTCCGGGCGCCAGTGCCGACCCTTTGGCCACGGTCGAGGTCAAGGTCCGCAGCAAAATCGTCTGGCCGTTGATGATATTTTGGGCGAAGATGGTTTGCAATCGGTTGGTCGGGCTGCCCGTAGCCGTGGTCGAGCCCGCCAGTGGGCCGCTGTTGGTCAGAGCGGTGGCGTTGGCGTTGCCGTTGGTAGTGAAGGTGAAGTTGAACGAGCCCTGGGCGGGGGGGGGATTGGTGGTGTTGTTGGTGGTGTTGGTGCCGGTGAAAGTACCCGCACCAGCACCAAAATTATTGGAATCGGAACCACCACAGGCGCTCAGTCCAAACAGCGCCAGTCCAAGAACCACAATTTTTAAATTCTTCATGACAAATATCTCCCTGAATTGGTAACGGCGCCGCTCTTCCCGGCCAGGGCGCCTGATCCTGGTAACCAAAGGGTGATTTATCGGGTATCAGGATCGGCGTACCCGCAGGCCCGTACTGGCGGAGCCTGAGCCCCCGGCGCTCAGGCCTTAAGATCAAGCGTGCCTTAGGAGGACTTATGATCAAATATGGTTTCGCCCTTTCCAGTGAAGAGCATGGCCCGGCTGATTTGGCCCTGTTGGCCGCTCAGGCCGAGCAGGCCGGATTTTCCTTCGCCCTGATTTCCGATCACTTTCACCCCTGGGTCAGTGCCCAGCCTCACAGTCCCTTCGTTTGGAGCACTCTGGGGGCCATTTCCCAGACCACTCGCAAGTTGTCCGTCGGAACCGGAGTGACCTGTCCTATCCAGCGTATTCATCCGGCTATCCTGGCTCAGGCTGCGGCTACGACCGCCAGTTTGATGGAAGATCGATTCTTCTTTGGCCTGGGCACCGGCGAGAATTTGAACGAGCACATCTTTGGCCAAAAGTGGCCGCCCGCGCCCCAACGCCTGGAAATGCTCGAGGAAGCCGTGAAGGTTATCCGCACTCTTTGGCACGGGCAGATGACCACTCACTACGGTGAGTTCTTTACCGTCGAGGACGCCCGTATTTTTACGCTGCCAACCCAATTGCCGCCGATTGCCCTGGCGGCCAGCGGACCCGAAGCGGCCGAATTGGCCGGCCGCGTGGGAGACGCCCTCATCAGCGTGGTGCCCAAGAAGGAAATTGTGGAAGCCTTCCGCCAGGCGGGCGGCCAGGGCAAGCCTTGCTACGGGCAGGTCACCCTCTGCTATGACCAGAGCGAGGAAAAAGCTATCCAGACAGCTCTACAATGGTGGCCCAACAGCGCCCTGCCCAGCCCTCTCAACGTCGAGTTGCGCTCGGTGGAACACTTCGACCAGGCGGCTAAATCGGTGACCCCGGAACAAATTCGGGAAAGCCTGCCGTGCGGACCCGGCCTGGCCAAACATAGAGAAGCTATCGAGAAGTTCATTGAGGCCGGTTTCGATCACATCTACATCCACCAGGTCGGCCCGAAGCAGAAGGCCTTCATGGAGTTCTTCCAGGAGAATTTCCTCAAGAAGCCGGTATCGGCCGGCCGCTGACTCAAAGCTGGCGGTGGTACCATTCCACAAAGTGCACCAGGGTGGGAAAGGTCAGGTCGGGAGAGACCATCACGTCGGCGGCTTCGAACGGTTCGTGGCGGCGCACCCAGCAACCCACCAGCCCGGCCCGCTGGGCCCCGTAGGCGTCGCGGTAGGGGCTGTCGCCGATATAGACGGCTTGCTCGGGCGCTACCCCCAGCTCGGCCAGGGCTTTTTCGAACAGTCGCGAGTCCGGCTTGCGAAAGCCGTAGTCGCTGGAGACCACCCGCACCGGGAAATGATGCTCCAATCCCAGGCGCTTCATTGCCGGTTCGAGCCAGCAGCGCTGGGCGTCGGAGACCAGCGCCAGCGGGACGCCAGCCAGGGCTTCCAGCGCCGGCAGGCTGTCGGGGAAGAGTTGAAGGCGGCGTATCGACAGGGAGCGAAACAGTTGGGCCAACTCAATGGCCTTGCGGGTGGGTTTGCGCCTGCGGTCGGGCGTCAAGAAGCTTTGGAAAATGGCGGCCATATTGATTTCCGGATACTGCTCCCCGGCCGTCTTTTGCTGCTCCAGCACCTGGTTGCGAAAGTTCCGGTCCAGCACCGAGGCTTCGGCCAGCACACCGTGATAGGTAAGAAACTGGCTCATCTGCTCCCAGACCTGGGGGGCACCCCGCAGATAGACGTCCAGGTGAGGACCATCCACGAACTCCTCGACCAGTAGGAACTCCAGTGCCTCGTTACGTCCCAGCGTTCGTACCACGCGCACCGGCGGTAAGTCAAAACCCAGCAGGCGCATTTCTTCCAGGGCCGACTCTTCTTTGCGCATGATTTTGCGGAAATGCTCGTCATCGGGCTTTTCTCCCTCGGTGGGGAGTTTGCGGCCAAAGAATTTACAGGCGACCGTGGTGCCGCTGACGCGGTCCTGGTAGCGCACCAGCAGCATCTGAGGATGCAGGCGATAACTATCGAAAACCGGTTCCTTCAGGTCCAGGAGCCGAGCGAGGAAGCCGTGCAGCGGCTCAGCGGCGGGCAGCACGCCCAGGTAGACGTCTTCCATTACAACATCTTCAGCACGACCAGTGGAATCACACGCGAGGTTTTCTTCTGGTATTCTTGATACTGCGGGTAGTAACGGCAGAAAACCGGCCAAAGATGCTTTTTTAGCTCTTCCGAAGCTGGTTCGGCGCGCACCCGCCAACGGTGTGGTCCCACCTGCACGCTTCCCTCAGGATGGGCTTGAAGGTTTTTCCACCACTGGGGATCCTGGTCGCGGCCCGCGTAGGAGGCCACTACCACCAGGTCCTCGCGGTCGGGCAGAAACAGTAGGGGAGTGGTGAAGTGACGGCCACTCTTGCGGCCGGTGGTGGTCAGCAGCAGCACCGGGGTGCCGCTGGCCAGACCGGTGAAAACTCCTGAAGTCAGGCGGTAAAGCCAACAGTGTAGCCGGCCCGTATAGCGGAAAATGTTCACTCAGCAGTTACTCCAGACTCATAAGTTCTCGCACGCGCAGCATATCCTGAATGAATAACCGCCGCTCGCGCGCCCGATCCTGGCTGGTGCGCTGGCGCAGGATCGAAGAAGGATGGACCGTGGCCAGGGCCAGACGCTGGGCATAGTCGAGCTTTTGCCCGCGTTGCTCGGTCACGCGGAAACTCTTGCCCAACAAGGCCTGAGCCGCGGTGGCGCCGAGCAGGACCAGGATTTTGGGTTGCATCACTTCGATTTCGGCTTGCAGCCAGGGCAGGCAGGCCTTCACTTCGCCGGCTCCGGGTTTCTGATGAATGCGCCGTTTGCCTCTGGGCTCCCACTTGAAATGCTTAACCACATTGGTCACGTAGGCATCGCGCCGCTCGATGCCGGCTTCCGCCAGCAACTCGTTCAACAGGCGTCCGGCGGGACCCACGAAGGGATGGCCCCGAAGGTCTTCTTCATCCCCGGGCTGCTCACCGATGAACATGATCCGCGCGCCGGGGGAACCTTCGCCAAAAACCGTCTGGGTGGCGCGTTGATAGAGTTCGCAACCGTGGCAGTCTCGCGAGGAAACCTGGAGCGCCTTCAGACTCAACTCCGAAGGTAGGTAGTCGGCCGCGCTCAAGCGCCCGACAACATTCCAAAAAGGCCGGCGGTCAGCACAGCTATGGCCAGCGCAATGGCTACGAAAAGCATGGTCGTTTGATTCATTGGTGTTTCCTCCAATTCAGAGTCTCTGATGTTTCCAGACCCGGCCGACCCGAGCGGTCAACTCCCAGCCGGCCCCGACTATCGCGGACCCAGTGGGGCCGGTCTCGGTGGCAGTTGCCGGCCGTCGGCCGGGCTTGAGAGCCGGAAGGATGGGGATAGGCGTAGTCGGAGGGACGCGGCCGGCTCACGCTAACACCGCTTCCAGAGCATGATTGCCCATCACTTCCAGCAGCTCCGCCGGACCTTCAAAGATCCACTCGGCTTCGCCCAGCTCCTGACGCGACCAGCCACCGGTCAGGAAGGCCAGCGGGCGGATAGTCAATTTACGCGCTGCACTCAGGTCGTAGGGAGTATCTCCCACCATAATCACTTCGTCGGCCTTGAGCTCCAGGCGTTGCAAGGCTACCGCCACAATATCCGGGTCCGGCTTGCTCTCTTGGGCGTCGCCGGAAGAAGTCTTTTCGCTCAGATAGGGTCGGATGCCCACGATATCCAACAGGGGATCGAGCTCTTTGGGCGGGGCCGAACTGGCCACAGCCAATTTCAGACCCTGCTCGTGAAGCTTGCGCACTAACTCTCGGGCTCCCCGAAAGGCATTCAGGGTAGGTAGATAGCGTTCTTCGAAAATTTCGCCGCGCCGCTTGGCCAGGGCTTTTCCCTCGGGCTCATGCTCGCTCCAAGGCGTTTGCATGGGGATGATCTTGTCGCCCCCCATACCGATGGAGCGGCGAATTTCCTCCGCGTCGGCCGTCTGTCCGAATTCCTCCAGAGCTTTGAGCCAGGCCTGCGCGTGGGGCCCGTTGCTGTCCACCAGCGTGCCGTCCACGTCGAAAATAACGCCGCGAATTGTGCTCGTCATTCCCATAGCCTACTGCCGGTAGACGGCCCTACCGAGAGAAGAGCGTACTGTCTCGCGAGTACTTCAGCAGCTTGGCTGCCCAGGTCAGTCAGTCCAACATAAGGTGGCCTGGGATTCCTGACCGTCCTGGCGCCGAGCGGTGACCACCAGTTGATGATCCGGCCCGGAAAACCACCGGGTCGTTTGCCGAAAGTGGCGGACATAGCGGGTGAGCCGGTGATGCCGGGAACCTCTCTCCGGGTTGATCAGAATACCGTCGAGGACGACCTGAACGCTTTCGAGGCTGTGCGGGTCATCGGGGGCCAGAGAAACCTCGACGCCGAGGCCTTCGGGGCAGCGGCACAGTTTGATATCGATCAGGTCATTCACGCGTGGTCCAGTTCCTCTCGCGGATAGCCCGAGGACGGGAGGCATAAAAAAACCTCCCGCTTCTCGGGAGGTTTTCTTCAGGCTGTTTGATGGGCTATCAGGCCAGCTGAGAAACTTCCCGCCAGAGCCGACAACAACAGAACTGCAAACTGAGCGGGAAGAACTTCATCGGCCTATTTTAATTTCAGCTCGAGCCTCTGTCAAGGCGAAGAGAGAAGAGGAAAGGCAGGTCTTGGCATGACGGAATTGGATGCGCAATGGCGCGCGGCCCACCCCATTCCAGCTTCTGATGAAGGGGCCGACAAGCGATCAAGAGGACATCTAACCGTGGTGGGGGGCTCGCCTCAGACACCAGGGGCACTGCTGCTGGCCGGGACCGCCGGCCTGCGGGTGGGGGCAGGCCGGCTGAATCTGGTCACCGTTCCCGAGTGTCTGGCCGGTCTGGCCATGCAACGCCAAGAGGCGCGGGTCTACCCATATCTTTATTCCCGCAACCTGCGGCGTTTGCGCGGTCCCTGCCTAAAAGCGGACGCTCTGGTGCTGGGACCGGGAGTCTTGTGCGGCCGGTTGTTACGCGGCGCCCTGGATGAATTTCTGAGCCTGCCCATTCCCCTGGTGCTGGATGCTCTGGCCCTGCACCTGGTGCAAGGCCGCCAGCTACAGTCGCGACCGGCGCCGACCGTGCTGACCCCCCACCAGCGCGAGCTTTCGGTGCTGCTGGGGGAAGAAGTGACCGACCCGCCGGGGGACGCTCAGCGGCTGGCCCGGCTGACCGGCGCTATCGTGGTCGCCAAAGGGCCGGAAGCTTGCATCGCCGCGGCCGGGAGCCCTTGCTGGCGGCCGCCTGGGGAGTGGGACCCTGATACCGCCAACGAGGGACGAGTAGATATGGGGACTTGGCCCGGGCAGCCCTTACTCTCTGAAGAGAGGAGATGGACAATGACGAATTTACTCGACAGAAATGAAATTTTGACGATTTTCAAGGGAATCAGCCAGGATGTTCAGACACTGGTCCGGCAGGAAGGTATGCTATTACGCGCCGAGTTAAAAGAGGACGCAACGCAAGTGGCCAAAGTCGGCGGCGAAATGGCATTGGGCGGAGCTGTTGTCGCCATGGGCAGCTTGCTGCTGGTATTGGCCGTGGTCTTTGCTCTGAGCTGGCTCTTTCCCGAACTTCCGCTGTGGGGTTCTTGCGCGCTGGTCGGGTCCGTCCTGCTGATGGCGGGCGGCGTCCTGGTGGCGCGAGCCAGGGCTAAAGCCAGGCAACTCGATTTAACGCCCCGACAAACTCTTCGGTCTGTGAAGAAGGACCTGCGCGTGTTGGCTCCGGGAACGTGAGGCTCGCCAATCTGGTCAAAGGCGCCCTGGCTGGCGCCATCGCGGGGGCGATCGCTTCAGCCGTCATGAACCGGTTGGTGGGATTCTATCCTTCGGAATCGGCCGGCCGTGGCCACGGCGCCCAGTCATTGCAGCCGGGTCAGCCCGAGCATGGTTTTGGCCTGCGGCAGATTCGCCGCGACGGGGCCTGGCGCCACCATCAGGAAGACGCCACCGAGCGACTGGCCGAGTGTCTCATCTGGGAAATCATCGGCGTCCACCTGACCGCTCGACAAAAGCAGACCCTGGGCACGTTGGTCCACTATCTCTTTGGTAGCAGCAGCGCTGCCGGCTATGGCCTGCTGGCCGAGTTCTTGCCTGCCAGCCGGACCGGCCTGGGGGTGCCTTTCGGCACAGCCGTGTGGCTGGGCGCCGACGAAGGCGCGGTGCCTCTGCTCGGCCTCTCTCGTGACCCCTCCGAGCAATCTCTCCTGGTTCACCTGACCTCGATGGGATCGCACTGGATCTACGGTTTGACTACCGAGCTTATGCGACGCCAACTGCGCGCCAGCTGGTTGCGCTAAGAGTCCTTAGTCCGGGGGTAGGGGAGGAAAGGGCCGGCTGCGTAGCAGGCGAGCCAGGTGAGTGCTGGTTCTGGCCATGCTCTTTGTCATTTGAGCCACCACTTTGGGCGTCTTGCTCAGGTGAATATAGTCGACGCTACCCATCACCTCGCCCACCCAATAGGTCATTCCATTCGGGGGAATGGTAAAGCCCAGGTCATTGAGAGCCTGGAAGACGGCGGCCGTGCAGTAATGGGCACCATCCTCGTTGCCGACCACGGCCAGCGTGGCGACCTTGCCGTAAGAAGGCATATGGCCCTTTTCGTTCTTTTCCTCGAGGAAGATGTCCAGTCGCTCCAGCACTCGCTTGGCCAGGCTGGAGGGTTGCCCGAGCCAAATGGGTGTGCCGATCAGCAGAATATCCGCCGAGTCCACCTTCTGGCGTAACTCCGGCCACTGATCTCCGCTCCCTTCGTCGTTGGTTACTCCCGGTTCCACGCGGTAATCGGCCACGTGGACAATCTCGCCGGCGGCGCCTTCCTCGGCGAAAGCGACGAGACACTCTTCGAGTAAGCGCCGGGTCGAAGAATTTTTCTCCGGGTCGCTCTTTTTCAGACTACAGTTGAAGGCCAGAATCTTGATTTTTGCTTTCATCCCGGGCACCTTTGCGCTGGCCCACCGGCTTCCGGCCCCGCTCCGTCCTGTCGTCCGGGTACTCCGGTACTGAGACGATCTTTATCTCCCTACTGCCCGGGATCAGCGTCCCTGGTCCCGTTCGGGCGGCAAAACTAGGCTGAAAACATGACCGAGCGCACCCCGGCTCTCGAAGGTTTAGAACCTCTTGAGCGGATCGACAACCGAGCCACTGAAGATGCTCTCCGCGCCGCCAGCGGCAGTCAGATTCGCTTGCAGGGCCGTAGCTATCCGGCCGGGCGTATCCCCCAACCCAAGGCTGCCTGGCTGCGCTGGTTGGCCATTCTGGGCCCCGGTCTGGTAGCCGCCTCAGCAGGTAACGACGCGGGCGGGATCGCTACTTATAGCAGTGCTGGCGCGAAGTACGGTTACGATCTGATCTGGGTGATGGTTTTGATCACGGTGCCCATGGCCTTGATCCAGGAAACCTGCGCCCGGCTGGGGGCAGCCACAGGCCGGGGTTTGCTGGATTTGATTCGGCACCGCTTCGGCTGCAACTGGGCTCTCTTCGCTATCGTGGTGGTGGGTATTGCCAATGCCGGTCTGATCGTAAGCGAATTCGTGGGATTGGGGGCGGCCGGCGATTTGCTGGGCATTCCCAAACTTGTCCTGGTTCCTCTGGCGGCTATCGCTCTTTGGGCGCTGGTGCTCTTCTGGTCCTACAGCTACCTGGAAAAAGTGTTGATCTTGATGACTCTGGTCTTCCTGGTATATCCGGCAGCCGCCTGGATGGGACAGCCGCACGCCGGGGAATTGGCCCGTGGGGCTTTCATTCCGCACCTTAAATCGGATCGCGGCTTCCTCATGCTGTTGGTGGCCTTGATAGGAACCACCATCACCCCCTACATGCAGTTGTTTCAGCAAAGCTCGATGGTGGAGAGACTGGCCTCGCGTAAAAATTACGGCAACGAGCGTTGGGATGCCTGGGTTGGCTGTACGCTTTCCAATCTGATGTCGATCGCTATGATGGTGGCCACCGCGGCCACCCTTCACAAGCTGGGCAAAACCACCATCGATTCCGCCGCCGACGCGGCCAAGGCCCTGGAACCCGCCGCCGGTCATGCGGCCACCACTTTGTTTGCCGTGGGACTGCTGGGGGCCACTTTGTTGGCCGCCGCCGTGCTGCCTCTGGCCACCGCCTATGCGGTGACGGAAGCCATGGGTGCCCCTAAGGGTGTCGATCTGGACTTCCGGCGCGCACCCTTGTTCTTTGGCCTGTTCACTTTCTTGCTGGTATTGGGGGCCGGCGTCGCGCTGATCCCCAGATTGCCGGTGATGGATCTGTTGGTGGGAGTGCAGGTTCTCAATGGCGTTCTGTTGCCGTTCGTTCTGGTTTTCATCGTGTTGTTGGCCAACGACAAGCGCTATATGGGTGAGCTCAAGAATACCAGGCTTACCAACATTTTCAGCGTGATCACCATCGTCACGATAACTACGGCCGTTCTCATTTTGCTGGGTGACCAGTTCTTCGGTGGCTGAAGCGAGCTTTGTTTCCTCAAGTAAAGACCCGGGGAAGTTGGCTTCCCAGCGTAGGCGGCAGCACCGTGTCGATGGCCAGGTCGACCGTAAATACTCCCAGCATTTCACCATGGCTTCCCACCACCGGCAGCGCCGCCAGCTGGCTGCGTAGCACTTCGTAAGCTGCGGTGCGAGCCGATTGATCGGCCGGGATAGCGCTTACGTAGCGAGTGGCCAGTTGCTCGACCGCCTGGCCTGGATCAGGGGCCGCGATCAGTTGAGAGCTGCTCAGCACCCCCACCAGTTCATGCTCGCCGTTGGTCAGGTAGAGAAATTGATGAAAGCGAGGAGGGTTATGGGCGAAGGCCTGGCGAGCCTTTTCCACGGAGGTGTGGCCGGGCAGGCACAGGATGCCGTTGCTCATGCGCCCGGCCGCCAGATGAGCGGGGAAGCGCAGTAAGTTGAGGAGTCGCACTCGTTGGTCCAGCTCGAGGCGCGGCAGCAGGCGTTCCGTTTCCTCTAAACCCAGACGAGCCAGCAATTCGCAGGCCAGGTCCGGTGACATCAGGCTGACGATGGCGGCCTGACGTTTTTCGCTCAATTCGCCAAAAATCTGCGCCTGGCGAGCCGGTTGCAGGCTCTGGAAGACGGATGTGGCCGTGCCTTCAGGAAGAAGCAACAATAGTTCGGCGGCGTACAGGTAGGAAACCGAGTCGGTGAGGGCAGCGATATCCCCCGGCGGCAGACGGTTAATTTTCCCGTGGTGAGCGCCTTCTTCCTGAACGAGTTCCGGCTGGCCTCGGAGAAAGTCCGCATACTTCCATTCCAGATACTCATGTTCAAGGCTGCGGCCCTTCCATAATCCGCGGGTAAGACGCCGCAGCAAGGCATGCACGCCGGTGTCCACGGCCCCGATCCGCCACTTGCCTTCTTCTTCGCGAAGCACCAGATCGTTGGCACGGATGCCGCGCCGATTTTTCAGGTCAAGCACCATTCCGTCCAGCACGTCTCGCACCACGCAAACCCAGGCCGGGTCGAACTCGAGCGGTTGCTCGGGTCTTCCTTGCAAACCGCTCCAGGGATAGAATCTGCCGTCCTCCAACCGAACCGCGCGAATTTCCGGGTGGTCGACAGGCTCCAGGGGATTGAAAGCAAAGTCTCGGATCCGCTGGCCGCCGGCCAGTTTGCGGTGCAACAATTGGGTTAGAAAGATCATAGTAACCTTAGCCTAGAGGGGAGGCCTTGCCGGAGACCAGGGACGCCCGTCCTGAGTATCAGAGGTCGTCTCAAAGGCAGGGGAAGGCCGTCAAAAATTCTGTCGCGGGAGCAATTGCGGGCTGCTTCTAAACCAGATTGACTACCGATGTTCCGCAAATCTGTTGGATCCATTTGCGAACCCAGACTTCCCAACTGACTTCTGATTCAAAGTAATCCACTTCGCCTTCAAATTGGGTCATGACGGACTCGATACCCCCGGAGAAAACGCACTCGCTGACGTCCGTGACTACCCGGCCCAACTGTACCCCCTGTTCCAAGACCAGATGATGATGGGTGTGGGACTGCTTCCCGCGTACGTAGAGGCAGAGGCTCTTTAACTGGCCGTCGGGGAAAAATTCGGCGACCGGACCATCCAAGATTTCGCCTTCGCGGACTTGATAGGTACGCTTCGGCAGCCAGCTTTTGTCGACGTGGTCGGCCGGTCTGGTGGGCGAAATGGCCTCGGGTTCGAGTTCCGGCGCCGGCTGGGGCGGAGTCCAGGCGGGTATGAGCGGATCGGCTTCGGCGACCGCTGTGGGCGTGGGCCCCTTGGGAGAGAGCGACTGACGTTCTAAAACCAGTACCATATTGCCAATCTTCAAGCGCAATCCCGGCTTCAAATCGCGCGGGGCCCCGCGAGTCAGCGGCAAACCGGCGATCCAGGTCCGGCTCTGGCTGGTTTCGTGGGTGATCACGTAGTGGCCGCGGGCTTCATTCCAGCGCATAATCGCTTGCACGCTGGCTACGGTCGGGTCATGGAAGTAAAGGCGACCGGGACCTACCTCTTCATGACTGATGGCCCGACCGAGTACATAGGAGCGCTCATCCAAAGGGTAAATCCGGCCCTGCTGATTTCCGCGCAGAACTCGAATTTGCAGTCCGGTCTCGACCCCCATAGGGAAATCTTTTCTGAACCGGTGTTGGGCACCTTTTGTGTGAGAAGATGTTAACTGTCGAGGAACTGTGCGCCGCCTTGCGTAGTTATGGATGGCCATAACTGTTTTATGGCAGGACGAAAAAATATTGAGATAGCGGCAGGAGTTAGTTCCTTTAGCGAACAAGTGCGGCATTGTTCAGGCGAGGCATAAGACTGGCCTGTTTGAAAGGGCTACCTGATCATGAGGCTCTACCGGTCCAAAGAACTGAGGGAAGATGCCGCCGAGGCGGGCTCAGCTTTGACGCTCATCCTGGTCGTTGTGGCGATGCTGTTAGGCCTGCGCGCCCTGGAAGGCCCGATTCTGGAGGAAACATGCAAAACACCTGTCGCGATCCTATCCGTTGGGCAAACGCCATAGTTCGATTGGCCAAAATCCATGAATGCTGCGAATTCTCGCTTCAGGACGGCAATTTACACGTCGACTTCTTCCGTGAACCTTGCTGTGCCTGCTGCGCTAAACCGATCGGACGCATGCGCTGGCTACAAAAGGTAAGCGTCGGCTTCGAATCGGAAATTGCCGATTTGATCTGGCAACACTTACACAGCTCGGGCTAATCCGCCGCAGGCGGCTAGCTCCCTCCGATCTCGCAATTCACCGCTGAGGCGGTAATCTCCACCAACACGTGCTTCATCAGCGGCTGGTCGCTTTGGGAGCTGTAGTCCCCGATGGGGCACAAGACATTCAGTTCAGGCATGTAGCCCATGGCACATCCCGATGGCAAATGATAAGGTATGGCGCGGTAGCCGCGGACGTCCCGGGTGGAACCGTCCTTGGCGAAGCTGGTGATGTCCACCAGGTCATACTTCTTCAGGCCCCGGGCCTGCATGTCGGCAGGATTCATGAAGACCAGGGTTCTTAAATTCTTGACGCCCCGGTAGCGGTCATTGTCGGAGTAGATGGTCGTATTCCACTGATCGTGAGACCGCATGGTGCCTAATAGAAGCTTGCCCGGAGCAATATCCGATCCGGCCAGCGGGGCAGTGGAGAAATTGGCCCTTTGCGTAGGTGTTAGAAAGACCAGTTCGCGCGCCGGTTGCTTGAGCCGGAAGCCCAGGGGCTGGCGCACCCGCCGGTTAAAATCCTCAAAGCCTTCTATGGCCTCGGCCATCTTGTCACGAATTCGATCATAGTCCTCGGCATAGTCCTGCCAGGGAGTCTGGGAATTAGGCAACGAGGCGGCCGCCATACCGGCGATGATGGCGATTTCAGAACGAAGTTGAGAAGAGCGGGCTTCTTTCATCCCGTAGGAGAGGTGCACCATGCTCATGGAATCCTCCACGGTGATACCCTGCAGGCCGGTTTTTCCATGGTCTTTCTCGGTGCGGCCCAGACAGGGAAGAATCAGCGCCTCTCGGCCGTGCACCAGATGGCTGCGGTTCAGTTTGGTGCTGACCTGCACCGTCAGCTCGCAGCGCTCGATGGCTCGAAAGGTATATTCCGTGTCGGGGGCGGCCAGCGCGAAATTGCCGCCCAGGCCGATGAAGACTTTCACTTTTCCGCTCATCATGGCCGGAATGACTCGGACCGTGTCCAATCCGTGGGCGCGCGGAGAGGTGATGCCGCAGGCCCGGTCCATCCGCTCCAGCCAGGCTTCTTCGGGTCGGTGGTCGATGCCGCAAGTACGATTGCCCTGCACGTTGGAATGGCCGCGAATCGGGCAAGGCCCGGCTCCTTCCCGCCCGATGTTGCCTCGAAGCAAGAGGACGTTCATTATTTCTCGGATCGAATCGACAGCTTTTTCTTGTTGAGTAACGCCCAGGCACCAGCTGATGATGGCCGAGCGCGACTTGCGGTAGATTTCGCCCACTTCCCGGATCTTGGCCTCGGGCAGACCGGATCGGAGCTCGAGTTCCAGCCACGGAACAGATTGGACCCGCTCTCGATAGGCTTCGAAATGGGCCGTGTAACGTTGAATGAAATCATGGTCGATGGCTTTGGGATCGTGCTCCAGGGATTCCAGGAGATGCTTGGCGATTCCGCGCATGAGCGCCATGTCGCCGGCGATGCGCGGCTGCACGTTGAGGGTGCCGGTGGGCGTTGTTTGAAAGGTGGCCATGCGCAAGATATCATGGGGGATGATGGTCCGGCGGGCGGCCGCTTCGATGAGCGGGTTGACATGTACAATCTGGGCTCCGCGGCGAAAGGCCTCGGCCAGGGCGGTCAACATGCGCGGAGTGTTGGAAGCCGCGTTCACCCCCATTACAATGAGACAGTCGCTCTTTTCCCAATCCACCAGATCGCAGGTGCCTTTGCCGGTGCCGATGGAAGCCTTGAGCGCCCGCCCACTGGCTTCGTGACACATGTTGGAGCAATCCGGCAGATTGTTGGTGCCCAGTTCGCGAGCCCAGAGCTGGTAAAGAAAAGTGCCCTCGTTGCTGAGTCGCCCCGAGGTGTAGAAGGCGGCCTGATTGGGATCGGGCAGGCCGGCAAGGTGCCGTCCGACCACCCCAAAGGCCTCATCCCAAGAAATCGGGGTATACTTGTCGCTGGCCGCGTCGTAGCGTAGCGGCTCGGTCAGTCTGCCCGCATTCTCCAGGGCGAAATCGCTCCAGGTGGCCAGTTCTCTGACGGTGTGCCGCTCGAAGAAGTCGGCGTTCACCTGCTTCTTGGTCAGTTCCCAGGCGGCATGTTTAATTCCATTCTCGCAGATATCCATGGAGAGCCCGTGCCGGTCATCCGGCCAGGCGCAGCCTGGACAGTCATAGCCACCGTTCTCATGGTTCATCTTGAACACGACTCGGGCGCCATCCAGCAGTTCCCGTTGCTGGAACAGTACCTTGCCGACGCTGACCGCCGCGCCCCAGCCCGCGGCGGGATGCTCATAGTCTTGTTGTGAGAATGCTCCACCCGCGTTGGGACCACAGCCTTTGGCAGCTTCTTCCGACATGGCTACTCCTTCCAGGGGTGAAGGAAGTATACTACTTCTCCTGGGTTTTACAGGTGCACTTGGCAGGAAGTAAACCGGAAGTTAGCCGCGAAAACGGATGGTCCGGCGGCGAGACAGGCGAAGATAGAGAGGAGTCAAGATTCCGCAGATAAGGGCCGGCAAGAAGCATTGGCGGTAGATGGAACGCATGGAGTTTCCTCTCAGTTCAGCCGTGCGCGCGTTGATCATGTAGCCGAAGATGGCCGATTTATCGGTTTCACTGGCGTGTCGAACCGAAGGATCCGGAGTGGGGCTGGGGGTCGGTTGGGCCGAGACGGAGAGGCTGAGCAGGAACGCCAGCAAAAGAAATCTCATCGTCCTTTGAGTTCCTCCTTCCAGCGTCGATATTGCTCCATATAAGGGTTGGCTCCGCCAGTCAGGCGGGAAATCAAATCCACAACCTCGACTCCTGTCTTGGCATCATGGAAACGAACGGCGGCCCTGTACATCGTGCGCAAGGCCATCAGATTGTGTATTTCGTCTTGATCCGCCGCCAGGGCGCGCTTGGCGAACTCAAAGGCGGTGGTCGAGTCACCTTTGCGCTCGGCCAGAAAGGCTTTGCGAAAGTTCAACTCAAAGTTGTCGGGAGAGTACTGCAGGCCCTCTTCCACCAGTTCCATCGCCTTGTCTGTCTGATCGTACCCCTTATACAGTTCGTAGGCCAGAGTGTCGTAGGCATCCGTTAGATAAGGGTCGAGGTAGTTGATCATGCGCAGCAGCGGCACGACTTCTTTTTGTTTAAAGGTCGCGACCCCCTGGTCGTCTTGTTGTTCATGCATGGTGTCCATCTTGAACCAGAGATAGCGCGCCAACATGGTGCGGCCCTCCCCAAGCAGATCGAGAAGCACGTCCTGATAGCGAATGACCGGCTTGGTCGGGCTCATTTTCAGGTTCTCTCGCTTGAGCGGGCCGGCCAGCCCGGCAGCCGCCAACCAAAGTCCAAGCAACCAGAGTAGTGGCCGTCTCATAGGTCCTTGGTCTCGAATCGGATGCCGGCAATCAGCAGAAACATCAGAATCCAGAGAAAGGCGTAGAGAGATTCCGCCAGGTGGTACTCCGGATGAATCGGAATTCCGTGCACTACCGGATATTTGAGCCGGAAGATAGCGAAATTGGGAACAAATCGCTGGAGAGCTTCGACGCCGTCAGCCACCCAGAGAGCGCCTCGATCTTCCCGCAGGAAGAATTGAATGAAGGCATTCGGCATGCCTCCTATGGTGTAGACGAAAAATCCCAAGACTCCGGCCAGCGGAGGGCTGGCAAAGACACTGAAGCACATGCAAATCGCCACCACCAGTGCACTTTCCAGACTATAGCCCCAGGCGGCCGCGAACAGGCCCGAGTCCCACTCGCGACTCAGGGAGGCTATTCCCAGTCCCATGCACATGGTCAGCAGAAACACGCTCCCACTGACCAGGACCGCCGTGCCCAGAAACTGTCCCCCCAGGTAAGTGACTCGGCCCAGGGGCCGGGATAGAATCGGGTAGATGGTCTTACGTTCGATATCGCGTGGCACCACACTGGAGCCGAGCAGCAATGCCATGGCGATTCCGTAGTAACTGATAGCCGTCAAACCAAAGTCTTTCGTTACCAGGCCAAAAGCTTTCAGGCCCATGCTGAAGGCGTTGACATAGGCCGGCAGGATCAGCATCGCGGCGGCCATGAAGAGAGTGACCAGATGCACCTGGCGCCGGATATTTTCGAGTAACTGAACTCGAGCGATTTCTAAGAAAGAGAACATGCGCCGACCTCCTCATCGATGCGCCGGGTAATCGAGTGAAAAACATCTTCTAGATTGGTTCGTTTTGTGTTCATCCGTTTGAGCCGGTAACCCCGGCTCAGGGCCAGTTGGAGAAAATCATGGGCCCCCTCTGTCGCTACCGCGGCCTCACCGAGGCTGGAAATTTGGCTCAAAGGCTCGCTCACATGGACTGCTTCCCAAAGCATTTCCACTCTTTCCCGATTTTCGGTCAACTCAGGGATGGTCCCACAGGCTTGCAGCGTCCCCCGATGGATAATGGCGGCTCGGTCGCAGATTGCTTCCACCTCGCTCATGTGGTGGGAGGAAAAAAATACCGTAATATTACGTTCTTTCAGGCGTGTCATGATGTCCCGAAGATCGCGTTGTGCGAAAGGGTCGAGCCCGGAGGTTAATTCATCCAGGATCAGCAAGGGTGGATCGCTGACCAGAGCCTGTGCCACCCCAACCCGCTGCTTCATTCCCTTGGAATACTCACTGATGCGGCTGTGTTTGCGGGCTGTGAGGCCCACTACATCGAGAGCGTCGCGGCAGCGCTCGGCCTGCAATGCTCGAGGCACCCCGGCCAGGCGAGCATGAACCATCAGAAGTTCGGCCGCGCTCATAAATTCGTGGTAGTTGGCCACTTCCGGCAGGTAGCCGATTTTGCGGCGGGCGGCCAGGCTCCCGGCCGGCTCTCCGAAGACCCAGGCGGCCCCGGCAGTGGCCCGGATCAGACCAAGCAAGACTTTGATGCTGGTGGATTTGCCAGCTCCGTTGACTCCGATATAACCGAAAATTTCCCCCGGTTTAACCTGTAGGTCCAGGCCGCGCAAGGCCTCCACCGGCCCGCGCAGAGTGCGGAAGGTTTTGGTGAGTCCTTGAAAGTCTATCGCATAGCCACTCATATAAACTCCTTTGATAATGAGCAATCAACATCCTTTATCTATACCCAGTCAGATAGAAGTACGGACTGTCTGCGTTGCAAATTTGCAGGACTTGTGATAAACGATTATCGAATATCAAATAGTGTTTATCCTCCCTGCCCTGGCCACCTGTTTGAATCTGGCGCTAGGTTCCATCGTATTGCTTCAAATTCTCAAGGCCTTGCGCTCGACAGCCGCCCAGCCGGCAGCCGTGTTGATCGGCGCGTCGATTTTGTTGGGGACTTGTTTTCATTTGGAATTGGAGGGCCCGTGGCCGCGAGCCTCACTTCCCTGGCTGGTCAGATACTTTGAACCCTTTGCCATGGGGTGCTCTGGGCTGACCATAGTGCAGAACCTTACTCTCGGGGGGCTTTACCTGGGAATTTGGACGGGCTATGCGGCGTTCTGCCGGGGGCTCGTCTGTCCGTCTGAAAGGAACGCGAAGTTCGCTCTCTTTTCGTCCTTCTTTATGTTGGCTGCCTTCCTTTGGCTGCAGGCCGGGATTGATTTCATGCGCTTCCGCTCGGCCATGGATTTGCGACTGGAAGCATGCCGGAAAATTCACCAGGGCGATTTGCCGGGCGCCATCGGATTACTGGAACAGGCCTTCGCCAGGGACCCTGGTCAGCTGGATATCGCTGCCGATCTTGCCGACCTCTACCGGGAGACCGGTTGCTCCGAGCAAGCTCTGTTTGTCTTGAATCGGGCCGTCTCGCTCTCTCCGCGCCGCCCCCAGCCTCTGGCGACCGTCTACGCCCAACGCGGTCTTTTTCTTTTGCATATCGGCAAGCCCCTGGCTGCCAGTCAAGACCTGCGCACAGCTTTGCGCTGGGAGCCTAAAAATGAAAAGGTTCGCGGTTGGCTGCGCCTGGCCGACCGTCAGTTGCTTAAGTAGCCCCGGCAGCTATGCGTAGCTGACCCAGCCGGTCCAGTCGAAACCGCGGTAAAAAATTTCCGTCTTGGCAAAGCCTGCCTTGCGCAATAGCTCCCTTTCGCGCTCCGGACTGAGAAGGGTCAGGCCTGATAGCATCTGCTTTTGAGCCTGGGCCACCAGCTCCGGGTCAGCCCCCGAAGCCAGGGCGAAATCCGCGTAGCGCTTTTGACTTCTTTCTGCCCCTGGACCTTTCGGGTCGAAGGCGAGATGGGCTGTCACCAGCGGAGCCCGGGTCCGTAGACACGAGCGAACGTGCCGCAGAGAGCGGAGGCGCGTTCCGTCGTCAGGCAAAAAAGGGAGAGTCAGCAGGCAGGTTGCGCCGTCGAATTCTTCCACGGGTGCTTGAGAAAGCGACGCCTCGCTCCATTCCACGCGCTCCGTCGCGCCTATGGCGGCCATTCGCTGCTTGGCCCGGGCCAGCATCAAGGGGGAGGAGTCCACCGCTACGAATCTCCAATCGGGCTGGAGCCGGGTGAATACCTCCAATTCAGCGCCTCCTCCCGCCCCCAGGACCAGCACTCGCCCGGCCGGTCCCAGGCTCTCCGCCAACAGCACACAGGCCATGATTTGAAGGGAGCGATAGCCGGGGACGAACCTGGGCGGACCCTCCTCATAAGAACGGACCCATTCGGGATCCTGGAACGGTTCTTCAGCCCTCTTCACGCTGGCCGCAGAACATCCAGGTGCAAAAGGCCAGGTAAGCCGACCAGACGAGAAAATAGGCAAGGTTGGTCAGGCCTGTGCTGAGCAAGGTCGCCGAGGTGGAAGCAGCATGAAAGCCGGTCTGGAAGATAGAAAAGTTTGGCAAAAACAGGCGTGCGCACTGACCGAGCCCTCGGCCTGCCGGATAGACGAGCGGTTGGCTGCCCGCCAGGTAGATCAGGCCGGCCAGTGGCGCCGCCAGGCTGGGCCGGACCATTTTGTGTAGCGTTCTCAGCAGCGAACAAAACAGCCAGGCCCCCAGGCACAGGTTCACCAGGGAGGCCAAAAGGAGAAGAGCTTGGAATGCCATTTCCGGGTTTTCGATAATGAAATATCAAAATCCTCTGGTGGCTGGACAAGGGAGTTTTGAGAACGTATTATCGAGAACTGATGCTGGCCTCAAACCAAGATCGACCTTCATCCCCGGCTTTACGCATGGCGCAGGTGGTGAAAACTTACCGCGCTTGCGACGGACCCATTCTGCGGATTCCCTCTTTGGAATTGGCCGCCCGGCAGGAATTGGGTTTGAAAGGAAAGAGCGGTAGCGGAAAAAGCACTCTCTTAAACTTGATCGCGGGCATTCTCCTGCCGGATAGCGGGAGCATCGAAGTCGACGGGCGGGATATGACCAGGCTGGACGAGGCGGCCCGGGATGGCTGGCGCGGCCGTCGCATCGGCTATGTTCATCAGTCTTTCCATCTGCTGCCAAGCTTGACGGTCTGGGAGAACTTGTGGGTCGCCGCTGCTCTCAGCGGTCAGGGGAAAGCGGAGCGAATTGAGTCTTTCTTGGAGCGGCTCGACCTGCAGGACCGCCGTAACTTCAAGCCTTCCCGGTTATCGCTGGGGCAGCAACAGCGGGTGGCGGTGGCCCGGGCTCTGGTCCACCATCCCATCCTCGTCCTGGCCGACGAGCCCACCGGAAACCTGGACGCCGAGATGGCTCAGACCGCTCTGGAATTGTTGCGCTCGATGTGTCGCGAGAGTGGCGCCGCGCTTCTGCTGGTCAGCCACGACCCTGCGATCTTGTCGCAGTTTGAGCATTCTCATGATCTCTCCGAGTTGAATCAGGCGTGCTCTTAAGAGCTCTCTGGCTGGTCACCTGGCGTAGTCTCGAGCAGCACCGGCTGGCGGGTTCCATCACGGCTTTCAGTATCGCTCTGGCCACTTCTCTGATTCTGACCGTCAGTTCTTTGCAGTTCCAGGCCGTCAAAGTGTTCTCCGGACAAACCGGCGGATATGACGCGGTGCTGGGCGCCCGAGGCAGCTCCTTGCAACTGGTTTTGTGCAGCCTCTACCACCTGGAGAATTCCCCGGGTAATCTGAGTTGGGACAAGGTTCTGGCCATTCGCCAGGAGCCGCTGGTCAGCCGCGCCATCCCCTTCGCTCTGGGAGATAACTACCTGGGCTATCGGATCGTGGGAACGCTGAGCGAATATTTTTCCGCTTGGGAGCCGGGCTTCGCTTTTGCCCAGGGCGGTCCATTCCAGGCGGAGTCTCAGGCCGTGGTCGGCAGTTGGGTGGCACAACGGACCGGCCTGCGCCTGGGGGATCGTTTTCATCCTTTCCACGGCCTCAATTATGACGCCGGCGCCCAGCATGAGGAAAGCTATCAGGTGGTCGGCATCCTGGAGCCCACCAACACGCCTCAGGACCGCGTGATTTTTATCCCTCTGGAGGGTGTCTTTCGGATGTCCGGCCATGTTTTGCGCGGCCAGGGTCAAGAGTTTGTCCCCCGGGCCGGACAGCCGATCCCTGAGGCGGCCCAAGAAGTGAGTGGGGTTTTGCTGAAACTGAAGAGCCCTCAGGCCGGGATGCACCTGGATCAGTTGATCAATCGCCAGGGCCATTCAGCCACCCTGGCCTGGCCGATAGCCCGCATCGTTTCGGAACTTTTTTTGAGGTTGGAGTGGCTGGTGCAGTTGATGAAGCTGACCACCGTGCTGATTCTGGTGGTAGCGGCCGCCTCGGTGTCGGCCAGCCTTTGCAATACCTTGCAGGAAAGGCGCAGAGAGTTTGCTATTCTCCGGGCGCTGGGAGCCCGCCGGCTGTTTCTCTCCGCGGTGATCGGTTTGGAATCGATGCTCATCACTTTGCTGGGAACGTTCGGCGGATTTTGTCTTTACCTGGGGCTGATGTGGCTGGTAACCCGCTGGCTGCGCTTTCAGACCGGCATCCAGTTCGATCCCTGGGCTCTGCATCCCGGCCTGGTGGCGGTTCCGGCGGGTGCCCTGGCGCTGGGTTTCCTTTCTGGTTTATTGCCCACCATGCTGGTCTACCGCCGAACGCTCGCTCCCGACCTGCACGGGTAGATGCTCGCAGGTCTTTCCCGAGATCGTCAGTCGCTGGATTTCCCACCCCCGTTTCAGGCCGGCCGCACGACCTCCAGCGGGCCGTGGTCGTCACAGTGCCCAGCGTGCGGATGATGCAGGTGGCCATCGACCAGGTAGCAGAGGTGGTCGCCGTGAGGCACGGCTTCGTGGCCACAGTTCGGGCCGTGAACATGGTCTTTGGGGTGACCCGAACAAACGTGGTCGGGAGTACAGGCCGCCGGATTCTTCTCCGAAATTTCGATACTGTGATGCTCCACGGCCGAGTCACCGGTCGGATGATGCAGGTGGCCATCATGCAGATAGTCCACGTGGTCATTGTGTTTTACGGCGGTGTGGCCACAGCTCTGGCCGTGCTGGTGATCGTGATGCTGACAGGTTTGCTGATTTGACATGTTGGTTTCTCCTAGGTTGAATGTTGGGCGTGAACCAGAGCCGAGCGAATCAGATCGCTCACGTGTTCATCCGCCAGAGAATAAAAGATGTGCTTGCCTTCGCGTCTTCGCTCTATCAAGCGCTCGTTTCGCAACACTTTGAGACGCTGAGAAATGGTTGAAACTTCCTGTCCAAAGAAGGCGGCCAGGTCGCCCACGCACCGTTCCCCCTCCATCAAGCATTCCATCAGTAACAACCGCGCCGGGTCTCCCAGAGCGCGGAACATCGCGGCGGCCTGATCCCTGGCTCGGGTGCCGGCCACCTTGATTTCACCAGCAGAATGACTGCATGCGGAGTTCATGGTTCATCTGTTCATTTCAACAATCGTTCAAGTGTTGATTCAACCTACATCACGGAGCAAGAGTTGTCAAGGACCTCAAATCAGGCAAGTCGAATCGCCCCATCATGAGAAAGCTCTTTTGGTTTCTGCTGACCGCCTCGGCCTGGGCCGACGAGCCCTCGATGCAACAGGACATTTTGCTGGGGTTCAAGTGGGCGGTGATCCTGGTGGTGGGAGTCATCGGCGGAATGTGGCTGCTGTTTGCCTTCGTGCAGAAATTTGGTGGAATGGGCGGCGCCCAATGGGGACCGCACAAAGTCGAGGATATTGGCCCCATCGATCGTCAGAAATCGAATGCTTTCGCGGCCAGGGAGCGCGAGGCCATGCGTCAGCCTTACGTGGACAACTACCAATATCCGCAAGCGGAAAGTTACGATTTCGGCTCTTGAGCTAAATCGGTCTGAGCACGTTCTGGCCCAGAACGGCCCAGCTCAGGGCCACCAGCACAAAAGTCCAGACCCAGAAAAGCGAGTGTAGCGCTAAGGCCTCCGGGCTCTCCTTGACGATCTGACCTACGCAGACGGTATGGGTGCAGGTGGGATCGCAGATGGATTGTACCTGTCCCAGGCATAGAAAGGCGGCCAGCAAGGCGCTGACCGGTAACAGCTTGCTCTTGATCAGGAGAACCGCCACACCGCTACCCAGGCCATAAAGCGTTAAGGGGCCCCGGTAGGTGGCCAGCGGGGCCAGCAAGGTGAAGATCAGAATGAACTTCACGGGAGACTGTGGAGCCAGCCAGGCTACGATGGGCCCCAGTGCTTCTTCACTAAGGGGATGCCGAAAGGCTTCCAGGGCTATGCCCAGGCCGATAAAAAGCACGATCACCGTCGCCACTTCGCGTGTCCCTTCGATCAAGGCACGGCTCAGGTTGCTCAGGCAGTGGCGAGGTTGGGTGGCCAGGGCACCGTAAAGAAGGGATAGCAGCATGGTGGGCAGGGGCGAGAGGTGCAGCGGACCCATCAGAAGCAAGGGTACGACGGGAGTCACCAGCGCCCACCAGGGAAGGGCCGGCGCTGCTTCCGTCTCGACCGGACTGGCCCAGGCAAAGCGCCTTTCCCGCCGAATCTGAAAGGCCAGGTAGGCCAGGGTGAAAACCGCGAGCAGAGCCAGATAGGGCACGGACAGGCGCAGACAAAGCGCCAGGTCCACCTTGAAGATATCCATGAAGATCTGTAGAGCCAGCGGATTCACCAGATTTCCCAGGGCCACTCCGAAAAGCATCAGCGTACCGGCCAAACGCGGGCTGTATCCCACCGAGATTAAAATGGGCAAGACCAGGTTACCTACCAGCAGGATGGCGGCCACGCCGCTTAAGGAGGTGAAGTTGATGGCCACTACCAGCAACATGCAAATTCCTTGTCCGGCTTTGCGGTCGCCGGCATACTCCGCAGCTCGGGCCACCAACGCTCGGGTGATGCCTTGCTGAGTGACGAGCTGGGCCAAAGCTCCGCCGAAGATGGCTGCCACTACCGACCGGGCCATCGCCACACTTCCTTTGCCGAGCACTTCCACGGTCAAGAGTTCTTCAAGTTGGCCGAGCGTCAGTTGCTGATGGAGCCCGACCAGGGTGGCTACCGACAAACCTAAGCAGGGAAGGGCAAGCATGGCCGGCATCCAGCGGTTAACCATCAGAGCCGAAAAAACCACGAAGAGAACCAGAAGCGTGAGAGAGGTTAGCATCAAACCCCACCTGTCGAAATTAAGGGCCTTCTCTTTTGCTGTAGAGATGATACTTTCCTATCATTTTACCCCAGGGGGTGTTTGATAATAATAACTTCTTATCGATAGCAGGATGTTTTAGACGAGGCTAAAATTTTTCTGGCTCACGATCCTTGGGAGGTTCTCGTCACTTGTCTCGATTCTATCTGCTATTCGCCGTGGTGCTGCTGACCGCTCAGGTGTGGGCGGCCGAGATTCAGGGGGATTTGTTGGTTCGGGTGCTCCGGGCCGACAACGACAAACCCATCGTGAAGGCCGTGATCCGTCTTCAAGATAAAGGCGGACGCCGCGAAGTCTTGGAAAAACTGACGGATGAGTCAGGTAGGGTTCAGTTCAACAGTCTGGAGCTGGGCGAATACTACCTGGAAATCTCCCATCCCGAGTATGAGGGAGATCGTAGCCTGGTCAAAATCAATGCCGGGGCTGAAACCAACTACTTCACCCTGCTGGACTTGAAAGGCCAGGAGAAGGTCCTTCGCTTCAAGGAAGATCTCTTATTGGTCAACGGCAAGGACCCCAACGATGGGGCAGTCGCTCGCCGCAATGAAGACTTTGTGCGCACTCAATTGGCGGACCGCAGCTTGCCCGGCATCCTGGCCACCGTCCCCGGCACCGCCAACAACTCCGTGGGCCAGGTGCATGTTCGCGGGGATCACCGCGCTATCAACTTCTCTTTAGATGGAGTTACCCTGCCGATTGCCCCGTCCAGTTCCACCACCTCTCCCATCGACCCTGACTTCATCGATCAGCTCGAATTGCGGACCGGCAGCTACAACGGCAGTCAGAGCGGAGCGGGCGGCATGGTCCTCAACGCCATCACCGATTGGGGAGCGAAAGAGCCCTTCTTTGAACTACGCCCCAGCCTGGGTAGCCAGGGCACCCAACAGGTAATGCTCAAATTGGGCGGTTCTAACCAGGACCAGACCTTCAGCTACCTGGTTGCGGCCAAGACCGGCACTACCGACATGAAGTTCGAACCTCCCAGCCCGACCGACCAGTTGCTCAACAACAAGGGCCAGAATACCAATCTGCTGGCCCGTTTTCGGGTGCGCGATGAACTGGACGAATGGGGATTGACGCTCTCCCATCAGGCCGGTCTCTACGGTGTCTCCCAAACTCCTCAGAACTTTGCCGCCGGGGTGCGTCAGACGCAACAGGACATCAATACCTTTGCGCTCGGCAGTTGGAAACGCCGCCTGGACGAGAATTCCGATCTCAACATGTCGCTGGCCTACTATCGCTCCCGTCAAACGGTGAATAACAATGGGGTTTTTACTCGCTACCAGGTGTTTGATGAGGCCATCAATCCGGAGCTTGCCGAAGAAGGCCTGCCGGCCGACCCGACCAACCCGGGCTCTCCCTACCTGCCCACCACCTTGACCGAGTTCCGGCAGTTTCAGCCGGCTTTTCAATACACTCGCCGACTGGGCGATAATCATCGAATCGTATTGGGGGGCAACGCCAACTTTATCCATTCCCACCAGGACATCGACATCGTCGACGCCGGCGGAGGCGGCGCCTTACCCGATCAGGCCTTGCGTTTTCAGGCCCAGGTCGCCCGGGCCGGTTTTTCCGGCGGTTTGTTTTTCAGCCACACTCTACCGATTGTGGACGAGCTGATCCTGAACTATGGGGTCCGCCTGGACCGCTTCAACGATGGAATCGCAGTGAACACCGGGCAGATCAGCCCCTTTGCCAATCTCGCTTACGCGCCCACCGCCCAGGACGTCTTCCGACTTTCTTATCATCGCCTCTTCCAGGCCCCTCCCCTGGAACTCGACCTGGGTTTTTCCAACTCGGTGCTTCCACAGCGGGTGCACCTTTACGAGGCCAGTTACGAGCACCAATTTGAAGGGGGAGTCACCGCCAAGCTGGCCGCCCTCCACAAAAGCTACCGCGACCAGGTGGACACGGGACAGTTGATCTCGTTATCCAACATTCCCCTCTACGCGCCCGTCAACTTCAGCCGCGCCAGCTACGACGGCATCGAACTGAGCGTGAACAGCCACAATAAAACCGGCTTGAACGGCTTTCTCGGCGCCAACCTCAGCTGGGCCCGGCCGCTCCAGGCCGGCAGCGCCGGAATTCTCAGCCAGTACAATGACCACGACCAGCGCCTTCAACTTACGGCCGGCCTGTCTCATACCTGGGAAAACGGCCTGACGGTAGCCTCTGACATCTTCTACGGCAGTGGCTTTCCTCAGGACGCGTTGGGTCTTTATAACGCTCAGGGGATTTATCCCTACGGCCTCAACCAGCAGCGAATCCCGCGTTTTCTCGCCAACCTCTCGCTCAACTACTGGCCGGTTCGCGAAACCAACAGTGTGGAATATGGCGGTAGCCTTCAGGTGATCAATCTCTTCGACCAGCGCAACTTGATCAACTTCTTCAGCGACTTTTCCGGCACGCGATTTCATCAGCAGCGGCGCATCCTGCTGAACGGAATGGTGCGGTTCTAAGTTTTGAAGGTTCTGCGGGTGGGTCACTCGCCCAGCGGCCAACATCCGCCAAAAGGCCCATGCAACCCGCAACGGGAAACACCACAGCATGGACGAGATCGAAAAACTACGGGCCGAGGGGGCCTATCTGGACACGGCCAGGTTTACTCTCGACTCGCTTAAAGCTCGCCAGAAGCTGGCGGGATTCCAGTTGCCCGAATCGGGCCTGTGGCTGGTCAAGCTGGTGCAGGCCGCCGTTGTTCTAAAAGCCCCCTCCATTACCATCGCCTTCGCTCGCAGCACCGTTAGTGTCCGCTTCGAGGCTGCGAAGCTACCCGAGGCGCAAGATTTGCTCAATCTGGTCATGAGCGGCCAGCTTCCCCAAGAACCGGAAAAGCTTCACCTGGTCACCGCCCTGCGTTCCTGCGCCAGCGCCACCACCGAGTCAGTCGAATGGCACAGTGGGGGAGGCATGGTCAAGCTGGACGCCCGGGTCACACGCACCGGCACCTCAGAACAGCCCGGCTTCCAATTGATCGCCACCCGGCCCCCGCGTGCCCGCACCCTGGCCAGGACGCTGGCCACCTCGGTTTCCCACCTGGTGCGCAACACCGCCGAAGAATACGAAGCGGTGGCCCAACGCTGCTGGGTCTGTCCCATCCCCGTCCTTCTGGACGGGCGTCCGCTGCAGCGGGGCTACGACAGCCCGCTGTTACGCGGCCTGCTCGACACGCCCGGCGAGGTCATCCTGCAATATGAGAAGTCGCGCGCCAATTTGCCCACCTTTTGCGTGGGGATACGCCAGATCCCGCCTCTGCCGGGCCGGCCCGCCCTGGCCGCCCTGGAAAGCCGGGCCGAGCTGCGCAGGCCGGTGTTCAAGCAAGGCACTTTTCTGCGCTGGCGGAACGAGGGCGACTCCATCGGCGCCGCTCTTACCGTCCAGTGCTACCGGGACTGCAAACAGCGCATCGACTTTGTCTGGGACGGAGCGGTGGTGGCCAGTCACGAGCTGGAGTGGCAGCTGGCCCGGCCCAAATCCTGGCTGGGCCACGGCCAACACCACCTGGGACTCCGGCTGGTTTTTGCTGTCGATGGAGCGGAGCTTGATCTGAGTCAGTTCGAAGTGCGGGACAAAGCCGCCCTGGCTCGCCAACTGATGGAACAATGCAAACCCGCCCTGCTGGAACTCATCGAGGAGCTCCTCAACAGAATCAGGGAACTCTACTACGTCCACTTCACCTTCACGGCGGGAAAGGCGGTCGGCCTCGGGCTGGGAACCTACGCCCTTGGTGGTTCCGCCGTTTGGGGCGCCTGGTTCCTGGCTCCTTTCGGTATTGCGGTGGGAGGAGGAGCCTACGCCTCTCTGCTGAGCTATCGGCATATAGTCCAGGCCTCCCTCAAAGCGCTCCGAGAGGCCTTGACGGCCCATGCGTAAGTTTCTCTTGCTCCTCATCCTGCTGACCTGGGAGGTTGCCGCGACTCGTATCTTTTTCCGTCCCCTGGGCGAAGTGCTCACCCCTGAGATCGGCGTGGTACACGCTCGCCTGGCTCAGGTGCGTGTGGAACATCCACATGGATCTTATCAGGTGTTCTGCACTCTGGACGAAGTCGAAGTGCTGCGCGGTCCCAGACCGGCCCGCCAGGTGTTGCACAGCTTTTCCACCCGGCTGGAGCGCAATGGCATGCGCGTTTCCCCTATCCGCGACGGCTCGGGCCTGGAAACCAGCCTGTCGGAGGGTCAATCCTACTATTTTCTTCTGGATCCTTCCGGCCAGTTGGCGGTGCGCATCGAACCTGAATCATCGGAGCAGGAGATCAAGAAGTTACTTGACCGTTGACGGCGGGAGAAATTTGAGCTATATCAAAAATATATCTCAAGCCGGAGGCTCCGATGGACATTGCCAAAGTTTTCTGGTCCGGACGCTCACAGGCCGTCCGTCTGCCCAAGGAATACCGGTTCGATTGCGAGGAAGTGCGCATTCGCCGCCAGGGCAACGCCATCATTCTTGAGCCGGTGACCAGCGACTGGCACTGGCTGGACGCCGCCGTGCGCGAATTGGCGCCCGACTACCTGACTCAACGCGAACAGCCTGGCGAACAGAAGCGCCCCGCCCTGGACGAGCTGTTTCCCTGATGCTGAAATATCTATTGGACACCAACGCAGTCATCTCACTGCTCAAGGACGACCGCCCGGGATTGGCGCGCAGACTGCGCCAGTGCTCTCCCGGCGAGGTGGGCATTTCCGCCGTGGTCGCGCATGAACTTTATTTCGGAGCCTTCAAGAGCCAGCGGGTCGAAGCCAATCTGGCGGTGGTGGACCGGCTCGCTTTCGAAGTGCTGGAACTCACGCGCGCAGACGGCCGTGAGGCCGGGCGAGTGCGCGCCGGGCTGGCCCGGCTAGGCAAGCCGATCGGCCCCTACGACGTGCTCATCGCCGGACAGGCGCTGGCCCGCAAACTGGTGCTGGTCACCGGCAATTCCAGGGAGTTCTCCCGCGTCGAGGGCCTGCGCTGGGAGGATTGGGAATGAATTCGAGGATCGCCCGCAGCTCGGGACGAAAGGCGCTCGCCTATGAGTCGTAAGTTTTATGTCACCACCCCGATCTACTACGTAAACGCCCCGCCCCACATGGGCACGGCCTACACCACTATTCTGGCCGACACGCTGGCTCGCACCAAGCGCATGCTGGGCTACGACGCCCTGCTGGTGACCGGCAGCGATGAGCATTCCCAGGGCATCGCCGACAAGGCCGCCGCCGAGGGCATGCACCCCGAAGAATTCTGCCGCCGTTTCATTCCCCAGTTTCACGACGCCTGGAAGCTGCTCAACATCGGACCCTACAAGTTTTGCCGCACTTCCAGCCCCGAACACAAAGCGGTGGTGCAATCCTTCTTTCAGAAAATTCACGCCAAGGGCGACATCTACAAGGCGGAGTACTCCGGCTGGTATCACACGACCGACAACAAGTTCGTGGACGAAGGCGACCTGCCGGAAAAGCCCGAGGAGCACCCCAACCTCAAGTTTCTCACTGAGGACGCCTACTGGTTCAAGCTCAGCGCCTACGAGGAAAAGCTCATGGCCTGGCACGAGGCCCATCCCGAAGCCATCATCCCGGGCTTCCGCCGTAACGAAATGCTGCAGCGCATCCGCGAAGGCCTGCGCGATCTGTGTATTTCCAGGTCATCCACCAACTGGGGTATTCCGCTGCCCTGGGACACCGACCATGTTTTTTATGTTTGGGTCGACGCGTTGCTATCCTATTTAACCGGCGCGCAAGGCGGCTACTGGCCCTGCGACCTGCACATCATGGCCAAGGACATTCCCTGGTTTCACACCGTCATCTGGCCGGCTATGCTGATGTCAGCTGAAGTTGAACTCCCAAAGCAAGTGCTGGTGCACGGTTACTGGAACTTCGCCGGCAGCAAAATGAGCAAGTCCAAGGGCAACGTTTTTCACCCCCAGGATGCCGTCGCCCTGGTCGGTGCCGATGCCGTCCGCTACTTCTTGCTGCGTGAAGCGCCTCTGGGCCAGGATGGCAACTTCACCGTCAAGGGCCTCTCGGAGCGCTACAACTACGACCTGGCCAACGACTTCGGCAACCTTTTGCACCGGGCTCTGACCATGGCCGGCCGCTACGTGAACGGTGAAATCGCCGAGTTTCAGCTCAACGGACCACACCAGGAGCTGGAGAATCTGCGCGCCGAGGTGGCCAGCACAGCCGTGCCGCAGCTCGAAAAACTCGAATTCCGCGAGGCGCTGGAGAACTGCTGGCGGCTGGTGTCGGCCCTCAATCGCTTCATCGATGAAACCAGGCCCTGGGAGCACGCCAAAAATTCTCCCGAAGCGCTGCCCCCTCTGTTTTCGGTGCTCTTCCGCTCCATCCGCACCCTGCTCTTGCTGCTTTCCCCCATCATGCCGGCCGCCTGCGACCGCTACTGGATCCAGTTGGGTTTGAATGGCAAGGCCAGCGAACAGCAGTTTACCGCCCTGCAAGCCGGCTTCCCCCTGGAGGCCCGCCTGCAGAAACCGGAGATCGTCTTCCCAAAACTCGATCTTAAGAACTTAGAAGAGGAATTCATCGTGAAAAAAGAGAGCCTGACCGGCGAAAAAGTAGAACGTACGGAAGAACCCAACGCCCTGGCTACCGCCGTCAAAACCGTGGCCACGGCCGCCAAAGCTGTGGCCAAAGCCGTCACCCAAGAAGAAGGCAACGGCCAGATCGAATACGACGACTTCAACAAAGTGCGCCTGATCACGGTGAAAGTGGTTAAAGCGGAAGCCGTGGAAGGCAGCGACAAGCTCATCCGCCTGACCGTCGATGATGGCCAACGCCAGGATCGCACCATCGTGAGTGGCATTCGCAAGCACTTCACGCCCGAGCATATGGAAGGCCGCACCATTTGCATCGTGGACAATCTCAAGCCCCGGAAAATCTTCGGTATCCTTAGCGAAGGCATGATTTTGGCCGCCGGTGACGGCGAAGTGCTGCGCCTGGTCACGCCGGAAGGGGAGTTGGCCCCGGGTGTGCGCGTGGGCTAAGCTCCTCACAGGCGGCCTGGCGCTGCTCTGGCTGACCGTTCCGGCTTGGGCGCAGGAAGTGCGCAGCCTGGGCGATCGCAAAGCCTGGGTTCGCCCCTCTCCGGAGAAGGGAGGCCCGGCCCTGGTGGTACTGCATGCCAGCGCCTCCACGGCTGGCCAGATCGAGCGCCTGACCGGTTTTTCCCAATTGGAAGAGAAGCTGACCCTGGTCTATCCCGAGGCCGCCGAGGGCGGCTGGAATGACGGCCGTCCCGACGCTTTTCCAGCCCATGGACAGCAAGATGACGTGGCTTTTGTCGATCAATGCTTGAATCTGGCCGTCACCGAGTACGGCGCCGATTCCCGGCGTCTTTTTGTGGTGGGATTCGATAGCGGCGGCGACCTGGCGCTGCTCTGTGGACTGCGCCTGAGCCACCTGGCCGGAGTAGCCAGTTGTATGGGAGGCCTTTCGCCGGCCCTGGGGGCATCTTCCACTACTCCGCTGCTTTGCATCAACTCGGAATCCGACCCCTGCTTTCCCTTTCAAGGCGGGCCCATCCGTTACTTCGGCGGCCGCTCGCGGGGACAGATCCTGGCTTCGGACGAACTCATGCGGCGCTGGACCGGTCAACTCCAGCCCACCGCGGTGGACGGAATCAAAGAAAGCTGGGGCCCGAAAGCGGTGCGTTATCGTCTGAAGAGCGCCGGCCACCTCTGGCCCGGGACCGAAGCTCCTGTGTCCGAGCAGATGTTTGGACCGCTGGCTCGGGAGCTCAACGCCACCCAGGTCATCTGGGACTTCTTCAGGGGATTGCCATGAGGCGTTTTCTCTCGTCGGCAGCCGTGGCTTTCGGCCTGGTAGGGTTTTTCGTGGCCGTGGCCGGCGTCTTCGGCCCGCACCTGCATCATGTCGCGGAGCGGCCCATTCCGCCTTCGCCCACTTCCGACTATATCGGTGACTGGGAGTGCGAAACGCGCAACCTGGACCTGCATATCACCGGCGCGGGCCAGTCACTCACCGTCACCGGCCTGGACACTTCCCCGGTCACTTTCGAGCGCCAGAGCGATACCCAGCCCTTCCACGAAAGGAACGGAGAACGGAGGTTGCTGGCCAAGTTCAAGCACCTCTCGGTGACGCTGGCCGACGGCAAAGAATATGGCTTCCGGCTGCGCGAATGATGCGCAACCTGCTGATCGTCCTGGGATTCATGCTCTGCTTCGTGGTCGGGGGAGTGGGGGTCAGCCGCTACCTTTCCAGTCAGGGTAAAACCCCCTTCCTCAAGGCCAGCGCCGCCGACCTGGTCGGAACCTGGCGGAACAAGGCCACCGAGCTGAAAGTCGAAGCCAGCGGGGATACCCTCATGGTCGACCGAGCCGACTACGTGCGTGACGGTAAAGCCGCCCGCTGGGTGGAAAAGACCCCCCAGACAAAAGTCCCGCGCGTCCTGGAGTGGAACGGCTCCACTCTGCAATTGACTACCGTTGACGACACCGGCCAGCGCCGCTCCGAGATTCTGGAAAAAGCCAGGAAATAGCCACCACAGGTGGTCGGCAACACAGACACTGGTGGCGGCCCCCGCAACCCGGGCCGGCTCGCCCTCAATTCGAAAGAACGTGCTAGAATGGCTGATGTCCATTTTGGAGAGGATGGTCCAGGCCGTGGAAAGGGTTCGACAGCGCCTGTTGAGAGCCAGCCGGGCGCTGGACCAGGCTGGTATTGCTTATGCCGTCATCGGGGGCAACGCGGTTGCGGCCTGGGTCGCCCGCGTCGACGAATCAGCCGTGCGCAATACTCAGGATGTGGACATGCTGTTAAACCGGAGTCAGTTGGAGTCCGCTATTCAGGCCATGAGTCGGGCGGGGTTCGTCTTTCGCCATGTGGCCGGAGTCGATCTTTTTCTCGACGGTCCCGACGCTAAAGCCCGCGATGCCGTTCACATCATCTTTGCCGGCGAAAAGGTTCGACCGGATTACGCCGAGGCCGCTCCATCCCTGGCCGAGGCGCAACGCCTGGACGAAATTTCCGTCCTCTCCCTACCGGCTCTGGTAAGGATGAAGTTGACCTCTCATCGTGACAAGGACCGCACCCATTTGCGAGATCTGATCGAAGTCGGGTTGATCGACTCAGCCTGGGTAGCGGCGCTCCCCCCCGTATTAGGGGAACGTCTTCAGGCTATCCTGGACAACCCCGAGGGCTGAGCACGGCTTCTCAGAAGAAGGGGAGGGAGCCTGAGGTTGGCGGACGGCGTCAAGCAAATTCTCGCGACGCGGGGATACTTCCAGCAGTTGGGCCAGCTGGGCTTCGGTCAGTTGAATCAAAGTGCGCATCCCGTTATCTTAGCACGTCCGGGCAAGGTTATTTTATTCAAGCCAGAGTCCCCAGGCTTAAACCTGCCACGCGTTCAAAATAGCCTCGATTTCGAGTCAGCAGGATGGCCTTGTGCTCCAGGGCAATTCCGGCGACAAGGTAATCCGCAGTCCCTATCGGGTTTCCTTCGGCTTCCAGTTGGAGCCGTATGGAAGCGGCTCGGTTGGCCGCATCCCGGTCCAGCGGCAGGATCACCATGGCCGCCAGCAGGGCGTCAATCCGTTGGCGTTGCAGGGGACGGCGGGCGCCGCTCAGCAATTCGAAGGCTGTTACGGAGGTGGTGGCCAGGCGCCCGCTGGCCAGTTCCAGGGAGATCCGACTGGCGGACGGTTCCTTGCCGTGGAGGGCGTCGATCAAGACGTCGGTGTCGGCCAGAATCATCGCCAGGAGCTCCGGCTTTTCTTCAGTGTTTCGAGCAGATCGGCCGCTTCCTCGTGGCTGAAACTGCCGATGGTGTCCAGGGCAGCGCGGATCGTGGTATGCTGGTTGGCGTTGCTCTTCAAATAAAGCTCGACGGCCTCTTGAATAATTTTGGAAAACCCTCTTTCCCCGCGCCGGGCGGCCAGTTCCAGGAGTTGAGCTCGTTGATGTTCCGAGAGTTCAATGGTGGTGCGCACATTCCAATGCTAACATGCATTCCAATGCAGGACAAGCCTGGTCTGTAAGAAAGCTTTCGCTATGAACGAAGAGCGCATCAAGACTTTGCAACAATTGCTCAAAATGGATCCCACCGACGTTTTCAGCGAGTTCGCCCTGGGCCTGGAATTTCTCGAAGCTCACCCGGAGCTGGCCCAACGCCACTTCTATCTCACCCTGGAAAAGGACGATCGCTACGTGGCCGCCTACTTCCAACTGGGTAAGCTCTTTTTCGATCAAGGCAACGAGAAGGCGGCTACCGAGTGGTTGGAAAAGGGAATCCAGGTAGCCGAAGAAGTCGGTGACGCGCACGCCGCGGGGGAAATGCAAGACTTTCTCGACCAGATTTAAAAGCAGGGGGTCCTAGGGGGAGACGGAGTCCCCCCTAGATCCCAAAGGAGGCATAAATGGCTGCTGTAGCAGATATCGCCGTTATCGGCCTGGCCGTGATGGGCCAGAACCTGGTTCTCAATATGGACGATCATGGATTCACGGTGGCCGTCTACAACCGTACCACCGCCAAAGTGGACGAATTCATCGGCCGTGAAGCCAAAGGCACCAAAGTGGTGGGCGCCCACAGCCTGGAAGAACTGGTCAAACTGCTCAAACGCCCCCGCAGACTGATGCTCATGGTGCAGGCCGGCAAACCGGTGGACGCCGTCATCGACCAGTTGCTGCCCTTGCTCGAGCCCGGCGATATTATTATCGATGGCGGCAACTCACACTATCCGGATTCCGAGCGCCGAGTGAAAGAGCTGAAAGAGAAAGGGATTCTCTTCCTGGGCACCGGCGTCTCCGGCGGCGAAGAAGGCGCTCGCTACGGCCCCTCCATCATGCCCGGCGGCAACGAAGAAGCCTGGCCCCACGTGAAAGCCATCTTTCAAGCAATTGCCGCCAAGGCTCCCGACGGCTCCCCGTGTTGCGACTGGGTAGGGCCCGGTGGAGCCGGCCACTTTGTGAAAATGGTCCACAACGGCATCGAGTACGGTGACATGCAGTTGATCTGCGAAGCCTACGATCTCATGCGCCACGGGCTCGACATGAGCGTGGACGAGATTGCCAAAGTCTTCCATACCTGGAATGAAGGCAAGCTCAAGTCGTTCCTGATTGAAATCACGGCCGCCATCATGGGTTACCACGACGATGACGGCCAACCGCTGCTCGACAAGATCCTCGATGCTGCAGGCCAGAAAGGCACGGGCAAATGGACGGTCCTGGCCGCCATGGATCTGGGCACCCCGCTCACCCTGATCTCCGAGGCGGTCTTCGCCCGCTCCCTGAGCGCCCGCAAGGAAGAGCGCGTCACCGCCGGCAAAATCCTGGGGGGCGCCCTCAATCCGTTCAGCGGTGACAAGGAAGCCTACATCAAGGATCTGGAGAACGCTCTCTTCGCCGCCAAAGTCGTTTCCTACGCCCAGGGCTACATGATGTTCCGGGCCACCGAGAAGGAACTGAACTGGAAGCTCAACTACGGCGGCATCGCGCTTATGTGGCGCGAAGGCTGCATCATTCGCTCGGCCTTCCTGGGCAAAATCAAGGAAGCCTACGATAACAACCCCGACCTGGTGAATCTGCTGCTCGATCCGTATTTCCAGAAGGATATGCAGAATTCACAGGCCTCCTGGCGCCGGGTCGTGTCCAAAGCCGTGGAGATGGGCATTCCCGTACCCGCCACTTCTTCGGCCCTGGCCTTCTTCGACGGCTTCCGCCGCGAGCGGCTGCCCGCCAACCTGCTGCAGGCCCAGCGCGACTTCTTCGGCGCTCACACCTACGAGCGCACCGACAAGCCGCGCGGCGAGACCTTCCACACCAACTGGACCGGCAAAGGCGGACAGGTCACGGCGGGAACCTACAACGCCTGAGGCCGCTTAACAGAGCAGCTTGAAAAAGACCCTCCTGGCCTTGTTGCTCACGGCGGCGGCCGGGGCGGTTCCCCCTCCGAAGGGAACCGACCCGATGCCGCCCATTTCGCTCATGTTGGACGCCCGCACCGTTTCGCTGGGCGTGGTCCACGCCCGCCCCGAGGACGAAGGTTTCAAATCGCTCTTCGCCACCGCCTGGGATTCGATCAAGACCCGCAGCGGCGGGTCCGGCTCGGCGCTGGACCTGGTTTCCAGTTTCCTGGGGCGGTCCACCACCAATATTCTCCTGCAGTTGCTGCCCTTTCAAATGGTCCGCGTCGATCACTTTGACGACCAGGGCCGCGACAAACCTTCGTTCATGGTCACCATGTCCGGCTTTCCGGGCCTGCAGGCCATTTTTTACAATACCCTGCTCAACGGGCCCGACGGTAAGCCTTTTGAAACGGAGAAAATCGGCAAGGAAACCGTAGTCATCCGCGCCAAGCCCGGCCAGAAACGCGAGGAAGCCCTGGTGCTGGCGCGCGTTAACGGCACCTTCTACGGTTTCGCCGACCTGGAAACGGCCCATCGCATCCTCGAAAAAAAGACCGCCGCTAACCCTGACCTCAGCAAAAACCTGAGCCTGGTCAACCAGGATCAGGACACTTACGGAGTGCTGCTCAACCGCCAGAACAGCGTATTACGCTTTTTCGAATGGGCCAACCGCCGCGATTTCGAAGCCATCAAGAACTCCATCGGCGAAGAAAAGCTCAACAAGCTGTTTGAACATGTATCTCTGGTCACCTGGACCGGCGACCTCATCTCCGACGATCGCATGGACATGCAGGTGCGCTGGCGTACCGACTCCCCAGACTCCTCCGAAGCGCTCGAAGAGGCCCTCAGCACGGCCCGTAAAACCCTGGCCGAACGCGGCCGCACCGGCGAAATTCGCCTCACTACCGTCGACACCGAAGTGCTGCTCGACATCCAGTTCACCGGCTACCGCAAAATGCTCCAGGATTACATCGCCCGCCCCTGACGCGAAGTTCACAATCCCGAAAAATCCCGCCCCCTAAAACGCGCCCTGTTTCTGCCGTGTTTATATCTCCTGGACGAAACTAGGGGAGCACACACATCCAAGGAGAAACACATAAATGCAGATTCAGTCCAACTCCACCCAGAACCGCATCCAGAATGCCCGCACCACCCAGGCGCCCGTGGAAATCGAGAGCTTTCAGGACGGCTACGCCGGCTCGGTCGATAGCAGTGACGCCTACAAAGGCAACCCGGCCCTGCAGAGCCACCGTTCCGATATGTCCGCCAGCGGCGGTGAGATCTTGCTCTACGGTCTGGCCGGAGTGGGCGTCTTCGTGCTCTGTTGCGGAGCCGGCAGCGCCGGCCGCTAACCTCGGGCACCACCAAACAAAAGGGCGAAGTTTTGGCTTCGCTCTTTTTGTTTAACAATCCATGCAGCGAATTTATCGCCCCCTCAACCCGCTCCACCTAGACTGCAAGTATGAAGGCCGGCATCCGTCTCTACAAAGACTACATTTCCGAGGACTACAACAGCCTGCGCCAGTCGCGCTGCATGTTCGCTCCCACCTGCTCGTCCTATGCCCAGGAGTCGATCGCCAAACACGGACCCATCCATGGCCTCAGAGACGGCTTTGAACACCTGGGCCAGTGCAACACCAAACACCACGCCGAGCAACTCTCGGCCTTCCTGGGGACTCTGGGCCAACCCGGCCCCATGGACAAACTCACCTTCGAAACCCCTGAAGTCGAGGCCCGGCTCCGCCAGCTCGAAGGCCAGGTGGAAGAACTGGCTCAACAGGCTCAAAAGGGCCCCACTCCCCAACTGCAGGCCCAATTCGGGCACGTGGTGGCCGACATGCAACAAAATCTGCATGTGGCTACCATCCAGCACCCCGGGAAAGAGCCCGAAGGCTTCCACATCAGCGCCTCCACCGCCATGGCTCCGTTGCGCCCGCTGCAAGACCGCAACTGGCTGCAAACCGGCATCGCCAGCCTGGCCGGAGCCACCCTGGCCACCATCGGCGCCGCCGCCGGCGGTCTCTTTCTGCTGGCCATCGGCCAGAGCTTCAAAGACGGTGTCACCCAGGGTTTTAACGCCGGCAAAATCCTGGGACGTAACCTGGCTGACAGAGTCACCGGAGTGGATAAACTACCCAACCAGCGCCAGCCTCTCGAGCCGCTCGCGAACACGAAAAAAGCCCCAAACGAAGTCATTCCCGGCTCCTGGAAGCTCTTGGCCCTGGTCGACGCCACCTCGGCCGACCTGGAGCCCCAAAGGACCCGTAAGTTCCTCGATGTCCAGCAACCCGGCGTTACCGCCCAGATCCGGCGTGTCGGCCACACTCCCGGTCATCTCCAGGCCAAGGGCATCGCTCAACTGGCCGGCGCCGGCGGCATCGTGGCCGCTTCCGTTGGCTTGAACCTGCTGCTGGGCGCTTCCGGCTGGGGCCTGGCCCTGGGCGCTGCCGGCAGCCTGATCACGGCCGGCAGCCTGGCCAGCCGCGGCCTGGGCAACCTGCACCTGGCCAAAACCCAGGGCCAGATCCACCAGGAGCCCGCCTGGACGGGTACCCGCACCTGGGCCCATCAGCAAACTGTTCAAACAAACGGCCACGCTCCCCAGACCCCGGAGCAAATCGAACAACTCATGCCCGGGGCCGAGAAAACCATCCTCAATTTGGACGGCCATGGTAAAGACAACCGCACCGTCGGCGGACTCACTCTCGACAAGCTGCCCAAAAGCGAGGCGGTTGTCTTAGAAGCCTGCCACACCGCCGACCTGGACAACCTCAGAAACCTGGCCGACAAAGCCGCGGCGGCCGTGGTCAGCCAGGACTCCATGTGGGAAGCCGGCCTGCCCTGGTCCTATATGCTGCCCCGCCTGGATGAAATGGGCGCCGACGGCCGCTCCTGGGCCACCTCGGTGGTGCAGCGCCACGGCGGCAATGAATACGTGCCTACCCTGAGCGCCATCGATCTCCACAAAATCGAAGATCTGGGAAAATCCGTCGACCGACTCCGGGAAAAACTGCAGCACGCCTACAAAAACGGGCACAAACGCGAAATTCAGCGGGCCCGGGACATGACCACCAAATTCTCGCGCCTGGGTCAGCAGACCCACAATCCCGCCCAGTGGATCTTCAAAGCCACCGAACTCCAGCGCGACGGCGACCTGGGCAGTTGGCTGGCCAACCTGGAGCGCAGTTGCTCCGATCCCGAAGTTATCCAGGCCGCCCACCAGGCCCGCCAGTTGCTCCAAGAAACGGTGCTGGCCAACCGGTTTCACAATAAACCCACCAGCGGCCTCTCCATCGAGCTTCCCGAATTCAATCCGCTGCTTCAGGCGGTGGGCCGGCTGGCCGATTTGATGGGCAAGTTAGTGTGAAACAGCGGAACGGAGGTTATGCCCCCCAGTATAGGAACAGCAAGACTTCCACTAACAGCACCAGCAACACCCCGAAGGTACCCGCCCGCTCCAGCCACGCCGGCTGTCCTTCCGCCGGCTGCAGCCAGAAATTCAAGGCCGACGTCAAGCGCGGCATCACCACCCAGGTCAGCAGACTACAGCTCAATACATTATCGCGCAGCACCGCCACCGGCAACGGGTTGCGCCAGGAAACCAGCTGCGGATCCACATAGCGCATGGTCAGCATCACGATCGGGTAGATCGCGATCAACACCGAGAGCATCTGCTTCCAACCGGGGGGGCGGCCCTGATTCTGCGCCACCACCTCGAACCAACCGCCGAAATCCAACACCAGCCGGCGCTGGCCGTGCAGGGCCGTTTCGATCTTCTTGAGCATGGCCAGGCGCTCCGGCGAAACCATAAAGGCGTCCGCGTGTTCCTGGCAATCAAAGCGCACCGCGATGGTCCAGTCGTTGCCCAGTTCCCTATACTCGGTGCCCAGATAGCCGGGGGAGGCCTTCTGTACCTCCAGAAACTCGAGCTGCCAGGCTCGAAACCGCTCCGCCGATTCGGGTGGCACCCGGGTCGAGACCATCAAGGTCACCGGCCGCGCCGAACTTCCCGGCCCGCACACCACCTCCTGATGAGGCGATAGGGGCGCCCCCCTGGCATACAACTCGCGCCGCCGCGGACTCTCTAACCAGGCCTGCAATCCCTCGTCGGATTGAAAGCGCAGTACTAACACCCAGCGGTCCTGCAGGCCGGGAACTTGCGGAAATTCTTCGGAATCTCGAAAACCAGGCAGCGCGCGGGCCGCCGCCACCACCTCGCGCTGCCACTCCCGCATGAATTCCAGGTCCCCTTGCGGCTGCAGCGAGTAAATTACATTGGCTAACCCTTGCATCGGAGCCTCGTTCGCCTTTTATGCACGGAATTCCCCGATTTATCCAGGAAGGAATCGCCATGATCCCGAACCGCCGACCCCGTGTCGGAGTCTGCGATCAAGAGCCCGGACGAGGTGGCCAGGAATGCCAACCGACTGATCCTGGATGGAGACGTCGGGGGCGCTCTGGGGTTATTGAAGTCTCATTTGCTGCAGGATCCCTTAGAAAGCAAGCTCACCGATCTGGTGGACAGCCTGCTCGAGGGAGCCGCCTTGATCGAGTTTTATCGCGATCTCCAGAAGTCGGCGCCGGATGACTGGCGACTGGTAATGGTGCTGGCCGCCGCCTATTCCCGCAGTGGCAAGGATTCGCTGGCGGTGGTGCAACTGCAAAAGCTGCTGCGCACCGACAGTGATCACCCCGAGGTATGGATGGCTCTGGCCCAGTGCTACCGGCGGCTGGACAAAGCCGAACTGGCTCTGCGCGCCCTCAACAGCCTGATCGATCTGCAACCCCAATATCCGCAAGCCCACGTCACCCGGCTGCTCTACCTGCTGGAATCGGGAGATTTGGAAGAAGCCACGGCTGCTTCGGTCTTCAGCCTGGAAGTCAAAGCTCTGCCGCCCGAGCTGCTCAGCTGGCTGGATAAAGTTAACCTCTACCTGGAGCAGGGCTTGAAACCGCCGGCCGCTCTGCTGGAGGAACAGGAGGAGCGGGCTCAGCCCGAGCCCGAGCCGGCTCCCTCCGCCCAGCCTCAACGAACCAGCAACCAGCAACTCTCGCAACGCGAGAAGACCCAGCAGTTGCTTTCTTTCACCAACATGCTTGCGATCATGGTCAAAGGCGGACTCTCGTTCGGCCGCATTTTCGGCATCCTGGCTTCCAAGCAGTGCAGCCTCACCGGTTCCGTCATCAAAGATTTGGAAAAATCGGTGATGCGCGACGGAGAACCCCTCTCCAAAGCCCTGGCCCACCATCCTGAGATCTTTTCCGACCAGTACCTGGCGCTGGTGGAAATGGGCGAGTCCACCAATCTGAGCCGCTGTCTCGACCGCCTCTGCGAACAGCTCAAGCTCGAATACCTGCGCAGCGAGCCCAAAGACGACTCGCGCCCGGCCCTGATTCTCTCCTGCCGCAACCTGGTGGACGCTCTGGAAGCCAGTGGCTCCGAGATTCAGGCCCTGGGCTGGGCGGTGCGCGCTTGCGCCGACGACAAAATCCGCGCCGCCATGCAAGAGCTGGAAAAGCAAGTGAGTTCCGGCATCCGCCTGGCTGAATGCAAATTTCCCCCCATCTTCACGCCCCTCATCACCAGTCTGCTGGTCGCCCACGACGCGGTCGGCACCACCCCCAATGCCTTCAAAGATCTTGCGAGGTTGCTGACCCGATGAAAAAAATCGCCTTCGCCGCCCTGCTTCTCAGCACGGCTTACTGCCAGTCGCTCAACGGTAAGAACTGCATTGTGCTCATCAGCACTCCGGCCAGCAAAGCGCGCATCGAAAAGCTGGCCGACGCCGTGGTGGAACTGCGCGGCCGGGCTCGATTGAGCCGTGAGCAATTGCCGCTGGCCGTTATCGACCAGGCCACTCCGGCCCATGCTCCGGCCATCAAGCGGCTCGGTTTTGAAGCCGCCGACCTGCCGGTGGCCACCACCGGCACCATCGACCGCAGCGGACTGCCCTTGAGCGCCAATATCAATCGCCCGCCACTCAGCATCGACCCCAAAACCGTCGCCTACTACCTGCTGGCCGAGTGGGGCCGGCGCGAAAAGAAGCCCCCCAACCTTCCCACCTTTCCTTACACCCCTCTGAGCGGTGACCAGGCCAGGGCGGAAGGGGACTACGTGGCCATCCCGGCGGGGAAGTTTTGGCGCGGCTGCTGTGACGGCGAACTGGACGAGTTCCCGCCTACTCCCGTAGAGGTGGGGGCCTTCAGCATTGGCAAGCGGGAAGTGACGGTGGAGCAGTTCGGCCGCTTCGTGGCAGCCACCGCCTACAAGACCAGGGCCGAAGAAGACGGCTACGGCTGGTGCCTGAGGAACGGCGAGTGGGATAAAGTAAGCGGTGCTAACTGGCGTAACCCCGGCGGGCAGGATAAGCCTGCTGCGCCGGACGCCCCCGTGTCCCAGGTCACCAAAGGCGACGCCCAGGCCTATTGCGACTGGGCCAAAGTCCGCTTGCCCAGCGAGGACGAATGGGAAAAGGCGGCTCGTGGCCGCAATGGACGCCGTTACCCCTGGGGCGACAGGTGGCAGGCCAGCGGCCGAAGCGAAGCCGCCAGCCCTTACGGCTGTCTGGCCATGGGTGGGGGAGTGCGCGAATGGACCGATTCGCCCTTTCGTCTCTACCACCCCGACGTGGTCATCAAAGAGCCCAAAGCTGGCCGCTTCATGGTCCGCGGTGGAGCGGAAAGCGACAACGCGCGCGAATGCCGCGCCACCTATCGTTTCACCGCCTTACCCGAAGCGCGCAGCGATCAAATGGGCTTTCGCGTGGTGCTCTCCAAAGACACCCGCCTCGGTCGCTCGGACGGAGACGGCTCTTCTACCTGAAGCAGCTCTTTCAAGCGCGTCCTGTGGGGCCCTGTAGATATCCTCCTCACTGGCCCGGCTGCTTGTCGGCCGCTTCCATCTGAAGCAGGGCTGATATCTGCCGCTTGCGATTGGGCCGTTTGCCCAGAAGCTGATCCCCGGAGGCCTCGACCGGAAGGCGGGAGTGCTCTTTGGAGGACTTGTCGGGAACGGGCGGCGGCGACGAGGGAAGTTCCTGAAGCTCATCGTTCACGTCGATCTGAAGCAGGTCTGACATCCGCCGCTTGCGGTTGGGCCGGTTGCCCAGGGGGCGGTCCCACTTCTTGGAGTATTCTTTTTCGCTGAGAGCCAGTTCCGATTCGGCGCCCTTCCTGAGGATGTCGGCCGACAGGCGCTGCTTGGTCGCCTCCTCGAGTAGCTGCTTATACCGTTCCGCCTCGGCCTGAAGTCGGGCAATCTCCCTTTCCGATTCCGGATCTTTGGTCTTCTGGTTGATCTTGGCCTGGGCCGCCTCGGCCTGGCGTTCGGCCGTCTGCTGGCGAGTTTCGGCTTCGCTCACGGCTAGCTTGGCTGCCTCGGAACGGGCCTCAGAGGCCTGTGTGAGTTGCCGGGCGATGCGCAGCTCATCGCGGGCCTGGTCCAGTTCCTTCTGCAGCTTGAGGGCTGCTTCGTTGCCTTTGAGGGCTTCATTGGCCTTGACTTCAAGCAGGGCCATGCGCTTCTGCAGTTCCTGGTTCTCGGCTTCCACCTGCTGGCGCCGGGCCTCTTCCGATTTGGCTTTCTCGGCCAGCATGGCGGCCTGGCTCTCGGCTGCTTCCGCCCGCGCTTTGGCCGCGTCCTGCGATTTGCCGGCCTGCTCCAGCGCCAGGGCTCGCTTCTCGGCCTCGTCCCTCTTCTTTTTGGCTGCTTCGCCGCGCGCCTCCGACTCGTTCAAGGCCGTGCTCACCCTGGCCAGCTCCTGGCGAGCTTTTTCCAGTTCGGTTTTCATCTGATCATGCGAAACGGAAGACTGAGCCACCCCGGCCTGGCGTTCCAATTCTAGAAGAGCCGCCCGCTTCTCCAGGGCTTTATTCTGAATCTCCAGTTCGTAGCGCTTGGCTTCGGCGATGGCCGCTTTCTCCTCGGCGGCGATAGCTTTGCCTTCAGCCAGTTTTTTGGCGGCCTCGGCCGCCTCGGCCTTGGCTTTTTCGCTCTCGGCTTTGATGCGCTCGGCCGCCAGGCGCTTTTCCAGGGCCGCCCCATCGGGGGTGCCGGCGCCCAGCAGCACATTGCTGGGAGCGGCCGAGGCCAGAATCCATTGATCGGTGCCGGGACCTTCATAGCGCAACATGGGCGTCTGGGGGGCCGTCTCGTGGCGGAAGGTCGAGTCTTTTACTTCCTTGCGGATGTAGTTGTTGATGCTTTGCAGAGTGATCTTGCCATTGGCCTCGGCGGATTTGCTCAGCGCTTCGACCAGGTAATAAGTGAAGTAACCGTGCTTCTTCTCCTCCGACTCCCAGGAACGTTCGCCTACGCTGCAGGCGAACAAGGTGGCCAGATTGCGTCCCTGATTGCCGGGAGCGGTGGGGGTATTGGTGGCGCCGGCGCTATTGAAGACCAGCGACCTGGAAAATTGGTCGTTGAGAGGGTTGCTCGAGTCGCCGCGGCCGGCGGTAGGATCATTGCGGCAGGCGTCCAGCAGGACCAACGAGTTGCGGGCTTTGGACTGGCCCAGATTCTCATAGACGGTGGAGCCGTTCAACGAGGTTATCTTCAAAGTGGCGCCGGCGCGCGGGTCGGCCTCCTGGGTCAGCAGATAGGTCTCGTTGTCCTTATTGATGCCGTGGCCGGCAAAATAAAAGATGATGGTGTCATCCGGCCCGGCGTTCTGGCGCAGCCAGTCCAGGCGATAGACCACATTGGTCAAGGAGGGGCGATTATTCTCATCGGGAGCGTCGGTGGTGTAGAGGAAAATGTTCTTCTGCTGAACCTGCATCTTGTCGGCCAGCGTCTTGGCCAGCAGCTTGGCATCCGAGCCGGCGTAGTTGAGTTTGGTGACGCCGCCGCGCAGATAGTTGTCCACTCCGATGAGCACCGCCCAGGTAGTGCCTTCGGCGCGGGCGCACTGGGTCAGCAGTAAAGTGAGGGTGGTCAGGGAAAGGAGGCGGCGAGAAGACAGTTTCATAAACTACAAATTACGGGAACCCGGGACATCCCCTCCTTAGGGCGGGCTCCCGTTGCGAACCTGGATCGCCTTCCAACGTTCGAATTGCTCGGTCGTCAAGATTTCCTGAATTTTGCGGGCCGTGCTGACGTCCAGCATTTTGGCCTCGACTTCGTTGGCGGCGATTTCCTCGAACTTGGCTCGAATCTGTGGCAGCGGAGCCCGCGCCCGCAGCAGAGTGTTGACGCCCTTCTGCAGGCTGGCGTTGCGTTCCTGACAGGCAACCAGCTGGCGGCGCAGCTCGTCCAGGGCCCGGGTGATCCGCCCGCGCTGTTCCTTAGACAGGTTCAGTTCCTTGCTGAAACTCATCACCGTCTGGACCTTGCGCGGTGGATCGCAACGGCCCGGCCCGCTCAAGCAGAGCAGGCAGGCCGCCAGGCAGAGGAGGCGGCCAGACACGGACTAGAGGTCCTTGGCTTCTTCCTCGTCGATGTCCCAGACCACCGTTTCCTGGAGGAAACGCAGCCAGTCTTCTTTGTCCAGCAAGAAGGCCAATCCGGCCGTGTAGAAGGGCGTGAAGGCCGAGCCAGCCACGCGTCCTTTATCGTCCAGGATAGGCGGGACGTTGAAAATGAACGGGTTGAGCAGCGAGGCGTCGATGGCGTTGCGCACCTCCGACGGGCGGAGGTTGGCTGCCTGGCCTCCGCCGATGAACACGAAGTTGTTATTCGGAGTCGGAGCGGGAGCGGATGGCTCGAAGACGATGGTACCGTTGAAAAGCGCCCGGCCGGTGGGCAGCCCGGTGAAGCAAGCCGTGCCGGCCGGCGGATCGAAGACCTCCATGCTGTTGTCGGAAGTGGTGCCGTCAACATTGATAGCCACGCCGTTCACCGCTCCACCGGCGGCCACGCGCAACAGACCGGCGGCCACGTCCACCTCGATGGCGTCGGTGTCCGTGCCGATGGTGCCGTGGGCGATTAAGGTGACGTCTCCGCCAGCCTGGATATTGTCGGCGGCTCCGTTGGCATCCAGGATGGAACCTTCCGGACAGGTTTGCAGCTTGACGTTGCCACTGGCGCTGATCAACTGTAAATTCAGATTGCCGTTCACGTTCAGGTCTACGTCGCCGTTGGTGGCGGTAGCGGTGGCCGTGGTGGCTCCGTTTTGTTGGATGAAGACGCCATCCGGTCCGGTGGCGTTGAGGGTATTGGCCTGAGTATTCAAGCGGCTGGCGGGAGAGCTGCCGATGGAACCGGTGCCGCCGGTCACGTTCAGGTTGACCGTGCTGGCCTGCACATTGGTGGCTGCTCCATTGCCCAGAATGCTGCCCTGGGAATTGATGGTGGCGATGCCGCCGGCGCTGATCGTGCTCAGCGTCACCGGACCGGTGGCCGTAAGCACGTAGTCCTGACTGGCCTGGCCGCCCGCCACCAGGGCTCCATTGTTGTTGATGAAGACGCTGCCACCCGTGGAGGACGCCGTCAGGGTATCGGCGTCGGTCTGCAGCGGTGTGCCTGAGGAGCCCAGGCTGGTCGAGGTGCTGAGCGTTACGGTGTTGCCCACCAGTGGGAAGGGCGTGGTATCGAAGGTAATGGTGCCGCCGGTGGTGACCAGGCTCAAAGTGGTGGGATTGGTGGCAAAGCCCACCGCCAGGTCGATGTCGCCGTTGGACAGGATGTCTACCACGGTAGCCGCCGGATTGACCGAGAAAGTGGAAGTTCCGTTGTTATCGACGCGCACGGTGCCGGCGTTCAGATTGACGGTGCTGCCCGCTGTTCCCACCCGAGCGCCGCTGGCTCCGATATTGGCGGCCTGGATGCTGGTGGTCGTACCGGAGCTGCCCACTCGGCCACCCGTGCCGCCACTCAGCAGGTCACCACCGCCATTAACGGTCACGGTTGTGCCCGTCTGGCCAACCACTCCCGCGCTTCCTACCGTGAGCGAACCGCTGGTGGCGGTCAGATTGACGGTTGCGGGAGAAGTTACGTTAACGCTGGCGCTGCCGCTCTGCTCGAGGTCGGCCGAGCCGCTGCTGGCCGTTACGTTGAGCACCGAGCCGGCGGTTTGCAGGGGAGTGCCCGCTGTCCCCACACTGGCCGCGTTGATGGTGGTGGTGCCTCCATTGCCGACGGTGCCGCTCCCGGTCAGGCTGCCGCCGGTGGCGGTCACATTGGTGCCGGTTGTGCCTCGGATGCCCGAGGTTCCCACCACGAGGTTGCCATTGGTGGTAACGGTGGCGGCGCCGTTGCCGGCGGTGGCGTTGACACTGGCGCCCTGGTTGTTGGTGGCGCGAATCCCGCCGTTGCTGGCGGCCAGGTTGAGCAAGGTGGTGCCCGTCTCGATGGCGCCGTTCGTGCCGATGCCGTTGTTGGCGGTGATGTTCACGCTGCTGCCGGTCAGGGTCGGGTGGGACGCTCCCGCATCGGCGTAGGCGACGGCACCGGTTGTGGTCAGGGTGAACGGATTTGCAGCCGAGGTGCTGGCGGTCACGAATGTGCCGGCTAACGGATCGAAGAAAGTAGAGTTGCCGATATTAATGTTGCTGTCCGAGGCGATGCTGATAGGCCCGTTGGGCACGTTCAGGTTGACGGTCGATACACCGGTGTTGGTGATATTGATGCCCCCCGTCCCGGCTGCGCTCAAGTTTAAGGTCGAGCCGGCAGTCCGGACCGCCTGGGCGGTAGTGCCGATGGCGTCGGTCGTGACTAACTGGGTGGGGCTGGTGGGACTGCCCAGGACACCGGAAGTGCCCGTAGCGTGAATGTCGGTGGCATTCACGGCCGTGCCCAAGATCGTGCCGGCTATGCCATCGTCGCCGACCACGATGGTGCCGGGGGTGGCCAGGCCTATGGCCACGCCACCGCCCGTGGCGTTGACGACGGTGGAGCCCTGGTTGAGCACAAAGATGTTGCCCGTAGGCCCGGCGTTGAGGTTCAGATTCGAGGTGGCGTCGGTGCGCAGAGGGCTGCCGGAAGCGATGTTGGGAGGCGTGACCGTGCTGCCGAAAATGCCTCCGGGAGCGGTCAAAGTAATCGACGGTGCGCTGAGCAGGGCGGTGGAACCAGCATTCCCAATGGATGAACCGGGCCCAGCCGTCATGACAATCTCGGTGGCGGACGCGTAGGAAGTTCCTGCCAGGCCGATTCTACCGCCCGCGGTCACCGTCAGTCTGCCGGCATTGGTGTTGATGTTGCCGTTCAGGTTGATGTCGCCGGTGTTGGTGGTAAGCACCAGGTCGTTGGCGCCCAGATTCATGTTGATGTCGGCGCCGGCCAATTGAGTGATGCTGTTATCGGCCTGCAGGATCAGGGTGCCGCTATTGAAAGCATTGATGAAACCATTGCTGACCGTGTTCGGAGGTATGTCCTGGCCCTGGGTGTTGGCAAATCCGTCCAGCGAACCGTTTCCATTAGTGTCATTGATAATGGTTAGATCAGCCGGGTCGATCAGAAATACCCCGGCCGTGCCTTGAATGGCGCGCACGTCCACGCCGCCTTCCACCCACACTCTCCCTTTGCCCGAGAGCTCCACGAAACCACCGTTGCCGGTGCTGCCACCCAGCGCCTGGACGTTGGCTCCCTGCTCCAGGGCGGCCAGACCATTCGAAAGCAGATAAACGTCGCCACCGTTGGAGCCTTCGCCGCTGCCATTGGCGGTGATCAGGCTGCCAGAGCGCACTAAGGTGGACTGCTGGGAGTTGAGCATGACGCGGCCGGCCGCCTGACCGGGCAGAGCGTCGGCATGAATCTCGCCGGTGTTGTGCAGGCGTCCCGAGGCGCCGGCGATTTCCACGCCACCGTCGGGAAGCTGTGTGATGGCGTCGGCCGGAGCCAGATTGAGCAGACTGCCCACCATATGATCCAGCATGCCGTGGCTGATGGCCACCGGACCGGCCTGGGAAGCGGCCGGATCGACCTGGATATTGATCAAACCCTGGCCGTCAAAATTGATTTCGGTGTGTTCGCCGGCGGCCAGGGCGATCTGGCCGACATTGGCTACGATCACGCCCTGATTGGAAATAAGCGGGGAGGTCAGCACCAGGAAGCCACCCGGGGTGACCGTCAGAGTGCCTTCGTTGACGATGGATGCGGCCGGTTTGCCCTCCACCTGGTCAAACTTGTAGCGGCCGGCCAGAAAGTTCTGGTCGGTGATATCGAGAGTGCTGGCCATGAGACTGCCTACGTTCACCTGGGAGCCGGCGCCGAACAGAATCCCGTTGGGGTTGATCAGGAAGACGCGCCCATTGGCCTGCAGACTGCCCAGAATGACCGAGGGGTCCTGGCCGGTGACGCGGTTGAGGATGGCCGAAAGCTGGCTGGGCTGGATGAAGCGCAGCGCCTCGTTGGCGTTGATGGAGAAGCCGTTCCAGTTGATGATGGCCCGGTCGCTCAACTGCTGGATGGTCATCTGGCCGTTGACCGGGTTGCCGATGTTGACCTGACCGTTGGTCACCTGCCCGTCCGTGGGGAGGGCCAGCGAAGTGCCGTAGAGAGCCGCCGCCATGGTCAGACTGGCCAGCAAAGTGCGAGGATTCTTGCGCTTGTACATCATGTCTCTCTCCTAAAACCGGGTCCGAATGGCGCCGTAGACGATCGGCGCGTGATTGTTGAAGTTGTCCGCCGACGATAGCGGGAAGCCCAGATCGACGCGGAGCGAAGTATTTTCGCTGAAGTTGGAACGCAGGCCGATGCCGGCGCCCGTCAATTGGACCGAGGATACATCGCCGAGCTGCGGATTGCGCCGGGCGATGCCGCCGTGGTCGATGAAGGCGGCGAATTGCAGGGCCTCCGGGTCCTCCAGCGGTGACCAGCGGGCTTCAGCGCTGAGCACGTAACCCACATCTCCCAGGTAAGAAGCCTGTGGATAGCCGCGCACCGTATCCGGGCCGCCCAGGGCGAATTCCTCGGCAGTAAAGAGCGGGCGCCAGGCGTACTGGCCGGTGGCGCGTACGATGCCGTAGAAGCCCGGCGCCAGGTTCTGCACGCGGGCGAGGTCGGCGTTGAACTTGGTGAAGTTGCTCTGAGCGCCCACGCGGCTGGCCAGTGGATCGCCGTTGGGCATGCCCCCCAGGCCCTGGGTGATGGACAGCTGGGCCAGCGTGCGGCCTTCCACTTCACGCCAGTCGCCCTGCCAGTTCAGACGGGCGCACACGTAGCGGTCGTGGGCTTGCTGGATTCCCAGCAAGCGGCTGTCGCTGTTTTTGTAGCTGATGGCCGCGCCCAGATTGGAAGAAAAGTCCAACGAGCGGTCGAGAGCCTGAGAAACCGACAGGGTGTAGATGTCGGCGCTGCCGCGTATATCCAGGATGGCGAAGTCACGGCCGGCCGTGAAGGCGCCGTTGGCGTAGTCGAAACCGATGGTGGTGCCGCTGGTGTTGACCGGAATTTTGTAGCCCACGTTGTAGAACGCACTGCCGGTCGGGAAGAAGGAGAGCACGCTGCGCAGGTAGAGGGTGTCCCCGTTGCCCGCGATGTTGTCGATGTCAAAGCCCAGTCCCAGGCGGTGCTCGCCGGTGAAGCGCGAGCCGAAGTTGTTGTAGTCCAGGTTAACGTGGAAGTTTTTGTCTTCCTCGACCTTGAGGATAGCGTCGACTTTGCCCTTTTCCTGGGATTTGACCAGGTGGGCCGAGACCTTCATATTGGGAAGATCGTTGAGCAGCAGCAAGGAACTTTCGAATTCGTCGGTGCGGAAGCTGCCGTCTTGAACGGCGCTGCTGAAGTAGTCCCGAATCAACTCCTCGGAGTAGGTCTTGTTGCCTTCCACCTTGATTTTGTCGACCTTGCCTTCGACCACGGCCACTTTGACGTTGCCGCCTTGAAAATTCTGATTGGGAATGTATGCCTGCGTCAAAAGGCGACCCTGGTCCCGGTAGAGTTGAGCGATTTGGGCGGCCAGTTCTTTCATTTGCCGCAGCGTCAGGTCCTGACCCGCATACTGCTTGAACAGAGCATCCACGCCTTCAGGCTGGGTGCCGACATCGCCTTCCAGCGAAAAGCTGTTGACCTTGAGCGTGCGCTCTTTGACTTCGACGTTGGGAGCTGAGTCGGGGCCGGTCCCCGGCGCTGACGCCTGCCCCAAGGTCGGCGCGGCCAGATCGGGAAGCTCCTGGGCTCCCACCGCCGCCGCCAAAATCATACTGCCCACCAGGAACCGCGCGGCTCCCGTCGTTAAGTTGTTTAGCCTCATCACCCTACCTACCACTTCAACCTCAGGTTGTCGTCCAGGGTGCTCTATGGAAGTCCATCCCCGGAGTTGGCCCGGACTTTTGCCACCGAGGCCACAAATCCCCCATTGAGCTAAAAAACTAGGATCGTTGTACTAGTCAGTAAGTTCTACTTCCACCAGCGAAACGTCGTCAGACTTGGGGTTGCGGGCTAAATCAGCGATGGCGCGGCCCAAACTCTGATTGTCCGGCAATTGGGCCAGCCCATCGAGAATTTCCAGGCCGTCCGAGTAGACGGCCAGCCGACTCAAACGCCCCTGGGGAGAGTCCAGACTGGAGACGAATAAACCCGGGCTGCCCAGAATGCCGCGGCCGCTCGACCAGCGGTCCTCGGTGCGAAAGCCTTCCAGTTTCCATTCCTGGCCCGCCCACCAGCTACGGCAACGCACGTCCCCCAACCAGGACAGCACCAGCTGGCCATGAGGGTGGCCGGGAGCGGGACGCCAGATGCGTCCGCAGGCATACATACTCTCGGACCCAATCAAACGCTTTTGCTCCAGCACCTGGCGCAGCATTTCGGGTAGTTCGGCGGGCAAAGGCTGGTCGCGGACGTCCTCGCTGACCTCGGCGCAAAGTTCGCGCAAGCGCGTTTCCAGGCTGGCGCGCACTACCTCCACCTCGGCGCCGGGTTCGAGTTCGCTCAGCCATTGCACCAGCCCATCGGCCAGGGCGGCGGCGGCAATGTCGCCGAAAAAGGACTGGCTGACGCCGTCGGTGACGCAAAAAGAGAAACCCTCCGGCGCCGGCGCCAGGACCACGCAATCCTGGCCCATTTCGTTGTTGGCCCTGGTCTCGGCGGCGCGAGCGAAAGCGTAGCGCCAGCGTAGTCCCGCGGACTCTTCCCAAACCGGAGCCGTCTCGCGGTCCTGGGGCAAACGCCGGGCGCGAAACGGCGAATCCACGCTAATGCACGGGGGTGGCGGCTGACATTTGGAAGCCCATCGCCACGAATTCGGGATTGTGGCCGGGCAGCACCATCAGGGAGCCCGAAGCCATCTGGTAGTTGGCCTCTTTCATCATGCGGGCGTAGCTATCGGGAAGGGGGCTGGACATACGGCACAGTTTGCGCGCGTATTCGCTGGCCAGGCCGGTGCTGGGGGTGACACCGCCCCAGCGGAACGGGTCGCTGATGGGGTCAGCTAGAAACTCATCGGTGATGAAAATGTTTTCGACCAGCACGTTGCCGTCGGCCACGGAAATCTGCTTGAGGCGTTGAGCTACCGGCTCCGGGTCTTCACCGGTGAATTCCCCGTCAGTCATGTGGCACACCACCGGGGCGGGGGAATTGCGCAAGGCCGGCAGTTCGGCCAGCAGCAGGCGCTCAGCCGCTTCAAAGGCTTTGGCGGTGCGCGAGCTACGCAGCGTGGAAAGTTCGGGTACGCCTAAATGGGCGACCCGATCCACTGATTTGATGCCGTCCAGCAGGTCGTAGACGTGGTCTGAGTAGGCGTACATGGCAACTCGGTAGCGGGGAGAAATGCGCACGCCTTTGGTGGAGCGGAAGACCATCTGGCGCAAAGCCGCTCCCAAGGCGGACATCACCACGTCGATGCGGCGTTGCTCGCCCATGGGCAGCATCATGGAAGCGCTCACGTCAATGAGGTAGACGATCAGAGCGGGGGTGGAGGTGGTTGCCAGTAGTTCGTATGCCATGTGGGCGCTGTGTTCCCGGCCTCCAGCATTCCCTCCTTTCCGCGGCCAATTGCCAGTAATCCGCTCCCGAGCGCGACCTGTCGTCCATCCGGCCCGCGCCATGACAAGCCGTGACAAAATTCGGCTCAGGCCCGCCTCGGAAACCAATCTAGAGCAATTTGACCCGCGCGATCTCGGTCCCAGCGGGCACTTTTCTCTCGGCAGGCACGTCCTCAACCGGTTCGGGCTGGAATTGCGCCAGTCGGTCCAGCCATACCAGCAATCCCTTGGCCTCCGCTCCGGGACGGGCGATGCGTACCTTGTTGCGGGCTGCTCCGCGTTGCACGAAAATGCCCATTCCCCGCGTCAGTTCTTCTGACTGCGGGGGAATGCGCACATTGTTGAAGACGCCGTTGTCGTCGCGGGTGGCCAGCAGGAAGCCCGACTTGTAGGAGGCGATGGCCTTATAAATGCCGTCGTAGGTGTTGGAGCCCATATCGTCGACGCTGCCGGCCAGCACCACGTGCATCCCCGGTCCGCGGCAGGCTTTGATCAGATTGATGAGATCTTCCTGGTTGAGCGCGCTGCTTTGGGAGCGTAAGGATTCGAAGTCATCGATGAACAGCATGATGGTCGGCTGCTGGGCCACCCATTCGGCCTCATCCAGCACGCCACCCGATTGCATGCGGGCGGCTTTGACCGCTGCTTTTCTCTGGTCGGCCAGGTTCCGCAGGCGCTCCAGAGCCTCACCGAAGGTGTCTTCGTTGTCGACGAACTGGCGCACATGGGGGAGCCGCGCCAGTGGCTGCAGCAGCCCTTCGCGAAAATCCACCACCGTCAGGTCCAGGTTCTCGGGCGACATGCGGGACGCCAGGGAAAGCGCCCATACCACCAGCAGGTTGGTCTTGCCACTTTGCATCGAGCCGGTGAAGAAGAAGTGCGGGCCGTCGGCGGGGGCCAGGTTGAAGGGCACCACGTCGTCGATGTCCAGTCCGATGGGCGCGCCCGTAAAAGGTCCGACTTGATCCTGGGTGATGGCCGGGATGAGCAGGTCGAGCGTGACCTGATCGGGCACGATCGGCACCGGTGGGGGAGGCGGCCCTTTATAGGCGGCGCGCATGGCTTCGGTGAGTGTGTCCATGGCCGCCGCTCGTTCCATCTCGCTGGCGCCGCTAAAGGCCAGCGCACCCTGGAATTCCAGCGGCGGCTTGGCTTTGACCAGGCCGCGGCCGACGATCGGACCGGGCTCCATTCCCTCGGTGCGTCCTACCGCCACCGTGTATTCGGTGCGGTCGGCCAGTTGCAGCGAAAGCACGCTGTTGATGTTGCCGCCCACCTTGGGTTTGAGTCCGCTGGGGCCGTTGGCCGACAGGATCAGATAGACGCCCAGGTTGCCGCCTTCCTGAACCAGGGTGGCCAGCAGGTCTTCGGCCTCGGCGTGGTCCTTGGAGAAACGCACATAGTTGTCGAGCACGACCACCACCGCGGGCACATCGGTTCGACCCGATTCGCGGTAGGATGCCAGGGTGCTGGCGCCGGCTGCGGCCAGGATATCCTTGCGTTTCTGAATCTGGCGCAGTAAGAAACGCAACAGGCGTTGGGTCCGGTCGATTTCTTCGGCCACCACGATGTCGCCCACGTGAGGCAGGGCGCGCAGCCGGGTCAGCGCCTTACCCCCGAAGTCCATGATGTAAAAGTGAAGCTGCTCGGGGCTATGTTGTTTGGCCAGCGAGATGAGCATGGTCAAAATTAAAGAAGTAGTGCCCGCGCCGGGCCGGCCGAAAACGGCGATATGTCCATCCTTGGCCAGGTCCATGAGCAGCGGGCCCTGGAAACTGCGCCCCGGATCATCCAGCAAGCCGGCCCGGGCCTGCAGCCAGTCCGAACTCGGCTGCCAACTGCTTCCGTCCCAGCCGCCGGCGGGCTGGATTTCCTCCAGTAGCAAGGTTCTGGGAAGCGGCGCCAACCAGGGGCCGGGCAGGCGCTGGATGCCGTTCTTTTCGGCTTGCACGGCCAGGTGGTGGGACATCTCCTGGAGTTCGGTGCGGGCTTTCCCTTTCGATTCCGCGGCGGCGGCCGCCCCTCCACCCATCTGCTGGCGGCGCCCGCTCAACTGCACCATCGAAATGGTGGGCTTTTCCTCGACGACTTCCTGGTTGGCCTGATAATCTGCGCCTCCGTAGGCCGCCTGGAAGAGTTCGAACATCTCGTTCTCGCCCAACTGAAAATAGGCGCGGCCGGACTGGCGGATGCTGGCGGCCTCGGGCCGCTTGATGACGGCTTTACTGTCTTCTTCCTTGTTGAACTTAAAGGCGATGCGAAAACGCGTGTTGCTCTCGATCTGGTCGCCGATGATGCCGGCCGGCTGCTGGGTGGCCAGAATCAGGTGCACGCCCAGGCTGCGTCCGACGCGGGCGATACTGACCAGGCGGCCGATGAATTCTGGTTCCTGTTTGGAAAGCTCGGCGAATTCATCGCACACAATCAGTAGTTTAGGCAAGGGTTCGGGAGCCCGATCCTGGCGGTAAAGCTCCTGATATTCGTCGATCTTGTTCACGGCCAGGCCGCTGCTGGCCGAGGCCGCGGAAAACAGGCGCATGCGCCGTTCGTTTTCGGCGGTTAGAGCCTTCAGGCAGCGCCAGACCTCGCTCTTTTCCAGATTGGTCAGGGTGCCCACCAGGTGAGGAAGTTCTTCCAGGCCGCGGAAAAGGTCGCCTCCTTTGTAGTCGATACACACGAAGGCCACTTCGTGGGGATGAAATTGGGTGGCCAGCAGCCCCAGGAAGGTGCTCAAAAAGGCGGTTTTACCTGAGCCGGTGGTGCCGGCCACCAGGCCGTGCGGACCCTGTCCGGTTTCGTGGAGGTTCAGTTCGAGCTTCTTGTCGCCGCCCTGCATGCCGATGGGCACTGCCATGCTTCGGAAGGGCGCGTTGTTTTTCCAAACGGAGAGAGCGTCGTAGTCCTCGATTTTGCCCACGCCTATCAGTTCCAGCATGCCGGCCTTGGTGGGAATGTCGGCCGCGCCTCCGCCCCCCTTGATGCGTAGAGCTGCTAGCGAGCGAGCAAAGTGTTCGGCACGATCCAGCGTTAGCGTGTCAGCCACGAAGGCGCTGTCACTGGAGTCGAGAGTGGACACCAGGCGGCCGCCGTCCGGGCCGGCCTCAGCGATGGTGCGGCAGGTCTGCGGCAACTGCTGCATGGTTTCGCCAAAGAAAACGGGAAGACAACTGGCCTGAACCGAGTTCTTTTCCAGGAAGTCGTGAATTGGGTGATCGGCCGTCAGGCTGGTCGAGGCGAACAGAAAAACGTAAATGGGAAACTCGATGCTGCGTTTGTTATCCTCCTGTTCCTTCAGGCGCAGGGTGCGCTTACGCAGCAGGTCGTGGAGGTCGTCAAGCAGGGCTTGCGATTCCTCTCGCTCACAGGCTAAAAAGCGCCGCTGGTGTTCGTCGCTCCAGACATGGGGAAGCCAGCGACACCATTTCCAGTCTTCCTCGGCCGGATAGATGACCACCAGTTTGACCTCGTCGGCTGAATGATGGGTCGCCAGTTGGACGATGAAAGCGCGCGCCATTTCGACGAGCTGTTTGCGGGTGCCGGTCATGCCGGCCGGAGCCAGGTCGCGTAACTGGGCGCAAACCGGCAGGCCCTCCACCATTTGGAATTCCGCTGCCAGCCTGAAGGTGGCGACGGCCAGTGGATCCTGCTGCAGGTGATCGACCGCCGGCGCTTTGAGGTGCATACTGAAGGGCCGCAAGCCCAGCCCCAGGCGCACGCTCAAGAAATCCGGATCGGAGGGAGTGCGTTCGAAAAGCCGGGGGTCGACGCTGTCGGCGCGGCGGGCGCATTCGGCGGGGCTGGGATCGAGCGCCAGGCTGGACTGGAGCTGTTGGTCTCGGGAAACGCCGAGGGCGGCCCGGCGCGACTCCAGGTAGCCGGACTGGCGTTCCACGCGCTGGCCGCAGAGCTTTTTGTATTGTTTGACTTCGCGGCGATAACCGATCACTCCGCGCAGGACGCCGAAGAAGAACATGCTGGCGCCTCCGATCATGGTGGAAGCGCCGCTGTGCGTGAAAGCCGCCATAAAAGCGGCTCCGGCAATGCTGGCTCCGCCCGTGAAAACCACGTCTTCCATGCGTGAACTGAGGTTGGCCGAGGGGGGAGTGGGGGGAGCCTCCGGAGCCCGAATTTCTTCCTCGCCGCGGGGAATGGGGGGTAGGATTCGAGGGGGACGTTGGAAGACTCTCTGGGATGGCATCGGCTGCCCAGTTCGTTTCACCATCAAGCTTCCCTGCCCTGAGGGGCAGGATTTGGGTGCCAAAACGAACAAAGAGCCACCCGTGGACGATGCCGGCGCGCTTGCCAAAGTAGTTCAGACGATCGGGCGCCTCCGCGAGGTCTCGATTGCCGCTGGCCAGCAGGGACAGACGGCCGCGGCTCTGACCGAACAGCTCGCCCAGGTGCAGGCGGGGGTACGCGCCCAGTTGGAGCAATCCACTCAGTCCTTGCAAGCGATCGAGCAATCGGTCGGCGCCCTCCAGCTCGAGGCCGACCAACAGTTTGTGGCCCTGGTCGAGGCGCTGGAACGAGGAATAGCCGAGGAGCGTCCTTTACGCTCGGTGTTGGCCCAAGTTCGCCAGAATTACTTGGTGCAGTTGCAACGATTAGAACAGATTACTCAAGAGCAACTTCCCCCTCTGTTGGCCGACATCGGTCAGGCCTCGCAGTCGGTCTCGGCCACTCTGGCCTCGACCCAGATATTGGCGCTGCAATCCGCGGCCGAGTGCCAGCGCCTGCGGGCCGCTTCCGCCCAGCAGCGTCAGGCTCTGCTGGAGATGCGCGCCCGCCTGGAGCAGCAAGCCGAATCCATCGACCAGCACACCGAGCAATTTACCGACTCGTTGCTGCGTCTCTGGAAAGACCTCGAAGTCAACTTCGAGAACGCCCGCGCGGAGACACGACAGCGCTTTGACTCGCTCCTGGCCGAGGCCGCCCAGGTTCAGAAGGGCGCGGCCGAGGAGTTTCAACAGTGTTGGAATCAACAGTTAGCGGAGCAAATCGGGTCGCTGGCCGCCGCTTTGGAAGAGACGCTTTTCGGTCTGCGCGAGCTGGCCAAACCGACGCGCAAACTGGCCGATTCTGAGGTGCTGACCAGCATCCAGAAAGTTCGCGAGAGTTTTGATCCTTTGCAGGACATCGAGAAAGTTTTCCGGGCCGCCCACGGCCTGGAGTTGTGTTGATGGATTCTCTGATCGATCGACTGGGAGGAGAGTTCGAGCAGCTCGATGCGCTACTCACTTCCCTGGATGAGGTGGCTGGAAGGCTGGAAGTTCAGTTGTCGGACGGCCGCCTCCGGCTCGAAGGCCTGGCCCAGCGAGTCGAGGCCAGCAGTGAGCAGGCTCGCCAGGAATGGGCTGAAGCCGCGCCGCGCCTGGGCGCTCAGCTTCCCCCACTGAAAGCCGAAGCCTCGATGCTGTCCCAGCAAACCTCGGCCTTGCAACGGCAAAGCCGTCAATTTGAAACGGATTTTCTGGCCGAGCTACGGGAAACAGCCAGCGTCGTAGAGAGGTTCAGCCAGCAGCTGAACGCACCGCTGGAGGAATGGGCGCTCAGTTTAAGGGAGGGCCGTCCGGCGGCCCAGGAATTGCAGGCGGCCGCAACCGCTGGCTTAACGGCCTGGCAGGCTCAGACTCAGGTTCTGTTGGGCCGTTTGGCCAGTCTCGACAAAGAGCTCGAGTCCCACTCCGCGCCCTTGCAGAACCACGGTCAGTTGTTATGGCAGTCTTTGGCGCAATGGCAGCGGCAATTGATACTCGACCGAGAGCAGACGGGGCCCGAGGCAGCGCGGCCTGTGCAGCGGATCTTGAGCGACGAACTCCCGGAAACTTCCGACTCTCTTTGCCAGGGCCAGGGGAAGCTGCTGGAGCAGCAGTTCGAACTCTGGCTGAAAGCCGCCGAAACCCGCCGAACTGCCACCGCGGACGCCCTCACGGCCCTCTACGCGGGGCTGAACGAATATTGCGCTCTCACCCTGCCGCAATTGCTGGCCGAGTGTCTGCAGCAGAGGGCGGCCCCCGCCGTCCAGCGCACCCGTGCCGCCATTTTGCGCATTCAAGCCTGGGTGCATCGCTCGGGGGAGTTCACCACCCAATTTGGCCGGTTGATGCCGGCCACCCGGGCAGTTTTGACCTTCTTCGCGCAGATGCAGGACCCGGCGTCCACCGGCCAGGCGCTGGCTCAAAGTTCGCCCACCAGCGGTTGGGGAAGCGCCCCGCCGGCTCAGCTCTCCAATCCCGAGCCGGTTCAGCAGGGACGCCGGTCTGAGGTCAGCTGGGCCTTGCCCCCGCAGGTGGGGCTGGGTTTTTCGGCCACTCAGACGCTCTCCCAGACCAGCGCTCAGACGGCTCCAGCGCTTGTTTCTTCCGATCGGGGGCGCCAGGAGACGGCCGCCGAACGTCAGGCTGGAGCCGGCGGTGGAGCTTCTCCTCGCACCCTTTCCCCCATCAACCAGGGAGGCCCGCAGGGCACCGACCTTAGCGGCCTCGGAGTTGGACCCGGCGGAGGATTCGACAGCGGCTCCTCCAGCGGCCTTGACAGCTCGCGCTCCGGTTCCCCGCAGACCATTGGCGGTTTCGAAGACAACAGCCGGGAACTCTACGACAAAATGCAGGGCGGCCAGAATACGCCGGAAGAAACGCTGGAGCGGATGCGCCAGGAGACCGCCGCCAAAGCGCAGCGCCTGGAGGCAGAGCGGCAGGCCGCCCGCCTGGCCGGCGAAGCTCCTCCTATCCAGCAAGCCAGTTCTTCCCATACCAGCCACGGTGGCCATCACGGCACCAGCCACGGAACTCATGGCGGCCCCGGCGCGGGTGCCGGCGGTGGCGCGAGTTCGGGCTCAGGCGGCGGCCATGACAGCTCGCGCTCCGGTTCCCCGCAGACCATCGGCGGTTTCGAAGACAACAGCCGGGAACTCTACGACAAAATGCAGGGCGGCCAGAACACGCCGGAAGAAACGCTGGAGCGTATGCGCCAGGAAACTGCCGCCAAAGCGCAACGCCTGGCGGCAGAGCGGCAGGCCGCCCGGAGCGCCTCTATGCAAGAAGCTCCGCCTAAGATCAACCTTGGTTTCCTTCGGGATGGCCAGGGCCAGGGAGTTCCTCCCAGAATTCACCTGGGCAGCCCGAAGCGCAAGCCGGAGGAGCCCGAGGTGTGAGCGACCTGCTGGAGCAACTCAATCAACTCCTTGATGCCGGCCGGGAAACTCCGCTGCGACTGCGGACCCTGCAGTCGGATTTGCTGCACTTGGAGACCAGCGGGCAAGCCTTGCAAGAAAGCGTTCGGCGTAATCATAGTGAGAATCTGGCTTTGCTCACCGAGGTATTGGGAAAAGTCAGCGCCGAGACAACCCGGTTGGAGGAGCTCCGCCACTCCGTCAGCCGGGCTCAGGCGGCGGCCAGCCAGGCCCTGCGCGAGCTGCAGCAAGCCGGGCAAACCCAGGCAGAGATGATTCTATCGGAGCTGCAACAAGCTCGCGAGCGCGTCCTCCAACTGAGCCAGAGCGGCCATCAGTTCAGCCTGGAGATTGTCACTCTGAGTACGGCACACACCGCCGCCGTCGGCAGCGCCTGCCAGAGCCTCCAGAATCGCTGGAGTGAACTGGAAAAAAGCCTTGACCAGGTGGAGGTCCGCCTGCAAAGTCTGGCCCAACTGGAGCAACAGGTCCAGACCCGGCACCAGGCCGGTATGGCACGCTGGCAAGAGGAATTTGGTCTTGCTCGCACGGGATTGGCCCGGGGCATGGCGGAATTGCGGGAGCGGGGCGAAGCTTGCGAGCACACGTTTGTGAAGGCCATGGAGGAGATGCCGATCAGCCTGGCGGAGCAAGCCAGCCGGCTGGAACAGCAACAGGCAGATTCTTTGGATGAAGGCATTTCGCGGCCCTGCCAGGAGGGCGCGGCGGCCTTGACCGAGCGGGCCATTCTCTTCATGGGACAGCAAAGTGTGAACGTGGAGGACAAGCTTCTTCCTCTCGGGGTGGAAGTCGAAAAACAGGTTAAGCGCTCGCAACAGGGAACGCCGCTCAAGCCGATGCTTGTAACTACCTATTACTTTCTGCAGAAAATCGGACAAGACTCGATCTTGGCGCCTCATTTGGAGCTGCTTTTCAGCGATGTCTGACCTGCTCAGCCAGCTCCAGGGCTCCCTGCGGGAGGCTGAACAATGCCGGCAGACTCTGAAGGTCGCGAGCCAACGCGCCCAGCAGGCCCAGGCCGAATGCGACCGCGCTACCGCCCAATACGAAGCGGAGCAGCAACGAGTGCACCGGGCGCTGCAAAATTATCGAGAGCGTGTGCAAGTCGGCGGGCAAAGCGCCGGCTCCGCCGCTCAATCCCTCATCGAGGAGTGTGAGCGAATGGCCCTTTGGGCTCAGGAAGCCCAAAAGGAATTGAGTCAAAGGTCGCAACATTTGCAGCAGCAGCTCAACCAGGCCTCCGCCCAGATCCATCACTTGCACGGCGACCTGGAAGATAAGCGCCGCCTGGTATCGCTGGAGCTGACCAAGAACATCGCTCTGGTGGAGCATGAGACCGGACAACTCGAACACGAATTGGCCGCCACCCAGAGCTTCGTCAGCGAGCAAATGCTGCCCGGATTGCAGCGGCGCGAGATGACTCTGGCCCGGCAGGGTGAAGACCTGCGCGCCCTGCTGCTGCAGCGCCTGCTTCCCAATCTGACCCGGGAATTTGCCGCCACCCAACAACATCTATTGAAACAAGCCGAGACTCTGGAGCAGGCAGGGCCAGGCACGGCGGAGGATGCGCGTCAGGCGACCCTGGATTCGCTGGCTCAACTGAGTGAAAATTTACAGACTTTGTGTGCTCGCTCGGCCGGGGCGGCGCGCGCCTCCCTGGACCAGGTGGCAGCCGACATTCCCCCCGTTCGTTCCCGAGTAGACGAGCTCAACAAGCAGACCAGGACCTTTCAGGAACTGGGGACCCCGGCGGCCGGTCATTTGAAAATGCTGGTGAGTGTGGTGGCTCAGTTACGAGAGCTCTTGATTCAAGCCAAAGTGTTGAGTGGCCTGGAATGAGCCGAACCTGCCTGCTGACACTACGCTCGAACGGACGTGAGTGGGACCTGGAAGTTCCCAGCGAGCTGCCTTCCCAGGAGCTGGTGGGATTGCTCCAAGAGGCGCTTGGTCTGCCGAGCTCGGAGCCGGCCGCGCGGCTTTATCTGGCTCCGCTGGGTGTGCCCTTACCTCAAAATCAGAATTTGCAACAAGCCGGTGTCCTGGACGGCTCCATCCTGATCCTTTCGGCCACTGCTCCGCAGTCCGATGCATCCGGTCAGGATCTGGTGCGTGACAACCCGGCCACCGCCTGGAAGCCCCTGGGCTCAGAGACCCCCGCTGAACCGACTCCCCCGGCTGCTCCGGATAAGCCGGGCTACGTTTGGAAGAAGCTTTAGGAGCCGCCTTGTTTACCCTGAACGCCAATCAAGAACTCATTATCGGGGGGGTTCCCTGGCACGTTGTCCAGCATCCGGGAGCGCAAGGCATGGCCTATGGCCAGGAAGGCCGGGCCGCCGTAGTCTACCAGCTTTGCCGCGGTTCGCATCGCTTCCAGGGCCCGGTTTCGCTACTCGGTTCGGATGGCCGCGTGCACGAGGTTCCGGCTGACGGCAGCAGCCTGACCTTCGGAAGGGCCCCCGGCAATGGCCTGGTTCTCTCGGCCGTGGCCGTCAGTCGCCAGCACGGCGCGCTGGTCGTCAAAGACGGCCAGTTGATGGTTTGGGACAACAGCGCTCGCAACGGCACTTTCATCGACGGCAGCAAGGTGGAGCCACAGAAATGGGTGCCCGTTCCGGCGGGCAGTCGCCTGCAGTTGGGTACCGCTGAAGATGGTGAACCGTTGGCGGTTCGACCCGATGCTTCCGCCTGCCGGGCGCTGAAGGTTTTCAAGTCGCGCTTTCGCGTCCCTCGGCTGGTGGAATTGTCGGCCAAACTGGCCAGCTTCGCCGACATTCCGGGCCTGCAAGTTTGTACGCGCACCGTCTTTACTCCTCAGGATCATCGCACCCTGCTGGTGTCCCAGCCCGAACTCGTCTACGGCGTCCTCATGCCCTGGATCGAAGGGCGCAGCTGGATGGAAATGATCCTGGAGCGGCAGAGCCTCACTCCCCAAGAGTCGTTGGCCTGCGCCCGCTCGCTGGTGAAAATTTTGGTGGAGATGGAGCAACGCGGCATTGCCCACTGTGATCTATCTGGTCCTAACGTATCCTTGGAGCGCATTGAAGATCGGTTGGGCATTCAATTGGTGGATGTCGAACAGATCTACTCCACCACGCTGCCCCGCCCGGAAGAGGTGTTTGCCGGCTCCCCTGGATACGCCCACCGTCAGCTCGACGCGCTGGCCTGGAGCCCCGTTTCCGATCGCTTCTCCGGAGCTATCCTGATTTGCGAGCTGTTGGCCTGGAGTCACGCGGAGATGCGCGACACCGCCTGGAGCGAGAGTTTCTTTGAACCTAACGAAATGCAGACGGAATGCGCCCGAGCCGACAAACTGCGGTATTTCCTGGAAGGCCAGTGGGGGAGCCAGTTGGCTCGTCTTTTCGAGCGCGCCTGGCGCAGCGACAGCCTGGAGCATTGTCCGACCTTCGGGGAATGGGAGCTGGCTCTACCTCAAGAGGCCCCCAAAGGCGAGGCTAAAGCCGTCGTTAATCTGGCGCCCGGCCCGAATCTCGGAGTCCCAACTCCGGTAGGACCCGTACCGGCGGTTTCCTTGGGCCAGGCCGCTCCCACTCCACCGGCCGCGCCCCCCCGCCCTCCCGCCGAGACGGTGGCCGCTAACGAGGGTAGTGAAGACGGCGCGGCCGCTCTCATGGACCGGGCTCGCCAACTGGAGGAGTCCGGCAACTACCAGGGCGCTCTCACCCATTATCAGCTGGCCGCCTCGATGGCCCCGGTCGGCACCGCCCTGGCCAAAGAGCTGGCCCTGATCGTCAATGAGATGTCCTCACGGGTGAGCGGGGAGGCAGCCGCACCGCCCCCTCCACCGCCGTCGCCCGTTTCTTTGGGCGAAGCTCCTCCTACCAAGAAGAGCGTCGATCCGGGACTTCTGCAGCGAGTGCGGGCGCTGGAGGGAACTCCCGGCCTGGCTTCCCCCGAGAAGCGATCCCCAAAGGCTGCGCCCAACAAAGCACAGTGGTTCGGCTATGGACTGATCACCGTGATGATGCTTTTACTGGTGGCTTTTCTGGTTCGCTACCAGCCCTGGAACCACCACTAACGGTAGATGGAGGGCACCGGAGCGGGGGCTGGAGCGGGCGCCGGTCCTGGAGCGAAGGGGACGGGGTCAGGCTGGACAGGCACCGGGATCGGTTCCAGAGTCAAGGAAAGTGGCAGCGTTCGTCCGGCGACCACGGTGAAGGATTTTTTGGCGCTGATATAGTCGGTCTTGCTGGCCTTGAAGGAATGCTTGCCCGGCGTGAGCCCGTTGAGGGCTCCCGGCTTGACCTTCTTGCCGTCCATTTCCACCACGGAGCCTGCCGGACTTACCTTCAAAGTAACGTTGCCTACCGCCCATTCCATTTGGGCCACCACTTCGTTGACTTGAGTGGCGCTGACCGTGACGGGCAGCGTTTTGGATTTACGATCGGGAGCGCTTACCTTGAGCCGATGGTCGCCTACGGGGAGCTGGAGCATGCCTGCCTCCACGGTGGCGGGGGAAGTCTGGTCATCCACTACCACTTGGGCGCCCGCCGGCAGTTGCTTGAGTTGGATTTTGCCTTCGCTTGGAGGTGGGGGAAGCACCGGAGTCGGGCTGGTGGAGGCCGGGGAACTCTCACCGGGTCTGGGGGTGGGACTGGCGCTCGCCAGCGCCGGGGTTTGCGGCCGGCCGAAGGCGGCGAACAGGCCCACCAATCCTACCAGCAAACCCGAGCCGATAGCCAACGGAAGTTTGGAAGAGCCACCCGAGGGCTCTTCCAGCGCAGGGGGAGGAGGCGCTGGCGGTGCGGGCACAGGCCTGGAGGTCGGGCCCGGATGCGCAGCGGTCACGGGGGGAGGAGCGCTGCGCAGGGTCTCCTCCCCGAAGGGCAGCATCTTCATCGGCGCGCCCGTCTGAGTATCTTCGGTAATCGACTTTAAATCCCAGTTTCGCCCGACCATGGTGGCCGAGTCCAGATGCTCCACCCCCGACCAATCAGGAGCCTGCGGCGCTTCGCTGAAGACCGGCGGGGGAGGGGGATCCGCCTCCACTGTGACTTCCACTTTGGGTTGCTCCTGGACTTTCTCGGCGGGGCTGACGGTCGGCTGGATCTCGCTCGCCTTCACCACCGGCGCGGGTGAAGGAGCGGCCTGCATAGCCTCGCGCAGGGCTGCCCGCATGGCTTTGGCGTTGGGATAGCGATCGTTGGTATCCTTGGCCAGAGCCTTCATGATAACTTGGGAGAGGGCCTCGGGGATGGCAAAGTCGAGAGAATCGGGGGGAGCCGGCATCTCGAACAGTTGCTTCTTCATAACCTGGGACAGCGATTCGGCGCGGAACGGACTGATGCCGGTAACCATTTCGTAAAGCATCACGGCGGTGGCATAGACGTCGGAATTCTCGTAGTGCCGCCCATCCAATTGTTCGGGCGCCATATACTCCGGCGTGCCGAGCGTGGTGCCCGTCTGCGTCAGTTGATTGGCGGTGGCCAGGTATGAGATGGAGAAGTCCGTCAGGGCGGCGTTGCCGGCATCGGTGACCATTACATTGGCTGGTTTGATATCGCGGTGGATGATGCCGTGCGCGTGGGCGTGTTCCAGGCCGTCAAGCAACTGGTCGGTCAGGCGCACCGCTTCGGCGATGGGCACCCGTTTGAGTTCCTGCATGTGGGATTTCAGGGTGCGCGACCCCAGATATTCCATGGCGATGAACGGAGTGCCCTCGTGGATGGCGAAATCGTAAATCTGCACGATGTAAGGATGGCGCAGTTTGGCGGCGATCTGTCCCTCGCGCTTGAAGCGCTCGACGAATTCCTGATTGTGCGCGTAGTCCTTGGACATCACCTTGATGGCCAGTTTTCGTCCCAAGTTTTCGTGGAGGCCTAAGTAGACGACGCCCATGGCGCCCTGGCCAAGCTCCTCGAGGACTTTGAAGCCACAAACGTTATCCGGCGCGGACTGCATTGCTGTCGAAGTTCTACACGACATCTGGCAACCCTGCGCTAGGGGAAACAGCCCGTGCCCCTCGAAAGAGCCTGAATGAAGCGTACTAAATTGCTGGCCGCCGCGGCTGCACTCTTGTTTTGCGGAATTCCCCAGTGGAGCGCGTTCAGTGCCGGGCGCTCCTACCGGGCGATTGTCATCGGCATCAACAAATTTCCGGGCACCTCGGCCAGGTCTCTGGCCGGGGCCCGGGCCGACGCGGAAAACTTCGCTGAATCCTGTCGCGCGCGCGGCATTCAGGTGACCACGCTGCTGGACGAACAGGCTTCGCGGCAGAATATCCTTAAGGCCATCCGCGAAGGCGATACCTCCAGCAACGTGCTGGTCTACTACGCCGGTTACGGAAGCGGCCCGAGCGAGCCACGTTTGCTCTGCGCCGACACTCAGGAACAGAACGCCCAACTGGGCAACACTCTGACTTTGAAAGAGCTGGACCAGGCTCTGACCGCGTTGCCGGCCGCGGAACGAGTGTGCATTCTCGACACCTGCTTCACGGCCGCGCGGGCCAGCAAGGACGGCCCCTCAGACGACGTCGTTCGCTATTACCGTGCCCGTAAGGGTGGCGGCTCCCGCGAAATCATGATGGCCAGCGCCTATGACCTTCCCGGCGTGAGCCATGACAAGGTACGCTACATTGCGGCCAGCCGCTATAACGAAGAAGCTCTCGAGGCCAATGTCGAGGGACGGCCGGCCGGATTGTTCACCGCCCTCCTGTGCCAGACTTTGAAAGCCTATCCGAACACCACCTGGCAGGCAGTTCAGGTCCAGGTGGCCAGCAAGCTAAGCGTTCTGGCCGAAGACCGGCAGCATCCCGTGTTCGCTCAAAGCGCGCTGGCCAGCCGCGTTCCCGGCAGCGAGAGCGGCGATGCCAATAACACGGTGCAGGCCAATCTGTCCACCAACTCCTCGGTCAGCCCCAGTCCCACTTTGGGGAATGGCAGTACGAGCGGCCCGAACTGGGGTGGACCGCCCACTTCCGCCTGGGATTTGTTCGCCGCCGACATCCGCGATCCGCAGGCCGTGCGCGTTTCGGTGCAACCGGATCAGGACGCTATCCGAGTCGGCCAGCCCGTGCAGTTAAAAGTCACGGTGGGTAAGCCCGGCTATCTGCTGGTGATCAACCATGGTTCCGAGGACAAGATCAATACCCTTTACCCCCTGAGCGGCCAGTTGGATGACGCGCTGGTCAAGCCGGGAGACGTGGTGGAGATTCCGGGTCCCTCCCTGACGCTCTCGCCTGATCGGCCCGGCCAGGAACGCGTCAAGGCGTTTCTTTTCGCCGGCCGTGATAAAGGCCAGGAGTTCTTCCAGTCGATGCATGCCAACAGCGGCACCGATTTCAAGCAGGCCGCCACCAAGTTGGGCGGGCGCAGCCTGGTCTTCGGAATGGCGGCCGAGGAGGGCCGGGCCCCGATCAACACCAGCGACCTCTCGATTCAAGTTATGCCCTGAACTTTTCGTCCAGAGAGTGCAGGGGAATCTGTCCTCCGAACAGGAAGGCGAAAGTATGTATGATTTTGCCGACCTCTGTCCCGAGGACCTGAAACGAGTGCGCCGGGCCGCTGAAGCCAAAGGAGTCACCGTGCGTGAGTTCTTGCGCCTGCTACAAACCAGCCAGTCTCGCCGGCTGGCCGCCATTGAAACCCCACGTCCCGCAAAGGACGAGCCGTCCCCCAAGCCCTGAAATGCCCGGGCCTGACCAAGCTCTCTACCAACTCTTTCATCCCCAGGGCCGCCTGGGTCGCCGCCTCCCTGGTGACTCAGCGGCCCTTTTTGATTGGATTGAGCGCATGGCGGGCGGCGACCATTGGGTGGCTCACAGCCTGCGGGAGCATCTGCCGCTCTGGGGATGGCGTCTGCTCTTCCACATGAGCAACTCCGGCTTGCTTTTTCGCCGGTATCCAGCCGAGGAGTTCGACCGCCGCCACGGCACCTGGAACAGTCGTAGCCGAAATACCAACAAAGCCGGCCTCTATGATGGCCAGCGCCATGAAATCGTGGTCAACGCCCGCCACTGGAGTGGCCGCATCTTGCACCACGAGTTAGGGCATGTGCTCGACCGGATGGTCAGCTCGCTCAATACTTCCTTCTCGACCGGTCTCTGGCACGGCTTCGCTCCAACCCGCAACGGTTTTCTGACGGACTATGCCGCCAGCCACCCCCAGGAATATCTGGCTGTATGCCTGGAGCGCTTTCTTTGCGATGACAGCGACGCCCTCTGGCTGGAGCGCAACGACCCCGGCATGCACGCTTTCCTGAATGCCCTGTTTGAACTCAGCTCAGCCAGCTATTGAGTTCCTGCCAGGTGCGAATGCGCATGGCAAAGGTCTGGCAAAAGCCCTTGAGCAGCTCCCACTCCGGGTCCGACAGCTCGCCGTCGCTCCAGGCCAGGTCCACCGCCAGCCGCAGGAAGGAACGGCGTGTTCCCGGGTCGGGACAGGCCACCAATAAATCCTGCTCCTTGGGCAGCGGGCCCGCGAAGGCCAGCAAGGCCTCCTGCTCATCCACGTCCAGGTGCAACTGGTGGAAAATCGTGCGTAAAAACGCTTCCTCCTGTTCCACTACTTTGCCGTCGCTCCAGGCCAGGCAGCACAGGGTTTTCAAAAGGACCGGATTGGCTGTGATCATGGCCTGACTTTCTGGAAGGAAAGCCGGCCCCCTCCCGCCCAAAGCCAGCCCATGCGAATCCTCCTTTCGGCCGTGGGCACCCGCGGCGACGTGCAGCCCCTGCTGGCGCTGGCCCTGGAGCTGCGCGCGCTGGGCCACCTGGCGCGCCTGTGCATCCCGCCCAACTTTCTCGATTGGGCCCGGGACCTCGAATTCGAAGCTCGTCCTCTGGGCATTTCCATGCGGCCCGGCCCGATTCCTAACCCGATGCCCGACTTGATCACCGACCAGTTTGAAACGCTGATGGAGGCTTCCCAGGATTGTCAACTCATTTTGGGAGCGGGCACCCACCAGTACGCCGCTCGTTCGATCGCTCAAATTCGAGATATTCCGTGTCTGCAGGCCGTCTACGCTCCCCAGTCTTTTCAAGACCGCGCTGTTTGGAATGCCCGCTCGTTAGAGCGCGTCAACGCCAACCGCCGGCGCCTCGGACTGGCGGACATAAGCGACGTGCTCGACCATATCCTGGACGACGACCCATGGCTGGCCGCCGACCCCACTCTGTGCCCGCCAGGCCGGGGGGCCTGGATCCTGGATGACCAGAGTCCGCTGGCGCCCGAGTTGGAAGCTTTCCTGGAGCAGGGCCCGCCGCCGGTGTATCTGGGTTTCGGTAGCATGCCGGTGCCTTCGGAAACCAGCGCCCCCCTGATGGCGGCCGCGCGCGCTCACGGACGCCGGCTTATCCTGGCCCAGGGCTGGGCCGGACTGATGCCCGCGGACCCGGCGGCCGACTGCTTCAGCTGTGGCGATGTCAATCAGCAACGACTTTTTCCCCGGTTGGCCGCCGTGGTCCATCACGGCGGCGCCGGCACCACTACCACCGCCGCCCGGGCCGGCGTGCCCCAGGTGCTCGTTCCCATGTTCAGCGATCAGTTCTACTGGGGCGAACGTGTCCGAGCGTTGGGTCTTGGAGTCAGCACCTCCCTGGACCATCTGCCCGAAGCTCTGGGAGAAAGTCTGGGACGGAACGTCCAGCCCATTCCCCACACCGGCTGCAGGCTAAGAGAGTTGCTCAAACGAAGCGGAATCTCATGAGTCAGAAAATCTTAGGCATCGCCGGCAGCCTGCGGCGTGAATCCTACAACCGGGCCGTTCTCAACACCCTGGCCGAAGGCCGGGAAATCGAGATCTTCGACATCTCTTCCATTCCGCTCTACAACGCCGACCTGGATGGTGAACATCCTCCTGATCCGGTCCGTAAGTTCAAGGACGCCATCGCGGCCAGCGCCGGCCTGCTCATCGTCTCCCCCGAATACAACTACGGCATCCCGGGCCTCCTCAAGAACGCTCTGGACTGGGCCTCCCGGCCGGCTTACAAGTCGGTCCTGAAGGGCAAGAAAGTGGCCATCATCACCTGTTCCATGGCCACCACCGGCGGCGCCCGCGCCCAGGCCGCCATCCGCGACTGCCTCTATGCCTGTTTAGCCGAGGTCGTTCCCTATATGGAAGTGGCCATTCCCAGCGTGCACAACAAAGTGGAGAACGGCCGCCTCAGCGACGCCAAAAGCCTGGAACTCGCCGAAGGACTGCTCAAAGCCCTGCGCTGAACTCCTACCTGGAAGCCTTGACGCCTGACGCCAGGCTGGCCTCGAGTCGGTCCAGGATGGGCTGGAGGCTTGCACCGCCGCCGACCTTGACCAGGCGCTGCAAGCACTCCCACCACTCGGCTCGACGCTTCACCGGGATGCGCTCCTGCAGGCGGTCAATGCACAGCACCATCTCGGTTGGCTCCGGGGCGTCTTTGGGGTGCTTTTCGTAAAGCTCGACCAGATCACGCAGCACCTGTATATTGGGCAGTCGGCTCTGGGTGTAGAGGCGGCAGCACAGCATCAGTTCCTGATTCTTGAGAATGCGCCAGGGTTGTTCCAGCCGGGCTCGCTGGAAGTAGGGGAGAGCCTCCGCGTATTCTCCCCGGTCAAAGAGCGCGTGGCCCAGGTAGAGAACAGCCCAACGTTGCTCCGGCTGCAACAGCAGAGCGGTGCGAAATTCGCGCTCGGCTTCTTCCGCCTGTCCCAGGTCGTAACAGCAGAAGCCGCGCAGGTAGTGCCAGTCCGCATCGCGCTTGCGCGGAGGTACCTTGTCCAGCTCCTCGAGCGCATTATGTAAGGCTTGCTGGGGATCGTCCAACTGAAATTGCTCATCGATCCATTGAGCGGCTTTGCGATAACTCATAACTATAGTCTTTTCAGGATTTTTTCCGGGTCCTTCGACTATCCTCAAAAGAAAAATCTTTCCATAGGACCTTCAACCACATGATCAATACCCGCCTCAACGAACTCCAGGGCTATAAGGCCAGCTATCTGGTCAATGCCAAAACCGTCACCGGGGAACCCGTTCTCAAACTCGATCGCGACTGCGACGGCCAGGTGGCCGCCCACGAACCCGTGCTGGTCGTGCGCGACTCCCGCCAGTCCGACAACTGGCGTCCGCTCAAGAACGTGGACGATCTGAAGAAGTTCCTCGAAGCCACGCCGGCCCAAGAGCGCGGCGAATGCCTGGGCTACTGGCGCGACCGCCGCAGCTATGTATTCAAGGCCGCCGACGGCAAGATTCAAAAGCGTGAAGTCACCACCATCGGTGGACCGCCCAAGGAAATCCCCACGCTGCGCGGCGGCAAGAAGCTTCCCAAACATGCCGAGACGCTCTGGAATACCGAGAAGTTCCATCATATCAGCACCAAGGACCACTACGAATACGACGCCGTGGAATACACCGCCTATCACTACACCAAGGTTGACCCGGCCCGCGTCCAAATCGGCAGCCTGGAAACCCCGGCCGGTACGGTGGCGACTTTTGAAGAGCCCCAGGTGATCAGCCGCACTCATGTCGAGCAGGTCACCTGTTTCGCCCGCGACGGCAATCATTGGGTGCCCATGGCCTTCAAGGATACGGACTACGTCGGCTATCTCGGCTGAGATTGCCCGAACAAGTTCACAAAGTATTCACAAAAACCGTGGCCTCACCACCTTTTTATCACCTCCCCCGGCTATTCTCTAGCTTAAGGACCGCAAATAGCGGCCAATAGTCTCCAAGGGAAGCGAACCTGCGCCGAGTCCTTAGAAATGTTAGCAGCATTCTAAGGACTCATTTTATTTCAAGGGAGCCGGCTCCACGCCTGATTTGGCAACAAATACCCGCTAGAATGATCCACGAGCCCTCGATCTTTCTCAGGGGAGGTTGCCTTTTTGACCCGTCGACATGCAGCCTTGGTACTGACTCTGCTCGCACTGCTCTTAGCCATTCCCGCCCTGCAGGCTAACCGGCTTAAACTCACGGCCGAACAACAGGCCTACCAGCGGCCCCTGACGCAAATGCTGGCTCGCACTTTTCCCGGCTCGGAAATCCACGTCCTTTCCACCCGGCCCCTGCGTCTGGTGGGCACCATCAACGCGGGCCCCGCCCAACGCGCCGATCTCGAGGCCAGCCTGCGCCTACTCTTGAACCCGGCTCAGTGCTTGCTCTTGCCCGGCCGCGCTCCCTGGCGTCCACAACCTGAGGCACTCTGGGCCGGTGTGGCTTTGCTGGCCGCCTTCCCCTTGCTACAGGCTCTGCGCACCCTGGGAAGATATCTCAAAAGCAAGGTTCGTCTTCCGGAGGGTCGCTGGCGCCGGGCCGGTTGTTTTTCCCCGGCTATCCTGCTGGCCGGCATTCTTTGCCTGGGCTGGCCGTTCTGGACTTTGCTGCCCGGCTTGCTCGGGTTACTGGCCTGTTTGCCGCGCCGCCCTCAGCTCAAGCTGCCCACGCCGTCCGGGCAGCGGCTTCGAGAAGTCGCGGTCATCCTCATGACTTACCCACCCGACTTCCGCGCTCACTGCCTCAAGCTCCTGAAACTCAAGCTCAGCAAACCTCCCGCTATTTCTCCAGCCGAGCAGGCCACCATCATGGCCGGTTTTTCCATCGCGCTCAAGCGCGTCCGCGCCATGTTGGGGGGGAACCGAGCCGGGCTGGAAACCGATCCCGCCCTGGTGGCGCGTGTCCTGGAACAATGCTATCTAAAACCACCTGAACCGGTGGAATTGCCGGCGTCTTTCGCTACCTCACGAGTTCGCAGCCGCCGTAAGATCTACAGTTGTGTTGACTGCGATGAAGCCTTCAGCTCTCAAGAGAGCCTGCGCCGCCATCAGGTCAGCCACATTTCCCGCCGGCCGAGCAAGTGGCGCCTATGGTCGGCCGCCGCTCTGCTGGTACTGGCCGCGGTCACCACCGTCTTCAGCTTGAACTACCGGACCAGCTCTCGACTGACTCTGCCCGGGGCGCAACCGCTGAGCGCCTCGGAAGAGCGGGCTATATCCGAGGTCGAGCAACTCTTCCCACGAGCTGACCTGTTGCTCATCCAGGGACGCGACGGGCTGGTGCTGGCCGCTCCTCCTCAGGTCCAGGACCTGGGATGCTTTCATGTCCTTCCTTTGCCCGCTCGACAGAGCTGGAGATGGCTGGTCGGCACCGAACTCGGCCTGTGCCTGCTCTTGCTGGTGCGCCGGCCGACTCGCTCCAAGCCGCCACTTACCGCTCCAGCCAGCCCCCCTGTCCCGGCGCCAGCTCCTCCTCCACCGTCTCAGAGCCCCATAGATGATGTCTCTCTGGAACTGGGAACGTCGTTGCTGAGACTGGTCGATCCAGCCCAGTCTTCCCAACTGACCGCTCGCAGCGCCAGCTTGCGCCAACATCTGGCCCTGGAGTTGGGCCTGCCTCTCGGTCTCTTTCGCTTTCGCGACAACCTCGGGTTGGGTAGCGAGGAATACCTCATCCGACTGCGCGGTGTGGAAATGGGCCGCGGTAGCCTGCGCATCAACCATTTTCTGGCCATCGGCCCGCTGGAAAAACTGGCCAGCCTGCCCGGCGAAATCATCGAAGACCCGAGCTATGGCCTGCCCGGCAAATGGATCGGTCCGGAACGACGGGGCGACGGTGAGCGCCTCGGCTGCATGCTGTTTGATCCCGTCTCGGTGCTGGCCACCCATCTCACCGACTTGCTGCGCCAGCAGGCCGGACGACTGTTGGCCTTCGACCAGGTCTGCGCGCTGCTCGATCACGAGCGCTACCATCTGCTGGTTCAGGCATTGGCCCAACGAGGAGTGGACTCCCTGGCCATTTGGCGCGTGCTGCGCCTGCTCCTCGAAGAACAGGTCGGCATTCGCGACCTGCTCACCATTTTGGAAGCGTTGGCCGAGCATTGCGACCTCACTCAGGACCCCGAAATGCTGGCGGAATTCGCCCGCCAGTCCCTGGCCGGTCAGATTTCCGCCGGCTACGCTAACGATTGTAAATGCCTCAACGTCATCGTCATGGAATGGGCCGTCGAGCAAATGCTCGACAGCCCCATGACTTCCGAGCAGGAGTTGGAATGGATGCACTCCCTCGGCACCCAGATCCAGCTCGTCGACGAGCGGGGTCTCAAACCCATCATCCTCTGCTCTCCCGACCAGCGCGTTGAAGTTCGCCGCCGCCTCCACCGCTGCTACCCCCGCCTGGCCGTCCTCTCCTGGAACGAAGTCGCCCCCGGTTACACGGTCAACAGCGTGGCCCTGGCCACGCTGTAAGGTTTTACACGAAGTTAACAAGCGCGGGCGCGATACGACCTTTCCACCACCTCCGCCGGCTAATCTGAACTCGGGCACACGGCCAACAGCCGGGCTCAAGAGAGGCGGAGGCGGACCCGACCATGAAGGCTATTTCCTTGATTTCCAAACCCTTGAGCTGTCTGAAGGCAATGGTGCCACGGGCCTTGCAGGTGGCCAATGACAACCATCCGGTCGATAATCTGAGCCAGGCCTACCAGTCGCCCAGGCTGATGAAAGCGCTGCGCTTCGAGGCCCCGGCCGACCTCTCCATCACGCCCGAAGAGCAAGCGGCCTACGCGGCTAACAACGCGGAAATGGCCAGAAAATATCCGGGCCTGGCGCTGGTACTCAAAGACCCGGACGCTTTCCTGGCCAAAATGAGCCAGCGTTTTGACGAGCAGAAAAAGCTCACGCCCAACGACCCTTATTCTTTCGATTTCTCGGAATACGGCCTGCCTTTCCTAAACACTCTGGGGGAAAAAATCGGCGGCAAGATCGAGGCTCTCAAAGCCGAGCAAGAGCAGCTTCAGAATACCTTTTTCTTGAGCCCGGCCGCCTGTGGTCGCAGTGAGAAGATCAAAGACCGTGGCGTCGGCATCGAATTTCTTCAGGCTCTCCAGGCCGAGTCGGACAAACTCTGCCAGAGTGGCCAGGTCAGCTACAAGCGCATTCAGGAAATCGGCCACTTTGCCGCTTATGCGTTGGGCCACTTCGACCACGAGAAGCTCAGCCTGGGGCAGCGCGCCTTTCTAGAAATCGACCGGCACATCGAAGGCCACGAAGACGTCACCATTCAGGAGCAGTTCCACCGCTTCCGCAACAACGAGTTCAGCGTCTTTCAGGCCAGGGCCGGCTCCAAAGGTTATGACCGCGTCGAAAAGCAGTATGTGGACGGCTTTCAGAATCCTCACAAGCTGGAGATGCTCAACCTGCCCTCCATGGACGAGTTGGAAGGCGACATCTTCATGCGCATGATGAATCACCCCATCTATATCGCCGGCGTCACCGACAATCCGATCCCGGCAGATGGATTCGTCCGTCCCGGCGGCGACTTCTTTCTTCATGACGTGCGCCACAACTCGGGCATCTTCGTCGAGCGCAAAGAATACATCGAGCGCAATCAGATGACTCCCGAGCAGGTCAAGAAAATGGACAAGCGCAGCGAGGTCTGGTATCGCGAATACAAGGATGCTGTGGAGAACATTTCCGACCCCGGTCTGAAAGGTTCGGTCGAACTGGTGGGCTTCAATTTCCACCATGACCGGGGCCATCTGATGATGCCCAGCAATTACCTGAAAGACGGGGCCGGCCCGGTTCCTCGCGCTCTTTACGCCGCTCTCAAAGTCAGCGGCCAGGGTAAGGAATACGGCGTCGATAAAGGCCTGCCCAACTTGAACCGTGGCCACGAGTGGCTGCAGGATTTCTTCCTCAGCCGGCTGGATCAGGAAATCGAAATCCTGGGACGCAAACCCGCCCCCAATCCGCACCTCTAGGGTTGCTAGCCGGCCAGCGGAAAGCGCGCCTCCAGCAGCGTGCCCTGGTCTGGTTGTGAATGCAGGTTCAACTGCCCACCCAGCAAGCGGAGGCGCTCCTGCAGGCCCAATAGTCCCAGGGAAGAGTGCATTTTTTCCGGCTCCATTCCGCAGCCGTCGTCACTGACGGTAATGCACACTTCCTTGTCCGTCCAGCTCAAGGCCACCAGCAAATGGCTGGCCCGGGCGTGACGCAGAACATTGGTGAAAGCTTCCTGACAGACCCGGAAAGCCGCCAGACTTTGAGCTGGAGTCAGAGGGGGAAGGGAGCGGGGAATCTCCAGCCGATACTCCAGGTTGGCGCGCCCGCAATTTTCGCTGAGAAATCGGTCGAGCGCCGCCGCCAGGCCCAGCTCGTCCAACAACGGAGGACGCAAACTGCTGGCGATGCGCCGCACCGCTCCCATCACATGGTCGACCAGCCCGTTGGTCTCGTGCACTCGGTCCAGTGCCGCTCCGTCGGTCACCTTTTCCAGCCGAGCCAGGTTGATCTTCAAAGCCGTCAGGAGCTGGCCCAGGTCGTCGTGCACCTCACGGGCCAAATGCAAACGCTCGTTCTCCACCGCTTGCAGTTGCTGGGCCGACAACTGGCGCAACTGCAAGGCCTGGCGCTCCGACTCGTTGCGGGCCGCCTGCAAATCCAAAAGCGTGGATAGCAGTTGACTCTGGCGATGATGGTTGCGCCGGCCCACCGAGAGCATAAACAAACAGTAAATCAGAAAAGTCACGCCCACGATCGTTTCCGAGGAATTGCGGTGAGAGATCAGGGCCATGGCGGTCGGCAGAATAATAATCGGAATGTAGGCGCGCATCAGATTGAAGCTGGGGGTCAGACTGGCGGTCGAGCCGGCGGTGATCCCGGCCGTGACCAAGCAGGCCATCAATCCCGTCCAGCTCTTGCCGTAAACGTAGACGGTGCCGGCTGAGAAGACCGACCAGAGAAGAGCCTGGGCCAGCACTAACAGGGAGTAGCGAAATCTCCATTGCTCGATTTTCTCGCTCGGTGTTTCCCGCAGCTTCTGTCCTGCCATCTCGCGAACTGCTCCCAGCAGCATCAAACCGGCGATCACCCCCGCCAATAAGCCCAGGTGATTCTCCCACAGATCTCCGGCCAGGCCGGTGCACAGGGTGAGAACCGGATAAGCAACCGCAATGGGCAGCCCCCCACTGGAAGCCAACCCCCGCCGAGCCTGCTCCTCGACATCCACCATCCGATCCTACTTCGCCCCCCGTTTCACAACCCCCACAACAGGAAACGGGTTGGGCGGGGAGTAAATGAAGACCGGTGATCAGTCTGCCGGTGCGGTTGTTTATCGCGATGTGGGTGTGGGGATTTCTCTATATCGGAATGGTCTTCTTGTCGGTGGAATGTATGCGGCAAGGAGGCTATGGCAGTTGGACCGGCGACACGTTCCATTTCACCGCTGAGGGAAATGAACTCTTCCCCCAGGTTCTGCTGGGCACGGCCGTTATTTCCGCACTGTGCGTCCTGATGGCGCCCGCTCTTTTCAGGCAATTACGCAAGCAACCGAAGCCCGCCCTGGGGAAATACGAAGATCTTGGCTTCAAACGCGCTGATTAACCGATACGCTCGCGGAAACTGCGGCCCAATCCAATTTGGTTCGAGAAGAGATACAGCGTTGGCGGCGGCTTCTTGGCCGGCGTGGGTGCCACATATTCGGTGACCGGAATTTCCAATTGTTTGCTTTTCTTGGACTTTTTGGAAGAAGATCTCAGCATCGGGATACAGGTTCCTTTCTCGTCTATCTCCGTCTAGAATACGTCTCCGAGGTGATGAGAAGGTCGCCTGCATTCTGTGAATGTTGCCGGATTGTTAAAAATCCCGGCTCTGTTTCAGAAAAATTTCCAGGTGATCGGCTGGACTGACTGGATGAAGGTCAGGGCGACCGGATCCTCGTTTGCAGTGGACTGAGCTGGACTGCGCCGCTTACCAGGCCAGCCCGGCCTGAGGGCCGTTCATCTGCACCACTTCCAGATCCCTGCCCAGCACGCGCTGGATGGTGGCCATTTCGTCGTTGTTCCAGCGCTGGTCGTGGGTGCCGCTGATAAACCAGTCGGAGCCGTTGTCGGCGCAGATCATCCCGTAAGTTTTGAGCGCCCGCAGGACCACCTGGAGGTTCTTGGGGAAACCGGAAATGTCGTAGGAGGCTTTGAGACGGACGCGCATTCCCATGGGCGGCAGGTTTTTATCGGTGGAATCCCCGGCGTGGTGGCGGGCCGGGGCCACATAGGCCTGGCGCGTGCGGCGCGCGGTGAAGCGCAGGGCGTGGCGGATTTCCTGCTGTTCGACGACCTCGTCGTAACGTACCAGGCCGGGAAAGATGGGCAGGCCGGCCGCGTCGGCGGAGGTCCAACCAGCGGGGCGCAAACGATTGGAATTCAGATCGAAGATGGCTCCGGAGCCGGCCTTGTAACCTTTGCCGTGGGGGAAAGCCTGGTAGAGTTCATAAAGCTTCCAGGCGTCGCGGTCGAGCATGAGAATGTGGCGATCACCGTCCCCCTTGGGTCCACCCTCGATGGGCGGGTTGGGAGGCACCGGGTAGGGGCCCGCGTCGCTCTCGTCGGCATATTCAAAAGAGACGGGCACGCGCGGCGTTTTCGCGTCCACTACCACATAGGGAATGCCCATGGGCTGACCTTCATAAAAACTGCCGAAATCGGAATGCAGCGGTCGGTCTTTGCCCACGCTGGCGATCAGCGCCTCTGAGTTGGGATCGACCGGCGCCTTGTCGATAGGCTGGTTCCAGGGGTTGTCGGCCGGGAAGGGGAGGCGCCCGTGCAGACTGCCGTTGACCCCCGGGTCGGGCAGGGAAGGAGCGCACAGGGCGCAGACCGTCAGAGCGGCGGCGATGGTCCAGGAAGATACTCTCACCCGCTGGTCGTTCGGGCCAGGGTGGAATGCCCCTGGCGCAGAAGCCGGATGGCTATGAGCCAGTCGATCCTTATCGTGGAGGACGCAGCCGACCTGCGCAACATGTATAAAATGCTCTTTCGCCGCAAACCGTATGGAGTTCATCTGGCCGCCAGCGGTGAGGAAGCTCTGGAGATCCTCGGCCGCGAAGCGGACATCGCCCTGGTGCTGTTGGACCTGACCTTGCCCGGCATCAGCGGCGAGCAGGTGCTGGAGAAAGTGCGTCAGAATCCGGAGCGAAGCTCCATCAAGTTTCTGCTGATGTCGGGGTGGGACGACCTGAAGCAGCGGGCCGCCGCCCTGGGCGCCGAGGGGTTCTCTCGCAAGCCAGCCGTGCTGCCGGAACTCGAAAAGCAAGTCGAGGCTCTGCTGGGGGTCGTTTAGACCTCACTGGCGCACGAAGCGTCCGCGCAGAACATCATCGCAGATGGTCAGACGAAGCAGAGAAAATTTTCCTCCAGGATCGGCGGAGAAGCTCGCGTATTCAAGAGCGTCGGACGATTCCGTGGGATCGGTGTAGGCAAAGCTGTCCCCATCCCAATGCTTAAGCTTGAGCCGCATGGTCTTACCGAAGGCGATTTCCAGACCACCCCCAACCAGGCTGACCGTGGCCAGTCCATAGACGGGATGCCGGTATTGCCCCGCGTACTCGCTTAAAGCCGCGGGAGGCCTGGGGTTTGGGGGCGCGGCGGGAGCCGGCGGGGCGGCCGGCCGGCCTTGCAGAAAGGCGGAGCTGTAATCGTAGTCGGGACGCCCGAAATACAGGTCGTAGTAGCGGAACATCAAGGCTTCCGGCAGTTCGGTATTGCCCAGGTTCGAAAGAACCACGATGCCCATGCCGGCGTCAGGGCAGAAACCCACCACCGTCTTGCAACCACTGGTGCCGCCATTGTGCCAGATCAGTGTGGATGGATGCAGCTCGTGGCGAATCCAACCCAGGCAATAACTGGCCAGGCCCAGATCGAAAATGCCTTTGGGTTTGTCGTTTTGGGCTCCACCCACCAGTACGTGGGGCGAATGCATGACGGCCAGATTTTCCGCCTTGATCAGCGGAGTGACTCCCAACTGCATCTGCACGTACCTGGCCATGTCCATCACGTTGGAATTGATTCCTCCGGCCGGACCGTAGGTGTAGACCCAATCTTTAAAAGGCCAATCGTCGCGCAAAGGCTGGATGGAGCCTTTGCGCCCCTGGTGAGGTGTAATGTGATTGGAGCTTTTCCAGAGCGCCTCGAAGCCGGTGTTGGTCTGGGCCATGGCCAGCGGCTGGAAAATGTCGGAGGCGACGCTCTGCTCCCAAGTCTTGCCCGTGACCGACTCCACCACCTGGGCGGACACCAGCCAGAGGTTGTTGACATAGGCAAAACGGCTGCGAAAGCTGGAGACTGGCCGCACTTCCCGCAAGGCCCGGCGGATTTCCGGCCGGCTCGCGCCCAGGAAAGCCAGTACATCGGTGGCGTAGCTCGGCTGGCCGCTGCGTTGCGACATGGTGTCCTCGACGGTGAACTCGCGAGTCACCCAGGGGTCAAACATGCGAAAGTCGGGATCGTAGTCGATCACCTTGTCGGCCCACTTCAGCTGGCCGCGGTCGACTTGCAGGGCCACCAGACTGGAAGTGAAGGACTTCGAGGCTGAGCCGATTTGAAAGATAGTATTCACGTCCACCGGATCGCGGCCGCCCGCGTCTTTCACTCCAAAGCCTTGCGACCACAGAACTTTGCCGTCCGCTATCAGCACTACCGCCATGCCCGGGGTGCCCCAGGCCAGCCGCGATTCCTCAGCATATTTTTCGAAGCGGGAGATCAGCTGGTCTTTTTCCAGAGCGGGTGGGCGGGCGGCGGCCGGCAAGGCCCACAATCCCAGCGTGATAGAGGTGATAAATAGCCTTTTCATGGGCCGCGCTTTCAAGATTTCTTCAGACTTTCCGCTTAAAGTCGATGTATAAATATACACAAAACCAGTTCGGGAGTGCCTTCCAATGCAGATTCAATCCTTTCGCCCGCAAAGCCCTATGACGATCTGGAAGCTGGGAGATCGTCCGGTCGCCTCGGCCGAAGAAGCCGCCGGCCTGGCTCCGCTCCAAGACCGCGAGGAAGCCTATCACGCCGCCTGCAACGACTCCAACAAAGTGTTGACGCGTCGGACCTTCGCCAGCGAGCCGGTCTCTCTGGGCAAAGCAGCTCTGGCCGGTCTGGCCATGGGCGCCCCCATGGCTGCGCTCGGCGCGGCCCTGGGAGCGGTTACGGGAATCGTCTTTGATATGAACAGTTTCAGTCTGGCCGCTAAAGTAGGCGCGGCCGTGCTGGGCGGCGTCGGACTGGTGGCCGGTTCAACCGGCAGCTACGACGACCAGAAGATCGACTACACGCAGGCTGGCTACCTTTACCACGAGAACGGCAAAAGTTATTTTGAAGCCTTCCCTAGCGACGGCGACGACATTTACTATGGTTGCCCCCGTTTCGAGTTGAACCAGTCCAGCTGATTTAGTCCTTCGGATGGTCTCGGGGAACCAGCATCTCCGCGAACCTCTGGAGGAGACCGGGCTGCTTCTTTTCCGAGCGGCGCAACTCTTCCACTTCGTGGGCGTCGAACCAGACGCCGCCGCAGGTCGCGCAACGGTCGACTTCCATTCCAAGCAATTGCACCGGCTCCAGCTCGCAACCGTCCACCGGACGGTCCTCGCGGCGGCACACCATCTTGCGGGTTAGTGTGCGGCGCTTACCGGCCGCGATGCGCGCCTCGTCCAGCTTGCGGAAGTATTCATCTTCGTTGGTGAACTCGCGCTTGAGTTCATCCTGACTGATGGCATGCTTGTCTGACACATGGGCCTCCCTAAGTTAGCATAGGCTGCTTCTTAGTCTCGGCCACAGGATTGGCCTTCTTGGGCTCCTTCTCGCCGTCAGGATTCGGCCTGGGGGTTCCACTCAGGATTTGACTCTGCTGGGCGGCCGCCTGGCGCGTGAAAGCGCCGATCGGGCGATCCCCCAGTTGGGCCAGGGCGGCCTTGGTCTGAGGATTCGTGAGCTTGCCGTCCTTGCTGGACTGGGCCAGCGTCGTTTGACGCTGAATGGCCTGGGCGCCCCGCATATCCTCCACCATGATTTGCTGGTCGATGGCCTGCTGGTGAAATTGAGTGATCACACCCGGGCCGGTCATAGGCTCGGGGCGGGAATCGTACAACTGAATCATTTTGCGGATGGATTCGGCGGCCTCCTGGTCAGACTGAGCCATGCCGCCCTTCTTGGAGCCGTCCACGGAATTCGTTTCCGCCACCGGGGCCGCGGCTCCAGGACCTGGCTCTCCATTGGCCATCAGGTCCATCAGAATAGTGCCCAACTGCGTGGTGATCTCGCCCGGCAAATTAGCCGGATCGCCGCTCGCAGGCACCGGATTGTCCGTATCGGTCTCTTTGACGGCCTTGAGTCGATCGAGTGCGGCCCCAGGAGCAAGCCCCGGGACGGATTGTGAGGTAGCCTCGGACTTCGCATTCCACTGCAGGTTCTTGATCGACATCGCCATAAATAGAAACCCTCCTCGTTTTGCTGGACCTTGGAGCTTAGATTAAGTCTTGCTTAAGAAACGTTTCCAAAAGAGGCCGCTAAAATTTAAACTCTTTGCAACTTTCTTGACTCCATTTGTTCATAGGAGATGGATGGATTTATACGAATCTTTTCAATAATGAAGTGCTTTGCTTGGTGCCTGTCGCTGTGGTTCGGGGCTTTGCCGGGCTGGTCTCAGAATATTCGCATTCAGGAAAATCGCTTTGAGGGTCGCTATCTGGTGCGCCACGGCTACGTCCATGTCTTGCTTCATCCGTTTTCTCAGGCTCTGGGCGCTCGAGTGGGGGAGGCCGGCGAGGGCTATTGGGGAACCCTTCAGGAAGGGGAAGCGCCGGCCACCGTGCCCGGTGGCTTCATCCAGGTGGGAGAAAAACAGATTGCCTTGCTGCTCGAGAGCGGCGACGTCTTCGTGCCGGCCGAGGCCTACTGCCAGGCCCTGGGACTGAACATCAGCCGGGACGCCGGCGGGGGACTGCGCGTTCACCCCAAGGTTCAGCCCAGGAGTGGAGCGCGCAGGTCCATCCCCGCCAATCCGGCCGACTATTTCGTGACCCAGTATCAATCGCGCTACAATCAATGGGCGCCCAAGCACAGCGCCAATTGCGGTCCCGCCTGCATGGCCATGGTGGCCCTGGCTTATGGATTGGCTCCCGAGGGATTGCTGCCCGGGGACCGCCAGGGCCTGATTCTCTGGTGCCGGCAGTTGATGACCCGGGGAAACCAGGATCAGAATCGCGCCACCAAGGCCCGCGAAATCGAACGGGTGGCCATTCAGTTGGGCCTTACTCCCCACTGGATTCGCAGGTATCGGGACATCGACCAGGCGCTGGCCGAGGGGCAGTTGGTCGTAGTGGGGGGCGACACCAATCGCATCGGCTGTCCCGGCGGCGACCACTTCCTTCTGTGCGTGGGCCGCCTCGGCTCGGATTACATTATCAACGATCCCGGCGGGTTCTTTCCAACTCCCGGGGCTCACCTGTCCGAAGGTCAGATGGAGCAATTCTTTATCGAAGCGATCGCTCTTGCCCCGAAGTCTTGAAAAGGACTTCAGGGTTTGGGCTTGCCGGCCCGGGCCTGCTCCTGTTTGTGGTTCAGGTAGACCTCGTAGGCTGAGGTAGAAGCATCGATGGCGAAGCCGACGCCGATGGAAACGGGGTCGAATTTGCCCATGGTAAAGGCGGTTACGCCCTGGCGCAAGCCGGCCATAGGCAGGGTGCCGAGGATACGGGAACTTAGCTGCTTGGGCTCGGCTCCAGCCGCTTCGGGCTTGCCTTTGCTCATCTTGCGGCCCAGGTCTTCGCTGGCATTGCGCATCACCATGGCGACTCGCGGGCCGCATACCGAGGCAAACACGGAGAGTCCGGCGCAGGCCGCCGCCGAAACCAGGGGAGAAAGGTGGTTCATTCCGGCCATGGAAAGCGCCACGCCGGTGGCCGCGCCCATTCCGGCCGCAACCAGAGCGCGCTTGCCTTCGTGTTCCACCTCGGCGGCCAGCACCGAGGAAAGGCCCAGAGCCGCTTTAGCGCCGCCTTCCGCCAGCGGAGAGCCGAAAGTCAAGCCGTATCCGCCGGCGTCGCGAAACTTGGAAACTTCATTGGTGCGCAGCGTGCAGAAAGCGCCGCCGATGCCGCCCAGGGTCGCCTGGATCGCGATCGAAGGAGTGCCCATAAAGTGTCCTGAGAGGGCGGCCAGAGCGGCACCGGTGGCCGCTCCCGAGAGCGCGCCCACCCATTTGCCGTATTTTTCCTGGGTCTTCAAGCCTACGATCGTAGCCGCCGTCTGCGTCACCGCACCGGCCGGTCCCATCATGTAAAAACCCGCGATGCTGGCCGAGGAGGCCGCCTGGAGCAACTGCGGCTGGTCATAGTTCGAAGCCGTAGTCGGTCGAGGCCGGCTGTAGTCCAGCGCTTTCCGAAGGTTCGCTCTGACTGTCTGTATTTTCATGTCAAGCATTCTAGACAAGCACACCGAAATGGATCTGAAACTAAGGCACCGTCACTACCCGCCCCAGGCTTTCCGCTCCGTCGCGGCTCACCGACGCCAGCGCCCAGCGTCCGGCCGGCAAGTCCACCTGATGGCCGCGCAGAATCTGCTGCAGCGTCCAGCCGCCATCACTCCAGCGATAGACGGTGAAAGCCCGCCAGGGCACCGCGTCCACGGCCGTCAGGCGCACCCGTCCACCGCTTTGGGAAAGCTCGGGAGGGGCGGCCAATCGGCCGGCATAGCGGGCCAGGGGGGGAGTCAACACAGCCGGCCCGGCGAACAGCTCTTCCTTCACATTCTGGCGATTCTCCAGAATCGGCGCGACGTTCCAGATGATGTAACCCCCACAGTTCTCGGCCAGCGCCAGCTCCCGGCGGTATTCGTCCAGCGTCCATTCGCTTTGGCTACCGAGGGCGGCCAGATTCAGCCCCGGGAAAATATACCGCCCTTCCCGGGCGTGTTCGCGCCACCACTGCAACAACGGCTGGTAGGCCTGGGCCGGCCGGGTGGTGGGCCAGTAGAGCTGGGGAGCCAGGTAATCCACCCAACCTTCATCCATCCAGAGCTGGGTATCCGCAAAAAGCTTCTCGTACTGGTCCAGGCCGCTGATCTGCTCGGGTTTCCGCGGCGCCGGGATGCCAAACGGCGAAATGCCGAAGCGCACATACGGCTTCTCCGCCGCCACGGCCGAGGAGACTTCCTGAATGGCCTCGTTCACCTGGGCCCGGCGCCAATCGCCCAAACTCAGCGAAGTCCCGGAGCGGGCGTAACTGGCCTGGTCAGGAAAGGGCAACTCGCCCTCCGGGTAGGGATAGAAATAGTCGTCAAAGTGCAGACCGTCCAGGTCGTAGCGCCCGGTCAAATCCTGGCAGACCCGCACCAGACGGGAGCGCACCGAAGGAGAACCCGGATCCATCCAGCGCAGCAGCCCATAGTCGAGCACGCTTTCCGGTTCCACGGCCGCCTGATGGGGAGCCACCGGCAAGTCTCCGGCCGGCGGCGGAGGAGTGGCCTGGGCCCGGTAGGGGTTCAGCCAGGCGTGGACTTCCAGACCCCGCCGATGGGCTTCGCTCACCAAAAAATCTAGCGGGTCGTAACCGGGATCCTGTCCCTGGCGACCGCTCAGAAAACGGCTCCAGGGCTCCAACTCCGAGCGGTAGAGCGCATCACCCTCGGGGCGCACCTGGAAGAAGACGGCGTTGAAGCGGGCCTCGGCCAGCCGATCCAGCATGAGACGGAGAGCTTCCCGCTGACGCAGGCCCGTCAGGCCAGCTTGCGCGGGCCAGTGCATGTTGGCCACGCTGGCCACCCAGGCCCCGCGCAACTGGCGTGTGTGCCCGACCTTGACCAGTTCCTCGGCTGCGGCGGGAAGCGCCAGCCAGCTCAGAATCAGCCAGAGAGAC
>JAHBVR010000020.1 GCA_019637395.1 Vulcanimicrobiota bacterium
TGGTCTGTTCGGAAAGGGACCCCTTTCCGAACAAAACCCCAGGGCGAACCGGCAGGATTTTAGGTCTTGTAATGTGATAATCACTCTGTATGAGCACCTCATAGAAAGCCGCCGCTTACCTCCGGGTAAGCACCGCTGAGCAGGCCAGCGAAGGCTGCAGCCTGGACGCCCAGCTGGAGCGCATCAAGGCCTACTGCGTGATGTCGAACCTTGAGCTGGTGGCCATACCATCTACCGCGAGGAGGGCGTCAGCGGGGCCAAGGCGCTGGACACGCGCCCACAGGGCCGCCAGTTGGTGGAGGCCCTGAAAAGTGGGCAGGCCACGCACATGGTGGCCATTAAGCTGGACCGCCTCTTTCGTGACGCCGTAGACTGCCTGACCGCCACCCGCGAGTGGGACCGTGCCGGCACCACCCTGCACCTGGTGGACATGGGCGGAACCTGTTTGAACACGGGCTCTGCGATGGGCCGGATGTTTTTGACGATGGCCGCGGGCTTTGCGGAGCTGGAGCGCAACTTGATTTCCGAGCGCACCGCCGCGGCCATGAGCCACCTGAAAGCGGAAGGCCGCCACGTCGGCTCTCCCGGCCTGGGTTTTGAGATGGTGGCTGGCCAGCTGGTGGCCAACGAAACCGAGCAGGTGGCCGTCCAAAGAGCCCTGGAGCTGCGCCAAAGTTCAAAACCCTGCGCGAGATCGCCGCCCAACTGGAGGCCGAAGGGCACCCCACCAAGCGTGGCGGAAAATGGACTCCGTCGGTGGTGCGCGAAATCCTGACCCGTGCCCAGTGACAAAGACCTACATGCCTGGCGAGCCGACCTGGAAACCCGCCATTCTCCGTTGAAAGCCGAGGAAGCCCAGTTGAGGGCCAATCTGGAAACGATGGAGCCCCTGATCGCAGCCAGAGCGTTTCGGGCCCTGGCGGACCGCATGGACGCCCTGGAAGCAAAGTGGCTGCAACTGGAAGAAGAAGCCGGAAACCGTGGCTAAAGCAAACACCGGCAACCCCTTTATACTGGTGCGCCTCTCACCGGAGGCCTACGCCAAACTGCAGGAAGTGGCGGGGCCGTCGGAGCGGGGACGCGGCGGCGGGATGGCGCTGTGGGTGCGGCGCCTGATTCACAAAGAGCTGGGCTTACCGGACCCCGAGGTCTTCGCGGCGGAACTGAGCCCCCGCAAGCGGCGCAGAGAAAGGCCCTGAAACGAAAGACCGGCCCTTGCGGCCTCAGCTTCCACACCACCGTGCGTACGGCCTCCTACACGGCGGTTCAGACTGATTTTCTCTGAAGGTGCTTGCTTCAAAAATCTGCGCAAAGAAATTCAAGGTGTACTAATGAAGAGATGTTTTGGATTGTTACTGTTCTACACCTCGATAAGTTGTGTCTCTGGAGTGGAGGCGCAAAGTTTGCCCGAGGGGTTCTCGGTTGGGAGGAATCGGCTGGGTGCTTCTCTGCCCGAAGCTATCCGAGAATTGGGTAATCCTCAGCACGTCCAGCATCTCCCTTGGTTGCTGGAATGGGTGGCAGAATGGCCAAGCGAAAAGATATATTTTCGCGGAGGCTATGAGGGTCTTAGAGCAGTCTCTGTAGAGAGCAGCTTGGAGAAACGTTCTGGAGACTTTGCGAAAGGGGACAACCCTTCCGTGGTTTTGGCCTTTCTGGAAACCATCAAGGCCAAAGAGATCTTCGAGTTCGAAGGAGTTGATTTCAAGAAGGTCATTCGCTCGTGGGTCTTAGCGCCTGACCACGATGGAAATGCGCAATGGACCTCGCTAGCCTTCCTTTATAATCCTTTCGGCCCGCTTCTTTGTTGGTCTGGCGTGAAGCCTCAGCCTCCAGCCGGCTCTGAGCTTCGATAGCCTCTTTTCTTTTGGCTGGTTGCAAGTCGAGTGCCAACCCGCCCCCTGGCTAACATCGGCCAGCTTCCGTCCCGACGACTGGAGTACCTGCCAGAGTGGCGGGGAGGGCAAAGTGGAGGCAGGTTACAGGTTGCTAACAACCGGATAGCTAGATATTTACATTGGTTGCAATCTGTCTAATTTTAGTCGGGTAAATTCCGGTGTTCGTCCCCCTTAGACTCAAGTCAAGAGCGGTTCACAAACCGCACACGCAAGGAGGAACTAACCGATGCTATCATCCATTAACTTCGGCTCGTCACAACCCACCCGCCAGGTCGCCGACCGCGGCTCGTTCCAGGGCCCTCCCTCCCCCTCCCCTACCAATCCCAATGGCCCGAACCCCTGGGGTTCCGATTCGGTCAGCCTGAGCTCCGAGGCCAGCCAGGAAGCCGCGGTCGATCCGAACCGTTGCGGCAACGACTGGCGTTGCCTGGACCAGTTGCAAAAGCGCGGTCTGCTGGCCTAAATGAGGTCGGTTTTGGCCGTCACTTCTTCTTCCCCGAGCCTGGCTCGGCCATGCCGCGGTGTTGTTCAGCCAGCACCGCGGCGGGAGTAATGTTGGCCACCGCCGCCGCCAGCTTGTTTTTAAAGCCGACCACCACGTCGCCCTGGCCGGCCAGCATGGCTTCAAAGCCGGCTTTGGCGACCTCGGCCGGATCGTCTTTCCTCTGTTGGCCAACCTTGGTGTCGAGCATGTCGGCCCGTTCGAAGAACTCTGTATCGGTCGCTCCGGGCATCAAGCAAGTAACGGAAACACCCGTATCCTTGAGTTCATTACGCAAGGCCCAGGAGAAGGAATCAATGAAGGCCTTGGTACCGTTGTAGACGGCCTGGAAGGTTCCCGGGATGAAACCCGCGATGGAACCGGTAATCAGGATCTTGCCGGAATGGGCGGCCCGCATTTGCCGGCCCACTTTCTGGATCAGGTAAATGGTGCCGGTAATGTTGGTGTCGATGACGTGGCGAGCCTCGGCAAAGTCCTGATCCAGGAAGCCTTTGCCCAGACCGTGACCGGCGTTGGCCAGCAGGTAGTCGACCGGGCGGCCGCCGGCCAGTTCGAGCAGCTGATCGTTGCCCTCCAGCGTTGCCAGGTCGGCCACCAGAGCCTGGACCTGGACGCCGCTGGCGCTCAGCTCCTCAGCGACCTGGTGAACTTCCGGTTGGTCGGCAGCCAGGAGCAAATCAAAACCTTTGGCCGCGCACAGCCTGGCCAGTTGATAGCCGATACCGGCGGAAGCGCCGGTTACTATTGCAAGAGACATAAAACCTCCTATCGACTGGCCTGCGGAGCCAGTTCCTCACGGGCACGCTCGACTTTGGTCCGGGCGCCAAACGGATCGAGCACGGTCTTGACCACCTTGCCGCGCTTGGCGAATTCTGAATACATCTTGGGGGCGTCTTCCAGCGCAGCCCGGTGGGTGACAACGAAGGACGGGTCGATCTCGCCGGCCTCGATTTTTTCCAGCAACGGCTTCATGTAGCGCAGCATGTGGGTCTGGCCCATCTTGAAGTTGAGCCCCTTGTTGAAGGCCGCTCCCAGCGGAATCTTGTCGGCCACGCCTCCGTAGACGCCGATGATGGAGACCGTACCCCCTTTGCGGCAGGTGTAGATGCACTGGCGCAGCACGTTGGGGCGGTCGGTCATCAGGCCCACCTTGGTCTTGGCCAGGTCGTAGACGGCGCCGATGCCGTAGCCATGGGCTTCCATGCCGACCGCATCAATGCAGGAGTCCGGCCCCAGTCCACCGGTCATTTCCGGCAGCACGTCGACCACGTTGACCTCCTTGAAGTTAAGGGTGAGGGCGCCGCCTTGCTTGGCCATCTTGAGGCGCTCCTGGCTGTCGTCGATGGCGATGACTCGGCCCGCCCCCAACGACAAAGCGCTGCGGATGGCGAACTGGCCGACCGGACCGCAACCCCAGATGGCCACCGTATCCCCCTGGCGGATGTTGGCATTCTCGGCGGCCATGTAGCCGGTAGGATAGATGTCCGAAAGGAAGAGCACCTGCTCGTCGCTGAGGTGCGCAGGAACCTTGAGCGGGCCTACGTCGGCGAAAGGCACGCGCACGTACTGGGCCTGGCCTCCGGCGTAGCCGCCGCACAGGTGGGTGTAGCCGAAGAGTCCGGAGGTGGTGTAGCCGAACATTTTGGCGCCCAGAGCCGCGTTGGGATTGCTGTTGTCACAACACGCCCAGAGCTGCTCGTCGCAAAAGAAGCAATTACCGCAGGCGATGGTAAAAGGCACCACCACCCGGTCGCCCACTTTGAGTTTCTTCACTTCTTTGCCGACTTCCACCACCTCACCCATGAATTCATGGCCGAGAATATCGCCGTGTTTGAGGCCGGGCATGTAGCCTCCGTAAAGATGCAGGTCGGAGCCGCAAATGGCGGTGCTGGTGATTTTCAGAATGGCGTCTTTGGGGTTGATGATTTTCGGATCGGGCACGGTTTCAACGCGCACATCTTTGATGCCGTTCCAGCATAAGGCTCGCATAGTGATAAGTCTCCTTACTTGATCGAGAGGTCTAAAATGGCGTCGTTGGTCGACATCTGGCCAGTGGTGTCGCGCCCGGCCCCGGCCGGTTGGCCGTCGGTGCGGGCCACTTCGCCCGTTTCCAGGTACATCTTCAGGCGGCGCAGGTCGGCGTCCAGTTGTTGGCCGGGCTCATCCCCCAGCACCTTGGCCAGCGCCTGGCCCATCACTCCGGCGGGAATATCGTAGCGCAGCACCACTTTGATCTCGGTGCCGCGACCCGCCGGAGCTTCGCGGAAGCTGACCGAGCCGTTGTGTTGGATGGGGGAGTCTTCGGTGGTGGCCCAGGAGATGCGCTCGTTGGGAGTATCCTCATGGATGCGTGCCTCCCATTCCAAGTGCAAGTCGTTGGGGCCGCGGGCCACCCAGTGGGTCATGCCCGGTTGCTTTTCGGCTACCGAAATCAAGTTTTGGGTGAAACGCGGCAAATTCTCAAATTGGCGCCAGAAGCCATAGACTTCAGCGGGGGAGGCCTTGACGGTCACGGTTTTCTGGACTTTGACGGTGCGGTTGAACATACCGCCGGGCAGAGCCAGGTGGTGGCCGCCGTGGGCCGAGCTGACTCCCAGTTGCTTATACACGGCGCACTTACCGCTGAAGCCGCGCCCCAGCAAGGAAACCCCTATCAGAGCCAGGGGTTGAGCCAGCCAGGAACGCTGCCGAGTAGCCATCAGCACCAGCACGCCGCCCAATACTCCCGAGGCCAGACGTTCGCTGTTGCCTACGTTGACTCCATTCTTTGGTTGCAAATCCATATCGGTTCTCCTCATAGAAAGGTGTCTCCAGGCTAACTCCCGGGGCGCGCGGACTGACCCCTATTCCGTCCCCTTCCCAGGGTACCCGGATACCGCCCGTCAGAGGGCCTGGGGCAGCCAGGGCACGGGCCGGGTACCGCCGGGGAGCAGGCGGGAAAACACCACGGTGACCAGCAGGCCGCACAACATGGCCACCGTCTTGAAAGGGAAGTCGAACCCGTAGGGTAGCCAGGCGGGAATTCCCAGAGCCGCTTCTCCCCCACCGAGACGCAGGAAGAGAGCCACCGCCATGCCGGCCAGCACTCCGCGGGCGCTGGCCTGGCGCAGATAGAGCACGACCAGCAACTGGGGGAAGAGCAACACATAGACCAGATCCGCCGAGAGGAACCAGAGCGTGTAAATACTGCGCACGTTCAACGCGATGAGAGTTCCGGCGGTGCCCAGCACCATGATGGCGCGCCGGTTGGTGCGGGCCAGCAGGCTCGGGTCTTCGCTGGGGCGGAGGATACGGTGCATGATATTCCAGCTGAACATGCTGGCGGCCGAATAGATGGAGGCGTCGACGCTCGACATGATGGCTCCGGCCACGGCGCACAGGCCGAGAATTCCCACCCACTGCGGCGCCAGATCGCGCAACACCTGAGGCAAGACCAGGAAATCACCGGCTGGAGCCTGTCCCTGCCAGCTATATACGGCCCCGGCCATGCCCAGCAGGGCGGGAGGAATAGCCATCAACAGGCACAGACCGGCGGCAATCAAAGACAAGTTACGCGCCACCGCTGGCGTGGGCGAGGAGAGCACCCGTTGGAAATAGCAATGCCAGGGAATGCCGCCGAAGATCAGCAGGCAGGCGTTGTCGAACCAGAGGCCGTGCTGGTCGGTGGGAAAGAAACCACAGGTGCCGGGAAACCTGGCTTGATAGGCGGTCCAGACGTGGTCGACCGAAGGGAAGTGGGCGAAGACGAAAGGCACGCAAATCGCCATGCCCAGGCTGGCCATGGCCAGTTGGGCAACATCGGTATAGGCGATCGACCAGAGCCCCCCGCGCACCGTGTAGGTAATGGTCATAGCCGACGAGACGATGATGGCGATGCGAAAATCGATGCCCAGCAGAATGCCGAAAGTAGTGCCCAGAGCGGCCAGAATGCCCGAGGTCCAGAGCAATTCGCCGAGCATGGCCGGCCAGTACATGATCGAACCCAGTTTCTCTCCGTAACGCCTTTGAAAGGGGTCGAGCATGGTATGAAACTCGTTCTCATGCATGACCCGGGCAAAAAAAATCCCGCCTAAAGCCAGGGAAAGTCCGAATCCCCACGGAGCTTGAGCCCAGGCCAGGCCACGCCCATAGACGGCTTCGGCGGTTCCATTGAGATAGCCGCCGTCCACCCAGGTGGCCGTCATAGTGAGAGCCCCGATCCACAACGGAATACGCCGTCCGGCCACCAACACTTCAGCCGCTGTTTCCGCGCCCTTCTTGCGCCCGGCCACCAGCCCCACGGTGAAGATGACTAGATAAAAGAAGCTGACCCCGAGCAACGGATAAAGCATGCGCGGGGGCCCTTTCGGCGCGGCAGGACCTCCTTCTTCTAACGGGCGAGCTTGGGCAATTTGCGGGCCGTTAACAACTCGGAGCTTTTTTTGCAAACCGGGGCGATTAGTGTCTGATTTACACACAAAGACTACATACACAGAATGGACACATGCCCATGTCAAACAGCATCGGACAGACACCCCTCAAAGGCATCCCTTTCGCTCACCCCGCCAAAAGCAAACCCGTTCATCTCAAGGAAGAACTCAGCGAGTCGGAGGAAGGCGGACGCGTCTTCACTCAAGATGTCGGTATCGATCGTAGCAACGATCCCGACAAAGGCTTGATGGACTGGATCTTCGGACCCAAACAACAAGAAAAGCCGACGCTCGCCGAGCCGATGCAGTTCAAGTTAGGCAACGCCAGCCTGGCCGGGCATCTGGCCAGCGACCTCAAACACGCCCAGTATCCCAGTTCCCACTACGAAATTCGCACTTTTATGCCGGCCGGCGATGGCCAGATCGCCTCGGTCAACTTTGAGCAACTGCTGGCGGCCACGCGCATTCCCTCGCCTCCTTCACAGCACTACGTGGTGACCGACAAGCAGGTCCAGCAGGCGATCAGCGACACCGGCGCGGCCCGTGAGCAGCAACTCAAGAACGGCGCCGTGCCCGGCGACCGGGTGGTGCCCAAAGACGCCACCTTGAACCCCACCGATGTCACGATGTACCTGCGTTCCACCGGCGATGTCAGCACCCGTTACGCGCAGCAGCTTTCCAAGGTCGGCCAGATCGAGGGCTTTCACGTGGTGGCCGGCATCGGCGGCAGCGCGGGGTCTTTTCAAAGCACGCTGAAAGGCTATGAGAACATCTCCCTGATGGAGATTCCCCACGGCGAAGTGTGGACGGAGGACTACTCCGAGCCCTCTCTGGGCAAGGGCCAGATTACTCCGGCCATCTTCTCCGACAGCTACAGCGGCGGCCTGATTCATGAGGCCATCACCGAAGGCCGCAAACAGCGCTACAAGGGCACCGGATTGGATGGCAAGTACGCCTACCACGGAGCTGTGAACCAGGGCAAGTATCAGCAAGCCGCCCTGGCCCGCGGCACGGTGACCCAGGGACCGCTGCGCCAGGCGCTCAGCTACATGGAAGGCGGCAACATCTACACCGGTACCCGCCAGAACGGGGAAGGCTACGTGCTGGTCGGCAAAGACAGCTTCCACGTGACCAAGAAACTGCTGGAGAAGCAGACCGGCAAAGAGTGGTCGGAGGCCGAGATCAAGAACGTGATCGCGGCCGACCTGGGCCTGGAGGCCAAGAACGTGGTGCCCATCGAGCAGCCCGGCGCTTTCCACCTGGATATGCGCCTGACGGCGGTGGCTCCCGGCGAAATCATGCTCAACGACTCCAAGGCCGCCTGTGAACAGCAACTGACCTGGGCCCGCGAAGCGGTGGCCGAAGCTCTAAAAAATGGCGAAATCAACCAGAAGCAGGCCGACAAGCAACTGGCCAAGATCGAAGACCGGGCCGCCGGCATGCGCGAGCAGGCCGCCAAAATGGCTCCCTACGAAGAGATGACCGCCAACGATCTGAAAGCGGCCGGCTTCACCGTGCACCGCGTGGGCGGCTCCTTTGTGGATCCGACCAATCCGGGCCGCGATACGGCCAACTACTTCAACGCCCGCCACTTCACCAACGAGCAGGGCGAACGCATCTCCGTCCTGATGGGCGGCCAGGCCCACGAAGAAGCCTTTATGGCGCAAAAAATCTTCGATATGGCTCACGGCACCATCAGCCGCATCCACTTCCTGGACCCGTCGGTGACCCAGAAGACGCTGGATCTGTGGGGTGGCCTCAAGTGCCGCACCAAGCCGGAGGGCGACCTCATCTCGGGCGAACTGCTGCAAAATCCCGCTCACGCTCAGTTGCAACAGGCCTGAAACCAGACCCGGGGCGGCGCCTTACCAGCGCCGCCCCATTTTGTTTGTCAGGGTAAAGTCTTCGCGCCGCGAAAACCGACGTCGTTTCAGGTAAAGCCTTCGTCTTCGGTGGCGTAGCTGGAGCTACGGCAGTCCCGCTCCCGGTAACCGTAGGCGCCACCGCGAATGACGGGTCGGCCTTCCTTCAGGTCGGACACCCACTCGAAGGCATTGCCGCACATGTCCAGGCAGCCATAAGGGCTGGCTCCCTGGGGAAAACTGCCGACCGGTTTCATGCGCCCGATGGAACAAAAATTGCCGGCCCGGCCTTTGGCGGTCAGATTGCCTTTACGATAGTCCCAGTCATTGCCCCAGGGATAGGTACGCCCATCGCTACCGCGTGCCGCCTTCTCCCATTCGGCGGCCGTGGGCAAGCGCTTGCCCACACTCCGCAAATAAGCTTCCGCCTCAGCCTTGGTGACATGGGTGACCGGTTTCGTCTCGTCTCCAGGAGCGACTGGATAATCGGACTTGAACTTCTGGTATTCCGCCTGGGTGACTTCGCATTTGTCGATGTAGAACCCGGGCAAACTTTCTTGATGGCGCGAGAAGAAACCCTCCCCGTCATCGGACCCCAAGAGGCAAGGACCGGCCGGGACCAGCACCATCCCCGGGGGAGGCGGAGGTGGCGGAGGCGCCTGACATCCCATGAAGAAAGCGGCCCAAAGTGCCAGAACCGGCCAACGACAATTCATGACGCAAGATTTTAACAAATCTAGGAGATCCCCCCTGCCAAGTGGAAAGGCTGGGGGGATGGCTCATAGGGTAGATTGGGTTGGAGGCGGCATTTAGTGCAGGTTGAGGAGCAGGAAGCCCTTCAGGCTAAGATTACCAAGTTAGAGAAGCGTCTCAAGACGGCGGAAACCCAGTGCCAGGCGACCACCAAGGAAATTTGGCAAATGGAGGTCGAGCTGGAGCGGGCGCGGGAGCGTGCCGAAGAAGCCGAGCAACTGGCCGTCCGCCTCGAACAAGAACTGGCTGAAGCCCGGCAAGCACCCGATACCGAGGAAGCCGAAGCCAGGCTCGTCCAGTTGCAGACTCGACTGGACGAAGCCCGCCTCAACCTGCAACTCCTCGAGGAGGAGAAGGAAACTTCCGACGAGGCCCGGCGCATCGCCGAGGAAAGTCTGCTGGCCGCCGAGGAGTCCCTGACCCGGTTGCGGGCGGAGCTGGAAGAATCGGTCGAGCAGTTGCGCCAGGCCATGGAAGAGGCCGAACAGGCTCGCGAAGCCGGGCGCGAGGCGCAGGCCGGGCTCGAAGAATTGCGCCGGCAACTGGAGCAGGCCCAGTCGGCCCTGGAACAACTTCGGGCCGGTGAGGTCGAAGCCGAACAACTGCGCGCCGAGTTGGAAGCAGCTCGCCACATCGAACTGCAGTTACGCGAATCGCTGGGCGCCGGCGGGGACGAAACAGCCCGGCTGCGTGCCGAGCTCGATCGGGCTCGCCAGGATCAGTCGGAAATCGACCGGCTCCGGGAATCTCTCGAAGCTTTCCGCCAGGAGAGCCATAACCAGGCCAGCGAGCAGAATCGGCTGCTCAACCAGATCCAGGAATTACAGGAGGAGCTGGAAGCTTCCCGCGTGCGGGCCAACACCACGGCCAGCGGAAGTTTGACCGAAATGGCCCGCCTGCAGGACAATCTACAGTTGCACCAGGAGAAAGCCGGCCTGCTCCAGCAACGTCTCGACCAGTTACAGCAGCGTTTTGACCTGTCCGAGGAAAAGGCCACGCTTTATCAGGCCAAGGCCCAGGAGGCCGAAAGCCGGCTGCAGGAAATCCAGTCCAGGGGTGGCGCTGCCGAGGGTGAAGTGCGCGCTCTCAAAGACCGGCTGGAACGCATGGAAAGCCGCGTTCGGGATGCCGACCGCATCTTCGAAACCTCCGAGCAGACGATGCGCGAAGCCGAAGCCAAGCAGCAGGAATCCTGGCAACGCGTGCGCGATGCCGAAATGCGCGCCAATCAGGCGCTGGTCGAGAATAAAAAACTGGCCGATAAGTTGGCCGAGCACGAAAAGCGCGCCCAAGAGTCGGACCGGGAAACCCAACGTCTGGCCTTCCAGGATCCCCTGACCGGGCTTCCCAACATCAACCTGATCAGCCAGTACCTGGAATTTACCGTTAAACAGTGCGTGCGTTACCGGCGCGTAGCCGCCTTGCTGGTGATCGACATCGACCGCTTCAAAGTTTTCAACGAAGCCATGGGCTTCAAGGCCGGCGACGAGTTACTGGCCAAGGTGGCCGAACGCCTGCAGCAGGCCATCCGGGAAACGGACTCCTTGGGGCGCAAGGGCGAAGACGAATTCATTATCCTCCTCTCCGAGCTGAACGTAGGCGACCACAATCATCCCGAAGCCCGGCGCAAGGCCATCAATCAACATGTGGAAGTGGTGGCCAACCGCGTCATGCAGATGATGGGACCGCCCTTCACGGTGCAAGGTCAGAAATTCTATCTGCACGTCTCCATCGGCATCGCCATCTGCCCCGACGATGGCGAAACGCCGCAGCAACTGCTGGAGAACGGCGATACGGCCATGTACCACGTCAAGGAAACGGGCCGCAACCGCCACCAGTTTTACACCAGTGACCTGCGCCAGCGCCAGGAAAAGCGCCTGTCGCTGGACACGCAAATGCGCTCGGCCCTGGAGCGCGGCGAGTTCGAAGTACGCTATCATCCGATCGTTTCCTTGGCCAAGGGCAAAGGCACGCTGGTCGGAGTGGAGGCTTTGCTGCGCTGGAACCACCGCATCGACGGCACGGTCGGGCCCGACTACTTCCTATCGGCCGCTGAAGAATCCGGCATGATCATTCCCATCGGCCAATGGGTACTCAATCAGACCTGTACTCAGATGCGTGAATGGCTTAGCTACGGACTGCGCATCTTCGCCTCGATCAATCTGTCCAAGCGCCAGTTGCTGCAGGCTGACCTGGTCGAGTGCATCTCCCGAGAATTATCCCAGAACGGTATACCTCCTGAAGTCCTCTACGTGGAAATTGCTGAGGGATTCAATACGTATAACCCGGATATGATGGACCAGGTGATCAACCGGCTGGGCAACGCCGGTATCCGCGTGGCCATCGACGACTTCGGAGTGGGCTATTCAAACCTGAGCAAGATCAACCTCGCCTACACGCGTGTGCTGAAAATCGACCGCTCCATCATCGAAGGTTGCCCCACCGACCGGCAGAGTTCCACCGTCTGCATCGCGGCCATCAATCTGGCCAGCAGCCTGGGCCTGCTCTCGCTGGCCGAGGGCGTGGAGAACGCCAACCAGGTCAAGTTCCTGGCCAAATATGGCTGCGCCCTGGCTCAAGGCTACTACTTCTCGGAACCGATCCCGCCCAACGAAATCACCAACATTCACCGCAGCAAGAAGACTTGGAAGATCTAAGTCTTGGGACTGAAGGGTTGGGCGCTCGGCACCTGCATGTTCGGCTGGATCTGCCTGGCGGCCAGCTTTGGTCTGACCAAAGCCTTCCACACCGACCAGTGGAGCGTGGTCATACCGCTCACCGTTCATCTTTTCAGCTTTCTAGTCTTTGGCTGGGCGGTGGTGGTGACCGTTCTCTGGATGGTCTGGTTGGGCAAGTGGCAGGAAGATATGGCCATCGCGGCCATCAACCTGTTCCTGGCCAGTGCTCCGGTGGTCTACATCGTGTGGGCCTTCATGAGCCAGGGCAAAACTTTATCCAAGTTCGTGCTCGGTTTGATGTGGACCGGCCCGTAGCTTGACCAAGAAAGCCCGCGCTCAGCGCATCCAGGCGCAATTGGATGAGCTTTTTCCCACCGTCGAGCCGGCGCTCGACCATCGCGACCCGTTTACCTTGCTGGTGGCGGTCATGCTTTCCGCTCAGACCACCGACAAAAAAGTGAACGAGGTCACTCCGGCTCTCTTTGCGCTGGGCCCCTCGGCGGAAAGGATGGCTGAGCGCACCCCGGAACAGGTCTTGGAAATCATCCGGCCGCTGGGTCTGGCTCCGGGCAAGTCCAAAAACGTGGTGGCCATGAGCAAGCTCTTGATGGAGCGCCACCAGGGCGAGGTGCCGGCCAACCTGGCCGACCTGGAGGCGCTGCCCGGAGTGGGCCATAAGACAGCCTCGGTGGTCATGGCCCAGGCTTTCGACGTGCCCGCCTTCCCGGTCGACACCCACATCCACCGGCTGGCCTGGCGCTGGGGCCTGTCGGAAGGCAAGAACGTAGAGCAAACCGAGCGCGACCTCATGGCCCTCTTCCCCAAGGACTCGTGGAACAAGCTGCACCTGCAGATCATCTTCTTCGGCCGCCAATACTGCCCCGCCCGCAGCCATAAACCCGACCAATGTCCCATCTGCTGCTGGGCCTTCGCGGACAAACGTCGTCGAGCTGAAGCCTCAAGAACCTAGAACGCCCAGGGCTTGTAAAGTAGCAGTATAGACATCCTCACCGGCCATGACGCGCAGGAGCTCGTGGTCGCTCTCTTTACACTGGCTGAGGACGTGTTGGCGGAGGGAGGCGGGGTGGCCGGGACCGGGTTTGCCGGTCAGGAAATGGGCGATGGAGGCGGCCAGGACCTCAAAGCAGCGCTCCACGGCCGAGCGCGGGTCGTGAAAAGTCTCCAGGCGGCGCAGGCTGTCCAGGTCCACCATGCCGCCGTCCAGGGTCAGGTTTTGGGCTTCCAGACACATCCCCTGCAGCGAGCTGCGGGGGTCGCAGGGAACCCAGCCGAGCAGCAGGCAGCGGGTCAGCAGCTCGATCCAGGATTCCACCACCTGGCGTGGGTCGAGCAACTGGCGCAGGAATTGCCAATGCTCGCCTTCGGGCAGACGCACGTGGGAAACCCGCTCGGGCAGCGTAGGATACCAGTAAACCAGGACTCCCAAGGGCAGCAGCGCTTGAACCCGGCCGTGATGGCGCGCGGGCAAGCGGCGGCAGAGCAACTCGAGCAGACTCCTTTCCAGTTCCTGCGGGATCTGGTGAACCACCAGCGGCAGCGGCGCCCGCGCCAGTTCTCCATAACGCCGCCAGTAGGCCAGCTGAAAGTCGGCGGCCACCCGGGCTTCGTCCAGGGCTTCCTGTAAGCGCACCGCTCCAGGAAACTTATTCTCCACAAAAAGAAACCGCTCCAACACGCTCAAACGGGCGTTCTGGGGCTGCTCGTCAAAGCCGTAACGAAAAGTCAGGCGCTGGCGCTCCATGATCTCCAGCATGGAGTCAAAATGAGGGCTGTGTGACTCGCCTCCCTTCACCGCCAGGCAACCCCAGGAATCCCACTGGTAGAGACAGCGCCAGTGACCTTTCGGCCGATGGTAGGGAGGCCACTGCCCGGGAAGCACCCTTTCCTGGACCGGGTAGGAACTCAAATCTGGTAAATTTCGTGGAATTTTCTCAGCCAGGGGTGGAGGTAGCTTCCAGACCGGATTGGCGGGCTTTGAGAGGGGTTTCACCGGGTCTGTTTTGCTCTCTTTGACCCCTCTTCCTGGAACTCAAGTCGGCCTGACGGGATTGCGAACCGCATTAAGTTTTCTGTATACTGCCGTGACAAAAAAATAACAACTTGCGTACGCCGCACCCGAGGAGACCACTGGATGGCCAACCTGAAAAAAGATATCGCCGCGAGTATCGCGGTCGGACTCGTCGCAATCCCTTTATGCCTGGGCATCGCCCACGCCTCGGGAGCCCCCCTGATGTCCGGATTGGTGGCCGGTATTACCGGCGGCCTGGTCATCGGCAGCATGAGCAAATCGAATCTGGCCGTCAGCGGCCCGGCCGCCGGTTTGACCACCATCGTGCTGGCCGCCATTGCCACCTTGGGGAGTTACGAAGCTTTCCTGACGGCGGTGGTCTTGGCCGGCATCCTTCAGGTTATCTTCGGCAAGTTGCGCGTGGGCGGGCTCTCCAGGCTCTTCCCCTCCCCCGTGATCAAGGGAATGCTTTCGGCCATCGGCCTGATCTTGATTATGAAGCAGTTCCCCCACCTGGTCGGCTTCGACAAAGAGTCCTTCGGCGTCGAGGAGTTCTTTGACACCGATAAGGATATCGAGAGCGGCAGCGCCCAGGGGCTCAATACCTTCCGTATGATCATCCTGGCCTTCTCGTCGCTGGAGCCGGGTGCGTTGCTCATCGGCTTGACCAGTCTGGCTCTGCTTTACTTCTGGGATTGGAAAATGGCCAAGCGTTTCCCGATCATCCCCGGCTCCCTGGTGGCCGTCGGAGTGGCCGTCCTCATCAACCAGATGTTGGGAGCGGGGATGCGGGTGGCCGGCAAGCACCTGGTCAGCGTGCCGGAACTGCACCCCAACAATTTTGTGCACCCCGATTGGGCGGCCTTGAGCAATCCTCACGTCTACCTGGTAGCTCTGACCATCGCGCTGGTGGCCAGCGTGGAGAGCCTGCTTTCGGTGGAAGCGCTGGACCGTCTCGACCCCCAGAATCGGCGCACTCCCCCCAACTCGGAATTACTGGCCCAGGGCGTGGGCAACCTCATCAGCGGCCTTTTGGGCGGCCTACCCGTCACGGCCGTCATCGTGCGCGGTTCGGTGAACATGGCGGCGGGAGCCACCAGCAAGCGCTCTGCTATCATGCACGGGGCCTGGATTCTGATCGCCTCACTGGGCCTTCGTAACGGCATCAATGCCATACCGCTGGCCGCCCTGGCGGCAGTGCTGGTCCACGTGGGCATTAAAATGGCTCATCCTCGCACTCTCCAACAGATGAGCAAGCGGGGCTGGAGCCAACTCATCCCCTTCGTGGTCACGGTGCTGGCCATTCTCTTTACCGACTTGCTGATTGGTATCTGTGTCGGCACGCTGGTGTCGGGCTGCTTCATTCTACGCAACCTGCACGCAGCCAAAGGTTTTACCGTGCACAAGAGCGGTCTGATTACTCGGATAAAACTACACCAGGAGGTCACCTTCTTCCACAAAGTGCGCCTGTCCAGCGTGCTGGAAGCCGTTCCCGCCGACTCCATTCTGGAAGTCGACGGTAGCGAGGCCCGCACCATCGACCACGACGTGCTCGATTTGCTGGAACTCTTTAAAGGCCAGGCAGCCCACAAAAATATCGAGATCATCTTTGGAGGAATTTCACTTATGCAGAGCTTTTCGGATAAGCAGATGGCCGCTATGCAGGCGGAATACGACGCCTTATTGAGCAACAATCAGGCCTGGGTGGAGGGATGCCAGAAGGAAGACCCCCAATATTTCGAGCGCATGGCGATTGGCCAGAAGCCGACTTTCCTTTTCATCGGCTGTAGCGATAGCCGCGTGCCCGCCGAGGTCATCACCCGCACCGAGGCGGGGCAGCTCTTTGTGCATCGGAACATCGCCAACGTGGTGTCGCTGCACGACATGAACCTGATGTCGGTGCTGCAATATAGCGTCGAACATCTGGTGGTGCCCCACATTATCGTGTGCGGTCACTACGGCTGCGGGGGGGTTCATGCCGCCCTCAGTTCGCAATCCTTCGGCTTGATCGACAATTGGATCCACCCGATTAAAAAGGTGGTGGATGATAACCAGGCAGAACTCGCTTCCATTCTGGATCCCGAGCAAAAAGAACGCCGGATCATCGAATTACATGTCCTGGCGCAGGTGCGCAACATCCTCAAAACCCCGGTCGTGCAGCGGTCGATCCAGAAGCTGGGCATCCCGCGCGTACACGGTTGGGTCTATGACATGACCACCGGCAAAATCAAGGATCTCAAGGCCGACGTCAACTTGCAGGACGATTTACATCCGGTTTTCCATTACGAGTACGATTTCCAGAAGAAAACCCCCGCAGCCAAACATTAACCCGCAGGGAAGATTCCCGGCCGGTGGGAATTGTTCCCAGATGAGACTATCCGTCTGGCAATTGAGCACGGTGATTCTGTTGTCGGTTCTGCTCGGACAGAATCTCAAGACCAGGCCCCAGGTGGCCGAGGCAGCCTCACAAGATGTCTTCGGTTCCCCTCAGGTAGCCATCAGCAGCTACAAGAACCAGAAGGGCAGCTTCATTCTCTGGGCCGACGGGCACATCAGCAACGTCGACACGCCTAATACGGTGGTGTCCCAACTCAGCGAGTGCGTGGATGCGCCGGAGGTGCCGGCGGTGACTAGGGACACCAGCAAACCCCAAGGCTCGCCTAACGTGCCGGTGGGGGTTTATCAGAACGCCACCGCCACCTATGTTCTGTTCGCCGACGGTTCCTACAAGAAGCCCAAGGGGGACGCAGCCGCCGCCAGCGCCGCGCCCAGTGTCCGCTCGGGGCACGTGAACGGTTTCGCCTTTACGGTCGATGGAGACACCAGTTTGTCTGTGGCCCCTATGGGCACGGTCGGGAACTATCGGGTCACTTTCAACCCTCCCTTCAAAGAACTCCCAACCGTGACCGTGAGCAGTGAGTCCTATCCCGGTCTGGCCGGTGTTCTTCCGGGCAGCCTGAGCAAGAATGGATGCTCGGTCTTCACCTGCGTGGTAGCCAATGGCGGTGGCGTCCATCAGGATAACTCCAATTTCGCGATTACGGCTGTCGGCGAATAAGCTCCAGCGCTTTCCAGTGCCCGGAGCGTCCGGTATGGTTAGCGGGGTGCAGAGCGCTGCCGCACAGTTCCACGTTCTCCAGTGGCGCTTCGTAGTCGGGGATGGGGCGCAGGAAGAACGACTGCGAGAGATCTCGGTCAGCTCCGAAGAGGTGCCCCTGGGTAAACTGCCAGTCGCGTTCGTAGTCCACCGGCGTGAAGTATTTGCGATTCTGCACGTCCAGGTGGGCGCTTATCCAGCCGCTGCCGTAACCGAAGCTTTCCTGGATCAGATCAGCGGGACGGGAATCATCGAGCAGACCGGGCCAGCACAACTGCAGCGGTCCCTCCTCCACATCCAGATTGCGTTTGACCCGATCCCAGGCCTTTTCCAGGCGCACCAGGCCGGGTTCCCAATGAATCAGATCGAGGCGGGCCTCGTCGGGCCAGTGAGCGGGATAGGGACAGGTGCCCAGGCCGCGTTGCCAGACCCCGCGCCCGCGAATGTTGCGGATGGCGCGGTTGAACTCGGTTTCCAGGTAGCGGGGATTGACCAGCTGAGTGTAGGTCCAGCGGGCGTCTTTGTCCGAGAAAAGGAAGTCGAATTCGAAGGTATGAGTGTCGACGGTGAGGCTGCGCTGGTCCGGCGCCAACACCGGCATTCCCGGATAGTGGAACAACTGGATGGGACGCCCTTCCAGCGAGGCCCTGAGAGCGGCGTAGAAGCTGGCGCAACCGCCTTTCATGGTCATGGGACTGAGCACCTGGCCGTTGGCCCAGCGGCCCAGCAGACTGTAGGCGGTGCCGGCCGCGAAGGGACCCTGAGCCACGCCTTCCAGAGCGACTTCGGCCAGGAGGCCTTTGAGCGTCTGATCCTCGAACCATTCGTCGAGCAGGTCGCGCAGGCTCATCCAGGGCAGGCGCAGCACTTCCATGGACTGGCGCCGGCCCAGCTCGCGCCAGGCCTCGGCCAGAAAGGCCGGCGGCTGAGGGTTGGAATAGAGATGATAGAGCAATTCGGCGCCCTGGCCCATCAACTCCATGAAGTGGGGCCAGGCTTTGCTGTCATGCTCGCTGGCTCCGATCAAGCCGGTCCGGCGCACATGCAGCCAGCTGCCGTCGGAGCGAATGGCGCTGCGGCCGGTATGGGCCAGATTGGCCACCGGCAGGCCCCACTTTTCGGCCAGCACCGGGCAAAAATGCGGGTAGGCCAGGCCCGCCTCTCCCCCCTCGATGGTGACGTAAGGAGCGCCCGGCACGGTGGCCGTTTCCAGCATTTCCACGCTGTGGCCGGCGTCGGCCAGGGTCAGGGCGGCGGCGAAGGCGTTGGGCGAGGAGCCTAAAACGAGGACTTTCATCAGGCGGACCAATCCTTAAGGAGTTCCATAGCGGCGTTACGTCCGGGGGCTCCGGTAATGCATCCGCCGGGATGGGTGGAAGAACCGCACATCCACAGATGGCGCACGGGAGTTTTGTATTGAGCCCACTGGGGCGAGGGTTTGAGGAAGAGCAACTGGTGCAGCGACAGCTCGCCATGGAAAATATGGCCACTGGTGATGCCGATGATGTCCTGGATGTCCCGGGGCGTCATGATATGCTTGTGGATAATCTTGGACTTCAGATCCGGCGAGTATTCGGCCAGAGTGTCGATGACCACGTCCAGAAACTCGGCTTTTTTCTCGGCCGTCCAGTCCATCTCAGAACTGGCATATTCCACAAACAACGACATGACGTGCTGGCCGGGCGGGGCCATACCGGGGTCGAGCAACGAAGGAATGAGCGCGTCCATGAACGGCTTGCGCGCCCAGCCGCCGTATTTGGCGTCATCATAAGCCTGCTCCAGGTAGTCCACCGAAGGAGCGATTTCAATCGAGCCTCTGAGCAACTGCTCGGAACCTTGGGGAACAGCGCTGAAAGTAGGCAGCCCGTCCAGGGCCAGGTTGACTTTGCAGGCCGGACTGGCGGTGCGGAAGCGCTCGATGTCCCAGAGGAAATCGCCGGGCAACTGGTCGCGCGGGACCAACTGCAGAAAGGTACGCTTGGCGTCGGCATTGGAGACGATCCGGTCGGCGTAGAATTCGCGGCCGTCCTCCAGCACCACGCCGCAGGCGGCCCCGTGTTTGATCAACACCTGATGGACCGGGGCGTTCTCCATGATCTCGGCGCCATAGGCCCTGGCGGCGCTGGCGATGGCCTGGGCGAAAGCCCCGGTTCCGCCTTTGGGGAAAGCCCAGGAGCGGCGCACGCCGTCGATTTCGCCCAGATAGTGGTGCAGGGCCACGTAACCCGTGCCGGGCGAGCGCACGCCCATGAAGGTGCCGATAATACCCGAGGTGCACTTGATGGCCTTGAGCGGCTGGGTTTCGAACCATTCATCCAGGAAGTCGGCGATGCTCATGGTGCACAGGCGGCACAGAGTGTGGAAGTCCCGGCGCTGCATATTGCCGAGCACGCCCTTGATGCGGGCCATCTGCTCGATGTCTTTGGGCGCCAGCGAAGTGGGATCGGGCGGAAAGAGGTCGAGCAGCGGCTTCATGGCCAGACTCAGGCGCCGCATGGTGAGCGAAAACTCTTCGTAAGTTTCGGCATCGCGGCGACTGTGGCGCATCAATTCGCGGCGCGTCATGTCGTGATCGGGCCAGTCGGCCAGATAGTCGCCGTTGGGCAGCGGCACCAGGGTGCTTTCCAGGGGCAGCAGCTCCAGCCCGTGTTTGGCCAGCTCCAGTTCCTGGATGACCTGGGGGCGCAGCAGGCTGATCAGGTAAGAGCCGATGAGGAACTTGTAGCCGGGGTAGATCTCCTCGGTGATGGTGGCGCCGCCCACCACGGGGCGGCGTTCCAGCACCAGCACCTGGCGGCCGGCCCGGGCCAGGTAGGCGGCGTGCACCAGGCCGTTGTGGCCGCCGCCGATGACGATAGCATCATAGTGTTTCATTGTCTTACCCTCGCTTTCTGGGGGGATTGAAGAAGGGAAGCTTGCGCACCTTGGCGCCGAAGCTCTTGCGGAAGCGGTCGACCATGATGTCGATCTTCAGGTCTTCGCCACTGCCCGGCTTGACCTGGGCCAGGGCCAGGTATTTTTTGAGGGTGGGCGACCAGCTGCCGCAGGTGGCGTAGCCGACCTGGCCTTCGTCGTTGAAGATGGGCACGATTTCGCGCCAGGGCACGAAAGGAAAGGGCACAGGAAGACCGATTTTCTCATGCTCTGAGGCCAGAGCCTGGTGATCAATTTCCAGGCCCACCAGCGTCAGCGCCGACCCCTCGGCCTTTTCTTTGGCCAGCGCTTTCTTGCCCACGAAATGGGGTTTCTTGAGATGAACGGACCAACCCAGTCCGAGTTCATAGGGGGTCGAGGCCTGGGCCGGGGTGGTCGCTTTGTTGGCCGGGGTGTAGTCGACGTCCAGCATGATCAGGCCGGCTTCGATGCGGGCCACGTCCAGAGCCCAGATGCCGGCCGGTTGCAGGGCGTAGCGTTTGCCCGCTTCGGTAAGGCGGTCCCAGATCTCCACCGCTCTTCCGGAGGGCACCCAGACTTCGTAACCCAGATCGCCGCTATAGCCGGTGCGCGAGATCTGTAGATCGTTCTCAACGTGAATAATGCCGTAGAAGGGAAGCTCGCGCACGGCCTCGCCAAACACTTCGGCCAGCACGTCGCGCGAGCAGGGACCTTGCAGGGCCAGCGTGCCCAGATCTTCGCTGACGTCGAGGATGTGAATATCAAAGCCGGCGGTGTTTTCTTCCAGCCAGTGGTAGTTCGGGTCGGCGGCGGTGAGGCGAAAGGTGCCTTCGTCCAGGCGGCAGATGGTGCCGTCATCGACCACTTTTCCCTGGCTGTCACACCAGGGCGTGTAGGCCATGCCGCCGGGCTGCATCTGCGAAATGTCGCGCGTGACCAGACGGTTGAGAAAGGCGTGGGCGTCGGGCCCGCTGATTTCGTATTTATACAGAGCCGAGACGTCCAGCAGCGCGCAGGCGTTGCGCATGGCCAGATACTCGCGGTCGTGGGTCATCTCATAAGCGCTGGCCACCGAATAGCCGCCCCAGCGGCGCCACTGGTTGGCCTGCATGATGGCCTCGGTGCGCGGATGAAAGGGAGTGGTTTTGAGGCGCAGCATCATTTGAAGTTGTTCTTATGGGTGCGCAGAGCGCCGAAAACCTCCGCCGGCTCCGTTTTTCCGGTGAAGGCCTGCACTTTGGGGTCGTCACAGCGCAGGAAGTGGTTGGTGCGTTTCTCCAGACCCAACTGCAGAGGCACGGTGGGCGGAGCCGTCTCCAGAGCCACTCGCTGCTGGATGTCGGGGTTATCGGGATCGACGTGCTGGGCCCATTTGACGTTGTTCAAGGTGTATTCGTGGCCGATGTAAACGAGCGTGTCATCAGGATACTTGAGCAACTTCGACACGGAGTGGTACATCTGCTCCATGGTGCCTTCGAAGACGGCACCGCAACTGTAGCCGAAAATCAGGTCGCCGGCGAAGATATGGCCGGGAAAGACGAAGGCGATGTGCCCCAGGGTATGGCCGGGAACCTCGAGGATCTCGGCCGTCTCCCCGCCGAACTCAACCTTGTCGCCCTCGCGCAGGTATTGAGTAAGCTGAGGAATGCGCTCGCGGTCGCCGGCCGAGCCGATCACCGGCAGAGCCCCGTATTCCTTGAGCAGGGCCTCGTTGCCGTCGATATGATCGGCGTGATGGTGGGTATTGTAGATGGCCACCGGTTTTAAGTTCCGCTCTTTGATGGCCGAGATCACGCCGGCGGATTCGCCCGGGTCGACGATCACGCAGGTGCGGTCCTTGGGGTCTTCGATGAGGAAACAGTAGTTGTCCTGGAGGATGGGAATGCTGTGAACCTGGATCATAGTTCTCCTTAGCGGGGATCAGAAGTTGATGACCGATCGAATGGATTCACCTGAGTGCATCAGGTGGAAGGCGTCATTGATTTTATCCAGACCCATGGTGTGGGTAATCATCGGGTCGATCTGAATCTTACCGTCCATATACCAGTCGACGATCTTGGGCACGTCGCGGCGGCCCCGGGCTCCACCGAAGGCGGTGCCTTTCCAGACCCGGCCGGTGACCAACTGGAAGGGGCGGGTAGCGATTTCCTCGCCGGCCCCGGCTACCCCGATGATCACGCTCACGCCCCAGCCCCGGTGGGTGCACTCCAGGGCCTGACGCATCAGCTTGACATTGCCGACGCATTCGAAGGAAAAGTCCGGGCCGCCGTCGGTCAAATTCTGCAGGTAGGCCACCAGGTCGGCTCCGGCTTCGCTGGGGTTGACAAAATCGGTCATGCCGAACTTTTCGGCTATTTCCTTCTTGTTGGGATTGAGATCAATGCCGATAATGCGCCCGGCCCCGGCCAGGCGGGCGCCCTGCACCACGTTGAGGCCGATGCCCCCCAGCCCGAAGACGGCCACCGTGTCGCCCGGCTTGACCTGGGCGGTGTTGAGGACGGCCCCGATGCCGGTGGTGACGCCGCAGCCGATGTAGCAAATCTTGTCGAAGGGCGCGTCCTGGCGAACCCTGGCCAGAGCCACTTCGGGCACCACGATGTGGTTGGAGAACGTGGAGCAGCCCATGTAGTGGAAAACCGGTTCGCCACTGACCGACATGCGGCTTTTGCCGTCGGGCATCAGTCCCTGGCCCTGAGTGGCGCGGATGGCCGTGCACAGATTGGACTTGCCGCTCAGGCAGGTCTTGCACTCACGGCATTCCGGGATGTAGAGGGGAATGACGTGGTCGCCGACCTTCAGGCTTTTCACGTCCTTGCCGACCTCGAGCACTACTCCGGCTCCTTCGTGGCCCAGCACGCTGGGGAAGAGCCCTTCGGGGTCCTTGCCCGAGAGAGTGAAGGCGTCGGTGTGGCACACGCCGGTGGCTTTGACCTCCACCAGCACCTCGTTGGCGCGCGGAGCGTCCAGGTCCAGTTCCACGATTTCCAGGGGTGCGCCGGCTTTCACGGCAAGAGCTGCGCGAGTTTTCATGGGTCGCCATTCTCAGGGGATTGGAGCGATTCCTGGGGAACTTAGAGGGGTGTTGTGGGCGATGTTACTCATGGGGCTGAAGTTCCCCTACACCTGGGAGGAGCAGGGCGTGCGCTGCACGTTTATCAACCCGGAATACACTCGGGATAAGCGCTACGTGATCGCCCATCTGAGTTTGCGCCCCCTGGTGGAGGTTTCCGCCTTTCAATGGCAAGGGCTGGTGACGGTGAAAAACAAGTTGGGGGAAAGCGTGCCGCAGGCCGGCGACTGCAAATTCGATCAGTCGCTCACCACCGGCAGTCCCCCCCTGCCCAAAGGCAAAACGATTCCGCTGCTGATGTACTGGCTGGCCCAACCCGCCGACTTCCCCGTGCAGATCTACGTAGGCGACCAGGCCGTGGGCGCTCCGGTGGGCCAGTAAGCCTGTAAATCCAAAGGGGAACTTTGGATTTACAGGAAATACCAAAGTCATGCTTTCGAGAAAGGTGCCGCTACCGGGAACTCCCGACCACTCCTTTTTCTTGTGGGGACCTCGTCAGATCGGCAAGAGTTCGCTCTTGCGCAGTCACTACCCCGGCGCTCCCTACCGGGACTTGCTGATCACCGAAGTCTATCTTCGCTACCTGCAGAACCCCGGGCTCTTGCGGGAAGAAATGGCCTCCGCTGCGGCCGGCCAGTTTATCATTCTGGATGAGATCCAAAAAGTTCCCGCCCTTCTCGATGAAGTCCACTGGTTGATCGAAAATAAGGGACTCCATTTTGGCCTGTGCGGCTCCAGCGCCCGCAAGGTGCGCCGGGGGCACGCCAATCTGCTGGGCGGCAGAGCCGTGCGCTACGAAATGTTCGGCCTGGTTTCGGCCGAGATTGGCGCGGACTTTGACCTGACTCGCGCCCTCAACCAGGGCAACCTGCCCAAACATTATCTGAGCCAGGAGCTTCATGCCAAACGCTTGCTGCGCGCCTATGTCCAGGACTATCTGACGCAGGAAGTGGCGGCGGAGGGGTTGGTGCGCAACTTGCCCGCCTTCTCGGACTTTCTCAGAGCAGCCGCTCTTTCCGACTCCGAGGTGGTCAACTACACCAATATCGCCCGTGACTGTGGCGTCTCGGCGCCCTCCGTGAAGGAATACTTTCAGATTCTCGTGGATACGCTCCTGGGCCGGTTCTTGAACGCCTACACGCGCAAAGCCAAACGCCGCAGCGTGCAGGCTCCCAAATTCTATTTTTCCAGTGTGGGCGTGGTTAACGCGCTGGCACGCCGAGGCCGGCTCGAGCCGGGTGGGGAATTGTTCGGCAAGGCCCTGGAAAACTGGGTGTGCCACGAACTGACCGCCTGGTTGCACTACAGCGAGAGCTTCCTCGAACTCAGCTACTGGCGCTTAAGTTCCGGTCAGGAAGTCGACTTTGTGATCGGCGATGCCGAAATGGCGCTGGAAGTGAAGGCGGCGGCCCGCGTGGACCACCACGATCTCAAGGGCCTGCGCCAGTTCAAGCTCGAGTATCCTCAGGTGAAACGGCGCATTCTGATTTCCCTCGACCCGATGGCGAGACGGACCGACGACGGCGTGGAATTGATGCCCCTGAGCGACTTTCTCGGGCGCCTGTGGCAGGGCGAGGTGGTCGGCCCTTAAAGCAGTTGTTGGGCTTGCTCCAGACTGAGATCCAGGGTGGGAATCCAATGAAGCTGGCGGCACAGACGCAACAACAGGGCTTCGGTCTGGGCGTCACCCTGGCCGGTGCGGCACTGCTGGATGGCCTGGGCGATGGGTAGCATTTCCGGGGCCCTCCTGGTGTGGCGGGCGTAGAAGTGGTAGTAAATGTCACTCTGGCCCGAGGAGGCGCCGCAGGCTTCGCCCAGCTTTTGCAGGGGCGTGTCGTAGAGATCCTGGGGAGAGCCACCGCGGGCAAATTTGACGTCGTCCACGTCCAACTGGAGAAGCTCGTGGTTTTCCTGACGGTCCGCCTGCTGTTCGCCGCTCAGGCCATGTTTAAGTACGGCGATAGGGCGGGGACTCTGGATGAGGCGCACCAGCGGGCCTTTTTCAGGATCGACCGTGTAGGTAACGATTTTAGCCCGGTCATAGTCCGACTGCATGAGCTGATTGGTGAAGGCCGGCCCTTGCGGCACTCCGTGGGCGGTATGCCGGGTTTTGCCGTCCAGCATCTGACTGTGCTCGTCCAGCCTGACTTTTTCGCACTCGGTCCAGGCGGCGCCGTCGATGGCGGCGGCCGGGCCATTGGGCACGAAGTTGGCGGGAATGGCCGCCGACTGACCGTTGCTGCGCGGGTCATAAGGATTGCCCAGGCCCAGGGTGGAGTAGCGAGACTGCAAGCGGGGATGATCGTAGACCCAGCGATCCAGTTCGGGCACATAGCCCATCCAGTCGGCACACCTGCGGTAAAGCGTCATGGCCCGGCCGGCGTCGCCCACCAGGCCTTCTTCCATGGCCGCGAAGCCGTCCTGAAATTTAAGGAAGAGCGGACCGATCAGACCTTCCACTTCCATGCCTCCCCCATCGCCTTTGGGGGCGTCGCCCAGTTGGATCAGGCTGAAGAAGTTAGCGTCGCACTCACTGGACTCGTAGGGTTGGGTGGGAGTCAGCCAGTTGCCCACCGCTCGGAAGCTGTCGGCCACCACATGGCCGCCCACTTCCTCGGTGATTTCGGCCAGGGCAATTTTGGAAGCGTTGGCGCCGGCTTTGTCCATGCGTCCCGAGATGCAGCCCCACTTGAGATAAGTGTCGTGGCGCAAGACCCGGGTCATGCGGGCATCCCCCGTCTTCAGCACCATGTAGGGGCGAGACTGGGGGTCAAGCACCACCGCGGCCACGGCCGCGCAGTCGTGGCCCGGCCCGTTCAGCATGCCGACCGGCTGGCCTTCGAAGTCGAAGACGCGGTAGTGAAGAAATTTAGAGAAGATGGCGGGAGGCTGGGGCGGCATTGAGGGGCACTCGCATTCCTGGGGGGATGGTGAGGTCAAACTCGTCCTCCAGAATGCGGCGAATCTCGCTTTCTTCCTGGAGCCGTGTCTGATGGGTTACTCCGTTGCGCCGGCGGCGCAGCAAGCCATCGAAAAGCATCATATAACCGGTCTCGTGGTGGAGACTCACCAGCATGGAGTTGACGAAGAGCGAGCCAGGATGAGTGGAGGTGAACCAGTTGGCCATTTCGTAGTCGACCTGCTCGGCCCGGCGGTTATCGGTGGCGTAAAGGTCAACCCAGTCTTCGCCATCGTGTTGGTTTTGCAGCACCCACAGGCCATCTTCCTGAACCATTCGATGCTTTACCCCCGGCTGGAACTCTTGGGTGGTGCCCCAGGGCAGAGGCCGGGAGGGGCCTTCGCCACCAAAGCCCACGTCGACCAGATAGTCCTGATCATGGTAGCGGACCCTCAAGAGTTTGTGAGTGTTGGGGCGGACCTCGTGCACGCCGCGGCGCACACGGGCTTGCAGCGGCGTGAGTTCATAGCCCAACTTCTCGAGAACACGCTGAAAGAGCGTGTTCTGCTCGAAACAATAGCCACCCCGCTTTTGCCGGATCAGCTTGGCCAACAGGGAATCATCGTCCAGCCAGACCGGTTGCCCGGCCAGCACGCTCAGGTTTTCAAAAGGAATGTGACTGAGATGGGCACGCACCAGTTGGGAAAGATCAGGGACTTTCGTCTGACCGATGCGCCGGAGGTAGTCTTCGATCAAGCGGTGGGCACGGCGCAACACCGGTTACGGGCGCTGACTCCCCAGGCCAGGGCCAGGACCAATACCAGCGGGATGTAGCCGTAGGCCCACTGGCCGGCCAGCGCGCCCAGAGCGGCCAGCACCAGCAGGCGAAACCCGGTGTAGGGACCAAAGACCGCGCCCAGTGCGCCGCCGGAAGCCACGCAGAAAATCAGCAGAGAACCGGCATAGACGTCGTAGCGGGGATTGGTGGGCACCAGCAGACCGCTGGAGACCAGACCCAGCAGCACACCATCGCGCAGGGCGGCTCCCAGAGCCGCGCCGATGATGCGCAGAAAGCTGCCCTGGCAAACAAGGGCCCCAAGGGCGGCAAGAAGGCAGGGTATGGCCAGAAAGACCCAGACCTGCCAGGGTTCGGTGAAGGCGATCGGACATCCGAATTTGATGACGTATTCCATGGCCGGCGGTTCGGCTTTCAGCCGGGCAGCTCCTCGCCCATGTGGGTTTCCATCTCCAGGAATTTGAAGGCCACCCAGGTTTCGCGGACCAGCAGAGCGGTGCCGCTGACCAGCCCGAGCACCCCCACGCAGCCCATGGAAACGGCCAGAACGGTGAGGATGCGGGCCGCCAGGCCCTGCCCATACATTTCGGCGCCGGCGCCAATCAGGGAGGTCAGTGCCGTGGCCGAGAAAGCCCCGACCGAGGTGTAAAAAGCCGTCATGGCCCGCACCAACAGCAGCCCGCGATGGCGCACGATGGGCAGTTGCTTGGTGAAAATGGCTTTCTCGCTCTGGCTAAGGCCCTCGGGGTCTTTGAGCTTGTCATAGAGCGCGCGCGAGCGGTCGACGGCGCGGGCGAAGCGATTGCTGGTGCTGAGCGAGAGCACCGAGGAAGAATTGGTGAGCACGGCCGGAGCCACGATCAGCGTGAGAATTTGAAAAGGACTGGCGAGTTCCATAGGCAGTAATGCTGACCCGGATTGGGCCCGCGTAAACTAAAGGATCAGCTTCCCCGGGTCAGCAGGTCATGCAGGTGCCGCAGTTCCTTCTGCAGATAAGGTGGCGGGTCGCGGAACTCCAGGCCGGCTCGGCAGCCTTCCTCTGGATGGCTGCGGCACCAGGCCACCCGGGCGTTGATCGGCAGCAAGGTGGAGCCGGGAGTGTAGAGGTGCAGGTGCAAGATGGCTCCCGGCTGGAGCCGCCGGGGAGTCTGAATCTGCAGCCCGGACAGGGAGAAATCCACGGCCCAGGCTTCTTCCGCACCCAATTCCGGGGCCAGCACGCGCAAATGGCAGGGATGTCGGGGATCGCGGCGGGTCCGGCCGGGGGCGTTGGCGGAACTGAGAAGCGGCTGTACGGTCTCATCCTGGGGTAGGCAGCCGATGTAAGCCGTTTGGCCCGCCTGCAGGCTCCGGCCCTGCTCCAGAACCACCGGTACCGATTGAATGTGAAGCCAACCTTCAGGATCGCGGACGGCCATGCGGACCCAGCAGGTTTTTCCCAGCGGCAGGCTGCGGCGGGCCAGAAAGACCACCTGGCGGCCCGCCAACTCGACCACTTCTACGGTATCATCGCCCGACATGCTTGCAAATCCTCGCTTTCTCTTCTTAGTAGAAGGTTTCCGCGGGCTGAGAGTTCCCTGAATCCGCGCCAGGGCTAAACCGAGGTGGCTCTCCGAGGCTCCTTCATTCCCTCCCAGAGGCCGCGCAGACGCGGCAGCTCCGTCGCCAGCTCATCCTGCAGGGCCTGGAAAACCTCGTCCTGGAGCATGTTGAGCTGGTCCAGGTCCAGGTTCATTTCGCGCACCGGCACAATCACCCGGCAACCGCCCACACAGCGGCTGAGCGGCACCTTGTTGAGCAGCAATCCGTCCTGGACGGGCCACAACTCACTTTGCTGGGACTCGTTGGGAAAAAGAGAAATCCAGCGGCGCGCGCACAGGGTTTGCAGGTAGCTTTCACGAGTGGTGTCCAAACTCAGGTAGGCATCGGCGTTGTTCCATTCCCATTGTGAGGAAACGTGGTTCAGGGATTCCGTGCGCCCGTTGGTGGTGTTGCTCAGCACCAACGTGGCGGGTCCGTGACTGGCCGCCAGAGTCGGGCGGGAATCGACGTATTCATAAGCGGTAAAGTTGCGCTCGGTTAGTTGAGGTGCATCCGCTCCTTCCAGGATGTAGGCTTTGGGCCGGAAACGCGGGTCGGGAGTCTCGCCGAAGGCCTTGCCCCCCCGCACCACCTGCTCGTTCAGCCAGACCACTTGAGAGCGGCACTGGCGCGGACAGGGAGCAATCACGCGGTGGCGCGGCAATCCTCCACGTAAAGCCAGTTGCACCACTTCGCAGCCGGGCAGGATTTTGGCGGCCTCGGGCGCGTTAACGCGCACAGCATCGAGAAAGACGGGAATCGGGCAGAGATAGGCTCGCTCGTGCAAAAGGCAGGCGGCATCGCGGCGAGCCACTACCCATGAGCGGATCTCCTCGAAGAGCGAAGGGTAGCGGCCTTCGAAACGAAAAATCGCCAGACCTTCGGTTTTCAGCGCCCCTTCACCGCTGACTCGTCCGGTAAAGTGGCGAGTCAGGCCGCCGCATTGCCAGCTCAGCTTACGTGGCCTGAGACCCTGAGCCAGAGCGAAAGCGGTGGCCATGTACTCCTGCACCTCCTGGTCGGTGCGGGCCGTTTCAGGAAAGTTGATTTTGGCCTGAATATCGTAGGCGCTGACGGCAAAGCGCACCTGAGTGGCCCGCGCCACCACCGCCGCCTGCAAGATCTTGCCCAGCATGAGTCCAGGCTCCAACTGGGACACTTTGGCCAGCTTGCGCTGGGCCGCCAGCAGGTCCATGGTGAAACTGCCGGAGGACACCTTTTGCCCTTCAGAGGCGAGTTGTGCAATCGGATCCAAGGTTTATTGGATACCCACGAAGTCGATGAAGCCTTTGTTGGGGTCGACTCGGCGCAGTTGCACCTTGACTTTGTCGCCCACGTCCAGACCGTCGAGGCCTTCCACCAGTTTGCCTTCGATGGGCGGATCCGAGACCTTGACGAAGACGCCTTTCTTGGGATTGCGCCCGGTCACGGTGGCTTCGTACTCCTCGCCGATTTGCGCGCTCAGGAACTGGGCCACGGCCGCCTTGGAAACCTGTCTCTCGGCTCCCCTGGCGGCGCTTTCTTGCTTATTGCACTGCTCGGCGATGGCGTTGAGCTCTTCCATGGTGTAGGGGCAAGGCTGGTTGCTGCTGGCCGCTTTGACCAGACGCTGGATGATGATGTCAGGCAAGCGCCGGTTGGGAGCGGTGGAATGGACATAGCCCAGGTCGCCGCCCAGGACGCCCTGACCAAAGTGACCTTTGAGCGGGGCTCCGGGAGGCGTGGCCACGTAGTCGCCTCCGCCCATAAGCTTGAGCATACTGGTGCTCACCTCGGAATAGTGCTCCGGGTCGCGTTGCTTGAACTCGCGCAAGAAGTTGCTGAGGGCGGCCGGGTTAGACTGCTGAGGCAGAATGGCCAATTCGCTCGGCATCTCCTTTCCAGCCGGCAGGTGGGAGGCGGCCTCCACGGCCACCTGGCGCATTTTGTCCCAACGCTCGGGCGATTCCACCACCCGCTGAAAGACCGGAAAGCCTTTCTTCTGCAGGAAGCCGGCGGTGGCGGTGTTGGCGGCGATCATCATATGGGCCACCGCCTCGCTGGCCAGGTTCTTCTTCTCGGCTTCCAGGCCGACCAGATGGCCTTCTTCGACCACCGGCATGACGCGGTCGGCTTCGAATTCCAGCGCTCCGCGCTGCCTGGCCGCCTGGCCCAGGCGCTCGCCCACTTCCATTTGAAGTTTGATCTGCTCGTCCATGCCGGGAGTTTGGCTCAGGTTTTTGGGGGCCTCAGCCCCTTCCATCCAGGCCGAAACGCCTTTATACGCCAGCTTGGCTTTGTTGTTGACGGCCGCCTGATAGAGCTGTGAGGATTCGATATTGCCATCCTTGTCCACGATCATTTCCGTAACCAGGGCGCGCCGATCCACGCCCGGTCCCAGCGAAGTCCAGTCGGTGGAGAGTTCTTCGGGCAGCATGGGAAAAATTTTGCCGGTGGTATAGACGGTGACCGTATTCTGCTGAGCCTGCTGGTCCAGGGCCGAGCCCTTGGGAATGGCCGCGGCCACGTCGGCCACGGCCACCATCAGCCGGGTGCGGCCCTCGCCCAGGTCTTCGGCGTAGGCCAGCTGGTCGATGTCTTTGGTATCGTCGTTGTCGATGGAGGCCCAGGCCAGTTTGCGCAAGTCCTTGACGCCGGGCTCCCCAATCGGGGGGGGACCGCCCATCTTCCTGACCTCGTCCACAGCCGCCGGCGAGAAATCCACGCTCAGCCCGCGCGTAGTCATGGCTTCCCTGGCCAGTTCGCCCAGCTTGCCCAGCGGCACTCCCTCGGGCTCCTGGACCGGGGGCGCATAATGCGTGGCCGTCTCGGTCTGTTCCGGCGTCTCCGTCTGGGCTTTCAGGCCGGCCTGTGGTTTGTAGGCCACCTCCTCCTGGGCGCCGGACGGTTCCAGCGTTTCCTGCGGTCCCCTGGCCACCGGCTCAGGAGGCGCCTCGCTTTTGGCCACTTTAGCCGTCTGCGTCTGGCGCACGGCGTTGAGAATGGTTTGCTGAGCGATGGGGTCCAGGTTCATTCCCGGGAGTTCGGGAGTGACTGCGGCAATCCTATCTTCACACCGCCCGGCGGGCGTAGTGGCCCCAGTAATCCCAGGAGTGATCGCCATGAGGATTGATATCCAGGGAAACGGTGGCGCCGCGCGCATCCAACATTTGGGCCAGTTGCAAATGCTGGTGGGCAAAGGGCTCCCGAGTGCCCACGCCCAGATGGACGCGCATTTTTTGCAGGGCGGGATGGCGCAGCCCCGGTAAATAGTGCAGCGGGGAATGGAAATAGGAGGCGGTGTTTTTATAGCGGCCGAGGCGGAAGGCCAGGTCGTAGACGCCGCTCATGGCCACCGTCTTATGGATCAGGTCGGGATAGCGCAGAGCGAAGTTGACGGCGTGGTAGGCTCCGAAACTACAGCCGGCGGTGGCCAGAAAAGGGCTGCCCAGTTGCTGCCGCGCGAAGGGAATGACCTCGTGGCGCACATACTGGTCGTAGTGAGTGTGCTTCCAGATACGAAACCATGGCTTGGTTCGGGCATAGAAGGCGGAACGGTCGAAAGAGTCGACACAGGTCAAGCGCAGCCAGCCGCGTTCCAGGGGCTGGCGCAAGGCTTCGATCATACCGAAGTTTTCCCAGTCGAAAAAGCGTCCCTTGGCCGTGGGGAAGACCAGCCAGTTCTGGCCGGAGTGCCCGAAAACAAGTATTTCGGCTTTTTTCTTGAGATGCGGGCTGTGCCAGGCGAAATATTCACGATGCATGCCGCTGGCTTCCGTTCCTTTCCTGAGCCCCCTCCTGGCCATTTGGCCAGGAGCGTCTGAAATTTGAGCGTAGCTTGAGAGATGAAGAAGACGCTGCTGTTTTTGAGTTTGACCCTGTCCGGCTGGGCCCGGCCCTACATTCCCCAACTTGTGGACGTGCCACTGACGCAACTGCAGGCCAAATATGCCAAACTCATCGCCAAAGAGCCGAAGAACGCCCGGCATCACTACGTGCTGGGACGCCTCAACGCGATCGCCTACTCCACCGGCAAGGCGGAGTTTCAGGTCAATCAGGACAACAAGTTGCCCTGGTTTGGCCCGTTGGATTCAGGTTTTCCACCCAACCCGCCGCTTGACCCCAAAGCCGGGGCGCGCTACCTCTCGAGCGCGCTGGCCGAATACGCGAAAGCCGTGGAGCTGGATCCCAAGAATCTGCCGGCGCGGCTGGGCTACGCCTGGTGTCTGGAGCAAGCGGGACGCAAGCCGGAGGCGCTCAAGCAATACCGCCTGGTGTTTGAAGCGGCGGCCGCGCGCGACCTGGATCCCAAAGGTCCCCATTTCGGGGTGAGTTTGACCGAAGAAACGGGACGTTACCTGCTGGAGCTTCTGGACAAAGACAAAGACGCTGGAGAAATTGCCGAGATCCAGGCGTCCATGCAGGCGGCCCGCAAGATTCCCCGAGCGGTCACGCCGGTTTTAATCCCCCTGGAGCGCGGCCTGGGATTCGAAGGCCTGGTCAACCGATCAGCACGTGTAGCTTTTGATCTGGATGGGACCGGGCTTTTGCGAAAATGGCAGTGGATTTCGCCGAGGGCGGGTTGGCTGGTGTATCTGGACCGGCGGCCGAGTGTAACTTCGGGACTGCAAATGCTGGGCGGTTCGACCTTCTGGATCTTTTGGAAAGACGGCTACGAGGCTATGGCCGCGCTGGATGCGGATGGCGACGGCTGGCTGCGCGGTTCCGAGTTGCGCGCCCTGAAAGTGTGGTGCGATGACGGCGACGGAGTTTCGCAGCCTTCTGAACTGCGCTCCCTGGATTCGCTGGGGATTGAAGCGCTGTCGGTGCGCGGCCGGGCTTTTCGCGAGGGGAGTTGGAGCGAGCGCGGCGTGCGCTATCGCGACGGCTTCGTGGGTCCGTCCTACGACTGGATGCCCAGGGCGGCCCCAGAATAATATGCCAATGAAACATAATGTTTTCATGGTATACTACCGTAATGGACCTTCCTTTCTTGAATCGCCAGGAAGAATCGGCTCGTTTGAAGCGCTTCTGCCGGCAAACCCGAGGCTCGCTGGCGGTACTCTACGGTCGCCGCAGGTGCGGTAAATCGCGGCTACTGACCGAGAGCCTGGCCGAAACCGAGCGGGTCTATTACCTGGCCGATGAACGCGAGGCAAGCCTGCAGCGGCAGGCCCTGGCCCAGGAAATTTCCCAGCATCTGCCGGGTTTTCAATCGGTCATCTATCCCGACTGGGATGCTCTCCTGTCGAGATGGTGGTCAGAGGCTCGTTCCCAAACGGTGCTTGTCCTGGATGAATTTCCGGCCATGGTAAGTCAAGCCCGGGAGCTGCCGAGTGTCATCCAACGCCACCTGGACCGGCGGCCTCCTCGCGGTTGCCACCTGGCCCTGTGCGGTTCTTCGCAGCGTATGATGCAAGGGTTGGTACTGGACCAAACCGCACCGCTGTTTGGACGAGCGCTGGAAATTTTAAAGATTCAGCCTCTAAAAGCGGGCTGGATTGTCCCTGCCCTTCAGCTCGAGGCGATTCAGGCAGTGGAGGCTTACTCCGTCTGGGGCGGCGTTCCCCGCTACTGGGAGTTGGCCGCTGACTACGCGACCACTTCCGAAGCGGTTTGCGAATTGGTCTTGAATCCTCTCGGCGTGCTCCAAGAGGAACCGACCACCCTGCTCCTGGACGAGCTGCAAGAAACGGCTCAATCCTCCTCCATCCTTCAATTGATTGGCTTTGGCTGCCATAGACTCTCAGAGATTGCAGCGCGCCTGGGCAAGCCCTCTACTTCTCTGGTCCGCCCCCTGCAGCGCCTGGTTGAGCTGGACCTGGTTTCCCGCGAACGCCCCTTTGGCGCTCACGCAAAGGACTCCAAGAAGAGCCTCTACCGATTAGCCGACCCCTTCCTTAAATTCTGGTTTCGCTACATCGGTCCCAGACGCTCGCAGCTACAATCCCGGCAGCCCCAGCGAGCCTGGCGGCAAATCGAGCCCGATTTCCCTCAACACGTCGGGGAGATCTGGGAGGAATTGGCCCGCCTCAGCGTACCCCATGCGGACCTCCATCAAATCGAGTGGAAACAGGCCTTTCGCTGGTGGGGCCAGGGCAGCGACGGGAGGCCGTTGGAAATTGACCTGGTGGCCGAGAGTGTGGATGGCCACTCCATCTTGTTCGGCTCGGTCAAATGGGAGGAGCGCACTCAGGTCAGCAGGCTGGTGGCCGAACTGAAAGACCAGAGCCAACGCTTTCCTTTGCTGGCGAACCGCCGGGTCTATCTCGCCCTCTGGCTGAAAAGGCCGTGCCGGGAGCCCATCGACATCCCCATTCTGGATCCCGAGAAAATCCTCACGTTATTGAGGTAGTCCATCCCACAAGAGCTTGACCCCGTAAGGCAGAAAATACGGGTCCGGAGTCAGAACTCTCGCGTCGTATTCCAGCGCCGTGGCAATGATGAAACGGTCGGCCGGATCTCGATGATGCATCGGGAGTTGGGACGCCCTCATGGCGATGGCGTCGGAAATAGGGAGGGTCCGAATGCCTCTGGCGGCGCAACTGTCCTGAAACCAGACCGCTGGAGCACTCGGCAAATCTAACTTGCCCTGCGCATTCTTATAGCCGATCTCGAAGGCGGAGATGGCGCTCACATAGCGCTCTCCGCTCGCGCGGAGCGCATCCTTAACTGCCGGTGGCAAGCTTTTCTTTGAGTCGGCAAGCCATAAGAATGTGCAGGTGTCTAATAAAATCAGCTCCATTCACCCCAGGCTCGCTGATCCAGGGGCTCCATCGCATCGTCTCCGGTGGAGATCGCCAGGGAGGGGATGTGACGGCAGGGATCTTCGCCCAGCAGCGGACGAACCGGAACCAGCCTTACCACCGGAATTCCATCCTTGCAAATAGCGACATCCTCTCCCTCCAGAGCGGCGTTGACCATTGCGCTCAAAACGGCTTTAGCCCGACTAAGATTCTCGTAAATCATAGTTCCAGACTAGGACCACCCCTGGTCTATGTCAAGGTCTATGGCTGGCCCGAGTTTCGAGGTAGTCGGTGTAGGAGCCGGTGAAGCGGCGAGGGGTGGTGCTGCCTTCTTCGAAGCAGAGCAGTCCTTCGGTGGTGCGGTCAAGGAAATAGCGGTCGTGGCTGGAGACCACCAGGCAGCCGCCGAAGCTGTCCAGGTAGTCTTCCAGGCAGGACAGGGTGGGGATGTCCAGGTCGTTGGTGGGCTCGTCCAGGAACAGGACGTTGGGGTTGGCGATGAGGATTTGCAGCAGGTAGAGCCGGCGCTTTTCGCCGCCCGACAGCTTACCCACCAGGGTGTGCTGCAGGCGTCCTGAGAAAAGAAAGCGCTCAAGCATCTGGGCGGCGGTGATCACCTTGCCGTTGTTGAGCGGGATGCTCTCGGCCACTTCGCGCAGCGATTCGAGCACCTTGAGGTTGGGATTGAGCTCGCGGGTTTCCTGATCGAGGTAGCCCAGGCGCACGGTGGTGCCGGTCTCGATTTTCCCCGTGTCGGGCTGGAGGCGGCCGGCCATGATGTCCATGAGAGTAGTTTTGCCACAACCATTGCGACCCACCAGGCCGATACGCGCGCCGGGATCGAGATTGAAGGTAAAATTCGACAGGACCTGGTGATCACCGTAGTGTTTGCCGATGTTCTCCAGTTCAAAGATCTTGGTGCCCATGCGCATGGTGGCGAACTGGAATTCCAGCTTTTGCTCGACCACCCTGGCTTCCGGACGCAGCGCCTCGGCGCGTTCGATACGCGCTTTGGACTTGGTGGCGCGGGCCTTGGGACCGCGGCGCAGCCATTCCAGTTCGCGGCGCCACAGGTTGGCCCGCTTGACCGCGGCGGCCTCGGCCTGGGCCAGCATTTCCGCCTTCTTCTCCAGGTAGGCGGCATAGTTGCCTTGATAGCTCTGCACCTTGCCCCCGTCGATTTCCAGAGTTCGATTGGTGATACGGTCAAGAAAATAGCGGTCGTGAGTGATCATCAGCACGGCACCGCGATATTGCCCGAGAAAGCCCTCGAGCCAGTCCACCGATTCGGGATCGAGGTGGTTGGTGGGTTCGTCCAGCAGCAGCAGGTCGGGCTGGCTGGTGAGCACCTGGGCCAGGTCGACCCGACGGCGTTGTCCGCCCGAGAGGTTGGAAACCAGGCCGCTCAGATGAGCCAGGCCCAGATGCTGGATGGCCGTGTCGGCCCGCACCTGCAGATCATAAAATCCGGTCTGTTCGAGAATCTCGCCGAGCTGGTCGAGCTTCCTATAGTCGGCCTCGGAGGCGTGCTCATCCAGGCGGGAACAGAGTTCCTGGTAGTCCTCATAAGCTTGCAGGGCTTCGCGCTGGGATTGATAGACGGCCTGGGCGATGGTCAGGCTGCCGTCGGCCACCGGTTGCTGGGACAGGTAAGCGACCCGGCAGCCGCCGGCCACCGTGATCTTGCCCCAATCGGCCTCCGTCTCGCCGGCGATGACTTTGAGCAGGGTGGTCTTGCCGCTGCCGTTGACGCCGATCACACCGAGTCTTTCCCCCTGGTCGATGGTCAAATCCACGTTGTCAAAAAGGGTCTGGCCCTGGATTTGCTTGCCAACGCCTTCCATTCTAAGGATATTCATAGGCGCGGCCCCTTCTGAGTCCGGAAGGCAGGGCCCTTTTTGCCGCCGCAAGGGGGGCCTTCCAGCCAAAACGCTTTTCATTTGCGGACCGTTACCCTATCTTGAAATGCATGATAAGCGACGAAGCGCGGCAATTGTTGCTGGAACTCCACCACCTATCTCCCGCCGGCGGTGACCTCTCCGGCGCTCGTCGGCGCCTGCGAAGATTGGGCCAGTTACAGGAATTGACGGTGCTTCCCGCGGTGCTGCCGCTGGCTCTCGACCCGGCCCTGAGCACCGACGTGATGGCCACCCTGGAAAGCCTGCTCGAAGGGCGCGGGGCCGCGGAGGTGTGCCGGCTGGATGGTGTGGTGCGTGCCTCCCTGGATGTGGGCGGCCAGATTCTGGCCGACTGGGAAAACCTGAGTCTGGGCCGGTTGCAAGAACTGGCCGCTATACCCGGCGGGGAGTGGTTGGTGGCGGCGGTCTGCTCTCATCGCAACGGACGCCTGCGTGAGTGGGCGGTGCGGCGCCTGGCCGAGAGTATGCATACGGGCCCGGAAATTGCTTATCTGGTGACTCGCCTGAATGATTGGGTGGGGCCTGTGCGCCAGGCGGCGGCCACCGCCTTGGAAACCAGGCTAACGGACTCGTTCGGAGCTTATTTTGTGGAGTGCCTGCCCTTTCTAGACCGCATTCCGGGCCGGCCCGACCAGCTGACCTGGCTGAGGCGGATTCGCTCTTTTGTCAGCCGACCCGCCCTGCTGGAACCGGCTCTGGGCAGCTCCGATCGGGAGTTGCGCCTGAGCGCCTGGCGCGCTTCAGAACCAGGCGAAAGTCTGCTGCGACGGGCACTGAAAGATTCGGACCAGGTTATTCAGGCCTGGGCCACCCGCCAACTGGCCCAAATCGAGCTGAGTCCAGCCTTCCTGGAAGAACTCCTGGGGCATCCGAGAGCGGCGGTTCGGCGGGCGGGCATCCTGTGCAGCCCGGGCCTCGCTCCCGAGCGGTTGCCTCTGTTGTTGGATAAGTCGCCTCGGGTTCGGGCGGCCGCCCAGGCCTGTTTCGCTCAACTGGACCTGGCCGAGTTTTACCGCCAACACTTGCCTCAGAAGGCGGCTCTGGCCGGGCTGGGAGAAACCGGCAAGGCGGAAGACGCGTCTCTGCTGCTGCCCTTCTGCCGGTGCAGCCGGGACGCGGTGCGCGCCCTGGCGCGCCTGGACCGAGACGCGCACTTGGAGGAGCTGATGGATTTGCTGGCCAGCCCTCAACCTGGCCTGGCCAAAGAGGTTTACCGAGCGCTCCTTCCGGCCGCCGGACGCCTGTCCCAACCTTTGCGCCAACTGGCTGGGGATGGGCTGGCTCCCGCCCACAGCCGTTTACTCGCCCTCGACTTGCTGGAGCGGGGCGACAAATGGGAATCGTTGCCACTCCTTCTGGAGCTGCGCCGGTTACCCGGCGCCTCCGCCTTGTTAGCACGCTGGTGGCAACACTACAATCGCCGCCAAATCCCGCCCAAGCCGCAGCAACTGCAGCGCGCGCAACAGGCTCTCGAGGGCCTGGAGACTCAGGAACTTCCCGAGCTGAGAAAACTGCTGAGAAGCTTTGGTTAACCAGTGCGCACGCGCTCATACAAGCGCCGATCAGGGGTCTTTCCTTTCGCCGTGGAGCTTGATGGTATCGGTGAAGAACTTGCCTCGCTCGCTGGCGGTCGGGTTGTTAACGTTGCGGAGCCTCTGCAGGGCAGCGGCGTTCAGTTTGTTCCAATTGGCGGGTCGTTGTTGCTTCCATAAACCTCAGGTAGTGGTGCGGCGGTGACTCTGGGCACGAGCCTTTTTCTTAGGCCTGGAAGTAGCGCCGGCCACCATGGCCATCACAAAGCGCCAGGCCAGGGTGCCGACGCTGGCCAGCATGGTGGAGAGAGCGATGATGACCGCCCCCACCACGATGGAGCGGGAGTTCCAGGCGGAAGTATCGGTCCAGGCCGAGACATCCCAGTGCAGGAAATGGTGGGTGGCGGCCACGCCAGCGGCGGTCAGGCCACCCAGGACCGCCAGAAAGAAGAGAAAGAGCCCGAGAAACAGTCGCATGATCTTAGGATAAACCATGAATGTTACCGTTTCAACACAGGCTGGCGGGCAAGGGCATTCGGCGCCCGAACCGAGCATATTCGGCACGGAGCTTCAGGGGCGGGTGAGGTTGTCCAGCATGAGTTGGTGCTGGCGCTGGTAGAGAGCGCTCTGACTGGGCATCCAGCTTTCGAAGTCGGGCTGGTCGCAGCCTGAGAACTGGGCGTAGCAACTGAGCAGGGCGAAGCGGTGGGCCAGGCGATGGGCTTTCTGTTGGCGGATTTGGATCTGGCCGGCTTGCAGCCAGGCGGGCAGATTGGAGGCGGCTGGGCGCTGGTAGGCCTGGCGTAACTCGCCCCATTCGGGCAGGTGCTCGAGGTCGGGGGCAGAGCTGGCCTGCAGACGTTGCAGGGCCAGGGCAGTGAGGGCCAGCGAGCTACGGGCTTTGCCCTGGTGGCAGGTGATGAGCACGGGACCGCTGAGGCGCAGACGGTGAAGTTGCTGGAGCTGGGCCGGCCCGACCTGGCCCTCGTCGCTCCAGCATAGACGGTGGTAGGTCAGTGAGCCGGCCACTTGCTGACAGGTCTTAGGCGCGTCTTTTGAAGGAACGCGGCTGAGCTTGCCGTCGGGCTGTTCCTGGAGCAGCGGCACCTCGGGAAGTTCACGCGCCAGAGCGGCCTCGTCACCGCCATAATCGCTATTGCAACTCGAATTCAGACGTCGCAAGTTATAGGAACAAGCGCCGAAGTAGAGGACCGCTTCCCCTCGCAGGTTCAGCCAGGTGCCGGAGAAGGCTTGCAGGCCGGCCAGGTCGGGCTGGCCCATGGCGGTGAGTTGCAGGGAAGCCAGGGCGCGGCGGTTGGGTTGGGACTGGGAGCTGTGGCCAGTGCGGGCGGGGAAGGCGTCGGCGCGGAATTCGCAGCGGGCCGGATGATAGCCGGGGGCCAGCTGGTCGGGCTGGCCAAAGGGCAAGGCATTGGCCGAGAGTCGGAGCGCGTCCTGAAGAAAGAATTCCCAGGCCGGACGGGCGGTGCCGGGAGCGACCGGAGCCGGCGGCGGCGTCTGCTGGTCGAAAGCGAACTGGCGTGCGTCCACCTGCAGGTCGGGGTCTTCCAGAAGCTGATTGGCCATGGCGGCGATAATCTTGGGAAAATCCTTACCCTCGCGAAAGAGCGCCAGCGTGGCCAGCGGCCCGTGCTGGTCGAAGCTTGCCAACAGCGCCCGGGCAGTAGCGCGCAGGCCGCTGGCGGAAATGACTCCGGGGTGAAGACCGAAGGGCAGAAGGCGAGTGGACTCGGGCCGGTGGCGATAGGCTCGCCACAGAGCCAGAGCCAGGAAGATGACCTTCTCCTCCAGGCTGGCATCCAACGAATCCATGGCCTGAAGCACGGCCCGCTTGAGCTCGGAGATCTCCGGACCCGCCTCGGCCGTATCCCAACCATCGCCCTCATCCAGCCCGTGCAGAAAAGACTCGGCGTCGTGAACGCCGGTCAGGTCGCTGTAGTCGTGGTCCCGCAAGTCACTCCTATTCTCCGCGTGTTCTATTCCCAATCGAACAAAGTAATATTCGCTTTCTTCGTGCGCCCAAGGGAAGGGTCTCGGTGTGTACCGGGGAAACTCGCGGCTATGTTCACCACCATTAATCCTAAGGTCCTCGGTAAGCCCAAAGGCTATAGCAACGGGATGTTGGCTCCCAGCGGGGGGCGCATTTTGTTTGTGGCCGGTCAGATCGGCTGGGATGGCCAGGGCAAATTTGTCGGGTCCGGCTTTGTCGAGCAGTTCCGTAAGGCGTTGGAGAATGCACTGCAGGTGGTCCGTGAAGCCGGCGGCGGCCCGGAGCACGTGGGGCGGATGACGCTGTATGTGGTGGATAAGCAGGAATATTCGGCTTGCCAGCGCGAGGTCGGCCAGTGCTACCGCGAGTTGATGGGCAAGCATTTCCCGGCCATGGCGCTGGTGGAAGTGAAGAGTTTGCTGGAAGCTCAGGCTCGGGTCGAAATCGAAATTACGGCCGTTATTTAAGATGATCAAGCCCCAGCACTTTCAATACGAACTTCGCGACGGCGTCGGCCTGATCACTCTGGACCGCCCGGATCGGCTGAACGCCCTGACTTTCGAGGTCTATCGCGAACTCAAGGAAGTTTTTTTGCAACTGGACCGCGAGGCGGATGTTCGTTCCATCGTCATCACCGGAGCCGGGCGAGCCTTCTGTTCGGGCGGAGACGTGGAAGACATCATCGGGGCGCTGTTTGCCCGGGGCTTTCAGGACCTGCTGGAGTTTACCCGGGCCACCGGCGACTTGATCCTGGCCATGCTGGAATGCCGTAAACCCATCGTGGGTGCGCTCAACGGTACGGTGGCGGGAGCGGGAGCAGTGATCGCCACCGCCTGTGATTTCCGCGTGGCCGGCCCCAAGGCCAAGATCGCCTTCCTTTTCACCAAGGTCGGTTTGTCGGGAGCGGACATGGGCGCTTCCTGGCTGCTGCCGCGCATCGTCGGGATGGGCCGGGCCACCGAGATCTTGATGCTGGGCGATTTCGTGCCGGCTGAAGAAGCGCAGCGCATCGGACTCTACCACCGGGTAGTGGAGCAGGAACAGGTGCTGGACCAGGCTCTGAAACTGGCCGCGCGGCTGGCCAAAGGGCCGGCTTTCGGACTGGAAATCACCAAAAAATTGCTGTTGCGCGAAGCTCATATGGACGTGCGCTCGGCCATGGCCAACGAGGTGGAAATTCAGGCCGCCTGCATGCTCCACCCGGATTTTCGCTCCGCCTATGAGGCGTTTAAGGCCAAAAAAGAACCCGCCTTCCAATGATCGACGGGCTGGAAGCCTTTTTTGACAGCCGCCACCGCGAGGTGGCGGAGCAACTGACCCACTTTGCTACGGGTCCGATGAGCGCTTACGCCACCGCCCACGACGATGCCGAGGCGCGCTCGCAAACCCCCGAGGCGGTGCGCTTGATGGGGCGTGCCGGCTGGCTGCAGCCGCAGGATAGCCGCACCCTCTGTCTCTTTCGGGAAGCGGTGGCGGCCGTCTCTCCTCTGGCCGACGCGGTGTTTGCCATTCAGGGACTGGCCACCGTGCCCTTACGCTTGAGCGGCTACGATGGGCCCTGGCTGGAACGGGCCTGCCTGGGCCTGGCGGTGGGGGGCTTCGCCATGACCGAACCCGAGGCCGGTTCGGACGTGGCCAACCTTCAAACGGTGGCCCGGCCGGACGGCGACAGTTGGCGCTTGAACGGACACAAATGGCTGATTTCCAACGCCGGCATCGCGGATTATTACGTGGTCTTTGCTCGCTTTGAGGGGGCTGAAGGCAGCCGGGGCATCGGAGCTTTCCTGGTGGAGCGCGAGGAGGTGCACTTTGCCGGCGCCCAACTGCTGAGCGCTCCCCATCCCCTGGGCCAACTGGAATTCCATGATGCGCAGGCGCTGCTGCTGGACCGCGAAGGCTTCAAGCTGGGCATGCGCACCCTCGATACCATGCGGGTGTCGGTGGCGGCGGCGGCTTGCGGCATGGCCGGGCGGGCTCTGCAAGAAGCGCTGGAACATGCCAGAACGCGCCGCCAGTTTGGCCAGGCGTTGAGCGAATTCCAGTTGATTCAGGCCAAACTGGCCCAGATGGCCCTGGCTCTGGAAAGCTCGCGTTTGTTGACTTATCGGGCGGCCTGGCAACGCGACCAGGGACGCGAGCGCAACACCCGCGAAGTGGCTATGGCCAAAGCCCAGGCCACCGAGCAGGCCCAGTTCGTGATCGACTCGGCCATGCAGATCCTGGGCGGGCGCGGCATGCTGGCCGACCATCCGGTGGAGCACCTTTACCGGGCGGTGCGGGCCCTGCGCATCTACGAGGGGACGACGGAAGTGCAGTATCTGATTATCGCGAAAGACTTGTTGCGCTGATGTGGGTTCCGCCCCAACGAATCAAGCACACTTTACCGGAGGGCAACTGGCCCAGCCGGGAGGAAGCCCGGGATTCACTGTGGTTCTCGCCTTTGCGGGTGGGCAATCTGGCTCTGGAGCAGCGCACCTGGATTCCGGCCATGGTGCCCTGGCGTTCCAACGAAGAGGGTGAAGTCACCCGGGACGTGCTCGACTATTACGAGCGTTACGCCCAGGGGTTCCCCGGCGCCCTGGTGGTGGAAGCCACGGGAGTGCGCGATATTCCCAGCGGACCGCTGCTGCGCATCGGGCACGACCGCTATCTTCCGGGTTTGCGCAAGCTGGTCGAAGTGGTGCGCCAGGCTTCCCAGGGGCGCACTCGCCTGTTCATTCAGATCATCGACTTTCTGGGGATTCGCCGGCGCCCGGAGCCGGCCAAGTTTTTCGCTCGCTTTCTGGATGTCAAAGATCGTCACCGCCAGCATTTCCCGGACCTGAAAGATGACGAAATCCGTCAGCGGCTGGCGGCCGAGCCGGCCCTCTGGGAACAGGTTCTGGATGAGCGCGAATACGAGACGCTGCAGTATGGCTGGCGCGAGCGCGTGACCGATCTTGACACTCCGGCCATCCGCGAATTGCCTCAGAGCCTGCCCCCGGTGTTCGCGGCCGCCGCCGTGCGCGCCCGCGAAGCCGGGTTTGACGGCGTGGAACTGCACTATGCTCACGCCTATACCATGGCTTCGTTTCTTTCCGGCCGCAACGATCGCAAGGACGGCTACGGGTCCACCCGCGAGGGTCGCCTGCGCCTGCCGCTGGAAGTCTTTCGCGAGGTGCGCCGCCGGGTGGGCGACGATTATACGGTAGGCTGCCGCTATCTGGCTCACGAAGGCATCCAGGGTGGCTATTCCCAGGAGGACGCCTGTTTTTACGGGGTCGAGTTGGCTCGGGCGGGCATGGATTTTCTCTCCTTGTCGCGCGGCGGCAAATTCGAAGACGCCAAGCAGCCGGCGGTGGGATGGGCGGTTTATCCTTATACCGGACCTTCCGGCTATGAATGCATGCCCAGCTTTATCAGCGACGAGCGCGGTCCCTGGGGGCGCAACGTGCCTTCGGCGGGGCCGATTCGGGCGGCGGTTCGAGAGGCCGGTTTGGAAACGCCGGTGGTGGTGACCGGGGGCATCTGCAGCTTTACCCAGGCGGAAGAATTGCTGCGCTCGGGCCAGGCCGACATCATCGGCTCGGCCCGCCAAAGTCTGGCCGATCCCGACTGGTTTCACAAAGTGGCCCTGGGACGCGGGGAAGAAGTGCGGCGCTGTAAGTTCTCCAACTACTGCGAAGGGCTGGATCAGAAGCACAAACAGGTGACCTGCCAGTGCTGGGATCGTCTGGAGCTGGATGAACCGGGCGTGGCCCTGGCCGAAGACGGCAGGCGGCGCCTGCTGGCTCCGAGCTGGAAGCCATGAAGAAGGCTCACATCCTGGGCGGAGGCCCGGCCGGACTGTATCTGGCTCTCTTGCTGCGCCAGTTGGATTACCGGGTGGAAGTCTGGGAGCGCAATCCGCGCGACAATACTTTCGGCTGGGGCGTGGTCTTCTCGGATGCCACGGTGGCTGCCTTTGAGGAACCCGACCCGGCGTTTTACGCGGCCCTGAAGCGCTCGCTGCGCACCTGGGAGAATGTGGATATCATCTACCGGGGAACCTTGACCTCGGTGGCCGGCAACCGCTTTTCGGGGATTGCGCGCATTGAACTGCTGCGCGTCTTGCAGGAACGCTGCAGCCAGCTGGGTGTGGTACTGCATTTCGGGGCGGACATCACCGATCCGTCCAGCCTGCGGGACTGCGACCTGCTGGTGGGGGCGGATGGAGTGCACAGCTTGCTGCGCCAGCATTATGCAGCGCTCTTTCAGCCGCAGTTGAGTTTGGGCAGCAACCGCTATATCTGGTATGGGACGCGTGCTCCCTTCGGCGGGCTGACGCTGACCTTCCGGCAACGCGGCCGCGATCTGTTCATGGCCCATTCCTATAAGTACAGCGAGGAACTCTCCACCTTTATCGTGGAGGTCGATCAGGATACCTGGTCGCGCCTGCGCACCCTGACCGAAGAGCAGGGACGCGAGTTGCTGGAGCAGGTCTTCGCCACCGAGCTACGGGGGGAACCGCTGCTTTCCAATAATTCCAGGTGGATTCAGTTTACCCAGGTGCACAACGAACACTGGTGGGCCGAGAACATGGTCTTGCTTGGGGACGCGTTGCATACCGCGCACTTCTCCATCGGCTCGGGCACCAAGCTGGCCATGGAAGATGCGCTGGCCCTGTGGCGCACGCTGCGCGACGGTGGCGACCTGGCCGCCTTCGAAGCCGCCCGCCGGCCCAAGCTGGAGCGCTTTCTGGAGGCGGCCCGCACCAGTCAGAAATGGTTCGAAACCGTGCGGGAACGCCTGGAGTTGGAAGTTCTGCCCTTCTGCTATCAGACCATGATCCGTAGCTCGCGGCTGGACGACGACTCCCTGCGCCGTCGCGACCCGGATTTTGTGGCCCGCTACGAAGCTTACCAGGCAAGGACAATGCCTCCGTAACAGAACTGTCACCGGGCTGTCATGGGAATGCCATCTTATCGAGGAATACACCCAATCGGGGCTCTACCGGGCTTTGTATCAAGTGTTGCTGCTGCCGGCCAGCGCGGTGATTGCGGCGGGAGCTCGATGGCTGAGGCCGTGAGACTCAAGCCTTTTCGAAGAGCTGGTCGTGGCTGCCGTATTGGATGACCTTCAATCCCGGCATTCCCTCACGGACGGCCGGGGGGACACCGTTAAGGTCGGGAGTGAGCAGGGTGCATTCTTTGCCCCAGGCCAGGGCGGCGCCGAGTTCGACCCACATTCCCGAGGGGCGCGAACTGTTGTCGTACTGATAAAAGACACAGCGGTCGGAGCCTTTGACGGCTTCCAGGTCGACCACCAGGCTTTCTTTGGGGGTTCCGAAGGAATCGCTGGATTTGACGGCCAGGCCTTCGCAATAGTTGTCGCCTCCCAGCGATTCGTTGATCTGCTGGAGATGGGTGTGGCCTTCGGCGTATTGTTCTTTGCTGAGGCCGGACATCAGGCAACCGATGAAGGTATCGAATTTCTTGTCGGTCTGAATGGGCTCGGGTCTGGCTTGAACCTGGAGAGGCTGCTTCCCCTGGGTGATGGTCACCTGAGAAGGATACGAGGCATCGGCTTCGCGCAAAAACCAGGGCAGATGGCTGCGCTCGGGAGCGCTGAGCACGGTGGGCTTGCCCTGAGCCAGAGCCATCCCGGCCGCCAGCAGCGCGTCTTCGGCTCCGGGGCTTTCCAGCGACAGCGAAACGTAGTCGCTCTGGGCCAGGTTCTGCGGGGTCAGTTCGCGGGTGGGGGCGCCGGGGGCCAGCCACTGATTGCGTTGCGGGATTTGTGCGCTGATGTTCATAAGCTCAGGGTAATGTAGGGCCGTGAAAGATGGCTGAAAGCTCAATCCGCCCTCGGCCGGGGGTTGCCGCCAGGAGCGGCAGCAGCCGGAGTTACTGCCGGGGGCAAACGGTGGGGGAGAAAATGCGGCGCGGATTATCCTGGCGAGAACGTCCGGGAGACGCTAGAATAGGGGGATGAAGTGGGTGCTTTGGTTGACTTTAACCTCTCTGGTCTGGGCGGTCCCAGGGGGGCGCGGGGGACACTGCCGTTATTCAGGCTATCACTCCAACGGCTACCGTAGAAGCGGTTATTACTACGGCTCAGGCTATGGCTATGGCTATGGCTACAGCCGGCGGGCCAAGGGTCCGGAGCTTCCCAAAGTAGGCGGTACCTTACCGGGCTATGACAACGAGGAGGCTCACCATTTTCCGGATCTGAACCGGCGGCAGCCGGCCGGCAGCCTGGCGCCTTTCACGCCGGCCCCCTTTGATCCGTCCCGGATAGGCAAGCCTGGCGGCACCTTTCAAATCGACCATCCGGTCGAAAAAGCGCCGCCGGGGTATTGAGATTACTTCTTGAGAGGCGGGGTCACCTGGACCCAGCCGCCGGTTTGATAGTCGAGGATAATGTTCGCGGTATTCATGAGCCTAGCTTAGCCGGACGCCCTGAAAGATTTCTGGAAGTTTGCCGTGATTGTAAACAGTTCGACATTCTGGCATGGTAGAAGAATGAGAATCGCCGCCGGTCTCCTGACACTGACTCTGCTGGGCTGTCAGTCTTCCTCCCCCGCTCCCACCGCCGTCAGCGCACCGGAGCCGGCGCGAGCGGTGACCAGCGCTACCCCCGAAGTGGCCCCGCCCACGCCGCGCCGGCCGCTGGCGCGCCTTAATCCGCGCCGCCAGAGGCTCGAAGTCGGTGAGGCCCCGCCCCGGCCCCGTCCCGAAGCCCGGAAAGTGGGAGTGCAGGTCCCCGCCGGGCCCGCGCCACGGGTCCATCCTCCTGTTTACTATGCGCCGCCGCTCCAGGCCCGTGTGCCGGTCCAGAGTTGGCCGCCCCCGGCGCCGGCTCAGGCGCGAAGATCCCCGGCTCAAGTAGACGCCTTCATGGTTCAAGAGCAGGAGCGTATTCGTCTGAACAACGAGATGTTGCTGAACCGCCCACGGCCCGGAGTCGGCCTGACGCCCGAAATGCAGCGTATTGCTTACCCACAGGCTCAGCTCGGTCCGAGCGCGGCCGAGCGGCGTTATTTCGAAGCGCGCGCGGATTTGGAACGCCCCCGCTACACGCCCGACAATGTGCGCGGCCCGGTTGGGTCGGGGATGCCGGCGGAATTTAATCCGGGGCTGCAGGAGAGGCAGCGAACACCTTAGCTTGTCATATTCGCCGGGCTCTTGCTGATGGGCTCATCACGGCGTAGCCAAGTCCGGCTGGTCACATGTCCGGCGCAGTTGGCGCCCTCTCCCTTGGGCAGAAAGGCGAAGAGACATGGTCTCGGACGGACCTGCCAGACCCAGGCTCCTTCGTTTGACGTCTTCGCCGGATTCCCGACAGTCCGTTCACATCAGGGAGTGGTCGGAGGTGGAGTGGTCTGCACTTTGACCTGGGCCGGTCGATCGGCGGGGGCTTTGTCGGCCTGGGGCTGGAATCGGTTCAACAGCGGGAGAATCTGCCCGAGCAGGTCGTCGGTGACTTCCAGGGCGCGTTTCTGGGCTGAACCTTGCTCGTCAAAAGAAAGAAAAGGCATGTCGCGGGTGGAGTTGACCGTTTCGCGCACCTGGCCGCCACCGTCGGCCAGGGTGGCTACTCCCTGGATATGATCCTTGTCGGACTGAATCTGCACCGAAATGACGCAGTCAGGCTGGTTATCGATCAGGTCATACTGAGCCAGTGCGCCGCGCAGTTTGTCTTTGATAGGACTGGCGTCAAGCACCACCTGATAGGGCTCTTCCCAGGTTTGAGAGTAGCGTCCGCTGCCGCTGCTTCTGGTCGTATATCCGGTGTAGCCGTCGGCCTGAAAATTGCCCAGGGCCACCCGCAGGCGAACGGGCGTCAGGGTAATTTGCAGCGAGGTCAGTTGCTCCGGAGGCACGGTCACATCGCCCTCGGTGGCATAGAAACCGGGGGCCCAGGCCCGATAGTGGTGGCTGCCGGCCTTGACGTCAAGTAAGGCGGGCGCCGGGGCGGGCGGGCTATCGTCCAGAGAAAAGTCTATCGGTGCTCCGCCCGACTCGATGCGCAGAAAGGCTTGCAGGGGCAACAACTCGGCCTGCCTGGCCACAAATTGGCCCAGTTCCAGAGTGGCCTCGCTCTGATAAGTCTGATAATTTTCCTGGACGATGGCCCAACGGTGGTGGCCGGGTGGGAGGTCGAGTTGGCAGGGCGTGGCGCCCGCTTCAGCTCCGTCCACCAGCACCTTGGCCCCGGTAGGATCTGAGGTGAAAGACAGGCCGGTGCGCAGCCGCGCCTGCTTGATCAAATTGGGGGACTGCAATTGGAGACACCGGAAAGCTCCCTCCACAGCCTGAGGTGGCGAACTGTAACGACGCAAAAGGTTATCGAGCGTAATCTTGTTGCCCTGACGGCGCACCACCGCCAGGGCCGGCAGTTCCTTGCCGGTCAGGGCGAAGTCGCGCTGCCAGCGCGAGGCCGTGCCGGGCTGGGCCCAATCGGCGGTGCTGATGGAGAGTTCTACCTCGCCCAACTGGTTGGCGGCGCGCAGGCGCTGGAGCAGTTGCCTGGCTTGAGCCGAGAGCCGGGCCTGACTCGGGTTGCGGCTGTCGAGCAGCAGAGTCACGCCCGGCTCGGCCGCGAGCGGAGCGGTTAAGAACAGGGCCAGGGCAATCCAGCGGATCACCCTGACCGTTTCCGCACTAGGCGGCGACAACCTCCCGAGGCGCCTCGACCGGCAGGCTGGCCAACACACTGGCGAGAGCTTCCGAGAGATCGGCCAGCAAGTCCTGAGGTCCTTCGAGCCCGATCGAGAGACGAATCAGTTGGTCTGAAATACCTGCCTTGGCGCGCGCGGCTTCGTCCATGGAGGCGTGGGTCATGGTGGCGGGGTGAGCCACCAGGCTCTCGACGCCACCCAGAGACTCGGCCAGGCTGAAGTATTCCAGAGCTTCCACGAAGGCGCGCACTTGCTCCTCACCACCGGCCACTTCGAAGCTGATCATGGCTCCAAAGCCGTGTTGTTGGCGGCAGGCCAGCAGATGGCCGGGGTGACTGGTCAGGCCGGGGTAGTAGACTTTGGCGACAGCTTCGTGCTGCTCCAGGAAGCGGGCCACCTGGAGAGCGGTCTTTTCTTGCTGGCGGATGCGCACCTCCAGGGTGCGCAGGCCGCGCAGCGTTTGGTAAGCATCGAAGGGGGAACCGGTGTTGCCGATGCAGTTCGCCCAGAAGGAAAAATCCTGGTGCAATTCGGCGGTTTTGGAAATCAAGGCGCCGCCCACCACGTCGCTGTGGCCATTGAGATACTTGGTGGTCGAGTGAATGACAATGTCGGCGCCGAGCTCGAAGGGGCGCTGCAATACGGGGGAAAGGAAGGTATTGTCGGCGGCGCACAGGCTACCGTAGCGCCTGGCCAGGCCGCACACGGCGCGCACGTCGGTGAGGCGCAGCAGCGGATTGCTGGGGGTTTCGATGAGAATCAGGCGGGGGGCTTCTTCGGCAAAGGCCTGCTCAAGCTTTTGCAGATCGGTCTGATCCACCCAGCGCACCCGGAAAGACCCGCGCTCGGCCTTGCAGCGCAGAAGGCGATGGGTTCCACCGTAGCAGTCGTGGGGAGCGAAGATCAGCTCGCCGGGCTTGACGGCGTAGGTGAGCAGGTCCAGGGCGGCCATTCCGCTGGCCACCAGCACGGCGCCGTGGCCGCCTTCGAGTTTGGCGATGGCCTGTCCGGCGGTGTCGCGGGTGGGATTGCCGCTGCGGCTGTAGTCATACTCGCGCTTATTCTTGAAGCCGTCGAAAGTGTAATTGCTGCTCAAGTAGAGGGGCGGCATTACGGCTCCGTGGGCGGTGTCGGTTTCGACGCCGGCGCGGGCGGCCAGGGTGGCGGGACTACAGGCGGGCTTGGACATGGTTTTCTTCCTCTCTTTTGTGGCAGAAAACCATCGAGCCGCTCACGGCGGCTCGTTGTCGAAAGATGCGTGGGCCTAAGCAGCCCTCATTTTGCGATGTGCCGGCAGCACCTCGCCTCATCTCTCGGCATTGCTGCCGCAGGAGTTGGCACCTTCGCCGTTCGCACGGACAGGTTGCCCCAGCTTCACAGGGCCTGAACCCTCTGCTGGTCTCGATGATTTGATAGGCCTACGTTAGGCCATGACTCCGGGGGCTGTCAAGCACGACATGTTCACATTCCGCGGAAGACCCGTTAGCTAAAGGTAAAAATCGCTCTCTTAGCAACTCTCCCGGTATGAGTGACACATCGGAACTGGAGAAGTTTCTGCTCGAGCAGGTGGGCGAAGGGCAGCACGACTCGGCCGGCAAGTTCACGCTGGCACGGGGCAAGGCCTTGGAGAAACTGGCTAATTTTCAATTGCCGCGCCAGACGGCCTGGGTGAGTAAGCTGGTGCAGGCGGCGGTGGCGGGAGGTTCGAGCGGAATCGCCGTGCGCCAGACCTCCACGGACATTTTCTTCGTCTTTGAGCCGCCGGCCAACTGGACCCTGAACTCGATCGAGGAAGCCTTCTACGATCCCGAGGTGAGTCCGGACCGGGCTCTGGACCACTTCAAGCGCGGCCTCTGGCCCGTTTCCATCCGGGACATGCGGCCGTTCCGGCTGGTGCTGCCCGGCTCCCAGCAGGCGCTTTTCTGGACGGGCGAGGAATTCCAGCGGCGCCCGACCGAACCGGTCAAGTATTTAGAGCTGACCGTTTCCCATCGCAATCGATTGCAGGGCAGCGGCTTTCCTTACCTGCGGGAAATCGAATCGGCCCGAGGCAACGCCGGCACGCTGCGGGAGCTATGTGAAAACTGCTTCACCTGCCCCATTCCGCTGAAGGTGGACGGGCGCCGGTTGGACGCTCTGCAAGGTTGCCCCATGCACGGGTTCAGCCCGTCCAGTTATCCGATTCGGGTGGCTCTGGCCAAGGCCGACCTGCCCGATTTTCAGCCGCCACGCCTGACCTACGGAGGCTATACGCCGATCAACGCCGGCCAGTCTCAGCTCAATACCATCTTTCAAACCAAACTCACCATTCCGTCGCGCATCAGCGTGGGGCTGCTGCTCTGCGCCTCTATTGAAAAGGTGGCCCTGGGCGACGCCAGCCGGCCCGTGCCGCAGCCGCGTTCGAGCACCCTGAATTGGGTGCGCGACGGCGTCATCGTGGGGCGCGAAGCGCTGACGGTGAACCAGTTGAGCTGCGCGGCCGGACTGTTCCTGAGCGCCGATGGATTGGAGTCGGACCTGACCGGCTTTGGCTTGCTTCGCACCCCCGAAGTGCAGCGGCGCCAGCTCGAGGCCTGCCGGGCGGTGCTGCCGCTTATCGCCGAAACCAGCGTTTCTCTAGACGTTTATGTGCGTTCCGTGCTCAATCGCGCTTATCTACTGGGCGGCTTGATGTTCGTGGGCGGTCTGGCCTTGTGCGCCGTCAATCCCATCAGCGGCATGTTCATCGCGGGGGGCGGCGCCACCGGCGGCGCGGCCGTGACCGCGGCCGTCAATATGAGCGCCGAGCGCGCCCTGGAAATCACGCTGCAGCGCGATTTGCGCTCGCTGCAACAGGCGTGGGCGCGGCAGTGGGGAGGTTGAGCTACCCATGTAGGTCCTCCGGGTTAGGGGAGCAGTCGAACCGTCCAAGTTCGGAGCACCTGCTCAGTTTATACGATATTCTTCGGGTAGCCGACCGTGAATTTTTCCCAGAGCCGCGATTTGACACGAAACGGCTTATCCTCTAGAATCCGTCGACCTGAAACGAGGGCGGCAAGTGATGGGGCGAATGGTCGTGTGCGCTTTCGGCTATCGGCTGGGCTTTGAATGGCAGTCTTCAGAGGGTCGGGAAGTGGTCGAAGGAGTTCTGCTTCCCGACTGGGAGAGGCTGGAAAACGGCGAGGTGGATCATTGGTTCCGCCTGGATGACAAAGATTGTCTCTATGACGGAGAGCAGCTTTATGCTCAGGGGGGCGACCTGCGTCTGAAATTGCAGCAACTGGTGCAGATGCGCCTGACCGCCGAGGCGCGCGAGTTTCTCTTTGTTCATGCCGGAGTGGTGGGCTGGCGTGGCCAGGCGCTGGTGGTGCCGGGGCCGTCACGGGCCGGCAAGTCCACTCTGGTCCTCGAGCTGGTGGGCGCGGGCGCACAATTTTTTTCCGATGAATTCGCCGTTTTCGATCGGGCGGGCCGGGTCCACGCCTACCCCCGGCCGCTCTGGCAGCGCCTTTCCAAGACCAGGAAGCAAAGTTATACGCCCGAGCAACTGGGCTGGCGGCCCGGCCCTCCCCTGCCGGCGGGAATGCTGTTGATAACGCAATATGTGGCGGGCGCCCATTGGCAGCCGCGCGAACTGAACGTGGAAAGCTCGCTGGACGAGATCTGGAAGGAGGTGCGCTACCCGAGCTGCCGGCCCGGGGCTCGCGACTGGCTGAGGGCGGCTCTTTCGGGCGCGCGCTGCCTCAAAGGGGCTCGTGGCGAAGTGAGCGGGATGCTGCCAGGGTTGCTGACCCAGGTCTAGAACGACATTTATGTGCACAAGGCAGCAGTCCTGATGATCTTTTTCACGGCGGTTCAGGCCTGGTGCATTCCGGTCAATCCCAGCCCCTCACCTTCTCCCAGCGCCAGCCCCAAGCTTCTTCCACACCAACGCCCGATTCCCATGGAAATGCAATTGCCTAACGCCAACTGGCAGCGCATCCGCGGGGTGGTGGTGCGGCCGGTCGACGGCAAGCTCTGGTATGCGCGCACCAACGGCTTGATGCCGCTGAATTCGATCGTGAGCATTCAGCGCCAGGGAGCCAAGGTCAACGGTGGTAAGGTGATCGAGGCGGCTCGGGACGGTATCTTCTTGGAGCCCTGGGCCAGCGATTCGATCCAGGCTGGGGACGACGTAATCATCGAGGCGGTGGCTCCTCCCCCGCCTTAAGTCTCCAGGAGATGGACCCTTTCGCCAGCGCAAATCTGGTCGATCCACTTACGCACCCAATCGTCCCAGACGGCGGGCTCGGCATAGGTCTCGGCATCGCCTTCGAAGCAAAGGTGGACTTCTTCCCAGCCGTAGGAGAAGGTGCACAGCACGCCGTCCCCAATAACTGAACCCTCGGGAATCCCCAGTTCGAGTTCAAGACGACTGTGACTCTGGGAAAGCCGGCCGTTGCAGTAGATGGCCAGGCGGCGAAGCTGGCCGTCCTGATGAAATTCCGCACTGGGACCGTGGATGACTTCGTTGACGCGGGCCAGCCAGGTGCCATTACGGAGCCATTCCCGATCGACTTTACACCAGCGTTCATCGCGGGCACGCTGACGCAAATCCGCCGACTTCTTTTTCCGGCGGGAAAAGAAACGGAACATTTCGCTCCCCCAAGTATTACTTTAATCTGACGGCAGCAGCCTATTTTCCCAGGGATAAATAAGGCATAAATTACGGCTTGCCATGTAACCTCAGGGGTGCCACATGTTGCCAGTTATTCTTTCCAGGGAGTTGGCGGCCTTTGGGTCCGACCAGGGCCACCATCTGTGGTCGGCAAGACACACCACCGTTCCGGCAGGGTTATTGCGCGCGGGCTTTGAGGACTTCCGAGAGGCGGTCGGGGGTGTTGGGGATGCGTTCCAAATGGGGATAGTGGGAGCCGCCGCTGTAGTTGACGGTGAGTTCCCGGAAGTAGTCGCCGTTCTCCACCAGCAGCTTGATGGGGCTGGACTTGGCGGCAATAGCTTCGTCCAGGATTTTCTTGGTGTATTTGCGGCCGTTGACAGCCACCAGCGTCATCCCCGGGGCCAGTCCGGCCCGGGCCGAGGGGCCGGCTTCGTCCACGTCGCGCACTTTGCCGCCGGAATTCAGGGAGAATCCGATGCTGAACATGCGGGACAGGCCGCCCTTGGAGCGCTCGTCGTTGGCCGTCATTTCCGGGTTCTTCTTATCGTTGTAGATCAGCCGGTAGCCGGATTTCTCCAGGGCGGAGCGGAAATACTGGCCGTCTTTGGCATCCAGGCGGGCGCGGATCTCCCGGCGCCAGTCGTTCTTCACCAGAGTGCCGAGGGTGCTGTAGATCTCCTCCTCCTGATACGGCTTGAGGCCGGGGGCGCCGCTGGGACCGCCAAAAAAGCGGGCGCAAAAGTCGTCCAAACAGACCTGGCCGTGGCTGAGTTCGCGCAGGCGGGCGTCCACTTCCAGCCAGAGCATGATCGATTCGGCGTAGAAATCCGTGGTGCGGCGCAGGGCCTTCCAACTGGCAGGCGCTTCGTAGAGGCGCTGGGCGGCGGTGGCCGTATCGGCCAGCGGGCGCCAGCGTTTGCCGGCCTCATGTTCATAGGAGGCGGCCACGTAAGCCAGCGTATCGTGCCAGCGTTCCGGCTTCATGACCCCGGCCCGCACGGGTAAAATCTCCCCCCAGAAAGTGGTCAGGCCTTCATAGACCCAGAGCAAACTGCCGTCCATGGGTTTCATATAGTCGGGACTGAGCAACCCGGCGGGCCGCCGAAACTTACCGCACCAGGAGTGCACGAACTCGTGGGCCAGCAGTTCGGCCAGGGCCTGGCGGCCGGTTTCTTCCAGCAGAGTATCTTCTTCCATGACGTTATCGGAGGACTGGTGATGCTCCAGGCCGCCGAAGCCGCGCGAGACCTCCGTCAGAGAAATCAGCCAGTCGTAGTGGGCATAGTGACGGCTTTGGAAGACCAGGCCGGTTTCTTCCACCAGGCGATTGAGGACTTTGTTGTAGTCGGCCGGTATTTTCACGGCTTCCGGCCTCTCCCCGGCCACGTGCAGTCCGTGTGGCAGAGCGGGCACGTTGGGAAAGGCGCGCGGCTTGAAGGGCACGTGGGACATGTACTGGCCCATGAGCAGAGGAGAGTCGACCATGGTGGTAAGATCGGCTTCGGGCAGGCGAATCTCGCCGCTGGCCGGAGTGGTGGCCAGAGCCCCCACCCCTTGCCAACCCGCAGGCAGTTGCACGGTCCCCTGCACACGGATATCGTCGCCACTTTTTCCCTCAGGGTAGAGCAATAGCTCGTTCCAGCAGATGACTCCCAGTTTTTCGCTGGCAAAACCGCCCACGAAAGAAAAGCGCACGTCCAGGTGGTCGACCCCGGAGGGCACCTCTACTTTCAGGCGATACATCTCCAGGGGGTCACGCTGCCAGTCGAGTTCATCGGCTCCGGCCAGGATGTGCAGGTCGACCACACCATCGATCGGTCCGGTGGGGCCGTGTTCGCCCGGCAACCACTTGGCGTAAAGCAGGTGGCAGGGTCCGGGAGCCACCGGCACCCTGAGCTGCACCGCGAACAGCCGGCGCGGGGCCTGGGTGGCGTCGACTTTGGCCAGAATCGGCTGGGCTTGAACGGCGCCGGCCAGCAGCGCCCCGAGAAGCAAAATTTTCATAGCGCCCATGTTTCCTCGAATGGGTCCAGACAAAACGGGGTAGCTGGAACGTTATGCATGGGATGGAAAGTCTTTCGGATCTCTTTTTGCGATTGTCCGATCCGCTGTATCGCTACGCCTTCTCCCGCTTAGGCAATAAGGTTGAAGCGGAAGAAGCGGTGCAGGATGTATTCTTGGCACTGCTCAAGCGGCGCCCGCCCAGGCTGGAAGACAGCTATTTGTTCCAGGCGGTGCGCAACCGTTGCACCGACGTGACGCGCCGCCGCCAGCGCGAGCTGCAATTCGATTGGATCGACGTGCACAGCCTGGACGAAATAGACCGGGAGCAATGGCTGTCGGCCCAGCAGGCTATCCGCGAACTCCCGGAAGAGCAACGGGAGGTCTTGATTCTGCGCAGTCTCTGTGGCCTGACCCTGGCCGAGGTGGCGGCCATTCAAGAGGCTCCTCTGAATACCGTGGCCAGTCGTCACCGCTACGCTCTCGATCATCTGCGCCGCAAGTTAAATCCCTTGGAGGTTGCCCACTGACATGGAAGATTTAGAAATTTGGCTGCAATCTCTCCCCACTCAGCCGATTGACGAAGGCTGGAAACGCGGCTTTGCCCAACGCCTGCGCGTCCAGCAGCAGACCCGCCAGGCTCTCTGGGGCGGGCTGATCATGGGCCTGGCCGTGCTCCTGGGTCTGAAGGTCCAGCCCTATCTGCACAGGCTACGGCCGCGCGAAGGAGCACTGCCGCGCAGCGTCCACCATCTCAAAGTCCACCCGCTGATGGAGTTGGACGGCAAATCCCAGGAAGAAATCCTGAAGCTGCGCCGCCAGGCGGTGGCTAACTTACCGGAACTGGGTCCGCTCTGGCGCCCTTCTAAGGACCTGGAGATCCGACCCACCTGGAAGGAAATCGCCTCGGGCAAGCGCTGGCTCGGATTGCAAGGACAGTTGCAGGCCAGCAGCGAGACTTTCGGCACGCGCTTTCACGAAGGCGAGTCGATGGAGAGCTTTTTCATTCTCAACCCGATGGCGCTGATCGGCTTGCAGACGGGCTTCGTGTGCCAGCACAACGACCTGCCCGGCAAACTGGAGGGAGCGCGCCGGGAATTGGTGCCCGCCTCGATTGTGGTGGACGGAACCAACCAGGAAGTGGAACTGACTTATCAGATCGGCACCGACTCGCCGGTTCGCGATCGCATGCCGGAGGACCAGAGCACCCACTCCCTCAATCTGCTGAATGCCTACGAGATGGGCTTTCTTTACTACACCGTGGAGTCGAGCCAGGGCTTCACGAAGATGCCGCCGCCCCAGGTGTGGGAATGCGCGCAGTTTTACAGACCGCTGCCGGTGAAACATGGAAAAGAAGTGGCCAACCAACTTTTCATACGCACGGCGGGCTTCATACTCTTCCGTCTCGATACGGTGCCGGCCCGGCTCAAACTGAAATTATGGCGTAAGCAACCGGAGCGTCCTACCGATGAGGCCGACATTACCGAGGTCATCCACGTGATCGAATAGTGAGCCGGCTGGTCTTTTACTTAGGATTCGTCCTGAGCCTCGTCTCCTTGCTTTGCTTTGGCGACATAGGCGAAGACATGACGGATGACGGCTGGGCCGATTTGGAGCGCACCTTCTCCGACCCGATTCGAGCCTGGCGCGGGCCCTGGCTCAATCAGCTGATGCGCGGCCTCACCTGGCTGGGTAGTTTCTGGTGCCTGGCGGCAGTGGTGGCGGCGGTGCTGCTCTGGCCCGGCTCCCGCTTCGGCGTGCGCGATAAATCGGTGTTTCTGGGCCTGGGCCTGAGCGAGGGCACGCTCAATAGCTTCCTCAAATTCTGGTATGGACGCCCGCGCCCGGGTGCAGACTATGCGCCCATGGTGGAGGAAAAATACTTCAGTTTCCCCTCCGGCCATTCCATGGGCAGTCTGTGCGTTTACGGTTTTCTGGCTTACCTGTTGTGCCGCCATTACCCGCGTTGGCGCTGGCCGGTGCGCCTGGGCACGCTGGCCCTGGTGGTAACGGTGGGAGTGAGCCGCATCTATCTGGCCGCCCACTATCCAGGGGACGTGGTGGGCGGTTTCGCGGCCGGAATTCCTTGTTTGTTTTTAGCCCTGGTGATCCACCAGGGATTACTGCTTGCAGGAAAGGGCCAATCCTATATTGAGGCCGACGTAGGCACCGGTGAGAGCGCCGGCCAGCATGAAGGGAACCGGCGAGATGCTTAGGGCGTTACCGGCCAGCATTCCCAGTGCCGCGCCGCCGGCCACTCCGCCAGCCACGCCGCTGCCAACCAGCGCCCAGTTGGGGCGGTAGTTGTCAGGATTGGGATTCATGCCCCAGTCCTGGTCGTTATTGTTGTTTTCTTCGTTATTGAAGTGGAAGGGCAGTTGCGTTTTGATTTGGGGTTGGTTGATTCGGGGAAAGCTATGGATCTGCATGGTCTCCCCACTTTATAGGTCGCGATGCCGGCTTTTGTAAGAAGGCTGTTAACTGCCCGTTGGCTGTGGAACTTGGTGCTGGTGGTGGTGCCACTGGGCGGGTTGGCCGTGTTCTTTTTGCTTATGCAGTTGTCGCTGAGCCTGCCCGATGTGGAAGGCCTGAAGACTTTCAGCAATTCGCAAACCACTCGGGTGCTGGCCCGCGACGGCCAGGTGGTGGCCACCCTGTTCGTGGAAAAGCGCTCGCCGGTGCCGCTGGCCAAAATTTCCCCGCGCCTGGTCAAGGCTTTGCTGGCGGTAGAGGACAGCCGTTTTTACCAGCACGGGGGTGTGGACTGGTGGGGAGTGGGGCGGGCCTTTTGGGCCAATACGCTGCTGGGCCGCGTGGACCAGGGCGCCAGCACGCTGACCATGCAGTTGGCGCGCAATCGTTTTCTCACTCAAGATTTGAGTTATCGCCGCAAAATTCGCGAAATGATGCTGGCCCACCGCATTGAGGGGCAGTTTTCCAAAGCTCAAATCCTGGAGCTGTATCTCAACAACGTCTATTTCGGCAGCGGCGCCTACGGAGTGGCTTCTGCCGCCAAGCTTTATTTTGGGCGCGGACCCGGCGACTTGAGCCTGGCTCAGGCGGCCTTACTGGCCGGCCTGGTGCAGGCGCCTTCCCGTCTCTCCCCGCTGGTCGACGCCCAGGCGGCCTTGCAGCGCATGGAAACCGTTCTGCAGCGTATGCGCGAGACGGGCGTGATCGACGCCGACGGTTACGCCAGGGCCTTGGAAGAATCCCGGCGCTTTCGTTTCAAGGCCCACGCGCCGGCGGCGGAGCCGCTGCTCAAGCATCCTTACTTCACGACTTACGTGATCGCCCAGTTGGCCAAAGAGTATTCGGAAGAAGAGCTGTATCGCGGCGGCCTGGTGGTGAGCACCACCCTGGACGTGAAGCTGCAGCGCCTGGCCGAGCGGGAACTGAGCGACATGATGGCGGCCTACGGGCCGGGAGTGAATGCCGATAGCGCCGCCCTGGTGCTGATGGAGAATTCCTCAGGAGCGGTGCGGGCCATGGTGGGCGGCCGCGGCTGGACCAAAAAGAATCAATTCAATCGAGCCTGGCAGGCCTTGCGCCAGCCGGGCAGCAGCTTCAAGCCCTTTGTCTATACAGCCGCCCTGCAGGCGGGCATGACGCCCGACAGCCTGGTGGATGACTCGCCGGTGACCTATGGTAACTGGAGTCCGCGCAACGCCGACGGCTCTTTCCGCGGGCGCATATCTCTGCGCCAGGCCTTGCGCGAGTCGCGCAACGTGGTCTCGGCCCGATTGTGCCATCAAGTGGGCGCGGCCCGAGTGGTGGAGCTGGCTCAGCAACTGGGAGTGCGGGAGAAACTGGAAGCCCACCTGGCCATTTCGCTGGGGGCTTGCGAAGTTTCGGTGCTTTCCATGGCCACGGGTTATTCCACGATTGCCAGCGGTGGTTACTTTCACCAGCCGATGGCCATCACAAAGGTCTCCAGCCAGGACTACCGCGAAAGACTGCTGCCTTTGCCGGTGATCACTCCCGAAGTCTCGGCGCAGATGCTGGAGATGATGCTGGGGGTGGTGCGCGGCGGCACCGGCACCGCCGCTCAAATTGAAGGCCTGGACGTAGCCGGCAAGACAGGCACAACCGACGGTTCGCGCGACGCCTGGTTCGTGGGCTGCACCCCTGAGTACACGCTGGCGGTCTGGGTGGGCAACGACAATCACGCACCGATGTATGATGTTTATGGAGGCGGTTTGCCGGCCCGCTTGTGGCAGCGGGTGATGAGCCAGGTGCCACAGACCCGTAAGCGCTTCGCGTCACCGCTTCGGGTCGGAGGGCGGCGCTCGGAGGAACCGGCTGCATATGAGCCGCCGCCGGCTTTTGAGGTGACTCCCGCCCCGGAACCGGAGGTGGTTGAGGAAGAACCCCTGCCACCCGTGATACCTTGGGAGTCTCCCGAGCCGGCGCCGACGGCGGAGGAGCCGGAAGCGCCCACGCCTTCGCCGCTGGTGGAGGGAACTCCAGATCAAGAAAACCTTTAGGTGGTCAGGGGCTGACCGGCCGTTCACGGACCGGTAAAATTCGGGGCGGGATCGTCCTTTAAGGTGGATGCATCACACGAATTGGACACACAGAAAATGCAAATCTCTCGACTTCCTCAGGGTCATCTTCCCCCATTGCGCACTCTCACCCCCAAACCACCCACGCCTCCTCAACAGGACGGTTTCCATCCCGGCCCCGACGCCGATCCTCTCACCCGTTCGGTGATGAAGGGCTTTGAAGTGGGCGGCTGGGTCGGCCTGGCCGGCGGCGTGGCCGCGGGCGTGGCCATCGGCGTACGTCAGGCCAATCCCATCGTAGGCGCGCTGGTGGGTGGCGTGCTGGGCGCCATGTGCGGCCCGACCATCGGCGCCAGTCTGGGCGCGCTGGGCGGTGCGGCCGTCGGGGCTTTCCAGTAGCTTATTTGGAGTCAGGGCGGCGTCGATGTAACTGAGGTGGGCTTTTCCCTCCCAGATCGGTTGCTGTCGGGCAGCCACCTCGAATTCCTGGTCGCCGTCGGCGAAGCCCGCGGCGCTGAGGTGAACTTGCAAGATCTTGAAGCGCCCACCGGGGCAGGGACGAGATTTCTTGTGGACTCCGTCTTTTTCGAAGCTGACCTTGGCGCCGCCCAGAGAGCGGTTCGCGCAATTCCATGAGCGCCACCACGTCGTCGCTGCCGTCAGGCATTTTGCCGGCGAGGCGGATGGCGTCTTTAACCAGGGCCGGATGTTGGTCCACCTTCGTCGACACCAGCGGCAGGCGCGGCTTTCTACTTTATCGCCGGTATAGCTTTGGGACCCAGCGAGCAACCGCTCAGCAAAAGTATAAGTAGAACCAGCATTTTTGCATTTGGCGCCTGTACGCGCAAAAGGAGCCCCGGTTTCCTTGCGAAATCCGGGGCTCCTTTTCAGGCCTGGCCGGCAGGTGGAGCCGGTTGGCTGGGCGGAGTCGGTTGGCCGGCGGGCGGGGCCGGCTGGCCGGGTTGCTGGTCGGGGGGGGTGCCCTCTCCGGGCCAGGCGCCATACATGTAGTTGCCGTCCACTTTGCCATTGATGCCGTCGACGCTGGCTTTGTCCGTGTACTGCCAGGCGATCATGCTGTTCCAAGGAGCGGCGCTGGGGGGCTTTGCTTTGTCGCTGCCACTGGAGTAGTTGGCCAGCCAGAGTGGATACTTGGTGATTTCGCTGCAGTCCACTTTCTTGACCATGGCGCTGTAGCTGTAGAACCAGGGAGTCTTACCGGATCGCTCCTCCACGATGGACATGAACTTGGCCGCCCACTGACCCAGTTGCTGGGGTGTGAGTTTGTTGCTTACTTCAAAATCCAGTACGGGAAACTCGTTGGCGCTCATGGTGCCGACCTGGGACAGGAAGTTGTTGGCTTCGACGGTGGCGTCGGCCGCCATATCCGTGCCGTTGGGGCGAGCAAAGTGATAGAATCCACATTTCAAACCGCGGTCGGCCAGAGCCTGGCGGTGCTCGGCAAAGCGGTCGTCCACCCAGTCGCCGCCTTCGGTGACCTTGATGATGGCGGCGGTGCGACCGGAACGCTTGTAGGCATCCCAGTCGATGTTGTTCTGATGGTGGGAGACGTCCACGAAGTCGGGACGGGTGGCCGCGATTTCTTCGTCGGTCGAGACATCACCGTCGGTATAGGTGATGCCGGGATGGTCGATGGGGCTGTGGATGCGTGGTTTCGGAAGGTTGCTCGCTGCTTGTGTAATCATGTCTTGCTCAGTTTGCCAAATCTGCCGGGCTCATGAGTTTTCATCATGTTACAAGCCTCCCAACTTTTTCAGGATCCTTTCATCAGGAACTTTCCCGGCGAAAGCGAACTAACCCGAATATGGCAACTCAGCGCTTTTGGGAAGATAGTCCGCTGGCCGCTCTCACCAGAGTCAGGGCGCGCCGACAACTACAAGACTTGCCCGGGTGGCGATTATGGCCTCCCCTGGCGGCAACTCTCTCCTACGCAGCCTGGAACTGGCTGGAACCAACTCACTACACAGCCCTGCTGACCCTGACCTTCCTGGCTCTTTTTATGGGCTTGCCCGCCTATCTGAACGGGCGCGATCTGGCCCATTTACGCTCGCTGCGCCAGGGCCGCTGCCTGGAGGAAATGCTGGCCGTCGGCCTCACTCCCAAATCGGTGGCCGACACGCTGGCCTGGTCCAGTTGGAGCCTGCTGGCCCGGCTGACCTCGCTGTGCTGGCTGGCCGCCGTGCTGCCACCGGCCGCCCACCTCACCACCTCGCTGTGGCTGGCCCTGCCGTTGGGCCTGGGACTGATGGCACTGACCGTCTACCTGAGGCAGGTTCTCTTGCTTCTGGCCGACGATCCGGGCCGGTTGCTGCGCCAGGGCCTGCGCGTTTACGGCCAGGCCTGCCTGTGCCTGGCTCCACCGGTTTGGGTGGCGGCCGTGATCGACTTCCCGGTGGGCGGATTTCTTCTATTGCTGGGCACAGGCCTTTTGCTGATCTGGGTGCGCCGCCGAGCGGTGGACCTGTGGCGCGCAGACCTGGACCCCCATAAGTCGGCTCGAGCCGTCAACTCCTCTTGGGGCGCCTGGCTGATTCCCTGGGTCAGCAATCCGATTCTCATCCGCGAGTTGCGCAGCTCCCGCGGTCACAGCTTGTTCCTGTGGCTGCTGTTGCCGGTGCTGGTGCTGGGCTCGGTAGGCCTGGCCCTGCCGCCGATGGTCAGGCTGCTCGGCCCCGGCCTGGGCTTCTTCTCCCTCTGGCTGGGCTGGCGTATGCTCAATCACTCGGTACTGGCTCAACGCTCGCGCGAACTGGTGCAGAACGAGCGCCAGGGCGGCAGTTGGGAGTTGCTGGTCCAGGTGGGCCTGGGCGGTCCTCAGTTCGTGCAGGGCTGGGCTCAGGCCACCGCCTTCCGCCACTTCGGCTGGATGCTGGCCGACTTGCTGGGCCTGCTGGCGCTGGCCTTTGGGGCACCGCAGTGGATGCTGCCGGCCGAAATGGCCAGTTGGGCTCCCCTGTGGGCCTTGAGCCTGTGGGGTCTGGGCCTGCTGATGGACTGGGCCGCTTTTATGGCCGGTCTGGCCGGTCAAACCCGTTCGTTGCTACCCGCCTGGGCGGTGGCCACCGGCCTGGGCGAACTGGCCCTGGTGCTGGCCGGAGCTTCCGGCTGGCTGGCAGAAGGTCCTTTGCACACCTTTCTCTGGTCTCAGGGCCTGCCGGCGCTGGGCCTGCTGACGGTGCTGGCTCTTTCGTTGGGCCAGGCCTACCGGGCCCTGGGTCCGGCGCTGGATCCGGTACGCGGCGCCGGCTCCACCGCCGTCGGCCTGGATCTGCTGCCCCGCCGGGTGGCCCAGGCCAGCTGGTGCGTGTGGCTGCTCACCACTCCCTCGTTGGAGGTGTGGAGATTCCACTCCGGTTGGTTGACGGTGGCCCTGACTCTGGCCGGAGGCGCTCTGGTCTGGGGTTGGTTGATGCAGCCCCTGGCCTGGGCGGTGGGCAACAATTTGCATTTGCGCCGGGGCCACTGGTTGAGTCCCCTCTGCTTCGGACAATTGATTGCCTGGCTGAGCGCCATTCCGGTGGCGCTGGCCGTGGAAGCACGCAACCTCTACTGGCTTTCGACCGGGTCGACCTGGTTCGAAATTCAGCACACCACCCCGGCTCACGACTTGCCGATGGCTCTGGCGGTCGCTTCGGTGACTGCTCTGGCGGTCCAGTTACAGCGCGTGCGCAGGGGCGAGACGATGGAGCCTTCACGCACCGGACTGCGTCTGGCCGCGTTGGGCGCCGCCGGTCTGTGCCTGGGCGGAGCCACGCTGGCCAGCCTCAACAAAATCTACCCCTCCCAAATGACGCCAGCCGAGCAGCGCTGGTGGAATTCGACTTCGCGCTACCAACCGATGTCGGTCCAGCAATGGAACGATCAGTATTCCGCTTTCTACGATGAGCTGGGCGAGCACCGTTGGGTGAAAGCCGTCGATCGGGCTATCGAGCTGGAGCGCGCCCGTCTGGGTCTGCAGTTGAAAGGCTATTCGATTTCCGGCTCACCGATGTCGGAGTTGCTGGAGACTTTAAGCACCGATCCTCCCACCGATGCGGCGGCTGAGGAGATGGTGCGGCACCTGGAAGCGGCCTTGAAGGACCCGCAGGAACTGGCCGTGCAGGACGCCGAGATGCGGCGCAGCCTGGAATCGTCCCGCTCCCAGGACTGGTGGGCGCCCGCTCTGCAGGTGGCTCAACTGCGCGAGTACCGGCGCCGCAACGGCCACCTCGAATCACCTCCGCCCGGCTGGGTGAAACATCACCCCGCCTTTTATCCCAACATCTACGCCGAAGTCGGCCAGATGCAGGCGGAGATGGCGGTGCTCAATCATCGGCTGCGCATGCGCCTGGGCGATAAGGAGTGGCCGTCGTTCTTCATCGTCTCGCCCAGCCAGGTGATGCTGGTGACCAGGGATGGCGAGGGTTACACTGACTACTGGCTGGCCCGGGCCGGCCAGTCGCCGGTGACGATCGAACTGGAGAATGGCCGCCAACGCAAGGTTCCAGCCGTGCATGTGGCCTGCGTTACCTCGGACGAGTAAGACTTCCTGCAGGATAGGGCCCCTCGCTTCGGCGGGGGGCTTTTTTTGTGGTCGGGACGCTTTTCGGGTGCTCCGGTGACAATTGTTAGGTCTGGTCGGGACGACTTCGGGTGCTCCGGTGAAGGCTGACAATTGTTAGGTCGGGTCGGGACGCTTCGGGTGCTCCGGTGGAGGCTGACAATTGTTAGGTCTGGTCGGGACGCTTCGGGTGCTCCGGGGGAGGCTGACAATTGTTAGGTCTGGTCGGGACGCTTCGGGTGCTCCGGTGGAGGCTGACAATTGTTAGGTCTGGTCGGGACGCTTTCGGATGCTCCCGGGGAGGCTAACAATTGTTAAGTCGGGTCGGGACGCTTGATTGCAACGATTCTAAAACAAGGTTGCTGAAAAAGTACGAGAGCAGGTGCTTTCCGGCAAACACGGGGTGTTAGGATCAAGCACGATGAAAATTCTCGGGAGTTCTCTGGCTCTGGTCCTGGTGAGCGTGCCCCAGGGCGCGCCCCCGCCTGCGCCGGCCTCGGCCCCGGCCCCGCTGGACAAGGTGGAGATCAACGCCGGCGACCGGTTGGCTCAAGCCACTCTGGACGCGGCCGCCACTTTCCGGCCCAAAGCAAACGAGCGTTATTGTTACCGCTACGTCAAGATGGGCATGAAGACAGCATTAGGCGTCACTCTGACGGGGGGACATGCTTACCAGGCGGCCGCTCAATTGGCCCACAGCCCGTGTTTTACCGAGCTGGGCAAACCGGTGCGCACCCTCCATCCCGAGGACCTGCCGCGCGGCACGGTGGTGGTCTGGTCACCGCGTAAGAAGCACAGCTCCGGCCACATTTTCGTCTCCCTCGGCGACGGCCGCGAGGTCAGCGACCGCATTCGCACCATCAATGTTCGCTACGGCAGCGTGGCCCGCATCTTTGTCCCCAGTAACGAGTGCGCGCGCTAAAGCCGGCGGCTTTCGCTCGCGTTTCACGATCCTAGCCTTTCCGGACAATCGCGCTGGGAGAGGGAACCGGCGTTTCGACCAGAGTGAACAGCCATGATTTCGGCCAGAATGGCCAGGGCAATTTCCTCGGGGGTCTGGGAGCCGATGTCGAGGCCGACCGGACCATGCACCCGCCCGTCGGCGCGGCCGGCCAGCAGGCGCCGAGTGCGTTCGCGAGGGCCGAGCATTCCAATGTAGCCGGCCGGCGAGGCCAGGGCCAGGTCCAGATAAGCGCGATCCCTCTCCAGGTTGTGGCTCATGATCACGACCGATTCGCCGCCGCGCACCCGGAGGTCGTGACGGGCGCGCTCGGCTCCGGCGAACTGATCATTCTCGAGAAAGGCGGGGCGGTGATCAACCAGGCGCACATCCCAGCCGAGCGTTAGTGCTCCCCGCACCAGCGGAACGGCGTCGGGGCCGGCGCCGCACACCACCAACCGGGGCGGAGGTTGGAGCTGCTCGACCCACACCGACCAGTCGGCCGTGCGGTAGTGGCCGCGCTGCCAGGCCACCGGAATTTCCTCATCATACCAGCGCTGTCCCAGTTGAAACGCCCCTGTGGAGCAGCGATACATAAGGGCGGTCCGGCCGGCACGGCGAGCGGCCAGGCAGGTTTTCCAGAAGTTCAGCAAGCGGGGGGTAAGAGGTTCCAGCCAGAGGGAGATGATGCCGTTGCAGCCCACCCCCGCTCCCCACAATTCCTCGGCTCCGGAAGCGTTGTCGTAAGTGATCAGTTGCGGACCGCTCAGGGCCCGTTCAGCCAGGTCGCTCTCCAAACAACCGCCGCTGACCAGACCGTGCAGAGGCCGGCCCTGCGAAATCAACATGCGGGCGCCGGGGCGCCGGTAGACCGAGCCGGAAGTCTCCACCACCGTGGCCACAAAATCGGCTTCGCCAGCGCGAGCCAGCAGGGCCTTGAGCTCTTTCATACCGCCGCCGCCCCGCTCAAAAAGCCCGCCGCAGGGTGCCGCCTGGTGTTCGCAGTAAAGAATTTTCCAAGGGTCCGCTCCTCCTAAAATACGATTACAGTTGTTTGACTATCAAAGCGACAAAGTATTGGCGTACTCTATGGTTCAGCCCGAAAGTCGTTATTGGAGGCAGTCTTCTTTCCAGATCTGCAGAAGCTCGGCCGGAGGCACCGCTTCCAACTGCGAGTAATCACAGGCGGCCGGGGGCTTATCGGGGCGCCAGCGCAGGAAGGTGGCGGCGTGGCGGAAGCGGTCTCCTTGCATGTGGTCATAAGAAACTTCACAGACGAGTTCGGGGCGCAGGCTTTGCCAGCTCAAGTCTTTGCCGGCGCTCCAACGGCTGGGGGCGCCGGGGGTGCGGCCAGATCCGAAGGAGGCTTCGCCGCTTTCGTCCAGATAGGGCCTGAGCGTTTCGACCAGTTCGAGCTTTTCTTGGGCTTTAAAGGACGAGGTGTGGCCGACGTGCTGCAACACTCCTCGGGAATCGTAAAGTCCCAACAGCAGCGAGCCCACTCCTTTGTCGTCCTTGGCCCAGCGCAAACCACCCAGCACGCAGTCCGCCGTGCGCCGGTGTTTGAGCTTGACCATGGCGCGGATATCGGGCTGATAGGCCAGCTCGGGGTCTTTGGCGATGACCCCGTCGAAGCCGGCTCCTTCGAAACGCTGGAACCAGTCACGGGCGGTTGGCATGTCTTCGGTGCAGGGAGTGATGATGCAAGGCTTGAGTTTCTCGAGCCTGCGCCGGCGCTCCCGTTGAGGCAGCTGGCTGAGATCTTCGTCTCCCACGGCCAGCAAATCGAAAGCCACGAAAGAGGCCGGAGTTTCCCTGGCCAGTTTGTGAATGCGCGAAGCGGCCGGGTGAATGCGCATGAGCAGGGCATCGAAATCCAGGCCCCGGACGGTTTTTATGACGATCTCGCCGTCGAGCACGACCGGAGCGGGAAGGGTGGCCTTCAGGTGCTCTTCCAGCTCGGGAAAATAGCGCCCCAACGGCTTGCTGTCGCGGCTCTGGATATAGATTTCCTCACCGTCGTAAAAAACCAGGCTGCGAAAGCCGTCCCATTTGGGTTCGTAAAGAAAACCTTCGGGCCAGTTCTGACTGAGGGCCGAGAGCATCGGTTTGAGGGGAGGCTGGAGCGGCAATTTCACGGGCCCACCTCGCTCTTCTCTTGACCGGCGGCGTTGAAGATGAAGCGGTAATAGCCGTAGGCGGCCGGGTGATTACCGGTCGGGAGGCGAACCCAGACGCCTACTTCCACGCCTCCCTCCGGCAGGCTTTGCACTTTCGGTTCCTGCCGGGGAGTCAGGCCGGCGAGATCGACAGCCTTGACCCAGGCCAGGGCCAGTTCCACCCGATTGGCCGGATCGGCCCAACCGAAGTGGGGCAGAATGGCCCCGGCCGCTTCCGCCAGCGAGTATTGTTTGCCCTGATAAAGGACGGCGTACGGCATAGCGCCGCGATCATGGGCGAACCGGGTGAGCACGCTCACTTCGATTTTTAGACGTTGGCTGACGGTTTGGGCACCCACCGCGGCCGTCAACAGCAGAGTCAAAAGCATGGAGCGTATCATGTCTTCCGCTTACGGGAGGGCTGCACACGGGCGGGCTCGCCGTCTCCTTTGGGAAAATGAGGCGGCCAGGGCGCGTCGCCCAGGCCGCCGGCTTCGTCTCGTTTGGACAGGTCCAGCAATCCGTCCAGCGATCCGACCGCTTCGTCGATACCCTCACCCGGGTCGCCCAGTTTAGAAAACCGTGCAGGCACGGTGTCGATGGTGAAGGCGGCCGGATCGACTTCCGCCACTTCCTCCCAGAAGAGCGGAGTGGAGACGCGGGCGTCCTTGGTCGGACGCAAGGAATAGGCGGAGGCCACCGTGCGGTCCCGAGCGTTCTGATTGAAATCGACAAAGACGCCGCGGCGCTGTTCTTTCCACCAGGCCGAAGTGGCCAGATCAGGCGCGCGGCGCTCCACTTCGCGGGCCAGCGCCAGGGCGGCCCGGCGCACCAGGGTGAAGTTCCAGACGGGTTGGATGCGCACGTTGATGTGGATGCCCCGGTTGCCCGAGGTTTTGGGCCAGCCGGTGAGGCCGTGGTCGCGCAGCACGTCGCGAGCCACCAGGGCCACCTGGCGCACCATGTCCCAGGAGGCTTCGGGAGTGGGGTCGAGGTCGACGCGCAGTTCGTCGGGATGGTCGGTGTCTTCGGCGCGCACCGGCCAGGGGTTGAGATCCAAACAACCGAGGTTGGCCACCCAGAGCAGGCAGGCTCCGTTGTCGCAGACGACTTCGTTGGCCGAGCGGCCGCTGGGAAAATAAATCGTACAGATTTTCACGAACTCCGGGACTTTGTCGGGAGCGCGCTTTTGATAGAAGGGTTCACCTTCGGCTCCGTCCACGAAGCGCTTGAGGATCATCGGGCGGTTGCGCACGCCGCGCACGGCGCCCGGGGCGACCTTCTGGAAATATCGGACCACATCCAACTTGGTTTTGCCCAGGGCTGGATAGAAAATCTTGTCAGGATTGGTGATGGTCACCGTGTGCCCGTCGATTTCTATTTCCAACTGCTTTTTGGGCATAGGGACGTCTACGGGAAGGGACGAGCCTTACCTTCAGGCGAACAGCAGGCCGATGACGGAGCGTGAGTGGCGTTTTTTGCTGGAGGGCTCCAGTGTGCCGAAAATGGTGTACCGGAGTCGCACCGGCTTTCCCCACCCTCAGCCCATCTGGTGCCTGCGTGATGGGGATGACCTGCTCACCGTGACCTGGAGCCAGACTCCGCTGGTGGAAGCCATCAAGCGGGGAGAATCGGTCCAGGTGTGGGTGGATCTGGAAGACGGGCACGTGACCGCCGCCTACGAGGGGGACGCCACCCTGGAGGACGATCCCACCGAGGTCGAGATCTGGTCGCAATGGATCTGGCGCCACTACCGTGGGGCCACCAAGGCCGCCCTTTCCCCCAGCCGCTGCGATGTGCTGGTTCGTTTCACCCCCGTGCACTGCTCCGAGGCCAGCGCCGAGCAGGCTTATCAACTGCGCCACGGGTTTGGCGACGATTTGGGCCAGACCTTGCAGGCCAAGCTGCTCTACAATCTCAACGACCTGCTCCAGAACCTTTATTTAAGCCCTATTCCCTCGCTCGATTCGGTGGCGCTGATCCGCAGCTCCGATTTAGGCCAGGAATTGCCGGCCATGGACGTATTCCGCGTGCCCGCCGCCAAGTTGCTGGCCAAAGAGGCGCTGGGCGATTTCCTGGAAGCGCTTTTAGAAGGGGCTCCCGAGTGGATCAACGTGCGCGTCTACCTGGACAACGGCACCCCTCAGTTGCTGGCCTTTTCGGCCCAGAGCCCCTCCCGCAGTACATCTCGTGAGGCCGATCCGGGCCAGGGCGCGAAGTTTATGATGTCCTGGCGCGGCGACACCAAAATTGCCTTGAGTTAGGCGGCGTTGGGATGGCCCGGCCGCCCTCAGGTCAGCGCGCCTTCCTGGCTGCCGCGTCGGTTTCTTGGCCGAGTTGAGCGGCCGTCATACTACCAAGCCTGGTGTGCACCACTTTGCCCTTGGAATCCACCCACAGGGTAGCGGGAAGCGATTGATCCTTGCCGCGTAGCGGGGTGTACTTCTTGAACTCCGGGGTCTGGTCCTCATCCACGTTGATCATGACGAGATTCACTTTATTTTTATAAGCAGACTCAAACTGAGTCCAGGCGGGCTCCATCGCCACGCACGAGCCTCACCAAGGAGCTCCGAAGTGCACTACGCTGAGCCGGGCCTTGGGAGTCGAAGAGCTGTGCGTCTTCATCTCCGGCCTGGCCCAGGCGAAGCTGCTTACCAGCAGCATCAATAGAAGGGTCCGCATAACCGCTATTTCCTTTCCGGTCCCGCTTGCGAAGACCAGGCAAGTCTTTCCCCAGCTGAACCAGGGGCGAACCCTGGAAGGACAGCCAGAGCGGAAAGCGCACCTCTCGGTGAGGGCTCCTGCCCTCTATTTCTTATCAAGGAGAACCACAGCCGTGCGTAACCTACGCGTGTTACTGGCCCTGGCGCTGGTTTCCGTGGCGACCTGGGCGGTGCCTCAATCAGGCCCGGCCATCGGCGACCACCTGCCGGCCCACCATCCCCAGCACATTACCGGCCCCGATGCGGGCACCGATACCTGCCCCGTTTGAAAGTACGGTACCAGACCTGCGTGCCAGGTCTTCGTTAACGGACAAGACGACGCCAACACCAGGCCGCTGCTCAGCCTGCTGAGCAAAGCCTCCAAAAGCAACGAGAAAGCCGAGTTCAAGAGCTTCATTCTATTTGTGCAGGACGACGCGCAACATCTCAAGCAATTGAACGCCGCCGAGAAGGCCGACAACGTCGGACTGGCTCTGCTCAAAGGTAAAAGCGACGAAGCCATACAGGGCTATAAGATCAACACCGACCCCGGTGTAAAAAACACCGTGATCGTCTATAGCAAACGCAAAGCCACCGCGGTCTTTGTGAATTGGACACCGAAAGAGACGAATCAGTTGAACGCCGCCATAACGGCCGCAGTCAACAACTAACCGGCGGGCCGGCCCGCTGGAGCGGGTCGGCCCCCCGAGGTGCGGTCACTCGGCCTACAATTTGCTTATCTCTCGGGCAGATCCGCAATCCACCGGACCGGCGGAAAGCTAAAGCCCGAGGTGATTTCCGGGGTCTCGCCCTGCTTGGAAAAGACCAGGGCGGAGCTGGGTGAACCGGCGCTGAGAAAGTAAAATCCCAGGCATTTTCCGCTTCGGTCAAATCCGAGCATCTCCACGGTTGCCTGTCTGACTTTAACTCTTTTCGCCTGACCTTTTATCTCGTATTTCTGCTCGACAACCTTTTCCCCATCGCGAACATAAAAAATCGTATCGGCTTCGGCAAAGCTCTGGGCCTGGATTTCCCTCGGCAAGGCGGTGTGGTCGTGGTAAACCTCGGTCTTCCCTCCGTTCCAGCGAGCCGGAACCAACAAGAGAACGTGGCGGCCCCGGCTTTTAGGGAGGGAATATCGCTTATAATTCTTGGCCACCACCGGCTCGAAATAACGCTGTTCAAAGCGGCTCAATTCCTTGCGCGGATAATGCTTTTCGCGGTCTCGTTCCACGAAATAACCCAGGATCAGAAATAGCAGCACGATGATGCCCAGGTTACGGGCCAGTTTCAAATAGGGCCCGACCTGTTCTTTCCAGCCCGGTTCGAAAGCATGGGGATCGTATGGCTGGTCCATCCGTTGCACTTTTTCAGAATTCCAGCTTGACCTGGCAGGACCTGTCAGCGGGAGGAGCGGTTTCCCGGGGGGGTCGAAGGGGCCCGCATGAAATGTGTGGTGTTTGGCGCGGGCACGATGGGGTGCGGCATTGCTGAGGTGTTGCTGCGCTCGGGAGCGCACGTGCAACTGATCGATCGGTCGTCTGAGCTGGTCGAGGCCGGAGTGGGGCGCTTGCGGGCCTCGTTGCACCGGGGGGTGAGCAAGGGCAAGTTGACGGCGGAGGAGGCGGCCGCCTGCCTGAGCCGGGTCAAAAGCGATTCGCTGGAAGTTTCCGAGGCGGAGCTGGTGATCGAGGCGGTGGTCGAGGACCTGGCCGTCAAGAAAGAGCTGCTGGCGCCGCTGTCGGTGCGCTTCCCGGCAGCGCTGCTGGCCAGCAATACCTCCTCCCTTTCCTTGACCGAGATAGCGGCGGCCTGCGCGCGCCCGGAGCGCGTCATCGGGCTGCACTTCTTCAACCCACCTCCGATCATGGAACTCCTGGAGGTGGTGACGGCCGAGCAGACCGGACCGGCCACCCTGGAACGGGCCCTGGAGCTGGCGCGCAGTTGGGGCAAGACGCCCATTGTCGTGAAAGATACGCCGGGATTCGCCAGTTCGCGTCTGGGCATCATCCTGGGAATGGAAGCCATTCGCATGCTGGAGAGCGGCGTGGCCGGCGCCCGCGATATCGACCGGGCCATGGAGTTGGGCTATCGCCATCCCATGGGGCCTTTGAAGTTGACCGATCTGGTGGGATTGGACGTGCGCCTGGCCATCGCCGAGCACCTGACCCGTGAAATCGGTCCGCAGTTCACACCGCCTCCCCTGCTGCGCCGCCTGGTGCGGGCCGGGCGGCTGGGCAAGAAGACGGGTCAGGGATTTTATCGCTGGGAGGGTAACGATTCTTATGAGTAAACGGCGGGCCCTGGTGACGGGAGCCGGGCGGGGAATCGGGGCGGAAATCGCCCGCGAGCTGGCCCGGGCCGGCTTTTACGTGATCGTGTCGGCGCGCACCGCGGCCGAAATCGAACCGCTGGCGGCCGAGATTGGCGGCCAGGCCATCGTGGCGGACATGGCCTCGCCGGCCGACATCGAACGGCTGGCCGCCACGGCGGGAGCGGTGGACGTGCTGGTCAACAACGCCGGCACAGCCATTTCGGCGCCGCTGCACAAGCTCACGATGGAGGATTGGAACGGGCTGATTCAGCTCAATCTGACCGGCGTCATGCTGTGCACCCAGGCTTTTCTGCCCCCGATGCTGGAGCAGGGTTGGGGGCGGGTGATCAATGTTTCCTCCGTGGCCGGCCTGTCGGCTCAGAAATATCTGACCGCCTATGCGGCCACCAAGCACGCCGTGATCGGGATGACGCGGGCGCTGGCCGACGAAGTGGCTGCCAAAGGAGTGACCGTCAATGCGGTCTGTCCCGGCTTTGTGGACACTCCCATGGTGCAGAAGTCGGTGGAGAAGATCATGGCCGCCACCGGCCGCAGCCGCGAGAGCGCCCTGGAGGCGATGACCGTGACCAATCCACAGGGGCGGCTGATCGAATCGGAGGAAGTCGCCTTCGCGGTGGCTTTCCTGGCCCATGAGCGGGCCCGGGGGATCAATGGCACCTGCCTGGTGATCGACGGTGGCGGTCTGCGCCGGTGATCGCGCCCGAGCAATTCAACCTGGCTTCGTGGTTGCTGGACGAGCGAGTGGCCGAAGGGCGCGGCCAGCGGGTGGCCCTGATTTGCGGGGAGGAAAGCTACACCTACGCCGAGGTGCAGCGGCGGGCCAATCAGGCCGCGCAGCGCTTTCTCGAAGCCGGGCTGCAGATCGAGCAGCGCTTGTTGCTTTCGCTACCCGATGGGATCGACTACGTGGCCGCCCTTTTCGGCGCTTTCAAAGTCGGGGCGGCGGTGGTCATGGTCAATCCGGCTCTACCGGATGAGGAGATCATGGACTTGCTGGAATTCAGCCGGGCCACCGTGGCCGTGCTGGATCGCTCCAGCATCCCCTACGGTCAGTATTTAAAGGCACGTCTGGGCCCGGCGGATTTGCAGGGTGGCTCCGGTGAATTCCAAACGCGCTCCACTCATCGGGACGATATCGCCCTGTGGCTCTTTTCCGGCGGCACCACCGGGCGCCCTAAAGCGGTCTTGCAGAGCCATCAGTCTTTTTACAACACCACCGTTCTCTATGGGCAAAATTTCCTCAAGATGAGCGAGGCTGACCGCACCCTGGCGGTGCCCAAGTTGTTCTTCGGCTACGCCACCGGTTCCAATTTATTCTTTCCTTTTTCGGTGGGCGGGACGGCCATTCTTTTTCCCGAGAAGTCGACGGCTGAAGCTCTCTTTGCGCACATCGAACGGCATCGCCCGACGATCTTGATCAATGTGCCGACCCTGGTCAACCAGATGGTCACGACCGGCGCGCAGCGGGACTTATCCTCGTTGCGCCTGGCTACTTCCGCCGGGGAAGCGCTGCCCGAAACGCTTTATAGAAAATGGAAAGAGACCTTCGGCGTGGAGCTGCTCGATGGTCTGGGCACGGCCGAGCAGTGGCATGTCTTCTTATCCAATCAGGTGGGCGAGGTGCGGCCGGGCAGCCTGGGGCGACCCGTTCCGGGTTTTGAGGTGCGCGTTTGCGATGAGGACGGGCAGGAAGTGCCTCGCGGCGAGATCGGACGGTTGTGGGCGGGGGGCGATGCCCGGGCGCTGTGCTACTGGCAACTGCCCGAGGCCTCCCAGGCGGCTTTGCGCGGGCGTTTCTTTGCCTCCAGCGACTTGATGCGCCAGGACGAAGATGGCTACTTCTATTATTGCGGCCGGGCCGACGAGCTCTTGAAAGTCAGCGGGCGCTGGCTGGCTCCCGCCGAGGTGGAAAGTTGCCTGCTCACCCATCCGGCGGTGCGTGAATGCGCCGTGGTGGGCCAGGTGGGCAGCGACGGCTTGACCCGCCCGTATGCCTTCGTGATCGGTTCCGGAGCCAGTGAGCAGGAACTCAAGGACCACGTGCTGGCGCGTTTGGAAGCCTATAAACATCCGCGCGGGGTGACCTTTGTGGAAAGTCTGCCGCGCACTCATCTGGGCAAAGTGGATCGCACCGCCCTGCGCCGCTTACCTGTGTAAGTCTTTGAGCTTCTTGGCCAGGTCGGGGTAGGCGCCTTCGAAGTCCTTTTGCTCCGGGGCGTTGTTTTTCCAGCTCTTGATGACGTAGGTTCCCAGATTAACGCGGGTTTTCCAGTCCACCAGGGTGACCAGTAAATAGCCGGTTCCGCCGGGGGCACCGCGATTGAGGCTGGAGCTTTGCAGCACGAATCCGACCGCGCCGACCTCGTCGTCACTGCCGGCCTTTAAGGAGGGATCGAGGGCCTGCATGGCCGGGTGAGGGCGGGCGTGCTCCATGGGCGTGCGCGGCATGTTGACCAGCAGAAGCTTGCCGCTCCAGTGAGAGTCACGGCTGGTGTTGGCGCCGCCACCCACTTGCGGGGGATTGGGACCATTCAGACCCTGGGTGGGAGGCAGCATCAGGTCGTCGCACTTGAGCAGCAAATCCGGACTGAAAGCCGGCCCGCAACCGCATAGCAGGGCGGACAGTAAGAAAGCCAGAGTTCGTTTCATGGATTCAGTCCTCCCTGCCAAAGAGGACGGCCAGCAGACCCACGGCCAGGCCGGCGCCGACCGTGAGCAGGCCGGCTTTGAGCGGGCCGGGACGGGAGTGGGCGATTTCCGGTTCCTGGTAGGTCCCCACCGTCTTGTGCTCCAGGACGGGCCCGAAGTGGTGATAGTAGCCTTTCAGGGAGACGTCGGTCTTTTTCTGGCCGTTCTCGTCCTGATGGCGGTGAAATTCAGGCACGGGCACGGTATATTCGTTATAGCCGTTCATGCCGGGATGGTCGATAGGGCGCTCCACCCAGCGCTCCGAGAGCTGGTCGTTTTTGGCGCTGTGGAATCCGATAGCGCCGCCGGCGGCGGCTCCCACCAGGGTGCCCAGGACGGTGCCGATGGGGCCGGCGGCCAGAGTGCCGGCCACCGCTCCCGCGGTAGCGCCGCCCAGCAGACCGCAGCCGGCGCCGCGGCCTTTGGGTTGGTAAGTCTTGGCGCAGAGCGTTTCGGTCACGATCTCCATTTTAGGAGTGCCGTCGGCGTTATAGACGGGCACGTAGCGCTCGATTTTGCGCGGGCCGGCTTCGTTACCTGGATAATGCTTGAGCGATCCCAGCCCATGTTGGGGAATCAGATGGCGACCTTCGTAGTAATCGCCGGGCACGGAACCGAGGTGCTTTTTCTGGCGGACCGGCTTTTGATAGGTGCGGGTAAGGCTGAGCTGCTGCGATACCTTTGACATACTCCCAGCCTAAAGGTTTGGCTTGAGCCAGGTGTTAACAGACAGTAACGAATGGGCGGGCAGCAAACTGTTTACAAATCGTTTACTGTTTCGAAATTTAATGTTTCATAAATTTTATCGTAGACATCCGGAGCCGCTTAGGATCGGTCTATCGTTACTCAGGAGGTATCCCGATGTTTGCTCAGATCACCACCGTTCAATGCCAGCAGCACATGGCCCAGCCTGGACTCGGTTTGCCCGGTTTGGGTGGCGACCTGGCCCTGAATCGGCTGGGGATGCCTTCCTCACCTTTGGCGCTGGGAAATTCGGGATTGCTCGAGCAGAGCATGCAGACGGGCCAGCTTTTGCTGCAGATGATGAGTTTGCTGTTGGGCTTGATGGCCGGTGGAGCGGGGGGCAATGCTCTGCAAGGTCTGAGCGGTGGCGGTAGTTCCGGCGGGGGTGTCGACGCAACCGGCGGCGGCGCCAGCTCTTCGAGTGGTGGTGGCGGCGGCTCGGCCTCGACGTCCACGGCGGGGGGCACGGTCGATCCCAGCACGGTCAAGGACAAGTCCAGCACCGGCGGTCTGGAACCCAATGCCAGGCGCGGCCTGGAAGAAGCTCACAAATACGGCTTGCCGTTGGTGAGCGGCAAACGCTCCGGCAACGGCAAATCCGACCACGATCACGGGGACGCCATCGACGTGGGCACGCTGCCCATCGGCGCGGCCAGTTCCAATGGCGGCACCCCGCAGATGAAAGCTTTCGCCGAGCATATGCGCCAGGAAGGCAAGGCCGGGCGCCTCAACGTGAAATACATCATTCGCGACGGCCAGATTGCTTCGTCCAAGAACAACTGGGAATGGCGCCCCTACATCTATCCGGGCAAAACCCAGGCTGAACTGGACGCGCTCAAGCGTTCCAATCCCGGCGAATACAATCGCATTCAACATTTCGACCATGTCCACGTGAGTTTCAACGACTGATTTGGTAGGACCCGGGCCGGGCTGGGCAAAGGGATCGGGATGAAAAAACTCGCTCTCTTGCTTAGCCTGGCCGCGCTTCCGGCCCGGGCCGATTCCCCGCTGACCTCGACCGATTTCTGGACCGCCTACAAGGATGTCCCGGAGGTGGTCACCGCTCACGATATCGAGCGTCTGAATACCAGGCTCGGCTACTACTTGCTCTCGAACGCCTCGATCGACAAGAAAGCGGCCGTCATCAATGCCCTGAGCTGGAACTACAATGGGCGCCAGAATGCCCAACTTTTTACCGAGATTTTAGGCCAGAAATACAAGACCACCGATGTGGCGCGGATCAAGCAGCGCCTGACCGGCGAAGAACGATTTTGCCTGGCTTATTTGACAGCGCTCGACGATTACTTCCATGTAGACTCGGCCCTGACCATGGCCCGAGAGGCTCGGCGCCAATTGGGCAACAGCTTCACCGTAGCCATCGTAACGGAACTCATCGATGCCCAGAAGAACTTTGGCGGAGCCACTCCGCTCTGGAATTACGTAGCTCCCGTGCTCAACGACAAGAAGCTCAAGCAAGACTTGCGCCCTCGCGGACGCAAGGTCATCTTCGACTACATGGCTTTATATAAACGAGGCTAGTCCCGCGAAGCGGGATAGGCGCTCACCTGGTTGTGCTGAAAATTGCCCACAGCCCGGGCCTCCGGTCGCGGCGGAGCCGCTCCACTCCGGCAAATGGTTAGTTCGGCAATTTTCAGCTAAGCCGCCCGGCACTCCTCCAGCAGTTCATCGACGCGCTGGGCGTGGCCGTCGATGAGGTCGAGGGTGGCGCCGGCGAAAGTGGCTCCGCCGGCTTCCAGTTGACCGAGCAAGGTATCGAGAGCTCCGGCCAGTTCGACGTAGACCCGGGCCGATTCGGCGATCACCGGGCTGTCGCCCAGGGCGCTGAGCTGGTCGGCCACGCGCCAGACACCGTCCAGCATGCGTTCGGTGTAAATCAACAGGTCATCGCCGACCTCCCCGTAGGCGATGGCCTTTTCCACCCCGGCGCGCAGTTCCACGATTTTGGCCCGCATCGGCTTGGGACCGTTTTTGTGGACCCGCTCGTCGACGGTGATGTCCAACTGGTTATTGCCGTTAGCCAGAAAGTGATTGCGTTTGCTCATCTGTTTGAAGAGTTCGAAGTTCACCGTGCCTCCGCGGTTTTGGGACGATAGACTTTGACATCGGGAAGGTGGTTGTAGGGACCGATTTCCGAATACTCGATGGTGGGATTCTTGGCCCGGTCATCGTAGCTGCCCCAGCGGTCGTTACCGGCATTGTAGACCCACTTGCGGCGATCGGCACCGCCCACCTCGCCCTGGGCGCCTCTGGCTTTCCAGTCGCCACCCGCACCCCAGGAAGAATCGAGGGTATAGACATGCACTTCGGTGTTTTTAGAGGTACCTTTCCAGAAATCCTGATCGGGCTGATGGAGACGGGCCACTTTGTCCTTATTCATGGTGGTGTGATCATAAACGCTGACCCAGTGTCCGGCTTCCCCCGGATCGGGGTCGGTCAGGCGGATGAGGTCGCCGGCGCGAGCCCGCATCGGCTTGCCGGGCTCCTGGGGAACGCGGTTGAACTGTTGGGGTGAGAGGCTTTGCTGGAGGGAGTCGCCGTTGCGGTTGACTCCCGCCAGGCCGAGGTCGCGGCCGGCCGCTTTGGTGGCGGCCTGGGCCACGTAGCCGGCGCAGTCGCTGCCCAGTCCGAAATCCCACTGGAGTTTACGCACCCGGGCGGAGTCGCTGGTATGGTCTCCGCTGGCGGGGGGAAGCTGGCCGGCGTCGATGAGCGCCTGGGTGACCAGTTGCATCTGCTCCGGAGTAGCCCGGCCCATGCCGGCGGCCGAGGCGGCCGTGCGCAGGGCGGGGTTCTGCTTGAGGCCCGGAAGAGCAGCGGAAACCTTGGCCATGGTGTCGACCCGGCTCTTGGGAGCACCTTTGCCCTCCGGGTCACTGAGGCCGCCTTCCATCTGGAACTGGGGAAAGACTTTGACCACGCGATTCGGTGAGCCGGGGATGGTGTACGAGCTGCGCATCTGCTCACGGAAGTCGTCCAGGCGGGCCTGGGTGACTTTTTTGTCGTAAGCGGCCGGGGTGGGGGCTACAGCAGGTGTATTTCCGACCAGGCCGCCGAGGGCCTCGTCAGCGGCCCGGCGCAACCTCTCGAAGGGAGAAAAGCTCCCTTGAGTAGCGCGCTGGACGGCGATGGGTCGCTGCTCGGTGTTGATGCCTGCCATGACCTAAGGGTAGCCGGTCCTCCGCGGATGGGCAGCCAAGCATCTATAAAAAAACGACGGTAGATATTGCCGTGAGATGAACTACTGTTAATTTCCCGCCGTGGGGGCGGGGGGCGAGGTTCGGGTCGGGTGCTGAACGCCGCCTGGAGAGGCTGTCGAGTTGGTAGAGTGCAGAAAAACGACGATGCTTCAAGACTTGGCGAAGTGGTCGCGAGCGCGGCCCAGGGCCATGAGCGGGAAGTAATGGCGGTACATGTGGTAGCGCAGCATGAAGCCACGGCTGAGTTCGCGGCCTTGCTTGAGAGTCTCGCCGGCCTTGAGGTTGGTGCGGGCGCCGCCGCCATAGCCGGGGAAGCCGGTGCCGGTGTAGTGTAGCTCCTCCCAGGATCCCTCTTGGGTCTGGGTGGAGGCCAGGTAGCGGATGCCGCGCGCAATGGCATCGGGATAGCCGCCGGTGGCCAGCAGGGCCATGAGGGCCCAGCCGGTCTGGCTGGGAGTGGAGGGGCCGACACCGCGCAGGCTTTCATCCATGTAGGAGGCGCAGGTTTCGCCCCAGCCGCCGTCGTCGTTTTGCTTGGAAACGAGCCATTCGGCAGCCTTGACGACGTAGAGGGAATTCATGTTCTCGCCCACTTTTTCCAGAGCGGGGAGCACGGCGGCGGTGCCGTAGATATGATTGACGCCCCAACGGCCGAACCAACTTCCGTCCGCTTCTTGTTCCCGGCGCAGGTAGTCGACGGCGCGGGCGATCTGGGGATCGGACATGTCATGACCCAGGCAACCCAGAGCTTCTACAACGTGGGCGGTGACGTCCACGCTGGGAGGGTCGATAGCTTCGCCGAAATCGGCGAAAGGAATCAGCTTGATGAGTTTCTCGGTGTTGTCTTTGTCGAAAGCGGCCCAGGCCCCGTTGGAAGAAACCATGGCGCGCACCCAGCCCTCGGCTCGGCGCAGGGCTTCCTGAATGGGAACCTTGAGGTGCTCGGGAGCGCTGGGCAGCGCGCGGGCCAACACGATCAGGCCGACGGCCGTGTCGTCGATGTCCGGATACCAATCGTTCTCATATTCAAAAGCCCAACCGCCGCCCTGCACGTTGGGAACCTTAAAGCACCAGTCGCCGCGGGCGGTGATTTGCTCCTTAAGAATGTATTCCAAGGACTTGAGGAAAGCGGGCGAGGAGCAATCCCAGCCGCAGTCGAGCAGGGCCAGTTGCGTGAGCAGCGTGTCCCAGACCGGGGAGGTGCAGGCCTGCAGGAAGGTTCCGCGCTCGTTGTTCTCGGCCCAGGGCTCGTCAAAGCAACGGATGCCGGCTTTGAGCACGGGGTGATCGAGTGCGTAGCCTTCGAAGCGCAGGGCCATCAGAGAGTAAATCCAGGGGGGCTGAATACCGGCCCAGCAACCATCGGCCTCCTGGCGCGAGAGAATCCACTCCAGGCAGCTTTTGATGGCATTCTCGCGGAAGGGCTTGAAAGGCACGTGCTTTTGATAGAAGCGTAGCGCTTTGTCAGCCACCCAGAAGAACTTGGCCCAGCCGAAGCCTTTGGGCTTGGGAAGGTCGGTGTGCCTGCCCTGTCGGCCTTTGGGAAAGAGTTCCTCAAGAGTGCAACCGGGAGGCAGCGGGCGCACCGGGCGGCGGGCCGAGATGATGGTCAGGGGCACGATGGTGGCTCGGGCCCAACTGGCGAAATTGTACAGGCTGAACGGGAAGTTGAGCGGGAAGTAGACGATTTCCGGAGGCAGGGTGGGAGTGCCGTCCCAGGGCCATTCACCCAGCATGGCCAGCCAGATCTTGGTGAACACACGGCAGGATTCAACTCCTCCATGCGCCAGGATCCATTCGCGGGCTTTGACGATGTGCGGCTCGTGGGCGCCCGCCCCGGAAGCGCGCAGCGCGGCATAGCATTCGACGGTGGCGTTCAGGTCACCGGATTCGGCTTCGTAATAGACGCTCCAGGCGCCGTCAGGGCGCTGCATGCGGCGGATGGCCTTGAGAACGCCTTCCCTCTTGGGGTCATCCTTGACTCCCAGGATATGCATTCCCAGAATCCACTCGGCTTCCATGGTACAGTTGGTCTCGAGGAATCCCACCCAGTGGCCGGTGGGATATTGATTCCGACAGCTCCAGTCGGTTGCCCGGTTGATGGTTTGTTCAAGTTCGACTGTCAAATCAGGGCAAGCTTGCATGCAGGTGTCCGTCCAAGGAGGATATTCGTAGCTGCTTGCCCTCTGCAGGCGGGAGTTAAACCGTATCTAATCAGTCGGCTTTTCGGCGGTGAGCCAGTCGGGCAGTTCGTCGGGCCCGGCCGCGACCGGGTCGGTCAGCCAGTCGGGAGTTTCCTCCGCGGCGGCCTGGCTATCCAGGTCCAAAGGCGGCAGCTCACCCAGGCCGGTCAGGGGCCTGGCCGCTTCTTCGGAAGAATGGCTAAGGCCCAGGTTGGCGGCGCGGGCGGCCACCTTGGCGGCACCGGCCGCACCCGGAGGTAAACCGGCCTTGCTGTAATTGGGACGCACGTAGCCATCCCAAGGTTCGTCGTCGGGGGAACCCAACCAGCCGGAGGGCTTTGGTTTGGAGGCGGCTGGAGCGGCTGGCGCGGCCGGACGAGCGGGGGGCCGGGCTGGTGGGGGTTCGTCCGGATCCCCACCCAGATAGCCGGACCTATTGACGGGAGGCGAAGTGCGGATGGGAGCAGCGCCGATGGGGGTTTCGAGCATTTTGGCCAGCTCGTCGGAAACGTATTGCTGGGCCGAGCGCAGCAGTTCCAGTTCCAGTTGGAATTTATCCGCCTGGAGCACGATCTTCTCTTCCAACTGAGTAACCTGAGCCCGCAAGCGTTGCTTTTCCTCGTCGTCGGCCGGTGGGGCCTGCAGGGCCTGTTCCAGTTGCTGCTCGAGTTCGGCGAGCCGGGCCTGGAGCTGTTCTTTTTCCTCATCGTCGGCCACGGGCGGGGCTTGCAGGGCCTGATCCAGTTGCTGCTCGAGTTCGGCGAGCCGGGCCTGGAGCTGTTCTTTTTCCCCGTCCTCGGCCGGTGGGGCCTGCAGGGCCTGCTCCAGTTGCTGCTCGAGTTCGGCGAGCCGGGCCTGGAGCTGTTCTTTTTCCTCATCGTCGGCCACGGGCGGGGCCTGTAGGGCCTGCTCCAGTTGCTGCTCGAGTTCGGCGAGCCGGGCCTGGAGCTGTTCTTTTTCCCCGTCCTCGGCCACGGGCGGGGCTTGCAGGGCCTGATCCAGTTGCTCCGCGAACTGTTCGGCCTGGAGAGCCAGTTGGCGGGCCAATTCTTGTTCGTGTTTTTCGGCCTGCTGGGCTAGTTGTTCGAGCAATTGTTGCTGATGGGCGGCCGACTGGCTGGCCAGTTGATCAGGAGAGGCGGCTTCCTTGAGCAGCTCATCCAACCGGGTCTGCAACTGCTCCAATTGCACGCCGCGCTGTTGGTAATCGCGGCTGAGGCGATCAAATTCCCCGGTTTTGAGTTCCAGATCGAACTGGACGCGGCCGGTCACTTCGTTTTTCAAATCCAGGTCAGCGCGCAGCACTTCGTTCTGGTGAGTGAGTTCCACCACAGCCTCAGTCTGTTGGTTGACCTGCTGGGAAAGAGCGGCATTCTGCGCCTGCAGCCGGGTCATTTCACCCCGAAGTTGGCCTTCGCTCTGCTCACGTAGACTCAATTCCTGGTTGAGATACTCGTTCTGGCGCTGCAGATCTTCCAGCTCGACTTCGTTGCCGGGGGGGAGTTCTTGCAGGCGCAGAATCTCGGCCCGCAGCTCCGCTTCTTGTTGGTCGCGGTAGGAGAGTTCATTGGAAAGCGCCCCATTCTGGCGGTGCAGCTCCTCCCATTCCTCCTGAAGGGAGGCCAGGCGTTGATCGCGTTCGCCCAGCGCCTTGGAAAGAGCTTCGTTCTGGCGGTGCAGCTCGTCGAGTTCCTCTTCGTTCACCACTTCGGCTTTGAGCCTGGCGATCTGAGCCGAAAGCGCCTGATTCTGTTGGCGGAGTTTGGCGATGGTCTGTTCTTTGACCAGCAGCTCGACATCAGAGCTTACGGGGCCGTCCGTCCTGGACTCGAGCTGTTTTTGCAGCCGGGCGATCTGCTCGTTCTTTTGGGCGACCAGAAGCTGGGCTTTCTTGTAATTTTGCTGGAGGGCCAGCAGTTGGGCCCGGCCCGGCTCGGGCCGCACCGTGGGTTCCGCTGAAGAGGAGGGCGCGGCCGTGGTTTCATGGCTATGGGGCGCATCCAGGCTTTCCTGGCTCTCGTTGAGCAGGCGCTGGACGCGCTCCTCTTCCTGGTCGTAGCGGGCCAACAGGTCGCGCTCTACCTGAGCCCAACGCTCGTTGTCCAGACCGTCCGTGATTTGGAGTCGTTGGCGTACCTGTGCGAGCTTGTGGCGAATTTGGTCCTGTCGTTTTCGGCAAGCGCCGATCAACAGGCTACGCCGATCCGGTTGGCTCAAACTCGTTTTTCTCCCAGATAGGAAACTCCGCCCGCATTGGAAGACTGTTAGCGATCTCCGCTCCACCTCCTTTGAAGAGCGAGCTCCAGGCGACTGAAGTATATCAGTCGGAGGCGTAAAGCCTCCACCTATACCTCTACCACTTCCTTGCGGCGGCGCGTCCAGTAAGCGGCTTCGACCACGGTCTTCGAGCGCGGCGCCAGTTCCAAGGTCCAGCGCAGAAAGCCGTTTTCATCGGGACGGACAGGGGGTTGCATGGACTGGATATCGACGCTGATTTCCACCTGCTTGATCTCCGAAACCGGCACCCGTTCTATCACTTCCAAGCTCTGAGTTTGGGAGGAGAGATTGGAGAGGGTGACGGTGGTCCGGGTGCGTTGGCGCATCCAGCCCCCCAGCAAGTCGTCCTTTTCGCAGGGGTCGTCCTGCTCATGGCGCCGGGCGCGCAGACTGCTCTGCGGTCCCCAACTCAATTGGAAGCCTTCTCCCGGCGCCACCAGGCCGATGCGGCAGCGGCCCACCCAACCGGCTTCGCGCAGCAAATCGACGGGTCCGGCCAGTAGCGGCCAGGCGGCACCGTTGCTGAGAAGAGTGCGTTGCACCACCTGGGGACAAAGTTCCGCCACCAGCAGATTTTCCAGGCGGGTCGGGCAACTGAAGTCAAACAGGGGAACGCGCACCGCCAGCCCGTCGCTGGCCACGCTGCAGCGCCCCGCCACGGGCGCGCTGAAAACCTGGCCGCCATCGTCAATGCCGGGAATTTCCAGCTGAGCGCTGAGGGACAGCTCCTCCACCTGGACGTCGCGCTGCTGCACGACAATCTCCTGGCGGCGCTTGCGAGTATGAAGGTATTCCTGAGGCACGGGGGGCGGCACCACGCCTAAACTTTGGCGCTCGGTGGACAGCACCAGTTCCACTTCGTTCCAGTCTTCGCCGGTGTTCTGCCAGATGCAGCCCTGAGCCGAGAAATGGACGCGGTCGCCGAGAAACTCGGCCTGGTGATAGGGCCTCCAGGCGGCCAGGGGGACGCAGTATTCCAGGCTGAGTTCCACTTCGCCACCCGGACCGTCCACATCGATGATCAGCTCGGCCCGGCTCACCAGCGGGTTGATTTCCGGGAAGGCCAGCGGGCGAACCAGAGCCGGTCGCCCCAGTTCGAGCCAGCGTTGTTCCAGATCGGCCTTCCACTCCATGATTTCTTGGAGCTGCTCTTCCCACTGCTGCGGCTCGGCCTGGCCCCAGGCGGCCTGTTCGGCGATCACCACCAGCAGCTCGACGTAGAGAGCGTCAGCCGCTCTCATTTCGTCCTCGATCAGCTCGGCCGGACTGGTATCCGGCTCTCCTCGCCGAAGCTCCCGCAGCGGAGGAGGACTGGCCGGCGGGTCGGCTCGGTAGCGCAGCACCTGGGCGCTGATCAACTGCGCCGGGCCCCGCAACTGAATCGCCAGAGACTTGTCCACGATGACGGGGCTCACTTCCGCCAGGCACAGGCGGCCGGAACCCGGCTCCAGATGGACGCTTCCGCGGCGCCGGATAAAGGCCCGGTCCTCGGCCACCGTGACCCGCTCTATGGGTGCATTTAACTCTTGCATATTCACTTCTCCCGCCGGTTTCCGCCCACCAGCTCGAGCCGGTTGGACATCTCGATAAAGTAGCTGAAGCGGCATTCCGCTCGCTGTCCCGGCGGCAGGGAGAGCCAGCAGAAATAGCCGGCGCCCCCTTCCAGACTGTCCCACTGCGACTCGGGACGCACTTTGCAATCGCTGCCTTCACTGGCTTGAGGCAGGGGCTCGCGCACCTGCAAGCGCACCTGCCGGGTCAGGTAGTTGCGGGCCTCGATGTGGATTTCGTGACGTAGTTGCAGAGTGCCGCCCATCAAGCCGGCGGCCTGTTCCTGGAAGGTCGGGCGGCGTGCCACGCGCACCCCGGTTTCCACCCCCATGTCCAGCAGGAAAGCTTCGCCGGCCGCCACCGGAGCCAGTTCAACACAGGCCAGATAGTCGGAGCCGACAAACAAATCCACCGGTCCGGCCGGGAGAGCCAGGTCCGCCGGACATTCCAGCTCGACGCGGCGAAAGACGTCGTGGGTCACTTTGGGCACCACCAGCCAGTGCAGCACGGCCGGCAGTTGGCGGCGCAAGATGGGCACCGAATGGTAGCTACAGTCGCCGCGGATGGTGACGCGGGCCTGGCCGGGATAGAGCCAGTCCTGGGATTGGACGGGCCCCGGAGGGTGGTATCCGAGCGGGGGCGCTTTGCGCAGGAGCTGGTCGCCCTGCCGCTGAGCATCGGCCAGAATCTGCCGCGCCTGGGGCACGCTGTCCCGGTCTTTCCAACGGCGTAGACTGGCTTCGACGGGGGACTGGGGCAAAAGTTTGCCGCGCTCGTTTTCGCCGGCGCCGGGCAGATAGAGCAGGTCGAAAGCCAGCTGCTCCTGCGAGAGCTCCCGGGAGTAACGCCGCCCGGCCAGCGGAGAGCGTTCGGGAATCAGCGGGCCCACTCGGTATTCGACTATCGACTCGGGTTTGCGCGGGCTGGAGGCCCCGCTCGAGCGGTCTTCCATGAGATCGCAGATATCGTTGCTGACCCGACACTGAAAAACGGGTTCGAGACGAGTGGAGGGACGTTCGCGAACGGCCGGGCGTTGGCTGGCCAGCAATTGATGGAAGCGCTCCACCACCACTTCCGATTTGCGAACGACCAGCAGTTCCAGGTTCTGGCCGCGGCCAGCCACGAATCCGCAGGCTGCCTCGCGTTCCGCTGGCGGAATGGATGGCAGCTGACTGACCTGGAGGGTCAATTCGCGAACGTGGTCGGGGCTCAACTCTTTGAAGAGCAGGGCGGAGACTTCGGGGGGGAGGCTCATGAGCGCCACCGCCACAATCTGCAAATCACTGAGGTAGGGCGGGCGGGGCCCGAAGTCCTCCCGGTGGATGGCTCGGGGGGTTTGGGGAACCCCGTCATAATCGGAAAACAGAGCCTCGCTTTGAGGCGGCAAGGGCCGCCAGCCCGGCGTGTTCTGAACCTGGCGCCGGCCCAATCGGCGACTGGCCAGTTGTGGCACTTCAGTCCAGCGTTCGGGCTCGGCGGTGGAGACGGAGAGTTTGGCGTTGGTCCAGTCTTCTCCGCTACTCTGGCAGACCAGAGCGCGCAGCTCCAGGTCGGCCAGGCTGCAATCGCGATCGAAGCGCAGCGAATAGCCGGGAACCCAGCAGGCGCCCTCCACCTGGTAACTGAGCAGCAAGCGCAAGTGAGAGGCCTGGGCATCGGGTTTGCTGTGCAGACTGATCAGCACCGACTTGCTGAGTTCCAAAGAAACCGGAACCTGGCTGGCGGGCGCCTGGTAGAGCCGGCTTTGGAGCTCTTCCAGGCGCTGCTCCAGTTGACGGCGGCGCGGCAGCCAGGCACCCAGGGTTTTCTGGCGCAGCTCGACTACCGCCCGGCGGGCCCGTAGCGGGAATCCTTGGGGGGCCTGGGTGGCGCGCAGCACCAGCGTGCCCGGTTCCAGTTTCTGCATTTTGGCGATATCGCCATTGAGTCGCTCGAGCTGTTTTTGCAGGGCCAGGAGTTCGTGGTGGATTTGCGCCAGCTCGGGCGGATTCGTGGGCTCGGCTTTGTGGCGAGATTCGAGTTCGACGCGCAATTCGCGCGCCACCAGTCCGCCCCCGCCCTGGGGGAACTCCAGGCGGGCGCTGAGGGTGTTGTCGAGCATGGCCAGAGGCAAGTTGTCGAGTCGCAACTGGCGGGGCCAACCTTGCGCAGGTTGGGGAATCTCCGCCAGCCGGGTGACTTGGGCTCCGCGGCGGTAGACCGTGACGGTTTCGACCTGAGAGGTGACCATGTGCATTTGTTAAGTTTGCTTAATAAGTTGCCAGATGACAAAAGACGGGTTGTTAAATTCTTTGGTCAAAATTGTTGCGGCGGATGGCTCCGGCCGCATTCAAGGGAGCACTGCAAAGGCTTCTCCGAAGTCTTCAAGCCTTCGATGGCGGCGGAATGAAGAAGAGCAGCCTTCCGCTGAAGCTGAGGACGTTGTTGTCGATGGTTGTGGGCGACCAGAAGCTGGGCCTTTTTGTAATTTTGTTGAAGGGCCAGCAGTTGGGCCCGGCTCGGGACGCACCGCGGGCTCCGCCGAAGATGAGGGCGTGCCTGGTCATGTCCAGACCGTCCGTGATTTGGAGTCGTTGGCGTACCTGTGCGAGCTTGTGGCGAATCTGATCCTGTCGTTTTCGGCAAGCGCCGATCAACAGGCTACGCCGATCCGGTTGGCTCAAACTCGTTTTTCTCCCAGATAGGAAACTCCGCCCGCATTGGGCGACTGTGAGCGAGCTCCAGGAGAGAGAAAAAGAGAGGGCCAGGTAAAAACCGCTGGCCGAATGGAACGAGAGATTTCGCTTACAGATGGCCGACTTGCGAAACTCTATACTCACCGCCGAAGTCAGCCAGGCGGGAAAACTGGATATCGCCAGCACGGTCGACCCCGAGGAGGCTTACCGCAATGTGGTGGCCCACGCCGAAGCGAAACGGGCCTGGCGGCACCGTTTCCGATGACGGCCGGGGTTTGATCCGCTGGCGGGGCTAAGAAGGGTCGGCTGGGCCTGATTGGAATGAAGGAACGGTGCGAACTGCTGGGTGGTCACCTGGCGATCGAGAGTATGCTTGGTAGCGGTAGTACTGTTCTGTTTGAGATTCCTATCGGAGGCGCAGGCCGCAGTTAGAGAGCTGGCCATGCGGTCGAAGCGATGCCTTTGCCCGAACCCTGAGGGGGAAGGGCTGTAACTCGGCGGAGAGCGCAACCGAACCTGAAGGCCAGAAAGGTTGGCCTTAGAGGTTGATGGCGGCGGAGTCACGGCCGGCTGACCTGATCCGAGAACAAGGACAGGATGTGGAAAATGTTTGCAATTCTCAAAATCCGGCCGTCGGCTTTACTGCTCCCGCTGCTATTTCTAGCTCCCACCTGCCAGGTATTTGCGTTCGGCAAATGGACGGACTGGGAGCAGTTTACCTCGCGCAATGGCGTCGACATCTACGTTCGCGTCTTTCGACCTCAGAAGGGATGGTCGTTACGGGCCCAGTGGAGAGCGGTCAACAACAATTCGCAGGCGATGTGGGTAGGATTCGGCAAGAAAGAGTATCACCTTGATAATGGCGTACCGAATACGGAACCTCTGAAGGCAGCGACGTCCGCTCCAATGGAACCTACACCTTCGTGGAGGATATCGTACTCCTTGATGGCTACGGAATGGAAATCACTTCGGTGAATCTGACAAGGCTCGACGTTCGTCCCAGCCGATAGCGCCCCGGTACCATCCACATCGATGGGAGGCGCTGCAAGGACTTCTCCGAAGTCTTTAAGCCTTCGATGGGGGGGGCGGAATGAAGAAGAGCAGCATTGTCACAGCCTCGGAGTTTTTCGAGCGGGTTTGGGAAAACGGCGACCTGGACGCCATCTTCACCATGTTTGACGGTCGGGCCGATGGCTTAACGCAAAGCTCCCTCGACCCCGAAGGTTATCTGCGCTTTTATCAAGGGGTTACCGCCTTCCTCAAGGACTTCCAGGTCGAGATTACCGACTGGATGTCCCAAGGAGATAAGCTCTTTCTTCGTTGGCAGGCCAGAGCCCGACATCGCACCAAGGACAAGGTGATCCACTGGCCAGGCACCTCATTCGGCACCTATCGTGACGGCAAGATTTTGGAAGCTCACAACTACTTTGATTTTATGAACCTGTTCCAGCAGTTGGAGATCGTTCCGGAACAAGCGGTCTCGCGCGGTCTGGCCGGGGAAGAATTTCTGGCCTTGCCGACAGCCGGTCCGCAGCCTTCCAGAACTCTTTGGCAAGTTTCCGAGTCAGAGCCGGTCCTCCCCACCCGCGACGAGCTGGCCGAGGTGTTTGGGCATTGCTTATCTGGCCTGGTGAGTTGCGATGGGGAAGGATGTGTCTGCGATGGGAACAACCGCTTTGCCGAGCTGCTCGGTATGGAGCGCGCCGAGTTGCGAGGCCGGTCGTTCCGAGACTGGCTGCCTCCTGATGAGTGGGTGCTGGACCAGTCTGCCCTTCACGAGCTGATGGAAGGAATCCGCGCGTGTGACCAGCGTGATGTAACCCTCCTCAGCAGGCACGGACCTCTGCCGGTTAAAATGCGAACTTTCGTTTTGCGGCCGAAAGCCGCCCCGATAGTTATCCTGCGCGCCGTGGAACCTTCATCCGCGCCAGACCTGAGCCGCCTGCATGAGCTGGAGCGCCGTCTACTGCATAGCGAACTGCATGACGGTTTGGCCCAGGACCTGGCCACACTGTGGGTGACCCTGCAAGCCAGCTCCGAAACAGAGGCGATTTCTCCCGCCTTGTTCCAGCGTTGCGCACGACTAATCCAGGCGATGAGCCGGGAAGTGTCATCGACCATGCATCTGTTGCGTAACGGATGGCTGATGGAAGAGGGAACGTTGGATGAATCCGTGGCTTCGTTACAGGCACGCTACCTGGCCTCAGACAGCCTCGACATCCGCTGGGAAATCACGGGAAACCTCGCTTCGGTTCAGGGACTACCCGCTCACTTTGCCTATCGCGTCCTACAAGAGGGGTTGAGAAATGTACAAAAACATGCCCAAACCCGTTATGCCCGGGTAACCGTTCGAGTGGATGACCCACGGGTCTATTTGATAATCGAAGATCGCGGACGGGGATTCGCGCAGACCTCTGGCGGCTCCGGCCTGGCCGGCATCGAGCATCGCTGCCGGCTCAGCGGAGGGGAGTTTCGCATCACCAGCGTCCCAGGGCAAGGGACTCGCCTGGAATGTCAGCTCCCTTGCGAGTGGACGCTGGCCACGGCAGGCGAGTGACCCTGGAACTCGGGAATTACCTCGACGATCTCCGCGTGGTGCTTCTGGATTGCGTCGACCAGGGCGAAATGTTGTTTCTGCGCTGGAATGTATGTGGCACCTCCCGCTCGGGACGTGAAGTCGTCTGGCCGGGATCCGGCCTGGTCCGATTTGAGGGTGACCGGATTGCCGGCTCCGAGACTTTCTTTGACTACCTGAGCCTGCTCAAGCAACTGGACCTGATTCCCGCCCGGATCTGGCAGACTCTTTCAGGCCAAGGAGTGGTCCGCGGTGAATCGCTCAGCCCGGAGCAGCGCTGGATGGTGCGCCAGGGCCCGGAGCTCAGCCGGCGGCGAATCGTGCTGATGCCGGGAGCGATCTTGCGCCACGGGAGTATCCACAGAGCCGTGGAGGCCTGCCAGCACCTGGTTCCCCTGGGGGTACTCGTGCCCGGGGGGTCGACGATTCAGGACGACCGGCAATCGGAATTCCTTTTGGAGGGAAGCGAGTTTGGAATCCTGATTGTCGACGGCCGGGAGCGCATCCTGGAAGCCAACCGCACCTTTCTAACCCTGGTGGGAGAATCGATTGAGGCGGTGGCCGGCAGTTTCTGCGGAGACTGGCTGAGCGCACCGCAGCAGCCGGCGCAGAACGATCTGGTCTCTCCGGTACAAGTGCGTTTGAATGGCCTGTCCCTGGAGATGTGGACCAGCCGGCTGGAGCGACCCGACGAGGAGGAATTATACCTGCGGGCCTTTCGCGAGCCAGCCCGAGAATGGCTGAATCGAGTCGTTCAGCAGCATGAACGCCAGCGCGAAATCCTCGCCTATGATCTGCATGACGGTCTGGCCCAAGACCTGGCCAGTCTGTGGGTCTCCCTCCAGGCCCGGGAGCTGCTCGCCAGGCGGGAGGGAAGCCCCGGTCACGACCGGCAATTGCAACAGGTGCAACGAATGCTCCTGGAAGTCCGCTCCCTGCTGCGGGAGCTGCAAAACCCCTTCCAGAGTGCAGCCGACTTGACCGAGGCGCTGCAAGAATGGGCCACCCACCACGGGTTGGAAATCCGCCTGGAACCGGTCCCCTTAGAGCCGCTGGCCGGACTACTCTGCTATCGGATGCTCACGGAAGCTCTGAGTCTCTTTTCAGCCGGCGTGGTGAACCTTCGGCTGGCTCGTGGAGAAGGGATGATTTCGATGGCTATCCAAGGAAAAGTTCACGCTTCTCCTTCGGCAGATCTATTGGACAGATTGAAGGTCCGTTGCAAATCGCTGCGCGGGGAATTTGCAGCAAACCTTCACTCCGAGGGAATTTCGAGCCTTCGCTTGAGTCTGGCCGATCCAGAATGCTGGGGAATGGGGGAAACCTGAAAGAGGAACCATCTAACTATCAGGTACAGCGCAGCTTTTTCGACCGGGTCTGGCACCAGGAGGAAGAAAGGGCCATCTACGATCTTTTCGATGGAGAGGCCGGCGGAATCGACCCGGTCCAGGGAGTCAATCCTGACACCTACCGGCCCTGGTACCGGGGAATGCTGCGCCATCTGGGCGGCGTGCGCATCGAGATCGTCCATTTCCTGGAACAGGACGACCGCCTGGCACTGAAATTCGTGCTGCGCGGAACCGCCCGCAAATCCGGCCGGCCCGTCATCTGGAAAGGCTCCACTTTCGGTCGTTATGGCGGGGGGAAAATCGTTGGGGGTAGTAACTACCTGGACCACTTGAGCCTCTTCTCCCAGCTCGATCTGCTGCCAGAGCAAGCCATGCACGACGCTCTGGCGGACGAGAGTTTGTTCTGGCAACTCGAGCTGGACCCGCAATTGAAGAGCCTTTCGGGAGTGCCGGCTTTGTTCGTCTATCGCATCGTGCAGGAAGCTCTGCGCAACGTGGCGCGCCATGGAGGGACGAGACAGGCGGAAGTTCACCTGCTTCTGGAGGGCGATTGCCTTCGCGGAATCATCCAGGATCAGGGCATTGGCTTTGAGGTGACGAAACCTTCCGCAGGCTTAGGATTAGCCGGAATGAAGGAGCGTTGCGCCTTACTCCACGGAAATCTGTCGATTTCCAGCCAGCCAGGCCGGGGCACGCGAATCGATTTTCGCTTACCCAGACCATGAGCCAGACCAGCATCATTCACGAATGGTTCCGTCGCTTATACGAAGAGAATGATCTCGATGTGATCGAAGAGCTCATGCACCCTGAGAACCTGTCGCTCGGATTGGTCGACAATCCGGTCGGACTGGAATCGTTCAAGGCGGTCTACAGCGCCTTCTTCCGCATCTGGTCCGACCTGCAGGTCACGGTGCTGGAGACTTTCGAAGAGGACGACCGGGTGGCGGGTCGCTGGGTCCTCCACGGAACCCACCGGGCCACCGGTAATCGCCTGGTCTGGCCGGGTTCCTTATTCGCCCGGATCAAAGACGGCAAATTCCTGGAGTGCACCAACTATCTCGACTACCTCGACCTGTTCGTGCAGACCGGCCATTTCCCGGCCGACACGCTGGAGCGCTGCCTGGGTGACCGCCAGGTTGGACTGTATCTCGATACCATGGCGGTGGGCACCTTAGAGGACCTCCAGCGGGTGTGGGAGCGCGACGAATCTCACTTTGACTCCCTGTTCGGTTCGAGCGCCGCCGGCATGGTTCTGGTCGACGCCGAGAACCGCATCCAGCGCGCCAACGCGGCCTTCTGCCGGCAAATCGGTCTCAACCTCGAAGAACTTCGCGAGCTACCCTTCAGCCACCTCATTCACCCCGCCGACGCGGCGGCGGATGCCAGCGAGTTTGCCCGTTTGCGCGAGGGAACTCAGCGAGCCTACGAACTCGAACTGCGCGTGCTCCGCCGCGAAGCGGTCGTGTGGGTGCAGTTGTCTTGCGCCGGTCCCCATCAAACCAGCCTGGGTCCTCGATTTCTACGGGGCATTCATGACATCACCACGCGTCGGCTGGAGCAGATGGTGCGCTTTCAAGAACAAGAACGGCAAATGCTGGCCACCGACCTCCACGACGCGCTGGCTCAAAACCTCGCCCTCCTCATGGTGCAATTGCAAACCGCCACCGTGTTGCACGGCCGCGAGGAAGACCGGGTCAAAGCCACTCTCTTGGAAGCGCATGCCACCGGCCAGCGCATACATCGCGAGCTGGCCGGCATGATGAGGAATTTGCGTAGCCCGGTGGCTGAGGGCATGGACCTGGTCACCGCTTTGCGCGAACTGAGCGAGGACACAACTGACGACAACTGTCGTGTCTCCCTGACCCTTCCCGAGGAGCGCAGTGTGCCCCCCCGCCTGGCCAGTCTATTCACCTACCGAATCGTGCAGGAAGCTTTGAACAATGCTCGCCGTCACGGTTGCGCCAAGGCCATCCAGGTGGTGTTGGTTTTGAGCGACGGACGACTGAAAGGGCGGATCAGTGACGACGGTTGCGGTTTTGATATCAAGGAAGCCAACCGGAGCGGTCACGGGCTGTCGGGCATGCAGCAAAGGTGTGATCTGTTGGGCGGTAGCCTGAACCTGGAAAGCGCTCCGGGCAAAGGCACAACCGTAAAATTCGAATTGCCCATGCTGGAGCTGGCCTAGCCCGGCCGCTTGAGCAGACCACGCCGAAAAGCTTCGAGCAGCAAATTGGTGCGGTCGTTGACTCCAAGCTTGTTGAAAAGTGCGCGAATCTGACTTTTGATGGTGCTGATGGAAACATGGAGCCTTTCCGCTATTTCCGGATTTCCCAGGCCGCCGGCCAGACACTCCAGCACCTCTTGTTCGCGAGGGCTTAAAAGTACGGGGCAATCATGAGCCGCTTGCGGCTCCACCGTGCGCAACTGTTCCAGCAGACCCGCAGCCACTTTGGAATAGACGTAGACGCTGCCGTCTTTCACCGTCTGGATAGCGGTCAGCAACTCTTCCTGCGAAGCGGTTTTGACGATATAACCGTTTGCTCCGGCCTCCATGGCCTTGAGCAGCATGCGCTTGTCTTCATGGACCGTCAGCGTGAGCACGGGAAGCGCGGGCCAGCGGCACCGCAGCTCGCGAGTAGCCCACAGCCCATCCTTGCTTCCCAGATTGATGTCCATCAACACCACGTCGACGTCGTGCGCGCCGACAAGAAAAGCCAGAGCCTCCTCCGCCGTGGACGCCTCCCCTACCACCGTCACACCCTGATCCAACGCCAGCAACTGGCGCAAACCCTGACGGAACATTTGGTGATCATCCACCAGCAAAACCCGGGTCACTGCGGCCGGGCTTCATTCTAAGGACAAAAGCTCCTGCCCCGAGGTTGCCAGGGGGCGTGGCCGATCCAACGAAGCGAATGGCATGGCTTACTTTCAAGGGCAGCCCCGTCTCGAAGTCTTTCAACCGCTGGGCTATCCCATGCGGATGGGTGAGCCCGAGCAATTGGATGTACCCGATTACGAACTGGTGCAAGTTTTGCTCAGCTCCGGCGACTTCGGCCTGGCCCGCGCTCACCTGGAGAGCATGCATCCTCAGAACATGGGAATGCTGGCTTTCGCCTGCGAGTGGTCGCTGCAGATGGTCCGTACCTGTTGGGAACTGGCTGGCGAGGCAGCGGAAAGAGAGTCTACCGTCGGCGCGTTGGAGCGTTATCAGGCCGAGGTGCGGCTGCTGCTCGAAGAACACGGGCCGGAGCTCGACGGGCTATGGACGATGCCCTGGCGCTCTATGCGGTGGAGCAGCTCTCAGCCGAGTCGGTGGTGCGCTTCCGGTCGGCACCCTCCGATTTTCTCTGCAATTTCACCCTTCATTCGACCCGTCTCTCGGAAAGTTTGGTCGCAGCCCTCAGCCAGGGCGACGCGGACGAGAGCAAGTCGCTGCTGGACAGCTACTTCACCGACTGCGTGAGCCGGCATGACGCCATCGTCACCTTCTGCTCGAGTTATCCCGCCTTTATCGCCTCGCGCTACGGCGAGGATCTGGCGCTTCGCGTAAGCAACCAGAGTCTGAAGGACTGTCCCGGCTGGTTGAATCTGTGGACGCTGACCGAGAACATGAGCCAGACGGAACTGGCCGCCTTCCTGGCCGAGCACTTTCGCTACCACTTCTCCGGACCCGGGCGGCGCGGAGCCTGCACAGTCATCGAAGATGATGAGAAAATCCGCCTCCTATTCAAACCCTGCGGCGGAGGAGGTGCCCTGCGGCGCCGCCTGGGGCAGCACCTTCCTCGCCTGCAGCAAGCCTCAGCCCTCACCTGGGGCAGACAGGGCGAAGTGCCCATCTACTGCTCCCACTGCGCACTGAATGAACAACACTCCCTCGAGCTTTACGGCTATCGCCGCTTCCTGACCCGCTTTCACCCCGACCCGGACCACCCGTGCGAGTGGACCCTCTATAAGCACCCTGGATAGACGGCCTGCTATCCGGAAAAGATACTCCAGGCCACCAAACCCGCTGTCGCGAGCAAGCCGAGAAAACTTGCTTCCGGAACTGGGGCCGAGGTTTTTTGCTCTAATCTACCTCCTGTGAGACAACCACAGATTGCATAAAGGGCGAGAGTTGAATGTAGCACAGCCGACCAAGGATAGAGAGCTGAGCCAAGCCCCCAAACTATATTGGGGTGTAACGCCCACTGGGAGTAGGCTACTCCAGCCCCAGAAGAGGCGAACAAGACGGCGAGCAGATAGTGCACCCGCTGGAATCCACACCGGAGGTTTAGCTGAAAAGCCAGGCCGGTCGCGAGCATCGTTAGCCGTTGCAATTGACACCAAGCGCAGGGGGGGTTGCCCAAAATCCTTTCGCTAAAAGAGCCGGCCCAAAGCCCCACGGCAATTAGCAGGCAAAAACCGACTTCGAAATGGCTATGACGACAAGCAGACATTCCTCCTCCTCAGCGTCCCAGCCGCATCCAGGTAGCGCAAAGCAAAAGGCCAACCAGAAATAGCACCGCTGCACCAGCTCTGGCTTTTCGTTGACCTATAGTCAAGGCGGCCAGAAGCAGTGCGGCGCAGGTCGCTTTCAGCACGCTCTCAGCAGCAGGGAGTTTCAGACTCACTCGGCTGAGGCCGTAGATCGGGGCTAACTGGTTCTCCCTCCCGTCGCTCCAGCAGAATCTGAACCACGTCTTGGTAGTGGATATAGCGGTAAGCTGAAACCAGGATTCCGTTGATGTAGACGGTGGGAGCTCCGGTAATTCCCAAGCGGGTGGCCTCCTCTTTGTCCTGCCTGACCCGGGCGAGTAAAATCGGGTCCTTGAGATCCTTTTTGAAAGTCTCCTCATCCAACTTGAGGTGTTTTGCAGCTTGAAGATAAAGTTTGAAGTCCAGTTCCTCCTGGTGTTGGAATAGATAGTCTTTCATGGCCAAGAACGCACCTTGTCGCTCCGCCGCCAGGGCAGCAACCGCAGAGTCTACCGCGTGAGGATGGTAGGAAACGGGAAATGCCTTGAACACGATTCTGACCTTATCCGGCCAACGTGCGCACAACTTCGTAAGCTGTTCAGATGTCTTTACGCAATTACGACATTCATAGTCGAGGAAGTATGTCACGGTTATTGGTGCCGAACGCATGCCGGTAGAAGGACAACCTTCCAGGTTCAGCGGGGTTCTGTGGGCTAATTGATAATCCACGTCTCGTCTTTCGGAGCGCTTCTGGGCAGCCGCCATGGAGCGGTCGAGGGCGTTCTGGATTTGACTGGCGTGTCGATCATTTTCGAGATAGGCCTGGAAAAAAGGGGGGAAAAAGAGAATGGAAAGCACCGCCGTGGTCACCGTCGAAGTAAAAACGCACGCCAGCAGGCTTTCTCGAGCACTCACTTTGCCAGGATTCATTCCCTTAAATCCCCTTTCACAAAACCGTCAGGTCGGTCAAAGGCAGGCAAACTCAACGTAAGTTTCAGTCGGGCGCTTACCTTCGTCGCAATTGCACGAATAGATCTCTGCGCGGCGGCCCTGCTCCTCGCAAATTCCAGCTACGATACGCTGCGCAATTGGACAGGTTTGAGAGCATCTGCGACCGGTTGAATCGCGGTAGGTATAGGTCCTCGCCAGAGCTCCGGCTGACGCCAGCAAAATGACGGTCAGGGTGACCCGAAAATTCTTCATTACCATTGGATCCTTCCAAATAGAATGGCCTGACACGTTTCCGCCAGACCCACCTGGAGTATAGCTCCGCCAGGGCCTGGGCGAATCGAACTTGAGGACGATAACTCTGACCTTCAGGACAACTGTTCGACACTTTGACCAAACTGTGGGAAGCGCCTCGCATGGGTTACACTTTTGGATGGAAGGCAGGGATATTCGCCAGGCATTCTGGTGCGATTGGCTCGGTCAGACCGAGACACCGGTATCAGGGAGCGATGCAGGCGGCTTTAGCGGAGGGCAACCTTGCGGTCTGAAAATTGACCTCCTGGACAATAACAGATGAACCTTCGAGCCAGCAGTTTCCGACCCGCAGGGTGATACCGTCAGTCCCGGATTAGTGCTAACCTGCCACCCAGCACTGTCGTTACAGGGCAATTGACGAACGGTAGGGTGGGAAAGAGTGAAGTATTCCCTGAGTAGCAAAGGTAAGTCAGGAATAGCGAGGTTGCTAATTTTGAGCCAGTTCGTTTGGCCGATTGCAGGCTGTGGCTCTAACAGCACATCCGATCTTCCTCCCTCTCAAGCAGTTGGTCAGCAGCAATCGAATTCAACTGCTCCATCACGAACTCTGATCCTGGAGCGGAGCAGCGGGAGTCCCGGAGAGTTCTTGCGGTTTCATTCCACTGCCCTGGACACAAACGCGGCGGCCACCATCATTTTCACGGATGCCCAAGGCTACCGAGTGGCGGTGGAATTGCCGCCTGTAAAGGGAAACCTGATTCAGCTTCCTCTGCCGCCGTATTTCCAGACCGACGCACAGGGTGTTCTCCGCTTTTCGGCAGGGACGGTTTCCATTACGGTTCAGCAAAGTATCGGTGAGCAAGTCATTTCTTTGGGTCCCGTGAACTTTACTATCGGTGACCTTCCTGAGCCTTCAGGAACTCCTGGCGCTGCCACCGTCGAGCAGTTGAACCGCCTGCTCACCCAGTCGGCTCTGCTGGAGAGCGATTTGACCGCCTTCGATGCGGACACGCGTTGGACGGCGGGGACCTCAAGGCTTCGGTCCGAGTTGGCTTTAGTAAAAGCCGGATTGGAGACTTTCCTGTCGGAAATTCGCCGCCTATCAGCAGGCGAGGTCGACGAACTGCGGTTGGGGATGGTCGGCGGTCAGGAGACCGTGCTGACAAGGGATAACCTCGTTCTGTTGGACGTGCTGCTACCGCTTTATCTTCCCAGCAATGCGGAGAGCACGGAACTAACCCTGGCACGCGAGCGAGTTTTGTTGGCACTGCTACAGAGCCAACTCAGCGCGTCGAGTCCTAAAGCCAGAGAAGTCCGCCCTCTAGTACAAGCCCTTCCTGTTCTTTATGCGTTCTTCTTTGTCTATGTAACCCATCGTGTCTTTCAGGCTTACACTTTGGATACTCCAGGGGCCCAAGCAGATAAACAAACCCTTAACCGTCTCAAAGAAGGTTTAGGCACCCTGTGGGATTACCTGTTTGCCGCAGTGGATGTTTCCGTTGTTGGGCAGGCCATTGCCGCCGATGACCTGGCGCAAATCCAGGCGACCGACGTCAACTTCCCCCACCTGTTGGACCCCTCTCAAACAGCGGCTGGCCAGGCTCTGGGACAGGTGCAAGCCCATCTTGACAATATGGGGATTAACACAGAAGAGGCGGATATCCTGAAAGAGTTTCTGGCCGACCCTCCCTTTCCCGCACCCGTTGCCAGGGCGGACAGCTACCAGACCCGCCTCAATCAACCTTTGCAGGTGACGGCGACATCAGGTCTGCTGGCCAACGACACATTGCACCGTGCCACGCTTGCCGCGTCTTCGACCAGTACGCAACGCGGCGGAACGGTCAACGTGGCGGCCGACGGCTCCTTTAGCTACACGCCACCCCCATTCTTTTTCGGGACGGACGAGTTTAGCTACAGCATCAGCAATACCGCCGCCTCGCGATCGGCCTCGGCCACCATTGAGGTTCAACCGACCCTATCGGGTATCTGGTCGGAAGGAGGAACGGTCATTGCGCCGGGGACCTGCGCTGGAATCAGTGATACCGCCGTGATGGTTCTGGAAGAAACCAATGGGGTCGTGAGCGGGAGCCTGACTTATCAGACAGGGGGCTTCACCGATCCGGTAAGCGGAAGTTACAACGCACAAACCCGCCAGGTAATTTTGGTCACGCAAACCTTCAACTCCGTTTTAGTGGGGACTGTCTCCGCCGATTTACGCAACATCTCGGGCACGTTCGAAAACGGCCTGCATTGCTACGATAGCGAGGGTCAGGATCTGGGTGCAACCGCGGGAGTTTGGGGAGCCTCTCGTTAATGTCCACCTGGTGGGCGCAAAACCTTCGAGATTTCATCAGGATTCTTTTGATGACTATCGGCCTGATGGCTCTGCGAGCCGCGCTTTTCGGACCTACCCGAGAACCACTGAGGATCGTGAGTAGGAACAATTTGCCGCCGGGGCCTCTGACCTTCCTTGATGTCCGACCAGAAGACGAATATCGTTTTCGCCACCTGGAAGGCGCCTATTCCGTCGGCAGTCCTACTTGCCGAATGGAGCTTTTCCTGGACGCCCAACGGCACCGGACCCTGGTGATCTACGAGGCACCGGGACGGTTTGGACGAGCCAGGAAGTTGGCGCTTCAGATGCATGAAAAGCGTGGTGACACTATTTTCGTAATGGCCGACCCGGAGCTGTTATGAACGGGTTCTACCGCGTCTTGGGTGTAACTCTCCTGCTAGCCTCATTGAGCAAGCTATCCGCTCCCGAGGAATTCTTAGCTTCCTTGCGCAGCTACGCCTTGATTCCGAGAAACTGGCTGGGAGCGGTGGCCGACTTGGTGACCGTTCTCGAATTGGTAGTGGGGTTGGAACTCTTGCGACGGCCTGGAGCAGCCGCCCGCCTCTGGACGTTCATCCTCTTTAGCGCCTTCTCGCTGGCGTTGGGATGGGCCAGTTGGAAGGGGTTACCCCTGAGTTGCGGCTGCTTTGGTCCACTCTTGGGGAAATTGCATTCACTGCCTCTGGGAAAGACAATTCATCTTGGAGGCAACCTTACCGTCCTTCTGCTACTCCTGGGCAGCCTGGTTCTAGAAGCGAGACCCCCGAAGAGAGGACATTGCTGTTGTCACTCGTCTTGACAGCGGCCGCGTCGCTTTGCCACCAGCGTCCTGGTGGAGCCCGGGGAAAGGGGTTCGCCTGCCTTTGGCCTGGTCCACGCTGCTGTTGTCCAGCGCCACGGCCAGATCGCGAGTGGTGTAACCGTTGCCTTTGAGCAACTCGACCAGACCCGTTAAGGCCTGCGTTTAACCGACGCGATCCATTATGATGCCATCCACCCCCAGGCTTTCCAGGTAGGCGACGGTGCCCCGATTTTCCAGGCCTGCGAACCACGGCCATACTTGCCTGCCGCGGGAGTGGGCCTGCCGGACGATCCATGGGTTGAGCAGTAGCGCCTCGGCCATAGGAGCGACGATGGCGATGTCGTCAGGCAGAGGGCGCAGCACCAGTTCCCAAGGATAGAGCAACTGGCAGAGGGGAATTTCCGGAGCGAGCTGGTGGACTTTTTGCAGAGCGCGAGAGGAAAAACTCGAAATGACGGAGTGGTCTTGCATTCCGTGGGCATAGATGGACTCGACGATCTGGGCTTCGATATGGCGTCCCTTGATTTCCGGAAAGACCCGAATATTGTGTTCTCTGGCCAGCTTCAGAAAATCATCAAAGGTCGGAAGACTCGGGTCATAGAGCGTGTTCTCGACACGGCCCGGGCGGCCGGTAGTGCGCCTGAGAAAACTATCGTGCATGAGCACGAGCCGGCCGTCCCGGGTGCGGCGAATATCGACCTCGAGGTAGTCGGCGCCCAGGCGGATGCCGTGGCGGCAGGCCTCCAGGGTATTTTCCGGGGCGTAGGCGGCGCCACCCCGGTGGGCGATACGTAGTGTCGGTTTCTCCCGGGATTTTTTTGTTAGATGGTAGGCTAGCTGGGAGGCTGCCCAGGCCTGGCAGACCAGACCAAACCGGCTAATCTTTGCCGCCGGTGTAGAAACTGTCGAGCAGGTCTTTATACTTGGCCTCGACAGCCTTGCGTTTGAGCTTGAGACTGGGAGTGAGGTCTCCCGCTTCCAAGGTCAGGTCGGCCGGTAGGATGGCGAACTTCTTCAACGTCTCGTAGCTGGGCAGGGTCTTGTTGAGCGTCTCGATCACCCCCTGCATCATCTCTCTGACCTTTTCGTTCCTGGTCAATTCTTCGTAAGAGATGTTGGTCAGGCCGTTCTGGGTGGCCCAACTTTTGAGGGCCGCCGGATCGAGGGCCACCAGACAGCTACAGAAATTCCGGTTATTCCCGTGGACCAGCACCTGGCTGATCTGGGGACAGGCCATCTTGAGCTGGGCTTCCAGGGCCTGGGGAGCGACGTATTTACCGCCCGAGGTTTTGATGAGATCTTTCTTGCGATCGGTAATACGCAGGAACCCGTCTTCCAGAGTGCCGATGTCGCCGGTCTTGAGATAGCCTTCGGAATCGAAGGTTTCAGCCGTCATCTCGGGCTGGTTGTGGTAAGCGCGCATAACCCCCCGGCCTTTGATGAGAATTTCGCTGTCGCCTTCGGCCAGCTTTACTTCGGTACCGGGCAGAGCGGAGCCAACCGTGCCGATACGGTTATGGCCGGGGAAATTGACGAAGGTGGCCGCGCTGGTTTCCGTCAGTCCGTAGCCTTCGTAAATGATCACTCCGGCGGCGTGGAAGAACTCGTTGAGACTGGCCGAGAGCGGCGCGCTACCCGAGACGAAGAAGCGCAGCCGGCCACCAAAGAGTCCGTGCAGTTTGGAGAAAACCAATCGGCTGGCCAGATAGTGCTTCATGGAGAGGAGCAGGCCGGGCCGTTTGCCTTCTTGCTGCAGGCGCGAGACTTGCCGGCCCACCTTCATGGCCCAGTTAAAGACTTTCTGGCGCCAGCCGCCTTTCTCTTTGGCGCCGCTGACCATTTTGGCGTAGATTTTCTCGAAGATGCGCGGCACCGCGGCCACAAAGGTCGGCCTGATAACGGCCAGGTTATCGACCAGTTTGTCGGGACGGCCGTCCACGGCGGTGGCGAAGCCGATGCGTAGTTGAGCCATCTGCAGGACCTTGCCGAAGGAGTGGGCCAGCGGTAGCCAGAGATATTGCAGATCATCATAGCGCAACAGATTAAGAGCGGCGATACCTTCCGACTCATAGATCCAACAGTCGTGCAGCAGCTCCACCCCTTTGGGATGGCCGGTGGTGCCGGAGGTGTAGATCAAGGTGGCCAGCTTATCCTTAGTGACATCTTTGGTCACATCCTCGAAGGAGCGCGACAAGAATTGACCCCTCCCCTTCTGGCTGAGCTGCTCCAGGGTGATGACCCATTCATCTTGGGAAGGCGTGCCCTGGAAAACGATGACCTTCTCCACTTTGGGGATGTCACCGCGAACCTGCTGCAGCTTGGCCACCTGCTCATCGCTCTCGGCAAACACAAAACGCGTGCCCGAGTCGCTCAGGATGAAGGCGCACTCGGGAGCGGTGTTGGATGGATAGATGGTGGTGGTGGCCCCCGAGGCGCAGAGAATGCCCAGGTCGGCCAGAATCCAATCGATGCAGGTGCCGGATAGAATGGCGCAGCGCTCTTCGGGCTGCAGGCCCAGCGCCAGCAAGCCGCCGGAAATATCCTGGACGCGGTCGCGGGTTTGTTGCCAGGTCAGGCTCTCCCAGCGATTTTCCACGGGGTAACGAAAAGCTTCGCTGTTGGGCGTTTGAAGGACGCGGCTGTGAAAGAGGGCGGCTACGTTCTGACAGTCATGCATGCAGGCCCATGTGCCACAGGCCGGCGGGAATTCCTGGTATGTAGGTACTTTTGCGGGAGTATGGTGCTTTCTGTCTGGTGAGGGGCCGGCGGTTTAAGGTTGGGTCATAGAAAATTTGAATCGAAAGCGGGATGGTAAAATGTTGAAAAAGATGATTATCGGTATGGTTTTGTTGACGGGTATGGCGTTTGCTGACCAGACTTTGGAGCTCCGTCAGAACGAAATTTTGGAAGGCACCTTCCAGGGCACCCACATGGGCCAGATTCTGATGCGCACGCCCGATGGCCGGGATCTGGAGATTCCTTCGATGGCCGTGTTCTGGTACTCCGAGCGCCCGGTCGTCCAGTCGCAGCTTCAGATCGGCGACAATCTGCGCCTGTGCCTGCCCAACCGCCTGGTTGTGCGCGTAGTCAACCCGGGTGAGCCCCAGACGCTGGGCAACTACGAGGGCATCCACAAGGTGCCGGGCAGCATCGTCGGCAGTTGGGATGCACGCGACATCGAAGCGGCGAACCGCTAAAAGCTTCGGCTTCCCGTCATAAGACTGGTCAGGAGACCCTGGGCCTTGCTAAGAGGATCCAGGGTTTCTTTGATGTCCGGGTCGATGCCCAGACCCTGAATCTGGTGGCCGGCCGGAGTTTGATAGAGGGCGGAAGTGAACTTGAGGCCGCCACCGTCCGGCAGGGGCAGGTAACGCTGGACGCAGCCTTTGCCGAAGCTGGTGGAGCCGACCAGCTTGGCGCGGCCGTGGTCGTGCAAGGCCGAGGCCATGATTTCGGCGGCGCTGGCCGACTCCCCATTGATCAGCACCACCACTTTGCTGGTGGAGTTGCCGGATTTGTCCGTCAGGTAGGGCTGCATTTCGTGGCGGCGCTGCAGGCGCACCACCTGGGAACCGGCGGGCAGAAAATTGGCGCAGACCTGCACGGCCGAGCTGACCAGCCCTCCCCCGTTGTTGCGCAGGTCGATAAGCAGGTTCTGAGTCTTCAACTGACCCAACGCCTGCTGCACTTCGGCCGGGGTGGAGGCGGCGAAGTTGCGGATCTTGAGATAGCCCACGCCATTTTCGAGAGCCTGGAAGGTGACGGTTCTTTTGTCAGGCACGCGGCGCTCGACCTGAAACTGGCCCTGGCTGGTCTGCACGCTCAGGCTGCTGCCGGCCGGGCCTTCCAGTTCGCTGCGGGCGGACTCGATGGAAAGTTCGGCGGTGTTGTGGCCGTTCAGGCTGAGGATGACGTCGCCGGCGCGCAACTGGGCGGGGCCATTCGGATCCACCTCGAGCACGTGCACGGGCTGGCCCGGTCCGTCTTTGACGATGCTGAACCCCGGGTTGGGCTGAGCGTCGCCGTCGAATTTTTTCATGACACTGGCGAAGGCCTGGGGTTCCAGATAGGTGAGATAAGGATCCTTGAGCAGTTCGGCGGCCGCCTGAGCGGACCACTGCAGAAGAGGAGCTTCCGGATGCTGCTCCCAGGCCTCTGCCAGGCTGGAGGCCGGGAAATGCTTGTTGATTTCCTGGAGGGCGGCCCGGTCCAGTTGCTGCACCGTGGTCGGAGTGAAGGCGGATTTCTGCAGGGCGCCGGCTACGTCATGCCAACGGCTCTCTTGAGCGGCGGCGGGGAGGGTGAGAAGAAAGAGTAAAATCAGCTTTTTCACGTGGCTTGATATTTTCTGTGGCTTCAGTACTGGTCCTCCCGGTACGGGAATACTCAGTTTAGTCAGGATAAGAGTCCATCATCTGATTGGTTTTGTTGTGATCCCCTAAATTCTGGCGTTGGTAGCGATCCCCGAAGGCGCTTTTCAGGCCGGAATCGCTGGCATTATTGGTGCCGTGGAAGTAGACGATCGAGCGGGCAGCCCGGCCATTTTCGGTTTTGGCCCAGTTGGCCACCGGGCCTTGCGATCCATAGAGGCAATCTTGTAACTCCAGACGATCGGCCTGCAGGCCGGCGCCGGTTTTGTCGCGACTGAGGGCGTAGGTGAGGGCGTCGCCGCCGCCCGAGTGGGCCGAGACAACGCGGTAAGTGGGGTTGCTGACCCCGGCCGCCTGCAGAGCCTGGTTGGTGGTCTCGCTCTGACTTTTGACGTTGCTCCAGTCGGTGGCATATTTTCCGCCCTGGGCGTTGGCGCATTCGGGCAGCACGATGACGGTCTGCGGGCCGCCTCGTTTCTGAATCTCGGCGAGGCGGTTGGTCAGGCCGGCTCCATGGTTCTTGTCATCGGCCACAGTGGCGTTGTAGCCATGATAGTGAGTATGGACGCGCGTCTCGTGGCTCGGGTCAAAGCCGGGTGGGAGCAGGGTGAGCACGGGTTGGCCGCCGTTGCCTTCATTGCGATGGGCAATAATCTGGCTGCCGTTCTTGAGCAGCTCGGCATAGGCGGTGCGGCTGCGTTGAATGGTGGCCGCCAGGGCCTGATCTTTAGGATTCTTGGAGCGCTTGAGGCCGTCGAGTTGCTCCGCTGTGATGCTGGCCACGTCGTAGCTGCCCGGGGGCAGTTCGTGCCTGGGCGGCGGCGCGGCCGGTTGGGCCGCCTGGACCGGTTGGGGTAGGGGTTGTGGCTGCACCGGGGGAGCGGCCGGCTTTTGCGGGCCCAGGGCGCCGATGGCTTTCTCGGCCACGAACTGGCCGATTTTCAGCTGGGGCAAAATCGCCCATTGCAGGCCTTCCGAGACCATGGGAGCGAGCGAACGTAGCGTATCCATACGCTTAAAGCTAGCGGAGGAGGCTTAAACCGGCCTTACTCCGGCTCTGGATTTGTTGCGGAGATGTGACCTTCTCGACCCATTCTTGTAACGAATGGTCAGAATTTGTAACACCGCGGGGGGTGTCAGAAGCGGCTCGGGCTGGCTGAATAGGGTTATGAACGCCATCGCCCACCGTCCCACCCACACTCCGGTCCGTCACACGGGTCGCACCCAACGTCGCCGCCGCCAGGGACAGGTCGGCCGGCGCCGCCGGCAAGACGGGGTTCGCCTTTCGCGCAACGCGCGCAGCCAGCGCACCCAGCGGGCGCAGCGCGCGGCCGGAGTCAGCCGGGCAGCCCACAGTGGCCCGGTTTCGGGAACGCAGCTGGCTCGCGATGCCCAGCGCATCGCCCGCAGCGGCATCGCCGGCCGGGGTCGCAACTGCTATCGCGGCGTGAAATACGCAATGGCTCGCCAGGGCGTGAATCTGACCGGCGTGCCCGCTTACACGGCCGCCGGCCAGTTGGCGCGCAACAGCAATTTCCGCGAAGCGCGCGTATCGCGCGACCAGTTGCGCAACCTGCCCGCCGGCGCCACGGTGGTCTGGGCGCCGCACGGCAAACACAAGTATGGCCATATTTCCATCGCCCTGGGCAACGGCCGCGAAGCCAGCGACGTGCTGCGCAATCAGATCACCAACTACGGCAGTTCTTTCCGGGTGTTTTTGCCCAACCGCGCATGACCTTTGAAGAAGAGGCCCACGAGTGGCCCGCCTATGATGGGCTGGGCGACGAGAATTTTGATGAGTTGCCGGTCCAGGAAGGCGACGTCCCGCGTCTCGAGGACCTCGACGTGCTCCAGGACTGGCTGGAGAAACATCCGAGTGGGCTCGACTACTTTGACCAGTTCGTGCAGCAGGCCCTGTTCTGGTTGCGCGAAGAACTGGAAACCGAGGCCCTGCTGCTGGACTTGAGCAACGTGCGCGCCACCATTCAGCAAAACTACGGTCCCAAGTTGAAGCCGTTCCTGGCCCGGCCCTTGAAGCGCCTGCGCCACGCCATCGAGGCGGAAGAGGAAGAGATGACGCTGCATCTCTTGATCAAGTTGAGCGACGTCTTCCGGGCGCGCCCGGCGCCGCTGGAGAAGCCCTACTGGGCGCCTAAGATTTGATGCCCGTCGCGGGCTTTGCCTGGAGACGCCATTTTTGCTCCAGGCGGTGCAGCCAGCACCAGACCAGCCCGCTTGCCAGCAGACAGGCCCCATACCAAAGCGGTGAGCTGCCCAGGTGAATATTCCGCCAGCCGTGCAGGAAGAGAGCCAGGCACAACCAGCCGGCCAGAGTGGTGCGCTCCAGACAGAAAGCCAGCTTCCAGCGCAGAGGCAGCAGTTGTGGCCCCAACCTGTGCTTGGGCAAGCCGAGGAAGCGCGGAACCCGGGCGCAGTAGTCTCGATAGGCAGCGCCCCAACGCTCGCCCAGACCGTGCTCTTCGTAAGCGATGATAGGTAAATGGATGGCCGCCCAGAGCAGGCAGTAAGGCAGCCGGCAAACTCCCAGGCCGGCAATTTGACAACCCCCCAGGCCCATCATTAGATTCCCGAGGTAACGGGGATTCCGCGAGTAGACGTAAGGGCCGTCTTCGCAAATCAAGCGTTCTCCCACGTTGGCGTCGAGCCGATTGGGAACCCAGCCGGCGACCCCCCAGCAGCGCACCGCCAACCCGGCCAGCAGCAACAGCCAACCGGGTCCGGCCGCATAGTCCGGATCGGGGCTGCAGAACCACAGCATGGTCAGTAAGAAAGGAATCCCCAGATAGCCGCGCAGGGGAAAGATCACGCGACCCAGTCGAACCAGAAGCATCCGGCCATCCTAGCATAGATCATCTTGTTCTTTCGAAATTTCGCAACCGTATTCATCAAACCTGGTGAGCTGGTCACAACTAAGCAATCTTCCGGCAAACCTCTTGAGGGTAAAGTCGGGGCATGAGAATCGGCGTTAAAAATCAACAGCCCTGGTCGGCCCTGCAGAAGGCGGCCACCGATCTGGGCCAAACCCGGGATGGGCTGGTGCACCTCGACGGCGTGCGCTGGGATATCGAGAACAATCCGGATGGCAGCACCATCGAGAAGGGTGTTTTCCGGGACGCCTACATCCATCCGGAAAAGGTTACCGACGTTTTCCTGTGCATCAAGCCCTTCACCGAGAAGCCAGGGAATTTGCCCGGTCACGCCTTGCTCAAGTTCGCTTTCGCTTCCGACGCTCCGGTGCGCGATAGCCAGGGCAATGAAGATTCGGGGCTGGCCGTTTCGGTCGAAGTTCACTTTAAACAGGGCCAGGATTACGATCCGGTCGGCGGTCAGGAACCGCAGCCGATTCTCTATCAGTTGGGCACCTGGAGCGACGCGATCGAAAAGGCCACCGTGCACGACCGCAACCCGCTCAAGATCTATAAGCTGAAGCTCGATCAGGAACAGAAAGTGGCGCTCCTGAAAGAGCGCCTGCAGGCCTCGGTGCAGGACCATAGTCAGGACATGTATCATCCGGTCACCAATTCGTGCCTGTCCACACTGATCGATGGGGTCAATCGGGTGGTTCCCAGCCATCAACAAATCGCCCGCGTCGATGCCAATGGCGATCCCGAGCCCCAGGCCACCATCCCGCTCTGGTCTCCCCAGGCCTTCCGGCGCTACAACCTGCTGGAAAAACCCATTCCCGAGGTCATTCCGGCCAAGCCCAGACCCCAGGCCTAGGAAACCAGCCCCTCCGCGCGCATGCGTTCGTGCTGGTCCTCATGGGAGATGTAGGCGACAATGCGAGGACCTTTGAGGTGGAGGATGTAGGTAATATTGAACTCGATCTCGCCTGCTCCAGTGGCCTGGAAGCGGCTTCCCCAGCGAACGGTGACGAGGCGGTGGTGGGGACCGACCGCGGCCTCCTCCAAAATTTGAACGGGCCGCATCGACTGCATCCCATTTTGCTCATTGAAGCCCTTGACCTGACCAAGCCAGCTCTGAAACTTGTCGTCGTTGAGCGCCCCGTAAGCTCCAGTGGGACCCGCCGCCACGAAGCCCTCGGCGTAGAAGCCGGCCAGTTCCTGCGGGCTGCCGGAAAGCGAGACGGCCGCGTAGCGGCTGAAGTAAACGAGCCAGTCCACAAGGGTTGCCTTGGCGGGTCGCCTGCGAAATCCTACCGCTGCCCGCCAAGAGCTGGAGGTATACACTCTCTGAGGCGGAACGGGCGCTTGAGATGAGATGGCAGGATGAATTGTTCGCCCGCTTCCTGGGCAGATTGGCGCGCACCTTAAGTTTTTCGCGGATCGAGTTTCGCGGGGAGATTCCTTCGGAGCGCCGCCGGATCTATTACTTCAATCACACCTCTCATGCTGACAGCGTGCTTCTGTGGGCGGCATTACCCAAGGTGCAGCGGCGTAAAATGCGCTTTGTGGCCGCCAAGGATTATTGGGATACCAGCGCCCTGCGGCGCTATGTGGCCGAGCGTTGTTTTCGAGCCATCTTCCTGGAACGCCAGCCCAAGACCAAAGAAGAACGCCAGCAGCAGGTCACCCAGTTGGTTTCCCAAGTAGGTCCCAGCGAGTCAATTCTGCTCTCTCCCGAAGGGACCCGGGGAGACGGCCACCAGCTGGCGCCCTTTAAAAGCGGCATTTACTACCTGTGCCAGGCGCAGCCCGACTTCGAACTGGTTCCCGTCTATCTGGAGAATCTCCACCGCCTGCTTCCCAAGGGTGCCTTCGTGCCCCGTCCGGTCCCTTGCCGGGTGGTATTCGGCGAGCCCTTCTCGTTACAGGAGGGTGAATCGCGGGTGGATTTCCTGGAGCGAGCTCGCCAGCGGCTTTTGGAGTTGGATCGGAGCTAACGGCAGGTCAGAGCTGAACTCCGGTGATATCCAAGATCGTCTCCGCGTCGATGCCAGATTTCGCCATCTTTTGAGCCACTTCCAGTCGAGCTCTGGCCTCCCCTACGGCTTCCCCTTTGGCCTCACCCTTCTCCATTGCTTCGTGAAGGCGGGTGTTTTCGTCCCATTCGGCCCGCAGGCGAGCTTCGATAAGAAGGCGGACTTCGTCATCCGAATAAGCGTTATGCATTGCGTCCAGAGCCATGATCATCTCCTCTTCGCGTTGAATCGGCGCCGGTAAGGGCACCACACCGCTTTCATAGAGTTCTGCAAAACGCAGCACATGCAACCACTTCTCCAATGGAGTCAGCAGGGGCTGGTCGCGCCTGAATTTACTGAGCTCCAGATAGTGAATCTCCAGGATATCACTGAGTTCAAGGTTGTGTCGAGGATCGCAGAAACGAAACCGGGTGTGCAAGCCGGCCAGATCCGGAAACAAGGGGAATTCCAAAATCGAGATCGCGACCGTGCGTCGCAAGTCTCCATACTTGCGGCCCCGTTCAAGCTGTTCACTGTAAAGTTTGGATAGATAAAACAAGGAGCGCTGGATGTAGCTGGTCTGCTCCTTAAGCTGAACCTCGATGTTATATTGGCGATTGTGGCCGTCTCGAGCCCGAACGTCCAGGATGGCTCCCTTCTCGTCATGATAGGCCTTGCCGACGTCGTTTGCGAGTAAGCTGAGCTGGACAATTTTGTCCTCGCCTTCCAGTTCCAATATCGCGTTCAGCAGCGAGCGAAGCAGCCTCTCGTTTTTGGGTGAACCAAAGACGATTTTGAAAATGATGTCGTTGAGCAAAGTGCGACGCAACATCGGTTCAGGTTTTTTCGGCATCGTGGTAGTCTCCTTGCGCTATTTTGATGTTGCGCAGTCTAAGTGTTGGGAACGCTCGAAAGGTGAGAGAAGCATGGCCGTTCCTACTTCTTTCGTGAACTTTCCGACGTGAGAAGTTTGTGGCCGCTCAGGCGAAACAGGCGGTGGTTTTTCGGCTTTGGCCCCCGGTCGACGGGTTCTAAATCTAGAGAAGAATCCGGTAGCGGCATTTTTGGCGCGAGCCGCGGGCATACATTTCGTGGGTTTCGGGGAGGTCGACGATTTCCTGGAGCACCGCTCCGGCGCGTTCGCAGGTGCGCCGGGAGGCGAAATTGTCCGGATCGCAGGTAATCCAAAGTTCCGCGAAACCATGTCTCCTGGCCAGGGGAAAAAGGAGGCGCAGACTGCGCGCGGCCAGGCCCTGGCCCCGGTGGTCCGGGTGCACCGCATAGCCAATCTGGCCGCCGAATCGAATCAGATGCTGGTGGTCTCCCAAACGTAGCTCGATGCCGCCGACTCCCGAACGCCGGCCCTCGAGGAACATACCGAAATGGTAGGTGGCCACGTAGTTTTTGACCGGATCGGGGGGGCTGGTGCTGAGAATGCGCAGGCGCAAATCTCCATCGCGCAAGCGTCCGTGCGGTAAAAAGGTTTCCAGTATCGGCATTTCTGATCCCTTGCTTTCGGGGCCTCGGCGAAAAATCTTGTGCCGTTCTTGATGCGCCGGGGGCAGGCGCAGATTTGGACTTCGGGAACTATTCCGGTTAGGAAAGTCAGTCAGGGCACCGTGAATGACTCACTCTCTTCACGGTGCCCTCTTCATTCTTCGCCCGCTTCGAGCAGCAGGCCGCCCTGAGAGACGACTTTTTCACCTTCTTTGAGGCCCTCGATGATTTGTACTTCAGCGCCGGACTCAATGCCGGCTCGGACGGTACGGCGCACGTAATGGCCCGGGCTTGCTTCCACCAGCACGAATTTTTGGTTGCCCAGGCTGAGCAGAGCCTGTTTGGGCACGGTCAGGCCCGGGCCTCCGGGCAAGGCGATATTGACTTCCACAAAGGTATCGGGACGCAGGCCACCTTCCGGATTGTGAATCAAGCTGCGCACAGCGATGGCGCGAGTCTGGGGATCAACCTGGCGGCCGATGTAGTCGAGCCGGCCACGGTAAGTTTTGCCGTTGCTGATCACTTGCAAGGGCATACCCGGGCGAAGGGCGGCCACATCCGCTTCGAAAGCATTGGCGTCGACATAAACCCGCGAGAGTTCCTGAACCTGGCCGATTTCAGCACCGGACTGGAGCCGTTGGCCGCGGGTGACGGAAAGGCGGGTGACCACTCCGGCGATGGGAGCGCGCACGAAGAAGGTGGAGGCCTGGGCCGCCCCGGCGGGTTTGCTGCCGGCCAGCGATAGCGAGGTCAAATCCGCGGGTAGATCCGTGCCGACCAGTTGAGACTGAGAAAGAACGGCGCGATTGCGCTGGTAGTTAGATTCACTGAGTTCGACGCTTTCTTGGGCCAGCCGCACGGCCTGGCGGAACTGGCCGATATTGCGCTGAAACAGCGGCAACTGGCCGCGGGCGATGGAGAGTTCTTGCTCAGCGGCCTGGCGGACGGCCTCGGCTTTGGCAAGACGGGTGCGCGCTTCTTCCAGTTCGGCGCGCGAGGTGATACCGTCTTCCACCAATTCTTGTTTGCGGCGCACGTCGGAACGCGCAAACTGCAGTTCGGCCTCGGCCTGGCGCAGGTCAGCGCGCAGTGAAGCAACTTTGGCCCGGGCCTGGCCCAGCGAGGTCTGAGCTTCAGTTTCGCGGGTGAGGGCTTCCGAGAGGCGGCCGCGGGCTTCCACCACGTCGTCCTGCTCTTTCTCGAGACGCTCCAAAATCTGCAGACTGGTCAGGCCGTAAACACTGTTCATTTCCACCAGCGGCTGATCGGGCGCAACCGAGCTGCCTACTTTGACCAGCGCGCTGACGGCCACGCCGTCCAGAGGAGCGGTCAAAATCACCGAGCCGGCCTCGGTGGCCCGCACCTGGCCGGTCAGGCGCAGACTACCGCTTACCTGCCGGCGAGTCACCGGGGCCAGCACCACCGGCGCGGACTCGGGTGCGGGGCTGGAGCTCTCGGCCGGGGGAACAGAGGAACAGCCGGCCAGCAGGATTGGAAGCCACCACCAGCTCTTCATGGTTGCTGCCCCAGCGCGGCCTGGAGGGCGTCGAGAGCGAGTTGCACTTCTAATTGCTTATCGATGAACTGGCGGCGCAGGTCGGAAACCAGCCGCTGGGCCACCAACAATTGAGTGTAGGGCAGGGCTCCTTTGCGGTAGCCTTTCTCCGTGACGCGAGCCATTTCTTCGGCCGGATCGAGCACTTTTTCCCGGTAGCTGATCTGGTTTTCGAGGGCGCTCTGGTAGGCGCTACGGGCCACTTCCAATTCGCTCTCCAGTTGTTTGCGCAGATGTTCCAGTTTGGCCTCAGCCTCCGCCTCGGCGGCCTGCCGGGCGGCGTATTCGTAGCCCAGCTCGCCCCAGTCCAGAGGTATGGCCAGGGTAACCTGGAGCACATAGTTGGGCACCACCAGGTCGTGGACCAGGTTGAGATTGGCCGAAGGATTGCCCTGCTGGGCCGCCAGCAGCGTTTCCTGACGGGCTTGCTGCAACTCGGCGGCAGCCGCGGCCAGGCGGGGATGTTCTTGCAAGGACTGAATCAAAGGGGCGGGAGCCGGAGTCAGGTCCCCTTCGGCCTGCAGATCCTGGGGGCTCTGGCCCAGCAGGGGACCCAGGCGGGCCTTACTCTGGCGGAGTTCGGAGGTGGCCGTGACCAGTTCTTGCTGGGCTCGATTGCGCTCCACTTCGGCGCTCATCAGGTCGAGGCGCGGGACCTGACCGACCTTGTGACGGGTGCGCGCGATGCGCAGCACTTCTTCCGCCAGTTCCAAGTTGCGCTGGTTGACTTCCAGACGCTGCTGAGCGGCCAGCAGCCGGTAGAACTCATCCTTAACCGACTGTTCCAACTGCAAACGCTGGCTGCGCACCGCCTGCCGGGCCGCCTGATGGCGGAATTCGGCGCTACGCTTTTTGCTGGCCAGGCTGCCGAAAGGACCGCTGGACTGATTCCAAAAAACATAGTAGTCGTCGCGAAAAAGATTGCTGTAGTTGCTGTTGGTCAGGCCCGGACCATTGCCGCCCAGTCCCGCCACTCCCAGTTGGGCGGTGGGGAGCGAACCGGCGCCTTGCGCCTGAGCGGCGGCCTGCTGCTCGCGGGCCCGGGCGGCCGCCAGTTCGCCGTTATGGGCCTCGGCCTGCCGCAGGGCGTCGCCCAGGGTCAGGGCCTGGCAGCAACTGAGGGGTAGCCAGCAGAAAAGGGTTAGCCAGGTTTTCACGGGCCCAGATTAGGACCCTGAGGCCACCCAAGCAAGAGAAAACGGCATTCTTGATGCTTTCTTGTGGGAAGCTCCGGTAGTATTTTTCGCGGGGACGGGAAGGACGGGACTATGAATTCATTACCTTGGAGCATTTCGCCCGACAATCGCGCCTGGCGCTATGCCGTGGCCGTGCTGGGAGTGGGGCTGATGGGGCTGTGCCTGGCCCAGGGCGGCGACGTCGTCTCCGAGGACAATGAAATGCTTCTCTATTTGGCCGGCCTGGTTTTCTCCGCCCTCTACCTGGGCCGGGGACCGACCCGGGCGGCCACCATCACCACCCTGTTTATTCTCAATGTGGGCCACATTCATCCGGGCTTCCGCATCGGCTTCCACAAATTCCAGTATGTCATCTCTTTCGCCATCTTTCTGGTGCTCAGCGACCAGATCGCACGCCTGGCCGACAACGTGCGCCGCGAAGCCTGGCAATCTCAGGAACTTTATTTCTTCACCCAGGAATGCGCCAAGCTGACCAGTCCCCAACGGGTTCTGGAGCTGCTCTGCCAACACGCGCGGCGTTCCTGTGGGCTGGAGTTGTCTGCCAGTCTGGCCATTTTGAAGGGGACACCGCTACAGACCCCGCGTGGGATCTACGGTTGGGTCACGCCGGCCATCCGCGGCAATTTGCTGCTGGACAGTCTTCAGGCCCAAACAGCGCTGGCGCTCGAGCGCATTGTCCAGAGCGAGCGCTCGCGCCAGGCCTCGATTTTGGAGGCCACGCAGAAGCTGCAGAGCACGTTGATCAACTCCATTTCGCACGACTTACAGACTCCTTTGAGCAGTATCCGGGGCTCGGTGGACACGCTGAAAACCTGCGCCCTCCCCGATCAAGACCGCCAGGTGTTGCTGGATCTGGCCTCAGGCCAGATCGGACGCTTGCAAAAGCTGGTGCAGAATATCCTCAACCTTTCCAAAATCGAGGCCGGGGGTCTGACGCTGTGCCTGCGCTGGATTTCGGTGGAAGAGATGGTGGCCGGCGTGGTGGAGGGCTTCCCGCAAGCCGCTCAGGCGCGCATTCGCTGGCAGGTGGCCGAGGAAATTCCCGAGGTTCAGGCGGACTTTTCGCTGCTCAGCCAGTTGCTTTCCAACTTGCTCGACAATGCCCTGAAGTTCAGTCAAGGGCCGGTCGGAGTGGAGGTCACGGCCAGAAACGGCAAGGTATTTTTGAGCGTGAGCGACCAGGGCTGCGGCGTGGAGCCGGCCGATCGCGAGAAGATTTTTGAACGTTTTTATCGGGGCCAGACGCCGCGGCACGTGCCGGGCACGGGACTGGGGCTGAACATTTGCCGGGGAATTGCCGAGCTTCATCATGCCAGTCTGCGGGTGGAGGCGCTCGAGCCGGGCAGCCGATTCGTGTTGGAGATCCCCCGCAAGCAAGAGGTAGTTGATGTCTAAAGAGACGATTCTGATCGTAGATGATGAGGAGGCGATCCGGACTTTTCTGCGCATTTCCTTGAAAGGCTCGGGTTATCAGACCCTGGAGGCCGAGAGTGGCGAGGAAGCCATCGAGATGGTGCGTGGCAGTCAGCCGGATGCGCTGGTGCTGGACATGGTTCTTCCCGACCTGAGCGGGCTGGAGGTGACCCGCGCGTTGCGCCGTTGGACCTGGGTACCGATTGTGTTCTTGTCGGTTCGTGACGATGAGAAGATCAAAGTGGAAGCCTTGGATGCCGGGGCCGACGACTACCTGTGTAAGCCCTTTGGCCTGGACGAACTGCTGGCCCGGCTGCGCGCCGCGCTACGGCGCAAACGGGTGATTCCCACGGAGGGAACCATCACCTTTGGGTTGTTGGAGCTGAATCAGGACACCCGCCAGGTCAGTCTGGCCGGGCAGCGAGTCAATTTGACTCCCAACGAGTTGGCTATTCTGCAAGTGCTGCTGCGCAATCCGGAAAAGCTTTTGAGCCATCGCCAGATCCTGGTGGACGTGTGGGGCCCGGTTTATGCCGATGAACATCATATGTTGCGGGTAAACATGTCCAATTTGCGCAAGAAACTGGAGGCGGCCGAGCCCGGCTGCCGCTACCTGGTGAATGAACCCGGCATTGGTTACCGCCTGACGTGTTAGTCATTCTGCGCGAGCGCTGGTTGGTGGTGCTGGCCTGTTTCTTGTTGTTTTTGCTGGGACTGGTGTCCTTGCGACACTTGAACATCGAGGCCTATCCCGACCCGGCTCCACCCATGATTGAGCTGATTACCCAGAAGCCCGGCTGGTCGGCCGAGGAGATGGAGCAACAAATCACGGTTCCACTCGAGGCCAGCCTCAATGGAATGCCTTCTCTCGACCATATTCGCTCCAGCTCGTTATTCGGGCTCTCCGATATCAAATGCTACTTCCACTACGGCGCCAGCTACCAGGAGGTGCGTCAGGAAGTCCTCAACCGCATTCACATGACCGAACTGCCGACCGGAGTCGAGAGCGAGCTCTCACCGCTCTCGACCATCGGCGAGTTGTTTCGCTATCAATTGGTCAGTGATCATCATTCCTTGCTGGAATTGAAGGAAAGCAACGATTGGATCCTGCGCAGACAGTTCAAACAGGTGCCCGGCGTGATCGATGTGATCAGCTTCGGCGGCGACACCAAGGAGTTTCACGTGGACCTGGATCCCATGAAGCTGATGCAGTTTCAACTGTCGGTGGATGATGTCATGGATGCCCTGCGCGATGGCAACTCCAACGTGGGCGCCAACTATCTGGACATCGGGGCCCAGAGTTACAACGTGCGCGGGGTGGGGTTATTTGGCGGCCTGGCCGACATCGAGAACACCGTAGTGCGCGAGCAAGCCGGGGTGCCGGTTTTCGTGAGTCAGTTGGGCAACGTGCAGTTGGGGCGTAAGATTCCGATGGGCCGAGTGGGCAAGGACCACCAGGAAGACATCGTCAACGGGGTGGTTTTGATGCGTCCGGGCGGCCAATCGCTGCCCACGCTGCAGGCCATTCACCGCAAAGTGGCCGAGATCAACAGCGGCAATCTGCTGCCTAAAGGGATGCGTCTCGAGCCTTACGCCGATCGCAGCAAGTTGATCGAGCGGACCACGGCCACCGTGCAGCATACGCTGGTCAGCGGATTGGTCCTGATCTTTCTGATTTTATTGGCGTTTTTGGGAGATTTGCGCGCCTCGCTGGTGGTGGCCTTAACCATTCCGCTGAGTTTGTGCGTGGTTTTTGGGGTGATGGTGCTGACCGGCCAGTCGGCCAATCTGATCTCCATGGGAGCCATTGATTTCGGGATCATTGTGGACGCCACGGTGATCATGGTGGAGAACATTCATCGCCATTTGTCGTTCAGATCCGGAGACAAAGCTGCGATTGTGGCCGAGGCCGCCTCGGAAGTGACCTATCCTATCGTCTTTTCCACCGCCATCATTTTCGTCTCGTTTCTGCCGTTGTTCACCATGCAGGGAGTGGAGGGCAAGATTTTCGGTCCTATGGCCAGCACCTATGCCCTGGCCTTGGGCGGAGCCTTGTTGCTGGGATTGACTTTGGGGCCGGTCGGCTCCTTCTTGCTGCTAAAGGTGCCCGAGCACGGCGATCACGACACGTTCATCGTGCGCTGGACCCGGGGGCCCTACAAACGCGCTTTGACCTGGGTGGTGGATCACCCGCGTTGGCTCGTGGGTATTGCTTCGGTACTGCTCCTGTTATCGGGTCTGATCCTGCCCTTTCTGGGGGGCGAGTTCATGCCCAAGCTGGAGGAAGGCAATCTCTGGGTGCGCGCTACCATGCCTCCTTCCATCAGCTTCCAGGAGGCCAGCCGGGTGGCCAATCAAGCGCGTGAGATTTTCTTGACCTTTCCCGAGGTGCGTACGGTGGTCAGCCAGTTGGGTCGTCCCGATGACGGCACCGATCCGATCAGTTTCTCCAACTGCGAATTCTATGTGCCCCTGAAGCCGGGTCTGAAACACAAGGCGCACCTGGTGGAGCGCCTGGAACGCCGTTTGCATACCTCTTTTCCAGGTGTGGACTTCAACTTTTCCCAGGCCATTGAAGACAATGTCAAAGAGGCGATGTCGGGCGTCAAGGGCGAGAATTCCCTCAAATTGGTGGGCGCCGACCTGGCGATGCTGGAAAAGCTGGCCGGGCAGATCGAGGCGGCCCTTCGGGACGTTCCGGGTGTTCGCGATCTGGGCACCATTCATCTGTTGGGTCAGCCCAGTCTGAGCATCGTCACCGACCGGCTGGCGGCGGCTCGCTATGGGGTATCCATCGAAGACGTCAATTCGGCGGTCAGTGCTTCGATTGGCGGCAGCGCGGCCACCCAGGTGCTCGAGGGGGACCGGCGCTTTGATGTGGTGGTTCGCTTCCAACGGCCTTACCGGGCGGGTCCCCAAGAGATTGCACGTATTCCCATTCGCTCGCGCAGCGGCGCCATGATCCCGCTGTCCCAGCTGGCGCGTATCGAAACGGGCAGTGGCGCCGGGGTTATCTACCGCGAGGACAATCAGCGCTATATTCCGCTGAAGTTCAGCGTCCGCGATCGCGATTTGACTTCGACCATCGCCGAAGTGAAGGCGCGCATCGAGAGCCGGGTGCGCTTTCCCGAGGGTTATGCGTTTTCCCTCAGCGGAGAGTACGAGCAGCTGCAGCAGGCCATGGCCCGCCTGGCGGTGGTGGTTCCGATTACGCTGGCCCTGATTTTGTTGCTATTGACGCGCACTTTCGGCTCTTTTCGGGATGCTCTCCTGGTGCTGGCCACGGTGCCTTTTGCCGCTATCGGCGGCGTGTTGGGGTTGCTTTCAGGGCGAATTACCTTATCCATTTCGGCGGCGGTGGGCTTCATCTCGCTCTTTGGGGTAACGGTGCTGCAGGGCGTGCTCTTTCTCTCCCGCGTGCGCCAGCTACACGCTTCCGGATTGGAGAATCGGGCGGCCATATTGCGCGCCGGGGAGCTGCTCTTGCGCCCGGTGCTGATGGTGGCGGCCGGAGCCGGTATCGGTTTGCTACCGGCGGCCCTGTCCTCGGGCATCGGCTCGGAGACGCAGAGACCGCTGGCCACGGTGGTGGTGGGCGGGATGATCAGTTGCTTTTTTGTGATTTTGCTGGTGCTGCCGGCGTTACTTCGCCTGGCGGCGCAGGCGCCACTCCAGGCCGGCCCAGAGCAAGCCCAGGGCCAGGGTCAGGACTCCCACGGCGTTGGAAGAGGGGGCACCGAAAGCACAACCGCCCAGACAAAGCTTGAGCAGTCCCAGGCCCCGGTTGATATCCTTGGGCCAGCGTCCGAAACCGGCCAGCAATTGGAGTAGGCCGTAAAGGATCAGGAAGAAAAATGACACGTAGATCGAACCGAAGAATGCCATGGCCAGTCCACCCTGAATGAGGATGCCCAAAATTTCCTGGTCGGCTTGAGTCACGGTCTACGCCCCTCGAGAGGTTTTATCTGACACAAAACGGTTACATTCCGTTAACTCCCGAGCGCTCCGTTTTGGAATCGCTCAGGCTTCGACTGGTATTCTTTGTCTATCGGTGATACCTCTCCGGTAGCACCGATTTCAATTGAACGTTGAAGGTCGCTCCCTCTGAATAAGTAAAGTCGCCTCGCTGGTCTTCGACCGCGGGGTATTTTTTTGGGCGCCGGGTCTTCAGGGACTGACCCAGGGAGCGACTTCCAGGTGGCCCAGATATTCGGCCAGAAATTTGCCGTCTTCCTCGGGAGTGACCGGGGCATCGGCCATAACGGTGATGAGCTTGTTGGGTAGTTTGGGGTTCTGAGCCAGCACCAGGAAATCGATTTTGCTGCGGCCGTCCGGGAAGTGCACCTGGCGCTGCAGCACCTGAATAGGACCCAGGTGGGTGGCCATTTCGGGAAGGCTTTCTTGATCGACCACGGCCTGGCTTTTGCGATCCTGCTTGGCGCGGAAGTCTTTGAGAGCGGTCTGCATATCCTTGGGCTTCTCTTTGGGAGCAGGGTTTTCGAAAAGCATGAGCAGGCGCTGCCCACCTTTTTCCCGGTAGGTCACGCCGCGCATGCCCATGGTGAAGGCCTCGCCGGTGCCAAATCCCGTGGGAGGAACGGCACCGGGAGCGATTTCGCCGGCCAGGGCGGCTTTCTTGGCGGGATCGTCGACGATGCTGTGTTTAAAAAAATGATAGACCGTATAGGCGGTGACGTAGAGAAAGAAGGCCAGGAAAGCAAAGCCGAGGATGAGTTTGCGCATAGGTCTTGGTTTAGCTCCGAGGTGGCTGAGTTCCTGGGGGCGGGCCCACATTGTACTCCTACATTGTCTCTGTCCAAATAGAGCGGCTGGGACTACAATTGGAGGATGAAAGACACACTGAGCCTCACCTGGGAACATCGCTTCGCTTCGCGCGCCGACCATATGAAGAGTTCAGCCATCCGCGAGCTGCTGAAACTGGCGGAACAGCCCGACTTCATCTCGTTCGCCGGCGGCTTTCCCGCCCCCGAATTCTTCCCGGCCCGGGAAATCGCCGCCATCGTTGACGGCATCTGTGATTCCGATTCCCTGCAATATGGACCCACCGAGGGCTATCGGCCCTTGCGCCAGCTTTGGGCGGACCGGCTGAACCGCAAGGTGGAGGAAGTCGTCATCACCACCGGGTCCCAGCAGGCATTGGACCTGCTCGGCAAAGTCTTGGTGGAACCGCAGTCCACCGTGCTGGTGGAGAACCCGACTTATCTGGCCGCACTGCAGGCCTGGCGGGTCTACGGGGCCAAATTCGCCGGCACCGCCCTGGATGAGAACGGTCTGCAGGTGGACAAGTTGCCCACCCAGGGACAATTTCTTTACACGATTCCCACCTTCCAGAATCCCAGCGGAGCCACCCTGAGCCTGGAGCGCCGGCATGCTCTGATAGAATGGTCGCAACGGCAGCAGATCCCGGTGATTGAAGACGACCCCTACGGAGCGCTGCGCTTTGACGGCGAGCCGCTGCCGCGGCTGGTCGAGTTGGATCCTCAGGTGATCCACCTTTCCACCTATTCCAAGACGCTGGCTCCTTCGCTGCGGGTGGGTGTGCTGGTGGGACCGGCTCCCTTGCTCTGCAAACTGGTACAGGCCAAGCAGGCCACCGATTTGCACACCTCCACGCTGAATCAGCGCATCGCTTATGAACTGGATATCAATGGTTATATAGAAAAGCATGTGCTGGACCTGCGGCGCGTCTATAAGGAGCGCCGCGACGCCATGGTGGCGGCGGTGCGCAAGTATTTTCCGCCCCACGCCAGGATGATCGTGCCCCAGGGAGGGATGTTCTTGTGGGTCACCCTGGACCCGGACTTTGACTCGGTGGCCTGCCTGGAGCGCTGCGTGGCCCATAAAGTGGCTTATGTGCCCGGCAGCAACTTCCACCCCTACGGAGCGGATGCGCACACGGTGCGGCTGAACTTTTCCAACACCAAACCGGATCTGATCGAAGAGGGCATCCGCAGGATAGCCGAAGAGCTGTAGATGCTGCTTGTTCTCGATCGCTCCGACTCCCAGCCGCTCTACCGGCAGTTGTCGTTGCAGCTCAAAGGGTTGATCGAGAACGGCACTCTGGCTCCCGGCAGCCGGTTACCCACGGTGCGCCAGCTGGCCGAGGATCACGGGTTGACCCGCCTGACGGTGCAAAGCGCCTTCGCCGAACTGCAAGATCAGGGATGGATTCAGTCCACGGTGGGACGGGGGACGTTCGTTTCAGACAAGACCCCCAGCCCGCCGCCCTCGCGCCTGCAGATCGCCGGCTCTTTGGCCGAACTGCTGGAAGCGGGCGATCGTCCGGCTCGCTACCAGTTGGCGCAGGCGGCGCCCTGCGAGGAGTTCTTTCCCAAGCGCGATTGGAAGGCCTGTCTGCAGGCGGCCATGCACCAGGAAGGCAGCCTGAACTACGGAACCATCCAGGGGGACGAGGGCTTGCGCTCGCAGATCAGCCGGGTGCTCTTGGAGCGAGGATTGCAGGTTCCCCCCGAGCAGATCTTGGTCACCCATGGAGCGCAGCAGGGCATGGACCTGGTGATACGCGCCCTGAGCCGGCCTTCGCAACCGGTTCTTTTAGAAACCCCCTGCTATCCGGGAGCGCTCGAATTGCTGCACACCCTGTCGCGCCCCTGCCTGGAAGTGCCGGTGGAGAACGGCGGTCCCTCTTTAAGGCTCTTAGAAGAACAGTGCCGGCGCCACCGGCCCTCTTTGCTCTACACGGTGCCCACTTTTCAGAACCCCACCGGCCTGCTGACCAGTCCGGCCCACCGGGCCGGCTTGCTGCAGCTGGCCCAGCGTTATGACTTTTGGATTTTGGAAGACGATGTCTGGGGCTTTTTGAACTACACGCCCAGTTTGCCGCCGCCACTCAAGGCTCAGGACCGCCACCATCGGGTGATTTATGTCTCGAGTTTTTCCAAGACTTTGATGCCGGCCTTGCGGGTCGGCCTGGTGGTGGCCAGCGAAGAAGTGCTGCAGGCGCTGAGCCAAAAGAAGCATGCTTCCGATCTGGTGTGTTCGTTGTTGTTGCAGCGGGCGCTGGCGGAGTATTTAAAAAGGGGCCTGTTCCAGCCGCATTTGCAAAAGGTGGTGCCGCTTTACCGGCAGCGTCGCGACGCTCTCTATGGAGCGTTGCAGAAGCATTTGGGACAATGCCGTTTCAGCCAGCCGCCGGGTGGTCTGTCGCACTGGCTGCAGTTGCCGGCCGGCGTGGAGGAGCAGGAGTTGTACCAGGAGGCCTGCTCGCAGGGACTGGTGTGCGCGCGCGGCGAGGCATTTTATCCCAGCCCGCGCGGCGGGCATTTGCGGCTGAGCTTTGGAGGGCACTCCCCGGCCGAGCTGGAGGCGGCGGCGGCCTTGCTGGGGCAGTTGCTGGCCGGCCTGGAGCGGCGCGGGGCCTTGCTGCGCCAGCGCACGCGGTTACGCGCCAATCCGCTAGTGTAGGATCCGGGGCGGTTTCCGTGGAATATCGGGGGATGTCGACCATTCCGCCGAAACCGCAACCTATCATCACCCAGCCGGGCGCCAAGTCGGTGAACGTGAAATTTACCGGTCCGGTGCTCAAGAACGAGGTCATCGGGCGCATTCCGGGCGATGCTTATTCCCCCATGATCATCGATCTGGGCCTGGGCGGCAAAGACGATGTGGTGCGCCCGCAGCCACAGATGAAAGACGGCCAGCCGGTGATGGCCGAGCAGACCAAAGAGCTGAATCTCAAGCCTTATTCCCCGGTGTTGCGGGCTTTGAGCCGGGGAGCGATCGGGGCGGCCATCGGCGGCATCGTGGGTGCGGTGGTCGGCTATTTTGCCGGCGATATGGCCACGTTCGCCATCGGCGGAGCCGGTCTGGGGGCGGCCGCCGGCGGAGCCTGGGGCGCTCACTCGGTCAGGGACGATCAGGTGACCACCGATTGGCAGTTGACCCCGGTGACCCGGCACCGTCTCGACGGCTATGTCCATACGCCGGTAGCTCAGACGACCACCACCACCGACAGCAAGGGCAATACCACTACCACCACCACCGGTTATTGGCACTATTACACGCCCAACGTCGAGCTCGACAAGGTGGGCGACCATCAATTCTGGGATCCGGTGGTACGCCACAGCAGCGACGAGAAGAAATAGCTGCAACCGGATTGTAGCGCCCTGGTCCTAAAACCGGGGCATGACGAGCGAGACCTGGTTTCTGTTGGCCGACGAAAAGCGCGCCTCCCTGGTGGTGCCCTCCACTTACGGGCCTTATTATGAAATTGAAGACTGGCGCCGCCAGGCCGATGCGCAGGATTTTGCCGCCCAGGTAGCCGGACGTTTAAGCACGCTTCAGGCCCATTTCGATCAACTGGTGGTGGCCGCCCCACCGGCCATGCTGGAACATCTGCAGCGGGCTTATCCGGAGGAACTGCGCTGCAAGATCGGCGCCGAGCACGCGCGTTACCTGACCCATTTAAGCGCCCGCGAGTTACGCCAGGAACTGTCCTGTCTTTAGAGGCCAATCCGCGCAGCGGATAGCCGCTCACCGGGATGTGCTCTAAATTGCCCCACTAACAGAACGCGGGAGAGGAGCCAGCTTGCTGGCGACCGACCGCATGATTGGGGCAATTTAGGGCCAGGTCGGCGAAGGCCTGGTGCAGCGGATTGAGGGGTTCCTCGCGGTAGGCCAGGGCCATTTCGATGTAGGGCTCATCCTGTAGATGGCGGTAGACGACGCCGCGAGCGTGCACCGTCTGCAGGGATTCGGGGACCATGGCCACGCCCAGGCCGGCGCCGACCAGACCGACGATCGCGTGCATCTGGCCGACTTCCTGGACGATGCGCGGGGTAAAGCCGGCCTGCAGGCACCAGCCGATGATGCGGTCGTAGATGCCGGGGCCGTCGCGGCGCGGGAAGATAATGAAGCGGTCCTGGCGGAATTCGCGCAGGTGCAAGGGTTCCTGCCGGCTCAGGGGGTGGCTCTCGGGTAAGGCCAGGATCATGGCTTCGCGGTCGATGGCCTGAACGCGGAGATTGGTGGCGCTGGCCGGCAGGCGCACGAAACCGAAGTCCAGGCGCCGCTCCTGGAGGGCCAGCAACTGCTCGGCGCTACCCGACTCCTGGAGCTCCAGCACGACATGAGGATAGGCCTGGCGATAGTCGCGCAAGACCTGGGGAAAGATGCCGAAAGGCGCCGACGAGGCGAACCCCAGGCGCAACCGGCCGCGCACTCCCTGACTGGCCTGTTGGGCGGCGCTGCTGGCGCGCGCCACCGCCTCCATGACTTTCTGGGCTTCCTCGAGAAAGACCTGACCGGCTTCGGTCAATTCGACTTTGCGCTTGCTGCGCACAAAGAGCTGCACGCCCAGCTTTTCCTCGAGCTGGCGGATCTGCATGCTCAGCGGCGGCTGAGCCATATGCAAGTGCTCGGCGGCTCTGCCGAAGTGCAGTTGCTCGGCCACGGCCAGGAAGTAGCGAAAATGCCTTAGTTCAATCATATGTAGAACGTATTATAGCAAGACAAATAATATATTGGAAATATCAATCTGAAAGGCGTATGCTGACGGCGTTATGAATCGCCCTCAAATCGCGGTCGCCGCCGGCGGCTTCGCGGCCTTCGTCAATATTTACGCGCTGCAGGCGCTGCTTCCCAGCCTCTGTGAAGTCTTCTCCGCCCCCCGCCATCAGGTCAGCCTGACGGTCACGGCCACCACCCTGGCGGTGGCGCTGGCCTCCCCCTGGGCCGGCCGCCTGGCCGCCGCCTGGGAGCGGCGCACGCTGGTGGCCGGCTCGCTGCTGGGCCTGGTGCTGACCACGCTGCTGGCGGCCACAGCCAAAAGTTTACCCGAGTTGATCCTGTGGCGTTTTGCCGAGGGTCTGTTTTTGCCGGCCCTGGTGGCTTCGCTGATGGCCTTTGTGGCCGAGAACTGGCAGGGCAGCGCCCTGAGTCGCACCATGTGCAATTACGTAACCTGGACGGTCATCGGCGGTTTCCTGGGACGCTTTGTGGCCGGCTGGGCGGGGGCTCATTTGGGCTGGCGCGCCGCCCTGGGCATGACGGCAGGGCTCAACGCTTTGTCGGGCGCGTTATTGCTTATCAACCTGCCGCGCCGGGCCCCTTCGACTGTTTTGTCAGGCGAACAGGGCCTGGGATACTTTCTGCGGCAGGGGCCGTTTCAGGCGGCTTTTGTAAGCGGCTTCAACGTGCTCTTTTCACTGGTGGCCATGTTCACCTATATCACCTTCCGGCTCTCGGAACCGCCCTTTGCCCTGAGCGCCGACACGCTGGGAAGCATCTTCTGCGTTTACCTGGTGGGCATCGTGGTCACGCCGCTGGCGGGCCGGCTGATGGCCCGCTGGGGCTTTCGCCGCTCTCTCCTGGGTGCGAGTGTGGCCGCCGCGGGTGGCGCGCTGCTCACGCTCAGTTCGAGCCTGGGGGTGGTGATTTTGGGCCTGACCTTGAGCTGCTGCGCGGCTTTCGTGGGTCAGGCCGGCACCAGCGGCTACGTAGGGGAACGCGGCGGCCCCGAGCGCGCCACCGTGCTGGGTCTGTATCTTTGCTTCTATTATCTGGGCGGCAGCGCCGGCGCGGCCCTGCCCGGATTGCTCTGGCCCTGGGGCGGTTGGACGGCCTGCGTGGGGCTGGTGGTGCTGCTTCAGGTGGTCACGCTACTTTTGGTCCGCTTCCGGTTTGCGGATTAGCAAGACCGGGCAGCCGGCGTGGCGGGCCACTTTCTCGGCCACGCTGCCGATCATCCAGCGAGTGAAACCGTCGCGACCGTGGGAGTTCATGACGATGAGCGAGCAGTCGGGCTGCTGGCTGCGCTCGACAATACGCTGGGTGGCGTTACCTACGCCGTACTCCGCTTTGATGGGGAGGTTGCGCTCCTTGAAGCGCGCTTCCACCGCCAGCAGATAGCGCATGCACTGCGTTTCCAGCTCGTCCAGGCGCGTATCCATATCGGGAGCGTCTTGCGGACTCCAGACATCGGGCAAGATTCCCACCCGCAGTAAGATGACCTGGGCGGCGTATTTTTCGGCCAAGTCGAAGGCCCAGGGCAAAGCCTGTTCCGAGAGCGATGAGCCGTCCAGCGGCACCAGAATGGATTGAATCATGCTCCTGGTAGTTCGCGCGCTTGAACTATTTTCCTAGGCCGATGACGCCGACCGCGATGCGGTCCCCGGAATTGCCGGTGGGCTGCGTTTTCAAGTCATCTCTATCGGCGTGGATGACCACCGCCCGGCCCAGGATGCCTTCTTTGCCGAACAGGGAAACATCGTTCATAGTGAGTTCCAGATGGGCGTTGCCCTGGGCGTCGGACTTGAGATTGCCCATATCGCCGGCGTGGTGGTTATGGTCTTTGGGACCGGCGTGCTTGCCTTTCTTGGGATTGAAATGGCCGCCGGCGCTCATGCCGTCGTTAGCGGTGACGTCGCCGAACTCGTGGATGTGAAAGCCGTGTTCGGAATTGGGCTTGAGGCCTTTCACGTCGACGATGATCTTGACCTGGCTGGCACTGACCCAGTCGAAGCGCACGGTGCCTTCCACTTTGTTGTTCTTGGTGGGATGGATCACGGCGATGGCCTGCGGATCGGCGGCCAGGGCCGGAATGACGCTGCCCAGACTGAGCAGGGCTAAGGTGGCGATGCCTCTACGCATGGCTCAACTCCTGACCGGACTGGAGCACGGCCAGTTCGAGCTTCATCAATTCGTGAAGAGCCAGCAGGGCCTGGCGCGTGTCGGGGGAGACGCTGGTAAGCATCTCGAGGAAGACCTTTTCGGCCGTGTCTTTGCGGTGTTTCAAGTCTGACATGGTGACCTCCTAGAAGCTTTGCTCTTCTCCAGGGTAGCGGGTTGGAAGCGGAGGGGTGCAGGTATTTGCATACCCGACAGGAGGGACGGGAGGGACCTCAATTCTTCAGCAGCTTGAGGGCCGTGGCTAAATCACCTTATTGGGTTAGTCGTGAACCCGATGGTGGTGAGCGTAAACTACGATTCTCCGGCTTCCCAGGCAGGTCACCTGACCGATGCGGCGGAGCGGAGCGGCCATCTTTTTCGAGGCCTGGACCGCTTCGAGCCCGAGATTACGCAATTTCCCAACCTGGGCCCGGTTCAGGTTCAGGTAGTAGAAGGTATCCTCATCGCGCCGGAACCAGATTTCGCAGACTTCCTTGGAGAGATTGCTTCTCATAGTCCTCCCAGAAACCGGCTGAATTGAGTGGCCAGAGGGTCGATGGCGCGGCCTCGCGAGCCGATGAGGATCTCGGCCTGCTCCAGGGAGGTCCAGAATTGGCCCTGGTGAGGCCAGAGGGCGCTGGTCAGGCGCAGCAGGCGGGGGATGAGAATCAGGCTCCAGAGGTTGTGCCGCAGGGGCCGGTGCAGGGTGAGCAGTTTGCGGTGCATGTACATACGGGCCCAGGCTTCGAGGACCCGGTCGTAGGCGTGATTTCTGGCTTGTTGCAGGTCCGGCCAGCTGCCCTGCCAGTCGCTGCCGGGGATTTGCAGGGCCGCGCCGGAGGCGAAAGCGGCGTCGGCATCCGGGGGGAGACTGAGAAGCAGTTTGAGAGCGGAGAATTCGGCCACCTCCAGCAGGGGCTGCAGGCCATGCTCATGAGCCAGTTCCGCGCAGGCCTGATCCAGCTCCAACTGGTGGAAGCGGGATTCCAGCCGGCGGTATTCTCCCCAACCGATCGAGTTGTGCTCGTCCAGGGGAATGGGATCGGGGACCTGGCTGATGATGGCCTGCGGAAGCAATTCGAGCAGCTCCAGGCTGTGTTCCAACATGGGCCGCCCGCTGTTCTGGCGGATGGAGGTGCAAAAGAAGCTGGCTCCGATAAAGAGGCCGTCCGGCGTGCGCGTAAACTGGAACGGATACTGCTGGCAGGTGATGGGCTTGGCTCGGGCTCCCAGCTCGGCATGAATGTCGCAGAGCTTTTGCTCAGTGAGGAAGACACAGGTAGGCTCCTGGGGGGAGACCATATGCATGCTCAAGCTGCCGTCTTCACGCTTATAAAAAGCACTGCCGTGACTGGCGGCCACGCGCAGGCCCAGGGGGTGGTCGGAGAGTTGCTCGGCCACCCGGCTTTCCACCGGAACCGTGCCATAAAAAGAACAACTGCGCCCGCATTGGACGCAGTCGTAATTTTGACCGTGAGGAAAGTGCAGCTTCACCCTTCCAGAGTTCGGCTTCGCCCGCGCTTTTACCCGTGAGCCAGAGCTCGTTCGGCCAGTTTTTCCTGACCGCTGACCACACCGATCAGACAGCCCAGCGCACTACCCACCAGGGCACCGCTCATCTGGAACCAGGCGGCGTTAATACCCAGCGGGCCGTGCGTCCCACCGGCCATCATGTAGGCCACCACGAAACCGAGGATACCGCCGGCGGTGAGACCGAAAGCCGCTTTCCTCGCGCTACTGCGGACCACCCGGCTGTCCCACTCGGTGAGCAGGCCGTAGGTCAAGCCCAGGGTCAGACCGTAGGCACCGTGCAAAATCATGTTGCCCATCAGCGGCAGCGGGCCGGCGCCCAGGCTAAATCCGAGCACGCCCGCTCCCACCATCGGGAAGAAGATGAGCACGGAGATCAGGAAAGGACCCATGGCGTAGACCAATCCTTTTTGCCAGGACGGACCTTTCACTTTGTCGTGAAAGAAGGCTCCGTAGCCGATAGCCAGCAGCAGGCCGGCCATAAAGTGTAAAGTGATCGAGGTAAAGGGCGAGTTTTTCGCCGCCACGGTCAGAGTATTGTCGGTCAGGCGCTGAGCCCAAGAGGCGTCCGTGCCGGAAAACATGAGCATGCCCATGAAGGCCACCATCAGGACGATGAGCATAGCAGTTGAGGCAAAATAGCCGCACACATACGAGCGTGCCAGCCAGTCGCCTTGAGGTTGCTCGATTGGCTTGGAATCCATTTCGAATTCTCCTTCACTATAAGGTCGACACCAGGGACAACCCCCCCGTCAGCGGGGGGGTTCCAGGCAAGCTCTAGCGGGGCATCTGCGGCAAGCCGTAGTGGGCGGTGTAGGGGCGTTCGGCGCTGGTCATGACCATGCCGGGGCCGTTGACCACGGCGCGCACCTGGAACTCGGGCTGCAGGATAGTCGGATTGACCGATTCACCACGGGCCGGGAGATAGTCGAGGGCCAGCCGCTTGTGAGGCATGATCTTCAGATAATTCTTATGGTCAAAGGTCTTGATGGTCTGCCAGTTGTCACCGTCGTTGGCGCGCACCTGCAGGTCGACGCTGGAAACTCGAGCCGCTTGAGCGCCGTTGTTGAACAGGTTGACGCGGATGTTGGTCGACTCCGCCTTGGGCGAGACCTGATTGATCAGGATATCGTCCACGCGCACTTCAGCCAGGGCCGGCAGGGCCAGGGCGGCCAGGGCCGCGCCTACGACAAAAAACTTCTTCATAGTTACCTCCAGTGGGTGTTTGTAACTTCATCCTAAGATCTGGCGGGGTTTTCCCCCAGTACGGCCGGTCACGCGAGCGCGGGTATCTTTGTACTCGCCAGGGGGGATCGAGTCCAAGTCGAGGAACAGGCCTGGCGTGAGCGCGCCGCCTCCGGAGAAAATAGGAGACTATCCCGTCGAGAGGTTGCTGGGTGTGGGCGGTATGGCCTCGGTATACCAGGTGCGCGACCCGGTCAGCGGCCAGTCGGTGGCCTGCAAGGTGATGTCCGAGGATCTGAGGGAAGAAGTGGACCGGCTGCGCTTCGAGCGCGAATTCCGACTGGCCACTCGCTTTGATCATCCGAATCTGATCAAAGTCTTCGAGATGGGTTACTGGGGTAAGCGGCCCTATTACACCATGGAGCTGCTTTCCGGCCAGGATCTGAGAGCCTATATGCAGGACCTGTCCATGCGGATGGAATGGGAAGAATGGCTCGGCGTGCTGGGCCTGGTGGGCGGCCAGATGCTGGCCGGACTGGAATACATCCACCACAAACAGGTCATCCACCGCGACTTAAAGCCCGAGAACATTCACGTTGACCGTCAGGGGCGGGTGCGCTTTCTCGATTTTGGCCTGGCCCGCGACGTGGGCGGGGAATCGCGCTTCACCAAGACAGGCATGATCGTGGGTACTCCCGCCTACATGGCTCCCGAGCAACTGGGTGTGGGTGAGGTGGACGCGCGCACCGATCTTTTCGCGGTCGGGGTGATCCTTTACGAGTTGATGTCGGGTTGCCTGCCGCACCCGGGACCGGATATGCGCACCATCATTTTTCACTTGATCAGTCAACCGCCGGAACCATTAGTGACTTACGCGGGCATTCCCGCTTCGCTGAGCCGGCTGGTGATGAGTCTGCTCTCCAGCCAGGCCTGCGAACGCCCGGCCGGCTGCCAGCAGGCCCTGGCCGAATGGTTGGAAATCTTCCCGTCGCTGCAGTTGACCCGTTCCCAGGGCAATCGCGAGCTCTTCAAGCCGGCCTTCCAGGGGCAACCGGCGGCCCTGGCGGCGGCCGAACAATTGTTGGAGCGACGGCGCGGCCTTCTGGTGGCGCGCGGAGCTCCCGGCTCGGGCAAGAGCCGCTGGTTGGAAGAAGTGGGCCGGCTTGGGGTGCTGGCCTACTGGGAAGTGGCTCAGGCCCGTTGCGCGGCCACCAAAGGTCAGCCTTTCGGACCTTGGAGCGATATTTTGCGCGGAGCTTTTGAGGGCGGTCTGCCCGCGGAAATGGAGCCGCACCGCTCGACGCTGGCCAACCTTCTGCCCGAGTTGGGCGAGGCGGTGCACCTGGAGGAGGCCGGCAAGTTACGCCTGTTTCGCTGCGTTTACCAGGCTTTGAGCCGGCGTAATCCGGGGCTGATGATTCTGCTCGACGACCTGGAGGAGCTCGACCAGGGCTCGCGCGAGTTACTGGCCTACTTGTTGCGGGCCGAGTTGCCGGGATTGGTGGTGGCGGCCACCTGCTCGACTCCGTATGACAGGTTCCCGCAGGTCGAGCTGGAGCCCCTGAACGGAACGCAGGTTCTGGCGGTGTGCGAATCCATGCTGGGCGAGCGGGTGGCCAATAGCACCGGGGAAGCGCTGTTTGTGGCCAGCGGGGGCAATCCGCTTCTGCTCAGCGAGATCATCAAGGGTGCTTTCGTAGGTGGAGGTCTGGGCGAGGGCTGTGTGCTGCCCAATAATTTATCCCAGGCTCTGGAGCGCCGTTTGCATACGGTGGGCCCTAAGCTGGTGCCCATGCTGTCCTGGCTGGCCGCCTGGCAGGGCCGGGCCGAGTTCAGCCAGTTGAGCGATTACTTCTTCGGAGCCACAGGTTTGTCTCAGGAGGAGTTAATTGACCAGTTGGAAGCGCTGGTTCGGCATCAACTGGTGGTGCGTGAAGGCAAGGGCTATTTTTTGTTGCCGCAGGTGGCCAGGGTGGTGTTGCAGGCGCTGACCCCGGAGGCGCGCCGGGAGTTGCACCAGCACATGGCGGTGGCTTTGCAGAAAAGCAGTTTTCACGAACGCATCGGCTATCACTGGCTGGCGGCCGGGCAAGCCGAGAAGGCACGCGCTCCTATACTGGCCGCGGCCCAGGCCCAGAGCGGACTGTATAACTATGGGCGGGCGTTGGAGTTATATCAGATGGTGGAGCAACTACCCGGTCCGCCGGTGGCCAATTTGGGCCGGCTGAAGGCTGAGGCGCTGTTAGGTTGGCATCAGCCCGAGCCGGCTTACGAGCTTTTCAAAAGTTTGAATGAGGCCGAGCCTTCGCTGGATCTGCTGCTCAAAATGGGCGAATGCCAGTGGTACCAGGGTCATTTCCAGCGTTCCTATCAGTTGCTGGCCGAAGGGGTGAAGTTGCCCTCGGAATCGGCCTGGATCCGGCTGGGCTTCTGGTGGGATTGGATGCGCCTGCGCTCCGGTCTATCCGGCGGTTTTCCGGGCGGCGGCAAGCTGCCGCGCTGGCTGCGGCGCGCTCTGTTCTGGATGCGTCCCCGAGGCTGGCAGGTCGATTACTATTTTCTGCGCATGTGGGAGCGGCCGGCCGGAGCCCGCGAAATCGCCGCTCACGAGGCGTTGCTGCAGGGACTGGCCTATCTGGTGGGGCCGCTGTGGAATTTCGGCAAAGCCCGCGCGCATTTGCTCAAGGCGGGTGAGCGGGCCTCGGCTCTGGCTCCATCCGCTTTTCAGGCGGAACTGCTCAGCGATATCGGGTTCTATGCTTCGGTTACGGGAGCCGGAGAGGGCCTGGAGTTGCTCAAGCTGGCGCGCGGGCGTAGCGAGCAGTTCGGAGCGGTGCTCCCCTTGCTGGAAAGTACCGCCCGGCTGACCCAGTTGAACCGGTTGGCGGGGCGGCTGGGTCAGGCGCAAACCTGGTGCGGCGAGTTGCTTCAGTTGGTGCGCCACGCTCAGGATCCTATCGAGCTGTTGAAGTATCACACCCAGCAGTCGATCCTCTACAGTTTCTGTCATGAACCGGCGCGAGCTCAGGAGCATCTGGCCCAACTGGCCAATCGCAGTGACATTCCCCGCACCAAACGCGACGAGAGTCTGGCCCGCGGCTATCTGGAGCTGTTTCAGAGGAAGAAGCCCGAGCTGGCGGGGCTGGCGGTGGGAGGTCTGGATACGCTGCTGGCGCTGGAGTTGGAGTTGGTGCGCATGCTGGCCGGTCAGATTCCTCCCGCCCGCCTGCTACGCGTTTCACGGGGGGCTTTTCCGGTGTTTCAGAGCGCGGCTTTGCGCCTGGGCGGCAAGTTGGAAGAGGCTCTGCAGCTCGCCCGCAAATACGACTTTCCGTTGGAGGAAGGTCTGGCCCTGGCGGCTCTGTCGCGCAAGCGCGGCCAGCCCGAGTTATTGCAAATGGCGCGGGCCGCCCTGGAGCGCAGCCAGTTGCCTTCCCCGCTGGTCGAGAAAATGCTGACCCGCAGCGTGCTAGAGGGCCACCTTAGCAGCTAGAGGAGCGGCCGGGCGGAGCACGATCTTGGGAATGCGCACCGAGGGGATGCAGACCGTGTCGCTGGACAGGCCGGCGATGGGAAAACCGGCTTCGCGCCAGGCTTTCCAACTGCCGGGGATGTTGTTGACGTTCTTGAAGCCTTGCTGGCGCAGCAAGCTGGTGGCCAGGCTGGCGCGGTAGCCCTGGCCGCAGTAGACGGCCGTGGCTTTCTCCGGATTCAGCTTGGGGATTTGCTCCAACAAGCGGGCCAGCGGGATGTGCACGGCTCCGGGGATGTAGCCCTTCTCATGCTCGGCGGAAGAGCGCACGTCGACCAGTTGCAGGTTGTTGCCGGCCTCGCGCAGTTGCTGCACCGAACGTTGCGGGATTTGCTGGAGGGCGTAACCGGCGTTGCTCCAGGCCGACATGCCGCCCTCCAGGTAACCGGCGAAGTTGGTGAAGCCAGTGCGGCGCAGATAGCGCACCACGTTCTCCTTTTCGTGTTCATCCACAATCAGCAGGATGCGCTTGTCCGGGTCGATAAACCAGCCGCCCCACAGGCTCATCACCGGAGCGGCCGCCAGATTGAGTGCACCGGCGATGTGGCCGGCACCGAAAGCAAACATCTCTCTCGTATCGATGAGAACCGTATTCTCCTCGTCAATGGCCTGCTGAAAGCCGGCCGGGCTGAGCGGGTGCAGTTCCAGCGGATGGCCGATCACGGCCGGCCCCTCCGAATTGATCCTGTGCATTTTCTGAAAATAGGGGGGCAGCGGGGGAGCGGCAGCCTGCGCAAAGTTGCAAAAATCCGCCTTTTCTTGCGGTTGCAGGTAGGGGTTATGGATGCGTTCGTAGCCCAGCGTGGTGACCGGGCGCTGGCCGATGTCCAGGCCGCAGGGAGACCCCTGGCTATGACCGGGATAGATCAGCATCCCATCGGGAAGGGACAGGTAAAAGTCCTGAATGGTCTGGTAGAGTTTTTCCGCCAACAGAGGAGCTTGCTCGGAGCCGAGCAGATCGACACGCCCGGCCGACTGCAGCAACAACGAATCCCCCGTACAGACTCCCCAGGGAGAATGGGGGTTTCTTTTCTCGGAAAGAAGGTAGGCCATGTGCTCCGGAGTGGGTCCGGGGGTATGGCGGGCGGTGATGACCAGGTCGCCGAAGGCAAAACGGTCGCCGTCGTGGACCGGCAGATGGGGGAACTTGTAGTCGGAAACCCCCTCCCAACTGAGACAAATCTTGGCGTTGGGTAGATGGGACTGCAGTTCGCGCGAGCCGCTGACCATGTCGGACGGGATGTGGGTCTCGAAGATATGGGTGATAGCCACGCGCCGGGACTGAGCCAGGGTGAGATAGCGATCCACGTCCACGGCCGGGTCGATCAGCGCCGCCGTGCCCGCAGAAGAATCACCGATAAGATAAGCAACCTGCCCCAGGCCTTCGGTCGCAATGGCTTCAAAGACAAGCCCCATTCAACACCTCCGATTTCCCTCTCAGGATAGCCCAATGTACTCAGCCAGCAGAGGTATTCAAGTACTCCAGCACGGCCTGATTGAAAGCCTGGGGAGTCTGCAGCATACAGGAGTGACCCGTATTCTCGAGGACCTTGAAATGAGAGCCCGGGATGGATTGATAGAGTTGGCGAGCGTTTGCGGGAGTGGTGAGCAGGTCCTGGTCGGCGGCCAATACCAGAGTTGGCACTTTTATGGCCAGGGGCTGGAAGGTTTTCAAGGCGGCGACCTGGGCGGCGATAGCATCGGCTTCCAGCCGATAGGGGTGGGCCTGGAGGGCATCGATGCAGGCCTGCAGATTGCCGGGCTGGTCAAGAAAATCCTGGGTATATAGCCAGGGAAAGAGGCTACGCCCGAGCAGAGCCGCCTCGGGGTTGTATTTCAGCAGGCCGGCCCAACTTTCCACGATGGCCATGGTGCGGCCCTGAAAGCGCTGCTGGGTGCAGGCCAGGATCAGTTTGCCGATTCTTTCGGGATGGTGGGCGGCCAGATGTTGGGCGATGGCGCCCCCCATGGAATGGCCCAGAATGTGCACTTTTTCTTCGGGCAGGAATTCCAAGATGTCTTGCGCCATTTGCTCGATGGTGTAGGGCCCGGGTGGTTTGGGACTGCGCCCCACGCCGCGGTTATCGCAGAGGAGCAGGCGGTGGTGCTGGTTGAGGGGTTCTACTTGAAAAGTGTAGGAAACGGCGTCGGAGGCCAGGCCGGCGATGAGCAGCAACGGAGTTCCGGGACCGGGGTGGTCTTCGTGGTAGATCTTCATAAGACGATTTCGGCCAGGCGATCGATTTGCTCAAGCCGGGCGCTTTGCACCCAGAGACAGAGTTCGTCGGAACCCGCTGCCCGGTGTTCGTCCACGACTCTTTTGATGTCTTCGGGGGTTTCCAGCACGTTGCGGCGGGCATCCTGAATGGCCTGAGCTCCGCCTACCTGAAAGTAGCGCCCGATGTTCCTGTCGATGGCCTGAGAGTCACCCAGGGCGAAATACCGCGAGGTCATGAAACGGGGGGCGGGACGCTGGGCCTTGCGAGCGTATTCGTTGACTTTGTCGCGGTATTTTAGAATTTCCGGCGTGTCGAAGGGGCCGGCCATGTAGGCGTCGGCCAGGCGACCCGCGCGCTCCAGGGCGGATTCGGCGGCGCCGCCCAGCATCAGTTCCGGAGGTGGGGCGGTGGGGCCGATTTCACGCTCCTGCCAGATTTTGTGCATGCGCTGGATCTGCTTTTCCAGGGTCTGGCCGCGCCTGGACCAATCGGCTCCGACGACGGTAAAATCATCCTCGCGCCAGCCCACTCCCAGGCCCAGGGTGAGACGCCCGTTGGAAATGCCCTGCAGCGAGGCAGCCTGTTTGGCCAGTAACACGGTTTCCCGCGGGGGGGCGATGAGCACGGTGGTGGCCAGGCGAATCTTGCTGGTGACGGCGGCGCAGGCGGCCAGCACGATCAGTTCTTCATAGCTGTCGTAGACGGTGCGCCCGATGGTGCCGAGACTGGCGAAACCAGCGGCCTCGGCCCTTTGGGCCCAGGGAACGAAAAGGGAGGCGGGAGTGCCGGGCAGGGCGGTGGGCAGGCCGATGGAGATTTTCATGCGCTGGTCTTGGGGGCGGCCTTCCGTTGATCCTGCAGAGCGCGCAGGGCTGGGGAAAGCAGCTCAAGCAGAACCTCGGCCCGGATCGGTTTGGCCACGAAGTGATCCATGCCGGCCTCTTCGCAGCGGCGGCGCTCTTCGGTGGTGACGCCGGCGGTAGCCGCGATGATGAGCAAGTCGGGATGGCTCCGTCGGATCTGGCGGGTGGCCTGGTAGCCGTCCATGACGGGCATCTGGCAGTCCATGACCACTCCGTGGTAATGAGTGCGGCTGGTGGCCTCGACGGCTTCGGCCCCGTTGGCCACCACATCGCAACTGTAACCCGCCTTTTCCAGGATGCGCACCACCACTCGCTGGTTGACGGTATTGTCTTCGGCCACCAGGATGCGGATTTTGGAACGATGGCGCTGCTCGGCCAGGGTGGGCACGGCCTTGGTTTGCGTTTGGCGCAGTCCCTTGACGGTGGCGATGGTTTCTCGAAGGATGCGCTGGCGCACCGGTTTGGTCAGGTAAGCAGCGAAGTCCTGGCTGTTGTGCAGGCCTCGAGTGGGAATGGAGGTCACCAGGATCAGCGAGACGTGTTTGAGTTGAGGGTGGGACTTGATGCGCTCGGCCAACTGGGCGCCGTCCATGCCGGGCATCTGGAAGTCGAGCAGGGCCACTTCAATGTCTGGATGCTCCAATAGAATGGCTTCGGCCAGTTCGGGATGGGAGGTTTCCAAAACTTCGCAACCTTTGAGCTGCTCGCGGAAAACCTGAAGGTGGGTGAGATTGTCGTCCACCACCAGAATGCGAATGCCGGCGATAGGGCTACCGGGCGGAGGTTCGGCCTCCGAGGCATTGTCAAAGCGAGCCGTGAAGGTAAAGGTCGAGCCCCGGCCGGGTTGGGAGTGAAGCTGCAGGCCACCGCCCATGGCTTCGGCCAATCTCCTGGAAATAGCCAGGCCGAGGCCGGTGCCCCCATAGGTGCGAGTAGTGGAGGAATCGGCCTGCACGAAGGGCTGAAAGAGTTTCTCTTGAGTCTGCGAGGGGATGCCCGGACCGGTGTCGCTCACTTGAACTTCGATGGTGTTCGGGTCCTGCAGGCTGACTTTGACGATGACTTCGCCGTGTTCGGTAAATTTGACCGCGTTGCTCAGCAAATTGAGAAGGATCTGGCGAAAGCGACCGGGGTCGGCCTGGATTTTCCGAGGGAGTTCGGAAGCGCACAGCACGGCCAGTTCCAGGCCTTTTTCCTGGGCTTTGAAGGCCAGCAGGTCAACCACGTCTTCGACGGCCGCGCGCAGGTCGAAGCTGACGTTTTCCAGTTCGACTTTGTCAGCCTCGAGTTTGGAGAAATCCAGGATATCGTTGAGGATGGCCAGCAGGGCTTCGCCGGAGCTGCGGATAGCGTGGGCATATTCTTGTTGCTCTTCGCTCAGGTGAGTGGTGAGCAGCAGACCGGTCATGCCGATGACGCCGTTCATGGGAGTGCGAATTTCGTGGCTCATGGTGGCCAGGAAGGCGCTTTTGGCGCGGTTGGCCTCTTCCGCCTTCTTAACGTTGGCCTCGGCTTCCAGAGTTTTGTCGCGCAGCTCCAGGTTGTCGTTGAGCGCCTTTTGAAACCAGAAGTTCTGTTTCCTGGCCTGGCCGTAGAAGCCCAGAGCCGAGATGGCGATGACGGCGGCCAGACCGGGAGTGGCTTGGGCCGCCAGGGCGGGCGGCCCGAGCAGACAGAGCATGAAAGGTTTCAAGAGAGGCCCGTCGGGGGCCAGCGAGAGGCTGCCGCCGGCGGCCACGCCGGCGGTGAGCAGCAGCACGAACATAGGCGTCCAGTCGCGACCGTAAGTGTGCAGGGTAAGAGCCACGTAGAGGCCCCACACCAGGGCGTTGAGCAGTACTTGAAAACGGAAGAGGCTGCGCCAGGCCGGAGTGGTGCTTTGAATGGTATAAAGGCGCCAGACGGCGATGAGCAGCAGCAAGGCCATGGTGGTCAGGCTGGCTCTGGGCAATAGCTGAGCCAGGTCGGTGGTGGCTAAATTGATCGCCATGAGCACAGGATAGACCACGATGGCCTGGATGGCTCGCCGCGCCAATTCGCGGTCGGCGACCTGACGCAGCTCCTGCTGACGGGTTGTCATGCAGCTATTATACTCTGGTTCTAGGTATTGATGTACCAGAAAATTTAGATGCTTGATGGTATAACTGTCTTATGCGACGGTTGCGGCTTGCATTCTTGACGGGTGAGTTGCTGGTGAGTCTGACCGTATTCGTACCGATTATCCTGGTTTTGATCGGCGTCTTTCCTTTTGCTTACGGCATGGACCATAAAGCCGCCGATTTTATCGAAGCCCAGGAAATCGCCCGCGATGAACTCGAGAAAATGCGCACACTGCCTTTCCAAGACGTGGTATCCGGTTCTTTGAAGGTTACCCGGGGAGGCCTGGAGCTCCAGGTCGAGCGGTCCGTCACGCTGGTCCCAGGGGGGAATCTGAAGCGCGTGGACCTGGATGTGCGCTGGCGCGGTTCGGAGCATTTCCGTCTGGGCAGTTACTTGTATAAGTGGGCGCCTTGAGACGGCGGGGCTTTTCGATCCTGGAGTTGGCTCTGGTGGGTTCGCTGCTGTCCGTGGTGATGTTGTTGCTCTTGCAAGCGCTGACTCCGTGTTTGCGCATTTGGGTGCTGACCGAGCAAGCCAGCGAAGTGCGCACGCGCGGAGTGTTGGTGCATCAGAGGGTGCTGGCCGAAATGCGCGGGACTTGCGCCTCTTCGGTGCGCGCGGCCGGCTCAGCCGTGTCCTTTCTGGCGGTAGGTAAGGAGGGGGGTTACAACCCGGTCAACGGGAAACCGATTTACCGCGAGATGGTGGCCTACTGGTTGGAGGAGGGCGTGCTTTATCGACGAGCCTCCACCGTGGCCGGCTTGCCGACGGCAACCCCCTTTGCGCTGACGGATGCGGAGTTGGCTGGCTTTTGTCGCAGCGGCAAGGTGATCTGCCGGGAGGTCTCCGGCTTTGGTTTCGCTTCCGGGGTGTTGAGTTTGGAGACTTCCTCCAGAAAGGCGCGCAGCCGGCGTGAAGCCCACGTGCATTTCCGCAATGGCACGTAGAGGCTTTTCGATGCTCAACGCCCTGTTGGTGGTGTCGTTGATGTTCTTCTTCTCGTTAGCGGTCATGAATCTGGGACTCTTTCACTATCAGGCGGCCCAGCGCCAGTCGCAGAGTCTGCTGGCGCTGGAGGCGGCCCAATCGGGATTGGCAGCCGTGGTGGGCAAGTTGTCTGCGGACCCCCAGGTGGGAGTGTCTCCGCTGGTGCTGAGCGAGAACTTGCCGGGAGCCCGCTACGAGGTGCGCTTTGGACCGGACCATTCTTTAAACAATCTGGCCGGCTTCTTACCGCAGACCGGCTGGCGGGGGCGAGTGGTACCGGCTCACTGTGCGCACATCGTAGCCGAAGGGTTCAGTCCCGGAGGCGGGCACCGCCTGGTCGAGGCGGTCGTGCACCTGGAGGCGCTGCCTTTTCCCGTGCAGTCGATGGGGGGAGTGACCGGCCACACCATGACGGTGGCCGGGGCCAGTTCGGCGGAGCTATTCCAGAGCGACGGCGCCAAGCTACCCGGCAGCATCTATGGAGGTAGCGGTGTTTCGCTGGACGGAATCGGCCTGGTCACGGGAGGAATTCGCACCGCCGGAGCGGCTTCGGTGGCGGCCAGCGTGGTCGTGGCCGGGGAAGTGGAGGAGCACACCGCTCCGCTGGATGTGCCGGATCTGGATATCTCCACCTTCGACAACGGAGATACCCCCGGCGTGACGGTCAAGCCGGCGGGGACGTACACCGGTATCCTGCCGCTACGCGGTTCGATTTACATCGAGGGCGACGTCAAGTTTGTGGGGCCGGTGGTGTTGGATTCGGCCATGATTTATGTGGCCAATGGTGGTAATTTGGAAGTCGATGGGCTGCTGACCGGCAAGGGAACGCTGTTTGTCACCGGTAAGACGAGGCTTTCATCGGGGGTGATGGTCAACGACGACTCCCAGATCGCTATCTTTTCCCAGCAGGATCTTGAGGTCACCAACAAAGATTTGCCGCTGGTGAGTGTTTTCCAGGGCGTGCTTTACAGCCACGGTAGCATCAAACTGGGTCCGGCGGTGACGGTTTTGGGGGCGGTGATTTCCCGTTCGAATCTGGAGTTTTCGGGCTTGAACCAGATTGTGAATATCCCCGAGCACTCGGCTTTCGCCAGTTTCTGGCTGGCGCGCGGGGCCGGAGGAGCGCCGATGAAGCTGGACTACTGGGCCGAATTGCCTTGAGGCTTTTTTGGGTCTGGCTGTGCTTGAGCTGGTGTGCTTGGGCGGAACCAGTGGTTCGGGTCGAAGTCGTGCCTCCGGAGGCTGGTTTCTATGTGCGCCACAGCTCCGGCGCAGCCATGCCGGGAGGTCCGGATCCGCGCGCGGTTTTGCCTTCGGGCAGCGAGTTTATCGCGCACGCTGTGAATGGAGAACGCGGCATCACTCTGGCGGCGCGTCTTCCGGGTTATGAGGACTTCGAGCGGACTTATCCGCTGGCTCAGGGCAAGGAGTATTGGACTGGCTCGGGCTGGCGAATCGGTGTGGAGCTCCGACCGCTGGGGGCGCTGTCCACTTTCAAGCATAACCTGCGTTTTCATCCGCTGCCGATTTATGCCGGCATGGCCGGATTGCTGGTGATGGTAGTACTCCCGTTGGTGCGCACGCGGCGTACGGCGGTGGCGTTGCGGCGCGAGAAAGAGTATCTGCAGGACCGTTACGAGCAAGATCTGGTCGGCCGCGAGGTGGATTCGTATTTTATCGAGTCCAAGCTGGGCGAGGGCTCATATGCCCAGGTATTTTTAGCCCGGCATAAGGATTTCGGGGACGTTTTTGCCTTGAAGATTCTGCGCCCGTATTTGGTAGAGGCGGCTTCTTTGCAACGTATTCACCGAGAACTGGACATCGGGCGGCGGTTGAAGCATCCCTGCCTGGTCCGTATCGTGGCCTTCGGCATTTTTCACGAGGCGCCTTATCTGGTGATGGACTATGTCTCCGGGGAGACGCTGGCGGCGGTGCTGGAGCGGGGACCTTTGGAAGTTGCGCGCGCGGTGGAATTGTTGGCCTTGATGTGCGAGGGAGTGGAATATGCGCACGCCGAGGGAGTGATGCACCGCGATTTGAAGCCGGATAATATCATGTTGACTGCCTCCGGCTTGAAGGTGCTGGACTTTGGAGTGGCGCGGCCTTCCGGTGATTGGGCCACTTTGACGGGCACCGGCCAGGCCATTGGCACGCCGGCCTATATGGCGCCCGAACAATTGCTGGGAAATCCGTGCTTTGCCTCGGACGTATATGCGCTGGGCGTGATTTTGTTCATGATGATCCGCGGCGTGCTGCCGTTTGGCGGAGGTGATGTGGTGGCGGCCCATTTGAGCTCACCGGCCCCACCGCTGGATTCGGGTCTTTTGTGGCTGGATGAGTTGTGCGCTTCGATGCTGGAGAAGTCGGTGAGTCGCCGGATTCCTTCGGTTCGTTCAGTGCTTCAATCTTTGCGGGCCAACCATTTGACGGTGAGGGCCAGCAGGGAGACGACGACGATGACTTCACAGCAGAGAAATCCGTAGAAGTCGATGTAGATGCCGATGGCCGGGGCCCCGACCATGGTCTGGCGCAGAGCGGGTAAGGCCAGCAGGGCGATGGAAGCCCAGGTGAGCAGGGCCGGATCGGGCTTGCTTTCGGCAATCAGGGTTTTGAGGGCGGCGGCGGCCACGCTCAGAGCGGTGATCCAGATGAGCGCCACGATAGTGTGAGCGCTGAATTGGACGAGGGCGGAGCGTTCGATCTCGATGACGTTGCCGTTGGATTGGACTTTGAAGCCGCTGGCTTGAAAATTCCCGGGCGTTTGCAGAACGGCGCTGTAGCGGTCCCGGGGGTAATAAAAGGGGCTGCCCACCAGGTGAGCCACCTGAGTCTGAGTACGCACTTCTTTGCGATTGATGTCGACCACCAGGTTGGGCTCGAGGGGCTCGTTGGTGAGTTTCTGGACGACCGAAGCGTAGAGCAAACCGGCCCCGCCGGCCAGCAGGAAGAGGATGGAGAGAAGTAGCCAACGTTTGGGGGCGCTCATTTTTTGGTCCGGTAATAGGCGGTGACCGAGGTCAGACCGGCTAATTTGTAGGTGGGGTCGATGTAGTGCTCGATGACGTAGAAGCAAAAGTAATAGAAGCGGCTGAAGGAAAAAATGGCGGTGGCCAGCAGGAAGAGGTTGGTCCAACTGAAGTGGTCAAGCAGTAGCGCCGCGCTGGCTAGCGCGCCGGCCGCAAGGAAGAGAAACGCTTTGACGAGGAGCAGGCGGGGGTTTTGGATGTCACCCATGGGGAGGGTTATTCCGCGGGCGCTCTGGAACTACTCTTCATGGGCGATAGTGTGCAGGTGCCAAAGCGGGCGCTGGGGGCGCTGGTGGGAGGTCTGGTGCTGTCTTTAATGGGCACCTGTTTTCTGTTAGGACGCGTGACGGCACCGGTTCCGTTGGTGACCGTAACCCCTGCGGAAAGGCCAGTAGTAACCGCGCCGGCTTCTTCTCAGGAGCTGGCCCTGTCGCCGCCCCCTACACCGGTAGTTCGAAAGCGGCCACCATTTTCGGCTAAGGAGTCGAATGAGGTGAGGGCCTATCTGGCGGCGGTAGACGAGATCGGGGCAGGAACTCAGGACCTGGGCAATCCTTCCGACTTCGCCAACGACCTGTTGAACCAGGCGGTGATGGGCGATACTTCGGGAGTGGATTCGTTGCTGGGTCAGGCTCGCGCCAGTCAGGCCGCGCTGGCCAGGGTGAAACCGCCCGAAAGTTGCAAGCCGCACTACCGACTGATGCTGGCCGAGATGAAGATGAGCGTGGAGATTTTGCAGACCCTGAAGTCCGCTCTGGAAACTTCCGATTCGCTGGCCCTGGCGGGGATGGCCGGCAAGGGTGCGGCGGCGCAGCGCCAGGCGCGCGAATTGGAGAAGCTGACCAGCGAGTTGCGCGAGAGATCTTCGGCTGGAAAATAAAAGAACCC
>JAHBVR010000021.1 GCA_019637395.1 Vulcanimicrobiota bacterium
GGATCAACCGAAGCAGGCACTCCGAACTTGCGCTTCTTGGGTTTCACCAGCTCCAGATCGGTGCCGGTCTGCTCTTTGAGGTTCTGATTATTGCTGTTCACCCGGGCTTTCTGTTTGGATTTGATCTTGTTCGCGTTGAGGTCGATCTTGGGTGCGGCGCAGCCCGCCAGAGCGGTCAGGACTAGAAGCATTCCCCATTTGTTTTTCATGTTTGCTTCCTTCGACCGCCAGGGCTGGATCACTGCTCTTGCGAACCAGGCTTTCCATGAAAACCGCCCTCATTTTGCTGTTACTGGCCCATCCGCTCTGGGCTCAGAGCTTCGAAAGTCGGGCCGCTCAGGCCACCACGCTGCTACAGCAGCATAAACTGGACAAAGCCAACGGCGTGAAGACCCCCTGGAGTGAGCGAGACAAGGCTTCGCTGGCCGGCGATGCCTGGCTGGCGGCCGCCCAGGTGGCCGCCACCGACGCCCAACGTTTCCAGGCCTATGAATCGGCCGGACTGGCCTATGCCGACAGCCAGACTCTCGGTGATGAGGCTCTCAAGGCCTTCCGGCTGGCTCGCGAGGTGACCGGAGTCAGCGGCGAGCAGCGCGCTCGCGCGGGCATTCTGGCTGCCCGCCGTGCTCGTACTCGGGCGGAATGGGAATTGATCACGGCTCTGGCCGGAGCCACCCCCGAGCAACTGGCCACCGCCTACCACGAGATCGGCACTTCTTATCTCGTGGCCGCCAAGAGCGACGTCGCGCTCAACTTGAAGGTCATCGAGGGCTACGAAAAGGCCGCCCAGCAGATGGCCAGCTACAACCCGCAGGCGGCCGACACCGAATTGGGCATGGCCTCGGTGACCGCTCACTCGCTGCCGCCTTCCCCGGCCACCACCGCGGTGGTGGACCGTATCTACAAGAGCTTGCTGGCTCTGCCGCTGAGCCCTGAGCAAAAGCCGCTGCGCAACGCTCGCCTGGAACTCAACTGGGGCTCCAGTTTGCAGAAGGTGAAGGCTTTGGAACGAGCTATTTCCCTCTGGGAAAAAGTCGGGAAGAACACCGCCTACCCGGCGGAGCAACGCGAGGAAGGTTGGCTCAAGGCGGCCGAGGCCCTCAAAGGGGAGGGTAAGATCGATAAAGCGCTGGCCGCGCTCCAGGCGGCCACTCCCCTGCGGGCCGACAACTTTGTTTTCAGCACCAAACTGGCCGAGAAGAAACTCGATTTGCTCATCGGTCCCAAGCGCTACGGGGAGGCTTTACAGGTGGTCCAGGCGTTGGCCAAACATCCCAAGCTCCCCGCCGATCACAGGGAAAGGCTGGTGATCGAGCAAGCTAAATATCTCTATAAGCTGGCCAGAGCCAGGGAAGCGGAGGCGTTGCTGGCTCCGTTGTGGCGAAACCCACCCCGAGGCGGCGACACCATTTACCAGATTACCGTCCTTAAAGCCCAGGATGCCTTAGACCGCAAAGAGCAGGCCCGCGCTCGCCGCGAAGTCGATGCCGGCCTGGCGCGAGTGCGAGAGTTGAGCTCTCCCACCAACCAGTTGGAATACATCAGCGCCAGGCTCTCCGTAGCCGAAAAGAATTATACGAAAGCTCTCGAGTCCTACACCAACTGCGCCAGGACCGCCGGCGTGGTCGCTCCCTCGGAGACGGTGCTCACGGAAGTGCGTCAAATGTTCAACCAGGCGCTGGCGGAGAAGAAGCTGGCCGAGGCCCAGGCCATTTCCGAGGCCGTTGCCAACTGGCGAGTCGACCCCATTCTACCGCCTTTGCTGCAGGCCCAACTGGCGGCTGCTGCCGGCGATGCCGCTACGGCCCGCGCCGCCGTCGCGCGCTGCCGCCAGGAACTGAATCGCTTCTACGGGGCCAGCAAAGAGGCTTGGGAAAAAGAACTCGCCGCCATCGAAGCCGGCCTGCGCTAGTGTGCTAAAAGGCCGGCCGGGAAGACCCGGTGGCGCACCGCCCGCAACTGGCGCTGGCGGTAATTGGAATGTGAGGATTCCCCTATCTGGCTCTTGAGATCGTTTTCCTGGTCGAGAATCTGAATCTCGTAGGGAAATAGAAAGCGAATGTAAGGCTGGGCGGCGTGGCCTTCCAGTTCGCTCAGGGCCACCTCTAAATCCCGGCAGGGACTCTCCTGCAACGCCTTACGTATTTTTCGAGTGGCCGCGTACATGGGATTGTCCAGACGGATCAACTGCCGGCAGGTAAATTGCAGAGAACGAAAATCCGGGCTCGAATGCGGATTGCCGGCCCCGGCGGATTTCTCCCAATCTTCCGTCAGCAGCGTATTACGCGACCTTCCCGGCGTCAAATGGGCCACGTTGGCCAGGTGATGGCGGGCGATGTATTGCAGGACCTGCAGCGCCTCTCGTTTGCCGGGAGTCACCATGCGCACGCCCACCCGGTCGTGCACGCTTTGCGGCAAATTGTCCGGCTTGTGCAGCAGCTTGAGAATGACGCTGTCGCGGGCTTTTTCTTCGCGATATTGAATCGAACACAAGGGGACCCGGTCGGACTCACGACCCAACCACAGCTGGCCGTTTTCATCCGTGTGCACGCGACTGCGAAAACGATCGAGGATCTGGCGCCGAATCTCGGCGGAGTGGGGTCCGACGGAAAGCTGATTGGCATAGGTAATGGCGTGCATCACCCGCAGCACGGCGCAGGCCCAGGCCTGCAAGGGCTGGTGCTGGGACATGGTGGAGGCTCCGATGAGGAAGCGTGTGATATTGCTCGGGTCCTCGACCTCGGGAGGCATGGTCAAAGTAGCGTCGCAGGCTCGGGGCGCCGGACACAACAGCCTGCGCAGGAAGTCGACGGCTTCCCGGTGGATTTCCTCCATCTTCAGGCGTTCGATCGGGCACTCTGGATCAATGCCGTAGCTGCGCAGAAATTCATTGGCTTCTTCGACCGTGCGCAGAGTCAGATGGCCCAGGCTGACGGGAGAGGTGCCCTCCAAAAAGACGCGCTCCACCGGCTCGAGGCCGGCCATCGCCGAGGCGCTTCGAGCAGCCTGGACGCCCGGCCGGATCGGTGCCGACTCGTGACCTCTCACCTTGCGGCGATGAATTTCCAAATACTTTTCAATCATCGTCACAGGATGCCTTTGGCATATTTTTCAATCCGCCTGCCCCGACATCTCGTTCTTGGAGGCGGTCACTTCCTCGCGAAAGGCTTCGAGCATCTGGCTCATGGTGTTGAGCGCCCCGGATTCCGCCTCACGCTCCAGGGCTTCGGCCATGCGGGAAAGGCGCACCGCGCCGACATAGAGGGCGGCGGATTTGATTCCGTGGGCTAGATGGCGCACCTTCAAGCGATCCTGCTCCTCCGGCGCGGTGGGCAATTCGCGTACGGCCCGATCCAATTCACCCGCGAATGTATCCAGGAGTTCCTTTTGGAAATCAGCCGAGCCATCGCTCACCTGTTGAAGGCGTGTTTGGGAAAATCGCTCGGCATCCAGCACGCTGCGCGGCCAGAGAGCGCATTCCGTGCCCGGGAAGGTCTCCTGGAGCAGGCGCAGCAGGGCCTCGGCCTGAATCGGTTTGGCCACAAACCGGTCCATGCCTGCTTCCGCGCACTTCTTGCGTTCCTCCACGGTCACGCCGGCGGTAGCCGCGAAGATCGGCATGGTGGCTCGTTCGCCGCCCAGTTGGCGAATGCGCCGCGTGGCCTCGTAGCCGTCCATGACCGGCATCTGGCAATCCATCAAAATCGCGTCGTAGCGGATGGTTTCCAGAGCCGTTACCGCCTCCTGGCCATTGCTCACCACATCGCACGAGTAGCCGGCTTTTTCCAGAATCCTGACCACCACCCGCTGGTTGACCACGTTGTCTTCGGCTACCAGCAAACGCAGACGAGAGCGCACGCGACCCTCGTTAAGGGTATGCACGGTCACGATCGGGGCAGCGGTGGCCGTTTCGGGATTCTGGCGCAGGCCGGCCACCGTCTCCAGAGTGGAGCGCAAGGCGGCCTGGCGCACCGGCTTGGATAGATAGGCGGCGAAGCCGCTCTGCTGCAGTTCGCGAGCGTCGCCCCGGTTGGGCATGGAGGTCACCAGCACCAGGGAGATGCCGGCGATTTCCGGATCGGCCTTGATTTGAGCGGCCAGTTGGGCGCCATCCAGGTAGGGCATCTGAAAATCCAACAGGGCGACCTGGACCGGCTTGCCTTCATGAAGCAGCGACTTGAGCCGGGCCACTACCTGGCGGGGATCCTCTTCGCCGGACACCTCGCAGCCCCAGGCCCGCAACTGCTCTTGAAAGACCTTGAGATTGGTGCGGTTATCGTCGACCACGAGCACGCGCAAGCCTTCCACATCGGAAGTCGGCAAAGGTTGGACTGCGCCGGCCGGCTGGAACCGGCTGGTAAAAGCAAAGGTAGAGCCTTCGCCGGGTTGGGAGGTGACGGTGATGTCGCCGCCCATGGCCGTCACCAGCTTCTTGGAAATAACCAATCCCAGGCCGGTGCCGCCAAAGCGCCGGGTGGTGGAAGAGTCGGCCTGCGAAAAGGGCTGAAAGAGGCGGCCCAGGCTTTCCGGCGGTATGCCCAGACCGGTGTCGTGCACGGAGCAACGCACCAGCAGTCCCTCCGCATCCTGGCTGACCATCTCCACCTCCACGGTTACCTCTCCGCTGGCCGTAAACTTGATGGCGTTGCCCACCAGATTCAATAGGACCTGGCGAAAACGGCCCGGATCGCCAATCACGCGGCTATGCAAGTCCGGGCGCATGAGCAGGGCCATTTCCAGGCCTTTCTCGGCGGCCTTGAAAGAGAGTAACTCGAGCACGTCTTCCACGGCCGCCCGCAGGTCGAAGGGCACTAATTCCAGTTCGACCTTGTCCGCTTCCAATTTGGAGAAATCCAGAATATCGTTGAGCAGGCTTAAGAGCGCCTCGCCGGAAGTGCGGATGGTCCGGGCATAGTCGGCCTGTTCACTATTCAAGGAGGTGTCGAGCAACAGCCCGGTCATCCCAATCACGCCGTTCATGGGAGTGCGAATTTCATGGCTCATGGTGGCCAGGAAAGCGCTTTTGGCTTGATTGGCCGCTTCCGCCTGGTCCCGGTTGCTTTCCGCCTCCAGCGTCTTGGCCTGCAGTTCGAGATTGGTCCGTTCCAGCTCTTGAATAGAGCGCAGGTAGGCTTGGAGCCATTCGCATTGCCTTTTGCTCTGCTGCATCAGGAATGCCATGTAGGTCAACACGACGAAGGTCACGCCGTAGTAGTGCAGCAGGCCGCAGGCCAGGGCCGGAGGCAGCATCAGGCAGAGCAGAAAGATTTGGGCCGTACCTTGATCGGGAGCCAGGGAAACGCTCCCGCCCGAGGCGATGCCCGCCGTCATCAAGAGCATAAAAAGGGGCGTCCACTGCAAGCCGTAAATGGAAAAAGCGTAAGCCGAAAGACCGCCCCAGAGAATTCCACCGGTCCAAACGCCGATTTGGAACATACGTTTCCACTCCGAGGCGGTACTGTGGGACGACCGGCGTATATGGGCAAGGCGCAGAGCGGTGACCAGGGTCAAAGCCACCAGGGCCGGGACCGCCGCCGGCATTTGCAGAAAATCCGTGGTGGCAACCATGGCTGTGAGCAACAACAGGTAGGCCAGCGCACCGGGGGGAGCACGCCGGCGAAGCTCCTCATCTAACTTGGACTGTAGCTCTACTTTGACCATCTTTCGATCCGGTTCGGGGAACAGTTTCCCATCACCCTGCTATACTCTAACCATGTCCCCCGAGTTTCTGCATTTCGCTGACGACGGCCAGTTTCCCAACAGCCGGCTCCCGGCAATTCTCTACCGCGCCGCCCTGGACCCCGATCCGCAGTCCATGGAACAGCACTTTCGGCAACGCGATTGGTCCCATTCCTGGCGTAACGGCGTCTATGCCTTTGACCACTACCACAGCACCAGTCATGAAGTCCTGGGCATCTATCAGGGCCGAGCGGAACTTTGTCTGGGCGGCTCCCGGGTGGGCCGGAGCCTGACTGTGGAGGCGGGGGACGTGCTGGTCATTCCGGCCGGGGTAGCTCATCGCTGTGTGCAAGCCAGCCAGGATTTCCAGGTGGTAGGGGCTTACGCCGAAGGCCGCGATGGGGACCTCTTGCGCGGGCGGCCCGAGGAACGCCCCGCCGCCAACCAGCGTATCGCTGCGCTACCGCTGCCCCGACAAGACCCTGTGCGCGGCCCCCAGGGTCTTTGGAGCTAACGGCTCGGGCGGGCGCCAGCCGTTTGGCGGGAGCCGAGCATTTCCAAGAACTGTCCGGCCAGCTCCGCATCCGAGGCGGGATTCTGCCCGGTAATCAGCTCGCGGTCGCGTACCACTTTGGACTGCATGGGAATCCAGGCCACTTCGATTTTGGCGCCGGCCAACTTCAAGGCGCTCTCGATGTGAAATTGCATCCTGGCCGGCATCTTCAATTCGGCCAGACGCTCTTCGATGTTGGAGAACACCGTCATCGAGTAGTTCGCGTAAATCCAGTCCTGCGCCGGCACTTCTCGCCCCTCCTTGAGAGCGGCCACGAATCCAATAGGATCGAACTGGGCCGATAGAGCCGCCGCCGGCCCGTGACAGATCATGGCGGTGGGCTTAGCGTGCTGGTGGAAGTGGCGCAAAATTTGACCCAGCTGTGCATCCATCAGCAAATCGGCCATCGGGGCGTGGCCGCCCGGCACGAACACCCCGGCATAGTCTTGCAGACCTTCGGTCAGAATCTGGGCAAAGGACTTGGGCTGGTCCAGGTCCGGAAGCTCGTGAACGAAAGCCCGTGTGCGTTGATAGCGCTCCTCGTCATGACCGAAGAAGGAGGCGTCGTCGGAATTGGCGTCCATGGCCGGCCGATTGCCTCGGGGATTGGCCAGCACCAACTGAAAGCCGGCGCTGACCAGTTGCTGGGCCGGCACCCCCAATTCGTTCAGGAAGAAACCGGTCTCCAGGCGCTGGCCGTCGGCCAGCTCCAGATGGTTCGCGCTGCTAAGAATGACTAAAATCTTGTCCATGGAGGTCACCAACCGATCGAAAAGATTGACCTCTAGATTAAAGCCTTTTCCGCTCTCCGGACCAGGATCTAAATACCCGAAGCCCCGGGATCCGCCGCCCCGCAAAGCCTGCCTTTGTCTCCGATGCGCTAGACATCAAGCAGGCATTTTGCTAATGTCAAGATGTCGTTGGCGCGCATTTGTTGACCTCCGATAGGGACTTTACACGAATCTCGGGGCTACAATACACCGTACTGAGTTCTTAGCCGCCGACCGGAAAGATTCTTTGGGATTTTAACTTCCAGTCAACCCACCGCTCTCCGTCAGATGGCAAGCTGGTGGTATGAGAGTTCTTGCCCATAACCAGCCGCTACCCGCCAAATTCCCACAGAATCCTACTCCGCCCCCGCCCGCTCCCCAGGAGCCGAAGGATGGAACGGTTCTGGGCCGGGCGGTGGAGCGCTTACCGCGCTTTGCCCAGGGCGCGGTCGTCGGTGCAGGTTCGCTGGCCCCGGCCCTGGTGGGTGGAGCGGTGGCGGGAGTGCCGGGCGCCCTGGTGGGCGGTTTGGCCAGCCTGGGGTTTCGCTACGCTCTGGATGGCGACCTCAAGGGCGGAGTGGTAGCAGCCGGCTGGGCGACCGCGCTGGGAATGCTGGCCGCTGGTGGCCACACCAGCCCGCTCGGCCTGGGACTGCTGGTGGGCGTGAGCGCGGCCATGGGCGCTCTGGCGATGGTGGGCAAAGACGAAGGCCCGGTGCGCCACATCAACAAGCCGGGCGAATCGGTCGATTTACACGACAAGCTGGTCCCGGGCAAGACCAACATCGTGGTTTTTTCGGCACCCTGGTGCCCGGCCTGCCGCAAGGTGGAGCCGCAACTCGAGCAGTTGATGAAAGAAAAGCCCGACTACGTGACTTTGAAGGTCGACATCCAGGACGGCGATTCGCCAGTGGCCAAACAGTATGGAGTGGTGACCATCCCCTGCTACAAGATTTTCGATGACAAAGGCGCGCTGGTGTGCGAAGGCGATGAGGCCCGCACCCGGGTCAAATCAATGCTCGGTCAGCCGGGGTAGGAAAACTGACCAGGCTGTTAACACAGTTCACGGATTGGTAATAGGTTCCGGCTGGGAGCGGGGGGCGGCGGGGAGCAGAATAGGATCATCCTCTGCTCAGGAGACCTTTATGGCCACCATCACAGCCAACTCTAAAAAAATCGAACGGCCCTCCCCGCCGCCTCGGACGGCTCAGGCTCCAACCTCGCGTCCAGCCGAGAGCAGGCCGGCCAAACCGGACCAGGTCAAGCTCTCTCAAGAGGGAGGCGCGACCCATCAGAAAGCGGTGCCGAATTTTCAGTCCTGGGCGGGCAGTCAGCCGCGCCAGCTACCTCCCGGCAGCTACAGCGCGGGTAGCATTACCAAAGAGCAGCTCGACGGCCTGAAGAATTCCAAAGATCCGAAAGACAAGGCTTTGGCGGCGACCATTCAGCGAGCCCAGAAAAACTATGCGGAGTTGATCAAGAATGGCAGTGAAATCATCGCCAACCGCAACGACGGCAACGGGGGCCATCCGGTGCTGACGGTGCTCCCGCCCGGCTTTGATCCCCAGAAGGAAACTCGCGTGCACACGCACTACCACGGCTTCAACTCCACGGTGGCCGACCCCAAAGGCCATGCCGCCCAGACCACCGAGCGCATCGAGGCACTGCAGAAAAAGACGCCCCAAACGGTAGTGGTTCTGCCCGAAACCTCCAATGCTCAGGACGGGAATTACCCGACCAGTTGGACCAACGTCAAGAGTCAGGCCGACACCACCAACCAGGCCCTGCGCGATGCCGGCGTCACCAATCCGGGCTATCGGGTCGTGTCGGCTCATTCGGCCGGTGGTGAGGCCCTGCGCCGGTCCATTCAAAACTCGCCCGACGGCAAGGGGTTGCAGGCCGACCGGCTGGAGCTACTGGACAGTCTTTACGGCTCGCAAAACGCCATTGCCAATTGGGCCAATACCGACAACGGACGCGACCTCAAGTCTCTGACCTACGTGCACGGCACCAACAACACCAACAACGACATTCCCTTGAAGAGCGCCTTCGGGAATCGTTACCGCCGGGTCAACGTGAAGGGGCACTATGAAGCCAACCACCTGATGGACACTTTCGCGGATTAATTTTTGACGTCGAGCCAGACCTTGCCGGCCAGGAACAGGCCGGCCGAGGCCAGGGCGGGGATTCCAGCGCCCGCCGCGGCCGCCATTAGAGAGGCGCCCATTCCGATTCCCAGCGCCCCTTTGGTGATCAGCTTGCGGTCTTCGCCGCGAATGCCCTGGACGATCTGATTGACTCCCAAACCGGTGTCGATGGCTCCGTGCACCAGCCCCAGAGGACCCACCAGTTTGCCCGCCAGCCCGGCCGTTTCGGTGATCAGCAGACTGTGGGGCAGGAGATGGCCGACGGTTGCCGCCCCGGCCGCCAGGCTGCGCGTCCCGACGATGAGAGAACCCACGCCTTCCACGGTGTGTGCCCAGTCACGGTGTTCGATGCCCTCTTTGACATCGCGAGCGCCCAGGTTGAACAACACCAGGCCCAGCGCGCCCGAAGCGGCGCCCAGGGCGGAGGCGGCGATGGTGGAGGCAGTGGACATGCCCGTATGAGCGACGTGCCCGAGAGCGGTGTCGACGGCGTCGGCTTTCAGTCCGACCACTTCGCTCTTGGCGTGCAGCCAGTGCTCGAAGCTCTCCAGGCTGAGGTGCCCGCCCAGCCAGTGGTGTCCGGGCTTGGGTCCTTCCGGCGGCGGATCATTGGGCTGGACGTGTTGGCGAGGCGCGGCCTGGGCCGGCTTCCATCCTCTCCCCCCGACGGGTTGAGTTGGAATGATCATGTTCAGAATTTATCGAGAACTCTTGAACGGATTTTGGCCGGAATGTTACCGAACCGGCAGGCTTCATAGTCCGGCTCGATGCAGAACGTTCTCACACAGTTGGAATTCGTTGGATAAAATGTCCACGAAGGACTTTAAGCCGGCTCCACCCTCACCTCGAAAGCGGCGCTTTCCTCCGCTATTCAAGCGCGCCAGCACCTGAACGAAAATATTGCCGGCATTGACGGCGGAGTCGTGAGTGACCTGGAACAGCCTGGCTAAAAAGAGATTTCGGTCCGTCTTTTCGCCCCCGTGGGCGATAATGGTGTGGGCGTCGCTCAGCAGGCGCACCAGGGGAGAGTCGGCCGAGGTCTTTTCCCGGGCCAGACTCTGATACTGGCGGCGCAGATCCGGCCAGGTCTCGATGAGGACCAGCCAGACCAGCAGGCAGAAGCGGTCTGGACTGGCGTCGGCCTCGGGGTCGATGGTACGGCAGACGAAGCGGTATTTAGAAAAAGCCCTGACCAGCATGCGAGGGTTGCGCGTATCCAGAGCCTCTTCAAAAAAGGCCGAGAACATTCGACTCTCGTTAGCCAGCCCGGCTTCTCGGCACAGCTCCAAAAACTTGTTCTCCTGGCGCGAACTGGTAATCGGCGGCAGGCTGACGCGCAGGTCGAAAATTTTGTCCAGGTAATTCTCTGCATCGACGCTGCCATAATGCGAGCGGATCGAGGCCGAGAGGACTTCCAGATCGTAAGCGAGCACGAAAATAGGGCCACGATTCTCGCCGGTCAAGAAGAAATAGGATTCGAGCAGCGGGATTTGCTGACTGGGAAGGCAGCGGTCCAGATCGTCGACGCAGATCAGAAATCGGGCCTCGCCGGCCAGTTTGCCGGTGAGCCTGTGAAACCTGGCCAGGCAGTCCTGGCTATCGAAGACGCCTTCCTTGCGGGACTCCGCTCCGAAGCACCGTTTCACCAACTCCAGGCGGATATAGGCGGGCAGACCGGCGGCCGAGCCCACCAGCCACTGGCAGACTTCCAAAGCCTCGGGTGCGTCTTCGGAATTCTGAAAGTTTTGGGCAAAGACCTTGACCAGGGGTTGCAGCGAATCGGTGGGGGAGCGCCAGGGGTTCAACCAGGCCTGCTGGGTAAAGGCGGAAGAATCTTTGGCCCTGGCCCACAAACGAGTCAGAACATCCGTCTTGCCCCGGCCCCAGGCTCCCTGGATGCCGACGACGGAGCCGGCCGGCATGCCCTCGAGGTTGTGGAGCAGTGCGCCGGCGAATAGATCATGTTCGAAACAGTCTTGGCTAATGATGGCGAGCCTTCGTCTAAAGTAATTTTTGAATGGCCACGGCGGCTCGGAAGAGCTGGGCCCAACCGGCGTTAAGCTCACGGGCCTGACGGTTTTGTTCCACCGCCAGCAGCCGATCGATGGCTTCCAGAGCGGTGGCGAGCTGCTCCTGCAGAGGCTCGCGATCGGGATCGGCTTCGGCCACCGTCCGGGCTTCGAGAAAAGTGAACTCGACGTCCTGCAGCGTCTGGACCAGCGTCGCCAGATCGGCCTGGCCGGAGATGACTCCGGTGTAGGCCTGATGCACGGCGGCCACCTCGGGGCTGACCTGGCCCTGTTCAAATTCCAGAGCGGTGGGTTCAAGGTCGGGGATCAGACGCTCCACCCGGCACTCCGGGCATTTGCGTTCGGGGCCGGCGGAACCGCAGCCCGGGCACATCGGCGTGCTCCACTCGGCCAGCCTTCGGCTGGTTTCCAGAAACTCGGCCGCGGCCGCCTGGTAGTCGTCGTAGTGAGGCGGGGACAGATCGGCCAGCAGCTCAATCAGATCCTGGCAGGACTGCAAATTGCGCTCGATGATGCCGTTCAGACCCGGGTGGAGCTGGTCGCGCAGGGGAGCCGCCGAGGCCTCCCGCTCAGCGAGGGCCCGGCGCAGGCGAGCCCGCATGCTTTTGGTCCTGGCCTGAAGTTCGTCCGGGGCCATGCCGGAGCGCGCACACTCCAACAGGCCCTCCAGGCGATTCGGGTCGGGACCTTCTTTGGCACCCCCCAGAGAAGTGACCAGGTTATCGAGAAAACCAGCGGCCACTAGAAGCCGACGGAGCTGAAGCTTCTGAGCATGCCGCCCAGTCCGGGGTTCATGCCGGCGTTGGCCTGGTTCTGGCCGCCACCGAGCAGGCTGGAGAGAAGTTGGCTGACCTGGGCGCTGTTGCCCGAGACGGCCAGGGCCATGCTGCTGCCGGCGGCCGCGGGGCTGTGGAGGGCGCTGGCGAAGTTGGGCTGGCCGATTCCGGCGTGCTTGCCGGCCTTACCGGCTTTGCCGTGCTTGCCATGTTTGCCGTGTCTGCAATGCTTGCCATGTTTGCCGGCGATACCACTTTGAGCTTGAGCTTGATTGTTGCCTGATACAGCGATGGCCATTGACATTTTCTGGTTCTCCACTTCGTTTCTTCTGGATTCATAGTAAGCTGCCGGGCACGCCGGTGGAGGGGGGCGCTTGTTGCCAAAACAGAGTTGTTTGTAAACATCTTGTGGCCGACTGTTAATGGTTTTTCAGGATTCTTTCAGGATCGTTAGCTGGTAGGCAAAGCGACCGGCAGCTCAGGCGAGCTGAAGGGCTCGACGGAGAACTTCTCGGGCACCAGCAGGTAACGCAACAGGTAGCGCAAGAAGACCCGATGAGCTTCGGGATTGTTGTCGCTGCGCAGCAGCCAGACCGTCTGAGTCCAGTCCAGAATCCCCTGGTCCTCGTTGTGCTCGATCCGGTCTCTTTCTTTGCCGGAAGTCAGGTAGCGGCGGATCCCCTGGCGGGCTTGCCAGCGAATCTGCGCGGCCAGAGGAATTTTGCCCGAGAGTTGGCGCCACATGCGCGGATACCAAAGTTTATAGAGGGCCGGACTGACCCTGGCCAGCACCTGAAACCAGAGTTGCTCGGCCGCCCGGTAGTCCTGGCGGTGCAGGGCATACCAGCCCAGCCACAGGCCCAGGAAAGGGGTCAAGGTCGCCTGCTCCAGCTGAGCCGCCAGCGACTCGGCCCGCGCGTCCTGGCCATCGTGGAAAGCTCGTTCCATCTCGAAGAAACGGCTCAGGGCTGATTGGGACGGAGGCTTATCGCTCCAACCCCAAATGTAGCGCAAGAGCAGGCGGGTGGGGGAGGGCTCCTGGCTGTCGGCCTGGTCCAGTAAGCGGGCGGCTTCCAGGTCCTCGGCAAAAAAGCAAATCAACATGCGAAATTCGACCCGCGCGGGTTTTCCCACCCGTCCCATTTGCTCCAGGAAGAGATGGGCCGGCGCCCAGCGCTTGTGGTCGACGCTTTGCAGCACGCGCGTCTTTAACATCGTCTGCATCTGCTCGCGAAAGGTGGTGGCCGCGGTCCGCTCCTGGGCGCTCAAAGCCAGATAGAAGTCGACTTGCTCCTGGGCGTGCACCGGAGTAGCGAAGTTCTGGTTGAGCTGTTGCATGCGGAAAAACATTTCGACGGCGGGGGGACGCTGGTCGGGCGGATAGCGATTTTGGAAAAGCTGCTGCAGAGCTTGGGCCTGTTCGGCGCTCCACAGCGGTGGGTTGACGCAGACTTCCTCCAGGAGCGCCTCTACTTGTCGGCGTACGGCGGCCACCAGGTCCTGAAACTCCTCATTTTCGACCAGATCGGTCTGGGACAGGTTTTTCTCGAGGTGGTCGGCGCTGACCACCGCACAGGCCAGTGAATTTCCCAGCAGCCTGGCGGGACGGCGGAAGGCCACGCCCCGGGAGATGAAGAGCAGGCCTTCGCGCTCGGCTACTTCAGGTAGGGCCAGGCCCACCAGAATGGAGCTGGCCACCGGCGAGGCGCGATCGGGGGCGAAGAAGACATCCTGGCGCCGACTTCCCGGGCGGCTGATGCGCAGGCTCTGGCTGCCGCGAGCAAAGAGCCGGGCGAAGGGACCTTCGTTCTGATGCAGACCCATGGGCACGGCGCTGCCTTTGGGCCGGCCGTTGACGCGCAGGTCCAAAGGCGCGTAGCGGCAGAAATGGAAGAGCTGCTCGAGAATTTTTTGGCCGGCGCCGGCCTGGCCGAATCCCAGCAGGCGCGCCCAGGGGGAACTGGAAGAATGCTGGACGGTGACCTTGATGCCGAGGCGCTCCGTGGGAGCAGGCTGAACATCCAACCGGGAGCCGGTCACCTGCGCCTGCCAGCCGCCCGTCCTGGTCCCCACCAGCAGACTGATTTTCGGGTCGTTGGGCAGACTGCGGGCGCCGTGCAGGGCCAGCGCCAGTTCGCGCAGGGCCGGATGAGGCGCGGGCTTGAGAAGGAAGGTGAACAACTCCGGCAGACGCTCCGGATCCGGCAGTGTGCCGTTGAAAAATACACGAGTTTCCGCCCGTTCGGTCTCGACTACGAACTCGTGGGCGCCACTGAGCACGGCCGAAGCCACCAGGTTGAGAATGAACAGGGCCGGATCGGGCAGGCGATAGTCATCCAGCTTGCGCTCGGCATAGGCGAAATCCATGGTAAAAACGCCGGAAGAATCCACCGTTCCCTCGGAAGCCATACTGGAGAGTAGATTGTTCAGTTCCATCGTGCGGGCTCCGGTTCGTTCGGCTGCCAACGAAGCCTGCCTCCCGGAGGGCACCTGACAGAAGGGGGGATTCCTGGTAAACTAAAAAGAAAGCCTTGAATGAGTTGGTGGGGTAGGGTGGCGAGTCAACATCACAGGCGGGCAATGGCCCTGATCACGACTTTGTTGATGTCGGTGGTCTTATTAATGATGCTCATCACGCTGGTCAAGGCGGTCACGACTCAGGATTACTTGACGCGGGGCCAGCATGACAGTGTGGCCGCTCTCTACGTGGCCGAGTCCGGACTGGCCGACGTGATGTCCCACCTGGAGATCGACGGAAACTGGCGCGACGGCTTCAACGGCGAATCCATGCAGAATCGCCCGGGTAAATACTGGGTCAAATTCTTCGAAGGCTCGGGTAGTGTCCCGGACGATGCCTCGATCAATAACATCTCCGGCAGCAGCGCTCGTCCCGGCCCGCGCGGCCGAGTTGTGCCGCGGGGCGCGGCTTTGATCGTCGTGACCGCCCGGGTGGGAGCCGCTCAAAGACAGCTCGAGGCCATCGTCAACAGCGCGGGGGTCATCAATGTCGAGTATCCCTTGATGACTTCGGGCAGCATTGAATTGAGGGGCGCGGTGACCATCGACGGGATTCATAGCCTGCGGGGCTACGAACGAGTGGCCGCCGGCATTCACTCCAATGCGCGCAGCCTGTCCGGTCCCACCATCCGTTGGGTGCCCGAGGATTCCAGCGACAAGGCCACCATCACCGGCAAGGTCAGCGCCGTGGACCCCCGCACGATCGGCGTCGGCATCGACTTTGGGCCCGATTCCAGCCGCTACGACGTGGGGGCGTTTGAGCGCAGCGCCGCCCAACGCGCCTTTCCCGGCATGGGCGACATAGAGCGCCAGGTCAATCTCCACGCCAGCGCGCCGCCACCGACGATCCAGCCGGCCGGCACCACTACTCTGCCGACCGGAGACTACCATCAATCGGGAGACCTCACCGTCAGCGGCGATCTGGTTCTGGACGGCGGCGAACTTTTTGTCGACGGCGATCTGACCATCAACGGAGGGATTTCCGGCCAGGGGGCCATCTGGGCCAGCGGCAAAGTCACCTTCCGGGGCGACTCCACCTTGCAGTCCACCGAGAAAGCGGCCGTCATGTCGAAAAAGGGCGTCAATCTGCTCGGTTTTGATGGCGAGGATTACATGGAGAACTTCGCCGAGAGCGATCCCGAAGTCCGGGTCCTTTGGGACGCTACCAAGCAGACCCTGGCTGAGACCGAGGAGTTACTGCAAAGCACGGAGCCGGCCAGTGTGGTGGGAAGCGGTGGACCGCTGGATTTACAAATCCGAAAGTTAGGCTACCATCCTGATAATCCCGAAGCCCCGATTCCGGTGGTCAACCCGGAGGATGCCCTGGTCGGCGGAAACTATCTGGGGAAACTCGAGGCCAAGCTGGCGGCCCAGTCCGAAGGCGAGTCGCGTGACTTCATGATGCGCAAGCTGGCCGGCTACCGGGACTTCTTCAGCGCCAATACGGACCAGCCCGATGAGACGGCGGCCAATCAGTTCATCCATCGCCCCCGCGTCTCACCGGGCGCTTTCGACGCGGTCGTCAATGCGGGCCGCACCGACGCCTTGAGCAAGCTGATGGTCCAGGTTTCCAACCTCAGCTACGCTAAAGCCGGCAGCTCCTACTTTCAAGGCATCATTTACACCAACGGCCACTTCTTTGCGGCCAACAGCGTGACTACTCTGGGCGCCATTATGGTGGACGGTCGCGGGCGAGAAGGCTCGGAACCGAACCCTCTGAATCCAGCGGAGTCTTTCCGGCCCGGACAGTTGGTGATGAGGCAGGGAGCCAATATGACCTTCGTTGAAGAGTTCTTCGAAGACGGCGACAACGCGTTGCGCATTCGCGGTCCGGTCCAGGTGCGCACATGGGCCTCCCGTTGAGGAGGAGAACCAGAGCGGTCACCGTCGCTGAGGTCATGATGGCGTTGGGCATCGTGGCCATGGCCATTCTGGCTCTGGTAACCGGCTTCATCGGCGCCATCGAGATGAACGCGCGCTCGGTGGAGACGGCGGTTGCCTCCCAGGTGGGACGGGATTTCCTGGAGCGAGTCAACGAGTTCGGTTATGAAAATGTCCCGGAAGGAAGCTACGTCTTCAACGGTGCGGCCAACGACCCTCAGACCGCCGAGGGTTTTCCTCCGGCCCCCTACCCGCGGGTGGAAGCTAATGGCCAGACCCATAGCCTGACGGTCAAGGTCAGCACCAAAGGGGCCACTCTCAAAGTGATCGTGGTGGAAGTGACGTGTGGCAAACGCGGGCGGGCTTCTTTCGAGACTTATCTCTACCCCGGGTTCTCCGTCTCTTGAGGCTCCACGTCGGTTTTCGCCGAGCCGGCCTGAGCGTGGTGGACCTGGTAGTGGCTCTGGGACTCCTGCTGATGCTGCTCTCTATTCTGTTTGAGATTTTCTTCCTGGGAGGCAAAGCCTGGCGTAAGACCGATGATCGCTTCGAACTGCTGCGCAATACCCAGACCGTGGTTTCGCAAATTGCCCGCGAGGCGGAGCGGGCAAGTGTTTTCAGCGTGAGCATCCTGCCGGGCCGGGCGGTGAGTTTTCTGAGTCCCATGGACGACAACGGCCGGTTTGTCACCGACACGCTCGGCGACGTTCGCTGGGAACGCTACCTGGTGTTCTACCACGATCCGGCCAGTCAGGAAGTCCGACTGGTCGACGTCCCCCTGCTGCCAGCCTCCTTCGAACGCCGGACCCCGCAGCCGATCGAACGGTTCGTCTCGGCTACCGGAATGCACCCGCTGGCTTACTACCTGGTAGATGGGCGCGTCTTGGGTCGGCGCATCACCAGGTTCGAGCCCGAACTACCTGCTTTCAGCAAACACTTGAAACTGACGATTCGCACCGTCCAACCCAGCACTACCCGAACCCGCGATCTGACGCTGGATATCGCTTCTAACGCTTTCATGAGAAATTAGTGATGCGGATGTTGGGAAAGCATGGTGCGATAGGAACCTGGAGTCAGGCCGGTATACTGGCGGAAGAGTACGCATAGATGCTCGGCGGTGCCCAGGCCGGACATTTTGGCGATGCGATCCAGGTTCAGGTCGGTTTCGCGCAACAAATCCCCCGCCCGGCGCAGGCGAATCCGGCGCAACTGTTCGGCTGGCCCGTGGCCCAGAGTGTTACGGAAGCGTTGCTCGAGCAGGCGGCGCGAGACCGAAAGGTGCTCGGCCAGAGCGGGCACGCGCAGGGACTCCCCCGAATGCTCGTTGAGCCACTCCAGGGCGGCGCAAATTAAGGGGTCGGCCCAAGCGAGAGAGTCGGTGGAACGCCGGGCTGCTATGGAGGCGATAGGCAGGCGAACCTGGCGAGGTCCGTCCCCGTTGAGCATGACGTTCAGGCAGTCGGCGGCCTGGAAGCCGATTTCTCGGGCCGGCACGATCACGCTGGACAAAGGCGGATCAGTGATGACCGTGACCATTTCGTAGTCACCCACGCCGAGCACGGCCATTTGCTGAGGAACGGGCCGCTCGAGGCGGCGGCAGGCGTGCAGGACCCGCCGGGCGGTTACATCATCGGCGGCCAGAATTCCGCAGGGGACGGGTAAGCTGGCGAGCCAGCCGGTCAGCTCCTCGAGATGGCGTGAATTTTGCCCGCTCCAACGACGGAGAGTTTTATGACGCTCGATTTTTTGCGCAAATTCGGCGGCGTTTTGCAGGAAGCCGGCGGCAATCTGTTGGGAAGCCGCCCAGCGTTTCAAACCCAGGTAGGCCAGGTTGGTAAAGCCGCGGTCCTTCAGATGTTCGGCGGCCACGCGGCCGACCTGGGCGTAGTCGACGGTGACTCGCGAGCAGCCGCTTTGTTCGAGCGCGCCGCTCAAGTCCACGATGGGACGCTGGCTGGCGCGCACCAGCTTGACCAGCTCCGGTTCCTCGTGGTCGACCAGAATGCCGTCGACCTGGTTCAGATCCTCCCAACCCACGTCACCCCAGGATTCAGCCAGCAACATCCAGTTGTGGCGGGCTGGATGGGAGTGGACGCCTTCTAAGATTTTTCTGCCAAAAGAATTGGATAAATCCACTAGAAAAGCTACGCGTTTGAGAGGCATCAAGCCAGCTCCTCGTAGTCCTGAGCCATGCCCAGTTCCTGGCAGGCCCGGATGTAGCTGGCCGCCGACCAGGCCTGGTAGCGCTTGCCCATGGGTTTGCCGGTGCGGGCGTGGGCCCACTCATTGAATTCCCAGTTGCTCTGTGTGCCTTGCTGGTTCAACTGAGCCAGCCGGTAGAGTTCACGGCAGGCCAACTGGTGCAGTCCCAGGCGGTGCAGGTAGCGCACCCAAAAACCACCGACCATGGGCCAGATGCCGCCGTTGTGATAGTGGCCAGGCAGATTGAGCAGATTGGTGGCGTAGTAGGGTTTCCAGTCGGGATCGCCGGCGTTGACGGCCGGGTAGAGGCAGGCCACCGGGTAGGGATCGTTGACCCCCACGCCCCAGAGAAAGTGAAAGGTACGTCGGGCTTTGTCCAGGTCGACCACATGAAAGAGGTAGGCCAGCACGTTACCGAGTACGTCGCAGCGCCAGCTGAAGCCAAAGGGCGTAATCTCGGCGAGCAGGTAGCTGACGTCGCCCAGGCTGAACTGGATGGCAGCAAAGGGTTGATTGGTGCGCGACGAGTCCGGCCAAAAGCGGTCCACGATTTGCGCCCGGATGAAATTCGCCTGGTGAAAATAGTCGACGGCGCGATGGGAATCTCCCAGCCACTCGAGCAGGCGCCCGTAACAGAGATTGCAACGATACCACAGGACTTCATCATACAGGACGTTGTAGCTGCGTGCGAACAGGTCGGTCCAGTCGCCCGCCTCGGGGATTTCCAGCAGGCCGTCGTTGTTACTGTCGTGAGCCGAGAGCCAGCGCATGGCATCCTCCACGCGGCGGGAATGGCGCTGGAGAAATTTCATATCGCCGGTGACCCGAACATAGTTGAAAAAACCGATGATAAACCACAGTCCGCTATCTACCGAGCAAATGCCCCCGACTCCCGAATAGTCGGGTTCGCCCGAGTTAATGCGCACGTTGCTGGGTACCTGGCCGACCGGCGAGATGTGCTGCAGCAATGTTTCCAGCGTTGTCTTTTGAGCCTGGCGAATGTCTTCATCTTCGAGCAGAGCCGTGCCCGTAATTGTCATGCAACTGTCGCGGGCCCAGACGCTGCGATAGTTCTCATCTGTGCCCAGCACTTCGTTATCGCTCAGGGAGCAGGCCGAGAAGCCCAAAGGTGTGATATTGCGGCGCAGGGCGGCGATGGCTTCGTCGTAGCCTTTTGCGATCAAGTGCCTTTCTGATTTTTTCAATCCCGAGGGATTTTCTACTTCCAGCAGGCGTTGCAAGGCGGTGGCGCGGTTGAGGCCAGCCAACCCGGCCCGGTGCTTGGGCAATTGAGGCAGCAGGCCGTAATGGTCCAGTCCTTCCACGACGCCGTCGGCCAGGCTGGAAGGCGAGACAAAAACTTCTCGCTCTACCACTGCTTCCAACAGTTCGGGATGGGCGTTGTCGACAACAATTCCACGTATTCCGGCAATCTGGAACATCGAGCTGTCGTTGCCCGAATCGCCGGCTACCAGACATTCCTCCGGGACAATTCTCAGGCGTTTTAAGAGCCATTGCAAGGCTGCCCCCTTACTGGCGGCGGCCGGCAGGATATCCAGGTCGCGCAGGCTGGAGTAAACGATTTGCACTTCCAACCCCTGGTCGGCGAAGACTTCGCGCAAGCGGCTCAGTGTCTGCTTGGAGGCCTTGGGAAGGTACCAACTGGATTTAAATTGGTGCTGGTATTCGTGGGGCTGAGGTTTCATGCCGGGAAAGTCCCGAGCCAATGCCTCCACCTCGCCCAGCCGCCAGCCTTGTTCAAGTAAATCAGAAAAATCGTCCAGGCACCGGCCGTGCTGGAAATCGTAGAGCTGGGTACCTACGCCGGCAATCAAGAAGTCGGCCTGGGGCAGTGGCTCTTGCTGGAGCAGGTTGAGAATGTCGGACAGCAGGCGGCCCGAGCTGTAGACCAGCAGGGGGGGAGAGCTGAGAGATTTCCAGGCGCGTCGGAATCTTTCGGTGCCTTCCGGATTTCCAATCAGGGTACCGTCCAGGTCGGAGCAAAACAGCTTCATGGTTTCTAGCCTTCGTCCCGCCAGGGTTCATCCCAGTCATCGCCCAGGTCCAGGTGAGAAGGCTGAGGCTGTTCCACCAGTCGGACCAACATCTGGGTGATGCCGGTCCAGGTGAACAGGCTGCGGGCCCGATAGGCACCCATGCGCGAAAGTCTGCGGGCCAAGAGGTTGTGGCGCAACACTTTGGCCATGGTGATGCCGAGGTCTTCGCGGTCGAAGGGATCGGCGAAGAGAGCGTGACGGCCGTAGGTGAGAACACGGAATAAGCCGCCGTGAGTGGTCACCACCGTGGGGGTACCGCAGGCCATGGCCTCAATGGCGGTCATTCCGAAAGGCTCGTAGCGGCTCGAGAGTACAAACAGATCGGCGGCTCGGTAGTGATCGGCCATTTCTTCTTCCTCGACGAAGCCGGTAAATTTGACGCGGTCCTGCAGACCGAGCTGGCGGACCTGCTCCCAGAGCTCGGCCATGATGGTTGCTTCGCCAGGATTCATATTTTCGCCGCCGACGGCCAGGCGTAGCCGAGCATCGGGAAAGCGCTCGGCCACCAGGGCGAAAGCCTCGATAAGCAGGTCGTAACCTTTATTGCGGGCCAGCCGGCCGATGGCCATGACCACCCGGCCGCTGAAACCGAGGCGCCGGCGAATGGCCTGACGGGAAGCTTCTCCCACCGGAAAGTAGCGATTGTCATCGTAGCCGGGCGGAACTAGAGCGAGCCGGCTGCTATCCACGCCGTAGCCAGAACGCAGAAGATCGGTCTGGACCGGAGTGGTGGCCAGGACCTTATGGGCTCGGGCGTACATCTCGGTTTCGCAGCGGATGCGCTCGCCGAAGTTGTATTGCTTCTCCAGTTGTTGGTCGGAGTCGGGGTAATCCTGAGTCATCTGCTTCAGTTTCCACAGTCCCAGCGAGTGTGGAGTGTGCAGGTGGGGGGCGGCCGTGCCCTGAGCCAGCTTTTCCCCGGCTAAACCGCCATCCCAGTAATGGGAATTGACGAACAGGTACTTGAGGTTCTGGCGTTCCACCAGGCGGAGCGCTCCTTCCGCCCATTCGTTCAGGTGGCGATAAAGGTACTCTTTGGGAAGGAAATCGTCGCCGCCGCAGGGTACGCGCAAGATACGCGCATGGGGACAGAGGGCTTCGCTTTCGGGTTGGTCTTCGAACTGGCGGGTCCAGACGTCCACGGCGTAGCCCATCTGAGCCATTTTACGGGCCGTTTCCAGGACGTAAACGACCTGTCCTCCAGTGTCTTGAGCTCCGAGGGGTGGGCGCGCGGCCACATAGCCGTGCGTGGAGACCAGGGCCACGCGCGGCCGGTCATCGGTTTCGCAATTTGACATACCTGTTTATTATTCGCGTCAGGCTACCCCCTTTTGTTGAATCCCGTAAGCGTATAGCTTGATTGCGCAGATAAGCTCGCGCAAAATAGTAAAAGGATTGCGTGATTCGGCAAAAGAGTACCCGCTTGCTCGGGTAACTTGTATTCATCGGAGTTATGAAAATCGAGAGTCCGCGCTGGTTGCGCGAAAAAGATTCTGGCCCTATTCGAATCGAACATCTGGCAGACCGGATCCTTTGGCAGGGACGTAGCCCCTATCAGGAGATCCTGCTGGCGGAGAACGCTCGCTTGGGTAAATATCTACTGCTGGACGGAGACATGCAGTCGTGCACTGGCGATGCTCCGTTTTATCATGAGCTGCTGGTGCATCCGGGCTTGTTGGCGCACCCCCAGCCTCGCCGTGTGCTGGTGTTGGGTGGTGGCGAGGGCGCTACCTTAAAAGAGGTGCTGCGTCACCGATGTGTCCAGGAAGTCGTCATGGTGGAGCGCGACCCTACGGTCGTCAAAGTGTGCCGAGATTTTGCGCCGGAATATCACGGCGGGGCTTTTCAAGATTCGCGTTGCCGCTTGATCGTGGGGGATGCCTATCACTATTTGCAGGAAGCTCAGGGTTATTTCGACGTGATTGTGGGGGACCTGACGGCCGAGCCGCATGGACTCGACTTTAAGGAACTCTATCGCTTGATTTCCAGTCGGTTGGGTCTGGATGGACTCTACTGCGCCCAATTGGGCAGCGGTAACCTCCACGAAGAAGACCGCTTTCTGAGACACTTCCGGATGCTCCGGAAGCACTGGTCGGTTCTTTGCCCGATGGTCCAGTTTGTGCCCAGCTATCATAGCCTGTGGTGCTTTTTGACGGCCAGTCACGGCCCTGATCCCGCCCGTCTGACCGGCCCGGAGGTCGATCAGCGACTGATCGAACGGACCATTACGAGTCTTCATGCCTATGATGGGGAAGCGCACAGGCGCGCCTGCCACCTGCCCAAGCACCTGCGCCGTGCGCTGGAGCATGTGCGCGAGGGAACAGGCTAAAAAACCTTTGTCCAATCATCGCCACTCCCGCCAGGTTCTGCATCGCCTCTCCCGGCGCTACACTTTTCTGCTTTCGGCTGTGGTGGGGGCGATGGCCGGTGGTCTGGCCGTTCTGTACAAGCTCCTGGTCACCGGTCTGGCTCAGGCGGAAATCTTTACTTCCGGCCACGTGCCGCGTGATTGGTGGTGGCTGCCGCTGTGCCTGGCCCCGTTGGGGGGAGTGTTGGGCTGGTCGGCCTGCCGTATCTCCCGGCGCTTTTGCCCGGAAGCCGGGGGCAGTGGAATTCCCCACGTGAAGGCGGTGCTTTTGGGTTTGCGCCGGATTCGCCCGGCCGCTTTACTGGGTACCAAGCTGGTCGGCGGCTTACTGGCATTGGGAGCGGGAATGTCCCTGGGACGCGAGGGTCCGACCGTGCACATGGGAGCCGCCTGTGCCGCCTGGTTGGGAGGCCGTCTGGCCGTGCCGAACCGCACTCACAAGAACCTGGTGGCGGCCGGAGCCGGAGCCGGCCTGGCCGCCGCTTTCAACGCGCCGCTGGCCGGCTTTCTCTTCATCATGGAGGAATTACGCCGGGAGATGTCGCGGGTTACTTACGGCAGCGCTCTGGTAAGCAGCGTGATCGCGGTGGCCGTGGCCCGTTTGCTGGTGGGTCAGGCCAACAGTTTTGGGCTGAGCGAAGTGGCTCCCATTCCCCTGCACCAGCTGCCGGTGGTCATCCTGGTCGGGCTGCTGGCCTCGGGACTGGGCCTGGTGTTCAACCGGAGTTTGTTGAGGCTGCTCGACTTTCGCGACGTCCGGGGTTGGCCGCTGGAGAACTGGGGTCTGGGCGTCGGGGTCATGGGGATGTTGCTGTTGGGTTGGTGCACACCTTTGACGGGTGGCGGGCACCTGCTGACTCACTCGGCGCTGAGTGCGGAACTACACTATTCGCCGTGGGCTCTGGCGCTATTGTTCGTGATCAAACTTCTATTCACGGTGTTGAGTTACGCCACCGGAGTGCCCGGAGGCCTGTTTGCACCCCTCTTGACGCTGGGGGCGCTGGTCGGGAGTTTTTGCGGCCAACTTTTGTTTCTATGGATGCCGGCCTATACGCCGCGGCCCGAAATTTTGGCTACTATCGGGATGGCCGGCCTGCTCACCAGTTCGGTGCGCGCTCCCTTGACCGGGGTGGTGCTGATTGTGGAGATGACCGGCCAATACAATTTGCTCTACGCTCTGTTGCTGGCTGCCTGGTTCGCCTATCTGGTGGCCGAATATTTTGGCGATGAGCCGATCTACGAGGCGTTGTTGCGCCGCGACCTGCACCACGAGCGACGTCTCTGGAAAGATGAGGCCCGCGCGGTAGAGGTGCTGGTGGAGCCGAATTCGGAATTTGAGCATATCCCTTTGAGCCGCTTTCCGCGCCACAAGGACATGCTGGTAGCCCTGCTGGAGCGCAACGGGCACGTGCATATTCCGCACGGAACGACCATGGTGGAGGCGGGCGACATGTTGACGCTGTTGGTTGGACCGGAAATGACGGAACACGATTTGAACCAGGTTTTGGAAATGGCCCGCGACCATTGAGGCGCCTTTTGCGATGGCCGCTGCTGCTGTATCGTTGGAATCTATCCTGGATTTTGGGTCAGCGCTTCTTGCGTTTGCATCATCGCGGGCGAAGAAGCGGGCGCTGGTACGAAGCGGTTTTGGAGGTAGTGCGCTACGATGCCTCGGCGCGGCGCTTGATCGTGGCTTCTGGCTGGGGCTTCCGGTCCGATTGGTATCGTAATTTGCTCAGATATCCCGAAGTGCAGGTGGATTTTGGCGGCCGGCGCTTGGACGCCTATGCCATTCCCCTGCAACTGCGGGAAGGGGAACGTGAGCTGCAGCACTATCAGCAAAACCACCCGTGGCTGAGCGCTCTATTGGAGTATTGGCTGGGACCGTTGGAGCAGGTGCGGCTTTACCGCCTGGAGATTCTATCAGAATAAGCCGCCGGTGGCGTGGCGTTTGGGCCCTGGGCGTTCTTGACTGCACTCGCGCGAGGAGCAGGAAACAAAAAAAGCACGCGGGTTGGGTCTGTTCCGCGTGCGTGTCTCCGAGAGGACTTACTGGCTACCCTCTTCTGCTGTCGGGAGTCTCTCCATTTGTGCTGCTGCGCAAAGTCATTGTGCTTCTACGCCGATTTCCGAAGGAATTCACAGGCCAGCCAGGTTTAAGAGGTCAGCGAGGCCGCCAATCTCGCGAGGCGTATGCAAGAAACCTTAGGGCGGCGCCGAAACGGCGGCGAATGGACAACGAAGAACAACTCAAAATCGCCGTCGCCCGCTTCACCGGCGCTTTCGAGCTAATTTTCCACGAGGATTGGGACTATACGCTCGGGCAACTGCAGGACAGTCTGGAGCGCCACGTGGCTGGAGGCACTTTTTTGCGCCCCGGCACCGATTCGCGGATCATCAACTGGGGGGCGGTGCTGTGCCTGTATGAAGCGTACGAGGAACTGCGGGCGGCCATGCGGATGAACGCCCTGGACCCCGACGTGCCGGAACCCGACGACTGGTACAATTACGACTGGCCACAGGATGGGAGCGGTACTGAGAGGCTGTCTTGATGGCCGCCGAGAGCTCAGATTCAACTGGCGGATGACGTCTATGCCCCAGGAGCCCGCAGCCGCGAATGGCCACGCCGGTCAGGTTGGCAAGGGCTCAGCGACGCGGAAATAAAGGAATCCACTCGCTCTCATTCAGGCTCGTCGCAGGTTGCGGTCCGGAATGCCGGGTGGCAAAGTCGCCAGAAAACCCGGCCCTGCTAACCTCTCCGCAGTGAGGCCGTCAGCACGGCGAAACCTTATTCTAGAGCTAGCCGACCCGGTCGCCCGGCCCTTCAGCCCCTTTCAGCTTCGAAAGTAGCTTATCGTGGGCTCCGTTCAGGCAGCCACCGCAGCCCGTGCGGCAGCAACCTCCCGCCAGCGAGGTATTGCCCATGGCCGAGCCGATGATGGCCAGTTCCCCAAACTGGTTGCCCAACAAATCGGCAAAGCTGGCCTGCAGCCTCTCCTTATTGCGCTCGGCCCAGTCATCCGCCACCTTGCCGGTTTTACGGTGGTCATCGTCATTGTTGCCCGTCGAATCCACCCAAATTTGCAGCCAGTTGGGCCACATCTCTACCTTCCAGACGAACCCACCCATCTCTTCCAGGCGCGACTGAATGTCGCTGCGCACCACCGCCGCTTTGGCGTGAGCGGTCGCCACTTTGCGCGACCCTCCAAATTTCTGCAAGATTTGATTCCGGGCGTTGATTCGGTCCACGACAATGACATCCTCAGGTAATGTTAAGGTGAGCGCGATTTTTGTTATGGCCACCCATGACTCCTGCTGATTCAGGAGAACCTTACAGGATCCCGCTTGTCTGCTTGATGAGCGGTTGGACAGTTTGGTCATGCCTGAAGAGACATGGGGCACCTTTCGGACGAACCGAGTTGCTGACGCCGGAGACAGAGCCTCACGAGTTTAGAATTCCATGAACATCAGGAACCTGGGAGAGCGCCTGGACCTCCACTTACACCGGCGGCGGGATAGGGAGCCGAATAAGAAGACCCCCAGGCCGCAAGTGATGACCGTGGGGCATCGTAGCACGCGTTGACCCGCACATCAGGATTTTTGTGTGACCTGCGACGCCGGCACCCTGGGCAAGTATCAAACCGGCAAAGGCTGCATCTCCCTCAAGCGGTTGGCCGAGGCCGATCCGGACCGGCTGGCCAGGCTCATCGAAAAGGCTTATCAGAGGGGTGGCGTCACCGGGGACTCTGCAGGATAAGGCGCGTCGAGAAAGCGCGGATCGGTGGCCCGGAACTCTTCCAGAGTGTGGGCATAGGCGCAGATCACCTCCACCCGGTCCGGCTCAAACCGCTCTTCCAGGGACTGGACCAGGGAGCAGACCCGCTCGAGCCGCTGATCGTCCGGCATCAGGGCGTGGTCCAGAACCAGGTGAATCTGGGAGCACCCGCTCTCGTGGTCCAAGCTGGCGACGATGCTGACCATGCCTAGTCGACGATGCCGCTGTGAGCGGGAAGGATGGGGATGAAAATGTCGTGGTAGAAATTGGTGGCGACGTAAACCGTGGGCACGCCCACGCTTACGAGATTTAGCATAGGGATCCTGGCGGTTTGAGAAACTGTTCGCAAAACCACAGGGGGCAGACGGAACTGGCCAAAGATGGCTCCCTGCGTGCGGAGGCTCGATGATTCGGTAATCAATGGGGAGCGTCCGGGGCGCAGTCGGGTAGATAGCGTGCGCAAATCAGCAAATGGGGAGGAATGCTCCGGCCCGAAGCTCGTTTCTTGGGAAAACGGACGTGGGCCAATTTTGTCGCATTTCTGCTGGCCGGCTGCAGCCAGGCCGGCGATCCGAGCAGGCTGTGGGTGTGGGCGCACGAGGGGAGAGAAGTAGAGCGGCGGATTCTGTCACGGCAAGTAGCGCGGTTTCAGCAGCAGCACCCCGGCATGGGATTGAAGTTGACCTTTTTGCCGGAGGGTAGTTACAATTCGCAGGTGCAGGCGGCCGCGCTGGCCGGACAGTTGCCGGACATTCTGGAATTTGACGGGCCGCTGCTCTATCGCTACGTATGGCAAGGATGTTTGCGGCCACTAGGGCGGCTGTTGAATGACTCCGCGCGCACCAATTTGTTGCCCAGTCTGGAGCGTCAGGGAACCTTTCGGGGCCGGCTTTACAGCGTGGGTGTGTTTGACTCCGGGTTAGCGCTTTATGGGCGCAAGAGCCTGCTCGAGTCGGTAGGGGCGCGGCTGCCGTCCCGGCCCGAGGAAGCCTGGACCATTGCGCAGTTCGAGCGCATTCTGAAAGATCTGGCTCGGGCGGACGAGGACGGGCAGGTTCTGGACCTGAAGTTGAACTACCAGGGGGAGTGGCTCACTTACGCCTTCAGTCCGGTGCTGGTGTCGGCCGGTGCCGATTTGAGACACCTGGATCGTCCTGAAGCGGCCCGAGCATTGACTCTGCTTCAAGAGTGGTCGGAGCACGGATTGATAGACCCCAACCTGGACGATGCGGCATTTGTGGAGGGCCGGGTGGCCCTGTCCTGGGTTGGGCACTGGGAGTATCCGCGCTATGCAGAGCGCTGGGGTGGGGACCTCTGCCTGATTCCTTTGCCTAATTTCGGCATCGGCAGTCGCAGTGGGCAGGGATCCTGGAACTGGGCGATTACCTCACGATGTGGCTCACCCCGGCGTGCGGCCGAATTCTTGAACTTTCTCCTGGAGGATGCTCAGGTTCTGGAAATGACGGCGGGAAACGGTGCCGTGCCCGGCACCCTGAGCGCCATCGCCAAATCACCTCTCTATCAGAAAGGTGGACCGTTGCGGTTGTTTTCGCAGCAGTTGCTGGAAGGGTGGTGTGCCCCCCGGCCGGCCACGCCGGCTTATCCTTTTGTAACCTCGGTCTTTCAACAGGCCGTACGGGACATCGTGCATGGGGCTCCGGTGAAGAAAGTGTTGCAGAGCGCCGCCCAGGACATTCGCCAGGATGAGCTGGACAACGAGGATTACCGGTGAAGCCGGGCTGGGCTATGGTTTCCCCAGCGGTGCTGGGCTTGCTGCTCTTTGTATTGGCACCTTTCGCCCTTTCTTTCTTGATCTCGTTCACCGACTTGAGCCTGGGGTCGCCCCATCCGATGCATTGGGTAGGCACACTACAGTATGAGAGACTTTTTCACGATCCGGCCCTGGCTCGTGCCCTGGCTAATAACCTGCGCTTTGCCCTGGTGGTTGTGCCCCTGCAGACGGCTCTGGCCCTGGCGCTGGCAGTATTGCTACACCGGCCCGGCTGGAGACTGGCAGGTCTCTACCGCGCTATCTTTTTTGCGCCGGTGGTTTTTCCCATGTCCCTGGTCGCCGTCATTTGGCGTTACCTCTATGCTCCGGGCCTGCAGGGCCCGGCCAATCGATTGCTGAGTTGGTTGAGCCTGGGACATTGGCAGGCGCGTGACTTTCTGCACGACCCTGAGTGGGCTCTAGGGGCGCTCATGGCATTGTCGGTCTGGCAAGGGGTGGGCCTGCAGATGGTCATCCTTCTTGGGGGCTTGCAACAGATTCCGTCGGACCTTTATGAAGCGGCCGCCCTGGACGGGGCGGGACCGCTGCAGCGCTTTCGCCGGGTTACCCTACCCATGCTGCGCAACACTCTGATCTTTACGGCACTTATGACCAGTATTCTGGCCTTCAGGGTATTTGACCAGGTGCAAATTTTGACTCATGGAGGTCCGGCGGGAGCCACCTCCACGTTGATGTTCGAGCTGGTCCGCTCGGCTTTCGAGCGGCTGCAGATGGGCCGGGCCTGCGCCTTGACGGTATTGTTCGTGTTGATTGTGCTGCTGCTGACCGGTCTGCAGCGTCTGGCGCTACGCCAGAGAGCGCTGTGAGGTCGGTTGTGCCGGCTTGGCTGGCGCTGCTCTATGTGTGGCCGATCGGTATGTTGGTGGCCGGCAGCCTGCAGGCCGGCGGTCTGGGCAATTACCTGGCGGTAGGGCAGCGAGTGGATTTCTTGCGCTTGTTGTTCAACTCGCTGTGGATTTCGGGCTGGACGGTAGTCTTGGGGGCTTTGGTCAATAGTCTGGCCGGCTATGCGTTGGCTCGCCTGCAGTTTCCCGGCCGGGCTGTTTTGCTGGGCCTGGTGCTGATATGCATGGTCATTCCTTTCGAGGCGGTGGCGGCTCCGCTCTTTTATAGTGTGAGCCGGCTGGGCTTGCGCGATACGCTGGGAGTGCAGATTCTACCCTTCGTGGCCAACGGAGTGTCCATTTATCTTTTTTATACCTTCTATTTAGAATTTCCTCGGGAGCTGGAAGAAGCGGCCTGTCTCGAGGGAGCGGGTCCCTGGCAGATCTATGGGCGCTTGGTGTTACCCAATTCCGGTCCGGTGCTGGCCACCCACTCAGTGATAACCCTGCTGTCCAGTTGGGGAGCTTATCTGTGGCCGCTGTTGGTCACGGCCGGGCCGCAAGCACGACCGCTGCCACTGGCCCTGGCAAATTTTATGACCACGCCGCCATTGCACTGGGGTCAGATCTTCGCCTTCGGGGTGCTGATGGTGGTTCCGGTTTTGCTGGGGTTTGGCTTTCTGCAGCGCTATTTCCAGCCGGGCTCCCTGACGAGCGGTATCAAGTAAATCAATTAGTTCCAACAGAAGAGCCGGGGCAAGTATTTGCGCATCAGTCTGCCGGTTTTCCAATAGCTACCGTAGCTGGCCAGCATCTGGCAGCGCCGCTGGTGGCAGGTTTCCTTGAGTAACTGTACTTTGGCGTCGAAGGGGACCGGCAGGAAGTGGCAGAGCATGTCCAGCCAGAGACCTCTTGGGAAGGGATCCGGCTCCGGACCGGGGGACCCGCGTAAGTTCCGAATGGTTTGGTAGGCTTCGTTGAGCCAGCCGGTGGGAGGCGCGTATTCCTCGGAAGGGCCACCTAAGATTTCGATTTGCACGCAACAGTAAGGTTTGCCACGGGGAACCTGGGCACGAATTGCGGCGCGGGCGATGCCGAGCAGGTCCAAAAGCAGCCCGCCGTCGGGCAGGCAGTGGACGCGGCGGATACGGGCTAAACAGACCACCCCGGCCGGCTCGTCAAGCGCGGTTGCCACCGGTTGGACCCCCAGAAACTTGCGCTCCAGGACCGCGTCAAAGACCATGTCTTGCTGAAACGGGTGAGCTACCGCGCAGTGAAAGGGAATGCCGGGGAAAAGCACCCTGCGTTTGAGAGGGAAAAGCGGAACCTGTTGGAGATAATCCACGAGCTAGGATGACTTTTGCTCCGCGGATGCTCCCTTTTCCCTTTTTGAATTGCGCATCCAGCTTGACCAGCTGCGAAGCGTGGCGTAGCGGCGCCGTTTGCCAGCGCTCGGCCGTCGATGAATGCTTCGGATGGAATAGCAGGAGCTGTACCAGTTACGTGACCGACCCACTCGAAGCAGACATCGACTCCCCCAGAGATGGCGTGCCTCAGTTCAAGGACTTGGGTAACCCGCGTGGCCTGGCTCTCGCGCATATGATGATGGGGAACCGGATTTAGAGATTCAGCACTTCGGAGACCTCAGAGTAAGCCGCGGGTGGCCTGGGCGTTTTTGTTGGCTGAGGTCATTTTGTCTTTTTGGATTCCGAAGGTGATGTCGTTGATGGAGGTCAGCAGTTTGGCCACGTTAGCCCGGTCGTTTTCGTCGGCCTTGCGCAATTCCAACTGAGTCTGGCGCTGGGTCGACTGGGCCTGGCGCATGTCGGTGATGAACATTTGCTGATCCATCGCCTGCTGATTGAAGTTGGTGATATTGCCGGCCATGAAATTCCTCCGTGAATTGAACTGGATTCTGAGGACTAACTTGGATAAATTTTATTTTACTCTTTTGGCCGCTTGCGCAGGCGTGATGCAAAAATGCGACGGGTTTGGCGGCCTGAAAACCACCTGCTGTCAGGAAGGAGGGAAGGCCCAGTTTGCGGCGGCAGTCAGGCCGGCGCTTGGCGCTTCAGGTAACGTCTGACGCGGCTGGCTCGCTCTCGGTATTCCGCCTGTTGGGCTGAACCCAGTCCCCACAGGGTCAGCGTCCGTTCCAGCGAATCGACGGCCGCGCTCAGGTGTTCCCGCAGGGTCCGCCACATCTCTTGATAAACCTCGTCCTCCACCACCTGCAACTGGCTCAGATCGGTGCTCAGCTCCGGCGCGCTCCAGATGATCAGCACGCCCCAGAGTGCTTCGTTAAGCATTTTCGGCTTCATCAAGAGCCCGTCCTTGACCAGGTAGAGGCGCCCTGAGCGCCCCCGGTTAATGTCCAGGGACAGGTAGCCCTTGACCAGAATTGCCTTCAATCCCCGATTGTAGTCCGACCAGATCTCGAAAAGTCCGTCATTGCGCTCGATGCGCGAGTCAAAATGGCGGAAGCCGGGAGTGCGGCCGCGCAGCCTTTCCCGCCAGTTCTCGTCCTGCAACCATTCCGGGCCGCTCCACTGTTGCAGGAACAGGTGATTGCCAAAGGTGCGGTCGGTTTTCTGATTGAGCTCGAGCGATTTGGGAATGCGGGAGGAGTGATCCATCAGTCCCAGCAGTCGGCGGGTGGGTTCGGAGCTGATCACCAGTCGCTCCAGCGAGGTATAAGGAATGGCCGGCTTGGGTCTGGGCAAAAGAGGAGGGACGTAGACGCCCAGCCGTAGTCCGGGTGGTTTGTTGATGACCGGGTCGTTGAGCAGACGCCCGTCCAGCCAGATGGGGAGGGGGGCGTAGCGGCCCAGTTCCTGGAGCAACAGTGCTTCATCCACCAGCAAGCGCGAGCGCCGCACCGTGGCCACCAGGGAGAGCTGGAAGTCCCAGCGCCGCACCACTTCGACTGGTCCGGGCCCTGCTCCCCAGGGAACGCGCGAGGCTCCTCGTTCCACCTGCCAGGTCCGGGTGGCCACTTTTAAGGATAGCCTGGCTCCCGGCATGGTGCTGGCCGCCTGCAAGGCCAGTTGGAGGTGGCGCGTGCCCGGTTGGTTGGAGGCGCTCGCCTGGCTCCAGCTCTCCCAATCCAGCGCCAGATTTGGCTCAAAAGTCACCCGGGTGTCGTGCACGAACTGGCGCACGCGAAATTCTGAAGAGCCGGAAGCGACCGCGGCCTGCAAAAGCTTGACCAGCCACAGGCCGGGCCGCTCCGCCTGGAACTCGGCCAGCTTTTCCAGCGACCGCTGCTCATCCAGGGTGAAACTTCCACTCGAATCGAATTGGGCTTCGCGAGCCAAGAATTCTTCGATGTCCTGCAGCGCCATCACAAACTCTTCGCCTGTCGGACCCTCGCCCCCCTGGCTCCTTGAAGGTATGTTTTCAGGAGGCCCGGTGATAGCCAAAAGAACTGCGCAAACCAGGAGTCGGACCGGCTACTCTGCCTGGTTGGACCAGGGACACGGCAGGCGAGTGTTTAAGGCCTTTCAGTGTCCAGCAAACCTAGAGTCATTATCGCCGGTGCCGGGCAGACCGGCCGCGCTTTGTGCGCCCGCCTGTATAGCTTGTGGGACGTGGTGGTGATCGACCTGGAGGCGAAAGAAGGCCTGATGCCTGAGGTAACCTTCGTGGGCGGAGACGCCACCAGTTCTTTGGTGCTTAAGCGGGCGGGAATGGAGGGAGCGGCGGCGGCTATCGCCCTCACAGGCCGCGACGAGGTCAATTTGGAATTTTGCCGGTTGGCGCGGCAGATTTATCAGGTGCCTCAGGTGCTTTCCAGCGCACGCCAGAGTGAGCAACTGAAGACCTTCGAAGAATTGGGTGTTTTGGCCATTAGCCGGCCTGACTCGGTCGCCTCGACTCTACACTCGCGAATTGGGCGAGGCAAACGCACGACCGCCGATGTCGGATTGGGACAGGGCGAGATTCTGGAGGTCACGGTGCTGGCAAACTCTCCTGTGATCGGGAAATCTATGCTGGATTTGAGCCCACAGGCCTGGCTGGTAGCGGCCATCTTCCGAAAGGGCCGGCTGGTGGTGCCCCACGGTCAGACCCGAGTGGAAGAAGGGGACCGCGTCCTGCTTGTAGGAGAACCGGCGATCTTGCCGGCGATCGCCGACTTTTTCCGGGCCGGGGAATCGGAATTTCCCTTGCAATTCGGGAACAAGGTCGTCGTCACAGACCCCAGAGTTCGAGAGGAAGCCGAATACCTGGCTGATCATACCAAGGCTCTGGGGATCAGTGAATCTTTGGAAGAAGCCGGCTGCATCGCCCAGTTCCCACCCGCTCCCCAGTGGTTGGACAATGTGGGCTGGGGGCGCAAGGCCTTCTTTCAACAGGTGGAAAGTCAACGAGCGCCGGTGCTGCTGGCCCGCGGCACTTTTCCTTATGAAAGCATTCTGGTGGCGGTCAGTTCAGGCAAAGGAGGCGAGATCGAGCTGGCGATCGACGTCGCTCGCATGCTCGGCGTCCCAAAAATTACCGCCGCCGTGGTCCTACCGCCGACGTTGGTGAGCGGCGCGGAGCGTTTGGAAGAGCTGAAGAAAGCTTTGCAACGGGCGGTTCGGCTGGGCCAGGCTTTCCGTCTGGAGGTCATCCCGATAACCCTTTCGGGCAATCCGATTCATCAACTGCTTGAGTATTCTCGGGAGTTTCATCTTCTGGTCATGGGCCATCGCGCCGGGCGTGGAATCAAATTGACCCGTCCCGACGTTTCTCGGCTGCTCATGTTGAGGAGCAAGATTTCGACCCTGGTACTGTGCAATCGTGGCCGGTGACCTTTCACTGGCTACCGCCACCTCGTTGGTCTTCACCTCGCTAGGGGCCTTCGCCATTCCTCTGCTGTGCCGCCCGCTGCGGGTTCCTCCAGCGGTGGGGGAAATTCTCTACGGCATTTTAGTGGGTCCTTACCTGCTGCATCTCGTTTCGGTCTCAAGATTGATCTCTCAGTTGGCCGAGCTGGGAATGCTGCTGCTGATGTTTACAGCCGGCCTGGAGATCGACTTCCGTAGCTTGGAAGAGGCGGGGAAAGGGCCGGTCGTTCAAGCAGCCGTACGTTCCGTGGTGGTTATCGTAACTGCCCAAGTGCTGGCCTGGGTCATGGGCTGGCCTCCCTTCCTGGGTCTGGTGCTGGGGGTCATTTCCATTGGGGTTTTGCTGGGCGTCCTGCAGGAATTGAAGATGATGAAATCCAGCCTGGGCCAAGAATTGCTGTTGATGGGCTCGCTGGGAGAGTTTTTCTCCATTGTGATCGCTACCGGCGTCAACGCCCACGAAGAGGCTAACGGTTTAAATTGGGCTTTTCTGCTGCAGTTCAGCCAGTTGGGGCTGGTTTTTGCGCTGGCCTGGGTGGTGCTGGTGGTTTTGCGGCTGTCGGTATGGTGGAAGGCTGAGGCGTTTAGCCGCCTGGTAGAAACTCACGATTCCTCGGAAGTGGGAGTGCGGGCCGGAATGGCGCTGATGTTTATCTTTGTGGCGGTCGCCTCGGCTCTGCATATCGAGCCGATTCTGGGAGCGTTTATGGCCGGGGCTCTGTTTGCCTTCGTCTTTCGCGACCGGGGCGCCTTGGAGCTGAAATTTCTCAGTTTGGGAAACGGCTTTTTCGTGCCCGTCTTTTTCATTGCCGTCGGATTGCGGTTTGAGTTGCCCGCACTCTGGACCAGTGACTTCCTGCTTTTCTTCCAGATGCTGGGGGCGGTGCTCATCACTCGCCTGGTACCGGTCTTTCTGTTCGGAGGAAGTGGTCCGCAAGGCTGGGCGGGCGCCTTATTGCTGAGTTGTCCTTTGACACTCATGGTGGTGTTTGCTGACCTCGGGGTCAGGCTAGAATTGATTGCTTCGGATTTCCGTTCCACTCTCGTGTTGTTGGCGGTGAGCACTTCGGTTCTTTTCCCCTTCATCGCCCGCGCCTTGCTGTCAAAGTCCATGACTTCTACGGGAACGCCCTTTACAAATTGACAGTGATCAGTGACACTATTTGTAATGAGAGTCGATTCAGGACACCAACCCCATGACATCGCCCGGCTGCAGCGATTGCAGCAGGCCCGGCTCAGTCCGGCTTCCGTGCTGGAGCCCCAACAGGGACTCCAGCAGATTCGCTTCTACAACGACGCCCTGGCTCATATCGAGCGGCTGAAGCAGGTTTCGGAGCTGACTCCGCAACAACTGGGCAAGCTCTTTCTCGACTCCGAGTTCGAAGCGCGGCTGGCGTCCGCCACCGCGCCCAACCTGCTCGACAACCCGGCCGCCGAAGCCACCCGGGAAGGGCTGGCCGGCGCCTTTCGCGAGGCGCGCCGCGAGCGCGCGCGGGCGGCCCACAGTCCCCATCAAGAGGTTTCCGGCGGACTGCATACCGTCCAGCTGCCCGACCGTACCATCCGTTTTCGACCGGAAGATAGCCATTGGGTCCAGGTCGAACGAGATGGTGACAGTTTGCACTGGAGCCAGGATCAGGTGGAGCGCCGCCATGGCCAGGGCTTCGAGCGCTTTACGCTGGCCGGTGACGAGCCCGTGCGGCAAACTCGGACTGAGCGGGTCCGGGCCCGTCCTGATGGCAGCAGTCTGTTCAATGGCCAGCATTTGGGCGCGGGCTATGCCATGCCCCCCGAACTGGATTCGCCGCGCCTGCGGGCGCCCTGGTGGCGAACTCAAGAGCCCGGCCAGGAAGTCCATCGCGATGGCCTCCGGGCCCTGCCGGAGCGGCATTTGGAGGGCCTCTCCCCCGAGCAGCAGTTTGCCCCGCTGGCCGAGCTGCAGTCCCAAATGGCCCACGACCACGGCAAGGTGGGTTTGCTGGCGCTGGAGCAGCGATTCCACCAGCGCGCTGAGGCCACCCTCAACCAGCATGCCAACAGCAGTCTCGGCGGCGAAGATTTTGGCAAGCTTTTCAAGGGGGAACGCCCCCCCGGATGGCAATTCTTCGGTAGCCTGGACGACATGCTCAAAGGTTTGAAGATGTCGCCTGACAGTGCCGACGGAAAGAGTTTGAAGGAAGCCGCCCAGAAGCTGGAGCCGCATCTTCCCGCCATGGATATGCTGGTCTCCTTGTTCGAAGTGGTGAAACGGATTGGCGTCCGCAAGGCGGTCACGATTTTGAACAAGATGAACGAGTTTGCCGCCGAGGCCAAAAAGAGCGGGCGCGATCCCCAGCAGCTCTACCAGTTCCTATCGGCTCTGCTCACCGACGTGGCCCGGCCCAGCGAGGTCAACCAGCAGCAATCTCCCACCTGCGGAACTGCCGCCATTCAGGTGCATCTGGTCGGCCAGGATCCGGTCAAGTATGTGGAGATGATGACCACCCTGGCCGGAGGCAAGAACTACAAAGCCGGGGACCTCACTTTCAAGCCGCCCGGCGACTGGAGCCAGCGCCCCCAGGATGGTCGCAACCTGACCGCCTGGATTTTTCAAGAATCTCTCTCCAACGAGCGCCGCGATTTCAAGGGTAAGAGCGGCACCAGCGACCGCGACGAAGCGCGCTTCACGCAGGCCCTGTTGGGTGAGTTCTGGAATCCCATCGCGATCACCAATACAGGCGATGGAACCAAAGAAATGCTGGAACAGATCGAAGACGACGTCTCGCGCGGTCGTTCGGTGAGCATCGGTGTCACCACCGGCAAGGATAAGGATGGCAAGCAGACCTATCACGCCGTGCTGGTGGTGGGCATCGACAAAACCTCAAAGCCGATGCGTTACGAGATCATCAGTTGGGGCCAGCGCGGCTGGCTGACCAAGGAACAACTATCAAGCTGTCTGACCAGCGTGCTGGCGGCCGATGACTGGGGCTTCGATGAAAACCAGGTCAAGGACGGCACCAAGAAGGAGACCATTCCAGCGGCCTGAGCCCACAGCTCAGCGTCTCTTGAGATAGGTCGAAGCGTTCTTCGTCCACACCGCAGGTCCGCCTTCATCGTAGCCGTATTGCCCGAGCACTTGACCCGAGTGGGTCGCGAAGATGATGGTAGGATAGCCACGAACCCCAAATTTTTGAGCTAATTCCTGATTCTGCTGTTTCATGGCGGGGCTTTGCGAAGTGCGGCGAGGGAAGTCCAATTCCAGCAAGACCACGTTGCTGGCGGCCCACTGCTTGAATTCGTTGGTCTCGAAAACTTCGGCTTTGAGTTTCTTGCACCAACCGCACCAGTCACTGCCGGTGAAGTCCATCAGAATCGGTTTACCACTTGCTTTCGATTGAGCCACTGCTTCCTTGTACGAGGTCAGCCAACCACCCCCGTAACCGTAACTTGGGGCAGCCGGTCGGGCGATTTTTTCGCCGGAGGCCGGGTCTGCGGCGGTTTGCGCGACGGGTACAAAATTGACATCGACCGTCCCCAACGAACGGTTCCGGGTGATTTTTAGACCCAGCAGGGGCGAGACTTCTTCTAAGGCAATCATCGGCTGGCCGTTGACCTCGCGAGCTTCCAGGAGCTTGTCGCCAATGGCCACCTTTCCGGCCGCCACCGGGGCAGCCTCGACGGCCTCCCGTGAAAGTTGGAAGCCGCCGCCCTCGGCGGGCACGAGTTTGACTTCAAGCACGGCGGCCAGAGATTGCAATTCGACCCAGGTCACTTTTCCTTCGCGAACCACAGCGCCTTTAAAGGGACGATTGCGCACATAGATTTGCTCGGACGCGGCCGGTAAAATCAAAGCCAGGAATAAACCAAGAGGCACAAATCGGCGACGAAACATGAGAGCAATCCTCCTTGAAAGCCTGGCTTTTCTATTTGGCCGGGGCCTGACCTTCTTGCCGGGGGATTCCCGGCGATTTCCCGAAGCTCCAGAGGCTGTGAAGAAGGTGTTGCGCTTTGTGGGCCGGTTGGCTCTGGTGTTCGGGGCCTGGGTGGGAGTGCGGGCGGCCGCCAGCCCGCTCAATTTCTCTCAGGAACTGGTCTATGCCGAGCCAGCCGGGCAACCCTTGCGTCTCGATTTCTATCCCGCTTTGGACCAGACGGCTCCGGCTCCTCTGATAATTTTCGCGCACGGTGGGGGCTGGGCCAGCGGCTCCAAGAGCATGCTGGGACTGGGCGCTTACGAATTGCACCAGGCCGGTTTTGCACTGGCTTCCGTGGAATATCGGTTGGTTCCGCGGGCGGGTGTGGCCGGCTCAACTCGAGGATATTCAGGCGTCCCTCGGTTACCTGCGGGAACACGCCCAGGAATTGAACGTGGATCCCGGACGGATCGGGGCCTGGGGGGAAAGCCCCGGGGGGCATCTGGTTTCGCTGGCGGCTTTGAAGGAGCCGGGTGCCCTGCAGGCGGTGGCTGAACTTTACGGACCGACGGACTTTCTGAGCAAAGACACCACCACCGCCCAGGGTCTACAATACGTGCACAACCTGGTGGGCGGACAGCAGGCCTGGCTGGGGCCGGCCAGCCCGGTAACCTACGCCAATCCCCAGGCCCCGCCGTTTCTCATCATGCACGGGCAGGACGATTCTTTCGTCCCCTTTACGCAGGCCCGGCGCCTCGAACAAGCGCTCAAAGCGGTGAACGCGCCCGTCGAGTTGGTGGCCGTGCAACATGCCAATCATGGCTTCCGGGGTCATCCTGAACCGACGCGGCAGGCGCTGGCTCAGGTTCTGGTCGATTTCTTCGAGCGCAGGCTTAAGACCCGAGTGAAGCGGCCAGGCTCTCCTAACGTATCACGATGGAGGTAAGGGTGCTTTGAGCATCCGGGCTGTCGCCGCGCTGCAGCACGCCGCCCAGCGCGCCACGCCACTCTCCCGTGGCGTTCACGGCATGGCGGCCGACTTCGCGGCCGTCTCGCGAGAGAATCAGTTGATTCTTCTTACTGCTCAGCAGCAGCGAGGACGGGGAGGACAGGTTGGCCTTGGGCCCGAGGGCCCGGTAGGTGGGCAGTTCCAGGTCGCGCGCGGGGGTCAGTTGAACCAGTTCGGCCTGATACCCCTTGCCGTTAGGAAGGATACGCAGGCCGTAGGAGCCGGCGAAGACCAGCAGGTCGGTTTTTCCGCGCCCGCCCCGGAATTGGAAGCTCAATTCCCGCACCGGCAGATTTTCCGGCCGCTCAAAAAGTGCGCCGCCATTGCGGGAGATGCCGGCCGGAGAGAGTCCGCGCGCTTCCAGGCATTTCCAGCCCGAGCCGGGGGCCAGAGCGGCCGCCTGCTCCTTTTGCAATTTGTTTTGATAGACCGACCAGGCTGCTCCGGCCACCAGCATGATCAGCAATAGCGTAAGGAACAGGCGAATTCGCCGCATTTCGGGGCTGCTGTAGAGGAGCCGGCGGCGAGCGCGGTCGACGGCTTTCTTGACTTCCGGGGTTCCTCCCCAGGGAATCACACCGGAGCCGCGCGCCGGCGGCGGAGGCGGTTGCGGAGCTCGACCTTGCCCCCAGTAACGGACCAGTTGAGCGATGGTATCTTCGCGGCTGACCGGGCTGGCCTGGGACTCGACCGTGGGATTGCTCAAGGCGGCCAGGGCGGTTTCCAGATCCTGACGCAGCAGACAGGCCTCCGGATAGCGTTGGGTGACTTCGGCCCGGGTGCAGCGATCGATCACCTCGGCCAGTTTTTCGCACAGATCGGGCACGATTTTTCGAGCCGGCGGGATGGCCAGAGCGGCCGGGACTTCGCCGCTGAGCAGCTCCAACATGGTGACGCCCAGCGAATAGAAATCCGAGCGGGGCTCGACCTGGCCGCGAATTTGCTCGATGGGAGCGTAGCTCCAGGTGCCCACCTGGGTTTTGGCCGAACTCTTGCTGTGAATTTCCCGGGCCAGGCCGAAGTCCACCAGGAAGATACGCTGATCGCTTTCGCGGATAATCAAGTTCGATGGCTTGATGTCGCGGTGGACCAGGGGAGGAGATTGGGAGTGGAGATATTCGAGCACCCGGCTGACGTGCAGCGCCACCGTGGCCACCTGCTCGGCGTTGAGTCCCTGATTTTGCAGGCGGCTGACGCGCAGGAGCCGGTCCAGCCCGTAGCCCTGGATGAATTCCATGACCAGAAAAGAGTGGCCGTCCTCGGAGAAAGCGTCTACGAAGGCGGGAATGCCGGGGCAGTGGAGGCGCGCCGTAGAATACTGACTTCTTCGCGAAAGCGCCGGTCGAACAGTTCCTTGTCCAGTTGATCTTGCTCGATCAGCATACGCTTGATGGCGACCTTTTGCGGTTGCTCCAGGTCTTCGCCCAGGTAGACTTCGCCCATGCCGCCGGCGCCAAGGTGTTTGAGCACCTTGAAACGGCCGTGCAGAATCAGGCCCGCATCAATCATGGGCCTGATTTGCACGTTCCCGGGCTTTCCCCTGGTCGGCCTAAAGGAAAGGAAGGTTGCACCCGCTTCTCGACTCCTTCCTTGGGGCCGGTGAGGAGATTGTTGTGTCAGATTTAGTTTTACCTGGTTTTGATAAGTGGTGCCGCATTTCCGGTGGACTTTCGAACGCCCAGATCGCTCGGGCGCTGGGTGTCAGTGAAGCCAGGGTGGCCGGTTGGCGCGCCGGAGAAGGATTGGCCGACCCTTCGGCCAGCCTGGCCGGCTTGCGCACGGCGCTGATCGCTATCTGGCCCCCGGCCACCGCCGAGCAGGCCTGGCAGGAATTGCTGGCCGTCATCGCGGGCGCCCGCCCCGCCGGAGAAGTGGCGCCTCGGGCGCAGGTAGAGGTTCTGCCCACCCGGGCCACTCCCGTTCGCCCCAAGGCGGCTGCCAAAGCTGCTCCTAACCCGGAATTGGCGGCGTTGTTGGAAAGGATGGAGCGGCATCTGGAGGAGGCCCAGCGGGCCGCCACTCAGGCCGAGCAGGTCCAGATCGGCTGGTTTACGCGCACTTTGGAACGCCAGAAGAAGTACGCCTCGGGCCGGGACCGCAAGCATATCAAGGCTTTTCTGGAGTTTTGCGGCCAGCGCGGCCAGGCCACTCTGTCCAAGAACGTGGCCCGCCGCGACGCCCTGGTGGCGGCCATGGAGGCGCTGCTCCAGGATGTCACCGCTTTCGAGAGGATGGACGATCAATGCACCGAGCGGATGCAGCGCAACCGCGATGAGAATGTGCCGCTCTGGCGCGAACTGAAAGCGGCGCGGCCCAATGTGGCCCTGGCTCGTCAGGCCTGGACGCGTTTCCAGAGCAAAAGCCTGGCCGGGATCGAAGAAGTCGTGGCCCGGGGTGCTTCCTTGTTGGCCGATTGGCAGGCAAAGTTTGAGGCGATCAGCGAGCCTCAGGGAGTCAGCCTCTCGTGGTTGCATCGCGATTCCAAAGTGGGTCAGCGTCTGCTGGCCCAGGGTGCCCTCAGCCAGGACGCGGACCCTTTCGAGGGACTGGTCGTGTGCAAGGATAAATTGGCGGACTCTTACAAAGTGAGCACGGGTGGCAGCAAAGGCGTGGAGATCGATTTGTGCGCCGAAATCGATCTCACTATCATCGGCCCGGAGGGCCGCCGGCAGGCCGCTTCAGCCCTCCTGGCCCGGCCCTAAATTGACCCTAGTCTCCACGAACCGTTAGTGGGGCAATTCAGGGCACGACCAGATGAGCGCTATTCCGCTTCGCGGGCTAGCTTTCTAAGATACTTGGCGGCGGCTTTGGCTTCATGGAGCTTGGCGTAATCCAGAGCGCGTTTGCCCTCCAGATCGCGGGCGGCCGGGTCGGCCCCCAGCCGGATCAGCAATTCCAGGTTCTCCACCAGGTCGGATTCCGCCGCCACCATCAGGGGGGTGGCCTCGGTAAATTCGTTGCGCACGTCCACCTCTAAAACCGTGACCAGCAATTCGATCATTTCCGGGACCGGCTCGCCGGCGGCCAGGTGCAGGGGGCTGTTGCCGTCGGAGTCACAATAGTGGACGTCAATGCCCAGTTCCAGCAGCAGGCGGGCGGTCTCCAGGTGATTTTGCCAGGCGGCCACGTGCAGGCTGTTTTGATCCAGGTCATTGGTGGCGCCCAGATCGGCTTTCCAACGCGCCAGCAACGCCACCATATCGGCGTGGTCGTGATCCGCCGCCAGCAGAAGGGGATTCCAGCCGTCGCTGGCGATGAGATTGGGATGGGCGTTCCGCTCCAGCAGCCACTCGGCCAGTTCCAAGTCGTTGGTGACGGCCGCTCCCATCAAGGCGTTGCGCCCGCTCCGACCCAACTGGTTGACCTTGCCCAGACGAATCAGGCCGCGCCGATCGCCCCGGCGCGCCAAATGATACGGGTCGATTGCATCGGCGCGCAGATTTTCGATGCGTTCCTTCCATTCGGCCATACCCTCCTCGTCGCCCTGGCGGCGGGCCCAGACGAAAGCCCCCTCGGCTTCTTCGACGGCTTCCTCGAACTCCAGCAAGTCGCTCAGGCCTTCCACCAGCAGCAGACGAACAAAGGGAAGCAAGCCGCGTTTTTCCCAGGGCAGGCGAATCTCGTCCAGCCAATCCACCGCTTCGTCCAGGTCGTGGCCAGCCATGGCTTGATAGGCCTCGCCGGTGAGTTCTTCAAAGCGCCCGCCCAATTCCCAATCGGGGTAGTCGGCCGAGAGTTCAAACCAGAGATTCAGCAAGGCCCCCGCAGCCGGACCCTGGTTGCAATGGGCGGCCACTACCACCGCGGTCTGAAGCCAGTTGAGGAACACCGGCAACGGAGCCAGCCAGGTTCGGCCGGGGGCGAACAGAGTGGTCAATCCAGTCCAGGCTTCTTCATAGCGTTCCAGTTGTTGCAGGGCCTGGGACCGGCCCCAACAGGCCAACTGGGCTAACAGAAATTCGTCCGGCTCCAGGTTGGACAGTATTTCCTCATATAGACTCAGGGCGGATTCCCAGTCGCCCTCGCCGCCCAGATCGACGGCCTGTCGATAGGTCTCGAGACGGGGAGTCTCGTGCAGGCTCTGGTCGTGGCGGACAAACTCGAAGTGGATGCGCTCGTCGGCCCAGTGGAGTTGGATGCCTGAAGGTTCTTGTTCTTGAGACACGAGCTTTACTTATGCCTGGTTTTCAGGAGCGCCTGGAGACGCTTGTTGTCGGCTTTGAGCCCGGCCAGGCGGTGCCTGTCACGGCGGATGGCCCGCTCGGCCTCTCGGCATTGCCTGATCTCCTCCTCCACGTCCTGGCGTTGCTGGCGGAACTTCTTTAACTGCAGCTCGTTGTTCCGTTGATAAAGGTAAACCGAACCCAGAGTGCTCAAGAGCGCAAGGACGAAAAACAGTCTCACCGGTGCCTCGTTTTCAGCTGCGATCGCAGCTTCTGATTCTGTCTTTCCAGTTCGCGCACCTCAGCCTGAAGACGGGGCAGATCTTTGATCGATTCTTTGAGTTCTTCCAGTCGATTGTTGGCTTCTTCCAGGCGTTGTTCTTCGGCCAGCACCTCGGCCGAGCGCACGCAACCAGAGCTGCCGAGCAGCATCAAGAAAAGCAGCAGGCGAGCAATCATGGCCATAGTTTACCAGATTTGAATCGATTGGGTGCGGATCATGGGGCTACCGGCCGGGCAATTGAAAGCCTTGGAGAATTCGGGCATATTGGAAGCAGGCCCGTTGACGCGATAGCGTCCCGGGGGGTGTTTGCTGAGGTTGACCTGGGTGCGCTCGTAGTCGGAACGGGTATTGGTGGCCCAAATGCGGGCGTTGCCCAGGAAGAAACGCTGTTCGGGGGAGAAACCATCGAGCACTTTGCCGGGCTTTTTTTTGAGCAGCTTTTCGTAGGCGCGGTAAGCCAGACGCAGGCCGCCCAGGTCGGCGATGCTCTCGCCCAGGACCAGCTTGCCGTTCAGCGAGAGTTTGCCGTCCAGCACAGTGTAACCGCTGAACTGCTGCTCCACCTGGGCGGCCAGTTGGTCGAAATTCTCCCGATCCACCGGAGTCCACCAGTCGCGCAGGTTGCCCTGCCCGTCAAATTTACAGCCTTCGTCGTCGAATCCATGGGTGATTTCGTGGCCGATCACGGTGCCCAGGCCGCCGAAGTTGAGGGCGTCATCCTGGGCCGAGAAAAAGGGCGGTTTGATAATACCGGCCGGAATGACCACTTCGTTCATGCGAGGATTGTAGTAGGCGTTGACTTCGGCCGCCGACATATACCACTCACCCCGGTCCTGGGGCTTGCCGATTTTGGCCCAGTCTCGCTGGTTCTCGTAAAGGGTGACCCGCCAGACGTTCTCCAAATAGGCATCCTTGCTGATGCTCAGAGCCGAGTAGTCCTGCCAACTGTCCGGATAGCCGATTTTGAAAGTGAGCGCGGCCAGCTTGGCATGCGCTTCTTTCTGGGTGGCCGGCGTCATCCAGCTCAAATTGCTGATGTCTTCGTCCATGGCGGCCACCAACAAATCGCACATTTCTTTGACCTGGCCTTTTAACTTTGGATTGAAGTGCTTCTCGATGTATTTCTGCGCTAAAGCTGGCGAGAGCATTCGGTTGATGGTGCCCAGAACGCGGGCGTTGCGCGGAGTTTGGACGGGCGCTCCGGTAAGCGTTTTTCCATAGAAATCCCAGCGGAACTTGGACAGGTCTTCGCTGAGATAAGCGTAGCTTTCGCGCAACAATTGCCATTCCATGTAGCTGCGCAGGTCGTTGATTTCGCTGCTCTCCCAAATCTGATAGAGCGCGTCGAAGTATTTTGGGGAGTCCACGGTCATGGCCATGTCGGGCTGGTTCACTCCCAACCCCTCAAAGTAACGCGGCCAGGACCAGCTGGTGACGCCGGCGGCAAATTCGCTCAGGCGGGTCGGATGATAGGTGGCCTTGGGGTCGCGCATTTCCACCTGGGAGAGGCTGACTTTGGCCAGACGTTTTTCGAGTTCTAAAACCCTCTGGCCCCGGTCGCGGGCTTCCGTTTCATTGTAACCGAGTTTTCGGAAAGCGGCGATGAGATGGGCCTGATAGGCGGCCAGTTGTTTTTGCGAGCGCTCGTCGGCGCGGAAGTAATAGTCCTGTTCCGGCAATCCCAGTCCGGCCTGCGTCAGGCGGCCCAACACCAGCTGGCTGTTTTTGGCGTCCTGGCCCGAGCAGAAATTGAAGAACGGCTGGATACCGCGGCGATGCAAGCTGATCACCGCTTCCTCCAGGCCCTTGAGGTCTTTGATAGCGCGAATTTGCTCGAGATCGCGCTTGATCGGCTGGATTCCCTGGCGGTCGAGTCGTTCCACTTCGGTGCCGGAAAGATAGAAGTCGCCTAGTTTTTGCTCCAGGCTACCCTTAGGGGCGCCGCTGACCGAAGCCTTGACCACGATGGCATAAAGCGCTCCCGCATTTTCCTGGGACAGTTCGGAAATACGGCCCCATTCCGGTGTTTCCGGTGGAGGAGGATTCTTTTTGAGCCAGCCTCCGTTGGCATATTGATAAAAATCTTTGGCCGGATCGGCCGATTTGTCCAGGGCGTTCAGCTCCAGACCACTGGCCGAGGGGGGCTCGGCCCGGAGGCCGGTGGAGGTGGCCAGAGCGAGAAACGCAGCTAGAATGCCAATACGCATGGGCGCCGAATTCCCCGCGGGAAATTTAGTCCCTGCCCAGAATCTCGGGAGCTATGAAGTGGATACCAACTTTTTTTCTGATGGGTTTGTTGTGCTCGCCCGTGCTGGCCGACAAGCTTTTCATTCGCAATAAACCGTTTCAGGGTGCCAGCATGGGCGTGGGGGCGAGCCGGATGGTCGAATTGGAGCCGCTGGCCAGGGCGCTGGGCTTCACCGTCAAGCCATGGAATGGTGGTTTTCTGGTGACCACGGACCCCAATTCCGAGCAGGGTAGTGAAATTTGCGAGGCCGGCTCGGCCATTGTGGATGGGAACAAGCTTGCCCTGGTGACCGGAACCAGCGGCCAGACTTTGGTTTCTCTGAGCGATTTCTGCAGTAGCGTCGGCGCCAGGCTGGTGGTCAATGGGGAAATGGGCAGCACCGACGTCTATTTAGAGGCGAATGCCAGATCCCGCGGTCCTTCTCTGAAGGACAAATGGGGAGTTAGCGGCCAGGCGGAAAAGGGGAAGGGAAGCCGCGGCTTGCCCGAGGGGCCGGGCAAAGTTTCGGTGCAGTTTTACGAGGCCTTTGCGCTGCTGCCGGCCATTCGCGATTTGAAGGAATACCGTACTCTCAACCTGCGAACCGCCGAGGTGGCTCGTTTTAAAAACACCATTCAGAATTTGTGCACGCCCAGAATGTTTCAGAGCTTCTACCCTCGTTTCGAGAAGGCCCTGGATCAGGCGATGCAGGGGAGCCTGGCGCTGAGCAAGATCCCTGCCGAGGAATTCGACCAGTACGTGGCCAGCAAGCCCGAACTGGCCAAGAAATTCACCGAGAACATCGCCCTTTGGGAAGAGCTACGCTCGTCCTCGGCCACTTTTCTGGAGCAGGAAATGGCCGGCAACGAAGCCCTGGTCGTGTTGGAAGTGTTGCGCACCGATCCGATCACCAATCAGACGGCCAAGAACAAGGCCATGATGCATCTGGTCAAGGTGGGCATCAACAAGTGGAAAGTAGCCGAACGGCAAATCGTCGAGTAAAAAGCAAAAGGGCCAGGGAGCTCGTAGCTCCTCGACCCTTTTTGGCTTTGAGTTCGGATTCAGGCTTTACCGGCCAGCTTCGTCTTGGCGGGGGCCTTCTTGGCCGCGGGCTTTTTGGCCGCGGATTTCTTGGCGCCGCTGTTCTTCTTGGAGGTGCTCCCTTTGGCTCCGGAGGGCTTGCCGACGCTGGAGGGCTGAGCGCCACCAGCTTTGTTGTCACCACCGCCGGCCTGTTCGCCGGCGCCGCCGCCCTTGCCCAGGTTTTCGGCCAGGCCTTTGACCATGTCCATGATCTGGCTGGGGTCGAATCCACCGCCGCCGCCACCGCCGCCTTCAGCGCCACCGGCTTCTTGAGCCTGCTGCTGGGCTTCCGGGCTGGTCTGGGCCGCATCCTGAGGGTTCTGCTGCTGGAGAAGGGCCTGCAGCATCTGCATAATCTGTTCGGGGGTCATCTGGCCGGCGCCACCGCCCTGCATACCGGGGGCTCCACCAGGCATGACGCCGCCGCCACCCTGCAACCCGGGAATTCCTCCACCGGGGATTCCGCCGCCCAGGGGGCCGCCCATCATAGGATTCTGTCCGAAAGATCCGATGCCCATCGCCATTTGCTTGTTCCTCCAAGTTCTTCGTTGGATTTATCCTAACGGCCGGAGGCGGGTTTCAGTAGACGGGAAAAACAGACAGTGAGTGAACTGGGTTAACAAGATGTAACAAGACGTTGCGAGAGTGTAAACAGGCGGACAGTCCGCGCCCTCAAGACTTATTTCCCACTTATCCAGCTAAAGTAAAGGGGGAGAAAAAAACTTTTTCGATTTCGGCGGCTGCTTGGAGTTTGTTCCACCGTCCTTTCAGGCCTAGCCCAGGTGCTCCTTATCGTAGGCTTCCGCCAGGCGGCCATTTTCATGAGGATCAGGTCTTCCAGTGTCGCGACCGGTATTCCACTCTGCCCAAACGTTCGCGCGTGGCTCTGAGCCCAACCTGGGCGTCCAGCGAAAGCGAGAACTCGGAGCCTTCTACCAGAAACCAAAACGATAAAGGGTAACGATGGCGATCGGCCCTTTCCCATGTGCGAGAATCCGGCCCTCACTGGAGATGAGACCAAGAGATCACAATCTCTGGTAGAACGGAGTCGGCCGCGGACCGTGGCTGAGGGCGTAAGGGTCCCCGATCCTCGCAGACAGCCACGGTCCGCCCAGGCAGTCCAGCAGGGAACTATCCAGCCCGACTGACCACCTCGGCGTAGTCAAAGATTCGAGCTTCTCTCGATCCAGGCGTTCGTTGCTCCGAGCCAGCCTCCGGGCGCGAGCAGCTATCATGCTTCATGAGCCCGGCCACGGCGGTCTCATAGTGGACGTCCAGCATTTCCAACAGGAAGTCCCAACGCTGTTTGGGGGGTGCCATGGGCAGCTTTTTCGCGGGGCTTCGGCGCGCGCAGGCTCTCCTTTTGAGGCGCCAGGGCCCTTGGGTGGACAAGTCAGGCAGGGACTACAAGAAAAGCCGGGAATTTTGCCCGAGCTTGATGAATTTTCAGCAAGTTTTCGATAGACTGTTTGGAAGGAAACAGTGTAAGACAGGTCATATCTCGTTCGATGCGCCGGACCGGTGCACTCTTCTAGAAAAAGAAAAATTTGCAAGAAAGTAGGGGACGCGTCCTATGGACCCCACCAGAAACTTCAAACCCGAGGGCAATTCGTTGGAACCCTCGCTCGAGCCCAGTTTAGAGCCCATGGCTCCTTCGGCTTCGGGTCAGCGTCCGGCCGTGCCCCCGCCGCCGCCGCCCGCGCCCGCCGCTTCGCCGCTGGCAGCGCCTCTGGCGGCTCCCCCGGCCGCGCCTCCGTCGCGCCCGGCGGCTTCCCAGGCCAGCGGTTCGGGTGTGCGTCCGGCTCTCTCGGCCACTCCCTCGGCACCGGCCGCTTCGAAGCTGGGTCCGCCGCCCGCCGCTGGCGTGCCGGGCCTGGCCTCGCTGCCGGCCACGCCCAAGAATCCACAACGCGCGGACGGCCGCGGCCAGTTGGAGCACTTTGCCGGCATCAAGGTGGTGGGGGTCGGCGGTGCCGGTTGTAACGCCGTCAGCCGCATGATTCAAGAAGGCCTGGGCGGGGTGGAGTTCATCGCCATCAACACCGACGCGCAAGCTCTCTTCCTGTGCGATGCCGACCAGCGTATCCACATCGGCTCGGCCGCCACGCGCGGTCTGGGCGCCGGCAGCAATCCGGAGATCGGACGCCGCGCCGTCGAGGAGAATCAGGAAGAAGTGCTGCGCGCTATCGAAGGCGCCGACATGGTCTTCATCACCGCCGGTATGGGCGGTGGCACCGGCACCGGCGCCTCGCCGGTGGTGGCGGAGCTGGCCCGTAAGGCCGGCGCTCTGACCGTGGCCGTCGTCACCAAGCCGTTCGGCTTTGAAGGTCGCCGCCGTATGCAGATCGCCGAGGAGGGCATCGCCCAGCTCAAGTCCAAGGTTGATACGATCATTACGATTCCCAACGATCGCCTGCTCAAGATCGTGTCGGATAAGGAGTTCATCGCCGACGCTTTCCGCTTGGCCGACGACGTGCTGCGTAACGGCGTGCAGGGCATCTCGGAGATCATCACCGTGCCCGGCCGCATCAACGTGGACTTCGCCGATGTGCAGGCCATCATGGCCGAGGCTGGCTCGGCGCTGCTCGGTATCGGTATCGCTTCCGGTGAAAACCGGGCGGTGGAGGCGGCGCGCGCGGCCATCTCCAGTCCGCTGCTGGAAGCCTCTATCGACGGAGCCACCGGTGTGCTCTTCAACATCACCGGCGGACCCGACCTGACCTTGCTCGAGCTCAACGAAGCCGCCAAGATCATCTACGAGGCAGTCGACCCCGACGCGCAGATTATCTTCGGTTCGGTGATCGACGAGCGGATGGAAGGGGAAGTGCGCATCACGGTGGTGGCCACCGGCTTCACCTCCACTCCTTCGTCCTCGTTGGAATCGGAAGAAGGTGGATTCTCGCTGGGCGCCCTCAAAGAAGAGATTTCCTTCGGCAGCCCGTTGCGCGATATGGATCTGGAACCGGCCATCTTCCGCCGCAAGCACTCCTCCAGCGAACGCAACTTCTAGTCTTCTTTTTCGGGGAAAGGAGCCCGCTCTTTCGAGAGCGGGCTCTCTGTGTTTTCGGGCGTCCCGGTGGGGGCTGACATTTGTTATGCTGGCTCGGGACCTTCGCTGCGTCCCGGTGGAGGCTGACATTTGTTAAGCTGGCTCGGGACCTTCGCTGCGTCCCGGTAGGGGCTAGCACTTGTTAAGCTGGCTCGGGACCTTCGCTGCGTCCCGGTGGAGGCTAGCACTTGTTAAGCTGGCTCGGGACCTTCGCTGCGTCCCGGTAGGGGCTAACACTTGTTAAGCTGGCTCGGGACCTTCGCGGCGTCCCGGTGGAGGCTAACATTTGTTAAGCTGGCTCGGGACCTCTGGGGCTGCCTGACCGCGCCTAGCAAAGCTTAGCTGCCCAGATCGGCGACCAGTTGTTCCAGGGCCTGGCGATCGAGTACGGCCAGCTTTCCGCGACCGGTTTTTACCCAACCGCTCCTGCCGAAGGCACTCAGAGCTTTAGATACGCTTTCGCGGGTGGCGGCCAGGTACTCCGCCAGTTGCTGCTGAGTGATGGTCCATTCGGCGCTGTTCTGGGTCAACAGGAAGCGGGCCAGACGTAATTGCACCGGGTCGAAGCTGACTTCGGCCAGGCGGGCGCTCAGGCCGCGGATGCGCTGCGACTGGCGGTGAAAGAGCTTTTCGATGCGCTCGGGATGCTCGCGCAGCCATTCCAGGAAGGCCTGGCGGTCCATGACCCGCACCACTACCGGTCCGGCCGCCCGCAGCGTGGCTGAGTGAGGGTTGCCATCCAGACAGGACATTTCGCCGGCCAGTTCGCCCACGCCCAACCGGTTCAGAACAGCATCCTCGCCTTGCAGGGAGTGCTGCACCACTTCGAGGATGCCCTCTTCCACCCAGACCACGAAGGTACTGGCTTCGCCGGCCTCCCAAAGGATGTCGCCGGCGTTTAACTTGCGCATCGTCCCTGTCATGTCCCAGAAGTTCCCTAGAGGCGGAGTTGTTCCTCGGGTTCAGTGGCTCTTCATCTGCAGGATCAGCCAGACCAGCAAGCTTACCATCAAGAGCGTCAGCCCGCCGAGCAAAACTCCCTGCGTGCTGGCATGGGGCTTTTTGGCCCGAGCCGAAGAGGTTGGCTTTTCACTGACCTCGGCCGGCGCAGGCTTGGGCCGGTCATAGGCTGACTCGACCTTGAAGAGGGCCCCGCGCACCTGGGCCACGTTGGCGTAGCGGTCCTCTTTGCGCAAGGCCAGCAGGCGGGTGACCAGATCTTCCAATGGAGAAAGAATCAACGGGTTGAGCCGGCGTGGACTGGGCACGGGCCGGCCCGACAGGGCCACTTCGCTGGCCACCGGAGGGGGTTTTAGAGTCAGCAAATGGTAAAGGGTGGCACCGAGCCCGTAGAGGTCACTGCGCTGGTCGGTGCCGCCGCCCTGGTATTGCTCGAGGGGACAGTAATCCGGACTGCCCACGCCTTGCAGGATAGTGGCTGTGCGTGAACCGTCTTCCAGGCAACGGGCGATTCCGAAGTCGATCAGGTGAAGTTTTCCTTCGGGGTCGACCATCACATTGCCCGGTTTGAGATCGCGGAAGAGGATGGGTGGGGTCTGCGCGTGTAGATAATCCAGAACGTCCAATAACTGGCGAGTCCAACCGAGCACTTCGCGAATCTCAAAAGGCTGCTTCTGGTGGCGCAGCATTTCCGCCAGGGTTTTGCCCCGCACATAGTTCATCGTCAGATAGTAGCGGCCGTTGTCCAGGAAGAAGTCCCTGACTTTGACCAGCGACGGGTGTTCCAGATGGTAAAGGAAGCTGGCTTCCTGATGAAACTGCTTGACCGCCGCCTCCTGCAAAGCGGGATTGCAATTCATGCGCAGCTCTTTGACAGCCAGTGGTTCGGCCATGTGAGCCTGGTCCCGCGCGAAGTAGACTGCCCCCATGCCCCCTCGTCCCAGCACGAACTCGACGAGATACCGACCGGCTAACAGTGTGCCGGCTTCCAGGCACTCGTCAGCGGAGCTTATTTCGGACATCCGGCTGTCTTCGGGGATCAGGCTCACTCCCCTTGAGAGAAAAGTTCACGGATGGATCCGCGCGCCTGTTCTAATTTGGGAGTATGAACATTCATTTGCGCTACGCTGGTAAATCCACCACCTTACAGTCTCCCTACGACCGCGACGAAGACATCATCCGCTTTCTGCAGGATAAGGGCTATTTGCCCCCGGTCAAACCGGAAGTCATGTTAGACCGCCATCCGGACGGGGTGGTCATTCGGCCGCCGGCGGTGTTCGGCTAATGGAACTCTCGGCTCGCCAAACCTTGATCAACTCGTTTCTGGAGGCAAGCCACGGCAGGCTTCAGGCGCAAGGCGAGAAGCACGCTCGCGCTCTGGAACTCGACCCGGCCCTCTACGGCCACCTCAGCCGCTGGTATCAACAGAACGGCACCTTGCGCGACCATCACGAGCTCTTCGGGGCTCACCTGTTGAATGCTCGCGATCCTGAATTTCGCAGCCACGCCAAAGTGTTGGTGCAGACTCTGCGTCCTTACCAACTGGCTCGCCTCGTGCGTTACAGCAAAGAAGTGCTGAAAAATCGCAACCGTAGCTTGAAATCAGCGGTTCTTTACTACTTACAGCGCCGCGAGGCCGATCCGCTCTGGTTTGATGAATGCGTGCTGCGCGATCGCCGCTCCATGCGCTATCTTTACGCAACTTTGCACATACGCCCGGGCTTACGGGCCCAGCAGGTGCTCTTTCAAGAGAAACCTCCGGCCGATAGCCGGCTGCGAGTGTTGCGCCAGTTGCACGGCTTGCGCAGCAATCCGCGCCTGCAGGCACAACTGATCCGCGACTACCGCATTCAATTTACCACCGCTCTGGGTGTGGCCGGACCGCTGGTTCCCGAACTGCTGGAATCCCTGGTCTACGTGATGACTCCGCAGCAGTTGATCAACAATCTGGGTTTTCTGCAGCGGCGCGGCGCTCTGGAGGTACCCGCCCTGCGCGCCCGGGTGATGGAGAAGATCCAACTGGCCAAAACCGAGAGTCGGGTCCACGATGCCAAAAGTCTGACCGCCCTCAAGCATCTGGCTCCGGACCCGGGTTTGCGCAGAGAGTTGCTGGAGATGAGCCAGACCCGCCTGCGCTCGCGGGGCACCATCAGCAAGCCCACCGCTCTGCTGGTGGACAAGTCGGGGTCCATGGAAGTGTGCGTGGAAATCGGTAAGATGTTGGCCTGCCTTTGTTCCACCATTGCCGAGGCGCCGCTCTTTGTCGAGGCTTTCGACGGTGACAGTTTCACGGTTTCCTGTCAGGAGCCGACCTTCGAGGCCTGGGAAAAGGCTTTCCGGCACATTCGAGCGGACGGTTGGACCAGTCTGGGAGCTCCCTTGCGGAAATTGCGCGATAAGCGCTTTGAGCAGATTCTGCTGATTTCCGATGGAGAGGAGAATACCCAGCCTTTCTTCTGTGAGGAGTTACGCAAAACCGGGCGAGACATCGAAGTGATCTGGCTGAAAGTGGGAGGGTCCAGTCAGACCAGCCTGGAGCACAGTGCTCAACGCCTGGGAGTGAATCTGCGCACCATTCCCTTTCAGGGAGACTACTACAACCTGCCCAACCTGGTGCCTTTGCTGTGCACCAAGGATACGCTGGTCAGCGAGATTCTCGAGGTTCCCTTATATGTGGATGGCGATCTGCAACATCTGCCGCCCGGTTTCTGCGCCGAGACCTATGAAATCTTGTGAGAGACTGGCGCCCTGCGCGAATGGCAGAGTGCAAATGCGTTCCGCCGAGGGTATCACCTGGTGGCAGCCGGGCCGTGCTCCCCGGGACGGCTGGTACTGGTGGGACGAGCACGGTCTGTGCCGGCGCCCGGCCGAGTTTTGGGAACTTCTCGACTTACCTTTGCGCACGCTGCAGAAGGGGCGGCAGCCTTTGATGCTGGCCGAGAGTTTCCGGGACGGAGATTGGCTCAAGGCCTGGTGGGACGGCACCCGGGGTTGGACCGTGGGTCCCTGTGCCGGTCCCAGCGCCCCCACCAGAGTTTATCCAGGCCGGGATCTGCGCCGGGCAGTGGAGCGCGGGGGAGGGGAGTTGCTCTCAGCCACTCCCACCCAGCAAGGCTGGAGCGTCACCTGGAGGCGCGGCCGGGAGACGCATACCAGCCAGATAGACGGCCAACTCAATGTTCTCTCGGCCGGGTTCTGCTTGAGTGGCCAGGATCGGATTCAGGATTTGACCAGCCTGGTCTCTTTGATCGGGGAAAGGGAAAGTCACTATGAAAATGCTCATCTGTGGGGTGGGGACGTTGGGTGGTAATCTGGTGGAACATCTGGCCCGCACCGGGCTGGACGCTCTGACCGTGCTCGATCACGATAAAGTCCAGCCACGCAATCTGGCCAATCAGCCCTATTTTCAGCACCAGCTGGCTAAATCCAAAGTGGCTGCCCTGGCGGAAACCGTTTTCCGTATTCGCGGTCAGCAAATCGAGACAGTGCACAAACGCTTGCATGAGGGCAACGCCCGGGGCCTGGTCAAGGGCTATGAACTGGTGGTGGACTGCTTCGATAATCATCAGGCCCGCCACGATCTGCAACAGGCCTGCCGCCAGGCGCGGGTGGATCTGGTGCATATGGGTTTGTCTCTCGACTATGGGGAAGTGATTTGGGATGAGCATTATCGCGTGCCGCCCGATGTGGCCCGCGATCCTTGCGCTGAGCCCCTGGCCCGCCGTCTGGCGCTGCAGGCGGTGCTGCTCTTCGAGAAGGCGCGAGCGGGTCGGGAAAATCTCTGCTTCACAGCGGGAGATCTGGTCGTAACGCGAATTTGATGCTGAGTGATTGAAGAGCGTCTCAGCCAGGAAGCCCGGCATCATTCTTCGGGCCAGTTTACGCTGGACTCGGCGGTGGCCTGGAAAAAACTGCGGGCCCATCAGGTACATCAACCCGGCCGCTATGCTTGCGAACTGGTAGCGGCCGGCGTGGCCCTGGGCGCCAAATGGTTGGACATTCATTTTCAGCCGAAGTTGGCCCGGGTGCATTTGCGTGGCTGTGAACTCGACCGCCGCGGGCTGGAGGGCTTGCTTTCCCATCCCGTCGGGCATCCGCTCATGCTCGGTTTGCTCGGCGCCCAGCGCTACTATCAAAAGAGCTGCCGCATTCGAGTCGTCTGTCAGGGAGGCATTTGCCGGATCGAGGGCGAGCGGCTGGAGCTCGGCGAGGGTGGCGAAGGCACCGGGATTCTGGTGGAGATCCAGGCGCTGGGAGGCAGCTTTTTTTCGCCGGCCCGCCTCGACCACGCGCTGGCTCTGGACTACCTGGAGGAAGAATGCCAGGACGGGGTACTACACATCGAGGTCAATGGCCGCGCACTGACCAGGCCGGTTTCGCTGGGAGATAGTCTGACGACGGTGCGTCTGGTGCACCCGGATTTCGGAATGCCGGAGTTTGTGGGGCGCGCTTTTGAAGTTCGGGAAATGGAGTCACCGGGACCGTTCTGTGCGCTGGTCGGATGCCTGAGCCATAAGCAAGAGACGGTGATCAGCAACGGTCGGGTTTTGTTGCGCCGCCAGACGCCCGGATACTCCGCTTTTGTGTTCTTGCGCGAAGCCGAATTGGATTTGTCCGGCGAACTGGTCGGCGGCGGGCGGGCGTTGCTGGAGCTGGTGCACGGCCTGGTACGCCAGACTTTGTTGGAGTGGGCCGGACGTCCCAACCTGCCCGAAGCCTACAAAGAACGTTTGCACCAGTTCTGGGCCGACTGGCTGGTCCAGGAGCCGGAGGGCCCCCTGGCCGACCGGCTACATTTTTCCTTGTGTTGTGGTGATACCGTGCCTCTGCGGGACTTGCTGGGAAAACCGGTCTACTTTTCCGAAGGGCCTCTTCAAGGGCCTGTTTTGCGTCCCGATCCGTTGCTGCTGCGTCTTTTCCCCGAGGCCGTCAAACTGCCCACACCCCCCGAAGAAGTACGGGTGTCGATCGAGGCCGGTCCGGAAGGACTGTGCTACGATCCTCAAGGCGAGTACGTGGACTTGATTCTGTCCGACCCCGCTCAGGTTCAGGCCGCCTTGACGGCCGCCCAACTGCTGCCACCAGGAAGCCGTTGGAGTACCTGGAACCCGGGTAAGGGAGTGTCTCAACCGTTGCTCGAGCTATTGGAGGCAGCTGCCCGGGAGCCTGCGCGTCTGCCCGAAGTTCTGGGTTACCTGGGTTGGGCCGGCCAGCGTTTCCAGGTGGTGGCGCAGAAATTGTTGGGTCTGCGCATGCGCATGGGAGGCAAAATCAGCCTGCCCAACTCGGCGCTGGACGCCATGCTGGGGCGGGCCGACGAGATGACCTTGTCCTGGCTGGTCGACGGCGGCCTGTTGGTGGGGCTGGGCGAACTGGAGAGTGTGAATTTCTTGCCTACTCGCAGCGGAAAATTGGTCTCCCTGCTGGGTTTGTTGGCGGCCCCTAAGGTCTTTATCAATCAGGATCATCCCGATTCGCTGTTGGTTCCCCCGGAATACGCGGGGCTGCTGCAGCAGTTCGTGGGCGCCATCCGGCGCGGCGTGGTTTCTGCGTAGCAGGGGCGGGACGCGACTGTTCGGAACAGTCCGCCATGGCCTTTGAAGATAACCAGCAACTGACGCGGATTTTTGAGGAAATCGCTGATTTTCTAGAGTTGCAGGGCGAGAATATCTTTAAGGTTAAGGCCTATCAGAAAGCGGCTCGTGGCCTGGAGGGCCTGGAGAGGTCGGTGAGCGAGCTCTACCGTAGCGGCGCGCTGGCCTCCATGCCCGGTTTCGGCAAGGCGCTGGTGGAAAAAGTCGGGCAGTTCGTCGATCGCGGTGAAGTGGAGTTGCACCAGCAACTGAAGTCCTCGTTTCCTCCCGAGATTTTGCATCTGATGGACGTGCCCGGCCTGGGAGCCAAGAAGGCGGCCCTGCTTTATAAGGAATTGGGCATCGGCAGCGTGGATGCGCTGGAGAAGGCGCTGCGCGAGGGGCTGGTCACTGACATCAAGGGTTTCGGCACGAAAACCGTGGACAAACTGCTGGAAGGCATCGGCCTGCTGCGCCAGGGGGAACAGCGCTGGTTGCTGGGTCGGGTCTCCGTGCTGGCCGAGGAGTTGCTGGCCAGGCTGCGGGCGCTGCCGGTGGTGCAGCGGGCCGAAGCGGCTGGTTCGCTGCGGCGCGGCAAAGAGACGGTTGGGGACCTGGATCTGTTGGTCATTTCCTCGGCACCCGAGCAGGTGATGGAGTTCTTTGCAGGGTTAGGCGAGGTGATCGGGAGCGGTCCCACCAAGACCAGCATTCGCTGGGAGGGGACCTTTCAAATCGATTTGCGCTGCGTTCCGGCCGAGTCGTTCGGAGCGGCCCTCCAGTATTTCACCGGCTCGATGGACCACAATGTGGCTTTGCGCGGCCGGGCCAGACGTATGAGCTGTGAGTTGAACGAGTATGGGCTATTTGATGCGCTGGGCCAGTGTATCGCCAGTGAAACCGAAGAAGAGATTTATGCGAAATTGGGTTTGCCCTGGATCGCGCCGGAATTGCGCGAAAGCGGGGCCGAGCTGGAGTGGGAACGGCAACCGGAGCGCCTGGAGCTGGGCAAACTACAGGGGAACCTGCATACCCATTCGTTGTGGTCGGATGGCACCGATACCCTGGAACAGTTGGCTGAAGAAGCGCAACGGCGGGGGTATCGTTACCTGGCGGTGACCGATCACTCCCGCTCGATGGTGGTGGCCAACGGATTGACAGTGGAGCGTCTGCTCGCTCAGGGTGAGGAAATTGCCCGTTTGAACCGTAATTTTAAGAATTTTCGCTTGCTCTGGGGGAGTGAGGTCGATATTTTGGGCGATGGCACGCTGGATTTTCCCGAGGAGATTTTGGCGCGCCTGGATTTCGTGGTGGTGGCCGTGCACAGCCAGTTCTCCATGAGCCCGGAAGCTATGACCGAGCGCATTTGCCGGGGGATTTCCCATCCCCACGTGGACGTGCTGGCTCATCCCAGCGGGCGTAAAATCAATCGCCGGGCGGGTTACCAGGCCGATTGGGAGCGAGTTTATGCGGTGGCGCGCGAGCACGGAGTGGCTTTGGAAATCAACTGCTCGCCACGGCGCCTGGATTTGAACGATAAAGCGGCCCGCCGCGCCCGCGACTGCGGCTGTTTGATCTCGCTGGGCACGGACGCGCATTCTCTGCCCGAATTTGACTATCTGCCGCTGGGGGTTCTGCAGGCCCGGCGCGCCGGTATCGAGGCTTCCTCGCTGCTCAACAGTTTGTCCTGGGAACAGCTAAGAAAGCGGCGGCCGCATCTTGCTGACGTTTAGTCTGGCCCTGCGCAACGTCCTTCGCAACCGGGAGCGTTCTCTGCTCACGCTGATCGGAGTGTTGTTGGCCATCGGCTCTTTCGTGGCCCTGGTTTCGCTGGCCGAAGGATTGAGCCGGCGCATCGAGATGGAGTTGGACAGCCGGGCCGTGGACATCTACGTCATGCCCGAGCAGGCCCTGGCCCTGCCTTCCGGTCCCATCGGAACCATCGGCTACAGCCAGGATACAATAAGTAATGAGACACTTACCAAGATCAAAGAGCTACCCAATGTGGCCGAAGCCATCGGGGTCAATCGCGACTCCTGGAAAGGCCGCCATGCTATTTTGCCGATTCTCTACCTGGATCAAAGAGCGATTGCCGTATTTTTTCCAAATCTCTCGGGTGTACCGGAAGATTTGGCTGAAGGGCAGGTCATTCTGGGCCAGGGTCTGGCCCGTCAGGAGTTCGGTAGCGGCGGGGCCGATGCCATTCAGCACGGCCAGACCAGGTTGAGGGTGGTCGGCATCGTGCGCGGTGGTGGTTTCCAGGACTTTTTTGCTTTCGTGAAACCAGCCGAGCAGAACAATGGCTATCAGGAGATCTGGCTCAAGCTGAGCGACATCAACCTGGCCAGCGGCGATGCGGCCACGCTGCGCTCGCAGTTTCCCGGCCTGAAGGTGCTGACGCGCCGGGAATACCTGGCCAGCAGTAACGTTTTCGTGCGCTACGCCTGGTTGTTGCAAGCTTCCATCGCCTCCATCGGGGTGCTTATCGCCATCACTGCCTCCATGAACACCATGCTGATGTCCACCTATGAACGGCTTCGGGAGTTTGCCGTGCTTCGAGCCATCGGAGCCTCGCGAGCTACCGTGGGTATGATGTTGCTTTGGGAGTCGCTGATGTTGAGCGGCATGGGCGGGATTTTAGGCTGCCTGTTCGGTGTGCTGGTTTCGGGAGTTTTGGATGAAGCGGTAGTGGTTTTGCTGCAACTGCCCTTTCCGCTGGCCCAAATCACGCCGTTGTTGCTGTTGCAGGGCATGCTCTTGTCGATGCTGGTGGGTGGGGCCGGCGCCTTGATTCCCCTGATTCTGATCTGGCGCCAGCAGATTATGGACGGGTTGAGGACGGAATAGTGCGCGTCTCGCTGACCGGCATTCATAAGATTTACGGAAAGACCCGGCCCACCAAGGTGCTGGACGATCTCTCCATGACCATCGAGAGCGGTGACTTCGTGGCCATTACCGGCCCTTCCGGTTCGGGCAAGAGTAGTCTCTTGAATTTGCTGGGATGCCTGGACAGCCCCACCTTCGGGCAGATATTCTTCGACCAGCGCGACGTTTCGCGGGCGCCGGAAGCAGTGCGCGAGCGCATTCGCCTGCAGCACATCGGCTTTGTTTTTCAGAACTACCAGTTGCTGCCCGGTTTGACGGTCCAGGAAAACGTGTCCCTACCCATGCAGCTGGCCGGCGTGCGCCGCGGCGAGCGGCTGGCCCGGGTGCAGGGATTGCTGACCATGATCGGCCTGCAGAAGCAGGCGGACCAGCGTATCGGCACACTTTCCGGCGGGCAGCAACAGAAAGTGGCGGTGGCGCGGGCGCTGGCCAATCTGCCCGGCCTGTTATTGGCGGATGAGCCCACCGGCAGTCTGGACGGCCAGTCCACTCTGCAGGTGATGGAGGTGATTCGCGAGGTGAACCGTAGCCGCAGCGTTACCACCATCCTGGTCACCCACGACCCGCAGGTGGCCGCTTACGCGCAGAAGGTTTATCGTTTAGAAAATGGGCAATTGCATGGGTGAAAAGCAGGGAAGGGCTGGGTGTGAGTTTGAAGAACGCTTTCGCGAGGAGTAACCACCAGTGATCATTTGTCATATCTGTGGGCATAATAATAACCCGGATTTCAACCACTGTGAAAAATGTGGTGCTCGCCTCCCCAAGCTCGATCCCCGGGCCGCTCACTCGGCTGGTCAGACTCGCCAGACCGTTAAGTATGAGCGCCTGCGCACGGCCGTGATGAAGTTGAAGACCGGCGAGCAGAGCTGGATTGATTTTCAAGACTGGTTCCAGGGGTTTTACGACGATATTATGGGCCGTATTCAGGGTCTGGTCGACTCTATTCACCAATCGCACGGCCCGGGTTGGAACTACTACGAAGAGTTTACCGAGGAAGTAGAGACCACATTTTCCGGGGTGGAAGACTACGAGACTTCTTTGAATCAAGTCTGGCAGGCCATTGAAACCAACGACCTGGTGCTGGCCCAGTCGGCCGTCAAGCTGTTCCTGCGCGGCGCCGAGAAGTTGAACGACGCGCTGGTGCTCAACGGAGAAACCCAGCGCAAATTAGAAGAGAACTGGGGCTATATGTAGCCTGGTCGAGCTCAGCCAGGTCTCGTTCGCTTACGCCGCTCAAGATGTTCTTTCCGGGGTTTCTCTGCGGCTGGAACCGGGTCAGGTCTTCGCTCTGCTGGGCGCCAACGGAGCCGGCAAAAGCACATTGCAAAAGCTGATCCGTGGTAGCCTGAAGCCCCGCGAGGGAACGGTGCGCGTCTTCGGTTCTGATCCGTGCGAGGGGTCGGCCTGGCGGAAACGCCTGGCCTGGATTACCGACCAGCCCGCTCTGCATCCGCGTTTGACGGTGCTGGAAACGCTGCGTTTTTACGCGGGCCTGTATGGCGTTTCGGCCGACTTCGCGGGGTTGCTGCGTCAGGTCGGCTTGTCTGGATTGGAAAAACGTTATGGCTCGCAACTTTCCCGAGGACAGCAGCAGCGCCTGGCCTGGGCCCGAGCTTTGCTGGTGCGGGCCGAGTTGTTGCTGCTGGATGAGCCCACCAACGGATTGGACGTATTGGGCCGTGAGGAGATTTATCGCCTGGTGCGCCAATTTCGCGGGACTATTTTATTGTCGACCCACGATATGCGCGAGGCTCAGGAACTGGCCGGCCGGGTGGGAATTCTGTACGAAGGCCGGTTATTGGCCGAAGGAACGCCGGCCGAGCTGTGCCTCCGGCATCTGGGTCAGGAACTGGGAGATCTGGCCCAGCAGCCCAGTTTGGAGCGGGTTTATCGAGCCCTGGCGGGCAGGAGTCTGTACCGGGCATCCGAAGAATAAGCAATGCGTCGTCTGCTGCTGATTGTTGTTGCTTTCTTGTGGGTTACCAATGGGGTTTTGCTGGCCTGGGTGAAAATGACTCCGCCCCCGCCGCCCCCGGCCGAGAAGAAGCTGCTGCTGGTCTATTGTGAGAAGAAAGATCAACCCAAGAAAGTCAGCAAGGTATTGGAAGGCCTCAATTTAAAGCCGGAAATTCGCTCCAATCAAGCCTGGAAACACGAAGTGCAGGAAGGCTTTATCGTGGTCAACCGGGTCACCGATCCGGACGTGCGCAAGGGCATTTTTGCCGGCATGAAAAATCTCTTGCCGGTCAAGATCGTAGGCGATGACATTCGCCTGGGCGGCGTTTATAAAACCAAACCGGAAGCGGCCAAGGCCGCCGCCGGGGCGCGCAACAAGGGCTTCACTTTTCAGGTAGTCGACAATATCGTGACCAGGACGACCAAGGTTCAGGTGGTTCGAGTGGCTTCGATCGAGGAAACAAAAGCCGGTGAGGCCGAGGAAGCCCTGAAGAAGCTCAATTTGAATGAGAACCAGATTGTGGTCGAGTCGTTGGATGCACCGGCCGGGGCTTCCGCAATGCCCACGCCCTAGGCATGTTCCGCCGGCTGAAGTGGTTGGTCTGGAAAGACCTGCTTGAGGCCATGCGCAGCCAGGTTGCGCTGCTGGTTCTGGTTTCCCCGCTTTGCCTGGCCGGGGTTCTGCGGATTACCGAGAAGCAGGGAGACCTGACTTCCATTCCTGTGGGTGTGGTGGCTCCCGAGGATTCTGGTCTGATACGCGCGCTGAGTTCAAAATATGAGTCGTTGGTAATTATGCGTTATGCGAATTCTCAGGAGGGTTTATCTCACTTGCGTTCGGGCGGTCCGGTTCTGTTGGTGGAGGTAGGGAAGGATTTCGACAAGCAAATCCTGGCTGGAGAGGAACCCGACGTGCTGGTTTGGGAAGGCGACTCGCGGCCGACTCAGGTGGCCCTGGTCCGTGAATTTTTACGCGAGACCTTGCGCCGCCAGGCAGGTCAGAAAATGCCGGCTCGTATCGAGACGCCGCGTAAGGGCGGCGGGACCAGGGATATGATGTTCTTGCCGCTGGTGGTGATGGCGGCGCTGTCGGCGATGGTGGTGAGTGCCTCGAATCTGGTCGAAGAGAAGGAGGCTGGCACTTTACAGCAAATGCTTCTCTCGCCGGCCGGTTCCACCGAAATGTGGACTGGAAAACTTGTCGTCAGCAGCGCCCTCGGGACTTTGGCGGCGATGTCGGTGGTCGCTCTACGAGGAACCACGCTTTCCTCACTCGGGAGCGCCCTCGGGTTGACACTGGCGGCAAGTTTCGTGTTTGCTGCTTTAGGAGGAGTCGTTGGCTTGCTGGCCAAAGGCCCCACCGCAGCCAGTTCCTGGACAGGCTTCTTGTTCTTCGGCTTGTTTGTTCCCGTAGCCCTCTCGGAAACGAGTCAAACTCTCAGTCGTTGGGCCAAATTCTCTCCAGCTTATCCTCTTTATGATGGTTTGCAACGAACTGTGCTCGCTCAGGAATCGGCGACCACCCTGGTCGCTCATTTCGGAGCGTTTCTGGCTCTCGGAGCCTTCCTGACCCTGGTCGGGAGTCGCCTCCTGAGCCGTCTCCGCTAACTCCGGGTCCCCCCCTGGACCCCCCACCCGGTGTTCCAAGGGGGGCTAACGCGCCCCCCCTGGACCCCCCACTATACCCAAGGAGTAACCTGAATGTCTGATGATCACGCTGCCGAGCTGCGGCGTATGTCCCGCGTCGAGCTGTTTGAAGTAGCTCGTGAACGTGGCCTGACCGGCTACCAGAAATTGAAGAAAGACGAGATCATCTCTCGCCTTCTCGAACTGGGTGGCGCTCCCTCAGCGCCCGAGCCCGAACCCGAGGTCGTTGAGGCCCCGGCACCTTCCCGTGGACGCTCGCGCCGCGGACGACGCAACGAACCGGAGCCGGTTGAAGAAGAAGCCGCTCCTGAACCGGTGGCTGAAGAGGAAGAAGAAGCACCACCGGCTGAAGAATCTCGCGGTGAAGACGAATACCGCGGTGGCCGCCGCGGTCGCCAGCGCCGTGGACGTCGCGACCGCTATCGCGACGAACAGCCCCAGGACGGTGATGAAGAAGCCGTCGCCGGGGACGATGAGGGCGAAGAGCGTGAGGAACGCGAAGAACGCGGCCACGGCCGTGGCCGCTATCGTGATCGCGATCGCGAAGATGGCTACCAGCGCCCCCAAGAGGATCCGTTGGGCCTGCTCTATGCTTCCGGCATCCTGGAAGTCTTGCCCGAAGGCTACGGCTTCCTGCGCGGCCGCTCTTATCTGCCGGGTCCGGCCGATATCTACGTCTCGATGTCGCAAGTGCGCCGTTTCGGCCTGCGCATGGGCGACATGGTGCTGGGTCAGGTTCGCCCTCCCAAGCCCGGCGAGAAGTATTACGGCCTGCTGCAGGTGGCTTCGGTTAATGGTATGGACCCGGATACGGCCCGCCGTCGCCCGCACTTCGAGCAGTTGACGCCCATCTTCCCCAATGAGCGCTACACCATGGAGGGAGCCGACAACGACTTCTCCAAGCGCATCATCGACTTGTTCTGCCCCATCGGCAAGGGTCAGCGCGGTTTGCTGGTGGCCCCGCCCAAGGCCGGTAAGACCATTCTGCTCAAGAAGATCGCCAACGGCATCGCCCAGAATTACCCGGAAGTGGTGATGATGGCTCTGCTCATCGACGAGCGTCCTGAGGAAGTCACCGATATGGAGCGCTCCATTATCGGCGAGGTCATTTCTTCGACCTTCGACGAGCCGCCCGAGCAGCACGCCCACGTCTCCGAACTGGTGCTGGCCAAGGCCATGCGCATGGTGGAGATGGGCAAAGACGTGGTGATTTTGCTGGACTCGCTGACCCGTATGGGCCGCGCCTACAACCAGATCACCCCGCCCTCCGGACGGACCCTGACCGGTGGTCTTGACACCTCCGCGCTGCGTATGCCCAAGCGCTTCTTCGGCGCCGCCCGCAACATCGAGAACGGCGGTTCTCTCACGATTATCGCCACCGCGCTGTTGGATACCGGCTCCAAGATGGACGAAGTCATCTTCGAGGAGTTCAAGGGCACCGGCAACATGGAGCTCGACCTGTCTCGCCGACTGGCCGAACGCCGCGTTTTCCCCGCCATCGACATTAAGAAGTCCGGCACCCGCCACGAAGAGCTGCTGCTCTCCGAGGAGGAGCTGAAGAAGGTGTGGCTCATGCGCCGTGCCCTCGACCTCCTGGGCGACGGCCAGGATCCCACCGAAGCCGTCCTCGAGCGCATGCGCCGCTCCAAGACCAATCAGGAGTTCCTGGATTCGCTCGGCAAAGAAGGCACCTACGTAGCTTCCGGTCGCTAAGGTTCTCGCTTTTGGCAAAGCCTCGGTTCCGACCGAGGCTTTATTGTTTCTGCGGTTGTTTCGTCTGGGAAAGAGACCAGGGATATTTGGGGATGTGGAGCGACTCCGGCTGATTTCGCCTTCGGAGGGGGTGGGCGTTCCGGTGGAGCTTCACCAATGTTAGCTTGGCTCGGGACGCCCTGGATGTTCCGGTGGAGGTTAACCAATGTTAGCCTGGCTCGGGACGCCCTGGATGTTCCGGTGGAGGTTAACCAATGTTAGCTTAGCTCGGGACGCCCCCGGATGTTCCGGTGGAGGTTAACCAGTGTTAGCCTGGCTCGGGACGTGTCGGACTCCTCGCAAGCTCAAGGAATCATCCCGTCTGCAACGTAGAAAGAAAGCCTATGGCAGCACCGTTTCGCGTGATGGCGTCCGACGACCAGGGAAAGATGTGGGATTTGCGGGGGTGGACGCCGGCGGTGCGCAGCGGCACCGAACACCGGCCGGGCACGGAGCAGGATTGGATTCCGGCGCCGGAAGGCACGCGGCTGCAGTATTTGCAGGGGCGCCAGCCGTTGGGCTGGCCGAAGGGTTCGCTCTATCCGGAGCCGGCCACCGCGCTCGACGGAGCGCTGGCGGTGGCGGCGCAGTTGCCCAGCGGCTACACGCGCACACTGCTGCCGTCTTACGTGCGCAGCGACGGCATGCCCTATCTGCCGTTTTTCGGTTACACGGCGGTAGCTTTCCGCGAGGGTAAGCCCTGGGTGGCCGCCCTCAAGAGCGACTCCAACCCGCACTGGCAGCCCAAGGATTATAGTCCGCCCGATCTGGAGGCACGTATTCAGGCTCACCAGGAGCGCTTCCCCGGCAACCGGGTGCTCGACCAGCTCAAGATTTGTTCGCTGGAGTACGGTTGCTACAACGCCCAGAACATCTTTCTGGGCCGTTGGGAAGGAGCCGTGCCCGTCTCGCCGGCCTGCAATGCCGAATGCGTCGGCTGTATCTCCTTGCAGCCCGAGGATAAACCGGCTTCCCCGCAGCAGCGCTTCGTTTTCGTGCCCACCGAGCAGGAGATCGTCGAGGTGGGACTGGCTCATCTGCAAAATGACGATAGCATTTATAGCTTTGGCCAGGGTTGCGAAGGTGAGCCGTTGCTGCAGGCCAGGCTGATCGCTCGAGCCGTCAAAAGCCTGCGGGAGCAGACCAAGGTCGGCACCATTCACCTCAATACCAACGCCTCTAAGCCGGACGGCTTCAAGCTGGTTGTGGAAGCCGGATTGGACTCGGTGAGGGTGAGCCTGAATTCGGTGCTCCCGGAACCCTATACTGCTTATTACCAGCCGCGCGGATACACTTTCGAGGACCTGAAGACTTCCATCCGGGTGGCCCGCGCCAACGGGGTGCTGGTTTCGCTCAACTACCTGCACATGCCGGGTTGGAACGACCGCCAGCAGGAAGTGGACGAACTGGTGCGCTTCATCAACGATCTTGACGTGCAGATGATTCAGATGCGCACGCTCAACATCGACCCCGACATGTACGTGCAGGCCGTTCCGATGCCGCAAGGCAGGGCGCTGGGAATGCCCGAACTGGTGGGGCGGCTGCGCAAGGAATGCCCGCGGCTGGTGATCGGCAACCATACATTACCGAAAGTTCGCTACGGAAGCAGGGCCTGAGAGTCGTTGAAGTCGAAGATCGAGGCTCTATATTCGGGAGGTTCACGCATTGTCCATGGTTAGCGCAACCATAGGCCGCTATCACATCATCGAAGAACTCGGCCGCGGCGGCATGGGTGTGGTCTACCACGGTCACGACCCGCTCTTGAACCGCCCGGTGGCCATCAAGATTCTTTCCCAGCAGCTGGTGCAAAATCCGGAAGCGAAAGAGCGCTTCATTCGTGAGGCTCAGGCGGCGGCTCGCCTGAATCATCCGAACATCACGGCTATTTATGACATCAACGAGCACGAAGGCATCTATTACCTGGTCTTCGAGTTCATTACCGGCTCTTCGCTGGACAAGATTCTCAAAGCGCAGAACGGCAAACCCATGGCGGTGGTGGACGCGCTCAACATTTTCGTGCCCATGGCGCAGGCCCTCAACTACGCCCACGAACATGGCATCATCCACCGCGACGTGAAGCCGGGCAACGTCATGGTCACCGATAACAAAGAGGTCAAAGTCGGTGACTTCGGTATCGCCTTCGTGGAGATGTCGCAGACTCTGACTCAGCCCGGGCAGATCGTGGGCTCGGTCTTCTACTTCAGTCCGGAACAGGCGCGCGGCGAAAAGGTGGACCGGCGCGCCGATATCTACTCGCTGGGCGTGGTACTCTACGAAATGGTGACCGGGCGCGTACCCTTTATGGCCGACAATCTCCCGGCGGTCATCCAGGCCCACCTGACCCAGGAACCGGTGCCGGCCACCAAGCACAACCGGGCCGTTCCCGAGAAAATCGACCAGGCCATTCTCAAGTGTCTGAAAAAAGACCCGGCCGAGCGCTTTCAGAACATCAAAGACCTGGTGGAAGCCATCCAGATCGCCGACACCGGCGAGGACCTCTACAAGACCACCATCAGCCCCTCGGAAGCGGCTCTGCACAACATTCTGGGCAACAATTACTACAAGCAGGGCAAGCTGGACCTGGCCATTCTCGAGTGGCAAAAAGCCACCGTGCTGGATCCTTATAACGCCTTGACTCACAACAATCTGGGGACGGCCCTGGACGGTTTGGGACGTCTGGGCGAGGCGGTGGTGGAGTACGGCAAGGCCGTGGATCTGAACCCCAACAACTTCGTGGCTCACTACAATTTGGGTTCGGCTTATTACCGCAAGGAAGACCTGGGCCACTCCATCGAGGAGTATCGCAAGGTCACCGTTCTCAATCCCAAGTTCGCGCCGGCCTACTACAACCTGGGCAACGGCCTCTACAAGATGGGCAAAGTGGATGCGGCTATCGAAGAGTGGCAGAAAGCGCTGATTCTAAATCCCCAGTTCGCCGAGGTGCTGTATAATCTGGGCAACGCTTATCACAAGAAAGGGCGCAAGGAAGACGCGGTTCAATACTGGGAAAAGGCCATGGAGCAGGACCCCCAGTTCGCCATCGCACTTTACAATATGGGCTCGATCAAGTTGGAGATGGGCGACCTGGATGGAGCTACCAAGATGTGGTCCAAGGCCATCGAGGTCAATCCCGAATTCGCTGAAGCCCATTACAACATGGGCAATGTCCAGTATGAGAAAGGCAACCTGGACGTGGCCATCCGCGAATGGGAGAAAGCCACCAAGACCAAGCACGGGTTCTGGCAGGCTCACAACAATTTGGGCAACGCCTACTACCAGCAGTCTAACTTCGACGAAGCCCTGGGCCAGTGGCAGAAGACCGTTTCTTTCAAAGAAGAGTACTGGCCGGCCCACTGGAATCTGGCCAATACTTACTACTACCATCGCGGCCAGATCGAAGAAGCGGTGGTGGAATGGCAACGAGTGACCCAGATCAACGGCAATCACTGGCAGGCCTACTACAACCTGGGCGAGGCCTACCTGGAGCAGGGCAAGATTGAGCTGGCCATCCTGGAGTGGGACAAGGTGGTTCAGATCAATCCAAAGTTTTGGCACGTCTACCACAACCTGGGAACGCTCTTTTATCAACGAGGGAAGATCGACCAGGCCATCGCCTATTGGACGCGCGCGGTGGCTTTGATGTTGTTTCCCTGGTAAGGACCATAAGATCATGATCGATAAGAAACTGGTGCAGAAGGCTTTCGATGATTTGGAGCCGGGCAACGTCTACTTTGTGGATCGCAAGACCAAGAAGATCAGCATGTATACGCTGAAAGATCTGGCCGGCCTGGAACAGTTGAAAAAAGAGATGAAGGCCGACCCGCAGCGCTTTGCCCAAATCCCCAAGCCGCAGCCGGCCGAGAATATGGCCGAAATGGAGGCCTTTATCAACTCGGTCCACGATCCCAAGCTGAAAGAAGCCATGAAGCGAGCCATGACCAGCCATCGGCCCTTCCGGGAGTTTCGCGATTTACTTGACACCAAGATTAAGGAAAAACGCGAGTGGGACGCCTTCCATAAGAAAAATCTGGAACAGCGCACCGAGCGCTTCCTGAAGAGTGCCAATCTTGTGTAGAGGCTTAGGGCCGGTTTTGCTCGAAAAGGGCATAACAAGTCAGAGAATCATGAGGAGGATCGCTGGTGTCAGGTAATGTCGAAGATGAGGCAAGGGCCCGGTTGGATGTCGCCCAGCTCTATGAAGATATGGGACAGATGCCCAAGGCCATTCGCTATTACCTGGAGGCCGCTCAGATCTACCGTGAGGGAGGGGTGCCTGCTCGTCACCGCGAGCTGTGCAACAAGATTTTGCGCCTCGACCCGGGTAACGCCCAGGCCCAGGAAGAGCTGAATTCGGCGCGCGCCGCCTCCGGATTGGATGGCCCGCCCGCGCCTTCCGGTGAATCGCCCCCTCCGCCCGCGGCTGGCGTGGCTGCCGCTGCTCCGGCCTCGCCCAGGCCACCGGCCGCGGGTGGCTTGCCACCCTTGCAAATGCCTCAACCGCAACCTGGCAAAGTGCTCATTCCCACCCCCTGGCTATTCCGCGACCCTCGCTATGTGCAGAGCGCCAAAAAGCAGTTGACTAGTCCGCTGCAGCGCTCCCAATTACCGTTTGATCCCCTGCCCAAAGTAGATCCTCAGATGGTGATGATCAAGCAAGAGCAACGCAAAAAGCAAGAGGAGGAGGCAGCCCGCAAGGCCAGTCCTATCCGTGAGTCTGCCTTCGCCAAACGGGAAGGCTCCGTCTTCACCAGCAATAAGCCCAGCGCTCCTCCGGCCGCCGCTGCTTCGGCTCCTGCGGCCGCCCCGGCGCCCCAGCCGCCCACGCCTGGCGGAGGACGGGCCGGTAATCTCGATCTGGCCGAAGCCATTCGTCGTCGCATGCAGGAAAAAGGCAAATAGATTTCGTCGAGCGCCTGCGTAAAGCAGGCTGCGTTTGGGCTGAAGAAGAGGCCGAACTTCTCCAGTCAGCCTTCACCGGGTCTCCGTTGGAGACCGCCTTGCAACAGCGCGAGGCGGGCCAACCGCTGGCCCATGTGTTGGGCCAGGCTGAGTTTTGCGAGCTGGCCCTGGCCATCGGCCCCGGGGTTTTCGTGCCCCGCCCCCGAGCGGAATGTCTGGTTGAAGTGGTCGTTTCCCTGAATCCCACTACGGTTTTGGATTTGGGCTGTGGCTGCGGCGCGCTGGCGGCCGCCGTCAAGCAACGCCTGCCTGACGGCGAGGTCCAGGCCTCCGATTACGACGAGTTGGCCTGCCAGTGGGCGCGCCGCAACGGAGAACGCTACGGCTTTCAGGTGCACAGGTCGAATTGGCTGAAGAGCTTGCCTGAAGCCTTCGATGCCATCGTAGCCTATCTACCGCACGTGCCGACCGCGGCGCTGGCTTGTTTGGATGAGGATTATCTGCGTGCCGAAGGAGCCTCCAGCGTGGCTGGAGGAGCCGATGGACTGGATCCGCTGCGTGCCATCTTTCCCGATTTGCGCTCCCCCCTGGTTACGTTGCTGAGCGCCGAACAACTGGCCGGAGCGAAGGGAGTGGCTCAGCAGTTTGGTTACGAGTTGGAAGTGGCCTACGCGGACGAAGAGGACCGGGCGGTTATTTTCCGGCCTTGCGGGACTCGAAGTATTCTTCGATCTGGGCCTGCAGCGGCGCAATGCGCTCCTCCCACTGCAGGGTCGCCTCCACCAGCTTCTCAAACAGATCCAGATGCAGGGCCTGGCGGGCGTCGCATTGCTGCTCGCCACGGAACTCCTCGTTATGAATAACTTCGGTCAAGGTACCGTCGGCACGGTAAGCCAGACTGGCCAGGTAGTTCTCTGAAACCAGGCGGTCGTCGCCGGCCGCGTGGCTGGGATCGAATACCACCGGTAGAATGGTCTTTTCCTGGGCATAGCGGATGACATTGAAGTCGGGAGTATACCGGTTGTAGCCGTCTTTGCAGAACATGGTCTTGACGCCGCGCTCGCAGAGAACGATGTCCAGATTGCCCTGGATGGCGATGTACTCGGCGGCGTTGAACCATTCGGTGGCATCGTTGCCAAAGCCGCGTTTCAGGATGACCGGCTTACCATGGCGGCCGACCGCTTCCAGCAGTTTAAAATCCTGGGCGTTGCGCGTGCCGATCTGAAACATGTCCACGCGCGGGGCCAGCACCTCGGCCAGGGTATGATCCATGATTTCGGTTACGTAGGGCAGCCCGGTTGTTTCTCTCACTTCATCGAGAATATCAATGGCCTCCAGGCCCAGACCACGAAAGTCGGTGGGGCGGGTGCGCGGCTTGTAGGCGCCGGCGCGAAAGATGATGCGCTCGCGCACGCCCAGACGGTCGCCGATTTCGGCCACGCGCCGGGCCTGGATAGTGGTCTGCTGGCGGGTTTGCACCGAGTCGGGTCCGACTACGAAAATGTGCTTGCCGGCCCCGAATTTGCGAACCTTTCCGTCTTTTCCGGTTACTTCCACGGGCCGGCGGGCGCGGTTCACCTTCTGGCGGTTCTCATCCGAAACGACTTTAGCGATGTTTTTGTAACTCGAAGAGATGCGCCAGACGCGCTCCACGCCCGGCAGGTTGGCGATGTAATCGATGTGCGTGGCCAGTTGGCGGGTGTCGCCCAGGCAGTGGAGCGTGTCGTAGATTTCGCCGCCGTGGATGGTTTCGAGAGAATTGCCGGATTTGGAGGCCAGCTGGGTGATGCGGGCGACCGTTTCGGGGAAGCCCTTTTCGAGTTCGATGATCATGGGCCGGCGCTTCGGACAGCAGAAGGGCTAGCCCTGCGAGTTGGTAAAGGGAGCGGCTATGTCTGAAGCCATTACGCATTTCAAAGAGCTGTGCAGTCCGATTTGGAACCTCTACTCGGTGCGCAGTCTGCTCTATTGGGACCAGCAGGTTCTCATGCCCGGTGGTGGGGCTGCGGCGCGCGCCAATCAGATCGCCGCGCTGGAAAAAGTGTGTCATGGCATGCTCACCGATACTCATTTCAAGTCTTCTTTGGAGAAAGCTGAGGAGTCGGCCTCGGAAGATATCGATAAACGCTACCTGCGTTCGGCCCGGCGGGCCTACGATCTGGCCAGCAAACTACCCCCGCGTCTGGTGGAGGAGCGCGCCCGGGCCACCTCTCTGGCTGTGGAAGCCTGGGTGCAAGCCAAGAAGAACAACGATTTCAAGTTTTTTCTGCCGCATCTGCGCAACGTTTTTGACCTGACTCGAGAAGTCGCCGAGCATAAAGGCTATGCCAGTCACCCCTACGATGCTCTCATCGACGAGTACGAACCGGGTATGACGACCCAAAAGATCGACGCTCTTTTTGGCGGCATTCTGCCTCCCCTGGTGCAACTGGTGCAGGCCATCGCCGCCGCCCGGCCGATTTCGCGCAAGATCCTGCAGCAGGCCTTTCCCTTCGAGGGCCAGCACGAATTCTCGCGCTACCTGCTCGAGCAGATCGGTTTTGACTTTGAGCGCGGCCGCCTGGATCAGTCAGCCCACCCGTTCTGTTCCTCCAGCACCGGCTCCGACGTGCGCATGACGGACCGGCTTGACGAATGGCTGGTCACCATGTCGATCTTCGGCTCGCTCCACGAGGGAGGTCACGGGCTCTACGAGCAGGGCTCGCCCCCCGAATGGAACTCGACTCCTCTGGCGGGGGGCTGCTCGCTGGGCATTCACGAAAGCCAGTCGCGCATGTGGGAAAACTTCGTGGGCCGCTCTTTGCCCTTCTGGCAGGCGCATTTCGGGCGTATGCGCAGCATTTTCCCCCAGCAACTGTGGGGTTATAGCGCCGAGGATATGTTCCATGCCGTCAACTATGTGGAACCGTCCTTCATCCGCGTCGAGGCCGACGAGGTAACCTATACTTTGCACATCGTGATGCGCTATGAGTTGGAGCGCGACATGATCACCAGGGCATTGGACCCCGCCGATCTACCTGAGGCCTGGAACGAGAAGATGGAGAAAACTTTGGGAATTCGCCCCCCCACCGACACCTTGGGCTGCCTGCAGGACATCCATTGGTCGGACGGGCTGATCGGCTATTTCCCCACCTACTCGATCGGCAACGTGGTGGCCGCTCAGTTGTGGCGCAAGATCCGCAAAGATATGGTCCATCTGGATGAAGACATCGCGCGCGGCAACAACCTGGGGCTGCTCAACTGGCTGCGCCACAACCTGCACCGTTTCGCCAGTTCCGTCTTGCCCGAGGAGGCTCTCTTTGAAGCCACCGGTGGTGAGGAACTGGATCACCAGCCGTTTGTTGACTATCTTTGGGATAAATACTCAGGACTCTACGAAATCCAACGACCATGACCAAACCCGCCGATTTTCCACGCAAAGGCACCCGCACCATTACCGACAATCGGCGCGCTTATTATGAGTATCATATTCTGGAGACCTTTGAATGCGGGTTGGTGCTGGTCGGCACCGAAGTCAAGTCGCTGCGTCACGGCCGCGTGCAGATGGTGGACGCGCACGCTCAAGTGGTGCGCCAGGAACTCTGGCTGTATAACCTTTACATCACTCCTTTTGACAAGGCTCATTACGATAATCACGAGGCCAAACGGCCGCGCAAGCTTTTGCTTCATCGTAGGGAGATCAATCGTTTGATCGGCAAGCAGGAAGAAAAGGGCCTGACTTTGATTCCCACCAAACTTTACTTCAAAGACGGCAAGGTCAAGCTGGAATTGGGCGTGGCCAGGGGTAAAAAACTCTACGATAAGCGCGCCGACTCGGCCACCAAGGATGCCAAGCGCGAGGCGGAACGCGCCATGAGTGTTTCCCGCCGCGAGCTTTATTAGTGAAACAGCTCTCGGACTGGTTTCCCTTTCAACTCGACGACTTTCAAATCCAGGCGATGCAGGCCATCGAGGATGGTCGTAGTGTCATCGTGTGCGCGCCCACCGGTTCGGGCAAAACGGCCGTAGCCGAGTTCGCTGTGCGCCGAGCCCTCGAGACGGGCCGCCGTTGCTTTTACACCACTCCGCTCAAGGCGCTCTCCAACCAGAAATTTCACGATTTCCGGGCGCAGTTCGGCGAAGCCGCCGTCGGCCTCTTGACGGGAGACGTCTCGCTCAATCGGGGAGCCGCAGTGGTGGTCATGACCACCGAAGTCTATCGTAACATGCTCTACGGCACCAGTCTGGGCGAAGTGGAGCGTAACCTCTACGGCGTGCAGGCGGTGGTGCTGGACGAGTGCCACTACATGAATGACCCGGAACGCGGCACCGTTTGGGAAGAGTCGATCATCTACTCTCCTTCTGAAGTGCAACTGATCGCTCTTTCGGCCACTGTGGCCAATGCCGACGATTTGCGCGCCTGGTTTGAGTTCACCCACGGCTCCACCGAGCTGGTGGTTAGCCAGCATCGGCCGGTGCCGTTACGCCACTATTACTTTAAGGGGTCCCGTTCGGGGTTGCTTTTCGACAAGGACGGCAAGTTGCAGGAACGCTGGAAGCGGGCGGCCATTCCCACTGCTCGCAAGGGCTTCCGCCGCCGGCCCAAAGCCGAGAGTGAAGAAATGGCCAGGCCCGAGGACGTGGTGGTCGACCTCGAGCGCGAGGATATGCTGCCGGCCATTTACTTTGTGTTTTCGCGCAAGGGCTGTGAACTGGCCATGGACCGCTGTCGCGGACGTCTCAAGGATCCGCGCGGAGTGCGCGAGGAACGAGAAGAGGCCATCGAAGCGCTTCTGAAAGAGCATCCCAGCCTGGCCAATCACGGCCATTTGGGAGCGCTCTATGAAGGACTGGCGGTTCATCACGCCGGTTTGCTGCCGGCCTGGAAAAGCGTGGTGGAGCGGCTTTTTCAAAAAGGTCTGATCAAGGTCGTCTTCGCCACCGAGACCCTGGCCGCCGGCATCAATATGCCGGCCCGAGCCACGGTCATTTCCTGTATCTCGAAATATACCGGCGATGGGCATCGCTTGCTGACGGCCAGCGAGTTTCTGCAAATGTCGGGCCGGGCCGGCCGGCGCGGCATGGACAAAGTGGGCTACGTCATGGTGGTGCACCATCCTAAGGAGATGGTCACGGCGGTGGCCAAACTGGCGCGGGCCGAGGCGGATCCTCTGGATTCGAATTTCCGGCCCGGCTACGGCATGGTGCTCAACCTGTTGCAGCGCCATTCGCTGGAGAGTTGTCGGGAACTGGTGGAGAAATCGTTCGGCAAGTTCCTGGCCGAGCACCGGGGAGGGGGCCAGGGCTTCCAGCACGCCCAGCAGCGCCTGCAGGAGTTGAACAAGCCTTTGTGTCCCGGTGAGTTGGGTGATCTGCCGACTTACCGCAAGTTTCTAGAGCGGGATGAATCGCTGCGCAAGCAGATTCACGGCCTGTCCAAGGCCCCCAAGCACGGCTCGGTCAAATACGAGATTTTGCGCATGAAAGCCGATCGCGATCGCATCTTTGCCAAAATCCAGGATTCGCCGTGTAACGGCTGCCCCAAGATCGCGCCCTGCGCCGAGCAGGCGCACCGGCGCCGCGATCTCGAGCAGTTTTTGAAAAGGGCCGGCGGGGGCAGTAAAGACACTCCTTACTGGGGGCAGTTTCTGGCCTTGTGCAAAGTGTTGACCCGGCTGGACTACCTGGACGACTATAAGCCAACTTACAAAGGAGAAGTGGCGGCGGCGTTGCGGGCCACCAATACCATTTTACTGTGCGAGGTGATTTTCGCCGGGGTGCTGGACACGCTGGAAGTGACTGAGATCGTGGCTGTGCTGACCTGCCTGGTCAACGAGGAGTTGCGCGCTCTGGAGAATTTGCGCTGGAAGAGCAAGCGCTACATCGCCGAAGCCCTCAACGAGTGCCGGGCCATTTCCACCGATCTCGAGAAATTGCAGCGCCAGCAGAGTGTGGACGCCCCGTGCGCGGTGGTCATGGCCTACGCACCGCTGGCCTACCAGTGGGCCAACGGTTGCACCTGGCTGGAGCTGATCGAGATGTCGGGTCTGGAAGGCGGCGACTTGATCCGGGCTTTGCGCCGCACCCTGGACGTGGCCCGGCAATTATCCTTCGTGCCCGGCATCCCGCCCCAGTTGGCCGAAAAAGCCCGGCAGATCGAGCCTTTGATCTTGCGCGACGAAGTGCGCGATTCTCTGTCGGCCATGGATTCATAGGTTTCTCACGCTCGGAGGACTTTCCGGTCAGGCTAACAATTGTTAAGCTCCACCGGGACGATCAGGGGGGGTCCCGGCCCAGGCCAACAATTGTTAAGCTCCACCGGGACGATCAGGGGTGTCCCGGACCAGGCCAACAATTGTTAAGCTCCACCGGGACGATCAGGGGGCTCCCGGGTCGGGCCAATATTTGTTAAGCTCCACCGGGACGATCAGGGGGGTCCCGGCCCAGGCCAACAATTGTTAAGCTCCACCGGGACGATCAGGGGGCTCCCGGGTCGGGCCAACATTTGTCAGGCTCCACGGGGACGATCGGGGGTCCCGAGCAGGCTAGCCTTTGTTAAGCTTCCCAGACGGCTCAGTCGTGGCCGGATACTCCGGAAGAACTGCCTTTGATGGCTTTGACCTGGGCCTGGAGGATCTGCTTTTTGGTGCGGGCTTCTTCCAACTCGTTACGCGAGATGCCGCCCATTTCGAAAAGTTCTTCGTAGGTTTTGAGGGTGTCGCTGGCTTTGCTCAGCTCTTGCTCGAGGGTGGCCAGTTTGGCGGCGTTTTTGGTCAGGGCGTTCTTTTTGTAGGCCTGCACGTTTTTGCTCAAGGCTTTGTCATTGGCGATAGTCGCCTGCACGAATCCTTCCACCTGTTTCCAACTGATGCCACGTTCGGTCGCCATTTTTTGGGCTTCGTTCAGGCGGCTGCGGGCGGCTTCCAGGTCTTTTCGCAGTTGCTTGAGGCGGCCGGGGGAGCTGCTGCCAGCTTTTTCCAGACGAGCCAGCTCTTTTTTGGCATTTTCCAGCTCTTCGTGATTTTCTTCCGAGGTGAGGCGTGAAACCAGACCTTGTTCCACATACTCGGCCATCATGGACTGGCTTTCTTTGAGTGCCGGCACTTTTTGACGCAGGGCCTGCAGTTGGATGCGCCGCTTCTCGCCTTCCAGCTTCTCGTTGCGGTAGTCTTCCTCGGCCATTTCCAGGGTGTTCTGGGCCAGCAGCCAGTTGGCCATGACCATCTCGCGGCTGACCACCGGTTGTGCCACCGCCCACTGGGGAGCGGGCAGCACCCGGCCGTTGCCGCCGAAGTCGACGTAGTTGCCGTTAGCGTCGCGCATTTTCACGTCTACGTGATTGTAAGCGATGGTGCCGATGGCCTCGCCGGGTAACACATGCTGGCCGATGCTGACCTTGGGGCTGACGTGGCCGTAGGTCACGCTGCTGCCGTCTGGATGCTGGACGGTAATGCCGTACTCCTCACCGGACCAGAGCACGATGGCCGTGACCGTGCCCGCCCAGCCGGCCGAGAACGGGCAACCATAAGGCATGGCCACATCGTAGCCGAGGTGCAGGCCGGCGCGGCTGCGGTAACGCGAGGTCGAGCGCCAGTCGTAAAAGCCGGCCGTGACCACGGCGCCCGGGAAAAAGCGCTGTTGTAGCTGCACGTAGTCGGCCAGATCGCGGGCGCCGCTGGTGAAGCTGCCGCGCACGGGGGTGGGCAACTTGTAGCGCGAGCTGAGAGTTTTCACCACCACTGGCGCTGGTTTGAGAGGCTTGGTGTAAACCAAGGGAGTGAGCAGCAGAACCAGGGCGAGGCGTTTGTACATAAGTTGAGCCAACCTTTCCCCTCTGGCGGGGGTTCCACACCTCTACCGGGACGGTCCGAGGCGTTCTCAGGCTCCATCGGGACGGTCCAGGTATCCCGACCAAGCCTGACACTTGTCAGGCTCTACCGGGACGGTCCGAGGCGTTCTCAGGCTCCATCGGGACGGTCCAGGTGTCCCGACCAGGCCTGACATTTGTTAAGCTCCACCGGGACGCCCCGAGGCGTTCCGACCAAGCCTGACACTTGTTAAGCTCCGCCGGGACGGTCCGAGGTGTCCCGACCAGGCCTGACATTTGTTAAGCTCTACCGGGACGGTCCAGGTGTCCCGACCAGGCCTGACACTTGTTAAGCTCTACCGGGACGGTCCAGGTGTCCCGACCAGGCCCGACATTTGTCAGGCTCCACCGGAACGGTCCCAGGTGTCCCGACCAGGCCTGACACTTGTTAAGCTCCACCGGGACGGTCCGAGGTGTTCCGACCAGGCCTGACACTTGTCAAGCTCCGCCGGAACGGTCCGAGGGGTCCCGCAGACCGACCCCGGATCAATTGCGCAGGCTTTGCAGGGGGGCCGGGATGTTGCCGCCCCGGCGAATGAAACCGGCCGACGAAAAACGGTTGACCGGGATGATGGGGCCGGCGCCGAGCAGGCCGCCGAAGTTGACCAGTTCGCCGGCTTTCTTGCCGGGCACGGGGATGATGCGCACGGCCGTGGTTTTGCCGTTGATCATGCCGATGGCCATCTCATCGGCGATGATGGCGGCCAGCGTCTCGGCGGGGGTGTCGCCGGGCACGGCCACCATGTCCAGGCCGACCGAGCAGACACAGGTCATGGCTTCCAGCTTGTCCAGGCTCAGCGCCCCCACGCCGGCGGCATCGGCCATGGCCGCGTCTTCGCTGAGAGGAATGAAGGCGCCGGAGAGTCCGCCCACCTGGGAGGAGGCCATGGCGCCGCCTTTCTTGACGGCGTCGTTGAGCATGGCCAGGGCGGCTGTGGATCCGTGCACACCGCAGTGTTCCAGTCCCATGACCTGGAGAATCTCGCCCACCGAGTCGCCGCGGGCGGGAGTGGGGGCCAGCGAGAGGTCGACGATACCCATGGGGTAGCCCAGACGGCGGGCGGCCTCTCGTCCGGCCATTTCACCCAGCCGGGTAATCTTAAACGAGGCCAACTTGATGATATCAGCCAGTTCATTTAGAGTGGCCTGGGGAGCCTTGCTGAGGGCGGCTTTGACCACGCCTGGTCCGGAAACTCCGACATGAATCACTACATCGGCCTCGCCCGGACCGTGCATGGCGCCGGCCACGAAGGGATTGTCCTCCGGCTGGTTGCAAAACACCACCAGACGGCAGCAGGCCAGGCCTTCACGCTCGGGATGCACATTGGCGATGTCCAGAATGCGCTGACCCATATGGGCCACCGCGTCCATATTGATGCCGGCCCGGGTGGAAGCTAGCGAAATGGAAGAACAGACGCGTTCGGTGCGGTTGAGGGCTTCCGGCAGGCTATCCAGCAGCGCCCGGTCGGCCGGAGTCAGACCGCGGTGCACCGGTGCCGAAAAGCCGGCGATGAAGTCCACGCCCAGTTCGGCGGCGGCTTTGTCCATGGCCATGGCCAGCGGCACGAAGCAGGACGGGCCGGCCGAAGCGCCCACCAGGCTGATCGGGGTGCAGGAGATGCGCTTGTTGATAATGGGGATGCCCAGGTCGCGAGCCACCTCGTTGACGGTGGGCACCAGGTTGCGGCCCACCCGCAACAACTTGCGCACCACCCGTTCGCAGGTCTCCCGGACGCTGGGGCTGGCGCAGTCGAGGAGATTCACCCCCAGGGTGATGGTGCGGATGTCGAGATGGTGCTCTTCGAACATCTGCAGAGTATCGAAGACTTCGTTGCTGGTAAGCTTGGCCGGATCCATAGTCGGGCAAGGTATGCGACCTGCTCGTGCGAACCTCCTGGCATGCAGTACTGGCTCTTTAAAAGCGAACCCGATTCTTTCTCGTTGAACCACCTCAAGAAGATGCGCAAGAGTCCCTGGGACGGAGTCCGCAACTATATGGCGCGCAACTACATGCGTTCCATGCAGCCCGGCGACCTGGGTTTCTTTTACCATAGCCGGGTCGATCCGCCGGGCATCGCGGGGGTCTGTAAAGTGGTCAGTCAACCTTACGACGATTTCACCGCCCTGGATAAAAAATCCAAGTATTTCGATCCGAAGTCCACGGCCGATAACAACCGCTGGTCCCTGGTGGACGTGGAATACGTGGAAACCTTCAAACATTTTGTCACTCTGGAAGAACTCAAAGATCACCCTGAGCTCAAAGACATGGTGGTCACTCGCAAAGGCAACCGCCTTTCGATCTCTCCGGTTCAGCCGGCGGAGTGGAAAGTGGTGCTGGCTTTAGGACGGGGGAAATGAAGCTGGAAGCGGCTGCCCTGGCCTAAAACGGAGTGCAGGTGCACGTCGCCGCCATGGGCGCGCATGGCCGAGCGCACCAGGGCCAGGCCCAGGCCGTGACTGGCGCTGGTGCGCGAGGTATCCACCCGATAGAGGCGGTCGAAGAGGTAAGGCAGGTGATCGGGCTCGATACCCGGGCCACGGTCCTGAACGGCCAGGATCCACTCGTTGGAATGTTCGAGCCATTCGATGCGCACCGGGAAAGTGCTGTACTTACTGGTATTGGAAAGCAAATTGCCGAGAGCCATCTCCACCAGCCGGCGGTCGGCCACCAGCACGGCCTCGGGCGGAACCTGAATCACCACCTGATCGCGCGGATGGGCGGTGAGATGATACTCCACCAAACTTTCCACCAGCTCGCGCACCGGGATTTGCTGCGGCTCCAGATGCGGCCGGGCGGCTTCGGTGCGGGCCAGTAGCAACAGGCGCTCCACCAGCGTACTCAACCGCTCCAGTTCTTCCACGCTGGAGCCGAGCACTTCTTGATAGACTTCCAGACTGCGCTCCTGGGCCAGCGTGACCTCGGCCTGGAGCAGCATACTGGTCAGGGGAGTGCGCAGTTCGTGGGCCAGGTCGGTGCTGAAGTGGGACAGCCGCTCCATACCGACCTGGATTTCGTCAAGCAGGCGGTCGAATTCCTGAGCCAGCGGCGCCAGTTCTTGAGGCCAGCGGCGCGAGGAAAAGCGCTGGTGCAGTTGATCGACCTTGAGTCGCTGCACCAGCCGGGTCATCAGCGAGAGCGGACTCAGTCCGCGCCGGGAAATCAGGCCGGCCAGGAAGGCGGCCAGCAAAACTCCCAGTCCGACCAGCAGAGTCAGCGCGCGACGATAGTTGGTCAGGGTGCGGCTCTTTTGGCTGGTGTCCAGAGCCACCAGCAGCCGGATGCGGGCGGTGCTGCCCTTCTCGCGCACGGCCCAGGCTTCCACGATGAGAAAGCTCTCTGTGCCTTGTTTCCAGACGGTGCCTTCGCCCAGCTTGCCCTCGTTGTAGATGGGCATCTGGCTGATAAACTCCGAGCTCAGGGCGGGGAAACGGCGCGTTTCGTAGAGTTTCTTGCCCCGTTCATCCTGAATGCGCAACTGGTATTGGTGAAAGTGCAGTGCTTCCATATCCAGGGGAATTTCGCGCTGCAGCGTTTTCAGCAGATCCTCATTCTGGCGAAAAATCGTTTGTAACAGGGCTACCGTATCGTCAAGCACCCGCGTTTCGTCCCGGCGAAATTCCTGGTCGAGCAACCAGTAGGTGGTAGAGCCGAGGGCTGTCAGCAAGAGGGCGGCCGAGACCGCGAACATGACGGCCAGGCGGAGGACCAGACTGTTGCTAGGTTTTTTGGTTGGATTCAAGAATGTAACCGGCTCCCCGGACGGTACGGATTAACTTCACGGGAAACGGATCGTCCACCTTTTGGCGCAGGCGGCGCACGGTCACATCGATCACGTTGGTTTCCGTTTCGAAGTTCAGCCCCCAGACCTTCTGCACCAGGTCCTTGCGCGTGACCAGGTGTCCGGGATTCTCCACCAGCAGACACAGGATGCGGAACTCTTTCTGCGTGAGTTCAATATTCTGGCCCTGGCGTTGCACCGACTGGCTGGAGTAAATCACGGTCAGGTCTTCCACGTGGCGCACGTCCTGAGCCACGCTCAGGGAACTGCGGCGCAAAATGGCTTCGATTCGAGCGGAAAGTTCGGCGAAGGCAAAAGGTTTGGTCAGGTAGTCATCGGCCCCGGCCTGCAAGCCATTGACCCGATCGTGAATGCGATCGAGGGCGGTCAGCAAGATCACCGGAGTGCGGTGGCCGCCGCGGCGCAATTGCTCGAGCACGCCCAGCCCGTCCAGGCCCGGCAGCATGCGGTCGAGAATGACCAGTTGATACGAGCCGTTGCTGGCCATTTCCAGGCCGGTCGTCCCATCATGAGCCAGATCCACTCGATAATGGAGTTCCTCCAGACCCTTTTTCAGGTTGTCCGCGATCTTGCGTTCGTCTTCGATAATTAGCAGTTTCACCATAGCAGTGTAGCAACCCGCCGAGTCCGGGGGCTCTGACAATCTTGTAATCCTTTCTTGATTTCCCGTCTGATAGTTTGGGCCGTAACCCTAATCAAGGAGTTCTTCATGTCAGAAATCCCCGCAGACGGCCTCGAGGGCCTGAAAGCGAATTGGAAAACCGATCTCATGAGTGGTTTCCTGATTTTCTTGATCGCCCTGCCGCTAAGTTTGGGCATCGCCCTGGCTTCGGGCGTGCCACCCCTATCCGGAATCATCGCGGCCGTGGTGGGCGGACTGGTGGTCTCGCTGACCAGCGGCTCTTATGTCACCATCAATGGTCCAGCCGCCGGCCTGATCGTGGTCATTTTGGGAGCGGTCAACTCTCTGGGCGGAGGGATCGAAGGCTACCGCTACACTCTGGCCGCCATCACCATTGCGGGAATCCTGCAGATCATTGCCGGCCTTACCAAAGCCGGCAAGCTCAGCACTTTCTTCCCCTCGTCAGCCGTGCACGGGTTGCTGGCCTCGATCGGTATCATCATCATCGCCAAGCAGACCTATATCATGTTGGGCATCAAACCGGTAGGGAAAACCGCTCTGCAACAACTGGCCAATCTACCCGCCTCGCTGAGCCTGGCCAATCCGGAATTGGCCCTGATCGGCTTGCTCACGCTGGCAACTGTGGTCCTCATGCCAATGATCAAGCCGCTCAAGAAATTTCCCGCTCCGCTGGTGGGCGTGGTCATCGGCATGTGCCTGGCCACCTACTTTGACCTGAGTCATGAACACACTTACCTGGCCTTTCAGAACCATTCTTACACGCTGGGGCCCGATGCGCTGGTCACTTTGCCCGGAAATCTTAGCGAAGGCATCGTTCATCCCGACTGGTCAAAGTTGGGAGAGCTGGCTTTCTGGCGCGCGGTGATGATGATTTTCATCATCGCTTCCTTGGAAACGCTGCTCTCCTGTGCGGCCGTGGACAAACTCGACCCCTATAACCGCAAGGCCAATCTGAATCGAGACCTGACCGCCATCGGCATCGGCACGGCTGTCTCCGGTTGGCTGGGCGGACTGCCGATGATCGCGGAGATCGTGCGTAGTTCGGCCAATGTGAACAGCGGCGCCAAAACCCGCTGGTCCAATTTTTTCCACGGCTTCTTCATGCTGACCTTCGTGTGCCTGGCTTCGGGATTGATTCACCGGATTCCGCAGGCTTCGCTGGCGGCGATTCTGGTCTTTACCGGTTTCCGGCTGGCCTCGCCCAAAGAGTTCAAGAAGACGATGGCCATCGGCAGCGACCAGATGCTCATTTTCGTTACCACCATCGCCGTCACGCTGGGGACCGACCTGCTCATCGGCATTCTCTCGGGCGTGCTGGTCAAGCTGGTGCTGCACCTGGTTCGCGGCAACAGCCCGGGCCAATTGCTCAAGTGCGAAATGGACGTGCGCCTGGACAACAACGCCGCCATCTGCAACGTCAACGGCACGGTGGCTTTCACCAACCTGCTGCATCTCAAGCAGAAACTCGAGGCCATGCCGGGGGGACTGGACGTCAAGATCGATCTGGGCCAGACCCGGCTGGTGGATCACTCGGCCATGGAGTATCTGGAAGGCTTTCAACACGACTATGAGCGCAGCGGCGGCCAGGTAGCCGTAGTGGGTCTGGAAGGACACCGCAGTCAGTCAGCCCACCCGCTGGCGGCAAGAACTAAGTAACTCCTGGCCGAAAGGCCAGGCCATGAGGATCCTGGTGGTGGAGGATGAGGAGTCGCTGCGCGAGTCTCTGCGATTTTTGCTGCAGCAGGCCCACTACCAGGTGGAGACGGCCGCAGACGGGTTGCAGGGACTGCACAAAGCGGGGGAGTTTCAACCCGACCTGATTTTGCTCGACGGTATGTTGCCCGGGCTGGACGGAGTGGAAGTGTGCCGCCGCCTGCGCGGCCTGCAGTTCTCCGGCATTGTGCTGATGCTGACGGCCCGCGGCGAGGAGATCGACCAGGTGCTGGGCCTGGAAGGGGGTGCCGACGACTACGTGGTCAAGCCGTTCCGCCACCTGGAGTTGCTGGCGCGCATCAAGGCTCACCTGCGCCGGCGCGAGCGGGAGGCCGAGCCGGGCCTGCGCAGCGGGGATCTGGAAATCTTTCCAGAGCGCCATGAGGTCTGGAGAAGCGGTCGCAAGCTGGAGCTGACTCCCAAGGAGTTCGCTCTGCTGCACTTTTTGTCTGAAAATCGGCGCAAAGCGCAGAGCCGCGAGCGCATCCTGAGCGCCTGTTGGGGCTACGAATTCGACGGCGAGGCCCGGGTGGTCAACGTGACGGTGCAGCGCCTGCGCGAGAAGATCGAAATCGATCCGGCCCAGCCACGCTATCTGGTGACGGTGCGCGGGGTGGGCTACATGTGGGATGTTTAGCAGCCTGCGCGTGCCGCTGGCGCTGGCTTTCTTTTGCACCATCGCACTGACGCTGGCCCTGGCCGAGACGGTGCTGCTGGGTGGGGTGCGCCAGACCTATCTGGACAACGCCCAGGCTGCGCTGGAGCGCGACTGCGGTTTTGTGGCCAACTTGATGCGCCGGCATATGGATCAGACGCTGCTCAGCCCGGCCGCGCGCAAGATGATCACCGATGAAATGGCTCAATTGTCGGTCAACATGTCGGGCAGTATGTGTATTGTGAATTGGCGGGGCGACATCCTGGAGGACAGCGCTCACCGCCGGGGGCAGAACGTAGCCCGGAGAGAGGAAGTGGACGCGGCTCTGCACGGAACACCCGGCCTGCGCCTGGGGGATTTGGAAACCGACCCCACCATGTACGTGGCCGTGCCCATGCTGGCTCAAAACAAGATCGTGGGCGCCATCTATGGGAGCCGTTCCCTTTCCGAGTTGCAACTGACGTTGGTGCAATTGCGCACCAGATTTTATGAACTGGCCCTGGGAGTTTTGCTGGGTGGCATGGCTGTAAGTTTGCTGCTGGCCCGCTGGTTGACCCGGCCGCTGCGGCGCCTGACGGAGGCCGTGAAGCGCTTCGGGGAAGGCCACCTGGACGAGCGCATCGGCATTCGCTCACGAGACGAAACAGCGATTTTAACGCGGGCCTTCAACTCCATGGCCGACAACCTGGAAGTCCAGCAGCAAACTTTGAGACGCTTTGTCTCGGATGCTTCTCACGAGCTGAAGACCCCGCTGGCTTCGCTGCGCAGTCTGATCGAGGCTCTGGAGGCGGGGGCGCCGCGCGAGCAGTTTCTGGGCATGATTCATCGCGACCTGGACCGGATGGAGCGTCTTATTGCGAACTTGCTCGATTTGCATCGTCTGGAGCAGGCTGCCATCACCTTCCGAATGCAACCCTTAGAGCTGGAACCTTTCCTACAAGAATTGGCCGACGAGCACGGGGCCCAGCTGGTGAGACCCTGTTCGGTGACGGTGGAAACGGATGCCGACCGGCTGCACCAGGTGGTTACCAACCTGCTGGTCAACGCCCGCCGGGCGGCGCCGGAGGGTACGGTGTGCCTGGGCGTAGGGGAGGGGATGCTCTGGGTGGAGGACGATGGCGTGGGCATTGCCCCCGAACATTTGCCTCACCTGTTTGACCGCTTTTACCGGGTGGACGGCAGCCGCTCGCGGCAACAGGGAGGCACCGGGCTGGGACTGGCCATCAGCAAGGGCCTGGTGGAAGGAATGGGTGGAAGATTGCGCGCCCACAGCGACGGCCTCGGCCGGGGAGCTCGCTTCACGATCGAGTTCAACTCCAGAAGCGGACCACGTCCTGCAGAGATTCCCGAGCCTTGAGCAGGGACAATTCGCCCCGCCGCCATCCCAGCACCAGCGGCAGCGCCCGGCTGCAGTGGCGCGACCACATTCCCAGGGTATAGGCCCCGATATCGTGCACCACCACCCAGTCGCCGGGCTCGATGCGGGCCAATGGGACGTCGCGGCCGATCACGTCCCCGCCGAAGCAGAGCGGGCCGACCAGCGTCCAGGGCTCGAGAGGGCCGGCTTTGGGCCGACCTTGAGAATCGAAGACCTCCATGCGGTTGAACCAGTCCTGGGGCGCGTAGGCCAGGCGCAACAGCATGTCGGCTCCCACGTGCAGCACCGCCATGGGCGAGGGAACACCCTCCTTCACATATTCCACGCGCGAGGCTACCCAGCCCGATGGCCCCTGAATCCAGCGGCCGAATTCGCTGATCAGGGGGATCTGGCCAAAGCCTGGACAGGCCTGGCGTAAAGCCTGAGCATATTGCTCAGGCTGCGGGCCTTCCCCTAAATTGCGATAGTTGACGGCCAGGCCGCCACCCATATCGAAGAACTTCAGGTTGAGCCCTTGCCCCGCCCGCCACACGCGGGCCACCCCATCCACCAACTGTTCTAAAGGACAACCCTGCGAGCCCACATGCAAGTGCAGCCCGCCCAACCAGGGAAATCGTTGAAAAAGGGCCGGCAGGTCGCTTTCCTCAAGCGGCATTCCGAACTTGGAGCCGCGGTTGGCCACGCTGGTCATGGCAATAGAGCCGGAGCCCACCTGAGGATTAACCCGCACTCCGATGGGATAGTCCGGCTGGAGCCGATCGAGGCGTTCCAATTCCTCGAGGTTGTCGGCATTGAGGCGCACCCTCAGTTGGAGAGCCTCTTTTAGCTCCCACTCGGTTTTGGCGGGCGAATCGTAGACGATGCGCTCGGGAGCGCAGCCGGCCGCCAGAGCCAACTGAACCTCTTCCCAGGAGGCGGCCTCCAGGCCGGCTCCAGCCTCCACCAGCGAACGCAGCACCCCCACCAGCGGATTGGCTTTGATGGCCACGGCGTGGAGTTCGGCTTCGGGTATGGCCTTGCGAATGCGCCCCAGGCGTTCATGCATGACGTCCAGGTCGTGGACGATGAAGGCGGTGTCCCGCTCGCTCAACTGGCCCAGGGCTTTTGGCAGTGCTTCCATTTGGGGGAAATTCGCCTGTTACCGTTTTGTGACCTACGTGAGTCCGCCTCGTGTTTCGGGCTGCCTACCATGAGCTCAGAAAGTGAGGTTTGTGTGATCGAACACCTGGAATTCGTAGTCCATCGACTCTTGGAGCTGGTGGGCGGCTGGATGTGCGCGCTGGCCATGACGGTGGTGCTGGCCCTGGCGGCTCTGGCCTTTCTGCTGCTCAATCTGTTTAAATTTGACCGCGACTCGTGCCGCGCCGCCATGCTCAGGATCTCCAGGGCGATGCGCGGCAGCTGGGGCTGGTTGCTGACGGGGGGATTGCTGTTGCTGCAGATCTACGCCCTCTCGGAATTGCATCAGGGCTTTCAGCAGCGTTTGAAGCAGCAGGGCAAAGCCCAGTACGTGGTCGGGGATGAAGCCGGGGGCGGCCCTACCACCCAACGCGCTCCCAAAGTTTCCCTATTGGAAAGCCAGGAAACCGTGGAAAGCGTCACTCTGCCGGAGGATTTCGATAATCTTGAGCATCTGCCGGTGTGGAATCCCGAGCCGGCTCGATACGGCGGCGCTCCCACCATCGAGCTGAAAAGCGAAATCGTCAAACAAGGCAAAAGCCATATTCTGACCCGCACCTTTGTGCGCAACCGCTATGTGTCCAGCAAACTGCAGGGCTCGGACATTCGTCTGAAACTGGCCTTCCAGGATCCGCGCACCGGCGCGGCTCAACTTTATAAAGCCGATTTTCAAGCCAGCTATACTTTCGCCAATCCGATGAGCGAGGCACGCCGCCTTCACTTTTCTTTTCCGCTGCCGGACAATAGCGGCACCCTCTCTCACTTTCGCTTTCGTATCAACGGACGGGAAGTGCCCACACCCGATATCGAGCAGGGCCTGGAATGGGAAGCTGAATTGCAACCCGCGGAAAAGTGCCTGGCGGAAGTAGCCTATCTGCATCAGGGAGCCAAATCCTGGTCTTACGACCTGACCGGGCGGCGCGAACCCATCGCCGATTTTCATCTCAAAGTCGAGGGCGATCGCGACGAGCTGAAATTTCAGCGCGGCTCTCTCTATCCGAGCAGCCTGGCCTCAGGAAAATGGGAATGGGATTTGAAGAATCAAATTACTTCGCAAAGTATCAGTCTTTATTTTCCCTATGTGCCCAGTGAGGCGATTATGGCCAATCTGTTCGTCTTTGGACCGGTGGAAATGGTCAGTCTGCTGGCTCTAACCCTGGTTTGGTCTTACCTGCGCTACCGCCGCGTGGGGCCGTGGCGCGCCTCTCTGGCCAGTCTGGCTACTTGTGGCGCTTACGCCCTGGCCTCTTATCTGGTCGGCTACTTACCTCTCTGGCTCAGTCTGGTGCTGGCTTTTTCTCTGGCCAGCTGGCTGCAGTGGCGGACTCTCGGAGCCAGTTTATGGATTGTAGTGGTGGCGGCAGCGGTGGCGCCGCTCACTTTTCTGGCTCCCGGCCATACCGGCTTGATGCTGACCACCTTGGGCTTGCTGGTGCTGACTCTGGCGGTGCGGGAAACTTGCCGCCGGGAGGAGGCAGTGGGCTGAGAATTGCAAAATAGTGGAAGATAGTGTTGAATTAACGGATGCAATTTCCTGGGGGCACCATTCATGTCCTGGTGGTGGAAGACAACGAGGTAGACTTCGAGCTGCTGATGTTGCAGTTGCTGGAAGCCGGTGTCACGGCCGAGTGCAGGCGCGTCGAGACCGCCTCCCAACTGCGTGAGGCTCTGGCCCAACAAGAGTGGGATGCTATCATTTCCGATTACAGCCTGCCTGGTTTCTCGGGCCTGGAAGCTCTCCAGATCCACCGGGAAGTAGGCGGGCTGATTCCTTTTCTCTTCACCAGCGGCACGGTGGGAGAACAGGCGGCCGTGGAATGTATGCGCCGCGGAGCTCAAGATTTCGTGCTGAAGGGGCACAAACGTCTGGTTCCGGCTTTGCTCCGCGAATTGGAGGAAGCGAAGAAGCGTAAGGCAGCTCAGGCCACTCAGGACCGCCATCGGCAAATCGTGGAATCCACCGTCAGCGGTATTTTTTGCGCTGATAGCAGCGGTCAGCTCACTTTCCTGAACAGCCGGGGCGAAGAGATTCTGGGCCAATCAGGCGGCGATTCTCTCGAGCAGCTTTTCCGTCGGGCACGCGGGCCGGAAGTGAGCTCGGCCCTGCGTCCGCCCTATCTGGAGATCAAGACCTTTTCCTTTGAGCTGGACGACAAAGATATCCATATGGCGTTGCGGCCGCTGCAAGACGGCGGCGTGCTCGGTCAGTTCACCGATGTGACCCGCGAACGCAGCCTGGAACAGCGCCTGGTGCTGGCTCAGAAGATGGAGGCCTTGGGCCGGCTGGCCTCGGGAGTGGCTCACGACTTTAACAATACCCTCACGGTTATTTTAGGATTCACCGGGCTCCTCCGCGAAGAACTGCCCGAGGGCAACGCCCAGGAGCTGTTGGCCCTGGTGGAGGATGCGGCCGAACGCGGTTCGGCGCTGAGCCGCCAGATTCTGGCGGTGGCTCGTCAGCAAGAGCTCAACCTGGAGACCATTGACTTGCGCCACCACGTGAATTCCATTCAGCCGCTGCTGCGCCAGGCAGCCGGTCCCCACGTGGAACTGGAAATTCGTTGCGAGGCTGAACATGATCGGGTGCGGTTTGATCCCAATTTACTGCTCCAGGTGCTGCTCAATCTGATCGTCAACGCCCGCGACGCCATGAAGCAGCAGAGCGACCGGCCCGCTCCCGGATCCCGTGTGGTTATCAGCTGTTCTGACGTGGTTTTGGAAGAAAGTCAGGCCAGTATCATCGACAACCGGTTGGGTCCGGGGCACTATGTGACGCTGGCCGTGAGCGATAATGGCTCGGGCATGGATGAGGAAACGCGCCTGCGCATCTTTGAGCCGTTCTACACCACCAAGTCACACGGGACCGGTCTGGGGTTGGCCAGCGTCTACGGCACGGTGGCCCAGAGCGGCGGCGGCATCTGGGTCTACAGTGAACTGAATCGCGGCACCACTTTCAAGATTTACCTGCCCTGCCTGGTGCCTCCCGAGCAGATTCAGGAAGAGGTGCCCAAGCCGGAGGGCGACTATTTGCTGCTGGTGGTGGACGATTGCCCGGCCACCCGCAGCCTGGTCCGCGAAGTCTTGCAGCGCGACGGCTATCAGGTCCTGGAGGCGGCCTCGGGCCAGGAGGCTTTGCGCTGCGTGGAAGCCGAAGCTCAGAGTGTGGATTTGCTGGTCAGCGATGTGGTCTTGCCCGATTTGATCGGTCCTGAACTGGCTTTGCACCTGCGCGATCGCCTGCCCAACCTGGAGGTGATCTTCACCTCGGGCTACGGCGCCGAGTTCTGCCGCCTGCCACCCCCCGAAAAGCTCTCCCACCGTTTCGTCGACAAGCCCATTCATAGCGGCGATCTCCTGCGGAAGGTGCGTCAGGCTCTCTCTGCCAAAGTCCGTTAAGTCTCCAGTTTGGGCCATCCTGGGCGCCTCCTCCGGCAATCTGGTGGAGTGGTACGACTTTTATGCCTACGCCTTCACGGCCATTTACTTCGCCCAGGCCTTTTTTCCGGAGGGCGACGAGACCAGCAAGTTGCTGCAAAGCGCCGGCATCTTTGGCGTAGGCTTCTTGATGCGGCCGCTGGGCGGCTGGTTTTTCGGACGCATGGCCGATCGCCACGGGCGGCGCACTTCGATGCTGGTTTCGGTGCTGATGATGTCCTTTGGTTCGTTGATGATCGCCGTCTTGCCCACCTACCAGACCATCGGTCTGGCCGCTCCCTGGCTGTTGTTGGCGGCGCGCATGATTCAGGGCCTGTCGGTCGGAGGCGAGTACGGGGCCAGCGCCACCTACATGAGCGAAATCGCCACTCCCAGACACCGGGGCTTTTATTCTTCCTTTCAGTACATGACCTTGATCGGCGGCCAGTTGCTGGCTTCGCTGGTGATCGTCAGCCTGGACCATCTTTTGGAAAAAGAGCAGATCCTGGCCTGGGGCTGGCGCATCCCCTTTGCTATCGGAGCGCTGGCCGCGCTGGTGGCCCTGTTTTTGCGGCGCACGCTGGTCGAGACGAGCACCGCCGAATCCCGCCGGGCCACCGATAGCGGCAGCCTTTGGGGGCTGATGAAGCAACCGTTCGCCTGCTTGTCGGTGATTGGCTTTACCGGAGGCGGTTCGCTGATCTTTTATACCTACACCACCTACATGCAAAAATACCTGGTCAACACCGCTCACTTCGAAAAGTCGCTGGCCAATCAGGTGATGACCGGCGTGCTGCTTTTCTACATGTTGATTCAGCCGGTATTTGGCGCGTTGTCGGATCGGGTCGGGCGGAAACGCTGCATGGTCGGGTTTGGCCTGTGGGGCCTCTTGACCACCCTTCCGCTGATGACCGCCATTGGGCGCTCGACGGGCCCGCTGGAGGCGGGTCTGTTGATCGCACTGGCGCTGACGGGAATCTCGCTGTATACGAGCATCAGCGGCATCGTCAAGGCCGAGCTTTTCCCGATTGAAACGCGCGCTCTCGGGGTGGGCTTTTGCTACGCCATCGGCAATGCCATCTTCGGAGGGAGCGCCGAGTATACGGCGCTCTACCTCAAGCAACAGGGCCACGAAGCCTATTATTTCTATTACGTCTCGGCCATGGCGGTGGTCTTCCTGCTGGTGGCCCTGCGCCTGCCCGACGGGCGCAAGGATTCCTACCTGAGCGACGAGGACGTTTAGGACTTTTTTCAGCTTCGCTACTTAAGCTGGCCAGGTGATATCCAAGTTAGCCCATTTGCCCGCGCCCGGATTCCATCCCAGCGAAGTCAAGAAGCCCGTCTCCGACCTGCCCCAACTACCCGCCGACCAGTTCGAGGCGGCGCAAGACAAGCATGAGCCCAACCAGCACAAGGGGGCCAAGATTCTGGTGGGATTGGGGATGCTGGCCGGAGGGCTGGGTAGCAGCGCCACCGCTCTGGCCGCCGACCAGGCCCAGGTGCAGATTCAGGCTCAGACCCGGCCACTGGCCAATGACGACGTGCACCGCTTGATGATCAGTCATTTCAAGGCGGAAGGCGAAGTCTATAAAAAGGTGCTGGGCTTTTCAGGTGACCTGACCACCGCTCAGGCCGAGCAACGTTTGAAGGATGGCGACACCGTCTACGTTCGCTTGAAAAGCGGTCAAGTACAGAAAATTTCCTCCATGCAAGAACTGGAGACGCTGGATACTCTGCAGGGCCAGGGCCTGTATCCCAATCTGCCGCCGGATCTGGTGGACTCTCTGAAGATGCTCGAACAGGGCCAGACCAAGAGAGACGGCATGTACAAGCCCAATGGCGACGAAGTGACGGCTTTTGACGCCTACCGGATTTTGGGCACCAAACATCCCGGCGCGGCCGGCGCGGCTGCCCTCTACGGCCTGGGTGGGCTGGCGGTGGGACTGGGATTGGCCGGGGCCGGGGCGCTGGTGATCGGCAAAGGTTTGTTGGTGCCCGAGATCAAGGGTAAGCGCCTTTCCCAGGAGGTATTGATCGGCGCCGGCATCGGCATCGCCGCGCTGGGATTGTTTTCCGGTGTGGGCATGGGCGTGCTTCACCACCAGGCCGAATGGCCCAAAACCCTGGAGATCCGCAACGGGGCCGACAGCAATTTGACTCTGCGCGATCTGCTGGATGTGGTGCCGCAGGCCAACTGGCTGATCAGTCAGGCCGAGCATCCCTTCACCCAGGAGCAGCAGCGCCAGGTCTTGAGCCACTTTGAGCAGCACGGGGGGGTGTATAAATCCGGTCTGGGCCATGGGCGCTTGAGCGCGCGCGAGGCCCAGGAGCGTCTGGCCAAAGGCAAGTCCATCGAACTCCCCAACCCGCGCAAGCCCGGCGAGAAGATCGAAATTTCCGATTTCCGACACCTACAAGAGTTCGACACCGTCTACGGCACCGGCGTCAATCCCGTCACCACTCAGGACGAAATGAAGTCGTTGCGTTACCTGGATCAGCACGGCGGCTTCGAGTTGAAGGGTAAGCCCGCCAGCGCTTACCATGCTCTGGACCGGATGCTGCGCGACCGGCTGCCCGTGGACGCCAGGTTGAACAACAAGAAATATGTCCTCAATGATCTGCGCGAAGCCCAGGAACTCAATGCCCTCAAGGGCGACGGCATCAACACCATCCTTTCCATCCCGCAGTTCCAGGCGCTGCAGCATTTCGATCCGGCTTTCAAGAATGGCGACAAATCACTCGATGCCTTCGAAGCGCTGCAGTTGATGCATCAGAAAAAGACGGTGGGGGTCAGTTCCAGCGGCCGCCTGGCCCAGGTCGGCAATCCCATGGACGTGCAGCAATTGCACTCACTGGAAGTGACCGGCAAGAACAATTTCCTGCCCGAACAAGATTACCAGTTGCTCCAATATTGGCAGCAGCACGGCGGCTACCAGGACGGGCGGGCTTACGAAGCGCTCAAGAGCATGGAAGTGGGCGGCGAGTTCAACGTGCAAAGCTCGGGGCGCTGGGCTCCGGCGCGCTCCTTCCAGGATTTGCAGGACCTGGCCTCTTTCGAAGCCCCCGACAGCCCTTTCCCGGACAGCATTCCGGCCGAAGCTCGCGACCGCCTGGAATATTTCCAGGGGACTTCCAAGCTGGCTTTCCGGGTGGGGAACCGCGAGGGGCGAGCCTACGAAGGTTACCGCGAGCTGCGCGACCGCCAACCCTTCGACGTCAAGGCCGGCGGCGTGTGGAATAGCGTCGATTCACCCCAGGCGTTGCACGATCTGGACGCCATGCTGGGTCGGCAGGTCAACGATATCCTGCCCAAGGACCAGTATGACTTGCTGCACCACCTGGGGGACGGCTCGGCTACCGAGGGCCTGGCCCGTTTGCACAGCAAAGCCAACTCCTATCAGGCGCTGCAGGCTTTCCGCAAAGGGCAGGCGGTCACCTATGATTTCGTGGGCGGAGACTTTCAGGATCTGGTGAGCATTCCGGTGGGCGGGCTGGACAAGCTGGCCGAGACCAAACTGCGCCGTGACAATCAGAAGGAATATGACAAGTATCGCTACAGCCTGCCGGAATTCCAGCAAAAGATGCAGCGCCAGGCCGAACAACTGCCGGAGCTGGCCCAAAACGACCTGGCCCAGGGGCAGGGGCACAAGCGCGACGGCGAGGCGGCCGAGCGCCGCGGCCGCAGCGATCTGTCCGATGCCCAGAGCGATTTGTCGCGGGCTCGTTCGGATGAATCCTGGGCTCAGGGACGTCTGATCATGGCCTATGCCATGCCCAGCGAAAACGCGGTAACGAAATACCGGACGGTCTATGATTCCGAGGGCAACAGCCGCCAGGAATCCTACACCGACTACGAACACAACTATGCTCGGGATGCGGCCATCTCTTCGGCCCAATCCGATATTTGGGACGCTCAGCGCCGGCAAAGCCGGGCCCGCTCGGAGATCAGCGACGCCGAGGCGGCCATTCGCCGGGCCGAAGAGGCCATTCGCCAGGCCGAGAAAGAAATCTCCGAAAGTCAGGAGATCATCCGCCTGGCGGCCACTTTGGGAATGCAGGTCAACGGGCTCAACGAGGCGGATTACCAACGCGTCATCGGACAGCTCAAGTCGGAAGTGGCCCGCATGCGCCAGTTGTCGCATACCTCCTCGCTGAGTAACAACCTGGGGCGCGAAGGCAAGTTGATCGACAACATGCTGAACCGGCCCGCTCGCCCGCCCGGCTGGACGCTACCAACTCCCCTGGCTCAATAGGAAGACCCGAAGCGATCTTTAATTACCGGGAATGTCGCCCCTGCAGTGGCTGAACCGGTTCCGCCTCAGGCCCAAAGTTCCGCGCCTGCAGGTGGTCATTTTTACTCGCCAGCTTTCGTCTATGCTGGCCAGTGGGGTGACTTTGCTGGTCGCCTTGAGCGTGCTGGGGGAGCAATCGGAATCGCCGGAGTTCAACCGGGTGGTACGCAAAATCTCGGACATGATCAACTCCGGCATCCGTCTCTCGGTGGCTCTCTCGGAGCATCCGCATGTTTTCTCGCGCATTTATTGCGTGATGGTGCAGATTGGCGAACAAACCGGCCAGCTCGAAGATATGCTCGAACGCCTGGCCGACTGGATGGAGCGCGATGAGAATCTGCGCATGCGCATCACCAAAGCACTGACTTACCCTCTTTTCGTGTGCGGCCTGGCGGTCATTCTGACCTTGGGCCTGTTCTATACGGTGGTGCCGAGCTTTCTTAACATTTTCGAGGAGATGGGCGTCGAATTACCGCTTCCCACCAGGATCGTCAAGTTCGTGGCCGACTCTCTGACCGATCCAAGTGCCTGGTTGGTGGGTTCGGCGGCCCTCTGCGGCATTTATTATTTCGTGACCATGCACCTGTCCCGGCCGGGGGCCTGGGTGGAACCCTATCGGTTTCTGCTCAAGATCCCGGTGCTGGGTTCCATGATGCTTTTCGGCGCTCTGGCCCGTCTAACCGGTACCCTGGGCGTGTTGCTCGAGTCCGGCATGGACTTGCCCAGGGCGGTGCGCATGTCCGTACTGGCCTCGGCCCAGCCTATCTGGGAAGCCGACCTGAACGCGCTCACCGAATCCATTCAGCAAGGCAATCCGCTCTCGGAGCACCTCTCGCTGCGCGACGACATCTATCCCACCGCCCTGACCCAGATGATCCTGGCCGGCGAGGAATCGGCGCAGCTGGCCGAGTTGGCCTGCCGGGCGGGCGCCTACTACGAGGTAGAACTGGGGTTCCATATCGATACCCTCTCCAGCGTGATGGAACCCGTGCTGATGGCGGCCGTTTCGCTGGTGGTTGGAAGCATTGTGATCGCGCTGTTCTTGCCGCTCTACGGATTTTTGTCGAATCTGGGGATGGGCTAAGTGACCCCCCGGCGCAAATTCCATCACGAATTTGGACGCCCCGGCATCCCGCCTGGTGGCGTCGCAACTCCTCCATGTATAACCCGATACACCTCGTCATTGCTCCTTGCCAGGCGGGCCCCCGAGCGCCCAAATTGCGCAACGGAATTACGCCGGGGGCCACTAAGCGGATGAGAAGACGCGGACTGTCGCTGGCCGAGACGATTATGGCCATCTTTCTTTTTGTGGCCGGTGGACTGGTGTGTTTCGAGCTGGTCTTGTCGGCCTGCCGGGATGGAGCGCGAGTCGAGGAAGTCACCCAGGCCACCATTGTGGGCGAGAGCGTGCTCGACGGCCTGCGTAACTGGGCCTACCACCCGGACAATTATATGACCCAATGGTCGATTTACGACGACAAAGACATCCCCTGGGAGGGAGGCTATCGCGTGCATACCTACCTGGCGCCCACCCAGCGCAATCCTGTGTCACCCTGCAGCGCTCTGGAAATCGGTTATCCTCCGCGGGAGCTCACCGATTCCTCGCGGGTGGTCCGGGTCAAAATCAGTTGGCGCAACGGCGCTCCCGCCGACACCTTGAGCCTGGTGGCTGTGATCAACGAACCCCCCCGAACGGTGCGCTCCATCAACCCGATGGTGGTCACCCGACTCCCTCCCCTCGTCGATCCGGTGGCCGTGAATACCACCACCCGCTTCAAGGCCGAGCTATTTGACACTTCCGATCGTTTGATTCAAGGTCTTACCTGGAATTGGCGCATCATTTCCAACTGGGACACCGGGAACGGCGGGATGGGTTCTTTGGAGGAGATTCCCACCCAGGCTCTGCGCGCCGAGATTGACCTTTTGCATCATTACTATCGGGGGGATCCGGAGTCCCCCAGCCCGCCTCACAAGCTGCCGGGTTCGGTGATCATGCGGGCGACCTGTACCTACGACGGCATAGACTACACCCTCGATTCGGCGCCGGTGACGCTCGGACCATGAGAAACCGGCGGGGCGGATTCAACCTGGTCGAGGCGCTGTTGAGTTTCGCCTTGTTTTTGCTGGTACTCAGTTTGATCGTCCAGGGGGTCAGTCAATTGAGCCGCATCAGCAAATACTTTGACGCCAAATCCCAGGTTTTCGCCCAGGCCACCAGCCTGCTCAGCCGTATTTCCACCGACTTGCGCGAAGCCAACAGCGTATCCAGTCCCGCCCTCGGCGACCCGGCCACCTATGCCATGCTGGAGCTGAAGAAAATCGAGCCGTCTCGGTGGCCCGGTTATTATCCGGCCACGCCGCCGACCCCGTGGGAGCCGCGCGACCCGGCTCTGCAAGAGCAGGTGACTTATACGCTGGCCGGCGATCGGCTGGAGTGCCAGCGGGTGGCGGCCACTTCCCAGCTCGAGACGGTGGCCACCGGCGTCCAGGGTTTTACCGTCAGGCGGGTGCGCGAATTGTGCATCGAAGTGCGACTTTCTTTCCTGGTCAACGAGCGGCTCACCGTCTTCACCCGGCTGGTGTGGCTGCCGCAACTGGTGGAGAGAACGCATCCATGAGAAAGCGGCGCAGCGCCTTCTTGATCATCACGGTACTGCTGCTATTGGTCATTTTGCTGGTGTTGTGCGGCGCCTACCTGCGCAGTCAGGTCAATTACTATCGTGGAGCGCGCACCAACGCCTGGAAAGCCGGGGCCCGCCAACTGGCGCTCTCCGGCCTGGAAGACGTGCGCCTCAAAATGCTCAAGGACAGCGCCTTTCCGCCTACCAACTTGAGTACCACCCGCTTCACCTACGTGGAGAAAGTCTTTGATGAGACCGGCGGGATTGTGGGTTCTTACCGGGTCACGCTGCGTTCGGACAAAAGCGAAAAGCCGCTCTATATGCTCTACGTGCAGTGCGAGGGCCGGCTGGGACCGCCCGAGGCCCCGGTCGCCTCCCACACTTTGACCGCCCTTTGCGACCTCAGCGAGAAAGCGCGTGACGCCAGCGGTCTGCCCAATCCACGCTTCCGCCGCTGGGTTCAATACCGGGACTCAGACTGGCAGTATTGACCTATTCATGATATGTTAACTAAATATGAACTGGGGTAGGTGGGGAGTGAAAAGACGGCGAGGTTTTTCCATCGTCGAGATGATGGTGTCGCTGACTTTGATGTCGCTCTTGCTCGGAGTGGTGGCGGTGAATTTTCATGCCCCCCGGGCTCGCGCCGACAGCAAAGGAGCAGCCGTAGTGCTGGCTTCGGCCCTGCGCCAGGCCCGCCAGCAGGCTCTCTCGCAAGGACGCACGGTGGCTGTGGCTTTCGCTACCGACAATGCTACGCTGGCCCATAGTTCTGGTTTCTACCAGTTGGTGGGGGAGACCAAACCGCAGGTGGCCACGCGCACCTCCTTCACCAATGAATACGGCGGAGTCAGTATTTTTTGCGGTCAATATAATGGACCGACCTGGACCACCAGCTACCCCAGCACCCTGAGCACCGAGAACTTCAGTTTGGGAACCTGGCTGCCTCCCTATCCGCAGGATCACATGGTGGCTTTCCTGCCCAACGGCCTGGCCGTTTCCGATCTACCCCTGGGAGATGGAGCATACCGATTGGTGGTGGCCAAAAGCTTCTCCTATTCTGGTTCTCCAGCCACTTTGTCGGCCGCTCACGAGCCCCGCACCGTTTCCATCCGGCCCACCGGCGAGGTGATCGAGGACAATCAGGTGCCGGGCTCCACCAGCATCGCTTTTCAGCCGGGTAATCTCCGCGATGGAGCCCCGCTGCCGGCCATCACCTCGGCTGCCAACGCCGCCCCTCAACTGGTGGCTCCCTATCTCAAGCTCAATCCCGACGTCAATGCCGATATGCTGGCCTCGGTCGCTCCCGCCGGCTCCACGGCCACGGTGCCGCCCAACGGGATGCTGACCTTTACGGTCTATGCTAAAGATCCCGACGGCGACCAGCTCTGGTGTAAGTGGACCGGCCCGGGTACGTTTTCCTCCGAAGAAGGCGCGCGCATGGTTTGGAACGAGACCGACAAACGCTGGGTCGGGGAGTGGAGCTGGCGCGTGCCCAAGGGAGCCAGGCCCGATGACACTTACAATTTGACCTGCACCGTGTATGACAATCACGGGGGTGTCACTTCGCCGGTGGATGTGGGCCTGTCCATGCCCAGGCCGGCCATTATCAGCGGCCAGTCACTGCTCTGCGCCATGCTCGACGGAGCCTATCGCTGGAACTGGGACGGTACCGGGGCTCAACGCATCGTACGCCGTGAAGATGTTTTGAACAAGGCCATCACCAAGGCGCGCTGGAGCCCGGATTTCAGTTCGGTGGCCATCGTGGCCGGAAACGACGTCTATCTGTGCACTCCGGAGGGGCAGAATCTGCAGTTGCTCTTCTCTTATCCCGCCCCGGTAGACGCTCTGTGCTGGGACCGGGACGGTCTCAAACTCTATATCATCACCCAGGATAGACTCCATTCCCTGGTTCCCGATCCTTCTGTTTCTACCGCCGATGTCATCCTGTCCCCGGCCCTGGGATTGGATCGCCCCAGCAGTCTCTCGATGCATCCGACCGCCAAGCTCTTGCTCACGTCCGATTATTCCTCGACCAAGATGATGACCATCTGGCTGCCCGATCCGGACGGCAATAACTCACCCTTGCAGTTCAGCCGGGTGCCGGAGACCCTGGGCGATGAGATTCATAATCCCATCTTCGATCAGAGCGGCAATACGCTCTACTTCCGTTGCCGGGAGCCCGAAGAAAGCGGGCTTTGCTCCATGAAGGCCCAGGCCGTCATTGATGCCAACGCCCGCACCCTCACCTTCCCGGGCAGTAGTGGGGCGTCTTATATCCTCAACAGTGAGGGCTCCGGCAGCGGTTACACGATTTCTCCCGATGGACTCTACATCGCCGGTGGATTACCGGGCGATCGAGTGGCTATCTGCCCCGTAAATGGAACCTCTCTGGCCGATACCATCGACGTCACCGCCGTACCCGCCGACGTGGACCGCAGAGTGGTCGACATCGACTGGGGTTACTACTAGAATTATTTATTCGCGGTCTTCCCAGATGATGAAATTCTCCAGGAGGTGGCGCCAGTAGCGCACCTCCCAGATCTCTCGTAGTTCCTGATCTACGATGGTGTTGTAGGAGGCGCGGATTTTCTCCTCGGTCTCGTCCTCTGAGAGGCCCAGCAACATGGCTTGCAGATTGGCCAGTTCGCGGGGATAGACCAGGGGCCGGCCGCCGGGCAGCACCAGCGCCATGGTGGGAGAGAACGGATCGAGATTCCAGGTCTGGTGCAGGGCGTCCTGACGAGCGGTGAGATGCTCGCGTTCGGTTTCGGAGAGGACACGGCTGAAGCCGCCCAGGTTCCCCAGCGCCAGGTTGGATTGCACCAGGATTTGCGACCGCTGTTCCGGCGTCAGCGCGTTATTCTGCTGCTGAGCTTCCGGCGCGGTGGCGGGAACCTCCGGGCTCGCGGGAGGGGGCGGCGGAACGGGCGGGAGACCGCGAGAGTAGAGCACGCCGTCCACATAGATATCGCCGGTCTGGTTCTGGATGGAATTGGGCTGGACATCGGCGTTGCCGAAGTTTCGGAAGCTGGCCGAGGCGTTGAGAACGGTGTCGTTGCCTGCCGTAACCAGTACATGCAGGTTGGCCGGGTCGATCGTCTCGGGGATGGAGAAGCTGACGTTGTTGGCCGTGTTATTCAGATTAAAGGCGCGACTGGCGGTGATGTCGAGCCCGACCAGGGGAGCCGGGTTGGTGGCGGCCACTTCTTCGGTAAGGTTGCCCGGCGTAGTGATGGTGTAGTTACCGCCGGTGATATTCTGCATGCTCTGGATCGAGATGTTGGCACCGGTGAAGCTGGCATTGGCAGCCGTGTTCAGAGAGACGCTGCCAACTTTGAGGTTGCGATCGGCGCTGAGAGTGATATTGCCGGCCGGGTTGGCGCTTAGGGCCAGGTTGGTGAGGTCCAGGTCAGTGGTGGAATGGGCCTGGATGCCCTCAGGTCCAAAGGTGGTCAAGGTGGAGCCCGACGCAAAGACGGTATTGGCAGTGGCCTGGATGGACGCTCCGCGGGCGTCGGCCTGGAGGATGCTCCCGTCCAGGGCGATACCGCCGACCAGACTGACGTTACCGGTGGAAGTATTGAGTCGGGTGCGACCACCCGGCGTGTTGATGTCGATCTGGTTGTCGCCGCGTAAAACGATTCCCCCGTTGCTGGCGCCGATGTTCAGATCGCCTCCGCTAAGATTGGCGTTGAGGTTGCGCTGGGCCGCCAGGGAAAGGCTACCACCGCCCACCAGCACCGTGCCGCTGGTCACTGGCAAGAAATTCAGGTCGTTCAGAGCCAACATGTCGATCCGCCCCGGGCTTGACTGGCCGATGGCGTTGGTGCGCAAGTTGATATCCTGGATTGCCAGAATCTCCTGGTCGCCGTTGAGAGTGAGAGCCTGGCTGGATCCGGTCGTCAGGTCGAGGTCGCGGCCACTGGTGATTCGAACCCCACCGCTGCCGCCGAGGGTCAGATCGGCCGGGGTTTCTACTCGGATGTCGCGGCCGGATTGCAGATTGGTGGGACCGGTTCCGCCGGTCAGTTGTAAGGAGCCGGCCGTGGTAGTGACGGTCAGATCGCCTTCCGGCGCGATGCTGCCGGCCCACAGAATCAATTCATCGGCAGCGCTGATCAGCGAGCTCGCACCAGCTTGAATTTGCACATCCCGCCCGGCAATGATGACATTCTCGCCGGTCGCCGCCACGTTGATAGCGCCGGGAGCCGTCATGGTGACGTTGCCGTCGGCGGTCAAAGACAGGTCGCGTCCGCTGGCGCTGCTCACGTTGAGCTGATTGGCCGAAGTGAAGGCCAGGTCATTGCTTGAAGTAATGTTCAATCCCAGGGTGGAAACATTGAGGGAGCGACCGGGCAATGACTGCAGGCTGATGTTGCCGCCGCTATCGAGGGTGCTCAGGTTCAATCTGCCGGTGGCGGCCAGCGAATCACCGGTGTAAGAGACCTGGCGTCCAGCGTTCAGTAGAGTATTGGTCGAGTCGACCGTAAATTGCGACCCGGGGCCGGTAGAGAAACTGGCATCACGGGTGGCATTGACCGTCAACTGAGAATTGGAACGCAGCACCAGATTGTTCGGCTGGTCGAGCAGAACGTCGCGAGCGGCCCGAATCGTGGTCGGGCCCCCGCTGCTGGCGACCTCCAGGCTGAAGCCGCTGGTGCGCAGGTCGACGTCGCCGGTGGTGGCATTGACGACGATAGCGCCAGGTGCGTCCAGCAAGGTGCCGCCAGTGGCTCGCGTGGTCACGCTTTGACCCTGCACCGTCAGACGGTCCCCTCCGCGCAGGCGGAGATCGCCACCGGAAGCGGCGATATTGACGCTGCCGTTGGCTTTCAAGGTGTTGTTGCCGGTGGAGGTTCCCCAACTGAGAGACCCGGGACTGATGCCGATCAAGTCACCGCCCGAGCTGATGTTCAGCGAGGAGGTGTTGATGAGGTTGTTTTGGCCTGCCGGAGCCTGGATCAGGACGTTGCCGGTGGTGGTCTGAATGTTGACGTCGCCGTTCTCGATGCGGTCCTGCGTCAGGGTCACATTGCGACCCGCGGTCAGCAAAGACGGTCCGCCGTTGAGATGGAGATTGTGACCGGCCGTGGTAGTGGTAGTGAGATCCAGGCCCGCGCTGAGGGTGGTAGTAGCGCTGGTGGCGCTGCTAAAGAGCAGGTTGGAGTCGGCCGCGGCGGTGACGTTATCACTGGCGGTCACCTGCACGCTTCCATTGGTACTGCGGACCTGCAGCACAGAATTGGCACCGTCGGCCCGCAGGTTGACGTTGCCGGCCGTGGCGGTGATGCGATTGCCGGTCACGCCGTTGGAATCCAGGCTGCCGGCGCTGGTGGTCAGGGTGACGTTCTTTCCCTGAAAGTCGATGGCTCCGCCCGCGGAGATGACGCTGCCGGCCCCGTTGGTAAGCGTCAGGTTGTTGCCGGCCGCCAGGCGCAGATCGCCGGTCCGGGCCGTGAGCGTGGAGCCGGCCGCACCGGTAACGACCAGATCGTGAGTGGCGCTGGCGTCCACCTGGTCGAATTCGAAGCGCAAGCCGGTCAGCGGTTTGCTTTCGACCCGGAGATCATTGCCGGCGGTCAAGGAGAGGACAGAGGCAGGACCGGAATTGCCGATAAAGTTGGTGCCGCTGAGAACCAGGTTGTGGCCCGCCCGCAGGCTCTGGCTGGGACCGCGCAGAGTGATGGTTTGGCCGCCTCCCGTCTCGAGCAGCAGATCGCGGGTAGCGTTGATTCCCACCGTTCCCGCCGTCAAGCCGCCCTGGATGGCCATATTGCTGGGGGCAGTCAACTGGATGTCGCGCTCCGAGGTTAGATTGACGCTACCGTTCGAATCGCTGGCCTGCAGGACCACATCCCCGCCGGTGGCGCGCAGGACCAGATCTTCGCTGCTGTTGGTGGTCGTGATGTTGACCGCGCCAGCAGAGTTGAAGCTCTGGGTGGATCCGGTGGTGGAGTTGAGCCCGCCGGCGGTCCAGGTGATTTTGCCACCATTGGCCTGGTAGGCTGCTCCGCCCTCGACATCGACTCTCAGGTTGCGCCCGGCGCTCAGGGTCTGATCTCCATTGGTGGTGATAAAGAAATTGCCACCGATGTTAGTGTCGACGAGCAGATCGCGGGTGGCCGCGATGCTCAGGGAGGGAATGGGGCTGACGCCGAACCCGCCGGGGGAAGAAAGCAGTACATCCCGCCCCGCTGTCATGGATAGAGGTCCGAGGACGCCTTCGGAAATGCCCGGCGTATGAAGGCTCAGGTCATTGCCCGCCTGCAAATTAATGGAAGTCCCATCGAATTGAATCGAGTTGGCGGGTCCAGATTGCAAGGCGATGTCGTTGGTCGAAGTGACCAGGGTGGCGCCGGTCGAGCCGATCTGCAGGTTGTTGGCGGCGCTATCGGTGATATTGCCGCCGCTGCTGCGCAGGGTCGTGTCTCCGTTGGTGGCCAGAAAGACATTGGTTCCGCCGGCCTGGGCGGTGATATTGCCGTTAGTGCTGATGACGTTGACGGCGGTTCGGCCTTCCACGCGCAGATTACCGCCGCTAGTGTTCAAGCTCACTTCGCGACCGCTCAGGAGCGTCCGGCCGGTCTGACTGGTCAGGCCTAACGAACTTTCGTTCATGGTCAGGTTGCGGGTCGCCTTCAACTCCAGGTCGCCAAGGCTGGTGATACTATGAGCGTTATCGTGGCTGGAGAGAATGTCGCGGCCGGCGCTAACGTTCAGCCCGCCCACGTTCATTTGAGTGCTGCCGGCCGGAAAGGCCTGCAGGTTGACGTCGTTGCCTGCCTCCATGTGGACCACGCTGGCCATACCGGGTTGGTTCCAATTGGTGACCTGGACGGTGATGTCGCGCCCGGCGGTGAGACTGGTCAGTGTGGCGGTTTCGCTGAAAGTGAACGGGTTGCCGGTGCGGACGGTGAGGTCCCGACCGGCGTCCAGGGTGATGGCGTCGGTGGCCTGAAATTCGATGTTGCCGTTACCGTTAGCCTGAATCAGCAAGTCCCCGTTCTGAGCCGAGAAGTCGAGCGCTCCGTCGCGGGCCAGCATGCGGATGCTGCCAGGCGTGTTGACGGTGATATCCTGGCCGGCGCGCAAGATAAGCTCGGCCACCTCGATGGTGCCGTCGTGGGTCAGATTGATGTCGTTGCCGGCGTTCAGCGTGAGGTGCGTGCTCAGGCCGGTAAAGCCATTGCCGGCGTAGTTAATGTCGTTATTGGCCATCAGCACCAGGTTGGTGGCGGCGATAATGGCGCCGGTGCTGACCGTGCCATCGCCATTGGACGGCAGGCTGCCCAGCATCATGTCGTAAGTACCGCTGTTGGGGGGTCCATCGACGATGTCGATGTTGTCCGGGTCGAGCAGCAGGGTGCCGTTGCCTACGTTGACCGGGCCCTGCAGATAGAGGCGGTGCCCACTGATCTCGGCGAACCCGTTGGTGGCGTTGACAGCCCCCAGGCTCAGCGTGGTACCGTCGGAGAGAAGGCGGGCGTCTCCCCCGTTATTGGCACTGACCAGACCGCTGCCGGTGTGCACCGTCGCCTGACTGGAGTCCAGCCGCACCGTGCCACCGTCGGCGCGTATGGTGCCGCTGTTGAGCAGCAGGCCCTCGGCACCGTGGGCCAGCGTCTGGCCGTTGCCCTGAGATTCAAAGCTGCCCGCTTCGATCAGTCCCGGATTGTTGACCACCTGGCCGAGAATCTGCGACATCTGGCCGGGCTGCAGCAGCACCGTGCCGCCCTGGCCCCCGCCGGTGAACTGAGGGTTGAATCCGTCCGGCACGGCGAATTGGATCTGGCCCCGCCCGTCGACTGAGAAAGTGGCCTGGGTGGTGGCGCCCAGGTTGACATGGCCGGTCTGAGCCACGATCAAGCCTTGATTGTCGAGGAGCGGCGAGACCAGCACCACGAAGCCGCCGTCGGCCACGCGAATTTCGCCCTGGTTGGTGATGGCCGCCAGGGGCAGGCTGCGGTCCTGGGTCAGGCGGTAGGTTCCCGAAAGAAAATCGTCATCGCTCATTTTCAGAGTGGAGGCGGTGAAACTGCCCACATCGACGATGGAATTCGGACCAAAAAGAATTCCGTTGGGATTGAGCAAAAAGACGCGGCCGTTGGCCTGCAGGGTACCCTGGATCAGCGAAGGGTCGACGCCGGTGACGCGATTGAGAATGGCCGCCTGGGTGCCGGGCTGCAGAAAGCGCACCGTTTCTCCCAGACCAATATTGAATTGATTCCAATTGAGAATGGCCTGGGGAGAGGACTGCAAGATTTGCAGGAAATTCGGATTGAGGCTCTGGATTTGCACCTGGCCGTGCACGGTGGTGGGGTCGGTCGGCAAAGCCCAACCGCCGGCGGACAAACCCAAACCAATGACGTAGGCTAAAATTGTACGGTGCACAGCAATCCCTCCCTGCCATGCGCCTTGGCCCTTTCCTGCTGAGATCCTGCGGGAACGGCAGCAAGTCTGTGGAAGTGGCTCCATGGAATGCCTCGCTTTCGCTTTGCGGTCAAGGATGAATGGGGCCGGAGAAAAACCGGCGGAATGGATGCGCCTGATCTGGAGGGAGCACGTAAACGCCTGCTGCAGGGCGGGTTCGAGGTGGTCTCCTTGGTGGAAGAGGGCCAACCCCTACGCCAAGAGGAATTGGCCGTTCCTCGTAAACCGCCTTCGAAATTGCTGGCTTACACGGGCATGGCGCTCTTTGCTCTGGGTGGGATGGTAGCTTTGGCCAGCTGGTTGCGGCGGCCTGCTGTAAAGATTGCCCCACCCCAGCCGCTGAAGCTGGTCTTCCAAGGGCGCGCCAGCGGTGCTTGTCAGCGAGTGGTTTTAGACTTGCCGGAGTTACCCTATCATCAGGAAGCCGTCCTGAAGGATGGCCGCTATCGGCTGGAAGTTCAACTTAAGGTGCAGCAGAAACCGACTTACGCCTGGGTGCAGGTCATCGGCGCCACCGCCGGTAAAGCCCTCCCGCTGGACGCCGAGAGCCGTGAACTGCCCTCCCGGAAAATGCTGGCGCTCCAACCCGGGCACACGGAATATTCGGTGAATGACTTAAAATATTGAACCCTACAGACCCTTTTTGAAAAACTCCTGGAGTTGGGAAGTGTAGAGGGTGGCATAGATGGGCGAGACCAGGTTGTAGGTGTTGCCGTCAGGGGAGACGTTGCCGGCCAGCATGGTCGAGCGCGGGTCAAAGGATACATTCAGGGTGAAGCGCCCTCCCCGCGGCAGGCAATAGCCCGGATTGACCATCGGTTGCGGCACGTAGTTGAGGTTCTCCAGGATTTTTTGGCGACTGATGTCGTCGTTGATGGTCGGCGGGAACTTGAGGTTGACGCTGATGCGATCGCCCCAGCCTTCGGGCTGATGACCCAAATTCATGTTCTTGGCCAGCCTCACCAGGCCGCCGGCCAGACCCGGCGCGAAAGAACGGGAATTCTGATTCAAGTAAACCCACCAACTGGGACTGGCTTCGATGACCACCGCCCGGCGGAAGACCCCGGCCCGCGCGGGCGTCAGCGTCTCGAGAAAGGTGGCCAGGTCCTGGGCTCCGGCCATGGTCGCCAGCAAGGCCACCCCGAGAATGGTGCAGAGAAATCTCATGCTGAGCCGTTTCGAATCGGGCCTGGCAGGGGCCTCTTGGAGGGTACGGAAACCTCTCCAGATGGATGTTCGGGTGGTGGACGGGGACCTTTTGCGCCAACCGGTCGAGGTGATCGTCAATTCCTGGAACCGCAACTTCATTCCTTACTGGCTGCTGATTCCGGCAGGCGTGTCCGGGGCGATTCGCCGCCAGGCCGGACCCATGCCCTTTCGCGAGGTCGGCAAACGGGGTCTTTTGCCGGTGGGGGAGGCGGTGCTGACCGGCGCCGGCCGTTTGCCTTTCAAGGGGATCATTCACGTAGCCGGTCTCAACTGGTGGTGGATGGCCGACCGCAATTCCGTCCAACTTTCCACCCGCAACGCCCTGCGGGTCTTTCGAGAACACGGTTTCGCCAGCCTGGCTTTCCCCTTGATCGGCGCGGGCACCGGAGGTCTGTCTCCCCAGTCGGTTCAGCAATGGATGCAGGCGGAAATCGAGAGCCAGCCGGGGAAAGGCCAGGTTCTGCTCGTTCGCTATCGCAATCAGTAGATGGTGAATCCACCGTCCGGTTACGAAGGTAGGGCGCGGTAGCGCGTGACTGTCAGAACAGGCTCAAACGAAAGGGAAGCGAATCTGACCGCATGAAAAAGTACCTTAAAGCCGAGTATGTAACCAATGGGAAGCTACCGGCCATCCAGGCGAAACTGGCGGAGTATGCCGCCTCCGACAAGTGGGGCAGCAATCGTTCGTGCTTCGGGTGCTTGCTTTGCTTTCTGGGCTTCTTTGTGCTGGGGCCGATCGCACCCATCATCGGAATCCTGGTCTTTCTCTATTACAACCGCTATGATACCGAAGATCGGCGCTATCAACTGCCCACCCAGTTGTTGCAGGCTTTGAGCGGCCAATTGGATCCTCAGAAAGATATGTTGCTGCGGGTGGACTTTCGGGAGAGCCTGGCCGATCCGTTTATCACCGCTAAAAGTGACAGTCCGCCCAAGATGAAGGAATACTCCCACAACTGGCTGGAGTTGCAGATGTATACCCGGCGCGGCCAGCGCCTGTGCGTCAAGATCACGCGGGTCGGCCGGGAAGTCGTGCGCGGCTCCGGCAAAGGCGAGACTAAGGAGCATTCCTATGCCGAAGTGGCGGCCATGAGCGTGGAGAATTTCGACCGGGGTTCGCGCGAGGCCATCAGGCTGGCCTTACCGGACTCGGTCAAGTTCACCCGTCTGCTCGGCGGCACTACGGGCGCGGCGGTGGCGATGCAGGGCGTCGGTGCTCAGCAGGGAGCGGGCGGAGGGGGCATTGCCGCCTTTGATGGAACCGATCTGGCGGCTTTTTTCGAATTTGCCCTAAAACAATAGATTGGTAGTACTTTCGTAGTACTCGACCGGATAGGGTAGACCCATGAGAAAACTGATTACGCTAATCGCACTCGCACTTTCTACCAACGCCTGGGCCCAGTACGGTGACTTCACCAACATGGATATGACCCGGCTGTACAACCAGCACGTGCAGCAGACGAACGCTTACTTTCAGAACCGCACCCAGCAGATGGTCCAGAGCAATATGACTAACCCCCAGGTTCAATACGCCTACCAACAGTACCTCGCTCAGGGCGGGCAGGCCAGTTTTGAACAGTTCGCTTATATGTATGCGGCTACCGGCGGTTTTTCTCAGCAGGGCATCCAGAACTACAATCAGACCACTCAGAACATCAATGCCCAGCAGCGGAATGCCTGGAACGGCTACCAGCAGGCTCAGCAGCAGCGTCAGCAGGCCGTCCAGGATTGGCAGAACGGATATTACCGCAATCAGGCCGAAGCCGGCTATAACCTCAACGGCCAGGCCACCTACGCCACGCCGGCCGGGCCTCAGGTGCTCCATTACAACAATCAGCCCGGCTATTACCAGCAAAATGGACAAAACTACTATATGGATCCCAGTGGTAACTACTACTACGTGTATCCGAATGGCACCGTCCAGCCCCTTCAACGAGGTTGGTAAAGAACTGTTCAGGAAATTGTTACATAAATTTGGGCCGTGTTAGGTCTGTTTAACGGTGCCTCCGTATATTGAACTCAAGCACCGCAGCCGCGTAGCTGGGGCAGTTCGGAGGATACAGTTATGAATCAGATGCAGCGTTTTGAAGTTTTGGAATGCACCCTGGAAACGGAGCACGACTCCTGGGTGGCCGAGCAGTTTGGCTTCGTTCCTCTGCCCGAGGGCGAGATGTTGCCCAGCCTGGTCAACCTGGCCGGCGTCAGCCACCTGGTTCAAGGCAAGCGCTAAATTTGGGGGATTAAGATCCCGGTGCTGAGGGACGTCTGTCGGCGGCCCGAGAGCCTTCCGCCCCCTACAATAGGGAAAGAAACGGAGGACGGGATTCATGAAGGTCTTGAAAGTTTGTTTATTGGCCACTCTGCTGGCCGTGGGCGCCCAGGCCGCGCCCAAGACGCAGGCCCAGCGCAACCACGAGCGGGCGCAGTTGCGAGCCGCTCAGCGCGAGGCGGCCCGCAACAGCCCTGATGCCAAGGCGCGCCAACGTACCCGTGAGCATGAGGCCGATAGAAAAGCGACGGCCAAGCGCCATCGTCACGATAACAGCACCGGCGACGACATCGTGCGCAACGCCGAAGAAGCCGGAGATAACATTGTGGATACCGGCAAGGACATTCGCGACTGGTTCGGATTCTAAGCGGAGCTCTTCAGGATCCCGTTACGACGGGGTCCTTTTTGTGTACGCCAGCACTTGAATGAGAAGCAGCAAGCCCACCGCCAGAGCGATGAGCTGCCCCAAGCTGAGCCATTGGGAAAGTACGTTGCCGCAGACCGAGTAGGTCACTGTATAGAGCAGTGCGCTGGCCAGGTCCCAGGCAAAAAAGCGACCCCAGGGCACGCCGGTCATTCCGGCCAGCGGCACCACCGTGGCCGGAACGCCGGGAATGAAGCGCCCTGTAAGTAAAAGGCTCGGTCCATGTTGACGGAAGCGGGCGGCCAGTCGCTCGGGAGCTCGCGGCCCCAGCCGGCGACCCAGAAAAAACCAGGGTTGTTCGCCCAGCAGGATGCCCAGCGGGCAGGCCACAATCAATGCCGGCCAGGCAATCAGTCCCTGGCGAGCCAGGCTGCCGGCCGCCATGAGCAGTACTCCCAGAGGGCACGGAAAGTTGATGCCATAGAGGAACCCCGCCGCCAACAGGCTGACGGATCCGTAGTGCAGCAACCAGCTTTCCACTAGGCGTGGGGGGAAAGCAGCATTCCAGCCAGCTCGCCGGCGTCGTCGGTGGTGATGGCGTCGACGCCCAGTTCCAGCATGTGCTTGAGATCCTTTTCCTCGTTGACGGTCCAGGCGTTGACCTTCATGCCGGCTTCGTGGGCCTTCTCCACGTATTCGGCGTCGACCGCGCTGAAATGCGGGCCCAGGTAGGTAACGCCCAGTTCCGCTCTGGTCTGTTTGGGATCCAATTCCTTACCCGAGTAGAGGTAGCCGGTGGTCAGTCCGGGTTCTAGCTGATGCAACGTTTTAAGGGAAGTTTCGTCGAAGGAGATGACCACCGCCCGCTCTTCGGTGCCGGAGTTTTGCAGCTGGTCGATGAGAACCTGTTCGATGCCCAGGTGACGCCCGCCGTGAGGATGCTTGATTTCGATGATAAACTTGCAGTCCGGGAGCGCCAGCACGTCGCTTAGCATGGGCACGCCCAGAGCGCGTAGTTCCTGGCTGGACATTTCGCGCACCACGCCGGGGACGCCGTAGGTGCGATCCAGGGTGTCATCATGGTTGACGGCCAGGTCGCCGTCGGCGGTCAGGTGGACGTCCAGTTCGATGGCCCCGGCGCCGTCGGCCAGAGCCTGGCGGAACGCCTCCAGACTGTTCTCCCTGGCATGGTCGGTTTCGCCGCGATGAGCCACCACCAGCGGAGGCTGTGTCTGCACCTGGGCCTGGACCACTCCCACTGCGGAAGCCAGCAGTCCCAGTGCGCCCAATCCGATCAGTCCCCAGCTTGGACCCGAGTGGCTGGCCCCGGCTTCAAAACGGTCGTTGGGCAGGTTGGGCCGGGCCGTTGGCCGCCTCGGCACGGGGCTGAGCAAATGCAGTTTGGATTGGTTGATCTGGTTCATCTCCCTCAGACTAAGTGAAAGCACTCCGCTCGGGTACCCCTATTTTGTTACCGGCAGGTTAGGGATGTTAAAAGTTGTGGTAGTTTTCCCCCATGGTCCAACCGGAACAGATTGGAATTTATCAGGTGGTGCGCGAGTTGGGCCGTGGCGCCATGGGTGTGGTTTATCTGTGTGTCCACCCTGGCCTGGGCCGGCAGGTGGCCGTCAAGGTCCTCTCCGCGCAAGTGGCGGGGGAGGCGGATTTCCTCGAACGCTTTCGCCGCGAAGGGGAAATGGCCGCGCGCTTGCGCCACCCCAACATCGTGCAGGTCCATGATTTCTCCAACGATGGCGATACCTATTTCATCGTCATGGAGTATCTCGGTTCGCAGACTCTGAAGAGCGGCGCCCGGCCTTTGCCCGAGGCCCTTCGCCTGATCGATCAGCTGTTGGCGGCGCTCGAGCACGCTCACGAGCGCGGCGTCATCCACCGGGACTTGAAGCCCTCGAATATCCTGGTGACCGATAGCGGGGAGATTGCCCTGACGGATTTCGGTATTGCTTATAGCGCAGCCAATCAGAAACTGACGCGCACGGGCACGGCCATGGGTACGCCTGAGTATATGGCGCCCGAACAGTTTGACGGTAAATCCGACGCTCGCACCGACCTGTATGCGGTGGGCATCATTTTCTATGAGATGTTGACGGGTTTTACTCCGTTTCACGCCGATACGCTCACCGAAGTCATGAAGAACCAGGTGATGAAGATCCAGGCGTCTCTCTCGGAAGTGGATTTCACCATTCCGGCGGCGATTTCCAATCTCGTCGATAAAGCTCTCAGCAAGGAGCCGCGCGACCGTTACCAGAGCGCTCGCGACATGCGTGAAGCCTTGAAGCTGGCGCAGGTGGCTCCGGCGGCTCCCGTGCCGGCTCCGCCCGCGCAGGCACCCGCGCGCCAGCGTTCCGGTTCGGATAGGCGGGGACTGGCGGTGCTTCTGCTCACTCTGCTGATCCTGAGCGCCTGGACGCGGCTTCACCGCCATCGCCAAAACCGGCCGCCGGTCCGGCCCGTTGTCACCCCTGCCAGTGCCGAAGTGGTGATTCACGACGAGCCGACGCCTGTGAGCACTGCCACTCCGGTGGCGCCCGAGACACAGACGCCCACTCCTGAAATGGCTTTGACCGAGACGCCGGAGGTGGCACCCGATATGCCCGAAGCCCCACCGGTGTCCGCCCAATTGCCGTTGGAGGGGGCGATCCGCCCCGGCCTCGGCGTGGCCAACCTGAACCTTGGCGCCAGTCCGCAGCAGGTGGAGAGCCTCTGGGGAGCGCCCGACTCAAGCTTTGAGGAGGGGGGCAAGTTGCACTGGTCGTACTCGGGAGAGAACGATGAGAGCCAAGCCTTCGCGCTGGTTTTTGAGGCGGGCGTGCTGGTGGAGATCAACGTTTACGCGCCCAAGTTCTCGATCGAGAGTCATCCCGATCTGACCATGGGCGTCAAGGTGGAGAAGGTGCGCCAGGAACTCCCCAGTCCGTCCAGTGACAGCGGCGCCACCCTCGACTACAACGAAATGGGACTCTATTTCTACTTCCATAACCGCGGTTCGCGCACGCTGGCGCGTTATGGAGAGCATGGCTGCGAGGCCATCCGCGTCTACCTTCCCGGCGCGACATCTGCTCAGTAGGACTGCGGTACCGGGGGTTGGAGTAGCCTTTCCCCGGTCGTCCGCTGGCCTGAGCGCCTACAGTGGAGTCAGGAGGTGAAGCATGCGAAAGGTATTGTTCACCATGGTTATACTGAGCGGGGTCAGCTTCGCTCAAGAAGCGACTCCCATCATCACTCCCGACACCCGGGCCGTGGTCAAGGCGGCCGACCTGCCGGAAATGCAGGGAATTCCCGAATTCTCGGAACGTTCCAATTTTATGTCCCTGGCTGGTAGCCTGCGCTATCGCGCCTATGAGCACTCCGGCGAATGGCTGACTCGCGAGCAGTCGGTAGCCGCCCTGAGTGAACAGGTGGAAGCCAGCGTCGAGAGCGCCAATCGCTGAGTCAAGTCCATCATCCGGGGCTGATTTTGCCGATTCCGGTGACGACTTGATTGACTTTGGGGTTACCGAAATAGGTTACGCCGCCGACGCCGCTGAGATTGGCGTCCAGGGTGGCGGTGGCATTGACGGCGGCGTTGCCGGTGCCGCTCATTTTGAGCGTGACCGCTTCCGCCTGGAGCGCTTTGGCATCCAGGTTGCCTGCTCCGGACCCTTGCACGTTCAGGTTCTTGACCTGGCCCGCGGCGACCACGTTGACCGCGCCCCCAAGATCAAGGGTCAGTTGCTCGATCTGCAGACCTGCTAACTGGAGTTGTCCGGCGCCGGCTGCCAGCAATACCAGGCGGGGCCCGTGGATGTCGCTTAGACTGACTTTGCCGGCACCGCTCCAGTCAAGCCTGTCGAGGCCCTTCAGGGTCAGCTTGTAATCAATATCCTTACTTGGTTTGAGATGAGCGCCGGATTTCTGATCCAGGGTCAGGACGTCACCTTGCAGGCGCGTGTCCAGGTAGGGGAGCAGATTGTCATCGGTGGTAATGCTCAAAGTGTCGGCGTTGCCCTGGTTGATCTGCAACTGACCGAAGCCGAAGAATTTTACCGTCTTGGCACCGCTGGGCGGCATGGTGGTGGTCTTGAGCTGACCAGAGCCCACGATGGATTGTCCACAGCCCACCAGCAGTAAGGCGAAAAGCAATTTTTTCATAGGGGCGGTTTCCCGACGGAAAGATGGTTTCCTCGGCCTCCGCGTAGAACCGTGGGTCATGCATAAAGGATCTTGTCTATGCGGGGCGGTGACCTTCGAAGTCAGCGTGCCTTTGCCCGGCCCGGACGTTTGCCATTGCAGTCAGTGCCGGAAGTTCTCGGGGCATTGTTTCGCTTCCAGCGACGTGCCCAAAGCTGCCGTAACCATTCAGGGAGCCGAGAAAGTGAGCTGGTACAGCGGCCAGAAGGCGCGGCGCGGCTTTTGCTCCCTTTGCGGCTCATCGCTTTTCTGGGATCCGCTCCATCATGATTGGATCGGCCTGGCCATGGGCGCTTTCGATACGCCCACCAAGACTCAGGTGCGTATCCACATCCACGTGGCCAGCAAAGGCGACTACTACGAGATTAAGGATGGCCTACCGCAGAATCCGCATTGAAAGGAATGGGTTCACAGCAGGCCCACCAATCCTCGGGCAGTGGACGGGCCGCCCCCAGGATACCGCCCACGATGGCGCAAGTGGTGTCGCGATCGCCCAAACCCTCCACCGTCTTCCAGAGGGCTTCCTGGAAGTCCCCGCCGTAGTGACCGGCGCACCACAGGGAGTAGGGAACCGTATCTGAGGAAAGCACTTCGCTGCCGTTGCCCAGAGTCTTGACGACTTCACTGAGGGGGGTCTCGGCGGGCAGATTCAGTGCTTTCTCGAGGCCATGGCGGGTTGCTCCTGCTGGCGTTCGTTTCCGGACTTCGTCCAACAGCTCCCGGCCCGATAGCCCTCGTAGGACCAGCGCCGCGGCCAGGGCGACCGCGATTGCTCCGGCGATTCCGTCCGGATGGGCGTGGGTGATCTCGGCAGAGAGCCGAGCTTGCTGGACCACCTTCTCCAAATCCTGGTAAAAGAAAGCGCCCACCGGGGCCACTCGCATGGCGGCACCGTTACCGCAAGAGCCTTCGCCGCCAAACAGATCGGCGGCTGCCTGGCGCCAGCCGCGGCAGGCGGAAATGGCGGAAAGTACGTCGTGAGCTCCTCGCCCGTAGCCGCGGCCTGGCTCGAGGCGGTGTTCGGCGGCAAAAGATAGCGCCAATTCTTCCTGGTGGATTTGTCCGTGGTCACGCAACACGCGATAAACCGACAGAGCCATAGCTGTATCGTCGGTCCATTCCCAGGGGGCCACGGGCAGGTAGCGCAGGCGGATACAGTTCCAGGCATGGCCCCGGTCTCCAAAAAAACGCTCTCCGAAGGCATCTCCCAGGGCTAAACCGCGTAAACTAGCGTAGGCTCTCTCGAGATTGCTCATCGGCCAGCTTTCGCGTTTATTGGGGGGCTTTCTTCTTGAAAGACGAACTGGGCGGGAATGCTCAGTCCGGATCAATCGATTTCGCTATTTCGGCGCCGGCTGGTGGCTTCCGTACTTCTACCCAGCGCCGTTTTTTGCCTGGCGCTGATCATTTCCTTGACCTTGCTCCGATACTTATGGGAGGCCAATCGGGCCGTCAGTGATTCCGATCTGGTGCTGGCGCAGGCAAACGAAACCTTCCGGCGCGTAGCCACTTCGCAGTCGATGGCCCGAGCTTACATGCTCTATGATCGTCCGCGTTTCTTGGAGTCCTATCAGGATGCCAAGACCAGGTTGTGGGCGGAAATGGATGGGCTGAGCCAACTGACCGCCGATAATGACCAACAGCAAGCTGCTGTGCGGGAGCTGCGTGCTTCCCTGCAGCAATTCCTGGATTTTAGCGATCGTGCCCTGGAGGCCAAGAAAGCGGGACAGCGGATGGTCTGGAGCGATCAGCAGGAAGCTCTGGCTGTGCAAATTCGTGAAGGATTTAACGGTTTCTTGGAGCGCGAGCAGCGCTTGCGGGCGCAGCGGCGTAAATACTCCCAGGACCTGGTGGAGAAGTCGGTTTGGGCGCTGGCGGTCGGGGCGATTTTGCTGGGCAGCGGGGTGGCTTTTTATCTGCGTCTGCTGATCGCGTCCCTACTGCGCAACTATTCCAAGGCGTTGAAGGCCGCCGAGGAGGGGGCTACCGTTCGGGAGCGGGATTATTTTTTCACCATGCCCACCCACTTGATGTGCATTTCCGGCCGGGACGGCTACTTCAAGCAATTGAGCCTGGGGTGGGAAAGAACCCTGGGTTACTCCCGTGAGGAACTGATGGCTCGACCGTTTGTGGAATTCGTACGCCCCGAGGATCAGGTACGCACCAACGAGGTCAAAGTTGAAGCCGACGAAAACGACCAGTCGGGCTTCACCAATTGTTACCTCCATAAGGATGGAGGCGAGGTCTGGCTGCGCTGGAGTTCTTCTCCCCGGCCCGGCAGCGGGCTGGTCTACTCTTCGGCGGTGGATGTAACCGCCGAGCGCCTGGCCGAGCAAGAGATCTGGCGACTCAACGCGGATTTGCATAACAAGGTTCAAGAGCTGGATCGCCTGAACCAGGAATTGGAGTCGTTCGCATACTCGGTTTCTCACGACCTGCGCTCGCCCCTGCGCGCCCTGGACGGCTTCGCGCAGGCATTGTTGCGCAACAAGCAGGACCAGTTGGACGCACAGGGACAACAGTTCCTTACCCGCATCAAACTGGCCGCCCAAAAGATGGGGGAATTGATAGACGATCTGCTACTTTTGTCGCGGGTAACCCGTGCCGAGATCAAAGTCGCGGACATTGACCTGAGCGCGCTGGCGGAAGAGATTTTGCAGGAGTTGCGCCAGCATCATCCCGACCGGCAGGTGGCTACCACCGTGGCCCCAGATTTGAAGATGCAGGGCGACCCGAACCTGATTCGAGTGATGCTGCGCAATCTGCTGGAGAACGCCTGGAAGTATACGGGCAAGCTCGAACAGGCGGAAATTTCACTGACTCGGATTGGTTCGGCCTTTTGCGTGCGCGATAACGGAGCGGGCTTTGACATGGAATATCAAGATAAATTGTTTGCGCCGTTTCAGCGTTTGCACCGGCCGGGAGAATTTGAGGGCACTGGCGTAGGGCTGGCCACCGTGCAGCGCGTGGTGAGGCGCCACGGGGGAAAGATTTGGGCCGAATCAGAAGTCGGTAGGGGCGCGGCTTTTTATTTTCAGATGACCGAGGAGAATGGATGAAACCCTTTGTACTGCTGGTGGAAGACAATCCAGACGACGAAATGCTGACCCTGCTGGCCTTCCAAGAAAGCCGCCTGGCCAACCCGATAGAAGTTGTGCGTGACGGAGTCGAGGCCATCGAGTTTCTTGAAGGCACGGGACAATACGCGGGGCGCGACGCCAGCCGCCTGCCCCAGTTGGTGCTGCTGGATTTGAACTTGCCACGCAAAAACGGATTGCAGGTGCTGGAGTGGATGCGCGGTCGCGAGCAGACTCGCCTGATCCCGGTGGTGATGCTGACCACGTCCAACCAGGAGCGCGATCTGCTCGAGAGCTATCGTCTGGGTGTTAATAGCTACGTGCGCAAACCGGTGGATTTCCAGCAGTTTCAACAGGCCATCGGGCAACTGGGCATGTACTGGTTGGTGCTGAACCAACTGCCCTGGACGGCCACCTGAATCCTGGAGAGGGCCACGACAATACGGAACTTTGCTCGATGGTAAATAGGCCGCCGGAAGACCGCTGTCGAATGCTTCCGGCTTATGGAACTGGGACGTATGGATGTGGAGCGTAAGCTTGCCTGCAAGTACTGCCGCAAATTGCTGCCGGACTTTCACCCTCAGGAAGTGCTGGAGGCGGAACAATACCCGGTGCGCTGTCCGGAATGCCGCCAGGTGGTGGAGTTCACCCCGGAATACGTCGAGCAGGTGCGCCTCAAGGGTCGGGGGAGTTAGGACGTAGGGACCTACCTGAGCAAACTGCTGCCCTTGCTGATCGGGGGGGCCCTGCTGGTCGGCCTGTGGAGCCGGTTTTCCTGGAATCAGGTGGCGCTGGCCTTTCACCAGGTTGGTTGGGCCATGGTGCCACTGGTTTTGCTGGCGGCGGTATGGCTGCCCTGGGACACCCTGACGCTGTCGCGCCTGCTGCGGCCCGGCGCGTTAAGCTGGCGCTTGCTCTGGCTGGAATGGAGTTGCGATAGTTTGTGTACTCTGATTCCACTGGCCGGCCTGGGCGGGGAGCCGTTTCGCTATCGGCATTTGCCGGGCTATACCGAGCGACCCTTGCAAGTGTTGGTGGCTTACCGCAGCCTGCACGCCTGGGCCGGTTTGTTCACGGCCTGGGCGGGGGCGGCTCTGTGCTGGTTGACGGGACAACCCGGTTTACCCTGGGGCGGGTTGGCTTTAGCCGGCCTGGCTGTCTGGATCGGTGGCCTGGTGGCTTTTACGCGGGCTCATGCGCGCTACTGGTCGGAACTACCGGGGCGGCGTTTGCTCCAGGCGTTTGCAGCCAAGTTGGTGAGCCGAACCCTGCAAATCAGCGAGGTCGGCTGCGTGCTGCTGGCCCTGGGCGTGCCGCTGACGCCGGCGGGTTGGCTGCTGATCCAGTCGTCTTTAATGGCGGCCGCCAGCCTGTTTTCGTTTATTCCGGGTGGTCTTGGAGTGCACGAAACGGCACTGTTGAGCGCCTGCCAGGCTTTGGGGCTGAGTCCGGAGATCGGATTTCAGTTAGGCTTGATTCGGCGTTGTCGGCAGTTGGCCTGGTCTCTCTTAGGATTGCTGCCAGCGCTTTGTCTGGAGGCGGGGAAACGGCGCTTCGGCGGCGAAAGCCAGCCTTCATGATCGGTCCCGACCTTCGAATCTCTGGCCAGAGGCCGCTCTCCGTGACGCGGCGCAAGTCTTCCGTAAAGCAGGCGGAGGCTGGCCAGGTCGATCAGTTCTCTCCCAGCGGAGGAAGCGTTCCGATGGCCAGACCCTGGCTGCGGCGTACCGCCACGGTCGCCTGCATGGCTTTGTCAATGGCCGGGCTGCTGGCCGGCCCGGTGTCGGCCGCCGCCGGCGAGCAATTCGCCCAGATCGAGCAATTGACCGAAAAGGCCGAGAAGAAGATTCTCAAGGAAAGTGATGGCCGGGGGCAGATCGTGCGCCTGAAAGAAGGCATTCCGGGGCGGGGAATTCACCTTTCCATTCACGGCCTGGGGGCGCATCCGGGGGATATGGCTCCCCTGACCAACCGGGCCGAAGCTCGCGGTCAAACTACCGCCACCTTTGCGTATAACGATTTTCACGGGGATCAGAAGCAGAACGCTCGGTCGCTGGCTTCCGAATTAAAGGGCTGGATTGCCGAGCATCCGGGCGAGAAGATGACCATTGAAACCCATAGCCTGGGTGGCCGCACCATTCTGGCCGCCTTTCACTATCTGCAGGAAACCGGCGACATGCCCAAGACCGCCATTCAATTGAATTTGATTTCGCCGCCTCTGGCCGGGTTCGGCTTGCTCAACCTGGCCTTGCCCTTGCCGATTCCGGTGGCCAAACTGATTCCCGGGGCGGCCGCGGCGCGCGACATGGCCAGCGGCTCGGGAGCCCAGGATTTGCTGGAGAGGGTACGCCTGCCCGACAACGTCAAGACCACGATTTTCTACGGTGATAACGATAATCTGATCGATTATACCAGCAAGGGCGCCAAGAAGATGGCCGAAAATCTAAACGCCCAGGTCTACTACCTGGCCGGCGAACACACCACCACCGTGCCCAGCGTGGCCTCCCAGTCCTTCCGCGATTTTTCCAGTGAACCGTTACCCTACAAACCCCACGAACGCGACCATCACGGCCCCCATCATCATTAAGTTCGCTGATCAAGGCACCGGTATTCGAGGCGATTTCCCCAGGCTGGATTTCAGGTGCAGGCGGCTTTGTAAGCGCTCGGCTTTCGAACGAGCCGAGCGGGAAAGGGCGACCATGGGTGGCGGTAGCTTAGGCTACCGCCGTGAAAAAGGGCTTAAGGGGCAGAGAGCACGAACTCCGGCTCAACTTGTAGCCTATGAGGAAGATGAGAACTTATGAAAATCGCCGCGACCTCACTCCTTTGCCTGTTGCTGGCAGGTTCGGCCTGGACTAAGCCAATTGAAGGTGGCGCCAATCAAAAGGAAGGCGTGGCCGGTGCTCCCAAACAGTGGCTCTTTAACGGGAAATACCGCCTGTTGGTGGACAGTATGGCCGAAACCACCCAGGCCGAACTGGATGCCGACAGCGGTGTGCCTCGCCCTGAAGCGGGCGAGAAGGTGTGGACCCTGAAGATGACGATGAAGTTCGGTCAGAAGCAACAGGATGTCGACACGCTGGATATTTCGGTGGCTGACGCCGAGGACATCACTCAGACCTTCAAACCTTATCTGATTTTGCCCAACCCGACTCCTTTGACGGTGCAGGGCGGGGCCTGGAAAGAAAATGCCTACATCGCGCTGCCGGCCGCCTTCGTACCGGCCAAGTTGGTGATCAGCTTTCCCAGCGCGGCGCAACTTCCCGCCTTTCGAATCAAGCTCTAGGCCCGGCCGACTACGAGCGCGCTCGGGTATCCGGGAGCTGCGGCGTTGAGATGACAGGGCTGCCAGCAAAAGCCCGCGAAAAGCTGTTCCAATGCAACCCGCCTCGCCTGCCATCACCGACAGCCGTCTGGCCGCCCTCGTTTCCGAGCAAGTCCGCCAGGCTTTTCTAGAATACCAGGACCAGTTTCACGAGATCAGTCGCCGGGCGCGCCAGCGCTTTCTGGACCGGGACTGGCGCGGAAGTTATGCCGATGCGGCCCAGCGACTGCACCTCTATAGCCAGCAACTCAATAGCCTGACGGCCACCTTGGAGACCATGATGGGCAAGCGCTTTGCGGAGCGCACCGTGTGGATCGCCATCAAGGCGGTTTATTCTTCCCTGATCGCTCAGAATTCCGAGTGGGAAATCGCCGAGAGCTTTTTTAACTCGGTAACGCGCCGCATCTTTGCCACCGAAGGTGTGGATCAAACCATCGAATTCGTCGACCCGGACTTCGATGCCCCGCCCAGCGCGGTTGCCTATGAATTGCTGAGCCGGCGTAGCGGCGGCGATTTGAAGAAGCTGCTCACGACCGCCTTGACCGATGGCCCGGCCGGCGGTTTTGATGCATCCTTGTGGGAATGCCTGGAGATGCAGGTGGAGCATGCCGCGGAGCGCATTCTGGCGGCCCTGGGCGCAGGCTCGGAATACACCCTGGAAATGATCTCCACGGCCTTCCTTCGCGGCCGCGGAGTGTATTTGGTGGGAAAATTGGAGCGCGAGGGGGCGCATCTGCCTTTGGCGCTGTGCCTGCGCCACGAGAGTGAGCGGGGTATTACGTTGGATGCTGTGCTGGTCGACGAGTTGGCCCTGTCCATTTTGTTTTCCTACACCCGCTCTTATTTCCGCGTAGACGTGGAGTGCCCTTATGAGCTGGTCCGGCAATTGCGCGCTCTGCTGCCCAGGAAGCCGCTGGGCGATCTCTACAACGCCATCGGTTACCACCGCCACGGCAAGACCGAGCTCTACCGAGATTTCGTGGCCCACATGCGCCAATCCAACCAGAAATTCGTGGCCGCCGAAGGCACTCGCGGCATGGTCATGCTGGTCTTTACCTTGCCGAGCTACGACGTTGTCTTCAAGTTGATCAAGGATCGCTTTGACTATCCCAAAGAGGCCAGTCGTGGCGACGTGGAGCAGCGCTATCGGCTGGTCTTTGAACACGACCGGGCGGGCCGACTGGTCGAGGCCCACGAATTTGAGCATCTGCGAATTCCTCAGAATCGCTTTGAGGAAAGTTTGCTGGCCACTCTGCTGCGCGAGGCCGGAGACACGGTGCGCCTGGAAGGTAAAGACGTGCTGATCGCGCACGCCTACGTGGAGCGCCGGGTGCGGCCCCTCAATCTTTTCTTGAACGAGGCCGAGGAGACCATGTCGGTGGCGGCCGCCCTGGATTACGGGCAGGCGCTCAAAGATCTGGCTCGATCCAATATCTTCGCCGGGGACCTGCTGACCAAGAATTTCGGCGTAACGCGCACCGGGCGGGTGGTCTTTTATGATTATGATGAATTGTGTTTTATCACCGATTGCAATTTCCGGGATCTGCCTCAGGCCACTACGCCGGAACAAGAAATGGCTGCAGAACCGTGGTACTCGGTGCGCGAAAACGATATTTTTCCGGAGGAATTCAAGAGATTCCTGGCTTTCCCCGAGCCGGCTCGCGCCGCTTTCTATGAGGAGCACGGCGACCTTTTTGATCCCGAATATTGGCGAGGCATCCAGGCCAAATTACGGGCCGGGGAAATCCCCGAGGTCTTTCCGTATAAATCAGTCTGCCGCTTGCCGAAGTGCTAACGCCATTTTACGCCGTTTAGCCACTTTTCGTAGGCAGCCGCATTGCCCTGGGCGTAGTGCACCTGAAAAATATACAGATTCTTGGAGACCGGCACCATTCCAATCACGGTTTTGAAATTTGGATATTCTTTCATGACCTGGCTGGCTTCGAAAACCGCGGCCTGGCGACCGCCCACCTTGCCCAGTTTGGAAGCGGAAATCTTCCAGGGCATGCTTTTAGGAATTTCCTTGACCAACTGAGCCGCCGTCTTTCCGTCCGACGGGCTGCGCGTCACCACCACCAGGGCTCTGGCGGTTGCAGAGACCAGGTTGAGCATACTGCTGGGATTGGGATTGTCCAGGGTCTGAGCTTCCGCCGGAATGGTCATGGTAAAGGAGCCGTCTTTTGAAGCAGCCGGGTTGGGTGCGGCTACAGCGGCCAGGGAGAGCAGGACGAAAAGTAACCATCGCATGGACTGACCTTCGCCATCAGCCGCTCCGCGCCTCGTCAGAGCCGTTGGAGCCAGACCGTGACTTCGAAACGGTTGTAGAAGAGCTGTTTCAGACGCGGGATGCGGTAGGCCGAACGCAGTAAATTCAGAGCGCGGCGCAAAGGGCCGCGGCGCGACTCGAGCTCTTCAGCCACGTTGCCGAGCTTCAGAGTGATCACTGCCAGGCTGCCGGAACGCAGCCGGGGAGCGGCCCGCAGCATGATTTCGGCCGACTCTTCCGCGTGCATCCACATGTCGTTCACGATCAGATCGTAGCTTTGGCAGGACTGAGCCAGGTGCTCCTGAGCCGTTTGTTGGTGGTGGATAAGATTCGGGTGCTTCCACTGCATGTCTCGTGGATCGACGGCCGTAACCGACAGTCCGGCACGGTTCAACACACGCGACCAGCCTCCCGGCGCAGCCCCCAGGTCGAGCGCCCGGCCGTGCAGACGAAGGTTGAAGGTTGCGATGGCCCGGTTCACTAGCTCGGGATCGGGAGTAAAGTGAGGCACTCCCCAGGGCCAGGGTGTGAGTTGCTGGGCGGGCCACACCACTCCCGCGCAGTCTTGAAATCGGTAGAGGGTGGGAAGATTCGGCTGAAAGGGCTGAACGAATAAGGGAGCGGGTTTCTCCAACGTCTGCGCCAGCTGCGGGGGATTGGGCTGAACAGGATGAATGTGGCGTACATAAATCGGCGGTCGATGACGCCACCTTTGGCTTAATCGCTGAAATGTACCCGGCCAGTCGGCCAGGAGCACATCGGGCGCCAGACGTCGGAAGTTGCACAGACCGGTGCGCCGGGCTTCGCCCTGAGCGAGGCTGGCGAAGGGGGCGGAATAGGTGAGGACGACAGGAGTCATTCTCGGTTACGGACCATCAGAGAGGGCCGCGCTCTGCCAAGCTACCCGGTGAGGTTAGCTTGAGGCCGGGCGGAAGTCAAGGCCTGGGGTGCGAACCCGGCATGGTGAGGAAGTGCTTGCTGGTTTTGGGGCCGCTGCTTTTCGGAATGCTCCTGGCCGCATCCTTGTGGGCGCGGCTGGATGGAGCGCGGCTGCCGGCCCGGCTGGAGTGGGATGGGCACTACTGGCGGGTGCTGGAGGCCGGCTTGCCGCTGGCGGCCGGCGATGAGATCGTGGACATCGAAGGACAGGCAGCCTCCTTCGCCACGCTGCTGGGCGATCCGGTGAAGTTGCGTTCCCGGGCCGAGTTAGAGCAATGGCTGGAGGAGAAGCGTTTTCTCTACGGGCGAATGAGATCCGGTTGGCTGCGCCTGGAGGTGCTGCGCCAAGGCCAATTGGTGCCGCTGCGTTTGAGTCCCGCCCGGGATAGTTGGAGAGAATGGGCCAGAGAGGCCTGGATTGAAGTCTTGCCCGCCTGCTTCTTTCTCTGGGCGGGATGGACAACCTTGGCGCGGGCTCCGCGCCGCCCGGAATCCTTCTGGTTTTGTCTGATGTGTCTGCTGACCAGTTTGTGTTATCTGGCCAGCACTCCCTTTCGCACCGGGGTGATGCTTCACCCCACCGCTCTGACCTGCTTTCTGGCCATCAACCTGGCCTCGTTTTTGTTCGGACCGGCCGTTCTTTTGCACGTGACTCTGCTGGTCCCGGAACGGAGCGTGCGCACCGGTTCACTGGTGGCTCTTTACGCCTTGGTAGGCCTGACCCTCATGAGTCTGGATGTCCCCTTGCAGGTGGGTGTGGTCGGTAGCCTTTACGCGGCGGTGCTGCTGGCTGTTGTCTGGGCGACCTGGCGCTACCGCTCGTCCGTTCATCGCCAGCAGATGAAGTGGATCTGGGCGGGCTACGTTTGGGGGCTGACGCCGGGCTTGCTGTTCAATGGGCTGCCCTTGCTGTTGGGCCGCGAACGGGTTTTCGAAGACGCCGTGGTCGGATTTTTTCTGATCTGCATTCCCTGGTTTTACTCGCTGGCTATTCAGCGCTACCGGCTTTTTGATATCGAGACCCTGGCCGAGGGAAGTCTGGTCTACGTCTTCACGCTCGCTTTGATTTGCCTGTTGGAGATGAGCCTGCTGGCGGCTCTGGGCGGCGGTTTCGCTCTGCCCACGGCGACGGTGATTCTGATGGCGCTGATCGCTTCCAGTTACGGTGCCGTCCATGTTCGAGTAGCGCGGCTCTTTCCGCGGAAAGAGCCGGAGGTCGTGCAAGAATTCCTGGCGCGGGCCAGTGGGCGCCCTTCGGCGGAAGTGCTGGATTGTCTCTACCAGACGCTCCAAGAATGGCCGGCTCCGCAAAGCTTGCAGTGGATTGCCGGGCAGGCTCGGGTTGGCTGCGATTTGTACCTGGGAGAACCGGTCACGGCCGAACTCCAACTGGAGGCACCGCGGGGATTGTTGCTCGGACCCTTGCAGCACGGGCACTACACCAGCCGGGTCGTGCTGCTGCTCGAACAGTTGGCCCGTCAGGCCGCTCTGCTTTACCAGAATGCCCGGCTCTTTGAAGAGGAGGCGGTGCGGCGTGAAAGTGCGCTGGAAGAGCGCGAGCGGCTGCTCAATGATTTGCATGATGGAGTGGGCGCAACCCTGGCCTCGATTCGTATGTTGAGCGGGCAGCCCGAGGTGTCGGCGCTGGCCGGAGATGCCCTTTTTGAGTTACAGCACTTTCTCTACGATGGCCTGGACTATACGCTGGCGGCCGATGTTTTGGTGGCGGAGTTTCGCGCCTATGGAAACCGGATTTTACCCGACTTCGTTTTGACCGCCCGGGTGGAGGTGGAAGTGGTCAATCGCTCGGCCGGTCTGGCCGCTTTCCGTGTTTATCGGGAAACGTTACAGCGGTGCCGGGCGGCGGAGCGGCTAAGGCTGCACCTGGAGATCTTGAGGGAAAGGATGGTTCTGGTAGTGGAGGCTGGCGAGGGGCTGAGCGAGCGGGTCGAGCTCCCCTGTCAGGCGGCGTCCAGGCGGACATAATATTCTTTTATCTTAATAGAGCCAATTTTGCGAAAAGACCCAAGGTTTCCGCCATGGTCAAGGAATGGCAAAGGAACGGCCTTCCTCAGTTCAGGACTCCCCCTCCCGCCTCAGCTATTGTCCGATCGCTCTCTGCGGCTCAATCGCGAGGAGGCGGGGATCTATCGCCGAGAAGTCGAAAAATTACCCGTGTAGGAAGGACAGAAAGTCATGCAATTCGCCACCAGTTGGGAGAAAGAAGGCTACCAGAAAGGTCTTCGTGAGGGCCGCCGCGAGGGGGTTTTCGAGGTCGCTCTCCAAGCGCTGCAGAGCGGGGTTCCCATCGAACAGGTGGCCCAGTTTAGCGGACTGTCCCTGGACGAACTCAAGAGGGCTTCTCGAGGCAAATAGCCGCCTAGCGGTTTTGTTCATGCTCTACTCGCCCTGGCTAGAGCTGACAACGCGGTTGCGTCCGAGTTCTTTGGCTCTATAGAGGGCCTTGTCGGCAGTGCGCAGGAGGTCCATTTTGTCTTCGCCGTCTTCCGGGTAGGTGGCCAGGCCGAGGCTGATGGTGACCGGTAGTTTTTGATTTTTATAGAAGAAGTCGCGGCTGGCTACCAGGGCGCGCAGGCGCTCCGCCAGGTGCAGTCCATCCGTACCTGAGGTGCCGGCCAGGATCAGAGCGAACTCTTCGCCGCCGTAACGGGCCAGCACATCATGCTGGCGCAATTCTTTCGAGATGAGACCGGTCAGTTCGCAGAGGACCTGGTCTCCGGCCTGGTGGCCGTAGGTGTCATTCAGTTTTTTGAAGGAATCCAGGTCGAGCAGGGCCACCGTCAGGGGCTTTTCGTGGCGGCGCGAGTCGGCCAGTTCCTGGCTGAGACGCTGGTCCAGATAGCGCCGATTGTAGATGTTGGTGAGGCCGTCCAAGACCGAGAGTTCGTAGAGACGGTGGCTTTCCAGGGCCAGCGAGATGTGGGCGGCGATGAGCACCACCAGTTCCAGCTCCTCCTGCACGAAGATGTGGTCGGGCCGGCCGGTGGTCAGGGTCAACACCCCGATCAGCCGGCGGTGCATTTCCAGCGGAACGCAAATCATCGAGACCATCTGGCGCATTTGCCCGTCGTGCTGCTTGAATCGGGGATCTTTGGTGACATCTTCGATGAGCACGGGTTCGCGGTTTTGGGCCACCCAGCCGGCCACGCCCTCGCCCAGGCGGAAGCGGATGTTTTCACGCTCCCACTGGGATAGCGCCGAGGAATCGTGAAAGGCCAGCTGGTGGTTTTCTTCGTCGAGAATCAGCACGGAGCAGCGATCGGCGCTGAGCAACTGGTTCAACTCCTCAGCCAGGCGGTGGACCACTTCCTGCAGAGGGTGATTGGCGGCAATCAGCCGGGTGGTGGCGAGCAGGGCTTCGAGAAGGCGCTTTTCTCCAGACATGCACCCAGGGTTCTGGGTGCATGTCCGGTTTCATCTTTTTAGCGGCCGGCGGCTTCGATCTCCAGTCCGTTCAAGGCCTGACTCAGGGCGGCGTCGTGGGAGCGGGCCAGGGCTTGATTGCGGCACAGATGGAGAGCGGTGGCCGACTCCTGCTGCTTCTTCCAGTAAGCGCGGTCGAACCGGGCTCCCTGAAGCAGGGCCATGGCTCGATATTCTTGTTCTTGAGCACCGGTTGGACCAGTGGCCATGGGCATCTCGCGGGTCTCCGCCAGCCGGGCCAGACGCTGGAAGTCGGCCCGGCTTTCGGCCTCGATCTTACGAGCGTGAGACAAAACCGCGGGGTCGTGCGAATGTTCCAGGGCCAATCGGGCGTAGCGCCCCATTTCCTGAGTGACTTCGCCGGCCTTGGCAGCCCAGAAGTAGTCGCCACGAGTGGGGATGGCCTGGGCGATGGCTGCCAGGCAAAGCACGGGAATGAGCATCTTCATACCCATAGCATAGGAAAAATTCTGAGGTCCGGCCCCCAGATTCCATACTGCGGGTCTATGACGGTGGTACTTTTACAGTTGATTTAACACTTCGCGAGCGGTAGCCGGCCGTTGTTCGGGATCGCGAGCGAGCAGGGCCATGATCAGGTGGACCAGCCTGGCAGTGGCCTGGGGGCAAAGCTCGGAAAGATGCGGGGCATCTTGCGTCAGGCGGAAGAGAATCGCTTCACCAGGGTTGGAGTGTTTGAAGGGGTTTTGGCCGCTGAGCATTTCGTAGGCCATGACACCGATGGCGTAGAGATCGGAACGGGGGTCGTCGTTGGAGCCCTGGATCCGTTCGGGTGCCAGGTAATCGAGCGTGCCGAAAATCTCCCCGCTACGTGTCAATTGGCTGGCCTGAGAGTCAAAAGCCAGTCCGAAGTCGACCAGTTTCAGGTCATAGAATTCCCAGGGTGGGGTCAGCGAGCGGGTGCGCACCATCACGTTCTCGGGCTTCAGATCCCGATGCACCACTGATTTTTGGTGGGCATAGTCGAGGGCTTCCAGCATGGGGCGAATCAGCGAGAGAACCTGAGATTCCTCCATCGCCTGGCCTTCGCTGAGGAAATCGCGCAACGGGCGCCCTTCCAGCAATTCCATGGTGAGATAGAGCAAGCTGGATTCGTCACCCGATGGGTGCACTTCCACGATATGCGGGTGGTGAAGCTGAGAGCTGATGCGGATTTCGCGCCTGAAGCGGCGGCGGAACTCCTGGTTCTCGGCGGCGGCCGGGTGCACGATTTTGATAGCTACCGAGCGGCTGATATCGAGAGTATCGGTAGGGAGCGCCTGGTAGACGGTGGCAAATCCCCCGGTTCCCAGTTTGCGTACCACCTGGTAGGCTCCCAACACCTTCAGGATCAGCGGATCATCAGAATCGGCCAGTTTCTGCATTTCCAGCAGTCGCTGCTGGCGCAGGCGCGCGGCCAGCCAGTATTCGCCGAAGCAACACAGATTCCAGGTCAACAGCAGGCTGACCCAGGGCAAAAACCAGTGTGTGTAGAGCGGAACAGCTGCTCCCAGAGCCAACCCGGCCAGGTTACCTGATAGACAAGGCAGCCAGTGTGGACGGGCGGCCAGAATGAGCAGCAGCGCCAGCAAGCCGTTGCACCACCAACTGGTGGGTAGAAACCAGGCGTTCTGCAGGATGGCGTTGAGAGCCATGGCGTGGAGACTGACTTTAGGCACTCGGGTATTGAGGGGGGTTGTGCCCAGGTCGCCGGAACCCGCAGCCACATAGCCGATGAAAACGACGCGACCTTCCAGATGGGGATTCCCGCCCTCCTGATCCCATTGTTGGAGTTGGGCGGGGGAAACGTGGACGAAGTTTCTGGGGGTGGCCTGCTGCCAGACGGCCCGCTCATCGAGCAAGATTCGCCCGGGGAAGACCTTTTCCAGAGTCTCGCCCTGGTCGTCATAGTCGCTGACGTGGATTCTTCCTTGCGCGTCAATGATCTTGGGATCCCACGAACGTTCCCGCAGGTTCAGGAAAGCGGCCAGAGCCAAGGAGGGGAGGGGCTGTCCGTCGCTGCCGGGGGTATACCAGGTATACCGTCGTAGCTTGCCGTCCGGGTCCGGAAAGAGGTTGAGCAGTCCGGCCATCTGTTCCTGGCCGGCAGGCAGGTGGCTGCTCTCGGTGGTCGTGCGACCGAGCACGACATCGACGTGATCGAGGACTTGTTCCCAGAACTTGGCGAAGTCTTGATCTTTACCTCGAATCAGCAGCAGGTCCAGGGCGATGACCTGAGTGCCCTGACGGCGTAGCAACTCCATGAGTTCGGCGATTCCGTCGTATTCCTCACGGGTGTCAGACCAGCGGTCCAGTTGCTCCTCGGTAATGTCCAGATAAGCGATACGGGTGGACACAGGCGGGGCCAGCGGGGCTTTCAGCTTCAAGAAGACATCGAATCCCCACGTATCCAGAGGGCTGAGTGGAGCGGTGAGTTGGAACCAACCGACCCAAAAAAGCAGGACGCCGAGGCGCCAGAGCCAGATGGTTTTCATTTTCCGAGGCGGTAGATAAACACTCCTGGCTTGTCTCGGGTGTAGGGAATCCAATCAGCGTTTTTCTGCCAGTCCAGGCTCTGGCCTACTTTGATCTGGCGAGAACTTGCCTTGGAGGAAGCTTCCTGAGTCACTTCTCCAGCCCCGGCGCTCGGGGGGTTCATCGAGCGGGCGGAGGTGGTGCGCACACCACCCAGCTCGCTGGGCACGGGTCCCGAGTAATGGAAGCTTTGATCGCGACGGGCCAGCCAGTGACTGAAGTTGTCGTGCAGCGCTGTGCGGGCCGGCTGGCTGTTTTGCGGCTGCTGCTTCCATTTTTTCACCAGATCCATCAATTGTCCCGAAGTAGCCGAGTCTTGCGGCACCACCACCACAAAAAATTCGCTGGCCCGCAGCGGCTTGTCGACGATGAAATCTTGAGAAGCCTGTTCATCCACCTGCAATTGACGAATGAATGGCGGTAGGCTCGGGATTTCCCGGGCGTTGCCGCGTAGGAAGGCACTGGTCACGACGGTGCAGGGCTGCTTGCGTGCCTCCACCCGGAAGCGAAGTTTGCTCCCCGCCGGCACCACTTCGTTGGGGGAAATCTTCTTTTCGTCCGCTTCTACCACCCGGGACAAAACGAAAACGACGCCCTGGTCAGGGACTCTAGTCTTGGCCTGAACCGCCAGCGGTAAGAGCATGAAAGAAAAGATCACGGTGAATGGTTTGAGCACACAACCTCCTGTACTGGACGAGTGGTCGGAGGATCTTTGCTCTTATTCCAAACCTTCCCTTTGCGCCTTTTAAATGGTGGCCGTGGAAACGATGAGCGGGTGATCGCTGGTGCCCGCAGATTGAGTGCGGTGGTCCGCCGTGTAGTTGGAGAAATGGACGCCCGAACCGAAAATGTAGTCGATCTCGCTGCGCGCTTTGTTAGGCGCGGCCGAATCCATGCCGACCCGGTCCATACTGCCGTCGACTGACTTGCGATCATTGAAGTCGCCGGTAAAGATGACGGGCAGCCCGGTGGCCTGCAACTGGCGCATCAAATCCTGTTCGATGCGGATGGCCTTAGCGCGGTTGGCGGCATTGTGAGGGTGGTCCTTGGTGTCCGCGGGGTTGTGGATGTTGACCACCCACATCTGCTTGCCGGTGGCTTTATCCTCAAGCTTGGCGATGGGCATCTCGCGCTTGTGGCCTTCAAAGTAAGGAATACTGAACGAGCGCTTTTCCACCAGACGGAATTTCTCTTTGTTGTAGACGATGGCGTTGTCTTTCTCGCCGACCACGCCGAAATTAGGGGCCAGGCGTTTGAAAGCCGCCTGCTGGTCTCCCTGGAATTCTTGCATGCCGGCGATGTCCACGTTGTGGCTTTTCATGGCGGCCACGGCTCCGCGCATACGGTCCACGCCGCTGTTCATACCGGGCTTGTTGCCGCTTGCGTTGGTGTGGGAAGAGCCCAGCACGTTGAAGGAGGAGACGTTGAAGCTGGATTTGCCGCCGGGTTGGGGTGGAGTGGTGCCGAAGCCGAGGCCCCCGCCGCTCAGTCCGTTCGCAGGGCTGGCACCGCGGGGCGAAGTGCTGTTGGGACCGCCCAGCATCAGGTTGGCCAGCATCAGGAACATTTGCATTTCCAGTTGAAGCATCTGCTGCATCTGGGCCTGGAGCCCCAGACTGCTATTCATCGAGCAGGGACAGGCCAGCGGTAGGCCACCGCCCAGCCGGTCCAGGGCGCCGCCACCGCTGAAGGGCAGGGGAGCGGTGCCGGTATTGAGCAGGTTGTTGTCGGTGCTGAAGGGGTTTGCGGAGATGAAAGCCATAGTCAGAGTATACCAATGAGTTCGAGTGAAATCGTGCGAATGGCGTTAAATGTTGCGTTCGTTTTGTCTGAGTGAATTATCCCGAGTTTATCCTGTAGGAAAAGTTAACAATTTCGGGGCTCTGGGAGTACTTTCGTAGAAAAGCGCTCTCTAGAGTCTGGATATCAACCGACAGGAGCACAAGAAAATGATCGTCGCCAGCAGCCACAAGGGAATCCAGAACTATACCAAGTTTTCTCAAAATCAGGCTTCGCAGTCCCAGGTTATTCCAGAGTCCCACCCGGCTGACGGTTATGCGGGAAGTGTCAGCACCGGGCCGGCCGAAGATTTTCTGACTCTGGGTCGCACGCGCTTCGCCGCTTCCTCCAAGAGCGCGGCCGATGCGCATCTCAAGCCGGCTGGCGATTTCTTTTCCCGGGAGAAGTCATTGGTCGCCTCTCCTGAATTGTTGGCCGATGTTGAGTTGCGCTACGTCGACGGCACCAAGGTGGTCGTTCCCGACGGGAGAGCCACAGCCCAACAGTTGAAGAAGACGAAGGATGGGACGATCGACTCAATTCGTGGCTCTGGTCACGGGCACGATGACCGTGGTAGTGCCTCGATGGGACTGGACACCAATGACGAAGGAGCAGCCGGATTGACCGCCACCAAGGGTTCCAAAAGGCCTCGAGTGACTTTGGACGTGGTCGAGGGTGCTTATACGAAACAACTGGATTTCGGCAAAATGCTGGAGCATAAGTTCGCTCCCGGTGGCGCCCGTTTGATTGAATTGGACGCTTGCGACACCGGCGACGCCAATGGACTGGCTCCCACGTTGTCCAAGGTTTTGCCCGGGATTCGCGTGAAAGGAACGGCCGGAACCTTGTTGGAAAATCGTCTGACCGGTGCTGAGTATCCCGCCTCGACCCCGGACGCCACACGCACTTTTGTCGTGCCGCGTGGCCAGGCCGGCGTGACGCCCGGTTCCTACAACCCGTTTCCGATCAAGTAAAGGGAGGGATTTCGATGAAAAAGCTTTTGGCTCTGATAGTGGTTGTCGTAGCGATTCTAGGCGCCGTGCTGGACCCTTTTCCGGCGCCCCCGAAGCGAGACATCCAAAATACCCTGACCGAGGCCAGCAAGGTGGAGTTGGTAGGCCTGCAGCCGGAAATTATTCGCGAGGAGAGTCCCACTCTGTTTGGCATGCGCAAGGTGACCCGGCGAAGAACCCTTTCCGAAGCAGAGCGGGCCCAGGTTTTGTCAGCCCTGCAGTCTGATTTGCGCTACCGGGTCTGGACGGTGGGTAGGTGTTTCAACCCACGCCACGGATTGGCCTTGACCACTCCTGCCGGTGAGTACCGTCTGCTCCTCTGCTACGAATGCTCACAAATGGAGATGGTCTCTCCTGAAGGTAGGCGCGGAGCCCTCGTTCCTCTAGCCGGGTCGAGCGCGGGCGTCGTAAACTCTTTGCTCAACCAAAAACCCTAGAATTTCTGGGTATAGCCGGCGCGATTCATGGGTAACACGGTCGAATCAATCTTAAAACGACTAGAGGCGAGTGAATTCATGGATGTTATGAAGTGTCCCGTCATGAACGGAGCCCAGAAACACGCAGTGGGAGGAGGGACCACCAATAAAGACTGGTGGCCCAACCAGTTGAATCTTCGAGTTTTGCATCAGCATTCGACGCTGTCGGACCCGATGGACAAGGAGTTCAGCTACGCTGAGCAGTTCAAGAAGCTCGATTTGGATGCGGTGAAGAAAGATCTCCATGCCTTGATGACGGACTCGCAAGACTGGTGGCCGGCCGACTATGGGCACTACGGCCCATTGTTTATCCGCATGGCCTGGCACAGCGCCGGCAGCTATCGCATGCAGGATGGTCGTGGCGGAGCCAGTTCCGGGTCCCAGCGTTTCGCTCCGCTCAACAGCTGGCCGGATAACGCCAATTTGGACAAGGCTCGCCGCCTGTTATGGCCCATCAAGCAAAAATACGGCAACCAGTTATCCTGGGCCGATCTCATGATTTTGACCGGTAATGTGGCGCTTGAGTCAATGGGATTCAAGACTTTTGGCTTTGGCGGTGGGCGTGCCGACGTTTGGGAACCGGGTGAAGACATTTACTGGGGTAGTGAAACCGAGTGGCTGGGTGACAAGCGCTACGAAGGTGACCGCGAGCTGGAGAATCCTCTGGCGGCGGTGCAAATGGGTCTGATCTATGTCAATCCCGAAGGCCCCAACAGCAATCCCGATCCCATCGGCTCGGGTCGCGATATCCGCGAAACTTTCGCGCGTATGGCCATGAACGATGAAGAGACGGTGGCTCTGATCGCCGGCGGCCACACCTTTGGTAAGGCCCACGGCGCCGGCGACGTCGCCCTGGTGGGTCGTGAGCCGGAAGCCGCCGGGCTCGAGGAGCAGGGACTGGGCTGGCACAATCGCCTGGGCGAAGGCAACGGCGTCAGCACCATCACCAGCGGCATCGAAGGCGCCTGGACCCCCACGCCCACTCAGTGGGACAATAGCTACTTCGATACTCTCTTCGGACATGAGTGGGAGCTGACCAAGAGCCCCTCGGGCGCTCATCAGTGGAAGCCCAAGGGCGGCGCTGCGGCGACGGCTGTGCCCGATGCCCATGACCCTAACCGCCGTCACGCCCCCATGATGACCACGGCCGACATGGCCTTGCGCATGGATCCGATCTACGAGCCCATCTCGCGCCGCTTCCACCAGAATCCGGCCGAATTCGCCGACGCTTTCGCGCGCGCCTGGTTCAAGCTGACTCACCGTGATATGGGCCCCCGCGCGCGCTACCTGGGTAAGGAGGTTCCCCAGGAAGTGCTGATCTGGCAAGATCCCGTGCCGGATGTCGATCACGAGTTGATCAACGAGGCCGATATCAAGGATCTGAAGAGCCGCATCCTGGATTCGGGCCTGACGGTTTCTCAACTGGTCACCACCGCCTGGGCTTCGGCTTCGACCTTCCGCAGCTCCGACAAGCGCGGCGGGGCCAACGGAGCTCGTATCCGCCTCGCTCCTCAAAAAGACTGGGAAGTGAACCAGCCGGCCGAACTGGCGACCGTGCTCAACAAACTGGAAGAAGTCCAGAAGGGCTTCGGCAAAAAGGTCTCCATGGCCGATTTGATCGTGTTGGGCGGTTGCGCGGCCGTGGAAAAAGCGGCCAAGAACGGCGGCCAGGACATCACCGTGCCCTTTAGCCCGGGCCGGACCGACGCCACTCAGGATCAAACCGATGTGGAGTCGTTCGCGGTGCTTGAACCCAAGTCCGATGGTTTCCGCAACTACCTGCGCCCGGGCCAGATCCCCTCGGCCGAGGAACTGCTGGTTGACCGCGCTCAACTGCTGACCCTCACCGCCCCGGAGATGACCGTGCTGGTGGGCGGTATGCGCGTTTTGAACACCAATTACGGTTATACTCGGCACGGCGTCTTCACCCAGCGTCCGGAGACGCTCAGCAATGACTTCTTTGTCCAACTGCTGGATATGGGCACCACCTGGAAGGCGACCTCGGACGAACAGGCTCTTTTTGAGGGACGCTGCCGTTCCGGACACGACCTGAAGGGCACCGCCACCCGCGTGGACCTGCTCTTCGGTTCCAACTCGCAGTTGCGGGCTCTGGCCGAGGTCTACGCTCAAAGCGACGCGCAGGCAAAGTTTGTGCGCGACTTCGTCAAGGCCTGGACCAAAGTGATGAACCTGGACCGCTTTGATCTGAACTGACCGTGTCGAAGAAAAAGAGCCTGGCCGCGCCGGCCAGGCTCTTTTTTGTGGCTGGTGTTCCTGTAACTTCGTCGTAACCCCCCGGCCGGCTGGACCGACTATTCTATGGATGAACTATGGATCAGTCGGCACGAAATAGAAAGGTCAGCCCGCGCCAGGTATTCACTACCTTCCTGATTTTGGGCGCCACCAGCATCGGCGGGGGCATGATGGCCCATATCCGCGAGGCTGTGGTCGTTCGCGAGGGCTGGCTGACAGACGAAGAATTCCTCGAGTGTTACGGGCTTTGCCAGACGTTGCCCGGCCTCAACACCACTAATCTTTCGGTCCTCATCGGTGACCGCGTGGCTGGAGCCTGGGGAGCGCTGATGGCGCTGCTGGCGGTGATGGCTCCCGGTGGTGGCATCGTGCTCGGCCTGGCCACTTATTTTTTGCATGGACCCGCCCCGGCCTGGACGTTCGCCGGCTTGAAGGGCGTGGCGGCCGTGTCGGTGGCTTTGCTTTTCAACGCCGCCCTCAAAGTGGGCAGCAAGTTGTTCGGCCAGCAGACGGATTTACAGATCATCCTGATGACTTTTCTGTGCGCCGGTATTTTCAAATTGAGCCTGCCGCTGACGCTGGCGGTGATGTTGCCGCTCTCCATCTGGATGAAGCGCCCGCAGGTGGCCACGTGCTAACCCTGCTGGCGTTGTGCATGTCCTTTGGCACCTTGAGTTTGCTCGCCTTTGGCGGCGGTTCGGCCATGCTTCCCGAAATGGCTCGTATGTGCGTGGCCCACGGTTGGGCCAGCGGCGATGATTTCACCTTGCTCTATAACCTGGGCCAACTGGCTCCGGGTCCCAACTGCATGATGGTCTTGACCATCGGCCACAAGGTGGCCGGAATCCCTGGCGCCATCGCGGTTCTGGTCGGCTTCTTTCTACCGCCGGCCTTGTTGGCTTACCTGTTGGGGAGAACCTATTGCCATTTCCGTAACTCTCCTAACCAGGAATGGTTTCGCCGGGCCATGGCCCCGATTTCGGTGGGTCTCACGCTGGCCGGCGTCCACCTGATGGCCACCTCCGCCTTGCACCAGTTCGGATCGCTGCTGATTTTCGCCCTGGCTATGCTGGGACTCCATCGCTATCAGCGCTGCCACCCGTTCTTCATGGTGGTGCTGGGCGGCTTGTTGGGAATGAGCCTGCTCTAAACCGGGCAGCTCGTCGAGGACAGTCAGTCCAAAGCAGGTGCTGCAGCCTATGGGCAAGCGTTGAACCGTAACATCGCTCACGGTTGAGGCCGCTCGGGAAGGGTAGACTGAAGCCAGGAATTAAGCCCTTAGGAGTCGCAGCCACAGTGATGAAACGGACTTTGCTTGGTCTTCTCTTGTGTACCGGGCTGGCTCTGGCCGAGCCCGCGCCGCGCCTGGTAGTGCCGGTGCCGCATTCGCATCCGGTCAGTGTGTTGAGGGAAAGTCCTGACGGAGCCTACCTGGCCAGCGGCGATATGAGCGGAGTTATCAAGATTTGGGATGAGAGTAGCCGCCAACTGCAACAAACCTTGAGTTCGCAGCGAGGTGGGTTTATGCCCTTCTGGCTGGACTGGTTGGATTCTGATCGCCTGATCTGTTACGGTAACGACTTTCGCTATCACCTTTACGATGTGCGTAGCGGCCAGCAACTGGCCACCCGACCTGATCAGCCCTTGCGCAATCAGGGGGGCGCGGCCCAGGCGGCGGGGCGGCTTTTCTTTTGTCCTCAGGAATCCAGTCCTCCGGTTCTACAACAATGGGACCCGATCGCCTGGACGCAGCAAGCCTCCTGGCCCCTTCCAGGGGTGCAGGCCGGTGATTCCGTCTACAATCTTAGTCTCAATCGCCAGGGTACGAGGGCTTGCCTGCTGCTGGCCAGCGGCAAAGCCTTGGAATTGAGCTTGCCCGATGGGAAGGTGAACTGGCAGATGGAGGGGATGCCGGACAAGTTCACTTTGCTGGACTATGGCCCGGATGGGGAGACTCTGTTGGGAAGCAGTCCCCAGGGCGTCTATCTGGGCACCGCGGCCGGCTTGCGCGGACCTTATGGCCACCCGCCCGATCACAAAGCGCACTGGGTGGACGGTCAGATCCAGTACCTGTGGCAGCAAAAGTTGGTTCAGTTAGATCCCCAGCACCTCGAGAGTGACCGAGTGCTTGGTTCCAAGGCCGTGGAGGATGGTTTTGCCGAGGGGGTTTCCAACCATCAACTGGTGGTGGGCACAATGCAGGGCAAGGTGATGCGGGCCGTCAGCGCGGAGCCAGCTTTGAACGACCCGCCGTTTAGTGAAGTTCGTTATCTGGCCTATGACCGCAACGGTCGAATTTACGCCGGGCTGGCCGGCGGTCCGGTGGTTTGTTGGAGTCTGCAGAACGGCACACGGGAAACCCTGCTGGAAGGACGGAGTCCGGTCCAGGGTCTGGCTTTGAGCGGTGATGGTAAGGTTCTGCTGGTTTCCCGAAAAGGCGAGCCGCTGGAGGTCTATGACGCCGAGCGGTTGCAATCGAAAGGCAAGGTGCCCTCGGCTTCGGGCTTGATCCGCTTGCAGTGCAGCGAGGACGGTCGCTATCTGGTGGGGCTACGCGACTCCAAATTGGAGGTCTGCGATCTCCAGAGCGGGACCACGCAAAATCATGCAAGCCAGTCTCTGGTGTTTGCCCTCTCCAGGCAAGGAGCCCCCAGGCTGGCCGTGGCCGAGGCCGGCCAGGTGGTGGAGACGGACTTGAGCACCGGCCAGCGTAAGACCTATGCCAATTACCACGCCTTGGCGCTGGAATATGATCCTCGAGGGAATCTCTTTGCGCTGGATCAACTGGGGCCCAAGCGACTGATCTTGCAGCCGGTGGTGGAACGGAAATTGCAGGAGATTATGGCGTCGCCGGTGGGCAGCCGCTTCTATGCATTTCAACCTCGCCAGAATTTCGGATTGCGCCTCAGCTATGATGTGGTGGGCCAACGTTGGCTGATGGTGGGCGATAGCGGCCAGGTCTTTCATCTGAGCGACAAGCCCGAACCCATCGCTTTGTTGCCCGATGCCGGCAACTGGAGTTCCAGCCCGCTATCTCCGCTCCCGAACGGCAGTTTTGTCAGTGTGGGCCGGGAGCAGACCTTGGAATTTTGGAAGCCCGAAGAGGCCACTCCCAGCGGGCAACTGCTGGTGCTCAACCAGGGAGTGGACTGGTTAGTCACTGATCGGTCCGGGCTTTTTGACGGCACTCCGGTGGCCGAACGGCAGATTGAGTGGCTGGTGGACAATCGCAAGGTGCGCGTCGACCAGATCTTTGAGAAGGCCTATCGGCCCGGGCTGCTCAAGAGCTTCGGGTCAGCGACCGCCCGATCGGCCGCCCAGGCGCCGGTGGCGGGGCTGCGAATTCAACCCCCCGAGGTTTCTTTTCAGTCGCCGGCACCCGGCGCGCAGGTGCCTCAACGCATCGTGGAAGTCCGCATCGGCGTCAAAGACATGGGTGGGGGAGCCGGCGAGCCCCGTTTGTTTGTGAATGGCAAAGCCGTTCCTCAGGCCGTGCGCCGCGAGGGCGGGGATTACTTGTTGCAGGCTCCCCTGCAGGCGGGTGTCAACGAATTGCGCTGCAGCGCCATGGACAAATCGGGCACGGTGGAGAGCCGCGGCGATCGACTGCGGGTAACCTGCACCGCTGTGCCCGCGCGTAAACCCAAGCTCATCGTGGTGGCCCTGGGTGTGAATCAGGCGGGCAACGCTCCCAAGCTGAGTTTTGCTGAAAAGGATGCCCAGTCGCTCAGCGAAAAACTCCAATCTCCTCTCTTCGAGTCGTCCGAGGTGCGCCTGCTTACGGGCGAAAAGGCGCGTACCGAGGTGTTGCGGCGGACTTTCGAGGAGTTGGGTAAGGATGCCCAGCCTCAGGATACTCTGGTGCTTTTTCTGGCCGGCCACGGCTCGCTGGATTCCCAGGGCTACCATTTTCTGATGGCCCCGGGCCAGCCGAGCGTGGATGGACCGATCCTGGCCCAGTGGCTGCGCGAATTTCCCGCTCAGAAGCAGTTCGTTATCTTGGACACCTGCCATGCCGGGGCGGTCAGTGACGAAATCGCCTCCTCTTTTGCTTTGAGCCAGCAACGCATGGCTCGCGGATCGGGGGTCTACATGCTGGCCGCCTGCCGCAGTGACCAGTCGGCTCTAGAACTGCCCAGCTTGCAGCACGGTCTGCTCACCTACAGCCTGCTGGAGGGTCTGAATTCGGCTCCGCCTAACTCCCGCCAGCAAGTCACCGTAAGCGGGCTGGTGTATTATGTGTGCAGCCAGGTACCCGATCTGTGCCGGCAGGTGGGGCTGAACCAGGACGTGTTCCAGTTTGTCAGCGGCACCGATTTCCCCATTCGCCAGAGCGGTAAGCCTTAGGAGCAATGATGTTGAAGCGAAGCCTGATGATGCTGTTGTTGGCCGGAGTGGCCCTGGCCGAACCGACGCCGAAGAAAGTGGCCATGGTCTTGAAGGCGGAAGGTCCGTCCCAGGCTTTGACCGGCCAGATGTGGGCGGCCGGCGATCGTATCCAGCTACCGGCCGGCGCCAAAGTGACCGTGTTGCTGCTCAACCAGGGTGAGCGGGTGGAACTCTCGGGGGGCGGTAGCGTGGAGGTCTCAAGTAGCGGACTGCGTCTGCAGGGCGCTCAGTCGAAAAAGTTAGCTTCGACTCAGGTGCGCCTGGCGCTGACCGGAGAAAATCAGCGCCAAATCGGGGGAATGACTCTGCGCAATACGAAACCGCCAGATTATAACTCGGTGCTGGATCGGGTGGAGGTCTCGGAAACGGGTGTGAGTGTGTCCCGTCCGGCCGCGGCCGGCGTTCCACCCCGTGTGCAATTTGTCTACCAGGACCGCGACAACGTGGCGAGCCTGGCCACCGACTTTGAAGCGCTGAAGAAGCTTCAACCTCCGGAACAATCCGTATTTTCCACTCAGGTGGCGGGCCGCAAGGTGGGCTCGCGCTGGGTCTGGGAAGCTCCCTGGCCCTTGGAAGACGCCCCTAAGAGTTACAGCCTGCGGGTTTTTCCCGTGCCATCCGGGCCCATGCTACTGTGGACGCGACTCTATCATCCCGGATCTGAAGAGTTGAAAGAACTGGCGTCGGCCCGCGAACAGGTTCGCCAATGGGTCCGGCGCGAACCCCGCAGTGTGGAACCCTGGGTCTATCTGGCCAATCTTCTGGAAGAAAAGGGGCGCCTGGAGGAGGCTCTGGGCGCGCTCCAATCGGCCCTGGCTCTGCGTCCGCAAGATACAGGTCTGCTGGAAATGAAAGCCCGTTTGCTGCTGGACTTGGGCCGCTACTTACAAGCCTATCAGGTGAAAAATCCGCCGGCCAAGCCCGGCCGGCGCCCGTAGGAACTATTCGTAAACCGTGCCGGCCAGCAGGTAGCCCTGCAGGGCGCCGGCTTTGCGTTGAGCCTGGGTTCCGTTGAGTTCGATCGAGCCATCGTCATTCACCATCTTCAGGCTGGAGAAGCCGTCGGGCCGGGAATGCACGTAGCTGACGTACTCGACGCCTTTGCGCCGGCCGAGCACGATGGCCTCCACCTGACCCCTGGAATCGCTCAGATCCCCGTCGAAGTAAACGGTGGCGCCGTTGCGCTTGACCAGGCCGGGTTGGCCCATGGCCTGGTCTTCGCCGGGAACTTCATCGTTGGAACACATCAGCAACACGCCGGCAGTGTGGTTGAGGGATTGATCGAAGCTGTCTTGGTCGAGAGGCCGGGTTTCGGTGCCGTCGATTTTGCTCTTGTCGACGAATTTCTCAGTGGGGCCCTGGGCCCAGCGGGGCAGTTGCTGAATGACGCTCATACCTGGCAGTTTATCTTGGGTCGGCCGGTGAGGGATGTCCAGGTTGTAACTTTTCGCAGGGCTCGTCCAGGAACCAGTCGTAGGCCAGGCGTGCCTCCGGCTTCTTCCGCCAGTTACGAACCCATCCCCAAAGTGCTCCTAGCATAGTTTATTCCTCCATTCGGTTGGATGAAATCGTTATAATCTGGGTGCCGCTACGAAACCACTACGGGCTGCGGGAATTGTTACCAATCAGTGCGGGGAAGCCAGCCCCGGGCCGCCGAAAAGGTCTCTGGTGAAGTTCCATCTCGATGTGCGCGCGATTCTGAGGAAAGCTATCCAACTGGCGCTTTTGCGCGGCGCCGAGGGCGTCGGTGTCGAGCACTTGATGGAATGCGCGCCTGATTTGAGGTCCGCGCAGACGATTCCTGAGCGCGATATCCCGTTTACGGCGGAGGTGTTTGCAGTGCTCCAGGAATCCGCCCAACTGGCCGATCTGGAACGATCCTCGCTGGTGTGCACCAGCCACCTGAAGCGCGCCCTGAATAAGGCGACCGGCGGCGAACCGAGTTGGTCCACGTCCAGCACCACCAAAGAGCTGCGGGATAACTTCCTCGACATGACGGTTTCACCGCGGCCGATCGGGTCGGCTTTGAATTTTTCGGCCTGTCTGGGTCCCGGCCTGGAGCGTTTCTCCCCCGAGAGTAGCGCTACTCTATCGCTGGCCTGGCTGCTCCGGGACAGCGACGAACTGACCGGAAGAGATTTGCTGCGCGCATTGATCGCCATCAGCAATCAACTGGAAGATCGCAATGTGCACATGCTTCTATACCGTCTGCGCCCGGCCAACCGATTGGTCGAGACTCTCCAGAATATAGGCTCCCTGGAACGAATGCTCCCTCCTGTATTTTCTTCCGAATGCTACCGCGTGATTTCGGTGGCGCTGCGCGAAGCCGGAGCGGAGCGTCCGGTCAGCAATTTGGACCTGCTCATCGGACTGGCCGAATGCGGGCAGGAATTGTTGGCTGCCGAAGACATCAGCGCCGAGGAGATCCGCCGATGCTGGGCCGAGGGCGGCTAAGTCGCCTCGCTGGCGAGAATTTCCCAAACAACCTTCAGCCAACCTTTAGGCCTCGCTTAGGTTGGGACATCTGGGCGTGACCTGGATTGCCTAGAGTGGGTGTGGGGGCACTTACACCAGGAGGAACATGATGGCATTTCCTATCGGTCAGAACCAGGGGCAGTTTATCGCTCCCCAACGCACTCAAGGCAACTTCCAGCAGGCGGTGCAACGTCTCGGCCAGGCCCAGCAGCAGCCACAGTACCAGGGTCTGGCGGGTCCAAGTCAGGACGCGATGCTAAGCTTCAGTCCCGAGGCCATGGAGCAAATGGCGCAAAGTCAGTCGATGCCGCCCGGGTCGGGTCCCAGCCCCGATCAATTGGAATCGCAGATTCAGAGCGGTGACTTGCAGGGGGCGCTGAACACCATCGCTCAACTGGACGCCAATCGTCCCGGTCAGGGCACGGATCCCAACCAGGCCCTAAAAACCCAACTGAAGGAACTTCTGCAACAGGGGGACCAACAGGGCGCCGAGGAGACGCTGGAGCAAATCAAGGCCAATCGGCCGTCCGGCCCTCCACCCGGGCAATAGGGCGAAGCGGCGCTGGCCCTGGCTCAGAAAGGACTCGAGCTTCCCGTGAGTCAGGGAGGATGGAGGCCGCCGGCCTCCATCCCCAGCAGGTCTTCCGAGCTCACGGCGGCCGCCTCACTGGGGTAAAATAGCACCATCTCGAGGCGGCCGAGCTGGCTCCGCTCTATCCCCATTGGGAGAGTTTTCTGAAGATGGACCCGGATGGAACGTTCCTGACACCCGCCCTGAGCGGCTTGTTGGGAGTGGCATGAGCACCACCTGGGTTTTCCCGGGGGCATGATCCCCTTGCGCTGCACCGGAGCCGAGCCTGAAAATACGAGCTGCGATAAGCTCTCCATTCTCAACACCGGCATTCAGGAAAGCCAACTGGAACTGGTCTTCTACTACTCCGATCGGGGTCCGATTAGGCCCTACCGACTAAAAGTTCCGGCACAACGGATCTTCGCCTTTCGCATCAACGATTTGATCGATCCGCAGGCGGTTCCTCTCAAGACCGACTACGCCCTGGTGCTGACCGCCAGCCGCCCCGTTTTTGTCCAGTTCACTCGTAAAGATATTAGT